>NZ_SMLL01000009.1 GCF_004681965.1 Ramlibacter rhizophilus | reverse complement strand
GCGAAGCCGCGGGGTCGCAGCCACCCGGGTCGCCTTTCTTTGCCTACTTTCTTTGGCGAAGCAAAGAAAGTAGGTCGCCCGCCGGGGCGAGACCCGGCAGGCCACGAGCGCCAAGCCACCACTCGGAGAATCAAGAACGCGGCTGCCCCGCGTCAAGAACGCGGCTGCCCGCGTCAAGAACGCGGCTGCCCGCGGCGCGCCATGCGCGCAGGCATCCCTGCCACAATCCCCGCAGCTTTTTCGCACTCTCCAGCTCATCCGGAAAGCCTTCATTCCATGCAACTGTCCCCCTCGATCTTCAAGGCCTACGACATCCGCGGCATCGTGCCGAGCACGCTGAACGAGGAGGTGGCCGAACGCCTGGGCCGCGCCTTCGCGCAGGCGGCGCTGCGCGAGAACGAGCGCACGGTGGCCGTGGGCCGGGACGGACGGCTGAGCGGGCCGTCGCTCTCGGCGGCGCTGGTGCGCGGCCTGGTGGCCGGCGGCGTGGACGTCATCGACGTGGGCGTGGTCACCACGCCCATGCTCTACTTCGCGGCCAGCACCCTGTGCAGGAGCGGCATCCAGGTCACTGGCAGCCACAACCCCAAGGACTACAACGGCTTCAAGATGGTGCTGGCCGGCCGCGCGATCTACGGCGAGGAGATCCAGGCGCTGCGCCGCGCGATGGAAGGCGAACCGCCGGCCCCGGCCGAGCCCGGCAAGGTGCGCAACATCAACGTGCTCGCGCCCTACCGCGACCGCATCGTCTCGGACGTGAAGCTCGCCCGGCCAGTGAAGATCGTGGTGGACTGCGGCAACGGCGTGGCCGGTGCCTCGGCCCCGGCCATCTTCCGCGCGCTGGGTTGCGAGGTGGTGGAGCTCTTCTCCGAGGTGGACGGCAACTTCCCCAACCACCACCCCGACCCCAGCAAGCCCGAGAACCTGCGCGACCTGATCGCGGCGCTCGCCTCCACCGGCGCCGAGCTGGGCCTGGCCTTCGACGGCGACGGCGACCGCCTGGGCATCGTCACCCGGGGCGGCAACACCATCTATCCGGACCGGCAGATGATGCTGTTCGCGCGGGACGTGCTCTCGCGCGTGCCCGGCGGCACCATCGTGTTCGACGTCAAGTGCACCCAGCGCCTCGCGCCCGCCATCCGCGAGGCCGGCGGCACGCCGCTCATGTTCAAGACCGGCCACTCCCTCATCAAGGCGAAGATGAAGGAAATCGACTCGCCCCTGGGCGGAGAGATGAGCGGGCACATCTTCTTCAAGGAGCGCTGGTTCGGCTTCGACGACGGGACCTATGCGGGCGCCCGCCTGCTGGAAATCCTTTCGCGCGAGCAGGACCCCAGTGCCGTGCTGGATGCGCTCCCCACCAGCCACTCCACGCCCGAGCTGAACGTGCGCTGCGAGGAAGGCGAGCCGCATGCGCTGGTGGACAAGCTGGTGGCCAGCGCCCGCTTCGACGCGCCGGCCGAGGTTTCCACCATCGATGGCGTGCGGGTGGACTGGCCCGACGGCTTCGGCCTCATCCGCGCCTCCAACACCACGCCGGTGCTGGTGCTGCGCTTCGAGGGCCACACGGCCGAGGCGCTGGAGCGCATCCGCGGCGACATGCTGGCGCTGCTTCGCAGCGTCAAGCCCGACGCGCAGATCGCCGAAGCGGCGCATTGAGCCTGCAGGCGAATGCCTTGCGCATCCTGATCGTCAAACTCTCTTCGCTGGGCGACGTGGTGCACGCCATGCCGGCCGTGCAGGACATCCGCCGGGCGCTGCCGCAGGCGCGCATCGACTGGGTGGTCGAGCGCAGCTTCGCGCCGCTGGTGGAGCGCTGCGAAGGCGTGCGGCGGGTGGTGCCCTGCGAGCTGCGCAAATGGCGGCGGTCGCCGCTGTCGGGCGAGACGCGGCGCGGCTGGCGCGAGCTCAAGCAGGCGCTGCAGCGCGAGCCCTACGACGCCGTGATCGACCTGCAGGGCCTGACCAAGTCGGCCCTGGTCGCGCGCTGCGCCCGCCTGGCCGAAGGCGGGCGCCGCTATGCGCTGGCCAACCGCACCGAGGGCTCCAGCTGGGAGGCGCCCACGCGCTGGGTGGCCGACGTGGTGGTGCGCATCGAGCCGCGCATCCACGCAGTGGCGCGCTCGCGCGAGCTGTGCGCGCGGGCGCTGGGCTACACGCTGCAAGGCGAGGAGCGCTTCGGCCTGGTCGCCGCCGCCCCGCCGGCCGCCGACGGTGACGAGGTCGCCTTCGTGCACGGCACCTCGCGCGTCGACAAGCTCTGGCCGGAGCCGCACTGGATCGAGCTGGGGCGCAGGCTGCTCGCCGAGGGATTTCGCATCGGCCTGCCGCACGGCAGCGAGATCGAGCGTGACCGCGCCGAGCGGCTGGCCTCGGCCATCGGTGAAGGCGCGCAGGCCTGGCCGCGGCTGGACCTGGGGACGCTCACCGACCGGCTCGCGGCCGGCGCCGGTGTCATCGGCGTGGACAGCGGCCTGTCGCACATCGCCACCGCGCTCGACCGGCCGCACGTTCAGATCTACAACGTGGACACCGCCTGGCGCACCGGGCCGGTGGACCGCCCGCGCCAGCGCAGCGTCTTCGCCGAACCCACGCCCACGGTGGAGGCGGTCGAAGCGGCCTGGGCGCAGGTGCGCCGGGCATGATCCGGGGCCTGTATTCGCTGCTCATGTCCGGTGCGCAGCCCCTGCTGCGCCGCAAGCTCCGGCGCCGTGGGCGCGAGGAGCCGGGCTACCTCGAGGCGGTGGAGGAGCGCTTCGGCCGGTACCGTGTGCGCGCCGAGCCGGGCGCCCTGTGGATCCACGCGGTGTCCCTGGGCGAGACGCGCGCGGCCGGCATCCTGGTCGACGCCCTGCGCCGGCTCGACCCCTCGCTGCGCCTGCTCGTCACGCACGGCACCGCCACCGGCCGCGCCGAAGGGCAGGCCCTGCTGCGCGAGGGCGACACGCAGGCCTGGCTGCCCTGGGACACGCCGGAGGCCGTCGCGCGCTTCCTGGACCACTTCCGGCCCCGCGTCGGCGTGCTGATGGAGACGGAGGTCTGGCCCAACCTGGCGCTCGCCTGCGCCGAGCGGGGGCTGCCGCTGGCGCTGGCCAACGCGCGCCTGTCGGACAAGTCCCTGCGGCAGGCGCAGCGCCTGGCCTGGCTGTCGCGGCCGGCCTATGCCTCGCTCGCGGCCGTGTGGGCGCAGAGCGAAGCCGACGCGCAGCGCCTGCGCGAAGCCGGCGCGCGCGTCAGCGGCGTGCTGGGCAACCTGAAGTTCGACGCCGAGCCCGATGCGCAGCGCCTGGCCCAGGGACGCGCCTGGCGGGCGGCCACGGGTGCCCCGGTCGTGATGTTCGCGAGCTCGCGCGAGGGCGAGGAGCGCGAGTTCCTGCGCGTGCTGCGCGCGCAGCTGGACATGGCGCGCTCCGGCCGCGGCCGCCGCAACACCGACCGACTGCTCGCCGAACGACCGGTGCAGTGGCTGATCGTGCCGCGCCATCCGCAGCGCTTCGAGGAGGTGGCGGGCATCGCGCGCGCGCACGGCTTCAGCGTCTCCTGCCGCAGCCAGTGGACTGACGAGGGCCCGGCGGCGGCCGAAGTCTGGGTGGGCGACACCCTGGGCGACATGGCCCTGTACTACGGCCTGGCCGACGTGGCGCTGCTGGGCGGCAGCTTCGCGCCCCTGGGGGGCCAGAACCTCATCGAGGCCGCGGCCTGCGGCTGCCCGGTGGTCATGGGCCCGCACACCTTCAACTTCGCCGAGGCCGCCACCGCCGCCGAGGGCCAGGGCGCGGCCCTGCGCGCCAACTCCATCGAGGACGCGCTGCGGCACGCGCTGGTGCTGGTCGCCGACGAGGCGGGGCGGCGTTGCATGGTCGAACAGGCCGGGCAGTTCGCGCAGGCGCATCGCGGCGCGGCCCTGCGCTGCGCGCAGGCGCTGCTGGCGCTGGGGCCGCCGGACGGGTGATCGGATTCGAATCGACGACGAGGGAGGAGGAAAGAAATGCAAGCCAGTTCATCGATGCACCGCAGCCCCGGTCTGGCACCCCGCGGCCCGGGCCGCGAGCGCAAGCAGTCCGCGGCGGACCGCAGCGGTGGCTCGCCCAGCCTCATGGAACGTGAGGGCTTCCATGCCGCGCACGAGGGTGCGCAGGAAGCGTCGCAAGCCGCTTTCGCGCTGCTTCGGCAGCGTCGCGCGCAGGCGCTGGCCTGCCCCGCGAAGACGGCCCGCGCGGCCATGCTGGCGCGGGCGGCGACGGGGCGGACCGCGAGCACGGGGCGGACTTCGATGTCGCCGGGTCTGCTGTCGCCCGCCTCCATCGAGGGCCGTCTCACCGGCAGCGGGGGCTCGGACCGCAAGGTGCTTCCCACACCGAGACCGGTAAAGCCGATTTCCCTTGTCGGCAGCACCGCCCTTGCGCCAGGGCCGAGCCCCGAAACCGCAGACCGGCCCCGGGTTTCGATCGCGGCCCTGCTCCACGCCAGGGCGGACGGCGTTTGCAATGAGGAACTCGCCACCGTGGCCCAAGCCCTGGTGGAGGCCGAAAGTCGCGGTGCGGACGAGGCTTTCTTTGCGGACCTGGGTGCAGCCCTGATGGAGCATGTCGGCGTGCGCCTGGCTTCGCGCGCCGAAGCGGCGGAACTGATCTCCGGCGCCCTGCGGGCGCTGGAGAGTCAGGGTGGGCAGATCGGCGGGTTGATCCGCGGCGCCTGCGTCGCGGCCGTCAGATCCTGGCATGAGGACGAACTTGGCGAGTCCTTCGCGCCGACCGGCGCCGACCTGCTGCTCGACCGGATCGAGGCCCTCTTCACGGCGCTGGGGAAGGCCAAGATGTCCGCCCCAAGCTTGGCGCAGCTCCTGGCCTGCCTCGAAGACCTGGGCGCCTTTCTCCCGGACGAATCGCCGGGTTTGCCGCCCGAGCTGCACGAGCGCCTGGGCGCACGCATCGGGCGCCTGCTCGGTGGGCGTCGCCTGCCCGCGCGATTGCGGCAGCAGGTGCTGGCCCACGTGCTGTCCCCGCGGCGCCCGCTGGACGAAACCCGTCGCAGCCACGAGCTGTTCGGCGTGCTCGTGGCCTGCGAGGCGTGGGACTGGGCCGTGGCGGAGCACCAGGCGCTGATGAAGGCCATCGCCACCGCGGGACTGCCGGCGGATGCCGTCGGCGCGCTGGCCTGGAGCCTGGGCCTGAACTGCCTGTGCCGATCGCCGGAGGAGGCGGGATGGCTGAAGCATGGCGACCACCTGGTGCTGGACTCGCAGGCCGACCCGCAGGCCGTGTTCACCGCCGTCCTGCGTCGTGCGGCGCACCTGGAGGACACGAGGGTGGTCGAGCGCTTGGTCGAAGGCCTGCACACGGTCGCCGAGATGCTGGGGGCCGGAGCCCCGGAGACCGACAGCCCCGTCCGCGCGCTGCGTGCCGCCATGCGCGCCTGCGCGCCGGCGTCGGCCGCCCCGAAGCGCCTGGAGGCGCTGGCCCAGGCGCTGGTCCGCGCTGATTCGCGGGGGGAAGCGGCGGGTGAGGTGGCGCGCTTCTGCGCCCTGGAGTGGGACGACTGAACAGCCGGCCCGGACCCCCCGTCTTTCCACATGACCCACCCAGCTGCAGGAGCCGCATGAGCGAAGCCATCAGGAAAAGCCTGTTCGTCGGAGGACCGCACGCGCCGAGTCGCGCGGCGGAAAGTGCCATGCGACCACCGCCCGGACCTTCGAGCCGGGCGCGGTGCGCCGGCCAGGCTGCCGCCCCCAGCGGCAAGCCGCTGTCGCAGCGCCGCGTGCAGGTGCCGGGCGCGCGTCCACCGGCCCAGGAGGCAGCGCCTCGCCCTGGCATGTCCCGGCTCTTGAGCGGGTTCGGCGAGCTGGAGGCGCGCACCTACGTGAACCTCCAAGGCGGCTGGCGTATCCGCGACGCAAAGACCTGCACGGCGCTCCTCCCGGCCCTGCTGGAGGACGTGCTCGAGCGCGTGCACCGCGACAGCTGGGGCCGCATCGGCGAGGCGGTGGCCCTGAAGCTGGGCGGCTGCGCCATGCCGTCCACGCTTCGCATCGCCGCTTCGCGGCTGCTGCTCGCGCAGCCGGGCGATGCCTGGTTCCTGCCCACGGGGGCGGTGCGCCTGATGGCCGGCTTCATGAGCGGTGCGTGCAAGGAGAAGGACGACAAGAGTCACCATGAGCTGGTCACGGCGATGTTCGAACTGGTCGTGAGCGACCTCCCCGACGCGCGGCCGGCTTCGCGCGAACGCCTGCACGAGCAGATCCGGACGGTGGCACTGGCCGGCCTTCATCCGCGCTACCAGGCCAACACCCGCTGGGTGGAGCGCGGGCCGGTGCGCGACGTGTCGTCCTGGATCGATGGCGTCGCCAGGCTGCATGCGGTGCTGCGGCGTGACCGTCGCCTGGGCGAGGAAGACCCGGCACGGGCCCTGGCTTCCGTGTGCGAGGGCGCCGGCGGTGCCGTCATCGAAAGCGGCTGCCGGGAGCAGCTCCTGGCCTATGCCGCTGCCGGCGGCGGCGAGCTGAGCGCGCATGCGCGCGGCCTCATGGCCTATCACCTCGCCCTGGCGAGCCGCCTGTTCGAACGCCCGGGTGAATCCGAGGCCTGGCTGCTGCCGCTGGCGCGCGGCGCGGGGGGCGACGTGGAGGCACTGGGCATGATGGCCTGGGGCATCGGCCTGCACCTGTGCGACGAAGACCCCTTCATGGAGGACTGGCATGAGAACGACCGGCACCTCCTCACCGACAGCGAGGCGCCGCGCCAGGAGGTGATCACGGCGCTGGTGCGCCACATCCGCCCGCTGCCAGCGGACTGCCGCGAACGCCTGTTTGCGGGGCTGGAGAAGGTGGCTGCGCTCCTGCCTGCACGGGAGGGGAAGGCCGGCGAGGGCGCGGCGCCATCGGGTGCGGAATGCTTGAAGAGTGCCTTGGCTGCTGGTGAAGCGTGCGAGGCGACGGAGGAGTCGGATGAAGACTCGCCGCGTTCAAGCGAAGCGCGGGCTGCGGGCGCAGCCCCCGCGCTGGCGTCGCAAACCTCCGCCCCTCGAGGGTGATGACGGCGCACGGTGCGCCGAGCGACCGGTGCGCCTCAGCGCCCCGTGCCGTCCACCACCCTCAGGTCATCCGGCGTCAAGGTCCCGCTCGCCTGCCGCAGCCGCAGCTTGCCGAGGAGCACGTTGTAGCGGGCCACGGCCATGTCGCGCTTGGTCTGGAACAGCTGGCTCTGGGCATTCAGGACGTCGATGTTGATGCGCACGCCTACCTGGTAGCCCAGGCGGTTGGCATCCAGGGCGCTCTGGCTGGAGGCCTCGGCGGCTTCCAGGGCGCGGACCTGGCCAGTGCCCGAGACCACGCCGAAGTAGGCCGTGCGCGTGGCCTGGGCCACCGAGCGGCGGGCGTTGTCCAGGTCGGCTTCGGCCTTGTCTTCCAGGGACAGGGTTTCGCGGATGCGGTTCTGCGTGGCGAAGCCGGCGAAGAGGGGCAGGTTGAAGGTGACGCCGATCTGGCCGTTGTGCGTGCGCGAGCTCAGGGGCGAGTTGACCGTGCCGCCGGCGTTGTTGGTGCGGTTGGCGCTGGCCGTGAGGTCCAGCGTGGGCTTGTTGCCGGCGCGGGCCTTCTCGGTTTCCAGGCGCGCCACCTCCAGGTTCAGGCGCGCCTGCTCGATGGCGGGGCTGGCGTCCTCGGCCATGCGCACCCAGGCGTCCACGTCGTCCGGCTGCGGCGGCGTGGCCGCCACGGGTGCGGGCAGGGGCTGGGGCTGCGTGTCGCTGCGGCCCACCAGCGTGTCCAGCGCCAGGCGGCGCACGCGCAGGTCGTTCTCGGCGGCAATCTCCTGCGCCAGCACCAGGTCGTAGCGGGCCTGGGCCTCGCGCGTGTCGGTGATGGTGGCGGTGCCCACCTCGAAGTTGCGCTTGGCCGAGGCGAGCTGCTCGCTCACCGCGGCCTTCTGGGCGCGCACGAACTGCAACGTGTCCTGCGCCGCCAGCACGTCGAAGTAGGCCTGGCTCACGCGGATGATGAGGTCCTGGCTGGCCGTCTCCAGCTGCGCGGCGGCCAGGCCCAGTTGCCGGCGGCTCTGCTCCCAGGTGGCGACGTTGGCGGGGCGGTACAGGGGCTGCGCGGCCGAGAGGCTGAGCCCGCGGGTGCCGAAGCTGCGGTCGGTCACGGGGTTGTTGCTGCCGAAGTCCGAGCGATTGAGCACGCCCTGGAGCCCGAGCTGCGGCAGGAGGCCGGCGAGGGCCTGGTCGGCCCGAAAGACGTTGGCGTCGTACTGGGCCCGGGCGGCCTGGAAGGCGGCGTCGTGGCTGCGGGCGAGCTGGTACAGCTCGGGCAGGCTCTGGGCGCCCGCTGCGCCTGCGGCCAGCGTTCCGAGGAGGGCCAGTGATCGCAGGCAGAAGGGCGCCAGGGTGTTCATCGCTCCGTCCTTGCTACTTTTTATGTCGTGCCGGTCAGTATCGCGGCACGTCCGGGTCGCGCTCCAGCGTCCAGGCGTCGATGCCGCCGGCAACGTTCGCCACCTCGTCGAATCCGTTGCGCGCGAGAAACATCGCCACCTGCAGGCTGCGCATGCCGTGGTGGCACAGGCACGCCACGGGGCGCGCCGGGTCGAGTTCGGCCAGGCGCTGCGGGATCTGGTTCATGGGGATGTGCAGCAGCTCGAAGCCCTGCGGCCGCACGCTGGCGCGCTGCACTTCCAGCGGCTCGCGCACGTCCAGCACCAGCGGCTGCTGGCCGGCGTGGGCCTGGAGCCAGTCGTCGAGCTGTCCGGGGCGGATCTGGGGGACCATCTTCAGAACCGGAAGCGCGAATGCTCGGGGAAGTTGCGCAGGCGCGGCGCCACCGTGTCCCAGCGCTGGGTGGTGCTGAAGCTGGACGGTCCGGTGCGGGTGATGAGGGTGGCGCGCATCATGGGCGCCTCGCCGACGATGGCCATGAGGCGTCCGCCCTGGGACAGCTGCTCCATGAGCGCATGCGGCACCTCGGCCACCGAGCCACTGAGCACGATGACATCGAAGGGTCCTTCCCCGGGCAGGCCGCGGGAGCCGTCGGCCTCGCGCACCTCCGCGTTGCCGATGCCGGCGCGCACCAGGTTGTCCCGGGCCATGGCCGCCAGCGCGGGCTCTATCTCCAGCGTGGTCACCTTGAGCGAGAGCTTCCCCAGGAGCGCGGCCATGTGGCCGGAGCCGGCGCCGACCTCCAGCACCTTCTCGTAGGGGCGCGGGTCCACGTCCTGCAGCATGCGGGCCTCCACGCGCGGGGCCAGCATGCAGCGGCCGCTGGCCAGGGCCTCCTCGGTGCCGCCGAGGAGCGGCACCTCCATGTCCACGAAGGCCAGCGCGTGGTGCGCCTCGGGCACGAAGTCCTCGCGCCGCACCTGCGAAAGCAGTTCCAGCACGCGCGGGTCGAGCACATCCCAGGGGCGGATCTGCTGCTCGATCATGTTGTAGCGGGCCAGTTCGCGCGCCTGGGTGTCGGATGGCGAGGGCAGGGACGTGGTCATGGGGTGGATGCGGTGCCGGTGGCGATCAGGACAAACCCGCGATTCTAGGAGCGCTGCCGCGCCGGCCCTTCGGGGGCGCGCAGGCCGGACAGCAGGACTTCGGCCTGCGCATCGACGTAGCGCAGGGGATCGATGGACTCGCTCTCGGGCAGGCAGGCGGCCAGGGAGTGCTTGTTCAGCAGCAGGAAGATCATGGGCGCGATGACCGCATAGACGGCGCAGTCGAGGTCCGGCACCTGGAACTCGCCGCGCGCGATGCCGCGCTCCAGGATGCGGCGGATCAGGTCCTTGCCGGGGGCGATCACCTGCTGCTGGTAGTAGGCCAGGGCTTCGGGGAAGTTCTGCGCCTCGCACAGCATCAGCTTGGTGATGCCCGAGGCCGGCGTGGCGCCGATGCGTTCCCACCAGGAGCGCATGCAGTAGCGCAGCATGTCGGCGCTGCTGCCCTGGAAGGCGTGGAATTCCTCATTCCACTCGACGAATCGGCCGGCGATGTTCTCTCGCACCACGGCCTGGAACAGGTCTTCCTTGGACTGGAAGTACACGAAGAGCGTGCCCTTGGACACACCCGCGCGCTGGGCGATCTCCTCCACGCGGGTGGCGGCGTAGCCCTTTTCCACGAACAGCGCCAGGGCCGCCTCGATCAGCTGGCCGGGGCGGGCGTGCTTGTGCCGGACGCGGCGGCCGGCGGTGGCTTCGGACGGGGTGGCGGGCAAGGCGGGGAGTTGTTGACTGACCGGTTAGTAATGTAGTGCGGCATGGCCGGCGCCGGCAAGGCGCGCGACTGCAACGAGTGATTCAGCGCCAGCGTGCCAGCTGCCAGGCCAGGAATTCCCGCAGGATCTGCCGCGACGCCAGCAGGGCGTGCGCCGACGGCAGCCATTCGACGAAGGCCCGGTCGCGCGGGACGATGAAGCCCGTGGGCGCGGGCAGCACCTCGAAGCCCTGGCGCTGGAACTCCAGCGTCGCGCGCGGCAGGTGCCAGGCGTCGCTGACCAGGGCGATGCGCCGGATGCGGCTGGCCCGCAGCAACGGTGCCAGCCGTTCGGCGTTCTCGCGGGTGTCGCGCGACTGGCCCTCGACCCAGCGGATGTCCACGCCGAAGTCCTGCCGCGCGGCCAGGCGCGCGGCTTCGGCCTCCGTGGCCACGGCCCGGCCGGCCCAGCCGATGCCGCCGCTGAAGGCCAGGGGGAGCTGGGCGCTGCGGGCCAGGCGCACGCCGTAGCGCAGGCGCTCCAGCGTGGGGGCCGAGGGCTGCGGCACGCCGTACTCGCGCGCTTCGGGGATCACCCCGCCGCCGAGCACCACCACGGCTTCCACGCCCGCGCGCCGCAGTTCGACCAGGCCCACCGGCTCGACCTGCGGCAGCAGCCGCCGCGCCAGTTCCACCGTGACGGCATGCGTGCTCAGGACCCACAGCAGCGCGAGGCCGGCCAGGCCCAGCACCAGCCCCGAGCGGCGTCCGCGGCTGGCCAGCAGCAGGCCCAGCAGGGCGAGCAGCAGCGGCCCGGCCGGGGGCAGGACCAGGGTGGCCAGGAGAGTGCGCAGGTCGCCGACTTCCATACGGGGGCGAATGGTAGCGCCACGGTTCGCGGCTACAGTGGCGGGTTCGAGTCGTCGCGAAGGAGAGTGCGAATGAGCGAGTCCCAGACGCTGGTGCTCGGAGGCGGTTGCTTCTGGTGCACCGAGGCCGTGTACGTGAAGGTGCGCGGCGTGACCGACGTGGAATCCGGCTACAGCAATGGCCAGGCCGAGCGCCCGAGCTACGAGCAGGTGTGCACGGGGACCACCGGCCACAACGAGGTGGTCAAGCTGGAATACGACCCGCAGCAGGTCAGCACCCGGCAGCTGCTGGAGATCTTCTTCGTGATCCATGACCCCACGCAGCTCAATCGGCAGGGCAACGACGTGGGCACGCAATACCGCAGCGGCATCTACTTCACCACGCCCGAGCAGCAGCAGGTGGCCGAGGACATGATCCGCGAGATGAGCCAGGACAAGCTGTTCGGCGCGCCCATCGTTACCGAAGTGCAGCCGCTGTCCAACTACTGGCCGGCCGAGGACTACCACCAGGACTTTTTCGAGAAGAACCCGCACCAGGGCTACTGCATGGCCGTGGCCGCGCCCAAGGTGGCGAAGTTCCGCAAGACCTTCGCGGAACTGGCGCGGTGATCCGCACGGGCGGCCTGCGCCTGCGGCATGCGGGGGCGCCCGAGCTGGCCTTCCCCGACCTGGACCTGCCGCAGGGCGGGCTGCTGCTGCTGCAAGGCGTCTCGGGCAGCGGCAAGTCGAGCTGGCTCTCGCTGGTGGCCGGGCTGCGCCTGCCCTCGGCTGGCGCGTTGCTGGTGGCCGGGCAGGACCTCGCGGCGCTGAGCCCGGCCGGGCGGGATGCCTGGCGCGGTCGCCACGTGGGGCTCCTGCCGCAGCGCCTGCACCTGAGCGACGCCCTGGACGTGCGGGGCAACCTGGCCCTTGCCTTCCACGCGCTGGGGCGGCGCGTGGACGAGGCCGCCATCCGCTCGGCCCTGGCTTCGCTGGGCGTGGACGCGCTGGCGGCGCGCCGGCCGGGCCAGTTGTCGGTGGGCCAGGCCCAGCGCGTGGCCCTGGCCCGCGCGGTGCTCATGACGCCGGCCGTGCTGCTGGCCGACGAGCCCACCGCCAGCCTGGACGACGAGGCGGCCGCCGCGGCCCTGGCGGCGCTGGCGCAGGCGCGCGAGCGCTGCGACGCGACGCTGGTGGTCGCCACCCATGACC
This sequence comes from Ramlibacter rhizophilus, assembly GCF_004681965.1. Taxonomy (GTDB): domain Bacteria; phylum Pseudomonadota; class Gammaproteobacteria; order Burkholderiales; family Burkholderiaceae_C; genus Ramlibacter; species Ramlibacter rhizophilus. Next base: position 212,467 of record NZ_SMLL01000009.1, on the reverse strand, counting down.
GGCGCGTGCGCGAGGCCTGGCCGCAGGCCCGCGTGCTGGCGCTTGCCCGGCCTGCGGAGCCCGCGGCGTGAGCACGCTCTCCCTCTCGCTGCGCTACCTGCTGTCGCGGCCGCTCGCGGCCGTGCTCAACCTGCTGCTGCTCACGCTGGGCGTCGCCTCGGTGGGCTTCGTGCTGCTGGTGGGCGAGCAGGTGGATCGCGCCTTCGAGCGCGACTTGGCCGGCATCGACCTGGTCGTCGGCGCCAAGGGCAGCCCGATCCAGCTGATCCTCTCCGGAGTCTTCCACCTGGACGTGCCGCCCGGCAACGTGCCGCTCGCCGACGTGCAGGCCCTGGCGCGGCACCCGATGGTGGGGCAGGTGATTCCGCTGTCCATCGGCGACAGTTTCCGGGGCTTCCGGATCGTGGGCACCGAGCCGGCGTACCTGGACCTGTACCGCCTGCGGGTCGCCGGCGGGGCGGGGGGCGAGGCGGCCTTCGCTCCCATGCAGGCGCTGCTGGGGCATGCGGTCGCGCAGGCCACCGGCCTTGCGCCGGGCCAGCGCTTCATCGGCCAGCACGGCCTGTCCGGCGGCCATGCGCATGGCGACACGCCCTACACCGTGGCCGGCGTGCTGGCGCCCTGCCACTGCGTGGCCGACCGGCTGGTGCTCACCGCGCTGGAATCGGTGTGGCGCGTGCACGAGGACGCGACGGCGGCCGACGCGGAAGACCGCCGCCTGCTGCAGGCCGAGCGCGAGGTCACGATGGCGCTGGTGCGCTATCGCACGCCGCTGGCCGCCGTCACCGTGCCGCGCTGGGTCAACGGCAGCACGCCCATGCAGGCGGCCGCGCCGGCCGTGGAGGTCACGCGCCTGCTGCAGTTGCTGGGGGTGGGCACGCGGGTGCTGCACGGCTTCGGGCTGGTGCTGCTGGCCAGCGCCGCCTTGTCGGTCTTCATCGCCCTGTGGAACGCCGTGCGCGAGCGGCGGGCCGACCTGGCCATGCTGCGCCTGCTGGGCGCGCGGCCCATGCGGGTGGCGGCACTGGTGCTGTGCCAGTCCTTGTGGCTGGCCGTGGCCGCGTGCGCACTGGGGCTGCTCGCGGCTCATGGGGCGGCGGCTCTGGTAGCCTCGCTGCTCGCCGACGGACGCTCGCTTCCGGTCACGGCCTGGGTCTGGGTGCCCCAGGAAGCGTGGGTCGTGGCGGGTGCGCTGGGACTCGCGCTGCTCGCCGCGCTCATCCCGGCCGCCAGCGCCTACCGGACCGACGTCGCCCAGCTGCTGCAATCGAACCCCTGAACGCTTTTCGGATGAAACACCTGCTCATCGCCCTGCTGCTCGCGCCGCTCGCCCTGGCGGCCCAGGACAAGCACTCGAACGAGGACACGCGCAAGGACATCCAGCGCCACCGCGCCATGGCCGCCGCGCACGAGGCGGCCGCGCGCTGCCTGGAGTCCGGCAAGGGCCACGACACCTGCCAGCGGGAATTGCTGGCCGCGTGCAAGGGCCTGGCCATCGGCAAGTACTGCGGCATGCGGCATGAACACTGACCCAGTTCGCGAGTGGGACGCATCCTGCTCCCTCCCCCTCTGGGGGAGGGCTGGGGTGGGGGCTGCGTGCGCCGATGCCGCCCCTTCTCGCGTGGCCCCCATCCCAGCCTTCCCCCAAAGGGGGAAGGAGCGGAAAGGATCCGTCGACATGACCAAGCCCTCCCTCCTCCTCGCCGGCCTGTTTCTCGCCGGCGCCGCGTTCGCGCAGGTCGGAACCCCGCCCGCACCGTTCGGGTCCGGGCCCGGCGTGCACGGTGCCAACAGCCCGATCGCGCCCCTGCCGCAGCGCTCGGACGTGGTGCCCTGGTCGGTGCTCACGGCCGTGAAGAGCCGCACCGAGAAGAACCGCGTGCTGCCGCAGTTCCAGCCGCAGCAGCTCGCGCTGGACGGCACGACGCAGCGCATCCAGGGCTTCATGATGCCGCTGGAGCCGGGCGAGAAGCAGCGCCACTTCCTCGTGAGTTCGGTGCCGCTGACCTGCAGCTTCTGCGTGCCCGGCGGGGCCGAGAGCATGGTGGAGGTGCGCACGCGCACGCCCGTGGCCTACACGCAGGAGCCCGTCACGGTGGAAGGCCGCTTCGCCACCCTGCGTGACGATCCCATGGGCCTGTTCTACCGGCTCACCGACGCCGCGCTGGTCAAGTAGGCCCGATGCGGCTGCGCCTCGCCTGGATCCTCGGCCTCGCGCTCGCCCTGCTGGCGGCGCAGGCCGTGGGACTGGCGCACCGCACGGTCCATGGTCCGCAGCCTGCCGGTGCGGCGCACGCCGCCGCGCAGGCGGACCACGACGGTCACGATCTCTTCGGCCATGAGGCCGGCGGCATCGACTGCCGCCTGCTCGACGCCCTCGGCCAGCCCGGCGTGCCGGGCGCGCCTTCGCTGGTGCTGCCGCTCGCACTGAGCCCCGTCGTCCTGGCCGGTGGTCACGGCGACTTCGTCGCGCGCTGGGTCGCGCTTTTCGACGCCCGCGGTCCGCCCGCGCGGTCCTGATCTTCCCGTCGTCATCGCCGCAGTTCGGGTCCCGGCCCGCCGCGCGCGATCCTGCCTGCGCGCGCCGTGCGGCGCGCGCGGGCTCTCGATCGATCAGAACCGTCCCATGAACCTCCATTTCCTCCGCAGCGCCGTGGGCGCTGCCGCGGGCACGTTGTGCCTGTCCGCTGCCGCGCAGGGCGCCGGCACCTTGCCCGACGTCACCGTCACCGGCAATCCCCTCGGCTCGTCGCAGCGCGTCGCGCCCGTCGAACGCGTGGAGGGCACCGGCCTGCTGCTGCGCGGCCAAGGCAGCCTGGGCGGCGCCCTGGACCACCTGCCCGGCGTGAGCAGCACGCATTTCGGCCCGGGCGTCAGCCGGCCCATCCTGCGGGGCCTGGACGGCGACCGCATCCGCATCCTGCGCAACGGCGCCGCGCAGCTCGATGCCTCGTCCCTGAGCTTCGACCATGCCGTACCCATCGACCCCCTGACCGTGGACCGCATCGAGGTGCTGCGCGGCCCCGCCGCGCTGCTTTACGGCGGCACCGCCATCGGCGGCGTGGTCAACGCGATCGACGGCCGCATCCCGCGCAGCCCCTTGCAGGGCCTGACCGGGCGTGCGGACGCGAGCCTGGCCACCGGCCGCCGCGAGCGTGCCGGCGCGGTGATGCTGCAGGCGGGCACCGGTAACCAGGTGCTGCATGTGGATGCCTTCGGGCGCGACAACGAGGACGTGCGCCTCCCGCTCGCGCTGCCCTGCGCGGGCGGCGTGTCGGACCGCCTGTGCAACACGGCGGGCGAGGCGCGCGGCGCCGCGCTCGGTGGCAGCACCTTCTTCGAGCGCGGCTGGCTGGGCGCATCGGTCTCCACGCACCGCAAGGACTACGGCTCGCCCGCGGACGAGGCGGTGCGCATCGGCATGCGCTCGGACCGGTACGCCATCGAGGGCCAGTGGCGTCCGGCCCCAGGGTGGCTGGAGAACGTGCAGCTGCAGGCGGCGCACACCGACTACGGGCACACCGAGTTCGAGGCCGGCGAGACCGGCACCGTCTTCGCCACCCGCGGCAACGAGCTGCGGCTGCAAGCCAGGCACCGCGCCTTCGGGCCGCTCAGCGGTGTCGTGGGCCTGCAGGCGGAGCACACGCGCTTCTCGGCCCTGGGCGACGAAGCCTTCGCACCCGCGAGCCGCACCCGGCAGCAGGCGGTCTTCATCCACGAGGAGCTGGCGCTGGACTGGGGCCGCCTCAGCCTGGGTGCGCGGACCGAGCGGGTGCGCGTCGCCTCGCAGGGCAGTCCCGGGGTGGACCGCTTCCTCGTCGGCAGCCGCGAGTTCCAGCCGACCAGCTACGCGCTGGGCGCGCTGTGGAAGCTCGCGCCTTCGTGGGAGCTCACCGGGCAGCTCGCGCACAGCGAGCGCGCGCCGCGCGACTACGAGCTTTTCGCCAACGGACCGCACATCGCCACGCAGGCCTGGGAGCAGGGCGACGCCACGCTGGGGCTGGAGCGCTCCAACAGCGCCGAGCTGGCGCTGGCCTGGAAGCAGGGGCCGAACGAGGCCCGCCTGGGCGCCTTTGCCTACCGTTTCTCGAACTACATCGCGCTGCAGACCACCGGCGCGGACCGCGAGGTCGAGCCGGGCGAGACCCTGCCCGAGTTCGCCTACCGCGACGTGCCCGCGCGCTTCCATGGCCTGGAGGCCTCGGGCAACTGGCGGCTGCGCTCGGGGGCACCCCAGCTCGACATCGCCTGGCGCGCCGACCAGGTTCGTGCCACGGACCGCAGCACCGGCGAGCCCCTGCCGCGCATCGCGCCGGTGCGCGCGGGGGCCGCGCTCGTCCTCAAGCGTGGCGAGTGGGGCGGCCGGCTGGGCTTCGACCATGCCGCGCGGCAGGACCGCGTGCCCACGGGGGCGGCGGCCGTGGCCGGCTACACCACCTGGCACGCGGCGCTCACGCGCGAGCAGGCGGTGGGCCAGGGGCAGCTGCTCTGGTACGCGCGGCTGGACAACCTCACCGACACGGTGGCGCGGCCGGCCACGTCCTTCCTGACCCAGACCGCGCCCGAGCGCGCCCTGCTCGCGGGGCGCTCGCTGCGCGTGGGGGTGCGGGCGGAGTTCTGATGAGCGCCTCGCCCTCGGGCCGACGCAGCGGGTGCAAGCCTTGCGCGGCGTCGTCCTACACCCGCCCCGCGGCGGGCCCTTGCCGCCTGCGGCGCACGCTGCCAGCATGCCTTTCGGGGAGGTCGCCATGGGAACGACACCGACTGGACGCCGTCGCCGCCGGGCCGTGCGGGGCATGCTGCTGGCGGGCCTGGCCGCAGGTGCCTGCGGCGCGGCCAGCGCGCAGGACGCGGACTGCCGCATGGAGGGCCCCAGGCAGCACCTGCTGCTGGAGCGCGAGGCCATCATCCAGCGCCTCTCCCGGCTGCCCGATCCCTGCCTCAAGAGCCTGTTCCACGCCTGCTCGGCGGCGGCCGGCGAGAGCCTGCTCGACGGCGCCGATGCGGCCCTGTGCTCGATGAGCTACGAAGCCCTGCTGCGGCGCAGCTTCAACGGTGACTTCCAGGCCCTCCTGGCCTGGTGGCGCAACGAGCGCAAGACGGTGCGCTGACGCACACCCTCCCCCGCTGGGGGAGGGTGGGGTGGGGGCCGCGCGCGCCGGCCACATCCCTTCCTGCGGGCCCCCATCCCTGCCTTCCCCCAGAGGGGGAAGGAGCAAGACTTCAGGGTGCGAGGCGCTCGCGCACCCAGCCGCCGCCCTCGTCCAGCCGATACCGCAGCCGGTCGTGCAGCCGGCTCCGGCGCCCCTGCCAGAACTCCCAGCGGTCGGGCCGCAGCCGAAAGCCCCCCCAGTGCGGGGGCCGCGGCGGCGCGAGCAGGAACTGGGCGCCGTACTTCGCGGCCGCGGCGACCAGCACGCCGCGGCTGGCGATCACCTGGCTTTGCGGGCTGGCCCAGGCGCCGATGCGCGAATCGAGCGGGCGACTGGCGTAGTAGGCGTCGCTTTCCTCCTCGCCGGTCTTCTCGATGCGGCCCTCGATGCGCACCACGCGTTCGAGCTCGACCCAGTGGAACTGCAGCGCCGCCCAGGGATTGCCCGCCAGCTCGCGGCCCTTGCGGCTGTCGTAGTTGGTGAAGAAGACCAGGCCCCGCTCGTCATAACCCTTGACCAGCACCACGCGCGTGCTGGGGCGCAGGTCGCTGCCCACGGTGGCCAGGGTCATGGCATTGGGCTCGGGCACTTCCGCGGCGATGGCCTCCGTCAGCCACTGGTCGAACTGCCGCAGCGGCTCGGCATGGCTGGCGTCTTCGCCCAGCTCGGCGCGTTCGTAGCTCTTGCGAAGCTCGGCGATGCGTTGGGAGGTGCTGCTCATGGGGGCGGATTGTCGCGCGCCAGGCGAAGCAGCCGCTCCAGGTGCCGGTCGCGGATGTTCAGGCGCTGCAGTTCCTCGAAGGTGCGTTCGGCGTATTCGAGCGTGGTGCCGTAGATGCCGCAGGCGCTGCAGAAGATCCGGCGCAGCTCCTCGTCCGCGAGGGTGCCGGTGTGGCTGGGGCTCTTGCGCGAGAGCGTGAAGGCCAGGGCCTGCACGGGGCCGTGGGCGGTGTGGCAGGGGAGCCAGCGCGGGTCGTACACGGCGGTGGCCATCTCGCGCGCCCACAGGCGCGTGAGCACCTCGGCGCCGCTCGCGCGCGGCACGCGGAACACCATGCCCTGGCAGCTGCCGCCCGAGAGCAGGCCGAAGACCAGCCCGGGTTGCTGGGGCGTGCCGCGGTTGATGCGGCTCCACATCTTGAGCGCGCGGTGCCAGCCGTGCACGCGGGCCGGGCGCCGTTCGTCGAATTCGAAGTCGGGACGCCACAGCAGCGAGCCGTAGCCGAAGAGCCAGAGGTCCGAATGGCCGCCCCATTCACGCAACGCGCGTTGCAGCAGGGGCTGGGGATCGCGGTGGGGCAGGAGGCCGGCCGGCGCGAGCGCCGAGGCGGTGGGGGCGAAGGCGAGCGCTGCGTCCGACAAGCTCATGACAGCAGACTGTAGCAATGCGCTTCCCCCGCGCAAAGGTAACGCACCGGTAACCGCGCAATGTGCCCGGGCGAGTGTTGCCGTTAGGATGAATGCCGCCCATCCGACCTCCTTGCCATGAAGCTCCATCCCGTGGTGGCCGCCGTCACCGACCGCATCCGGGAGCGCAGCCGCGACTCCCGCGACACCTACCTGCAACGCCTGGGCGCGCTGGCCGAGCGCCCGCGCGGCGCCGACCGCATGGGCTGCGCCAACGTGGCCCACGCCTTCGCCGGCCTGCCCGCCAACGACAAGCTCAGGATCGTCGCCGAGCGGGCGCCCAACATCGGCATCGTCACCGCCTACAACGACATGCTCTCGGCGCACGCGCCCTACGCGGGCTTTCCGGAGCTGCTCAAGGACGAAGCCCGGCGGCAGGGCGCGACCGCGCAGGTGGCCGGGGGCGTTCCGGCCATGTGCGACGGCGTCACCCAGGGCACGGCAGGCATGGAGCTGTCGCTCTTCTCGCGCGACGTGATCGCGCAGGCCACGGCGGTGGCCCTGTGCCACGACGTGTTCGAGGGCGCGCTCCTGCTGGGCATCTGCGACAAGATCGTGCCGGGCCTTCTGATCGGCGCGCTGCACTTCGGCCACCTGCCCATGGTCTTCGTCCCCGGCGGACCCATGACGAGCGGCCTGTCCAACAACGAGAAGGCCAAGGTGCGCGAGCTCGCGGCACAGGGCAAGGTGGGCCGCGCCGAGCTGCTGGAGGCCGAGCAGAAGGCCTACCACGGCCGCGGCACCTGCACCTTCTACGGCACCGCCAACAGCAACCAGATGCTGATGGAGGCCATGGGCCTGCACGTGCCCGGCAGCGCCTTCATCCACCCCGACACCGGCCTGCGCGAGGCGCTGACCCGCGAGGCGGTGCGCACCGTGCTGGGCATCACGCGCGCCGGCGGCCGCTTCACGCCCATCGGCCGCCTGGTGGACGAGCGCTGCATCGTCAATGCCCTGGTGGCCCTGCTGGCCACGGGCGGCTCGACCAACCACCTGATCCACTGGGTGGCGGTGGCGCGCGCGGCGGGCCTGCGCATCGACTGGAACGACTACGCCGAGCTCTCGGCCGTCGCACCCCTGATCGCGCGGGTCTATCCCAACGGCAGCGCCGACGTGAACCACTTCCAGGAAGCCGGCGGCCCGGGCTTCGTCATCCGCGAGCTGCTGGACGCCGGCCTGATGCACGAGGACGTGCTCACCGTGCGCGAGGCCGGGCTGCGCGAGTACACCCGGGTGCCGCAGCAGGCGGCGATGGCCGTGCAGGGCGCGGCGCCGGCCGGCCAGGCGCTGGCCTGGCGCGACACCGGCCCGAGCGGCGACCTGGCGGTGCTGCGTCCCGCGGCCGATCCCTTCAGCCCCACCGGCGGCCTCAAGCTGCTGCAGGGCAACCTGGGCCGTGCCGTGATCAAGACCTCCGCCGTGCCGCCGGAGCGGCACGTGATCGAGGGGCCGGCGCGCGTGTTCGACGGCCAGAACGCGCTGCTGCATGCCTTCGGCGCCGGCGAGCTGGAGCGGGCCTGCCGCGAGGGCGGGGGCTCGCTGGTGTGCGTGGTGCGCTGGCAGGGCCCCCAGGCCAACGGCATGCCCGAGCTGCACAAGCTCACGCCGCCGCTGGCCGTGCTGCAGGGGCAGGGCTGGCGCGTGGCGCTGGTGACGGACGGCCGCATGAGCGGCGCCTCCGGCAAGGTGCCCGCCGCGATCCATGTCTCGCCCGAGGCGGCGGTGGGCGGCCCGCTGGCGCGGCTGCGCGACGGCGACCGGCTGCGCCTGGACGCCGACGCCGGCGTGCTGCAGGCGCTGGTGGCGGACGAGGAATGGAACGCCCGCGAACCCGCGGCCATGCCGCCGCAGGACATCGAGGACAACGGCCATGGCCTGGGGCGCGAACTCTTCGCGGGCTTCCGCCGCAATGCGCTCACGGCCGAGGAAGGAGCCTGCACATGGCTATGACGAATCCGCCCGCCCTGCTGTCGCCCTCGGCCGTCATGCGCGATGCGCCGGTGATCCCGGTGATCGTGCTGGACGAGGTCCGCCATGCGGTGCCGCTGGCGCGCGCGCTGGTGGAGGGCGGCATCCGCATGCTGGAGGTCACCCTGCGCACGCCGGTGGCGCTGCAGTGCATCGAGGCGATCGCGAACGAGGTGCCCGGCGCGGTGGCCGGTGCCGGCACGGTGCGCAGCACCGCCGAAGCGCAGGCCTGCGTGCGCGCCGGCGCCAAGTTTGCCGTGAGCCCCGGCTACACGACGGCCGTGGGTCGCGCCTGCCGCGACCTGGGCCTGCCCCTGCTGCCGGGCGTGGCCACGGGCAGCGAGATCATGGCCGCCGCCGAGGACGGCTACACGGAACTGAAATTCTTCCCCGCGATGCAGGCCGGCGGCGTGGCCATGCTCAAGGCCTGGGCCGGTCCCTTCATCGACACGCGCTTCTGCCCCACCGGCGGCGTCAATGCCGCCAATGCGCGCGAGTTCCTGGCGCTGCCCAACGTGCTGTGCGTGGGGGGCTCCTGGCTCACGCCGGCCGAAGCCGTGCGTGCGGGGGAGTGGGCGCGCATCACGGCGCTGGCGCGCGAGGCGGTGGGCCTGCGCGGCGGCTGATCACGGCGCGCCCGCCTGCGGCCCTGTCGCGTGCCGCGACGGCGTTCCTGCACAGTCCGGCGCCGCCGTCCTACAGGCCCGGCCCGGGCCACCGAAACAGACTGCCGGCAAACCACTCATTCGAAGGAAACCGGCATGAAAGTCCTGTTCTGGATCGTCCTGATCATCTTCCTCATCGGCCTGGCCGTGGTGCTGGGACTGGGCGGACTGATCTTCTAAGCGCCACGCGGCGCCGGGGCCGGGCGTTTCAGGCCCCGGCCTCCAGCCTTGTCTCCAGCGCCCGCAGCCGGCGCTTGAGTTCCGCGATGCGGGGGCGTGGCGCGTTGAGCTGGATCTCTGCGCGCAGCTCGCGCAGCACCGGGCGCATGGCCGCGCGGCGCTGCGGGCTGCTCGTGGCGGCGGTGACCGTCTCCAGCGCTGTCACCAGCCTGGACAGCACCATGACCTGGCCGCGGCACTGGCGGATCACCGGCTCGAAGGACAGCGACAGCAGGTCCCCGAAATCCGGCGCCGGCGCGATCACCCGCAAGTCCTGGCCCTCGTAGCGCAGCGGGCTGGGAATGGACCGGGCGGCCAGCTGGGCCAGCAGCGCGCCCAGCCGGTCCACGCACATGCAGGCGGTCGCCAGGTCGTTCATCCCGGGCGAGAGCGCCCGCACCGCCACGTCCACGAGCTGGGTCAGGCCGAAGGCCGCGTCCTGCTCGATGGTGCGCATCTCCTCCAGCCGCGCCGTGCCGCGCAGGTGTTTCTGCTCCTTCTCCGGCAGGGCGGCGTGCCCGCTGACGGCGACCAGCGGTGCGCCGGACGCGACGAACTCGCCCACCTGTGCGCACAGGCGAACGGTGCGGCCGCACTCGCGGGCGTACTTCATCAGGCCCTCGCTGTCCACCTGCGCCAGATAGCCGCTGCAGTCGGCCTTCACCTCCACCCACTCGGTCGGGATGCGCCGGTCCACCGGCACGGGCTCGGGCGAATGGCCGAGTTCCTGCGGGAACAGCGTGTCGATCGCCTCGGCGGTGGCATTGCTCACGCGCGCCATGATGGAGGTGGACTGGATGCTCTGGGCCACGTGGTGGATGAAGTAGATGAGCATGGCGATGCCCACCAGGGCATAGAGCAAGCCGCCCAGCGCCGCCAGCGAGGGCACGAAGTCACCGTCATCGGGGCCGCGGATCGTGCGCAGCACGGCCAGGCAGTACGCGAAGATGCCCACGAAAATGCCCAGCACCATCTGCGTGGTGCGGTCGCGCATGAAATTGCGCAGCACGCGCGGCGAGTACTGGGTGGACGTGAGCGAGAGCGTCACGATGGTGATGGAGAACACCACGCCGGCCACGGTGATCATGGAGGTCGCGACCGCCGAGAGCATGGCGCGCGAGCCGTCGGCACTCGCGCCGAACAGGCGCGGCGACCACTGCGCGAGCTTGAACTTGGTGGTGTCTTCCACCTGCACCAGCCCCACCGCCGCCAGCACCGATGCGGCCACCACCAGCGCCGGCACGAACCAGAAGCTGGCCTGCAGGCGGTTCCAGAAGGCGCGAAGGCGGGTCATGGGCGAGAGGCTAGGGGAATTCAGGCTCGTCGGGGGCTTGCGGTTGCCGAGTGTTTTCACGGGGCGGCTTGATCCACCTCAAGCAAGGCGCTGCGCCGGGCGCCTAGCCTCGCGGGATGTCATCTTCCGCCTTGCTCGCTCCCGCGGCACCCCTGGCGCCGCCGGTGCCGCAGGCCGAAGCCGCGCCGCGTGGCTGGGCAGCGCTGGACGATCCGTCCGAGTGGCCGTCCTTCGGCCGGCCGCTGCCGGGGCAGGACGGCCGCTGGGAGTCCTACCTCGCCATCGAGGGCATGCACTGCGCCGCCTGCACGCTGCTGGTGGAAGAGGCCCTGCTGGCGGTGCCGGGGGTCGAGTCGGTGGCCGTGAACAGCGCGGCGCAGACGGCGCGCATCGTCTGGTCCGCAGAACGCGGCCGTCCTTCCCGGTGGCTTGCGGCCCTGCGCCGCGTCGGCTATGGCGCCACGCCCGCCGGGGACCTGCTGGAGGCCGCGCCGCGCCTGAAGGCCCAGCGCCTCATGCTCTGGCGCTGGCTGGTGGCGGGCTTTTGCATGATGCAGGCCATGATGTACGCGGTGCCGATCTACGTCGCCGCGCCGGGCGAGATCACGCCGGACATCGAGGCCCTGCTGCGCTGGGGCGCCTGGATGATGACCGTGCCGGTCATCCTGTTTTCCTGCCAGCCCTTCTTCGCCGGCGCGCTGCGCGACCTGCGGCACCGGCGCGTCGGCATGGACGTGCCCGTGGCCCTGGGCATCCTCATCGCCTTCCTCGCCAGCACGGCGGCCACCTTCGATCCCGCCGGCCCCTGGGGCCGCGAGGTCTGGTACGACTCGGTCACCATGTTCGTGTTCTTCCTGCTGTCCGGGCGCCTGCTGGAGCAGCGCCTGCGGGGCCGTACGGCCGGCGCCCTGAACGCGCTGATGCGCCAGTTGCCCGCCACCATAGAGCGCGAGGGCGCGGACGGCGGCTTCGAGCGTGTGCCCGTGCGCAGCCTGCGCGTGGGCGACCGCATCCGCATCCTGCCTGGCGAGCGCATCCCGGCCGACGGCCGCATCGAAGCCGGCGAAGGCCGCATCGACGAGGCCCTGCTCACCGGCGAGGCCGAGCCGCTGGCGCGCCGCGTCGGTGACGCCGTGGTCGCCGGCAGCCACAACCTCGCCGGCCTGGTCACCGTGCGCGTGGAGCGCCTGGGGCGCGACACGCGCTTCGCGGCCATCGTGTCGCTGATGGAGCGCGCCTCGGTGGACAAGCCGCGCCTGGCCCGGCTGGCCGATCGCATCGCGGCCCCCTTCCTGCTGGCCGTGCTGGCCGCTGCCGTGGCCGCTGCGGCCTGGTGGTGGGACGCCGGTCCGGCACATGCCCTGTCGATCGCCGTGGCCGTGCTCATCGTCACGTGCCCGTGCGCGCTGTCGCTGGCCACGCCGGCCGCCAGCCTGGCCGCCGCCGGCGCGCTCGCGCGCCGTGGCGTGCTGGTGCGCGAACTCGGCGCGCTCGATGCCGCCGCCGGGGTGGACACCGTCGTCTTCGACAAGACCGGCACGCTGACCGAAAGCACGCTGACCCTGGGCGCGGTACGCACCCGGGACGGACTCGATGCCGAAGCGGCCGTGGCCGCCGCGGCGGCCCTGGCGCAGGCCTCGCTGCATCCGCTCTCGCGGGCCCTGGTGGCGGCCGCGCCCGAGGCGCCCGGCGCGGTGGCGGACGTGCAGGAACGCGCAGGCGCCGGCCTGCAGGGGCGCGTGCTCGAAGGCCCGCTGGCCGGCCGCACGCTCAAGCTCGGCTCGGCCGGCTTCTGCGACCTCCTGCAGCCGCCGGCCGAAGGCCCGCAGGTCCACCTCGCCGACGAGCAGGGCTGGCTCGCGAGCTTCGAATTCGACGAGGCGCTGCGGCGCGACGCGGTCGAGGCCGTGGCCGAACTGCGCCGCCGGGGCCTGGACGTGCAGCTCCTCTCCGGCGACCGCATCCCGGCGGTGCGGCGCCTGGCCGCCCGCGCCGGCATCGCCCACTGGCACGCCGGCTGCACGCCCGAGGACAAGCTGGCCCACCTGCAGGCGCTGCAGCGCCGCGGCCGCCGCGTCTTCATGGTGGGCGACGGCCTGAACGACGGCCCCGTGCTGGCGCGCGCCGACGTGTCGGCCGCCATGGGGCAGGGCGTGCCGCTCGCGCAATCGAACTCGGACTTCATCGTGCAAAGCGGGCGCATGGCGGACGTGGGCGGCCTGCTGGCCCTCGCACGCCGCAGCCGCCGCATCGTGCGCCAGAACCTGCTCTGGGCCGCCGCCTACAACGCGGCCTGCGTCCCGCTGGCCATCGCCGGCTTCATGCCGCCCTGGCTCGCCGGGCTGGGCATGGCGGCCAGTTCGCTGCTGGTGGTCGGCAACGCGGCGCGCCTGTCGCGCGGCTAGGAAGCCCCATGGACATCCTCTTCATCCTCATCCCCCTGTCGATCGCGCTGTCGCTCCTGATCCTGGGCGGCCTGGCCTGGGCCGTCTGGCGCGGGCAGTTCGAGTCGGTCGATGCGGAGGGCGAGCGCATCCTCGCGAACGACTGAAGGCGCGCGGGCCCGGCCGCGCGCGGGGTGTTGCAGAGCCACCCGGCACCCGTCGGAACCCACGACGCGATTGACCTGCATCAAGGGTCCACCGGCAGCCGCACCGGACACTTTCAGGAACATCCAACAAGGTGCTCCATGACGACTGCCTCCAGTGCTCCTGAAGTCCGCTACCACGACACGGTGGTGCGGCAGTTCTCGCTCATGGCCGTGGTGTGGGGGGTGGTGGGCATGCTCGTGGGCGTGTTCATCGCGGCCCAACTCGCCTGGCCCGAGCTCAATTTCGGCATCCCCTGGCTCAGCTACGGGCGGCTGCGACCCCTGCACACCAATGCCGTGATCTTCGCCTTCGGCGGCTGCGCGCTCTTCGCCACCAGCTACTGGGTGGTGCAGCGCACCTCGCACGTGCCCCTGTTCGCGCCCAAGCTCGCCGCCTTCACCTTCTGGGGCTGGCAGGCGGTGATCGTGGCCGCGGCCATCAGCCTGCCCCTGGGCTACACCTCGGGCAAGGAGTACGCCGAGCTGGAGTGGCCCATCGACATCCTCATCACGCTGGTGTGGGTGTCCTATGCCATCGTGTTCTTCGGCACCATCGGCGTGCGCAAGGTGCGCCACATCTACGTGGCCAACTGGTTCTACGGCGCCTTCATCCTGGCCGTCGCCATCCTGCACCTGGTCAACAGCGCCGCCATCCCGGCCGGCTGGATGAAGTCCTACTCGGCCTACGCCGGCGTGCAGGACGCGATGATCCAGTGGTGGTACGGCCATAACGCGGTGGGCTTCTTCCTCACCGCCGGCTTCCTCGGGATGATGTACTACTTCATCCCCAAGCAGGCCGAGCGGCCGGTCTACAGCTACCGCCTGTCCATCGTCCACTTCTGGGCGCTGATCTTCACCTACATGTGGGCGGGCCCGCACCACCTGCACTTCACGGCGCTGCCGGACTGGACGCAGTCGGTGGGCATGCTGTTCTCGCTGATCCTGCTGGCCCCCAGCTGGGGCGGGATGATCAACGGGATCATGACGCTCTCGGGCGCCTGGCACAAACTGCGCGACGACCCGGTGCTGCGCTTCCTGATCGTGTCGCTGTCCTTCTACGGCATGAGCACCTTCGAGGGGCCCATGATGTCCATCAAGACGGTGAACGCGCTGTCCCACTACACCGACTGGACCGTGGGCCACGTGCACTCCGGCGCGCTCGGCTGGGTGGGCCTGATCTCCATGGGCTCGCTCTACTACCTGATCCCGCGCCTGTATGGCCAGAAGAAGATGTACAGCGTGCCGGCCATCGAGCTGCACTTCTGGATCGCGACGCTGGGCATCGTGCTGTACATCGCCGCCATGTGGATCGCCGGCGTGATGCAGGGCCTCATGTGGCGCGCCATCAACCCCGACGGCACCCTGACCTACACCTTCGTGGAGTCCGTCAAGGCCACCTACCCGTTCTACGTGATCCGCGTCCTCGGCGGCGTCCTGTACCTGGCCGGCATGCTGGTCATGGCCTGGAACACCTGGATGACGGTGGCCGGTGGTCGCTCGGTGCGGATGCCCGTGCCGATGCCGGCCCACGCCTGAGGGACGCGAAGGAAACCGCATCATGAGCAACGCCCAATCGAACCCCCCGAGCACCGGCTTCTCGCACGAGAAGGTCGAGACCAGCAACTTCCTGATGATCGTGCTGATCCTGCTGGTCGTCGCCATCGGCGGACTGGTGGAGATCGTTCCGCTGTTCTTCCAGAAGTCCACCACCGAGGCCGTGCAGGGCGTCAAGCCCTACACCGCGCTGCAGCTCGCGGGCCGCGACATCTACCTGCGCGAGGGCTGCTACAACTGCCACTCGCAGATGATCCGGCCCTTCCGCGCCGAGACGCTGCGCTACGGCCACTACTCGGTGGCCGGCGAGTTCGTGTACGACCGCCCGTTCCAGTGGGGCAGCAAGCGCACCGGCCCCGACCTGCACCGCGTGGGCGGCAAGTACAGCGACGAGTGGCACCGCATCCACCTGGTGAACCCGCGCGACGTGGTGCCGGAGTCGAACATGCCCGCCTATCCCTGGCTGGAGAAGAACCGGCTCGACCCGGTCCAGGTGCAGCGCAGCCTGCGCGCCCTGCGCACGGTCGGCGTGCCCTACACCGACGAGGAGATCGCCAAGGCGCCCGAGGCCGTCAAGGGCAAGACCGAGATGGACGCCCTGGTGGCCTACCTGCAGGGCATGGGCCTGGCGCTCAAGTGAGGACGACTTCCATGGACATCACCACCCTGCGCATCGTGGCCACGCTGGTCTCGCTTGCCACCTTCCTCGCCATCGCGGGCTGGGCCTATGCCCGCCGCAACCGCGGCCGCTTCGACGAGGCGGCGGCACTTCCCTTCCAGAACGACGAATAGAGGTAAGCCATGAGCGATTTCACCGGCAACGCCTGGTCGGTCTTCGTGGCCGGCTTCACCGTGGTCAGCATCCTGGCCTGCCTGCTGCTGCTGTGGGTCACCGCGCGCAAGAAGGTGGCCGCCGACGAGGACAACACCACCGGCCACGTGTGGGACGGCGACCTGCGCGAGATGAACAACCCGCTGCCACGCTGGTGGATGTGGCTGTTCGTCATCACCATCGTGTATTCGCTGCTGTACCTGGTGGCCTACCCGGGCCTGGGCAGCTACGGCGGCCAGCTCGCCTGGACCAGCGCCGGCAACTACCAGAAGGAGGTGGAGAAGGCCCGCGTGCAGCTGGAGCCGCTGTACGCGCAGTTCACGGCCCGCAAGCCCGAGGAACTGGCGGGCGACCCGAATGCCATGGCCATCGGCGAGCGCCTCTTCATGAACAACTGTGCCCAGTGCCACGGCTCCGATGCGCGCGGCAGCAAGGGCTTTCCCAACCTGGCCGACCACGACTGGCTCTGGGGCGGCGAGCCGGCGAAGATCGCCGAGACCATCCACCAGGGCCGCACGGGTGCCATGCCGCCGATGGCGGCGGCCGTGGGCGGTGCCGACGACGTGAAGAACGTGGCGCACTACGTGATGAGCCTGTCCAAGGGGCCGCACGACTCGCTGCGTGCGCAGCTGGGCAAGGCCAAGTTCACCGCCTGCGCCGCCTGCCACGGCATGGACGGCAAGGGCAACGCCGCCCTGGGCGCGCCCAACCTCACCGACGACGTGTGGCTGCACGGCTGGGGCGAGCAGGCCATCATCAACATCATCAACACCGGTCGGAACAACCAGATGCCCGGCCAGCAGGGCAAGCTGACCGACGCGCAGATCCATGTGCTGTCGGCGTATGTGTGGGGCCTGTCGAACAAGGCGGTGGTGGGGAAGCCTTGAGTGATCGCTTTGGGCGGTGGGCTTCGACAGGCTCAGCCCGAACGGAGTGGGGCGGCGAGGGGCTTCGACAGGCTCAGCCCGAACGGTGTGGGGTGGGTGGTAATCAGGAGGTGAGCCACTCCCTTTCGCGTTGAGCCTGTCGAAACGCATCGCCCAGGTCTCGCCCCCACTTGATCCACCGCAAACGGATCTTGCCGCCCACCCCGGATGATCCCTCCACCGTGAAAGTCATCCCCATCGTCCCCGCGCCGCCCGACCCGCCGCCGCCCGGCGAGACCCGGTCCCTCTACGAAGCGCACCAGAAGCTCTATCCGCGCAGCGTCTCCGGCCGCTTCGCGAGCTGGCGCTGGGCCTTCGTGTTCCTCACGCAGCTGGTGTTCTACGGCCTGCCCTGGCTGCAGTGGGGTGAGCGGCAGGCGGTGCTGTTCGACCTCGCGGCGCGCCGGTTCTATCTCTTCGGGTACGTGCTGTATCCGCAGGACTTCATCTATCTCACCGGCCTGCTGGTGATCAGCGCGTTGTCGCTGTTCCTCTTCACCGCCGTGGCCGGGCGCCTGTGGTGCGGCTTCGCCTGCCCGCAGACCGTCTATACCGAAATCTTCCTGTGGATCGAGCGCCGGCTGGAGGGCGACCGCACCGCCCGCATGAAGCTGGACGCCGGCCCGTGGACCGGCGAGAAGTTCCTGCGCAAGGGCGGCAAGCACCTGGCCTGGCTGCTGCTCGCGCTGTGGACCGGCACCACCTTCGTCGGCTACTTCACCCCGATCCACGAGCTGGGGCGCGAGCTGATCGCCTTGCGCATGGGCTCCTGGGAAATCTTCTGGGTGCTGTTCTACGCCTTTGCCACCTGGGGCAACGCCGGCTTCCTGCGCGAGCAGGTGTGCAAGTACATGTGCCCGTACGCGCGTTTCCAGAGCGCCATGTTCGACAAGGACACGCTCATCGTGAGCTACGACGCCGGCCGCGGCGAGCCGCGCGGCGCGCGCAGCCGCAAGACCGACTACCGGGCCGCGGGCCTGGGCGCCTGCGTGGACTGCACACTGTGCGTGCAGGTGTGCCCCACCGGCATCGACATCCGCAAGGGCCTGCAATATGAATGCATCGGCTGCGCCGCCTGCGTGGACGTGTGCGACGGCGTCATGGACAAGCTGGGCTATCCGCGCGGGCTGATCCGCTTTACCACCCAGAACGCGCTGGCCGAGGGCTGGACGGGCCGCGCGCTGCTGCGGCGCGTGCTGCGGCCGCGCGTGCTGGTGTACACGGCCATCCTGGGCGCCATCGCCCTGGCGCTGGCCATGAGCCTGGCCCTGCGCACGCCGCTGAAGGTGGACGTGGTGCGCGACCGCGCCGCGCTCGCCCGCATCGTCGCGGGCGGCCACATCGAGAACGTCTACCGGCTGCAGATCATGAACGCGACCGAGCAGGCGCAGACCTACCGCATCGAGGTCGAAGGGCTGCCCGGCCTGGTGGTCGCGTCCGATGCGCGCTTCGAGGTCGGCCCCGCGCAGTCGCGCTGGGTGGCCGTGCGCCTGCAGCTGCCCTATGGCGGCGCCGAGCCCGGCTCGCATCCCATCCGCTTCCTGGTGGGCACCGCCTCGGGCGATGCGCACGTGAGCGAGAAGGCCGTGTTCCTGATGCCCCGCTGAACCCGCAGACCGGAGACCTGCCATGACCCTTCCTTCTTCCCCTCCTGAATCCCGCAGCGCCGCGCCCTGGTGGCACCATGGCCATGTCTGGCTGGTGATCGCCGGGCCGGTGACCGTGATCCTGGCCGGCATCGCCACCGTCGTCATCGCCGTGCGCCAGCCCGACCCGCTGGTGGCCGAGGACTACTACCGCCGCGGCATCGAGATCAACAAGACGCTGGCCGAGGAAGGCGCCAAGGCCCTGCTGCCGGCCCTGCAGGGCCGCAACCACGCCGCCTCGCCGGCGCCGGCGCGCTGACCGCCATGGCCGACCACGACGCTTCCGTCTGGAGCCGGCTGCTCATGGCCGTGGCCTGGCCGGCCTTCCTGGCCGCCTGCCTGCTGGAGCTGGTGGTCTTCGCGCTGGTGGACCCGCTGGAGCTGTCCTGGGCCGGCGGACCGCTGGGCTGGTCCCGCCAGGCGGTCTATACGGCCGCCTTCTTCGCCTTCTGGACGGTGTGCGCGCTGTCCAGCGGCGTGGCGTTGTGGCTCGCACGCGGGAGCGTCCTGCGGCCCCTGGCGACGGCCGAATGAGGGATGCGGGCGCCGCGCTGTGCTGTAATTCCGCGGTGCCCTTTTCCCTCCTGAGCGATGCCGATGCAGCGGGCCGGCTGGCCGCCCTGCTGGACTCGGCCATGGACGCCATCATCAGCATCGACGAGCGCGAGCGCATCGTCCTGTACAACCGCGCGGCCGAGCAGACCTTCGGCTGGCGCAGCGACCAGGTCATGGGCCAGCCCCTGTCCATGCTGCTGCCCGAACGCTTCCGCGCCGGCCACGCCGCGCACGTGAAGCACTTCGCCGCCACGGGCGTCACCTCCCGGCGCAAGGGCGAGGGCATGGTGCTCTACGGCCTGCGGGCCGATGGAAGCGAGTTCCCCATGGATGCGTCCATCTCGCAGATCGACACCGCCGAGGGCAAGGTCTTTTCCGTCATCCTGCGCGACGTGACCGAGCGCGTGAAGGCGCGCCAGGACCTGGCGCGCTTCGCCACCGAGGCCAGCGCCATCCGCGAGCAGGAGAAGACCCGCGTGGCCCGCGAGCTGCACGACGAGCTGGCGCAGTCGCTCACGGCGCTCAAGATGGACGCGATCTGGGTGCGCGACCACCTGGAGCGCGATCCGGCGGCGTCGGCGCAGAAGCTCGCGGACATGCTGGACATGCTGGACGAGAGCGTCGCGGCCACGCGGCGGATCTCGGCGGACCTCAGGCCGCTGGTGCTGGACGACCTGGGCCTGGTGCCGGCCATCGAGTGGCTGGTGCAGAACTTCACGCAGCGCCACGGCGTGCCCTGCGCGCTGGACATCGACCAGAGCCTGGACCTGGGCGAGCCGCATGCGACGGCGGTGTTCCGCATGGTCCAGGAGTCGCTGCAGAACGTGGCCAAGCACGCGCGGGCCCACCGCGCCTGGGTGCGCGTGGCGCGCGAGCGCCGCGAGATCGTGCTGGAGGTGCGCGACGATGGCGCCGGCTTCGAGACGCAGGCCGCGCGCAAGCCGCAGTCGCTGGGCCTGGTGGGGCTGCGCGAGCGCGCGCAGCTGCTCGAAGGCACGGTGCGCATCGATTCGCAACCCGGCCAGGGCACCCGTGTCCAGGCCCGCATTCCGCTGCCGGGGGCCGACGCATGATCCGCGTTGTCATGGCCGACGACCACGCCATCGTGCGTGAAGGCCTCAAGCGCATCATCGCAAGCGCCCCGGACTTCCAGGTGGTGGGCGAGGCGGCTGACGGCACGGAGGTGCTGCGCCTGGCACGCGAGCTGGACTTCGACCTGCTGGTGCTGGACCTGTCCATGCCCGGGCGCAGCGGCATGGAGCTGATCAAGCTGGTCAAGGCCGAGAAGCCGCGCGTGCGCATCCTGGTCCTGAGCATGCACCAGGAGTCGCAGTACGCGGTGCGCGCGATCAAGTCGGGCGCGAGCGGCTACCTCACCAAGGAAAGCGCGCCGGCCCTCCTGGAGCAGGCCCTGCGCAAGATCGCGCAGGGCGGCGCCTGGGTCAGCGCCGACGTGGCGCAGCAGCTGGCGCTGGCGGCCATGCCGGGCGGCGAGGCCGCCGCGGCGCCGCACGAGTCGCTCTCCACGCGCGAATTCGAGGTGTTCCGGCTGCTGGTCTCGGGCCTGTCGGTGACCGACATCGCGCACCGCCTCAGCCTCTCGGTCAAGACCGTGAGCAGCCACAAGGCCAACCTGATGCACAAGCTGGGCGTGGACAACGCGGCGGACCTGGTGCGCTATGCCATGCGGCACGGGCTGGAGGAGTAGGTTTTTTTCCCTCCCCCAGAGGGGGAAGGAGCTTCAGACGAACAGGTCCAGGTTCGATCCGCCGGGCTCGCGCGCCTTGAGCGCGGCGCTCGGCCTTTCCACCTCGCCGGCCCGCGCGAGCTTGCCCACGCGCACCCCCAGCAGGCGCAGGCGCTGCTCCAGCCCCACCCGCTTGAGGCATTGCCCCGCTGCCTGGCGGATGGTGCGCGCGTCGCTGGTGAAGTCCTCCAGCGTCACGTCGCGCGTGGCGGTGCGGAAGTCGTCGTAGCGCAGCTTGATGCCGATGGTGCGGCCCACGTAGCCCTTGCGCTGCAGGTCGCCGGCTACGCGCTCGCACAGCTCGGTGAAGATGGCGCCCAGCTCGGCGCGATCGCGCACGGGGTGCAGGTCGCGCTCGAAGGTGGTTTCGCGGCTCATGGAGACGGGTTCGCTTTCGGTGACCACCGGCCGGTCGTCGCGGCCCCAGGCGGCGTCGTGCATCCAGGCGCCGGTGGCGCGGCCGAAGTGCCCCACCAGCCATTCGCGCTCGCAGGCCGCGATGTCGCCGATGGTGTGCAGGCCCAGGGCCTGCAGGCGCGCGTCGGCCTTGGGTCCGATGCCGTTGATCTTGCGCGCGGCCAGCGGCCAGATGCGCGCCTGCAGGTCGGCCTCGTGCACGATGGAGATGCCATTGGGCTTGTCGAACTCGCTGGCCATCTTAGCGATCAGCTTGTTGGGCGCCACGCCGATGGAGCAGGTCAGTCCCGTGCGCTCGAAGATGGACTTCTGGATCAGTCGCGCGAGCACGCGGCCGCCTTCGCGCTGGCCGCCGGGGACGTCGGTGAAGTCGATGTACACCTCGTCCACGCCGCGGTCTTCCACCACGGGGGCGATCTCGCGGATGGTGGCCTTGAAGGTGCGCGAGAAGCGGCGCACCTCCTCGAAGTCCACCGGCAGCACCAGGGCCTGCGGGCACAGGCGCGCGGCCTTCATCATGCCCATGGCC
Organism: Ramlibacter rhizophilus; assembly: GCF_004681965.1. Taxonomy (GTDB): domain Bacteria; phylum Pseudomonadota; class Gammaproteobacteria; order Burkholderiales; family Burkholderiaceae_C; genus Ramlibacter; species Ramlibacter rhizophilus. The sequence continues at coordinate 190,965 of NZ_SMLL01000009.1, read as the reverse complement.
GAGCCGACGCCGAACTGGCGCGCCGCATAGGTGGCCGTGGTGATGACGCCGCGGCCCACGTAGTCGGCCAGGCGTGGAAAGGCCTCGGGTGGAATCTCGCCGAGCGGGCGGCCCTCGAAGCGCTCGCGCAGCATCTCGTCCACCCGCCGCCGGCCGCCGCCGATCACGACCGGCAGCCCCTTGAGCTGCGGATACCGCAGCAGCTCCACGGACGCGAAGAAGGCATCCATGTCGAGGTGGGCGATACGGCGCTGCCGGCTCATGGGAGGCGATTGTCGCCTTGACCTGGCGCAAGCCCGCGCGGTCAGGGGGCGGTCACCATGCCGGGCCATGAAGACAAGCAGCGCGCCAGCCACTTCCGCCGGGACCGAGGAGGAAGCCGACATCGTGCGCGTGGTGTATGCGAGCCGCGCGCGCCTGGACGGGCCCGCCTCGCAGGCCATGGAGGACATCCGCCGCAGTGCCTTGCGGCACAACCGGCCCCTGGGCATCCACACCGCGCTGCTGTGGCAGTCGCACTGGTTCGTGCAGTGGAAGGAGGGGCCGCGGGCGCCGCTGCGCGATTTGATGGCGCGCGTCTGCCGCGACCCGCGCCACGAGGGCCTGACCATCGTGCACGCGAGCCAGGGGCCGCGCCTGCTGGACGGGCCCTGGTCCATGGCCATCGCCGACGCGAAGGAGCCGCAGGAGGCGATCGCCGGGCGCATCACGGCGCTGCGCCGCGCCGTCGAAGCGGGCGAGCGATTCGAGCCGCAGGACGTGTGGCGGTGCCTGTCCATGCCGGGGCGCCATGAGCCCGCGGCACCGGCGGGCGGCGAGCAGTACCAGCGCTTTCTCGTCGCCTGCACCCTGGGGACCACCGCCTTCGCCTTCGTGCGCTGGCTGGCCGCGTGCCGCCGGGGGCGGGTGGAGCACCGCCGCTTCGCCGGCCTGGACCTGGACGTGGCCACCGAGCTGGTGGATTTCCGCTGCGGCGCGCTGGCGCTGCCCGCGGTGGGCATGGCGCGCAAGGGCCTGAAGCTGCCGCTCACGCGCGCGCTGCTGCGGGGCTATTCGCACCTGGCGCTGCTGCTGTGCCCGGACGAGGCGCGCAACCTGGCGCTGCTGCAGCGCGTGGGCGAGGCCTGCGCCCGGCTGCCCGAGCCGCCCGCGGTCGTCGGCGTCGGGGCCGATCCGCGCGGGCACGCGGCCCTGCACGCCGCGGCCGCGCCGCTGGGTTTGGCCTATCTTGCGGCGCTGGCCGATCCCCGCGACTGCGCGGGGACCTGGCGCGCGCTGCGTCCGCTGATTGCAGGAGCTCAGTAGGTCCCGGGCAGCAGGATCTTGCGGTCCACCTGCCGGATGTCCGTGTGGCCGCAGAAGGCCATGGTCACGTCCAGTTCCTTGTGGATGATCTGCAGGGCGCGGGTGACGCCCGCCTCGCCCAGGGCGCCCAGGCCGTAGAGGAAGGCGCGGCCGATGTAGGTGCCGCGGGCGCCCAGGGCCACGGCGCGCAGCACGTCCTGGCCGGAGCGGATGCCGCCGTCCATGTGGACTTCGATGCGGCTGCCCACGGCGTCCACGATCTCCGGCAGCGCGGAGATGGAGGAGGGTGCGCCATCGAGCTGGCGCCCGCCGTGGTTGGAGACCACCAGCGCGTCGGCCCCGGAGTCCACCGCGAGGCGGGCGTCCTCCACGTCCTGGATGCCCTTGAGGATCAGCTTGCCGCCCCACTGGTTCTTGACCCATTCCACGTCGGCCCAGGACAGGGTGGGGTCGAACTGCTTGTTGGTCCACTCGGCCAGGGAACCCATGTCGGCGATGCCCTTGACGTGGCCGTGGATGTTGCCGAAATGGCGGCGCGAGGTGCCCAGCATGCCCAGGCACCAGCGCGGCTTGGTGGCCAGATTGACGAGGTTGCGCAGCGTGGGCTTGGGTGGGGCCGACAGTCCGTTGATCACGTCCTTGTGGCGCTGGCCCATGACCTGCAGGTCCAGCGTGAGCACCAGGGCCGAGCAGCCGGCGGCACGCGCCCGCTCGATCAGGCGGGACATGAAGTCGCGGTCGCGCATCATGTAGAGCTGGAACCAGAAGGGGTGCCGGTTCGTGGCCTGCGCCACGTCCTCGATCGAGCAGATGCTCATCGTGGACAGGGTGAAGGGAATGCCGAAGGCCTTGGCCGCGCGGGCCGCGAGCATCTCGCCGTCGGCGTGCTGCATGCCCGTGAGGCCCGTGGGCGCGATGGCCACCGGCATGGCCACCTCCTGGCCGACCATGGTCGTGCGGGTGCTGCGCGGCTCCATGTTGACGGCCACGCGCTGGCGGAACTTGATGCGCTGGAAGTCGGTTTCGTTGGCGCGGTAGGTGCTCTCGGTCCAGGAGCCGGAGTCGGCGTATTCGTAGAACATGCGCGGCACGCGCTTCCTGGCGAGCTGGCGCAGGTCTTCGATGGTGGTGATCACGGGCACGGCTTGTTTCCTCGGGTGTGTCGCGCCCGAATGCTAGCCGAGCCGTGGGACCGGTCGCGCGCGCCACGCGCAACGCGTCGGGGCTGACAGGCCGTGCCGTGGGGCGAAAGCGGGCGGATCAGTCCGCGCGGACCTTCTGCAGGAGGGCCAGCAGTTCCTCGGGCGCGACGGGCTTGACCAGGTGCGCGTCGAAGCCGGCTTCCATGCTGCGGCGGCGGTCGTCCTGCTGGCCCCAGCCCGAGACGGCGACCAGGCGCAGCTCGCGCCCCCAGGGCTGGGCGCGGATGCGCTCGCAGGCCTCATAGCCGTTCAGGCGCGGCATGCCCAGGTCCAGCACGATGGCGTCGGGGCGCAGCTCGTCGGCCTTTTCCACGCCCTCCAGGCCGTCGTAGGCGGTGGCCGTCCGGCAGCCCATGATCTCCAGCACCTCGGCCAGGGTATCGGCCGCATCGTGGTTGTCGTCCACGACGAGCACGTGCAGGGTGCCTGAAGCGTCGGAAGAATCGTTCTGTGTCATGGCAGGCGTGATCGCCCTGAGTAAAGCGGATGGTTGATTTTCGCCGGGGTGGGCAGGGGGTCCGGGGGCCTTACACGATGTTGCGGCAGAGCGAGACTTATCCCTCAGCTCAGCCTTTGGCGGTGGCGCGCCACCTGGGCGAGCACCTGGCGCGGCGAGGTGCCGCCCACGATGTCGCGCGCCGAAAGCGAGCCTTGCAGGGACAGCAGCTCGAACACGTCCGCGTCGATGGAAGGATGGAAGGCCTGCAGCTGCGCCAGCGGCAGCTCGGCCAGGTCCACCTGCCGCGCATTGGCCTCCTTCACCGCGTGCGCGACGATCTCGTGCGCGTCGCGGAAGGGCAGGCCCTTCTTGACTAGGTAGTCGGCCAGGTCGGTGGCCGTGGCGTGGCCGCGGCGCGCGGCGCGCTCCATGGCCTCGGGGCGCACCGTGATGCCGCCCACCATCTCGACGAAGATGCGCAAGGTGTCCTGGAGCGTGTCCACGGTGTCGAACAGCGGTTCCTTGTCCTCCTGGTTGTCCTTGTTGTAGGCCAGCGGCTGCCCCTTCATGAGCGTGATGAGGCCCATGAGGTGCCCCACCACGCGGCCGGTCTTGCCGCGCGCGAGCTCGGGCACGTCCGGGTTCTTCTTCTGCGGCATGATGGACGAGCCCGTGGTGAAGCGGTCCGCCAGCGAGATGAAGCCGAAGTTCTGGCTCATCCAGAGGATCAGCTCCTCGGAGAAACGGCTGATGTGCACCATGGCCAGCGAGGCCGCCGCGGTGAATTCGATGGCGAAGTCGCGGTCGCTCACGGCGTCCAGCGAGTTCTGGCACACCCCTTCCATCTCCAGCTCGCGGGCGACGCGCTCGCGGTCCAGCGGGTAGCTGGTGCCGGCCAGGGCGGCGGCGCCCAGGGGCAGGCGGTTCACGCGGCGGCGCACGTCGGCGAAGCGTTCGGCGTCGCGCGCGAACATTTCCACGTAGGCCAGCATGTGGTGGCCGAAGCTCACGGGCTGCGCCACCTGCAGGTGGGTGAAGCCGGGCAGGATCACCGCCGCGTTCTGCTCGGCCAGGCCCACCAGCGCCTGCTGCAGCTGCGTGAGCAGGCCGCCGATCAGGTCGATCTCCGCGCGCAGCCACAGCCGCACGTCGGTGGCGACCTGGTCGTTGCGGCTGCGGCCGGTGTGCAGGCGCTTGCCCGCGTCGCCCACCAGCTGGGTCAGGCGCGCCTCGATGTTGAGGTGCACGTCTTCCAGGTCCAGCTTCCAGTCGAATTCGCCGCGTTCGATCTCGCCCGTGATCTGGGCCATGCCGCGCTCGATGGCGGCCTGGTCCTCCTGCGAGATGATGCCCTGGGCCGCGAGCATGGCCGCGTGCGCGAGCGAGCCGCGGATGTCGGCGCGCCACAGGCGCTTGTCGAAGGCCACGCTGGACGTGTAGCGCTTGACCAGCTCGCTCATGGGCTCGGAGAACAGGGCCGACCAGGCCTGGGACTTGTGATCGAGTTGGTTGGGGGACATGGCTGAGGGAATAATCGGGGGGCCTCAGAAGGCGTGAATGAATCTACTGCGCGGCCCGATCTGGCGCCTGTGCTTCTCGCCGTACCACTGTACGGCTGCGATGCTCGGCGCCACCTCGGACCGCTCGCTACGATTCCTTCACACGTTCGAACATCCAGAACATCCAGACGAAGGTTCGCAGAACCCGCCCACCGATGAGGGACTCGAAGATTCTATCGGCCTTCTCCGAGCTGCCCGGCACCGCGCCTCGCGCGTCGCCGGCCGCCTCGCGCGCTGCGTCCGGGCCGGCCCCGGCGCTGGTCTTCGACACCTGCCATGCCGGCGTGGTGCTGCGCGCGGTGCTGTTCGTGCAGGCCGTGGGCGGCGTGGGCGCGATGTTCGTCTCGCGCAGCCTGGCCGACTGGCTGGGTCGCACGGCCTTCCTGAGCGCGGGCATCCTCGCGGCCGTCCTGGCCTGGCTGGTGGTCACCTGCGGCCTCAAGCGGCTGCTGGCCCGCCTGCCCGCACCGGCGCAGCACGCGGGCGGCATGCTGCTGGGGGCCTTGTCGGGCCTGTATGGCTGCGGGCTGCTGGTGCTGGTCGCGGCGCTGGCCGATCCGCCCTGGGTGGCCTCGGCGGCGGCCGGTGCCCTGATGGCCGGCGTGGTCGGCCTGGCCTTGTCCTGGCGCGCCGAGCAGCGCGCGCCGGCCGACGCGGCGGCACGCCTGTCCGAATTGCAGGCCCGCATCCGTCCGCACTTCCTGTTCAACACCCTCAACAGCGCCGTGGCCCTGGTCCGCCAGGACCCGGCCCGCGCCGAGGCCGTGCTGGAGGACCTGGCCGACCTGTTCCGCCATGCCCTGGCCGAGCCCGGCGAGTCCGTGATGCTGTCCGAGGAGATCGCCCTGGCGCGGCGCTACCTGGACATCGAGCAGGTGCGCTTCGGGGACCGGCTGCGCATCGAATGGGCTATCGACCCGCGAGCCGGCACGGCCCGCGTGCCGCCGCTGGTGCTGCAGCCCCTGGTGGAGAACGCCGTCAAGCATGGCGTGGAGCCCAGCGCCCTGGGGGCCGAGGTGCGCGTGAGCGCCGAGCGGCGCGCCGGCTCGGTGGTCATCAAGGTCACCAACACCGTGCCGGGCGGCCAGGGCCTGCCCGGCCAGGGCGAGGCACAGCGCAACGTGCGCGAGCGCCTGCGCCTCCTGCACGACGTCCACGCGGCCTTCCAGTGCGGCCTGCAGGGCGGGGTGTACCAGGTGCGGCTGGAGGTGCCGGCGTGAGCGTCGGCACGCCGCCCCTGCAGGTGCTGCTGGTGGACGACGAGGCGCTGGCCCGCGCGCGCCTGCGTACGCTGCTGGGCGACTGCCGCGCGCCGGCGGCCTGCGTCGCGGGCGAGGCGTCCCAGGCCGGGCAGGCCTTGGAGCTGCTGCGGCGCGCACGCTTCGACGTGGCGCTGGTGGACGTGCGCATGCCGCAGGTGGACGGCCTGGCGCTGGCCGAGGCGATCCGCAGCGTGCCGGATGCACCGCCGGTCATCTTCGTGACCGCCCACGCCGAGCATGCGGTGCGCGCCTTCGACCTCGAAGCGGTGGACTACCTCACCAAGCCCGTGCGCCTGGAGCGCCTGCAGCAGGCGCTGCAGAAGGTGGAGCGCCTGGCCGCCGCGCGCGCGGGTGCGGCCGGTTCGGCCGCCGAGGCGCTGGTGATCCACGACCGGGGCCACCTCGTGCGCCTGCCCCTGGTCGAGGTCGTGTACTTCAAGGCCGAACTGAAGTACGTGACGGTGCGCACGGCCAGCCGCAGCTACCTGCTGGAGCGGTCCCTGAGCGAGCTGGAAGACAAGTACCGCGAGGAGTTCCTGCGCATCCACCGCAACGCGCTGGTCGCCCGGCGCGCCATGCGCGCGCTGGAGCGGCACGAGGACGCGGAGGAGGGCGAGGGCTGGGCCGTGCGGCTGGACGGCGTGGACGAACCGCTGGCGGTCTCGCGGCGCCAGCTCGGGGCGGTGCGCGAGGCGCTCGCTTCCTGAGCCAACGTAGGCGGCTGTCCCGCTTCCCTCCGGCAGTCGGCTGAGCCTGCTGTCGGTTCCCTTCCATTTTCGTGGCCTGCGCCGCGCCGGCCGCCAAGGCCGGCGGCATGCGGCCTATAGTCCCGACGAAACATGACGTCAGGCGAGGAGCACACCGGGGACTCGGGTTCATCGCACCGGGAACGCCCCATGGATCAGGAACAGCAGGTCGATCGCGTGCTCCAGGAGGTCCCGCCGCCCGAGGCGGTGGACTCCCGGCAGCCCCCGCAGACGGTGCTGCACCCCCACACCGACCCGCGCAGCATCGCCCTGGGCGTGCTCGCGGCGCTGGCAGTGCTCGCGGTGCTGCGCTGGGCCAGTGCATTCTTCGTCCCGGTGATGCTGGGATTCGTCTTCTTCTATGCCCTGTCGCCGCTGGTCGACGCCATGGAACGGGTGCGCGTGCCGCGGGCCGCGGGCGCGGCGGTGCTGCTGTCCGCCGTGCTGGGCGGAATAGGCTTGTTGGCGTGGTCGCTCACCGACGATGCCAACGCGCTGATCAACAAGTTGCCGGATGCGGCCGAGCGCTTGGCCGACGTGGTGCGCAATCGCAGCGACGCCGAGGCGACGCCGCTGGAGACGGTGCAGGAGGCGGCGGCGAAGCTGGAACGCGCCGCCACGGAGGCGGAAGCCAAGGTCCCGCCGCCGGCGCCTGGCGTGCAGCGCGTGGTCGTGGAGGAGCCGCGCTTCAACATCACCGACCACCTGTGGACGGGCACCATCGGCCTGGTGGGCGTGCTGGGACAGGTGGTGATCGTGAGCTTCCTCACCTATTTCCTCCTGGTCTCGGGCGACACCTTCCGCCGCAAGCTGGTGAAGATCGCCGGCCCCACGCTCACCGAGAAGAAGCTCACCGTGCAGGCGCTGGACGAGATCAACTTGCAGATCCAGCGCTACCTGCTGGTGCAACTGCTGGCCAGTGCGCTGGTGGGCGTGGCCACCGCGGTGGCTTTCGCCCTGCTGGGCATGGAGTACGCGGCGGTCTGGGGCGTGGCCGCGGCGGTGCTGAACCTGGTGCCCTATGTCGGCGCCATCATGGTCACCGCGGGCGCCGCGCTGGTGGCCTTCATGCAGTTCGGGGAGCTGGAGCCGGCCTTGACCGTGACCGTGGTGTCGCTGGTGATCAACACCCTGGAAGGCTACCTGCTGGTGCCTTGGCTCACCAGCCGGGCCAACAGCATGAACCCGGTGGCGGTCTTCATCGGCGTGCTGGCCTGGGGCTGGCTCTGGGGCGTGTGGGGTCTGCTGCTGGGCATCCCGATCATGATGGTGATCAAGGCGGTGTGCGACCGGGTGGAGGAGTTGAAGCCGGTGGGGGAGTTGCTGGGGACGCGGGATTGATTTCTGGTTACGGATGAGTACAGTGTCCAAACACAAATAAGCGTTCGGAATTACTTCAGGGGGCTGTTTTCCGCCAGGCCGATGCCTGGAAAGAGGGGCTTCTATGGAAATCAGTCGTGGCGCTGGCCGCACCTTCGACATGCAGCAACTGGATGCGCTCTCGAAGGGTGGAAAGGCCTACACCGACAACACCGGCGGATTCACGGTTCTCGAGCCAGGCAAGGCACCGCCTCGATTCTCCGGTGTGATGGGTGCGCTCACGCCGATGGCGAACAAGCAGCTGTACGCGGCCATGCTCGCGACCGGGCGCGCACGGGGACAGCCGGAGGCAGCGCTCAAGAAGGATCTGGCCGCGGCAATGCAGAAGCTGCGAGCCTTGCGCGCCGAGACAGGGCGCCCACCGCCGACCAACGACGAGCTGATGACTGGCGGCATCGCGAGCATGGCGGCGATGCTGCGCGCGCGCGGTCCGGTCTCCACGCAGGACAGCGTCGCGCTGCACCAGCGCAGCGTCGCGGCGCTTCCTGCCGGATCGGCGCGGTCCGCTGCCGTCGGCTCGGGACCCGCCAAGGCGGCGGTTGTCGACGCCGTCAGAAAGCATATGGAGGAAGCCGAGCTGACCAGCCGCTATGGCGGCGATGTGGCCAGGCTGGCCGAGGAGACCGAGAACCGGCTCAAGGCGGCTAATCCCGCGGGGTGGAGCGACCGAAAGGTGGCGGCTGGCGACATCGAGAACGCCGCGAAAGAGGTGGTGACCCAATTCAACGACTGGGTCACCGGAAAAAACCGGGACCCCCTTGCCAGGCCGGACTTGCACACGCTGGACTGAGCACGCTCACCCCGTATTCCGGAGCCCCGCCGCGATCCCGTTGATGGACATGTGGATGCCCTGGTGCACCTCTTCGTCCCCGTGGCCTTCGCGGTAGCGGCGCACCAGTTCCACCTGCAGGTGGTTGAGCGGGTCGATGTAGGGGAAGCGGTGCCGGATGGAACGTTGCAGCGCCGGGTTGCCGGCCAGGCGCTGCTTCTCGCCGGTGATGGCCTGCAGGGCCTCCACCGTGCGCTGCCACTCGGCCTCCAGCGTGGCGAAGACGCGCTTGCGAAGGCGGGCGTCGCCCACCAGCTGCGCGTAGCGTGAGGCCAGGGCCAGGTCGCTCTTGGCCAGCACCATGTCCACGTTGGACAGCAGGGTGCGAAAGAAGGGCCACTGTCGGTACATCTTCTGCAGCAGCGCCAGGCCCTCCTTGCGCCCCATGTCGCCCAGGAACTGCTCGATGGCCGAGCCGAAGCCGTACCAGCCATTGAGCGTGAGCCGGCACTGGCCCCAGCTGAAGCTCCAGGGGATGGCGCGCAGGTCCTCGATGCGCTGGCTGGCCTTGCGGGAAGCCGGGCGCGAGCCGATGTTCAGTTCCGCGATCTCGCGGATCGGCGTGGCGCCGAAGAAGTACTCGGTGAAGCCCGGGGTCTCGTACACCAGCGCGCGGTAGCTGCGCATGCTGGCCTGGGACAGCTGCTCGGCCGCCTCCATGAAGGCCTGCGGCGCGGTCTTGGTGGGCTGCAGCAGCGTGGCCTCCAGCGTGGCCGCCACCAGCGTTTCCAGGTTGCGCCGGCCGATCTCCGGGTTGGCGTACTTGGAGCCGATCACCTCGCCCTGCTCGGTCAGGCGGATCTGCCCGCGCACCGTGCCGGGGGGCTGGGCCAGGATGGCCTCGTAGCTGGGGCCGCCGCCGCGGCCCACGGTGCCGCCGCGGCCGTGGAACATGCGCAGGCGGATCTTGTGGCTGGCGGCCAGCGTCTCGAACAGCTGCACCAGCGCGATCTCGGCCTGGTACAGCTCCCAGTTGCTGGTGAAGATGCCGCCGTCCTTGTTGCTGTCGCTGTAGCCCAGCATGATGTCCTGCTCGGCGCCGGATCGCTGCACCAGCCGCGCGATGCCCGGCAGGGCGTAGAACTCGCGCATGATGGGCGCGGCGTTGCGCAGGTCCTCGATGGTCTCGAAGAGCGGCACGACGATGAGCCGGGCCAGGCCCGCGTCGTCCAGCGTGCCGGTCATCAGGCCCACTTCCTTCTGCAGCAGCAGCACCTCCAGCAGGTCGCTCACGGTTTCGGTGTGGCTGATGATGTAGTGCTTGATCGCCTGGGCGCCGAACTGCTCGCGCAGGCGGCAGGCGGTTTCGAACACGGCGAGTTCGCGGCGCGCGTGGTCGGAGTATTCGGCGCCGATCACGCGCAAGGGACGCGCGTCGCACAGCAGGCGCAGCAGCACCTCGCGCCGGGCCGGCTCCTCGAGCGCCGCGTAGTCGGGCTCGATCCGCGCCACCGCGAGCAGCTCGGCGAGCACGGCCTCGTGCTGGTCGGAGCTCTGGCGCAGGTCCAGCGTGGCCAGGTGGAAGCCGAAAACATCCACCGCGCGAATCAGCGGGCCCAGGCGCTGCGCAACCAAGGCCTCGCCGTGGCTGGCCAGCAGCGAGTCGCGGATGACGTTCAGGTCGCCCAGGAAGTCCTCGGCGCGCGCATAGGGGTTCTGCGGTGCGAGCACGTGGCGGGCCGCCTCGCCGCCGGTGAACGCGCGCAGGCTGGCAGCCAGCCGCGCGTACATGGCGGTGAGCGCGCGCCGATAGGGCTCGTCCACGCGGTGCTCGCTGGTGTCGGGCGAGCGATCGGCCAGTTCCTGCAGGGCGGGCGTCACGGGCACCAGGGTCGCGGACAGGGACAGCTCGCTGCCCAGGAAGTGGACCTCGGTGAGGTAGTGGCGCAGCGCCACCTCGCACTGGCGGCGCAGCGCCAGCTCCAGGGTGTCGGGGCCGACGTTGGGGTTGCCGTCGCGGTCGCCGCCGATCCACATGCCCATGCGCAGGAAGCTGGCCACCCGGTCGTGCCCGAGGTCGCGTTCCAGGTTGGCGTACAGCCGCGGGATCTCGCGCAGGAAAGTCGCCTCGTAGTAGGACAAGGCGTTCTCGATCTCGTCGGCCACGGTGAGCTTGGAAAAACGCAGCAGGCGCGTCTGCCACAGCTGCATCACGCGGGCGCGGATCTGCGCCTCGTTGGCGGCCAGCTCGCGCGGGGCCAGGGCGTCCCGGGGCAGGGCGCGGGACTTGATCTCGTCCCGCTCGGACAGCAGGCGCGCGATCATCCGCTCGGCGTCCAGGATGCTCTTGCGCTGCACCTCGGTGGGGTGCGCGGTGAGCACCGGGGACACGTAGCTTCCGGCCAGCATCTGCGCCACCGCGCGCGGGGCGATGCCGGCCCAGCGCAGGCGCGCCAGGGCGACCTCGATGCTGCCCTCGTGCGTGTCGCCGGCGCGCTCGTGGATGACGCGGCGGCGGATGTGGTGGCGGTCCTCGGCCAGGTTGGCCAGGTGGCTGAAATAGGTGAAGGCGCGGATCACGCTCACGGCCTGCTCGCCCGAGAGCGACTTGAGCAGCGACTTCAGCGCACGGTCGGCCTCGTGGTCCGCGTCGCGCCGGAAGGCGACGGAGAGCTTGCGGATGCGCTCGACGAGGTCGAAGGCGTCCTCGCCTTCCTGTTCGCGGATCACGTCGCCGAGCAGGCGCCCGAGCAGGCGGATGTCCTCCACCAGCGGCTTCTCGTTGTCGCGGGCGCGGCGGGCGGGCGTCGTTTCGGCCGGGCGCGGCGCGGCAGCGGGAGCGGTGGCGGACATGGGGGAGGGCCCTTTGGAATGTGCTTAATTTTGCGGCAGCGCATGCTAGCATCGCCGGTTGTTTTGCCGGGTGCGGTGCCTGCTTCGAAGCGTGCGGCGCCGCGCCATCTCTCCCCGAAGGTTTCCCTTGAGTCAACTGATCATCGCCACCCGCGAGAGCCGTCTGGCGCTGTGGCAGGCGCAGCACGTGCAGTCGCAGCTGCAGGCGCGCGGGCACCAGGTCGGCCTGCTGGGCATGACCACCCGCGGCGACCAGATCCTGGACCGCAGCCTCAGCAAGGTCGGCGGCAAGGGCCTGTTCGTCAAGGAGCTGGAGGTCGCGCTGGAAGAGGGCCGGGCGGACCTGGCGGTGCATTCGCTCAAGGACGTGCCCATGGACCTGCCCGAGGGCTTCGAGCTGGCCTGCGTCATGGAGCGAGAGGACCCGCGCGATGCGCTGGTCTCCAACCGCTTCGCGAGCCTCGCCGAGCTGCCCGCGGGCAGCGTGGTCGGCACCTCCAGCCTGCGCCGCGTGGTGCTGTTGCAGGCGCTGCGGCCGGACCTGCGCATCGAGCCGCTGCGCGGCAACCTGGACACGCGCCTGCGCAAGCTCGACGACGGGCAGTACGAGGCCATCGTTCTGGCGGCCGCCGGGCTGCACCGCCTGGGGCTCGCGGGCCGCATCCGCGCCTGCTTCGCGCCCGAGGACATGCTGCCCGCGGCCGGGCAGGGCGCCCTGGGCATCGAGATCCGCAGCGAGCGGCGCGAACTGGCCGAGGCCCTCGCGCCGCTGGCGCACACGCCGACCTGGCTGGCCGTGGCCGCCGAGCGCGCCGTGAGCCGCGCCATGGGCGGCAGCTGCTCCATGCCGCTGGCGGCGCATGCCCGCTTCGATGCGCAGGGCCAGGTGCTCCACCTGCGTGCCGCCTGGGGCGATCCGGCCGTGCCCGGCCGGCTGGTGCGGGCCGAAGCCTCGGCGCCCGTGGCGGCGCTCGCGCAGGCCGCGGCGCTCGGGCAGGCGGTGGTGGCGCAGCTTCGCGCCGGCGGGGCCGGCCCGGTCCAATGAGCCCGGCCGCGCGGGTGCTGGTGACGCGACCCGCCCGCGAGGCGCTGCGATGGGTCGCGGCCTTGCAGGCGCGTGGCATCGCGGCGCAGGCGCTCCCCTTGATCGAGATCGGGCCGGCGCCCGACACCGATGCCCTGGCCCAGGCGCGGGCGCACCTCCAGGACTGCGCCGCCGTCATGTTCGTGAGCGCCAACGCGGTCGAAGGGCTGCTGCCCACCCCGGGCCACTGGCCGGCGGGGCCGCGGGCCTGGGCCACGGGGCCCGGCACCGGCGAGGCGCTGGAGCGCGCGGGCGTGCCCCTGCAGGCGATCGAGGTGCCGACGCAGCGCTTCGACTCCGAAGCCCTCTGGGAGCGCGTGCGCGGCAGCGTTCGCGCCGGCGACCGCGTGCTGGTGGTCCGGGGCGCCGATGCCAGTGGCGAGCCGAGCGGGCGCGACTGGCTCGCGCAGCACCTGCAGGCCGCCGGCGCCGAGGTGGCCTTCGTTGCCGCCTACCGGCGCATGCGCCCGACCTGGACCGCCGCCGAGCACGCGGCGATGCAGGCGGCGCCGAAGGCCTGGTGGCTTTTCAGCAGCAGCGAGGCGATCGACAACCTGGGCGCGCTCGCGCCGCACACCGACTGGCCGGCCTCGCGGGCCCTGTGCACGCACCCGCGCATCGCACAGGCCGCGCGGGCGCGGGGCTTCGGCACCGTGGTGCAGACGCGGCCGGAGCTGGAGGCGGTCTGCGCCTTCCTACAATCCGCGCCATGACTGCTCCGTTCCCCGGCGCTGCGCCGCTGCCGCCACCCACCGAGCCCGCGAAGACCGACCCGGACCCGCAGGGGGGCCGCCCCGTGCTCTGGCTGCTGGTGATCCTGGTGCTCGTGGCCTTGCTGGCAACCGCAGCGCTCTGGCAGCGGCTCGGCAACATCCAGGAGCAGCTCGCGCGCCAGAGCGCGGATTCCGGCGCCCAGGCGGTCGAGGCCCGCGCCGCCGCCCGCGAGGCCCAGGACCTGGCCCGCCAGACGGCCGCCCGCCAGGCGGTGACCGAGACCCGGCTGAGCGAGGTCGCCCTGCAGCGCACGCAGCTGGAGGATTTGATGCAAAGCCTCTCGCGCTCGCGCGACGAGAGCCTGGTCGCCGACATCGAGGCGGCGCTGCGCCTGGCGCAGCAGCAAAGCCAGCTCACCCTGAGCGCCGAGCCGCTGCTGGCGGCCCTGCGCGCGGCCGAACAGCGCCTGCAGCGCGCCGCGCAGCCCCGGCTGGGGCGGGTGCTCACGGCCATCCAGCAGGACATCGAGCGCATCAAGGCGGCGCCCGTGGCCAACGTGCCCGCGATGCTCGCGCGCCTGGACGAGATGGCCCGCGGCGTGGACGAACTGCCGGTGGCCAATGCCGTCGGCCCCGACTACCAGCGTCAGGCCCGGCGCAGCGAGGCGGCCGAAACGGGCGCCTGGTGGATGCGCGCGCTGGACGTGGTGCGCGACGAGGCGCGCGGGCTGCTGCGCGTCAGCCGCATCGACGACCCGGACGCGGCGCTGCTCACGCCGGAGCAGTCCTTCTTCGCGCGCGAGAACCTCAAGCTCAAGCTGCTGAACGCGCGCCTGTCCATCCTCGCCCGCCAGCCCGAGCTGGCCCGCGCCGACCTGTTGGCCGCGCGCGCCGCGCTGGGCCGCTACTTCGACGCGGGCCGCCGCACGCAGGTGATGGCGGGCAGCCTGGAGCAGATCCAGTCCCAGCTGCGCAACGTCGAGATGCCGCGCATCGACCAGACGCTGGCCCTGCTCGATGCCACCGCCGCGGCGAGGTAAGTCCATGCGACAGCCCCGACTGCCTGTCTTGCGCCCCCCCGGAGATCCCCGCTGATGCGCGCCGCCCTCTGGCTCCTCGCCCTGTTCGGCGTGGCCGTGGCCATCGCCCTGTTCGCCGGCAACAACCAGGGCACGGTCACCCTGTTCTGGCCGCCCTGGCGGATCGACCTGTCGCTGAACCTGGTGCTGCTGCTGCTGCTGGCCGGCTTCGTCTTCCTGCATGCGGCCCTGCGGGCGCTGTCGGCCCTGTTCGCGCTGCCCCGGCAGGCGCTGCGCTGGCGCAACCAGCAGAAGGAACGGGCCATGCACGCGCTGCTGGTCGATGCCACCGCCCACCTCATGGCCGGGCGTTTCGTGCGGGCGCGCAAGGCGGCCGAAGCGGCGCTGGTGCAGGAACAGTCGCTGGCCTCGGCCGGCGAGAAGGTCGGGCATGCCGGTTCGCTGCGGGCCCTGGCGCACGTGCTGGCCGCCGAAAGCGCGCAGGCCCTGCAGGACCGGGCCGCCCGCGAGCACCACCTGCAGCTGGCGCTGGACCCGACGGCCTTGCGCGACGCGCCGGCAATGCGTGAAGGCGCGCTCATGCGGGCGGCGCGCTGGGCGCTGGACGAGCGCGATCCGCAGGCGGCCGAAGCCTGGCTGCGCGAGTTGCCGCAGGGCGCGGCGCGGCGCACGCTGGCCCTGCGCATGAAGCTCAAGGCCGCGCGCCTTGCGGGACACACCGAAGAAGCCCTGGACACCGCGCGCCTGCTGGCCAAGCACCGCGCCTTCTCACCGGCGGCCGGCCAGAGCATCGTGCGCGGGCTGGCGGTCGATCTCCTGAACAGCGCCCACGACGTGGGCCAGCTCCAGCGCGCCTGGAACGCGCTAGAACCGGCCGAACGCCAGATGCCGGAACTGGCGATCCATGCGTCGCAGCGCCTGCTGCAACTGGGGGGCGAGCCCGAGCAGGCGCGCCAGTGGCTGCTGCCGGTGTGGGAGCGCTACGAGAGCCTGTCCGATGCCGTGAAGGTGCGGCTGGTGCATGCGCTGGAAGACGGACTGGAGTCCATCGACGCGCAGTGGCTGGCCCGCATCGAGTCCGCCCAGCGGGCCGACCCGCGCGATCCGGTGCTGCAGTACCTGGCCGGCATGGCCTGCATGAAGCGCCAGCTCTGGGGCAAGGCGCAGCAGCTGCTCACGCAGGCCGCGCTTGGCCTGCAGGACGCGGGCCTGCACCGCCAGGCCTGGCGCGCCATGGCCTCGCTGGCCGAGGAGCGCGGCGACGCCACGACGGCGGCCGAGGCCTGGAAGCGGGCCGCCAATCCCTAGGCGCGAAGCCCGACGCCCTCCGGTGGGTTGCCGGCGAACGGCGCAGAGACGAGCTTGCATTCACCGCGGCCGAGGCAGTGGGCGAAGGCATGCCGATCAAGCACATCCGTTCGCCTTGAAACCTGTCAAAGGGCTCGCGTGGTGGTTTCGCGCGATGGGCTTCGACAGGCTCGGCCCGAACGGATGGGACCCGACGGGGCGTGAAGTCGCTGTTTGTTGAGGGCTTGTCGAAGCCCATCGCGCGACACCAAATTCCGCCTCGGGCACATCCGTTCGCCCTACGCGTATCGACGAAGGGCAAAGAGTTGCTTCGGACGGGGCGAGCCCTGCAGGCCCTTCACCGCGGCTGCGGCCGCGGTGAAGGCGTGGCTCAGGCCGACGCGCCGGGCTCGTTCGGCGTCTGGAACTGCCGCAGGTCGCGTTTCGTTTCGACCAGCACCAGCGGACCTTCGTCGATCACCACCGGGGCAGGGCGCTCACGCGGCACGTGCACTGGCTGCGGCTCGGCCGCCATCGCGGCCTGGACTGCGGCGACCTTCTGCGCGTCCGAGCTGACCCACTGCAGGCCCGAGCCTTCGGCCACCTGGGCCAGCTCGCCGACCGGCAGCTCGTAGGCCTGCACCTTGGGCAGCGCCGCACCGGCACGGGCGGCGGGGGCGGCCGGCTCGGCCGCAACCGGCGCCGCTTCATCGTCGGCGACGAAGCCGGTGGCGTAGCGCGGACGGCGCGGCTCGACCTCGATGATCAGCTCGCCGGCGGGCGCGGGCGGCTCGTCGGCGGTGGCGGCCTCCTCGCGCGGGGCGCGCTCGGCACGGTCGCCGCGCTCACCGCGTTCACGGCGCTCGCGGCCATAGCGGTCACGCGAACGGCGCTCGCGTCGGACTTCACCGTTGTCGCCGGCGGCGGACGTTTCCGTGGTCTCGCCGGCGGTCTCGGCCGCAGCGGCCTGCGCGACCAGTTCCACTTCGGCCTGGATCAGCGTGGCCTGCTCGGCGGAGTCGATGCCGGCGACCGCGGCCTGCTCGGAGGCGGGCGCTTCGTCGCGTCCACGACCGGGCCGGCGTTCGCCACGCTCGCGCCGACCTTCCCCGCGCTCGCGGCGGCCTTCGCCGCGCTCGCCGCCTTCGCCACGGGGCGCGCGCTCGGCACGCTCGGCCGCGGGCACGGCCTCGTCCAGGGTCTCGGGCGATGCGGCCAGCCCGGTGAGCTCGTCCGCCTGCACGCCGGCTTCGGTTTCGCGGGGCGGGCGGGCTTCGCGCGGCTCACGCGGGCCGCGGCCTTCGCGGGGCTCGCGCGGCTGGCGGGCCTCACGGGGTTCGCGGGCCTCCCGGCCATCGCGGCCTTCGTGGCCCTCGCGCGATTCACGAGCCTCTCGCGGTTCACGCCCCTCGCGCGATTCACGCGGTTCACGCCCCTCACGCGGTTCACGCGCCTCGCGCGATTCACGTGGTTCACGCCCCTCGCGCGGTTCACGCGCCTCGCGGGCCGGGCGGCCCTCGCGCAGGTCGAGCGCTTCACGCCCTTCGCGCGACTCGCGGCCTTCCCTGGGTTCGCGGCCTTCGCGGCCCTCCCTCGGTTCGCGGCCTTCCCGGTCGCCGCGACCGCGGCGGCCTTCGCGCGCCTCGGTGCCGCGGGCGCTCGCCTCGACGGCCTCGCCGGAGGCAGCGCGGGCCTCGCCGGTGCGGCCCTCGGAGCGACCGCGGCCACGACCGCGGCCACGGCCTTCCGAGCGGCCCTCGCCGCGGCCTTCACCGCGCGGCTCGCGCCGTGCTTCCGGCACGCTGGCCGGCGCCGGGGCCTCGGCGGGCGCGGCCGCCGGCGGCGGCGAGATGGCGGCGAACAGGGCCTTGAGCCAGCCCATGAAGCCGTCCACCGGTGCGGCGGCGGGTGCGGGCGCGGGAGCGGGTGCCGGCGCGCGCGCCGCGGCCGGTGCCGCCGTGCGCGTGGGTTCCGGGCGCGGCGGCGCGATCGGCGCCGGTGCGTCGGGCAGCACGCCCTTGATCACCGGCTCCTGCCGGTTGGTGCGCTCCTGCGAGCGGCGGGTGACGGTGGTCGGGTCCTCGACCTCGACGGCCATGTGGTAGCTGGCCACGAGGCTGTCCAGGCGCGGGTCGTCGTGCTTGAGGCGATCCAGCTTGTAGTGCGGCGTGTCCAGGGACTTGTTGGGGATCATGATCACGCTGATCCGCTGCTTCAGCTCGATCTTGGCGATCTCGGTGCGCTTCTCGTTCAGCAGGAAGGAAGCCACTTCCACCGGCACCTGCACGTGCACGGCGGCGGTGCTGTCCTTCATGGACTCTTCCTGAATGATGCGCAGGATCTGCAGCGCCGAGCTCTCCGTGTCGCGGATGTGCCCGTGGCCGCCGCAGCGCGGGCAGGGGATGGACGCGCCTTCGGACAGGGACGGGCGCAGGCGCTGGCGGCTCATCTCCATGAGGCCGAACTTGCTGATGGTGCCGAACTGCACGCGGGCGCGGTCCTGGCGCAGCGCGTCGCGCAGGCGGTTTTCCACCTCGCGCCGGTTCTTCGACTCCTCCATGTCGATGAAGTCGATGACGATCAGGCCGCCCAGGTCGCGCAGGCGCATCTGGCGGGCGACCTCGTCGGCGGCCTCCAGGTTGGTGCGGGTGGCCGTTTCCTCGATGTCGCCGCCCTTGATGGCGCGGGCCGAGTTGACGTCGATGGAGACCAGCGCCTCCGTGTGGTCGATGACGATCACGCCACCCGAGGGCAGCTTGACCTCGCGGGCGTAGGCCGACTCGATCTGGTGTTCGATCTGGAAGCGGCTGAACAGGGGCGCATCGTCCCGGTAGCGCTTGACCTTGGCCGCGTGCTCCGGCATCACGTGCGCCATGAACTGGTGCGCCTGGTCGAAGATGTCGTCGGTGTCGATCAGGATGTCGCCGATGTCGTGATTGAAGTAGTCACGAATGGCGCGGATGACGAGCGAGGATTCCTGGTAGATGAGGAAGGCGCCCTTGCCGCCCTTGGCGGCGCCGTCGATGGCGTTCCACAGCTTCAGCAGGTAGTTCAGGTCCCACTGGAGTTCGGGCGCGCTGCGGCCGATGCCGGCGGTGCGCGCGATGATGGACATGCCGTTGGGATATTCCAGCTGGTCCATCGCCTCCTTGAGCTCGGCGCGGTCATCGCCCTCGATGCGGCGGCTCACGCCACCGCCGCGCGGGTTGTTGGGCATCAGCACCACGTAGCGGCCGGCCAGCGAGATGAAGGTGGTGAGCGCCGCGCCCTTGTTGCCGCGCTCTTCCTTCTCCACCTGCACCAGCAGTTCCTGGCCTTCCTTGATGACGTCGTTGATCCGCGCCTGGGAGACGGGGACGCCCTGCTGGAAGTACTGGCGGGAGATTTCCTTGAACGGCAGGAAGCCGTGGCGGTCCTCGCCGTAATCGACGAAGCAGGCCTCCAGGCTGGGCTCGACGCGTGTCACCACGGCCTTGTAGATGTTGCCCTTGCGCTGCTCGCGCCCTTCGATCTCGATTTCGTAGTCGAGGAGCTTCTGTCCATCGACGATGGCCAGCCGGCGCTCTTCGGCCTGCGTGGCATTGATCAGCATACGCTTCATCGCGTCACCTTCTTGTTGTCAAACATGGTTCACCCGGGGCTGGGAGCCTCGGGTCCACGATGCCAGGTGCGGCTTCGAAGCGAGAGGGAATTGCCTAGAGGGCCCAGCCCGTCGGACGGATGTCCAGGGGGCGTGGCCGGGGCGCGTGGACGGTGGCGAGCGGACGGCGGCCGGGTGGGCGCCCCTGGTGTGCCGCGGGCCGCGCGGCTTTCGCCGGCCCGCCGGGCCCTGCGCACGCGGCGCGGGGCGGCGCGCGCAGGCCCGCGGCCGGGCTCGGGAGCCCGGGCCACAAAGCATGCAGCATCGCCATGAACACAGGTGTCGTCTCGCTTCTGTCCGCCTGGCAGCGCCATGGCTGCCGGGCTTGTATTCCGTATCGGTGCGTTCGAAGTCGTCCCGGGGCTGGGACCCCGCCGGGCCACCGCCAGACTTCGGCTGGCGGCGCTCCCGCGCGTGTGGATTCCAGTGGCATCGACCTTACCGGCGGCCGCGGGCGTGGTGGTGGAATAAACTCCAAGAAAAATCAACCACTTACGTCAGCGCGCCAGTGAAACAGATTATAGGGGGCAGCGGCGGGCCCGGCGCCGCGCAGGCGAGCACCCTGCAAGTGGATGAAGAATCCGCCGGCCAGCGCCTCGACAACTTCCTGGTGCGGCACCTCAAGGGCGTTCCCAAGAGCCACGTTTACCGGATCATCCGCAGCGGCGAAGTACGCGTGAACAAGGGCCGCGCCGCCGCCGACGACCGGGTGGCCGCCGGCGACGTGGTGCGCGTGCCGCCGGTGCGGCTGTCGGCCCAGGTCGGGCTCAAGCAGGAACGGCCGGCGCCCGCGCGCGAGTTCCCCGTGCTCTACGAGGACGAACACCTGCTCGCGATCGACAAGCCGGCCGGCGTGGCCGTGCACGGCGGCAGCGGCGTGAGCTTCGGCGTCATCGAGCAGCTGCGCCAGGCCCGGCCGCAGGCGCGGTTCCTGGAACTGGTGCACCGCCTGGACCGCGAGACCTCCGGGCTGCTGCTGGTGGCCAAGCGCCGCTCGGCGCTGACCCGCCTGCAGGACCAGTTCCGCGAGCGCGAGACCGGCAAGACCTACCTGGCCCTGGTGAGCGGCCGCTGGCCCGCCAGCCGCAAGGTGATCGACATCCCGCTGCACAAGTACCTGCAGGCCGATGGCGAGCGGCGCGTGCGGGTGGTGGCCAGGGACGACCCCGAGGGCATGCGCTCGATCACGCTGGTCAAGGTCGGCCGCGTGCTAGCGTCGCCGCAGCTCGCACGCGCCGGCCTCGCGGAGGCCTCGCTGCTGGAAGTGACCATCAAGACCGGCCGCACGCACCAGATCCGGGTGCACCTGGCGTCCCAGGGCCATCCCATCCTGGGCGACGACAAGTACGGGCAGTTCGAGGTGAACAAGGCGCTGTCGCGCGAAGGCCTGCGGCGCATGTTCCTTCACGCCTGGCGTTTACAGTTCGCCCATCCGGCCAGCGCCGAGCCCATCGCCCTGGTGGCGCCCCTTCCCGCCGAGCTTCACGCCTTCACCGACCCGCACGATGCGTCCCCGCCAGTTTGACCTGATCGCCTTCGACTGGGACGGCACCCTGTTCGATTCCACCGCCATCATCGTGCGCTGCATCCAGCGCGCCGTGGTGGATGTGGGCGGCCGAGAGCCCAGCGAGCGCTCGGCGGCCTACGTGATCGGCATGAGCCTGCACCAGGCCCTCGCGCATGCCGCGCCGGACGTGCCCGCCGACAAGTACCCCGAGCTGGGGGCACGCTACCGCCATCACTACGCCGCGCATCACGACGACCTGTGCCTGTTCGAGGGCGTGCTGCCGATGCTGCAGGCGCTCAAGGCGCGCCATCACCGGCTGGCCGTGGCCACGGGCAAGTCCCGCCGTGGGCTGGACGAGGCGCTGCACTCGGCCGCGCTGGCCGGCGTCTTCGACGGCTCCCGCACCGCCGATGAGACGGCCGGCAAGCCCCACCCGCTCATGCTGCATGAGCTGATGGAGGAGTTCGGCGTGGCGCCTGCGCGCACGCTGATGATCGGCGACACCACGCACGACCTGCAGATGGCCCGCAATGCCGGCTGCGCTGCGGTGGGGGTGAGCTACGGCGCGCATGAGATCGATGGCTTCCACGACCTGGCGCCGCGGTTCATTGCTCACTCGGTGCGCGAACTGCACGACTGGCTTCAGGCGAACGCCTGAGCGGAAAGAGGCGCTGCATGGACGCCATCGCGCTGTGCAACTCCGCCGACCTGGTCGAGGCCGGACCGGCCGTACCTTTCGATGTGATCTACGGCGGCCAGAGCTGCCGCGCCTTTGCCGTGCGCTGGCGCGGGCAGGTGCACGCCTACCTCAACCGCTGCGCGCACGTGGCCATGGAGATGGACTGGCAGCCGAACCGCTTCTTCGACGACAGCGGCCGCTGGCTGCTGTGCGCCTCGCACGGTGCCGCCTACGAGCCCGACAGCGGCCGCTGCGCCGGGGGGCCTTGCCGGGGCGGGCTGGTCAAGATCGCCCTCTCTGAAAGCGAGGGCGTGGTGCGCTGGCATACTGCCTTCAACCTCCAACCGCTGGTGTTCTGACCGATGTCCGACCGTCCCCCGCCCGAAGAGTCGGGCCTTCCCCCGTCGCCTTCCCCCGTCGCCTCCGAATCCGCCTCCGGCTGGGAGCGCGGCTCGCTCGAACGCCTGATGCTGGCCAACCTGCAGGAGCAGCGCGCGGCGCGCCGCTGGCGCGTGGGCCTGCGCGTGGCCTGGCTGGTGTTCCTGGTGTTTCTTGCGTGGGCGCTGCTCTGGCGCGGCGGCCCGAGTTCGGCGAGCAAGGCGCTGCCGCATACCGCACTCGTCGAGATCCGCGGCGCCATCAGCGCCGACGACACCAACAGCGCGGAGAACGTGGTGGCTTCGCTGCGCAGCGCCTTCGAGGACGCGGGCGCGCAGGGCGTGGTGCTCCTGATCGACTCGCCCGGCGGCAGCCCGGTGCAGGCCGGCCTCATCAACGACGAGATCCAGCGCCTGCGCGAGAAGCACAAGAAGCCGATCTACACCGTGGTGGAGGAGTCCTGCGCTTCGGCCGCCTATTACATCGCCGCAGCCACGGACCGCATCTACGTGAACAAGGCCAGCATCGTCGGCAGCATCGGCGTACTGATGGACGGGTTCGGTTTCACCGGGCTGATCGACAAACTCGGCATCGAGCGCCGCCTCATCACGGCCGGCGAGCACAAGGGTTTCCTGGATCCGTTCCGGCCGCAGACCGCGCAGGACCGCGCCTATGTGAAGGACATGCTGCAGGAGGTGCACCAGCAGTTCATCGACGTCGTGCGCCAGGGCCGCGGCAAGCGCCTCAAGGAAGACGCCGAGTTGTTCTCAGGCCTGTTCTGGACCGGCTCGCGCGCGATCGAGCTGGGCCTGGCCGACCAGCTCGGAAGCCTGGATTACGTGGCCCGCGAGGTGCTCAAGGCCGAGGAGGTGATCGACTACACCCGGCGCGAGAACCTGGCCGAGCGCCTGGCCTCGCGCTTCGGCGCCTCGATCGGGACGGGCGCCGTCCGCGCGCTGCAGCTCGCGCCTTCCATCCGCTGAGCCGCCGGCGGCTCAGCGCCCGATGGCGAAAACGGCCGGGCCTCCCACGGCCTGCGGACGTTCTCGCCAGCCGGCCACCGTGTCGCTGCGCGTGCGTGCCGCAGGAAGGGTCAGGCCGCTGCTGACCGACAGGCGCGTGCCGGGCGACAGGGCCTGGAGCAGGGCGCCGAGCAGGGCGGCATTCCGGTAGGGTGTCTCGATGAACAGCTGAGACTGCCCGGTGCGCAGGGCCAGGGTTTCCAGCTCGCGGATGCGCTGCACGCGGGCGGCGGACTCCTGCGGCAGGTAGCCCACGAAGGCGAAGTTCTGGCCATTGAGGCCACTGGCCACCAGGGCCAGCAGCAGCGAGGACGGCCCGACCAGCGGCAGCACCTCGATGCCCAGCGCATGCGCCGCCCGGACCACGGACGCGCCCGGGTCCGCAACGGCGGGCATGCCGGCTTCGCTCATGAGACCCAGGTCATGGCCTTCCAGGGCGGGGCGCAGCAGCGCGCGGGCGTCGAAGCCGGTGCCGTCATCGCCTTTCTTGTGCAGCTCACGCGGCAACTCCACGATGGACTGGGCCTGCAGCGGCGCGGACAGCGGATGGTGTTCCGCAATGCGCTTGAGGCAGGCCCGCGCGCTCTTGGCGTTTTCCACCAGCCAGTGGCGCAGGTCCGCGGCCTGCGCCATCGTGCCGGCGGGCATCACGGACTCGATCGGCACCTGCTCGTCGCAGCCGAAGTCCAGCGGCGCGGGCACCAGCAGCAGCCGGCCGGCCGCGCTCATGCGAGCAGCCTCACGCCGGCTTCGCGCAGCAGGGCGCAGGTGCGGATCAGGGGCAGGCCCACCAGGGCCGTGGGGTCGTCGCTGTCGATGGAATCGAGCAGGGCGATGCCCAGGCCCTCGCTCTTGGCGCTGCCCGCGCAGTCGTAGGGCTGCTCGGCGCGCAGGTAGGCGTCGATCTCCTGCGGCGCCAGCGTGCGAAAGCGCACTTGCACGGGCGCGAGCGACAGGCGCTCGAAGCCGGTCGCCTGGCAGACCACGGCGACCGCCGTATGAAAGACCACGCAGCGGCCGCTCATGCGCGTGAGCTGCTCGAAGGCGCGCTCGTGCGTTCCGGGCTTGCCCAGCGCTTGGCCGTCCAGGTCGGCCACCTGGTCCGATCCGATCACCGCCGCCTGCGGATACCGCGCGGCCACGGCGCGTGCCTTGGCCACCGCCAGGCGGCGCGCGAGCGCCTCGGGCGTCTCGCCCGGCAAGGGCGTCTCGTCCACCTCGGGCGAGGCCACCTCGAAGCCGAGATGGAGCCGCTGCAGCAGCTCCCGGCGGTAGCGCGAAGTGGACCCCAGCACCACGGGGCGGCTCGGGGCGGATTCGGGGGCGATCGTCATCGGGCGATTCTCTTACACTGCCCCGATGCCCAAGGAGTTCAAACCCCAGCGGCTGGACGTGCGCGCCTTCGCCGAAGAAGCCGCCGAACTGTCCGGAAGCAGCACGGTCGGCCAGCACCCGCGACTGGTGGCGGAAACCCAGGGGCGCGACCCCGACCAGCCCGTCACCTGGCGCGCGCGCGGCGAGCTGCGCAACGCGCGGCACCACGAGCCCGAGGTCTGGCTGCACCTTCAGGCCGAGACCGTGCTCGCGCTGGCCTGCCAGCGCTGCCTGGAGCCGGTCGCCACGCCGCTGTCGGTGGACCGGTCCTTCCGCTTCGTCGCCGACGAGGCCGCCGCCGAGGCGCAGGACGACGATTCCGAGGAAGACCTGCTCGCCCTCAGTGCGCAGTTCGACCTCATCGCCCTCCTGGAAGACGAGTTGCTCATGGCGGTGCCGCTGGTGCCGCGCCATGAGGTCTGTCCCGAGCCCTTGCCCGAGGTCGCTGCCCCGGCGGCCGATCCGCAGCAAGACGGCAAGCCCAACCCCTTCGCCATCCTGGGCAAGCTCAAGCAGCGGGGCTGAGGCGTCGCGCCGGGCGCGTGGGCTATAATCGCGGGCTTTTGCGCAGCCGCCTGGGTTCCTGGCCGGCTTCGCTCATCCACCCACCCCACACGTCGCGGCTGCAAGCAGGCAGCCTGCACTGTTTCTCTCTTCAGGAGATCGCCATGGCCGTCCAGCAAAACAAGAAGTCGCCTTCCAAGCGCGGCATGCATCGTTCGCACAATGCCCTCACGGTGCCCGGCATCGCCGTGGAGCCGACCACGGGTGAGACGCACCTGCGTCACCACATCAGCCCGAACGGCTTCTACCGTGGCCGCAAGGTCCTGAAGACCAAGAACGACGCCTGAATCCGCGGCGCGCCCCGAGCTGGCACCTGCGCTCCTCGCCGTACGCGTGGTGGGCGGCGGTGCTCGATGCCACCTCGGGCCGCTCGCTCGGACTCAGTCTCGCTTGCTGAGACGTTTCGCATTCACAAGGGCCCGTGGCGCGCAGGCGCGGCACGGGCCCTTGTCGCTGGCGTGCCGCACGTCCCGCACAGCGATGGGGTCCGGGCCCGGGCGGCGGGCTTCACTCGCTCTACATTTGAGCCTATGACAACGATTCTGGCCGTCGATTGCATGGGCGGTGACCATGGACCGCGGGTGACGCTGCCCGCCTGCAGCCGATTCCTGGACGAGCATCCCGACGCACAGCTGCTGCTGGTCGGCCGCGCGGAGGACCTGCAGGGCTTCAAGCACGAACGCGCCCGCGTCGTGGCCGCCTCGGAAGTCGTTGCCATGGACGATGCGGTGGAGGTCGCGCTTCGGCGCAAGAAGGACTCGTCCATGCGGGTGGCGCTGCAGCAGGTCAAGGGCGGCCATGCCCATGCGGCCGTGTCGGCCGGCAACACCGGCGCGCTTATGGCCCTGGCGCGCTACCTGCTCAAGACCGTGGAGGGGATCGATCGTCCCGCCATCGCCTACCCCATGCCCAACGCCAAGGGCGGCGCGACCACCGTGCTGGACCTGGGCGCCAACGTGGACTGCACCGAGCAGCACCTGCTGCAGTTCGCGGTGATGGGCTCGGCGCTGGTCTCCGCGCTTCGCCACGACGAGCAGCCCAGCGTGGGCCTGCTGAACATCGGCGAAGAGATCATCAAGGGCAGCGAGGTCATCAAGCGGGCCGGCGAACTCCTGCGCGCCGCGGCCGCGGCCGGCGACCTCAACTTCCACGGCAACGTGGAGGGCAATGACATCTTCAAGGGCACCACGGACATCGTGGTGTGCGACGGCTTCGTCGGCAACGTGGCGCTCAAGACCAGCGAAGGCTTGGCGACCATGATCGGCGGCTTCCTGAAGGAGGAGTTCTCGCGCACGCCGCTCACGCGCCTCGCGGCGGTGGTGGCCTGGCCCGTGCTGGCGGCGTTCAAGCGCCGGGTGGACTACCGCCGCTACAACGGCGCGGCCCTGCTCGGGCTGCGCGGGCTCGTGTTCAAGAGCCACGGCTCGGCCGACGAGTTCGCCTTCGGGCAGGCCCTCGGGCGCGCGTATGATGCGGCCCGCAATCAACTGCTGGAACGGGTGCAGGCACGCATCGCCCACGCCCGGCCGCTGCTGGTGGGAGAGGCCACCGCCGCGAACGACAACCAGCACCCCGTGGTCACGGCCGCCAGCTGATTCAATCCATGACATTTAGCCGCATCGCCGGAACGGGCAGCTACCTGCCCCCGCGCCGGGTCACCAACGACGAGCTGGCCGCAGAACTCGCGCAGCGTGGCATCGAAACCTCCGACGAATGGATCGTCGAGCGCACGGGCATCCGCGCGCGGCACTTCGCGGCGCCGGAAGTGACCAGCAGCGAGCTGGCCGAGCATGCCTCGCGCCATGCCATCGAGGCGGCGGGCCTTCAGCCCACGGACATCGACCTCATCATCGTCGCCACGTCCACGCCCGACATGGTGTTCCCGTCCTCGGCCTGCATCCTGCAGGCGAAGCTGGGCATCGTCGGCTGCCCCGCCTTCGACGTGCAGGCCGTCTGCAGCGGCTTCGTGTACGCCCTCACGGTGGCCGATTCCATGATCAAGGCCGGCGCCGCGCGCCGAGCACTGGTGGTCGGGGCCGAGGTGTTCTCTCGCATCCTCGACTTCAACGACCGTACCACCTGCGTCCTGTTCGGCGACGGTGCCGGCGCCGTGGTGCTGGAAGCTTCCGAGAAGCCGGGCATCCTCGCCACCGACCTGCATGCCGACGGCCGCCATGTGGGCGTGCTCTGCGTTCCCGGCAGTGTGAGCGGCGGCAAGGTGCTGGGCGAGCCGCTGCTGCGCATGGATGGCCAGGCGGTCTTCAAGCTGGCGGTGGGCGTGCTGGAGGCCAGCGCCCGCGCGACGCTCGCCAAGGCGAACTGCACCGAGGCCGACATCGACTGGCTGATCCCGCACCAGGCCAACATCCGCATCATGCAGAGCACGGCCCGCAAGCTGAAGCTGCCGCTGGACAAGCTGGTCGTCACGGTGGACCAGCACGGCAACACCTCCGCCGCGTCCATCCCCCTGGCACTGGACGCCGCCGTGCGCGGCGGCCGCGTCAAGCGCGGCGACAAGCTCATGCTCGAAGGCGTGGGCGGCGGCTTCACCTGGGGCGCCGTGCTGCTGCAGTATTGAAGCACTCCCGATCACCAAGCATCGAAGAATAAAAGCGATGAGTTCATTCGCATTCGTGTTCCCGGGCCAGGGCTCGCAATCGGTCGGCATGCTGGACGCCTGGGGCGAACACCCCGAGGTGCGCCGCACCCTGCAGGAAGCGTCCGAGGCCCTGGGCCAGGACATCGGCAAGCTGATCCACGAGGGGCCCAAGGAAGACCTGGCCCTGACCACCAACACCCAGCCGGTGATGCTGGTCGCCGGCGTGGCCGCCTGGCGTGCGTGGCGGGCCGAGGGCGGCGCCATGCCCGTCGTGATGGCCGGCCATTCGCTGGGCGAGTACAGCGCCCTCGTGGCCGCCGGCGCGCTGAGCCTGGCGGACGCGGCGCCGCTGGTGCGCTTTCGTGCGCAGGCCATGCAGGAGGCCGTGCCGGTGGGGACGGGCGCCATGGCGGCCATCCTGGGACTGGAAGCTGTCCGCGTGGTCGAAGGCTGCGCCGAGGCGCAGCGCGCTTGCGCCCCGGGTGAAGTGGTCGAGGCCGTCAACTTCAACGACCCCGCGCAGACCGTGATCGCCGGCAGCAAGGCGGCGGTGGACAAGGCCTGCGAAGTCCTCAAGGCCATGGGCGCCAAGCGCGCCCTGCCGCTGCCCGTGTCGGCGCCGTTCCATTCCAGCCTGATGAAGCCGGCCGCCGAGCGCCTGCGCGAGCGCCTGTCCGCCACGCGCATCGAGGCGCCCCAGGTGCCGGTGATCAACAACATCGACGTCGCCGTCGAGTCCGATGCGCAGCGCATCCGCGATGCCCTGTACCGCCAGGCCTTCGGCCCGGTGCGCTGGGTGGAGTGCGTGCGCGCCATGCAGGCGCGTGGCGTGGCCACCGTCGTCGAGTGCGGGCCGGGCAAGGTGCTCGCGGGCCTGTGCAAGCGCATCGACGCCCAGCTGACGGGCCTCTCCCTCATGGATCCGGCGAGCCTCGCCGAACTGAAAGGCAGCCTGCAATGAGCACGGTCGCATTCGCGGGCCAGGTGGCCCTGGTCACGGGCGCCTCGCGCGGCATCGGCGCCTGCATCGCCGGCGAGCTGGCGCGGCGCGGCCTCAAGGTGGTCGGCACGGCCACCACCGATGAAGGCGCGCAGCGCATTTCGCAGGCCCTGTCCGCCCACCCGGGGTGCCGTGGCGCGCGCCTGGACGTGAACGACGCCGCCGCTGCGGAGGCGCTGGTGGAGTCCCTGGTCAAGGAGCACGGCGGCCTGCAGGTGCTGGTCAACAACGCCGGCATCACGCGCGACACGCTGGCCATGCGCCTGAAGGACGAGGACTGGGACGCCGTGCTCGACACGAACCTCAAGGCCGTGTTTCGCCTGAGCCGCGCCGTGATGCGCACGATGATGAAGCAGCGCTACGGCCGCATCGTGAACATCACTTCTGTGGTGGGCGCCTCGGGCAATGCCGGCCAGGCCAACTACGCCGCCGCCAAGGCGGGCGTGGCCGGCCTCACGCGGGCCCTGGCGCGCGAGCTCGGAAGCCGCGGCATCACGGTCAATTGCGTCGCGCCGGGCTTCATCGCCACCGACATGACGGCGGCGCTTTCGCAGCAGCAGCAGGACGCGCTCCTGGGGCAGATCCCCCTGGGCCACCTGGGCCGCCCCGACGACGTGGCGCATGCGGTAGCCTATCTGGCCTCGCCGGAGGCCGGTTACGTCACCGGACAGGAGTTGCACGTCAACGGCGGCATGTACATGGCATAAAGCGGCCACAGGGCCGCTTTGCCTTCTCCCGCGCTGCCGGTGGGGCCACTCATGCCCGCCCGGCTAAAATCGCGGATTCATTCACAAACCCTTTGAGGGAACCCATGAGCGATATCGAAGCACGTGTCAAGAAGATCATCGCCGAGCAACTCGGCGTGGAAGAGTCACAGGTGACGAATGAGAAAGCCTTCGTGGCCGACCTCGGCGCCGACTCGCTCGACACGGTGGAGCTGGTGATGGCGCTGGAAGACGAATTCGGCATCGAGATCCCCGACGAGGACGCCGAGAAGATCACCACCGTTCAAAACGCCATCGACTACGCGGTGGCTCACCAGAAGGCCTGAAGCATCGATGTCGCGCCGCCGTGTCGTCGTAACCGGTCTGGGCTGCGTCAGCCCCGTGGGGAACACGGTTGCCGAGTCCTGGACGCGTCTTCTCGCCGGAGAGTCCGGCATCGACCACATCACGCAGTTCGACGCCAGCGCCTTCGGCTGTCGTTTCGCGGGTGAGGTCAAGGGCTTCAGCATCGAGGACTACCTGTCCGAGAAGGAAGCCCGGCACATGGATCGATTCATTCACCTGGGCTACGCCGCTGCGGCCCAGGCTGTGGCCGACAGCGGGCTGCCCACGGGCGAGGCCCTGGGCGAGGAACTCGCCACGCGCATCGGCTGCAACATCGGCTCGGGCATCGGCGGCCTGCCGATGATCGAGCAGACGCACGCCGAATACCTCAACCGGGGTCCGCGCCGCGTCTCGCCCTTCTTCGTCCCGGCCTCGATCATCAACATGATCTCCGGGCACGTGTCCATGCAGTTCGGCTTCAAGGGTCCGAACATCTCGGTGGTCACGGCCTGCACCACCGGCCTGCACGCCATCGGCCTGTCGGCCCGCATGATCGAGTACGGGGACGCCGACGTCATGATCGCCGGCGGCGCGGAGTCCACCGTGTCGCCGCTGGGCATCGGCGGCTTCGCCTCCGCCCGGGCCCTGTCCACCCGCAACGACGATCCCAAGACCGCCTCGCGGCCCTGGGACAAGGACCGCGACGGCTTCGTGCTGGGTGAAGGCGGCGGCGTGCTCGTGCTCGAGGAATACGAGCATGCCCGGGCCCGCGGCGCGCGCATCTACGCCGAGGTGGCCGGCTTCGGCATGACGGGCGATGCGCACCACATCACCGCGCCCGACGTGGACGGCCCGCGCCGGGCCATGCTCCAGGCGCTGCGCAACGCCGGGCTCGCGCCCGAGCAGGTGGACTACATCAACGCCCACGGCACCTCCACGCCGCTGGGCGACGTCAACGAGACCAATGCGATCAAGCTGGCCCTGGGCGAGCGCGCACGCAAGGTCGTCGTGAACTCCACCAAGTCCATGACCGGGCACCTGCTGGGCGGCGCGGGCGGCATCGAGTCGGTGTTCACCGTGCTGGCCGTGCACCACCAGAAGTCGCCCCCGACCATCAACATCTTCAACCAGGACCCCGAGTGCGACCTGGACTACTGCGCCAACGAGGCGCGGGACATGAAGATCGACGTGGCGCTGAAGAACAACTTCGGCTTCGGCGGCACGAACGGCACGCTGGTCTTCAAGCGCGTCTGAACCGCAGGCATCAGCAGTCCCCATGCGCAGCGCCCCATCGGTGACTTACCCGGTGGGGCGTTCGCTTTGGTGCGCCGGCGTCCTGGCCGGCGTGTGGCTGCTCGCGCTGGCCAACCTGGTGCTCTGGATGCTGCTGGGCCCCGCGCCTGGCGCGCGGCAGGCGCTGGTCGCGCTGGTGCTGCTGGCCTGTGTGCCCCTGTCGCTGCACGCATGGCGAACCCAGCTTCGCGGTGAACTCGACTGGGATGGGGCGGCCTGGCACCTGCGCACCGGGGGCGATCCGGTCCCGATCCGGCTCGACCGGGTCTGGGATGCTCAGCGGTGGATGGTGCTGCGCTGGCGCGGGCCCGAGGGGCAGAGTGGATCGACCCGCTGGGTCTGGCTCGCGCAAGGCCTGGATACAGAGGTCTGGCAGGCCTTTCGGCGCGCGGTATATTTTTCAGCCGGCGCGCAGGCGCAGTCCGCATCGGCGCGCGCGCCCGCAACCCCTACATGAACAAAGCACCGCCCTTTCCGCCACGCAACTCGCAGGATGCCGACCTTGCGCTCGTGGAGCGGACGCTGGCGGGCGACCAGAAGGCCTACGAACTGCTGGTCGTGAAGTACCAACGGCGCATCGAGCGCCTGATCGGGCGCATGGTCCGCGACACGGACCTGGTCCAGGACATCGCGCAGGAGACCTTCATCCGCGCGTACCGCGCCATCGGGCAGTTCCGTGGCGACGCGCAGTTCTACACCTGGCTTTACCGGATCGCGGTGAACACCGCCAAGAAGGCGCTGGTGGACTTGAAGCGCGACCCGCTGGTCACGGAAAGCGCGCTCAGGTCGGTCGAAGATGAAGATGAAACTTCGGCCGTGGAGAACGAACTAACGAGCCCCGAGACCCCGGAGACGGTGTTGGCGGCCAAGGAAATCGCTTACGCGGTGAACCAGGCGATGGAGGCCTTGCCCGAGGAACTGCGCCAGGCCGTCACGCTCCGAGAGATTGAGGGGTTGAGTTATGAAGAGATCTCCGAAGTCATGAACTGCCCCATCGGTACCGTGCGGTCGCGGATCTTCCGTGCGCGAGAGGCAATCTCGGCCAAGGTGAAACCTCTGCTGGCCCATCAGTCCGGCAAGCGTTGGTGAAGTGCCGACGAGGTGATGCGATGAACAAGACGACGAATACACACGAGATGATTTCGGCCCTGGCCGACGGCGACCTGGCGGGTGCCCGTGCCTCGGCCACCCTGGACCTGCTCTGCAGTGACCCGGCGGCCGAGGAGGCTTGGCACTGTTACCACGTGATTGGCGACGTGCTGCGCTCTCCTGACCTGGCCCGGGCAACGCCGCGGGCGGACTTCATGCAGGCCTTGTCGAAGCGGCTGGCCGAGGAGCCACGCCCCGTGGTGCCCGTGGCCGTGCCGCTGGGGCTGGTGGAGCCCCCGATCGACGCCGACATTCGCCCCACGGCCGAGCCGGCCAACGACCCGGTGTTCCGCTGGAAGATCGTCGCGGGTGCGGCCTCGCTGGCCGCTGCGTTTGCGGTGAGCTGGTCAATGCTGGGTGCGCCCGGGGCACCGGTGGGCCCGCAGCTCGCGTCGGTGCCCGCCAACGAACTGATGATCCGCGACGCGCAGCTCGACGAGCTGCTGGCCGCCCACCAGCAGCTGGGCGGGGCCGGGGCGCTGCAGATGCCGGCGTCCTTCATCCGCGAGGTTTCCTTCGATGCGCGCAACCGCTAGGCGGGCGGGGCGCCGGGCGTGCGCTTCGGTCTTGCGGCGGCAAGTGCTGGTGATGGGCCTGGGCATGCTCGGGCTGGCCGCCGGCGTGCACGCGGGCAATGCGTCCGGCGGCAACGCGGTGCACAGCGTCACCGACTGGCTCAGCCGCGTGGAGGCGGCGCCGCGCAAGCACAACTACATCGGCACCATGGTCGTGTCAGCCGGTGCCGGGGCCATGTCGAGTGCGCGCATCTGGCATGCCTGCACGGCGGACCTCCAGGTCGAGCGGGTCGATGCGCTGACGGGCCCGGCCCGCTCCAGCCTCCGGCGCGACGACCGCGTGGTCACCCTCCTGCCCGATCAGAAGCTGGTGCGCATCGAGCGCCACGACGCGCTGGGCCGCTTCCCGGACCTGCTGCGGTCCACCGGGGCGGCCATTGCGGACTTCTACGGCGTTCGCCCCGCGGGCACCGAGCGCGTGGCCGGTTTCGAGGCCGACGTGGTTCAGCTTGCGCCCAAGGACGCCCATCGCTTCGGCTACCGCGTCTGGACCGAGCGGCGCACCGGCCTGGTCGTGAAACTGCAGACGCTGGGCCACGAAGGCGGCGTGCTCGAGCAGGCCGCGTTTTCCGAGCTGCAGCTGGACGTGCCCCTGCGTCCCGAGAAACTGATTCGCATGATGACGCCCCCCGCCGGCTGGCGCGTGGAGCGCAACGAGGCCGTGA
The DNA here is from genome assembly GCF_004681965.1 of Ramlibacter rhizophilus. Lineage (GTDB taxonomy): Bacteria > Pseudomonadota > Gammaproteobacteria > Burkholderiales > Burkholderiaceae_C > Ramlibacter > Ramlibacter rhizophilus. Next base: position 157,832 of record NZ_SMLL01000009.1, on the reverse strand, counting down.
AGACCACGGCCGCCGCCGAAGGCTGGCAGCTCAAGCCCGGCGTGCCCGGCTTCGAGGCCATGGACTGCTATCGCCGCGGCGAAGCAGCCGGCGCCATGCATTGCGTCTTTTCGGATGGCATTGCCGCCGTCTCGCTCTTCGTCGAGCCGGCGCAGCCCGGCAAGCCGACCCGTGAGGGCGTGCTCGCGGCCGGTGCCACGCACACCCTGATGCGGCGCCTGCAGGACTGGACGATCACCGCCGTGGGCGAGGTGCCGCCGCAGACGCTGCGTACTTTCGTGCAGAGCCTTGAGCGCCGCCCCTGAGCCCTCATCTGCGGGCTTGGCACGCCCTGGCCTTGCCAGGTTGAACCCTTTGCGCTCTTCCTGCTCCCTGGGCAGGAGGCACGCCTGATTTTTCCGATCCGAGGACACCATGCCTGAGACCCGCAGCCATCCTTTGCGTACCCGCACCGCCACCGCCGCGATGTCGCTCCTCGTGGCTTCCAGCCTGCTCGCCGGCCCGCCGGCGCTCGCGCAGTCGGCGCCCCAGGGCGGCGGCCTGCCCGACCTCACCCACCTGGTGGAGCAGGTCGGGCCGGCGGTGGTCAACATCCGCACCATGGAGCGCAGCCGCAGCCCGCAGATGCCGCCTGGCATGGACGAGGAGATGCAGGAGTTCTTCCGCCGCTTCTTCGGCCAGCCCCTGCCGGGCACGCCGCGCCAGGGGCCGCCTGGACAGGGCCAGGGGCCGGGGCAGGGGCCGGGGCAAGGCGAAGGTCCGCAGCGCCGCGGCGTGGGCTCCGGATTCATCCTCACGCAGGACGGCTTCGTCATGACCAACGCGCACGTGGTGGACGGCGCCGAGGAAGTGCTGGTCACGCTGCCCGACAAGCGCGAGTTCAAGGCCAAGGTGATCGGCACGCCCGACAAGCGCACCGACATCGCGGTGCTCAAGATCGAGGCGACGGGCCTGCCCTTCGTGCGCATCGGCGACGCCAACCGCCTGAAGGTGGGCGAGTGGGTGATGGCCATCGGCTCGCCCTTCGGGCTGGACAACACCGTCACGGCCGGCATCGTCAGCGCCAAGCAGCGCGACACGGGTGACTACCTGCCCTTCATCCAGACCGACGTGGCGATCAACCCGGGCAACTCCGGCGGGCCGCTGATCAACATGCGCGGCGAGGTCGTGGGCATCAACAGCCAGATCTATTCGCGCTCGGGCGGCTTCATGGGCATTTCCTTCGCCATTCCGATCGACGAGGCCATCCGCGTGGCCGAGCAACTGCGCACCAGCGGCCGCGTCACGCGCGGGCGCATCGGCGTGCAGATCGACCAGGTGAGCAAGGAAGTGGCCGAGTCGATCGGCCTCGGGCGCGCCCAGGGCGCGCTGGTGCGCAGCGTGGAGAGCGGCTCGCCGGCGGCCAAGGCGGGCATCGAGGCCGGCGACATCATCGTCCGCTTCGACGGTCGCACCATCGACCGCCCCACGGACCTGCCGCGCCTGGTGGGCAACACCAAGCCGGGCACGCGCTCGTCGATCACCGTCTTCCGCCGCGGCAACACGCGCGACTTGCAGGTCCAGGTCGCCGAGCTCGAACCCGAGCAGGCGCAGCGCCAGGCTTCGGGGCCGCAGAGCAAGCCGCCAGCCGGCTCTGCACTCGCGCAGTCGGTGGGCCTGGCGGTCGCCGAACTGAGCGAGGCGCAGAAGAAGGAGCTGAACATCAAGGGCGGCGTGCGCGTGGAAGCGGTGGCCGACGCCGCCCTGCGAGCCGGCATCCGTGAGGGCGACGTGATCGTCGCCATCGGCAACACGGAGATCAGCAACGTGCGCGAGTTCGAAGCGGCGGTCGCCAAGCTGGACAAGAGCAAGCCCCTGCCGGTCCTGCTGCGTCGGGGCGAGATGGCCACCTACCTCGTGCTGCGCCCGCAGGGGTAAGCGAAAAGACCTCAAGACCCTGATGGGCGCTCGGGTTTCGGGGTTTTTCGCCGCGGCCGCCCGGATTATTTTCGGGCCTCGCGGGTGGCGTGAAGCCTCGGTTGGCGGGCGCTCACCTTCAAATCGCTACAACCATTTTCGATAGAATCGCGCCCTTCGAATGGGTGTTCGGCGCATATGCAAGGGCGCGCGGCTCACCATGCGGGATGGCATGAACCCGTCCACCGGCCGTCCACAGATCGCCCACATGTTGTTCAGTCACCCGCCTACCAAGCGTGTTCATAAGCTGTGAATAAAGTTGCTGTTGCTGCGCTGCAACTCGGGGTGGGGGCCATGGCTGTGGCTGTACGGCGGGGGGTTTTTGCCTACAATGAAGTCCCAACTATCGCAGTTGCCATTGATTGTTGGTTCAGGGCGCGTCGCCACTCGACGCGCCCTTTTTTCTTGCCCGCGCTCCTTTGAATTCAATCACTTAAGCGTTCCCCTTGATGAAGCACATCAGAAACTTCTCGATCATTGCGCACATCGATCATGGCAAGTCCACGCTGGCGGACCGCCTGATCCAGCGTTGCGGCGGCCTGTCCGATCGCGAGATGAAAGAGCAGGTGCTCGACTCGATGGACCTCGAAAAAGAGCGTGGGATAACCATCAAGGCGCAGACCGCGGCGCTGCACTACACGGCGCGCGATGGACAGGTCTACAACCTCAATCTGATCGACACGCCCGGGCACGTGGACTTTTCCTATGAGGTCTCGCGATCGCTGTCCGCATGCGAGGGCGCGCTGCTCGTGGTCGATGCGAGCCAGGGCGTGGAAGCGCAGACGGTGGCCAACTGCTACACCGCGCTGGACCTCGGCGTGGAGGTGGTGCCGGTCCTGAACAAGATGGACCTGCCGCAGGCCGACCCCGAGACCGCGAAGTCCGAGATCGAGGACGTGATCGGCATCGACGCCACCGATGCGATCCCCTGCTCGGCGAAGACCGGCATGGGCATCGACGAGATCCTCGAGGCCATCGTGGCCAAGGTGCCGGCGCCGCGTGGCAAGGCCGAGGGCCCGCTGCGCGCCATGATCGTCGACAGCTGGTTCGACAGCTATGTCGGCGTGGTCATGCTGGTGCGCGTGGTGGACGGCCGCCTGGCCAAGGGCGACCGCATCAAGCTCATGGCCACGGGCGCGAGCTACAACGCCGACAACCTGGGCGTCTTCACGCCCGGCAACGAGCCGCGCGAGTCGCTGGAGGCCGGCGAGGTCGGCTACATCATCGCGGGCATCAAGGAACTGCAGGCGGCCAAGGTGGGCGACACCGTGACGCTGCTCAAGGCCGGCAGCGGTGGGGCGGCCTTCACCGCGACCGAGCCGCTGCCCGGCTTCAAGGAGATCCAGCCGCAGGTCTTCGCGGGCCTGTACCCCACCGAGGCCAACCAGTACGACGCGCTGCGCGACAGCCTGGAAAAGCTCAAGCTCAATGACGCCTCGCTGCACTTCGAGCCCGAAGTGAGCCAGGCCCTTGGTTTCGGCTTCCGCTGCGGCTTCCTGGGCCTGCTGCACATGGAGATCGTGCAGGAGCGCCTGGAGCGCGAATTCGACCAGGACCTCATCACCACGGCGCCGAGCGTGGTCTACCAGGTGGTCAAGGGCGACGGCGAGGTCATCATGGTCGAGAACCCGTCCAAGATGCCCGACCAGGGCCGCATCCAGGAGGTTCGCGAGCCCATCGTCACCGTGCACCTGTACATGCCGCAGGAGTACGTCGGGCCGGTGATGACGCTGGCCAACCAGAAACGCGGCGTGCAGATCAACATGGCCTACCACGGGCGGCAGGTCATGCTCACCTACGAGCTGCCGCTGGGCGAGATCGTGCTGGACTTCTTCGACAAGCTGAAGTCGGTCAGCCGTGGCTACGCCTCCATGGACTACGAGTTCAAGGAGTACCGCCCCTCGGACGTGGTGAAGGTGGACATCCTCCTGAACGGCGAGAAGGTCGACGCCCTGTCCATCATCGTCCACCGCACGCAGGCGCAGTACCGTGGCCGCGCGGTCGCCGCGAAGATGCGCGAGATCATCAGCCGGCAGATGTTCGACGTGGCCATCCAGGCGGCCATCGGCGCCAACGTGATCGCGCGCGAGACCATCAAGGCGATGCGCAAGAACGTGCTGGCAAAATGCTACGGGGGTGACATCACCCGCAAGCGCAAGCTGCTCGAAAAACAAAAGGCAGGCAAGAAACGAATGAAGCAGATCGGCTCGGTCGAAGTACCGCAGGAAGCGTTCCTCGCCATCCTGCAGGTGGAGGAATGAAGCGCGTCGTGCAGCCGGGGGCTGCAGTTCCGGGCCTGCCGAGGCAGGGGCGCTCGCTGCGGAGGGCAGCGGCATGATGCAGGCACTCACCGCCGCCATCCTGGCGGGCTTCGTCGGCTATGCGGGTGCCTGGTACCTGGGGATGGTCGAAGGCAACTTCGCGCTCCTGCTGTTCCTGGCCACGCTGGTCACCGGGGCGTACTGGGTCGCCGAGCGCCTCTGGTTCCTGCCGCAGCGCCGCCGCGCGGCGCAGGCGCTGCAGGCCCAGGCGGCCGAACGCGAGGCAACGCTCGCGCGCCAGGGCATCCAGGCGGGCGATGGTGCCCAGGTCGCCGTGGCGCGGGAACGGGTCCTCGCGCAGCCCTGGTGGCTGGACTGGACCGCCGGCCTCTTCCCGGTGATCCTGGTCGTGTTCCTGCTGCGGTCCTTCCTCTTCGAGCCCTTCAAGATTCCCTCGGGCTCCATGATTCCCACGCTGCTGGTCGGCGACCTGATCCTGGTGAACAAGTTCACCTATGGCCTGCGCATGCCGGTGCTCAACACCAAGATCACCGAGGGCCGCGAGCCGCAGCGGGGTGACGTGGTGGTCTTCCGCTATCCGCCCAAGCCCAGCCTGGACTACATCAAGCGCGTGGTGGGCTTGCCGGGCGACGAGGTGGCTTACCTCAACAAGCGCATCTTCATCAACGGCCAGCCCATCGAGCGCCAGCCCATCGATGACTTCTTCGACCGCGAGTCCATGCGCTACGCCAAGCAGTTCGAGGAGCACCTGGGGGGCAAGGACTTCCGCGTCCTGGTCAATCCGCAGAGTCCGGGCTTCGTTCCGGGCGTCGAGGAGTTTCCTTTTCGCGACAACTGCCGCTACAACGTCGAGGGTGTGGTGTGCAAGGTACCCCCTGGCCACTATTTCGTCATGGGGGACAACCGTGATAATTCCCTCGATTCGCGCTTCTGGGGCTTCGTTCCGGATCGCAACCTGGTCGGCAAGGCTTTCCTCATCTGGATGAACTTCGGTGACCTGGGGCGCATCGGCGGCTTCGAGTGATCGGTTTTACACAAGAGGGGCAAGCAATGAAGTTTTCGACCATCCGGCGCCAGCGTGGCGTGTCCGTCCTGGCGGTGTTCCTGCTGCTGGGCGTGGCCGGGCTGCTGATCGTCCTGGCCGCGCGCGTCACGCCCACGGTCCTGGAATACCAGGCCATCCAGGGCGCGGTGGAAAAAGCCAGGGTCGGCCAGACCCCGGACGAGGTGCGGCGCCTCTTCGACCGCGCCGCCGAGGTCGATGGCATCAAGTCCATCTCCAGCAAGGACCTGGAGATCACGCGCGACGATTCCGGGCGCGTGGTGATCGGCTATGCCTACGACCGCCAGTTCAGCCTGGGCGGCCCGGCCTTCCTGCTGATCAAGTACTCGGGCAAGTCGATTTGACCCTGCTTTCTCCGTGACAGCTCCGCGTGCCGCGTCGGCGGGAGCCGATCCCCTTCTGTCGGCATTGCAGCAGCGCTTGCAGCACCGCTTCACGGACCCGCGCCTGCTCGCGCGGGCGCTCACGCACCGCAGCTTCTCGGCCGACCACAACGAGCGGCTCGAATACCTCGGCGACGCCGTGCTGGGCCTGGCGGTGTCCCGCCTCGTCTACGAACGCCTCGCCGAACTTCCCGAGGGCGACTTGTCGCGCGTGCGCGCCAACCTCGTGCGGCAGGAGAGCCTGCACCAGATCGCACTCGAACTGCGCCTTCCCGAGGTGGTGCGCCTGGGCGAAGGCGAGGCCCGCTCCGGCGGCAGCAAGCGCCCCTCCATCCTGGCCGACGTGCTGGAGGCGCTCATCGGCGCGGTCTACCTCGACGCCGGCTTCGAAGCTGCCGAGGCGCTGGTGCGCCGCCTCTTCGAGTCGCTCGAGATCCGCCCCGAAATGCGCGCCGCGGCCAAGGACGCCAAGACCGAGCTGCAGGAACTGCTGCAGGCCCGCCGCATGAAACTTCCGCTCTACCGCGTGGCCGCAACGCTGGGCGCTGCGCATCGACAGACTTTCGAGGTCGACTGCGAAGTGCTTGAATTGGGGCGCACGGCGCGTGGCACCGGCGGCTCCCGCCGGGCCGCCGAGCAGGCGGCCGCGGCCGCCATGCTCGAAGCCCTGCGAAGCCTCAAACCCTCCAAATGAACCCTTCCGATCCTCCTTTGCCCGCGCCTGCGCAAGCGGGCGCCGCTCCCCCGTCGCCTGAGCCCGGTGCCGGTCTGCCTTCCGCCGGCGACGACGCCTCGTCGAGCCCGCCCGAGGGCGCGCAGCGCTGCGGCCTGGTCGCCATCGTCGGCAAGCCCAACGTCGGCAAGTCCACGCTGCTCAACGCCCTGGTGGGCCAGAAGATCAGCATCACCTCGCGCAAGGCGCAGACCACGCGGCACCGCATCACCGGCATGCGCACGCGGGGCGCCACGCAGTTCGTCTTCGTGGACACGCCCGGCTTCCAGACGCGGCACTCCACGGCCCTGAACCGGTCCCTCAACAAGACCGTGATGGGCGCGGTGGGTGACGTGGACGTGGTGCTGTTCCTGGTGGAGGCGGGCCGCTTCACGCTGGGCGATGCCAAGGTGCTGTCGCTGCTCAAGCCGGGCATCCCGGTGCTGCTGGTGGCCAACAAGCTCGACCAGGTGCACCGCCGCGGCGAGCTCGCGCCCTGGCTGCGCGACATGCAGGAGCGGCACGCCTTCGCGGAGTTCGTGCCCATGTCGGCCAAGAACCCCAAGGACATCGAACGCCTGTTCGGCATCGTCGAGAAGTACCTGCCCGAGCAGCCTTGGTGGTATGCGGAAGACGAACTCACCGACCGCAGCGAGAAGTTCATGGCCGCGGAGATGGTGCGCGAGAAGCTGTTCCGCCTCACGGGCGAGGAGCTGCCCTACACCTCCACCGTCATCATCGACAAGTTCGACGAGGAACCCAGCCCGCGCCATGGCCGCATGCTGCGCATCGCCGCCACCATCGTGGTCGAGCGCGACAGCCACAAGGCCATGGTCATCGGCGAGAAGGGCGAGCGCCTCAAGCGCATCGGCACCGAGGCCCGCACCGAGCTGGAGAAGCTCATGGGCGCCAAGGTGTTCCTGGAGATCTGGGTCAAGGTGCGCGCGGGCTGGGCCGACGACGAAGCGCGGGTGCGCAGCTTCGGCTACGAGTAGCGGGCGCCCCGCGCCGCCCTTGCGATGGCCACCCGCCGCATCTCCGACGAAGCCGCCTTCGTGCTCCATCGCTACGACTGGAGCGAGTCCAGCCTCATCCTGGAGACCTTCACCCGGCGCCATGGCCGTGTCGCGCTGGTGGCCAAGGGGGCCAAGCGCCCCAGCTCCAACTTCCGTCCGGTGCTGCTGCCCCTGCAACCCTTGCGCCTGGCCTTCAGCGCCGAAGGCGAGATCCGCACGCTCAAGGACGCCGAGTGGGTGGGCGGGCAGGTCATGCCCACGGGCGACGCCCTGCTGGCCGGCTACTACCTGAACGAGCTGCTGCTTCGCCTGCTGGCGCGCGACGACCCGCACCCGGCTCTCTTCGAGCACTACGCCGCCGCCGTGCAGGTGCTCGCCTCCGAGCATGGCGAGGCCCTGCAGCCGGCGCTGCGGGCCTTCGAGCTGCTGCTGCTGCGCGAAGTCGGCGTGCTGCCTTCGCTCGATGTGCAGACCCTGGCCATGGCGCCCCTGCAGGCGGGCGAGACCTACGGCCTGGTGCCCGAAGGCGGGCTGGTGCGCACGGAGCCGGGCGAAGGGCGGGGGGCGCTCGCCGCCACGGACTGGCTCGCGCTGGAACAGGCCATGTCGCAGCCCGCACCCTTCCACGCCACGCTGCGCGAAGCCGCGCGCCTGTCCTCCGCGCTCAAGCCGCAGCTGCGCAACCTGCTGCACTACCATTGCGGGGTCTCTTCGCTGCGAACGCGCCAGCTCATGGTCGATCTCCAGGCCTTATGAATCCGCACCCCACTGCGCTGTCCATCAACCTGAACAAGGTCGCCCTGGTGCGCAACACCCGCCACCTGGGTATCCCCAGCGTGGAGCGCGCCGCCACCTTGTGCCTGGACGCGGGCGCGCAGGGCATCACCGTCCACCCGCGGCCCGACGCGCGCCACATCCGCGCGGACGACGTGCACGCGCTGCACGCCCTGCTCGCGCGGCGGCCCGGCGTGGAGTTCAACATCGAGGGCAACCCCTTCCACAACCTGATGGACTTCGTGCGCGCGCTGCGGCCGCAGCAGGCCACCTTCGTTCCGGACAGCGAAGGGCAGTTCACCAGCGACCACGGCTGGAGCTTCCCGGCCGACGGCCCGCGCCTGGCACCGCTCATCGCCGAATGCCATGCGCTGGGCGTGCGGGTCAGCCTCTTCATGGACCCGGTCCCCGAGGCCATGGCCGCGGTGCGCGAATGCGGCGCCGACCGCATCGAGCTCTATACCGAGACCTATGCCCGCGCCTTCGGCACCCCAGCCGAGGCCGAGGTGCTGCAGGGCTTTGCGCAGGCCGCGCGTGCGGCGCAGGCGGCGGGCCTGGGCGTCAACGCCGGCCATGACCTCAACCAGCAGAACCTCACGGCCTTCCTGCGGGCCTTGCCCGGCGTGCTGGAGGTGTCCATCGGCCACGCCTTCATCGCCGACGCGCTCGAGCTGGGGTATGCGGCGGCCGTCGCGCGCTATCTCGCCTGCGTGCAGGCGGCGGGACACTGAGATGTTGAACGTGGTGGCCCTGCCGCGCTGGCGCGCTGGCGACGCCGAACGCCTGCAGGCCTGGCGCGTCAAGCACCAGCCGGGCGCGCTGCGCCTTCCGGCGCACGTGCCCCTGGTGCAGAGCGAGCATGCCCTGGCCGACGCGGACCTCATCGAGCATGTGCGCGCCGTCGCCGCGCGCGTTCGGCCCTTCACCTTCGAATTCAGCTACGCGCTGCCGCTCATGTGGGACGGCCAGAGCGCCCGCGTGCTGCTCATGCCGGAGGCGGGCGCCGCGGCCCTCTGGTCGCTCTATCGCAACCTGTACAGCGGCCGGCTCGCGGCCTGGCTGCCCACCACCAGCACCTTCGTGCCCCACATCACCCTGGGCAGCTTCTCCATGCCGGAGCAGGCCTTGGCCCTGTCGGACCAGTGGAACGCGAGCGAGGCGCCGCTGCGCGGCGAGGTCACCGAGCTGAGTGTCATGCGCCTCTCGGGTCCGCGGGTGCAGTGGGTCACCGAAGTGCCGCTGCAGGGCCTGGTCAGCGCATGATCTACGGCATCGGCACGGACATCTGCGACGTGCGCCGCATCCGCGAGTCCTGGGAGCGGCATGGCGAGCGCTTCGCGCGGCGCGTGCTGGCCGACGCGGAGCTCGCCGTCTTCCAGGCCCGCTCGCGCCGCTGGCCGGAGCGGGGCCTGCGCTACCTGGCCACCCGCTTTTCCGCCAAGGAGGCCTTCAGCAAGGCCGTGGGCCTGGGCATGCGCCTGCCCATGACCTGGCGCCGCTGCGAAATCGCCAACCTGCGCAGCGGCCAGCCCGTCATCGTGCTGCACGGCGAGCTGAAAGCCTGGTTCGAGGCGCAGGGCCTCACGGCCCACGTCACCGTCACCGACGAATCCGACTACGCCGCGAGCTTCGTCGTCGTCGAAAAGAAGCAAGAAGAGAAATCCTGAAATGAGCGACCACGCCCCCGTCATCCTCGACATCGCCGGCCTCGAACTGACCGACACCGACCGCGCGCGCCTCGCGCACCCGCTGTGCGGCGGCCTCATCCTCTTTGGCCGCAACTGGAAGGACCGCGAGCAGCTCACGCGCCTGTGCGCCGACATCAAGTCGGTCCGTGAGGACCTTTTGATCTGCGTGGACCACGAGGGCGGCCGCGTGCAGCGCTTTCGCACCGGCGGCTTCACGCACCTGCCGCCCATGCGCGCGCTGGGCGAGCTGTGGATGTCGGACGGTGGCACGGGCGCCAGCGCCATGCGCGCCACCGACGCGGCCACCGCCTGCGGCTACGTGCTGGCGAGCGAACTGCGCGCCTGCGGCGTGGACTTCAGCTTCACGCCGGTGCTGGACCTGGATTGGGGTGAGAGCGGCGTGATCGGCGACCGCGCCTTCTCCCGTGACGCGCGCGTCGCCACGCTGCTGGCCAAGAGCCTCATGCACGGCCTGCTCCAGGCCGGCATGGCCAACTGCGGCAAGCACTTCCCCGGCCACGGCTTCGTCAAGGCCGATTCGCACACCGACATCCCCGTGGACGATCGCAGCCTGAAGGCCATCCTGGCCGACGACGCCGCGCCCTACGGCTGGCTCAGCGCCACGCTCACCAGCGTCATGCCCGCGCACGTGATCTATCCGAAGGTCGATTCGCGCCCGGCGGGCTTCTCGCGCCGCTGGCTGGAGGACATCCTGCGCCGGCAGCTGGGCTTCCAGGGCGCGATCTTCAGCGACGACCTGAGCATGGCGGGGGCGCGGATCATCGATGGACGCGAGGTGAGCTACACCGAGGCGGCGGTGGTGGCGCTGGAGGCGGGGTGCGACATGGTCTTGCTTTGCAACCAGTCGGTGGAGAGCGAGGGGGGGGCGGCGGTGGATGAATTGCTGGAGGGGTTGTCAACGGCTGCGGAGAGCGGGGAATGGAGCGCGAACGGCCGCAGCGAAGAGCGTCGATATGGCTTGCTGCCGACGGCTGCCGCCCCGGACTGGGAGGCCCTGATGGCCCATCCCAGCTACCTCCGCGCGATCGACCTGCTCGTCTGAGATTCTTTTCAGTAGTGCGACTCGACGTTGCGGGGCTGGGTAGCCCGGGACTGCGCGCAGCGCTGCCCGCTCAGCCCTCGCGCCGCAGCGCCGGAAACAGGATCACGTCCCGGATGCTCGCCGAGTCCGTCAGCAGCATCATCAGCCGGTCGATGCCGATGCCGCAGCCGCCGGCCGGCGGCATGCCGTATTCCAGGGCGCGGACGAAGTCGTGGTCGAAGAACATGGCTTCGTCGTCGCCGGAGTCCTTGGCGCTGACCTGCGCGGCGAAGCGGGCGGCCTGGTCTTCGGCGTCGTTGAGTTCGGAGAAGCCGTTGCCGAATTCGCGGCCGGTGATGTACAGCTCGAAGCGCTCCGTCACTTCCGGCCGCTCGTCATTGGCGCGCGCCAGCGGCGAGATTTCGGTGGGGTGCTCCATGATGAAGGTCGGCTGCCAGAGCTTGTCCTCCACCGTCTCCTCGAAGTACATCACCTGCAGGCTGGCGAGCGAGCGGGTGGACAGGCGGTTCTTTTCCTCGCTGAGGCCCTGCTTGCGAAGGGCCGCGACGAGCCACTCGCGGTCGTCGGCGCCGGCGCCGGCATCCGTGTGGCGCGCGATGGCTTCGCGGATGGTGAGGCGCTCGAACGGCTGCGACAGGTCCACCGGCTTGCCCGCGTACGTGAGCTGCAGCGTGCCCACGGCCTTCTGCGCGGCGTCGCGCACCAGGGCTTCGGTGAAGTCCATGAGGTCGCGGTAGTTCCAGTAGGCCGCGTAGAACTCCATCATCGTGAACTCGGGGTTGTGGCGCACCGAGATGCCTTCGTTGCGGAAGTTGCGGTTGATCTCGTAGACGCGCTCGAAGCCGCCCACCAGCAGGCGCTTCAAGTACAGCTCCGGCGCGATGCGCAGGAACATCTGCTGGTCCAGCGCGTTGTGGTGCGTGACGAAGGGCTTCGCGTTGGCACCGCCGGGGATGGGGTGCAGCATGGGCGTTTCCACTTCCAGGAAACCGTGCGCGCCCATGAATTCGCGGATGCCGCTGACGGCCTTGCTGCGCGCGACGAAGCGCCGGCGTGCGTCCTCGTCGGTCATGAGGTCCACGTAGCGCTGGCGGTACTTCACCTCCTGGTCGTGGATGCCGTGGAACTTGTCCGGCATGGGGCGCAGGCTCTTGGTCAACAGGCGGATGCGCGTGGCCTGGATCGTGAGTTCGCCGGTCTTGGTCTTGAAGAGGGTGCCCTCGCAGGCGACGATGTCGCCGAGGTCCCAGTGTTTGAAGGCCGCGTAGTCGGCCTCGCCCACCTTGTCCCGCTGCACGTACACCTGAAGCCGGCCCGTGCCGTCCTGCAGCGTGGCGAAACTGGCCTTGCCCATCACGCGCTTGAGCATCATGCGGCCGGCGATGGAGGCGGGGATGGCCTCGGCTTCGAGCTGCGGGGCTTCCTTGGCGTCGTGCGCTGCGAACAGCGCCTGCGCCTGGTCCGCGGGCTTGAAGTCGTTGGGGAAGGCGACCGCGCCGCCCTGCTTCTGCGCCTCGCGCAGGGCCTTGAGTTTCTCGCGCCGCTCGGCGATGAGCTGGTTGTCGTCGGAAGCGGGAACGGAGGCTGCGTGGTCGGACATGGTGCGAAGGGGCGAAACGGAAGTCGGGCCGGCGCGCGCGGCCAAACCCGCGATTCTAGTTTCTGCGCCCTGGCGCCCAGCCTTCAGCCGATGCCCATGCGCGTGAGCAGGTCGCCCACCAGCTCCAGGCGCACCAGCGGGTTGTCCAGCTCCATGAGCCGCTGCTTGAGCGTGACCGGCACGGGCAGCAGCTCGCACCAGCGGTTGGCGACCCAGCCGCAGTCGTCCAGGTGCCAGGGCTCGGCCACGGGCATGGCCTCGCCGGGGGCGAGCTTCTCCTGCAGCGATGCCAGCAGCCTCGACAGGGACTGCGCGCTCGCTTCCAGGTCGGGTGGAACGGGCACCGCGACGTCGGGTTCCAGAGCCGCGATGTCCGCCACCCAGAGCCCGTGCTTGAGTTGCTGGCTGCGGGTGATGCGAAAGCGGTGCAGGCCTTCGATGCGGATCATCATGAGCCCGGGCTGCGGCGCCGCGAAGTCGCTGATGCGCGCGAGCGTGCCGACCTGCGCGAAGGCCTCGGACGGTGCGCCGGGCTGTTTCACTTCGTGCCCCTGCGTGAGCGAGACCACGCCGAACGGCGCTCCCGCCTTGTGGCAGCGGCCGATCATGTCCAGGTAGCGCACCTCGAAGATGCGAAGCGGCAGCAGGCCGCCGGGGAACAGCACGGTGCCCAGCGGGAACAGCGGAAGCGAATGCAGGGTGAGGTCGGCCGCCACGGTGGGTTCTCGACGAGCTGTCGCTATGATCCCACGAGCTTTACGGTCGCGGGCCCATGCTTTACGAAATCTTGTCCTTGCTTCTGAACGTGGCCGCCGGCCTCATTGGCGGGGCCTGCCTGCTGCGGCTGTACATGCAGCACCAGCGCATTGCCTTCTCCAATCCGGTGGGCCGTTTCGTCTTCGCCGTGACGGACTGGATCGTGCTGCCCCTGCGGCGCGTGCTGCCCGCCCTGGGCCGCTGGGACACGGCCAGCGCCGTCGCGGCCTGGCTGGTGGAGCTGCTGCAGGTGTTCCTGCTGTGGCTGCTGATGGGTGCGGTGGGCTCGCCGGCCTGGCTGCCGCTGGTGGCGGTGTTCGGGGTGCTGCGCCTGGCCATCTCGGCGCTCACGGTGCTGATCATCGTGGGGGCGGTGCTGTCCTGGCTGCGGGCGGATTCGCCCATGGTGGACATCATCGAGCGCCTGTGTGCGCCGCTGCTGCGGCCCTTCAGGCGCATGGTGCCGCTGGTGGGAGGGATCGACCTGTCCCCGCTGGTGCTGCTCCTGCTGCTGCAGGTGGCGGGCATCGTGCTCAACGGGGTGCAGCGCTCGATCATGTGAGCGCAGGGGGCCATCCCCCTGCGGCTTCTCAGCTCACCGCGTCCGCCGGCTGCCGTTGCAGCATCGCCAGGGCATTGGCGATGGTCTTGCGCAGCTCGCGCCGGTCGCAGATGAAATCGACCCCGCCTTTTTCCTGCAGGAATTCCGCGCGCTGGAACCCTTCGGGCAGCTTGACCCGCACGGTGGACTCGATCACGCGCGGGCCGGCGAAGCCGATCAGCGCCTTGGGTTCGGCGACGACCAGGTCGCCCATGAAGGCGAAGCCGGCGCTCACGCCGCCCATGGTGGGGTCGGTCAGCACGCTGATGTAGGGCAGGCCCTTCTGCGCCAGCCGCGTGAGCGCGGCGTTGGTCTTGGCCATCTGCATGAGCGACAGCAGGCCTTCCTGCATGCGCGCACCGCCCGTGGCGGTGAAGCAGAGGAAGGGCACCTTCTGCTCGATGGCGGTCTCCACGCCGCGCACGAAGCGCTCGCCGACCACGCTGCCCATGCTGCCGCCCATGAAGTCGAACTCGAAGGCCGCGGCGACCAGGGGGATGCTGTGCACCGCCCCGCCCATGACGATGAGCGCGTCGGTCTCGCCGGTGTTCTCCAGGGCTTCCTTCAGCCGCTCCGGGTAGCGGCGGCTGTCCTTGAACTTGAGCGCGTCGACCGGCAGCACTTCCTGGCCGATCTCGTAGCGGCCCTCGCCGTCGAGGAAGGCGTCCAGCCGCGTGCGCGCGCCGATGCGGTGGTGATGGCTGCAGGTGGGGCAGACGTTCTGGTTCTGTTCCAGGTCGGTCTTGTACAACACCGTCTCGCAGCTGGGGCACTTGACCCACAGGCCTTCCGGCACGCTGCGACGGTCGGCGCGGTCCGAAGCTTGGATCTTGGGCGGGAGGAGTTTTTCGAGCCAGGACATGGAGGCTTCCTTTCGGGGCGGATTCTAGGCGTCCAGCGCCCGGCGGATCTCCGCCAGGAACTGCGCCGCAGCCGGCGCGACCTTCTCGCGCGGCTGCCCTTCGATCAACTGGATAAGACGCGTGCCGATGACCACCGCATCCGCCACGCGACCGACGGCGCAGGCCGTCTGCGCATCCCGGATGCCGAAGCCCACGCCCACCGGAATCTTCACGTGCTCGCGGATGCGCGGCAGCATCCGTTCGACCGCGCCGGTGTCGAGGTGGCCGGCGCCGGTCACGCCCTTGAGCGAGACGTAGTAGACGTAGCCGCTGGCCACGCGTGCCACCAGGCGGATGCGTTCGTCGGTGCTGGTGGGCGCGAGCAGGAAGATGAGGTCCATGCCCTGCGCGCGCAGCTGCGCGGCGAAGGCCTCGCATTCCTCGGGCGGGTAGTCCACGACCAGCAGGCCGTCCACGCCCGCCTGCGCGGCGTCGCGGATGAAGGCGCCGGCGCCGTGGCGCAGGTCGTAGCGCTCGACCGGATTGGCATAGCCCATGAGGACGACCGGCGTGCTTTGGTCGCGCTCGCGGAACCGGCGCACGGCCTGCAGCACCTGCGCCATGCCCACGCCCAGGGCCAGCGCACGTTCGCCGGCCTTCTGGATCACCGGGCCATCGGCCATGGGGTCGGAGAAGGGGACACCCAGCTCGATCACGTTGGCGCCGGCTTCGACCATGGCGTGCATCAGCTCCGGCGTGACGTCCGCATAGGGGAAGCCCGCCATGACGTAGGGAATGAGGGCCTTGCGGCCCTGCGCCTTCAGGCGCTCGAACGTGGCGGCGATGCGGCTCACGGCTTGAACTCCACGCGCGCCTCGCCCTTGACGCTCTGGCCGCGGCAGCTCGGTCGGCAGTAGAAGTCCGCGCCGCTCAGGTCGGCCACGGTGCCGATGTCCTTGTCGCCCCGGCCCGAGAGGTTCACCAGCAGGCTCTGGTCGCTGCGCATCGTCCGCGCGAGCTTCATGGCATGGGCGATGGCGTGGCTGGACTCCAGCGCGGGGATGATGCCTTCGGTGCGGCACAGGTAGTGGAAGGCCTCCAGCGCCTCGGCGTCGGTGATGCCCACGTACTCGGCACGGCCGATGTCCTTGAGCCAGGCGTGCTCCGGGCCCACGCCAGGGTAGTCCAGGCCCGCGCTGATGCTGTGCGTCTCGGTGATCTGGCCGTCCTCGTCCTGCAGGATGTAGGTGCGGTTGCCGTGCAGCACGCCCGGATTGCCCCGCTGGAGCGAGGCCGAGTGCTTGCCGCTGTCCAGGCCTTCGCCGGCGGCCTCCACACCGATGAGGCGGGTGTCCTCGAAGCCGATGTAGGGGTGGAAGATGCCCATGGCGTTGCTGCCGCCGCCCACGCAGGCGATCACCGCGTCGGGCTGGCGGCCGGCGAGCGCGGGCATCTGTTCGATGCACTCGTGGCCGATGACGCTCTGGAAGTCACGGACCATCATCGGATAGGGGTGCGGGCCGGCCACGGTGCCGATGATGTAGAAGGTGTTCTCCACGTTCGTGACCCAGTCGCGCATGGCTTCGTTCAGGGCGTCCTTGAGCGTGCGGCTGCCCAGTTCCACCGGCACCACCTGCGCGCCCAGCAGCTTCATGCGGTACACGTTGGGGCTCTGGCGCTTGACGTCCTCGGCGCCCATGTACACCACGCATTCCAGCCCGTAGCGGGCGCAGATGGTGGCCGTGGCCACGCCGTGCTGGCCGGCGCCGGTTTCGGCGATCACGCGCGGCTTGCCCATGCGCCGCGCGAGCATGGCCTGGCCGATGACGTTGTTGATCTTGTGCGCGCCGGTGTGGTTGAGGTCTTCGCGCTTGAGGTAGATCTGCGCGCCGCCCATCTCGCGGCTCATGCGCGCGGCGTGGTAGATGGGGGAGGGCCGACCCACGAAGTGCGCCAGCTCGTACTGGAACTCGGCCAGGAACTCGGGGTCGCGCTGCCAGCGCGCGTAGGCCGCGCGCAGTTCGCTGATGGCGTGGGTCAGCGTCTCGCTGACGAAGCTGCCGCCGTAGATGCCGAAATGGCCCGCGGCATCGGGTTGCTCATAGCTGCTCATGATTGGGAAGGGGCAAGCTCGTCGGCTGCCCGGACGGCAGCCACGAAGCGATGGATCTTGCCGGCGTCCTTGATGCCCTTGGCGGACTCGACGCCGGAACTCACGTCAACGGCCAGCGTTCGGCAACGCGGCCGCAGCTGCGCGATGCCATCGCCCACGTTTGCAGGTGTCAACCCACCAGACAAGACGAGGTGAGCGTCGACGTTTGTTGGAATGCGTGACCAATCGAATGCCTTGCCGGCGCCGCCGTAGCCCTCGACATGCGCGTCGAGGACCAGGCCCTGGGCCGAGGAGAAGCGGGACGCGAATGTTAGCAAGTCGAAGCCCTGTCCCGCTTCGAGCGGGATGCGGGCGGCGCGCAGGTAGGGCCGCCCCGCGGCGGCCACCACGCACTGCTCGGGTGTCTCGTCGCCGTGGAACTGCAGCCAGGCCTGCGGGATGCGCTCGCAGGCAGCCACGACGTCGCTGGCGGGGGCATTGACGAAGAGAAGCGTGGGCGCGACGAAGGGCGGCAGGCGCCGCGCGAGCTCGGCGGCACGCGCGAGGCTCACGTGGCGCGGGCTGCGCTCCCAGAGCACGAAGCCCACCGCATCCGCGCCGGCCTGCACCGCGGCATCCACGTCCTGCTCGCGCGTGAGCCCGCAGATCTTGATGCGCGTGCGGCGCTGGGAAGGGGCGGTCATGGCGTGTGGGTCCGGGGGGCGGTCTGCAGGTGGGACCGGGAGGCCGAGCCGGGGCTCGGGGAGGAAGTCTCAGGGAAGCCAATCATACGCAGCGCTGTGCTGCGGCAATCCCCAGTGCGGCTCGTACACCGGGCCCAGGAAGTACAGGCCGTCGGGCGAAAAGGTCGGCGCCGCCGCGTCGCGGCTGCGCGCCTGCAGCACCTGCCGCATCCACGAAGGCGGCTGCGCACCCTGGCCGACCAGCACCAGGCAGCCCATGATGTTGCGGATCATGTGGTGCAGGAAGGCATTGGCCTCGAACTCGAAGCGCCAGTAGGCGCCGCGCCGGTGGATGTCGATGCGGTGCAGGGTCTTCACCGGCGTGTGCGACTGGCAGGCCGAGGCGCGGAAGGAGCTGAAGTCGTGCTCGCCCAGGAGCATCGCAGCGGCTTCCCGCATGGGCTCGGCCTGGAGCGGGCGGAACACCCAGCCGGCACGGCCGGCGTCCACGCTGGGACGCACCGGCGACTCGCGCAGCACGTAGGCATAGCGGCGCGCGATGGCGCTGGCGCGGGCATGGAAGCTGCGCGGCACGGGCTGTGCCCATTCGACGGCGATGTCCGGCGGCAGGAAGCGGTTGGTGCCGCGCACCCAGGAGAAGGGCTCGCGCTGCACGGGCGTGTCGAAGTGCACCACCTGCATCAGGCCGTGCACGCCGGCGTCGGTGCGGCCGGCGCACAGGGTGGCGATCGGCTGGTCGGCGAACTGCGAGAGCGCATGCTCCAGGTGGTCCTGGATCGTGCGGCCCGAGGGCTGGCTCTGCCAACCCTCGTAGCCCTGGCCGCTGTAACTGATGCCGAGCGCGATGCGGCCCGGGTCGGGCGCGGCCTCGGAGTTCACGTCATCAACCGAGGTCCGCGAGGAAGCGGCGCGCGCGGTCCTGCAATGCCCCGGAGGCTTCGGCCAGCACTTCCTCGGCCAGGCTGCGGGCGCCGTCGCTGTCGCCGATGGCCTGGAATTCCTCGGCCAGCGAGAGCTTGGTGGCCAGCGGGTCGGCGTCGGTGAAATCCTCGTCCTCGGCCCTGAGCTCGGGCAGGTCGCCGAGGGTGGAGGGCGGCGGATCGAGTTGCAGCGAAAGATCGCCCAGGTCGAAGGAGAGCGGGTCGGACACCGGGGCGGCAGCGGCCTGCGCCTCCGGTGCCGGCGCCGGTTCGAATGACAGGTCGGCGAGCGGCATGGCCGCCAGGCCGGACAGCTCGGTGCCGGCTTCAGCCGCGGCCGTCGGTGCGGGCAGCGGATCGAATTCCAGGTCCGGCAGTTCCAGCGTGACGGCTTCAGCCAGCGACGCGGTTGCAGTCGGCTGCGCAGGCGAGGGCGCCGGCTCGTCGGGTGGGAGGTCGAAGTCCAGGCTCGTCGCTTCCGGCATGGGCAGGGCCGCGGCCCGGGCGCTGGAGAGGGCGGCGAGGTCGTCGAGCAACTCGTCCGCCGGGCTGGGCGCCGCCTCGTCCGCGACCACCGGGCGCAGCTCTTCGAGCGGGTCCGCGGGGAGCCTGGCGAGGGTGGAGGCAGGCGTGTTGCCTTCCGAATCGATGAAGTCCAGGTCCAGGTCCAGGTCGATGCCCGCGGGTGCGGCCGGGCTCGGCACGGACGGCGGCACGGCTTCCAGGACCACGGCTTCGTCGGCCTCGTCGGTGGTGATGTAGCGGGTGCCCGCCAGCGTCGCCGAGGCGGCCGGCATGGCCGCGGCCAGGGTGGCGGCGCCTGGCCGGCGGGCGTCCGCGAAGCCGTGTGCGCTTTCGTAGAGCGGGTTGGCCGCGTCGAGCTCCTGGCCCAGCTTGCAGATGTGCTGCCACTCGGGACCTTGGCCCTGGGTCAGGGCATGCGCCTCCGAGGCGATGAGTTCGAAGGCCTGCGCGTCGCGACGTCGCGCGTAGATCTCCAGCAGCTTGGTGTGGATGGCCACCCGCTGCGGCGTGATGCGCAAGGCTTCCTTGAGGATTTCCTCGGCCTGCAGGTCACGGCCATAGGCCAGGTACACATCGGCCTCGGCGACCGGATCGACGTCGCCGGCGGCGTCGAGCTGGCTGGGCGAATACACCATGGACGAGGCGGTGGTCTGCGCGGCCTCGGCCGTGTCGATGCGCTGGCCGCCGCTGGCGCCGAAGAAGGAGTCCGGCTGCAGGCGGCTTTCCAGGAAGGAGCTGTCCACGGTGGCGGTCTTGTTCCGCCGCCGCAGGCGCAGCAGCGCCCAGCCGAGCAGCAGGGCGAGGGCGCCACCGGCCGCGGCGGGCACCAGCGGTTCGGCGATGAGCTGGTCCACGAGGGCGGGCTCGTCCGCGCTGGACGCAGGCGCCGGGCTGGGGGGTGCGGCGGCGGCCGTCGGCGCTGCAGCGGATGCAGCGGGTGCGGCAGGCGCGGCGGAATCCGGCGCTGCGGCGCCAGGTGCCTGCGCGGCCGACGCTTCGGCCGCGGCGGCCGCGGCCGGAGCCGGTGCCTCGATGGTGGCGCCCGGTACCTGGGCTGCCACGGCGATGCCGGCCGCAGGCGCGGCGGCCGGGGCCGCCGCTGCCGCGCCGCCGGTGCCGCCCCCGGCGGGGGCCGTCGCGGTGGCCGTGGTGGCGGCGCTCAAGCGGCTGAGCTCGGCGATGTTCTTGTTCAGCTCCGCCAGCCGGGCGGCGGTCTCCTGCTCGTTGCGCTCCCGCGCGATGCGCTCCTCCTCGGCCGCCGTACGGGCTGCGCGCACGGAACCCTTGGACAGGGTGAGCCGGTCCGGGCCGGCCGTCGCCTGGCCCCGGTCCTGTACCTCGGTCTGCACGCGGCCGGAGGCCGAGCGGGACGCGCTGGCCACGGCCGGCGCTTCGCCGAGGTTCTGCGCCAGGCGGCGCCGGAACTCGTTGAAGTCGCGGCTGTGCGCGACGATGGTCTGGCGGGCTTCGGCGCGCGGCACGGCAGCGGCCTGCGCTTCGCTGGGCAACTCCAGCACGGCGCCCGAACGCAGGCGGTTGACGTTGTCGCCGAAGAAGGCCTCCGGGTTGCTGCGCAGCATGGCCACCAGCATCTGGTCGAGCGAGACCGAGGGCGGCCGATAGCGCGTGGCGATCTCGCCGGCCGTGTCGCCCGGCTGCACGGTGACCCGGGCCGGCGCGTCGGCCGTGGGCGCCGCGGGCCGCCGCGCCAGGCGTTCGGTGCCCGCAGGACGGGCGGGGGCTTCCGGTGTCGGTTCGGCGGCCCTGGCCGCGGCGGGCGCGGCAGCGGGCGCCGAAGAGGAGGGCGCGCGGTTCGCGACATCGGCGCGAACCGCGGGCGGCGTTGCGGGCGTGGGCTCCGCGGCAGCCCGCGCGGACGTGCGGCCGACCGGCGGCGGGACGATCTGCGCCGCCACGGGCGCGGACGGGCGCAGGCTGGGCGGATCCAGCAGCATGGTGAAGTCGCGCACGATGCGGCCGGTGGCCCACTGGGCATCGACGATCACGTCGAGGAAGGGGTCGTTGATGGCCCGCTCGCTGGACAGGCGCAGGAAATAGCTGCCGTCGGCGCGGCGCTGCAGGGCCAGGCGCGCACCGGCGAGCGCCTGGTTGAGTTCGACGCCCGCGCGCTGGAAGGCTGCGGGCGAGGCAATGGACACCTTGAGCGATTCGAGCTCTTCGGCGGAGATCTGCGGAACCTCGATTTCGGCCTGCAGGGGCTCGCCCAGGGCGGAGACCACCTTGACGCGGCCGAGCGCCAGGGCGTGCGCGTCGCCCCCGACGCCGACCAGCAGCAGCGCCGCCGCCAACGCCACGGCGGTGGACCGCCAGCGGGGCAGGCGCGAGGCACCGGAAAGCAGATGGCCGGCTCGGCTGGCGGGCAGCAGCGGTTTTCTCATGGTGCGGGCGGTCGCCTTATGCAATGGATCACCTGAAGTAGATTGCATGATTCCTCGGAGCCGGACAAGGAAGCCGGCTCGGCGGCCGAGACATCGTTCTCAGCCGCACGGAAGCTCTGCGATTCATGTTGCCACATGACAACGGCCTGGAACGTTCAGTTACAGGCCGTTGCATTAGGTTAATTCCTGAAGGGTGTCAAGCGTCCAGCAGGATGCGCAGCATGCGGCGCAGCGGTTCGGCGGCGCCCCAGAGGAGCTGGTCGCCGATGGTGAAGGCGCCCAGGTACTCGGGGCCCATGGCCAGCTTGCGCAGGCGCCCCACCGGGATGTCCAGCGTGCCCGTGACGGCCACGGGCGTGAGGCCGGCGAGCGTGGCCTCGCGGGTGTTGGGCACGACTTTGACCCAGGCGTTGTCCGCCGCGATCATGGCCTCGATGTCCGCCAGCGGCACGTCCTTGCGCAGCTTGAATGTCAGGGCCTGGCTGTGGCAGCGCATGGCGCCGACGCGCACGCAGAAGCCGTCCACCGGGACGGCCGGTGCCGAGAAGCCGGGGCCCTGGCCCAGGATCTTGTTGGTCTCGGCGCCGCCCTTCCATTCCTCGCGGCTCATGCCGTCGCCCAGGTCCTTGTCGATCCAGGGAATGAGCGAGCCGCCCAGGGGCACGCCGAAATTCTGCGTCTCGGCGGCAGACAGCGACTGCTGCTTGCCCAGGATCTTGCGGTCGATCTCCAGGATGGCCGAGCGCGGATCGTCCAGCAGGGCGCGCACCTCGGCGTTGAGCGTGCCGAACTGGGTGAGCAGCTCGCGCATGTGCTGCGCACCGCCGCCCGAGGCGGCCTGGTAGGTCATGCTGGTCATCCACTCGACCAGGCCGGCCTTGTACAGCGCGCCCACGCCCATCAGCATGCAGCTGACGGTGCAGTTGCCGCCGATCCAGTTGCGGCCGCCCTTGGACAGGGCGTTCTTGATGACCGGCGAGTTGACCGGGTCGAGGACGATGACGGCGTCGTCCTTCATGCGCAGGGTGGAGGCGGCGTCGATCCAGTGGCCGTTCCAGCCGGCCGCGCGCAGCTTGGGATAGACCTCGCTGGTGTAGTCGCCGCCCTGGGCCGTGAGGATCACGTCGCACCTGGCGAGCTGGCCGATGTCGAAGGCGTCCTTGAGGGTCGGCTCGTTCTTGGCCTGCGCGGGCGCCTTGCCGCCGGCGTTGGAGGTGGAGAAGAACACCGGCTCGATCAGGCCGAAGTCGCCTTCGGCCTGCATGCGGTCCATGAGGACCGAGCCGACCATGCCGCGCCAGCCGACCAGGCCGACCAGGGGTTGTTGTGCCTTGAGAGTCATCGTCATCGCCCTTTGCTTGAGTTGGATTTCACTTCGCCCCCGGCTCGTCCGGGCCGGGGGAGGGCGCGCGACGAACCGGAGCTTGCTAGCCCTTGGTAATCGTTTTGGTGGTGATCGCGGCCACGACCGCGTCGCCCATCTCGCGGGTGCCGACCTTCGTGGTGCCGTCCGAGTGAATGTCCGCCGTGCGCAGGCCCTGCGCCAGCACGTGCTGGACCGCCGACTCGATGCGGTCGGCGGCCTGGGGCTGGTCGAGGGAGAAGCGGAGCATCATGGCGGCGGACAGGATTGTAGCCAAGGGGTTGGCGATTCCCTGGCCCGCGATGTCGGGCGCGCTGCCGTGGCTGGGCTCGTACAGGCCCTGGCCCCGCTCGTTCAGGCTGGCCGAAGGCAGCATGCCGATGGAGCCGGTGAGCATGGCGGCTTCGTCCGAGAGGATGTCGCCGAACATGTTGCCGGTGACCACCACGTCGAACTTCTTGGGCGCGCGCACCAGCTGCATGGCGGCGTTGTCCACGTACATGTGGTCCAGCGCGACGTCGGGGTACTGCTGCCCCACCTCGGTGACCACGTCCTTCCAGAGCTGGAAGGTCTCCAGCACGTTGGACTTGTCAACGCTGGTCACGCGCTGGCTGCGCTTGCGCGCGGCCTGGAAGGCGATGTGGGCGATGCGCTCGATCTCCGGGCGCGAGTAGCGCATGGTGTCGAAGGCTTCCTCGGCGCCGGGGAAGTGGCCGTCCGGTGCGGTGCGGCGTCCGCGCGGCTGGCCGAAGTAGATGTCGCCCGTGAGCTCGCGGATGATGAGGATGTCCAGCCCGGCGATCAGTTCGGGCTTCAGGCTGGAGGCGTGCGTGAGCTGCTCATAGCAGATGGCCGGCCGGAAGTTGGCGAACAGGCCCAGGTGCTTGCGCAGCCCCAGGATGGCCTGCTCGGGCCGCAGCGCGCGTTCGAGCTTGTCGTACTTCCAGTCGCCCACGGCGCCGAACAGGATGGCGTCGGCCTCCTGGGCCAGCTTGAGCGTGGATTCGGGCAGCGGATGCCCGTGCGACTCGTAGGCCGCGCCGCCCACCGGCGCTGCCTCCATGTCGAATTCCAGCTCGAGCGCGTTGAGGACCTTGACGGCCTCGGCCACGATCTCGGGGCCGATGCCGTCGCCGGGGAGCACTGCAATCTTCTTCATCTGTCCTTGCCTCACAGGGTCTGCGCCAGCCAGGGCTTGGTGGCCAGGCGCTCGGCCTCGTAGGCCTTGATCTTGTCCGCCTGCCGCAGCGTCAGCCCGATGTCGTCGAAGCCATTGAGCAGGCAGTACTTGCGAAAGGGCTGCACCTCGAAAGCGAGTTCCTCGCCCTGCGGCTTGACCACGACCTGGCGTTCCAGGTCCACGGTGAGTTCGTAGCCGGGAAAGGCGTTCACCTCGTCGAAGAGGCGGGAGACCGTGCTCTCGGGCAGCACGATGGGCAGCACGCCGTTCTTGAAGCAGTTGTTGAAGAAGATGTCGGCGTAGCTCGGCGCGATGAGTGCACGGAAGCCGTACTGCTGCAGCGCCCAGGGCGCATGCTCGCGCGAGGAGCCGCAGCCGAAGTTGCGGCGCGCCAGCAGCACCGAAGCGCCCGCGTAGCGGGGCTGGTTCAGCACGAAGTCCGGGTTCGGCTTGCGGCTGGCCGGGTCCTGGCCGGGCTCGCCATGGTCCAGGTAGCGCCACTCGTCGAACAGGGTGGGGCCGAAGCCCGTCTTGCGGATCGACTTGAGGAACTGCTTGGGGATGATGGCGTCGGTGTCGACGTTCTCGCGGTCGAGCGGTGCGACCAGGCCTTTGTGGATGGTGAACTTGTCCATGGTGGCTACTTCTTGCCAGCGCCTTCGAGCGCGCTGCCGGCCTTCTGGATGTCCTGGCCCATGCCACGGACGGTGTTGCAGCCGGCCAGCACGAAGGTGGCGGCCAGCAGGAGGGCGGTGAACTTCTTCATGGTGTTTGTCCTCAAGGATCAGGCGAACTGGCGGATATCGACGAAGTGACCATGCACGGCCGCGGCGGCAGCCATGGCGGGGGACACCAGGTGCGTGCGGCCGCCGGCGCCCTGGCGGCCTTCGAAGTTGCGGTTGCTGGTGGAGGCGCAGCGCTCGCCCGGCTCCAGCCGGTCGGCGTTCATGGCCAGGCACATGGAGCAGCCGGGCTCGCGCCACTCGAAGCCGGCGGCCTTGAAGATCTCGTGCAGGCCCTCGCGCTCGGCCTGCTCCTTGACCAGCCCGGAGCCCGGCACCACCAGCGCCAGCTTCACGTTGCGGGACACCTTCTGGCCCAGGCGCTTGACCACGGCCGCGGCCTCGCGCATGTCCTCGATGCGGCTGTTCGTGCACGAGCCGATGAAGACCTTGTCCACGTGCACGTCGGCCAGCGGCTTGCCCGGCTCCAGGCCCATGTAGGCCAGGGCCCGCTCCATGGCGGCGCGGCGGCTCTCGTCCTTTTCCTTGTCGGGGTCGGGCACGCGCGCGTCGATGCCCAGCACCATCTCGGGCGAGGTGCCCCAGGTGACCTGCGGCACGATCTGCGCGGCGTCGAGCTCGACCACCGCGTCCCAGTGCGCGTCGGCGTCGGAATGCAGCGTGCGCCAGTAGGCGACCGCCTGCTCCCAGGCGACGCCGGTGGGCGCCAGCGGGCGGCCCTTCACGTACTCGATGGTCTTGTCGTCCACCGCCACCAGGCCCGCGCGCGCGCCCGCCTCGATGGCCATGTTGCACACCGTCATGCGGCCTTCCATGGTGAGCGAGCGGATGGCCGAGCCGCCGAACTCGATGGTGTAGCCGGTGCCCCCGGCGGTGCCGATCTTGCCGATGATGGCCAGCACCACGTCCTTGGCGGTGATGCCGCGCGCGAGCGTGCCGTTCACCTTCACCAGCATGTTCTTCGCCTTCTTGGCCAGCAGGGTCTGCGTGGCCAGCACGTGCTCCACCTCGCTGGTGCCGATGCCGTGGGCCAGCGCACCGAAGGCGCCATGCGTGGAGGTGTGCGAGTCGCCGCAGACCACCGTCATGCCCGGAAGCGTGGCGCCCTGCTCGGGGCCGATCACGTGCACGATGCCCTGGCGCTTGGAGAGGAACGGGAAGTAGGCGGCCGCGCCGAACTCCTTGATGTTCTTGTCCAGCGTGGTGACCTGCTCCTTGGAGATCGGGTCGGTGATGCCGTCGTAGCCGCGTTCCCAGCCGGTGGTGGGCGTGTTGTGGTCGGCCGTGGCCACCACGCTGCTGACGCGCCAGACCTTGCGGCCGCTCTCGCGCAGGCCCTCGAAGGCCTGGGGGCTGGTGACTTCATGCACCAGGTGGCGGTCGATGTAGAGGATGGCGGTGCCGTCCTCCTCCGCGTGGATGACGTGCTCGTCCCAGATCTTGTCGTAGAGGGTGCGTCCCATGATGAGGCCTTTTCGGGTCAGGAATTCTAAGGAGCGGTGCGCACCTGTGCGCCGAGGTGTTCGGCCAGCAGGCGTGCGGTAGCGGGCAGGGTGGCGAAATCGCGGGCCACGAGCTGCAGCTCGCGCAGGGCCCAGGCGTCGGTCAGCGGCACGGCTTCGAGGCCGCCCATGGGGGCCAGCAGCTCGAAGGCGCGGTCGGGCACCAGGCCGATGCCCAGCCCGCTTTGGACCATGCGGCACAGGGCGTCCAGGCCGGTGACCTGCATGCGAAGCCGCAGCGGCCGGCCCGCCTCGTGCGCGGCGCGGCTCATGGCCAGGTTGATGGAGCTGTTGCTGTGAAGCCCGAGGTGGTCGAAATCCAGCGTGTCGGCGAACGCCACCCGCGCCAGCCGCGCGAGCGCATGGCCGCTCGGGACGGCGAGCACCAGCCGGTCCTGCCGGTAGGCGCGCAGGGCCAGGTCGCCGGCCTCGGCCGGCAGGTGGCAGATGCCCAGGTCGCAGTGGCCTTCGCGCACGGCGCGGACGACGTCGGCACTGAGGTGCTCGCTCAGGTCGATCCTCACCTCGCGGTGGTGTTCGGCGAAAGCCGCCAGGTCCTCGGGCAGGAACTGCACGATGGCCGAGATGGTGGCGTGCACGCGCACGTGGCCGCGCACGCCTTCGGCGTAGTCGCTGAGGTCCGCCTGCATGCGCTCCAGGTTGAACTGGACGGCGCGCGCGTGATGCAGCAGCGTCTGGCCGGCCGGGGTCAGCTCGACCCCCCGGGCGCGCCGGTAGAACAGCGGCGTGCCCACGGCGTCTTCCAGGTCGCTGATGCGCTTGCTGGCGGCGGAATTGGCCAGCGACTCCTGCTCGGCCGCGCGCCCGATGCTGCCCAGCTCGCCGGCCGCCATGAACAGCTGCAAGGAGGTGAGGTCAAGCCGGCGGATGAAGCTGCGGTCGGGCGGCACGTGTCGCGATCTGCGAAGGGAATCGCCGATTTTCTCAGAGCGAAGGCCGGGTGATTTCTCTTTTGGCGAAGGGTGCGTGCGTGGTTCCGGATCGCTGGCGGCCGTTTGGCCGGGGCCGCACACCCTGTTGCATCGCTCGCGCCACCGTACAAAGCCGCTGTTTACGAAGCGGGTCGCGGCGCGCTCAATGCGGCTTGGCCGGACCTTCAGCGCCGCCGGCCAACCCGGGTGCGCAGGCGACGTTCCCGGACTGGCGCCCGGGAATCCATCGGCGCTGATGTCGTTTTCCAAGGAGGCCACCATGCCCCGCTACCTCGTCCAGGCGTCCTACACCTCCGCTGCCGCGGCGGCGTTCATCAGCAATCCCCAGGACCGGGTCGCCGGCCTCAAGGCCCTGGTCGAAAAGATGGAAGGGAAGTTGGAAAGCCTGGACTTCTGTCTCGGCGAGTACGACGTGGTCGGTGTCTATTCGGCTCCCGACGACGTCACGGCGGCCGCCCTGGCACTAGCCGTCAGCGCGCCCGGGCACCTGCGCAGCTACAAGACCACGCGGCTGCTGTCCGCGCAGGAATTCCTGCAGGCACAGAAGAAGGCACGCGGGGCGAACTATCAGGCGCCGACGAGCGCGTGAGTCACGCGCAGACGATGTGGGCAGCCGGTGCGATGGCTGTCCGCAGGACGCAAGAGGCTCGCTGATGCGGGCCTCTTGTCTTTGCTGTGGCAGAGGCACTCCAAAAGGACTGTGCAGGCCGTGTCCACCAAGTGACTGGACGCGGCATGGAAATGGCATGCAATCCGAAGTGGCTCGATCAGCAATCGCAAAAGGAGACGAATTCCATGCAACGCCGCCACTTCACCGCCGCCCTCGCGGCCACCGTCGCCGCGCCGTTCGCGCACGCGCAGCCTGCCTGGCCTTCGCGTCCGATCAAGGTGCTGGTGGGTTACCCGCCGGGCGGGTTCACCGACATCACGGCCCGCTTGATCTCCGACAAGCTGCAGGCGCGGCTCGGCCAGCCGGTGATCGTCGAGAACAAGCCGGGCGCCAACGGCATCGTGGCCGTGGACACGCTGGCCAAGGCGGCGCCGGACGGCAGCACCTTCGCGGTCGTCATCGCCGCGCACGCGGCCAATACGACGCTGTACAAGAAGCTGCCCTACGACCCGAAAGACGTGACCGGTGTGTCGCTGATCGGCGTGTCGCCGCTGATCTACGCCGCCAACAACGACGGGCCCTTCAAGAACGCCAAGGAACTGGTCGCCTACGCCAAGGCCAACCCGGGCAAGATCAGCTACGGCTCCAGCGGCAACGGCTCGGCCGTGCACCTGTCCACCGAACTGCTGAAGTCGGTGACCGGCACGCAGATGGTCCACGTCCCCTACCGCGGGTCCGCGGCGGCGTTCACGGACCTGCTGGGCGGGCAGATCCAGCTGTTCGGCGACGCCGCGCAGGGCCTCATTGCACCCGGCAAGGCGGGCAAGGTGCGCCTGCTCGGCGTGGCGAGCGACAAGCGCCTCGCGGCGCTGCCCGACGTCCCCACCTTCATCGAGCAGGGCATCCCCGGCTACGTGACGAGCACCTGGGCCGGCATGCTCGCCCCCGCCGGCACGCCGGCGCCGATCGTCGAGCGCATGGCCGAGGCGATCGCGGCCGTCGTGAAGATGGACGATGTCAAGGCGCGCCTGGACACCATGGGCACCATCCCGGTGGGCAACAGTCCGGCGGAGTTCAACAAGTTCATCGCCGACGAGACGGCCAAGTGGAGCAAGGTCATCCGCGAAGCCGGGGTGACGCTGGACTGAGTAGCTTCTTGACACAAGCGCGACGGCCAAGAAAAAGGCCCGCCGGAGCGGGCCTTTGTTCCCCAGGCCGAAGCCGGAATCAGCGCTGCCCGATCGGCCTCACGTCGCGCTTGACCGAGCCGCTGTACAGCTGGCGCGGGCGGCCGATCTTGTACTCGGGGTCGGCGATCATCTCGTTGAGCTGGGCGATCCAGCCGACGGTGCGGGCCAGGGCGAAGATGGCCGTGAACAGGCTCACCGGGATGCCGATGGCGCGCTGGACGATGCCGGAGTAGAAGTCCACGTTCGGGTAGAGCTTGCGAGAGACGAAGTACTCGTCTTCCAGCGCGATCTTCTCCAGGGCCATGGCCAGCTTGAAGAGCGGGTCGTTCTCCAGGCCCAGCTCGGCCAGCACCTCGCGGCAGGTCTCCTGCATGAGCTTGGCGCGCGGGTCGTAGTTCTTGTAGACCCGGTGGCCGAAGCCCATGAGCTTGATGCCGGAGTTCTTGTCCTTGACCTGTTTGATGAACTCGCCGATCTTGTCCACGCCGCCCTGGCGCTGGATGTCGTGCAGCATGTTCAGGGCCGCCTCGTTGGCGCCGCCGTGGGCCGGGCCCCAGAGGCAGGCCACGCCGGCCGCGATGGCGGCGAAGGGGTTGGTGCCCGAGGAGCCGCACAGGCGCACCGTGGAGGTGGAGGCGTTCTGCTCGTGGTCGGCGTGCAGGATGAAGATGCGGTCCAGCGCGCGCACCAGCACGTCGTTGGGCTCGTACTCCTCGCAGGGCGTGGCGAACATCATGCGCATGAAGTTCGCGGTGTACGACAGCGAGTTCTTGGGATAGATGTACGGCTGGCCGGTGGCGTACTTGTAGGCCATGGCCACCAGCGTGGGCATCTTGGCGATCAGGCGGATGGCCGAGATCTCGCGGTGCTCGGGGTTATTGATGTCCGTGCTGTCGTGATAGAAGGCCGAGAGCGCTCCCACCAGGCCGGTCATGACCGCCATGGGGTGGGCGTCCCGCCGGAAGCCGCGCAGGAAGAACTGCATCTGCTCGTTGACCATGGTGTGCAGGGTCACGCGGCGGGTGAATTCGTCCTTGGCCTTCTCGTCGGGCAGCTCGCCGTACAACAGCAGGTGGCAGGTCTCCAGGAAGTCGCACTGCGTGGCCAGCTGCTCGATGGGGTAGCCGCGGTACAGCAGCTCGCCCTTGTCACCGTCGATGTAGGTGATGGTGGACTGGCACGAGGCCGTGGACAGGAAGCCCGGGTCGTACGTGAACATGCCGGTCTGCGCGTACAGCTTGCGGATGTCGATGACGTCCGGACCGATGGTGCCCGAGTAGACGGGCAGCTCCACGCTGGGGCTGCCGTTGGCGAAGGACAGGGTGGCTTTGTTGTCGGCGAGTTTCATTGGGTGTTCCTCTCGGGTCTCAGGTCCGCAGCATGGCGACCACTTCTTTCACGTCGGCGGTGTCGAACTCGCCTGCGGGTTCGGTGCGGCGAAGCATCAGGTCCAGCAGGTCGTTGTCCGGCAGCTGCATCAGCTGTTCCAGCGCCTGGGCCTGCCGCACCGTCAGGTGCGCTTCGTGCCGCTCGAAGAAGCGCTGGAGGAACAGGTCGTTCTCCAGCAGGCCCCGGCGGCAGCGCCACCTGAGCTTGCTCAATCCCCGCTCGTCCAGCAGCGCTTCGCTCATGTCAGTTGGCTAGACGGCGCGGCGCACCATCAGTTCCTTGATCTTGCCGATGGCCATGGCCGGGTTCAGGCCCTTGGGGCAGACATCGACGCAGTTCATGATGGTATGGCAGCGGAACAGGCGGTAGGGGTCTTCCAGGTTGTCCAGCCGCTCGCCGGTGGCCTGGTCGCGGCTGTCGGCGATGAAGCGGTAGGCCTGCAGCAGGCCCGCCGGGCCGACGAACTTGTCCGGGTTCCACCAGAAGCTCGGGCAGCTGGTGGAGCAGCTGGCGCACAGGATGCACTCGTACAGGCCGTCGAGTTCCTCGCGTTCCTCGGGCGACTGCAGGCGCTCGCGGTCCGGCGGAATGGTGTCGTTGACCAGGTAGGGCTTGATGGAGTGGTACTGCGCGAAGAACTGCGTCATGTCCACGATCAGGTCGCGCACCACCGGCAGGCCCGGCAGCGGCTTGAGCACGATCGGGTCCTTGAGCGTGCGCATGTTCGTCAGGCACGCCAGGCCGTTCTTGCCATTGATGTTCATGGCGTCGGAACCGCACACGCCTTCGCGGCAGGAGCGGCGGAAGGACAGGGTGGGGTCCTGCGCCTTGAGCTTCATCAGCGCGTCCAGCAGCATGCGCTCGTTGCCGTCGAGCTCGATCTCGACGGTCTGCATGTACGGCTTGGCGTCCTTGTCCGGGTCGTAGCGGTAGATCTGGAAAGTGCGTTTTTGCATGGCTCGGTGTTCCGGGAATCTAGGTGCTGGGCAGTGCGGCGGCCAGTACGTACTAGAACGTACGAACCTTGGGCGGCACCGACTCGACCGTGAGCGGCTTGAGCTTCACGGGCTTGTAGCTCAGGTGGTTGCCCTCGCTGTGCCACAGGCTGTGCTTCATCCAGTTGGCGTCGTCGCGGCCGAGCGGCGCGACCGGGTCGTCCGCCGGGCGCTCGTAGTCGCTCACCGTGTGGGCGCCGCGGCACTCCTTGCGGGCCGCGGCCGAGACCATGGTGGCCTGCGCGCATTCGATGAGGTTCTCCACCTCCAGCGCCTCGACGCGGGTGGTGTTGAAGACGCGCGACTTGTCCTTCATGGCGATGGCGCCCACGCGCTCGCGGATGGCGGCGATCTTGGCCACGCCCTCGTCCATGCCGGCCTGCGTGCGGAACACCCCGGCGTGCAGCTGCATGCTGGCGCGGATGTCGTTGGCCACGTCCTGGGCGTACTCGCCGGAGGCGGCGGACTCGAGCCGGTTCAGGCGCTCCAGCGTGCGCTCGGCGGCATCGGCCGGCAGCGGCTTGTGGGTGCGGTTCTTGTCGTTGAACTCGACGATGTGGTTGCCTGCCGCGCGGCCGAAGACCAGCAGGTCCAGCAGCGAGTTGGTGCCCAGGCGGTTGGCGCCGTGCACGCTCACGCAGGAGCACTCGCCCACGGCGTAGAGGCCGTTGACCACCGCGTTGTGCTCCTCGCCCTTTTGCACCACGACCTGGCCGTGGATGTTGGTGGGGATGCCACCCATCTGGTAGTGGATGGTGGGCACGACCGGGATCGGCTCGCGCGTGATGTCCACGTTGGCGAAGTTGACGCCGATCTCGTACACCGAGGGCAGGCGCTTGTGGATGGTCTCTGCGCCCAGGTGGTCCAGCTTGAGCAGCACGTAGTCCTTGTTGGGACCGCAGCCGCGACCTTCCTTGATCTCCTGGTCCATGGAGCGCGAGACGAAGTCGCGCGGCGCCAGGTCCTTGAGCGTGGGCGCATAGCGCTCCATGAAGCGCTCGCCGTTGCTATTGAGCAGGATGGCGCCCTCGCCGCGGCAGCCTTCGGTGAGCAGCACGCCCGCGCCGGCCACGCCGGTGGGGTGGAACTGCCAGAACTCCATGTCCTCCAGCGGGATGCCGGCGCGCGCCGCCATGCCCAGTCCGTCGCCGGTGTTGATGAAGGCGTTGGTGGAGGCGGCGAAGATGCGCCCGGCGCCGCCCGTGGCCAGCAGCGTGGTCTTGGCTTCCAGGATGTGCAGGTCGCCGGTTTCCATCTCCAGCGCGGTGACGCCCACCACGTCGCCTTCTGCGTCGCGGATCAGGTCCAGCGCCATCCACTCGACGAAGAAGCTTGTGCGGGCCTTCACGTTCTGCTGGTACAGGGTGTGCAGCATGGCGTGGCCGGTGCGGTCGGCCGCGGCGCAGGCGCGCTGCACGGGCTTTTCGCCGTAGTTGGCCGTGTGGCCGCCGAACGGACGCTGGTAGATGGTGCCGTCCGCATTGCGGTCGAAGGGCATGCCCATGTGCTCCAGGTCATAGACGACCTTGGGCGCTTCGCGGCACATGAACTCGATCGCGTCCTGGTCACCCAGCCAGTCCGAGCCCTTGACGGTGTCGTAGAAGTGGTAGTGCCAGTTGTCCTCCGACATGTTGCCCAGCGATGCACCAATGCCGCCCTGGGCAGCCACGGTGTGCGAGCGGGTGGGGAAGACCTTGGTGAGCACGGCCACGTTCAGGCCGGCGCGGGCGAGCTGCAGGGAGGCGCGCATGCCGGAGCCGCCGGCCCCGACGATGACGACGTCGAACTTGCGCTTGGTGATGTTCTTGGCGGTGTAGCTCATGACTTGCTCAGACCCTCCACAGGACCTGGATGATCCAGCCGGCGCAACCCACCAGCCAGACGATGACGAAGATCTGCAGCGCCAGGCGGATGCCCACCGGCTTGACGTAGTCCATCAGCACGTCGCGCATGCCGACCCACACGTGGTAGATGAGGGCGATGACGGTGGCGAAGGTGAGCACCTTCATCCACTGGCTGGCGAAGATGCCGGCCCAGGTGTCGTAGCCGATGGGGCCGCGGGTGAAGATCACCTGCGCCAGCACCAGCACGGTGAAGAGGGCCATGATCACCGCGGTGACCCGCTGGCTGAGCCAGTCGCGCATGCCGTAGTGCGCACCGACGACGGTGCGCTTGGAGCCGTAGTTCACGGTCATTTGAATTGTCTTTCCCTGTGGATTCAGTACAGCCCGAACAGCTTGGCGCCCAGGACCACGGTGAGGACGAGCGCCAGCACCAGGGTCACCTTGGCCGACATCCCGCCGCGCTGCTTGGTGACCGCTGCGTGGTGGGTGTCCATCCAGACGTGGCGCACGCCCGCGATGAAGTGGTGCAGGTAGGACCAGATCAGCGCCAGGGCCACCAGCTTGATGAACCAGCCCGGAACGAAGCCCAGCCCGCTCTCGAAGGCAGCGCGAAAGCGCGCGAAGGAGATCTCGGAGGACACCGAGGTGTCGAACAGCCAGATGATGAAGGGCAGCAACAGGAACATCACCACGCCGCTGATGCGATGGAGGATGGACACCCAGCCCGGCGCCGGCAGGCGATAGGTGGGCAAGTCCCGGAAGGCGTGGATGTTGCGGTACTCGCGTCGCTTGCTGCTGGCTAGTTCTGTCATGGAAGGGTAAGTCTGGGCTGACAAACCCAAAATTCTATTTCATGCAACAGACTGTCTCTGCTGCGGTGAGGTGTCCGAGCGTCAGCTCAGGTCATTGCGGTAGTGATGCGTGTCGGTCCGGTAGAGCCCGCGCCGCAGTTCCATGGGCTGGTCGTTGTAGGTGAAGGCCACGCGCTCGACGGACAGGAGCGGTGACCCCGTGGGCACCTGCAGCAGCCGGGCCTGGGCGGCCTCGGCGGCGACGGCGCGGATCTTTTCCTGCGCCCGCACCATGCGAACGCCGAATTCCAGCTCGAACATCGCGTAGGTCGGCCCGCCGTAGCTGGCCATCTGTTCGGCGGTGAGGCCGCGAAAGGCGCCGCCCGGCAGCCACAGGTCCTCCAGGATGGTGGGCACGCCTGCAAAGGCCAGCACGCGGCGCACCTGCACCAGCGTGTCGCCCGAGCGGATCGCGAGCAGGCGGGCGACGTCGGCGCCGGCGCGCACGCGCCGGCATTCGAGAATGCGGCGCTCGGCCGGGCCTTCGCTCGCCTGGTCCCCCGTGTCGGGCACGAGCTTGAGGAAGCGGTACTGCACCTGCTGCTCGGCGTGGGTGGCCACGAAGGTGCCCTTGCCCTGGCGCCGCACGACCAGGTTGCCGGCGGCCAGTTCGTCGATGGCTTTGCGCACCGTGCCCTGGCTCACGCGGAAGCGCGCGGCCAGGTCCATCTCACTGGGAATCGCTTCGCCCGGCTTCCACTCACCCGACTGCAGGCTCTGCAGCATGAGGCCCTTGATCTGCTGGTAGAGCGGGCTGAACGCGGGCGTGGCCGGCCCGGCGGACAGGTCGCTCGTGGTGTCGCCGCCGAAGACGGACGAAGAGGGCGAGGAGTTGGGCATGGGGCAGTAGGCGGATGCGCCATCTTATCTTATATAAGACATAAGACAAATTGACCCTGGCCCGCTTTCGGAAGTACACTCGCCGGCTGCTGCGGGCCCACCCGGTCGCCCGCTCTGATGGCTGCGGCCGGTGCCGTTTTCCACCTTTTCATCCGGAGATTCCCCATGAGCAAGAAGCCCGTCCGCGTCGCCGTCACCGGCGCCGCCGGTCAAATCGGTTACGCCCTCCTGTTTCGCATCGCCTCGGGCGAAATGCTCGGCAAGGACCAGCCGGTCATCCTCCAGCTGCTCGAGATCCCGGACGAGAAGGCCCAGAAGGCGCTCAAGGGCGTGATGATGGAACTGGAAGACTGCGCCTTCCCGCTGCTGGCCGGCATGGAGGCGCACAGCGACCCCATGACCGCCTTCAAGGACACCAACTACGCCCTGCTGGTCGGCGCCCGTCCCCGCGGCCCCGGCATGGAGCGCGCTGACCTGCTGGCCGCCAACGCCCAGATCTTCACCGCCCAGGGCAAGGCCCTGGACAAGGTCGCGAGCCGCAACGTGAAGGTGCTGGTGGTGGGCAACCCGGCCAACACCAATGCCTACATCGCCATGAAGAGCGCGCCCAGCCTGCCGCGCGAGAACTTCACCGCCATGCTGCGCCTGGACCACAACCGCGCGCTGTCGCAGGTCGCGGCCAAGACCGGCACCCGCGTCGGCGACATCGAGAAGCTCACCGTCTGGGGCAACCACTCGCCCACCATGTACGCCGACTACCGGTTCGCGACCGTGGATGGCAAGAGCGTCAAGGACATGATCAACGACCAGGTCTGGAACGCCGACGTGTTCCTGCCCACCGTGGGCAAGCGCGGCGCCGCCATCATCGAGGCGCGCGGCCTGTCGTCCGCCGCCTCGGCCGCCAACGCCGCCATCGACCACATGCGCGACTGGGCGCTGGGCAGCAACGGCAAGTGGGTCACCATGGGCGTTCCGTCCAACGGCGAGTACGGCATCCCCAAGGACGTGATGTTCGGCTTCCCGGTCACCACCGAGGGCGGCAAGTACAAGATCGTCGAGGGCCTGCCCATCGACGAGTTCAGCCAGGAGCGCATCAACAAGACGCTCAAGGAGCTGCAGGAGGAGCAGGCGGGGGTCGCGCACCTGCTCTGACCTGACTCTCCCTCCTCCTCCTTGCGGGAGGGCTGCGGAGGGGCCGCGCGCGCCGGACATGCCGCTTCGCGCAGGCCCCCATCCCGGCCTTCCCCCAGCGGGGGAAGGAGCAAGACCGCTTTCATGACGCATCCCCGTTCCATCCTCCTCGACGCCCAGGCCCGCACCGGCAGCATTCCGGTGTGCGACCACTACAGCGGGGTCGAGGCGCGGATGCGGCGCAGCCTGCAGATGCAGGCCGAGCTCACCCAGGAGTTCGGCGCCTGCGTGGTGGACGTCACGCTCGACTGCGAGGACGGCGCCCCGGTCGGCGGTGAGGCCGAGCATGCGGCGCTGGTCACGGAGCTGGCGCTGGGAAGTGATGCGCAGGCCCGTGTTGCCGTGCGCGTGCATGCCGTGGACCATCCGGCCTTCGAAGCCGACGTTGCCACCATTGCGGGCCGTGCCGGCTCGCGCCTCTCGCACCTCATGCTGCCCAAGGTGGAGACCGTGCAGGACATCGAGCGTGCCGTGCGCGCCGTCGATGCCGCTGGCGCGGGCGCGCTTGCGCTGCATGCCCTGATCGAGTCGCCGGCCGCCGTGCACCGCGCCTACGACATCGCCGCGCACCCGCGCGTGCAGTCCCTCAGCTTCGGGCTGATGGATTTCGTCTCCGCGCACGGCGGCGCGATTCCGGGCACGGCCATGGACGTGCAAGGCCAGTTCGCGCACCCGCTGGTGCTGCGCGCCAAGCTGGAGATCGCCTCGGCCTGCCACGCGCACGGCAAGGTGCCCTCGCACTGCGTGGTCACCGAATTCAAGGACAAGGAGGCCCTGGCCGCCGCCGCCCGCAAGGCGGCGCGCGAGCTGGGCTACACCCGCATGTGGAGCATCCACCCGGACCAGGTCCGGGTGCTGCTGGACGCATTCGCTCCCGACGAGCGCGACATCGACACCGCGGCGGCCGTTCTCGTGGCGGCCGAGCGGGCGGAATGGGCGCCGGTCAGCCACGACGGAAAACTGGAGGACAGGGCGAGCTATCGCTATCACTGGCAGGTGCTGCAGAGGGCGCACCAGACCGGAAGATCGCTGCCCCACGAGGTGCGCGGCTGGTTCCAGCCGCCCGCCGCCTGATCCCACCCTGGAGACAACGCCTTGATGAAGTTCATTGCCGCCGCGCTGTTGATGGCCGGCGCTCCCGTGCTCGCGCTCGCGCAGGCACAAGCCCCCGCAAGCAAGCCCGCCGCCAAGCCCGCCGCCAAACCTGCGGCCAAGCCGGCATCGAAACCGGAGGCCAAGCCCCCCCTCACCCGCAGCGCGCAGAAGGCCGTCGAGGAGAACACGGCGCTGGAAGACGAGCCGGCCCCCGAACTCACGCCCGAAGCCCTGCAGGTGGCCCGCCAGGTCTATGTCGGCGAAATGAAGTGCGAGCTGGGCGCCACCGTGAAGGTGGTTCCGCTCAAGCGCGAGGGCTTCTTCCTGGTCACCACGCGCGGCCATCGTTTCCGCATGCATCCGGTCGAAAGCCGCACGGGTGCCATCCGCCTGGAGGACCCGCGCCGCGGCGCCATGTGGCTGCAGCTGGGGAACAAGTCCATGCTCATGAGCCAGAAGCTGGGCCAGCGGCTGGCCGATGAATGCCAGGGCCCGGAGCAGGTGACGCACGCCGAGTACCTGAAGAAGAACCCGCAGCCCAACCTGCTCGAAGGCCTGGGCCAGGGGCCCCGGCACGGCGGCGGCCAAGGCCCCATGCACGGCCAGGGTCACGGACCCATGCACGGCCGGCAGGGGGAGACACCCGTGCCGGGTGCGACGGTGCAGCCCACCGCCACGCAGCCGGCAGCCACGCAGCCGGCAGCCACGCAGCCGGCAGCCGCTGCCGCTCCCGCTGTGCCGGCTGCGACCGAGCCGACGCCGCCCGCATCGGCGACCGCGCCCGCCGCGACGGCGGCCCCAGCACCCGCAGCGCCCGAGCCCGTACCGGCACCGGCACCGGCACCGGCACCGGCACCGTCAGCCGCGCCCGCACCGGCCCCCGTTTCCGCTCCCCAGACCGAAGCCCCCTGAAAGAGGGCCGCTCCATCCT
The DNA here is from genome assembly GCF_004681965.1 of Ramlibacter rhizophilus. Taxonomy (GTDB): domain Bacteria; phylum Pseudomonadota; class Gammaproteobacteria; order Burkholderiales; family Burkholderiaceae_C; genus Ramlibacter; species Ramlibacter rhizophilus. The sequence continues at coordinate 119,779 of NZ_SMLL01000009.1, read as the reverse complement.
TCAACAACAAGCCCCTTGCCTCGTACGGAGAACCCCATGCTTCAAGCCTACCGTGCCCACGTCGCCGAACGCGCAGCGCTCGGCATTCCGCCGCTGCCGCTGTCGGCCGCCCAGACGGGCGAATTGATCGAGCTGCTGAAGAACCCGCCCGCCGGCGAGGAAAGCTTCCTGGTGGACCTGATCACGCACCGCGTGCCGGCCGGCGTGGACGACGCGGCCAAGGTCAAGGCCAGCTACCTCGCCGCACTGGCGCACGGGTCCGAGGGCAATCGCCTGATCGGGCGCGCCAAGGCCACGCAGCTCCTGGGCACCATGCTGGGCGGCTACAACATCGGCCCGCTGATCGAACTGCTGGACGACGCCGATGTCGGCGGCGTCGCGGCCGATGCGCTGAAGAAGACGCTGCTGATGTTCGACCAGTTCCACGACGTGCGGCAGAAGGCCGACGCCGGCAATGTCCACGCGAAGGCCGTGCTGCAAAGCTGGGCCGACGCCGAGTGGTTCACCAGCCGCCCGGAGGTGCCCAAGAGCCTCAAGGTCACCGTCTTCAAGGTGACCGGCGAGACCAACACCGACGACCTCTCGCCCGCGCCCGACGCCTGGAGCCGCCCGGACATCCCGCTGCATGCGCTGGCCATGCTCAAGAACCCGCGCCCGGGCATCACCCCCGAGGAAGAGGGCAAGCGCGGCCCGGTCAGGTTCCTGCAGGAGCTCAAGGCCGGCGGCAACCTCGTCGCCTACGTGGGTGACGTGGTGGGCACGGGGTCGTCGCGCAAGTCGGCCACCAACAGCGTGCTGTGGTGGACGGGCGAGGACATCCCTTTCGTTCCCAACAAGCGTTTCGGCGGCGTGTGCCTGGGCGGCAAGATCGCGCCCATCTTCTACAACACCATGGAAGACGCCGGCGCCCTGCCCATCGAGCTGGACGTGAGCCGGATGGACATGGGCGACGTGATCGAGCTGCGCCCCTACGAGGGCGTCGCGCTCAAGAACGGCGAGGTCATCGCCCGCTTCGAGGTCAAGAGCGAGGTGCTGTTCGACGAGGTGCGCGCCGGCGGCCGCATTCCCCTCATCATCGGCCGCGGCCTCACGGCCAAGGCGCGCGAGGCGCTGGGCCTGGCGCCTTCCACGCTGTTCCGCCTGCCCCAGGCGCCCCAGGGCAGCAGCCGCGGTTTCACGCTCGCGCAGAAGATGGTCGGCCGCGCCTGCGGCCTGCCCGAAGGCCAGGGCATCCGTCCGGGCACCTACTGCGAGCCGCGCATGACCTCGGTGGGTTCGCAGGACACCACCGGCCCCATGACGCGCGACGAGCTGAAGGACCTGGCCTGCCTGGGCTTCTCGGCCGACCTGGTCATGCAGTCCTTCTGCCACACCGCCGCCTATCCCAAGCCGGTGGACGTGAAGATGCACCACGAGCTGCCGGACTTCATCTCCACCCGCGGCGGCATCTCGCTGCGCCCGGGTGACGGCGTGATCCACAGCTGGCTCAACCGCTTCCTGCTGCCCGACACCGTGGGCACGGGCGGCGACAGCCATACGCGCTTTCCCATCGGCATCAGCTTCCCCGCGGGCTCGGGCCTGGTGGCCTTCGCGGCGGCCACGGGCGTCATGCCCCTGGACATGCCCGAGAGCGTGCTGGTGCGCTTCAAGGGCAGCATGCAGCCGGGCGTCACCCTGCGTGACCTGGTCAATGCCATCCCGCTCTACGCCATCAAGCAGGGCCTGCTCACGGTGGAGAAGAAGGGCAAGAAGAACGTCTTCTCAGGCCGCATCCTGGAGATCGAGGGCCTGCCGGACCTGAAGGTGGAACAGGCCTTCGAGCTGTCCGACGCCTCGGCCGAGCGCTCGGCCGCCGGCTGCACCGTGCACCTGAACACCGCCCCGGTGGTCGAGTACATCAACAGCAACATCACCCTGATGAAGTGGATGATCGCCCAGGGCTACCAGGACGCACGCACCCTGCAGCGGCGCATCGCGGCGCAGGAAGCCTGGCTGAAGGACCCCAAGCTGCTCAAGGCCGACAGCGACGCCGAGTACGCCGCCGTCATCGAGATCGACCTGGCCGAGATCAGCGAGCCCATCGTGGCCTGCCCGAACGATCCCGACGACGTCAAGACGCTCTCGGACGTGGCCGGCGCGAAGATCGACGAGGTCTTCATCGGCTCGTGCATGACCAACATCGGCCACTTCCGCGCGGCGTCCAAGCTGCTCGAAGGCAAGCGCGACATCCCGGTCAAGCTCTGGGTCGCGCCGCCCACCAAGATGGACCAGAAGCAGCTGACCGAAGAGGGCCACTACGGCGTGCTCGGCACCGCCGGCGCGCGCATGGAGATGCCCGGCTGCTCGCTGTGCATGGGCAACCAGGCCCAGGTGCGCGAGGGCGCGACGGTCATGTCCACCAGCACGCGCAACTTCCCCAACCGCCTGGGCAAGAACACCAATGTGTACCTGGGCAGCGCCGAGCTGGCCGCCATCTGCTCGCGCCTGGGCCGCATCCCCACGCGCGAGGAATACCTCGCCGACATGGGCGTCTTGGACGCCAACGGCGCGCAGATCTACCAGTACATGAACTTCGACCGCATCGCGGACTTCAGGGACGTGGCGGACCAGGTCACGGCCTGACGCGCGCCCGCCATCAAGCCATCCGGAAGGCGGCCCTCGTGGCCGCCTTTTTTTCATCACGGCCGCGCACGCGCGTGGATGGGCAGCCGCAGGTGTTCTGCGGGAAACCGCGCATGGCCGCCACCACGAGCTCGTCCTTATATTTGGAGCATTCGGGCCGTGCCCGTGGGGAGGCCGTTCATGAAGCTCAGCGTCATCCTGCCCTGCTACAACGGCGCCGCGACGCTCGCGGTGCAGATGGAGGCGCTCGCGGCGCAGGCATGGCCAGGCGGCTGGGAACTCATCGTGGTGGACAACGGCTCCACGGACGGGTCCGCCGCCATCGCCGAGGCTTTCCGGGACCGGGTGCCGGACTTGCGCATCGTCCAGGCCCACGCGCCGGGCACGCCGCGCCTGGGCGTGCCCCACTCCTACAACACCGGCATCGCGGCCGCCACCGGCGACGCCTTCGTCTTCTGCGAAGCCGACGACGAGGTCGCCGCGGGGTGGCTGCAGGCGATGGGTGAGGCGCTCGCGCGGCACGATTTCGTCGCCGCGCGGCTCGACCATCGCAAGCTCAATCCGGAATGGCTGCATCCCGTGCACGGGGAGGGCTACCAGTCCGAGCACCTGTCGCGCCTGCCCGGCTATCCCTACCTGGCCCATGCGAGCGGCTGCGCCATCGGACTGCGACGCGCCGTGTGGGAGCGCGTGGGCGCCTTCGAGGTGGCCTTGCCTTGCGTGCACGACACCGACTACTGCTGGCGCGCGCAGCTCCAGGGCTTCGCCCTGCACCTGGAAAAGGCGGCGCTGGTGCACTACCGCGAGAAGCAGAGCTTGCCGGCGCGCTTGCGGCAGGGGCGCAACTGGGGCCGTGACTACGTGCGCCTGCTGCAGCGCTACGGCGCGCCGACCCGGTCCCTGCCCCGGTTGCGACGGCTGGTGTGGGTGCTGCGTTGCCTGTCGGCGGGCGTGCCGGTCGGCCTGCGGGCCGGGCTCGGGCTGGCCGATGGTCGGCGGCGCCTGGCCGACTGGGTGTGGAATTTCGGTTGGGCCTGGGGCGAAGTGCTGGGCACCTTGGGCCCGCCCGAGCCGGTGCGTTCGGAGCTGCTGGCCCTGGCACTTGCCAGAAGCACCGAGGGGGCCCAGGCCGCGCGGCCTTCGACAAGCTGAACGGACGCGGCCGCCGGGGCCGTAGCATCGCAGCCCATGCAACTGCAAGCGCTGCTTTATTCACAAGGTTTCGGCACCCGGCGCGTCTGCGCCGGACTGGTGGAGCAGGGCCATGTCACCCTCGCGGGCCAGCCCTGCACGGACCCGTTCACGGACGTGAACCCCGAGGGCCTGGCCTTCACCGTGCAGGGCACGCCCTGGGTCTATCACGCCAAGGCCTACCTGATGCTGCACAAGCCCGCCGGCACCGAGTGCTCGCAGAAGCCCTCGGCCTGGCCGAGCATCTACACACTGCTGCCCGCGCCGTTGCGGCAGCGCCCCAACAAGGGCGGCGTGGATGGCGTGCAGGCCATCGGCCGGCTGGACCAGGACACCACGGGCCTCTTGCTGCTGTCCGACGACGGGCAGTTCATCCACCGCATGGCGTCGCCGAAGCGCCACGTGCCCAAGGTGTACGAGGTCGGCACGCGCCACCCGGTCGATGCGCGCCAGCTGGAGCGGCTGCTGGCCGGCGTGCAGCTCGAGGACGATCCGCGTCCGGTTCGCGCGGCCGCTTGCGAGGCCACGGGCGAACGCGCGTTGCGCCTCACGCTCACCGAGGGCAAGTACCACCAGGTCAAGCGCATGGTCGCCGCGGTGGGCAATCGGGTGGAGACCCTGCACCGCTCGCGCATCGGCGCGCTCGACCTGCCTGCGGACCTGGCGCCGGGGCAGTGGCGCTGGATGGCGCAGGACGAGGTGACGCGCGCCAGCGCGATCAGTCCTTAGCCCGCAGGAACGCCGCGATCGCCGCCGTCACCGCTTCGGTCTGATCCTTGTGCGGCGAGTGCCCGCAGCGTGCCAGCACCCGTTTTTCGAAGGGCCCCTGCGTGGGCGCGATCTCCTCGATCTGGCGCAGGGTGCCGTAGGGGTCGTCCTCGCCCTGGATCGCCAGCACCGGCGCCTCGATAAGGCGGCAGTCGGGGCGGATGTCGAAGCGGCGGAAGTCCTCGCTCAGCCAGATGTCGTTCCACTGCCAGAAGGCGCCGTCCACGTCGGCATGGAAGCGTGCCAGGCGTTCCCGCAGGCCACCGCTTTCGAACGCCTCGCGTGCCTGGGCGATGGACTGCACCGACACATCCTCGACGATCACGTGCGGCGCCAGGACCACGCAGGCGCTCACCGGATGGCGGCTCGCGTGCAGCAGCGCGATGCTGCCGCCGTCCGAATGGCCCAGCAGCACGGGGCGCTCGACGCCCAGGGTGGCGAGCAGGGACGGGAGCACCTCCCAGGCTTCGCGGTGCATGTAGTCGGGCGCGAGCCGGCCCGCGCCGCGCACGTCGGGCACCGGGTCCGAATCGCCATAGCCCCGGCGCGAATAGACGATGCCTTCCCGCCCGCAGGCCCGGCACAAGGTTTCCGGCCAGTCGCGCCATAGGCTCACCGAGCCCAGGCCCTCGTGCAGGAAAACGACAGGTGCGCGCCCCGCGGGCGCTTCGGTGTTCACGCGGCGCAACTCCAGTGCGACGCCATCGACCATGATCTTGGACATCGCGGGGATGTTACGAGACGGACGCGCCGGCGCGGCTACACTCGCGCAGCCCTCCACCGCCCCCCGCCCCGTGACCCGCTTTCTCCGCCCGCTCCTGTGCGTCCTGGGGCTTGCCGCCAGCCTCGCGGCGGTGGCGCAGACCCAGCCCATCTTCGTGCTCAACTCGCTGGACGCCAATGTCAGCGTGGTCGACCCGACCAGCGGCTGGACCGAGTCGCGGCGCCTGCCCACCGGCAAGGAGCCCCACCACCTCTACATGACGCCGGACGAGCGCTCGGTGATCGTGGCCAACGCCAACTCCGACTCGCTCACCTTCATCGATCCGCGCACGGCCCAGGTCCAGCGGACCGTCATGGGCATCCTGGACCCCTACCACCTGCGCTTCTCGCCGGACATGAAGTGGTTCGTCACCGCCGCCAACCGGCTCAACCACGTGGACGTGTACCGCTGGGACGGACGCGACCTGCAGCTGGCCAGGCGCATCCCCACCGGCAAGACGCCCAGCCACATCTGGATCGACAGCCGCAGCACCACCGCCTTCGTGACCATGCAGGACAGCGACGAGCTGGTCGCCGTGGACCTGCCCACGCAGACGCTCAAGTGGCGCGTCAAGACTGGGCCCATGCCGGCCGACGTCTTCGGCACGGCCGACGACCGCCACCTGCTGCTGGGCATGACCGGCAGCGACCATGTGGAAGTCTGGGAGCTCGGCGCGGCCGAGCCCAAGCTCGTCAAGCGCATCACCACCGGGGCCGGCGCGCACGCTTTCCGCTCGGCGGGGGACCGCCGCCACGTGTACGTGAGCAATCGTGTGGCCAACACCGTGGGCAAGATCGACCTGCAGCGCATGGCGCTGGTCGACACCATCCCGGTGCCGGGCGGGCCGGACTGCATGGAGCTCGTGGCCGGCGGCAAGCTGCTGCTGGTGACCTCGCGCTGGTCGCGGCGGCTGAGCGTGGTGGACACCGAGACCCGCCAGCTCGTGCGGCAGATTCCCGTCGGCAAGTCCCCCCATGGCGTCTGGACGCTGGATCACGTGCGGCCTTAGCGCGGCGGCCCTGGCCGCGGCCGCGTCACTGTCCTGGGCGGCGCCCCCGGACTGCAAGCCCGTCTACCTCACCTTCGACACCGGCCACATGGGCGTGGCCCCCCTCATCGCGGACGTGCTCGCGCGCCACGAGGTCAAGGTCACCTTCTTCGCCGCCAACGAACGCACCCAGGCGGGCGACGGCAGCCTGGGCGCGCACTGGGCGGCCTGGTGGCGCGCCCGCGCGGCCGAAGGGCATGAATTCGCCTCGCACACCCACGACCACGTCTATTGGCGCGCCGACCTGCCGGGCGGGCGCTTTCGCGTGCAGGCCTCGGCCGGCCCCGCGCAGGGCCAGGCGCAGGACTGGAGCGCCGCGCAGTACTGCGCCGAGATCGGCCGGGCGGCGCAGCGCCTCGAAGACCTGACCGGCAGGAAGCCGCTGCCCCTGTTCCGCGCGCCGGGCGGCAAAACGTCGCCTGCCTTCCTCGCGGCCACGCGCGCCTGCGGCTATGCGCACGTCGGCTGGTCGCCCGCCGGCTTCCTGGGCGACGAGCTGTCCAGCCAGACGCACCCCAACGAGCGCCTGCTGGCCCAGTCCCTGAAGAACATCCGCGCCGGCGACGTGCTGGTGGCGCACCTGGGCATCTGGTCGCGGCGCGACCCCTGGGCGCCTGCGGTGCTGGAGCCGCTGATCACCGGGCTCAAGGCGCGGGGTTTCTGCTTCCGCACGCTGCGCGACCATCCTGATTTCCGCGGCTGGATCGCCGCGCGGTCCTGACCCCATGGACACCCTCGACACCCTGTTCTCCGCCGCGCAGCAGTGGCTGTTCGAGGCCGCCGTGCAGCCGCTGATGTTCGGCCTGGGCCTGGGCAACATCCTGGAGGACGGCTTCGCTGCCACGGGCTGGCTGCTGGTGGGCCTGGTGCAGCTCGCGGTCATGCTGCTGGTGCTGGCCCCGCTGCAACGCTGGCGGCCGGTGGAGCCCGTGGTGGACCGCCCGGCCATTCGCACCGATATCGTCTACACCTTCATCCATCGCCTGGGGCTGTTCCGGCTGGCGCTCTTCTTCTCGGTCGATCCGCTCTTCGACGCCCTGTTCGGCCGCCTGCGTGCCGCCGGCATCGGCACCTTCCACCTGGACCAGCTCTGGCCCGGCGTGACCGACCTGGCCTGGGTCAGCTTCGCCCTCTACCTGGTCGTCTTCGATTTCGCCGACTACTGGATCCACCGCGGCCAGCACGGGGTGCGCTGGTGGTGGAAGCTGCACGCGCTGCACCATTCGCAGCGGCAGATGACCATGTGGAGCGACAACCGCAACCACCTTCTGGACGACCTGCTGCGCGACGGCCTGCTCGTGGTGCTGGCGCAGGCCATCGGCGTGGCGCCCGGGCAGTTCGTCGCGCTGGTGGCCATCACGCAGCTCAGCGAGAGCCTGCACCACGCCAACCTGCGGCTGTGGTTCGGGCGGGTCGGAGAGCGCCTCTGGGTCAGCCCGCGCTTCCACCGGCTGCACCACAGCATCGGCCTGGGCCACGAGACCCGCGGCCCCGGCAGCCTGGGCGGGCACAACTACGCGGTGCTGCTGCCGGTCTGGGACGTCCTGTTCGGCACGGCCAACTTCGAGCTCCGCTACGATCCGACCGGCATCCGCGACCAGGTGGAGCAGGGGCGCGACTACGGGCGCGGCTTCTGGTCGCAGCAGTGGCTGGGCCTGAAGCGCCTGGTGGAGTGAACAGCGGGCAAGGACGGGGGAATGCAGGACACGAACGAATTCGGGCTCGTCATCGTCGGTGACGAGATCCTCTCGGGCAAGCGGGCCGACAAGCACCTGCCCAAGCTGGTGGAGCTCTTGTCGGCGCGCGGGCTGCAGCTGGCCTGGGCCGAGTACGTGGGCGACTCGCCCGAGCGCATCACCGCCACGCTGCGCCGCGCCTTCGACGGGCCGCTGCCCGTCTTCTGCTGCGGCGGCATCGGCGCCACGCCCGACGACCACACCCGCCAGTGCGCCGCCAAGGCACTTGGCGTGCCCCTGGCACTGCACCCGGAGGCCGAGGCCCTGATCCGCGAGCGCATGCAGGACACCGCGCGCGAGCAGGGCATCCCCTACGATCCCGACCGCGCCGACAACGTCCACCGCCTGAACATGGGCGTGTTCCCCGAGGGCGCGCGCATCATCCCCAACCCCTACAACAAGATCCCGGGCTTCTCGGTCGGCGAGGTGCACTTCCTGCCCGGCTTCCCGGTCATGGCCTGGCCGATGATGGAGTGGGTGCTGGACACGCACTACGGCCACCTCGCCGGCCGCCGCGCCTTCGTCGAGAAGTCCGTCATCGTCTTCGGCTCCATGGAGGCCACGCTCACCCCGCTCATGGAGGCCATCGAGCGCGACCACCCCGCCATCCGCGTCTTCAGCCTGCCCAGCGTGGACCATCCGCAATGGGGCCGGCACATCGACCTGGGCGTCAAGGGCGAGCCCGAGCCGGTCGATGCCGCCTACCGTCAGCTCGTCCAGGGCCTGCAGGCTCTGGGCAGCCGCCTGGGCCCGGAGTTGGTGCGAAAACAGGGCGACATCGCCTGATACCGACCACAATCGCACCTTAGAGGTGCGTCTGCACTGAAACGGTGCAGTCCCCGGCCGAGCCAGGCCGGGATCGCCATGCACCAGCAGGTGGCACAAAACCTGCATCCGATCCCCCCGTTCACTCGATCAACAACCAACCATCGACCAGGAGAAACTGATGGCAGCCAAGACCGTCGCCGACGTGATGAAGATGGTGAAGGACAACGAAGTCAAGTTCGTCGACTTCCGCTTCACCGACACCCGTGGCAAGGAGCAGCACGTCACGGTCCCCGTTTCGCATTTCGACGAGGACAAGTTCAGCTCGGGCCATGCCTTCGACGGCTCGTCCATCGCCGGCTGGAAGGGCATCGAGGCCTCGGACATGCTGCTGATGCCCGACCCGGACACCGCGAACATCGACCCCTTCTTCGAAGAAACCACGCTGTTCCTGTCCTGCGACGTGCTGGAGCCGGGCGACGGCAAGGCCTACGACCGCGACCCGCGTTCCATCGCCAAGCGCGCCGAGGCCTACCTGAAGGCTTCCGGCCTGGGCGACACCGCCTTCTTCGGTCCGGAGCCCGAGTTCTTCATCTTCGACGACGTCCGCTGGGGCGCCGACATGTCCGGTTCCTTCGTCCACATCGACGAGTACGAAGCCGCCTGGAACACCGGCAAGAAGATCGAAGGCGGCAACAAGGGCCACCGTCCCACGGTCAAGGGCGGCTACTTTCCCGTGCCCCCAGTGGACAGCACGCAGGACATGCGCGCCGAGATGTCCCTGATCCTCGAATCCCTGGGCATTCCGGTCGAGGTGTTCCACCACGAAGTGGCGGGCGCCGGCCAGAACGAGATCGGCACGCGCTTCAACACGCTGGTGCGCCGCGCCGACTGGACCATCCTGCAGAAGTACGTGATCCAGAACGTGGCCAATGCCTACGGCAAGACCGCCACCTTCATGCCCAAGCCCATCGTTGGCGACAACGGCTCGGGCATGCACGTGCACCAGTCGGTCTGGAAGGACGGCAAGAACCTGTTCGCCGGCGACGGCTATGCGGGCCTGTCGGAGTTCGCGCTGTACTACATCGGCGGCATCATCAAGCACGCCCGCGCGCTCAACGCCATCACCAACCCCGGCACCAACAGCTACAAGCGCCTGGTGCCCGGCTTCGAGGCGCCGGTGAAGCTGGCCTACTCGGCCCGCAACCGCTCGGCGTCGATCCGCATCCCCTTCGTGGCGAACCCCAAGGGCCGCCGCATCGAGGCGCGCTTCCCCGATCCCCTGATGAACCCCTACCTGGGTTTCGCCGCGCTGCTGATGGCCGGCCTGGACGGCGTGGAGAACAAGATCCACCCGGGCGAGGCCGCCACCAAGGACCTGTACCACCTGCCGCCGGAAGAAGACGCGAAGATCCCCACCGTCTGCCACAGCCTGGACCAGGCGCTGGACTACCTGGACAAGGACCGCGCCTTCCTGACCAAGGGCGGTGTCTTCACCGACACCATGATCGACGCCTACATCGAACTCAAGATGGCCGAAGTCACGCGCTTCCGCATGACCACGCACCCCATCGAGTTCGACATGTACTACAGCCTGTGATGCGGCATGCCGCCGGTTGCGTATCGGCGGCAGCAATCGCAGCTGTGACAAAAGGGCGGCCGAGGCTGCCCTTTTTCACTTTCGCATTCAGGGCTTCACGGTCCATTTGCAGAGTTCCGCCATACTCCGGCCCCATGAGACTGCGCCATCACGGACATCCCATGAAGCATGCACTGGCCCTCGTATTCGCCGCGCTGGCCGCCGCCGGCGCCCAGGCCCAGGCGACCCAGGCGCCCACCCGCGTCTTCCGCTGCGGCAACACCTACACCAACGACGCCGCCGAGGCCCAGGCCAAGGGCTGCAAGCCCATGGACGGCGGCAACTTCACCGTGATCCAGGGCACCCGCGTGCTCACGCCGCCGCCCCGCGCGGCGAGCGCCCCGGCGGCCACGCCGGCGGCCGCAGCGAGCGGCAGCGCCCAGGCAGGCCAGCGGATCGACAGCAGCGAGCAGCGTGCCCGCGACGCCGACGCCCGGGCCATCCTGGAAGGCGAGCTGAAGAAGGCCGAAGCCCGGCAGGCGGAACTGCTCAAGGAATACAACAACGGGGAGCCGGAAAAGCTCGGCCCCGAGACGCGCAACTACCAGAAGTACCTGGACCGCGTGGCCGAGCTCAAGGCGGCGATCGCCCGCAACGAGGCCGACATCGCCGGCATCCGCCGCGAGCTGTCGCGCCTGACGGCGGCGCGCTGACGAGGCGGCAGGGCCGCTTGCCGTGAAGAAGCCCGCCGCCCCGCCGGCCCCCTTCGAGGGCGCGAACTTCCAGTCCTTCGACCTGCTCGCCACGCTCGTGGCCGTGGTGGGCACCGACGGCACCGTGCGCTTTGCCAACGCCGCGCTCGAGGACGCCCTGGGCATGTCCCGGCGCAGCATCGCCGGCACCGCGTTCGCACAGGCCTTCACGGAGCCGCAGCAGCTGCTCACGGCCTTGCAGGGCGCGCGCGACAACGAGTTCGCCGTGCTGCGCTACGACGCGGCCCTGCAGCGCCACGCCGGCGAGCCCCTGCCCGTGCACGTGGTGGTGGTGCAGACCGAGCGGCCGGGCGAGGTCGTGGTCGAGATGCTGCCCCTGGAGCAGCACGCCCGCCAGGAGCGCGAGGAGCGCCTCATCGACCAGGCGCAGGCGAACAAGGAGCTCATTCGCAACCTCGCCCACGAGATCAAGAACCCGCTGGGCGGGATCCGCGGCGCCGCGCAGCTGCTGGAGATGGAGATCGAGTCGCGCGAGCTCAAGGAGTACACCCAGGTCATCATCCACGAGGCCGACCGCCTGCAGACGCTGGTCGACCGGCTGCTCGCGCCGCACCGCCGGCCGCACGTGGTGGGCGACGTGAACATCCACGAGGTCTGCGAGCGCGTGCGCTCGCTCATCCTGGCCGAGTTTCCGCGCGGGCTGAAGGTGCGGCGCGAGTACGACACCTCGCTGCCCGAGTTCCGCGGCGATCGCGAGCAACTGATCCAGGCCGTGCTGAACATCGCGCACAACGCCTGCCAGGCGCTGGCCGATCGAATGGCCGAGGGCGACGCCGAGCTCGTGTTCCGGACGCGGATCGCGCGCCAGGTCACCTTCGGCAAGCAGCGCTATCGACTGGCACTGGAATTGCATGTCATCGACAACGGACCCGGCGTTCCCCCGGCCATCAAGGACCGCATCTTCTACCCGCTGGTATCGGGCAGGGACGGCGGCTCCGGCCTGGGACTGACGCTCGCGCAGACCTTCGTGCAGCAGCACCATGGCCTGATCGAGTGCGACAGCGTGCCGGGCCGAACGGATTTCAAGATCCTGATTCCGTTGCCATGAACCGAATGACCTGAGGGACGCGCACGCATGAAGCCGATCTGGATCGTTGACGATGACCAATCCATCCGCTTCGTGCTGGAAAAAGCCCTGGCCCGCGAGGAGCTGCCCACCCGTAGTTTCACCAGCGCCCGCGAAGTCCTCCATGCCCTGGAGCACGAGGACGACGACGAGGCCAGCGCCGGCCCGCAGGTGCTGGTGAGTGACATCCGCATGCCGGGTGGCTCGGGCCTGGACCTGCTCGGGAAGGTGAAGGAGAAGCACCCGGGGCTGCCCGTCATCATCATGACCGCCTTCTCCGACCTGGACAGCGCCGTCTCGGCGTTCCAGGGCGGCGCCTTCGAGTACCTGCCCAAGCCCTTCGACCTGCCCAAGGCCATCGAGCTGATCCGGCGTGCGGTGGAGGAAAGCCAGCGCGAGCAGGTGGCCGAGGAGCGCATGAACGCCGCCCCTGAAATGCTCGGGCAGGCGCCGGCCATGCAGGACGTCTTCCGCGCCATCGGCCGGCTGTCGCAAAGCAACGTGACGGTGCTGATCACCGGCGAGTCCGGCTCGGGCAAGGAACTGGTCGCGCGCGCGCTGCATCGCCATTCGCCGCGGGCGAGCGGCCCCTTCGTCGCGATCAACACCGCCGCCATCCCCAAGGACCTGCTGGAGTCGGAGCTGTTCGGCCACGAGCGCGGCGCCTTCACCGGCGCCCAGACCATGCGGCGCGGCCGCTTCGAGCAGGCCGAGGGCGGCACGCTGTTCCTGGACGAGATCGGCGACATGCCCTTCGACCTGCAGACGCGCCTCTTGCGCGTGCTGTCCGACGGCCACTTCTACCGCGTGGGCGGCCACAACGCGGTCAAGGCCAATGTGCGCGTGATCGCGGCCACCCACCAGGACCTGGAGGTGCGGGTCAAGGACGGCGGGTTCCGCGAAGACCTGTTCCACCGCCTGAACGTGATCCGCCTGCGCCTGCCGGCATTGCGCGAGCGGCGCGAGGACATTCCCATGCTGGCGCGGCACTTCCTGCAGCAGTCGGCCAAGCAGCTCGGCGTGGAGCCCAAGCGCATCTCCGACGCCGCGCTGGCCCGCCTGTCGAACTTCGCCTTCCCGGGCAACGTGCGCCAGCTCGAGAACATCTGCCACTGGCTCACCGTCATGGCGCCGGCCCAGCTCATCGAGCCCAAGGACCTGCCGCCGGAGGTCGTGCTCGCGGAGGCCGCGCCGGCCGCCGCCCAGGCCGTGGACGCTTCCCTGGCAGAGCCGCTCGCGACCGCCGTGCCGGCGGCCGCCGGTCCTGGCGCTTCCGCTCCCGCGCCCGTGGCCGCGTCCACCGCCTGGGAAGCGGGCCTGGAGGCGGAAGCCCTGGCCCTGCTCACCAGCGGCCACCACGACGTGTGGGACCAGCTCACCCGCCGCTTCGAGTCGCGCCTCATCCTCACTGCGCTGCACAACACGCGCGGGCGCCGCATCGAGGCCGCGCAGAAGCTGGGCATCGGCCGCAACACCATCACCCGCAAGATCCAGGAGCTGGGCCTGGAGGAATGAGCCTGCTGCGCACTTAAGTCCGCTCCCGGCGCGCCGGCAGCGCGCTTTCGCTCGCTACCGCCGGCCTTGCGCCGGTCCTACACTGGCGCGACCCCGACCTTCCCACCGGAGGAGCGCGCATGGATTCCGTCTCGGGCTCCGCCGGTCTCGGCGAGCCGATCGCCATACCGGATGCCAGCGCGGGCCCGCAGCGCCCGCGGCCCCATGCGCTCGTGCGGCTGGACTACCCGGTCCGCATCGTGGCCTACCTCCTGGCCGGCGCCACCATGGCTTCGGTCTTCGCCCGCATCCCCACCACGGCGCCCACCTGGATGCTGCTCGGCGCCTGGGCCCTGCTGTGGCCGCACCTGGCGTATTTCATCGCCTCGCGCGCCTCCAACTCCAAGCAGGCCGAGCTGTACAACCTGCTGTTCGACAACCTGATGCTGGGGCTGTGGTCGGGCCTGGCGCATTTCGACCTCCTGATCGGGATGTGCTTCCTCATCGCCATCAACGCGGGCAACCTCAGCACCGGTGGCGTGCGCTTCGCCGGCATGGGCCTGCTCACCTTCGTGCTGGGTGCCATGATCGGCGGCACGGTCACCGGCTTCGTGTTCGAACAGAGCGCCTCCGTGCTCACCACCGTCCTGGTGGGCGTCGCGGTCTTCAGCTACACCTCCGTCTTCGCCATTGCGTCCTATGCGGCCGTTCGCCGCGTCATCGCGACGCAGCGCGAACTCAAGGAACGCAATCGGCTGATCGAGGAGCAGAGCCGCGAACTCGTCGAGGCGCGCACGCTGGCCGACAGCGAGCGCCGCTCCGCGGTGGAGGCGCGGCTGGCCGCCGAGCAGGCCAACCAGACCAAGAGCGCCTTCCTGGCCAACATGAGCCACGAGCTGCGCACGCCCCTGAACGCGGTCATCGGCTACGCCGAGATGCTGGAGGAGGAACTGCTCGACGAGGGCGCCGCGCCCACGGTGCTGGCCGACCTGGGCAAGATCAAGGGCGCGGGCAAGCACCTGCTGGGCCTGATCAACGACGTGCTGGACCTGTCCAAGATCGAGGCCGGCCGGGTGGAGCTGAGCTTCGACACCTGCGACATCGCCCAGCTGGTGGACCAGGTCTGTTCCACCTCCCAGCCGCTGATCGCGGCCAACCGCAACCGGCTGGTGGTCGAGTTGCCCGAGCGACCCGGCACGCTGCGCGCCGACGCGACCCGCCTGCGCCAGGTCCTCTACAACCTGCTGTCCAATGCGGCCAAGTTCACCAGCGAAGGCACCATCACCCTGCGGGTGCGGCGCGAAGCCCTGCCCGGCGCCGAGCAGGTGATGTTCGAGGTGCAGGACACCGGCATCGGCATGACCGAGTCGCAGCTGGCCAAGCTGTTCCGGCCCTTCACCCAGGCCGACTCGGCCACCACGCGCAAGTACGGCGGCACCGGCCTGGGCCTGGTCATCAGCAGGCGCCTGTGCCGCATGATGGGTGGCGACGTCATCGTCCACAGCGAGCCGGGCCAGGGCAGCTGCTTCACCGCCACCGTGCTGGCCGACGGCGCCGAGAGTGCGGCCAGCCCGCTGCCCGCGCGCGAGGCGGTTCCCGACGCGCCGGCGCAGCCCGCCGCAAGCGTGCCGGCGGCCCCGGGCGCGCTCGACACCGCCGGCGACGAACGCATCCGCGCCCTGGTGCAGGCCGCGCCCGTGTTCCTGGTGCTCTGGCGCGCCGAGGACGGCGAGATCCTGCTGGCCGGGCCGGCGGTTCGTGAGCTGTTCGGCTATGCGCCGCAGGAGGTGATCGGCCAGCGCATGGAAAAACTCTATGGCGCGCACAGCATCGACGGCGAGGTGCTCAAGCGCGCGGTGGTGGAGCAGGGCGCCGTGCGCGACCACGAGCTGCAGTTCCTGCGCGCCGACGGGCGCGAATTCCGCGGGCGGGTCTCGGCGCAGCAGCTCGTGTACGAAGGCCGCACCTGCCTGATCGCCGGCGTGGCCGACGTCACCGACCTGCACGAGGCCCAGCGCGCCACGGCCGCGGTGAGCGAGACCAAGTCGCGGCTCCTGAGCAACATGGGCCATGCGCTGCGAACGCCGCTGACCGACACCATCGGCTATGCCGAGCTCTGGCTGGAGTCCGCGGGCGGCGCGGAGGCCGCGGGCGCCCGCGAGGCCCAGCGCATCCGCGATGCCGGACGCCGCCTGCTGGACATGGTGGACACGGTGCTGGATTTCTCGCGCCTGGAGGCGGGGGAACTGCAGCTCGCGCGTGAGCCGGTGGCGCTTGCACCCCTGCTGTCCGAACTGCGCACGGTGGCGCGCTCGCTCGCCTCGCAGCATGGCAGCTGGCTGGTGGCGCCCGACGTTCCCGAACTCACCGTCATGGGCGACCGAACCCGCATCAAGCAGGTGCTCATGGTCCTGTTGAACAACGCGGCGCGTTTCAGCAACCGCCAGGAGATCACGCTCGTGGCCCGCCGCGCCGAGGGCGACCAGGTGGAGATCCAGGTCCGCGACAAGGGCCCCGGCATGGACCCCGAGGCGCTCGCGCGCGCACTCCAGCCTTTCGGTGCGTTGGGTGCGCTGCCGGCCGAAGGCGGCACGGGCCTGAGCCTGGCGCTGGCGGTGCGGCTGTGCGAGCGCATGGGCGGACAACTGCTGGTGCACAGCGAGGCGGGTCGGGGCTCGCGCATGAGCGTGCGCCTGCCCCTGGCGGCAGCCGGCGTGCAGGAGGCCTGATGCCGCGCATCCTCCTTGTCGAAGACAACGAACTCAATCGCGACATGCTTTCGCGCCGGCTGGAGCGCCGCGGCTTCCAGGTCAGCATCGCCGTCAACGGGCTGGAGGCGCTGGAACGCGTCGCGCAGGAGCGGCCCGAGCTGGTGCTCATGGACATGAGCCTGCCCGACATGGACGGCTGGGAGGCCACGCGGCGCCTGAAGGTCTCGCCGACCACGCGGGCCATCCCCGTCATCGCGCTCACCGCCCACGCCATGGCGGGCGACCGCGAGCGCGCACTGGAGGCCGGCTGCGACGACTTCGACACCAAGCCCGTCGATCTCGACCGGCTGCTGCGCAAGATGCAGGCCCTGCTGCCGGCCGGAGAGGGGGCATGAAGGCGCGCACTGCCGAAGCCAGCGCCTGCCTGCTGAAGCTGCGCGTGCCCGCCTGCATGCAGGCCATGGAACGCCTGATGGCGGGCGTCGATGCGGCGCTGGGCCGGGTGGAGGCGCCCGCCTCGGTGCGCCACGACATGCGCCTGGTGGCCGAGGAAGCCTGCGCCAACGTGATCCGCCATGCGTATTCGCAGGCCCCGCGGCCCGGGGACCTGAGTGTCGCGCTGCACCGCGACATGCTGGAGGGCGTGCCTGCGCTGCGCCTGGTGGTGTGCGACCACGGCCGCCCCTTCGATCCGCTCGGCGCCTGCGCGCCGGCACTGGACCTGCCGGCCGAGGAGCGACCCATCGGCGGGCTGGGCATCCACCTCATTCGCAGCCTCACCGATCGCCAGCGGCACACGCGGGATCGCGCGGGCCGCAACTGCCTCGAACTCGTGAAGTGGCTTCACGAGGCCCCCGAATAGCCAACAAGAAGGAACTGCAGTGGACATCCGTTATTCCGAGTCGGGCCCCATCACGGTGGTCGGCATCGAGGGGAGTGTCGACAGCCTCACGGCCGACCGCCTCACCGAATCCCTGGAAGCGAAGCTGCGCGAAGGGCGCGTGCGGCTGGTGGCCGACTTCTCGCAGGTGAGCTACACCAGCAGCGCGGGCCTGCGCTCGCTGCTGGCGGCGGTCAAGGACGCGCGCCAGCGCGGCGGCGACCTGCGCCTGGCGGCCGTGCAGCCGCAGGTGCAGCGCGTCCTGTCGCTCGCTGGCTTCACCAGCATCATCCGCGTCTTCGACGACGTGCCGGCGGCGGTGGACAGCTACGGCGTCGCCGCATGAAGGGAGGAAAGTCGTCATGACGAAGAACCCACCGGTCCCGCGCGTCTCGCTCGTCATCGGCTCGGGCAGCGTCAAGTGCGCCGCCGCCATCGGCGTGGTCAAGGCCTTGACCGCGGGCGGCATCGGCATCGAGCGGGTGGTCGGCTGCAGCGCGGGCGCCATCTTCGGTGCGCTGATCGCGCTGGGCTACTCCATGGACAATGCCCGCGAAGCCACCACGCGCCTGTGGACCGCCGAACTCACCGCGCGGCGCAACACCCGCGCGCTGCTCGCGGCCATCGCGCCGCGCCTGTTCGGCTTCGACGTCGAGCGCTTCGGGCTGCGCGACGACCGCCTGATCAACGAGCGCCTGCAGCAGGCCTTCGGCGACCGCCAGATCGAGGACAGTCCCATCCCGCTGCACATCGTGGCCGCGGACTTCTCCAACGGCGAGCTGGTGGACCTGAACCGCGGCAGCCTGGCCAAGGCGATCCGCGCCAGCGTGGCGCTGCCCTTCGCCTTCCCGCCCGTGCGCTGGGGCGACAAGCTGCTGGCCGACGGCTGCCTGGCCGACCCGTTGCCGGTCAGCGTGGCCATCCGCCATGGCGCGCGCGTGATCGTCGCGGTGGGCTTCGAGAGCCCCTACCAGGAGCACATCCGAAGCCCCGGCCGCTTCGCGTTCCAGCTCAGCGCGATCATGTCCAACAACCTGCTGAAGTCGCGTTTCTCGTTCCACAGCGTCTCGCACCATTCCGAGGTGATCGCGATCATCCCGGAGTTCAAGCAGCGGGTGCGCCTCTTCGACACCGAGAAGGTGCCCTACATCATCGACGAGGGCGAGCGCGCGGCGGCGGAGCAGATGCCCTACCTGCGCGAGCTGCTGGCCGCCGAAGCGCCGGACGCGGCAGGTGCCACTGCCTGACGCCAAGGGCGGCGTGAGCATGCAGCACGCCCCCGCCCGCCTCCTCGTGGTGGACGACATCGAGGTCAACCGCGAACTGCTGGTGCGCCGTGCGCGCCGCCTGGGCCACGAGAGCGGCACCGCCGAGGACGGCCTGGATGCCCTGGCGCAGCTGCGCGCCGCGCCCTGGGACCTGGTGCTGCTGGACATCACCATGCCGCGGATGGACGGCTATGAGACCCTGCGGCAGATCAAGGCCGACAGCGCGCTGGCCCACATTCCGGTCATCATGGTGTCGGCCATCGACGAGATCGACAGCGTCGTGCGCTGCCTGGAGCTGGGCGCCGACGACTATGTCACCAAGCCCTTCAACCCGGTGCTGCTGCAGGCGCGCATCGAGGCGGCGCTGGCCAAGAAGCGCCTGGCCGACCAGCGACAGGCGGTGCTCGATGCGCTGGAGCGCGAGCTGACCCTCGCGCGGCGCATCCAGCGCGGCTTCCTGCCGCTGGCGCTCCCGCAGGTCGCGGGCTGGTCACTGGCGGCGCACTTCGAGCCCGCGCGGCACGTGGGCGGCGACTTCTACGACGTGGTGCCGCTGGCCGATGGCCGCCTGGGCCTGGCGATCGCCGACGTGTGCGACAAGGGCGTGGGCGCGGCGCTCTACATGGCCCTGTTCCGCACGCTGGTGCGCTCGCAGCTGTCGAACGCGCCGCCCGGCGCACCGGCCGGGCCGCTCCTGTCGCAGTCGCTTGCCTTCGTCAACGACTACATCGCGCGCGAGCACGGCCGCGACAACATGTTCGCCACGCTCTTCGTCGCGGTGCTGGAGCCGGCCACGGGCGCCCTGGCCTATGCCAACCTGGGCCACGACGCGCCGGTGCTGCGGGGCGCGGCCGGCGGGCTGCGGCGGCTGCCACCGGGCGCGCCTGCCTGCGGCCTGATGCCCGGCCTGCGACCGGCGGTCGAGGCCGTGGCCATTGCGCCGGGCGAAAGCCTTCTGATGTTCACGGACGGCGTCACCGAGTGCCGGGGTGCCGAGGGCGAGTTCGGCGAGGCCCGCCTGCTGGCCATGCTGGCGCTGGACGCGGCCACGGCGTCGGACCTCGCCGGCGCGCTGCGCACCGCCTTGTCGGTCCACGCCGGCGACTGCGCCGCGCACGACGACCTGACGGTGTTGTGCCTGATGCGCGAGGCGTGACGTGCTAGCCGAGCGCTAGCCGAGCGCCAGGTCCACCGTGACCGGCGCGTGGTCGCTCGGCTGCTTCCACTTGCGCGGCGTGCGGTCGATGCTGCAGGCCTGAACGGCGCTGCGCAGCGCCTGGCTCACCAGCACATGGTCGATGCGCAGGCCGCGGTTCTTCTGGTAGCCCAGCATGCGGTAGTCCCACCAGGTGTAGCTTTTCTCGGGCTGCTCGAAGAGGCGGAAGCCGTCCACCAGGCCGAGTTCGAGCAGGCGGCGGAAGTGCTCGCGCTCGGGCGTGCTGTGGTGGATGGTCTCGCGCAGGCCCTCGGGGTCGTAGGAGTCGCGGTCTTCCGGGGCGATGTTGAAGTCGCCCACCAGCACCAGGCGCGGATGCTCGCGCAGCTGCGCCGCGAGATAGCGGTTCAGCCCGTCCAGCCAGGCCATCTTGTAGGCAAACTTCTCGGTCCCCGGCGCCTGGCCGTTGACGAAGTAGCCGTTGACCAGGCGAAGCGGGCCGGCCGGCGTGTCCAGCGTGGCCGCGATCACGCGCGAGGACTCGTCCTGGAACCCCTCGATGTTGCGGCCGACCTCGCGCAGCGGCTGGCGGCTCAGGAGGGCCACGCCGTTGTAGGTCTTCTGCCCGAACACCGCGCAGTGCGCGTAGCCCGCCGCCGCCAGCTCCATGAGCGGGAACTTGTCTTCGGTGAGCTTGAGCTCCTGCAGGCACAGCACGTCCACGGGGTTGGCTTGGAGCCAGTCGAGGACGTGCTGCAGGCGGGCAGTGAGCGAGTTGACGTTCCAGGTGGTGATCTTCACGGTGCGGCCAAAGTCATGGGGGCGCGCGCATTGTCCTGGATGCGGCGCCGAGGCTTTCAGGGCAGCGCGAACACGTCGGCGCGCAGCGAGTTGCGGCC
Source organism: Ramlibacter rhizophilus (assembly GCF_004681965.1). Taxonomy (GTDB): domain Bacteria; phylum Pseudomonadota; class Gammaproteobacteria; order Burkholderiales; family Burkholderiaceae_C; genus Ramlibacter; species Ramlibacter rhizophilus. The sequence goes on along the minus strand of NZ_SMLL01000009.1, from coordinate 99,060 downwards.
TGGCTGGCGTGCAGGGTCCGGCGAGTCGTGCACCACCAGAAGCGCCACCGCGGCGTCCTGGCTTCGTCGCAGCAGCGTCATGCCTTCGGCGTGGTCGCAGCCGGTGCCGTAGGGCAGATCGAGCAGGACTTGGAGCTGCGAGGCCGCGACCACGCTGGCCTCGTCGCACCGCAGGGCGTCGCGCCAGCGCAGCACCCGCACGGGACCATCCAGGTCCATGGTCGGCCCGGCCAGCACCAGCAGGTCCTCGCCCTGCAGGCACAGGTCGCGCACGCCCAGGCCGGACAAATCGAGGAAATGCTTGCGCAGGCACGCGCCCTTCTTGCTGCCGTCCAGCGGCTGCAGCGTGAGCCATCGTCCATCGCCCTGGAGCCGCAGCTCCAGCACCACGGCCCAGCCGCGCAGCACCGGGCCGCGCAGGCCGACGAACACGCGCTCGCCGGCCACGGCGATGCCCTCGATGTCGAAGCCGTTCTCCTTGCCCGGCAGGCCGATGAAGGGCCCCAGGTGCTCGTCCTTGCGCAGCAGGCGGGTGAGCGCGTTGCCCTTGCCGTCGCCGCGCAGGCGCTGGGCGCGGCGGGGCTTGGCCTTGCGCGCGAGGGTCGGCAGTTCGCCCTCGGCTTCGATGAGCGGGATGCGTGCGAGCAGGAAGCGGTTGGGGTCCTTGTCCACGTCGGCCAGGCACGCCACGGCCTCGGCCGGGCTGTTGCCTTCGGACGGCTTGCTGCGCTTGCGGCTGTGGGAGCCCACGACCCACAGGTAGCCGCCGGCTCCGTCCAGGCCCTCCACGTCCACTTCGTCGGTGTCCGCCTCCTTGTCGGCCGGCTCGGGCAGGTCGAGATAGCGAAGCAGCGGGAACTGCTCGTGCGCCCCGGCGCGGTCGCCGTCCAGCGTCAGTCGCTCCACGCTGGCCGACTCGTCGTTGGCCAGCCAGAGCGTGCGGCCGATCTGCCGCACCGCGGAGAGCCCGTCGCGCAACTCCTTCCGGGGTCCGCGCGCATCGTCCAGCGGCGCAGAGAACGTCAGGTCGATGTGGCCGTGGGCATGGGCAGGCATCGCGCCAGCATAGACCCGGCGCGCCGCTCAGGGGGCGCCGGCCGGCCGCAACCGCAGCCTCACCAGGGTGCCGCCCGGGTCGAAGAGCAGCACCAGTTCGGGCGGGTCGGCGCCCGGCCGCGCGTTGCGTGCTTCGCGCGCGCGGTAGGCCCAGGCCTCCCAGCCGCTGTCGAACACCAGGCGCTCGGGCTCGCCCAGGCGTTCGCGGACAGCCCCCCGGTCGCTGCGGCCCGGCGTGAGGCCCAGCGCCGCACGCTCCAGCTCGGGCGCGCGGGACGGCGCGGGCGTGGGCATCGCGCAGGCGGATGCGAGCAGTGCGAGGGCGGGCAGCGCCGCTTCAGGGCGCATGCGCGGCCCCTTGCATGAAGTCGAAGACCACGCGGGTCTCGTCCGGCCAGCGCGCATCGCCCAGCGGGGCGTAGTACGTGCGGTCCAGCAGCATCGCGCAGTCACAGTGGGGCAGCCATTCACGCAGTCGCTCGTCGCCCAGGGCCCCGGCCCAGAGGCGACGCACCGGGAGCGCCTCGCGCCGCTCGCCCGCCACCAGCGTGACGCCGAAGATCGGCCGGTCGGCGAAGAACATGTAGCGGTTGTCCTCGCTGTCGCAGTAGGCCGGCGTGTCGGTGAGCAGGGCGCCGAGGCGGCCGGCCCAGGTAGGCTTCTCGGAGATCAGGCCGGCCTCCATGCCCACGCGGCACTCCAGCCGCAGGTCGCCCAGGCGCCGCGTGTTCGCAGGCAGCCCCGGCGTTCGCACCTGCGCCCGCCAGGTCATGCTGCGCACGGCGCGGTCGGGCGTGACCACGGCGTTCTCGCGCAGGGCGCGGGGGTCGCGGGGCAGGGTGAAGCTGCGGTCCGGGGCCACGGGCACCGGGATCACGGTGCCGGCCGACACGATGTTCAGGTCCACGTCGTCCACGTTCACGCCCGGCTGCCGCGGCAGCAGCTCGAAGCGCAGGACCGCCTGGGGCGCCCGCAGCGCGCGCTCGCGCTCGAACAGGTCCATGGCCCGCACCATGCGCGGATAGGACTTCTCGACGGCCGGCGGGCTGCGGGCCGCCGACACGGTCACGGGGGGCAGGGTGCGGTCCTGCGCGTGCAGCGCGGCGGCCGCCAGCAGGGCCGGCAGGACAGGGACGAGGCGCGAAGACTTGGGCATGGCGAAGGCCATGTTGTCACGCCCGGCGTCGCGCGTGGCTCTGCAGTTCGCCGGTCACTACACTTGGCCGGCCATGGACGAAGTACCCCAGCCATCGCCGCAGAGCGCGCCCCTGGACCACGATGCGCTGCGCACCCGGCTGGAGGGCCTCGGCTCGTCCTTGCACCTGCTGCAGGAGATCGTTTTCCATGCACCGGTGAGCCTGCAGCTGTTCGACACCAGCGGCCGCTGCGTCCTGTTCAACCCCAAGCACACGGAACTCTTCGGCGCCATGCCGCCCGAGGACTACAACGTGTTCGAGGACACGGTGCTGGAAGGCGCCGGCGTGCTCGAGCGCCTGCGCCAGGCCTTCGCGGGGAAGCGCAGCGTCATCCCGCCGCTCTGGTACGACGCGCGCGAACTCGGCAACGTCCACCTGGACACCGGGCGGCGCTTCGCGCTCAGCGCCGAGCTCGTGCCCTTGCGCATGACCGGCGGGGACGTGACGCACGTGATGGCCGTCGCCACCGATGTCACCGAGGCCGTGCTGGCCCGCGAGAAGGCGGAGGCGGCGGCTCGCGGCGCCGCCTTCCTGTCCGAGGCGGGGCGGCTGCTCAATTCCAGCCTGGACCTGGGGCAGACGCTCAGCCAGCTGGCGCGCCTGGCCACCCCTACCCTGGCCGACTACTGCATCGTGGACCTGGTCGAGGCGGACGGCTCCGTCAGGCGCGTGGCGGCGGCGCATGCGGACCGGCTGGGGCAGCCGATCCTGGACGAGATGGCCAACTTCCCGCCCGTGCCCGGCTCGCCGCAACCCGCCCGCCGCGTGCTGGACTCCGGCGAGCCCGAGCTGCTGCCCGAGCTGGACGCGGACCTGCTGGCCGAACGCAGTCTCGATCCGGTGCACCACCAGCTGTTGCGGCGCCTGGGCGTGCGTTCGCACCTGGCAGTGCCGATGCGCAGCGGCCACCGCATCGTGGGCGCCATCAGCCTGGGCTATGTGCTCGCGCGCCGCTACCGTCCCGAGGACATTCCGCTGGCCGAGGCGCTGGCCAGCCGCGCCGCGGTGGCCATCGACAACGCACGCCTCTATGGCGCGCTGGCGCGCAGCGAGGCCGCGCTGCGCGAGCTGGACCGGCGCAAGGACGAATTCATCGCCGTGCTCGCGCACGAGTTGCGCAATCCGCTCTCGGCCATCAGCAATGTCGGCTGGGCACTGCGCAGCCAGGCGCTGCGGCCGGAGATGGAGCGCAGCGTGAACATCCTGGCGCGCCAGACCGGTCGCCTCACCGGACTGGTCAACGACCTGATGGATGTCTCGCGGATCACGCGCGGCCTCGTGGTCCTGCGGCCCCGCGAAGTCGATCTGCGCGAGCTGATCGACCGGGCGCTGGAAAGCGTGCAGGTGCTGGTGCAGGACCAGGGCCACGCCGTGACGGTGGAGTGTCCCGACACGGCGGTCCCGGTGCGCGGCGATCCGGCTCGCCTCGAGCAGATCGTCGTCAACCTGCTGGGCAACGCCGTCAAGTACACCGACCCGGGCGGACGGATCCGGGTCTCGCTGCGCACCACCCAAGACCGTGCCGTGCTGCAGGTGCACGACCCGGGCATCGGCATCGCGCCCGAGTTCCTGCCGCGGATCTTCGACATGTTCGCGCAGGCCGAGCCGGGCCTGTCGCGATCACGCGGGGGACTGGGCATCGGCCTGACCATCGCGCGGCGACTGGTCGAGCTGCACGGCGGCCGCATCGAGGCGAGCAGCGTGGGCGTCGGTCAGGGCGCGACCTTCACGGTGGAATTGCCCCTGGCGTCCCCGGGAGCGGGCGAGGCCGGCGCCGGCCCGGCGGCCTGAGGGGCCGAGGGGCTGAGCTTCAGCCTTCGCGGCGCACCCAGCTCACGAACGCGAAGCGCATGCCGTTGGCCGCCGTGTGCGCCTCGCGCGAGCGCGCGGTCCACTCCGGCCCCAGGGCCGGTGCATGCGCATCACCCTCGACGTCGGCGTCGATCTCCGTGGCCTCGACCACCTGAGCGAGCCCCAGCGCCTGCGCATAAAGCTGCGCCCCGCCGATCACCCAGGCCTGCGCGGCGCCCTCGCACAGCGCCAGTGCTTCTTCCAGCGAACCCGCCCGCTCGGCGCCCTCGGCTTCCCACTGCGGATTGCGCGTGACCACCAGGTTGCGCCGCCCGGGTAGCGGCCTGAAGCGTGGCGGCAGGGAATCCCAGGTCTTGCGACCCATGATCACCGGCGAGCCCTGCGTCACCCGCTTGAAGTGCGCCAGGTCCTCCGGCAGGTGCCAGGGCAGCTGGCCGTCGCGGCCGATGACGCCGTTGCGGGCGTGGGCGTAGATGAGGCCGAGGCGCATCAGCGTGACTCCACCGTAGCAACGGATGGCATCGGTGCGACGGGGCAGTGGGGCAAGCGCTTTGTGAAAGTCGGCAGGGTGCTCGTAGGCATGCTTCTGTGCTGAAAAGGAAAGGTCGCGCGGACGGACAGGTGAAGTCATTCCGTGGCGCGGTGATTCTCAGGCGTTTCCAAGGTTCTGGAGGTCGCAGTCGGACTTGCCCGTCCATGCGTACTCGAACTAGCTAATTAATGCTCATATCTGATTTTTGTAGTACGTGGGTATCTAAAATGTGGGGCTTTGTACAAAGTGCCGCGCTCGATGGACAGCAACGCTTCCGACGATCCCCAGGATGACCCACTCGCCAAATCGTTGCGTGCGCTCTGCGCCGTTGCGCGCTTCCACCACGTCGCCGGCGACCCGGTCTCCCTCGCACACCAGCTCGCACTGCCGCCCCGCGAGCTGCCGCCGGCGCAGGACATGGTGCGCGCGGCACGGCACCTGGGCTTGCGGGCCAGGCGCGTGCGGATGGAGCCTGCCGCCCTCGCGGCCACGCCCCTGCCGGCCCTGGTGCTGCTGGAGGACGGCGGGACGAGACGATGGGCCGTGCTGGCCCGCTGCGACGGACAGCAGGTGATCCTGCAGTCCTTCGGCACCGGTGCCGACGGCCCGCAGCTCTGGCCATTGGCGCGCCTCGCCGCGTGCTGGCCGGGCGAGCTGGTTCTCCTGACCCGGCGGGCGAGCCTCCCCGAGGCGCTGGCGCGCTTCGACTTCAGCTGGTTCATTCCCAGCCTGGTCAAGTACCGCAAGCTCCTGGGCGAGGTGCTGGCGATCAGCTTCTTCCTGCAGCTCTTCGCGCTCGTCAGTCCCTTGTTCTTCCAGGTGGTGATGGACAAAGTGCTGGTGCACCGGGGCCTGGCCACGCTGGACGTGCTGGTGATCGGCCTGGTCGTGGTCGTGCTCTTCGAGAGCCTGCTCACGGCGATGCGCAGCTTCGTGTTCTCGCACACCACCAGCCGCATCGACGTGGAGCTCGGCTCGCGCCTGTTCCGCCACCTGGTGCAGCTGCCCCTGGCCTACTTCCAGGCGCGACGCGTGGGCGACTCCGTGGCGCGGGTGCGCGAGCTGGAGAACATCCGCGCCTTCCTCACCGGCAGCGGCCTCACCGTCGCGATGGACCTCGTCTTCTCCCTGGTCTTCGTCGCCGTCATGGCCTTCTACAGCCTCACGCTCACGCTCATCGTGCTGGCGAGCGTGCCGCTCTATGCCGCCATCAGCCTGGCCGTGGTGCCGGTGCTGCGTCGCCGCCTGGACGAGAAGTTCGCGCGCGGCGCGGAGAACCAGGCCCTGCTGGTCGAGACCGTCACCGGCGTGCAGACCGTCAAGGCCGGTGCGCTGGAACCGGGCTTCGCCGCGCATTGGGACCGCCAGCTCGCCGCCTACGTCCAGGCGAGCTTCCGGGCGCAAACCCTCGCCAGCTGGGCGCACGAGGCGACCCACCTCGTGGGCAAGCTGGTCCAGGCGGCCACGCTCTGGTGGGGAGCCCACCAGGTCATGGCCGGCGCCCTCACGGTGGGCGAGTTCGTCGCGTTCAACATGTTCGCGCAGCGCGTGGCCCAGCCCGTTCTGCGGCTCGCGCAGCTGTGGACCGACTTCCAGCAGACCGGGATCGCCGTGGCCCGGCTCGGTGACATCCTCGACACGCCCACTGAGCGCCCGCCGGCCCAGGCGGCGCAGCTGCCCACGCTGCGCGGGCACATCCGGCTGGAGGGCGTCACCTTCCGCTACCGGCCGGAGGCCTCGCCCGTGCTGCAGGACCTCTCGCTGGAACTGCGCCCGGGCGAGGTCCTCGGCGTCGTCGGCCGCTCGGGCAGCGGCAAGAGCACGCTGGCCAAGCTGGTCCAGCGCCTGCACGTGCCCGAGCGCGGTCGCGTGCTGGTCGACGGCATCGACATCGCCCTGGCCGACGCCGACCAGCTGCGCCGGCAGGTGGGCGTGGTGCTGCAGGAGAACCTGCTGTTCAACCGCAGCGTGCGCGAGAACATCGCCATCGCGGACCCGGCGGCGCCGCTGGACGCGGTGGTGCAGGTCGCGCGCATGGCCGGCGCGCACGAGTTCATCTGCGAGCTGCCGCAGGGCTACGACACCGTGGTGGGCGAGCAGGGCGCCTCGCTCTCCGGCGGCCAGCGCCAGCGCATCGCCATCGCGCGCGCGCTCTTCACCCGCCCGCGCATCCTCATCCTGGATGAAGCCACCAGCGCGCTCGACTATGAAAGCGAGGCCATGGTCCAGCGCAACATGGCCCACATCTGCCGCGGCCGCACCGTGCTGGTCATCGCGCACCGCCTCAGCACCGTGCGCCGCGCCGACCGCATCGTGGTCATGGAGCGGGGAGCCGTCCTCGAGTCCGGCACGCACGAGGCGTTGCTTGCGCGGCCGAACGGCGCCTATGCGCGCCTCTGGGCCCTGCAGCAGACCGGAGCCGGGGCAGCGGCGACGCTGGCATGAGCCCCGACCGTCCCGGTCCGGCCGGCCGCTGCCTGCATGCGCTGCGCAGGGCCTGGGCCCTGCGCCATGAACTCGACGCGCCGCCGCGCAGCCGCGACCAGTCCGCCTTCCTGCCTGCCGCGCTGAGCCTGCAGGACACGCCCGTGCACCCAGCCCCGCGCTGGCTGGCGCGCGCGCTCATCGCGCTCTTCTGCATCGCGTTGGGCTGGTCGGTGCTCGGCCATATCGACGTCGTGGCCGTCGCGCCCGGACGCCTGGTCGTCAGCGAGCGCACCAAGCTGATCCAGCCGCTGGAGCGCAGCGTCGTGCGGCGCATCGCGGTCCGGGACGGCGACCACGTCGAGGCGGGGCAGTTGCTGGTCGAACTCGACCCCACCACCGCCCAGGCCGACCGCGCCAGCATCGGCGAACAGGGTCGCGCGGCGCAAGCGGAGCTGCTGCGGGCCCGGGCCCTGCTTGACGCCTTGCAGAGCGGGGCGGCGCCGCAGCTGCAGGGCCCCACCCCGGCCGACTGGACGGTGCAGGACGCACGGTCTGCGCGCCAGCAACTACAGGCCGAATGGTCCGAGCTGCAGGCGCGCAACGCGCGTGGGCAGGCGGAGCGCGAGCGCCGGCTGGCCGAGCAGCTGACCGTGCAGGAGAGCGTCGCCAAGCTGGAAGCGCTACTGCCCCTCGCGCGCCAGCGCGAGGCGGACTTCCTTCGCCTGAGCGCGCAGGGCTTCATGTCCCACCACGCCGGCCAGGACCGAACCCGTGAGCGCATCGAACTGGAACGCGACCTCGCCACCCAGCGCGCGCGCCTCGCCGAAGTGCAGGCGGCCACGCGCGAGAGCGAGCAGGCCTTGTCCGCCCTGCGTGCCGAGGCGGTCCGCAGCCTGCGCGACCGGGAAGCCGAGGCCAGCCTGCGCTGGGCCCAGGCCCGTGAGGAAGAGGCCAAGGCGCTCCACCGCGAACGCCTCACCACCCTGAGCGCGCCGGTGTCCGGCATCGTGCAGCAACTGGCCGTGCACACCTCGGGCGGCGTGGTCACCGAGGCCCAGCCGCTCATGGTCATCGTCCCGGAGGCGGCCCAGCTCGTCGCCGAAGTGGCGCTGGAGAACAAAGACATCGGCTTCGTCCACGCGGGGCAGGCCGCCGAAGTCAAGCTGGAGACCTTTCCTTTCACCCGCTACGGCACGGTGCCTGCACGGGTGCTGCACGTCACGCCCGACGCGGTGCAGGACGACAAGCGCGGCGCGGTGTTCCTCGCCACCTTGGTCCTGGAGCGCATGCACATCGACGTCGATGGCCGGCCTATCGCCCTCTCGGCCGGCATGAACGCCAGCGTGGAGATCAAGACCGGGCACCGGCGGGTGATCGAGTTCCTGCTCAGTCCGATTCAGAGGGCAGGGCGTGAGAGCTTGAGGGAGAGGTGATGCTTCGAAGATCGCGCCAGCCGAAGCCACTCCTTGATCGAGCAGAGGCAGTCGTCACCTCTCGAACCGCGTTGCGGCGGTGCATCTGTTGCCGGTAAGTCACGGCTGGCAGAGCCGCTTGCACGGACCCCTGCGCGGCAGGCCCGCGCCCGGCGAGGCTCTCCCGCGGATGAGGTAGCGGAAAACACTTTCCTTCCCTCATCCAAAAGTGCTACTAGCAAGAAAAAGTGACTAGAGTGCGGGCCTGGAGCGTCCCTGCATGCCCCTCTGGCCATGAACTCATCTGATCACGACCCGGTTTTCGCCACCCTGCTGTCGCGCCTTATCGACAGCAGCACTCGGTTCGACGACCTCGGCCTGAAGGCGCGGGCGAATCTCGCCATCGCGCGAACGGTGCCCAGGCCGGACGACGTGGCGCCGCCGGCGGCATCGCGGCTGGTGTTCGGCACCAGCGCAGGCGGTGAGTGGTGGAGTGGCGGGGCGGCAAACGATCCCGTCTTTTGGGTCGAAAGCAGCGATCGAGACCGGGCACCGGCGCGTGATTGCGTTCCAGATCCAAGCGGAATTGGGCGGGAGTGCTTGGGTAGAACGCGGTCGAAAGTCGAACATTGGCTCAGAAGAGAACGATGATTAATCGAAGGCAAAGGCAGCGAACCATGCAGTAACTGAAATGCGATATTCAAGAATTTGGAGGAGGTGCTATGGGTTCGCAGGAGTACAAACATCCCCCAATCGGGATTCCATATCTTGGCCACACGGTGGGGGCGGCGTTGATGGGGGCGCTTCTCCCGAAGGGTGATTACCTAATTTTGATGCATTCACTCATCTGGCCAATCGTAAGTTGGATTCCAAACGTCGTTCGACTGACGGTCAATGCGCCAGATCCAGTATTTGCGCAGGTTTTCATCGGCCTATCTTTAATCGCCTCCACTGGAATTCTCGGCTTCTATTGTTTCTTCATGGGCTCGCGGGGTTACCGCACTCGAACTTTTAATAGTGCATGGCATCGCGTGATGTTTCTTTCATACATGTGGGTGGTGCTCGGTACCTGCCTCGCGATCTTATGGGTAGTGCCATATGTTGGCCCGGCGAGCAAGGGGCGCGCGTATTTCTTGTTCAAGAGCGCAACCGCCAGCGATTTTGGCGTCGTCGTGGTAATGAATCAGCTGGTGGTGGGCCTTCCGTTCATGATGCTGTTGGCGCTATGGATCGCGCATGCCTGCACGGGTTCCCGCAGCTTCGTTGGTGTACCGAGGAGGGTTGAGCTGTGAGTGATTCCGCCGCCGTGAAGCAACAGTCGTTCGGGCAATCTGCAACCGTGTGGTCCAAGTTGACAGGGTGGTCTGCCAGCTTTGCCAATGGGGTAGTCGAAACTTTCGAGGGAGGGGCGAACAGCGCGGAGAAGCAGCTTGCAGCTATACAGGCCAAATATCAGGTGGCTGTTGCGGCTGCGATTTCTCGAAGAGACATGGCGGTTGCATCATCTGATTTCATTGCCGAAGCGGTTTGGCGGCAGGCTGCCGATGAGATGGCGAGGGAAGCGTCCGAGCTTGCTGACGAGGGCGTTGCTGCTGTGCAGCGACTCGCGACCTTTCCGATCAGCGTGCGACGCGGCGCGGCCGGCCTGCTGCAGCTGGTCACGGGCGCGCAGACGCTGGACCTCTCGCAGCCGGTGGACATCGCGCTGGCGCCGGGGCAGACGGACCGGGCCTTCTCCATCGTGAGCAGCCAGGCCTTCGAGGGCGAGCCGGTGCTGGAGCTGGTGGTCACCTACCACCACGGCGGCGAGGCGGTGGAGAGCAACAGCCTCACACTGACCCTGCGGGACGGCGGCGAACAGCAGGGCGTCATCGCGGGGGACTACCTCGCGCTGGCGGTCGTGAACGAGGGCGCGGCCTTCACGCGCACGCGCGAGGATGGCTCCACCACCACCGTGGTGGAGCGCGGCGAGCTGATGTTTATGCGGGATGGGTTCGGGAGCCGGGATGTTGGTGCGCTCTCGCCCGCAGAAGCCAACGATGCTTTTTATGAGCATGGTTATGAGCAGAGGTGCGCATGAGTGGCAGCACTTACAAAGAGCCCTCACTTGCAAAGACCTATCTTGGCCATGCCGTCGGCACGGCGCTGATTGGCGCACTGTTGCCGAATGGGGATAGGCTGGGCTGGCTACATTCTTGGATGTGGCCGATCGTCGAATGGATTCCTAATGCCGGTCGACTAACGAATCGCGCCAGTGACCCGATTTTTGCTCAGACGTTCGTTGGCATGTCGGCGCTGGTTGCCATTGCATGCCTGCTCCTCTATATCCAAGCCCTGCGCAGGTGGGGTGGCTGCACCAGAAGTTTTGAGCGCAGCTCTCGTCGCTTCTTGTGTCTTGCCTATATTTACGCATTGGTAGGGTTATTGATTGCGCTCGCCTGGTCGCTCCCCATAGTTGATCCAGTTAGTAAGGGCAGGGCTTACTTTATTCTCCAACTGGCATCCTCTGGGACCATTGGCGTTGTTACGGCAATAAACCAGATTCTGATCGGTGCGCCGATGCTCTTCCTGCAGCTTCTGCTAGTGGCGCATCTCTGCACAAGAGTAGTCAATCGAACGCACGCACTTCATGTTAGGGAGGCTCTATGAGCGTTGAATCCGATACGCAGCGACAAAGCTACGAGCAGCTTGCTGGGGTGCTGAAGAATCTGAGTAGTTGGTCTGCGAGCTTCGCTAATGGCGTTGTTGAATCGCTCGAGTCCAGTGGTCGAGATGCCGCGGAAAGACTGGCAGCTCTACGAGGTCAGTATCAAGGCGCCATTGCTTCGGCGGTGGCCTTTCGTGAAGCCGCGATTGCCACGTCAGACGTTGTAGCTGAAGGCGTGTGGCGGGAGGCTGCCAACAATATGGCCCGGACCGCACTCCAGCTTGCAGACGAGTCACTCTCTGCGGCTGAGCGGGTCGCCGCTTTCCAGACTTCGGTGAACGAGGGCTTGTTGCGCGTTGGCCGCGTTGTCGGCCCAGCTTTCGATATCTACTCCATCGCGGACGCGATCATTGATGGGGATGGAAATGCAGCTGGCGAGGCTGTGCTTTCAATCGCGCTTGGGGCATGTGTTGGAGCCGCCGTGGCCGCCGGCGGTGCCATGTTCGGTGCGAGTGCCGCTGCAGTGATGCTTGCTGGAGGAACCGGCGCAGTGCTTGCGTCGGCCGCCGCCCCATTAATTCACCCCCACACCACCCGACCGTTCTTCGACTGGCTCGGCTCCTACCTCCCCGAGGGACTGTGGCGAGCTTTTGAGAGCACCACCTTCGGCCCCGGCGCCGCCCGCCTCGATCCCGCCGGCGCGGTCTTCACCACCCTGCTGCTGCACCGCATCGACAACAGCATCCAGCTTGCCGACCTCGGCCGCCTGTTCGACGTCGCCGGCTCGGCCCGTGACGGGCGGGAGACGGTGGCCTTGCTCAATTCGCTGGGCCGCGTCTTTACTCCAGCCGCGCCCTCGCTCGTCGACAGCGCCACCGACCAGCAACTCATCGCCTACGCAGGCCGAATAGCCGCCATCACCGACCGCAGTCCCGGGGGCATCCGCATCACCGCGAGTTCGCCTACCGTCGTGGACGCCCGCAACGACTTCGGCGCAGTGTTGTCGTTGCAGTTCGGTCTTCCGGTTTCCATTCGGCTGAACGATCAGTCGCCCACGTCCGCCGCGGCCCTGCAGCTCTATGCGCTGCACCGCACGGACTATGAGCGCTGGCTTTCGGATCGCAGTGCCATCGAGCAGGGCAAGGACCCGGCCTCTCTGCACTTCAGCGACACCTACCTGCAGGCGCGTGCTGATTTCGTCATTGCGCAAGGCATGGCTCGGACGGAAGAGGCGGCGGCCCTCCATGGGGTGCGCACGGTGCGCGACCTGCGCGGCCCGGACAACTATTTCTTCGACGACCGTGCCAACCGCCAGCAGGTCCAGATGCTTGGCACGGCGCCATTGGCGGCGGCTTCGCGAGTCGTGTTCGGCACCGGCAGAGGTGACGCGGAGTTGAGCGGCGGGGCGGCGAACGATCGCATCTTCGGAGGCGACGGCAACGACACCCTCCTCGGCCTCGGAGGCGCCGACTGGCTGGAGGGCAACAGCGGCAACGACGTGCTCACGGCCGGCGCTGGTGACGACACGCTGCTCGGAGGCGCGGGATCCGACCGGCTCGACGGGGGCGAAGGCCGGGATCGCTACGTCTTCGCGGCCGACCAGGGCAGCGACCGCATCGTGGACAGCGACGGGCGCGGCGAGATCGTGGTGGGCGGCGTGCGGCTGACGGGGGAGGGCGCCCGCTACGCCATCACCCCCACCAACCAGGCCAGCTGGGTCGATGCGCAGGGGGTGCGCTACCGCTTCAACGACACCGGCAGCCAACGGGTCACGCTCACCGTCACGGGCGGGCCGCTCGGGGGCGGCGACATCACCATCGAGGACTTCGACCTGGCGCGCGCGGCCGGCGAGGGCTTCCTGGGCCTGCAGCTCTCGCGCCCGGCGCGCTCGGCCATCGTGGCCCATGCGGCCGGCAATCCCTTCGCGGCCGGAGCCGATGCGCAGCCCGCGCCCGTGGCCGGCACCCTGGCAGAACTCGGTGGCACGGCGCTGCGCTGGTTCGGCAACGTGGCCGCCTGGGCGGGAGACCGCATCACCATCAGCGTGCGAAGCGGCGCGGCCGGCCTGCTGCAGCTGGTCACCGGCGCGCAGACGCTGGACCTCTCGCAGCCGGTGGACATCGCGCTGGCGCCGGGGCAGACGGACCGGGCCTTCTCCATCGTGAGCAGCCAGTCCTTCGAGGGCGAGCAGGTGCTGGAGCTGGTGGTCACCTACCACCACGGCGGCGATGCGGTGGAGAGCAACAGCCTCACGCTGACCCTGCGGGACGGCGGCGAACAGCAGGGCGTCATCGCGGGGGACTACCTCGCGCTGGCCGTCGTGAACGAAGGCGCGGCCCTCACGCGCACGCGCGAGGATGGCTCCACCACCACCGTGGTGGAGCGCGGCGAGCTGATGTTCGTGCGGGATGGGCAGGGGAACCTGGTGGCCGGTGGCGGGGTGCTGATCACGGACAACACCCTGTACGGCAGCGCGGGCAACGACACCATCCACGCGGGCGAGGGCAATGACCTGGTGCAAGGGGGCGCAGGGAACGATGTGATCGACGGGGGCGCGGGCGACGACATGATCGCCGGGGGAGGCGGCGACGACCTGATCCGCGGTGGAGACGGTGACGACTACATCGCCAGCAGCATGGACATCGCCAGCGGCCGGCAGCTGCTGGGGCCGAACGACCGTTGGCTGGACTGGGGCCAGCCGGGCGGGGCGCGAGTCCTGCACACCGGACTCGCCTGGGGCGCCTATCCCGCGCTCGACGGCTCCGATCTGGTCTTGTGGGACGGCATCGGCCAGGGCCGCACGGATGCACAGCACGACGTGATCGACGCGGGTGCCGGCGATGACCGGGTCATGGGAAGCTGGGGCGACGACCGCATCAAGGGGGGCGCCGGACGGGACGCGCTCGACGGCCTGGCCGGTGAGGACATCCTCGAAGGGGAGGACGGGGACGACGTCCTTTTTGGCGACGGCACCATTCGCCCAGGCTTCCTGAACTCGGTCGCGGGCTCGTTCCATGGCCGGGACTTCCTCGACGGCGGCGCGGGCGATGACGCGATGGTCGGCGGCGGCGCCGGCGACGACCTGTTCGGCGGAAGCGGTGACGACCTCCTATTCGGCGACGGCAGCGATGCGCCCGGGGAGGCCGGCTTCCTGGACATCGCGTACCACGGGGCCGATTACCTGGATGGGGAAGACGGCAGCGACTACATCGAGGGTGGCGGCGGCAACGACACCCTGCGCGGCGGTGCGGGCGACGACGTGCTGCGCGGGGACTTGCAGGTGGAACATGCGGCCGCACTGGCCGATGCCACGGCCGCCTGGGGCGATGATCATCTGGCCGGCGACGAGGGCGCCGACAAGTTGTTCGGTGGCGGCGGCAGCGACGTGCTGCTGGGCGGCACGGGCCATGATGCTTTGTGGGGTGACGAGAGCAGTGCCTTGCTGGCGGGGCGCTTCCACGGCAGGGACTTTCTCGACGGGGACGAGGGGGACGATCTGCTGGTCGGAGGCGGCGCCGACGACATCCTTCTGGGCGGGGCCGGCAATGACACGCTGCGCGGCGACGACGAGTTGGGCGTGCTGGCCTTGGCGTTCCACGGGGCGGACTTGCTGGATGGAGGCGCGGGTGACGACTACCTCTCGGGCGGAGGCGGTGACGATGTGCTCATCGGGGGTGAAGGTGACGACTGGTTGATCGGCGGCGAAGGTGCGGACGTGCTGATCGGCGGGGCCGGCGCCGATGTGTACGAGTTCGCACGCGGCGACGGCAGCGACTTCATCCGCAACCTCGACTTTCTTCGCAGCACTGCGGACCCGGCGCGGCCGCAGGCGCTGGACACTTTGCGCTTCGGCCCGGGCGTCGCGGCGCACGAGGTGGTGGCCCGCCGCATCGATGACGATCTCCTGCTGCAGCTTCGCGGCACCGAGGACACGGTGACGGTCAGCGGCCATTTCGCGGCCGAGGAAGTCCGTGGCGAGGAGGTGCACGACCGGCGGATCGACCGCATCGCCTTCGACGATGGCGAGAGCTGGGACCAGTCCGCGATCGACGCGCAGGTCATGCGAGCGGCGCAGAACCGGGCCCCCGCGCAGCTGGCCCCCCTGCCCGGGCTGTCGGCACGCGCGGGTAGGGCGTTCGTCCACCAGCTGCCTGCCGGCGCGTTTGTCGATCCGGACCTCGGGGACGAAGTGAGCTACTCCGCCACGCTGCCCGATGGTTCACCTTTGCCATCGTGGCTCGGCTTCGATCCGGCGAGCCGGACTTTCAGCGGCGTGCCGGGGGAGCTGGCGGTCGGCACGATGAGCCTGGCGCTCTGGGCCACGGACAGGTACGGCGCTTCCACCGGCGCGCTGATGACCCTGAACGTGGCGCCACCCAACCGTCCACCGGTGGCTGTACAGGCGCTGGCGGACGCGCGGGTCCAGCAGGGGGCCGCCTTCAGCTACACGGTGCCGGCGCACGCATTCAGCGATCCGGACAGCGGAGATGCGCTCGCCTTGCGCGTGAGCCTGGACGATGGCTCGCCGCTGCCCGAGTGGTTGTCCTTCGACGCCGCGACACGGATCCTGACCGGCCAGGCGCCGGCGGGCACCGGCAGCGCGCTGGCCCTGCAGGTCCACGCCGCCGACAACGACGCTGCCATGGCCAGCACGGCGCTCATGCTGCGCATCGAACCGAACCATGCACCCACCCTGGACAAGCCCCTTGTAAATCGGTCGGTGGGGGTCGGTGTGCGCTTCAGCCATACCGTGCCGGCCGATGCCTTCAGCGACCTCAATGCCGACGATGCCCTGAGCTACAGCGCCACGCTGGCCGACGGCAACGCCTTGCCCGCGTGGCTCCAGTTCGATGCAGCGACGCGCACTTTCAGCGGCATGGCGCCCGAGGCGACCAGCCTGGGCGTGCGCGTGACCGCCAGCGACCCGAGCGGCAATGCGGCTTCGGATGTGTTCGACATCCGCAGCGTCCTGAACACGATCGTCGGCTCTGAAGAAGATGATCACCTCACCGGTACCTCCGGGGCCGATGGCTTGCACGGCCTGGGCGGCCAGGATGTCCTGATCGGCGGCGCGGGAAATGACCGCCTGGAAGGGGGCGCCGGGATGGATCGCCTCGACGGTGGGGATGGTGACGATCTGCTGCTCGGGGATGCCGAGGACGTGCTCGCCGGGGGTGCCGGCAACGACACCTTGGTCGGGGGCTGGTCGGTGAACCTGGGCAGTGGAAATGACCGGTGGCAGATCAGCGCGGCGACGTTCTACCAAGTGTTGCGCAACGCAGCGCCGGTGGCCGGGCAGATCAAGACCCTGCGCCTTCCCGACGGCGTGACCCCCGAAGCCTTGCGGGTGAGCCGCACCGGTGAGGACCTGATGCTACGCTGGGAAGTCGCTGGCATCCTGAGAGAGCTGAAGCTGGAGGGCCTCTATGCCTTGGCCGACGCCCCGTACCGCTACGCGCAAAGTTACCGCGTGGAGTTCGAAGCCGCACCCGGCGTGGTCTGGTCGCAGTTCGAGTTGCTGGCGCGCATTTCCTTGATGCAGGCCCCCGACTGGAACACCGTGATCGACGGCACTGCGGGGCCCGACACTCTCGTCGATTCGCAAGCCTACGCCGTGCATGGGTGGGAGGGCGATGACCACTTGAGCGGAAACGGCATCAACCGGCTGTACGGGGGCGCCGGTGCGGACACGCTGGCGCACGGCGATTACCTGCACGGCGGCCCGGGTGACGACATCCTTGTGGATGGAGGAATCATGGTGGGCGGCGGCGGCCTGGACCGCTACATCGTGGGCTTCGACCGGGCGATGCAAACCATCGTCGCGAACGCCGACGGGGGTGACCAGGTGTTCATCCGTGGCACGGTGCGGCCGGGCGAGCTGCGCGTGTCCCATGAGCCTGCAGGCGCCGTGATCGTTCTCACCGACCTTTGGGGGCGCCAAGTCCGTCTGGAGGGCCAGTCCGCATACGGCACCGGCGCGCCCGCGCCCATCGCGCAGCTGCATTTCGAGAGTACGCCCGACGTGACATGGACAGCGGCCATGCTGCAGCAGATGGGGACGACGGGTGACGCGCGCCAGGGCAACACCCTCTGGGGCTACGCCGACCAGCCCAACGTGATCACCGGCGGCGCGGGACGCGACGAACTACACGGTGGCAATGCAGCCGACACCCTGGCTGGAGGGGCTGGAGCGGACCTGCTGGAAGGAGGGCTCGGCGAGGATACCTACGTCTTCGGCGCGTACGATGGCGCCGACCACGTCGTGGACAGAAGCGGGAGCGGCAACCTCATCGCACTGAAGCCGGACATCACCCCCGCCACGCTGCAGTTGCTGCGCACCGGCCAGACGGGGAGCGGAACCATGGCAAGCAACGACTCCTTGGTCCTGTGGGTGCCCGAAACCGGCGCGCGGCTGTGGGTGGACGAGTTCTTCCGGAGCACGCCTGCCGGACGCAGCTTCACAGGCATTCGCTTCGCCGACGGCAGCGCCTGGAACTACGACGAGATCGCCGCCCGAGCCGGCGCAGCGCTCACCGGCGCCGTCGATGCGCTGGTCGGAACCGAGGGGGATGACATGTACAGCGTGGACAACGCGCGGGACACGATCGCCGAATCCCCAGGTGGCGGCATCGACTCCGTGTACAGCAGCGTCTCCTATACGCTGCCCGCCAACGTGGAGAACCTGACCCTCGTGGGCACGCTTGCCGCGGACGGCACGGGCAACAGCGGCAATAACGTGCTGCGGGGCAACGATGGGCCGAATGTCCTGCGCGGCACCGACCGGACCTGGGAATCCAGTGGCGGCGAGGACGAGTACCACGGCGGCAAGGGCGACGACACCTACATCGACTGGGTGGGGGCGGGCACGAACATCTGGCTGTTCGGTGCTGCACGCGAGATCGCCGTCTTCGAAAACCCTGGCGAGGGACGCGACACGCTCGTTACGAACTCCTTTTCCCTGCGCTTGCCGAGCGAGGTCGAGAACCTAGTGGTACATCGCCAGAACTACAGCATGGGTGTCTTCGGCGAAAGCTTCAGCTACCTCGGCAACGCGCTGGACAACATCATCGACCTGTCGGGCAGCGCCAACACTTATGAAGAGCCGACGATCGTGATCGATGGCGGTGCTGGGAACGACACGCTGATCGGCAGCGCGGCCATGCGCACGGCCAACCTGATCTACATCGTGGACAGCGTCGGTGATGTGGTGATCGAACCGCTCAGGCGCAGCGACGGGTTCAGCAGCGAAGTCCAGAGTAGCGTGTCGTACACACTGGGCGCCAACATCGACAAGCTGACCTTGACGGGCAGCCGGGCCATCGAAGGACGCGGCAACGAAGGCGCCAACGTGCTGGACGGCAGCAACAACGCCGCCGCGAACGTGCTTGCCGGCGCGGACGGTGACGACACCTACATTCTTGGAGAAGGCGACTCGGTGGTCGAACGGGAGGGCGGCGGCAGCGATACGGTCGTCATCGGAACGCAGGGCCTGCTCGGTGTGGCGCAGCTCAGTCTCTCGCAATGGCAACACGTCGAGTCCCTGCGCCTGGGACAGCATGCGGGCGATGTCGATCTTGTCGGTGACGACGGAAACAACACCCTGGCGGGAAGCCTGGGCAGCAACCACATCCAGGGACTGGCGGGCGACGACGTCCTCTACAACATCAACAAGGACCGCGCTGCATTCCATGAGATTGCCGGCACGGCGGCCGATCGGCTGGAGGGCGGTGACGGAAACGACCTCATCTACAGCTATGGGGGCTTCGACCTGATCGAAGGAGGCCGGGGTGACGATCGCATCGTCCTCGACCGGACCCGCTTCGCCACCGTGGACGGAGGCGCCGGTGACGACCGCATCGACGCCTCGGAGGGGCGGTTCAGCGTCGCGCTCGCTCCGGGAGGGGGGCATGACCGGATCGAGGCGTGGTCCGTCAGGCGCTCCGAAGAGGAATGGGCGTGGGACCGACAAGTCCGCTCGCGCATCGTTCTGGCGGCCGAAACGGACGCGAGCAGCCTGCGCTTCGAGCGAGTGGGCGATGCGCTGCAGGTCAGCATCCGCGGCGGTGCGGACAGCGTCACCGTCGCCGATTACTTCGAAGCCGGCAGCTCGGACATCCGGTCAGGCGTCGATGCGGTCATCCTGGGCGACGGTACCGCGCTGATGCGGGACGCTGTTCGCGCGGCGCTGAGCCGCCAGGAGCCGAACGACGACGTGGCGCGAAGTGACTTCCTTGTTGCCGGCTTCGCCGGATCCGCGCTTGTGGGCGGCGCTGGAGACGACTTCCTGGTCGGGCAGTCCGGTGCCGACCATCTCGCTGGTGGCGAGGGGAGCGATACCCTGCTCGGCGGAAGTGGCGACGATGAATTGGTCGGAGGGACCGGTGACGACATGCTCGTGGGCGGCCGCGGCGCGGACACCTACCGCTTCAGCGCCGGCTGGGGGCGCGATGTGATCGACGACGCGCAAAGGCAGGCCTGGGGCTGGGATCTCAATGACGACGCGGCGTGGGACGCGGTCGAGTTCGACGCGTCGATTCGTGCCGCAGACATCCACGTCCAGCGCGCGCCCGAGCATCCATGGGACCTGCTCCTGACGCGTGTCGGCAGCGACGATTCGCTGACGCTGATCAACTTCCTTGCGCCCGACCGCGATCGAGGGCAAGTGGAGGTGATCCGCTTCGCGGACGGAACGGCTTGGGATCGTGGCGCCGTGCAGGACATTCTGAGCACCATCCGAGGGACCGATGGCGATGACGAATTGGCCGCCTCGACCGACATGGGCAGCAGCCTGCATGGACTGGCCGGGAATGATGTCCTCACCGGAGGCTGGTACGACGACCAGCTCTTCGGCGGCGACGGTGATGACGTGTTGAGCGATCCGGAGGGAAACAACCTGCTGGACGGCGGGCGGGGGGCGGATCGAATGGGCGGTGGCTACGGCAACGACACCTTCGTGGTGGACGACCCGGGAGACATCGTCTGGGAAGCGTCGTTCTCCGGCTTCGACCGTGTTCTGTCCGCGATTTCGTACGTGCTGCCCGACCACGTCGAGGCCCTCACCCTGACCGGTGCGGCGGCCACCGCTGCGACCGGCAACGCCATGGGCAACGAGCTGATCGGCAACGGCGCCGACAACGTGCTGGACGGAGCCGCTGGCGCCGACCTGATGGCCGGGGGCGCCGGAGATGACCTGTACTGGGTGGACCACGCCGCTGACGTAGTGGTCGAGCAGGCGAGCGAAGGCATGGACACGGTGATGGCGTCC
Organism: Ramlibacter rhizophilus; assembly: GCF_004681965.1. Classification (GTDB taxonomy): domain Bacteria; phylum Pseudomonadota; class Gammaproteobacteria; order Burkholderiales; family Burkholderiaceae_C; genus Ramlibacter; species Ramlibacter rhizophilus. The sequence goes on along the minus strand of NZ_SMLL01000009.1, from coordinate 78,713 downwards.
GTCAGCTACGTGCTGCCCGACCACGTGGAGAACCTCACCCTCACCGGAACCGCCCCCGGCCGCAACGGCACCGGCAATGCGCTGGACAACGTGCTGACCGGCAACAGCGCGCGGAACGTGCTCACTGGCGGCGCGGGTAACGACAGCTACGTGTGGGGCCGCGGCTGGGGCACCGATCGAGTAGAGGAGAACGATGCGACGGCAGGAAACCGCGACGTGCTTCAGCTGGGGCCGGACGTGGCACCCGACCAGCTCTGGTTTCAGCGCATCGGCGACGACCTCGCGCTGAGCGTGATCGGCACCACGGACACGGCGGTGATAGCGAACTGGTACCGCGGCGCGCAGTTCCAGGTCGAGGAAATCCGTACCGACGACGGGCAGGCCTTGCTGGCGCGGCAGGTGCATCTCCTGGTCGAGGCGATGGCGAGCTTCTCGCCACCGCCGCTCGGCCAGACAAGCTTCACACCGAACTACCAGGCTGCGCTGGGCGGTGCCATCGTGGCGAACTGGACCGGACTTTGAAACACGGCGGCAAGGGCTACACCGCCACCGGCGCCTTGATCGCCCCGTGGCACTGGTACTCCAGCACCTCGAAGTCCTCGTACTCGTACTCGAAGATGCTGGCCGGCCGGCGCTTGATGTTCAGGACCGGGTAGGGGTAGGGCTCGCGCGAGAGCTGCAGCTCGACCTGCTCGGTGTGGTTGCTGTAGATGTGGCAGTCGCCGCCGGTCCAGATGAAGTCGCCGACCTGCAGGTCGCACTGCTGCGCCATCATGTGCGTGAGCAGGGCGTAGCTGGCGATGTTGAAGGGGACACCCAGGAAGATGTCGGCGCTGCGTTGATACAGCTGGCAGGAGAGCTTGCCGTCCGCGACATAGAACTGGAAGAAGGCGTGGCAGGGCGCCAGTGCCATCTTCGGGATGTCGGCCACGTTCCAGGCGCTCACGATGATGCGGCGCGAGTCGGGGTTGGTCCGGATCGTCTTGATGGCCTCGGCGATCTGGTCCACGTGGCCGCCGTCCGGCGTGGGCCAGCTGCGCCACTGCACGCCGTACACCGGGCCGAGGTCACCGTCCTCGCGCGCCCACTCGTCCCAGATGGTGACGCCCCGCTCGCGCAGCCAGTTGTTGTCGCTGGAGCCGCGCAGGAACCACAGCAGCTCCACGATGATGGACTTCAGGTGCACCTTCTTGGTGGTCACCAGCGGAAAGCCCTCCTGCAGGTCGAAGCGCATCTGGTGGCCGAACACGCTGCGCGTGCCGGTGCCGGTGCGGTCGGTCTTGGGCGTGCCGTGCGTGTGCACGTGGCGCATGAAGTCTTCGTACTGGCTCCGGATGGGGCGCTGGGACATGTCGGTGCTCTGGAAAGAAGTAAAAGGTGCGTGCATCAGGGGCGCACGACCCGCCCCGGGTTCATCAGGTTGCGCGGGTCCAGCCCACCCTTGATGGCGCGCATCATTCCCAGCGCCACCGGGCTCTTGTAGTCGGGCAGGCTGTCCACCTTGAGGCTGCCCACGCCGTGTTCGGCGGAGATGGAGCCGCCATGGCGGCGCACCTGGTCGTACACCAATGCGTTGACCGCCTCTTCGCGCTCGCGCAGGAAGGTGGCGGCGTCGCCGCCCTCCGGGGCCTGCACGTTGTAGTGCAGGTTGCCGTCGCCCAGGTGGCCGAAGTTGACCAGGCGCACGCCCGCAATTTCGCGCAGCAGGAGCGCGTCGGTCTCCTCGCAGTAGGCGGGGATGCGCGAGATGGGCAGCGAGATGTCGTGCTTGATGTTCAGGCCCTCTTCGGCCTGGGCCAGGGGGATGCTTTCGCGCACGTGCCAGAGCTGGCGCGCCTGGGCGATGTTCTCCGCCACCACGGCGTCGGTCACGCAGCCTTCTTCCAGCGCGCGCTCCAGCAGGGTCTCGAACTGGCCGCGGGCGTGGGCCTCCGATTCGTGGTCGGCGTTTTCCAGCAGCACGCACCAGGGGCTGTCCTGCACGAAGGGCACGCGCATCTGCGGGAAGTGGCGCGCGACCAGGCCGAGGGCGAACTGGCCCATGACCTCGAAGCCGGTGAGCCCCGCGCCCAGGTGGCGGCGCGCCAGGCCCAGCAGCTGCACGGCCGCCTGCATGGACGGCACGGCCGCCCAGGCGGTGAGGGTGGCGGCCGGCAGCGGGTACAGCTTGAGCGTGGCCGCGGTGATGAGGCCGAGCGTGCCTTCGCTGCCGATGAAGAGGTCACGCAGGTCGTAGCCGGTGTTGTCCTTGCGCAGGCCCGACAGGCCGTCCCAGACCTCGCCTGCGGGCGTGACCACCTCCAGCCCGAGGCACAGGTCGCGGGCATTGCCGTAGCGCAGCACCTGGGTGCCCCCGGCGTTGGTGGCCAGGTTGCCGCCGATGGTGCAGCTGCCTTCGGCGGCCAGGCTCAGGGGGAAGAGGAAACCGGCGTTGCGCGCGTGTTCCTGCAGGGACTGCAGCACGCAGCCGGCCTCCACGGTGACGGTCATGTTGGCAGCGTCGAGTTCGCGCACGGCCGTCATGCGCTGCAGGCTCAGGACCACCTGCGTGCCCGATTCGTCCGGCGTGGCGCCCACCACCAGGCCGGTGTTGCCGCCCTGCGGGACCATGGCCACGCCGGCCTGCGCGCAGGCGCGCACCACGGCCGCCGCCTCGCCCGTGGAGCCGGGCCGCACGACGGCCAGGGCCTTGCCGTGCGCGCGCTTGCGCCAGTCGACTTCGTAGGCGCTCAGGTCGCCGTCCACCAGCACGTGGGCGGCCCCGACCAGGGTCTTGAGTTCTTCGATCAGGGCAGTCATCTCGCAGCCTTTTTTCCGAGCCGCGTGCGCACGTGCAGCACGCAGGCGGCGAAGAGCAGAAGGCACAGCACGATCTCCACCATGGCCAGCCAGGAGGAGGGCGGCCGGTCGCTCCAGGCCCGCACCACGCCTTCGGTGAAGTACAGCCACACCAGCAGGCTCACCCAGCGGTAGGTGTACATGCGGTGTCGCAGCAGGCCGGCCAGGGGCAGGCACAGCGGCAGCACCTTGAGAGCCAGCCAGCTGCCGCCGGGGCGCACGGGCGCAAGCCAGAGCTCCCAGGCCAGGCCCAGGACGATCAGCCCCATCAGGCTCCCGACGGCGAGCCGCCGGCTGAAGGCGACCGCCGGGGGCGGGGAGGTGGGCGTGGCTTCGGGCGTGGACGTGGACAGCATCGCGTCCGCAGGGGCGGGGGCAGGCATGGGCGATGGCATCATAGCGGCCGATGAAAGCCCGGCAGTTCCTCGAGGCGCTTGTGCGCTTCCCCTGGCGCTCGGCGGCCCAGACGCTGCGCGAGCGCATCGTCGAGGACCGCCTCAGCCTGTCCGCCGGCAGCCTCACCTTCACGACCACCATTGCGCTGGTGCCCTTCTTCACCGTGGTGCTGGCGGTGTTCACCGCCTTTCCCATGTTCGGCAAGCTGCAGACCTCGCTGCAGGTCTGGCTGATGCAGAGCCTGGTGCCCGACACCATCGCCCGGCAGGTTCTCAGCTACCTGAACCAGTTCGCGGGCAAGGCGAACCAGCTCGGATTCGTGGGCCTGGGCGTGCTGGTCCTCACGGCCCTCACGCTGGTGCTGACCATCGACCGCACCCTCAACGGCATCTGGCGCGTCAAGCGCCCGCGCCCGCTGGCGCAGCGCCTGCTGATCTACTGGGCCGCGCTGACGCTGGGGCCGCTGGTGCTGGCCGCCTCGGTGAGCATCAGCTCGTACGTCATGTCCGCCTCGCGCGGCTTCGTCTCGGCCCTGCCCAAGGGGGCGCTCACGGTGCTGGACTGGCTGGAGCTGATGCTGCTGGCCGGTGGGCTGGCGGCCCTGTACCGCTTCGTTCCGAACGCGCCGGTGCGGCTGCGGCATGCCCTGATCGGCGGCGTGTTCGCGGCGGTGGGCATCGAGCTCGCGCGCCAGCTGCTGGCGGTGTACCTGAAGGCGGTGCCCACCTATTCCGCGGTGTATGGCGCCTTCGCGACGCTGCCGATCCTGTTGATCTGGATCTACGTGGCCTGGCTGGTGGTGCTGCTCGGCGCGGTGCTGGCGGCCTACCTGCCGGGGCTGACGGCGGGGCCGCACCGGCAGGCCGAGGGGCACGGCTGGCAGTTCCAGCTCGCCCTGCAGGTGCTGGCGGCGCTGTCGCAGGCGAAGCCGGGCGCTCGCCACGGCATGACCCTGGACGAGCTGGCGCAGGCCCTGCAGGTGACCGACCTGCAGCTGGAGCCCGTGGTCGAGGCCTTGCAGTCGCTGGACTGGATCGGCCGGCTGGACGAGCCGCATCGGGACGAGGCGCGCTTCGTGCTGCTGGCGGACCTGGCGTCGACCTCGCTGGAGCCGCTGATGCGCCAGCTCCTGCTGCCGCTCACGGAGGCGACACAGCCCCTGTGGCGCAGCGGGCGCCTGTCCGGGGTGTACCTGAAGGACGCGATCGGCCGCGCCGCCTGAGCTTCAGCGCACGGCGAAGGGCGCGTGCAGGAAGCCCCGGAAGCGCGCGCGTCCGCCCCGCTCCGGGGGCGCCGTGAGGCGGTAGTCCGGGAAGCGCCGCAGGAAGCGGCCGATGGCGATGCGGCCCTCCAGGCGCGCGAGGCTCAGTCCCGCGCACTGGTGGATGCCGAAGCCGAAGGCCAGGTGCCGGTTGTCCTCGCGGGCCAGGTTCAGCGTGTCGGGATCGTCGAACAGCGCCGGGTCCCGGTTGGCGGCGCCGATGCACAAGGTCACGAGCGCGCCTTCGGGCAGCGACACGCCGCCCACCTCGCAGGCCCGCAGGGCGCGGCGGTTGCCCAGCTGGTTGGAGGACTCGAAGCGCAGGAACTCGTCCACCGCCAGCGTGAGGGGCGGCTCCAGCGCCGGGTCACCGGGGGCGTGGCGCGTCACCAGCGCGGACAGCCGCTCGCGCTCGCCAGGCCATTCCTGCAAGGCCACCAGAGCGTTGCCGATCAGGTTGGTGGTGGTCTCGTGGCCCGCGTTGAGGATGAAGACGCAGTTCTGCAGCAGCTCGGATTCGGACAGGCGCTCGCCCGCCGCCTCACCCTGGATGAGGCGCGTGAGCACGTCGTGCTCGGGGTCGCCGGGACGGCGGCGCCGCTGCGCCACCAAACGGCGCAGGTAGTCGGTGAACTCGCGCACGCTGCGCTGGCCCAGCGCCTCCTGCTCGGGCGACAGGCGCGGCTCCAGCGCGCCCAGAATGGCCAGCGACCAGCCGCGCAGCGGCCCGCGCTCGGCGTGCGGCACGTCCAGCAGGTTGCCGATGATCTCCACCGGGATGGCCGCCGCGAAGTCCTCGATCAGGTCGCCTCCGCCTTTCGCCTCGATGCCGTCCAGCAAGCCTTCCACCAGCTGCACCAGCCCGGGCTCCAGGTCGGCGATGGCGCGTCGCGTGAGCGCGCCCATGATCAGCTTGCGCACCCGGGTGTGCAGCGGCGGGTCGTTGAACACCAGGCTGGTGGTGTGGTGTTCGAAGAGCGGGGAGCCGGCGCCGTACTTGGGGGCGAACTCCACCTTCTTGTCCGAGCTGAAGCAGGCCGCGTCGCGGTACACCGCCACCAGGTCGGCGTGCCGCGTGAGGAACCAGGAGCCGTCCGGCATGGCCCGCACCGGCTCGCGCTCGCGCAGGGCGGCGTACACCGGGTAGGGGTTGGCATAGAAGTCGGGCGGCAGCGCGCGCAGGTCGAAGCCGGCGGCAACTTCGCGTGCGCGCGCCTCGGTCATCGGCGGGGTGATGGCCAGGGCCGTCATGGCGCGAGGAAGGACGTGAGGGCGGCCAGCACCGCGTCGGGCGCCTCGGCCATCATGGCGTGGCCGGCGTCCACGGTCACGACGCGGGCATCCCGCGCGCGTGCACGCAGCGCCTGCGAGGCGCCGGGCGGTGTCATGGCGTCACGTGCGCCGATCAGGAAGAGCGTGGGCGCCTGCACGCGCGCCATGGCTTCCTCGCCGCCGCGGTAGCGGTCGCAGGCCCTGAAGCCGGTGTGGGCCACGTTCTCGCGCGCGTTGCTCTGGAGGATGCGCCGCATCAGCGCGCGCGAGTGCCCGTGCAGCCAGGTGCCCGGGCCCAGGGCCGAGGGCGGCGGCGCCAGCGTGGAAAGCGAGAAGGTGGTGGTCATCTCGATGGCACGCAGCGGCTCGTGCTCGGCCGCCTCCAGCAGCGCGGGCGAGACCTTCATGGGGTAGGCGGTCGCGAGCAGCGCGAGGCGGTCGATGCGCCCGGGCGCGCGGCTGGCGGCCTCCAGCGCCGCGAGCGAGCCGAAGCTGTGCCCCACCAGGGCGGCGCGCTCGAGCTTCAGCGCATCGAGCAGGGCCAGCGCGAAGTCGGCCGCGTCTTCGACCGTGGCGGGCGCCGGCCCCGCGCTGCGCCCATGCCCGGGAAGGTCCGGCGCCAGCACGCTCCAGCCATGGTGGGCCAGGTAGCGCGTCTGCAGGCCCCAGACGCTGTGGTCGTTGAGGACGCCGTGGAGGAAGACGGCGGTGGGCCGGGCGGCGTCGAAGGGGCGCCCGCCGGTGTAGCAGTAGCAGGAGTGACCTTTGACTTCGAGCTGCATGTCAGGCCCCCTTCTCGGCTGCGCGCAATGCGCGCTTGAGGTCGTCGAGCAGATCGTCCGGGTCCTCCAGGCCGATGGACAGGCGGATGGTCCCCGGGCCGATGCCGCCGGCCGCGAGGTCCTCGTCGCTCATGCGGAAATGCGTGGTGCTGGCCGGGTGGATGACGAGCGAACGGCAGTCGCCCACGTTGGCCAGGTGGCTGAAGACCTTGAGCGACTCGATGAAGCGCCGGCCCTGCTCGCGGCTGCCCCGGATGTCGAAGCTGAACACCGCTCCGGCGCCGCGCGGCAGGAGCTTGCGCGCGAGCTGGTGGCTGGGGTGCGACTCCACCAGCGGGTGCCCCACGCGCGCGACCATCGGGTGCGCCGCGAGGAACTCGACCACCCGCTCGGTGTTGGCCATGTGGCGCGCCATGCGAAGCGGAAGCGTCTCGATGCCCTGCAGGATCAGCCAGGCGGTGTGCGGGCTCATGCAGGCGCCGAAGTCGCGCAGGCCCTCGCGCCGGGCGCGCAGCAGGAAGGCGCCGACGGTGGACTCCTCGGTGAAGACCATCTGATGGAAGCCGGCATAGGGCGCGGTGAGTTCGCCAAAGCGTCCCTGCGTGCGCGGGTGGTCCCAGTCGAAGCTGCCGCCATCGACCAGCACGCCGCCGATGACGGTGCCGTGGCCCGAGAGGAACTTGGTCGCCGAGTGGTAGACGATGTCGGCGCCGAGCGAGAGCGGCTTCATGAGCCAGGGCGAGGTGAGGGTGGAATCCACCAGCAGGGGAACGCCGGCCTCGTGCGCGATGGCGGCCACCGTAGGGATGTCCAGCACGTCCAGGCCGGGGTTGCCCACGGTTTCTCCGAACAGCAGGCGGGTCTCGGGCCGGATGGCGGCGCGCCAGCCGTCGATGTCGCCGGGGCGCACAAAGGTGGTCTCGATGCCGAAGCGCCGCATCGTGTAGTGCAGCAGGTTGTGCGAGCCGCCATAGAGCGCCGAGCTGGCCACGATGTGCGAGCCCGCGCCCATGATCGTGGCGATCGCCAAATGCAGGGCCGCCTGGCCGCTGGCCGTGGCGATGGCGCCGATGCCGCCGTCGAGCGCCGCGACCCGTTCCTCCAGCACCGCGTTGGTCGGATTGCTGATGCGGGAATAGACGTGCCCGGCGCGCTCCAGGTTGAACAGCGAGGCCGCGTGCTCGCTGGACTCGAACACGAAGGACGTGCTCAGGTGGATGGGGACCGCCCGCGCCCCGGTGGCCGGGTCGGGCGCGGCCCCGGCGTGCAGGGCGAGCGTGTCGAAGCCGGGGTCCGAATAGCCGGGCATGGTGTCTGCGCTCTCTTGTTGGATGTGGCTGGAATTGTGGGCTATATTCTTTCGGACCGGCAGTGCGCTGCCACCCTGGAGACACCCATGAAAGTCAGCGACATCCTGCGCGTGAAGGGCAACACGCTCTACACCGTGGGGCCCGACGAACACATGGCCCGCGCGATCGAGGTCATGGCCGAAAAGGACATCGGCTCGCTGGTGGTCATGGCGCACGGCGACCTGGTGGGCATGCTCACCTTCCGCGAGGTCATTCAGTGCATCGTGGCCAACAAGGGCGTCGTCGGAACCCTGCTGGTGCGAACGGCCATGGACGACCACCCCCTGACCTGCACCCCCGACACCGAGCTGGACGAAGTGCGCCGCATGATGCTGGACCGGCACGCCCGCTACATGCCCGTCATGGACAAGCGCATGCTCATGGGCGTCATCAGCTTCTACGACGTCGCCAAGGCCGTGGTGGACAGCCAGAATTTCGAGAACCGCATGCTCAAGGCCTACATCCGCGACTGGCCCAGCAGCGAGGACGTGCAGCCCTCCGCGCAGCTCTGAACGGCCCGGCGCGGGCCGGCCCTCGGGGATAATCGCCCGCTCGGCACGCGAGCGGAAACTCCCACACACATGAGCGGCAACACCTTCGGCACCCTGTTCGCGGTCACCAACTTCGGTGAATCCCACGGCCCGGCCATCGGCTGCGTGATCGACGGGTGCCCGCCGGGGCTGGCGCTGTCCGAAGCCGACATCCAGCCCGACCTGGACCGCCGCCGTCCCGGCACCAGCCGGCACGTCACCCAGCGCCAGGAGGCCGACCGGGTCGAGATCCTCTCCGGCGTGTACGAAGGCCACACCACCGGCACCCCCATCTGCCTGCTGATTCGCAACACCGACCAGCGAAGCAAGGACTACTCGGACATCGCGTCCACCTTCCGGCCGGGCCACGCCGACTACGCCTACATGCAGAAGTACGGCCGGCGCGACCCGCGCGGCGGCGGCCGGTCTTCCGCGCGCATGACGGCACCCATGGTGGCGGCCGGGGCCGTCGCCAAGAAGTGGCTCGCCGCACGCCATGGCACGCGCTTCCAGGGCTGCATGCAGCAGCTCGGCGACATGGAAATCCCTTTCGAGGGTTGGGAGCACGTGCCGAACAACCCCTTCTTCGCGCCCGTGGCCGACGTCTCGGCGCTGGAGGCCTACATGGACGCGCTGCGCAAGAGCGGCGACTCCTGCGGTGCCCGCATCCGGGTCAGCGCCTCGCGCGTGCCCCCGGGCCTGGGCGAACCGCTCTACGACAAGCTCGACGCCGACATCGCCTGGGCCATGATGGGCATCAACGCGGTCAAGGGCGTGGAGATCGGCGCCGGCTTCGCAAGCGTCACGCAGCGGGGCAGCACCCACGGCGACTCGCTCACGCCCGAGGGCTTCGCGAGCAACAACGCCGGCGGCGTCCTGGGCGGCATCAGCACGGGCCAGGACCTGGAAGTCTCCATCGCCATCAAGCCGACCAGCTCCATCATCACCCCGCGCGACACCATCGACGTGCAGGGCCGTCCCACCCAGGTGGTGACCAAGGGCCGCCACGACCCCTGCGTGGGCATCCGCGCCACGCCCATCGCCGAGGCCATGCTGGCCCTCGTGGTGATGGAACACGCTCTGCGCCAGCGCGCGCAGAACGGTGACGTGAGCCCGCCGATGGCGGGCATCGAAGCCTCGTTCCTCTGATGCCGGCGGCTTCGCCGCCCGCGCCGGGCCTGCGGCAGCTCGCGCCGTTCGCGGGGCTGTCGGCCAGCTACTTCGCGCACATCGGCTTCTTCAATCCCTACCTGCCCCTGTGGCTCAAGCACCTGGGCCTGCCGGTGACGGTGATCAGCGTGCTGATCGCCACGCAGTCCTTCACGCGCGTGTTCGCGCCCTACGCCTGGGGCATGCTGAGCGACCGCACTGGCGAGCGCGTGCGCCTGCTGCGCCTGAGTGGCCTGGTGGCCGTGATCGCATCGCTCGGCCTGTGGTGGTCGGGCGGGCCCGTGTGGATCGGGCTGGTGCTGCTGGTGATGTTCACGCACACCAGCTCCATGATGTCGCTGACCGAGGCGGCGATGGCGCAGCTCGTGGCCGGCGACTGGGGCCGCTATGGCCGGGTGCGGCTCTGGGGGTCGGTGGGTTTCATGGCCACGGTGGTCGTGGCCGGTGCCTGGTTCGAGCGCTTCGGCATGGAGCACTTCCCGGGCTGGACGCTCTTCACGCTGGTGCTGGTGCTGGGCTGCACGCTGTGGCTGCCGGACGTGCGCGAGGCGCCTGCGCCCGCGGGCCATCGGCACGAGGCGATCCTTCCGGTGCTGCGCGAGCCGGCCGTGCGCTGGTTCTTCGCCTCGCTGCTGTTCCACATCACGGCGCATTTCGCGGTCTATGGCTTCATCTCGCTGTACCTCGACGCGCGTGGCTACAGCAAGGCCATGATCGGCGGGCTGTGGGCGGTGTCCGTGGCGGTGGAGATCCTCTGGTTCTTCTGGCAGGGCCGCCTCATCGGCCACCTGTCCATGCCGCGCTGGCTGGTGGTCTGCGGCGCCGCCACGGCGCTGCGCATGGCGCTGCTGGCCACGGCGGCCGACTGGCTGGCGGCGCTTGTCGTCGCCCAGGTGCTGCACGCGCTGAGCTTCGCGACCCACCACACGGCCGCCATCGCCATGGTCACGCGCCACTTCCCGGGCCGCCTGCGCGGGCGCGGCCAGGCCTTGTTCACGGTGGTGGGCTACGGGGTCGGCGGCGTCACGGGCGTGCTGGCCGGCGGGCAGGTGGTGGCGCGCTTCGGCTACGTGCCGATGTACGCGGCCGCGACCGTGCTGGGGATGGCGGCGACGTACTGCGCCTGGCGGGTGCTGAAGCTGGAGTCGGCGGCCGCGGCGAATCCATGAAGGTCCTGCAGGTCCGGGTCAAGCCGAACGCGCGCGCAAGCGTGCTGCTGCCACCTGCTGCCGAGGGCGAGCCCTGGCAGGCGCAGCTGGCAGCGCCGCCCGTCGATGGCCGTGCAAATGACGAGTTGGTGCGTTTGGTGGCACGGCATTTCGGCTGCTCGCGCTCGGCGGTCCGCATCAAGTCTGGGGCGGGTGCGCGCCTGAAGCTCGTGCAGGTGGCGCAGGACTGAGAAGCTGGGAGTGACATCGCCGCGCGCGCCTCGGCCGCCAGAACGCCGCCCGTCTGGCGCCCGCTTCGAACGCGCCGGATCCGTTCTCAGCTTCTGAGTTCGGCTATCGCCGGGAACCCGCGCCGGCGACGGTCTTTTCTCGCCGCGCTTCGTCTCGAACCGCTGCTAGCGACCGAGCTGCTCCGCCACCGCCCGTCCCAGTTCGATCACCGCCATCGCGTAGTAGCTCGACTGGTTGTAGCGCGTGACCACGTAGAAGTTCTCGGTGCCTGCCACGTAGGTGGGCAGGCCTTCTCCGTTCTGCAGTTCCACCAGCGCCAGCGGGCCGGCGTGGCCCTGCGCGGCGCCATCGAGCACGGCGCCTTTGGCGGCGAAGCTGGCGACGTTGAAGGTGGGCAGGATGTCCGGGGCGAGCAGGGCGTCGAGGTCCAGGTGGTCGGCGTCGAAGCTCACGGGGTAGTGCGTGGGCATGCCGGTCTGCCAGCCGTGGCCCTTGAAGTAGCTGGCGACCGAGCCGATGGCGTCCGCGGCGCTGTTTCGCAGGTCGACGCGGCCGTCGCCGTCGAAGTCCACCGCCCATCGCACCCAGCTGGTGGGCATGAACTGCGGAAGGCCCTGGGCGCCCGCGAAGCTGCCCAGGGGCTCCAGCGGGTCCAGGCCGCGTCGGTGCTGGGTGGAGAGGAACTGTTCCAGCTCGCCCCGGAAGTACTCGGCGCGCTCGGCGGCGCGCGGGTGCTGCGGCGGGTGGTCGAAGGCCAGGGTAGCCAGGGCGTCGATGACGCGGAAGTCCCCCATGTGCCGGCCGTAGAGGGTCTCCACGCCGATGATGCCGACGATCATCTCGGCCGGAACGCCGTACTCGGCCTCGGCTTTCTGGAGCGCGGCGCGGTTCTCCTGCCAGAAGCGCAGGCCCCCCTCGATGCGCACGCGGTCGATGAAGCGGCTGCGGTAAGCCGCCCAGTTCTTGCGGGTGCCGGGCGGCGCCGGCTGCATCAGGCGCTGCACGATGGCCAGGGGCCGGGCTTCGGACAGGGCCCGGCGGGTCCAGGCCGCATCCAGGCCGCGGCGCTCGGCGACCTCCTGCGCGAAGCGCATGGCCTCGGGCCGGCCGGCGTAGGTTTCGCGTGGAGCGGGCGACGGGTGCGACACCTTTTTCGCTGCTGCTGCCGCCGCCGGCTTGCGCTTGGCCGCGGACGTTTTCGCGGCGGCAGCCTTGGCCTTCTTGTCGGTGGGCTTGGCCTGGGGCGCGCTCGCGCGCTGGCGTGGCGCGGGGTCCGCCGCCGCGGCGCAAAGGGGCAGGGCAAAGGCGGCTGCGGCGAGCAGCCCGGTGGCGAGCAGGCGGGGGGACATCAGCGTGGAACGGGCCAGGGCAGTTGCTTGAATTGTCGGCGCAAGGCGGGCAGCCGCTGCTGCGACTGGCGCGAATAGCGCTGCGCCTCCAGGCGCAGCAGCCAGTCTGCCAGCGGATCGGCGGCCGCGCCGAAGTGCGTGCGGGCCGCGGCCGCGAGCTGGCGCGGCCCGTGGGTGGGCGGCAACACGAGTCCGCACTTTTCCATCCGCCCACGGGCACGCGCCAGCAGGCGCAGCCAGGGGTCCTGCCGGCGCCGCTCCCAGGCCGCCCAGGTGGCCCCCAGCGTGGCGGCGCCGGCGAGAAGCAGCACCAGCACCTGCAGCAGGTCCTGCCAGCTCGGCGACTGGAAGCCGAGCTGGCGCAGGAGGTTCAGCTGGCGGCTTTGCGTGTAATTGAGCACCCGCTGCTTCCAGGCGTTGTCCAGCGCCTCCCAGGCGCTGCGCAGGGTCATGGCCAGCGCAGGGTTGACGGCGCCCACCGCATTGGCCAGCACGCCGGGCGCGGGCTGCAGGCGCTGAAAGCTGCCGGTGCGTCCGGGGGCGACGGAGGAGGTCGGGTCCACGCGCACCCAGCCGCGGCCGGCCAGCCAGACCTCGACCCAGGCGTGCGCGTCGCTTTGCCGCAGCACCCAGTAGCCGTCGATGGGGTTGCGCTCGCCGCCCTGGTAGCCCGTGACGATGCGCGTGGGGATGTCCATGGCGCGCATCAGCACCGCGAAGGCCGAGGCGATGTGCTCGCAGAAGCCCTCGCGGCGGTCGAACCAGAATTCGTCGGCGCTGTGCTCGCCGAAGGTGCCGGGCTCCAGCGTGTAGCGGTAGCCGCCGGTGCGAAGCCGCGTGAGCGCGGCCTGGACCAGGGCGGCCTTGTCCTCGGGCGGCGCGGTGCTCTCGCGCATGAGGTCGGTGGCGAGCTGGAGGGTGCGCGGGTTGAAGCCGGGGGGAAGCTCGCGGTATTCCAGCGGCAGGGCGGCGGCGCTGCCGAGCGGGCCCTGGGTCCAGCGCACGTAGCTCTCGGCCTCGTAGCGCAGGAGGTCCGTGACGGGCTGCAGCAGCAGCCACTGCAGCTCGGGCGTGCCGATGACGCGCTGGCCGGGCACCTCGGGCGCCGCGCCGGCGACGTCCAGGGTCAGCAGCCAGGGCCGGTTGTTCGGCTCCATGGTCACCTGGTAGCGCAGCGGCTCGCCCTGCAGGCGCACGGGGGCCACCCGGCCTGCACCGGTCAGCCAGGCCGAGCGGCCGGAATAGAGCGGCTGCCAGCTGCGCCCGTCGAAGCGGGTGAGCACGGGGCCGCGGAAGTACAGGTCGCTGCGTTCGGGCACGGGGCCCTCGAAGCGCAGGCGCATGGCGATGCTCTCGTCCAGCGCTAGCCGCGCCACGTTGCCCACCTCCATGCTGGCCGACAGGCCGCTGCGGCCGGTCATCGCGTCGGCCGGGATGCCCCAGAGCGGGCCGAAGCGCGGGAACAGCACGAAGAGGACGAGCATGATCGGTGCGCCCATCAGCGCCATCACCCCCGCCGTGCGGGCGGACGCGGCCAGCGGGGGCCGGCCCACCGGTTTGTGCGCATTGACCAGCGCCGTGAGCAGGCCCAGCAGCCCCACCAGCATGGCCGCGGCGATGGCCAGCGACTGCGAATGGAAGAAGTTGGTCAGCAGCGTGAAGAAGCCGAGGAAGAAGACCACGAAGGCATCGCGCCGGGCCCGCAGCTCCAGGGTCTTGAGCGCCAGCAGCACCACGATCAGGGTCACGCCCGCCTCGCGTCCCAGGAGGGTGCCGTGGCTCAGCGCGGTGGCGGCCATGCCGGAGGCGAGCAGGGCGACCAGCCAGCGCGCGCGTGGCAGTGACCGGTTGCTCAGCGCCAGCCAGCCGCGCCAGCCCAGCACCAGCAGCACCAGGGCACTGCACCACAGGGGCAGGGCGCCTGCCTGCGGCAGCACGATCCAGCCGATCACCGCCAGCAGGAAGAGCGTGTCGCGTCCTTCGCGCGGGAGCGAGCCGATGCGGCGGCGCAGGGCGCTCAGCACAGTGCGAGCACCTCCAGGCAGCGCCGCTTGTGGGCCTCTCCCCGGCCCGGCTCCAGCTGCTTGCCGGGCACGCGCAGGCCGAAGTCCAGGCCCAGGCGGTCCGCCTGCAGCACCCAGGCAGCCAGGCGCGAGAGGCGCTGCTCCACGTCGCCCGGGCCGGCCTGGGCGTAGTCCAGCCAGAGCTCGTGGCGGCGCGCCTGCTGCGTGTCGCGGCTGACCAGCTCGCCGGTACGGGCCGCCTTCTTCCACACCACGCCGCGCAGCGGGTCCCCGGTGCGGTAGGCCCGCACGCCCTCGAACTCGCCGGCGAAGGCGACCCGGGCCGGTCCGCTGCCGCCGCGCGGCTCGCCGGGCGGCAAGGGCGGCGGGGGCGATTCGGGGGCAGGCCAGACCAGCACCCGCGCGGCCGGCCGCCACACCGTCCAGACGCGGAAGGTGCCCAGCGGATAGCGGGTTTCCAGGGTGATGGCCGGCACTGGGTGCAGGCCGCGGCGCGTGGCGGCGAAGCCGACCCGCACGGGGGTGCCCGCCTGCGGAGCCACGTCGCACCAGACCCAGTTGTCCGCGCCGGCGCCTTCGCGCACGCGCAGCCCGATGCCGTGGCGGGTGCGGCGCAGCTCGCTCACGAGCACGATGCCCAGGCT
The DNA here is from genome assembly GCF_004681965.1 of Ramlibacter rhizophilus. GTDB lineage: Bacteria > Pseudomonadota > Gammaproteobacteria > Burkholderiales > Burkholderiaceae_C > Ramlibacter > Ramlibacter rhizophilus. Next base: position 63,698 of record NZ_SMLL01000009.1, on the reverse strand, counting down.
TGCGCCGGCGCCCGCGAACTGCGGTTGCGGCGGCTCCAGCGTGAGCTGCAGCCCGCGCAGGGTGGCATGCGTCACATGCATGCCCACCAGCGCGCAGCCGGCGAGCAGGAAGGTGAGCAGATAGCCCAGGTTGAGCTGGTAGTTGATGGAGGCCACCAGCAGCACCACGAGCGTGGCCGCGAGCAGCCAGCCCGCGCGCGTGGGCAGGATGTACACATTGCGCTGGGTCAGCGTGAGCGTGTCGGTGAGCGGAAGCCGCGCGTGCCACCACTGGCGCCAGCGGGCAGGCAGGCCCCGCAGCGCCGCCATCGGACTGGAGCGGCCCGGCGCCGGGTGGACGACGGAGGCGGCCTGCGGCCGGCGTGCGTTCACGGCAGCGGCACGGCCTCGAGCATGGCCAGCACCTGCTCCACCGGGCCCCGGCCCGCCTGTCCCACGGGGACGAGGCGGTGGGCGATGGTCTGCGGCAGGATGGCCTGCACGTCGTCCGGGCCAGCGTAGTCGCGCCCGTCCAGCAGGGCCTGAGCCTTGGCGACGCGCAGCACGGCGAGGCTGGCGCGCGGCGACAGGCCCTGCAGGAACCAGCGGCCCGAGCGCGTGGCCGCGACCAGGTCCTGCACGTAGTCCAGCAGCTTGTCGGCCACGTGCACCTGCTGGACCTGGGCTTGCAGGGCGGCCAGCGATGCGGGCGAGAGCGTGCCGCGCAGCGACGCCACCATCTGGCGGCGGTCCTGCCCGCGCAGGAGCTCGCGCTCGGCGGCGCGGTCGGGGTAGCCCAGCGAGATGCGCATGAGGAAGCGATCGAGCTGCGACTCGGGCAGGGGGAAGGTGCCGAGCTGGTCCTGCGGGTTCTGCGTGGCGATGACGAAGAAGGGGTCGGGCAGCGGCCGGGTCTCGCCCTCGACGCTCACCTGGTGTTCCTCCATGGCCTCCAGCAGGGCGCTCTGCGTCTTGGGGCTGGCGCGGTTGATCTCGTCGGCCAGCAGCACCTGCGCGAACACCGGCCCGGGATGGAAGACGAAGCCTTCCTTGCCGCGGTCGTACACGGACACGCCCGAGAGATCGCTGGGCATGAGGTCGGCGGTGAACTGCACGCGCGAGAACTGCAGGCCGAAGGAGCGCGCCAGCGCATGCGCCAGCGTGGTCTTGCCCACGCCGGGCACGTCCTCGATCAGCAGGTGGCCACCGGCCAGCAGGCAGGCCACGCAGTCGCGGACCTGCGCGCTCTTGCCCACGATCACCGTGTTAAGCTGATCGAGCAGTCCTGCGAGTTCTCGTTGTGCTTGCATGGCGCGACGTTATCCGAATTTCAAGTCGTCTCCAGAGTCGCCTGCGATGCCTGCCCACAAGACCGGGTATTTCACTCATGCCGATTGCCGGCGCCATGAAATGGGGCCGGGCCATCCCGAATGCCCCGAGCGGCTCGACGCGATCGAGGACCGCCTCCTGGCCTCGGGCGTGGGTGACCTGCTGGAGCGGCGCGAGGCACCCTCGGCCGCCCTGTCCGACCTGGAGCTGGCCCACGACCGGCTGCACATGGCGGCCCTGCGCGGGCTCGAAGCCGAGCTGGCCGAGCAGCGCGAAGCGGGCGGGCCGGCCTACTGCCACGTCGATGCCGACACGGCGATGAACCTGCACACCTGGGAAGCCGCGCAGCGTGCCGCGGGTGCCGCGCTGGCCGCCACCGACGCGGTCATGGCCGGTGAACTGGAGAACGCCTTCTGCGCCGTCCGCCCGCCGGGGCACCATGCGTGCCGCTCGCAGGCCATGGGCTTCTGCTTCCTGAACAACGTGGCCATCGCCGCGCGGCACGCCCTGGAGCGGCACGGGCTGTCGCGCGTGGCCGTGGTGGATTTCGACGTGCACCACGGCAACGGCACCGAGGACATCCTGGCCGGCGACGAGCGCGTGCTGATGGTGGGCATCTTCCAGCAGGGCATCTATCCCTTCAGCGGCGATGTGCCGCGCGCGCCCAACATGGTGAACCTGCCCGTTCCCGCGTACACCCGCGGCATGGACGTGCGCGAGCTGATCGAGCAGGTGTGGCTTCCGCGCCTGGAGGCCTTCCGGCCCGAGATGATCTTCATCAGCGCCGGCTTCGATGCGCACCGCGACGACGATCTGGGCCAGCTCGGCCTGGTGGAGCAGGACTACGCCTGGATCACCTCCCGCCTGCGCGAGGTGGCGCGGCGGCATGCGCAGGGGCGCATCGTCTCCTGCCTGGAGGGCGGCTACAACCTCGCGGCCCTGGGCCGCAGCGTCGAGGCGCACCTGCGCGCCCTGGCCGACCTGTGAGCCCGGTGCTGGACCGCCTGGCGCTGCAGCTCGCGCAGCCTGCGCTCTGGTGGGAGCTGGGCGTGCTGCTGGCCTGCCTGGGCGTGGCGGCCGGCATGGCCTGGGCGATCGGCCGGCGCCGCGAGAGCAGCTCGGTCTGGTTCGGCCGCTTCATCGTCGATGGGCTGCTGTTTCCCCTGCTCTCGCTCGCCCTGGTGTATTCGGCCATGCTGGTGGTGGCGCGCTTCCAGCCGGTGGCCCTGCTGCACCTGGCCGTGCCGGTGCTCCTGGCGCTGGCCGGCATCCGCTTCCTGGCCCGCGTCCTCACCGTCGTGTTTCCGACCTCCGCCGCGGCGCGGCTGGTCGAACGCCTGTTCTCCTGGCTGGCCTGGCTCATGGCCGTGCTGTGGATCGGTGGCGTGCTCCAGCCGGTGCTGGCGCGGCTCGAAGCGCTGCGCTTTACCGTCGGCAAGACCCAGGTGAGCGTGCTGGGCCTGATCGAGAACCTGCTGGTGGCCGGCGTGGTGCTGGTGCTGACCTTGTGGATCTCGGCCGCCCTGGAGCGGCGGGTGATGCGCCAGGCCACCGGCGACCTGTCGCTGCGGCGGGTGGCGGCCAACGTCGTGCGCGCGGGCCTGCTGCTGGTCGGCGTGCTGGCGGCGCTGTCCACGCTCGGCGTGGACCTCACGGCGCTGTCGGTGCTGGGCGGCGCGATCGGCGTCGGCCTGGGCTTCGGCCTGCAGAAGCTCGCCTCCAACTACGTGAGCGGCTTCGTGATCCTCTTCGAGCGGTCGCTGCGCATCGGCGACACGGTGCGGGTGGACAACTTCGAGGGGCAGGTCATGGACATCAAGACCCGCTACACCCTCATCCGGGCGCCCAACGGCCGGGAGTCGATCGTGCCCAACGAGAAGCTGATCACCGAGCGCATCGAGAACCTGTCGCTGGCCGATCCGCTCATCCTGCTGTCCACGGATGTGGCGGTGGGCTACGACAGCGACGTGGACGAGGTCCAGCGCCTGCTGTGCGAGGCGGCCACCGGCTGCGCCCGCGTGCTGAAGGATCCGGCCCCGGCCGCGCGCCTGGCGCGCTTCGGCGCCGACGGGCTGGAGTTCCAGCTCCTCTTCTGGATCGGCGATCCGGCCAACGGCCAGCTCAACGTGAGATCGGAAGTCAACCTGGCCGTGCTGAAGAGCCTGCGCCAGGCCGGCATCGTCATCCCCTACCCGCAGCGGGTGGTTCACCTCGTCGGCAGCGAGGCCACCGCGGGCCGTTGACCGGCCCACGGGGCATAGAATCCACCGGTTTACGTGAACGTCAATTCCAACTCAGGAGCGTCCCCAGCATGAAGGCCCTCGTTTCGGTCAAGCGGGTGGTGGACTACAACGTGAAGGTCCGGGTCAAGTCGGACAACACGGGTGTGGACATCGCCAACGTCAAGATGAGCATGAACCCCTTCGACGAGATTGCGGTCGAGGAGGCCGTGAGGCTGAAGGAAAAGGGCGTGGTCACCGAAGTGATCGTCGTTTCCTGCGGCGTCGCGCAGTGCCAGGAGACGCTGCGCACGGCCATGGCCATCGGCGCCGACCGCGCCATCCTGGTGGAGACCTCCGAGGAACTGCAGCCCCTGGCCGTGGCCAAGCTGCTCAAGGCCGTGGTGGACAAGGAGCAGGCGCAGATCGTCATCCTGGGCAAGCAGGCCATCGACGACGACTGCAACCAGACCGGCCAGATGCTCGCCGCGCTGGCCGACATGCCGCAGGCCACCTTCGCCTCCAAGGTGGAGATCGCTGACGGCAAGGCGCAGGTCACCCGCGAAGTGGACGGCGGCCTGGAGACGCTGTCGCTGGACCTGCCGGCCATCGTCACCACGGACCTGCGCCTGAACGAGCCGCGCTACGTCACGCTGCCCAACATCATGAAGGCCAAGAAGAAGCCGATGGAGACGCTCAAGCCCGAGGACCTGGGCGTGGACGTGTCGCCGCGCCTGAAGACGCTGAAAGTGAGCGAGCCGCCCAAGCGCGGCGCCGGGGTGAAGGTGCCCGACGTGGCCACCCTGGTGGACAAGCTCAAGAACGAAGCCAAGGTGATCTGACGCCCCGCGCGACCTCTCCAGGAATCTTTTCATGACCTCTCTCGTCATCGCCGAACACGACAACGGCGCCCTCAAGGGCGCCACGTTCAACACCGTCACCGCCGCCGCCGCCTGTGGGGGCGAGGTGCACGTCCTGGTCGCCGGCCACAACGCCGCGGGCGCCGCCGAAGCCGCCGCGAAGATCGCCGGCGTCGCCAAGGTGATCCATGCCGACGGCGCCTCGCTGGAGCACCAGCTCGCCGAGAACGTGGCCGCGCAGGTGCTGGCCCTGGCCGGCAGCTACAGCCACATCCTCTTTCCCGCCACCGCCCACGGCAAGAACGCCGCGCCGCGCGTGGCCGCGAAGCTGGACGTGGCGCAGATCTCCGACATCACCAAGGTGGACAGCCCCGACACCTTCGAGCGGCCCATCTACGCCGGCAACGCCATCGCCACCGTGCAGAGCCAGGACAAGGTCAAGGTGATCACGGTGCGCACCACCGGCTTCGATGCCGCGGCGTCCTCCGGCGGCAGCGCCGCGGTCGAGAAGATCGACGCCGTGGCCGACAGCGGCAAGAGCCGCTTCGTCGGCCAGGAGATCGCCAAGAGCGACCGCCCCGAGCTCACTGCCGCCAAGGTCATCGTCTCCGGCGGCCGCGCCCTGGGCAGCTCGGAGAAGTTCAACGAGGTCATGACGCCGCTGGCCGACAAGCTGGGCGCCGCGCTGGGCGCGAGCCGCGCGGCCGTCGATGCGGGCTATGCCCCCAACGACTGGCAGGTGGGCCAGACCGGCAAGATCGTCGCGCCGCAGCTGTACGTGGCCTGCGGCATCTCGGGCGCGATCCAGCACCTGGCCGGCATGAAGGATTCCAAGGTGATCGTGGCGATCAACAAGGACCCGGAAGCGCCGATCTTCTCGGTGGCCGACTACGGCCTGGAAGCCGACCTGTTCACGGCGGTGCCGGAACTGACCAAGGCGCTGTAAGAACCCACTCCCTCCCCCTCTGGGGGAGGGCAGGGGCGGGGGCCGCGCGAGCCGCCCGCGTCATCGGCGCGCGGGCCCCCATCCCGACCTTCCCCCAGAGGGGGAAGGAGAACGTCAGCCCCGCTCCTTTCCCAGAGGGGATGGAGGTATCACCTGCCGGAGACACGTGCCATGACCTACCGCGCCCCCCTCAAGGACATGCTCTTCGACATCCGCCACCTGGCGGGCATCGACGAGCTCGCCAAGTTGCCCGCTTTCGAGGACGCCGGCTTCGAGACCGCCCAGGCGGTGCTCGAGGAATGCGCGAAGTTCAACGAGGAAGCCGTCGCGCCCTTGAATGCCACGGGTGACCGCGAACCGTCGCTGTGGCGCGATGGCCAGGTCCACACCACGCCCGGGTTCAAGGAGGCGTATCGCCAGTACAGCGAAGGCGGCTGGCAGGGCCTGCAGCACCCCACCGAGGTCGGCGGCCAGGGCCTGCCCAAGACCATCGGCGCGGCCTGCGGCGAGATGCTCAACTCGGCCAACCTGAGCTTCGCCCTGTGCCCGCTGCTCACCGACGGTGCCATCGAGGCCCTGCTCACCGCCGGCTCGGACGAACTCAGGTCCACCTACCTGCCCCGGCTGGTGAGCGGCGAATGGACCGGCACCATGAACCTCACGGAGCCGCAGGCCGGCAGCGACCTGGCCCTGGTGCGAACGCGCGCCGAGCCGCAGGCCGACGGCACCTACCGCATCTTCGGCACCAAGATCTTCATCACCTACGGCGAGCACGACATGGCGGACAACATTGTCCACCTCGTGCTCGCGCGCGTGACCGGCGCGCCCGAGGGCGTCAAGGGCATCAGCCTGTTCGTCGTGCCCAAGTTCCTGGTGAATGCGGACGGCACGCCCGGCGCGCGCAACGACGTGCACTGCGTGAGCATCGAGCACAAGATGGGCATCAAGGCCTCGCCCACCGCGGTGCTGCAATACGGCGACGGCACGGCGGCGAAAGACGTGAACGGCACCGGACCCGGTGCCGTGGGCTTCCTGGTGGGCCAGGAGAACCGCGGCCTGGAGTACATGTTCATCATGATGAACGCGGCCCGCTACGCGGTGGGCGTGCAGGGCATCGCGGTGGCCGAGCGCTCCTACCAGCAGGCGGTGGCCTACGCCCGCGAGCGCGTGCAGTCCCGCCCGGTCGACGGCAGTGTCCCGGGCAGCGCGCCCATCATCCATCACCCCGACGTGCGGCGAATGCTCATGACCATGCGCGCGTACACGGAGGGCTGCCGCGCCATGGCCACGGTGGCGGCCGCGGCCTACGACGCCGCCCACCATCATCCCGACGCCGAGGCGCGCCAGCAGAACCAGGCCTTCTACGAATTCATGGTGCCGCTGGTCAAGGGCTTCAGCACCGAGATGAGCCTGGAGGTCACCTCGCTGGGCGTTCAGGTGCACGGCGGCATGGGCTTCATCGAGGAGACCGGCGCGGCGCAGCACTACCGCGACGCCAAGATCCTCACCATCTACGAAGGCACCACCGCCATCCAGGCCAACGACCTGGTGGGACGCAAGACCGCGCGCGACGGCGGCCGCACGGCCCGCGCCATCTCCGCGCAGATCGAGCAGACCGAAGGCGCGCTGGCCGCCCAGGGCAGCCCCGAGGCCCGCGCGGTCGCCGACCGCCTCTTCGCGGCCCGCAAGGCCTTCCTCGACGTGGTGGACTTCGTCGTGGCACGCGGCAAGGAGTCGCCCAATGCCGTCTTCGCCGGATCGGTCCCCTACCTCATGCTCGCGGGCAACCTGGTGGCCGGCTGGCAGCTGGCCCGCTCGCTGCTGGTGGCGCAGGACCTGTTGCGCTCGGGACAGGACGAAGCCTTCATGCGCGCGAAGATCGCCACCGCACGCTTCTACGCCGAGCACATCCTGGCCAAGGCGCCGGGGCTGCGTGACAGCATCGTCGAAGGCGCGGACAGCGTGACCGCCCTGGCCCTGGACGCCTTCTGAAGTACCGACCACCGAAAGCCTGCCGCATGTCCCGTCTGCCGCCCGCCCTCAGCCGCCTCGCGCTTCCCATCATCGGATCGCCGCTCTTCATCATCAGCAATCCCAAGCTGGTGATCGAGCAGTGCAAGGCCGGCATCGTGGGCGCCATGCCGGCGCTCAACGCGCGGCCGGCATCGCAACTGGACGAGTGGCTGCACGAGATCACCGAGACCCTGGCGGCCTGGGACAAGGCGAATCCCGAGCGCCCCTCGGCGCCCTTCGCCATCAACCAGATCGTCCACCGCAGCAATGACCGGCTGGAGCACGACATGGGGCTGGTGGTCAAGTACAAGGTGCCCGTGGTCATCACCTCGCTGGGCGCGCGCACGGACGTCAACGACGCGGTGCATGGCTACGGCGGCATCGTGCTGCACGACATCATCAACAACACCTTCGCCCGCAAGGCGGTGGAAAAGGGCGCCGACGGCCTGATCGCCGTGGCCGCGGGGGCCGGCGGCCATGCGGGCGTGAAGAGCCCCTTCGCGCTGGTGCAGGAAATCCGCCAGTGGTTCGATGGGCCGATCGCGCTGTCCGGCGCCATCGCCAACGGCGGCGCGGTGCTGGCGGCGCAGGCCATGGGCGCGGACCTGGCCTACATCGGCTCGGCCTTCATCGCCACGCACGAGGCGCGCGCGCCCGAGGCCTACAAGCAGGCCATCGTGGAAGGCAGCAGCGACGACATCGTGTACTCCAGCCTGTTCACCGGCGTGCACGGCAACTACCTGAAGGCGTCCATCGTCGCCTCGGGGCTGGACCCGGACAAACTGCCCGAGAGCGACCCGAGCAAGATGAGCTTCGGCGGCGGCGAAGGCAGCAAGAAGGCCTGGAAGGACATCTGGGGCAGCGGGCAGGGCATCGGCGCCGTCACCGAGGTGACCAGCGCCGCCGACCTCATCGCCCGCCTGGGCCGCGAGTACCGCGAAGCCCGGGCTCGACTCTGCGCGGCTTGAGCCGCCCGGCCTTCACGCCCGACCCGTCACCTCGTCGCCTGCGGGCGTGGCGGGCGTGGCGGGTGGCGGCGGCAGGTAGCTCAGGGCGCTGGCGCGGCCCCAGAACACCCGGTACATGAAGGCCGAGTAGGCGATGATCGCCGGCAGCGTGATCGCCACGCCCACGAAGATGATCACCAGCGACTCGTGCGCGCTCGCTGCCTCCCACACGGTCATGCGGTCCAGCACGATGTACGGGTACAGGCTGTAGGCCAGGCCCACGAAGGCCAGCACGAAGATCAGCACCGTGCTCGCGAACACCACCCAGCCATAGCCGGCCGCCACCACGCGCGGGCGCGACAGCACATGCCAGGCCGCGAAGAAGGCGACGGCGCAGGCCACGGGAATGGGCAGCAGCGCGATCAGCGTGGGCATCTGGAACCACTTGTCGAAGACCGTGGGGCTCACCAGCGGCGTGGCGATGGAGATGGCGGCCAGGGCCAGGCCCATGGGCCACAGCGTGGCGCGGCCCCAGGCCACGGCCTTGCGCTGCAGGTCCTCACCCGTCTTCATGATCAGCCAGCCGGAGCCGAGCACCGCATAGGCGGTGGGCAGGGTCAGGGCGATCAGCAGGGAAAAGGCCAGGGGCCAGCCGCTGCCCTGGAAGCCGGTGAGGTAGCTCCCGAGCATCCAGCCCTGCGCCATCGCGGCGATCAGGGAGCCGGCCGCGAAGAGCGCATTCCACAGCCATTTGTGGGCGGCGCGCGCCTTCACGCGGAAGTCGAAGGACACGCCCCGCAGGATCAGGCCGAACAGCATCACCGCCACCGGCAGGTACAGCGCGGTGAGCACCAGCCCGTGCGCGAAGGGAAAGGCCACCAGCAGCACGCCGATGCCCAGCACCAGCCAGGTTTCGTTGGAGTCCCAGAAGGGGCCGATGCTGGCGACCATGAGGTCCTTCTCGTCGTCCTCGGCGAAGGGCAGCAGGATGCCCACGCCCAGGTCGTAGCCGTCGAGCACCACGTAGGCGAGCAGGGACAGGCCCATCACGCCCATGAAGATCAGCGGAAGCAGTTGGGGCCAGGTGAGGTCCATGCGATGACTCCAGGGTTTCAGGCCGGGCCGCCGACCGGCACGGCGGGACGCGCGGCCTGCGGCGAGGCGGGCAGGGGCATGGCCGGGTGCTGGGCCATGTACATCAGCACCAGCACGTAGGCGACCAGCAGGAAGAGATACACGGCCAGGTAGCCCACGAGCGTGGTGAGCACCATGCCCGCGGCGTGCGGCGCGACCATGTCGGCCGTGCGGAAGAGGCCATAGACCAGGAAAGGCTGGCGGCCGATCTCGGTGACGAACCAGCCCGCCAGCGTCGCGACCCAGCCCGAGAAGGTCATGGCCGCGAGCACGCGCAGCTGGGTGCGGGACAGGGGCAGGGGCCCGCTCCGATCGTTCTTCCGGGCGCGCCACAGCGACGCGGCTGCCCACCAGGAGACGGCCAGCATCAGCACGCCCATGCCCACCATCACGCGGAAGCTCCAGAACACCGGTGCCACGGGTGGGTGCGCACCCGGGAACTCGTTCAGGCCCTTGAGCTCGGCGTCCCAGTCGTGCGCGAGGATCAGGCTGGCCAGGCCCGGCACGGTGATGGCGTAGTCCGTGCGCTGCTCGGCCTCGTTGGGCAGGCCGAAGAGCGTGAGCGGCGCGCGGCGCTCGGTCTGCCAGATGCCTTCGATGGCGGCGATCTTGGCCGGCTGGTGCTCCAGCGTGTTCAGGCCATGCAGGTCGCCCGCGAAGATCTGCAGCGGGATGGCGCAGGCCGCGGCCACGACGCCGGTGGTCAGGGCGCGTCGCGTGCCCTGGTTGGTGGTGCCGCGCAGGATCTGCCAGGCCGACAGGCCCGCGAGCAGGAAGCTCACCGTGAGCGTCGAGGCGAGCAGCATGTGCACCAGGCGGTACGGGAACGAGGGGTTGAAGACGATGGCGAACCAGTCGTCCGCGTGCATCACGCCGTTCTCCATGCGAAAGCCCGCGGGCGTCTGCATCCAGGAGTTGAGGCTCAGGATCCAGAAGGCCGACAGCGTCGTGCCCACCGCCACCGCCAGCGTGGCGAAGAGGTGCACGCGGTCGGACACGCGGCCGCGGCCGAACAGCATGATCCCGAGGAACGCGGCTTCCAGGAAGAAGGCGGTGAGCACCTCGTAGCCCAGGAGCGGCCCGGCGATGTTGCCCACCTTCTCCATGAAGCCGGGCCAGTTGGTGCCGAACTGGAAGCTCATGACCACGCCCGAGACCACGCCCAGCGCGAAGCTCAGGGCGAAGACCTTGGTCCAGAGGTAGTAGGCCTCCTCCCAGCCCTGGGCCGCGGGCGTGCCCCGGGCGGCGGTGTAGCGCGCGCGGAAGTACACCAGGAACCAGCACAGCGCGATGGTGATGGTCGGGAACAGGATGTGGAAGCTGATGTTCGCGGCGAACTGGATGCGCGAAAGCAGCAGGGTGTCCATCACTTCAGGTCTCCTTTTTCTTGGCCGGCGAGCGGCCGGTCACGCGGTCCTTGAGTTCGAGCACGCGGGTCACCGTGCTGCCCATGCCCATGAGCTGCAGGGCCGTCTCCGGCGAGAGCTTCTGCACGTCGTCCAGCCATTTCAGCAGCCGGTCGATGAGGTCGTGCATCTGGCGCATGCGCTCCTGCGCGTGGCGGTCGGCCTCGCTCGCGGGCTCCTGCATCAGCGCATTGCGCAGCATGGAGAGCGTCGGCTCGATCTCCCTGCGCCGCCGCTCCTCGGCGAGCACGCGGAAGATCTCCCACACGTCCTGCGGCGCCTCGAAGTACTCGCGCCGGTCGCCCGGCAGGTGCTTCAGGCGCACCAGCCGCCACGCCTGCAGCTCCTTCAGGCCCATGCTCACGTTGGAGCGCGAGAACTCCAGCGTCTCGGCGATCTCGTCGGCGTTCACGGCAGCCGGCGAGATGAAGATCAGCGCGTAGATCTGGCCCACGGTCCGGTTGATGCCCCAGCGGCTGCCCATTTCGCCGAAGTGGGCGACGAACTCGCGGCTGAGGGGTGGCAGGCGGTCTTGCAGCGGCATGGGCGCGATCATAGGGGCCGCATCCGCAACTTTCAGGAATTACTGAAATGCCAGTAGGTTCCGTATGGCATCCGAGGTATAGGGCCGAGCTTGATCCGGTCGGCCACTCGCCGGCATACTGGATGCATGAACAGTGAATCGATTCAGCGGGTGCCGATCGCGGCCATCAAGGGCCGGGGCGCCGCGAGCTGGCTGCCGCACCGGTTCCATACCGAAGCGCGCGAGGTGTTCGACGATGGCTGGGAGCCGGAAGAGAGCGATCCCCATGTTCCCGCCACCACCGTGAGCTGGGAGGAACCGCGCAGCGCCATCGCGCACAACGACTCGCCCGACGTGTTCTTCGAGCGCTCGGTCAACCCCTACCGCGGCTGCGAGCACGGCTGCATCTACTGCTATGCCCGGCCGACCCACAGCTACCTGGGCCTCTCGCCTGGGCTGGACTTCGAGACGCGCCTGATCGCCAAGCGCAACATCGCGGGGGTCCTGAAGGCCGAACTGGCCCGCCCGCGCTACGAGGCGCGCACCCTCGCCGTGGGCACGGTCACCGACTGCTACCAGCCCGTTGAGCGCGAGCTGCGCCTCACGCGGGACATCATCCAGTTGCTGCACGACTGCGCGCATCCGCTCACGCTGGTCACCAAGTCCAGCGGCGTGGAGCGCGACATCGACCTGCTCGCGCCCATGGCCGGTCGCCGGCTTGCATCCGTCTTTATCACCCTCACCACGCTGGACGCGGGGCTCACGCGCAAGCTGGAGCCCCGCGCCGCCGCGCCCCACCGGCGGCTGCGCACCATCCGCGCGCTGGCCGACGCGGGCATTCCCGTGGGCGTGAGCCTGGCGCCGCAGATCCCCTTCCTCACCGAGGACCTGGAGCAGGTGCTGGAAGCCGCCTGGGAGGCCGGCGCGCGCAGCGCCTTCTATCACGTGCTGCGTCTGCCCTGGGAACTGAGCCCGCTGTTTCGTGAATGGCTGCAGGTCCACTACCCGCAGCGCGCCGAGCGCGTGATGGCCCGGGTGCAGGACATGCGGGGCGGCAAGGACTACGACAGTGACTTCGCCACCCGCATGAAGGGCAGCGGACCCTGGGCCGAGCTGATCGGGCAGCGGTTCCGCCGCGCCTGCGACCGATTGGGATTCAACCGCGAACGGCTGGTGCTCGATGCGAGCGCCTTCCGGCGGCCGCGGCTGGACGGGCAGCAGGCGCTCTTCGATTGAAAGCGGGTCGCACCGGCGGCGGTCGTCAGGCCTGTCCGGGGGGGGGGGCGGTCGAGCACGGGCAAACGGCTGCCCTGTGAGGGCTTGGCGTCGAGCTTTCCTGTCGCCGCAGCATCAGCAGCCGGAGTGGGTGACGCGCTGGATGTGTCGTGGCCTTGAAGCGTCTTAGGCGCTCCGGCTTGGATGCGTCCTTCGATCTGATGGAAATCGGCCAGGAGCGCGATGGGGTCGAGCGATCGCAGCGGCCCGTCGGCAGCATTGGCGTCAAGGGCGTCGAACACGGATGTCGGGTCCTGCAGCATGTCCGCCGCCAGACGCAGGAGCGCATGCGACTCTGGCCGCAGGCCGTCATCGCCGATCGGCAGGAACTCGTCCAGGCGTGCGAGGATGGCGGCATGTGTCATCGCCTGCCACGGGGCGATGCGCGCCAGCAGCGGATCGCGCGCCAGGTGGGCGCCGATCAGGCAGGCGCCCATCAGCACGCCGCGCGCGCCCTCGAAGGCGCTGGACGAGACCAACTGCTGCAGCTTCCAGTCGGTGAGGCCCACGCCCGCATCGTCGCCGGCACTCGCGTTCACGGCGAAGGCCCGGCCCAGCGTGGCGAGCTGGGGCGGTGAAAGACCCGTCGATCGGTCCCAGACGGCGGACACGTCGAGGTCCCTGACCAGCGCATCCACGGCGCCTGCGAGCAGGATGTCGAGGGGGCCGCTGTCGGCGGTGTCGCAGCAGGCCCGAAAGGCCTCGTCGGGCCCGAGCAACTCCGTGAGGGCCTGCAGGCACACGGCGCTGCTCTGCGCCGCACCGTCCTGCCAGTCGTGCAGGCGAAATGCCCGCGCCATGTCGCGCCGCTCGTCCCAGCCCCCCCGTGTGCGCAGCGCGGCCGACAGGCGATCGCGGTTCTCGGCGGCAGGTCGCGCCGTATCGAAGAGCAAGGGAAGCAGGGGCTGCAAGGTCACCGCGGAGTCGAGCGCATCCAGGGACAGTTCGTGCTGCGCCTGCCGCGCTGCACGCACGACCGCAGGCACTTCGTTCAACGAACAGGGGCGAGGCAGCTCTACGGCCGATGGCACATCGTCCTGGAGCAGCGTACGGACGGCTGGCCCGTACCCTGAAAACGAACAGTCCTTTGCCTGCTGTTTCGAGTCTGGCGCTGCGCGGGCCGGCGCAGCATCCTCTTCGTCGGAGGGCGGCGCGGTCGTGCGCGAGGTGATCGGCACGAAGGCTGGTGCTCGAACTTCGATTCGGTCCATGGAGAGAGCGCTGCTCCGGGCGCTGTCGGGCAGCGCGATTCGGACGCTCAGGCTGCCGAATGAAGCGGACTGCTGCGATGGATTTCCGTCGGGCGGCGATTCGGTGGTGGACTTGACGAGAGAAGGCGTGAGCGGGCTTGTAGGAGTCATCGGTGGCTGCGTTGAAGGATTCGGTCGCGGGCTGACGCCCGACCGAGGTAGCAACGCCCGAGCCGCGTCGGTTCCCCGCATGCACGCGCCAATCAGCGCATCTGATAGAGGAAGTACAGCCCCGCCGCGTACGCCACCAGCACCGCCGCCGAATCCACTCCCATGCGGGCCACGGTGCGGTCCTGCCGCTCGATCAGCCCGCCCATGTAGATGGCCGCCAGCAGCGCGCCCAGCAGGCTCGCGAACTGCGAGAACTTGCCGACCTCGTTGATGACCGGCCCGCCGCGCCAGGCCACGTCCACCGCGAACACCAGGCCCACGTTGAAGAGGTTGGTGCCGAAGATGTCGGAGATGGCCATTTCCAGCCGCTTGAGCTTCACCGCTGCCAGCACGGAGCTGAGTTCGGGCAGGGATGTGGAGATCGCGACCAGCACGGCGCCCACGAAGCTCTGGCCCAGCCCGGTCTGGCGCGCGATGGCGTCGCCTGTGCGGCTGAGCACGTAGCCGGCCACGAGGATGGCCAGCCCGCCCAGCGCCAGTTTCCAGGCCAGCGACTTGATCGACCCCGGTTGCGAATCGGCCATTTCCTGCTCGCGACGCTTGCGCCGCTCCTCGCGCTTGTGGCGCTGCGCGTCGGTCATGTTGACCACCCAGGCGTGGCGGTCCTGCGAATGCGAGATCTTCCAGATCGCGAACACGTACAGCCCGGCGAGCGACCATGACCACGCCCCCGCGCCCAGGAAGGCCACGTCACCGACCATGAAGGCCACCGCCAGGAGCGTGAGCAGCAGGATGTTCATCACCACCTGCAGCAGCACCACCGAGGAGCCCGCCACCACGGTGAGCGCCGCCTTGCCGAACACCGCATCGGCCACCGCCAGCAGTGCGATCTGCATGGCGATGCTGCCCAGGAGGTTGTTGACCGCCAGCGAGGGGCTGTCCGTCACTGCCGAACTCAGTGACACCGCCACCTCGGGCAGCGAGGTGATGCCCGCCAGCAGGACCAGGCCCACGGCCGCATGGCTGATGCCGGTGGCCGTGGCCAGTTCGTCCGCGTCGCGCGCGACGCGCGTGCCCGCGATCCAGACCACCACCGCCGCGATGGCGAAGATGGCTGCATTGATCCCGATCGATTGGTCCTGGAAGTCGAAGAAGCCCATGCTGCAGATGCATTGAAGACACGCTCGCCCAGCGCGAGCGCCTCCATGCTGGCGCGTCCGAGCCTGCGGCCGGCGCCTCGCTTTCAGTTCAAGGAGCTTGTTACCCGGCCTTCAGCGGCCCAGGACCCAGGCGAGCAGCAGCCCTGAGGCGACCAGCGCGCCGGCGGCCGCCATGCCGCTCAGGTTCGCCTTGAACTGCGCCGGTCCGGTGAGGCGCCGCAGCGGGGTGTGCCACAGCGCCAGTGCGGGGAGCAGGCCAAGGACGAGCAGCAGGGTGCCGACTCGCCAGTCCAGCAGGGCCGCCCAGCCGGGGAAGACCTGCTCGGGGCCGGCGGGCAGCAGGCGGCTGGGCAGGCGATGCAGCCAGGTGCTGGCGGCGGAGGCGGCGGCCAGTACGAGCAGCAGGGAGCCCGCGGGCTTGAGCGTGCGCCGCCAGCACAGCACGAAGAGCAGCGCGGCAACGCCCCCCGCCAGGGCCAGCGACTGCGCCAGCGCCAGGGCGAGCGACAGCGCATCCAGCTGGACGGCCGAGCGCCACAGACCGACGTTGCAGGCCAGCGCGATCCAGGCACTCACGGCGACCACCGCCCTTGCCGGGCGCGGCGCGAGCCGCGCCTCGCCGGGCATGAGCATGGTGGAGTAGCCCGTGCTTCGGAACAGCTTCAGGGACATGGCTTGCCTCATCAGTAGCGGATTGTTTCCGCTGCATGACGAGAGGGCAAGCCGGAAAAGACCGGTCGGCCCGGCATAAATGCGGCTTTTGTGGGGGGAATACGCCAGCCTGAGCCGCTGCGACCGCTCAGGCGCTGAAGAACCCCTTGAGCTTGTCCGCCCAGCCGCCTTCGCCGGGGGTGTGCTTGCTGCCGCCCTTCTTCAGCGACTCGTCCAGATCCTTGAGCAGCTTGCGCTGGTACTCGGAGAGCTTGACCGGCACTTCGACGCTGATGTGGCAGTACAGGTCGCCCGGGTAGCTGGAGCGCACGCCCTTGATGCCCTTGCCGCGCAGGCGGAACTGCTTGCCGTGCTGCGTGCCCTCGGGAATGTCGATGGCGGCCTTGCCCGAGAGGGTGGGCACCTCGATCTCGCCGCCCAGGGCCGCGCTGGTGACGCTCACCGGCACCACGCAGTGCAGGTCGTCGCCGTCGCGCTCGAAGATGTCGTGCTTCTTGAGGCGGATCTCGATGTACAGGTCGCCCGGCGGCCCGCCGTTCATGCCCGGTTCGCCGTTGCCGGCGCTGCGGATGCGCATGCCGTCGTCGATGCCCGCGGGAATCTTCACTTCCAGCGTCTTCTGCTTCTTCACGCGCCCCTGGCCGTGGCAGTTGGGGCAGGGCTCGGGGATGATGCGGCCCGTGCCCCGGCATTGCGGGCAGGTCTGCTGCACGCTGAAGAAGCCCTGGCGCATCTGCACCACGCCCTGGCCGTGGCAGGTCGAGCAGGTCTTGGCCTGGGTGCCGGGCCGCGCGCCGTTGCCGTGGCACACGTCGCAGGATTCCCAGGTGGGGATGCGGATCTGCGCGTCCTTGCCCGTGGACGCTTCCTCCAGCGTGACTTCCATGGCATAGGACAGGTCGCTGCCCCGAAAGACCTGCCGCCCCCCGGGGCGGCCCCCGCGGCCCTGGCCGAAGATGTCGCCGAAGATGTCGCCGAAGGCCTCGGCGAAGCCGCCGAAGCCCTCCGCGCCCGGACCGCCGCGCATGTTGGGGTCCACGCCGGCATGGCCGAACTGGTCGTACGCGGCCCGCTTGTCGGCGTCGGAAAGCATCTCGTAGGCCTCCTTGGCCTCCTTGAACTTCGCTTCCGCCTCCTTGGCTGCCTCACCCTGGTTGCGGTCAGGGTGGTGCTTCATCGCCAGCTTGCGATAGGCCTTCTTGATCTCGTCGTCGGTGGCGTTCTTGGGAACGCCGAGGACTTCGTAGTAGTCGCGTTTGCTTGCCATGTTTCGTGTTGAAGGGGCCAAAGGCTCGGGGCTGGGGCTGGGGAACAGGTCTTCGCCCCCCCGCCCGCAGCCCCTGGCCCCTGGTCCGGGATCAGCCCTTCTTGACTTCCTTCACCTCGGCGTCGACGACATTGTCATCGGCCGGGCGGGAGCCGCCCGAGGCGGACGCGCCTTCCGAACCGGCGCCGGGGCCTGCGCCACCAGCGGCGGCCTGCGCGGCCTGGCTGGCCTGCATGTCGGCGTACATCTTCTCGCCCAGTTTCTGGCTGGCGCCCATGAGCGCGTTGGTCTTCTCGTCGATCTGGGCCTTGTCCTCGGTGGTCAGGGCCTGCTCGACCTCCTTGAGGGCGGCCTCGATCTTTTCCTTCTCGCCGCCTTCGAGCTTGTCGCCGTACTCGCTGAGGCTCTTGCGCACGCTGTGCATCAGCGCCTCGGCCTGGTTGCGGGCCTGGACCAGTTCAAGCTTGCGCTTGTCCTCGGCCGCGTTCAGCTCGGCGTCCTTCACCATCTTCTGGATCTCGTCCTCGGACAGGCCCGAGTTGGCCTTGATGGTGATCTTGTTTTCCTTGCCGGTGCCCTTGTCCTTGGCGTTCACGTGCAGGATGCCGTTGGCGTCGATGTCGAAGGTGACCTCGATCTGGGGCAGGCCGCGCGGCGCCGGCGGGATGCCTTCCAGGTTGAACTCGCCCAGCAGCTTGTTGCCCGCAGCCAGTTCGCGCTCGCCCTGGAAGACCTTGATGGTCACGGCCGGCTGGTTGTCGTCGGCGGTGGAGAAGGTCTGCGCGAACTTGGTCGGGATGGTCGTGTTCTTGGCGATCATCTTGGTCATGACGCCGCCCAGGGTCTCGATGCCCAGCGACAGCGGCGTCACGTCCAGCAGCAGCACGTCCTTGCGCTCGCCGCCCAGCACCTGGCCCTGGATGGCCGCGCCCACGGCGACGGCTTCGTCCGGGTTGACGTCCTTGCGCGGCTCCTTGCCGAAGAACTCCTTGACCTTGTCCTGCACCTTGGGCATGCGGGTCATGCCGCCCACCAGGATCACGTCGTGGATGTCGGAGACCGAGACACCCGCGTCCTTGATGGCCGTGCGGCAGGGCGCGATGGTGCGCTCGATCAGCTCGTCCACCAGGCTTTCCAGCTTGGCGCGCGTGAGCTTGATGTTCAGGTGCTTGGGGCCCGAGGCATCGGCCGTGATGTAGGGCAGGTTGATGTCGGTCTGCGAGCTGTTGGACAGCTCGATCTTGGCCTTCTCGGCGGACTCCTTCAGGCGCTGCAGGGCGAGCACGTCCTTGGACAGGTCCACGCCCTGCTCCTTCTTGAACTCGCCGATGATGTAGTCGATGATCCGCTGGTCGAAGTCTTCGCCGCCCAGGAAGGTGTCGCCGTTGGTGGAGAGCACTTCGAACT
This sequence comes from Ramlibacter rhizophilus, assembly GCF_004681965.1. Taxonomy (GTDB): domain Bacteria; phylum Pseudomonadota; class Gammaproteobacteria; order Burkholderiales; family Burkholderiaceae_C; genus Ramlibacter; species Ramlibacter rhizophilus. The sequence continues at coordinate 45,200 of NZ_SMLL01000009.1, read as the reverse complement.
GCTTTTCGCCCTCGACGTCCGCGATCTCGATGATGGAGATGTCGAAGGTGCCGCCGCCCAGGTCATAGACGGCGATCTTGCGGTCGCCCTTTTCCTGCTTGTCCAGGCCGAAGGCCAGTGCCGCGGCGGTGGGCTCGTTGATGATGCGCTTGACTTCCAGGCCGGCGATGCGGCCGGCGTCCTTGGTGGCCTGGCGCTGGGCGTCGTTGAAGTAGGCGGGCACCGTGATCACGGCCTCGGTGACCGGCTCGCCCAGGTAGTCCTCGGCGGTCTTCTTCATCTTGCGCAGCACCTCGGCGCTGACCTGCGGCGGCGCGAGCTTCTTGCCGCGCACTTCCACCCAGGCGTCACCGTTGTCGGCCTTGGTGATGGTGTACGGCATGAGGTTGATGTCCTTCTGGACTTCCTTTTCCTCGAACTTGCGCCCGATCAGCCGCTTGACCGCGTACAGCGTGTTCCGGGGGTTGGTGACCGCCTGGCGCTTGGCCGAGGCGCCCACGAGGATCTCGCCGTCCTCCTGGTAGGCGACGATGGACGGCGTGGTGCGCGCGCCTTCGCTGTTCTCGATGACCTTGGGGCTGTTGCCTTCCATGATCGACACGCACGAGTTGGTGGTGCCGAGGTCGATGCCGATGATCTTTCCCATGTGCTTCTCCTGAATGCTGGACGGCCCGAGCGGGGCCGGTTGATGTCTTGCTGTCTGGCGTCTAGCTGGTGCCGGCGCGGGTCTGTTTCAAGCCGCGGCTTACTGCGGCGCGGCCACCGTGACCAGGGCCGGGCGCAGCACGCGCTCGGCGATGGAGTAGCCCTTCTGCAGCACCGCCACGACCGTGTTGGCCTCCTGGCCGGGGGCGGGCACCATGGAGATCGCCTGGTGCTGGTGCGGATCGAATTTGCTGCCGGCCGCCGGGTTGATCTCCAGCACCTTGTTGCGCTCCAGCACCGTGCGCAGCTGGCGCAGGGTGGCCTCGGCGCCCTCCCGGATCTGCTCGGGGGTGGCGTCCTGGATGGCCAGGCCCGCTTCCAGGCTGTCGGCCACCGGCAGCAGGCTTTCGGCGAAGCTTTCGACGGCGAACTTGCGCGCCTTGGACATTTCTTCGTCGGCGCGGCGCCGCGTATTCAGGACTTCGGCCTGGGCGCGCAGGTGCTGCTCGGACAGTTCGGTGTTCCTGGCCTGCAAGGACTGCAGTTCGGCCTGCAGCTGGGCCAGCTGCTGCGCGGTTTCGGCCTGGTTGGCCGCTTCGGCCACTTCGCGCTCTTCGGCGCTCGCCCCTTCGGGCAGGCCCTGGGGATCGAAGGTCGGTTCGGTGCGGTGATCGGACATGGATTGAAGACGTTCGCGTGACTGCGCGTAATGAGCTCCGCTGGAGCTTGGGGGCGGGCCCCCAGCATTTCAAGCGGGCACGGGGAAAATTCCCGGCGGCCGTCGGCGCTCGACCGCCGGACCCGGAGGACGGGTCAGCGAACGCCCAGCAGCTCGACGTCGAACTTGAGCGTGGCGTTGGGCGGGATGACACCGCCGGCGCCGCGGGCGCCATAGCCCAGCGCGGGCGGGATGATGAGGGTGCGCTGCCCGCCGACCTTCATGCCGGCCACGCCTTCGTCCCAGCCGCGGATGACCATGCCTGCACCGAGCGAGAACTCGAAGGGGTCGTTGCGGTCACGGCTGGAGTCGAATTTGGCGCCCTGCTGGCCGTTCTCGTAGAGCCAGCCGGTGTAGTGCACGCGCACCTGCTGTCCGGCGCGGGCTTCGGCGCCCTGGCCGACGGTGGTGTCCTGGTACTGCAGGCCGGAGGGGGTGGTGTTCATCGGGTTTGTTTCCTGTTCTTGACCGGCCGGCCAGTGTAGCGACTTGCTACTTGCGCCGGGCCTGCCCCTGGGCCCAGCGCAGGGCGAAGGGCTGCAATTGCCCGAGCCGCCGTGCCAGCTCGCTGCCCGCGGGGGTGAGGTGGTAGCCCTCGCCGTCATGGTCCAGCAGGCCCGACTCGCGCAAGGCCTTGATCCGCGTGTTGAGCGTGTTGGGCGTGACGCCGCCCACGCTGTCCTGCAGCAGCCGGAAGGTCTGCGGATGCCCGTCGCGCAGCGCCCACAGCACCCGCAAGGCGTAGCGGGACTCGAGCAGGGCGAGCAGCTGGGGGACCGCGTTGTTCTCCTTGGCACTCATGCGTGGGGCAGTGTACGCATGGAATGCTATATAAACAATAGCGGGAGGCGCCTGCGCGGCGCTACAGATACACCTTCTTCAACAGCCGGATCAGCGTCTTCAGCTCAGCCGGGCTGAGCCGGCCCGCCGCATCGGATTCGAGTTCGGCGGCGGTTTTCTCGGCCGCTTCGGTCAGCGCAGCACCGGCCGGCGTGAGGTGCAGGCCCACGGCGCGGCGGTCGCGCGGGTGCGGCTGGCGCTGGATGAGTTCGCGCTTTTCCAGGTTGTTGACCAGGCCCACCAGGTTGGGCGGAAGAATGCCCAGGCTCGCGCACAGCTGGCGCGAGGTGATGCCCGGGTTGTGGCGGATCAGCGAAAGGACGGAAAAGTCGACCGGCCGCAGGCCGTAGGGCGACATGCGCTCGACGAAGACGTCGATCACGGCCAGGGCCGCCCGGCGGGCGTTGTAGCCGAGCAGGCCTTCCAGGTAGCGGGTGTCCACCTGCTCGACGGTGGGCACGTCCGGCGAGGATGCGGGCTGGGCGGCGCTCATGGGCGGGTGGGCGCCTGCAGCATGGCCAGGCGCATGTCCAGCTCGGGCCAGACCCAGCGCCAGAAGGCGTCGGCGGGAGCCTGCCAGCGCGGTCCGGTCGCGCCGGGGTGCCGCGCGATGCGCGACCAGGCCCAGCCGGCCAGGACCAGGGCCACGGCACGCAGGTAGTCGCCGGCCACCCAGTAGGCCGCCTGGGCGTCCTGCCGGGCGGCGTCCGCCACGCCGCGGGTCGCGCCCTGCAGGCGCTCAATGGCGGGCAGCAGCCGCGGGTCGCCGCCGCCGTCGTCCTGCAGCCGCGCGAGCACCGCATCCAGGGCGGCGCCGCCGTCGGGCAGCACCTTGCGCACCAGCAGGTCGATGGCCTGGATCTCGTTGGTGCCCTCGTAGATCATGGCCACGCGGGCGTCGCGCACGATCTGCTCGACGCCCCACTCGCGCACGTAGCCATGGCCGCCGAAGACCTGCAGGCAGTCGCTGGCACCATGGAAGCCCTGCTCGGTGAAGGCCGACTTGAGCACGGGCGTGAGCAGGCCGCACCACTGCTGCGCGGCCTCGCGCCGGTCGGCATCCGGGTGCGAGCGGGCCAGGTCCAGCTCGATGCCGGTCTGGTAGGCCAGCACGCGCCCGGCGTCCACCCAGCACTGCTGCGTCTCCAGGATGCGGCGCACGGCCGGGTGGCCCTCGATGAGGTCGGCGGCCTGCGAGGCGTCGCGCGGGCCGGGCACGCGCATCTGGCGCCGCTCGGCCGCGTAGGCGCGGGCGAGTTGCAGGGCGGCGTCGAGCAAGCCGATGCCCTGCAGCGCGACGTGCAGCCGCGCGGCGTTCATCATGACGAACATGGCGGCCAGGCCCCGGTGCGGCTGGCCGACCAGCCAGCCGGTCGCCTCGTCGAAGCGCATGACGCAGGTGGGGCTGCCGTGCAGGCCCATCTTCTCCTCGATGCGTTCGCAGCTCACCGTATTGCGCGTGCCGTCCGCCAGGCGCTTGGGCACCAGCAGCAGTGACAGGCCCTTGGGTCCGGGCGGCGCGTCGGGCAGGCGTGCGAGCACGAGGTGCACGATGTTCTCCGTGAGGTCGTGCTCGCCGCCGGAAATGAAGATCTTGGTGCCGCTGACGCGCAGGCTGCCGTCCGCCTGCGGCGTGGCACGCGTGCGCGCCAGGCCCAGGTCGCTGCCGGCGTGCGGCTCGGTCAGGCACATGGTGGCGAGCCATTCGCCGCTGGCCACCTGGGGCAGCCAGGCGGCCTTGAGTTCCTCGCTGCCGTGGTGGCGCAGGCACTCGTAGGCGCCGTGCAGCAGGCCCGGCGCCATGGTCCAGCCGTGGTTGGCCGCGCTCAGCCACTCGTAGAGCACGCCCTCCAGCACCCAGGGCAGACCCTGGCCGCCGTCCTCGGGCGCGCAGGCGAGGGCGGGCCAGCCGGCCTTGCAGAAGGCCTGGTAGGCATCGCGGAAGCCCGGCGGGGTCGTGACCGAGCCGCCCTCGAAGCGGCAGCCCGGCTGGTCGCCTGCCGCACGCAGCGGCGCCACCGCCCCCTTGACGAAGCGCGCCGCCTCCTCCAGCACCTGCTCGAAGAGCGCCGGGTCGGTGTGCTCATGGCCGGCCGCCGGGCGCAGCTGGCCCGGTGCGTCCAGCACCTCGAGGAGGAGGAAGCGGTTGTCCGCGAGGGGAGGGGCGTAGTCCATGCGGCGACGGCGATCAGGAGTCCGCGGTGAAGCCGATCTGCTTGACCAGCGGTCCCCAGCGGACGTTCTCCTCGCGCTGGCTCTTGTCCATCTCGGCGGGCGTCGACCCCTGGGCCACCAGCCCCATGAGGGCCAGCGAATCGACCACGCTCTTTTCCTTCAGCGCCGCGTTGATTGCGGCATTGGCATTGGCGATCACGTTGGCCGGCGTGCGGGCCGGGGCGTAGAAGCCGAACCACTCCTCCGTCGTCAGCTCGGGGAAGCCCTGCTCGGCGTAGGTGGCGACGTCCGGCGTGAAGGGCGTGCGCTTGGCGCCCGAGGTGGCAATGATCCGGATCTTGCCGGCGCGGTGGTTGGCCAGGGCGTCACCGGTGGGGGTCGAGGTGGAGGCGAGCTGGCCACCGATCATGTCGGCCACCGCTGGCAGTGAGCCGCGGTAGGGCACGTGCTTGAGATCCACCTTGTTGTTCAGGCCCAGCAGCGCGGCCAGGAAGTGCGGCGTGCTGCCCGCCGCCGGCGAGCCGTAGCTGGCGAGGTTGGGATTGGCCTTGGCCCAGGCCAGGTAGTCCTTCACCGTCTTCACGCTTGCGGGAACCATGGGCCCGACGGCCAGGGCGTGGGTCATCACCGCGGCGATGGACACGGGCGCGAGGTCCTTGAAGGGGTCGTAGCTCAGCTTCGAATAGATGTGCGGGTAGATCGCGGTGCAGGAGAAGGGCGTGAGCAGCAGGGTGGAGCCGTCCGGCGCGGCGTTCTTGACCACCTCGCAGGCGATGCGGCCGCCCGCGCCGGGCTTGTTCTCGACGACGGCGGCGTTCTTCGAGAACGCCGTGCCGCCCATCTTCTCGCCGATGCGGCGGCTGGTCGCGTCGGCGGTGCCGCCGGCAGGGAAGCCGTTGATGATCCTGACCTGCTCCAGGGCCTGGGCGAAGCCTGCGAGCGGGAAGGCCGAGAGGGCGGCGGCCGATGCGGCCCACTGGGTGAATTGACGACGGGTGGTCATGTGCTTCTTGTCTCCTCGTATCGAGAGGTGGTTGGGGGAATCGGAACGACTCAGCGCGGCGCCATGCGCAGCGCGCCGTCGAGGCGGATCACCTCGCCATTGAGGTGGCCGTTGGTGACGATGTGCGCCGCCAGCTGCGCGAACTCCTCGGGCTGGCCCAGGCGCGGTGGAAAGGGAATGGAGGCGGCCAGCGACTGCTGCACGGCCTCGGGCAGCTCCTTCATGAGCGGCGTTGCGAACAGGCCCGGTGCCACGGTGCACACGCGGATGCCGTGCTGCGCCAGGTCGCGTGCCATGGGCAGGGTCATGCCGACCAGACCGCCCTTGGAGGCGCTGTAGGCCTGCTGCCCCACCTGACCGTCGAAGGCCGCGACGGAGGCGGTGAACACCATCACGCCACGCTCGCCGCCATCCAGCGGGTCGAGCCGGGCGCAGGCGGCGGCGAAGAGGCGCGCGGCGTTGTAGCTGCCCACCAGGTTCACGTTGACCACCCGCACGAAATCCTCCAGCGGCGCGGGGCTGCCATCCTTCTGCACGATGCGCCTGGCGCTGCCGATGCCGGCCACGTTCATGAGGATGCGTGCCGGCCCCAGGGCCACGGCGGCGCGGTCCAGCGCCGCCTGCAGGCTGGCGGTGTCGGTGATGTCGCAGGCGCAAGCGATGGCGCGGCCGGCGCCGTGGGCGGCATTGATGGCATCCGCAACCGCCTGGGCCTGCGTCTCCTGGCGGTCGAGCACGGCCACGCGCGCGCCCAGGCGGGCGAGCTCGCGCGCCGTGGCCTCGCCCAGGCCCGAGGCGCCGCCGGTCACGAGCGCGGTCTGGTCCTGGATGTTCATGCCCGGGCTCCCCGGGGCTTGAGGGTGAAGGGGAGCTGGTCGTCGTGGAAGGCCTGCACCAGTGCGTCACGGTGCTTGAGGACGCTGCGCTGGTTGAGAGACCCCTTGTCGGTGACCTCGCCGCGGTCGATGGAGGGGGGCTCGTGCAGCAGGTGCAGGCGGGCGACGCGGTTGGCGCTGCCGGTGGCGGACTTGGCCAGCTCGTCGATCACGCCCTGGAAGTGCGCCTGTACCGGGGCGCTTTCCACCACGGCCTGGAGGCTCGCGTCGTCCGGCAGCCCGGCGAGGCGGCGCACCGCCGCGGTGGGGAAGACCAGCGCGCCCACTTCGTTGCGATTCAGTCCGGTGACGACGACGTCCTGCACGTAGGGGGCGCCGGCGGCGATGATCTTCGCGCGCAGCGGTCCCACGCTGACGAAGGTGCCGGTGGCGAGCTTGAAGTCCTCGGCGATGCGGCCGTCGAACTTGAGGCCCTTGTGCGGGTCGTTCTCGTCGATCCAGAGCACGGCGTCGCCGGTGCAGAAGAAGCCTTCCTCGTCGAAGGATTCGCGGGTGGCGGCTTCGTTGCGCCAGTAGCCCGGGGTGATGTTGGGGCCGCGGTAGCGCACCTCGGTCTTGCCGTCCACCGGCACCAGCTTCAGCTCCACCCCCGGCGTGGGCACGCCCAGGTAGCCGGATTTGACGTCGGGGCTGGTCACGAAGATGGCGAAGGGCGCCGATTCGGTCATGCCCAGGCCGGTGCCCATGACGATGCGCTCGCCGATCTCGCGCTCCTGCACCTCGTGCAGCGTGTCCCAGACCGGCTGCGCGAGCGCGGCGCCCGAGTAGAAGAACATGCGCACCCGCGACAGCAGCGTGCGGCGCAGGACCTCATCGGTCTTCATGGCATTGGCAATGGCCTCGAAGCCGGTGGGGACGTTGAAGTACACGGTCGGGGCGATCTCGCGCAGGTTGCGCAGGGTCTCGCCCATCAGCGCCGGGGTGGGCTTGCCGTCGTCGATGTAGAGCGTGCCGCCGTTGTAGATCGTCAGGCCGATGTTGTGGTTGCCGCCGAAGGTGTGGTTCCAGGGCAGCCAGTCCACCAGCACCGGCGGCTCCTCGGCCAGCACCGGCATGCTCTGGCACATCTGCTGCTGGTTGGCGCACCACATGCGGTGGGTGTTGACCACGCCCTTGGGCAGCTTGGTCGAGCCCGAGGTGAAGAGGAACTTGGTGATGGTGTCCGGGCCGGTGGCCTGCATGGCGGCATCGACCGCGGGCGTGGGCTCGGTGTCCAGCAGGGCCTGCAAGGGCGTGGAGGGGCGCTCCAGCGCGCCCTGTGCGAGCACGACCTCCACGTCGGCTGCAACCGCGGCCGCGATCGCCCGTCCGTATCGCTGCGAGTCGGCGGCGAACACCAGGCCGGGCGTGAGCGTGGCCAGGATGTGCCGCAGCTTCTCGTAGTCCTGGCTCACGGTGGAGTAGGCGGGCGAGACCGGGCAGAAGGGAATGCCCGCATAGAGGCAGCCCAGCGAGAGCAGGGCGTGCTCCAGGTCGTTCTCGCTCAGGATCACCACCGGCCGCTCGGCCGACAGGCCCCGATCCAGCAGGGCCTGGCCGATGCGGCGCGCGCTGTCCAGCGCCTGCGCGTAGCTGATGTGCCGCCAATCTCCGGTGCCGCCGCCCGGCAGCCGCTCGCGGCGCGCCATGAAGCTGCGCTCGGGCGCGGTGTTCGCCCAATGCACCAGCTTGTCGGTCATGCGCCGGGGGTAGGACTGCAGGTCCTGGTCGGCACGGACGTAGCGCACGCCTTGCGCGCCCTCGCGCACGACCACGCGGGTGACGCCGAAGCGCAGCGGACGGTACCGGGGAGTGGCCTGCGTTTGCATCATTCGGCCCGCTTGACCTTGTCGGCGCGCTTCTCCAGGAAGGCGCGCACGCGCTCCTTGGCCTCGGGCGCGCTCTGCGCGATGGCGGCCATGAGCGCCTCGGTGAAGAAGCCCTGGTCGGCCGGCTGCTCGGCGATGCGCGGCAGTGCGTGCATGAGGGCGTAGTTGGTCAGCGGGGCGTTCTGTGCCACGCGCTCGGCCAGCTCCAGCGCCTTGTCGAAGGCCGTGCCCTGCGGAACCAGGTACTGCGCGAAGCCGGCGCGCTCGCCGTCCTGGGCGTTGTAGACGCGGCCGGTGAGCATCATGTCGGTCATGCGCGCCGCGCCGATGAGGCGCGGGATGCGCACGCTGCCGCCGCCGCCCACGAAGATGCCGCGCGAGCCCTCGGGCAGCGCGTAGAAGGTGGACTCGTCGGCCACGCGGACGTGGCAGGCCGAGGCCAGCTCCAGGCCGCCGCCCACCACGGCGCCATGCAGCGCAGCGATGACCGGCACCGGGCCGTACTGCACGCAGTCCAGCGCCTTGTGCCACATGCGCGAATGCAGCAGGCCGGCGCCGGCGTCGCGCTCCTGCAGCTCGGACAGGTCCAGGCCGGCGCAGAAGTGTTCGCCCTCGCCGTCGAGCACGGCGGCGCGCACGCTGCCGGGCAGTCGCTCGAAGGTGTCGCGGATGGCCAGTACCAGGGCGTCGGAGATGGCGTTGCGCTTGCTGGGGCGGGTGAGGCGGACGATGGCGATGGCGCCGCGGACCTCGAGCTGGATGTCTTGCGTGGTCATATGAGGGTTTTGCCGGTGGCGGCGATTATTGTTATGTACGATAACCAAATCAAGTCCCGCGACGGCTGGGATTTACCCTAGGAACGCACCCATGGACCACCGCAACCTGATCGCCATCGACATCCACACCCACGCCGAAGTGAGCTGCTGGAATCCCTTCGACAACTACGGCGAGGAGTACGACCGCGCCGCCGACAAGTACTTCAAGAGCGCGCGCCGGCCGACCATCGCCGAGACCATCGCGTACTACCGCGAGCGCAAGCTCGGGCTCGTCATGTTCACCGTGGACAGCGAGTCCAAGCTCGGGCGCCGCCGTATCCCCAACGAGGAGATCGCCGAGGCGGCCAAGCAGAACGCGGACATGATGATGTGCTTCGCCTCCATCGACCCGCACAAGGGGAAGATGGGTGCGCGCGAGGCCGAGCGCCTGATCGCCGAACACGGGGTCAAGGGCTTCAAGTTCCACCCCACCGTGCAGGGTTACCACCCCTACGACAAGATGGCCTGGCCGATCTACGAGGTGATCAACGCGCACAAGATGCCGGCGATCTTCCACACCGGCCACAGCGGCATCGGCTCGGGCATGCGCTGCGGCGGCGGGCTGCGGCTGGAGTACAGCAACCCGATCCACCTGGACGACGTCGCCATCGATTTCCCCGACATGCAGATCATCATGGCCCACCCGAGCTGGCCGTGGCAGGACGAGGCGCTGTCGGTCGCGACGCACAAGCCCAACGTCTGGATCGACTTGTCCGGCTGGAGCCCCAAGTACTTCCCCAAGCAGCTGGTGCAGTACGCGAACACGCTGCTGAAGGACCGCGTGCTCTTCGGAAGCGACTACCCCCTCATCACGCCCGAGCGCTGGATGAAGGACTTCGAGGAGGCGGGCTTCAAGCCGGAGGTGATGCCCGGAATCCTGAAGGGGAACGCGGTGCGTCTTCTCGGCCTCGATTGAGCCTGCGCGGCGGCCTCGTTCGCGCTGCGTTTCGCGCCTGCCGCAGCGGGGCATGAACGGGTGTCGTTGCGGCGAAACGGCACGCGTGTAAAGGCCTCTTCACGGGAACCTTCGGCCCTTCTCTTTTGTCTCTCGTTCACCTACATTGATGACAGGTGCCGACTGACAGAGGTGGCGCGAGGGCAAAACGCCTGCTGCGCTAAAGTGGGACGCACCAGTGATCGCCGCAGTCCCGGTGGTCGCCGAGAGTAGGTTGAAGGAGGTTCCATGGACGTGATCCGCAACTTCCTGGCGCGTTATGAACAGACGCGCGAGGAGGAGATGTCGCTCGAGGAATACCTGGATCTGTGCAAGCGCGATCCCCTCGTCTATGCAACGGCCGCCGAACGGATGCTGGCCGCCATCGGCGAGCCCGAGGTCATCGACACCCGGCATGACCCGCGCCTGTCCCGCATCTTCGCGAACAAGATGGTGCGCATCTATCCGGCATTCAAGGATTTCTACGGGCTCGAGGAGCCCATCGAGCAGGTGGTCTCGCACTTCCGCCATGCTGCGCAGGGCCTGGAGGAGAAAAAGCAGATCCTCTACCTGCTGGGCCCCGTGGGTGGAGGCAAGTCCTCCATCGCCGAGCGCCTGAAGCAGTTGATGGAGCAGGTGCCGTTCTACGCCATCAAGGGCTCGCCGGTGAACGAGTCGCCGCTGGGTCTTTTCAGCAACGACGAGGACGGGCCGCTGCTCGAGCAGCAGTACGGTGTCGCGCGCCGCTACACGCAGAAGATCATGTCGCCCTGGGCCGTCAAGCGCCTGGAGGAATACGGCGGCGACGTGCGCAAGTTCCGCGTGGTCAAGCGCTATCCGTCCATCCTCAAGCAGATCGCCATCGCCAAGACCGAGCCGGGCGACGAGAACAACCAGGACATCTCCTCGCTGGTCGGCAAGATCGACATCCGCAAACTGGAGCAGTACGCCCAGGACGATCCGGACGCCTACAGCTACTCCGGCGGCCTGTGCCTGGCCAACCAGGGGCTGCTGGAGTTCGTGGAGATGTTCAAGGCGCCCATCAAGGTGCTGCACCCGCTGCTGACGGCCACGCAGGAAGGCAACTTCAAGGGCACCGAGGGCTTCGGCGCGATTCCGTTCGACGGCATCGTGATGGCGCACTCGAACGAGAGCGAGTGGAAGGCGTTCCGCAACAACAAGAACAACGAGGCTTTCCTGGACCGCATCTACATCGTGAAGGTGCCGTACTGCCTGCGTGCTTCCGAAGAGATCAAGATCTACGAGAAGCTGCTTCGCAACTCCTCGCTCAAGGACGCGGTGTGCGCGCCCGGGACGCTCAAGATGATGGCGCAGTTCGCCATCCTCACGCGCCTGAAGGAGCCCGAGAACTCCAGCATCTTCTCCAAGATGCAGATCTACGACGGCGACAACCTCAAGGACACCGACCCCAAGGCCAAGAGCTACCAGGAGTACCGCGACTACGCGGGCGTGGACGAGGGCATGACGGGCATCTCCACGCGCTTCGCGTTCAAGATCCTGTCCAAGGTCTTCAACTTCGACTCCAACGAAGTCGCGGCCAATCCGGTGCACCTGATGTACGTGCTGGAGCAGCAGATCGAGCGCGAGCAGTTCCCGGCCGAGACCGAGCAGAAGTACCTCTCCTTCATCAAGGAGCACCTGTCGGCGCGCTACGCGGAGTTCATCGGCAAGGAGATCCAGACCGCCTACCTGGAGTCCTACTCCGAGTACGGCCAGAACATCTTCGACCGCTACGTCACCTACGCCGACTTCTGGATCCAGGACCAGGAGTACCGGGACACCGATACCGGCGAGATCTTCGACCGTGCGGCGCTCAACGCCGAACTCGAGAAGATCGAGAAGCCCGCGGGCCTGTCCAATCCCAAGGATTTCCGCAACGAGATCGTCAACTTCGTGCTGCGCGCGCGGGCCAACAACGCCGGCAAGAATCCCCTGTGGACCAGCTACGAGAAGCTGCGCACGGTGATCGAGAAGAAGATGTTCTCCAACACGGAGGACCTGCTGCCGGTCATCAGCTTCAATGCCAAGGCCAGCGCCGACGAGCAGAAGAAGCACGAGGACTTCGTCAACCGCATGGTCGAGAAGGGCTACACGCACCGCCAGGTGCGCCTGCTGTGCGAGTGGTACCTGCGGGTGCGCAAGAGCTCATGACCGGACCCACCCCGATGCGCCATGGGCGCACTCCTTCCAGGGGCGCCGCCCGCGATCCGGCACGCCGGCTCGCGGGGTGGCCCAGAATGAACTCGCCATGTCCAAGCAGACCGAACGTGCCCAGCTTCACCAGGTGATCGACCGGCGGCTGTCGGGTAAGAACAAGTCCATCGGCAACCGCGAACGGTTCCTGCGCCGCTACCGCGAGCAGATACGGGACGCCGTGCGCAAGGCGGTCGGCGACCGCAGCATCCACAACATCGAGGAGGGTGCGGACATCACCCTTCCCAAGCGCGACGTCTCCGAGCCCGTGTTCCACCACGGGCAGGGCGGCAACCGCGAGATGGTCCACCCCGGCAACCAGGAGTACCTGCGCGGCGACCGCATCCCGCGTCCGCGCGGCGGGGGCGGTGGCAGCGGCAGCGGCGAAGCCTCGCCCGACGGCAGCGGCGAGGACGACTTCACCTTCCGCATCACGCGGGAGGAGTTCATGAACTACTTCTTCGACGACCTGGCCTTGCCGCGGCTCATCCGTACGCAGCTGCTGGCCGATGCGCCGGAGTGGAAGAGCCGGCGCGCGGGCTTCGTCTCCGAGGGCAACCCCACCAGCCTGCACGTGGTGCGGTCCATGCGCGTGGCGCTCGGGCGGCGCATCGCCATGGGCGGCGAAGCGCGCCTGGACCTGCGCCGCGCCGAGGAGCACCTGCGCGCGCTGGAAGAGCGCCCCGACACGCCGGCGGCCGAGCTCGAGCAGGTGCGCAGCGAGGTGGAGGAACTGCGCCGGCGCCTGGGCCGCGTGCCTTTCCTGGACCCCTTCGACCTGCGCTTCCGCCACCGCGTGCGCGAGCCGCTTCCCACCAGCAAGGCGGTGATGTTCTGCCTGATGGACGTCTCCGGCTCCATGGACGAGTCGCGCAAGGACCTGGCCAAGCGCTTCTTCATCCTGCTGTACCTGTTCCTCTCGCGGCACTACAAGCAGACCGACGTGGTCTTCATCCGCCACCACACGCAGGCGGCCGAGGTACCGGAGGACGAGTTCTTCCACGCCACCGAAAGCGGCGGTACGGTGGTCTCCAGCGCGCTCACGCTCATGCACCAGGTCATCCGTGAGCGCTACATGGGCAGCGAATGGAACATCTACGGCGCGCAGGCTTCGGACGGCGACAACTGGCAGCAGGACTCGTCCAAGTGCCGGGACATCCTGGAGAACAAGCTGCTGCCGCTGGTGCGCTACTTCGCCTACGTGCAGGTGGCCGACGAGGACCAGAACCTCTGGGAGGAGTACACCCGGGTGCGTGACGCCAACGTTCACTTCGCCATGCAGAAGATCGTGACGCCGGCCCAGATATTCCCGGTGTTCCGCGACCTCTTCAAGAAGACTCCCGCTGGAGCGACATTGCCATGAACGCTGTCCTGGACTCGTCCCGGCTCCCGCGCGCCGAGCGCCTGCCCAACGCCTCGGACTGGACTTTCGATCTCATCGAAACCTACTTCCAGGCGATCCGCCGCACGGCCGAGCACTACAAGCTGGACACCTACCCCACGCAGCTGGAGCTCATCTCGGCCGAGCAGATGCTGGACGCCTACGCCTCCGTGGGCATGCCGGTGAACTACCGCCACTGGTCCTTCGGCAAGCAGTTCATCTCCAGCGAGAAGAGCTACCGCCGCGGCCACATGGGCCTGGCCTACGAGATCGTGATCAATTCCGATCCGTGCATCGCCTACCTCATGGAGGAGAACACCATGCCCATGCAGGCGCTGGTGATGGCGCATGCCTGCTTCGGGCACAACTCCTTCTTCAAGGGCAATTACCTGTTCCGCATGTGGACGGACGCCAGCTCGATCATCGATTACCTGGTGTACGCCAAGGACTACATCTCCGAGTGCGAGGAACGGCACGGCATCGACGCCGTCGAGGAGGTGCTGGACGCCTGCCACGCCCTCATGAACCACGGGGTGGACCGCTACCGCCGGCCGCAGAAGATCTCCATGGTCAAGGAGGAGCAGCGCCGCAAGGAGCGCGAGGCCTACCTGCAGCAGCAGGTGAACGACCTCTGGCGCACCCTGCCGCCGGCCCCCGGCAAGCAGCAGCGCAAGGAGCTGCGCCGCTTTCCGGAAGAGCCGCAGGAGAACCTGCTGTACTTCATCGAAAAGCACGCGCCGCTGCTGGAGCCCTGGCAGCGGGAGATCGTGCGCATCGTGCGCAAGGTGGCGCAGTATTTCTACCCGCAGCGGCAGACGCAGGTCATGAACGAGGGCTGGGCCACCTTCTGGCACTACACCCTGCTCAACACCATGTACGACGCCGGCCAGCTCGCCGACGGCTTCATGATCGAATGCCTGGCCTCGCACACCAACGTGGTCTTCCAGCCGCCGGTCACCGACCGGCGCTACTCGGGCATCAACCCCTACGCGCTCGGCTTTGCCATGTTCACGGACCTGCGGCGCATCTGCGAGAAGCCCACCGCCGAGGACCGCGAGTGGTTCCCCGACATCGCCGGCAGCGACTGGGTCAAGACGCTGGACCACGCCATGCGGCACTTCAAGGACGAGAGCTTCGTCGGCCAGTTCCTCTCGCCCAACCTCATGCGCGAGTTCCGGCTGTTCTCCATCGTGGACGATTCGGCCAGGAAGGACCTCGAAGTCGCCGCCATCCACGACGAATCCGGCTACCGGCACGTGCGCGAGGCGCTCGCGCGGCAATACGACCTGAACTTCCGCGAGCCCAGCATCCAGGTCTGGAACGTCAACCTGCGTGGCGACCGCTCGCTCACCCTGCGCCACTTCCGCCAGAACGACCGCCCGCTGGACAACAGCGCCGAGGAAGTCGTCAAGCACGTGGCGCGCCTGTGGGGTTTCCGCGTGCGTCTGGAGAGCGTGGACAACCACGAGCGCGTGTTGCAGCACTGGGAAGTCGCGCCGACGCCGCACGGCTGATCTCCCGCTGCAGCGGGGCCGTCGCGCGTCGAGCGCTGAACGCATCCACGAAGGCCCCCGCGCGAGGCCTTTCTGTCGTGGGCGAGGGCGGCCTGCGTACGGTTGGCAAACTTTCTACTCGTCAGCCAACTTCCATTCCGCATGCGCCCTGCGTCTGACGGCTGTAGTCGGCGGCCGCCGACCAGTCGCGCTAACCCCCAAGCACAACACTAGAGGCTGGTCACACAGCACGAGCAGTGCACGCACACAGGGAGGTCCGCTTTGCCCATCGATCATCACGCGCCCATGGGCGCACACATCTGAGGAGTGCGCGCATGCAGGTCGTGATCCTCGCCGGCGGCTACGGCACCCGCATCAGCGAAGAAAGCGCCATTCGACCCAAGCCCATGGTCGAAATCGGCGGCCGGCCCATCCTGTGGCACATCATGAAGATCTACCTGGCCCACGGCCTGAACGACTTCGTGATCTGCTGCGGCTACAAGGGCCACGTCATCAAGCAGTTCTTTCGCGACTACGCGCTTGATGGCGCGGACGTGCGCTTCGACATGCGCGAGAACACGACCACGCTGCTGCGCACCTCCAACGAGCCCTGGCGCGTCACGCTGGTGGACACGGGCCTGGAGACCATGACCGGCGGGCGCCTGAAGCGCGCCGCGCCCTACCTCAATGAAGGGCCGTTCTGCTGCACCTACGGCGACGGTGTGGGCGACGTGGACATCACGCGCCTGATCGCCTTCCACCGCGAGCAGGGCGTGAACGCCACGGTGACCGCGGTGCAGCCGCCTGGCCGCTTCGGCGCCTTCACGCTGCCGTCCAGCGGCAACCGCATCGCCAGCTTCAAGGAAAAGCCCGGTGGCGACGGCGCCTGGATCAACGGCGGCTTCTTCGTGCTGGATCGCAGTGTCCTGGACCTGGTCGATGGTGACCAGTCCGTCTGGGAGCGCGAGCCCATGGAGAAGCTCGCCGCCTCGGGCCAGCTCGCGGCTTTCCGCCACGAGGGCTTCTGGCAGCCCATGGACACGCTGCGCGACAAGCAGACCCTGGAAGGGCTGTGGAACGCCGGCCGTGCCCCCTGGAAAGTCTGGTGATAGGGAGGCCCGCATGATCTTCACGCCCGTCTATCTTTCCGGCGCGACGCTGGTCGAACCCGAGCGGCGCCAGGACGCGCGCGGCTGGTTCGCCCGCGTGTACTGCGAGCGCGAGTTCGCCGCCCGCGGCCTGCCCACGCGCATGGTGCAGACCAACCTGTCGCTCACGCGCCGCGCCGGCACCGTCCGGGGCATGCACTTCCAGCACGCGCCCAACGCCGAGGACAAGCTGGTGCGCTGCGCGCGCGGCGCCATCTGGGACTGCATCGTCGATCTGCGGCCGCAGTCCCCCACCTATTGCCAGTGGTTCGGCGCCGAGCTGAGCGAGGACAACGGCCGCATGCTGCTGGTGCCCAAGGGCTTCGCGCACGGCTTCGTGTCGCTCACCGACGATGCCGCCGTCACCTACCAGGTCTCGGCCTTCTACGCCCCCGAATCCGAAGGCGGCGCCCGCTGGGACGACCCGGCCTTCGGCATCGAGTGGCCGGTGCCGGTGATCGACATGTCCGACAAGGACCGCAACTGGCCGGACTACCAGCGGGAGGCCCAGTGATCCTGGTCGACAAGGCATTGGAACGACGCGCCCAGGAAGGGCGCCCCATCCGCATCGGCCTGGTCGGCGCGGGCTTCATGGCGCGTGGCATCGTGCTGCAGGTCGCGCTCTCGGTGCCCGGCATGCGGGTGGCCGCCATCGCCAACCGCACGCTGGAGACCGCGGCGCGCGCCTACCGGGAGGCGGATATCGCCGGGGTGCGCACGGTGGATTCGGTGGCGGCGCTGGAGCAGTGCGTCGCTGCCGGCACGCCGGCCATCACCGACGACCCGCTGCTCCTGTGCCGGGCCGAGGGCATCGACGCCATCGTCGAAGTCACCGGCACCATCGAGCGGGCCGCTGCCGTCGCGCTGGAGGCGATCCGCCACGGCAAGCACGTCATCCTGATGAACGCGGAGGTGGACGGGACCATCGGCCCCATCCTCAAGACCTACGCCGACCGCGCCGGCGTGGTGCTCACCAGCGCCGACGGCGACCAGCCCGGCGTCATGATGAACCTGTACCGCTTCGTCAAGGGCATCGGCGTCAGGCCGGTCCTGTGCGGCAACATCAAGGGCCTGCACGACCCCTACCGCAATCCCACCACGCAGGCGGGCTTCGCCAAGCAGTGGGGACAGAACCCGGCGATGGTGACCTCCTTCGCGGATGGCACCAAGATCTCCTTCGAGAACGCCATCGTCGCCAACGGCACCGGCATGCGCGTGGCGCGGCGCGGCATGCACGGCCCCACGGTGCCTGCCGGAACCCCCATCCAGCAGGCGGTGGAGCTGTACCCGCTCGAGGACCTGCTCGAAGGCCCGGGCATCGTGGACTACGTGGTCGGCGCCATGCCCGGCCCGGGGGTCTATGTGCTGGGCACGCACGACCATCCGCAGCAGCGCCACTACCTGGACCTGTACAAGCTCGGCAAGGGGCCGCTCTACTGCTTCTACACGCCCTACCACCTGTGCCACTTCGAGGCGCCCAACACGGTGGCGCGCGCGGTGCTGTTCGGCGATGCGGCGCTCGCACCGCTGGCGGGGCCCCTGGTGGAGGTGGTCGCCACCGCCAAGACGGCGCTGGAAGCCGGCGCGGTGCTGGACGGCCTGGGCGAGTACATGACCTACGGCCTGGCCGAGAACGCGGACACCGCGCGTCGCCAAAACCTGCTGCCCATCGGCCTGGCCGAGGGCTGCCGCCTCAAGCGCGCCGTCGCGCGCGACGAGGTGCTCAGCTTCGACGACGTCGAGCTGCCGCCCGGGCGCCTGTGCGACCAGCTCTGGCGCGAGCAGATCGAGCGCTTCTTCCCGCAGTACGCACACCACCAAGAATCGAGGACTTCATGAAACTGCTCGTCACCGGCGTCGAGGGCTACATCGGCTGCCTGCTCGCTCCCTACCTGATGGCACGAGGGCACGAGGTGGTCGGCCTGGACACCGGCTATTACCGTGACGGGTGGCTGTTCAGCGACCGCAGCCTGGTGCCCCAGTTCCCGCGCCTGATCATCCGTGACATCCGGCAGGTCACGCCGGAAGACCTGCAGGGCGTGGACGCGGTGCTGCACCTGGCGGAGCTGTCCAACGACCCCTTGGGCGAGAACGTGCCGGAGCTCACCTACGAGATCAACCACAAGGCCTCGGTCCGCCTGGCCGAGATGGCCCGCGCCTCGGGCATCTCGCGCTTCATCTATACCTCTTCGTGCAGCGTCTATGGCGTGGCCGACGGCGGCGCGCCCATGACCGAGACCTCGGCCACCAACCCGCAGACGGCCTATGCCAAATGCAAGACGCTGGTCGAGCGCGACGTGGGGGCCATGGCGGGCGATCATTTCTCGCCCACCTTCCTGCGCAATGCGACCGCCTACGGCGCCTCGCCGCGCATGCGCTTCGACATCGTGCTGAACAACCTGTGCGGCATCGCCGCCACCAGCGGCAAGATCGCCATGACCAGCGACGGCACGCCCTGGCGCCCGCTGGTGCACGTGCTGGACATCTGCGAGGCCCTTGCCTGCGCGGTGGAGGCGCCGCGCGATGCCATCCACAACCAGGTCTTCAACGTCGGCCATGACGCCGACAACTACCAGGTGCGCGAAATCGCGGAGATCGTGGCCGAGGTCTTCCCCAGCTGCGAGCTGAGCTTCGGAGCCTCCGGTGCGGACAACCGCAGCTACCGCGTGAGCTTCGCCAAGATCCACGCGCAGCTGCCCGGCTTCCGCTGTGCCTGGGACGCGCGGCGCGGCGCCCGCCAGCTGCACGAGGTGTTCAGCCGCATCCAGCTCGACGAGTCCGGCTTCAATGCCCGCCCCTTCACCCGCCTGAAGCAGCTGCGCTACCTGTCCAGCACCGGCCAGATCGACGACCGCTTCTTCTGGACCCACTGACCGACGACGGAGACCACGTGGAGCCCAGTTCGCGTCCGGACGACGAGCGCCGTCGCCCGCGCATCGTGTTTGCCCTCATGTCCGCGGTGGCGCCCGTCGCCGCGGTCGATGAGCTCGCGATGGCGCTGGCGCCGCACACCGTGCTCGTCCATCACGACTTCTCGCAGCAGCCCGACTTTCCCCTGTCGGCGCCCAACGTGGTCTTCGTGCCGGAGCCGATGCGCACGGGCTGGGCGGTGTTCGGCTTCGTGGAGGGCATCTTCCACACGCTGCGCCACGCCTGCCGCGAACTTGAGTTCGACTACCTGCAGCTGCTCAGCCCGAGCTGCCTGCCGATCAAGTCGATGGCGCACTTCGAGGCCCACGTGGGCGGGCCCGAGGAGGCGCACTTCGACTGCATCGACCTGCTGGCCGACCGGGATGCCCTCATGTCGGTGGGCTACCGCGCCTTCACGCCCGAAGCCAGCCTGCGCCACCGGGTCGCGCGGCGCCTGAGCATGGAGTACTTCGGGCCCGAGCACGACCGGCGTGACGAGGCCGGCATCTGGCTGCGAAGCGGCGGCCGCGCAGGCGTGCTGCCCTTGGCCGCCCGGGGCCTGGTGCACGCCCTGAGCCATCCGGCCATTGGCCGCCATCCCTTCGGCGAGGACCTGCGCCCCTACTACGGCTCGGCCTGGTTCGGCGCGCGCCGCCGCGTCGTGGAGGCGCTGGTGGATGAATTCGCGAAGCCGCAGCTGCGCGATTACTTCAGCCGACTGCGCATCGCCGAGGAGTTCCTGCTGCCCACGCTGCTGATGCAGGCGGCGGGCCGCAGCAGGGGCCCGAGCAACCATTACGTGCACCGCTTCGATGAAGCCCACGCGGGGCTCCTGCAGGAGCAGGATCTGAACCTGCTGCGCGAGCAGCCGGCCTTTTTCGCGCGCAAGTTCCCGGTGGACGTGGAGGCGCCCGTGCGTCGCCGCGTGATCCAGGCGCTGTGCCAGGACGACGCGCGTGCTGCGGCACCGCCTGCCTCGACGCGCGCCGCTTCGCCGCGGCCGCTCGATGTCCACCCCGGCGAGCGCGCGCTGCACGCCGCCACCCTGGGCGTCAAGCGCGCCTGAGGCGTCTCAGCGGGTTGCGCCCCGCGGCGCCGGCCCCTGCAGCCAGGCGACGAAGAGCGCCAGGGCTGCCGCCAGGAACACCATGCCGCCCGGCACCCACATGATCAGGCCGCCCAGCTGCTGGTCTTCCACGGCGCTGAAGCCCCAGGCCGGGGCGGTCTGCGCGTACAGCGGGTACCAGGCCTGGCGCGAGAACGTCATCAGCGCCCCCAGGGCCGAGGTGTGCAGCAGCGTGGTGAAGAGGTAGAACACCGCCACCCCCTGGCGTTGCCGGCCGCCATGGCTCTGGAACAGCGCCCACCAGAAGACCAGCGAGGCGATGAGAAAGCTGGCGTGCTGCAGGTCGTGCACCCAGGCGCGGCGCAGGGCCGCCTGGAACAGGACGGGCGCATGCCAGGCCCACAGCACCAGCGCGTGCACCCACCAGGCCGTCGCGGGCCGGGTCAGCACGCGCATGGCCCAGGCCAGGCCCAGTCCGCGTGCCAGGCCGGCCGCGCCCGGTCGCCATGCCGCGGGCAGGCCCCAGACCAGCGGTCCCAGGGGCCGCGAGAGCACCAGCAGCGGCGCGACCACCAGCAGCACCACTTCGTGCTGCACCATGTGGACCCAGAAGAGTTCTTCGCCCACGGCGTCGAGCGGCGAGAGGATGGACAGGCCCAGTGCGATCCAGCCGGCCAGGAAGCAGGCGGCCTGCGTACGGCTCATCCCCGCGCCGATGCCGGCATTGCGCCACAGGCGGGCGATGCCGGCGATCACCAGCAGGCCGGGAAGCCACCAGAGCGCCCAGAGCCAGGCCTCCTGGCTCCAGGCCTGCCACCAGTGATGCGGCGCGAGGCCGGGGACTTCGTGCCCATAAGCAGCCCCGCTGGCGATGGCCAGCGCGGCGGCGCGCAAGGCGCGCAAGCTCAGGCGGCGCCCCACATCTCCTGCGCCGTCTCGATCACCAGCCGCAGCTTGGTGCGCTGCGCTTCGACGGCAATGTTGTTGCCGTGCACGGTGCTGGAGAAGCCGCACTGCGGCGACAGCGCCAGCTGCTCCATGGGCGCGTACTTCGCGGCCTCGTCGATGCGGCGCTTGAGGGCGTCCTTGTCCTCCAGCTCGCCGAACTTGGTGGTCACCAGGCCCAGCACCACGGTCTTGCCGGGCTTGAGGTAGCGCAGCGGCCGGAAGTCGCCGGAGCGCTCGTCGTCGTACTCGAGGAAGAAGGCGTCGATGTTCATCTCCGACAGCAGCGCCTCGGCCACCGGCTCGTAGTTGCCGGCCGCCGCGTGCGTGCTCTTGAAGTTGCCGCGGCACAGGTGCATGGCCAGCAGCATGCCCTCGGGCTTGCGGGCCACGACCTTGTTGATGAACTGCGCGTAGCGGTGCGGCAGCTCGTTGGGATCATCGCCGCGCTGGCGGGCCGCCTCGCGCATCTTCTCGTCGCACAGGTAGGCCAGGTTGGTGTCGTCCATCTGCACGTAGCGGCAGCCGGCGTCGTAGAGCGACTTCAGCTCGTCGCCATAGGCCTGGGCCACGTCGTCGTAGAAGGCCGGGTCCAGCTCGGGATAGGCCTCCTTGCTGATGCCGGCGCGCCCGCCCCGGAAGTGCAGCATGGTCGGCGAGGGAATGGTCACCTTGGGCGTGCAGCCGGCGGCCACCTGCGACTTGAGGTATTCGAAGTCGGCCTTCTGGATGTCCTTGGCATGCCGCACCTTGCCCGTGACGCGGATCACCGGCGGGGCCAGTTCCTCGGTGCCGTCGGCCTTCCGGATGGTGACCGGGATGTCGGTCTTGACGCCGCCCAGCTGCTCCAGGAAGTCGATGTGGAAATAGGTGCGGCGGAATTCCCCGTCCGTGATGCTTTTCAGGCCCACGTCCTGCTGGAACTTCACGATCTCCGCGATCGCCTTGTCCTCGACCTCGCGCAGCTGCTCGGGCGAGATCTCGCCCCGGGCCTTGCGCTCGCGCGCGTCGAGCAGGTACTTGGGGCGAAGGAAGCTGCCGACATGGTCGTAGCGGGCGGGCAGGTGCATCATGGTTTGTCGTCCTCGGTTGTTGTGGTTGAAGGGCATCCGTTTGCCCTGAGCGTGTATCCACCGTGGCCGAAGCCGCGAAGAAAGACATGCCGGGTCAAACACATCCGTTCGCCCTGAGCCTGTCGAAGGGCTCGCGTGGTGGTCTCGCGCAGGGGCTTCGACAGGCCTGTCCTGAGCATAGTCGAAGGGCTCAGCCCGAACGGTTTGGGATGTGGTGCTTGCTCCAGGAAGCGCCTTAGAGATCCAGCACCAGCACCTTGCTCTTGGCCCGCGAGCAGCAGGGCGTGAACTGGTCGTTGGCAGCCTTCTCCTCGTCGGTGAAGTAGAGGTCGCGATGGTCGCATTCGCCCTCGAGCACGCGCGTGATGCAGGTCCCGCACACGCCCTGTTCGCAGGACACCAGGATCTCCACCCCCTGCTCGTGCAGGGCCTCGGTCACGCTCTTGTCGGCGGGGATGGTGTAGGCCTTGCCCGTGCTGGCCAGGCGCACCTCGAAGGCCTGGTCGCCGGTGGTGTCCTGCGGCGCGGCGCCGAAGTACTCCAGGTGGATTCGGTCGGCCGGCCAGCCGCGCTCCTTGGCCGTCTTGACGACGAAGTCGATGAAACCGGTCGGGCCGCAGACGTACAGGCGGGCGCCGGCCGGCTGCGCCGCCAGGACCGCGGGCAGGTCCAGCTTCTGGGCCGCGTCGCCGTCGTCGTAGTGCAGGTGGGCGCGCTCGCCGAAGGCGGCGACCTCGTCCCGGAAAGCCGTCCGCGCCGGGGAGCGTGTGCAGTAGTGCAGCTCGAAGCTGCCGCCCGAGGTGCCCAGGCGCTGGGCCATGCACAGCAGGGGCGTGATGCCGATGCCGCCGGCCAGCAGCAGGGTGTGGGGGGCGTGTTCCAGCGCGAAGTGGTTGCGCGGCTCGCTGATGGTGACGAGGTCGCCTTCCTTGATGTGCTCGTGCATGGCGACGCTGCCGCCGCGGGACGCCGGGTCGCGCAGCACGGCGATGCGGTAGCGGTGCGTCTCGCCCTGGTCGTTGCACAGCGAGTACTGCCGGATCAGGTTGCCCGGCAGGTGGATGTCGATATGGGAGCCGGCGCTGAAGGCGGGCAGGGGGGCGCCGTCCTCGCGGCCGAGTTCGAAGCTGTCGATCCCTTCGGCCTGCATCTGCCGGCGCAGGACTTTCACTTGCATGGTGGTCATGGATTCATCAGGCGGCTTGTTTCATCGAAGGCTGATTTTGCTGCTGCTCCTGGGCGATCAGCCGGTCGATGATGCGCCGGGACTGCACGCCACCGGCGTCGATGTTGAGCATCAGCAGGCGCCGGTCCGGGTATTTGAGCAGATTGCGCTGCTGCGCCTCCAGCACGGCGGTGTCCTCGGCGAACACCTTGCCCTGTCCCTCGCGGATCTGGGCCGTGAGGTTGCGGTCCTTGACGTTGAAGTTGCGCGCCATGCCCCAGAAGTACCACATGGAGGTTTCGGTCTCGGGCGTGATGAAGTCCACCACGATGCTGGAGGCCTTGTACTTCGGGTCGGCGTCGTAGCCGCCATGGCCAGCCAGGGCCACGCCGACCTCGATCATGATGTGCGTGGGCGGGTAGAAGTGGCACACCTGCCAGCGGTCCACCGGCTGGTCGTCGGGCAGGCCGTTGCCGCGCAGGTTGGCGCGCCAGAAGGGCGGGGCCATGACGCCATCCATGAAGCGGCTGGTGATGACGTGTTCGCCCTCCGAGCGGGTGCTCACCGGGGTCTCGTCGATTTCCTTCTGGCCGATGCTGGTGGTGTGCACGTAGGTCTCGTGCGTGAGGTCCATCAGGTTGTCGATCATCAGGCGGTAGTCGCAGTTGACGTGGTAGAGGCCGCCGCCGTAGGCCCAGTCCGGGTTCTCGGCCCACTCCAGGTGGTGGATCTTCGCCGGGTCGGCCTGGGCCGCGTCGCCGGGCCAGACCCAGATGAAGCCGTAGCGCTCGACCACCGGGTAGGACTTGATGGCCGGAAAGCCTCCCACGCGCTGGCCGGGCATGGAGACGGTCTTGCCATCGCAGCCCATCACCAGGCCGTGGTAGCCGCACACCAGCTTGCCCTCGCACACCTGGCCCAGGGACAGTTGCGCGCCGCGGTGCGGGCAGAAGTCCTCCAGCGCGGCGACCCGACCCTCCTCGGCGCGGTAGAAGACGATCTGCTCGCCGCAGACCATGCGGCCCAGGGGCTTGCTGTCGATTTCGTCGGGGGTGCAGGCGACGTACCAGGCGTTCTTGGGAAACATGATGTCGGTCCAGTCGAGAGTCGGGGAATGCGCCGGATTATCCGCGGCGGCATACGCGCTGTATACATGGAGCTAGGGAATTCCCTAGGTTTGACCGAATTTGAGGGGCTTGAACGTCTTTTTGGGCTTTGTGTGCGGCTATATTGCATACATGTCAGCCCAGCTTGAACGCGCCGATCCCCGTGCTGCGGATGGCGAGCCCTCTGGCTCGCAAGCCGTCAAGGCCCTCCTGCGACTGCGGGAGCTGGTGCTGGCCGGCGAGCTGGCGCCGGGTGCGCGGATCGCCGAACTGGCCATCGTCGAACGCCTGGGCATGTCGCGCACGCCGATCCGCGCGGCCCTCATGCGCCTGGAACAGGAGGGGCTGCTCGAATCGCTTCCGAACGGCGGCTACGCGGTGCGGACCTTCTCGGAACGCGACGTGATCGACGCCATCGAGCTGCGCGGCACCGTCGAAGGGCTGGCCGCGCGCATGGCCGCCGAGCGCGGCGTGCCGTCGGTGGTGCTGGCCGAGGCGCGCGCCTGCATCGAAGGCATCGACACGCTGCTGCGCGGTGCGGTGCTGGACGACGAAGCCTTCCACCGCTACGTGGCGCTCAATGCCCGCTTCCATCAGCTGCTGGCGGAGATGGCCGGCAGCGGCACCCTGGCGCGCGAGCTCGAGCGCGTGGTGCGCCTGCCCTTCGCCTCGCCCTCGGCCTTCGTGGTCCTGCAGGCCGACTCGCCCCAGGCGCGCGACATGCTCGTGGTCGCCCAGGACCAGCACCGGCAGGTGCTGGAGGCGATCGAGCAGCGCGCGGGCAGCCGCGCCGAGGCCATCATGCGAGAGCACTCGCGCCTGGCCCAGCGCAACCTGCGCGACGCCGTGCGCAGCCACAACCTGGACCAGATGCCCGGCGTGCGTCTGATCCGCAAGAACGCCTGATGCCGATCGGTCGATCCGTGCAAGGCATCCGTTCGGACTTGGAGCACAATCCGCTCCCGTTGCAGTGGGCCTTGCGCCTGTGGCGGGGCCTGCGGGACCGCTTTTCCCACAACCTGGAGACACCATGAAGAAGCAATCCCTCGTGAAAGCATCGGCCGCCGCGGCCTTCGCGCTGCTGGCCGGCTCGGCCGCTGCGCAGGAGGTGGTCCTGAAGTTCCACCACATCTGGCCCACGGCCGCCATGGCGCCGCAGAAGGTGATCGGCCCCTGGTGCGACAAGATCGCCGCCGAGTCCAACAACCGCATGCGCTGCCAGCTGCTGCCCGCCATGTCCGGCGGCGGCACCCCGCCCCAGCTGGTGGACCGCGTGAAGGACGGCGTCGATGACCTGGTGGTCACGCTGCCTGGCTACACCGCGGGCCGTTTCCCCAAGATGGAAGTGTTCGAGCTGCCCTTCATGGTGAGCTCGGCCGAGCAGGGCGCGCAGGCGTCCTGGGACTTCTACCAGAAGCACGCCAAGGACGAATTCCCCGGCACCAAGATCCTGGCCACCTGGGTGCATGACCCCGGCTTCGTCCACACCTCCTCCAAGCCGGTCAACAAGCTCGAGGACTTCCGCGGCCTGAAGATGCGCGCGCCCACGCGCCAGACCAACAAGCTGCTCGGCAAGCTGGGCGCCACGCCCGTGGGCATGCCGGTGACCGGCGTGGCCGACGCCCTGTCCAAGGGCACCATCGACGGCTATGTGCTGCCCTGGGAGGTGATCCCCGCCTTCAAGCTGCACGAGATGAGCAAGTACCACACCGAGACGGACCCGGGCCATCCCGCGCTCTACACCGCCGGCTTCATCTTTGCGATGAACCAGGCCAAGTACGACAGCCTGCCCGCGGACCTGAAGAAGGTGATCGACAACAACTCGGGCGCGCAGCTGTCGCGCCAGATCGGCAAGGTCTGGGACGAGAGCCGTCCGATGGCGCGCAAGCTGGCGGTGGACCGCGGCAACAACTTCATCCAGCTCTCGCCGGCCGAGACCGACCGCTGGCAGAAGGCCAGCGCCAGCCTCAACGAGGAATGGGTCAAGGACCTGGAGCGCCGCAACCTGCCCGGCAAGGAGATGCTCAAGGACGCGCAGGACCTGCTGGCCAAGTACAAGGGTGAAGGCAACGCCAAGAAGTAAGGTGGTGCAGGCGCAAAGGCGCTGACCGCATGCCGGCCGCAGGGCCGGCTTTTTCATGTCCGCGAGGAGTTTCGAGAAGATGTTCAGAGCATTGAGGGCCTTGACGCTGTGGTTCGCCCTGCTGGGCGCGGCCGCGGCCCTGGCCGTTGCCGTGATGGTGACCTGGAGCGTGGTGGGGCGGGCCATCTGGCTGGAGCCGATCCAGGGCGACGTGGAGCTCACGCAGATGGGGATCGCGCTGTCCATCTCGCTGTGCATTCCCTGGTGCCAGCTCAAGGGTGCCAACATCATCGTGGACTTCTTCACCCAGAAGCTTGCCACGCCGACGATCCGCCGGCTCGACGGATTCGGTGCGCTGATGCTCGCCATCATGTATGCGCTGCTGGCCTGGCGCACCAGCGTGGGCGCGGTGTCGGTGATGGAGGCCTACGAGTCGACCATGATCCTGGGCCTGCCGATGTGGTGGTCGTATGCCGCGCTGGCACCCGGCCTCGGCCTGGCGTGCCTGGTGGCACTGGTCCAGGCCTGGATGCATTTCGCGCAGCTCGATCCGACGCGGCTGGAAGGGAGCGCCGCATGAGCCCCACCGCCATCGGCCTCGTCATGTTCGCCAGCATGCTGGCGCTCATGGTCATTCGCGTGCCCATCGCCGCGGCGATGTTCATTCCCGGCGCCATCGGCTATTTCGCGCTCACCGGCGCGGACCCGCTGCTGAACCTGCTCAAGGGCAGCGCCGTGGCGCGCCTGACGGTGTATGAGCTCAGCGTGATCCCGCTCTTCCTCCTGATGGGGCAGTTCGCGACCCAGGGGGGGCTCAGCCGTGACCTGTTCCGCGCGGCGTCGGCCTTCATCGGGCACATCCGCGGCGGCCTGGCCATGGCCGCGATCATGAGCGCCGCCGCCTTCGGCGCGGTGTGCGGTTCGTCGGTGGCCACCTCGGCCACCATCACGCAGGTGGCCTACCCCGAGATGAAGCGGCACGGCTACCACGGTCGTCTGTCCACCGCCTCCCTGGCCACGGGCGGCGCGCTGGGCATCCTGATTCCGCCCTCGGTTCCGCTGGTGGTCTATGCCATCCTCACCGAGCAGAACATCGCCAAGCTCTTCGCCGCCGCCATGATCCCGGGCCTCCTGGCCATGGCGGGCTACATCGTGGTCGTGGCGCTGTACTGCCGGGTTCGGCCCGAGTTCGCCACCCCCAGCCAGGCGCAGGCATGGAGCGAGCGCTCGCGGGCGCTGGTGTCCATCTGGCCGATCGTGGCGATCTTCCTGATCGTCTTCGGCGGCATCTACGGCGGCATCTTCTCGCCCACCGAAGGCGCAGCCATCGGCGCGCTGCTCACTTTCGTGGCTGGCGCGCTGCGGCGCGAGCTGGGCCGCAAGGCGATGGTCACGGCGCTGGTCGCCACCGCCGAGACCACCGCCATGGTGTTCCTCATCTTCCTGGGCGCGGACATGATGAACACCACGCTCGCGCTCACGGAGATGCCGGCCCGCGTGGCCGACTGGGTCACGGCGCTGCCCGTTTCACCCCTGGTGGTGGTCTCGGCCGTGCTGCTGCTCTACGTGGTCCTGGGCTGCGTGATGGACGAACTGTCCATGCTGCTGCTGACCATTCCCGTGATCTTCCCGGCCGTCATGAGCCTGGACCTGTGGGGCCTGCCCCCCGACCTCAAGGCGATCTGGTTCGGTATCCTCGTCCTCATGACGGTGGGCATCGGGCTGATCGCCCCGCCCGTGGGCCTGAACGTGTACGTGGTCAACAACCTCGCACCGGACGTGCCCATGGTGGAGACCTACAAGGGTGTCTTTCCCTTCCTGGCCTGGGACGTGTTGCGGGTCATCCTGCTGCTGTTCTTCCCCTCCATTTCGCTGTACCTGATCCAGGTGTTCTTCTGAGGTAGACAACACATGACACAACGCCGCGACTTCCTTCTCCACGCCGCCGCGCTCGGTGGTGCCATCCTGCTGCCGGTTATGGCCGGCGCCCAGGGCAGCTTTCCGAGCAAGACGGTGCGCATCGTCGTGCCGCTCGCACCCGGCGGCGCGGCCGACCTCACGGCGCGCACCATCGCGCAGGCCATCTCCGGCCCGCTGGGGCAGTCCGTCATCGTGGAGAACAAGCCGGGCGCCGGCGGCGTCATCGCGGGCGAGTACGTCGCCCGCGCCGAGCCGGACGGGCACACGATGCTGCTGGTCTCCAGCGGCACGGCCGTGAGCGAAGCCCTGTTCAAGAAGCTGCCCTTCGACACGCTCAAGGATTTCGCCCCGGTCTCCGAGCTGGCCACTTTCAACCTGGCGCTGGTCGTGGCCGACAACAGCCGCTTCAAGAACCTGAACGAGCTGCTGGCCTACGCGCGCGAAAACCCGGGCAAGCTGAACATCGGCACCCCGCAGCTCGGGACCACCCAGCACCTGGCGGCGGAGCTGTTCAAGTCCACGGCCGGCATCGATGCGCAGATCGTCCCCTTCAACGGCACGCCGGCCCTGATCAATGCGCTGCGCGGCCAGCAGGTGGACGTGGGCCTGGACATCGTCGGTCCGCTCATGGGCCAGATCAGCGGCAAGGCGCTGCGTCCGCTGGCGCTGCTGGGGGACAAGACCGAGGCCAAGTTGCCCGGCGTGCCGCTGGCGCGCGAAACCGGTGGCCCGCTGGCCAACTTCAACGCCGCCTCCTGGAATGGCCTGGCCGTTCCCGCCAAGACGCCGCAGGCCGCCATCGACCGGTTGAACAAAGCCATCAACGAGGCCCTGAACCAGCCCGAGGTGAAGCAGAAGCTGACCGAGCTCACGCTGCACCCGGGCGGCAGCACCCCGCAGCAGCTCGGCCAGCGCCTGGCCAGCGACATCAAGCGCTGGGGCGGCGTGATCGAGCGGGCCAACATCCCGAAGCAGTAAGGGGGCGCGGCATGGACATCCGCCACATCGGCCTCGTCGGCTACGGCGAGGTCGGCAAGATCTTCGCCGCTGGCCTGTGCGGCCAGGCGGGTGTGGCGTCGGTCGGCGCCTGGGACCTCAAGCTCGCGGCCGGGGCGGCGCAGCGCGAGGTCGAGCGTGCGCACGCCGCCGCCGCCGGGGTCCAGGCCTGCGAGTCGCTGCAGTCGCTGTGCGAGCGCAGCGATCTGGTCATCTCGGCCGTCACCGCGTCCAACACCCTGGCCGTGGCGCAGGAGGCAGCGGCCTTCCTGCGTCCGGGCACGGTGTTCCTGGATTTGAACTCCGCCTCGCCCGGCACCAAGCAGCAGGCCGCCGCGGCAGTGGAGGCGAAGGGGGCGCACTACGTGGAAGCCGGTGTGATGACCTCCGTGCCGCCTTATGGCATCCGCGTGCCCATGCTGCTGGGAGGCGCGAAGGCGCTAGACCTGGCGCCCGTGCTGGCCGCCTGGGGACTGGACACCAAGCCCGTGTCCACGGAGCTGGGCGTGGCCAGCGCGATCAAGATGTGCCGCAGCGTGATGATCAAGGGCCTGGAGGCCCTGGTCATCGAGAGCTACACGACGGCACGGGCCTACGGCGTGGAAGACCACGTGCTCCCCACGCTGGCCGAGACCTTCCCCTCCATCGACTGGCCCAGGCAGGGCGCCTACTTCTTCAGCCGCGTGGTCCAGCACGGCCAGCGCCGCGCGGAGGAGATGCGCGAGTCCGCGAACACCGTGCGTGAAGCGGGCTTCGAGCCGCTGATGACGGCGGCCATCGCCGACAAGCAGCAGTGGGTGGCGGACCTGGCGGCGGCGGGCGTGTTCCAGGGGCTGGACAAGGATGCCGCCTGGCAGGCGTACGCGGACCGGCTCATCGCGCGCAAGGCGCGGGATTGAGCGTTCAGTCCCGCTTCTGCCTGAACCGCCACCAGGGCAACTGCGCGCTCAGGCTCAGCACCTTCCCGCTCCCCGCGGCCTCGTAGCCGGGCAGGGTGGAAAGGCGCGCCTGCCAAGCCGGCGCAGCGAGGATGTCCCGCAGCAGGCGCATCGGCGGCTCGTCCAGCGCGGACTTGAGGCACACGAGGAAGTAGTCCTCGCTCACGAGCGGCACGAAACCGAGCCCCTGTCCCTGCGCCGCGGCCTCGATGCCCAGGCCCGCATCGGCGTTGCCGGAAGCGACCGACAGGGCGACGGCCGTGTGCGAGGGCTCCACCCGGTCCCAGCCCGTCACCGCCTGCGGCGAGAGCCCGGCGTCCAGCAGCATCTGCTCCGCGAGCAGGCGCGTGCCCGTGCCCAGCGCACGGTTCACGTAGCGCAGCCCCAGGCGGGCGACCTGCTCCAGCGATTCGATCTTCAGCGGATTGCCCGCCGCCACCACCAGCCCCTGACGCCGGCGTGCGAAGCCGATGATCTTGTGCAGGCCGGGCTTGAGCAGCGGCTGGTAGTGGCGCTGCGCCAGGGTGCCGGCGGCCGGCGAGGGCGGCGTGTGGAAGCCCGCCAGCGTGCAGCGGCCCTCGTTCAGCGCGGCGATGGCATCGACGCTGCCGGTGAAGCGGATGTCCAGGTGCAGCCCGCAGCCGGCGGCGTGCTCGCGCAGGGCGGCGATGCCCTCGTCGTGGCTGGCATAGAGGGTGAGGACCTGGTGGGTGTCGTCGAAGACGACGGCGAAGGCGCGCTCCAGGTCGGCGTGCAGGGCCTCGATCTGCGGCGCGAGCCGGGCCTGCGCCTGGCGCTCTGCCCAGAGCAGCTTTTCGCCGAAGGGCGTGAGGCGCGCCGGCTGTCCCTTCTCCCAGACTACCAACCCACGCTGCAGCTCGGCCTCCCAGCGCCGCAGCTCGCCCCAGACATGGCGGTAGGACTGTCCGAGTTCGCGCGCCGCGCCGGAGATGGAGCCCTGCTGGCGCACCGCCTGCAGCAGCTCGATGAGCGGGTTGCGGATGTTGCGCCCGCCCGGCCGGGAGGCGAGCGCATAGGACAGTTCGACTTTGTGCACGGCTGGGAAGTATGCGCGCGGCTGCCGGGCTGCCGCTCAAGGTGCCTATGCAGGGCCGTTCATAACGGAAGCTACTGAGGCGGTGCAGGCCCCGGCCCGCCTAGCATCGCCGCATCATGAGCAGTTTCTGGGACAGCGCCGCCGCCGCGTGGGACCTCGTCATGGCCGGCGATGCGGCCCTGTGGTCGATCGTCGCGCGCTCGCTGGCGGTGAGCGCCAGCGCCTGCGTGCTGGCCTGCGGCCTGGGCCTGGCCCTGGGCGCCTGGCTCGGCGTGGCGCGCTTTTCGGGGCGCGGCGCGGCGTTGGCCATCCTCAACACCTTCCTGGCCGTGCCCTCGGTGGTCGTCGGGCTGGTGATCTACCTGCTGCTGTCTCGTTCGGGGCCGCTGGGCTTTCTCGGCTGGCTCTTCAGCTTCAAGGCCATGGTGCTGGCGCAGGCGGTGCTGGTGCTGCCGGTGGCAGCGGCCCTGAGCCGGCAGGTGGTGGAGGACATCGAGCGCAGCCAGGGCGAGCAGCTTCGTTCGCTGGGGGCAGGAGCGGTGCTCCGCGCGGTGCTGCTGGCGTGGCATGAGCGCTTCGCGCTGCTCACGGTGGTGATCGCCTGCTTCGGCCGCGCCATCTCCGAGGTGGGCGCGGTGATGATCGTCGGCGGCAACATCGAGGGCTTCACGCGGGTGATGACCACCGCCATCGCGCTGGAGACCAGCAAGGGCGACCTGCCGCTGGCGCTGGCGCTGGGCCTGGTGCTGCTGTCGGTGGTGCTGGCGCTGAACGTGCTGGTGGCCGGGCTGCGCCGCTGGCGCCTCGCGCGGGGCGACCGCGCCGGGCCCCCGCCCGTGCGCGCGGCCGAGGGGGTGGCATGAGGGTGATCGAGAACGAGGCGGCTGCGCTCGCATCGGCCGGTCGCGATGTGCCGCTGGTGCTGGTGTCGCTGCTGGCCGCGCAGGTTCGCTTCGGCGCCGTGACGCCGCTTGTGGACATCGACCTGCAGGTGCGCCGCGGCGAGCGCATCGCGCTGATCGGCGCCAACGGGAGTGGCAAGAGCACCTTGCTGCGCCTGCTGCACGGCCTGGTGCGCCCGACGCTCGGGCGGCGCGAACTTCATGCCTCGGTGCGCCAGGCCATGGTGTTCCAGCGGCCCTTCATGCTGCGCGCGAGCGCCCTGAACAACGTCGCGCTCGGCCTGTGGCTGCGGGGCGTGCGCTGGGCCGAGGCGCGCGAGCGCTCGGCGCAGGCCCTGGAGCGGGTGGGTTTGGGGGCCGTGGCGCAGCGCCACGCGCCGGCGCTCTCCGGTGGGCAGCAGCAGCGGCTGGCCCTGGCGCGGGCCTGGAGCCTGGGCCCCGAGCTGCTGTTCCTGGACGAGCCCACGGCCAGCCTGGACCCCCATGCCAAGCGCGAGGTGGAGTCGCTCATCGCCTCCTTCGCGGGCGCCGGCATGACGCTGGTCTTCGCCAGCCACAACCTGGGCCAGGTCAAGCGCCTGGCCACCCGCGTGGTCTACCTGGAGCAGGGGCGCATCCTCGCGGACCTGCCGGTGGACCGCTTCTTCGATCGTGCGTTCCTCGCCGCCGTCTCGCACGAGGCCGACCTGTTCGTCAAGGGAGAGACCGCATGAAGTTCCTCGCCACCCTCACGCTCGCCCTCGCGGTTTCGGTGCCCGCCTGGGCGCAGTCGCCCATCGTGATGGCGTCCACCACGTCCACCGAGCAGTCGGGGCTCTTCGGCCATCTGCTGCCCGCCTTCAAGCAAGCGACCGGCATCGAGGTGAAGGTGGTGGCCGTGGGCACGGGGCAGGCCATCGACACCGCGCGGCGCGGCGATGCTGACGTGCTGTTCGTGCACGACCAGGTGGCCGAGGAGAAATTCGTCGCCGACGGTTTCGCCACCCGCCGCCACCCGGTCATGTACAACGACTTCGTGCTGGTCGGCCCCAAGTCGGACCCGGCCCAGGTGCAGGGCAAGGATATCGTGGCGGCACTGAAGAAGGTGGTCGCGGCCAAGGCGCCCTTCGTCTCGCGCGGCGACAAGAGCGGCACGCACGCGGCCGAACTGCGCTATTGGCAGCTGGCGGGCGTCGCGAGGGGCAGCCGCTACCGGGAATGCGGATGCGGCATGGGCCCGGCGCTGAACATCGCGGCCTCGACCGGTGCCTACGTGCTGGCGGACCGGGCCACCTGGCTGAGTTTCAAGAACCCCGCGGACCTCACGGTGCTGGTCGAGGGGGACAAGCGCTTGTTCAACCAATACGGCGTGATGGCCGTGAACCCGGCGAAGCACCCGCACGTGGAGTCCGCCGAGGCGAACAGGTTCGTGGAGTGGGTGACTTCGCCGGCCGGGCAGCAGGCCATCGCCGCCTACAAGATCAAGGGCCAGCAGCTGTTCTTTCCGAACGCGAATCAGTAGGCACCCGCGCTCCTATCCGACCAGCGCGGCGGCCTTGACCTGGGCCCACACGCGCAGGCCGGCCGCCAGGCCGAGCTGGTGCGTGGCGCGTGCAGTGATGCGGGCCAGCAGCGCCGCACCGCCTTCGGCCACCTGGCCGCAGCGCAAGTGGACGAGCACCTGGGCGGCCTGGTACGCGACAGGCTCGATGCGCTCGACCACGGCCGGCAGCAGGTTCTGCACACTCGTGCCCTCAGGCGCCGAAAGCGCGATGCTCACGTCGCGTGCCAGCACGCGCACGCGCACGGCCTGTCCGGGCGGGCGGCCGGGGTCCGGCAGCCACAGCTGCCCGCCGCCGAAGCGGATGCAGGCCAGGTGCCAGGCCGCATCGACCGATTCCACCTGGCCATGGAGGAGCACGCCGGCATCTTCGCGCAGGGCGTCCGAGGCGTGCTCCAGCACCCGTGCCACCGGCCCGCAGGCGTGCACGCGGCCGTCCTCCACCAGCGCCAGCGTGTCGGCCAGGCGCGCCACTTCGTCGCTGGAGTGGCTCACGTAGAGCATGGGGATGCGGGCCTGGTCGCGCAGGCGCTCCAGCCAGGGCAGGACCTCCTGCCGGCGGGCGGCATCCAGGGCCGAGAGGGGTTCGTCCAGCAGGAGGAGGCGCGGCTGCGTGGCCAGGGCGCGTGCGATCGCCACGCGCTGGCGCTCGCCACCGGAGAGCGACTCGATCCGGCGTGGCAGCAGCGGGCCGATGCCCAGGAGGTCCACGGCCTCGTCCAGCGCCTGCGCCGAGCCGCCGCGTCGTCGCATTCCGTACGTGAGGTTGCGCTGCACGTCCAGGTGCGGGAAAAGGCTGGACTCCTGGAAGACGTAGCCCAGGGGGCGCTGCCAGGTCGGCATGAAGTGCCCTCGGGTGCTGTCCTGCCAGCACTGCCCGGCGATCTCGACATGCGCCTCCCGGGCGCGCTCCAGCCCGGCGACGCAGCGCAGCACCGTGGTCTTGCCGCAGCCCGAAGGGCCGAAGAGCGCGGTGATGCCGGTGGCCGGCAGGTCCAGCGCGATGTCCAGCCGAAAGCCACCGGCCCGCTCGAGTTTCAGGTGCACGCGCTGGCCGCTCACGGCATCACCCGCGGTGCCCGCCGCCTGAACAGGGACACCGCCACCAGCACCGCAAAGGAGAAAACCACCATGGTCGCCGACAGGCCATGCGCCTGGCCATAGTCCAGCGCCTCGACGTGGCCGTAGATCTGGGTGGAGACCACGCGGGTCTCCTGCGGGATGTTGCCGCCGATCATGAGCACCACGCCGAACTCGCCGACGGTGTGCGCAAAGCTCAGGATGGCGGCCGTGACCAGCCCCGGCCGCGCCAGCGGCAGGGCCACGGTGAAGAACGCGTCCAGCGGTCGTGCGCCCAGGCTCGCCGCCACTTCCATGGGGCGCGTTCCGCTGGCCTCGAAGGCATGCTGAAGCGGCTGGACCGCGAAGGGCAGCGAATAGATCACCGAGGCGACCACGAGGCCGCCGAAGGTGAAGGGCAGCAGCCCCAGTCCCAGGGCCTGCGTGAGCTGGCCGCCCCAGCCCTGGGGGCCCAGCACCAGCAGCAGGTAGAAGCCCAGCACGGTGGGTGGCAGGACCAGCGGCAAGGCGACCACGGCACCGACCAGCGCCGCCCAGCGCCCCTTCGCATGCGCGAGCCACCACGCCAGGGGCGTGGCCAGAACCAGCAGCAGCGCGGTGCTGACGCTGGCGAGCTGGAAGGTCAGCCAGATGGCCTGCAGGTCGCTGGTGGAAAGGAACATGCGCGGCGTCGGGTCAGAAGGCGTAGCCCTGCGCGCCGATGATGGCGCGGGCCTCGTCGCTGCGCAGGAAGCGCATGAGCGCCTGCGCGGCGGGGTTGTCGCGCCCGGCTTCGAGGACGACCGCATCCTGGCGCAAGGGTTCGTGCAGCGCCTCGGGGACCACCCAGTGCGAGCCGCCTGCGGGCGCGGCGCCGGCCCGCAACTGGGACAGCGCCACGAAGCCGACCGGCACATTGCCGCTGGCCACGAACTGAAAGGCCTGCCCGATGCTCTCGCCCTGCACCAGCCGGGGCCTGAGGCGCTCCAGCACCCCCAGGCGCTCCATGACCTGCACGGATGCGGCGCCGTACGGGGCCAGCCGCGGGTCCGCGAGTGCCAGGCGCTCGATCCGGCCGCTGCGAAGGACCTCGCCCTGCCCGTCCACGAGGCCCGCCTGCCGGCTCCAGAGCACCAGCCGGCCGAGGGCATAGGTGAAGCGGGTTCCCGGCACGGCGCGGCCCTCGCGTTCGAGGCGCGCCGGCGTTTCGTCGTCGGCCGACAGCAGCACGTGGAAGGGAGCCCCGTTGCGGATCTGGGCGTAGAAGCGGCCGGTGGAGCCGATCGCCACCACGGCCCTGTGGCCGGTGGCCTGCTCGAACGCAGGGGCGATCTTCTGCATGGTGCCGGCGAAGTTGGCGGCCACGGCCACGGACACTTCGGCGCCTCGGGCCGCGCCGGTGCCCAGCAGGACCCACGCGAAGGCGAGGAAGGCAAGGCGGCGGCGCATCGGGCGAGTATGCCGCGAGCGGCCCGCAGGCCGCGGCTTCAGCGCTGGGGCGGCGAGGGCCGCCGGGGCCGGGAGGCCCGCAGGATGCGCTCCACGGTGGCCCGGGTCTGGGGCGCGGAGAAAGGCTTGACGATGAAGCCGTCGGCGCGCTGGCGCAGCGCACCCTGCAGGCTGCTGCGGTCGGCCGCGCCGGTGATCAGGACGAAGGGAAGGTCGGCGCCGAAGGGCTCGGCCCGCACCTTTTCCATGAGGCCCAGGCCGTCGAGCCGGGGCATGACCAGGTCCGTGCAGCACAGGGCGGGGCGCAGGCCCGCCTGCAGCATCTCCCAGGCGGCCTGGCCGTCTTCGGCTTCCACGATCTCCACGCCGGGGATGTTCGCGAGCAGGCCGCCGAGCGCCAGGCGGGCAAGGGCGTCGTCGTCGACGACCAGCAAGGGGACTCGAGGGGTATGGGACATGGCCAGCCCGCGAAGTATGCGCTGCCCAGCCTGCTCCGCAATGGGCCGAAACACGGCCGGCCCCGCCGCTTTTCCGTGGATCAGGCGCGTGTCCGCGCCGTCCGGCGGGGGATTGCTGGCGCCGGCGTGGCGACCTTGTCCAGGCCGAGCCCGGCCAGGTAGGTGTCGATCGCGGCCCCGCCGGCGCGCTCCAGGTCGAAGGCGCCGGGGTCGAGCATCCAGTTCTGGATCAGTCCGTCCACCAGCGCGTGCAGTCCGCGCGCCGCCTCGACGGGGTCGGGCAGGGCACGGCCGCGCGCGGCGGCGGCGCGGCGCAGCACCTGCTCCAGGTCGCCGAGGCAACCGTTGCGGACCGCCAGGTGCCGCGCCCGCACCGAGCCGAGCGCCTCCACGTACTCGACCTTATGGGTGGCGACCTCGAAAACACGGCGCGTGCGCGGGTCGTGGGCAGCGCTGTGCAGGACCTGGAGCAATGCGCCGCGCATGGCCGCGAGCGGGTCCGGCGCCGGTTCGTCCGCCGAATCGTGCAGCGCATGCTCCAGCGGCAGGCTCACGCGTTCCATCATGGCGTTGAAGAGGTCGGCCTTGTCCTTGAAGTGCCAGTAGATGGCCCCGCGGCTGGCCCCGGCCTCGGCCGCGATGTCGGCCAGCGAACTGGCCGACACGCCCTTGCGCTGGAACACGCACTCGGCCGCGTCCAGCAGGGCGTTGCGGGTTTCGAGGGCTTCCTCCTTGGTGCGGCGGGGCATGGCCCGAATATACATTCACCCGTGTAGGTATACTGCGCCGCTTTGGACTTTCTCTCCAGGGCGACTCCATGGCCGCGTCGATGCCGAACCTCCGATTCCTCCTGCTTGTCTGGGCCGCGGCGCTGATCGCCGGCTGCGGCCGTCAGGAGGCGCCGCCGCCGGCCGCCGCGGCCGCGCCGCCGCCGCCCGAGGTGGGGGTGGTGACCGTCGCGCTCGGTGCCGTCGGATTGGAGACGGAACTGCCCGGGCGCCTCGAGGCCTCCCGCGTCGCGCAGGTGCGGGCCCGGGCGGCCGGCATCGTGCAGGAGCGCCTCTTCCGCGAAGGCTCGGATGTGAGGGCCGGCCAGCCCTTGTTCCGGATCGACCCGGCGCCGTACCGCGCGGCGCTTGCCAGCGCCGAGGCCTCGCTCGCACGGGCCGAGGCCAACCTGGCCAATGCCAGCAGCCTGGCCGATCGCTACAAGCCGCTGGTCGAAGCCAACGCGATCAGCAAACAGGAATACGCCAATGCGGTGGCTGCGCAGAAGCAGGCGCAGGCCGAAGTGGCGGTGGGTCGCGCCGCGGTGGAGACCGCACGCATCAACGTGGGCTATGCCCTGGTGACGGCGCCCATCTCAGGCCGCATCGGCCGGGCGCTGGTGACAGAAGGCGCGCTGGTGGGGCAGGGCGAGCCGACGCCGCTGGCGCTGATCCAGCAGGTGCAGCCGCTGTATGCCAACTTCACCCAGTCGGCCACCGAGGCGCTGGCCTTGCGGCGGGCGCTGGAGCAGGGGCGACTGAAGCGGGCGGAGCAGGGCGGCGCCGTCGTGCGCGTGCTGCTGGAAGACGGCACCGAGCATCCGCAGCCGGGCCGCCTGCTGTTCTCGGACCTGACGGTCGATCCCGCGACGGGGCAGGTGACGCTGCGCGCGGAGGTGCCCAATCCGAACGGTAGCCTGCTGCCAGGGCTCTACGTGCGCGGGCGGCTGGTCCAGGCGCAGGCGCAGAACGCCGTCCTGCTGCCGCAGCAGGCGGTCACGCGCGGCAGCCAGGGCGACACCGTGATGGTGGTCGGCTCGGACGGCCAGGTGGCGCAGCGGCCGGTGAAGATCGGCGGATCGCAGGGCGGCCAGTGGGTGGTCCTGGAGGGGCTCAAGGCCGGCGAGCAGGTGATCGTCGAGGGCTTCCAGAAGATGCGTCCGGGTGCGCCGGTCAAGCCGGTGCCGGTGAACGGCGCCGGCGCCCCTCCGGTGGCGCCGGCCTCCGCACCCGCGGCCCCGCGCTCCTGAGGACGCCAGCATGGCTCGCTTCTTCATCGACCGGCCCGTCTTCGCCTGGGTCATCGCGCTGTTTCTCATCGTGGTGGGCAGCGTGGCGATCACGCAGCTGCCGATCGCGCAGTACCCGCCGGTGGCGCCGCCCTCCATCGTGATTTCCGCCAGCTACCCGGGCGCCTCCGCGCAGACGCTGGAGCAGAGCGTGATCAGCGTGATCGAGCAGGAGATGAACGGCTCGCCGGGGCTGATCTACATGGAGTCGGTGGCGCAGGCCAACGGCAGCGGCCAGATCACCCTGAGCTTCGAGCCGGGCACCAACCCGGACCTGGCCCAGGTGGACGTGCAGAACCGGCTGTCGCGCGCCAGTCCGCGCCTGCCGCAGGCGGTGACGCAGCAGGGGGTGCGCGTGGACAAGGCGCGCTCGAACTTCCTGCTGTTCATCATCCTGTCCTCGGACAACCCGGCGATCACGCCCGTGGAACTGGGCGACTACGCCTCGCGCGCGGTGCTGCCGGAAATCCAGCGCCTGCCCGGCGTGGGCCAGGCGCAGCTGTTCGGCACCGAGCAGGCCATGCGCGTCTGGATCGAGCCGCAAAAGCTCGCGGCCTACGGCCTCTCCTCAGCGGACGTGACGGCCGCCATCCGCGCGCAGAACGCGCAGGTGTCCTCCGGCGCCATCGGCGATCTGCCCAATGTGGCCGGCCAGAGCATCGCGGCGACCGTGGTGGTGGAAGGCCAGCTCCGCTCGGCCGAGCAGTTCCGCGACATCGTGCTGCGCGCAAACCCGGACGGCTCGGCCGTGCGGCTGGGGGATGTGGCCCGCGTGGAACTCAACGCGCAGAACTTCGCGACTTCGGCGCGGCTGAACGGCAATCCCTCCACCGGCATCGGCGTGCAGCTCGCGCCCACCGGCAATGCGCTGGCCACGGCCGACGCGGTGCGCCAGCGCATGGCCGAACTGGCGCCGTACTTCCCGCAGGGCGTCAAATGGAATATTCCCTACGACAGCTCGCGCTTCGTGAAGATCTCGATCCAGCAGGTGGTGGTGACGCTGCTGGAGGCAGTGGCGCTGGTGTTCCTGGTGATGTTCCTGTTCCTGCAGAACTGGCGCTACACGATCATTCCGACGCTGGTGGTTCCGGTGGCCCTGCTGGGCACCTTCGCCACGCTGCTGGCGCTGGGCTTTTCCATCAACGTGCTCACCATGTTCGGCATGGTGCTGGTGATCGGCATCGTGGTGGACGACGCGATCGTGGTGGTGGAGAACGTCGAACGCATCATGAGCGAGGAGGGCCTGCCGCCGCGCGAGGCGACGCGCAAGGCCATGGGGCAGATCCAGGGCGCGATCGTCGGCGTGACGGTCGTGCTGATCTCCGTGTTCGTGCCGCTGGCTTTCTTCGCCGGATCGACCGGCAACATCTACCGGCAGTTCGCCACGGTCATGGTGTCGTCCATCGCCTTCTCGGCCTTCATGGCGCTGTCGCTCACGCCGGCGCTGTGCGCCACGCTGCTCAAGCCGGTGGCGGCGGGCCACCACCACGAAAAGCGTGGCTTCTTCGGCGCCTTCAACCGCCTGTTCGCGCGCACGGCCAAGGGTTATGAAGGGCTGGTCGCACGCATGCTGCGGCGCGCGCCGCGCTGGCTGCTGCTGTATGCGGTGATCGCCGGCGTCGCGGCCTTCATCTACACGCGCCTTCCCACCTCCTTCCTGCCCGCCGAGGACCAGGGCAACATGCTGGTGAACGTGCAGCTGCCCCCGGGCGCGACGGTGGAGCGCACGCGCCGCGTCATGGAGCAGGTGGAGGCGTTCATCCTCAAGCAGCCCGAGGTGCAGAGCATGGTGGGCGTGCTTGGCTTCTCCTTCTCGGGCCAGGGGCAGAACGCGGCACTGGCCTTCGTGACGCTCAAGCCCTGGGACGAGCGCGAAGGCG
The DNA here is from genome assembly GCF_004681965.1 of Ramlibacter rhizophilus. Lineage (GTDB taxonomy): Bacteria > Pseudomonadota > Gammaproteobacteria > Burkholderiales > Burkholderiaceae_C > Ramlibacter > Ramlibacter rhizophilus. The sequence continues at coordinate 4,527 of NZ_SMLL01000009.1, read as the reverse complement.
AAGGCCAGTCGGCGCAGGCACTGGCCGGCCGTGCCTTCGGCGCGCTCTCGGGTGTGCGCGACGCGATCATCTTTCCCCTGAGCCCGCCGCCCATTCCGGAGCTGGGCACGGCCTCGGGCTTCAGCTTCCGGCTACAGGACCGGGGCGGCGCGGGTCGTGAGGCGCTGGTCGGCGCGCGCGACCAGCTGTTGGGCCTGGCGGCCAAGAGCCCCGTGCTGGCCCAGGTCCGGCCCGACGGCCTGGAAGACGCGCCGCAGCTGCAGGTGGACATCGACCGCGACAAGGCCCAGGCGCTGGGCGTGTCCTTCGATGCGATCAACGCCGTGCTGTCCACCGCGCTGGGCTCCAGCTACGTCAACGACTTCCCGAACCGGGGCCGGCTGCAACGCGTGATCGTGCAGGCCGACGCACCCGCCCGCATGCAGCCGGAAGACCTGCTGCAGCTCAATGCCGTCAACCGCCAGGGCCGGCCGGTGCCGCTGTCGGCCTTTGCCAGCACGCGCTGGGTGACGGGGGCCATGCAGACGGTGCGCTACAACGGCTATCCGGCGATGCGCATCTCCGGCGCTCCGGCCCCGGGCTACAGCACGGGCGCGGCGATGGCGGAGATGGAGCGCCTGGCAGGACAGCTGCCGCCCGGCTTCGCGTTCGAGTGGACGGGGCAGTCGCGGGAAGAAAAACTCGCCGGCGCGCAGGCGCTGATCCTCTACGGTTTTGCCATCCTGGCCGTGTTCCTGTGCCTGGCGGCGCTGTACGAGAGCTGGTCCATTCCCTTGGCGGTGATCCTGGTGGTTCCGCTGGGTGTGCTGGGTGTTCTGGTCGCGACCTGGCTGCGCGGCTATGCCAACGACGTGTACTTCCAGGTGGGCCTGGTGACCATCATCGGGCTATCGGCCAAGAACGCCATCCTGATCATCGAGTTCGCCAAGGACCTGCAGGCCCAGGGCAGGAGCCTGGTCGAGTCGGCGCTGGCTGCAGCGCACCTGCGCTTTCGGCCGATCGTCATGACCTCCATGGCCTTCGGCCTGGGCGTGGTGCCGCTGGCCATCGCCACCGGCGCGGGTTCGGCCAGCCAGCGTGCGATCGGCACGGCGGTGGTGGGCGGCATGCTGACCGGGACCGCACTGGCGGTTTTCTTCGTGCCGGTGTTCTTCGTGGTGGTGCGCAGCATCTTCAAGGGCAGCGAGCGGCAGCGCCGCCTGCATGCCCACGAGCTGGAGCATGAGGTGCCGCGCGGCGCGACGGCGGGGGATTCGGTATGAGCAGGAGACTTCTCGCCGTCTGGCTGCCGATGGCGGCAGCGATCTCGGCGTGTTCGATGATGCCGGCCTACGAGCGGCCGGCGCTGCCGGTGCCCGACCGCTTCCCTCATGCACGGGCGGTGGCCGTGACCGAGGCGGCGCCGAACCTGGACTGGTCCGCGTACTTCGCCGACCCGCAGCTTCGCGGCCTGATTGCCACGGCCTTGGGCAACAACCGCGATCTGCGGGCCGCAGCGCTGGCGATCGAGCAGGCGCGGGCGCAGTTCCGCATCCGCGAGGCCGAGCGCCTGCCCGCGGTCGGCCTCGGTGCGAACGCGAGCCGGGCGCGCAACGCCGCGGGCGACCCAACGACGACCTATTCCTCGGGCCTGCTCGTCTCGTCCTGGGAGATCGACTTCTTCGGCCGCCTGGCCAGCCTCTCCGAGGCGGCCCGCGCGCAGTTCCTGGCCACGCGCGAGGCGCGCAACGCGACCCAGGTGGCGCTGGTCGGATCGGTGGCCACGGCTTGGCTGAATCTGATCGGAGATGAGGAGTTGCTGGCACTCGCCCGCCAGACGTTGGCGACGCGCGAGGAGTCGCTGCGGCTGGTGCAGCTTCGCTTCGACAACGGAGCGTCCTCCGGGCTGGAGCTGCGGCAGGCGCAGTCGCTCGCCGAGGGCGCGCGCGTGGTGCTGGCCCAGGCGCAGCGCCAGCGGCTGCTGGACCAGCACACCCTGGACCTTCTCCTGGGTCAGGCGCTTCCGGCGGACTTCCGCGCCGCCGCAACGCTGGACGCGGTGGCTCTGCCCGAGCTGCCTGCCGACCTGCCCTCGCGCGTGCTGGTCAAGCGGCCCGACGTGCGCCAGGCCGAACTGCAACTGGTGGCCGCCAACGCCAGCATCGGCGCGGCGCGGGCGGCATTTTTCCCGCGCATCTCGCTCACCGCGGGCCTGGGATCGGCGAGCAGCGAGCTGGGCAGCCTGTTCCAGGGCGGCACCTGGGCCTTCACCGCGGCGCCGCAATTGCTGCAGACGGTCTTCGATGCCGGGCGCAACGAGGCCGGTCTGCGGGTCGCGCAAGCCTCGCGCGAGATCGCCGTGGCCCAGTACGAGCGTGCCGTGCAGTCGGCCTTCCGCGAGGTTGCCGACGGACTGGCCAGTCGTTCCCTTCTGGCCGAGCAGTTGCAGGCCCAGCGCCGGCTCGCCGAGGCGGAAGCCGCGCGGCTGCAGCTGTCCCAACTGCGCTATGACGCGGGTGTCGCCAGCAACCTGGAACTGCTCGACGCGCAACGCTCGGCCTTCGCGGCCCGACAGGCGCTGATCCAGACCCGCCTGCAGGCGCTCCTGAACCAGGTGGCGCTGTACCGTGCACTCGGCGGCGGCTGGACCGAGGTGGGCGGGTAGCAGTGCCTGCCCAGCCAGAGGCACTTTCCTGGCCCGGCGGACTCCGAAAGGCATGTCATCCCCACGCCGCCTGCTGCCGGCGCTGCTCCTGACGGGCAGCGCTTTTTCGTCCGTGCTGGCCCAGTCGCCCGCGCCGTCGCTGCCGGATGCGCTGTCGAACGCGCGGGCGCAGGGCTGTTCCGGCCGGCAGGGCGTGGAGCAGCCGTTTCGGCAGGTGCCTGCGCTGGCGGATGCGGCCCGGCGAATCGCGCAGGGTGCGTCGCTTGAATCGGCGCTCAGCCAGGCCAAGTACCGGGCCACGCGCTCCTTCCAGATCAGCCTGCGCGGTTACGGCAGCGCCGCGGCGGCCGTGCAGGCGGTGCGCAGCCGATGGTGCGAGGCCCTGACCAATCCCGAGCTGAGCGACGTGGGTGTGTACCGGCGCGGTGATGCGACCTGGATCGTGCTGGCCGACCCGTTCAGCCCGCCCGAGCCGGGGAAGGCCGAGGAGGTGGCGCGGCAGGTGCTGGAACTGGTGAACCGCGCGCGGGGCCAGCCGAGGCAGTGCGGCGACAAGCCGTTCGGCGCAGCGCCGGCCCTCACGCTCGCCCCGGCATTGCACCGGGCTGCCGAACTGCACTCGCGTGACATGGCGCGCAACTCCTTCATGGCCCACCAAGGCAGCGACGGCAGCACCGTGAGCGACCGGGTGGACCGGGCAGGCTACGACTGGCGCACCGTCGGCGAGAACGTGGCCGCCGGCCCGGAGACCGCCGAGCAGGTGGTGCAGGGCTGGCTCCAGAGCCCGGACCACTGCGCCAACATCATGCAGCCGGCCTTCACCGAGATGGGCGTGGCCTGGGCGACTGACCGGCAAAGCCAGGCCGGCATCTACTGGACACAGGTCCTCGCGCGGCCGCGTTCGTGAGCCGGCGGGAGTGCCCCGCCCTCATTGCGGAGTCGGCTCCGACGACGGTTGTCGGAGCAGGCTGGCGGGCCGAGGTCACGCAGTGCGATCAGCCGCGCACCCGTTTCCTCCAGCAAGTGAATTCAATGCGGCTGGAAAAACAATCCTGCGGTGCAATAGGAATGACGATAAATTTGACCCTTCCAGTAATTCACCGGAATACGATGGCAACTTACCTCGAACTCAAAGCGCAGGCCGAACAACTGATGGCTGAAGCCGAGGCCATGCGCCTGAAGGAAATCGAAGACGCGATCGCAGACATCAAGTCGAAGATGAAGGCCTACGGGATCACTGCGCGTGACCTCGGCCTGCAGGGCGGCTCAGGTGGGCCTGGGCCTGGTCCTGGCCGGCGCAGCGCGCGTGCGGCCAAGGTCGTGAAGTACCGCAGCCCCTCGGGCGAAACCTGGTCGGGCGGCCGTGGCCGCAAGCCGGGCTGGGTGGTCCGTGCACTCAAGGAAGGGCGAAATCTGGAGGAGTTCGCGGTTTGAAGCTGGGCGCAGGTCGATGCCAGCTCACCGGCGTGCAGGAACTCAAGCCGAAGCTGGACCAGTTCGGCCAGGAGGTGGTCCACGCTCAATCGGGCCATGTTCAGGACACCGCGGGAAGGCGATGAGCGGGTGCTTGCCCCAGGCGAGCGGGTAGCACTGCGCTGGAACTCGACAACGGCGCGAATCTGCGTGGCGTTCGGCGTCGCCACTCAAGGGGCGAAGCTGGCGATCAGGATCCAGCGGCGGGGGAGTAACAGTCCGTACCTGAACTGGTCCAGGGTAGATGGCTGCCATAATCGCGCCCTTCATCAGGGCACTGCCTTCCAGGCAATCGCCGGTTGAAGACGGCAATCTCAGCGGGTTCTTGTGGATAGCGAGATTTCCGGTATAGAATGCAAGGCTTCGCTGATCGCAGGCTGCTGGGGGTACCTGGGCAGCTGGTGGAGGTG
>NZ_SMLL01000008.1 GCF_004681965.1 Ramlibacter rhizophilus | reverse complement strand
TGAAACGCCTCTGCGCCGATGATAGTGCGGATTCCCGTGTGAAAGTAGGTCATCGTCAGGCTATTAATCCAGCCCAAAAAGCCCAGCACGAAAGTGCTGGGCTTTTTGCTTTGCGGCGATTGAGACTTCTCAAACATAGGGGAGTGGCCGCAGCAAATTACGACGCACTCCCTTGCGCTCGACAGGTTCTTATTTCTTGGCTTCCTTGGACGCGGGCTCGGTAGCCTTTGCCTTCGTCATCGCCGTCGATTTGTACAGCTCGCCGTTGACCGTGACGCCCTGGCCAGACAGCTTCTCAGCCAGGTGTGGTCCGATGCCGCGCACGCGGTCGATCAGATCGCCCCAGTTCTTATACGGTCCCGCGTTTCGCTCGTCCAGGATCCGCTTCGATGTCGCCGGACCGACGCCGTTCAGGCCATCCAGCTCCGCGGGCGTCGCTTTGTTGACTTCGAGTGCGGACGCCACGGTGGCTGCGCAAAGCAGGGTCGCAAGCGCAATTGCATTCTTCAACATTCACATCCTCCTTGTGAGTTAGAGATTCGGCCTACAAAGGCCGGCTCGAACTCTATCCGAGGATGTGAGTACGAAGGTAGTGTTTCAGCTCATGCGTGGTTCTGTAACCACTTCATGTAACGCGACACTCCGGCTTGGACGTCCATGAACTCGTGATCACAGCCCGCTGCACGCAGGCGTGACAAGTCGGCCTCGGTGCGGCACTGATATTTGCCGCGCAGCGCGTCTGGAAACGGGATGTACTCGAGGCGCACACCACCCGCTTGCGCGGGCGTCTCGCCAGCTTGATCGGATCGGCCTTCAAGTGCGGCGATCACGCTGTGGGCGACGTCTTTGAAAGGCTGCGCTCGTCCGGTTCCGAGATTGAAAAGTCCGGAACGGTTCGGGTGATCGAAGAACCAGAGGTTGACCGCGACGACATCGTCTACATGAATGAAATCGCGGACTTGCTCTCCGGGTCCATAGCCACCGTATTCACCGAACAGGCGGACCTTGCCCTCCTGCTGGAACTGGTTGAACTGGTGAAAGGCAACACTGGCCATCCGCCCCTTGTGCTGTTCCCGCGGGCCGTAGACGTTGAAATAGCGAAAGCCGACCACCTGGTGCTGCGTGCGTTCGAACGTCGGGCCGAGCTCACGCCGAAGCCGCTGGTCGAACAAGAGCTTGCTCCAGCCGTAGACGTTCAGGGGCCGCTCGCATTCGGGCGACTCGCGGAACTCGCTGGAGCCGCCGTACGTGGCGGCCGACGAGGCGTACAACAGGCGTGCGCCGCGCTCCTGGCAGGCACGGAACAAGCCACACGAGGTCGTGTAGTTGTTGTCCATCATGTACTTGCCATCGGTCTCCATCGTGTCGCTGCAGGCGCCTTCGTGGAACACCGCTTCGACATGGCCGAAGAAGCCGTCGGCGAAGGCCTCGTAGAAGAGATCCGCATCGACGTAGTCGGCAATGCGCAGGTCGGCCAGGTTGCGGAACTTGTCCCCCTGGGTCAGATCGTCCACGGCGATGATGTCATCGATGCCGCGGTCGTTCAGACCTTTGATGATGTTGCTGCCGATGAACCCGGCGGCGCCGGTGACGACGACTCTCATGCGTTTCCTCCTGCTCAGAAGCGAATGCGAAGCTGGCGCGGGACTTAGTCCGGCGCGAACAGCTCCCTGTACGACACCGTGGCGGTTCCGAACTTGCCCACCACGATGCCTCCGGCACGGTTGGCCAGTGGCATGGCGTCGCGCAGCGGCATCCCGGCCGCGACCAGCGCGGCCAGTGTGGCAATCACGGTGTCGCCTGCACCCGTGACGTCGAACACTTCGAGCGCGCGCGCGTCCACATGGACCGATCCCCCTTCGTCGAAGAGCGTCATGCCGGCCTCCCCTTGCGTGACGAGCACGGCACCCAGGTGCAGTTGCTGGCGCAGCGACTGCGCCTTGCGTGCGAGCTCCTCGCCGTCACGCCAGCTGCCGACCACCTGCTGCATCTCGTTGCGGTTGGGTGTGATCACGCTCGCGCCGGCATAGCGGGAATAGTCCGAGCCCTTGGGATCGATGAGCACCGGCAGTGCGTGGGACCGCGCCTGGTCGATCATGGCGGGGATGTGGGCAAGTCCGCCTTTGCCGTAATCGGAGAACAGCACGGCGCCATGCTCGGGCGCCAGGGTGCCGAAGGCTTCGTTCTGCAAGGCAAGCGCTTCGTGGTCGGGTTCGTTCTCGAAGTCCAGGCGAAGCAGCTGCTGCTGCCGCCCGATGACGCGCAGCTTGACGGTGGTGAGCAGGCCGGGATCGCGCTTCAGGTGGCTCTGGATGCCGGTCTCGCGCAGCAGCGTCTCGAGCTGCCGGCCGGGCTCGTCGTCGCCGATGACGCCCAGGAAACTGGCCTGGGCGCCCAGGGTGACCACGTTGAAAGCGACGTTGGCGGCCGCACCGATGCGTACTTCCTCGCGCGTGACCTTGACGACCGGCACGGGGGCTTCCGGCGAGATTCGCTCGACCGCGCCGTGCCAGTAGCGGTCCAGCATGGCGTCACCGACGACGAGGACGCGCGCCTGGGCAAGTTGTTCTTGGGAAGGGTGGTTCATGACAAGGGCGCCGCGCAGCGCAGCTCATAACTCTTCGACGCGCCGGGCCGGGTAGCTGTCCCATGCCTGGCAGCCTGGACATTGCCAGAAGTGCTTGTTGGCCTCAAACCCGCAGGCTGCACACCGATAGCGCGACAGCGGCTTGACGGCCTGGTCCAAGGCCTTCTGGAGCAAGGGGTGGAGTTCCTCGTGCTCCAGGCGCTCCCCGGACATCCAGCGGCTGGCGACGACCAGCGACGGCTCGCGTTCCAGGTGCTGGACGTACAGGGTGCGCGCTTGTTCCAGATCCGGCTCCAGCATGACCAGTGCATCCAGGACGTCGAGGGCGGGGGAGGCCTGCTCGCATGCCAGCAGCAGTTCGCGTGCGCGTTGGGCCTGGCCACATGCCCGTGCCGATTCGGCCAAAGGGCGGGCGATGAGGCCCATGGCCTGCGGCGCGGTGTGAGCCAACTGGGCCAAGGTCTCGAATGCGGCGCGCTCGTCACCTGCGCGGCGCTGCAGGGCCGCCAGCTCCAGCCCGGGTCGTGGTGCTGTGGGGGCGACCTGCTGGGCCTGCCGGACCAGGCGTTCGGCCTCGTCGCGCGGCGCCTGCAGGGCCTGCTCGCAGAGGTAGTGGGCCAGCCGGGGGCCGTAGGCCGCTTCGCCGCGGGCATCGAGCTTGCGGGCGATGTCGCCGGCGCGGGCCCAATCGCGGGTGCGTTCATAGATGGCCAGCAGCGCAAGCAGGGCCTGCGGTTCATGGGGCGTGCCTTCGAGCTTGAGCAGGGCGTCCTCGGCGCGGTCCAGCAGCCCGGCCTTCAGGAAGTCCAGTGCCAGCGCATGCTGGGCGCGGTGGCGATCATTGCGGTCCAGGTCCCCACGCGACAGCAGGTGTTCGTGAACCCGCACCGCGCGGTCGTACTCGCCGCGCCTGCGAAACAGGTTGCCCAGGGCAAAGTGCAGTTCGGAGGTGTCCGGGTCGTTGCGAACGGCTTCGATGAAGGCGTCGATGGCTTGGTCCTGCTGCTCGTTGAGCAGGAAATTCAGGCCCCGGAAATAGGCCTTGGGCGCCTGGCGGTTCTCGATGCGCAGCTGCCGCAGGTCCAGGCGCGATGCAACCCAGCCGAGGACGAAAGCGATCGGCAGTCCCCAGAGCAACCAGCTGAAATCAAAGTCCATTCGGTTCGGTGGCGGGCGCCGCGACGGGCGTGCTGGCGGGTTCCCGAGCGGCGCGCCGGGCTTGCGCACGGTGCTTCCACCAGCGCGGGACCATGCCCAGCGCACCGACGGCCAGGCCCAGCGCGAATGCGGCCAGGACGATCAGCACCAGCGGGGCGCTCCAGTGCGCTCCGAAGAAGAAGTGCACCGTCACCACGTGCTGGTTGTTCAGCGCAAAGGCGAACAGAGTAAAAAAAATGGCTGCCTTCAGCAGCCATGCAAGGTATTTCATCCGGCTCCTCGGGTGGCCGGATTCTAGGCGCTGGCGCCGCCCTGGCCTTCCAGTTCGCGGGTGCGCATGTCGACGGCTTCGCGAAGTGCCTTGCCCGGCTTGAAGTGCGGCACGCGCTTTTCGGGAATCAGGACGCCCTCGCCACTGCGCGGGTTGCGTCCCGGCCGGGGCGCCCGGTGCCGCACCGAAAAACTTCCGAAGCCCCGGATCTCGATCCGGTGGCCGCGCACCAGGGCTTCCGAGAGCGCGTCCAGAATGGTCTTGACGGCGTACTCGGCGTCCCGATGATTGAGCTGGCCGAAGCGGCCAGCGAGTTCTTCGACGAGATCGCTGCGGGTCATGGGCGGTCCTGAAGTCGGCCCCGAAGGGCCGACACCATCACTTCTCCAGCTTGGCGCGCAGCAGGGCGCCCAGGCTGGTCGTGCCGGCGTTCTCGCGCGCGGACTGCTGGCTCAGGCTGGTCATGGCTTCCTGCTGGTCGGCCATGTCCTTGGCCTTGATGGACAGCTGGATGTTGCGGGTCTTGCGGTCGATGTTGACGACCACGGCAGACACCTCGTCGCCTTCCTTGAGCACATTGCGGGCGTCTTCCACGCGATCGCGCGAGATCTCGCTGGCACGCAGGTAGCCCAGGATGTCATTGCCCAGGTCGATCTCGGCGCCCTTCGGGTCGACGGTCTTGACCGTGCCGGAGACGATGGAGCCCTTGTCGTTCACCGTCACGAAGGTGGTGAACGGGTCCTGGTCGAGCTGCTTGATGCCCAGGGAGATGCGCTCGCGGTCCACGTCCACGGCCAGCACGATGGCTTCGACTTCCTGGCCCTTCTTGTAGTTGCGCACCGCTGCCTCGCCCGGCTCGTTCCAGGACAGGTCCGACAGGTGCACCAGGCCGTCGATGCCCGCGGCCAGGCCGACGAAGACGCCGAAGTCGGTGATCGACTTGATCGGGCCCTTGACGCGGTCGCCGCGCTTGGTGTTCTGCGCGAACTCCTGCCACGGGTTGGCCTTGCACTGCTTCATGCCCAGCGAGATGCGACGCTTGTCTTCGTCGATCTCCAGGACCATGACCTCGACCTCGTCGCCCAGCGACACGATCTTGGCCGGTGCGACGTTCTTGTTCGTCCAGTCCATCTCGGACACGTGCACCAGGCCTTCGATGCCGGGCTCCAGCTCGACGAAGGCGCCGTAGTCGGCGATGTTGGTGACCTTGCCGAACATGCGGGTGCCCTGCGGATAGCGGCGCGACACGCCCATCCAGGGGTCGTCGCCCATCTGCTTGAGGCCCAGCGAGACGCGGTTCTTTTCCGTGTCGAACTTGAGGATCTTCGCGGTGAGTTCCTGGCCGGCCTGCACCACCTCGCTGGGGTGGCGCACGCGGCGCCAGGCCATGTCGGTGATGTGCAGCAGGCCGTCGATGCCGCCGAGGTCCACGAAGGCGCCGTACTCGGTGATGTTCTTGACCACGCCGCGGACGATGGAGCCTTCCTTGAGGGTTTCCATCAGCTTGGCGCGCTCTTCGCCCATGGAGGCTTCCACCACGGCGCGGCGGCTCAGCACCACGTTGTTGCGCTTGCGGTCCAGCTTGATGACCTTGAACTCCATCGTCTTGTTCTCGAACGGAGTCAGGTCCTTGATGGGACGCGTGTCGATCAGCGAACCCGGCAGGAAGGCGCGGATGCCGTTGACCAGGACGGTGAGGCCGCCCTTGACCTTGCCGGTGGTGGTGCCGGTCACGAATTCGCCGGACTCCAGGGCCTTTTCCAGGGCCATCCAGGAGGCCAGGCGCTTGGCCTTGTCGCGCGACAGGATGGTGTCGCCGTAGCCGTTCTCGATGGCATCGATGGCCACCGACACGAAGTCACCCACCTGGACTTCGGTTTCGCCCTGGTCGTTCTTGAACTCGTCGATCGGCACGTACGCCTCGGATTTGAGGCCAGCGTTGACGACGACGAAGTTGTGCTCGATGCGCACCACCTCGGCGGTGATGACTTCACCAGCGCGCATCTCGGCGCGTTGCAGCGATTCTTCGAACAGGGCGGCAAAAGATTCGGACATAAGGTTCCTTGCACGTCGCGCAGGTTTCCACCAGCACCATTGCCGGCGTTTCTAGGACTGGGACGGCGGTCGTTGCGGCAATGGCCGCGGTTACGGTTGAAAAACCCACGACACCGGTGCGCTGCCGCGCGGATAGGAGCGTCGTGGGGCCAGCTGAAAAGCAGCCTTCAGGAGGACCCGAAGGGCTGCCGGTCTTCCCACCACTGGAGCACGAGCTGGACCGATTGGTCGATCGACTGTTCGGAGTTGTCCAGCAAGAGCGCGTCAGGCGCCGGGACCAAGGGGGCCACGGCCCGCTGCGAATCCCGCGCGTCGCGCGCCTCCAGGTCGGCGCGAAGACCGTCGATTGTAGTCGCGATGCCCTTGGCACTCAATTGGCGGTGCCGGCGCTCGGCCCGCTGCGCGGCGCTGGCGGTCAGATACACCTTCAGCGGCGCGTCCGGGAAGATCACCGTGCCCATGTCCCGGCCGTCGGCCACCAGGCCGGGTAGCGCCCTGAACGAATGCTGCAGCGACACCAGGGCCGCACGTACCGCGGGCAGCGCCGACACGCGCGACGCGTTCATCCCGGCCGCTTCGGTGCGGATCGCGTCGCTCACGTCCACGCCGTCCAGCCACACGCGCTCGCTGTCGAAGCGCACCGGCAGCCGCTCGGCCATCCGGGCGATGGCCGCTTCGTGGCCGGCATCCAGGCTCAGGCCGGACTGCACGGCGGCCAGTGCGGTGAGGCGGTAGAGGGCGCCGGAATCGAGGTAGTGCCAGCCGAGGCGCTGGGCGATGCGTGAGGCGAGGGTGCCCTTGCCGGAGGCGGTGGGCCCATCGACGCAGATCACCGGAACGTGCGCCGGCGCGGTGCGCGCCACGCTGAAGAAGGCTTCGAAATAGTGGGGGAAGGTCTTGGCGACGCACTGCGGATCCTCGATCCGCACCGGCAGCGCGGCCGGGTTGAAGGCCGCCAGCGAGAAACACATGGCCACGCGGTGATCGTCATAGGTGCGGATGCGCGCGGCCCGCCAATGCGTCGGCGGCGCGACCCGCAGGAAGTCGCCGCCTTCCTCGACATCGGCACCCAGCTTGCGTAGCTCGGCCGCCATGGCGGCGATCCGGTCCGTCTCCTTGACTCGCCAGCTCGCGATGTTGCGCAAGGTGCTGGGCCCCTGGGCGAAGAGCGCCATCACGGCCAGTGTCATGGCGGCGTCGGGAATGTGGTTGCAGTCGAGGTCGATGGGCCGAAGCGGCCACGCGCCGCGCCGCACCTCGATCCAGTTGGGGCCGCTGCGGATCTCGGCGCCCATCTGCTCGGCGGCTTCCAGGAAGCGGATGTCGCCCTGGATCGAGTCGCGCCCCAGCCCCCGGATGCGGACGGAGTCACCGTCCTGGGCCGCGATGGCCCCCAGGGCGACGAAGTAGCTGGCAGAGGACGCGTCGGCCTCCACGTGCACCGCGCCGGGGGAACTGAGGCGGCTGCCCGCCGGAATGATGAAGCGGCGCCACGCCTCGCGCCGCACCACGACGCCGAAACGCGCCAGCAGATTGAGCGTGATCTCGATGTAGGGCTTGGAAATCAATTCGCCCTGGACCTCGATCACCACGTCCTGCGCGGCCACCAGCGGCAAGGCCATCAGCAGTGCCGTGAGGAACTGGCTGGAGACGTCGCCGCGGACCTGGATGGGCCGCTCCAGCACGAGCCGCGGCGTGCCGATGCGAAGCGGCGGATAGCCCGGCTGGCCCAGATAGCCGACGTCGCAGCCGAGCGCCTGCAGCGCCTCCACCAAGTCGCCGATGGGGCGCTCGTGCATGCGGGCCACGCCGCGCAGTTCGAAGTCGCCGCCGAGAACGGCCAGCGCGGCCGTCAGCGGACGCATGGCCGTTCCGGCATTGCCGAGGAACAGGTGGGCCGGCGAGCGGGGAGGGCGGCCGCCCAGGCCCGTGAGGCGCAGCACGACGCCGTCGCGCTCGATGCCGCAGCCCAGCTGCTCCAGGGCGGCCAGCATCACCCGCGTATCGTCGGAGTCGAGCAGGTCGTGGATGTCGGTGGTGCCCTCGCACAGCGCTGCCAGGAGCAGCACGCGGTTGGAGATGCTCTTGGACCCAGGCAAGACCACCTCGCCGCCGGCGGACTGCAGCGGCGGAAGGTCCAGGAACTCGCTCGTGAACACGGTTCAGTCCTCCTGCACGTTGCCCATGCGCCAGCGCGCCCGCGCCTCGCTGGCTTGGCGGATCAGCGCCTCCACGGCCGGCGCGTCGGCGCTTTCGATGAGCGCCTCGAAGCGGGCCAGCGCCTCCCGGAACTGCCGGGACTGGTTCAGCACCTCGCTGCGATTGGCCACGACGATGTCGCGCCACACGGCCGGGTCGCTCGCGGCGATGCGCGTGAAGTCCCGGAATCCGGGCCCGGCCAGGGACAGGAACTGGTCCGCCTGCGCTTGCCCCAGCACGCTGTTCATCATGGCGAAGGCGAGCACGTGCGGCAGGTGGCTCACGGTGGCGTAGGCCGCGTCGTGCGCGTCGGGCGACATCTTGAGGACGCGGCTGCCCACGGCGGCCCACACCTGCTCGGCGCGCTGAAGCTGCGACACCAGCGTGCGCTCGATGGGCGTGATGATCACCTGCCGGTCACGGTACAGGTCAGGGTCGGCGTGCTCCACGCCGGCCTTTTCCTTGCCGGTGATCGGGTGGCAGGGCACGAAGGTGCCGACGTGCTCGCGCAGCGCGCGGCGCGCCGCCTCGACCACGTCGCGCTTGGTCGAGCCCACGTCCATCACCAGCATGTCCCGGCGCACCAGGTGGCGGATGGCCTTGAGGGTGCTTTCCGTGGCCGCCACCGGCACCGCCAGCAGCACGATGTCGGCGCCGGAGACGGCCAGCAGGGCGGAAGGCGCCTCGACGTCGATCACACCGAGCTGGCGGGCCCTCTCGGTCGTGGAAGGCGACTTGCTGTAGCCCACGATGCGCTTGACCAGCCCTGCGCGCCGCAGCGCCAGGGCGAAGGATCCGCCCATGAGGCCGCAGCCGATGAGCGCCAGTTGCTCGAACATGCGCCTACTCGCCCACCGGGTAGGTGCCCAGCAGCTTGTAGAAGGCGCAAAGCGAGCGCAGGTCGGCGAGCGCGGCGGCCACGTGCGGCTGCGAGGGATGTCCCTCGATGTCGATGTAGAAGTAGTACTCCCACTGGCCGGAGCGGGCGGGGCGCGATTCGAAGCGGGTCATGGACACGCCGTGGTGCTTGAGCGGAACCAGGAGGTCGTGCACCGCGCCGGGCCGGTTCGGCACCGAGATCACCAGGCTCACGCAGTCCTTGCCGGAGGCCTGGGGCGCCTCCAGGGTCTGCGGCAGGCAGACCACGGCGAAGCGCGTGCGGTTGAAGGCGTCGTCCTGGATCGCCTGCGCCGCCAGGTGCAGGCCGAACTCGCTGCCCGCGCGCTCGCTGGCGATGGCCGCCCAGGCCGGGTTGCCGGCAGCCAGGCGCGCACCTTCGGCATTGCTGGAGACGGCGCGGCGTTCCGCGTTCGGCAGGTGCTTGCCCAGCCAGCCCTGGCACTGGGCCAGCGCCTGCGGGTGCGCCAGCACGGCCTCGATGCCGTCCAGCGAGGGCGACTGGCGCAGCAGGTGGTGGCGCACCAGCAGGCTCAGCTCACCCACGATGTGCAGGGGGGACGTCAGCAGCAGGTCCAGGGAGCGGGTGACCACGCCCTCGGTGCTGTTCTCCACCGGCACCACGCCGTAGTCGGCGTTGCCGCTGCTGGCCGAGTGGAAGACCTCGTCGAAGCTCACGCAGGGAATGTGCTCGATGCTGGAGCCGAAGAACTGCACGGCCGCCTGCTCGCTGAACGTGCCCGCCGGGCCGAGATAAGCCACGCGCTGCGGCGCCTCCAGCGCGCGGCAGGCGGACATGATCTCGCGCCAGATCGTGGCCACGTTGCCTGCCTTGAGGGGCCCCCGGTTGGCTTCCTGCAGGTTATGGATCACCTCGGCTTCGCGCTCGGGGCGGAATACCGTCGAGCCTTCGGCGCGCTTGAGCTCGCCCACCTCGTTGGCCAGCGCCGCCCGCCGGTTCAGGAGCGCGAGCAACTCGCGGTCCGCCGCGTCGATCTCGGTCCTCAGTTGCGCCAGGTCTTTTGCCATGTAGAACGTCGGGAGGGGGCGCGGCCGGTACGGGCGGCCGCGCCCGATGGATGAATGAATGGTGGCGCCTCAGCCTTGGCTGTCGTCGGGTGTCTCGTCGGCGAGGTCGCCTTCGATCAGCGGCTGGGCGTCGTTCTCGACGATGCGCTGCAGCCCGCTGAGCTCGGAGCCGGCATCGAGTCCGATGAGGGTCACGCCCTGGGTCGCGCGGCCCAGCTCGCGGATCTCGCTCACCCGCGTGCGCACGAGAACGCCCTTGTCGGTGATGAGCATGATCTCGTCATCGGCATGCACCAGGGTCGCGGCCACCACCTTGCCGTTGCGCTCGCTGGTCTGGATGGCGATCATCCCCTTGGTGCCCCGGCCGTGCCGTGTGTACTCGGTGATGGGCGTGCGCTTGCCGTAGCCGTTCACGGTCGCCGTGAGCACGCTCTGCAACTCGTCTTCGGCCACCAGCATCGCGATCACGCTCTGGCCTTCCTCCAGCGTCATGCCGCGCACACCCCGGGCGTTGCGGCCCATGGGGCGCACGTCGTTCTCGTCGAAGCGAACGGCCTTGCCGCCGTCGGAGAACAGCATCACGTCGTGCTTGCCGTCGGTGAGCGAGGCGCCGATCAGGTAGTCGCCCTCGTCCAGGTCCACGGCGATGATGCCGGCCTTGCGCGGGTTGCTGAACTCGTCCAGCGCCGTCTTCTTCACCGTGCCCATGGAGGTCGCCATGAACACGTAGTGGTCGGCCGGGAAGCTGCGGAACTCGCCGGTGAGCGGCAGCACCACGTTGATCTTCTCGCCTTCGGCCAGCGGGAACATGTTGACGATGGGGCGGCCGCGCGAGCCGCGCGAGCCGGCCGGCACTTCCCACACCTTCAGCCAGTAGAGGCGCCCGCGGTTGGAGAAGCACAGGATCCAGTCGTGCGTGTTGGCGATGAAGAGCTGGTCCACCCAGTCGTCTTCCTTGGTGGAGGTGGCCTGCTTGCCGCGCCCGCCACGCTTCTGGGCGCGGTACTCGGACAGGGGCTGGCTCTTGATGTAGCCCGAATGCGAGAGCGTCACCACCATGTCGGTGGGTGTGATGAGGTCCTCGGTCGCGAGGTCCTGGGCGTTGTGCTCGATCTCGCTGCGGCGCGCGCCGATCTTGGTCTGGCCGAACTCCTGCTTCACCGCGCCGAGTTCCTCGCCGATGATGGTCGACACGCGCGCCGGCCTGGCCAGGATGTCCAGCAGGTCCTCGATCTCGGCCATCACGTCGCGGTACTCCGCAACGATCTTGTCCTGCTCCAGGCCCGTCAGGCGCTGCAGCCGCATCTGCAGGATTTCCTGCGCCTGCGTGTCCGACAGGCGGTACAGGCCGTCCTGCTGCATGCCGTAGTTGCGGTCCAGGCCCTCGGGCCGGTAGTCGTCGGCCTTCACCAGGCTGCCGTCCTCGCGGGCGCGGGTGAGCATCTCGCGTACCAGCTGGCTCTCCCAGCCGCGCGCCATCAGCTCCGACTTGGCCACCGGCGGCGTGGGTGACTCGCGGATGATGCGGATGAACTCGTCGATGTTCGCCAGCGCCACCGCCAGGCCTTCGAGCACATGGCCGCGCTCGCGGGCCTTGCGCAGGTTGAACACCGTGCGCCGCGTGACCACTTCCCGGCGGTGCTGCAGGAAGATGTCGATCAGGTCCTTCAGGTTGCACAGCTTGGGCTGGCCGTCCACCAGCGCCACCATGTTGATGCCGAAGGTGTCCTGCAGCTGCGTCTGCTTGTACAGGTTGTTCAGCACCACCTCGGGGACTTCGCCCCGCTTGAGCTCGATCACCAGGCGCATGCCGGACTTGTCCGATTCGTCCTGGATGTGGCTGATGCCCTCGAGCTTCTTCTCGTGCACCAGCTCGGCCATGCGCTCCTGCAGCGTCTTCTTGTTGACCTGATAGGGCAGCTCGTCCACCACGATGGCCTGGCGCTGGCCGCGGTCGATGTCCTCGAAGTGGCACTTGGCCCGCATCACCACCTTGCCGCGGCCGGTGCGATAGCCGTCCTTTACGCCGGTGATGCCGTAGATGATGCCGGCGGTGGGGAAGTCGGGCGCCGGCACGATCTCCATCAGCTCGTCGATGGAGGCCTCGGGGTTCTTCAGGAGGTGCAGGCAGGCGTCCACCACCTCGTTGAGGTTGTGGGGCGGAATGTTGGTGGCCATGCCGACCGCGATGCCGCCCGAGCCGTTGACCAGCAGGTTGGGCAGGCGAGAGGGCAGGACCAGCGGCTCTTTCTCGCTGCCGTCGTAGTTGGGGCCGAAATCGACGGTCTCCTTGTCGATGTCGGCCAGCATCTCGTGCGCGATCTTGGCCAGCCGGATCTCGGTGTAGCGCATGGCCGCGGCGTTGTCGCCGTCCACCGAGCCGAAGTTGCCCTGGCCGTCGACCAGCATGTGGCGCATGGAAAAGTCCTGCGCAAGCCGCACGATCGTGTCGTACACCGACTGATCGCCGTGGGGATGGTATTTACCGATCACGTCGCCCACGATGCGAGCCGATTTCTTGTATGGTCGGTTCCAATCGTTGTTGAGTTCGTGCATGGCGTACAAAACACGCCGATGCACGGGTTTCAGTCCGTCACGCGCATCCGGAAGCGCCCGGCCCACGATCACGCTCATGGCGTAATCGAGGTAGCTGCGCCGCATCTCCTCCTCGAGGCTGATGGGCAGGGTTTCTTTCGCGAAGGACGTCATGACGGGCGGATTCCGGCGGGCAATCGGGCGATTTTACGGGTACGCCGCCGCTTGTCGCAGAGCCGCAACAAGGCGCCGGGAAAGCGGTTTTGTCCTACGGTGGGCATCCCGGCCGCTGAATTGTTTGTGTAAGGGTGTGTGGCACAATTACTCGGACGTTTTTGGTGGTGGTCACCTGAATCGTAGTCATGGCGCAGCGCTGCTGCGTCTTTCCCCCTAAGAGGAGAACCATGAAGAAACTGAACAAAGTGGCGCTCTTGTTTGCTACCGCTGCGCTGGCCACGGCCGCGGGCGCGCAAACCCGTGTGACCGCTGCCAACGGTGGCAACCGCGTCGACAACTGGCTGAACGGCACCAACGAGCTGGTGTGGAAGAACGGCACCAACGAGCTGTGCTGGCGTGATGCCACCTGGACCCCCGCCACGGCCGCTCGCGGCTGCGACGGCGCCCTGGTGCCCCCGCCGCCCCCGCCGCCCGCTCCGGTGGCCGCCGCGCCGGCTCCGGCGCCGGCTCCCATCGTCGTCGTGCCCCCGCCGCCGCCCCCGCCCCCGCCGCCTCCCCCGCCGCCTCCCCCGGCTGCGTCCAAGGTGACCTACGCGGCCGACGCCTTCTTCGACTTCGACCGCGCCGTGCTCAAGCCGGAAGGCCGGGCCAAGCTGGACGACCTGGTCGACAAGGTCCGCGGCATGAACCTGGAAGTGATCATCGCTGTCGGCCACACCGACTCGATCGGCACCGACGCCTACAACCAGCGCCTGTCCGTGCGCCGCGCCGAAGCCGTGAAGGCCTACCTGGTCTCCAAGGGCATCGAGCGCAACCGCGTGTACACCGAAGGCAAGGGCGAGAAGCAGCCCGTGGCGGACAACCGCACGGCCGAAGGCCGCGCCAAGAACCGCCGCGTGGAAATCGAAGTGGTCGGCACCCGCCCGAACCGCTAAGACGCACCGCCTCCACGGCAAAGCCCCGCTCCGCGGGGCTTTTTTCTGGGCGCCCGCTCCGCGGGGCTTTTTTCTGGGCGCCCGCTCCGCGGGGCTTTTTTCTTGGCCTGCGCGCCAGCCGGGCCTGTGATTTGCGTACCCTTGCCGCCATGAATGCACCGCTGAACGCCGACCCGGCAGAGCTCGCGAAGTTTTCCGAGTTGGCCCACCGCTGGTGGGACCCTGAAAGCGAGTTCGCGCCGCTGCACGACATCAACCCGCTTCGCCTGGAGTGGATCAACGGCCAGTGCCCGCTGGCCGGCCGCCGCGTGCTGGACGTTGGCTGCGGGGGCGGGATCCTGGCCGACTCCATGGCCCGGCGCGGCGCCTCGGTGCTCGGGATCGACCTGGCCACCAAGGCCTTGCGCGTCGCGCAGCTGCACGCCCTGGAAGCGCAGACGCCCAACATCCAGTACCGCGAAGTCAGCGTGGAAGCCCTGGCCGAGGAATCGCCAGCCAGCTTCGACGCCGTCACCTGCATGGAGATGCTGGAGCACGTTCCCGACCCGGCTTCGGTCGTGCGGGCCTGCGCCACCCTGGTCAAGCCGGGCGGCTGGGTGTTCTTCTCCAGCATCAACCGCAACCCCAAGTCCTTCCTGTTCGCCATCGTGGGCGCCGAGTACATCCTCAACCTGCTGCCCCGCGGCACGCACGAGTGGAGCAAGTTCATCCGCCCGAGCGAGCTGGCGCGCGACTGCCGCCAAGCAGGTCTCGAGCTCGTCCAGACCCGCGGCATGGAATACAACCCGCTGACCCGGCGCTACTGGCTCTCCGGCGACACCAGCGTCAACTACATGCTTTCCACGCGCCTGCCCTGAATGTTCACCATCAAAGCCGTGCTGTTCGACCTGGACGGCACCCTCATCGACAGCGCGCCGGACCTCGGTGCGGCCGCCGACCAGATGCGCACCGACCGCGGGCTGGCATCGCTGCCGCTGTCCGACTACCGGCCCATGGCGGGCGCCGGGGCGCGCGGCATGCTGGGCATCGCCTTCGGCATGAGCCCGGACCACCCGGACTTCCCGGTCCTGCGCGAAGAGTTCTTCCGCAACTACGAATCTCGGATGACGCGGCTCACCCACGCCTTCGACGGCATCGCGTCTTTGCTGGATGAGTTGGACGCAAGAGGCTTGCGCTGGGGGGTGGTCACCAACAAGCAGATGCGTTTCACCGGCCCGCTCACCCGGGACATGCCGCTCTTCCGCAAGGCCGCAACCATCGTGGGCGGCGACAGCACGCCGCATTCCAAGCCGCACCCGGCCCCCCTGCTGGAAGCCGCACGGCAGCTCGGCCTGGCTCCCGGCGACTGCCTCTACGTGGGCGACGACGAGCGCGACATCGTGGCAGGCCGCGCGGCGGGCATGCCCACGGTGGCGGCCACCTACGGCTACCTCGGCGGCAAGGTCGATGTCACGGTCTGGGGCGCCGACGCCCGCATCGACGCACCGCTCGAACTTCTTTCCCTGCTTCGCACTTGATTTCGGCCCGGCCGGCTTAAACTACCCGGTCCTGGGGCTGCACCGGTTTCGACGTGGGTTCGGACACGCAGCAGGGCATGTCGAGGTTCAGTCACCTCGTTAATCCGCTGAAAACAAGTAACTGCCAACGACAGCAATTACGCTCTCGCCGCCTAATGTGCGGTGAACCTCGCAACAGCTCGCCGGTGGGCTGGGCAAAGGGCGCAAGCCCGGCGCTGCGAGGCTAATTACATCGGCTGGTCCTGATCCGGGTGCCTTGGGTCGGGACGAGACAATAGGGCACTGGCGGCCGGTATAGCGTGCGTCTGCGCGATACCGGTGGCGAGAAACCAAACCAGAACGCTACGCATGTAGAACTGCTCGTAGAAGGCTTGCGGACGCGGGTTCAATTCCCGCCAGCTCCACCACCCATCCAAAGGGCCCGGACGATCTCCGGGCCTTTTTCCCGTCTAACGGTCGCGATTGACCCAGGGAGATGCGCTCACCCGCCCAAGGTCACCACGGCGAATTTCTCGAGCGCCTCCAGGATTTCCAGTTCGTACGGCACGCCCTTCTTCACGTCGATCACGACGCCGGGCAGCAGCGCAACGGTCTGCCCCTCTGCGCGCAGGACGCCGCGCCCCGCATAGACCACGAAGGTCTCGGACCAGCCCATGCCTTCCGGTCGCGCGTAGGTGCCGGGTTCGGCCCTCCACTTGGCCAGCCGGAAGGCCTGCTGGCCGCGCTCAGTGGGAATCGGTGCGCTCGCCGTTCCGAGGCCCTGCGGTATCGGTCTCCATTCGACGGCCTGGCTGCTGGCTTGGAATTGATGGGTCATGGTCTTGCAACTCCTCGGGTGGGAAGACTGGTCAGGGCAAGAGCGGCCAGGCGTGCGTCCAGCCGCGAGGGAGCCTGGCCCATGCGCAAGGCCTCGTCCCGGCGGACGGTGGCATTCCGGATCACATGGGCGGCCAGATAGCGGATCGGCTCCGGCGGGAACCAGCCGCTGCGCGCGCGCATGAACAGCATCGCGAGTTCGGTCCATTCGTCCGTGCGCTGCAGGATCTGTGAGGCGAGCACCCGGCCGCCGAGCGCCGTGGCGCCCATGCCGTGGCCGCTGTAGCCGATCGCGTAGTGCACGCGCGCATCCTCCGCGAGCGCACCAAACCACGGCAGCAGGGTGGTCGAGCGGTCGATCGGGCCCGACCAGGCGCTGGCGACCGGCACCTCACGCAGCTCGGGGTAGAGATAACGCAGGTCCTGCTCGACCTGGGCGCACATGCGCGGGTCGGCGTCGAACTGCGCTCCGATGCGGTTGTCCCAGGCGATCGATCCGCCGCCCCGCCCCATGTACACCCGCCCGTCCGGCGTGGTGCCGCTGTAGTTCAGCAAGGTGCGCGAATTCACGCCGCCCGGCCGGCGCCGCAGCTCGGGCCGGTCCAGCAGACGCGGCACCGGCGCGGTGACCACCATGTCGCTGGACGTTACGGCGATGTAGGGCTTGAAGGGCTTCAGGTGCGCCATCCACGCATTGGCGGCCAGCAGCACCTGGTCGGCGCGCACGCAACCGTGCCTCGTCTCGACGCGCACGACGTGCGGCTCGCTGGCGATCAGGGTAACCGGCGAGGTCTCGTGGATGCGGATTCCCCATGCCGCGGCCACGCGTCGCAGTCCGCGCACTAGCAGCGCCGGCTGTACTCGCATCGCGCCGTCCTCGGCCACGCCGCTGTAGTAGGGAGCGGCGCCGAACAGCTCGCGCATCTCTTCCGGGGTGAGCAGGCGGTGGGGCGGCGTCACGCCAGCCGCTTCGGCTGCTTTGAACATCGGCATCCAGGCGCCCAGCTGGTTCGGATACGTGGTGCTCCAAACCGACGTCTCCTCGCGCAGTTGGCACTCGATACCGTGCATCCCAATGAACGAGCGGATGTCCTCCAGCACCTTCACGCTCGCATCGAGCACGCGAAGCGCGTCCTCGCGCCCCAGCAGGCGCAGCAGCGTGGGGAGCCGCCCCCACCAGTGGCCCACCGCACCGCTGTTGCGCCCACTGGCTCCCCAGCCGCACAGGCCGGCCTCGACGACGGTGATTTCGAGCGCGGGCGAGAGCTCGCGCAGGCGCAGCGCTGTCCACAGCCCGGTGAAGCCGCCACCGACGATGCACACGTCAGCCCGCGTGCTGCCCTGCAAGGGCGTGGGCGCGCCGGACGGCTCGGCGTCCAGGGCCTGGCGCAGCCAAAGGGACGCTTGCCCGAGCGAGCCCGGGTCCTTGCGCCACGGCTGCATGCGCAGTTGCACGCCCATGGGCCGGCCCCCACCTCAGGCAGCGTGCACGAAGCGCGGCCGATAGCCTTCGCCCTCGCGCTCGATGGCTGCCACGTGCGGCGCGGCGAAGTGCGTTGGAAACAGCAGGCTGCCATGGCTTGCACAGTGCTCCAGCACCTGGCGGCGGCTGGCGCGGGCTTGCACCGGGTCGGCGCAGAAGCGCGTGCTCCAGTCCGGCTCGCAGACCTGCACGGGGTGGTGGATGGTGTCGCCGCAGAACACCGCACCGCCGCTTTCGTCCAGCAGCTTGAGGATCACGTGTCCCGGCGTGTGCCCGGGCGTGGGTTCCACCCGCAGGATCCCGTCGATCGCGTGCTCGCCTTCGAGCAGCTGCGCCTGCCCGGACCGGATCACCGGCAGCACGCTGTCGTCGTACATGCCCGCGCGGCCCGGGTTGGCCCGGCGGCGGTCGCCCACGTCCGGATCCCAGGCCTCGTTCTCGATGCGCGAGAACAGGTAGCGCGCGTTGGGGAAGGTCGGCACCCAGCGACCGTTCTCCAGGCGCGTGTTCCAGCCCACGTGGTCGGCATGCAGGTGCGTGCACAGCACGATGTCGATGTCCTCGGGGCGCGCGCCCGCGGCCTCGAGCCGTTCAAGGAAGGGCAGGTCCAGCTGGTGGAAGCGGGGCAGCCAGGGCCGTTCCTTGTGGTTGCCCGCGCAGGTGTCCAGCAGGAGGGTGAGCGAGCCCGAGCGGATCAGCCACGAGTGGTTGCTCGTGATCAGCCGGTCGCTCTCAAGGTCGTAATGCGTCGGCACCAGCCAGGGCAGGTGCCGCGCGAAACGGCTGCGGTCCAGCTCGGGCAGGAACTGGCCGGCCGGCAGGTCGTTGGGGCCCACCTGTTCTTCCACGCGCGTGATGGTGGCGGCGCCTACGCGCCAGGTCTGGGAGGTGGAATGCATGTCAGGCGCTGTGTTCCTTGCGTACGGGACGCCGCCACGGGATCACGGCGCGTTCGATGCGGGCCAGGAGCAGTTGGGAAAGATAGCCCAGCAAGGCGATGAGGATCAATGCGACGTACATGTCGCGTACCTCGAAGATCTGCCAGGAGTGCCAGATCACGTAACCCAGGCCGTATTCCGTGCCGAAGTTCTCCGCGATCACCACGACGATGAGCGCCATGCCCAGGCCCAGCTGGAAACCGGTGAAGATGAAGGGCAGCGCCGCCGGCAGGGCGATGGTGCGGTAAGCCTGCCAACGCCGCGCCTTCAGGTCGGCCGCCACGTCGAGGTACACGCGGTCGATGTTCACCACGCCCGCCAGCGTGCTCATGAGAACCTGGAAGAAGACCGCCACGCCCACGATCACCCACTTCGAGCTTTCGCCCAGGCCGAACATCAGCATGACCAGGGGAAAGAGGGCGACCTTCGGGATGGGATAGATGGCCGCGATGGCCGGCTGCAGCAAAGAGCGCAGTACGGGTGACAGGCCCATCATGATCCCGAGCAGCACGCCCGGCACGGCGCCGAAGGCGAAGCCCACCAGCATCCGGCTCACGGTGTAGCCGGCATGGATCCACAGCTGTGGCGCGGCCGCCTGAACCGCCAGGTCGCGCAGCACGGTGGAGGGCATGGGAAAGAAGCGCGAATCCAGCAGCTGCACACGTACCAGGAGTTCCCAGAACAGCAGCAGCAGCACGGGCGAGGCCACGGCCAGGAACCAGCCCTGGCGGGTGAGCCGCCGCCAAGCCGGCTCGGACGCCTCGTCGTCGGGGACGATGCGCAGTTCGTCGGCGGTCGCGATCTTCATGCGCCCCTGACCTCCTCGCGCAGCATCAGCCAGATCTCCCGTGACAGCCGCGCGTAATCGGGGTCCCCCTTGAGATCGAACACTGCCCGCGGTCGGGGGAAGCTCACGCGCAGGTCGGCCTTGATGCGTCCCGGCCGCGCGCTCATCACGATCACGCGGTCGCTGAGCACCAGTGCTTCGTCGATGGAGTGCGTGATGAACAGCACCGTCTTGCGGGTCTCGCCCCAGATGCGGAGCAGCTCCTCCTGCAGCAGGATCTTGTTCTGCTCGTCCAGCGCCGCGAAGGGCTCGTCCATCAGGAGAACTTCGGGGTCGTTCGCGAAGGCCCGCGCGACGCTCGCGCGCTGCTTCATGCCGCCGGACAGCTGGTACGGATAGGCATGGGCGAAGCGATCCAGCCCGGTGAGCGCGAGGAATTTATCCACCACCGGATCGATCTGCGCGCGCGGCAGCTCGCGCAGCGCGAGGCCGTAGGCCACGTTGGCGCGCACGGTCATCCACGGGAAGATGGAGGCCTCCTGGAACACCAGCGTGGACAAGGGCTGCGCGGGGTTGCCGTGCCGCAACGCCACGCTGCCGCGCGTGGGCGTCTCCAGTCCGGCCACGATCCGCAGCAGCGTGGTCTTGCCGCAGCCGGAGGGGCCCACGATCGAGACGAATTCGCCCTCGGCGATGTCGAAGCTGCAGGCCTGCAGCGCCGTGACGCTGGCGCCCGCGGCCTGGAACTCCTTGTGCAGTTCGCGGATGGCGACCTTCGCTGGTGCTGGCGCAGGTGGCGCTTCGCTGCCCATGCGCGTGGGGGCATCCAGGGCGTCAGCGTGAAGCATCGAGCGTCTTCTTGGCCCGCTCCGCGTACGAGGCATCGACGATGTCGGACAGCTTGACTTCCTCTTTCATGCGGCCATTGGCCGTCCACCACTTCACGTCCTCGGCCATGCCGGCCGTGTTGAGCTTGCCGTCCGGGTGAATGCCCGGGAACGCCATCTTCTTGTACAGCTCCGGGTCCTTCACCGAGGTGTGGCGCGTGAGGATCTGCACCAGATCATCGCGGGGCACCTTGCCGGACAGCGCGTCGTTGTAGAAGCGGGCGCCCTTGAGGTAGGCCACCATGAACTTGTCCGCCGCCTCGGGCCGCTTGATGATCCCCGGGCCGTACATCAGGGCGCCGTACTGCTGGTTCGGGTACACCGTGTCGGCCCGCTTCCAGAGCTTGGCGATGCCCTTGGCTTCGGCCTGCGTGACCAAGGGTTCGATCAGCACGCCCACCTCGATTTTCTTGGTCCCGAGCGCCGCGACGATGTCGCCGAAGCTCATGTTGACCAGTTGCACGTCCGACTCCTTCAGGCCCTGGCTCGCGAGCAGCTTGCCGATGGTCACCTCGCTGCTGGCACCGCGCTTGTAGCCGGTCACGCCGATGGTGCGACCGCGCAGGTCGGCGGCAGTCTTGATCTTGTCGGCCAGGTCCGATCGCACCACGAACGCGAAGTAGCCATGCCCCGGGAGGGTGCTGCCCTTGTCCGCCACGATCTTGAAGTCCACGCCCTGGCGAACGGCGTTGTAGACGCCGGCGCCAGGTGAGCCGCCCGAGGCGTCGAGGTCGCCGGTGGACAGCAGGGTCGTGAGCACTGCACCCGAGTCGATCTTCACGATCTCCACGTCCAGGCCCTGTTCCTTGAAGTAGCCCTTGTCCATGGCGATGTAGAGCGGGGCGTCGGACACGGACGCATAGGCGCCCACCTTCACCTTCTCCTGGGCCCAGGCCGCGGTCCCGCCCACGAGGCCCGCAAGGGCCACTGCCGCGCCGCGAAGCAGCGCACGCTTGGAAATGGAAGTCATGGATTGATCTCCTGGTGTGCCACGGAATACTATCGACGCGGCAACCGATTTACAACGGAAAATCGATTTAGCTCCGGAGAAACCCCGATGGCCATCGCTCCCGTGCCCTTTCCGAACGCGTGGCTGTCCAGCCAGATGCACCGCGAGCGCAGCCGCTGGACTTTTCCGCTGGACACCGACGAGCTCGCGCAGGTCGAGCGGGCGCTGGGCCATGTGCGCAGTCGCGGGGCCAGCATCCCGTTCGGCCCGGAGGACTTTCCGCTCGGCTCGCTGGCCGACAGGCTCAAGGCGATCCGGGCGGAGGTGGAGGAGGGCACCGGTGTGGCGCTGATCCGCGGCCTGGAGGTGGACCGCTACGGCGTGCAGGGCGCGCGGCTCGTGTATTGGGGCCTGGGAGCGCATCTCGGCACCGCCCTGGCGCAGAATCCGCGCGGTGCCCTGCTCGTGGACGTCCGCGACGAAGGGGGCGATCCCTACCGTGACCCGACCCAGCGCGGCTACCACACCGCGCAGTACCTGCCCTTCCACAACGACCAGGGGGACGTGGTCGGCCTCCTGTGCCTGCGCACCGCGCGCGAAGGGGGCCTGAGCTGCGTGTGCAGCTCAGGCGCCATCCACAACGAGATTCTTGCGAGCCGCCCCGAACTGGTCGAGGTGCTCTACGGCGACTGGTACGCCGACGTGCGCGGCGAGGAGCCGCCCGGGCGCAAGCCCTACTACGTCGAGCCGCGCTACGCCCTGCACGAGGGGCGCTTCTATGCGCAACACGGGCCCACCTACATCAAGTCCGCGCAGCGCTTCCCCGAGGTGCCGCGCCTCTCGCGCGAGCAGCTGGAGGCCCTGGAGCTCGTCACGCGCCTGGCCGCGGAAGACCGCTTCCGGCTCGACATGGACTTCCAGCCCGGCGACGTGCAGTTCCTCAACAATCACCTGGTGCTGCATTCGCGCACGGCGTTCGTCGACCACGAAGAGCCCGAGCGCAAGCGCCACCTGCTGCGGCTGTGGCTGTCCACGCCGGCCTACGCCGACGTGCCGCCGTTCTTTCGGGCGCGGCAGGAGGACATGGCGTACTGGTTGCGCGAGCCGAGGCCCTGAAGAGCCGCACCCTTACCCGGGCAGGATGCAGCTACTTGCGCCCGACGCCCCACAGCAGCCCACGCGCGATCCACCCCGTGCGGGCGTCCTCGCCGCGCACGCGAATCCAGGACGCCGTGCGTTCGACCACCCGAAACACCTCTCCGTACTGCGCCTGCCGCAGCACGCGGTACTTCGTCCCCGGGCCCGAGCGGACATTCGCGCGCGGGGCCTTCACGATGGAGTGCGGGCGTGAACTGGTCAGGCGCCGGGACACCCAGCCGCGGTCGTTCTCGAAATCGACGACCTGCACCCAGCTGCCGCGACGCGCGAGCACCTTGAGCGGGTAGCCCGAGCCCAGCTCCCACAGGACTTCGGACCGAAGGTTCGGGGCGGCGCGCAGGTTCACGCCTTCCCCCTTGATACTGACGAACTGCTGGGCCGATGCCGGTGCAAGCAGCGCGAACATCATCGCGCCGGCCAGGAACAGTTCTCTCGTGACGTGGCGAGCCAGGAAGGACAAGGCTGGAGGTCTCCTCAGAAAAAAGCTGCGGCTCCCGATGAGCCGCAGCCGACAGTTTACGAAGACCTGTGCGAGACGGGGTGCGAAGCCCCGCGCCGCGATCAACTGAAATGCACTTCGCGGTGCTCGCCCATCTCGGGCGGCGTGCCCGTGAGCGCGGCCGAGGCCATCTTGACCAGCTGCGTTGTCTTGCTCTCCTTGACGTCCCAGAACTCGGCGTGGGTGATCTTGATCTCCACGAATTCCAGGTTGGGGTCGTCCAGGCCCTTGGGGAACCAGGCCTTGGTCATGGCATTGAAGAGGCGCTCCTGCTTGGCGCGATCGTGGCTGACCGTGGCGCGGCCGGCGATGGAGACGTAGTGGTCCTTGTGGGGGTCCGAGTAGGCGACGTTGACCTCGCCTTCAGCCTGCAGGCGCTGGCCCAGGCCCGTGGCCTTGGAGACGAAGAAGTACAGCATGCCCTCGTCCAGGGACTTGTTCTGCGTGGTCAGCGGGTGCGAGCGCAGGCTGCCGTCGGGGTAGCGGTGCGTGAGCATGCCGAAGCGCATGTCCTTGATCAGGGTCCACAGGTGCTTGAAGTCCAGGCGTTCGGAGACGGTGGAGGTGCTCATGGTCGGGTTTTCCTTCAACGTGGGGCGGTCGGTATCCGCGAATCTTTGAGCCTGGACCGCGCGGCGCGCGTCGGAGCGGCCCGTGCGCCGCTGTGGGCACCTGCCGACAGCCGGCCCGCTACCATGCCGCACCTGCTCACCGGTCGACCCGGCCCTCCTCCTACGAACTGCCGCACCCATGTTCAAGTCCTTTTTCCTGTCGCGCCGCTGGTGGTCCTGGTCGCTGCTGGGCTCCGCCATCATCCTGTACGCCACCTGGTACCGCGTGGGGCTGGACGTCCGCATCAACGAGTGGTTCGGCAGCTTCTACGACCTGGTGCAGCGCGCCCTCACGACGCCGCGCAGCGTCACCCTGGACGAGTTCGGCGGCGAGCTGATGGTGTTCCTGCGCATCGCCATGCTCTACGTCTCCATCGCCGTGGTGCTGGAGTTCTTCATCAAGCACTACATCTTCCGCTGGCGCCAGGCCATGAACGACTACTACATGTCGCACTGGGAGCGGCTGCGCACCATCGAGGGCGCGGCCCAGCGCGTGCAGGAGGACACCATGCGCTTCGCCCGCATCATGGAAGGGCTGGGCGTGGAGTTCATGCGCAGCATCATGACGCTGGGGGCTTTCCTGCCCATCCTCTGGGTGCTGTCCGAGAAGGTGACCGAGCTGCCGTGGGTGGGCGAGGTGCCGCATTCACTCGTGTGGGTGGCGATCATGTCCGCCATGTTCGGTACCGTGCTGCTGGCCGTGGTGGGTTTCAAGCTGCCGGGGCTGGAGTTCCAGAACCAGCGCGTCGAGGCGGCCTACCGCAAGGAGCTGGTCTATGGCGAGGACCATCATGAGCGCGCCAGCCCGCCGGTGGTTTCCCGGCTGTTCAGCGACGTGCGGCGCAACTACTTCCGTCTCTTCTTCCATTACCTCTACTTCGACGTGGCCAAGTGGTCCTACCTGCAGTTCTCGGTGCTGATCCCCCTCATCGCGCTCGCGCCCACGGTGGTCGCGGGCGTGATCACGCTGGGTGTCATGCAGCAGATCACGCGGGCGTTCGACCGGGTGGAAGGCTCCTTCCAGTTCCTGGTCCTCAGCTGGGGCACCATCGTCGAGCTGTTGTCGGTGTACAAGCGCCTGCGCGCCTTCGAGCAGCAGATCCGCGCGGAGCCGGAGCCGGTCCAGGCGCCCGCCTGAACGGGCTGGCTAGGGCCGGCCGCGCAGGAATTCCGCCGTCGCCTCGTCGGCCGGCAGGAAGGTCTCCAGCGCCAGTTCCTGCAGGGTGATGTCCACCGGGCTGCCGAAGACCGTGGTCGTGCTGATGAAGCTCAGCGTGCGGTCCTCCACGGCGAACTGAAGGGGCACGACCACCCCCGCGAGTGCACCCTCCAGCTCGCCGGTGGGGGAGGGCGGCTGCGGGTACGCGAGCAGTTCCTCTCGCAGCGACTGCAACACCGGGTCCGCCGTCGCCTGGATCTGCTGCTGCAGTCGCGCGAGGAGGTGCTCGCGCCACTGCCCCAGGTTCACGATGCGCGGCGCCACGCCCTCGGGGTGCAGGCTCAGGCGCGCTACGTTCACCGGCGGCGTGAGAAGCGCGGCCGAGGCGCCCTGCAGCAGCGGCGCCACGCCGCGGTTGGCGGCCACGATGTTCCAGTGCCGGTCCAGTGCCAGGGCCGGCCAGGGCTCATGGCTTTTCAGGATCAGCTCCACGGCCTGCCGCGCGGCGGCGAGCGCCGGATCGTCCAGCCTGCGTTCGCGGTACATGGGCGCATAGCCGGCCGCCACCAGCAAGGCGTTGCGCTCGCGCAGGGGGACCTGCAGGCGTTCGGCCAGGCGCAGCACCATGTCGCGGCTGGGCATGGCCCGACCTGTCTCCAGGCAGCTCAGGTGCCGGGTGGAGATTTCCGCCTCTTCGGACAGTTGAAGCTGGCTGAGGCGCCGCTGCTGGCGCCAGCGGCGCAGGTGCTCGCCCAGGGGGCGGGGTGTCTGGCGGGAGGCGTGGGCGGCGTCCATGGCCGGATTCTGGCGCGCGCAGGTGTGGCGCCGCCATGACCTGCGAGGTCATGGACCGGCCCTCTGCGCGCGCCGAGCATCCGAGCCTCGTGTTCAACCCGATTCCTGGAGGTTCTCATGTCCGTCTTCGCTTCTCCCCGCTTCCTGCGCCAGGTGCTGCTCGTCGATGCCGCCGCGTGCCTGGCCACGGGCGCCTTGCAGCTGGGCTTGACCAGCCGGCTCGCCGAGGCGCTCGCTCTGCCTGGCCCCCTGCTGGCCTCCACGGGCGCCTTCCTGCTCGGCTACGCGGCGCTCGCGGCCTGGGTAGCGAGCCGCCAGCCCGTGCCCACCGGCTGGGTGACGCTCTTCGTCGCGGGCAACGCGGCCTGGGGGGTGGCCTGCATCGGCCTCCTGGCCGCTGGCGTGCTGGCGCCGAACGCCTGGGGACAGGCCTGGGTGCTCGCGCAGGCACTGACCGTCATCGTGCTGGCCGAGCTGCAGTGGCTCGGTCTTCGCGCCCGCCGTGCGCGCCCGCTCGCCGCCTGAGCCCCGGCGAAAGAAGGCCGGGGCTTGCAGGTATGCTTTCGCCCTTTCTTCACAGCCCTTCGCGCTGCGCGCCCGAGAAAGCCCGCCCATGACCCGCGTCTTCAACTTCAGCCCCGGCCCGGCGACCCTGCCCGAAGCCGTGCTCCGCCAGGCCGCCGAGGAAATGCTCGACTGGCACGGCAGCGGCATGTCGGTCATGGAGATGAGCCACCGGGGCAAGGAGTTCATGTCCATCCATGCCGAGGCCGAAAGCCTGCTGTGCGAGCTGATGGGCATCCCGGCCGGCTACAAGGTACTGTTCCTGCAGGGCGGCGCCATCGGGCAGAACGCCATCGTGCCCATGAACCTCATCGGCCGCACCGGCCGGGCCGACTACGTGGTGACCGGCGACTGGTCGAAGAAGTCCGCCAAGGAGGCGGCGCATTTCGGCGAGGTGCGCATCGCCGCCTCCAGCGAGGAGGGCGGGCGCTACACCCGCGTGCCGGCGCAGGCCGAGTGGCAGCTCGACCCGAAGGCCGCCTATGTCCACTACTGCGCCAACGAAACCATCGGCGG
The DNA here is from genome assembly GCF_004681965.1 of Ramlibacter rhizophilus. Lineage (GTDB taxonomy): Bacteria > Pseudomonadota > Gammaproteobacteria > Burkholderiales > Burkholderiaceae_C > Ramlibacter > Ramlibacter rhizophilus. Next base: position 283,506 of record NZ_SMLL01000008.1, on the reverse strand, counting down.
CGTGGAATTCTTCTGGACGCCGCAGACGGGCGACGTGCCCCTGGTGGCGGACATGTCCTCCAACATCCTCTCGCGCCCGGTGGACGTGGCGCGCCATGGCCTCATCTACGCCGGCGCGCAGAAGAACATGGGTCCCTCGGGCCTGACGGTCGTCATCGTGCGCGAAGACCTGATCGGCCACGCGATGCCCATCACGCCTTCGGTCTTCGACTACAAGATCCAGGCCGCGGCCGACTCCATGTACAACACCCCGCCCACCTACGCGATCTACATCGCCGGGCTGGTCTTCAAGCACGTGAAGTCGCTGGGCGGGCTGGCGGCCATGGAAGCGCACAACCGCGCCAAGGCGGCGGTCCTGTACGACTTCCTGGACAAAAGCGGCTTCTACAGCAACCCCATCCAGCGCGAGGCGCGCTCGCTGATGAACGTGCCCTTCTGGCTCAAGGACGCGGCGCTCGACGCTGCCTTCCTGCAGGGCGCGCAGGCCCGCGGGCTGGTGGGGCTCAAGGGGCACCGCTCGGTCGGCGGCATGCGCGCTTCGCTCTACAACGCGATGTCGATCGAGGGCGTGCAGGCGCTGGTGGCCTACATGAGGGACTTCGAGGCCCAGCACGGGTAAGCGAGCCGTCACCTGCGCGACCGTCCCGCCGGACGCTGAACGGCGGCAAAATGGGCCGTTTCGAGAGAGGAAGCCCAGGAATGACCCACGCGTTCGCCCACACGGTTCGGCCCTTCAAGATCGGCGCCAGGCGCAGCGGCAAGCTGTTTTCTCTGCCGGCCCTCGCCGAAGAGATCCCCCAGCTGCAGCGCCTTCCGGTGTCGCTGCGCATCGTGCTCGAATCGGTGCTGCGCAACTGCGATGGGCTCAAGATCAGCCCCGAGCACGTGCGACAGCTCGCCCGCTGGCAGCCGAACGCCACGCGTACCGAGGAAATCCCCTTCGTCGTCGCCCGCGTGGTGCTCCAGGACTTCACCGGCGTCCCCCTGCTGGCCGACCTGGCCGCCATGCGCAGCGCCGCCGACCGCCTGGGCAAGCCGCCAGGGGCCATCGAGCCGCTGGTGCCGGTGGACCTGGTGGTGGACCACTCCATCATGGTGGACCACTACGGCACCCGCGACGCGCTCGACCTGAACATGAAGCTCGAGTTCCAGCGCAACCGCGAGCGCTACGAGTTCATGAAATGGGGCATGCAGGCCTTCAAGACCTTCGGCGTGGTGCCGCCGGGCTTCGGCATCATCCACCAGGTCAACCTCGAATACCTGGCCCGTGGCGTGCACCGCGGCGCCGACGACACCTACTACCCCGACACCCTGGTGGGCACCGACAGCCACACCACCATGATCAACGGCGTGGGCGTGGTCGGCTGGGGCGTGGGCGGCATCGAGGGCGAGGCGGCCATGCTGGGCCAGCCGGTCTACATGCTCACGCCCGACGTGGTGGGCTTCGAGCTCTCGGGCCGGCTGCGCGAGGGCTGCACCGCCACCGACCTGGTGCTCACCGTCACCGAGATCCTGCGCAAGCACAAGGTGGTAGGCAAGTTCGTCGAGTTCTTCGGCGAGGGCACGCGCACCCTGGGCGTTCCCGACCGCGCCACCATCGCCAACATGGCGCCCGAGTACGGCGCCACCATGGGCTTCTTCCCGGTGGACGAGAAGACCATCGAGTACTTCAAGGGCACCGGCCGCAGCAAGGAGGAGGTCGATGCGCTGGAGGCCTACTTCCGGGCGCAGAAGCTGTTCGGCATCCCCCTGGCTGGCGAGGTCGATTACTCGCAGGTCGTCAAGCTGGACCTGGGCGACGTGACGCCCAGCCTCTCCGGCCCCAAGCGGCCGCAGGACCGCATCGAGATCGGCAAGGTGTCCTCCACCTTCCGCGAGCTGTTCAGCAAGCCCTCCGGTCAGAACGGCTTCAACCAGCCGGCCGAAACGCTGCTCACGCGCCAGCTGGTGCAGGCCGGCGGTGAGGCGCCCGACCTCAAGGTGCCGGTCACGCCGGACACGCCACCGGCCGCCGAGCGCTTCGAGCTGGAGATGCAGGCCAACAAGCCCACGCGCCAGGCCGCGGTGGCCGAGGCCGACCCGGGCGCACAGCACGTGCGAGGCCTGACCATCGGCAACGGCGACGTACTGATCGCGGCCATCACGAGCTGCACCAACACCTCCAACCCCGGCGTGCTGCTGGCGGCGGGCCTGGTCGCCAAGAAGGCCGTGCAGGCGGGGCTGAAGGTCAAGCCGCATGTGAAGACCTCGCTCTCGCCGGGCTCGCGCATCGTCACCGAGTACCTGGTGAAGTCCGGCCTGCTGCCCTATCTGGAGCAGCTGGGCTTCACGGTGGCCGGCTACGGCTGCATGACCTGCATCGGCAACTCGGGTGACCTCGCGCCGGAGATCAACGAGGCCATCGCCAAGGGCGACCTGGTGTGCGCTTCCGTGCTGTCGGGCAACCGCAACTTCGAGGCGCGCATCCACCCGAACATCAAGGCCAACTTCCTGGCCAGCCCGCCTCTGGTGGTGGCCTATGCCCTGGCCGGCACGGTGCTGCGCGACCTGATGACCGAGCCGGTGGGGCAGGGCCACGGCGGCAAGGACGTCTGGCTGGGCGACATCTGGCCCAGCAGCGACGAGATCCATGCGCTCATGAAGTACGCCATGAACGGCAAGGCCTACCAGGACAACTACGGCAAGGTGAAGTCCCAGCCCGGCGCACTGTGGGAGCAGATCCAGGGCGTGGCCGGCGAGACCTACGCCTGGCCCACCAGCACCTACATCGCCCACCCGCCGTTCTTCGAAGGCTTCGGCCTGGACCGCGAAAGCACCGCCGCGCCGGAACGCGTGCAGGGCGCGCGCGTGATGGCGCTCTTCGGCGACTCCATCACCACCGACCACATCTCGCCGGCCGGCTCCATCAAGGAAAGCTCGCCCGCGGGCCAGTACCTGAAGTCGCACGGCGTCGCCAAGGCCGACTTCAACAGCTACGGCTCGCGCCGCGGCAACCACGAGGTCATGATGCGCGGCACCTTCGCCAACGTGCGCATCAAGAACCTCATGCTGCCGGCCGAGCCGGACGGCTCGCGCGTGGAAGGCGGCTGGACCCTGTACCGCGGCGCGGGCGCCGGCGCCGCGCCGGAGAAGATGTTCATCTACGACGCGGCCATGCGCTACGTCGCCGAGGGCCGGCCCACGGTGATCTTCGCCGGCGAGGAGTACGGCACCGGTTCCTCGCGCGACTGGGCCGCCAAGGGCACGCAGCTCCTGGGCATCCGGGCGGTCATCGCGCGCAGCTTCGAGCGCATCCACCGCAGCAACCTGGTCGGCATGGGCGTGCTGCCCTTGCAGTTCAAGGGCAGCGACAGCTGGCAGTCCCTGGGCCTGGACGGCTCCGAGCTGGTGGACGTGCTGCCCGACCCCAGCCTCGCCCCGCGCAGCGACGCGCGCGTGGTGATCACCCGCGCCGACGGCAGCCGGCAGGAGATCATGGCCACGCTGCGCATCGACACGCCCATCGAGGTCGAGTACTACCGCCACGGCGGCATCCTGCCCTTCGTGATGCGGCAGCTGCTCGCAGCGTGAGCCAGCTGCTGGTGGCCGGCGCCGGCATCGGCGGCCTGGCCGCTGCGCTGGCGGCCACACGCGCCGGCTGGTTGGCGCACGTGTTCGAACAATCGGCCCAGCTCGGCGAGGTGGGCGCGGGCATCCAGCTCGGCCCCAACGCCACGCGCCTGCTGCGCGCCTGGGACCTGCTGCCGGCCGCCCTCTTGCAGGGCTGCGCGCCCGAGCGCGTGGTCGCGCGCGACGCGCAGGGCGGCCACGAGCTGGGCGTGCTGCCGCTCGGACGCGAAGCCGAGGCGCGCTACGGCGCGCCCTATCTCACCATCCACCGCGCCGAGCTGCATGGCCTCCTGCAGCAGGCCGCGCAGGCCGCGGGGGTGCGCACGCACACCGGCCAGCGCGTGCGCGCCTTCATCGAGTCGGACACCGCGGTGGGCCTGGACCTCGATGCCGCAGCCTCGCCGGAAGGCGATGCGCTGGTCGCCGCCGACGGCCTCTGGAGCGGGCTGCGCCGCCAGCTGCTCGGCGACGCGCCGCCCACGCCTTCGGACCACGTCGCCTACCGCGGGCTGGTGCCCATGTCCGAGCTGCCACCGCGCTGGCGCGTGGCGGAGGTGACGGCCTGGCTGGGCCCCCGGCTGCACGCCGTGAGCTACCCCGTGCGGGGCGGCGACATGCTCAACATCGTCTTCTTCCTGGAGGAATCGCCCCGCGCGGGCGAGCGCTGGGGCTGGGACCATCCCGCCGCCGCCGCGCGCCTGAAGGCCGGCTTGCCGGCGGTGTGCGCGCCCCTGCGCGAGCTGGTCGAGCGCGTGCCGTCCTGGGGCCTGTGGGTGCTGCACGATCGCCCCCCGGTCGCGGGGCCGCAGGAGATGGCGCGCGGGCGCGTTGCGCTGCTGGGCGATGCGGCGCATCCCATGCGGCCCTACCTCGCGCAGGGCGCGGCCATGGCGCTGGAAGACGCATTCGCGCTGGGGCGCGCACTGGCCTGCGTGGAGGCGGATGTGGCGGACCTGCCCGCCGCGCTGCGCCGCTATGCGCTGGAGCGTTGGCAGCGCTGCGCACGCGTGCAACGGCGCTCGCTGCGCAACGCGACCCTCTTCCACGCCGGCGGTCCGCTGCGCCTGGGGCGCGACCTCGCGCTGCGCAGCCTCGGCCGGCGCGTGATGGACCTGCCCTGGCTGTACGGCGGCTCGGCGTGAGGGCGGGAGGGAATCGGCCGAAACGATTCCGCTTCAGCACCCTCCGAGGTCTTACAGGTCGGTGCGCAGCTTCCAGATCTCCGGGAACAGCACCACGTCCAGCATCTTGCGCAGGTAGCTCACGCCGCCCGTGCCGCCCGTGCCGCGCTTGAAGCCGATCACGCGCTCCACCGTGGTCACGTGCCGGAAGCGCCAGAGGCGGAAGGCGTCCTCCAGGTCGGTGAGCTCCTCGCCGAGCTGGTACAGGTCCCACCAGGCCTGCGGGTCGCGGTACACCACCAGCCAGGCCTGTTCGACCTGCGTGCTTTCCACGTAGGGCGCGGTCCAGTCCCGCTCGGTGTGGCTTGCCGGCACCGGCAGCCCGCGCCGCGCCAGCAGGCGCAGCGACTCGTCGTACAGCGAAGGCGCCTCGTAGGCCGCCTGCACCTGCGCCAGCAGCTGCGGCCGGTGCGCGTGCGGCTTGAGCATGGCCGCGTTCTTGTTCCCCAGCGCGAACTCGATGCAGCGGTACTGCGCGCTCTGGAAGCCGCTGGAGTTCGCGAGGTAGGGGCGGATCGCGCTGTACTCGGGCGGCGTCATGGTGGCCAGCACGTCCCAGGCGTGGACCAGCTGCTCCATGATGCGCGAGACGCGCGCCAGCATCTTGAAGGCGCTGCCCAGCTGGTCCTTGGCCACGCATTCGATCGCCGCGTGCAGCTCGTGCAGCATCAGCTTCATCCACAGCTCGCTGGTCTGGTGCTGGATGATGAACAGCATCTCGTTGTGGTCGGGCGAGAGCGGCTTCTGCGCCCCGAGGATGGCGTCCAGCTGCAGGTAGTCGCCATAGCTCATGGACTGGCTGTAGTCCAGCTGTGCGCCTTCGTCGCGCACGATGTCTTCGGGCTTGCGGGGGGGCTGGGTCATCAGGTCACCGCCTGTTTCCGGTTGAAATCGGGCCGGCGCCACTCGCCGGTCTCCAGCACCTGCACCAGCTGCTCCACCGCCTGCCATACGTCCTCGAAGCCGAGGTACAGGGGCGTGAAGCCGAAGCGCAGGATGTCCTCGCGCCCGCGCGCCGCATCGCCCGCGCGGAAGTCGCCCACCACGCCGCGCGCGATCAGCGCCTGCACGATGGCGTAGGCTCCTTCGGCCCGGGCGAGGCACACCTGCGAGCCGCGCCGCGCGTGCTCGCGGGGCGTCACCAGCGACAGGCCGTGGCCGGCGCAGCGCGACTCGACCAGCGCGATGAAGAGGTCGGTGAGCGCGAGCGACTTCTCGCGCAGCGCCGCCATGCCGCCCAGCGGCTCGGCGGCCAGCACCGTGTCCACGCCGCACTCCAGCGCCGTGAGGCTCAGCACCGGCGGCGTGCCGCACAGGTAGCGCGCGATACCGGCCGCGGGCTGGTAGCCCGGCGTGAACTCGAAGGGCGCGGCGTGGCTCCACCAGCCCGCCAGCGGCTGCCAGAAGCGGTCCACGTGGCGCGGGTGCACCCACACGAAGGCGGGCGCGCCGGGGCCGCCGTTGAGGTACTTGTAGCCGCAGCCCACCGCGAAGTCGGCACCGCCCGCGTGCAGGTCCACCGGCACCGCGCCGGCGCTGTGGGCCAGGTCCCAGACGGCGAGGGCACCGCAGGCATGGGCCTGGGCCGAGAGCTGCGCCATGTCGTGCAGCGCGCCGGTGCGGTAGTTCACCTGCGTGAGCATCAGGAGGGCCACGTCGGGCTGCAGCGCGTCTGCGAGCGCATCGGGCTCGTCCACCAGGCGCAGCGTGAAGCCGCGCTCGCGGCACAGGGCCTCGGCAATGTAGAGGTCGGTGGGGAAGTTGTCGCGCTCGCTCACGATCACGCGGCGCCCGGGCGCGTCCTGCGCCACCATGGACAGCGCCGCGCTCAGCACCTTGAACAGGTTCACCGAGGTGCTGTCGGTGGTCACCACCTCGCCCGGTGCGGCGCCGACCAGCCGCCCGATCTTGTCGCCCACGCGCGTGGGCAGCGCGTACCAGCCGGCCTCGTTCCAGCTGCCGATGAGGCCGCGGCCCCATTCTTCGCCGACGGCCTGGGCCATGCGCGCGGGTGCGGCGCGCGGGAGCACGCCCAGGGAATTGCCGTCGAGGTACACCAAGCCCTCGGGCAGCATGAAGTGCTCACGCAGCGCACGCAGGGGGTCCTGGGCGTCGCGCTCGCGGCAGTCGTTCAGGGTCGCCATCATGGCGCGCAGTGTTATGCGCCTCGAGGGGGCGTGGTGTCGGTTCGATCCAACAGCGCGCTAAAAATCCGTGTCGATCTCCGGCGGCAGTCCGTGTCGCCGGCGCGCCTGTGCGCAGGCCTCGCTGCCGGCCTCGAACTCCCGGCAGGGCGAGGGCCGCCACTCGTAGATGCCGCAGGCAGCGCGCTGCCCCACCGTCCCGGTGAGCGCGGCGCAGCGCGCGGGCAGGTGGTCGGTGCCGCGCATGCGGCACAGGTCCTCGGTCAGCGGCACCGCCAGGCCCGCGGGAACGCTTCCGCCGCGCTCGTCCAGCTCCCAGGTGGAGAAGTCCACGCGGAAGCTCGCGCAGCAGGCGCCGCAGCGCAGGCAGGGGTGAAGGGTCTCGGCGCTCACGGATCAGAAGCGGTAGGCGGCACTCACGCCGACAACCCACTGGCGCCCCGGCGCCGGCTCGAAGAAGCGCTGGTTGCCTTCGTTGACGATGACGGAGCCGGCGTAGCGCCGCTCGGTGAGGTTGTCGATGCGCACGAACTCGCGCCAGAGCCAGGGCCCGCGCCGCTGCTCCAGCGTGGCCCGCAGGGCCAGCGTGGAGTAGGCCGGCGCGCTGTCGGTGTTCAGGTCATTCACCGCGACCTCGCCCACGTGGCGCAGCTCCAGCGCCGTCTCCAGGCCCCAGGGACGATGCTGCCAGGCCAGCTCCCCGTAGAGGCTGGTGCGCGGAATGCCCGGCATGCGCTGCCCCGCGCCCACCAGCGCCGTGGGCACGAAGCAGGGGGCGCCCGTGCAGGTGAGGAAGGGCTGGCGGTAGGTGGCGTCCAGCCAGGTGGCGGCCAGCAGGCCGGACCAGGCCGTGTTCCATCGCGCCTTTCCGACCAGCTCCAGGCCGCGGCGCAGCGTCCCGGGGGCGTTCTGGAAACTGGCGCGGCCGCCGGCGTTGCTCAGCACCACGAGCTCCTCGCTGGTGCGCGCCTGGAACACCGCGGCCGCAAGGCTCCAGTCCTCGCCCGAAGCCGCCTTCAGGCCCAGCTCCCATTGACGGCTGATCGCCGGCTGCAAGTCCGCGTTCAGGCCCGCGCTGCCGCCCGCCCGGTAGGCCAGTTCGTTCAGCGTCGGCGTCTCGAAGCCGCGGCCATAGGCGATGTAGGCGTTGATGAGGTCGCTGGCGTGGAACACCAGCCCCAGCGCCGGCGTGGTGGCGCGGTAGCGGACCGCGCCACTGTCGTCCGGGTTGCCGGGCCGGATGAAGCGGTCCTCGGAGTCGAAGCGCACGCGTGTGTGGCGCAGGCCGGCCGAGGCGCTCCAGCGCTCGCCCAGCACCCACTGGCCCTGCAGGTAGGGGGCGACGCTCCAGGCGCGGTTGACTTCGTCGCGGCGCAGGTCACCGCGCACGCCCAGCTGCGCCCCATCGAAGTTCTCCCAGCCGCGCCGCAGGTCGCGGGTGGCTTCCAGCGCCAGGCCCGTGCTCAGCGTGTAGGGCCCGGCCGGGCCGCGGCCCCGGTGGACCCAACGCGCGTCCAGGCCCGCGTACCGCCGCAGCAGGTCGATGACGCCGCCCGGCTGCGAAGGCGCAGCCTGAACCGCCACCGGGATGGCGAGGAACTGCAGCGTGTCGCGCTCGCCGGCATAGGCCATCAGGCGCAGCTCGTCGTCTCGCGCCAGCGTGTGTTCCAGCACGGCGCCGGCCTGGGTCTGGCGCACCGACTTGCGCGTGTCGAAGAGGATTGCTGCGGGCTGCGCCTGGCGGGGCTCGGCCTCCCACTGGGCGCGCGTGAGGCCCAGCGGGTCCTGCGTGCCGGGCATCTGCAGGTGGTTGAACACCAGCGTCAGTCGGGTGCCGCCGCCCGCATCGTGCGTGAGCTTGCCGTTGAGGCTGCTGCGTTGTGCAGCGCTGTGCTCGCGCAATCCGTCAGTCTCGAAGCGCGTGGCGCTCAGGCGATAGCGCCAGTCCTGCGCCGCGCCGCCGATCTGGGTCGTGAGGCGGCGCGCCCCGTTGTCTCCGAAGGCGGTGGACACCTCGGCCACCGTGTCGGGGCCGCCGTCTTCCGTGAAGATGCTGATGACGCCGCCGGACGCATTCCCGTACAGCGCGGAAAACGGCCCGCGCAGCACCTCGATGCGTTCGGCCGAGGCGAGGTCGAAGTGCGAGACCTGCCCCTGGCCGTCCGGCCCCGCGGCCGGGATGCCATCGGCATAGAGGCGCAGGCCCCTCACGCCGAAGGTCGAGCGCGCACCGAAGCCGCGGATGGAGATCTGCAGGTCCTGCGCGAAGTTCTGCCGGTTCTGCACCACCAGACCCGGCACGCGGCCCAGCGATTCGGAGAGGTTGACCTGCCACTGCGCGTTGCGCAGCACCTCGCCCGGCACCACGTCCACCGAGGCGGGCGTGTCGAAGACCGATTGCTCGACGCCGGGTGTGGCCGTCACGGTGACGGTAGGCAGCGCGGGTGTGCTGTCCTGGGCCGCCGCTTCGAGTGCCCACAGCAGGCATACGAGCGGCAGCGAGGTCGATGCGCGCAGCAATTCGGGATCCTTCCTGCATGCCCGGAACTGGGCGGGTGAGGCAGTTTAGGGGGGGTGGCGCTACGTGTGGGTGTGAGCTCCGAGCCAATCCCTCCCCCTCTGGGGGAGGGTAGGGTGGGCCCCACGCACGCCGGCCACGCTACTTCCCGCGAGCCCCCATCCCAGCCTTCCCCCAGTGGGGGAAGGGGCCAGAGCCCGACTCCTTCAGCCCTGCACCCGCCCCAGCAGCAGGAATTCCATCAGGGCCTTCTGCACGTGCATGCGGTTCTCGGCCTCGTCCCAGACCACCGACTGCGGGCCGTCGATCACCTCGGCCTCGACCTCCTCGCCGCGATGCGCCGGCAGGCAGTGCATGAAGAGCGCGTCGGGGCGGGCCACGGCCATGAGGTCGGCGTCCACGCACCAGTCGGCGAAGGCCTTGCGGCGGGCCTCGTTCTCGGCCTCATAGCCCATGCTGGTCCACACGTCGGTGGTGACCAGGTCGGCGCCCCGGCAGGCGTCCTGGGGGTCCTTGAAGACCTTGTAGCTCGCCGGTCCGCGCACGCCGGCCACGGACTGGTCCACCTCGTAGCCGCTGGGCGTGCTCAGGTGCACGGTGAAGCCGAGCAGCTCGGCGGCCTGCAGCCAGGTGTTGGCCATGTTGTTGCCGTCGCCCACCCAGGCCACCACCTTGCCGGCGATGGAGCCGCGGTGCTCGATGAAGGTGAAGATGTCGGCCAGGATCTGGCAGGGATGGAATTCGTTGGTCAGGCCGTTGATGACCGGCACGCGCGAATGCGCCGCGAAGCGCTCGATCTTGTCCTGCCCGAAGGTGCGGATCATCACCAGGTCCACCATGCGGCTGATCACGCGCGCGGTGTCCTCGATCGGCTCGGCGCGGCCCAGCTGGGTGTCGCCGGTGGTCAGGTGCACCACGCTGCCGCCCATCTGGTACATGCCCGCCTCGAAGCTCACGCGGGTGCGCGTGGAGGCCTTTTCGAAGATCATGGCCAAGGTGCGGTCGGCCAGCGGGTGGTACTTCTCGTAGGCCTTGAACTTGGCCTTGATGAGGGCCGCGCGCTGGAAGATCCAGGCGTACTCGTCGGCCGTGAGGTCGCTGAACTGCAGGTAGTGCCGGATCGCCATGGCCGTCATTCCGCGAGGAAGGTCCGGATCAGCGGCACCAGGATGCCCACGATCTCGTCGGCTTCGGCCTTGTTCAGGATCAGTGGCGGCACCAGGCGCACGACGGAGTCGGCGGTCACGCTGATGAGAAGGCCGGCTTCCGCGGCGCGGCCCGTGAGCACGCCGCAGGGGCGGTCCAGCTCGATGCCCAGCATGAGGCCCTGGCCGCGGATCTCCTGCACGCCCGCAACGCCCGAGAGGCTGCGCTCCAGCGAGGTCCTGAGGTGCGCCCCCACCGTGGCGGCGTTCTCCAGCAGGCCGTCTTCTTCCATGATGCGGATGGTCTCCACGCCCGCGCGCATGGCCAGCGGGTTGCCGCCGAAAGTGGTGCCGTGGTTGCCCGGCTGGAAGATCTGCGCCGCCTTCGGGCCCGCCACCACCGCACCGATGGGAACGCCCGAGCCCAGGCCCTTGGCCAGCGGCATGACGTCCGGAACGATGCCGGCCCACTGGTGCGCGAACCACTTGCCGGTGCGGCCCATGCCGCACTGCACCTCGTCGATCATCAGCAGCCAGTCGCGCTCGGTGCACAGCTCGCGCACCTGCCGCAGGTACTCGGCGCGCATGGGGTTCACGCCGCCTTCGCCCTGGATGGTTTCCATGAAGACGGCGACCACGTCGTCCCGGCCTTCCGTGGCCTGGCGCAGCGCCGCCACGTCGTTCAGCGGCACGCGGATGAAGCCCTCCACCAGTGGCTCGAAGCCTTTTTGCACCTTGGCATTGCCGGTGGCCGAAAGCGTGGCGATGCTGCGGCCGTGGAAGGCCTTCTCGTACACCACGATCTGCGGCCGCGCGATGCCCTTGTCGTGACCGAACTTGCGCGCGAGCTTGATGGCGGCCTCGTTGGCCTCCAGGCCGCTGGAGCAGAAGAAGGCATTCGTGAGGCCGGACAGCTCCACCAACTTGGCAGCCAGGCGCTCCTGGTCGGGCACGTGGTAGTAGTTGCTGCTGTGGATGATCTTGGCGATTTGGTCCTGCAGGGCCGGCACCAGCTTCGGGTGCGCATGGCCCAGCGTGTTCACGGCGATGCCGGCCAGCGCGTCGAGGTACTGCTTGCCATTGACGTCCCACACGCGCACGCCCTCGCCGCGCGCCAGCGCGATGGGCACGCGGGCATAGGTGTTCATGACGTGCGGCGATGCAGCCTCGATCAGAGCCATTCGGTCCTCCAGAAATGAAAAGCGGCTCAACGCGGTGAGCCGTTGAGGCCCGATTTTAGGCACACGCATCGGGCCGGCTGGTTGATGATTGCGCATCGCAGCGATGCGCCGGCTGGGCGCCCCAAGTCTTATATAAGATAGAATACTTGTGCGCCGCAGCGCGGGCGATCCCTGCGCTGCGGCCGCCGCTTTCCACACCGCCACCCATGGTCTCCAGCACCCCCAGAGAAGTCTTCATCCAGGGCATCACCAGCCAGGGCCGCACCTTCCGGCCCAGCGACTGGGCCGAGCGCCTGGCGGGGGTCATGAGCTCCTTCCGCCCCGGCGGCGCCACCCCGGGCAGCCACCTGAGCTACTCGCCCTGGTGCGTGCCCACGGTGATCGGCGGGGTCAAGTGCGTGGTGGTCAACAGCCAGCTGCGCGAACACGAGCCCATGGCCTGGGACTTCGTCATGAACTTCGCGAAGGACAACGACCTGCAGGTAGGCGAGGCGTGTCTGATTCCGGAGGAGCGCAAGGGCTGAGGCGGTGCGGCTGATCGGCACGGGCGCTGCGCGGCGCCATGGACACGCCCACGAAAAAGCCGCCCGAAGGCGGCTTTTCGTTTTCTTTGCTTTGCTGGCAGCGCACCCGATTCAAACGGCAGGCCCTGGATGCCAGGGCCCGGGCGGGTGCCTGAGGTGCGTCAGGCGGCGGCTTGGGCGGGCTGGGCCTGGTTCAGGGCCTTGACCTTGGCGGACAGGCGGCTCTTGTCGCGGGCGGCCTTGTTCTTGTGGAAGATCTGCTTGTCGGCCACGGTGTCCAGCACGGACTGGGCCTTGGCGAAGAGTTCGGTGGCCTTGGCCTTGTCGCCGGCGGCGACGGCCTTCTCCACGTTCTTCACCGCGGTGCGGTAGCGGGAACGCAGCGAGGTGTTGGCGGCGTTGAGCTTGACGTCCTGGCGGGCGCGTTTACGGCCCGACGCGAGGCGCGGGTTCTTTTTCTTGGGTTTGGCGGAAGCCATGAATGTGATCCTTTGTGTCTGAGGATGTTGCCAGCAAAGCCCGCCATTCTAATCCAGGCCGCAACCCCCGCGAAAGCCCGGGCAGACCCGCGCTTAAACTCAGGCGGTGAGCCTGTTCAAAGCCGCCTCGACCGTTTCCCTGCTGACGCTGGCGTCCCGCATCACCGGCCTGGTGCGCGACCTCACCATGGCGGCCTTCTTCGGCGCGAGCGCGATGACCGACGCCTTCAACGTCGCCTTCCGCATCCCCAACCTGTTCCGGCGCCTCTTCGCCGAGGGCGCCTTCAGCCAGGCCTTCGTGCCCGCGCTGGCGCACGTGAAGGAGCGTGACGGCGAGGCCGCCACCCAGCGCCTGATCGACAACGTGGCCACGGTGCTGACCTGGGTGCTGATGGTGACGAGCGCCGTCGGCGTCGTGGCCGCCCCGGTGCTGGTCTTCGCCATGGCCAGCGGCTTCCTGCCGGACCCGCGCGTGATGGAGGCGGCCGTCTTCATGACCCGCGTCATGTTCCCCTACATCGCCTTCATGTCGCTGGTGGCGCTCTCGGCCGGCATCCTCAACACCTGGCGGCGCTTCGCCGTGCCGGCCGCCACCCCGGTGCTGCTGAACGTGGCGATGATCGCCGCGGCCTGGCTGGGCGCGCCCTGGCTCGCCGCGCGCGGCATCGAGCCGATCTACGCCATGGCGGTGGGCGTGATGGTGGGGGGCGTGCTGCAGCTGGGGGTGCAGTGGCCGGTCCTGCGCCGGCTGGGGCGCATGCCGCGCATCGGCCTGGGCTGGCGGCGCCTGCGCGAAGCCTGCGCCGACCCCGGCACCCGGCACGTGGCCGGCATGATGCTGCCGGCGCTGCTGGGGGTCGGGGTGGCGCAGATCTCGCTTCTGATCAACACGCAGATCGCCTCCTGGCTGCCCACCGGCAGCGTCACCTGGCTCAGTTATGCCGACCGGCTGATGGAATTCCCCACGGCCTTGCTCGGCGTGGCCCTGGGCGTGGTGCTCATGCCACAGCTCGCCGCGGCGCACGCGGCGGCGGACACGGCGCGCTATTCGGCCATGCTGGACTGGGGCCTGCGCCTGGTCGTCCTGCTGGCCGTGCCCAGCTCGGTCGCCCTGCTGGTCTTCGGCGTGCCGCTGGTGGCCACGCTGTTCCACTACGGCGCCTTCACGGCGCGCGACGTGCTCATGGTCTCCACCGCGCTCACCGGCTACGGCGCCGGGCTGCTGGGGCTGGTGGCCATCAAGGTGCTGGCGCCCGGCTATTACGCCAACCAGGACATGCGCACGCCGGTGCGCATCGCCGTGGTGGTGCTGGTGGCCACGCAGTGCATGAACGTCGTCTTCGTGCCCTGGTTCGGCCACGCGGGGCTGGCCCTGTCCATCGGCCTGGGGGCCATGCTCAACGCCGGCTGGCTGCTGGTGGGGCTGCGCCGCCGCGGCAGCTGGCAGCCCAGCGCGGGCTGGTGGCGCTTCCTGCTGCAGGTGATCGCGGCGACGGCGCTGCTCTCGGTCTTCCTCACCTGGGCGGCCACACGCTTCGACTGGGTGCAACTGCGCGAGGACGCCGGCTGGCGCGTGCTGATGCTGGGGCTGGTCCTGGCGGGCGCGGCGCTGGTGTACTTCGGCGCGCTCCTGGCCTCGGGCCTGAAGCTGCGACAGTTTGTAACGCGCTGAAAAGGCGCGCGCTTGCTCGCTTGACGGCGGGCCGAAGGGCGGATTACAACGGCTCGATGCAGCTGAACCTCACGGCCCCCACCCCGCTCGAGTACTTCAGCGCACTCGTGCACAGCGACGAGCACCTGCCGCTGCTGGAGGCCGCCGCCAGCATCGCGCAGGACGAATACCCCGAGTCCGATCCGCAGCAGGTGCTGCATGACGTGGACCAGCTCTTGGCGCGCCTGAAGCGCCGCGTGCCGGCCGACGCGCCGCCGCTGCACCGCCTGCGCACCCTGAACCAGTTCTTCTTCCGCGACCTGAGCTTCGGCGGCAACGTCAACGATTACTGCGACCCCGACAACAGCTACCTGCACGTGGTGCTGCGCACGCGGCGCGGCATCCAGATTTCGCTGGCGGTGCTGTGGCTGGAGCTGGCGCAGGGCCTGGGCCTGCATGCGCGCGGGGTGTGCTTCCCCGGCCACTTCATGGTCAAGGTCAACCTGCCCAAGGGGCAGGTGGTCATCGACCCCTTCACCGGCCAGTCGCTCTCGCGCGAGGAACTGTCGGAACGGCTGGAGCCCTACAAGCGCCGCAGCGGCCTGACCGGAGAATTCGAGGTGCCGCTGGGCCTGTACCTGCAGTCGGCCCAGCCGCGCGACATCATCGCGCGCATGCTGCGCAACCTGAAGGAGATCCACCGCGCGCAGGAAGACTGGCAGCGGCTCATCGCCGTGCAGCACCGCCTCATCATCCTGCTGCCCGAAGCCTGGGGCGAGTGGCGCGACCGCGGCCTCGCGCATGCGGAGCAGGGCCACACGGCCGCCGCGGTGAAGGACCTGGAGACCTACCTGGCCCATGCGCAGGACGCGCTGGACATCGACGCCGTGGCCGAGCGCCTGGCCGGCCTGCGCCGCGCGAAGTACTGAAGCGGCAGGCGCTCCTTCAGCGCACCTCGACCGCCGCCGCCCCGCCGTCGCGTGCGGCGATGGCGCCGATCTCGAACACCTGCTGGCCCTGCTCGCGCAGCGTCTGCGCCACCGCCTGCGCCTGGGCGGCGTCCACCACCACCACCATGCCGATGCCGTTGTTGAAGGTGCGGTTCATCTCGTGCGCGTCGATGGCGGCCGTGCGCTGCAGCCACTCGAAGAGTTCGCTGCGCGGCCAGCTGCCCGCCACCAGATGCGCCGCCATGCCCTCGGGCAGCACGCGCGGGATGTTCTCCAGCAGGCCGCCGCCCGTGATGTGCGCCAGGGCCTTGACCGGGTGGCGGGCCAGGGTGGCCAGAATGCTCTTCACGTAGAGCCGGGTGGGCGCCATGACCGCCTCGCGGAAGGGGCGGCCGTCCAGGGTGGCGGGGAGGTCTGCGCCGGCGCGCTCGATGCACTTGCGCACCAGCGAGAAGCCGTTGGAGTGCACGCCCGACGACGCCAGGCCCAGCACCACGTCGCCGGGCTTGACGTCCTGGCCCGAGAGGATGCGCGACTTCTCCACCACGCCCACGCAAAAGCCCGCCAGGTCATATTCGCCGGCCGGGTACATGCCGGGCATCTCGGCGGTCTCGCCGCCGATGAGGGCGCAGCCAGACTCCTCGCAGCCGCGGGCGATCCCGCCCACCACGGCGGCGGCGGTGTCCACGTCCAGCTTGCCGCAAGCGAAGTAGTCCAGGAAGAACAGCGGCTCGGCGCCCTGGACCAGCACGTCGTTCACGCTCATGGCGACCAGGTCGATGCCGACGGTGTCGTGCATGTTCCACTCGAAGGCGAGCTTGAGCTTGGTGCCCACGCCATCGGTGCCGCTGACCAGCACCGGTTCCTGGTAGCGCTTGGGCACCTCGAACAGGGCGCCGAAGCCGCCGATGCCCGCCATCACGCCTTCGCGCAGGGTCTTCTTCGCCAGCGGCTTGATGCGCTCGACCAGCGCGTCGCCGGCGTCGATATCGACGCCGGCATCCTTGTAGGAGAGGGGGGCTTGTGTCATGGAGGTGGGGCGGCCGGCGGGGACCTGTGGCCGGCCCGATAGAATTTGAGGGATTTTACTGACCCGCTCCCCCACTTGATGCAGGTGCTCCCCGCGCCGCCGTGCTCCGCTGCGAGACGTGCGCCGCTCCTTCCATGAAACAGATCGCGCTGGACATCGGACTGGCCCGCGCGCCCACGCTGGCGGGCTTCTGCCCGGGCGCCAACGAGGCGGCGCTCACGCACCTGCGCCTGTGGGCGCAAAGCCCCACGCGCTCGCCGGTGCCCACCTACCTCTGGGGCGAAGGCGCCAGCGGCAAGACGCACCTGCTCACCGCCGTCGGCGAGATCCTGCGGGGCCAGGGCGCGCGCTTCGGTTGGCTGCGTGCCGAGGACGCCGAGCCGCCGCCCTTCGACGAGCGCTGGGCCGTGGTGCTGATGGACGACGTGGAGCGTTTCAGCGCCGTGCAGCAGCACGCGGCCTTCAGCTGCTTCGTGCAGGCCCAGGCCCTGCAGCGCGGCGTGCTGGCGGCGGGCGCGCTGCCGCCCTCGGACCTGCCGCTGCGCGAAGACCTGCGCACCCGCCTGGGCTGGGGCCACGTGTTCCAGCTCCATGCGCTGACCGAGCCGGAGCGGCGCTCGGTGCTGCGCCGCGCGGCGGACGAGCGCGGCCTGTTCCTGGGCGACGAGGTCATGGACTACATGCTCAAGCGCTTCTCGCGCGACCTGGGCAGCCTGATGGAGCTGCTCGCGCACCTGGACACCTACGCCCTGCAGACGCAGCGCGCCATCACCATCCCGCTGATCCGCTCCATGCTGGAAAACGAATGACCCCGGTCAGACTCGCCCTGTTCGATCTCGACCACACGCTGCTGCCGATCGACTCCGACCATGCCTGGGGCGTCTTCACCCAGGACATCGGCTGGTGCGACCCGTCGCAGTTCAAGGCCCGCAACGACGACTTCTTCGCCCAGTACCAGGCCGGCACGCTGGACGTGCACGAGTACGTGCGCTTCGCGACCGAAGCCCTGTGCCGGCGCAGTCCCGAGGAGGCCGCGCAGGCCCACGCGCGCTTCATGCGCGAGGTGATCACGCCGGTCCTGCTGCCGGCCGCGCGTGCGCTGGTGGAGCAGCACCGCGCCGCCGGCGACCGGCTCCTCATCATCACCGCCACCAACGAGTTCGTCACCCGCCCCATCGCCGATGCCCTGGGCATCGAGGAGCTGATCGCGGTGCGCCTCGCGCGCGGGGCGGACGGCTGGATCACCGGCGAGATCGACGGCGTGCCCTCCATGCGCGAAGGCAAGGTCCACCGCTTCGAGGAGTGGCTGGCCGCCAACGGGCTGGACTGGAGCCGCGTGGACACCACCTTCTATTCCGATTCCATGAACGACCTGCCCCTGCTCGAGCGGGTGCGGCATCCCGTCGCCACGAACCCCGACGCGCGGCTGCGCCGCATCGCCCGGGAGCGCGGCTGGCGCATCCTCGATCTGTTCGAGCCCAACCCATGATCAAGAAATTCATCGACCGCCTGCTCGAAGCCGCCGGCAACGGGCGCAAGCCGAAGTTCGGCACGCGGCGCGAGATCGGCCGCGAGGAGCACGGCATCGACGTGTCCCTGGTGGACGAGCGCGCGCTCAACGTCGTGCACACGCTCAAGGAGGCCGGCCACGAGGCCTACATCGTCGGCGGCGCCGTGCGCGACCTGCTGCTGGGCCTGCGCCCCAAGGACTTCGACGTGGCCACCAGCGCCACGCCCGAGCAGGTCAAGGGCCTGTTCCGGCGTGCCTTCATCATCGGCCGGCGCTTTCGCATCGTGCACGTGGTGTACGGCCGCGGGCGCGAGCACGAGGTCATCGAGGTCTCCACCTTCCGGGCCTACATGGACAACGCGAGCGCCGAGGCGGTCGCCGGCAACGAGCGCACCAGCAAGAGCGAGCTCGCGGGCATGAAGCACGCCGTGGACGCCAGTGGCCGCGTGCTGCGCGACAACGTCTGGGGTCCGCAGGACGAGGACGCCACGCGGCGCGACTTCACCGTCAACGCCATGTACTACGACCCCGAGGCGCAGGTCGTGGTGGACTACCACGGGGGCCTTCCCGACGCGCGCAAGAAGCTGCTGCGCATGATCGGCGACCCGACCACCCGCTACCGCGAGGACCCGGTGCGCATCATCCGCGCCGTGCGCTTCGCGGCCAAGCTGGAGCCGCTGGGCTTCCGGCTGGAGCCCAAGACGGGCTCGCCGCTGCTGCCCTGCCTGCCGCTGCTGGCCGAGGTGCCGCAGAGCCGCCTCTTCGACGAGATGCTCAAGCTGCTGCAGACCGGCCATGCGCTGCGCACGGTGTCGCAGCTCAAGGCCCTGGGCCTGGCACAGGGCATCTACCCGCTCATGTCCCTCACCGTCGAGCGCGCCGGGCAGCCCTTCGTGCGCGCGGCGCTGGAGGACACCGACCGCCGCGTGGGCGAGGGCAAGCCGGTGGCGCCCAGCTTCCTTCTTGCCTGCGTGCTCTGGGCCGACGTGCGCGAGGGCTGGGCCCGCCGCCAGGCCCAGCGCGAGCACCCCATCCCGGCGCTGCAGGGCGCCATCGACGACGTGTTCGACGCGCGCATCGGCGACGTCTCGGGCCGGGGCAAGCTGGCCGCGGACATGCGCGAGATCTGGATGATGCAGCCGCGTTTCGAGAAGCGCACCGGCAGCACCCCCTTCTCGCTGGTGGAGCAGCCGCGCTTTCGGGCCGGCTTCGACTTCATGCGCCTGCGCGCCGACGTGGGCGAGATCGACGTGGTGCTGGCCGACTGGTGGCAGGAGTTCAGCATGGCCAGCGACGCCGAGCGCGAGGACATGCTCGCGCAGATCCGCCTGGAGCAGCAGAAGGGCGTGCGCCGCGTGCGCGCGCCGCGTCCGCCCGCGGAGCCCGCCAGCCTCGTCGCCCCGGTGCCGCCCGCCGACGACGCGCACGCGGACGAGGGCGGCGACGCACCCGCCCGCAAGCGGCGCCGGCGCCGCCGCAAGCCGGCCCAGGAAGGTGGGGGCGCGCAGCCCGGTCCCGCGGCCACTGGCACGGACGGTCCGGCGGGCTGACGATGCGCGCGCCCGTCCTGGCCTACGTGGGGCTGGGCGCCAACCTGGGTGACGCCCAGGCCGCGGTGCTGAGGGCCTGTGAGCGCCTGGCCGCATTGCCCGGCACGCAGCTCGTGGCGCGGTCCTCGCTCTGGCGCACGGCGCCGCAGGACGCGGCGGGGCCGGACTTCATCAATGCCGTGGCCTGCGTCTGCACGCGCCTGTCCGCGCCCGACCTGCTGCAGGCCTTGCAGGCGCTGGAACACGAGGCCGGCCGCGAGCGGCCCTACCCGAACGCGCCGCGCACGCTCGACCTGGACCTGCTCGCCTACGGCGATGCACGCATCGAGAGCCCCGCGCTCGTCGTGCCGCACCCGCGCATGCAGGCGCGCGCCTTCGTGCTGGCGCCGCTCGCGGAGATTGCACCCCAGCGCGTGGACGCCGCCCGGCTCGCCGCACTGGCGCAGCAGCGCATCGAGCGCGTGCCGGGCTCGATGGCCTGGTCAGCGGGCCAGGGCCTGTGAGGAAGCCCTAGAACCACTCCACGAAGCCCGACTGCTGCGCGTTCTGCGGGTTGGACCCCGCCGCGCGCACGTGGGCCAGGGCCTGCGCGGTCGTGAGCCCCAGCACCTTGAGCACGCATGCGGCCGCGCTGCCGGTGCGGCCCATGCCGGCGGCGCAGTGGAGCAGGACGGACTCGCCGGCCCGCAGCCGGCCCGCGAGCGCCTGCACGCCGGCGCGGAAGGCCTGCGGGTCCTCGGGCACGCCGAAGTTGCGCATGGACAGCTGCACCCAGCGAAAGGGCAGGTCGCCGCTGACCACGGCCGCATGGTAGGCCGGCGAGAGCGCCGCGAGCTCGTCGCGCGGCGCAAGGCAGGCCACGTGCTGCACGCCTGCCTGCTGCGCCTCGGCCGCGAACTGCGGCCAGGGCTCGAAGCGGCCCGGCATGGCCGACAGCCACAGGGAGCCGGGCACATCGTCGGGCAGCTGGACGCGGCGCAGGAGCATGGCGTGATTCTCCGCGTGCGCAGCGGCTTCAGGGCCGCGTGCTGCGCTGCTGCGCAACGTCCAGTTCACTCACCCCACCGGCCGCGTTGCCCCAGGCGCCGCGGATGTAGCTCAGGACCGCCGCCACCTCGGCGTCGTCCAGCTCCAGCGCGAAGGGCGGCATGCCGAAGGGGCGCGGGTTGCCCTGGGTGGACGGCGGAAAGCCGCCGTAGATGACGGCCTGCACGAGGTTGGCGGTCACCGGCAGGGTGACGGCGCGGTTGCCGGCCAGGGGCGGGTAGGCCCCCTCGACGCCCTGTCCCTGTTCGCCATGGCATTGCGCGCAGTGCTCGCGGTACAGCGCCGCGCCGCGCTGCGTGACCGCGGAGGACGCCGGCTTCGCCGCGGGGGCGGCGTGACGCTCGGGGGGAAGCCCGCGCAGGAAGGTGGCCATGGCCTCCAGGTCGGCGCGGCTCAGGTGCTGCGTGCTGTGCAGCACCACTTCGGCCATGGGGCCCATGGTGCTGGCACCGGTCGTCCGGCCGGTGCCCAGGAGTTCCACGATGCGCTGCGTCGGCCAGTCCGCCACGCCGGCTTCGGCCGGCGCGGCGAGCGAGGGGGCATACCAGCTTTGCATGGGGATCATGCCGCCCGACAGGTCCATGAGGTCGCTGGCGCCCAGCGCGTTGCGCGTGCTGTGGCAGGCCGAGCAGTGCCCCAGGCCGCGCACGAGGTAGGCGCCGCGGTTCCATTCGGCGCTGCGGGCCGGATCGTCCTGGTGCACGCCGGGCCGGAAGTAGAGCGCCCGCCAGGCGCGCAGCGCCGCCTGGGTGCTGACGGGCCATTGCAGCGTGTGCGGCGTGTTCTCGCGCTCGACGGCCGGCAGGCTCTGCAGGTAGGCGAAGAGCGCATCGGCGTCGGCGCGGGTGACCTGCGTGTAGTTGGGGTAGGGGAAGGCCGGGTACAGCAGGCGGCCTCCCGGGGAGCGGCCGTGGTGCAGCGCCTGCCAGAAGTCATCGCCCGTCCAGCCGCCCAGGCCGGTGCGGGCCGGGGTCAGGTTGCCGGCATAGACGGTGCCGAAGGGGGTGTCGATGCCGCGGCCGCCGGCGTAGGGCGCACCGCCGCGCGCGGTGTGGCAGGCCATGCAGTTGCCGGCGCGGGCGAGGTAGGCGCCGCGTTCCACCATCGATGGCGTCGCCGCGGCGGGCCTGCCCGGCGGCGGTGCCGACGTGTCTTCCCAGAACACCCGCCAGGCGGCGTAGCCCGCCAGCAGCAGGAGCAGCGCCACGAGCAGCAGGACCAGGAGCCGCTTCATGGCCCAGGCCTTCCCGCCGGCAGCGCCGCACTGCCGCAGGCTATGGGAGCCGGCTGCGCCAGGCGCGCCACCGGGCGGGTGTCCGGGGGCAGGGGCTGCGACGCGAGCCAGGCCGTGACCGCGGACAGGTCCTCGGGCGTGAGCCGACGTGCGATCTGCGCCATGCAGTCGGGCGCATGCGCCTGTCGCTGGCCGCCGCGCCAGGCGCCCAGTTGCGCGTTGAGGTAGTCGCGCGGCAGGCCCAGCAGGCCTGGGGTGTTGGGCAGCACGCCGGTGAGCGCAGCGCCGTGGCAGCCGGCGCAGGAGGGAATGTCGCGCGCCGCGTCGCCCTGCAGGGCCAGCGTGCGGCCGCGCTCCAGCAGCGCCGGATCCGCCCGCGCGGGCGTGGGCGTGGGGTAGGGCACGTCCAGGCTCGCGAAGTGCGTGGCGATCTGCAGCAGGTAGTCGTCCGAGAGCGTGTCCAGCAGGCGTGTCATGAGGCCATAGTGGCGGCGTCCGTCGCGGAAGTGCAGCAGCTGGTTGTAGAGGTAGCCGGCCGGCTTGCCGGCGATGCGCGGGTAGTAGCCGTCCGGGCCGGCGCGGCCTTCGGCGCCGTGGCAGGACGTGCAGGCCTGCGTGCGCTGCGCCATGCTGTCCTCGAAGGGCGCACCGGCAGCCGGTAGGGCCGCCGCACCGAAGAGAAGAAGAGCGGGAAGGAATTTCACGGGAGAGGGATCATGCCCGTCTTTGCACGGCGCCCGCCGCAGGCACCGGCCGCGCCACCCTCCTACAGGGATGTCGCCACGCGCTGGATAAGGTGAGTTTCCGACAACGTGGAGGATTCTTCCATGCCCAAGCCACCCGCCAGCGCACCCGACGTGATCCCGCCGCGCGAGGAGCCCGAGCCGCAGGTCGGCAGCGACTCCGAGGGATCCAACGCCGTGCAGCACCACCCCAACCCCAAGGCCGACCGTGAGCGCGAGCCCACGCTGGACGACGGCCGCAAGCTGCGCGGTCCGTACCCCACCGGCAACACGTGACGAAGCCGGCTGCCCGGCTTCCATAATCGCGCGACGCTCACTTGCGCCGCGCGCGACCCTTCATGGCTTCCAGCTTCTTCGCCCTGTTCGACGATATCGCCAGCCTGCTCGACGACGTCTCGGCCATGACCAAGGTCGCGGCGAAGAAGACGGCGGGGGTGCTGGGTGACGACCTCGCCCTGAACGCGCAGCAGGTGACCGGCGTGCGCACCGAACGCGAGTTGCCGGTGGTCTGGGCCGTGGCAGTGGGCTCGCTCGTCAACAAGGCCATCCTGGTGCCGGCGGCCCTGGCCATCAGCGCCTTCGCCGCCTGGGCCATCACGCCGCTGCTCATGGTCGGCGGCGCCTTCCTCTGCTACGAAGGCTTCGAGAAGCTGGCGCACCGATTCCTGCACAGCCGGCACGAGGACGAGGCGCATCACCGGCAGCTCGCCCAGGCGCTGGACGACCCTGCCGTGGACGTGATCGCCCTGGAGAAGGACAAGATCAAGGGCGCCGTGCGCACCGACTTCATCCTGTCGGCCGAGATCATCGTGATCTCGCTGGGAACGCTGGCTCAGGCCACCTTCGGCCAGCGCGTGGCGGTGCTGGTCGGCATCGCGCTGCTGATGACGGTGGGGGTGTATGGCCTGGTGGCCGCCATCGTGAAGCTCGATGACCTGGGCCTGTACCTCACCGGCCGCGCGAGTGCCGCGGCGCGGTCGCTCGGGCGCGGCATCCTGCGCGCTGCGCCCTGGCTGATGAAAGCCTTGTCGGTCGTCGGCACGGCGGCCATGTTCCTCGTGGGCGGCTCGATCCTGCTGCACGGGTTCGAACCCCTGGCGCATGCGGTGGAAGACTGGCTGCACTCCTTCGGCGGTGCCGTCGAGTTCCTGCTGGGCCTGGGCGTGGAAGCACTCGTGGGCATCGTCGCCGGGGCCCTGGTGCTCGCGGCCGTGAGCCTCGCGCGCCGCCTCGTGCCGCGGCGGGCGACGGCGTGAACGCCCCGCAGCATCTGCGCTGGAGCGAGCAGGGCCAGGAACACAGCGCCCTCTGGCGCTCGCAGTCCGGCTGGCCGGCCCCGGCGCGCGTGCAGGCCGCGGACGACCAGACCCCTGCGGACAGCGCCTACCGGCTGGCCTGCGAGGGCACGGCGCTCGTCTGGCGCGGCGACTTCCAGAATGCCCGCCAGCTGCTGCAGGCCCTGGCGCGGCGCATCGACCGGCCCGCGCGCGGCCGGCACCCCGCCGCGCCATCCTCGCCCGCCGAGGCCTTCCACCGCCAGCGCCAGGCGCAGGCACGCCGCTCGCGCCTGCTCGGCATGCTGCTGATCGAGCTGCAGGCTGATGGCGGCATCGCGCTGCGGCGCGCACCCGACTGGCGCGAGGCCTGCGCCCAGGCCTGGGGTCCGCCGGCCGGCGAGCCGGTGCTGGTCTCGCTGCGCGACCTGCTGGGCGCCGTGGGCGCCTACGAGTGGCGCCGCAAGGGCGTGGAGGTGCCGGCGCTGGGCACGGGCGAGGCGGCCCGCATCCATCCGCATTACGGCGTGTTCTCGCCCGTGCGGGGCGAGTACCTGGACCTGGTCGCGAAGGCCGCCCTGCCGCGCGACCGCAGCCTCGCCTGGGACGTGGGGACCGGCACCGGCGTGGTCGCCGCGTTGCTGGCGCGCCGGGGCATCGAGCGCGTGGTCGCGACCGACCTGAACCCGCGCGCCCTGGACTGCGCGCGCGACAACCTTCAGCGCCTGGGCCTGGCCGACCGCGTGGACGTCGTCCCGGCCGACCTGTTTCCCCCGCCCGCCGACGCCCGCGCACCGCTGGTCGTGTGCAACCCGCCCTGGCTGCCGGCCAAACCGGTCTCCGCGCTGGACGAGGCCGTGTACGACCCGGACAGCCGCATGCTGCGCGGCTTCCTCGCCGGCCTGTGCGAGCGGCTGACGCCGCAGGGGGAGGGTTGGCTGATCCTTTCCGACCTCGCCGAGCACCTGGGGCTGCGCAGCCGCGACGAGCTGCTGGCGTGGATCGACCAGGGCGGCCTGCGCGTGCAGGACCGGCTGGACGTCCGCCCGCGCCACCCCAAGGCGTCCGACGCGCAGGACGCGCTGGCCTTCGCGCGCGCCCGCGAAGTCACCTCGCTGTGGCGGCTGGTGCCGCGCCACAGCGTCTGAGGCACCGGTCCTACAGCGGCGCGCTCCCGGTCGCGGCATGGTGCCGCGCCATGGACTTCTCCCACCCGCTGTTCAACCTCGTGCAGTGGCCCGCCATGGTGGCCACGGTGCTGGCCGCCTGGCTGGTCGCTTCCAATCGGCCCGTGCGCCGCAACGTGGGCTTCTGGGTCTTCCTCGTGAGCAACGTGATGTGGGTGGCCTGGGGCCTGCACGCGAGCGCCTGGGCGCTCATCACCCTGCAGGTGGCGCTGGCGGCACTCAACATCCGCGGTGTGCGCAAGACCGAGGACGCCGCCGAGGCGGAACCTGCGGCCCGCTCGAGCTGAGCCGCAATTGGTGACAGGGCGTTTCCTACAGCGCATGGGGCCTTCGACGCACCCCGGTCGGGCAGGCGGCTTCCTAAGCTGATTCGTACGGCCTCCTCATGGCCTGACGTCCCGGCTCGGCGCGCTCCCCCGCGTCGCGCCGGCCTCGAAGGAAACGCCTTATGCCCCAATTGCCGAGCCGACCTGCCGCCAAGCCCTTCGCCGAATCGCTGCGCCACGCCCTGCTGGTCGGTACCGCCATCCTGGTGCTGGCCATTCCGCCGGGCCGGCAGAGCGCCGCGATGGCCTCGCCGTCACCGGACGCCGGGGCGACTGCGGCGGTCGAGGCTGCGGGCGCCGGGGAGAGCGCCGAACCGGCATTCACCGGCCGGCAGCCGGCTCAGGCGGCCGACCGGCGCATCGTGCGCCTGGCCCAGTTCGGCACCGAACCGGCATCGCCCGAGGCGAGGCATGTCGCCAACTGGGCGCTGCACTCGGGCGACAACGGCAAGCGCAACGTGGTGGTGGTGGACAAGCGCGACGCGCGCGTGTTCGTCTTCGACCGCGAAGGCCGGCTGCTGGGCACGGCTCCCGTCCTGCTCGGCTCGCAGGTGGGTGACCACACGGTGCCGGGCGTGGGCGACAAGCCCATAGCCGAGGTCAAGCCGGAGGAGCGCACCACGCCGGCCGGTCGCTTCATCGCCGAGCCAGGCCTGAACTCGCACGGCGAGGACGTGGTGTGGGTGGACTACGAAGCGGCGGTGTCCATGCATCGGGTCCGTCCCATCGTGAAGTCGGAGCGTCGGCTGCAGCGCCTCGCGTCGGCCACGCCCAGCGACAACCGCATCTCCTATGGCTGCATCAACCTGCCGCGCAGCTTCTACGAGGACGTCCTGAGTCCGGTCGTGCGCAAGCAGGGCGGCGCCGTGATCTACGTGCTGCCGGAAACCCAGGCACCGCAAGCGCTCTTCGGCTCCTATGACGTGCCGAATGCCGACGTGCTCGCGCTCTTCGCAAATTCGTCACGGTAAGCGCCTCGCATTGCACGGGGCGCGTGACGAAGCTCTGGAAAAGTAACCTCGAACACTAGCATCCCGCGTTCGGTCGAGCTCCACGAGGGGTGGAGCGACCACTGCCGCGCGTCCTTCACGGGCGCGCGCGACACAGGACGACGGAATGCTGAGACAAGCGAGCTGGCTGCTGGCGGCAGCCCTGTGGATCGGTGCGTGCCCGGTGCAGGCGCAGGACGACACCATGGCGGAACTGGGTCCGCAGGCGCGGTCCCTCGCGGAGTGGGTGCTGGCCAGCGGTGATGCGCAGGGCATGCCCTTCGCCATCGTCGACAAGCAGGCGGCCACCCTCTACCTCTTCGATGCGACGCAGGCGCTGATCACGTCCACGCCGGTCATCGTCGGCCAGACGGTGGGCGACCACACCACCCCGGGCGTGGGCCAGCGCACGCAGCTCGGGCGCGTCGGGCGGGACGAGCGCACCACGCCAGCGGGCCGCTTCGAAACCAAGCCGGGCCGCAACCTCCAGGGCGAGCACGTGGTCTGGCTGGACTACGACGCCGCCTTCGCGATCCACCGCGTTCGCGAGGGACCGCGCTACGAGGAGCGCCTGGCGCGCCTCGCCTCGGCCAGCCCGCGCGACAACCGCGACTCGCTCGGCTGCGTGGTGGTGCCGGTGGACTTCTACCTCAAGCACGTGCAGGAGGTCTTCGGGCGCCGGGCCGGGGTGGTGTACGTGCTGCCCGAATCCGCCTCGCAGCAGGTGAATGTGGGGCCCCGCACGGTGCGGACATCCTCGAGCTCTTCACGCATAAATCCATTGCCTCGGCGGTCCCCTGTCTGACACCAGGTCCTGAGAAGCTCTGACGCAGCCTTGCCTGGCCGAGCCTAGGCTGTGCGCAGTCGGCAAGCCTGCCGGCTCGATCAACAAAGGAGCCATCGACCATGACCACTTCCAAGCTTCTCAAGGGCCTGCTGGCGGGCGCCGCCGTCGCCGCCATGGGCACCGCCTTCGCCCAGGGCACGCCGCCCACCACCGGCGCGGCCAACCCCGCCATGGGCGCGGGCCAGCGCAACACGCAGAACGCCCCCATGGGCACGACGGGCACGCCCACGCCGGGCGCCACGTCCTCGGGCAGCATGGGCAGCGCCACGACCGCGCCCAGCGCCACGACCACGCCCGCCACCCCCGGCACGGCTGCCACGACGGGCACCACCGGCACCATGGGCGCGACCGGCGCTGCGGGCGCCGACACGACTCGTCCGGCCACCACCACCTTGGGTGACACGGAGCGCCGCAGCACCATGGGCGCGCAGGGCGGCATGAACCAGGGCGCCGTGGGCCAGGACCGCATGATGCGTCCCGACCGCAACTGATTCAAAAACTAGAATTATTCGCAGGGAGGAAAAAGAGCCGCGGATACCGCGGCTCTTTTCTTTGGCGAGCAAGGCTCGGGCGGCTCAGGCCGGCAGCCAGGGGTTCTCTGTCACGGCGCAGCCACTCACGCGCCAGCTGTGATCGGGCTGCTGCTCCACGATGAAGACCGCCAGCCACGACTGGTCGTTGCGGTCCTTGATCTCCACCAGCTGGAAGGCGCCGTCGGACTTGCGGTGCGGCGGATGGAAGTTGACCGCCGAGGGCTGGTACACCATGGGATAGGCCCCATGCATCATGGCCAGGAAACGGCCGGAGCTGCCGATGGCCGCCCGCACTTCCGGGGTGGTCGTCTCGAACATGCGCTCGGCGTCGTTCTCGGCCATGGCCTGGATCTGCGCCAGGATGACGTTGCGGACTTCGTCGGCTTCTCGGCTCGACAGCAGTGCGCCCTGGGCGGTGGCGTGGGTTCGTTGCGGGTGGGCTGGTGCGCTGGCGGTCTCCGTGGCGGCGGCCGACGAGGTCATCGCGGCCGCTGCCATCGCGACCGGAAGCAGGATGCGGGTGAGGACTTGGGTCATGCGGCTCTCCGGTTGTCCACGGCGGAAAAGGGGCCGGCTGGGCTCACTGGACAATGGTCGGTCGTTTCGCGGCGATGCGCGGAAGTCCGATCCCTGTCGTTAATTGGCATGAGACCCGGCCTGGCACGATTCCAGTGTGGGGAGGCCGCCTCGGACGGCTCGCAATCCGCCCGCCTGATGTCACGTAGGCGCGTTCCCGGTGGCAGCCGGGGAGCACGCCCTACCTATTCGTCGTCCCCGCCGAACGCCCCGCCTAGGAGAGAGCCGCCCGCGAAACCGCCGAGCAGCGAGCCCTCGCCCTTGGAGCCGCCGCGCTGCGGCGCGGCCGCGAACACGCGCGAGGCCAGCCGCGAGAAAGGCAGGCTCTGCAGCCACACGGTCCCCGGGCCGCGCAGGCGCGCGAAGAACAGGCCTTCGCCACCGAAGAGCGCCGTCTTGATCTTGCCCACGTACTGGATCTCGAACGAGACCGAAGGTGTGTAGGCCACCACGCAGCCGGTGTCCACCAGCAATGTCTCGCCGGCCGCGAGTTCGCGCCGCACCACGGTGCCGCCGGCATGCACGAAGGCCAGGCCTTCGCCGTCGAGCTTCTGCATGATGAAGCCTTCACCGCCGAAGAAGCCGGTGCCCAGGCGCTGCTGCAGTGCGATGCCCAGCGACACGCCGCGGGCAGCGCAGAGGAAGGCATCCTTCTGGCAGATCAACGTGCCGCCGAGCTGGCGCAGGTCCATGGGCAGGATCTTGCCGGGGTAGGGGGCGGCGAAGGCCACGCGCTGCCTGGCCTGCACGCTGTTGGTGTAGATGGTGGTGAAGAGCGACTCGCCCGTGACCAGCCGCTTGCCCGCGCCCAGCAGCTTGCCGAAGAGGCCACCCTGCTGGGCGCTGCCGTCGCCGAACACGGTGTCCATGGTGATGCCGGCGTCCATGAACATCATGCTGCCGGCCTCGCCGATGGCCGCTTCGCCCGGGTCGAGCTCGAGCTCGACGAACTGCATCTCCGCGCCGCGGATCTCGAAGTCGATCACATCCATGGCCATGGCCCAACCTCCTGCATTGCTGTCGAAGAGGCGGCGATCTTAGCCAGCCAGGGACGTGGGCGGCCGCGTCACGCCTTGTCAGACCAGCGGGCTGCCCGTCTTGCGAATGGTCTCCCGGTCATGATTTCCGCGCCGCTCCAGCTTGCCCAGGCGGTGGTCCAGAACCTTCAGCAGCTTCTGCGTCGCGCCCCGGATGGCCATGTCCTGGTTCTCCGCGCGGTGCTCGGCCACCATGGGGTCCTGGCCGGTCACGCGGGCTTCGAGAAGGCAGCGCTTGTCGGCCGGGCCGCTCTTGCCGCTGTTCTCGTCCTTGAGCTGCACCTCGATGCCGGTGATGTCCTGGCGAAACCGCGCCAGCGCCTCGTTCAGGTAGTCGTTGGCCCAGCGCTCCAGCGCTTCGGTGCTCTCGATGCCGTCGCCGGCGTTCACTTGTACTTGCATGGGTCTCCTTCTCTGCAGGGCTTGGGTGTCGCTCCAGTGTGCGCAACCGCTGCTCGCCGGCCCTGTAGGACAATCCCGCCGAACGAAGGATCAGATCATGAGTCAATTGCAGACACTGGAATTCGAGACCGGGCCGCAGCCCAAGGCCTGCGTCGTGGTCCTGCACGGGCTGGGCGCGGACGGCAACGACTTCGTTCCGGTGGCGCAGGCGCTGGACCTGCGTGCCGTGGGACCGGTGCGCTTCGTGTTCCCGCACGCGCCGGTCATGCCGGTGACCATCAACAACGGCTATCGCATGCGCGCCTGGTACGACATCCTGGGCGCGGACCTCGCGCGGCGCGAGGACGAGGCCGGGCTGCGCGCCTCGCTCGCATCCGTCGATGCGCTGCTGCAGCGCGAGCAGGCGCGGGGCATCCCCGCCCGTCGCATGGTGCTCGCCGGCTTCTCGCAGGGCTGCGCCATGGCCCTGCTCACGGGGCTGCGCCACGCATCGCGCCTGGCCGGCATCGCGGGGCTCTCGGGCTACCTGCCGCTGGCGGACAGCACGGCGGCGGAACGCAACCCGGCCAATGCGGACGTGCCGGTGTTCATGGCGCACGGCAGCCAGGACGAGATCGTCGCGGTCGAGCGCGGCCGCGCCAGCCGCGACCTGCTGGCCGGGCTCGGCCTGGGTGTGGAGTGGCACGAATACCCCATGGGCCATACGGTCTCCATGGAGGAGATCGCGGACCTCCAGCAGTGGCTGGTCCGGGTGCTGGGCGCAGGCTGAGCGGGCCGCGAGCACGAAAAACGCAATGGTGTTACCTTCCGGGCCGATACACGCCCCGGCACAGAGACAAGTTATGAGAATCCCCGCCCCGGCTCTGGCCCGCCTCGATCCGCAGCACCTCAAGGGCATCCGCCGAGGCGTCGAAAAAGAGAGCCTGCGGGCCAACGGCGATGGCTCCCTGGCGCTCACGCCGCATCCGCAGGCGCTCGGCAGCGCGCTCACCCACCCGAACATCACCACCGACTACAGCGAGTCGCAGCTGGAGCTGATCACGGGCGTGCACGCCTCGCCCGAGACCTGCCTGGAGGAGTTGCTGCGCATCCACCAGTTCACCTACCGCGCGCTCGGCGACGAGCTGATGTGGGTGTCCAGCATGCCCTGCCGGCTGCCGGCCGACGAGACCATTCCCATCGGGCGCTACGGCAACTCGAACGTGGGTCGCGCCAAGAGCGTCTACCGCACGGGTCTCGCGTACCGCTATGGCAGGCGCATGCAGACCATCTCGGGCATCCACTACAACTGGTCCATGCCGGGGCTGGACAGCGAGCGCTACTTCGCCCTCATCCGCAACTTCCGCCGGCATGCCTTCGTGCTGCTGTACCTCTTCGGCGCTTCGCCCGCCGTGTGTTCGTCCTTCGTGGCTGGGCGCGAGCACGAGCTGCAGAGCCTGCGCGAGGGCACGCTCTACATGCCGCACGGAACCTCCCTGCGCATGGGGCGCCTGGGCTACCAGAGCGAGGCGCAGGCCAGCCTGGCCGTGAGCTACAACGGCCTGGACGGCTACGCCGCCTCGCTGCAGGACGCATTGACGCGGCCGTATCCCGCCTATGAAGCGCTGGGCGTGGTCAACCCCGGCGGCGAGTACAACCAGCTCGCCACCACGCTGCTGCAGATCGAAAACGAGTTCTACGGCGTGATCCGGCCCAAGCGCGTGATCTTTCCCGGCGAGCGGCCCTTGCACGCGCTGCGCGAGCGCGGCGTCGAATACGTGGAGGTGCGGCTGCTCGACCTCGACCCCTTCGTGCCGGTGGGCATCAAGGCGCCCACCATGCGTTTCCTGGACGTGTTCCTGCTGCACTGCCTGCTCGCGGACAGCCCGCCCGACACGCCCGAGGAGATCGCGCAGATCGGGCGCAACCAGCACCGCACGGCCGCCCACGGCCGCCAGCCCGGGCTGCTGCTGGAGCGCGGCGACTCGCAGGTCACGCTCGCCCGCTGGGCCGCCGAGCTGCTGCG
The DNA here is from genome assembly GCF_004681965.1 of Ramlibacter rhizophilus. Classification (GTDB taxonomy): domain Bacteria; phylum Pseudomonadota; class Gammaproteobacteria; order Burkholderiales; family Burkholderiaceae_C; genus Ramlibacter; species Ramlibacter rhizophilus. The sequence continues at coordinate 251,834 of NZ_SMLL01000008.1, read as the reverse complement.
CGAGTTCGAGCCGGCGGCCGAGGCCCTGGACGCCGCCCACGGCAGCACCGACTGGCGCGACGCACTGCGCGCCGGGCAGGCCCTGGTCGATGCGCCGGAGCTGCTGCCCTCGGCCCGCGTGCTCGAGGCCATGGCGCGCGACTACGACAATTGCTTCCTGGACTTCGCGCTCGGCCTCTCGCAAGCCACGCGCGCCAAGCTGATGGCGCTGCCCTTCAGCGCCGCGCAGCAGGCGCGCTTCGCGGCGCTGTCCGAACAGTCGCTGCAGGACCAGCGCGACATCGAGGCCCGCGACAGCCTGCCCTTCGAGCACTACCGACAGCAGTACATCGCCCCCGAGCGCCTGGGCCTCTCGCGCGCGGCGGTCGCGCCCGCACTCGCCTCGGTGTGATGCGCGCGGCGATCGTCCTGGTTGCCGCGATCCTCAGCTTCGGCGCGGCGCAGTCGCGCGCCGCGGGGGCGGCGGCAGCCGCGAGCAGCGCCGAGGCTCCCGTGCCCCGAGCCGGCGCCGTGTTCGAGCCGCACCACAGGGCGGTGGTGGCGCGCTTCTACCAGGAGCAGTACCCGAACACCTGCCCGCCGGGGCTGTCGCGCAAGGGGCCCGTGTGCCTTCCGCCCGGGCGAGCGCGCACCTGGGCGGTCGGCAAGCTGCTGCCCGGTGACGTGACGCTTCAGCCGGTACCGCAGGCCCTGGTCGTGCAGCTGCCGCCGGTACCGGCCGGGTATCGCTACGTGCGCGTCGGCGCCGACCTCATGCTGCTCGCGCCCGGTGCGGGGCGCGTGGTGGACATCATCACGGCGCTGGGCGCGGCTCCCTGAGTCGCTTGGGTTGCTGGACTAGGCCTTCGTTGAAGTGGCGCTTGTTCGGTCGTGGCTTGCCGGGTCTCGCCCCGGCGGGCGACCTACTTTCTTTTGCTTCGCCAAAAGAAAGTAGGCAAAGAAAAGGCGACCCCGGTGGCCGTGTCCCTGTTCACCGCTGCGCGGTGAACAGGGCAACCTGCGGTGCTCGGCCGGCGGGGGAAGCGGGCCAAACTCGCCCTGCGGGCTCAGACAAGGCCCGCTTCTTTTTCCCCGCCGCCCTGCGCTCCTCGGCACGTCCACAGGGGGCTGTCTCGGGCCATCGCTGCGCTCGGCCCAATTTCTCTAATCCGAGGACACGGCCGCAGGCCGTGTCGGTCCCTCTCCCCCGCCCGTGTGGATGCGCCTGCGCCGGAGTGCTTCGGCCGGATAAAGGGCCGCGTGCTGTCTGAGCCCGCAGGGCGAGTTTCACGCGGACCCCGGCCGAAGCGCTTCGGCGCAGGTTGCCCCGCGGCGAAGCCGCGGGGTCGCAGCCACCCGGGTCGCCTTTTCTTGCCTCCTTCTTTTGGCGAAGCAAAAGAAGGAGGTCGGCCGCCGGGCCGAGACCCGGCAAGCCACGACAGCAAGCCCGCAGCGCAGCACGAGAAGCCGTCCGAGGCTCACACGTTCCGGGGGGACGCGCGCGGGCGCCCGCACGCGCTAGAGTTCGAGCCGACATCGATCGAATTTCCGAGGAGTGCTATGGCATTGGATTTCAGCGGCCGCGTGGCCATCGTGACGGGCGCCGGCGGCGGCCTGGGCCGCCAGCATGCGCTGGCGCTCGCGGCGCGTGGCGCCCGCGTGCTCGTGAACGACCTGGGCGGCGCGGTGGACGGCAGCGGCGGGTCCGCGACGGCGGCGCAGGCGGTGGTCGAGGAGATCCGCGCCCGGGGCGGCGAGGCGGTCGCCGACGGCGCGTCGGTCACCGACTTCGACGCGGTGCAGGGCATGGTGCAGCGCGCCCTGGACACCTGGGGCCGCATCGATGTGCTCGTGAACAACGCCGGCATCCTGCGGGACAAGACCTTCGCCAAGATGGAGCTGGAGGACTTCCGGCAGGTGCTGGACGTGCACCTCATGGGCGCGGTGCATGCCTGCAAGGCGGCCTGGCCGCACATGGTGGCGCAGCGCTACGGCCGCATCGTGCTCACCACCTCGTCCTCGGGCCTGTACGGCAACTTCGGCCAGAGCAACTACGGCGCCGCGAAGATGGCCCTCGTGGGCCTGATGCAGACGCTCGCGCTCGAAGGCGCGAAGCACGGCATCCACGTCAATTGCCTGGCGCCCACGGCGACCACGCGCATGACCGAGAAGCTGTTCCCGCCCGACATGCTGGAGGCCTTCGGCCCGGAGGCCGTGGTGCCCGCCATGCTGGTGCTGGCGAGCCAGGAGGCTCCCAGCCGCACCATCCTGTGCGCGGGCGCCGGCAGCTTCGAGTCCGCGCATGTGACGCTCACGCGCGGCGCCTACATCGGCCGCGGCCCGGATGCCGACGAGGCGCTCGCGCGGCGCCTCGACGAGGTGCTGGACCGTCAGGGCGAGACGGTGCCGGGCAGCGGAAACGGCCAGGGTGAGAACGAAATGATGAAGTTGCGCGCCGCGAGGGCTTGACCAATCTCAGGTGTCTTGCGCGGACTTGCACCGCTGCCTTCGACACGGTGCTAACCTGAAACCCGCTTGACATGGTGCCCGGCCCAGGCGCCGCTCTTCGGGAGTTCGAAGTGACCGAGTCGTCCAAGCCTTCATCGACCGATGGTCCTGCACCGGCGCGCAGCCCGAGCCGCTCCCGTGGTGGCGAGGGGGCGGACAGCGCGTTCGCGGAAATGCTTCGCTCGCGTCCGCTGGTGCACCGTCCTGGCGAAACCTTCCCGCCCGATGGCCGTCCGCCCACGCAGCCGCGGCCTAGAACGGACCCGGAAGTGACTTCAGGCCGAGCCACGCGGCCGCGATCACCGCATTGACCGGCACGCTCAAGGCGCCGGGCACGTAGAACAAGGCCGACAGCAGCGCCGAGCCGAGCGCGAGCTCCAGGGCCCACCCCAGCACGTAGAAGCCCAGCCCCCAGGCCAGCCAGCGGCGCATGTAGGTGGGCAGCCACTGCGCCTGCGCCTGGTTGTGGCGCCAGGCGGCGGCGCGCTCGAAGAGGTTGCCCCGGCTCACATCCTTGAACAGCCAGCCGAAGAAGAAGTAGCGATAGAGCAGGACACCGAGGCCGGGGCTGGAATCGATGGTCATGGGCATCTCCTCTCATGCGAGCGGGGCGAACCCGAGCTCCAGGCCGTCCGGCGTCACATCGATGGTGTCGGGCCGCAGGCCCCAGCCGCGCAGGCGCTGCACCTCGCGCGGGCTGAGGCGGTGCAGCACCACGTCGCCGATGAGCTGGCGCGAAACCGCGGTCAAAGCGGCCTCCAGCAGTTGCGCGCTGCGCCCCACCACCATGGGCAGCCGCAGCGAACGCAGCTCCAGCTGGTGCGCCCGCAGGCTGTGGTCGGACGGTTCCCAGCGCAGTCCGAACAGCAGGTCGAAGGAGCCGTGGAAGCTTTGCGGCAGCAAGGGCCCGCTGGACTCGAACTTCACCTGGGCGGCCACCTGCTCGCGCTCGGGGAGCATGCGCAGTCCGTCCACCCTGGCCGTGACCTCCACGATGCCGCCCATGGAGTGGCGCAGGGGCACGCGCTCGCGCAGGGACTCCTCGAGTTGCGCAGCGCTGATGCGATAGCGCGTGGGTGCGCCGGGGAAGCCGGCGCAGCCCGCCAGGGCCGCGGCCGCGAGCGGCCAGGCCAGACGGCCCAGCACCCGGCGTCGGGTCGGCTTCGGCAAATGCATGATGGATGCATTGTGGCCGGGCTGGCGCGCGCCGTGGGGGCGCGGTTCGAATCAGTGACAAGCGCGGAAGGTGTGAATGAATCGACTGCGCGTCCCGATCTGGCGCCTGCGCTTCTCGCCGTCCGCTTGTACGGCTGCGATGCTCCGCGCCACCTCAAGCCGCTCGCTACGATTCCTTCACGCCTTCGTGGCCCGGCCGTGCGCTCAGGTCCGCGCGAAGGTGTCCTTCAGGCCGGTCACGCGGTTGAAGACCGGCTGGCCGGGCGCGTGGTCCTTGCGGTCGGCCACGAAGTAGCCGTGGCGCTCGAACTGGAACTTCTCGTCGGGCCGGGCCTGCGCGAGCGAGGGCTCCACCCAGGCGCTGACGACCTTCAGGCTGTCCGGGTTGAGTTCTTCCAGGAAGTCGCGCTCGCCGGTGTCCGGCTGCGCCACGGCGAAGAGGCGGTCGTACAGACGCACCTGCGCTGCCACCGCATCGGCCGCGGCCACCCAGGTGATCACGCCCTTGGCCTTGACGCTGTCGCTGCCGGGTGTGCCGCTCTTGCTTTCCGGAAAGACGCGCACGCGCACCGCCTGCACGTGGCCCTGCGCGTCCTTGTCCGCGCCGACGCACTCGACCACGTAGCCGTACTTCAGGCGCACCTTGTTGCCGGGGTAGAGGCGGTTGTAGCCCTTGGGCGGGGTCTCCTCGAAGTCACCGCGCTCGATCCAGAGCTCGCGACCGAAGACGAAATGGCGCTGCCCGCGTTCGGGCTGGTGCGGGTGGACGGGTGCGGTGCAGGGCTCCAGGTGCCCGGCGCCCATGGCCTCGTCCCAGTTTTCCACGATGAGCTTGAGCGGATCGATGACCGCCATGGCGCGAGCCGCCTTGGGGTCCAGGTCGTCGCGCAGTGCGATCTCCAGCGTGCTGAAGTCGATCCAGCCGTTGGCCTTGGTCACGCCGATGCGCTCGGAGAACAGCTGCAGGCTCTCGGGCGTGTAGCCGCGCCGGCGCAGGCCGACGATGGTGGGCATGCGCGGGTCGTCCCAGCCGCTCACATGGCCTTCGTCCACCAGCTGCTTGAGCTTGCGCTTGCTGGTGAGCACGTAGGTGAGGTTCAGGCGCGCGAACTCGTACTGGCGCGGCTGCGGCGCGTTGATGAGCCCACCTTCGCGCAGGCGGTCCAGCAGCCAGTCATAGAACGGGCGCTGGTCCTCGAACTCCAGCGTGCACAGGCTGTGGGTGATGTTCTCCAGCGCATCCTCGATCGGGTGCGCGAAGGTGTACATGGGGTAGATGCACCAGCGGTCGCCCGTGTTGTGATGCTCCGCATGCTTGATCCGGTACAGGGCCGGGTCGCGCATGTTGATGTTGGGGCTGGCCATGTCGATGCGCGCCCGCAGCACGGCCGCGCCGTCGGGCAGCTGGCCCTCGCGCATTTCGCGAAAGCGCTGCAGGTTCTCGGCCGGCGTGCGGTTCCGGTAGGGACTGTCCACGCCGGGACGGCTGAAGTCGCCGCGGTTGGCGCGCATCTGCTCGGGCGTCTGTTCGTCAACGTAGGCCAGGCCCTGTTCGACCAGGTACTCGGCGGCGCGGTACATGAAGTCGAAGTAGTCGCTCGCGTGGTACAGGTGGCTGGTGCCATTGGCGTCCCAGCCGAAGCCCAGCCAGTGGACCGCGTCCAGGATGGCGTCGACGTACTCCTGCTCCTCCTTCTCGGGGTTGGTGTCGTCGAACCGCATGTGGCACACGCCCCCGTACTCGCGGGCCAGGCCGAAGTTCAGGCAGATGCTCTTGGCATGGCCCACGTGCAGGTAGCCGTTGGGCTCGGGCGGAAAGCGGGTGCGGATGCGTGCGGGATCGATCTCGCCGGCCTGATGGGTGGTGGCATCGGCCGGACGCCCGGCCCAGCGACGCTGCGCATAGCTGCCCTGGGCCAGGTCGCGCTCGATGATCTGGCGCAGGAAGTTGCTCGCTTTCGGGCTGTCTTTGTCGGCTGGCGCGGTCATAGCCGCCCGATTCTAGGTGGCGCTCAGGCAATGTTACTTCCGGCAACGGCTTTGACCGGGCGGCCGCCCACGACGGTCGCGCTGAAGCGTCCAATGGAAGGCGTCGGGTTCGTCCCCAGCATCGAAAGCATCCCATGCGTCCCACCAGCCTCCATCGTGGCCTTCGCCTCGCGGGCGCGGCCATCGCCCTGATCGTCGCCGGCGCCGCGCAGGCACGCGATCGGGTGTACTGGTCCGTGGACATGTCACCCGCGCCGGGTGTGTCGGTCGCCGTGGGGAACGTGCGACCGCATGTCGTGCATCCCGCGCCCATCTACGTCCAGCCTGCGCCGGTGTACGTGCAGCCGCCGGCCTATGTCCAGCCCTCGCCGGTGTATGTCCGGCCCGCGCCGGTCTATGTGCGGCCCGCTCCGGTGTTCGTGCAGCCACACCCTGTGTTCAGTCCGCCGCCGGTCATCTACGCGCCTCCGCCGGTCATCTATGCACCCCACGGCAGCCACTTGCGCCCACCCGTGTTCGGTGCGAACTACGGTCGTCCGATCCATCATTGGAAGCCCTCGCACCCGGGCAAGCACCCGCATGGCCACGGCCACCGCGGACGCGCAAGACACTGAGGGACGGCAGGAGGGGCGCCGGCGTTCCGGCGGGATTCAGCCGCGCGGCTTGGCCTGAGTCATCGGCGAGCCGCCGGCGAGCAGTTCCTTGAGCGCGAGCTGCTCGCGCAGGTGGGGGCGCAGGCTTTCCACGCCATAGCCGCTTCGGCCCCGTGCGCTGCCTCGGCCCTCCATGGCATCGCGTGCCGGCCTGGCGGCCTTGGGCCGCTCCTGGCGCTCGCGCATTGGGTCCTTGGGCTTGTCGCTGTTCACGTGCACGACCGTACTGAAGCCAGCCGGGCGGACGTGAGCGTGCTCCTTGCATTGGCGGGTAGGAGCAGTGCCCGTGGCCGGGTAGGCATACGCGCAGGAAAAAAAACGCCCCCAGGTTGAACCCTGGGGGCGAACATGCCAGTCGCGGGACGGAGGGCCGGACCAGCTCACCCCGGAGGAGGAGGGGACTCAGAGGAGTCGGGGTGATTTCCCTTGCCAGGCGCCGCAAGCTTTCACCGCGCCGCCTGATGCATTCGCAACACCGCTAGTAAACCGCGCGAGCCTCAGCCGTCTTGTAGGACGCCGCCTCGACGTGATGCCGGAGCGGTTCACTCCCTCCCTCCCCCTTTGGGGGTGGGCTGGGGTGGGGGCCCGCGCGCCGGCCACGCTGCTTCACGCGGGCCCCCATCCCAACCTTCCCCCAACGGGGGAAGGAGTGAACCCGCTCCAATGCCCCGCAGTGCAGCATGGCCCAGCGATAATCCGGCTCTTTGCCCGAGAGGAACCGCGCGTGGATGTGATGTTGTGGGTCAAGGCCGCCCTCATGGGCATCGTGGAGGGCCTGACTGAGTTCCTGCCGGTGTCCAGCACCGGGCACCTGATCCTCGCCGGCTCCCTGCTGGGTTTCACCGACGCCAAGGCCAAGGTCTTCGACATTGCCATCCAGACCGGCGCCATCTTCGCGGTGATCCTCGTGTACTGGCAGAAGATCCGCACCACCGTCGTGGGCCTGCCGTCGCAGCCGCTGGCCCGGCGCTTCTCGGCCAACGTGGTGATCGGCGTGCTGCCGGCCATCGTGCTGGGCCTGCTCCTGGGTGCCACCATCAAGGCCCATCTCTTCACGCCCGACGTGGTGGCCACCGCGCTCATCGTGGGCGGCCTGATCATCCTCTGGGCCGAGAAGCGCGCACCGGTGGCGGCCCGCATCGAGCACACCGACGACATGAGCACCTGGGATGCGCTCAAGGTGGGCCTGGCACAGTGCGTGGCGCTCATTCCCGGCATGAGCCGCAGCGGGGCCACCATCATCGGCGGCATGCTCATGGGCCTGTCACGCCGCGCGGCAACCGACTTCTCCTTCTACCTCGCCATTCCCACCCTGATCGGCGCCGGCGTCTACAGCCTCTGGAAGGAACGCGCGCTGCTGTCGGTGGAGGATGCGCCCATGTTCGTGATCGGCCTGGTGTTCTCCTTCGCCAGCGCCTGGATCTGCGTGCGCTGGCTGCTGCGCTACGTGGCCAGCCACAGCTTCGTGCCCTTCGCCTGGTACCGCATCGCCTTCGGCATCGTGGTGCTGGCCGCCTGGCCGAATGCCTAGCCCCTCGCTCTAGCTGATCGCCAGCAACGAGGCCTCGATGGCCGCCGCTGTCGCCAGCGGTTTTTCCATCGGGAACAGGTGGCTGCCATCGAGCATGGTCATGCGCCCGTGCGTCACCTGCTGCGTCATCGCCAGGCCCACCTGCCGCAGCTCGAGCGATTGCAGCCCGCCGATGAAGGCGGCCGGGCAGCGCAGCGGGTGGCGCCGCAGCAGGCGGTCGAGGTTGTCGGGCAGGGTGTTGTAGATGGCGGTTTCCACATCACGGTCGAAGCTCAGGACGCGCTGCCCGTCCTCGTCGTGCGTGCCGAAGGTGATGTAGTCCCGCAGCACCTGTTCGTCCCAGCGTGCGAAGGCCTTCTTGTGGCGGAAATGTTCGAGCGCTTCCTCGCGCGAGGGCCAGCGGTTGCGGCGCCTTCGGCTCACGGCGCCGGGCGAGATGGCGCCCACCAGTGGCGTGAGCTTGATGGCCCCGAAAGCCGTGGCACGCCAGCCGCCCAGGAGTGGCGAGTCCAGCATCAGCACGCCGCGCGCGACCTCCGGATGACGTGCCGCACACATCACGCTCAGGAACCCGCCCAGCGAATGCCCCACGAGGAAGGCCGGTTCGCCCGCCGCGACCGCGGCGGCCTCGGCGAATTCGTGCAGCTGCTCCACCAGCTCCCACCAGTTGTTGCGGACCGGATGGCGCGGGTCGTGGCCGAACTTCTCCAGCGCCTTGACGGTGAAGCCGCGTGCGCGCAGGTGGCCGAAAAGCTGGGTGTAGGTGCCGGCGGGAAAGCTGTTGGCGTGCGCGAAGACGACCAGGGCCATTCAGATCAGCCGCTCTTCCGGCCGTCCGATCTTGCGCAGCGGCTTGTGCTGGCAGCTCTCGGTGGCCAGGGGCAAGTCGGTCGCACCCTGCCAGACCGGATCGGGCACGCTGTCGAAGGCTTCGCGCAGCTTCTGCCCCCAGCTGCTGTGGACCATGCGGTAGTAGGGGTTGGACATGTCGATGCACACCAGCTTCTCGGAGGCGAAGCGGTCCACCTCGTACACGGCCAGGTCCAGCGGCGGACCCACGGAGAGGTTGGACTTCATGGTGGAATCCATGGACACCAGGGCGCACTTGGCGGCCTCGTCCAGGCTGGTCTCGGGGCGCACGAGCCGATCGAGCACGGGTTTGCCGTACTTGGATTCGCCGATCTGGAAAAAGGGCGTCTCGGCGGTGGCTTCGATGAAGTTGCCGGCGGAATAGACGCTGAACAGGCGCATGCCCTCGCCGCGGATCTGCCCACCGAAGATCATGGAGACGTTGAACTCCACGCCCGAATGGCGCAGCGCCTCGGCGTCGCGCTCGTACACATGGCGCACGGCCTGGCCGAGCACGCGGGTGGCGTCGAACATGCTGCGCGCGTTCCAGATGGACACGGGCTCGCCACCGCCCGGGTCCTTGAGCTGCTCGGTCTGCAGGATCTCGCGCACCGACTGTGCGATGGACAGGTTGCCCGCGGTGAGGAGCACCATGAAGCGGTCACCGGGCCGCTCGTAGACGATCATCTTGCGGAAGGTGCTGATGTGGTCCACGCCCGCGTTGGTGCGCGAGTCGGACAGGAACACCAGACCGGCGTTGAGCTTGATGCCGACGCAGTAGGTCATGGCTGCAATTGCTTCTTGAGTTGGTAGAGGGCGTCCAGGGCCTCGCGCGGGCTGAGTGCGTCCGGATCGAGCGCGGCGAGGGCCGCCTCGACCGCGCTGTGCACCGCGACGGGCGCCTCGGGCGGCGGCGCGAACAAGTCTACCTGCTCGCGCGACTGCGCCTGCTGCTCCTCCAGCGCCGCGAGCGCATGGCGCGCATGGTTCACCACCGCGGCCGGCATGCCCGCCAGGCGCGCCACCTGGATCCCGTAGCTGCGGCTGGCCGGGCCGGGCTGCAGCTCGTGCAGGAAGACCACGTCCCGGCCCGACTCGGTGGCGCTCACGTGCCAGTTCACGGCCGCGTGGTGCCGCGCGGGGAACTCCGTCAGCTCGAAGTAGTGCGTGGCAAAGAGCGTGTAGGCCTGGGTGCGGTCGTGCAGGAATGCGGCGATGCCCGAGGCCAGCGCCAGTCCGTCGAAGGTGGAGGTGCCGCGGCCGATCTCGTCCATCAGCACCAGGCTGTGCGGCGTGGCCGCATGCAGGATCTGCGCGGCCTCGGTCATCTCCAGCATGAAGGTGGACTGCGCATTGGCCAGGTCGTCGGCCGCGCCGATGCGGGTGTGGATGGCGTCCAGGGGCCCGAGCCGGCAGGCCTGCGCCGGAACGTAGGAGCCCATGGCGGCCAGCAGGCAGATCAGCGCCACCTGCCGCATGTAGGTGGACTTGCCGCCCATGTTGGGGCCGGTGATGACCTGCATGCGCTGGCGTGGCGACAGGCGCGTGTCGTTGGGAATGAAGGCGCCGCTGGAAGTCTCGGCCAGGCGCGCCTCCACGACCGGGTGGCGCCCCCGCACGATCTCGATGCCGGGCTCGCGCGTGAAGACCGGGCGTGACCACTCCAGGGTGAGCGAGCGTTCGGTCAGCGCGCACAGCGCGTCCAGCGATGCCAGCGCCCGCGCCAGGCGCGAGAGCGCCGGCACGTGGGGCTGCAGTGCATCCAGCAGTTGCTCGTACAGCCATTTTTCGCGCGCGAGCGCACGCTCCTGGGCCGACAGCGCCTTGTCCTCGAAGGCCTTGAGCTCGGGCGTGATGAAGCGCTCGGCGTTCTTGAGCGTCTGGCGGCGGCGGTAGTCGGCCGGCACCTTGTCCAGCTGGCCCTGCGTGACCTCGATGTAGAAGCCGTGCACCTTGTTGAACTGCACCCGCAGGTTGGCGATGCCGGTGCGCTCGCGCTCCTGCGCCTCCAGCTTGAGCAGGAAGCCGTCAGCGTTCTCCTGGATGGCACGCAGCTCGTCGAGTTCGGCGTCGTGGCCGGGCGCGATCACGCCGCCGTCGCGCACCAGGGCGGCCGGCTCCGGCAGCAGCGCCTGCGAGAGCAGCACGGCGCAGCCCTGGGGCGGTGTCAGGTCCTCGCCGATGGCGGCGAGCAGGCCCTGGTGCGCCTGCAGCAGCGGCGCCAGTGCACCCGCGCCCTCCAGCGATTGCGCCAGCCCCACGAGTTCGCGCGGACGCACCTGCCGCAGGGCGATGCGCGCCGTGATGCGCTCCACGTCGCTCAGCCCCTTGAGCCGATCGCGCAGCGCCTGCCAGGGTCCTTCGCGCAGGGCGGCGATGGCCTCGTGGCGTGCCACGGCCTCGGCGCGGTCCCGGCGCGGCTCCAGCAGCCAGCCCTTGAGGGCGCGGCTGCCCATGCCGCTCATGCAGCTGTCCAGCAGCTTGAAGAGCGTGGGCCCGTCGTCGCCGCGCAGGGTCTGCACCAGCTCCAGGTTGCGCCGGGTGGTGGCCGGCAGGTCGATGAGTTCGCCTTCGCGCTGCACGCGCAGCGCCTGCACATGGGTCAGGGCGCGCCCCTGGGTGTGCTCGGCATAGGCCAGCAGGGCGGCCGCCGCCGCATGCGCCTGCGACAGCGCGTCGGCGTCCCAGGCGCCCAGGCTGACCGCGGCCAGCTGCTCCAGCAGCTTGCGGTGGCCCAGGCCGGCGTCGAACTGGAAGGCCGGCCGCAGGGTGAGGGACAGCGGCAGGCCCATGCGCAGGTCCTTCAGGCGTGCTTCGAAGGCGGGCGTGACCTCGGCGCTGTACACCAGCTCGCTCGGGCCGATGCGCGCCACCCAGGCCTCCAGCTCGTCGCCGGTGCACTCGGCCAGCTGCATGGCGCCCTGCGTGACCGCCATCCAGGCCAGGCCGAGGCGGTTGCGCGGGCCCTGGTGCACGGCCAGCAGCAGGGCCTCGGATTTGTCGTTCAGCAGCGCCGTGTCGGTCAGCGTGCCGGGCGTGACCACGCGCACCACCTTGCGCTCCACGGGGCCCTTGCCCGCGCCGACCTCGCCCACCTGCTCGCAGATGGCGACCGACTCGCCCAGGCGGATCAGGCGGGCCAGGTAGGTCTCCACCGAATGGAAGGGCACGCCGGCCATGGTCACCGGCTGCCCGGCCGACTGGCCGCGGCGCGTGAGCGTGATGTCCAGCAGCCGGGCGGCCTTCTCGGCGTCTTCGTAGAACAGCTCGTAGAAATCGCCCATGCGGTAGAAGACCAGCGTGCCGGGATGCTGGTGCTTGATGCCCAGGTACTGGGCCATCATGGGCGTGTGGGCGCTGAGGTCGGGCGTGGGGCAGCCCGGGTCCGTGGTCAAAGGGGGGTCTCCTCGGGCGAACCGATGGGTGGCGAAGCGAAGCGCCCGATTATCCGGGACGGTGGGAAGGGGCGGAGGCCCCCTCCCCTTCTGGGGGAGGGTTGGGGTGGGGGCCCGTGCGCCGGCCACGCCACTTCTCTCGCGGCCCCCATCCCAGCCTTCCCCCAGAGGGGGAAGGTGCTTCCAAGAGGCCGCGAAGCCTCAGCGCCGGCCGAACACGATGCGCGTGGGCTCGCCCACCAGGTGGCGCTCCACGCCGTCCTCCAGGGCGCAGGCGTAGACCTCCAGCGCCCCGTCCACCGCTTCGATCGTCCGGTCGATGTCCGCATCGGTGTGCGCGTAGCTCACCACGAGGGACGGTGCGATGACGCCGCCAGCGACCAGCCCCTGCAGGATCGGTCAGAGCCGCGGTCGCCTGATCAGCAATGAGGCGACCGCGCAGGTCACGAAGTCAGTGCGCTGACCCACTACGGCACCGCCCGACGCGTGACCGTGAGCGTGTCGCTCGCGGTCACGTGATCGAACTCCCCTTCGGCCAGCGCCAGCAGCACGTTGCTGCCCACCTGCAGCGCGATGCCCTCGATCAGCCAGCTGCCGTGCCCACCCGGCGAACTGAGCTGGGCCGGGACCGAAACGCCGGTGCTGGTGTTGACCACGACCACTCGCACCGCGTGCGACGCGCGCCCCGCCAGGGCGAGCACGGGTGCGTCCGTCACGAAGACGGGCTCGGTCGTGGGGCTCTCGATGACGATGAAGGGGTCGCGCAGCAGCAGGTCGTCATCGGACCAGAAGAAGCTGAAGCTGCCGCCGCCGCACCCGGCCAGGGCCAGGGGCAGCACGAGGCGGCAAAGGAGAGGCTGAAGCCAGGTCGCACGCATGGGACTGGCCACATGCTGCCCCCAAGGCCGGGCTCCGGCAAGCTCGGCTATTCGGCGTCGCGCGGCGCTTCCTCTTCCTGGGCTGCGGGCGGAGCGTCGGCTTCGGCGGCCTGGCGCACCTGCGCCTTCTCGCCGGCGGTGGCGAAGCGGCTGTACTTCTGCAGGATGGGCACCAGCTGGCCGTAGATGCGGGGCGTGCCGGCCAGGCATTCGCGCTGCTCCAGGAAGTCGGGCTCGCCAGTGAAGTTGCCCACCAGGCCGCCGGCCTCGGTGACCAGCAGCGAGCCGGCCGCCACGTCCCAGGGCGAGAGGCCCGTTTCGAAGAAGGCGTCGGTGAAGCCGGCGGCCACGTAGGCCAGGTCCAGCGCCGCCGCGCCCGGGCGGCGCAGGCCCGCGGTGCGCTGCATGACGTCGCCCATCATCCGCAGGTAGTTGTTGAAGTTGTCGCCGGGGCGGAAGGGAAAGCCGGTGGAGATGAGGCACTGGCGCAGGTCGGTGCGCTTGCTCACGCGCATGCGCCGCTCGTTCATGTAGGCGCCGCGCCCACGCGTGGCGGTGAAGAGGTCATTGCGCGTGGGGTCGTAGATCACGGCCTGCTCGATGCGCCCGCGCACGGCGAGCGCGATGCTCACGCAATAGACGGGGAAGCCGTGGATGAAGTTGGTGGTGCCGTCCAGCGGGTCGATGATCCAGACGTTCTCGGCGTTCTGCCGGCCGTGCGTGCGGCCGGACTCCTCGGCCAAGATGCCGTGGTCCGGGTAGGCCGTGAGCAGGGTCTCGATGATGGCGTTCTCTGACGCGTGGTCCACCTCGGTCACGAAGTCGTTCACCTGCTTGCGCGAGATTCGCACGGACTCCACGTCGAGGGCGGCGCGGTTGATGATGGCGCCGGCGGCGCGTGCGGCCTTGATGGCCACGTTCAGCATGGGGTGCAGGTTGGACGACATGAATTGTGCGGGGAGGAGCGGGCCGCGGGCAGGCTGCCCGGAGCGGGGGAGCGGTCCGGCGATGCGGACGCACGACAATAGCGCGATTGTACTTTTGCCGCCGTGAAGACCCGTTTCATCCTCGTCGAGACCAGCCACGCGGGCAACGTGGGCGCCGCCGCCCGTGCCATGAAGGTGATGGGCTTTTCCGACCTGGTGCTGGTGGCGCCGCGCTGGGCCGACGTGCTCACCCGTGAAGAAACCCTGCAACGCGCCAGCGGCGCGACCGACGTGCTGGCCCGCGCACGCGTGGTGCCCACGCTCGATGCCGCGCTGGACGGCCTGTCGCACCTGTGCGCGACCGCCATGACCCCGCGCGACTTCGGCCCGCCCACGGCCGCGCCACGCGAGCATCTCGCCGCACTGGTGCGGCAGGCGCCCGCGCCGGTGGGCGTCGGCTTCGTTTTCGGCCCGGAGCGCTTCGGGCTCAGCAACGCCGACGTGTACCGCTGCCACGTCGCGCTGAGCATCCCGACCGATCCGGATTTCGGTTCGCTCAACCTCGCCGCGGCCCTGCAGGTGATCGCCTACGAATGGCGGCAGGCGCTGGGCGGCTTCGCGCCGGCGGCGGACACGCGGCGGGCGGTGGCGCCGGCGGATGCGCAGGCGGTGGCGGGCATGCTCGCGCACTGGGAGCGCGCGCTGGTGGACATCGGCTTCCTCGACCCGGCCGCGCCCAAGAAGCTGATGCCGCGGCTGAACCAGCTGTTCAACCGCGCCGGCCTGACCGAGGAGGAGATCCACATCCTGCGCGGCGTGGCCAAGGCCATGTCGCAAGCAGCGGCAAGGCCCAAGCCTTAGACTCGCGCGCATGTTCGACCGCCTGCGTTCCGACATCCGCTGCATCCTCGAGCGCGATCCCGCCGCGCGCAGCCGCTGGGAAGTCCTCACCTGCTATCCGGGCCTGCATGCCCTGCTTCTGCACCGCCTGGCCCACGCGCTGTGGCGCCGCGGCCTGCGCTGGCTCGGGCGCTTCATCTCGCAGTTCTCGCGCTGGCTCACGGGCATCGAGATCCACCCCGGCGCCACCATCGGCAACGGGGTGTTCATCGACCACGGCATGGGCGTGGTGATCGGCGAGACCGCCGAGATCGGCGACGGCTGCACGATCTATCAGGGTGTGACATTGGGTGGCACCTCGCTCGCCAAGGGCGCCAAGCGCCACCCCACGCTGGGTCGCAACGTGGTGGTGGGGGCCGGGGCCAAGGTGCTGGGCGGCTTCGAGGTGGGCGACAACGCCGCCGTCGGCTCCAACGCGGTGGTCACCAAGCCGGTGCCGGCCGGTGCCACGGCGGTGGGCATTCCCGCGCGCATCATCCAGGCCGAGGACTCCGCCCGGCGCGAGGCGGTGGCGAGCAAGCTGGGCTTCTCGGCCTACGGCGTCACCCAGAGCGACGACCCGCTGTCGCAGGCGCTCAAGGGCCTGATCGACAACGCGGCGTCGCAGGACCACCAGATCGCGCTGCTCTGGCAGGCCATCGAGCTCTTGTCGCAGGCGCGCAGCCGCGGCGACTGCGTTCCCGAGGACGCGGCGCGCACGGAATGCTTCGAGGCCGAGAAGCTTTCGCAGCTGGTGGGCAAGTAAGCGCACCCTCCGCCTCTGGGGGAGGGCAGGGGTGGGTGCCACGCGAGCCGACCCTGCTGCTTCCCGCGGCGCCCCCCTTCTAGCCGTCCCCCCGAGGGGAAAGGTGCCTCAGCGCACCCGCACCGCGTTCTTCGGGCGCCAAGCCTTGCACACCGCGTCGTCCGTTTCCAGGTAGGGCCCGCCGATCAGGTCGATGCAATAGGGTACGGCGGCGAAGATGCCGTTGACCACGGTGCGGCCCTGCTCGTCGCGCAGGCCTTCCAGCGTCTCCTGGATCGACTTCGGCTGCCCGGGCAGGTTGATGATGAGCGAGCGTCCGCGGATCACCGCCACCTGCCGCGACAGGATGGCCGTGGGCACGAAGTGCAGCCCGATCTGGCGCATCTGCTCGCCGAAGCCGGGCATTTCCTTGTCGGCGATGGCCAGCGTGGCTTCGGGCGTGACGTCCCGGGGCGCGGGTCCGGTGCCGCCGGTGGTGACCACCAGCGCGCAGCCGGCGTCCACCAGTTCCACCAGCGTGGCGCTGATGAGGTCTTTCTCGTCGGGAATGAGGCGCGGCTCGAAGCTGATGGGGTTGCGCAGCGCGCGACCCAGCCAGTCTTTCAAAGCCGGCAGGCCCTTGTCCTCGTAGCCGCCGCTGGAGGCGCGGTCGCTGATGGACACGATGCCGATGCGCACCGGATCGAAGTCGTGGCTCATTCGGGGTTCTCCTCGGTGGATGCGCCAGCGGCGGACGTGAGCTGCTCACGCACGAGCTGGAAGATGTCGCGGAAAGCGCGGCCCTGCCGGGGTGCGAGGCCTTCGGACACTACGCGTGCGTCGGGGGCCGGGCGGTCCTTGCGGGCCTGGCGCACCAGCGCGCGCAGCTGCTGCGCGTCGGTGGAGGGGTGCAGGCTCAGCCACTCGCCCAGGGCCTCGTCGCGCTCGATCAAAGCATCGCGCCAGCGCTCGGCCTCGTGCAGGGCCTGGGTATCGCGTGCCGAGCCCTGGCGCTGTGTTTCCAAGGCGTCGCGCACGGCCTGCAGGACGTCTTCGTCCAGGCCGCGCATGAGCTTGCCGACGTACTGCATCTGCCGCCGCCGGCCTTCGAAGTTGCTGATGCGCCGGGCCTCGGCCAGCGCATCGACGAGCTTTTCGGGCAGGGGCAGGGGATCGAAGAGGTCGGCGCGCAGGCCCAGCAGCGACTCGCCCAGTTTCTGCAACTGCTCGCTTTCGCGCTTGAGGTCGGTTTTGCTGGTTTCGGCGCCCTTGAGCTCGGCCTTGAGTTGCTGGTCGAGTTCGCTGCCTTCGGCGACGAACTGACCGCGCACGAAGTAGCCTCGTTTGGGTTTGCGTGACATGGGTGAAGCAAGAGGGGGCGGGCGCCAGGACGCCTGGGCCGCGCAAGGTCGGCAAGTATCATAGCCCCGCATATGACTACACCCGACTCCCGAGCCGAACGCGGCTTTTCGTACAGCCGCGCGCACTTCGAGGACCTGGTCGACCAGGCCCTGGCGCACGCGAAGAAGATCGGCGCGACCGATGCCGGTGCCGAGGCCTCCGAAGGCTGCGGGCTCTCGGTCTCGGTGCGCAAGGGCGAACTCGAGAACGTCGAGCGCAATCGCGACAAGTCCCTGGGCGTGACTGTCTATATCGGCCAGCGGCGCGGCAACGCCAGCACCTCGGACTTCTCGCGGGCGGCCATCGAACAGACCGTGCAGGCGGCCTATGACATCGCCCGCTTCACCGCCGAAGACCCGGTGGCCGGCCTGCCGGACGCTCAGGACATCGCGCAGGCGGCGGACCAGCCGGACCTGGACCTGTTCCACCCCTGGGACATCGACAGTGCGCGGGCCGCGGAGCTGGCGCTTGCCTGCGAGGAAGCGGCCTTCAAGACGCATCGCCTCATCACCAACAGCGAAGGCGCCGGCGTGTCCGCGCAGCAAAGCCACTTCTTCAGCGCCCACACGCGCGGTTTCCGCGGCGGCTATGCCAGCTCGCGCCACTCCATCTCGGTCGCGCCCATCGCCGGGCGCGGCGACAAGATGCAGCGCGATGCCTGGTACAGCTCCATGCGTTCGGCCGAGGAGCTGTCCGCCCCCGGCGCCGTGGGCCGTTACGCCGCCGAGCGGGCGCTCTCGCGCCTGAACGCGCGCAAGATCAGCACGCGCGAATGCCCGGTGCTGTTCGAATCGCCGCTCGCGGCCGGCCTGCTCGGTGCCTTCGTGCAGGCCACCAGCGGTGGGGCGCTGTATCGGCGCAGCACCTTCCTGGTGGACTCGCTGGGCAAGAAGATACTTCCCGCGCACGTGGACATCGACGAAGACCCGCACGTGTCGCGCGGCAAGGGCAGCTCGCCCTTCGACGACGAGGGCGTGCGCACCTCGGCCCGCAAGGTGGTGGACGCGGGCCGCGTGGAGGGCTACTTCCTCAGCAGCTATTCGGCCCGCAAGCTGGGCATGAAGACCACGGGCAATGCGGGCGGCTCGCACAACCTCACGCTGCGTTCGCGCCAGACGCGGCCCGAGGACGACCTGCCCGAAATGCTGCGCAAGCTGGGCACGGGCCTGTTCGTGATCGAGCTCATGGGGCAGGGCGTGAACTACGTGACCGGCGACTATTCGCGCGGCGCGAGCGGCTTCTGGGTCGAAAACGGCGAGATCGCCTACCCGGTGCAGGAAATCACCATCGCCGGCAACCTGAAGGACATGTTCGCCGGCCTCGCGGCCGTGGGTTCGGACACCTACACCTACGGTGCCAAGTCCGTGGGCTCGGTGCTCATCGGCAAGATGAAGGTTGCCGGCAGCTGAAGACGCTGTCCATCCACAACCTCTGAGCGCCGGCGCGGCCCGCGAAGCGACTCAGCCCGCGAGGGCCGACTTGACCGCCGCAGACACCTGCCCCATGTCGGCCTTGCCGGCCAGGCGGGCCTTCGCGGCGCCCATCACCTTGCCCATGTCGCCCGCGCCGCTCGCGCCCAGTTCGGCGACGATCGCGCGCACCTCGGACTGGATCTCCTCGGCAGACAGGCGCGCGGGCAGGTAGTCCTGCAGCACCTTCAGTTCGGCAGCCTCCTGGTCGGCCAGGTCCTGCCGGCCGGCTTTCTCGAAGGCCTCGATGCTGTCCTTGCGCTGCTTGATGAGCTTGTCGACGATGGCCACGACGGCCGCATCATCGAGTTCGATGCGCTCGTCCACTTCCTTTTGCTTGATGGCCGCCGTGAGCAGCCGGATGGTGCCCAGGCGCTGCGTGTCCTTGGCGCGCATGGCGCTCTTCATGTCGTCGGTGATGCGTTGCTTGAGGGACATCGGCGGACTTCCTCCAGAAAAAGGGCAAGGGGTGGGGCGGAAACGATGAAGGCCCACGCGGGCGTCCCCGGGTGGGCCTTCATGGGGCGCTCAGAAGCTGTGAATGGATCTACTGCGCGATTCCTTCACACCTTCCCAGTGCGCGGTCAATACAGCTTCTTGGGCAGCTGCATGCTGCGGACACGCTTGTAGTGACGCTTGACGGCGGCAGCCTTCTTGCGCTTGCGCTCAGCCGTGGGCTTTTCGTAGAACTCGCGGGCGCGCAGCTCGGTGAGCAGGCCCAGCTTCTCGATGGTGCGCTTGAAGCGGCGCAGGGCCACGTCGAACGGCTCGTTTTCCTTGACTCGAATGGTCGTCATGCGTGTGTTTGGATCCAAATGGGTGCCGCAAGAAGATCGGGCTTGCGACGGGGTTCCCCGGCTGTGGTGGTTTGATCAGGCCGCCGGGGGTTTGCCAGCAAAGCCCGAAATTATAGCGCCCGCGAGACAGGATGTAACCCTGTCGCATTCCCTCACAACTTCGGACCCCCACCTGGCGCGAAAAGGAGAAGAATGCATTCGCATGTAGTACGAGAGCATTCCTATGTCCACCGACCTCATTCCTTCGCATTGCCGCCTCGGCCTGGCAGTGCAAGCTCTTGCCCTTTCCCCGCAGGCACTGCAGGAACCCCAGGCGATGGAGGCTGCGCTGAGCCGGGCGCTTCAGGCCTGCCTGCCGGCGCTTGGAGACCTCGCCTGGGTCGACCTTCCCAGCGGGTCGCACTGGCGCCGCATCCTGGTGAGTGGGGAGCCGCTGGGCTCGGCGGCCTGGCCCGCCGATTCGCACCGCACCGACCGCGACCCGTCGCTCTGGGCGAGCGAGGCGCAGCGCATCGTCCGCCTGGACGGCAACGCGCTGGCGCACGTGCAGGCGCTCGCCTGCGGTGGCTCGACCCACCTGCAGCGGCTCGCGGCGCTCGGCGTGCACTCGCTGCTCAGCATCCCCCTGTGCGTGGGCGAGGAATCCGGTGGTGCGCTCAGCATCGCCTTGACCACTCCGGGCGCACGCATCGACGAGGCCCGCTGGGCCCTGGCCCGGCAGTTGGCGCAGCTCCTGGCTGCGCCGCTCGGCCAGCAGCGGCTCGCCGCCTTGCAGGCCAGCGCACGGGATGCGGCGCAGGCCCGGGACGAGTTCCTCGCGGTGCTGGGCCACGAGCTGCGCAACCCGCTGGCGCCCATCTCCACCGCGCTGGAACTCATGGCCCGGCGCGAGCCCGAGCGCCTGTTGCAGGAGCGGCGCGTGATCGGCCGGCAGGTGGCGCACCTGTCGCGACTGGTGGATGACCTGCTCGACGTCTCGCGGCTCGCCCGCGGCAAGATCCAGCTCCGCCCCGAGTGCATCGACCTGCGCAGCATCGTCGCGCGCGCCCTGGAGCAGACGGCCGCGGCCTTCGAAGGTCGCGAGCCGGTGCAGCTGGTCCAGCCGGAGTGCCCGGTCTGGGTGAGTGCCGACGCGCCGCGCCTGACCCAGGTGGTCTCGCAGCTGCTCTTGAACGCAGCCAAGTTCACCCCACCCGGGGGCAGCGTCAATCTGCAGTTGCAGCGAGCCGGGGACCACGCCTGCCTGGAGGTCGTGGACACCGGCTGCGGTATCGCGGCGTCGCTGCTGCCGCGCGTTTTCGATCTCTTCGTCCAGGGCGGCCAGGCCCTCGACCGCCGGCAGGGCGGCCTCGGCCTGGGCCTGTCACTGGTGCGCAGCCTGGTCGAGCTGCACGGCGGCACGGTCAGCGCGCACAGCCCCGGCCCCAGCCAGGGCTGCCGCGTCCACGTGCAGCTTCCCACCTGTCCGGCGCCCACGCTGGCCATCGCCCCGCAGGCCGCCCCGGCCGCGAGCGGGCAGGGCCTGCGCATCCTGGTGGTCGATGACAACGTGGATGCGGGCGGCACGCTGGCCGAGCTGCTCGGACTGCTGGGGCACCGCGTGGAACTCGCGGCCGACGCCTCCGAAGCGCTGGCCCTGCTGCCGGCATTCCGCCCGGAACTCGCCATCCTGGACCTGGGCCTGCCGCAGATCGACGGCTTCGAGCTCGCCCGGCGCATCCGCCTGCAGGCGCAATGGCGCCAGCTGCCGCTGATCGCTCTGACCGGTTACGGCACGCAGGCCGACCGCATCCGGGCGCTGCAGGCCGGCTTCGACGAGCACGTGGCCAAGCCGGTGCTGATCGAGCCGCTGTGCCAGATCATCGATCGCCTGGTGGCAGCCAGCGCGCCGCGCACGCTGCGCGAGCCCCCGGCGATGTTCCTGGCCGCGTGAACGAGCTGCCGGCCGGCGCCGGCACGGACACTAGCCCCGGCTCGCTGCCAGCGCCTGCGCGCAGGCGAAGGCGCTGGCCCAGGCCCACTGGAAGTTGTAGCCCCCCAGCCAGCCCGTCACATCCACCACCTCGCCGATGAAGTACAGGCCGGGCTGCTTCGACTCCAGGGTCTGCGAGCTGAGCTCGCGCGTGTCCACGCCGCCGGCCATGACCTCGGCCTTGCGCCAGCCTTCGGTGCCGGTGGGAACCAGCGACCAGTCGGACAGCCGCTGCGCCAGCTGGGCCAGTGCCTTGTCGGGCACTTCGTTCACGGGTCGCTGCCACGCAGCCTCCTGCTGCACCCAGGCATCGGCGAGCCGCGCCGGCAGGTGGGCGGCCAGCTCATTGGCCAGCAGCCGGCGTGAGCGGGCCTTGGCCTGGCGCAGCACCTCGTCCAGCGCCAGGCCGGGGGCCAGGTCCAGCTGCACGGGCGAGTCCGGCTGCCAGTAGCTGGAGATCTGCAGCACCGCCGGCCCGGACAGGCCCCGGTGCGTGAACAGCAGGTCCTCGTCGAACACGGCACGTTGCTTCTTCTCGCCGGTGGCGATGCGCACCGGCAGCGACAGGCCGGCCAGCGAGGCGTAGGGCGACCACGCCTGTGCGTCGAAGGTCAGAGGCACCAGCGCTGCCCGTGGCGCCACGATCCGCAGGCCGAACTGCCTCGCGATGCGCAGGCCGAAGTCGCTGGCGCCGATCTGCGGGATGGACAGGCCGCCGGTGGCGATCACCAGCCGGCCTGCCTGCACCACACCGCGGTCGGTGTCCAGCGCGTAGCCGCCTTCTGCGCCCTGGCGCACTGCCTCCACCTTGCAGGGCTGCCAGCGCGTGACGCCGCCCGCTTCGCACTCGGCCAGCAGCATGCGGATGAAGTCGTCGGAGGATCGGTCGCCGAACAGCTGGCCCTTGTGCTTCTCATGGTGGGGAATGCCGTGGCGCCGCACCAGCTCGATGAAATCGTTGGGCGTGTAGCGCGACAGGGCCGAGCGGCAGAAGTGCGGGTTCTCGCCCAGGAAGTGCTTGTGCGGCGCGCGGGGATCGAGGTCGCGGTTGGTGAAGTTGCAGCGGCCGCCGCCGGAGATGCGGACCTTCTCAGCCACCTTGGGGGCATGGTCCACCAGCAGCACGCGCAGGCCGAGCTGGCCGGCCACGCCGGCGCAAAAGAGGCCGGCCGCGCCGGCGCCGATGACCGCGACATCGAAGGATTGCATGGGGGCGAGAGTGTAGGGCCCTACATTACGCAGGCATTCACCGACCCACGGAGCCCACCATGAAGCTCGACGACCCCCAATGGCTGGAGGAGCAGTACGACAACCGCGCCCGTGTGCCGGACCACGGCGACTACTTCGCGCGCTGGGCGAGCGAATCCGACGCGGTGCGGGCCTCCTTGCCCTGCACGCTGGACATCCCCTACGGCAAGGCGCCGCGCGAACGCCTGGATGTCTTTCCCGCAGCGCAGGTGCCCGGTCGCGCGGCCAAGGCCGGCGCACCCGTCATGGTCTTCATCCACGGCGGCTACTGGCGTTCCCTGGACAAGGAGATGCATGCCTTCGTCGCCCGCCCCTTCGTGGAGGCCGGCGCCTGCGTCGTGCTGCCCGAATACACCTTGTGCCCCGAGGTCACCGTGCCGCAGATCGTGCTGCAGCAGGTGCAGGCGCTTGCCTGGTGCGCGCGGAACATCGCGGACCACGGCGGCGACCCGGCGCGCATCACGGTGGTCGGGCACTCGGCCGGCGCGCATCTCGCGGCCATGCTGCTGGCGTGCCGCTGGGACGCGGTGGATGCACGCCTGCCGCCCGGGCTGCTCACGCAGGCGCTGGCCATCTCCGGCCTGTACGAGCTGGAGCCGCTGCGGCACACGCCCTCCATCCAGGCCTCGCTGCACCTGACGCCCTCCGATGTGGACAAGGCGAGCCCGGCGCGCCTGCCGCCGCCGGCCGAAGGCAGCCTGTCCACCGTGGTGGGCGGGCGCGAGAGCATGGAATTCCTGCGGCACAACGAGCTGATCCGCCAGGCCTGGGGGTCGGCCCACGTGCCCGTGTGCGAGGCCTTGCCGGGCCTGAACCACTTCAGCGTGCTGGACGCGCTCGTCGCGCCCGGGCACGAGCTGCATCGGCTCGCGCGCCAGTTGCTGGCGCCGTGAAGCGGGCCTACATCAGCAGGTGTTCGCCCGCGTTGTCCCCGCCCAGGATGACGTAGTTGACCTTGCGGATGTCCATCAGGCGGCGGCCGCCCGAATAGCTGATCGAGCTCTGGATGTCCTCCTGCATCTCGCGCAGGGTGTCGGCCAGCTTGCCCTTGACGGGCTCCAGGATGCGCTTGCCTTCGACGTGCTTGTACTCGCCCTTGTTGAAGTCCGAGGCGCTGCCGTAGTACTCCTTGAAGATGCGGCCGTCCACCTCGACGCTGGTGCCGGGGGACTCCTCGTGGCCGGCCAGCATGGAGCCGATCATCACCATGGTGGCGCCGAAGCGGATGCTCTTGGCGATGTCGCCGTGCTCGCGGATGCCGCCGTCCGCGATGATGGGCTTGGTCGCCACGCGGGCGCACCACTTGAGCGCCGAGAGCTGCCAACCGCCGGTGCCGAAGCCGGTCTTCATGCGCGTGATGCAGACCTTGCCCGGGCCGATGCCCACCTTGGTCGCGTCGGCGCCCCAGTTCTCCAGGTCGATCACCGCTTCGGGCGTGCCCACGTTGCCCGCGATCACGAAGCTCGTCGGCAGCTTCTGCTTGATGTGGGCGATCATGCGCTGCACCGTGTCCGCATGGCCGTGGGCGATGTCGATGGTGATGTAGTCGGGCACCAGGTCCTCGGCGGCCAGCTTGTCCACCGTGGCGTAGTCGGCGGCCTTCACGCCCAGGGAGACGGAGGCGAACACGTCCTGCTCACGCATGCGGCGCACGAAGGCGACGTTGTCCAGGTCGAAGCGGTGCATCACGTAGAAGTAGCCGGCACGGGCCATCCAGGTGCAGATCGACTCGTCCACCACGGTCTTCATGTTGGCCGGCACCACCGGAATGCGGAAGCTGCGCCCGCCCAGCTCCACGCTGGCGTCGCACTCGGAGCGGCTTTCCACGCGGCACTTGCGCGGCAGCAGCAGGACGTTGTCGTAGTCGAAGATTTCCATACCAGGGCTCCAGGAGACTGTTGTCTGAACAGGGAGAGCGCTTGGATGTTGGCCCGGTGACCGGCGCGCGCGGAAGGAATGCGCGGCACAAAAGAAACCGGGCCTCGATGCTTGGGCCCGGTGGCTGATTCTAACGCTGGCCTCCAGCCGGCCGGCATCGAGATTCTGATATGGCCCTGATACGGCCACGTGCATCTTCCACCCAGCCCACCACGCGCAGCCGCGCGGGTTCGCTGCCTTCGGGAATGCGCAGGGGCCGCAGCTCGTAGAGGCGCTGCTGCTGCGCCGCCGTGGGGGCACGCCGCCCCTCCCAGGGCGGCTGGAAAGCCGCGCGTACCAGGTTGCGTTCCACGGGCGAGCCTTCGGTGCCGGCCGGCAGGGTCTCCACCAGCAGCAGCCAGGCCTTCCAGGGCGCGCGGCCGGCGGGCCGCAGTTCGATGCTGGCGCCGATGTAGTCGTTGACCGGCAGGCCGTGCGCCACGCGCAGGGTGCGCGCGGAGGCCACGAGCGGCTGGCGCAGGCTCGCTTCGCGCGCCGGCAGGGCGCGCCCCAGCTGAACCAGGCGGTCCCGCCCCTCGGGCAGCGCCGCCGCCGACAGCGGGGCGTCGTCACCCGCCGTGCTCGGCAGGACCCAGTCGATCGCGAGTTCGCGCACGCTGGCGCGCACCGCGGCCGGGTCGCGCCAGCAGGCCTCGCAGTCGGCATTGATGAAGCGCTCCAGCAGCGCACGCGGCCGCGGCTGACCATCGCTGGCGCAGTAGGCCTCCTGCGCCTGCAGCGGCTGTGCCAGGCCAGTGCCCATCAGCAGGAAGGCGAGCAGAAGGGGCGTGCGGGGCATGGGTGCGGTCCAGTGTAGCGAGGGCGCCGCTGGACGTTCGTACCGGCGCGGCGTGACAAAGGTCCCGAGACGCGCGCGGCCCGCCTGCCCAGAATGGCGAGGCGAAAGTGGAAGGCGATCGATCATGAAAGTTGTCCTGTTCTGCGGCGGCCAGGGGCTGCGCATGCGCGATGCCGAGAACGTGCCCAAGCCCATGGTCCACATCGGCGCGCGACCGCTGCTGTGGCACGTGATGAAGTACTACGCGCACTACGGCCACAAGGATTTCATTCTCTGCCTCGGGCATCGCGCCGACGTCATCAAGAACTACTTCCTCAGCTACAACGAGTGCCTTTCCAACGATTTCGTCCTCTCCGGGGGGGCGCGGAACGTCGAGCTGCTGGCCAGCGACATCCAGGACTGGCGCATCACCTTCGTGGACGCGGGCATCAACGCCAACATCGGCCAGCGCCTGCGGGCGGTCGAGAAGCACCTGCAGGGCGAAAGCGTGTTCCTCGCCAACTACAGCGACGGCCTGAGCGATCTGCCGCTGGACGAACAGCTGGCGCATTTCCACCAGCACGGAAAGATCGCGAGCTTCCTGTGCGTGCGGCCCAACCTCAGCTACCACGTCGTCACGCTCGACCGCGCGACCAGCCTGGTCTCGGACATCCAGCCCATCGACAACGGCGACATCCGCGTCAACGGCGGCTTCTTCATCCTGCGCCGCGAGATCTTCGAGTACATGCGCGAGCGCGAGGAGCTGGTGGAAGAACCTTTCCATCGACTGCTGCGCGAGCAGCAGCTGCTGGGCTACGAATACAACGGCTTCTGGGCCTGCATGGATACCTTCAAGGACAAGCAGCACCTGGAGCGCCTGTATGAAAGCGGTACCGCGCCCTGGGAGGTGTGGCGCAGGCATGCGCATTGAACGTCCGGGCGCAAGCCAGGTCCAGGGCCGAAAGGACCGCCGGTGCTGCCCCTGATGCTTCCCCGCGACCGTGCCGCGCCGCTCACGGTGCTGTGCCTGGGCGCGCACGCCGACGACATCGAGATCGGCTGCGGCGGCACGCTGCTGCAGCTGCTGGCGGCTCGCGGCAACGTGCGGGTGGCCTGGGTGGTGTTCAGCACGCCCGGCGAGCGCGCCGCCGAGGCGCAGGACAGCGCCGCCCGCTTCCTGCGCAACGCGGCGCGGCAGGACGTGGTGCTGCTGAAGTTCCGCGACGGCTACTTTCCCTGGGAGGGCGCCGGGATCAAGGAGCGCATGGAGGCGCTCAGGCGCGAGCTCCCCGAGCCCGACCTCGTCTTCACCCACCACCGCGCCGACCGCCACCAGGACCACCGCACCATCAGTGACCTGACCTGGAACACCTGGCGCGATAACCTCGTGCTGGAGTACGAGATCCCGAAGTACGACGCCGACCTGGGCGCCCCCAACTGCTACGTGCCGCTCTCGCGCGCGGCCGGCGCGCTCAAGGTCGCGACGATCCTGGAGGTGTTCGCGAGCCAGCGCCAGAAGCCCTGGATGGAGGCGGAGGCGTTCGAGGCGCTCATGCGGCTTCGCGGCCTGGAGTGCGCGGCGCCCGAGCGCTGGGCCGAGGCCTTCCACGGCCGCAAGTTCGTGATGGGGCTCTGACCTCAGGCCGGCGGCGCCGTGGCGGTGATCAGTTCGCCGCGCACCAGCAGTCGCGCGGCTTCGGCCACGGTGTCGAAGGGCAGGCCGGCGCGCTGGGCGATGTCCAGCAGGCTGTGCGTGCCGTCGCTCTGGTTCATCACCCACAGCATCGCCATCTGCAGCGTGCGGATCTGCGTGCCGCCCAGGCCCGCGTACAGGCCGCGCCGGCCCAGCTGCGGTTCGCAGAACGGGTTCAGGCTGCGATAGCAGCGGTTGTCCTCCAGAACGCGCACCACGCTTCGCAGCAGGGCGAGGGACTGCGCCAGCGACTCGGGCCGCACGAAATCCAGGTCGTCGGCCGAGGTGTGGTACTCGGGGAAGCAGCCATGCTGGCTGCGCATGAGGCAGCCCACCGGCAGGTCGAAACCCGGCGAGTTGTACTGGCGCTCGTCGTAGCCGTAGGGCGAGAAGTCCACCAGCTCACTGGGCGCGCCGCAGTGCGCCAGCACATGTTCCAGCGCCCGGTCGATCTCGGCCTCGCCGCGACGGCTTCGCTTGTAGGTGAAGCCGGCCGAGTCGCCCAGGCAGGTGAGCACCAGCCCGTGACGGATGCGGTGCGTCCGGGCCTGGTTGCGGTGCAGCCAGGCGATGGAGCCGATGGTCCCCGGCACGAAGAGGAAGCGATAGGAATAGCGGCGCGGTGCTGCCGCCAGTTCACGCGCGAGGAAGGTCGCCACCGCGATGCCCGAGAGGTTGTCGTCGCACAGCGACGGGTGGCACACGTGGCAGGACAGCAGCACCTCGTCCTCCAGCTCCCCGGGCAGCAGGCACTCGCCCCAGTTCAGGTGCCCGTCCTGCAGGGTGGAGTCGATGCAGACCTCGTACTCGCCTTCGGGCAACTGCTCCAGTTGCCGGTGCGGCAGGCACAAGCCCCAGTCCTCCTGGTAGTAGGACGTGCGGTAGGGAATGAGCTCGGGCTGGTCCGGCAGGGTGTGCAGGTGCGGCCGCAGCTGCGTGAGCGTCATGCGCGCGCGCACCGGAACGCTGTAGCTCACCACGTGCAGGGTGTGGCGCTGGAAGTCGATCACCCGCTCGCCAGCCGCGTTCTTCACCCAGGCGTCCCGGATGTTCCACTCGCGCGGCACCGTCCAGTCGAACACCGCGGTACCGCTGGGCACCTGGTGCACTTCCAGCGGGATCAGCTCGCGCAGCTGCGCCAGCGTCTGCCGGACGCCCTCGCCGGTGATGCTGCGGCAGATCGGGTAGAGCGAGCGCACCAGCTCGTACATCGCCGGCCCGGGCTGCGGGTCGGCCTGCATCAGAACACCTCCACCTGCGGAATGAACACCACGAAGCGGCCACCCCAGTCGCGCACGCAGGAGAGCTGCCGCGAGATCTCCTCCCGCAGGTTCCAGGGCAGGATGACCACATAGTCGGGCCGCGTCTGCGCGAGCTTCTCCGGCGGATGGATGGGGATGTGCGTGCCGGGCAGGAACTTGCCGTGCTTGTAGGGGTTGCGGTCCACCGTGTAGTCGATGAAGTCCGTGCGGATGCCGCAGTAGTTCAGCAGGGTGTTGCCTTTGCCCGGCGCGCCATAGCCCGCAATGGACTTGCCGGCCCGCTTCGCCTCGATGAGAAAGGCGAGGATCTCGCGCTTGGTCGCCTTCACCTTCTCGCCGAAGCTGAAGTACGTGTCCAGCCGCGAGAACCCCGCTTCCTCCTCCCTCAAGGCCAGCTCCCGCACCCGCTCGCTCACCGCCGGCTGCGCCGCGGCGGCATGCCGCGCGAACACCCGCAGCGAGCCGCCGTGCGTGGGCAGTTCCTCCACGTCGAACACCGTCAGGCCGAAGCGCGCCAGCACCCGCGTGGCCGACAGCAGGGACAGGTAGGAGAAATGCTCGTGGTAGATGGTGTCGAACTGGTTGCCTTCCATGAGCCGCATGAGGTGCGGGAACTCGAAGGTCACCACGCCGTCCGGCTTGAGCAGCGCCTGGATGCCCTCCACGAAGCTGCAGATGTCGGGCACGTGGGCCAGCACGTTGTTGGCCACGATGAGGTCCGCGTGCGTGCCGCGGCTGGCCAGGTCGGCGGCCAGTTCGCGGCCGAAGAAGCGGGTGAGCGTGGGTACCCCCTTGCGCACGGCCTCGCGGGCCACGTTGGCGGCCGGCTCGATGCCCAGCACCGGAACGCCCTGGGCCAGGAAGTACTGCAGCAGGTAGCCGTCGTTGCTCGCCAGCTCCACCACGAGGCTTTCGGGCCCGAGCCGCCGGCGCTTCGTCATCGCCTGCGCATAGTCGCGGGCATGCGCGAGCCAGCTGTCCGAGTACGACGAGAAGTACGCGTACTCCGTGAAGATCTCGGCCGGGCTGACGTACTCCTGCAACTGGACCAGCAGGCAGGTCTCGCAGACGTACACGTGCAGCGGGTAGAACGGCTCCATGGTGTTGCGCTGCTCGGCGGTGCGGTACGACTCGCACAGCGGCGACATGCCCAGGTCCGCGAAGGTGTGCTCGAGATGCGAGCCGCAGAAGCGGCAGGTGGCATTGGCGCGGGCGGCAGGTGTGGACATCCATTCCCCTTCGAAGCAGGACTGCAGCCCATTGTGGGGAGCCGGTGTGCCCCGCGGGTGGGACGGTTCGACCGTTTTTGTCACGTTCCTACAATGCGGCATGTCCCCCCAGTTCCCGACCCGCGCGCCCGCCGATCCTGCCTCTTCGCCCCTGCTGGGCCAGCTCAACGACGAACAGCGCGCCGCGGTGAGCCTGCCGCCCGAGCACGCGCTCATCCTGGCCGGTGCGGGCTCGGGGAAGACCCGCGTGCTGACCACCCGCATCGCCTGGCTGCTGTCCACCGGCCAGGTCTCGCCGGGCGGCGTGATGGCCGTCACCTTCACCAACAAGGCCGCCAAGGAAATGATGACGCGCCTGTCGGCCATGCTGCCGGTGAACGTGCGCGGCATGTGGATCGGCACCTTCCACGGCCTGTGCAACCGGTTCCTTCGCGCGCACTACAAGCTGGCCGAGCTGCCGCAGGCTTTCCAGATCCTGGACACGCAGGACCAGCTTTCGGCCATCAAGCGCCTCATGAAGCAGCACAACGTGGACGAGGAGCGCTTCCCCGCCAAGGAGCTGCAGTGGTTCATCGGCGGCTGCAAGGAAGAAGGCATGCGCCCGCGTGACGTGCCCGCCCGCAGCGAGGACGACCGCCGCAAGGTCGAGATCTACCAGCTCTACGAGGACCAGTGCCAGCGCGAAGGCGTGGTCGATTTCGGCGAACTCATGCTGCGCAGCTACGAGCTGATGCGCGACAACGACCCGGTGCGCGAGCACTACCGGCGCCGCTTCCGGCACATCCTGATCGACGAATTCCAGGACACCAACCGCCTGCAGTACCTGTGGATCAAGACCTTCGCGGGCGACGGCAACGCGGTCTTCGCCGTGGGCGATGACGACCAGAGCATCTACGCCTTCCGCGGCGCGCGCGTGGGCAACATGGCCGACTTCGTGCGCGAGTTTGGCGTGTCCCACCAGATCAAGCTGGAGCAGAACTACCGCAGCTACAGCAACATCCTCGATTCGGCCAACGCGCTCATCGCCCACAACAAGGGGCGCCTGGGCAAGAACCTGCGCACCACCCAGGGGCCGGGCGAGCCGGTGCGCGTGTACGAGGCGCCCACCGACCTGGCGGAGGCGCAATGGGCCGTGGAGGAGATCCGCCACCTCGTCGGCTCGGGCCTGCCGCGCCACGAGATCGCCATCCTCTACCGCAGCAACGCGCAAAGCCGCGTGATCGAAACCGGTTTGTTCAACGCGGGCCTGCCCTACCGCGTCTATGGCGGCCTGCGCTTTTTCGAGCGCGCCGAAATCAAGCACGCGCTGGCCTACCTGCGCCTCCTGGAGAACCCGCGCGACGACACCTCGTTCCTGCGCGTGGTGAACTTCCCGCCGCGCGGCATCGGCGCGCGCAGCATCGAGCAGCTGCAGGACGCGGCGCGCGCGGCCGGCTGCTCGCTGCACGACGCCGTGAGCGCCACCACGGGCAAGGCGGGCGCCAACCTGGGTGGCTTCGTCGCGAAGATCGACGTGCTGCGCGAGCAGACCCAGGGCCTGACCCTGCGCGAGATCATCGAGCAGGTGCTCGCCCACTCGGGCCTGCTGGAGCACTACCGGGCCGAGCGCGACGGCGCCGACCGCATCGAGAACCTGGAGGAACTGGTCAACGCGGCCGAGAGCTTCGTCACCCAGGAGGGCTTCGGGCGCGACGCGGTCGCCCTGCCGGTGGACGAGCTGGGGCAGTCACCCGCCAGCCAGGGCATCGATCCTGACCAGCCCCTGCTGGACGAGCCGATCGCCAGCCTGGCGCCCGATGCCGAAACCGGCGAGACGCTCTCGCCCCTGGCGGCCTTCCTCACCCATGCCGCCCTGGAGGCCGGCGACAACCAGGCCCAGGCGGGCCAGGACGCGGTGCAGCTCATGACCGTGCACGCCGCCAAGGGCCTGGAATTCGACGCCGTCTTCGTCACCGGCCTGGAAGAGGGCCTGTTCCCCAGTGAGCGCTCCATGTCGGACCTGGACGGCCTGGAGGAAGAGCGCCGCCTGATGTACGTGGCCATCACCCGCGCCCGCCAGCGCCTGTACCTGAGCCATTCGCAGACCCGCTTGCTGCACGGCCAGACGCGCTACAACGTCCGCAGCCGCTTCTTCGACGAGCTGCCCGAACACGCGCTCAAGTGGCTCACGCCGCGCGGCGGCGCCGGGCAGGCACGCTCGGCGTTCGGCTGGGGCAGCGGCTACCCCAGCACGCGCCTGGGCGGCAGCCGCGAGGCAGTCCCCACCGTCTTCGCCAACCCGCCCGTGCCGCCGCAGAAGGCCCCGCCGGCCCACGGCCTGCGCCCGGGCATGAAGGTCTTCCACACCAAGTTCGGCGAGGGCAAGGTGCAGTTGCTGGAAGGGCAGGGCGACGAGGCGCGGGCGCAGATCAATTTCCCGCGCCACGGCGTCAAGTGGCTGGCGCTCAGCGTGGCGAAGCTGACGCCGGTGGAGTAGGGGCGCTTTCCCTCCCCCGCTGGGGGAGGGTAGGGTGGGGGCAGGCGCGCCGGCCACGCCACTTCACTCGCGGCCCCCATCCCAGCCTTCCCCCAGAGGGGAAGGGGCCTCAGCTTGAGCGAGGGCTGGCGTGCTGGACGGCCGCCCAGCCCTCATTCATCCATGTGGTGCCACTGGTCCTCGGGCAGCGCCTTGAGGAAATCCAGCACTGCCGGCAGCAGCCCGCGTGTCTCGGCCCACTCGATCTGGTCGCGCAGGGCCATGCGCTTGGGCATGGCGGACGTGGCCTGCCAGACCGGTCCGGTCAAGGACAGTGGTGGTGGCTGTCCTTGTCCCGTGTGCGCGGCGAGCAGTTCGTGCAGGCGCTGCCACGCGGGTGGCTTGGGGCACACGCGGTTGTAGCGCCGCGCCTCCACCATCACGGCGTTGACGGTCACAGGGGCCGCCGGACGACCCCGGGGGGCGGCGCTCGGCAGCTGGCCCTGCGGCTGGGTCGTGGCGAAGGCCGCATCGGGCGCCGCATCGCCCTCATCGCGCAGGCGTTCGAACTCGGCCCAGGCCGTGGGGGTGTTCAGCTCCACGCCTTCGGGCGCGGCGGCCCGCTCGCCCGGCAGCAGGGGAAGCGAGGCGGCCTGGGGCGGTTTGGGGGAGTCAGTGGGCATGGCGCAAGGTCCGTGGAGATCGCCAGCGGCGCGGCGCGGGGAGCTTGGCCGGACAGTGGCAGAAGCCGGTGAGGACGTCAATCCGGAAGCTCACCCGGTCGGTGCCGGTCGAGACGCTCAATACGCGCTGCCCTTGGCCGGCTTGCGCCCGGCGACCTGCCAGGCCGTGCGCTGGCCAAGGAGGCGGGCGAGGAATTCGAGTTCCTCGTCGGTGTGGTTCAGCTCTGGCGCCGGGCGCAGCGCGCGTCCCCGGGCCGCCGCGGGCTCGCCCCAGAAAGCCTCGTGGTACTGCGCCGTCGAGACGGTCTGGTCGGCGCCGGCGGTGAGGTCCACCGTGCCATAGCAGTTGCAGAAGTAGCTGCGGTCCTCGCCGGGGGGCACCTCGGTGTAGACGCCCGTGCCGCGGATGCCCGCCGTGAGCGTGGGCGTGACGATCAGTCGCCGCTGGCCCGGTCCCCATACGCTCGCCACGCCGCCGGTGACCAGGCGCAGCAGGCTCACCGTGTTGAGCGTCTCGCCGCGGCGCAGCTGCAGCAGCGTGTCCTGGCGCAGGTGGCAGGCGGTGTTGCCGATCACGAAGATCAGCGTGCTGCCCGGGCCGGTCTGCACCACGTCGCCGGTCTGCACGGTGTCGGTCGGCCTCAGGGGCTGGCCGTTCAGGAGGGCGGCACCCTGCAGCTCCACGATGTTGCCGCGCGCCTGCGCCTGCGCGCCGGCCCAGCCGCCCAGCGCCGACCAGGCGGCCGCGGCGCGCAGGAAGGAGCGCCGCTGGAACCACAGGACTTCGGCCTCGGTGCGGCCTTGCAGCCGGTGTCGGGTCATGGCGCCTGGGTCTCCGTGGTCGGCGGCAGGTCTTCTTCGGCGACGAAGCTGTCGCGGAAGCTGAAGTAGATGGAGCAGGAGAACATGGCCGCCATGAGCAGCGCCACCGGCATCACCATGGCCTGCGCCACGCCGGCCCCGCCGAGCATTCCGCCCAGCAGTCCGAAAAAGGAACCCACCCCGATGAACAGGGCCAGCCAGCTCAGGCCGAACACCAGGTGGGCGCCGAAGTTGCGCAGCACCGCCACCACGCTGAAGAACAGGCTCTTGCCCGGCGAGACGCCGTGCCAGTGCACCAGCGCCGGCGCATGCCAGAACATGAGGAAAAGAGGCGTGTGCAGCAGCAGCGCGACCAGGGTGGCGCCGTCGAATTCACCCGGCTGCGGCGTCTCGGGCGAGCCGGCCAGCAAGGCGGCCAGCAGGGTGGCGATGATGGAGCCGATGGTGTAGATGGCGCCCAGCACCAGCATGGCCCGCGCGCGCTGCCGGCCGGCGCGGAAGGCGCTCACGAGCACCGAGGGCATGGGAAAGCGCCCGCGGTGCGCTTCCGCCGTGGCGGCCATCAGGCCGAGCGTGGCGGCCGGCACCAGCATGCCGCCGATCACCGCGCCCACCACCGGGAGCTGCGAGAGCACCAGCACCGCGGTCATGTACATGAAGAACAGCCCGGCGAGCGCCAGCGGCTGGCGAAAGAACGTGCGCAGCCCCAGCTTCACCCATTCCATGCCGCTGCGCGGCGCGACCACGTTCAGTTTCATTGACAGTCGAATTTACCCGAGTCCGCGCCGAGAGGCCGTGTCACGCGGCCCCGGAGCACGCGCTCGAAGTGCGCCGGGTCGTGCGGCTTGAGCATCGCGGCCTGGCGCGGCAGATGGAAGTCCCACAGGCGCGAGATCCAGAAGCGCAGGGCGGCGGCGCGCAGCATGGCCGGCAGCAGCCGGCGCTCGGCGGCCGTGAATGCGCGCCGGGCCGCATACGCGGACAGGAAGGCCTGCGCCCGCGCCTCGTCGTGCGCACCCGTGGGAAGGTCGATGCACCAGTCGTTCAGGCACACGGCCACGTCGAACAGCCAGGTGTCCACGCCGGCGAAATAGAAGTCGAAGAAGCCGGTGAGCACGGGCCCGGTGGCGCGGTCCTCGAACATGGCGTTGTCGCGGAACAGGTCCGCATGGATGGGCCCGCGCGGCAGCGCCGCATAGGTGGAGCCGGCCGCCACGTGGTTCTGGTAGGCCAGCTCGGCGCGCAGCAGTTCGGCCTGGTCCGGATCCAGGTAGGGAAGCACCACCGGCACGGTCTCGTTCCACCAGGCCAGGCCCCGCAGGTTGGGCTGCTGGCGCTCGTAGTCCCGCGCGGCCAGGTGCAGGCGGGCCAGCATGTCCCCGACCAGTGCGCAGTGCACCGCGCCGGGCGACAGTTCGCTGTGGCCGCGCAACCGGTTCACCAGGGCCGCCGGCTTGCCGCAGACGGTGTGCAGCACGTCGCCGGACGCATCGGCCTGCGGATCGGGCACGGGAATGCCGCGCTGCGCCAGGTGCTTCATCAGGTACAGGTAGAAGGGCAGCTGCGCCGGCGTGAGCCGTTCGAACAGCGTCAGCACCCATTCGTGCGACTGCCCCTCGTGCTCGGAGGTGACGAAGTAGTTGGTGTTCTCGATGCCACCCTGGATGCCGCGCAGCTCGCGCAGCTCACCCAGGCGCAGCTCGCGCAGGAGCCGACTCGCCTCTTCGGCGGAAACTTCGGTGAAAACGGCCATGGAGGAAGGAAAGGGCGATCAGAAGCGCAGCACGTTCCAGCGGCGCTGGCCGGCGGCACTGGCAGGGCCGTCGCGCGTGTCGGCCGGCCGCGAGGACTGGGCTCGGTCGGGGCCGACCTCGTACTCGGGCATGCCGTTCTTGGGTTGCACGGTGATGCGCTCGGTCTGGCCGCCGTAGCGCAGCTCCTCGATGCGGTTGCCCGCATCTTCATGCTCGATACGCTCGACCTTCTGGTTGGCCCGGCCCTCCAGCGGCTCGCGCGTGAGCGGCGCGCCGGGCGAACGGGGCGCGGGAGCCTGCGCGGCGGCGGCGGCGGCGCACGCCAGGGCACAGGCGAAGAGGAAGGGGGAGCGCATGGGGCGATTGTAGAAGCCGGCGAGCGCGTCCAGCCGGTGGTTGCGGGGAGGCCGGCTGGAGATATCCGCCGGGCACAATCGCTCCCATGTCTGTGCCCCAGCCCCACGAACCAACGGACGCCGCGCCCAAGACCCTGCTGCTGGTCGATGGATCGAGCTACCTCTACCGCGCCTACCACGCCATGCCGGACCTGCGGGCCGTGCCCGGCGACCCGACCAGCGCGGCCACCGGCGCCATCCGCGGCATGATCAACATGCTCCAGAAGCTGCGCAAGGACGTGCGTGCGGAGTACGCAGCCTGCGTCTTCGACGCGCCGGGCAAGACCTTCCGCGACGACCTCTACCCGCAGTACAAGGCCACGCGCTCGCCCATGCCGGACGACCTGCGCGCGCAGATCGAACCCATTCACGAAGTCGTGCGCCTGCTGGGCTGGAAGGTTCTGCACGTGCCCGGCGTGGAGGCCGACGACGTCATCGGAACGCTCGCCTGTCTGGCCAGCGAGCGGGGCCTGCGCACCGTCATCTCCTCCGGCGACAAGGACCTGAGCCAGCTGGTGAACGAGCGCGTGCTCGTCATCGACACCATGAACGACCGCACGCGCGACGTCGCGGGCGTGGAAGCGGAGTTCGGGGTGCCGCCGTCGCTCATGGTGGACTACCAGGCCTTGGTGGGCGACGCCGTGGACAACGTGCCGGGCGTGGACAAGGTCGGCCCGAAGACCGCCGTGAAGCTGCTGAAGGAATACGGCTCGCTGGACGCGCTGATGGCGCGGGCCGCCGAGGTCAAGGGGGCCGTCGGCGAGAACCTGCGCAAGGCGCTGGAGTGGCTGCCCAAGGGCCGCGAGCTCCTCACCATCCGCACGGACTGCGCGCTGGCCGAGCACATCACGGGCTTCCCGGGGCTGGACGACATCGTCATCAACGGGCAGGACAGCGACAAGCTCAAGGCCTTTTACGAGCGCTACGGCCTCAAGGGCCTGGCGCGCCAGATCGATGCACACGCCGTCCCACCCGAGCTGCTGAAGACCGAGGCGCAGCGCGCGCCGCAGGGCGGCCTCTTCGACGAGCCGGACCTGTCCGGCGCCTCCGAGGTCACGAACCTTCGGTACGAAACCGTCCTGGACTGGGACGCCTTCGACGCGCTGATGGCGCGCATCGCGCAGGCCGAGCTGGTCTCCATGGACGTGGAGGCCGACTCCTTGGAGCCCATGCACGCGCACATCGTGGGCCTGTCCTTCAGCACCGAGCCCGGCGTGGCCGCCTACGTGCCCCTCGGTCACCGCTATGCCGAGGCGCCGGCGCAGCTGCCGCTGGAGGACGTGCTTGCGCGCCTGAAGCCCTGGCTGGAGGACGCCTCGCGTGCCAAGCTGGCGCAGCAGATCAAGTTCGACCGGCACGTGTTCGCCAACCACGGCATCGAGGTGCGCGGCCATGCGCACGACACCATGCTGCAAAGCTACGTGCTGGAAGTGCACAAGCCCCACGGCCTGGCGAGCCTGGCCGAGCGCCACCTGGGACGCAGCGGCATCGATTACGAAACCATCGCCGGCAAGGGCGCGCACCAGATTCCCTTCTCCCAGGTGCCGGTGGACAAGGCCGCGGAGTACTCCTGCGAGGACGCCGACCAGGCCCTGGACGTGCACCGCACGCTGTGGCCGCGCTTGCAGCCGCAGGAGGGCCTGCGCTCGATCTACGAGCTGGAGATCAGGACCAGCGAAGTTCTCTTTCGCATCGAACGCAACGGCGTGCTGATCGACGGCCCCACCCTCGCGCGCCAGAGCGGCGAACTGGGCGCGCGCATGTTGCAGCTGGAACGCGAGGCCTACGAGCTGGCCGGCCAGCCCTTCAACCTCGGAAGCCCCAAGCAGATCGGCGAGATCTTCTTTGGCAAGCTGGGCCTGCCGGTGGTCAAGAAGACCGCCAGCGGCGCGCCCAGCACCGACGAGGAGGTGCTGGAGAAGCTGGCCGAGGACTTCCCGCTGCCGGCCAAGGTGCTGGAGCACCGGAGCCTCGCCAAGCTCAAGGGCACCTACACCGACAAGCTTGCGCAGCTGGCCCACCCGCGCACCGGCCGCGTGCACACCACCTACGCACAGGCCGTGGCCGTCACCGGGCGCCTCTCCAGCAACGAGCCCAACCTGCAGAACATCCCCATCAAGACCGCCGAGGGGCGGCGCGTGCGCGAGGCGTTCATCGCGCCGCCGGGCCAGCTCATTGCCAGCGCCGACTACAGCCAGATCGAGCTGCGCATCATGGCCCACCTGAGCGAAGACCCCGCCTTGCTGCGCGCCTTCAACGAAGGCATGGACGTGCACCGCGCCACGGCGGCGGAAGTCTTCGGCGTGGCGCCGGAGCAGGTCAGCAGCGAACAGCGCCGCTATGCCAAGGTCATCAACTTCGGCCTCATCTACGGCATGAGCGCCTACGGCCTGGCGAAGAACCTGGGCATCGAGACCTCGGCCGCCAAGAGCTACATCGAGCGCTATTTCCAGCGCTACCCGGGCGTGAAGAACTACATGGACGAAACGCGCCTGTCGGCCAAGAGCCGGGGGTATGTGGAGACGGTCTTCGGGCGGCGTTTGTACCTGCCGGAGATCAATTCACCGAACGGGCCGCGACGCGGTGGCGCGGAGCGCGCCGCCATCAACGCGCCCATGCAGGGCACGGCGGCGGACCTGATCAAGATGGCCATGATCCGCGTGCAGGATGCACTGGACGCCCCGGGGCGCGGCACGAGGATGATCATGCAGGTGCACGACGAGCTGGTGTTCGAAGTGCCGCAGGGCGAGGTGGAGTGGGTGAGGGCGGAGATCCCGCGCTTGATGGCGGGGGTGGGGGAGAGACTGAGCGTGCCGCTGGTGGCGGAGGTGGGAGTGGGGCCGAATTGGGATGAGGCGCATTGAGGTAATGTGTGCATGCAGGCTCATTCCGCGTTTCACAAACTCAATGCTTGACTTCGAAGAAGGTTAGCGCGCACCCAGCATCGGCAGCAAGGTCCTTGTCACCTGAATAATCACTGGGCCGAGGATGACCATGATGATCGCCGGGAAGATGCAAAGCACAAGCGGAAAGAGCATTTTCACCGGGATCTTCGCGGCTTTCTCCTCCGCCCGGATTTGCCGCTTGTGTCTCAGGTCATCAGAGAAGACGCGCATGCATTCTCCGATGCTAGTGCCGAATTTGTCGGCCTGCGTCAGCATGCTGGCGAAGATGCTGATCTCCTCAACGCCCGTGCGTGTTGCGAGGTTTCGAACGGCCTTGTCGCGGCTGACGCCGGCGCGCATCTCCAGATTAGTTAACGCCAGTTCTTCTGAAACGGCAGGGCTCTTTCGATTCATCTCCTCGGCCACCTTGTTGATACTGGCGTCGAGCCCAAGTCCGGCTTCTACGCACACAAGCATCAGGTCCGCGGCGTCAGGGAAGCTCTCGAATATCTCCCGCTGGCGTGCCTTTACGAGAAAATGAAGAACAAGGTTGGGAAGGTAAATGCCGACCAGAGCAGCCGAGAGAACAATCAGAAGTAGTGTCGTCATCTGCGCTATGTTTCCAGAGCGCAATGCCGCGAACGAAGCTGCTGCGAACAGGAACGGCAGTACGCTTTTCGCAGCGAAGAATACAAGCTTGGCGTTGGAATTGCGGATGCCGGCATTCAGAAGCCGGATACGGATGGGTGACGACTCCCAGTCACCCTCGGGCGCCGTGAGTCTGGAGATGCGGTCAGCCGCTTTCACGACTGCCTGGCTCCAGTTGCCTTGTTTTCTGGATGGTAAGACTTTGGTCAAGCGGTGCTGCGTACGGGTGGGCGTAACCCAAAGCAGCAGTGCGCCAACTGCCAAGGTGCAGCTCAGAAACACAAGCGTTGAGATGATCAGCATCGATGCTCTCCTATACGCGTATCTGGGTGATGCGACGCAGCAGGATCGCGCCGACGGCCATCACTACTAGCACGTACTGCGTAATGGTGATACCAATCGGATCAGTCCAGAGCGGACTCATGAACTTCGGGTTGAAAAAGTTGAGCAGTGCGGCCAGCCCAAAAGGAAGCAGGCCCATTACCCAGCCTGACAGCCGGCCCTCGGCAGACAAGACCCGCACACGTGCAAATAACTTGAATCGCTCGCGAATCAGACGGCTCAAATTGCTCAAGATTTCGGTAAGGTTGCCACCAGACTCGCGCTGGACCAAGACAGCGACCACGAAGTACCGAACGTCCATCACGGGAATGCGATCGCTGAAATTTGTAAGCGCCTCTTCCAGTGTAATGCCGTAGGCGACTTCATCATGCACCGCGCGAAACTCGCTCGCTATCGGCTCCGGCAACTCGTCGCCCGCCATTTTCAAAGCGGCCGAGAATGCATGGCCGGCGCGGAGTGCCCTTGCGATGAGGTCGAGGGCGTCGGGCAGCTGTCGTTCGAGATTCCGGAGGCGACGACTGCGCTTCCACTGGACATACACGATCGGAACACTGCCCATGGCGATGGCAGTGAACAGCGAAGCGACAAAGCCGGGCAACACCAAGTCAGGGAGAAACCATCCCGCCGCTCCCAGCAGAACCGACCAGAGCACAATCGCTGAGGAACTCAAGCGCAACCCCGCTTGGCTGATCCGGTCCTCAAGTGAGCGGCCAGCCTTTGAGCGGCGGATAGCGGCGTCGAAGACTTGGGCACCGGCGCTTCCGCCATCACGGAACAGATGCCGGACATTTTGTCCGCTAGATGGAGCGAACGCATCCACGCGCTCTCGCAACTTCCGAGCAGCGGCGCCATTCGACGAGCGCCAAAGGAGAAACGCCGACTCCAGCATCAGCAGCACAGCGACGAATACGAGGACGGATATCAGAATCACGCCATTGCCTAGAAGATCCGATAGCATGGTGCATCCTCAAGTAGCTACTGGTAATGCCGGCTTGGATCGAACATCTGCTCGGGCAAGTGAATGCCATACGCCTTCAAGCGATCGCTGAGGCGGGCGCGAACGCCTGTCGCCGCAAAGTGCCCCTGCACGAGACCGTCAGGTCCAAGCCCAGTCTGCCGGTATGCGAACAGCTCCTGCATCGTGACCACCTCGCCTTCCATGCCGGTGATCTCTTGGATGCTGACCACCTTCCGACGTCCATCTATCAATCGCGATACCTGGACGATTACGTTGATGGCCGCCGCGATCTGCTGGCGTGCCGCCTTGTGGGTCAAGCTGAGATTCGCCATTCCGATCATGTTCTCAAGACGAGACAGCGCATCACGTGGCGTATTGGCGTGTATGGTCGTCATCGACCCTTCGTGCCCCGTGTTCATAGCCTGAAGCATGTCAAACGCTTCGCCGCCCCGCACTTCTCCCACTACGATGCGATCGGGGCGCATGCGCAGCGCATTCCGAACAAGCGCTCGCGGCGCGATCTCGCCCCGTCCTTCGATGTTCGACGGCCGGGTCTCCAGGCGGATGACGTGTGGCTGTTGTAGCTGAAGTTCAGCGGCATCTTCGATCGTGACCACCCGCTCTCCATCTGGGATGTGGCTGGAAAGGATGTTCAGGAACGTGGTCTTGCCAGCTCCCGTTCCTCCTGAGATGAGGATGTTGACCTTGGCCTTGACCATGCCGCTCAGTAGCTGGGCCATCTCAGGCGTCAACGTTTTCAGCGCGTCGCCTGTCAAGTCACTCATCTGCAGCGGAACATGTGCGAACCGCCGGATCGACATCATGGGGCCGTCGATCGCAACCGGCGGAATCACTGCGTTGACGCGAGAGCCATCGGGTAGCCGCGCATCTACCATGGGACTGGACTCGTCGATGCGCCGCCCGACAAGAGAGACGATCTTATCGATGATTCGAAGGAGATGGTTTTCATCCTTGAAGGAAACGTCAGTCAGTTCGAGTCGTCCTCGCCGTTCTACGTAGATGCACTTGAAGGAGTTGACCAGAATGTCGGAAACGGTCGGGTCGGCCATCAGGAGCTCAAGCGGCCCGAACCCAAGCATCTCGTTCTGCACGTCTCGGATCAGCGACTTTCGCTCAGCGTCATTAATCGGCGCCTGCTCCTCGATCAGCAACCGTTCCGCCGCATTGGCGATCTCCTGGCGCAGAGCCTGTGGTGGCAAGCTCTCCAGTGCGGTGAGGTCGAACTTGTCGAGGAGCTTCTGATGCAATCGGCTCTTCAACTCCTGGTAGCTAGCGGAACTTGTGGGGGGTGCAGGCGCAGGTGTATCGGAGGGCGAGCTTCCGAGCATCTGGCGCAGGCTGGGCGCCGTACCTTCGCGACTCTTGCTAGACATTAGTTGGCCGAGCATCATCATGCGGTCCCAAAGAGGCGGCCGAGCAAGCTCTTTGAGCTGTTCGGCTTGGGTTGAACACTTTCGGCAAGTTGTCCCAGCTGTCGGGTCACAGTACCTCCCCGTCCGGTAGACGCCAACGGCTCACCATGGTTGATAGACGCACGGACTTCGCGATAGGCGTTGTGAATCGTGTGAATCTTGACGGACCCGAGGCTCCGTTCCAGATGCTCGACACCGAGTTCAGCGTTTCTTTCAAAGCGATTCAGGACGAGTTCTGCCTTCGCCGAGGAGTAGTCCAATCCTCGAAACGCCTCGAGAATGCGGCTTGTATTTCGCAATTCGGGCAAGCCAGCCTGCAGCACCAGGTAAACGCGTTCAGCGGCGTCAAGGGCGCGCACCGTCAGGGGGTCAAGCGATCTTGGCAAGTCGATGACGACGAACTCGTATTCAGCGCGTGCCACGGCGAGAATTGAGTCGAGATGCGCCGGTGCGACAGGCACTCCACGAGCCAGGTCGTCAGGCGGTGGCAGTACATGCAGGCGTGGTGTGACCTGCGTTGCACAGGAACTCAGTAGCGAAGCATCCAGGCGGCTGATGTCGCTCACCACGTCGGCCAGCGTGGCAGCGGGCTTCTGGTCGGAAAGCAAGGTGTACGCATCCCCGAACTGAAGATTGAGATCAACGAGGAGCGTACGATGACGCTGGGCTAGCTCCCACGCGAGGTTTGCCGCAATGAAAGTGGCGCCGGCGCCGCCTTTGACCGGCATGGTAGCCAGCACTCGACCGGTTGCACGGCGGGCACCCTCCCTCCGAGCCTCCAGCCGTTGGATCGCTGAGCGCAGCGCATCGAGTGGCGGAGGCGAGGGTAGGACCTCTCGCACGCCGGCCCGCATTGCGCCAATCAGGAACTCTGGAGTCTGCGTAGAGCAGAGCAGCACGACCGCAGCGTCCGGATGATCGAGTGTGGTTTGCTCGATGTACTGAAGCTCTGCCAGGTCGCAGCAGATTCCATCGACGACCGCCAGATCAGGACTAGACTGCTCCACCACTTCGCGCAATCGTGTCTTTCCGCCTTCGAAGGATTGCACTTGGTGACCGAGCGCCTGGAGGGCAAGCTGAGCATCGTGGAGATGCTGTTGATTCGGTGAAATGAGGGATATCTTCATGATTAAGGCAACGGGCAAAGGGTGACATTGCTGTTTGGGTCTTGGCGCATGACTTCGCGCGGCAGGTAAGTGGACATTCGAGGCATAACCCAGCTCGGTCTCACGATGGT
Source organism: Ramlibacter rhizophilus (assembly GCF_004681965.1). Lineage (GTDB taxonomy): Bacteria > Pseudomonadota > Gammaproteobacteria > Burkholderiales > Burkholderiaceae_C > Ramlibacter > Ramlibacter rhizophilus. The sequence continues at coordinate 208,948 of NZ_SMLL01000008.1, read as the reverse complement.
TCCGACTAGGGGTGTCAACCAGTTGAACTGGAAGTTCTCGATGGCAACAGCTACGCCTTCACAGTTGCTGACGCTGCAGGCAGGCGGGGTCCATTCCACGCTCACTTGGCTGACCTGGGGTACTACGCGTTGCACCAGAGTCAGTACCTGCGCGTCGATGGCCGTACTGGAATCGTGGCATACCACTGCGTACCGCGCAGCGAGCCGTGTCGCTTCGTTGGCGGCGCTGTAGGTGTAAAGCATTCGGCCAAAGTCCACAGTCGCGAGCAGGAACGTAAAGAACAGAATCGAGACAAGGGCGAACTCGATCATCGTCGCGCCTGACTGCTTACCGCGACTCATATTTGCGGACTCCGCATGGTGGCCGTGATGTCCGGGAACGTGATTCCGCTGAATTGAAGGCCAAATACGGAAGCGGTGAGGAGCGGAAACTGGTAGCCAGTGACTCGCACCGTCACGACGTTGATTACCGGCGCGGCTCCAGCCGTGCCCCAAACAGGGGCGGCCACGTTCGCTGCGGTGAGGTTCACCAGTTGTGGTTGCGCTCCGGCCTGGATCGATCCGTAGACGATCAGGTTGCTGGCTTCCGTAATGTGCGTCTCTGGCAGATACACCGACAGATAACGAGATGCATCCCGAACCGATTTGGCAAGTGTGTTGTAGGCATAGAAAGCGCGACCGAACTCGGTGGTGATGAATACCATCATCAGAAGAAATGGCGCAACGAGTGCGAATTCGAGAATCGCGACGCCCCGTTGATGTCTGATTCTTGGCATGCGGACTCCTATCTGACGAGAGCTGGCACCAGCGGTCCTGCCGTGCCGCCCGGCAGTCCACTCGTGGTGCAGGGGCTTCCAGCGGCGCGCGCATTACCCCGTATCTCGACTCGCACGTCGTCGTGCGGCCCGGACATGGGGTGCAGCATGAAAACGCAAAGGTAATCAATGACAATGTTGTTTTCGTCGATGACGGGCGTCAGCGCGACTCGACGACTTGCTCCAAGTTGCTGGTGTTGGCCGCCGATTCCTGGCGTTGCCAAATCGTGGAAGCTGTTCAGCGCGTTACGGCGACCGAAGACGATTTCGCTGCCATTCTGGATGCTGGTTCCCGTGTCGTCATAGCTACGGTATTGCGAGCGCTTCGTGACGAAATTTGCTGCCGTCGGGTGGGAGCCGGCTGCTGGGGTGCCATCGAACGCGTTCTGCGGGACGGGATTCGTCCAATTCAGGGGCGTGTAGGCATACCCGGAGAAGTCCGGTCGATTGACGGTCGGATCGTCGTTGTTGCGATAAATGCCGAAGCGGTAGTTCCAGGCCTCGTGCACGCCGGTCTTTGCCCCTGGCGTGCGGAGCCTGGCACCCACGCGGGTTTCGCATGTGAGGCCAAGTAGCTGGTCGCGGGTTGACCGTGCGTTCTGTGACTCATCGATGTTGTACCAGCCAAAGGCGCCGGGTGCGCCGCCGGCGATATCGTCGCCGTAGATGATGACCCATTGACCGACCTGGAAGCCGTACAACGGCGGGCTGGTTCCTGCGGCACGCTTGACCGCGATCGGCAGCGGACAGGTCGTCTGCGCGCTGACGCGAGTGGCTACTGCCTGGGCGGCAACGGTCCTCGTCGCGGGAAACGCGGATGCGTCCCGGATGAATGCGCCCATGGCATTGAGAACGCGGATAGGAATGTTTCCCTGCGTGTGCGAACACTCGACGTATGTCGCCTGGAGGGGGTCCGTGGTCGCCACGTACGAAGAGTCGTAGAACGTGAAGCTGCCTGGGTCCAGCTGGCCCTGACCTGCCCAGTCGACCGACTGAAGGTTCACCGCATTCGCATTGCCGGCGCTCATCCCGGCGCTGATTGCACGGGTGATCGAGTTGGGCTGTTGATCGAGCTCTTGTGCCGCTGAGAGCGCGCAGCTGTCCGTGGCGGTTTGCAGCTCTGTCCTGATAAGAAACAATCGACCGAAGTCGAGGGCAAGCCCCATGAACCCGATGAGAAAGAGCATCGACAAAGCCGCTGTCAAGAGGACAGCGCCTTCCTGGTTTCGTCTTGGTCTTTCCGCGGGTTTCATGAGGCTGCAGGACTGATTGCTGCCAAGTGGAACGATTACCCGCCCCAAGCGCAGGCGCCGCCATTCAGACACGCGGTGAGTGCGTCTACCAATGGCTGGAACCCCGCGTCGCCGACGCCCTGCATCGCGATGATGAGGACCAGTGAAACCACCGCTAGGATGAGGCCGTATTCGAGGATCTGCGCACCATCTTCGTCAGAGGCGAAGGCTGCTGCGAGTTTGAGGTATTGGTTCATGCGATATCTCCTATGAGAAGTTCGAGGGATCAATGGAAAGGGAGGTGAGAATGAAACTGCTAATGCATAATGGCTCTCTCCTTCTGCTGGCATTAATCGAGGGAATGGTCAGCGTCCACCGCTCTCTCCGGCGACTCCTCCGATGTTGATGACATTGACGGGACGAGGAGGCGCCTTGTAGGTTTCGTGGTACCGCTCCGCGGCTTCGCGCGCGACCTTGCCGTCCAGGGTGCCAATCGGAACGCTGCCCGGCGCTGGCGCAGGGTTCAGCACCATCGCCTGTCTGGCTTGTCGAACGGCATCGCCGAAGCGGGCGTCATAGTTCGGCGTGCTGGACGCACACCCCGCGAGAAGCATTGCGCTGAGAAGCAGATACGTGTGGCGCATGGGAGCTCCCGGTTATTCGAAGTGTGGGGTTTCGTCGAATGCCATCGGCCCCAGTGGAGCGAGTGGCTGCGCGTGGAGGCTTCGGGCGCCCACTACGGCGGCAGTAGTGACCGTGTCGTTCTGCTGCAGAGAGCTGCTCGGCCGCGGAGTCAATGGGGTGGGTGGAGCCACTGGCGCGGGTATGGCCGGTGCCGGTGTGAGTGGGGCAGCACCTTCAGGCCGGACCGAGGGCGCAGTCCGCTGGGCCCGGGGCTGCTCAGGCACCGCTGCTGGTGGCGGCATGCTGCCTTCGCCGGCACCTTTCATGATCACGTCCGCGCGGGTGGGAACCACATGGTTGTCCGTCGGCAGTGCGACTCGCCCCTCAAGCGGCTTGACCAAGCGAGGAGTGATCACGAACATGAGTTCGGTGAGGTCGTTCTGGAACTCCGTCGAGCGGAACAGCGCACCGATGACGGGCGCTTCCCCAAGGCCCGGAAACTTGTTCAAGGCCTGTGTCACGTTGTTTCTTATCAGGCCGGCGACTGCGAAGCTTTGTCCATCAGCGAGTTGCACGGTCGTGTCCACGCGCCGCGTGCTGAGCGAAGGCAGGACGGCGGTTACACCACCAACGGTCGTGAATGGTGTTCCCGTTTGCGAGAGCTCGGAAACCTCCGAGACCACCTTCAAATTGATGCGGCCGTCCAGTACCGTAGGCGTGAACTTCAGCCCCACCCCGAACTCTTTTTCCTCCAGCGTGATCGTCGTCCCGCCTAGCTGTGATGTCTGGGCAACTGGGATGAAAATCTTGCCGCCCGAAAGGAAGCTGGCTGCTTGGCCACTGATGGCCATGATGTTGGGCTCGGCGAGTACTCGCACAATGCCATCGCGGTTCTCCAGGTCCAGTCCAAAGAGCGTCGCTCCGCGTGTGTTGCCGGCCTGAGGCAGCCCCGACCAGATCGTACTGGCAGCTCCCTGGCCAGCGGCAACGCCAGTGGCGACCTCCCCAAGCAGCCCGGGCGCGCTGGGCAGGTTTGGGCCAAAGTGCCCTGTTACAAGCCCATTTCCGCCGAGGATCCCACTGATGAAGTTGGTACGACCGCCTGAGATCACGGATCGTGAGAAATCCAGCCCGAAGCGATCGAGCAAGGCCTTGCTCACCTCCGCGATCTTGACCTCCAGCATGACCTGCTGCGGCGCACTCACCCGCATCAGGTTGACGACCTTCTTGCCGTCACCATAGGCGGTGGCCACCTGCATCAGCTGGTCCAGCGTGGCCGTGTCGCTCACGTCACCGGCGAGCACGATGGCGCTTTCGGCAGCCGCCACGCGCACCCCCGTCTCGCGCGGCATCAGCTCGCGCAGCTTGGTCTGCAGCGTCGTCGGGTCGGCCGTGATGACGATGTCCCTTACCACGCAGCGGCCTTCGCGGTCCTGCACGATCACATTGGCGGAGCCGGGGCGGCGGCCCAGTACCAGCAGTTCGTTCGGGCTGAGGAGGGTGATCTCGGTTTCCGCAACGCCATCGGTTCCTCCGCCGGCGGCTCCGGCCGTGGCGGTTCGTGCCTGCCCCCCTGCGCCCCCTTGTTGCGGCGCACCGGTCGATGCGACGGAACTGCTGGGCCTGCCGCCGCCGATCAGCCGGATCGCCGGAGAGGGCAACTGGATCACGCGTGACTTGCCGAGTGCCAAGGTGATCGGCTCGGCCGCCGTGACGGAGGTGCAGGCCATCCGAGGCAGGTTGTCGTCGCTTGCAGGCGCGGCTGCCGATGCCGGGGCGCGCTGCGAGCGCGCCGCGGTCTGCGCCTGCGCCACATCATGGCTCGCCACGAAGACCGAGCACACCGCGCCGGCAACTGCGCCAGCGCGAAGAAGAGGGGTACGGCGGAAGCAATGCACGATGGGGTTCTCCCTGAGCTGGTTGTTCTTGTTCGCGCCGACCCGCTCAGAAGCAGGACACCGAACGCACGCCGTGCGAGATGACCTCCACGCAGTCGCGGCGGGGCGCCGGAGCGGGCGGCGGCGCCTCGGGCTTGGCGACCACCCGCACGATCCGCGGTGCCGGCGCCGGGACAGGCTTGGCCGCGGGCTGCTGCAGGCCGAGGAGTTGCTGCCGCGTGATGCCCTTGGTCGCCACGGATTCGCGATCCAGCTGGTTGCGCAGCACCAGGGAGAGGGTGCCGACGTTGCGCGCCAGGTCCAGCTTTTCGGCTTCCTCGGGCGAGAGTTCCAGCGTGACGGCGCTCACCACCTTGGGCTTGGTGTCGTCGCGGCTGGCCTCCTGCGCGATGGCCAGCACCAGCACCTGTTCCAGCACGGTGAGGCTGATCTGCGTCTCGTCGCCGCCGCCGCTGCCCTTGCGCGTGTTGACCATCACGTCCACGTAATTGCCGGGTAGTGCGAAGCCGGCCACACCCACCACGTCATTGACGCGAACAGTCATGGCGCGCTTGCCTTCGGCGATGACGGCGGACAAGCCTCCCTTGGTGCCGGGCGGCGAGAGCTTGCGTTCGAGCACCGCGTCACCGCGTGGAATGCCGACCTTCACCACGCGGTCCTGCAGCTTGTTGACGTCGGAGAACGCGCCCGGCGGCACGGAGCCTGCGGGCCACTCCACCAAGGTGAGCATCTGCGGTGTGATGCGGCTTCCGAGTTCGATGTCCACGGCGGCCACGGCGACCTGCGAGGACGCGAAGTTGCCCCGCTGCGCGACCCACCGCGTCGCGTAGAAGGCGGCGGCCAGGCCGAGCAGGACGGCCAGGAGCAGCAGGAACACGGCTTTGAGGTTTCTCATGCAGGTCTCTCCTTGGAAAACGTCAGTACCCTGGGCTCACCCGAGCTGTCGCAGCAACAGGTATGCGATCGTTCCTGCGGCGATGCTCACGCCGTAGGGCAACCGGCCCAGCGAAGGGGTCGCCTCGGACGGACGCCAGGCCGGAACGCCGGGAAGTGCCGCCGAATACACGAGGTCACGGACATTGCGTGCCAGCCGACCTGCCGATCCGTTCGCGACGGCGTAGGCCAGGACCACGATGCCGCCGGCGAGGCCCACGAACACGATGGCCTTGAAGGTAGCCAGCGCCCCCAGGAACGCCCCCACCATCGCCATCAGCTTCACGTCCCCCGCCCCCATCACCCGCAACAGCCACAGCGGCAGGAACAGCCCCAGCCCCAGCGCCAACCCACCCACCGCCGTGAGCACGCCCTCCATCACCGTGGGCGCGCTGACCGCGTTCCACAGCAGCCCCCAGCACATCCCGGCGACCGTGAGCCAATTGGGGATGCGCATCGTCCGCCAGTCGATCCACGCGGCCGCCAGCAGGAGGGCGATCAGCACGCCCGTGCCGGGGTTCAGGAGGAGCGCCAGCCATGGACTTTCGGAGTTCATGAACTGCACTCTAGAAACCCATGCGCGGCCAGCAAATGGGAATCGCGTACCGATTTGCGTGGTACGGCTGCCGCCTGGCAGCGGGGACACACCCATGACAAAAGCCCGGGCTCATGGGTTTCCGAGGGATTGGATGGTGTGCGCATGCAGGCGCATGGCCACGCCCGTTCCGCGTCGGCGCGGCTCGACGCGCAGCACCTCGCCGACGGCGCGGAACCGCAGCCGGGCCGAGGGCAGGACGAATTCGATGGAGACCCAGGGGTCCAGGGTGGCTCCCGGCGGCATCAGGAGGTACAGGCCGGCGGGGCAGACGTTGACCGTGCGCGCGGCCCGCCCATCCGCAAGCCGCAGCCGCAGACGAAGCGACTCGCGTGCATGGGCGCGCCGATCGAGGAGGACCATGCCGGCACTATCGTCAGCCGTGCGCCGCAGCAGACAGGGTGCAAGCAATGCTTTCGGATGGTGGGTGTGTCCTGCCTCTGCTAGTGCATTACTGCTCTGCCTTTCATAGCGGATCACCAGGGACGCTCAAGTTCCCATGCCAGCTTGCAAGCGGATGTAATAGCGCTCGCCGCCGTGGGCGGGCTGAATACGATGTCTTCCCGTCCCCGCTGCAGGAGTTGCAGATGTCCGATTCCAAGGAATGCATCCGCGTCGCTCTCGTCGGTCCTCAGATCACCTGTTGGGGCTTGCAGCAGCTGGTGCAGTCCTCGCCGCGGTTCTCGCTGGTCGGCAGTGCACCTTCCCTGTCCACCTGCATGCAGGGCGCCTGGCCTGCCGCCGCGGACGTGGTGGTCGTGGATTTCGACGACAGCGAGGAGCTCCCCACCCTGTTGGATTTCCTGGGCGTGTGCGCGGCGCGCCTGGTGCTGCTCACGGCCATGACCGAAGTGGCCGCCCTTGACGGCGCGGTGCTCAAGGGCCTGCAGGGCATCGTGCGCAAGAGTGAGCCGCCTGGCGTTCTGCTCAAGGCCATCGAGAAGGTGCACCAGGGGGAGTTGTGGATCGACCGCGGTTCCACCAGCCGCATCTTCGTGGAGATGCTGCGCCAGAAGGCCGCGCGCAATGACGACCCGGAGCTCGCCAGGATCGCCACGCTCACGCAGCGTGAGCGCCAGGCCATCGCCGCGCTGGCCTCGGACACCTCGGCGCCCGGCAAGGTGATCGCCAGCCGCCTGTGCATCAGCGAGCACACGCTGCGCAACCATCTCAGCTCCATCTACAGCAAGCTGGAAGTGAGCAACCGCGTGGACCTGTACGCCTTCGCCACGCGGCACCACCTGGACAAACCGCAGCTGCGGGCGACCTGATATGCGAAGGGCCCATCCGGGTAACCGTTTGGCTTTTTCGTGGCGACGTTAGGAAGGCTCGGCCTACCATCGTCCGGCGGTCCACATTGGAGTCCAGACATGCAGTCCCAGAGTCAAACTCCCATTGGCGTCGTGCTCATCGCGCCCCGGATCATGTGCTGGGCATTGCAGGAGCTGGTCAAATCGACCTCCCGCCTTGCCCTGGCCGGCACGGCCTCCGACCTGCAGGAGGCCCGTGAAGTCCTCGCGCGAACTTCCGCCGACGTCGTGGTGGCCGACGTGGACGACGCCCCCTCCGCCGCACTACTGCCCGCCTTCCTGTCGGACCTGCAGATGCGGCTGCTGGTCCTCACCGCGCTTGAAGACCTGAAGGTGTTCGATGCCGCGGTGCTGGTGGGCCTGCACGGCATCGTGCGCAAGAACGATTCGCCGGCGGTCCTGGTGACCGCCATTGAGAAGGTGCACGAAGGCGAGCTGTGGCTCGACCGAGGCGCCACCGGTCGCATCTTCATGGAGTTGGCCCGGCGCAAGACCGCGGAGCGCAGTGACCCCGAGCGCGCGAAGATCGCCTTGCTGACGCAGCGCGAGCGCCAGGCCATCGCCGCTCTCGTGGCCGACACCGGATCGCCGGCCAAGGTGGTGGCCAGCCGGCTGTGCATGAGCGAGCACACCTTGCGCAACCACCTCACGTCCATCTACAGCAAGCTCAATCTCACCAATCGTCTGGACCTGTATGCGTATGCCACGCGGCATGCGATCGAGCAGCCGCATGCGTAGTGGCTCGCTGGGTGCGCTGCCGGGGTGAACATCGCTCCATTTTTTGTCACTTGATCGGGCAGTCGCTTGCCGCTTTGATCTGACGGCTTTGCTGGCCGACCAGTTCCCGCAGCACCCGGGTTCGGATCGGCGCGTTCGGGTCGTCGGGGAACTTGCGAGCGAAGTACTTTGGCGAGGTCTGCAAGACCTCGAAATCCGCCTCGGTGAACTCGATGGTGTGCGCTCCGTCGTACCCGGAGATCAGGTGGTTCATCGCTCCACGGGACAGATCCAGGCGCATTAGCAGCGTGGGGATCAGGAACTCGTCGGCGATCTGCACTCTGCTGAAGTGTTCACGGACACCTGGCATGTGGAAGCCATCGAGCATGCCGCGGACCACCCAGGGGCGCGCCCCGATCCACGGCGTCCCGTAATACGGCCTGAAGCTCTCGCGCGAATGTGACTATGCGAGTCCGGTCGCACGAGCACGCAACGGCCATGTAAAAAAGCCAAATGCTCGTCTACGGCGCGGGAGACGCTGGTCGCCAGGTAGGGGTTCCTCGCGCGCTGGGGGCGGACACCAGTGGCGCGCGCCCCTGGGCCGCGCCGCCATAGGAGGCTTGTCGCGCGGCCGCGCACGCGTGAGGTCCCTTTGAACTCCCCGCCTCGCTGCGGTCCCCGGGACATACGTCCACCCGCGACGGGTGGTTGCGCCCATCCGGCGAGCAGTCGCCGCGCGTACATTGCCTTGGCTACGACGTCCTTCTGCTGCGGCGACCTCATGCTGCGGAGCGGACCATCTCGGGGGGATTGAATGATGAGCAGTCGAACGAGCGATGGAGAACCCGTCCGGCTCCTGCTGCGCCACGGGCTGCGCCTGGCGGGCCTGCTGATGGCGGCTGCCGCGGCGTTCCCGGTCCATGGGCAGGTCTATGACATGGTCGATCTGGCGACCTTGTCGGAAGGCACCACTCTGGTGGTTCGCGGGCCAAACGTCGCGGGTACCGCTGTCGGCGGCGGCCGACTGGTGCAGGGCGGACGGATGCGTGCCGCCCGCGAAGGGCTGCTGTTCCAGCCGGGTACGAGCCAGATCGTGCAGGGACTCGAGCAGAGCGACTTCACGACGGTCTTCGGCTTGAACGACCTGGGTGACCTGGTGGGCAGCGCCAACGGCGCTACGGCGGTGCGCGCCTTCGCGGTCGCACGCGACGGCTCTGTGGCCGAGCTGCCGCCGCTGCCTGGTGACTCGGCCAGCATGGCGTTCGCGATAAGCAACAGCGGGCAGGTGGTCGGCTACTCGTCCGGGTCAGGCGGCGAGCGCGCAGTGAGCTGGCTTGGCGGCACCGCCACGGTGCTGCCCGCACCCGCTAGCACCAGCAGCCGGGCAGTGAGCGTTAATGCCCGCGGCGACGTGGCCGGCTTCATTGCCACGCCGCAGGGCAGGCGGCCGGTGCTGTGGCATGGTGGCGCACCCGCGCAGGAATTGCCACTGCTGCCGGGCTATGCCGCTGGAGAGGCCACCCATGTGAATGCGCGCGGGGACACCGTGGGCGCGTGCCTGCACGCCAATGGCGGGCGCCGCGCGACGTTCTGGCCGGCCGAGGGAGGCCAGCCGGTGGAGCTGGCCACCTTGCCTGGCCATACGCTCAGCCAGGCCCTCGGCAGCAATGATGCGGGGCAGGTTGTGGGCTTCTCGAGCGGCCACCATGAAATGCGGGCCGTGCTGTGGTCGCGCGCCGCGGGACTGCAGGACCTGAACACGCTGGTGCCGCCCTCGCGCGTGATGCTGACGCGCGCTGTGGGCATCAACAACGCCGGCATGATCATCGCGCTCGGCTCCGACCGGCAGGCGTCGGACGGGCACACCGAACACGTGCACGAGCACGAGCACGAGTTGCCGGTGCGGGTGTTCCTGCTGACCCGCAGGGGGGGCTAAAATGCGACCCTTCATGAACTCCCTGCGGCACGCTGCCGCCGTGCTCGTCGCGGTGCTGTCGGTCGGGCTGGCGCCGGCTCAGGCCGACAGCCGAATCGGAGCTTGGGGGAGCTGGAACACGCTGCCCTTTTTCCCGGTGCACAACCACCTGCTGCCCGACGGCCGGGTGATGCTCTGGCCCGGCGATGCGGGCATCAACGGCGACCAGGGAATGCTGCTGGACCCCAGAACGCAGAATCTCAGTTCGGTGGCCAAGGCGGGCTTCGACGTCTTCTGCAGCGGGCATGTGTTCCTTGCCGACGGCCGGCTGCTGGTGGCGGGTGGGCATATCGCCAATTACATCGGCGAGCCGCGCGCGAGCGTCTACGACCCCCGCGCCGACAGCTGGACGGCCACGCCGGACATGAACCTGGGTCGCTGGTATCCGACCGTGACCACATTGGCCAACGGTGATGCGCTGGTGGTCTCCGGCGACGTGGACACGAGTACGGCCAACAATCCGCTGCCGCAGGTCTACGAGACGGCCACCAACACCTGGCGCAGCCTGTATGACGCGCAGCTGGTGCAGCACCTCTATCCCAATATGTTCCTGGCGCCCGATGGGCGCGTTGCGGCCGTGGGACCGACCGAGCGCACACGCCTGCTCGACACCTCCGGCACAGGGAAGTGGACGATGCTCGCCACAATTCGCCCCGGCGGCCACCGCGACTACGGCGCGGCCGTGATGTACGACAGCGGCAAGATCCTTTTCCTGGGTGGCGGCTCGCCGCCTACCAACCGGGCCGAGGTGCTGGACCTGAACGCAGCCGTGCCGGCTTGGCGCTCGGTCGCCCCGATGAGCGTGGCACGTCGGCAGGTCAACGCCACCGTTCTGCCCGACGGCAAGGTGCTGGTCACCGGCGGCACGTCGGGCACCGGCTTTAATGACATGAGCAGCCCGGTGTATGCCGCCGAGTTATGGGATTCGGCTACCGAGCAGTGGACCACGCTGGCCGCCGCCAAGGTGCCGCGCCTGTACCACTCCGGCGCAATGCTGCTGGCGGACGGGACGGTGCTCACCACCGGCGGCAACGACCAGCGCACGCCGGAGGTCTTCCACCCGCCCTACCTTTTTAAAGGAGCGCGCCCGGAGATCTCGTCGGCACCGGCTTCGATCGCGTGGGGCCAGCGCTTCACGGTGCATTCGATGCAGGCGTCGATGATCGCCAAGGTCACGCTGATCCGACTTGCGTCCGTGACGCACAGCGTAGATATGAACCAGCGCCTCAACGTGCTGGGCTTCAGCCCGGGACAGGGACTGCTGGAGGTTACGGCACCGGCCAGCGGCAACATCGCGCCGCCGGGGCATTACCTGCTGTTCCTGGTAGATCAGAACGGCGTACCATCCCTGGGGCGGGTGGTCCAGCTTGGCGCCACGGCCGCCGCGCCCACGCCTCCGCAGCTCACCGGCCTGAGTCCGAGTTCGGCGGTGGCCGGCGGATCGGACTTCAGCCTCAACGTGGCGGGCCAGGGCTTTGTCGCCGGTGCGGCCGTGCACTGGAACGGCAGCGCACGGCCGACCACGATGGTCAGTGCCGGTCAACTCACCGCGCTGATCGCCCAAGCCGATATCGCAACGGCGGGTAGCTACAGCGTGACCGCCCGAAACCCGGGTTCGGCCGCATCGAACGTACTGCCGTTCACCGTCACCGAGCCGCTGCCGGCCCCACCGCCGCCGCAGCTCACTGGCATGCAGCCATCTACGACGGTCGCCGGCGGAGCGGGCTTCACGCTGGAACTCACCGGCCAGGGCTTCGTCGCCGATGCGGCCGCGTACTGGAACGGCAGCGCACGTCCGACCACGGTGGTCAGCGCGACCCAGCTCACAGCCCAGATCGGACAGGCCGATATCACCGCCGCAGGCAACTACAGCGTGACCGCGCGCAACCCGGGATCCGCCGCGTCCGGTGCGCTCACATTCACGGTAACCGCGCCGCCGCCCCCGCCGCCGCCGCCCAGCTTCCAGCTCAGCGTGAGCAAAACGGGCACCGAAAGCAGCAAGGGCTTGGTTACGAGCAGCCCGGCCGGCATCAACTGCGGGACGAACTGCAGCGCCAGCTTCTCTGAGCAGCAGCAGCCAGTGGTGCTGACCGCAACCGTGAAAGGCAACGCCCGCTTCATGGGATGGAGCGGTGCCGGCTGCTCCGGCGTAGGCACCTGCACCGTCTCCATGGGGAGCAACCAGTCGGTCAGCGCCCGCTTCGAGCGCCGCTGAGGCGTCCAGTACAAAGGTCCCATTGGCAGGTCGGTCCCCACGGTGTCGAATCGGCTCCACGCCCGGTTGGCGCCCGACAGGGCGACCCTTGTCGCCGCCGAGCCAGGCGGGGGGGAGCTCTGTGGCGAAAGTGATCATCGGAACGTATCGCAAGGTTGGGCTAGACGCCTCGGCCGTCGTCGCCGGTTCGGTTGCCACGGCGCTCTCGCAACTGGCCATCGTGTGGCTCTTCGCACGGATGGCCGGCGCCGAGGGCGTGGGAAGCTACGTGTTCGCGCTCGCGGTGGCGACGCCGCTCTTCCTGGCCTTGCAACTCGGGATGCGCAACGTGTATCTCGCCGCGCACGGGGGGCCGCCGCTGCTCGACTACCTGGCCCTTCGCACGAACTTGTGCGTGCTTGGCGTGTTGCTGCTGCTGATGCTGGGGGCGTGGGTGCCGTCCGGTCCCCGCCTGGACGTGGTGGTTCCGGTGGCAGCCATCAAGTTCGCGGATTCGCTCCTCGACATGCTCTTTGCCAAGCTGCAGGAAGACGACGAGGTGGGTCTGATGGGCTCGGTCAACGTCGCCAAGGCGTGCGCGGCGCTAGTCCTGGTCGGTTTACTCTGCGAGCTGACAGGCAACATCGCGACCGCGCTCTGGGGATCCTTCGTGGCCTCGGCTCTGGCGCTGGCCTCGGTGGTAGCGTACCTGCGGCGCAGCACCCGCCTGCACCGCGGCCCGGAACTTCCGGAGCAAGGCGGCAAGCTCCGTATCCTGAAAAAGGCGCTTCCGCTGGGCGTGTCGAACTCGCTCAGCGCCTTGCAGACCCATCTGCCGGTGCTCTTCCTCGGTGCGTACGGGGCCGTGGAGGACGCCGGCCTGTACGCGGCCGCCGTGTCCTTCGTGACGCTGGCCAACTTGGTGTGCGCGGCCTGCCAGATGGCCGTGCTACCGCGCATGGTGCGCATGCGCGCGGTCACCGGAGATGCGGGGCTGGCACGGGCGGCCGGCCGCCTGGGATGGTTGTCGCTCGGCTGTGGCGCTGCGGCGGGCCTGCTGGTCGTGGCCGTGGGTCAAGGGGCGATCACCGCCTTCTACGGTCGGGAGTTCGTGGTGGGCCGGCCGCTGATCGTCCTGGTGGGACTGGCCGTGGCGATCGCGCCGGTGTTTTACGTCTTCAGCGTCGTGGTACTCGCGCAAGGGCGCTACCGGCGCACGCTGGCGGCCTCCGTCCTGGCCACGCTCACAACCGCCGGCGTCGGCACGGTGCTCGCGCTGGCCGGGCGCTTCGACTTGGTGGGCGCGGCCTGCATGATGCTGGCAGGTGCCGTCGCGGCGCTGCTCGCGACGAAGCTGGTGTCGGTCCGCCACTGAGTGAGACGACACGAGTCACCACACGTCCATTGCAGGAGCAGCCCGTGCCGACCGCCTTCATTGTGCTGGCGCATGGGGAACCGACGACCTTCTCGCACTTGGCACGGCACCTGCGGGGATTCCCGACCTTCGTGCACCTGGACCGCTCCGCCGACCCCGCGCCGTTCGAGCGGATGGTGCGGCAGCAGGGCCTGCATGCGCTGCAATTCGTCCAGCCTCGGCGCTGCCTGCACTGGGGCGGCTACTCCATCGTAATGGCCATGATGGAGTCGCTGGCGCAGGCCATCGGGGAGGCGCCGTCCGATGTCGGGCACTTCGCCTTCCTCTCAGGGCAGTGCTTTCCGCTGCAGCCGGTCCAGGCCTTCTGCGACCACCTCGAGGTGCGGCCTCAGCTGGTGTGGTGCAGGGGTTTCGACATGGCCCGGCATCCGCGTCGCGCCAGCATGGGCAGCGACCGCGTGCGCCACCGGTACTGGTTCGACGGCGCGGTGGGGCACTTCAGCAAGGTCGCCCCGCATGCGGTCGGTGCTGCCGTGCGACGGGCGCTGACCGGCGTCACCTGGCCGTTCACGTCGATAAGCCCGCTACCGATGGACGTGGCGGGCTCGCAGTGGACTGCGCTGCCTCGCGCGCTGGCCGTCGAGCTGGTTGCACATTACGGGTCCGGCGGTTTCGACTACCTGCGCCACGCCCTTGCACCGGACGAGATCGCAGTGCCCAGCTACGTCTACAACTCGCGCTGGGCCGCAGCCACTCCCTCGGGTGGCCTGGAGCCCTCCCAAGGTGCCACCATGGCGGCCTACGCCAACTTCCATTGGCTCAAGGGTGGGCTCAGAGGCACCGTGTCCCGCGAGGACGTCGATATGGCCCTGCGTTCCGAAAAGTTCTTCGTTCGCAAGGTGTCCGAGACAGCCACGCCCGGGCTATGCGACTACATCACCGCGCAGTGGAGGGTGCACCGGCCGGGGGGGCGGGGGGGGCGGGCGGGATGAGTTGGATGCCCGATGGCGCATGCACGTCGTGGGTGTTGTTGGCGAATGTGTTGCCGCTGAAGCTAATGCCATGGGCTCGGCCAATGCCGCCGCGGTTGTTGATGGCAATGCCCTTGTCGTAACCCTCGATGTGGTTGCCGATGACCTGGACGTTGGTGGCCGGATCCTTCTTCTCCCAAAGATAGATGCCGCTGCCGGTGCGTTCGTAGCCGGCCCGCTTGTAGAACTTGTTGCCCTGGATCAGCGCGGTCTTGGTCGCGAAGGAGACGTCAATGCCGACGCCACGCGAGCGGATCACGTTGTTGGTGATGGTCAGGTGGTCGCCACCGTTGTCACCGACGAACAGGCCGCCGTCGAGCTGGTTGCTGTCGAAGGTGATGTACTCGGCGCCACCCTGCTCGATCCAGGCGGCGATGGAGGTCTTGCCGTCGGTGAAGCTGTTGTTGCGGATGATGGCGTTCTTGCCGTTGCTGCCCGAGACCAGCGAGGACCAGTGGTTGCGGCCGACCTTGTTGCCTTCGACCAGGTAGCCGGTGGAATCGAAGATGTAGATGCTGTTGCCCCAGGTGCCCTCGTAGCCGTGGCTGGTAGGCTCGGCCAGGCCGGCACCTTCCCAGGTGTTGTTGCGCACGACCAGGTTGTGGGTGGCGGTGGCGGTGAGGTGCTGGATGGATTTGTAGGCGTCGGTATTCTTGAACGCGTTACCCTCGATCGTGCCGGACTCGGGCAGGTTGTCGCCGTCCATGCGGATGGCGTAGTAGGTCTCGTGGAAGGTGTTGCCGCGGATCTTCACGCGCGGCGACTTGTAGACGTACATCGCGTGGGAGGGGGCGTACTGAAACACGTTGTTCTCGAACACCGAATCGGCCCCGTTGGCCACATGCACCAGTGCGGCCGAGTTGCCCGCGCCTTCCAGGCTCATGCGGCGCGCGTAGTTGCCGTCGAAAGTGATGTTTCGCACGGTGACGCGCTCGTAGGAGGCGTTGATGATGCGGCCGGTGTAGCCGTCGGCCGTCTTCAAGATCACCTTCGTGTCGGCGGCGGCGGAGATGGTCTGGCCGTTGCGCACGTCGAGTTCGCCATAGATCGTGTAGACGCCGGGCGGGATCACCACGTCGAGGCTGGCTCCCAGCAGGGCGTTGATGCGGGCCGTGCCGTCGGCGTAGACGGGTCCACCGCTCGCCTGGGTGCTCGACAGCAGGAGGGAAAAGGCCGCCATGGCGGCTGCTGGAATGGACATGGCCTGGAGCTCGCAGGCCACGAGTCTAAGAGCGGTGGCCTGCGACCTCCAGGCGCGATGAGAAACAGTCTGCACGGCCGCCGGACGGGCGGGCGCGCAGTCCAAGGACCTTACTGCCCCAGCGGCTTGGCCAGTGTGATGCTCGGCGAGACGTGGACGTTCACGTTGTTGTTGGCAAAGGTGTTGCCGCTCAGGCTGATGCCGTACACGGTGCCGATGCCCTGGTAATTAGACACGGAGATGCCCCGGTCGTAACCCTCGATGTGGTTTCCGATGACCTGGACGTTGGTGGCCGGATCCTTCTTCTCCCAAAGATAGATGCCGCTGCCGGTGCGTTCGTAGCCGGCCCGCTTGTAGAACTTGTTGCCCTGGATCAGCGCGGTCTTGGTCGCGAAGGAGACGTCAATGCCGACGCCACGCGAGCGGATCACGTTGTTGGTGATGGTCAGGTGGTCGCCACCGTTGTCACCGACGAACAGGCCGCCGTCGAGCTGGTTGCTGTCGAAGGTGATGTACTCGGCGCCACCCTGCTCGATCCAGGCGGCGATGGAGGTCTTGCCGTCGGTGAAGCTGTTGTTGCGGATGATGGCGTTCTTGCCGTTGCTGCCCGAGACCAGCGAGGACCAGTGGTTGCGGCCGACCTTGTTGCCTTCGACCAGGTAGCCGGTGGAATCGAAGATGTAGATGCTGTTGCCCCAGGTGCCCTCGTAGCCGTGGCTGGTAGGCTCGGCCAGGCCGGCACCTTCCCAGGTGTTGTTGCGCACGACCAGGTTGTGGGTGGCGGTGGCGGTGAGGTGCTGGATGGATTTGTAGGCGTCGGTATTCTTGAACGCGTTACCCTCGATCGTGCCGGACTCGGGCAGGTTGTCGCCGTCCATGCGGATGGCGTAGTAGGTCTCGTGGAAGGTGTTGCCGCGGATCTTCACGCGCGGCGACTTGTAGACGTACATCGCGTGGGAGGGGGCGTACTGAAACACGTTGTTCTCGAACACCGAATCGGCCCCGTTGGCCACATGCACCAGTGCGGCCGAGTTGCCCGCGCCTTCCAGGCTCATGCGGCGCGCGTAGTTGCCGTCGAAAGTGATGTTTCGCACGGTGACGCGCTCGTAGGAGGCGTTGATGATGCGGCCGGTGTAGCCGTCGGCCGTCTTCAAGATCACCTTCGTGTCGGCGGCGGCGGAGATGGTCTGGCCGTTGCGCACGTCGAGTTCGCCATAGATCGTGTAGACGCCGGGCGGGATCACCACGTCGAGGCTGGCTCCCAGCAGGGCGTTGATGCGGGCCGTGCCGTCGGCGTAGACGGGCAGCCCGGCTTCAGGCGTTGCCACAGGCGTCGGAGCAGGTGCAGGTGCAGGAGCAGGAGCAGGTGCAGGAGCAGGTGCAGGAGCAGGAGCAGGAGCAGGAGCAGGAGCAGGAGCAGGAGCAGGAGCAGGAGCAGGAGCAGGAGCCGATGCATCGCCACCGTTGCGGTTCGGCTTGACGGTGCCATTGCCCGTGACGTAGCGGCCCTTGCTGGGGTCTTCCAGTTCGATGCTGTCGTCGCCTCCACTACCTCCGCAGGCAGCGAGGGCGGCAAACAAGGAGAGGACGGATCCGGATTTGAGGAGAAGGCGCGTGTTCATGTTTTCCTGGTCGGCTTGGGTCAGCGAGATACCGAGTTGCCCGTACCCAACTCACGGGTTCAGCTCAGCTACGAAGCCGCGACCATAGTACGAAGACGCATACTTAGAAGGCGGGGGTGGCCTACGAAAGTAACCAAGCATCTGCGGGTTGTCACAAAGCTGAGGCAGACGGGGCGCTGCGGTGCGGTGCCCGCGCAACGCAGCTCAACAGCACTGCACGCCTGCTCAGCTGTGGACTTGGAGAGTGTGGGATCTACGGCACAACAACTGCAGCCCATGCTTGAGCTTGGCGTTCTGGCCAGCTCAACAGAACTTACAAAGCGACACGTGTGCAGTAGGCGGGGAGAGCCGGTAGGAGCAACGATCCACCCCGCATGGGACAGTCAGCCCTTCACGATTCGAGTGCCGCCGCGATGCAATACTGCGATGCAAGCACCGGCCCCCTTGAACGTGCCACGCCGCGTGATCGTGGCGGACGGCGCCCCGCCCGCTGCCCTGGCCGCCGTCCGCTCGCTGGTGCGCGCCGGACACCGGGTCGAGGTGTCCACCTCGCGCCGCTGGGGCGACCGGGCCGCGCGCAGCCGCGGCGTGGAACCGTTCGCGACCCCTTCGCCCTCGCACCAGTCGGCTGGCTTCGGCGAAGCCCTGCTCGCGCGGGCAAAGCAGGGCGGCGGGCCCGTTATCCTTCCCTGCACCGAAGCCGCTGTGCTGGCGATCGAAGCCCGCCGTGCCGAGTTCGAACGGCATGCCCAGGTGCTGCTGCCGTCCTCGCCAGTGCTGCGCAGAGTGCTCGACAAGCGCGAGACCCTGGCCGTCGCGCGCCGCATTGGCATCGCGACGCCGAGAACGGTCACGGTGACGGGGCCGGCGGACCTGCCTGCCATCGCGGGCCTGCGCTACCCGGTCGTAGTGAAGCCTGCGTCCTCGCGCTGGACTGCGCGAGACGTGGTGGCCACCGCCGGACCGCTGTACGCGAGCCACGTCGATACTGCTGCCCTGGCGGCGACGCGCCTTCTTGAGGATGGGGCGCCGGGTGCCCTGGTCCAGGAGTTCGTTCCGGGCTCCGGCTGGGGCGTCGGGCTGCTGGTGCGCGCAGGCTCGGCCAGCGCAGTATTCGTGCACCGCAGGCTGCGCGAAGTCCATCCAGCCGGCGGCCCCTCAGCCGCCGCTGAATCGGCGCCGCCCGAGCCCGCCCTGGTAGAGCCCGCCATCGCGCTTCTGCGCGCGCTCGATTGGGAAGGTCTCGCCATGGTCGAGTTCCGTCGCGAGGGCTTGGGAGAGCCGGTGCTGATGGAAGTGAATGGCCGTACGTGGGGCACCCTGGGGCTGGCGATTGATGCCGGGGTTGATTTCCCGGCATTGCTGGTCAGCGGGGGGGGTGGTCTGCCGCCGGCCTACCGTGCCGGCATGCGGCGCCGCTGGCTTGCCGGCGAACTGCGCCGCGTGCAGGCGGTGTTCTATGGTCGGCCGCCGGGGTATGCCGGTCCCTTTCCCTCACGTTGGCGGGCGATCGCCGACGTGATGCTCGGGGTGGCGCCGGATTTCGTCTTCCGGTGGAGCGATCCCATGCCCTTCGCGTCCGAGGTGCTGGACGCGATGTCCTGAGGTTGGCGAGCCATGCGCCAACGCTGCACCTACATCGTGATCATCGGGCCGGACGGCTGCGGCAAGACCACCGTTGCACAGCAACTGTGTCAGGAGCTCTCGGCGCTGGTACCGGTGCGGTCCTACTGCTTTTCCTTCGAGAACCTGCCGGCTCCTTCGACCCTGCTCGGTCGCCGAACGACGGTTCTGCGCGCGGGACTTACCGACTCGAGGATGAGCATGCCGTTTCCGACTTGGAAGGCTACTCTGGCGGCCATCTGGTGGGGCCTGGACCACGTGCTCGGCCACGCCAAGCTGTGGCCTCGGGACCGGCGCGAATGCGTGATCTTCGCCCGCTCTTACCACGACTTTCTGTATGCCCGCACGCACATCAACGCGCCTCGCCCGGTGGTCCGGTTCTTCCTGAAGCTGGGCCCCAAGGCAGACTTGATTGTGGTGCCCCACCGATCGCCCGCGTCCATCCGCGCCGACAAGCCGGAGCTCACGCCGATGGAGATTGGTGCCCAGTACGCGCGCATCCTGGCAGAGCTAGGGGCGGCGGACAATCTCCTGAACGCCGACGCCGACGCCGCTGGCGTGCGCGGCGTGGTGTCCGAGATCCGCACGCGGATGCCTATCTGATGGAGCTGAATGGTGCCGGCTCCGCTGCCAGTGGCGACGAGGTGCGGCTGCTGTCGGCGCTGCGCCACGTGGAGCGAACGGCGCGATCCCGGCTGCTGGTGTTCGGCGTCGCCGCCCCGAGCGCGTGGCCGGCCGGGCTGGCGGTGGTGGACGAACACCTGCTTCACCTTGGCAGTGCGCGCGAGGTCGCCAACCTGCTGCGTGTTTGGGAAGGGCTGGCGCCGTGGTCGGGTCCTTCACATCCGAAGCACACCCTGGCGCCCGGACGCTTTCACGTGGCCGTCGTCGATCTCTGCCACGGGGCCGACGCGTGGCCCGCCGAGGAGGACACCGGCACGGGACCGCTTCTGGCCAGCGATGCCGGCAACACGCTCGCCATCGCCCGCATGCTCCTCACCCGCGGCGGCCGCGAATGGATTCGCGCGGCCCAGCCGCGCAGCTTTCCCGACACGCGCCAACGCATTGAACGTGCGGGACCGCACCTGGCGCATGCGCTCGCTTCGGGCCAGGCCTGCCTCACGGGCGGCGCGGTGCTGGCGGCGTTCGGCCTGCGCGAAGCGCGCGACCTGGACTTCCTGATCGCCGGCGGCGCCGGAGTGCCAGGGGGCACGGCGCCGCTGCCCCCGGCCGAGAACGCCGCCTACGAGGCGCTCGGGATCACGGTCGGCGAGATGCTGGACGACCCCGCTCAATCCTTCTGGTGCTTCGGCTTGCGAATGCTGGCCTTGTCCACGCTGGCGCGGATCAAGCAGGTCCGGGGCGCGCCCAAGGACCTGGAAGACTTGTGGGCGATCGAGGCGGCCCTTGCCGGCCGCGACACCCGCGTGAACCATTCGCTGGTCGCATGCTTGGCTGGGGGGCAGCGCCTGCGCGGCTGGCTACGCCGCGCGGGCGCGTTCGTCACCAGGGTGGGCGCGCCGGAACAGGATTTCCCTCGTGAGCGCTGAGCTCCACGGTCGTGGCGCTACCGTGCTGCGGGCGCGCGCTGTCCCGCGGCGTCTTGAAGCGGCCGAGCAGTTCGCTCCACTCCGCACGGTCCTGCGGCGTGATCGCGTTCTCGCTGCGCAGGCGCATGCCCGTGGCTTGGGATCCCAGCCGCCAACCGTCGAGCAGCAGACGGCCCACCATCATCACCGCGGCCTTGGCCGCATCACTGAAGCGTCGCCGGTGCAGGAAGTAGTGGCGCTGGACGGCGAACTGCGCCAGGCGCGCTCGCAGGTTCTTGCGCCACTGGATGCGGCTGCGCACGCGACGCGCCATCAGCAGCTCCGGCAAGCAGGTGTAGCGGCTTTCCTCGTGCGCGCGCAGCAGCAGCTCGAAGTCCTCCGCATAGAAGGGGGCCGGGTCGGGATAGCGGTGGGCGCGGAACCATTCGATGCGTCCGAGCCAGGTCGGATGCGCCATGCGGATGCGCAGCCAGGGGTGGCGGCAGATGTCCTCGTGCGTACGGCCGGCGTAGGGCTGCAAGCCGGTGAGCTCGCAGTCCTCGTTCATGCGGATGCAGCGGCAGGCCACTAGGTCCAGCGAGGCGTCGCCCTCCAGCTTGGCGATCTGCTTGCGCAGGCGATCCGGGTGCGCCAGGTCGTCATGGTCCATGCGGGCGAAGTAGCGGCCGCGGGCCAGGTCGATTGCCTGGTTGAGGCGCACAGCGAGTCCCCGGTTCTCGCCGTCCGATAGCACCCGTATGCGGGGATCGCCGAGCGCCGCCAGCGCGGCCGCCTGTCCGTCGGTGGAGCCGTCATCCATCACCAGCAGTTCCCAGTCGCTCATGCTCTGGACGAGCAGCGAGCGCACGGCCAGATGGACCTCAGGCCCGCCGTTGAAGACGGGCATGGCGATGGTCACCACCGGCGGGGGGCGGTCAGGCGAAGACAGGTTCATTGGGGCTCTGCCAGGTGGTCGGTGAACGTGGAGCACGCGGCGCCCGACTCGGTCCGAGCGCGCGCGCGAGAGTCGGCTGCGATCGAGCGCATGGTGCGGACCTGCAGGCCGCCAGCAGCCCGGGCCTGTGCAACCCGCTGCAGGATCTGCTCGAACATCTCGAACATGCCATGTCCATCGATGAAGTTCTCAGGGTGCGTCCACGCATGGACAACGCCGCCCGTGCGCTGTGCGTCGCGGATGATGTGCGTCCAGCGCTGCACCGTCACGGCCGCAGGGACGACGCAGCGCAGCCCGTGCCGCCAGTTTACGAAGCGGCCGGCCGGCAGCCGCGCCAGCGGGTCGGACGTGCAATGTGTAAAGGTCTCGCTGCGATCCCACAGCCCGCACTCGCGGGCCAGGGTGGCCAGGCGGCTGCCGCCGCGCGGTGCATCGCGGTACGCGGTGAAGCCGTGCGCCGGCAGCAGGTCCAGGTGGGCCAGCTGGTTGCGCGGGAAGACGAAGGTGGTGACGGCGTCTGCGCCGAAGCCCGGCACACAGCGCGTGAGCGAGAGCTCCGCCGCCGCTGCCGCGCGCGAGGCGATCGGGTGGCGCCAGGGCAGGTGCGAGAAACCGTGGCAGGCCAGCTCGTGGCCGCCGCGGGACGCGGACACGGCGTCCAGGCAGGCGGGCACGAACCAGCCGTCGCCGCCGTCTCGGTCGACATGGCTCAGCGCCTGCGTCATCCAGCCACTGGTGCGCGCAGTATCCTCGCCATGTTCGCGCCAGAGGCGGCGGAACTGCTGACGGGTGAGGGTGAACGCGGTTGTAAACGCGAAGGTGGCTTCGATGCCGTAGCGGTCCAGCATCTCCACGAGCCTGCGGTAGGTGGCCTCCAGCTTGCGGCTGGAGAGCATGGAGTGGTGGGGCGCGATCTGGTCGGCCACGCCCCACTTGCCCTCGCAGTCCAGGCTCAGCACGAAGGTGCCGGAGGTCACGGATGCTCTCCCGTCAGGCGTGGCCTGAGCTGCCATCGGATCGACTTCTCCCAGTCCCAGGCACTGCCTGGGCGCCACCCGATACCGGCCAGGCCACGCGGCTCGCGCGGGCTGGCGTACGGGATCTCAGTGCGCCCCGGCCAGAAGAGGCGTTGGGTCGCCGGCTCTGGCCGCACGGGTGCCGGCCGGCGCAGGCCTTCGGGATTGCGCGATTGCCAGCGCCAGGCATCGACGCACATGTCGTGCAGCGTGCGTGTGGCGCGCCACTCGAGCAGCGCCCGCGCACGCGACACGTCGGCCCAGCATGTCGGCACGTCGCCCGGCCGGCGCGGGCCGACGCGGTACGGGATCTCGCGCCCGCAAGCCTCCTCGTAGGTGTGCAGCACCTCTAACACGCTGTGGCCCTGGCCGGTGCCGAGGTTGATCGTGAAGCCCTCGACGCTGTCCGCGAGCACTTCCACCGCCCGCACGTGGCCGGCGGCCAGATCCTCCACGTGGATGTAGTCACGCACCCCGGTTCCGTCGGGCGTAGGGTAGTCGTCGCCGTGCACGACCAGATATGGGCGCTTGCCGCAAGCCACCTGCGACACGTAGGGCATGAGGTTGTTGGGGACCTCGCCCGGGTCCTCGCCGATCAGGCCGCTGACATGCGCGCCGGCGGGATTGAAATAGCGCAGGATCGCGACGCGCCATGCCCGGGAGGAGGACTGCACGGCGCCGAGGATCTCTTCACACACGAGCTTGGTGTGGCCGTAGGGATTGGTGTGGCCGCGCGGAGCGTCCTCCGCAATCGGCATCGTCCCGCCCTGGCCGTACACAGTGGCACTGCTGGAGAAGACGATGTTCCTGCAGCCAGCGGCGTCCATGGCCTGCAGCAGCCGCACCAGGCCGCGGATGTTGTTGTCGTAGTACTTGAGCGGCGCCGACACGCTCTCTCCCACGGCCTTGTAGGCCGCGAAGTGGATCACTGCGTGCACTTGGTGGCGCTCCATCAGCGCCCGGGTTCGCGTCACATCGGCCACGCTACCCAGCTCGCAGCGCACTGGCACGCCCAGCAGCCGGCGCAGACGTTCGAGCACCTGCGGGTGGCTGTTGGAGAAGTCGTCCAGAACGATGGGCGTGTGGCCGGCCGCGGCGAGCGCCACGACCGCGTGACTGCCGATGTAGCCGGCGCCGCCGGTGAGCAGGATGTTCATGGTGCGTAGGTCCTTCCACTGCCAGGGAGTCGGGCCAGTTCCTGGTAAATCGCCTCCACCCGCGCCGCCATGGCCCGGGCGCCGAAGTCGCGCTCGTAGCGCGCGCGCGCCGCCGCGCCCATGCGCTCGCGCATCTGCGGATTGGTCAGCAGGCGCTGCAGGGCGTCGGCCACCTCCGTCGGGTTATTGCGCGTGAGCCACCCCTCGTGCCCGTCGTCGAGTTGCGTTCGGATGCCGGGCAGGTCGCTGGCCAACACCGGGAGACCGGCCCGCAGCGCTTCGATGACTGAGATGGGCAAGCCCTCGTGGTCGGACAGCAGTACGAAGACCTGGCTGCGGACCAACAGGGCGGGAACGTCAGCCAAGTCGCCGGGCAGCTCCACCAGGCTGCCCAGGCCCAGGTCGTTGGCCATGTCGCGCAGCGCCGGCAAGCCGGGGCCGCCGCCGGCCAGAACCACAGGCGGCAATTCCAACCCGCGGCTGCGCAGCACGCACAGCGCTGCCAGCAGGATGTCGTGCCGTTTCGGAGGGGCCATGCGCGCCACCATCACCACGGCACCGCGCGCGGCATACGGTTTCGCGCGCAGGGGGGAATCGGCGATGCCGTTGGCGATCACCGTGACTCGACCGCTCGGGATGGGCAGGCGGCGTGCAAGGCTGCGCTCGTGGTGCGAGACGCAGATCATGTGCCGAGTCAGCGGCGACAGCAGCCGCTCCACCGCCAGCGCGAGCTGGCGCCGCGGGGGTGGAACCGCGTCCTTGAACCCGAAGCCATGCACGGTGTAAACGGCGGGCACACCACACAGGCCGGCCGCGATGCGGCCCAGCGCACCCGCACCGCCGCTGTGCAGGTGGACCACGTCGGGCGCCCACGACTGCACTGCGTCGCATATGCGCGCCACGGTGCGCAGTGCGCCGGTGGGCGACAACGAATTGCCCAGTGTTGCGATCGCGCGGACCTCGATACCGCTCGCCCGCAGCGCGTTACCCAGTGGCGTGGACTCCGCGCCGCCGATCAGGACCAGAAAACGATGTGAGGCCGCCAGCGCACGGCACAGTTCGAGCAGGTGCGTTTGCGCGCCGCCCGCCTCGCCTTTGGTGATGACCACGAGGATGCGCACGTTGCGGCTCCTTACTGGGCGCTTCGGAGCTCGTGGCGGCCCTGGGAGGACCAGCGCACGGCGGCGGTTGCTGCGGGTTGGGCGGAGACAAAGGCGCCGACCGCCAGCACGAGCCAGAAGTGACGCCAGTGCAGGGCGTCCACCACCGACGCATTGACCAGCAGGCCCGCGAGCATGCACAGGGCGGCGGTGAACCAGATGTTGCGGCCGCGACCGCGGCCGCTGCGCAGCAGCTGGCCGAGCACTCGCATGGTCACCATCAGCAGCGCGAAGGCGAGCGCGACCAGGCCTGCCGCCCCGTGCTCCGCGAAGATGCGCAAGTACGTGTTGTGTGGCGCGAGCGTCCGGTCGCCACGGTAGGTGGTGACCAGCCCTGGGCCCACGCCGGCGGGGTTGTCCATGCCGATGCGCCACGCCCTGTGCGCCATCTCGAAGCGCTCGGCGTCGTAGTGCTGCAGTCCCAGGCGACCATCCAGCAGGTTCAGCGTCGAGCGCACGCTCTCGTGTCGCTGAAGGTCGTCCGCCGTGGTCACGAGCACGGTGGCACAGGCCAGTACCGCGAACGCACTGAGCAGCTTGTAGCGGCCCGGCGCGAGGAGCAAGAACAGGCCCATCACAATGGCAAGGTTGACCCAGGCGGCGCGCGACGCGGTGACCGCCACGCCAGCTGAGCAGAGCAGGTGCAGCACCAGGAATGCCAGCCGCGTCCAGCCGTGGGTGCGACCCGCGAGGACCAAGAAGATCAGAACGGCCGGAACCAGGTAGGGACCGAGGACGTTCGGGTCCTTGAACAAGGCCTTGGGGCGGCCGGCGAAGTGCAGCGTTTCCGGCGCGAGCGAGGCCACGGCCGGATGCAGGCTGGCAATCGCGAGCAGGGAACTGAAGACGGCGGCAGCGGCATAGCCGGCGATGAAGGCGGCGAAACGCGGATCGCGCCGGCCGGCCAAGCTGGCGAGGTGGATTCCTAAGAGCACCAGGAATCCGGTGACCGCCGCAAAGAAGGCGGAGGTGGCCACGTCGTGCGCACTCAAGAGGATGGGCAGGAACTGCAGCAGGGCGAACAGCAGCAGCAGGAACACGATCTGGACGCTGGACGCGTCGGCGCGGCGATGGAGCGGGTCGGTGCGATTGCGCAGCACGTAAGCGACCATTAGCAGCAGTGCCAACAAGTCGAACGGCGCAGGCTCCTTCACGGTGACGCAAGAGCTCAGCCCCAGCGTCCCATAGGCGAGCAGGGGCAGCACTGGGCGGCTTGGGCGAAGCGCGTAGCGGGCGTCCGGGATGCGGTAGGCGGGCTGCGGGTGCATGGTCCTGCTGTCCTCAGGGGCGGGGCCGCCCGCCCGCGGGCAGGGCGGCCGTGCGGGGAGGCGCGTGCCGACGCCACGCGGCGGCACGCCAGCGGGGCCAGTGAAACTGAGTCAGCCGCGCATATACCAGGGCATAAGCGAGGGCGCAGGCGGCGAAGCTGGCGCACAGCAGCACCGGGCTGTCGGCCCACGCGACGGCGAGCCCGGCGCACAGCAAGGTGTAGCCCCAAGCGAACAGGCTGGTGAAGCCGTTCTGCCAGACGCGCGGGCAGTCGGGGATTAGGCGGCGGGCCACCCGCCGGTGCACCAGCATGTGGAGGTGGACCTTGTCCGGCTGGCCGGGGCTGCAGCCCTCGCGGCGCGACTTGCGCCAGAAGGAAAATGTGACCTCCAGTACCGGGTAGGCGCAGACCAGCAGCGTGGCCCAGCCGGTCACGCTGGGGTTGCGCATGGGCAGCAGAATCGCGACCCATCCCAGCAGGAAGCCCAAGAGGTAGGCGCCGCCATCGCCAAGGAAGATCTTTCCCAGCGGCCAGTTCACGACCAGGAAGCCCAGCGCCCCCGAAGCGATCAGCATGCAGGTGCCAGCCAGCGCCGCATCTCCGTGCCACCAAGCGATAACGCCTATGGCGCCGAACATGAGCGCGACCGACCCGCCAGCGAGACCGTTGAAGCCGTCGATGATGTTCACTGCATTGGCCAGCCCGCCGACCGCGAACGCCGTGAACAGCACGGCGAGTGGCGTGGCGGTCAGCGCCGCATCGAGCAGCGGCAGCCCTGTGTGCCGCATCGCCACGCCGGTGAGCCACCAGGCGAGTACGCCGCTGGCCATGGTGGCCAGCAGGCGCGGCAGGATCCCGACGCGCTTGGTGACGTCCTCCAGCAGTCCGGCGACAAAGGCCGGGGCGCCGGCCAGGAGCATTGGCGCGAGCAGGTTAAGCACGTTGCGGTCCGCAGCGGGATAAGCGGCGAGCAGTCCTAGCGAGATGGCCGCCCCGCCGATGCGGGGGGTCGGTGCCGTATGGAACTTCTGCACGCCTTCGGTGGAGTCGAGGCTCAGGAAACCGTGCCAACGCTGGGTTTGGACCAGCGCGATGCAGGCGGCGAGCGTGGCGGCGAAGGCAAGGAGGATGGCGGACATGGGGTAAGGGGCAACGTGGTTTGCGGCACTTGAGCTGGCGGCTGGCAGAGCACCGCTACGCGCCGCGGACCATCCCGTAGTCGTATCCGTACTCACCGAGGCCGTAGCGGTCGGCGTCAGGCCCCATACCGTTGAAGACCACGCGCGTGCTGTCCACACCACTCTCGGCCAGACGGCGCGCGGTCTCCTGCAACTCGCGCGGGCGAGTCAGACCCGATCGCGCCACCAGCAGAACCGTGCCCGCCAAGGACGCGAGGATCGCCGCGTCGGAGGCGACCAGCACCGCGGGCGCATCGACGATAACTACGTCGTACTGCAACGCTACGTCGTTTAGCAGGGGACCGGCCGAACCGGTGATCAGCAGGTCAGCGGGGCTGCGGACCGTCGCGCCGGTGGACAACAGATCCACGTTGGGAAGAACCCCCCTGTGCACCGCATCTTTGAAGGCGATCTGATGGCTGATCACGTCGCTGAAGCCGCCTTCGCGCGGCAATCTGAAGCAGTCGTTGAGCTTTCCTTTGCGCAAATCCGCATCGATCAGCAGCACGCGGCGGTTGGCCGCGCCTAGAACGGCGGCGAGGTTGACGCTGGTGAAGGACTTGCCCACGCCTGGCGTCGGGCCGGTGATCAGGACCACGTTCGATCCGTTCTTGGCCATCGTGAACTGTAGGGCCGTGCGCAGGCCGCGCAGGCTCTCCACGGCGGCGTCCTGGGGCGCTTGGGCTGCCAGCACCCGCACACTGTCCCGACGGCGCGAACGCGCCAGGGCGTTCTGCGCAGTCGCGAGCGGCACGGTGGAGATGAGGTGCAGGCCGGCTTGGCGCTCGATCTCGGCCGGGTCTTTGATGCCGCGCCGGAGGCTGTTGCGCAGGAACGCGAGCACCAGCCCCAGCACGAGCCCCAGCGCACCCGCGCCGGCGACGACCGTGGCTGAGTGAGGGGTGGTCTGCAGGACTGGCACGAACGCCGGGTCGATCACGCGTACGTTGCCGACCTTGCCTTCCTTGATGAGCTGCAGCTGCTGGGCGTCGGCTTGCAAGGTCGCGTAGAGGTCGGACTTGAGCTTGAGGTCACGCGATAGCCGCAGCATGTCCTGCTCGACATTCGGCAGCGCGCGTACGCGGCCCGTGAGGGTGCCCAGCTCCCGGGTGATGCCGGCGATGCGCGCATCAGTCGCCTGCATGCTGGGGTGCGCGGGGCCGAGCCTCGACTCGAGATCACGCCGGGTCTGCTGCAACTGCACCAGCTCGGCCTGGAGCTGGGCCGAGCGCTCCATGGCCATGCGGCCCTCGGTGTTAAGGTCAAAGGTGCCGTAGCGGTTGCGGAACTTATTGAACTTCTTCTCGGCCTCCTCGACCTGCGCCCGCACGCTGGGCAGCATCGATCCGAGGAAGCCTAGCGTCTTCTCCGCCTCGGCTGACTTGCGCGAGATGTTCTGCCGCAGATAGGCCGCAGAGATCTCGTTGAGGGTCAGCGCCAGCTTCTCCGGATCGGGCCCCGCCAGACGGGTGCGGATCACGCCGGACTGCTTGCCTTGCTCTTCGATCTGCAGCGCGCTTTGAAGGTTCTCCAGCGCACGCAGTGTCGGCTGGCGTTCCACGTAGAACTCGGCGCCCGGACGGCCGACGGCGGACTCGACCAAGAGAACGCCACGACCACTGCCGACGGCGAACTCGAGCGGCTGGCCGATGCGGCCGGCAGCCAGTAGCTGGCCATCCGGGTCGAGCAGCTCGTAGCCGCCTTCGGTGAGCCGGGCCGTGAACGGCCGGCCCTGGAACGGCGGGAGCACGTCGAAGCGCGTTATCTGCAGGGACTCGTTGCCCCAAACATACCCCTGCACGCCAAGCCGGCGCAGCAGGTGCGGATTCGAGGGCTCGGTGGCGCGGCGACTCAGCCAGGCACCGATACCGGGAAGGTACTTGGGTGTGACCGACAGTTCGAGTTGCAGCTTCTCGACGGCCTGCCCCACCACGAAGCGCGATCGAAGGATATGTATTTCGGCCATAGCCGAGGGCTCCGTCTCCGGCGTGTTCGCCGCCTGGCCCATGGTGCCGCTCAGGGGCACCGCCGAGGGCCGGCTCTCAACCTGGATCAGGGTGTCGGCCTCGTAGAGCGGCGTCTTGAGGATGGCCCATCCCGCGCCGACGCCCATGGCGACCAGCACGCAGCCCACGATCATTCCCTTGCTGTCCAGGGCGACGTTCAGGAGCTCGCGCAGGCTGGTTTCCTCCGTATTCGTCCCGTGCCGATGCTCCATGCGGAGCGGTGGTTCCAATAACGTCATGCTTGCGGTTCTCCCGTCGCCCCGGCCGCTGCGAACCGTGCGGCGACCTGGCCCTCATTGAACCCGCTGCGCGCCGAAGCGGCATGGGTCGGAGCAACTTGAGGAGGTAGGTGAAGGGTCCTGCCATCCCGGGACGTTTGCACCGCGTCAGCCGGCGGAGCTGTCAGGTCGTGTCGGCGCGGTGCTGAACGCCCCGGCAGTGAGCTTGTCGCGCCAGTACACGAAGCGCGGCAGGAACGAGGGCGCGCCATGGGTGCGTGCCATCACGCGGCCCTGCCACCAGGCGCGCCAGCGGTGCGTCTGCGAGAGCTGCCCTGGCCGCTCCCGGTAGGCGCCCCACCAGTCGTCCACGTGCAGGATCGGGAAGCGGCGGCTGATGCGGATCCAGAGGTCCCAGTCAGCAACCAGCGGGTAACGCGGATCCAGCGAGCCGACGGCCTCCAGCGCCTCCCGGCGAAAGAACACAGTGGGATGGGGAAGCACGTTCTGTTCGCACACCAGTCGGTCGTGATCGGACTGCCATCGACGCCTGCGGCGGATCTCGTTGCCCTGCTCATCGACGCGCAGGCTGTTGCAATAGACCAGCGCCACGTCGGGGTTGCACGCCAGCGCGGTCACAGCCTTTGCGATCGCGCCCGGGAGGTAGTAGTCGTCGGAGCAAAGCCAGGCGATCACGTCGCCGCGGGCCATCGAGAAGCCCAGGTTCACCTTTTCACATAAGCCGTGAGGTGCGTCGGTAACCACCATCGCCCGCGGGAATCGGGCCAGGACCTGCGCGGTGCAGTCGGTCGATCCCGCATCGAGGACGATGTGCTCGACCCGTGGCCAGTCCTGCTGCTGCACGCTGCGGAGGGCGTCCGCGATGTACTGTCCCGTGTTGAGGGACGGCGTGACGATCGACACCAGCGGATCGGGTGCGAGCGGGTTCACGCGCTCCGGCTGTCGGGAGGTCTGCGGTGCGACATTGCGGTGATCGGTTTTCGGCATGGGCCTCCGTTCAGATCCTCCGGAGTACAGGAATTGAAACGGATGGTCCGTGCCCGCGCATGCGTGAATTGGTTCAGTCTGCGCAGGAGGGCTGTCCTGGAGCGCTTGGGACGAACAACCCAGGAAACGGACCACACGTCGATCGCTCGACTTACCGTTCACGCAGCGGCATTAAACCTGGGATACACGGGGCGAAAGCGCCTCCATGGACGTATTGAAGAGCAGTCCTGCATGGCCAACCAGGGTAGATGGCCGCGGCGGATGCGAGAGCCTGACGGACCTCACGAATAGAACGTGCAGCGATGCACAACACGATGCCCCGCGCCTAAACTGACCATGCCATGAACACACGCCTCAAGACCTGGGCCATACGGCCGCGGCCATTGATGGAGATTGGCGCCAGACTCCTGAGAAGCATGAGTCTGCGGGCGCCAGGATTCGTTCAGCTGCTCGATGATGCTGAGGGTGAAAGCAGAGGGTTCGTGCTCTGTCGTGGCTATCGCCTGCCGCCGAAGAGCATGCGCGGAAGGATGTGCGGAGACGCCTTCCGCACCGACAGGTTCTACGTGCTGTCAGCAGTGCTGGAAGCATCGAAATTCTCGGCGAGGCTTGGCGGCATGCAAGATGCTCGCATCGTCGATATCGGGTCCGGGCTGGGGCGCCTTGCCACCGGATTGCTTGCAGAGTTGCCGGACGTGCACTACCTCGGGATCGATGCCAATGAACAGTTCGTGCATTGGTGCAGGGAACACATCGAGAAACTCCATCCTAACTTTCGCTTCGTCCATCTGGACGTGGCCAACGATCTATACAACCCGGGCGGCACCATTGCGGGGGGCGAGTTGCGCTTGCCGGTGGACGATGCATCGATCGACGCCGCGAACCTCTGGGGGGTGTTCACGAATATGGTGCCGGAGCACGTACGAGCGTATGTCGCAGAGATCGCAAGAATTCTTCGCCCACAAGGCCGGTGCTTCCTGACCGCCTTCGCCGAAGATGACGTTCCCGAGGTCACTTTCAATCCGAGCGACTACGTTCCCTACAGATGCACTCTGCCGCTGACCGTGGTCCGCTATAGCAAGCAATGGCTGTTCTCGACCTTTCAGCAGCACGGATTGCAGCTCGAGGAGTTCCGCTACCACGGGACCATGTTCCCCAAGCAGAGCGAGATCTACCTGATCAAGGCGGATACAAGGCTTGGCCAGTGAGTAGATGAGGCAGCCTCCGGCACCCGTGGAGCTTGCCGGAAGATCAGCCGCAACCACCATCACGCCTGCACACGCGCGCTGCAGCGCGCCACAATCAACCCATCGCCAGACAACGGCTTGGCGCAAGGGATACGCCCGATGAACCAGGAGCCGCACAGCCCCGCTTCCTGCCGACTCTGTGGAGCGGGATTGCGCCACACCTTCACCGACCTGGGCCTCTCGCCTCCCTGCGAAGCCTACGTGCCAGCGGACCGGCTCGGCAGACCGGAACTGTTCTATCCCCTCCACGTGTTCGTGTGCGAACAGTGCCTGCTCGTGCAGTTGCCTGAGCACGTGAGTCCACAGGAGATCTTCACGGAGTACGCCTACTTCTCGTCGTACTCAGACAGCTGGCTCGCACATGCGAAGACCTATGCAGTCCGGATGGTCGAGCGCTTCAAGCTGGGTCCGGAGGCGCTGGTGGAGCTGGCCAGCAACGACGGCTACCTGCTCCAATATTTCCAGGAGCAGCGCATCCCGGTTTTGGGCGTGGAGCCGGCGGCCAACGTCGCGAAGGTGGCGGCGCAGAAGGGAATTCCGACGCGGGTGGAGTTCTTCAGCCGTGAGTGCGCCGCCGCGATGGTGCGCGAGGGAACGCGCGCCGACCTCATCGCGGCCAACAACGTGTTCGCCCACGTTCCCGACATCCGAAGCTTCACAGCCGGCATGAAGCTGCTGCTCAAGCCTGGAGGCGTAATCACCATCGAGGTTCCGCACCTGATACGGCTGATGGAAGGCAACCAGTTCGACACCAGCTACCACGAGCACTTCTCGTACTGGTCGTTCATGGCGGCGAAGCGGATGCTCGAGGATTTCGGGCCGACGGTGTTCGATGTCGATGAGCTGACCACGCATGGCGGCTCGATGCGCATGTACGCTCGGCATGCTGAAGACACGTCCTGCCCGGTGAGCGAGCGTGTGCAGGACCTCCTGCGCCGCGAGGAGGAGGCGGGCTTCGGACGGCTGCAAACGTATTTCTCCTTCAATGAAAAGGTGAGGCGGACCAAGCGAGGCATCCTCGCGTTCTTCATCAAGGCAAAGCGTGCGGGCAAGTCCGTCGCTGGTTACGGTGCACCCGGCAAGGGCAACACGCTGCTGAACTACTGCGGCATACGCACCGACTTCCTGGACTACACGGTCGATCGCAATCCGTACAAGCAGGGCAAGTTCCTGCCGGGAACACGCATCCCGATCTACCCGCCCGAGAAGCTGCGCGAGACCTGTCCGGATTACGTTTTCATCCTGCCCTGGAAACTGAATGACGAGATCCGGCAGCAGCTCGCCTACGTGCGCGACTGGGGCGGGCGGCTGGTGGTTCCCATCCCCGAGCTGGAGGTGCTGGAGTGACCCACGAGCCCGCGCACGGCGCCGCGATGCACGGGTTGATCCGCGAGCTGTTCCCGATCTGCCGCAGCATCACGGGCGACGGGGTCCGGCAGACCCTCGCGCGGCTGGCGCAGGAGATCCCGCTGGTGCAGCACGAAGTACCGAGCGGCACGAGCGTGTTCGACTGGACCGTGCCGCGCGAATGGAACGTGCGCGACGCCTATGTGAAGCACCCGCGTGGCGAACGGGTCATCGACTTCCGCCGGCACAACCTGCATCTGGTGAACTACAGCGTGCCCGTGCGCCGGACCATGACTCTGACCGAGCTTCGTCCGCACCTGCATTCCCTGCCGGACCAACCCGACCTGATCCCCTACCGCACCTCCTACTACAAGGAGGCCTGGGGTTTTTGCCTGCCACACCGGCAGCTGGAGCAACTGCCGGATACCGAATACGAGGTCCTGATCGATTCCACCCTGGCGGAGGGCCATCTCACCTACGGCGAATGCCTGCTCGAAGGCGACACGCCGCAGGAAGTGCTCATCTCCTGCCACACTTGCCACCCCTCTCTGGCCAACGACAACCTGTCGGGCCTGGCCGTCGCGACGTTCCTCGCGAAGCACCTGGCCACGGTGCCCCACCGCTACTCGTACCGTGTCGTGTTCGTGCCGGGCACGATCGGGGCGATCACCTGGCTGAGCCGCAACGAGGAGCGCGTGCGGCATATCCGGCACGGCCTGGTGCTCACGTGCATTGGCGATCGCGCGAGCTTCACGTACAAGCGCAGCCGCCGCGGCGATGCCACCATCGACCATGCGGTGGAGCACGTCCTCCAGCATGAGGACCCCGGCCGCCGGGTCGTGCCGTTTTCTCCCTACGGCTATGACGAGCGCCAGTACTGCTCGCCCGGCTTCAACCTGCCGGTCGGCTGTCTCATGCGAAGCCACCACGGACATTTCCCCGAGTACCACACTTCGGCCGACAACCCGGACTTCGTGACACCCGAGGCGCTCGCGGTTGCGTTCAGCACGCTGCTGTCGGTGTTCGACGTGCTTGAACACGATGGCCGTTACGTGAATCTGCAGCCGAAGTGCGAGCCGCAGCTGGGCCGGCGCGGCCTGTACGCATCGACCGGAGGCAGCAGCCCGTCCGATCTGGCGATGGCCATGTTGTGGGTGCTGAACCTGTCCGACGGACAGGCGGGCCTGCTGGACATCGCGCACCGTTCCGGAATGCCGTTCGCGACCGTGCGGGAAGCGGCTGAGCGGCTGGAGCGCCATCACCTTCTGGCGGCGGCGCCATGACTGCGCTGGCCGGCAGGGTGGCCGTGGTGACGGGCGCGAGCCGCGGGATCGGTGAGGCGATCGCCCTCGCGCTCGCGGCAAGCGGGGCACGGCTGTGCCTGGTGGGCCGCGACGAAGACACGTTGCTGCGGGTCGCGCAGGGTGCCCATCGTGCGCACGACACGCAGGTGCCGCACCGCTGCTTTCGGGCCGATCTGGCGGACGACGCCGATGTGGAGCGCCTTGCCGATTCCCTTCGGCGCGATCTCCAGACGGTGGACGTGCTGGTCCATGCGGCCGGCATCCTGCACCCGGCCCGCTTCGAGAATGCCTCGGCGGCGCAGTTCGACGCGCAGTACCGGACCAACGTGCGTGCCCCCTTCGTCCTCACGCAGCGGCTGCTGGCGCCGTTGAAAGTGGCACGAGGCCAGGTGGTGTTCGTCAATTCCAGCGCCGGCCTCTCCGCCCGCGCAGACCACGGTCAGTACGCCGCGACCAAGCATGCGCTGAAGGCTGTCGCCGACTCCCTGCGCGAGGAGGTCAACCCCGCGGGCGTGCGCGTCCTGAGCGTGTTCCTCGGACGCACGGCCACGCGGATGCAGGCCGAGCTGCACGCGATCGAAGGCAAACCCTACGAGCCGGTTGCGCTCATCCAGCCCGAGGATGTCGCAGCCCTGACCCTGCAGGTCCTGTTGATGCCGCGCAACGTGGAAGTCACCGACATCAGCCTTCGCCCGATGCGGAAACCTCCGGCCTGAGGGCGCACACTTCCTTGGCGGCGGGCCAAGGCGCCACGCCTGCGAGTTCCTGAAGGACGTGGAGGCGTACAGGCGCGAGTGGGTCGTCCGGGAACTTCCGGGCAAACCACGCCTGCGCGGTGCGTAGCGTTCCGAGGTCTTCCAGCCCGAACTCCCCCACGTGGGCCTGGTTGTATCGCTGGATCAGGTGATGCATCGGCCCCCTGCGCCGAACCAGCCGCATCAGCAGCGTGGCCACCAGAAATTCGTCCGCTATCCGCAGCCGACTGAAGTAGCCGCGGATCTCAGGCTGCTCGAACTGCTCGACCAGCCCCTGCACGATGTGGCGACGTGCGCCCAGCCACGGCGAGCCGTAGTACGGTCGCAAGGACGCGCCGAACGGATGTCGGCCTATCCAGGGATGGGAGAACGCGCCGACCGCAGCG
The DNA here is from genome assembly GCF_004681965.1 of Ramlibacter rhizophilus. GTDB lineage: Bacteria > Pseudomonadota > Gammaproteobacteria > Burkholderiales > Burkholderiaceae_C > Ramlibacter > Ramlibacter rhizophilus. The sequence goes on along the minus strand of NZ_SMLL01000008.1, from coordinate 173,267 downwards.
CGCGCGATCCAGGGCACGACGCCACGGCCCCTGCCGCTGTGCAGCCATATGCCGGCTTCATCGCGGCGCAGGGCCGAGTCGCCGAAGTAATCGGTCGACAGTCGCCGCAGCACACGGTGGCGCAGGCTGCCTTCCGGGGTGAAAGCCCTGTAGCCGACCGACATCAGTGCATCGCGGTCGTTCAGCAGATCGATGCAGTCGAAGTGGGCCTCGATGTCGCCGGACACGTGTTGCTCGAACTGGCGCATCGGCTGGATCGGAAGGCAGGTCGGGCTGAGCAGCTGCAGGTAATCGAAGTCCAGGGTGTCCAGTGCGTGGCGCAGCGAGTGAAAGACACCCTCTGTGAAGCCGAACACTGCCCAGCCCGTTCGCTTGGGTTCGGGCACGAATCGCGCGTTGGTCGCGCCCAGCGAAAAGTCCGGCGATTGGGAGAAGTCGTGGTGTACCAGCACCGTGTGCGGCGCCAGGGCCCGGGCGAGCTGCTCGACGGTGTCGTGCCGGGCAACTGCAGACATGATGACGAAGACGATTTTCATGCCCATTGCATGCTGGGTCTCACGTGCTCAGCACGAGCTTGCGGCAGTGAAAAGCCTCCGCGTGCTTGTCGGGTGCGGCGCATTCGATTCCCCGCAGGCGCAGCAGCGCTTCAAATGTGTCCTCCGTCATCCATCCCTTGCGCGCCTCGCTGCGGAAGACCTGGCAGATGAGGGCAGCCTTGCGCGCGCAGATCGACTGGGGCAGCGGTACGAAGCAATTGGGCGCACCCAGATCGCCGTCGTATTTGGGAATCTCGTACTCGAGCACCAGATGCCGCCTCCAGGTGTTCCACGTCAGGTCGCTGATGGTGCGGTGGTCCTGATGCCGGTCGTCGCGGAAATGCGTGAAGATGAGATCGGGTTCGACCTCCTGTTTCACCGACTCCATGAACTCTTTCATCTCGGCGCCCAGCCGCGGGAAATAACCGTCACGGAAGTCCCGCACCATCACGCGGCGGCTGGCGGCGCGCTCGAGGAACAGCGCTGCTCCGGCCTGCGCTTCGCGTTCGCGCTCGGCGTTCCCGCTGAAAACCACCCAGCTCACATGCACATTGGGCCGCGCGGAAAGCAGCTGCAAGATCGTGCCGCCACAGCCGATCTCGATGTCATCGGCATGTGCGCCGAGGCACAGTACGTTCAGAGGTGCCCGGCTGTCGCCCGGAAGGGTCAGTTGGATCATGCTTCTGGCTGGCGCCTCCGCCACACTTCCCAAGGGGCTCCGCCGGGGCTGGCGTACAGCCGCTCGAGCTGTTGTTTGTCCTTGAAGGTGTCCATGCTGATCCAGAAGCCATCGTACGGATACGCGATCAGCTGCTGCATCCGCAAGAGCCGATGGAACGGCTCCTCGACGAGCTCCTCGTTCTCGCCGATGTACTCGAAAATCTCGTTTCGAAAAATGAAAAAGCCCCCATTGACGCGGATGTCTCCGCTGTTGATCGGGTAGATGTTCGTGACCACGCGATTGTCGGGTTGCGTGGTCACGATGTGGTAGCTGAGATTGGGGCGCACGCACAGGAAGCTGGCGACCTTGCCGTGCAGACGGAAGTCTTCGATGTACTGAGGCAGTGGCAGGTCCGACAAGCCATCGCTGTAGTTCACGAGGAATTCGGGCTCGCCCTCCAGATATTTCCGCACCGCCCGCAAGCGTTGTCCGATGTTGGACTCCGCGCCCGTGTCGGCGAAGGTGATGCGCCAGTCGTGAATGTCACTGCCCAGCAGTTCGACGGCCTTGCCGCCGCCAGACAACACGAAGTCGTTGGACAGGCACTCGTCGTAATGCAGGAAGTAGTGCTTGACTGCTTCGGCCCGGTGTCCCAGGCACAGGATGAAGTCCTTGTGACCGTGGTGTGCGTAGTACTTCATCAGGTGCCACAGCAGGGGGCGCGAGCCAATGTGCACCATCGGCTTCGGCAAGTTCTCGGCATCGCGCATGCGCAGGCCTTGTCCGCCGCAAAACAGTACTACCTTCACGGTCCGCCCCTGTGTACAGCCCCGAAATCACCGGTAGACGTTCATTGTGCGCGCTCGGGTAGCGAGTGTGGAAGATGGGTGCCGACCGCACTGCGCGCACGCAGCTCTCGCGTCCTGGATGCCGCGGTGGAACTTGCACTCTGCGACACGAGTTCGCCTCATCATTCCGGCAAGACGTCGAAATGGACACGCCCAGGGTGCCAGCGCTCAGCCGCAGGACACCCGTTCCACATTTCCCCGCGCATCGAGGTGCAGGTTCAGCCGGGTGGGCAGGTACTCCTTGGTCACCATCTCGTTGTGGCCAATGACCCGCACCGTCGTGGCGCCGGCCTGGCGCCGTGCGGTGGTCGCCAGTGAGGGCAGGGGCTGCTGGCCGACGGCGAACTGCGCGGCCGCGGCGTCGCAGGCGGCGGCGCTGTCACGCGGCTGTGCAGGCTCGGAAGGCATGGTGGAGTTCAGCGGCTGGGTGCAGGCCTGGAGCGCGAGGGCCGCGCACCAGGCGAGGCGCGCCGCCCATGCGCGCGAGACGCTCACGTCTTCTCCGACCAGAGCTCGCCGCCGGTGGCCCAGTCGTGCCGCTTGATATCGAAAAGCAGCACATCGACCGACTCGGCCTTGCTGCCCAGCGTCTCGACGACGGCCTGGGTGAGCGCCTTCACGAGTTCTTTCTTCTGCTCGACGGTGCGTCCTTCCATGAGTTCGACGCGGATGGTGGGCATGGGCTGGGCTCCTCGGCAAAGTGGATGGGAATGAGGGGATTATGTTTCCTGCCTACAGTCGCGTCCGGAGCCTGCGAACAACCCCCCACCCCAAGAAGGAGAGCCCCCGTGCTGAGAGACGACCTGCGTAGCGATTTCGATTCCCTGCTGCCCGGCAGCGCCCACGAGTCGGGGCCCAGCCGCCGCGCCGCCCTGCGTGGTGCGCTCGGCGTGGGCTTCGCGGCGGCGGCCGCGCCCATCCTGGCGCAGTCGGCCATCAAGACGCCTTCGGACGGCCTGGTGACCGGCGAGATCACCTACGAGGTGGACGGCTTCAAGGTGCCCGCCTTCCGCGCCGCGCCGGCCGGCCGCACCGGGCTGCCGGTGGTGCTGGTGGTGCACGAGATCTTCGGCGTGCACGAGTACGTCGCGGATGTGGCCCGGCGCTTCGCGCGCGCCGGCTACCTCGCCATCGCGCCCGAGCTGTACGCGCGCCAGGGCGACCCGGCGAGCTACGGCGAAGTCTCCCGCCTGATGGGCGAGCTCGTGTCCAAGGTGCCCGATGCACAAGTCATGGCCGACCTGGACGGCGCCGTGGAATGGGCCGGCCGCAACGGCGGCAACACCCAGGACGTCGGCATCACCGGCTTCTGCTGGGGCGGCCGCATCGTGTGGCTCTATGCGGCGCATGCGCCCATCAAGGCGGGCGTGGCCTGGTACGGCCGCCTGGTGGGCAATGCCTCGCCGCTCACGCCGCGCCATCCGGTGGACGTCGCCGGCCAGCTGCGCGCGCCGGTGCTGGGCCTGTACGGCGGGGCCGACTCGGGCATCCCGCTGGAGACGGTTGATAAGATGAAGGCCGCCCTGGCCAGCGGAAGTCCCGCGGCCAAGGCCTCGGAGTTCGTGATCTACCCCGACGCGCCCCACGCCTTCCACGCCGACTACCGCCCGAGCTTCCGGCGCGGTCCGGCCGAAGATGGCTGGAAGCGTGCGCTGGCCTGGTTCGAGCGCCACGGCGTGGCCTGAGGACAGACCCTGGGGCCAGTCCGCCGACCAGGCGGACTGGCCGATCGACCGACAAGCCGCCCCATGGGGGCGGCTTTTGCATGTTTTGGAGGGACAGCCGCGCCGGTGCCTCGTGCCCGGTCGCGCATCGATTGTTGATGAACCTGATTGCCATCGTGACGGCCACCCTGTGCGCGGGGATCGGCAGTGTGCTGCTCGCCGATCTGCTGATGCGGCTGGGCGTGCGCGAGCGCGCGGTCGCCGGTGAACCGGTGGCGGCGCAGCATCTCCTGAGCTTCGCCGCCGGCGCGCTGCTGGCCACCGCCTTCATGCACCTGCTGCCCGAGGCGATCGAGAGCGAGGCGGGCGCCAAGGAGCTGTTCGCCGTGCTGCTGGGCGGGCTGGTGTTCTTCTTCCTGCTGGACAAGGCCGAGCTGTGGCACCACGGGCACGAGCACGGCGCGCCGGCCGCCGGCCACGCGCACAATCATGCCGACCGGCATCACGGCCACGCCCACAGCCACGCGCACGCCCACCACGGCCACGGCCATCGCGCCGAGGCGTCCTCCGGCGGCGGCTGGACCGTGCTGACCGGCGACAGCGTGCACTGCTTCGGCGACGGCATCCTCATCGCCTCGGCCTTCATGGCCGACCTGCGCCTGGGTGTCGTGGCGGCGCTGTCGGTGATGGCGCACGAAGTGCCGCACCACATCGGCGACCTGGTGGTGCTGCAGCAGACCAGCCGCAGCCGGCGCGTCGCCCTGGTGAAGGTGTGTCTGGCCGGCTCGGTCACCATGCTGGGTGGCATCACGGGCTGGTGGCTGGTCGAGCGGCTGGAGGGCTGGCTGCCCTACCTGCTCGCGCTCGCGAGCAGCAGCTTCGTGTACGTGGCCCTCGCCGACCTCGTGCCGCAGCTGCAGAAGCGCCTGGGCGCGCGGGCGACCGCCACGCAGATCGCGTGGCTGCTGGGCGGCATCGCAATGGTCATGCTGGTGAGCTCGCTGGCCCACGTGCATTGAGCCCTCCGGGGCGTCCTACGCACGCACCGCCGCCGTCCGACAGGCGCGAAAAAGGGTGCGACCTATGGTGACGAGTCTCCCGGTGCGGGCGCTGCCCGGGCCGGGTCGCATGACGACTTCCACAGGAGCGACACCATGGCATCACGCGATCAGGACGAGCGCGATCGGCAGAACCCGGGGCGTTGGGGCAGCGAGTCCCAGGACCCGAACCGCGAACAGCGCGGGGCACAAGGCGAGCCGGGCTCGCGCACCCACGGCTACGGACAACGCACCGGCGACTTCGGCTCGCCGCAATCGGGCGGCTATGGCGGCTATGGCGGCGGTGGCGAGAGCCACGACTGGAACCGCGGCCAGGACGGCCGCGCGATGGGACGCGGCGGCTCCGAGTGGGGCGGCGGCCGCGGCGGCGACTCGGGCGAGAGCCAGCGCGGCGGCACGCAGGGCGGCGGCTACTGGGGCCAGTCCGGTGGCGGCGGATCGCAGCCTTATGGCGGCGCGCGCGGCTACGGCGACCAGGTCTACGGTGGTCAGCACGGCTATGGCAGCCAGCAGGGTTACGGCGGCCAACAGGGCTACGGAGGCCAACAGGGCTACGGCGGCCAGCAGGGCCAGGCGCATCAGCCTTACGGCGGCGGTGGCCACGGCGGCACGTCCAGCCAAGGCGGGTACGGCGGCCAGATGGGGCAGGGCAGCCACGGCCAGGCCGGCGGCCACGGCGGTGCCGGTCACGGCGGCTACGGCCAGACGGGCGGCTACGGCGGCGGCCAGCCGGGCTACGGCGGGCAGCAGGGCTACGGCGGGCAGCAGGGCTACGGGCAAGGCCAGCAGGCCCACGGGCAGCAGGGCCACCACGACCCCGACTACCAGCAATGGCGCGAAGAGCAGCTGCGCAACCTGGACCGTGACTACGAATCCTGGCGGCAGGACCGCTACCGGCGTTTCTCCGACGAGTTCAACTCCTGGCGCGCCGCGCGCCAGAGCGGCCGCAGCGGCAGCAGCACCGGCGGGAACTTCGGCGCGACCGACACGCCTTCGCGCGAGGCGCAGGCGCAGGCTCGGGAAGGCGACCAGGAACGCAGCAAGGACCTCGGTGGCGGCCAAGGCCGCGACGTTCCGCACGGCTCCAGCGGCATGGGCTCGGCCGGACAGACCATGAGCGGTTCCTCTGAGGCGAGCCGCGGCGAGAGCAGCGCCACGGGCGGCAAGGACGCGTCGCGTTCGAAGTAAGGAGACCGTCGTGCCCTGCCGCGGCACGACGGTCCAGGGACGCCGCTGCGTCAGCGGGTCGAGTAGCCCGTCACCCGCCACTTGCCATCGGGCTCGCGCACGGTGGTGAGGATCTCCTGGGCGTCGGGTTTCTTCTCGAACTGCGTGGCGAACAGGATGGTGACGTAGTCGCCATCGGGGCGGCCCTGCAGCTTGTCGCGGTACACCGCCTCCACCGGCTTGCGCTCGATCACCTTGCCCAGCGGCGCGCGCACCTTGGGAATGCCGTCCATCCACTGCGGCAGCTTCACCGCCGAGCGGAACATTGCGGCCGAGGTGTCGTAGGCGGTGCCCCAGTCGCGCCGGTCCAGCAGCAGCAGCCAGCCCTGGGCGGCGAGCTGGGCCGCCTGCTCCATCTCGGCCGTGTTGCCGGCGGCGTCGGGGCGGGCGGGTTCGGCGGCGGGCTTGTCGGCCGCGGGTCGTTCGGCCGCGGCCCTTTCGGCCGGCGGGGGTGCCGGAGGCGTTGACGCCGGGCTGGTCAGGCCCGGCGGCCTGGAGGCGCCCGCGGCACCGCCACTGCCGGGGAGCTTGAGTTGGGCGAAGGCGCTGGTGGCCAGGAGGCCGGCGAGCGCGAAGGCCAGGGGGCGGAGCAATCTAGGAGTCATGGAGTGAACGATAGGCGAAAAGGTCGCGGCCGGAGTCTAGCCGTCGGCCTGGCCCAGCAGCTGCGCCATGCGCGCGGCGCACACCTGCCCCTGGTCCTCCATGTTGTTGTTGAAGATGACGTGCACCTTCTGCGCATGCCGGCCCAGGGCGCGCAGCGGCGGCACCAGGTCGGCGAGCTCCTGCTCCTCGTACAGGTAGTTGAAGCGGTCGGCGGCGCTGGTGGCGCCCCGGACGTTCCAGGTGGCCCGGTTGCGCCCATGCAGGCGCAGGATGGCGAGTTCGCGCCGCGTGACCTCCCACACGGCCGGCACCGTGTTGGCGAAGCCCTGCGGCGCATCGACCACGGTGTGGACCACGCCCAGCGAGCGCTCGAAGTCCAGGGTGTCCTGGATGACCTGGGCGCCATGGAACCAGCTCGCGTGCCGGAACTCCACGGCCACCAGGTGGTCCGCCATGCGCCGCACGCAGTCGGCCACGTGGTCTCGCCACGGCGCGCTGCGCACCACCCAGGGCGCGAACTGGAAGTGCACGGCCGTGAGCTTGCCGGCCGCGCGCAGCGGCGCGAGCGCATCGAGCTGCCGGCGCCACAGTTCGTCGATCAGTTCGTCCGGCGCGTCGCGCCAGTGGAAGGGGTCGGGCAGGGCGGCGCCGAAGGCCTGGCGCAGGTCCTGGTGCAGCACGAGCTGCGGCGTGGCATGGCCCGTAAAAAGGCGGAACGCCTTCACGTTGAACTCGAAGCCCTCGGGCGTGCGCTCGGCCCAGAGCTGCGCGGTCTGCGGGGCGGGAATGGCGTAGTAGCTGGAGTCCACCTCCACCATCGGGAAGCGGCTGGCGTAGAACCGCAGCCGGTCCTGCGCGCTCATGGTCTTGCGCGGGTAGAAGCGGCCGCAGTCGATCAGGGACTTGTCGGTCCAGGACGCGGTGCCGACCAGGTAGCGGGACATGGCCGCATTACAACGCATGCCACCGGCCGCATCGACGCGGACGCCCGCGCGGCCGCGGCTGGGTGGAAAATGGCCGGCCATGCCCACCCCCCGTTTCGCGGTCGATGCCGCCCCCAATTTCCGCGACCTGGCCGAGCAGGTCCACACCTCGGTGCCCCTGCGGCGCGGCGTGTTGTTCCGCTCGGACCACCTGGGCGCCCTGGGCGCGGAGGACGCGCGCCAGATCCAGGCGCTGGGCGTGTGCCGGGTGATCGACTTCCGCGGCCAGCAGGAGCGCAGCAGCGCGGTCTGCGCGCTGCCGCGGGTGAAGGTGCATGCCCTGTCCATCGAGCCGACCATCGTGCAGGTGCTCTCGGACCTGCTCGCGGCCGGCCACCGGATCACGCCGGCCGAGGTGGTGGCGCACATGCAGGACACCTACCGCGGCTTCGTGCGCCGCCACACCTCGCGTTTTGCCGAGTTCTTCAAGCTGCTGCTCGACTCGGACGAGCCCACGGTCTTCCACTGCACCGCGGGCAAGGACCGCACGGGCTTCGCCGCCGCGCTCGTGCTGCACGCCCTGGGCGCCACGCACGAGGACATCGTGCGCGACTACCTGGCCACCAACCAGCGGCTGAAGGCGCCGCCCGGCACCGCCTGGGGCCTCTCGCCCGAGGTGGCCGCCGTGCTCTGGAGCGTGCGGGCCGAGTTCCTCGAAGCCGCCTTCGAGGCCGTCGAGCAGGACCACGGCGGCGTCGATGCCTACCTGCGCGAGGGGCTGGGCCTGCGCGAGCCCGAGCGCCAGCGCCTGCGCGCGCTGTACCTGCAGGCCTGATCCGCCGCCAGGCAGGCGCGCAGGCGGGCTTCCTACGCGCGCGGACGCGGCACACCGACAGCCTCGGCCACGGGCCGCGCCGAGCATCCGTGGGCTGTACCAGCCCCAAGGAGTGCCTCATGGTCAACCAGAACGATTCCCGCGACGGCGTGCCGCACAAGTCGGCCGACCGTCCCAGCCCCGACGTGGACCGCTACGCCACCGACGGCCAGTCCGATGCCCGTGGCAAGGGCGCGAGCGACGAGCAGGGAGAGCGGCCGCCACGTTCGGCCGAGAACGCCACCGAGCGGCGCACCGAGCCCTACGCGGGCGAAGGCCCGGGCAAGGTCGGCGTGACCAGCGACCGCCAGCCTGACCTCGTGGCGCCCAGTGGCGTCAACCAGCGCGACCACGGGGCCGCCGAGGACAAGCCCCTGGCCGGCGGTTCGGTGAATTTCGACGACTTCGACGAAGACCGGCCGCGCGGCAACACCACCCGCACGGGCGGCACCTGGAGCGACCGGCCCAGCGACGCCGGCGCGGTCGGCCCGGCGCCCGGTCCCGGCCTGTCGGACCGCAACGCACCCAGCGATCCGGCCAGCAAGCGCGATCCGCGCAAGACCTGAGCGCCGGGGTTCCTGTGCCTTCCTCTCCCGTCCTACATGGCTGGCGGTGCGGGGCCGACACGGTTTCTGCACAGCTTCCCTAGAGTGGCGGGAGCTTTCCGAACGTATTCACCTGGAGGTTCCCGATGACCCCCGATCCGGACAAGTCCGAGCGCCCGGACACCAGCGACCGCGAGCGCGCGGCGCGGGCGGACGACCGGCAGGACCGCACCAAGTCCACCCCGTCCACGGACATGCAGCCCGAGGATGCGGGCACCGACGCCTCGGCCCCGCCCGAGGGCCACGCCACGGGCGGCAGCACGCCGGCCGAGAACGCGATGAAGCAGCAGAGCAAGACCGACGCCGAACGGCGCCGCTGAGAACGACAACACTCCTGGGAGGAGCCGATGATCGACGTGCAGGATGACCCCATCGACCAGATGGAGCAGGATCATGAGCAGATGCGCCTACTGGCGCGGCAGTGGCGAGCCCTGGGCGGCTCCCCGGGCAGTGCGCCGCAGCGCAAGGTGCTCGCAGAGCAGCTGTGCACCCAGTTCACCATCCACGCCCGGCTGGAGGAAGAGCTGCTCGATCCCCTGTCACGCGAGGCCCTGGGGCCGCAGGCCCTGCCGGCGGACACGGACGCCCTGCGCCTGCGTGCCCGCGACCTGATCGCGCGGCTGCTGCAGATGCGCGCGGACGACCCGCTGCACGACATGCGCGTGGAGCGGCTGTGCGACACCATCGAGCAGCACATCGCGAGCCAGCAGGCCGGGCTGTTCCCGCGCCTGCGCCGCTGCGGTGCCGACCTGGCGCTGCTGGGCCGGCGCCTGCGCGAGCGGCGCCGCGAGCTCGAAGCGGTGTCGGAGGCGCTGCGCGAAGAGGTGCTGGTCTCCGCGCTTGCCTGATCACGCCACGTCCTACAGGCGGCAACAGTGGGGGACGACAGGCGAGGGGGAACCTGCCCCGGCGCCCGGCCCGGGATGGCCCGGCAAGATGCCTGTCGTCATCCACCCAGACCTACAGGAGTGATCCCATGAAGAGAAACCTTGAACTGCGCACCCTGGCGCTTCCCGTGCTGGCCGTCGCCACCTTGAGCCTGGCCGCCTGCGGGCGCGAGGAGCCCGTCACGCCGGCAGCGACCACGACGGCGCCTCCGGTGGTCGTCGTGCCGGCGCCCACCACGGGCACCACCACGCCGCCGACCGCCGGCGGCACCACCGGTACCGACAGCACGGCCGGTGGCAGCGCCTCCGGCACGAGCGGGACCACGGGCTCGGCCGGCGCGACTGGCACCACGGGCGGCACGGGCAGCGACACCGCTGCCGGCAGCACCGGCTCCACCACCGGTTCCGGCACCACCGGCGGCTCCGCCACCATGGGCGGCAGCGGCACGGGATCGTCGGGCGGCAGCGCCGGCGGCTCCACGGGCTCCGGTTCGGCTCCCACGACCGGCACCACCGGAACGACCGGCACCACCGGCACCGGCACCACGGGCGGCGCCTCCGGCGGCGCTTCGCGCTGACATGCGGGCCGCCCTCTGCGCCGTCTTCCTCGCCGCGGCGGCGCTGGCGGGGTGCGATCGTGGCGCCGACACCGGCGCCACGGCCAACCCCGTGGCGCCCGGCCGGCCCGGTGAAGGCAACCCGCCCGTCAGCGTCGTGCCGCTGGTGCCTGGCGGCGCTTCCCCGAACGTTTCGCCCGGCGTGGGCGGCACCCCGCCGAGTCCCCAGGGCGTGACCGGAAGCGGGAGCGCCGACCCGGCGATCTCGACGATCCCGGGTGTTGCGCCCACCGCCGGAGCCCTGGACCCGACGCCCAGCCCCATGGCCACCGACTCGGCCACCGGCCGTACGGTCCTGCCCTATGGCGGAACGACGGCGCCCCCGGGCGCCGCGCCGCCCGGCAGCCCGAACAGCACGCCGTCCGGCGCGGTCGGGCAGCGATAGGTGTGAACAGGCCTTTTCAGCTTTTTTCCACCGGCCGCGCCGGGTCGCTGCACCACTCGCTCCAACTGCCTGCATAGAGCGCGGTGCGGCCCAGCCCGGCGTGCTCCATGGCGAGCAGGTTGGAGACGGCGCTCACGCCGCTGCCGCATTGATGCACGACGGTGGCGGAGTCCCGGCTGCCCAGCAAGGCCTCGAACTCCTCGCGCAGCTGCGCCGGCGACTTGAAGCGGCCGTCCGGACCGAGGTTGTCGCTGAAGGGGCGGTTCAGGGCCCCGGGGATGTGGCCCGCGACCGGGTCGATCGGCTCCACCTCGCCGCGATAGCGGGCCGCGCCGCGCGCATCCAGCACGGTCTGTTCGGGCTGGCCCAGCCGCTCTTGCACGCGAGCAGTGGTCACCAGCTCGCGCAGCGGCGCGCCGATGGCGAAGTTGGACTGGAAGCGCGAGGGCTCCTCGCCGCCACGCAGCGCGCCACCGGCGGCCCTCCAGGCCGCGAGGCCGCCGTCGAGGACGGCCACGGCTTCATGCCCCATCCACTTGAGCATCCACCACAGGCGGCCGCAGTAGTTGGCGCCCTGGCGGTCGTACACCACCGCCTGCATGTCGTTGGCGAAGCCCACCGAACACAGCCACATGGCGAACTTCTCGCGCCCGGGCAGGGGGTGGCGCCCGCCCGAGGCGGCGTCGGGGTGGGGGTGGCGGCGCCCGGCGGGATCGACCACGCCTTCGTCGCTCAGGTCGCGGTCGAGGTGGGCATAGACCGCGCCGGGGATGTGCGCCTGGTGGTACTGCTCTTCGCCGGCCGCGGGGTTGGACAGCTCGAAGCTGCAGTCGAACACCATCAGCCGCGCGCCAGCGCGCTGCAGGGCCATGAGTTCGGCGGGCTGGATGAGGGTGGTGTAGGGGGTGTGCGTGGACATGGGTCAGTGCTCCTCGGCCGGTGCATCGGGCGCGGCGCGGGCGCGCAGCGCCGTGGCGGCGACGCCGCTCGCGACGATCAGGGCCATCCCCGCCCATCCTAGCGGCGGAATGTCCTCCGCGAAGAGGAGCAGGCTGTAGAGCGCCCCGAAGACGATGCCGGAGTACTGCAGGCTCGCCACCACCAGCGTGGCGCCCTGGCCGTAGGCACGCGTGATGCACAGCTGCCCGAGCGCGGCCAGCAGGCCGATGGGCAGCAGCCAGACGGCCGGGCCCCATTGCCACGCGGAGACGCCCGCGACCGCCATGCCCAGTGCGCCGCCCAGGGCCGAGCCGGCGGCGAAGTAGAAGACCGTGCGCGTCTCGGGCTCGCCCAGGCGGCCCAGCGCCATCACCTGCAGGTAGGCGAAGGCCGCGGTCAGGCCCGAGAGCAGGCCCACCAGCGCGGCGAAGAAGGTGTGCGGCTCGACCGTGGGCCGCAGCATCATCAGCACGCCCGCGAAGCCGGCGAGCACGGACAGGGCCAGCGGCCCCTGCCGCAGCGCGGCACCCACGCCGGCGCGCGGGTTCCACGCGAACAGGGCCCCGCCCACGATGAAGGCCGCCACCCACACGCTGCTCATGTAGTTGAGCGTGAGCGCGGTCGCGAGCGGCAGGTAGGCGATGGCATAGAACCAGGCGCCCAGCGAGAGCACGCCGACCAGGCTGCGCCAGGCATGCATGCCGGGGTAGCGGGTGCGCAGCGAGACGCCTTGCCGGCGCGCCAGCAGGGACAGCAGCACCATGCCGACCACGCCGCGGTAGAACACCAGCTCGGCGGCGTTGAAGCCGGCGGAGGCGAGCTTCACGCACACCGCCATGGTGGCAAAGAAAAAGGCCCCGAGGACCATCCACAGGGCCTGCATGCCGGAGCGGGCCGAGGCGCTCAGGCGCGAAGCGGACCGAAGCCCATGCGGGCGCGGTACCACTCGTGGAAGTGCTGCATGCCGTCTTCCATGGGGCTCTGGTAGGGGCCGACCTCGTTGTCCCCGCGCAGCATCAGTGCCTTGCGGCCCGCGTCCATGCGCAGGGCGATCTCATCGTCTTCCACGCAGGTTTCCATGTAGGCGGCCTGCTGGCACTCGACGAACTCGCGCTCGAAGGCGGCGATCTCCTCGGGGTAGTAGAACTCGACCATGTTCAGGGTCTTCTGCGGACCCAAAGGGTGCAGCGTGGAGACCGTGAGCACGTGCGGGTACCACTCGATCATGATGTGCGGGTAGTAGGTCAGCCAGATGGCGCCATGGCGCGGCGGCTCGCCGCCGCGATAGTCCAGCAGGGCCTTGTGCCAGCGCTCGTACACGGGGCTGCCGGGGCGGCCCAGGCGGTTGGCCACGCCCACGGTCTGCACCGAGAAGTGGTCCTTGAACTCCCAGCGCAGGTCCTCGCAGGTGACGAACTGGCCCAGGCCCGGGTGGAAGGGCCCGACGTGGTAGTCCTCCAGGTAGACCTCGATGAAGGTCTTCCAGTTGTAGTTGCACTCGTGCAGCTCGACCCGGTCGAGCACCATGCCCTCGAAGTCGAGCTCCGAGCGCGGGCCCAGGCCGGCGAGGTCGGCGGCGATGTCGCGGCCGTTGTCCTCGAAGAGCAGCCCGTTCCATTCGCGCAGTTTGTAGTTCTGCAGGTCCAGGCAGGGGTCATGCGAGAAATGCGGCGCGCCCAGCAGCGTTCCGGCGGGGGTGCCCCCGCCGGCGCTGTAGGTCCAGCGGTGCAGGGGGCACACGATGTTGCCGCCCGAGGCCGGGTCTGCGCGCGTTGAGCCACGCCCGCGCAGGATCACGGCCTGGCGGTGGCGGCACACATTGCTGATGAGGTTCACGCCCTGGGGCGTGCGCACGAGCGCACGGCCCTCGTGCTCCTGGGGCAGCGCGTGGTAGTCGCCGATCTCGGGGACGGACAGCTGGTGGCCGACGTAGCGCGGCCCGCGCCGGAAGATGGTGTCCATCTCGCGTGCGAAGAGCGCCTCGTCGTAGTAGCTGCTGACTGGAAGTTGGCTTGTGGCCTGCTGGAGTTGAAGACTTAAATCAGACATTTCTTCTGACCTAGAGACTCCCCCTATGAAGGGGCAGGGTAAGCGCTGATCCGACAGCCAGGGCCGGCACTGGGCGCGAAAGGGGACGGCAATTGTACCCCGGGGTCCTGCAGCGGCTCGGCACAGGAGCCTGGGTGTCTAGAATGAGCCCCTTTGCCCGGCGCCCGACGATGTCCCCACCGGCACCCGCCACCCCGCCTTCCGATTACGAATCCGCCCTGGCGGAACTCGAGCAGTTGATCTCGCGCATCGAGTCCGGCCAGCTGCCGCTCGAGCAGCTGCTGGCCGGCTATGAGCGCGGGGCCGAGCTGCTGGCCTACTGCCGCGGCAAGCTCGAGGCAGTGGAGCACCAGATCAAGGTGCTGGACGAAGGGCGCCTGCGCCCCTGGACGCAGGAATGAACGCGATCACCAACGCCCCGCCCCGCAACGATTTCAAGAGCTGGTGCGCAGGCCATGCCGCTGCCGTCGAGCAGGCCTTGTCGCGCTGGGTGGTGGCCGATGCGCCCGCCGGGCTCGGCGAGGCCATGCGCTATGCCGTTCTGGACGGCGGCAAGCGCCTGCGGCCGCTGCTGGTGATGGGCGCCTGCGAGGCCGTGCACGGCGACGCGGGCGCGGCCCTGCGCGCGGCCTGCGCCGTCGAGCTGATCCACGCCTACTCGCTGGTGCATGACGACATGCCCTGCATGGACGACGACGTGCTCCGCCGCGGCAAGCCCACGGTGCACGTGCAGTTCGGCGAAGCCCGGGCGCTGCTGGCCGGCGATGCGCTGCAGGCACTGGCCTTCGAGCTGCTCACGCCGCCCGAGGGCGTGGCGCCTGCCATCCAGGCGCGGCTGTGCCGCCTGCTCGCGCGCGCCGCGGGCTACGCGGGCATGGCCGGCGGGCAGGCCATCGACCTGGCCAGCGTCGGCCAGTCGCTGGACGAGGCGAGCCTGCGCCGCATGCACCAGCTCAAGACCGGCGCGCTGCTGCAGGCCAGCGTGATGATGGGCGCAGCCTGCGGCGATGCGGATGCCGATGCATCGGCCGCGCTCGAGCGCTACGGCGCCGCGCTGGGCCTGGCCTTCCAGGTGGTGGACGACATCCTGGACGTCACCGCCGACTCCGCCACGCTGGGCAAGACGGCCGGCAAGGACGCCGCCCACGACAAGCCCACCTATGTCTCGCTGATGGGACTGTCCGGCGCGCAGGCGCATGCACGCGAACTGCTCGCGCAGGCGCTGGGCGCGCTGGGCGACAGTCGCCTGGACGACACCCGCGCCCTGGCCGCGCTTGCCACGATGGTGGTGAACCGCGACAACTGAAAAATCGATGTCCACCCTGCTCGACACCATCGCCTCTCCCCTGGACCTTCGGCGGCTGCCGCGCCAGCAATTGCCCCAGCTGGCCGACGAGCTGCGCGCCTTCGTGCTCGACAGTGTTTCGCGCACCGGCGGCCACCTCAGCTCCAACCTGGGCACGGTGGAACTGACCATCGCGCTGCATTACGTCTTCAACACGCCGCACGATCGGCTGGTCTGGGACGTGGGCCACCAGACCTATCCGCACAAGATCCTCACCGGCCGGCGCGAGCGCATGGGCACGCTGCGCCAGCTCGATGGCCTGTCGGGCTTTCCCATGCGCAGCGAAAGCGAATACGACGCCTTCGGCACCGCGCACTCGTCCACCAGCATCGCCGCTGCCCTGGGCATGGCGCTGGCGGCCAAGCACAAGGGCGAGGACCGCAAGGCCATCGCGATCATCGGCGACGGCGCCATGAGCGCGGGCATGGCCTTCGAGGGCCTGAACAACGCGGGCGTCTCCGACGCGGACGTGCTGGTGATCCTGAACGACAACGACATGTCGATCAGCCCGCCCGTGGGCGCCCTGAACCGCTACCTCGCCCAGCTCATGAGCGGCCGCTTCTATGCCGCGGCCAAGAGCGTGGGCAAGAACGTGCTGAAGGTCGCGCCGCCCCTGTTCGAGCTGGCCAAGCGGCTGGAAGAGCATGCCAAGGGCATGGTGGTGCCGGGCACGCTGTTCGAGGAGTTCGGCTTCAACTACATCGGCCCGATCGACGGCCACGACCTCGAATCGCTGGTCCCCACGCTGGAAAACATCCGCCAGCTCAAGGGGCCGCAGTTCCTGCACGTGGTCACCCGCAAGGGCCAGGGCTACAAGCTGGCCGAGGCCGACCCGGTGGCCTACCACGGGCCGGGCAAGTTCGACCCGAACGTGGGCCTGGTCGCGCCCGCGACGCCGCCCAAGGCCACCTTCACCCAGGTCTTCGGCCAGTGGCTGTGCGACATGGCCGCGCACGATGCGCGCCTGGTGGGCATCACGCCGGCCATGCGCGAGGGCTCGGGCCTGGTGGAATTCGAGCGGCGCTTTCCCGACCGCTACTTCGACGTCGGCATCGCCGAGCAGCATGCCGTCACCTTCGCCGCGGGCCTGGCCTGCGAGGGGCTCAAGCCGGTGGTGGCGATCTATTCCACCTTCCTGCAGCGCGCCTACGATCAGATGATCCACGACGTGGCGCTGCAGAACCTGCCGGTGGTCTTCGCGCTCGACCGCGCGGGCATCGTGGGCGCGGACGGCGCCACGCACGCCGGGGTGTTCGACATCCCGTTCATCCGCTGCATCCCCAACATGAGCCTGGCCTGCCCCTCGGACGAAGCCGAGTGCCGGGCGTTGCTCACCGCGGCCTTCGAGCAGGACCATCCGGTGGCCGTGCGCTACCCGCGCGGCGCCGGCGTGGGCGCGCCCGTTCCCGCGCACCTGGAGCCGCTGCCCTTCGGCCGCGGCGAGCTGCGCCGCTCGGGGCGTGGCATCGCCATCCTGGCCTTCGGCACGCTGCTGCATCCGGCCCTGCAGGCCGCCGAGCGGCTCGATGCCACGGTGGTCAACATGCGCTGGGCCAAGCCCCTGGACCGCGAACTGCTGCTGCAGGTGGCCGAGGCGCACGAGGCGCTGGTCACTGTGGAGGAGGGCGCCATCATGGGCGGCGCCGGCAGTGCCGTGGTCGAGACGCTGGGCGAGGCCGGCCTGCTGCGGCCCGTGCTGCAGCTGGGCCTGCACGACCAGTTCACCGTGCATGGGGACCCGGCACGGCTGCTGGCATCGCTGGGGCTGGATGCGGCCGGCATCGAGCGCTCGGTCCGCGAGCGCTTCCCGGGGCACAGCCTTCCGGCCTCGCAGGCCGGCGGCCTCAAGGTCGTCGGCTGAAGCATCTGCCAGGGTTTTCCGCCAACGGGAAAACCCGCTGAGCCGGGGTCTCTCGCGTTCCTAGAATCGCGCGGTCGCGCCGTAGCGATTTTTTCTTCAAGAGGAGCGTTTGAATGGATCGCAGATCACTCATCAAGAATGCCGGCATCGCGGGAGTGCTCGCCGCCGGTGCCGCACCGGCCGTGCATGCCCAGACCACGATCCGCTGGCGCCTTGCCTCGAGCTTCCCCAAGTCCCTGGACACCATCTACGGCGCGGCCGAGACCTTCTCCAAGGCGGTGCGCACCATGTCGGGCGGCAAGTTCGAGGTGTCGGTGCATGCGGCCGGCGAACTGATGCCCGCCTTCGGCGTGGTCGACGGCGTGCAGAACGGCACCGTGGAAGCGGCCCACACCGCTCCGTATTACTTCTTCGGCAAGGACGAGTGCTTCGCCCTGGGCTGCGCCATTCCCTTCGGCCTGAACAGCCGCCAGATGACGGCCTGGATTTACGAGGGCAACGGCGGCAAGCTCATGCGTGAGTTCTACGCCAAGTACAACATCATCAACTTCGCCGGCGGCAACACGGGCGCGCAGATGGGGGGCTGGTTCCGCAAGGAGATCAAGTCCATGGCCGACGTGAAGGGCCTGAAGTTCCGCATCGGCGGCTTCGGCGGCAAGGTCATCGAGCGCATTGGCGGCGTGCCGCAGAACATCCCCGGTGGCGAGATCTACCAGGCGCTGGAAAAAGGCACCATCGACGCAGCCGAGTGGGTCGGTCCGTACGACGACCAGAAGCTGGGCTTCAACAAGGTCGCTCCCTTCTACTACTACCCCGGCTGGTGGGAAGGCGGTCCGCAGCTGGACTTCTTCATCGGCCAGAAGGCCTTCGACGCGCTCTCGGCCGAGAACAAGGCCATCGTCGAAGCCGCCGCCGCGCAGGCCCACGTCACCATGCAGGCCCGCTACGACGCGCTCAACCCCGGCGCGCTCAAGCAGCTGGTGGGTGCCGGCACCAAGCTGCGTCCCTTCCCCAACGACATGATGAGCGCCGCCTTCAAGGAGGCCATGGGCCTGTACGAAGAGCTGGGCAGCAAGAACGAAAGCTGGAAGAAGATCTACGCCGACTACGCCCGCTTCCGCGCCGACCAGAACCTCTGGTTCCGCTTCACCGAGGCGACCTTCGACCGCTTCATGCAGTCGCAAAAGCTCTGATCCTTCGCGGCGTGGCGGTGCGCCGGTGCGCGCCGCTGCGCCGGCGCGAGCGCACTGGACAAGGCCCCTCGCGGGCCTTGTTTCTTTGGCGCCGTGCTTCTCGCGCCCGCCCGGGTTGCGAGGCTGCTGCCGCGCCTCCATGCCCCTGCGCCGATCGTGCCCTTGCGCTCGGGTATCCTCCCCGCCTCGCGCCCCCACGGCGCGTGAATGCAAGAAGGACCTGAAACCATGGATCGTCGATCCCTCATCAAGAACGCCGGCATCGCCGGTGTGTTGGCTGCCGGCGTCGCGCCGGCCGTGCATGCCCAGGCAACGGTGCGCTGGCGCCTCGCCTCGAGCTTCCCCAAGTCGCTGGACACGCTGTTCGGTGGCGCCGAGACCTTTTCTAAGGCCGTTCGCTCCATGTCGGGCGGCAAGTTCGAGGTATCGGTGCACGCTGCGGGCGAACTGATGCCCGCCTTCGGCGTGGTCGACGGCGTGCAGAACGGCACCGTCGAAATCGTGCAGACGGCGCCCTACTACTTCTTCGGCAAGGATGAAGCCTTCACCCTGGGCTGCGCCATTCCCTTCGGCCTCAACAGCCGCCAGATGGCCGCCTGGATGAACGAAGGCAACGGCATGAAGCTCATGCGCGAGTTCTATGCCAAATACAACATGATCAACTTCCCCTGTGGCAACACCGGCGCGCAGATGGGCGGCTGGTTCCGCAAGGAGATCAAGAGCAGCCAGGACCTCAAGGGCCTGAAGTTCCGCATCGCGGGCTTCGCCGGCAAGATCATGGAGCGCATGGGCGTGGTGCCGCAGAACCTGCCGGGCGGGGAGATCTACACCGCGCTGGAAAAAGGCACCATCGATGCCGCCGAGTGGGTCGGCCCCTACGACGACCAGAAGCTCGGTTTCGTGAAGGTGGCGCCGTTCTACTACTACCCCGGCTTCTGGGAAGGCTCGGCCGAGCTGGACTTCTTCATCAACCAGAAGGCCTGGGATGCACTGACGCCCGAGTACAAGGCCATCGTGGAAGCGGCTTCCGCGCAGGCCTACGTGGAGACGCAGGCCCGCTACGACGCGCGCAACCCCGTGGCCCTGAAGCAGCTCGTCGCCTCCGGCGCCAAGCTGCGACCCTTCCCGCAGGACATGCTGGCCGAGGCCTTCAAGCACGCCAACGCCATCTACGAGGAAACCTCGGCCAAGAACGAGTCGTTCCGCAAGATCTACGCCGACCTGGTGAAGTTCCGCGCCGACCAGAACCTCTGGTTCCGCTTCACCGAAGCGACCTTCGACCGCTTCATGCAGGCGCAGAAGCTGGGCTGATGTGCTGAACGGATCCGCCAGCCGGATTCGTTGAAGCCGCGTTCACGACAGCGCGCCCGGGTTCGGCCCGGGCGCGCTGTCTTCATTCGAGCCCTGCGGCGGCGCGGATCATGCGTCGGCGCAGGCGCGCCGAACAGATGCCCCGGTGCAGCGTGATGGCCGCGGCCACCACCAGCAGCAGCAGCACGGTGCCGATCCTCGACTGCGCGGACCCGTGCGCCGGCTGCCAGAGCGGGTCGCGCGCCTGCAGCCAGCCGGTTGCGGCCCCGGCGAGGGTGGCGGCCACCACGAACCAGATCACGAGCCGGGCGATCACCGTTCGCGCGGCGGCGCTGGCGCGGGTATGGGCGAAGCGAGGGGTCATGGGCGTGTCTTCGGCAGCGTGCGAGGAGGGCCGCCAGTGTGCTGCGGCTCGCGCCGGCGCGCTGAAGTCCGCCTGTCAGGACTGCCGGTGCGCAGCGTGCCGCGGCGCGCCGCTGCGCTCTTAGCGGCGGTCCAGGTCCGGCGGCTCCGGCGCCTGCGAACGCACGCGCAGGTGCAGCGCGGCCTGCGCGAGCAGGTTGGCCGAGACCGGCGCGGTCACGAAGACGAACAGCGTGATCAGCAGTTCGCGCAGCGCGAACTCCCCGAGGCCGCCGTGCCAGGCCATGCTGGCCAGCAGCAGGCCGCCCACGCCCAGCGTGCTGGCCTTGGTGGGGGCGTGCAGGCGCATGTAGAAGTCGGGGAAGCGAAGGAAGCCGATCGCGCCGATGAGGCTGAAGGCGCCGCCCACGACGAGCAGCAGCGCGACGACGGCCTGCAGGGCGGGGTGGAAGCTGCTGGTGTCCATCAGGTCTGTCCTTTCACTCGACGACGTCGCCGCGGGCCAGGAAGCGCGCCAGCGCCACCGTGCCGATGAATCCCAGCATGGCGATCACCAGTGCCGCCTCGAAGAGCAGGTCGCTGCCCAGCCGCATGCCCAGCAGGATCACCAGGCCCACGGTGTTGATGTAGAGCGTGTCCAGCGCCAGCACGCGGTCGGTGGGTTCGGGCCCGCGGAGCAGGCGCCATCCGGTCAGGCCGAGCGCGAGGCCGACCGCTGCGAGCGCGAAGTTCAATGCGATGTCGATCATCCGAGGATCTCCCTGAGCGGCAGCTCGTAGCGCTGCACGATCTCGTCGACGATGGCCTGCGGGTCCGGCGCGTCCAGCGCATGCACCAGGATCTCGCGCCGCTCTTCGTCCACCACGCAGGACACCGTGCCGGGCGTGTTGGTGATGATGGTGGCCAGCAGCATCACGGCCCGCGCGTCCTCCAGCACGTAAGGCACCCGGATCCAGGCCGGCTGCGGGGTGGAGCGGGGGTCGAGCACGATGCGCGCGACCACGAGGTTGGCCTTCACGATGTCCCACAGCACCCGGCCCGCCAGGCGCAGCGCCGTGCCGCCGGCGCGCGGGCGCGCGCCCTCGCCGATGAAGCCGTCCACGGCCCAGGGCAGCACCAGGCCCATGATGGCCGCCCAGAGCAGGTGCACCGGGGCGAGCGATCCCTGCAGCAGCAGCCAGACCACCGCGATCAGCACCGAAAGGGCCGGATGCGCGAACCAGCGGTGCGTGCCCCAGCGCTGGCGGCTGGATTCGGGATGGGGCGAGTTCATGGGGCGACCTTCAGGCGATAGGGACGGACCGCATCGGCGCCGCGCTCGGGACCCAGCACGGCCCGGGCCAGGCCCTCGCGGTCTTCCAGTTGCAGGGCGGCCGCATCGGTGTAGCGCTTGAGCGGCTCGGCCGCGACGCTCAGGCCGATCATCGCGCCCACCAGCAGCAGCGTGGCGGCGATCAGGCGCGGGCTGGCGCGGCGCGCCGAGGGCAGTTCCGGCAGCGTGTGCCAGAACAGGATGCTGCCGGCGCGGGACAGCCCCAGCAGCGAGAGGAAGCCCACCAGCAGCACGCCGGCCCAGACCCAGGGTGCGGCAGGGCCCTCGACCGCCTGCAGGATCATGAGCTTGCCGAGGAAGCCCGGCAGGGGCGGCAGGCCGATGATGGACGCCGCCGCCAGCACCATCAGCGTGCCGAGCAGGGCGCGCTGCGCCATCGGCGCGGCCGAGGCCAGCCGGTCACCGCGGTCGCCACGCTCGCGTGCGATCAGGTCGGCGAGCAGGAACAGCAGCGCGACGACCAGGGTGCTGTGCAGGGTGTAGTAGATGGCCGCGGACCAGCCCGTCGTGCTGAACAGCGCCACGGCCAGCAGGATGGTGCCGACCGAGGCGATGTTGAGCCAGCCGACCAGGCGCGACAGCGTGCCTGCCGCCATGGCGCCCAGCGCCGCGAGCAGGCTGCCGCCGAGCGCCAGCGGCAGCAGCCAGGGCGCGGCCAGCAGCGCCGACTCGCCGGCCGTGTCGCCGAAGACCACGCCGTGCACGCGCAGCATGGCGTACACGCCCACCTTGGTCATGAGCGCGAAGAGGGCGGCCACCGGCGGGCTCGCGGCGGCGTAGGTGGCGGGCAGCCACAGGTGCAGCGGCAGCAGCGCGGCCTTGAAGCCGAACACCACCAGCAGCAGCAGCCCGCCCACCTGGAGCAGCAGCGCCTCGGTGCCCGTCACGGCGCCGACGCGCAGCGCCAGGTCGGCCAGGTTGAGCGTTCCCGTGACGGCATACAGGAGCGCGACGCCGATCAGGAACAGGCCCGAGGCCGCGAGGTTCAGCGCCACGTAGGGCACGCCCACGCGCAGGCGCTCGAGGCCCTGGCCGTGGACCAGCAGCACATAGGAGGCGATCAGCAGCACCTCGAAGAACACGAAGAGGTTGAACAGGTCGCCCGTGACGAAGGCCCCGGCCAGGCCCATGAGCTGGAACTGCAGCAGGGCGTGGAAGTGGCGCCCGCGCGTGTCCCAGCCCGCGCAGGCGTAGGCCGCCACCGGCAGCGCGACGGCCTGCGTCAGCAGCACCATCAGCGCCGACAGGCGGTCCACCACGAGTGCGATGCCGAAGGGCGCCGGCCACTCACCCAGGCGATAGACGCGCCAGTCCCCGGCATGCGCGTCCACCGCCAGGGTCACGGCCAGTCCGAGCGACAGGCCGATGGAGGTGAGCGAGACCACCCGCGCGCGCAGCACGCGGCGCCAGGCCTGGCGCTCGTCGCGCGCATCGAAGCCGTCGCCCAGCACCAGCAGCAGCACGGCCGTGAGCAGCGGCAGCAGCACCGGCAGCACGGGCAGGTGCGATTCGAATAGGCCGGTCATGCGCGCGGGCCTCTGGGCGGCTCCACGCCGTCCACCTGGTCGGTGCCCGACTCGTGGCGGCTGCGAAGCGCCATCTCGATCAGCAGGCCCGTGGTCGCGAAGCCGATGACGATGGCCGTGAGCACCAGGGCCTGCGGCAGCGGATCGGCCACCGCGGTCCCGTCGGCGAGGATGGGCGGCCGGCCGACCCACAGCCGGCCGGTGGCGAAGATGAACACGTTCACGGCATAGCTCAGGAGCGTGAGGCCCAGCACCACCGGGAAGCTGCGGCCGCGCAGCATGAGGTAGATGCCACAGGCGGTCACCCAGCCCAGGCCCGTGGCCACCAGGAATTCAAGGCTCAGGGTCATCGGGTCTCCTTGCTGGCCGCGCCCAGCGTGGCGAACAGCAGCAGCGTGGCGCCCACCACGGTGATGTACACGCCCAGGTCGAACAAAGCCGCCGTCGCCAGCCCCACGCCGCCCAGCACCGGCAGGTAGGGGTGGGCATGCGCGCTGGTGAGGAAGGGGTGGCCCAGGACCATGGCGCCGATGCCGGTGAGCGCGGCGATCAGGAGGCCGAGCGCGATCCAGACCGTGAAGCGCCGCGAGGCGCGGCCGCCCAGCTGCGCCTCCGCCTCGTATTGGCCCAGGGCCATGTACTGCAGCACGATGGCGGCTGCGGTGACCAGGCCGGCGATGAAGCCGCCGCCGGGCAGGTTGTGCCCGCGCCAGAACAGGTAGGCCGACACCGCCAGGGCGGCCGGCAGGATGAAGCGCGCAGCCACCCGCAGCATCAGCGAGGGCCGCGCGAAGGACCAGGCATGCTGCGCGTCCGCGGGCGGGCGGCGCACCTTCAGTCCTTGCAGGATGGCCAGCACGCCGACGGCGGCGATGCCCAGCACCGTGATCTCGCCGAAGGTGTCGTAGCCCCGGAAGTCCACCAGGATCACGTTCACGGCATTGGCCCCGCCGCCCTTGGGCACGGACTGCTCCAGGAAGTACCAGGCGAGCGAATCGTGGTCGCGCGTGAGCACCAGCCAGGCGAGCCAGGACACGCCCGCGCCGGCGGCCAGGGCCAGCAGCGCGTCGCGGCCCCGCCGCAGCGAGCTCGACTCGCGCGGCGTGGTCCGCGGCAGCAGGGCCAGGCCCATCAGCAGCAGCGCGGTGGAGACGACCTCCACCGAGAGCTGCGTGAGTGCGAGGTCCGGCGCGGAGAAGGCCTCGAAGGTGATGGCCGTGACCAGGCCGATCACGCCGGCCAGCACCACGGCGCGCAGGCGCTGGTGGTGGCCCAGCACCAGCGCCGCCCCCGTGGCCAGCAGCAGCAGCCACAGCACGATGGCCAGCGCGTTGGCCGGCAGCAGTTCGCGGGCGCCGGCCGTCGCAGGCGCGGCGGCGTTCAGCAGCGGCCAGGCGCCCACCACGATCGCCGCCGTGACCATCACGGCCAGGTAGCGCTGCAGCGAGCCGTTCTCCTGCCACAGCGTGATGCGCCGGGCCAGGTCGAAGATGCCCTCCAGTGCATGCGTGAACAGCAGGCGCCCCGTCATGCGGGCCGGGTGGTGCAGGTGCAGGCGGTAGTGGCGCTGCAGCCCCAGGTACATGAGCGCGCCGCCCACCAGTGCCGCCACGCTCATGAGCAGTGGCACGTTGAAGCCGTGCCAGAGCGCGAGCTTGTACTCGGGCGGCGGGCCGTTCAGCACCGCGGTGGTGGCCAGGCGCACGATGGGCCCGAAGGTCGCCGCCGGCAGCACGCCCACCACCAGGCACACCACCACGAGCAGCGCCACCGGCAGCTTCATGAACAGGGGCGGCTCGTGCGGGTGCTGCGGCAGGTCGCGCGGCGGGCCGTTGAAGAAGGTGTCGTGGATGAAGCGCAGCGAGTAGGCGACCGAGCAGATGCCGAAGAACACCGCCGTGAGCGGCACCACCCATCCCCAGCCCGCGCCGGCGCGCAGGGCCTCGTCGAAGAACATTTCCTTGGACAGGAAGCCGTTGGCCAGGGGGACGCCGGCCATCGCCGCGGCCGCAACCATGGCGAGCGTGGCGGTCCAGGGCAGGTACTGCAGCAGGCCGCCCAGGCGGCGCAGGTCGCGCGTGCCGGTCTCGTGGTCGATGATGCCGGCCGTCATGAACAGCGAGGCCTTGAAGGTAGCGTGGTTCAGGATGTGGAAGATCGCCGCGACCTTGGCCAGGGGCGAGTCCAGCCCGAGCAGGAACACGATCAGGCCCAGGTGGCTGATGGTGGAATAGGCCAGCAGGCCCTTGAGGTCGTGCTTGAAGACGGCGACGTAGGCGGCGAAGGCCAGTGTCACCAGGCCGGCCCCGGCAACCCAGAACTGGAAGGCCTCGGTGCCGCCGATCACCGGGTGCAGCCGGGCCAGCAGGAAGATGCCGGCCTTGACCATGGTGGCCGAGTGCAGGTAGGCCGACACCGGCGTGGGCGCGGCCATGGCCTCGGGCAGCCAGAAGTGGAAGGGCACCTGGGCGCTCTTGGTGAAGCAGCCCACCAGGATCAGCGCGAGGATGAGCGGATAGAGCGCGTGGTCGCGGATGAGGTCACCGCGATCGAGCAGCACCGACAGCTCGTAGCTGCCGCCGACCTGCCCGAGCAGGATCACGCCGGCCAGCAGGGCGAGGCCGCCGCCACCGGTGACCGTGAGCGCCATGCGGGCGCCGGCGCGCGCATCGGCGCGGTGGCCCCAGTAGCCCACCAGCAGGAAGGAGGTGACGCTGGTCAGCTCCCAGAACACGATCATCAGCAGCAGGTTGTCCGACAGCACGATCCCCAGCATCGCCGCCATGAACAGCATCAGCATGCAGAAGAACTTGCCTGGCGGATCGTCCGGTCCGAGGTAGTAGGCGGCGTACAGCACGATCAGCCCGCCCACCGCGGTGATCAGCAGCGCGAACATGAGCGCCAGGCCGTCCAGGCGCAGGCCGATGTCCAGGCCGACCGAGGGCAGCCAGGGCTGATGGAACAGGAGCGTCTGGCCCTCGAACACTGCGGGTGCGAGCGTGAGCGCCAGGCCCAGGGCGGCGAGCGTCGTGAGGCCGGCGACCACGGCCGACGCGTGCCGGTGCCGCGCCGAGGAACCGCGCCCGGCCGCATAGGCCAGCAGGGAACCGGGCAGCAGGGGCAGCAGGACGATGAAGGGAAGCAGCGCGCTCACCGCACGCACTCCGCGGCGAGGGGCTGCGCCGCCGGCGTCAGGGCGCGGGGCGAGGATGGCAGCACGAAGCGGGCGGGGAGGGGCATAGGCGTGCGAGTCTAAGCAAAGGTCCGGGCGGCGGGGTGCAGCGTCTCAGCGTCCCAGGAAGGCGCCTTCGGCCTCCAGCCGCGATTGCAGCTGCCCGACGTCCACCTGCGCCGCCTCGCAGCCGGCCTGCAGCGCGAGGTGACAGGCGGTGCCCACCGCCTGGCCCATGACGAAGCAGGCGCCGGTCACGCGGGCGGCGGACTGCGCCTCGTGGCTCATGGAGGCGCAGCGGCCCGCCACCCAGAGGTTGTCCAGCGTGGGCGGCACGGTCATGCGGTAGGGCAGGTGGTTGAAGCCGCGGCTCTCCGGGATGGGCGGCCAGCGGAACTCCACGTCGCCCTTGAGGTGCAGCTCCAGCGGCCAGCCGTTGACGCCCACGGTGTCCTCGAAGCTGGCGCAGCCGAGCACGTCGGACTCGGTGAGCTGGTACAGGCCCTGCACCCGCCGCGTCTCGCGAATGCCCACCTGCGGCGCGATGTCGACGATGTAGCTGTTTTCGAAGCCGGGCACCTCCTTCAGGAAACCGGCGACGCTGGCGATCTGCCGCCGCCCGAGCACCTCGGCCTCGCTCAGTTCGAGCGGGTCGGTGCCGTCCATGGCATTGCCCTGCGCATTGGCGAGCTGGGTGAGGTTCACGCGCCACTCGATCCCGCTCTTTTGCGGCCGCACGATGGGCGTCTTGCGCGGAAACCGGTAGCGCCCCGCCGCCTCGGCCTGGAGCATGAGGCCGGGGATGGTCTGCCACGCCGGCCCGGCGCGCTGCGGGTCGATGCCATTGAGGCGGAACATGGTGGAGGGGTAGAGCATGTTGCCCTGCCCGTCGCCCTTCTCGAAGTGCGCGCCCGCCCAGGCGGCCAGGTCACCGTCGCCGGAGGCGTCCACGAAGGTGCGGCCCAGCACGGCCTGCCGGCCCGAGCGGGTCTCGACCAGCAGCGCCTTGACCCGCCGGGGCGAGTCCATCAGCACGCCGGCGGCCAGTGCGTGGAACAGCAGCTTCACGCCACTGGACAGGAGCAGATCGTCGGCGGCGATCTTGTAGGCGGCCGTGTCGTAGGCCTGGGCCACGGTCTTGCCGAAGAGGGCGTGCGGCTGGTTGAGGCCCCCGAGCCGGTCGATGCGGGCCAGCAACTCGTCGGCCACGCCGTGCACCACCTGTCGGATGTCGCCATGCACGTTGGCATGCAGGCCGCAGAAGTTGGTCACCCCGGCGGCCGTGCCCATGCCACCCAGGAAGCCATAGCGCTCCACCAGCAGCGTGGAGCGACCCGCGCGGGCCGCCGACACGGCGGCCGCCATGCCGGCCGGACCGCCGCCGAGCACCACGACATCGAATTCACCGAAGACCGGAATCTGCCGGCTCGGCTCCGTGAGGAAGGTCTGGGACATCGGGCGAGCTTAGCAAGGCTTCCGAGCAGCTGGCGGCGAGGGAAACAGGCGGTCGCACCGCGCGTCCTCCCGTCGCCTCTGGCTCCTCGTCCCCTAGCGCTTGAACAGCTCGTCGATCTCCTTCTGGCTGTCACTGGGCGGCGGCTCGGCAGGAGGCTGGGGGAACAGCTGGTCGAGACTCGGTCCCGGCGCGGGAGCCGCGGGTGCCGGCATCTGCAGCTGCTCCATCACTTCGCGATCACTGAGCTTCTTCTCCTTCGTGATATTGCCGGAGACGAGCTGCGGGAACGCGATGATGCTGGCGACCATGACGACCTGCAGCACGATGAAGGCGATGGAGCCCTTGTAGATCTGCGTGGTCGTCACCGCCGGGATGGTCCTGCCGGTGATGCGGTCGGCGTAGTCGTTGCGCGCGGCCACGCTGCGCAGGTAGAACAGCGCGAAGCCGAAGGGCGGCGTGAGGAAGGAGGTCTGCAGGTTCATGGCGATGATCACGCCGAACCACACCAGGTCGATGCCCATCTTCTCGGCCACCGGCGCCAGCAGCGGGATCACGATGAACGCGATCTCGAAGAAGTCGATGAACATCCCCAGCAGGAACACCAGCAGGTTCACGACGATCAGGAAGCCGATCTGCCCGCCGGGAATGCCGTCGAACAGGTGCTCCACCCAGATGTGGCCGTCGGCCGCGTTGAAGGTGAAGCTGAAGACGGTGGATCCCAGCAGGATGAACAGCACGAAGGTCGCCAGCCGCGTGGTGCTGTCCAGGGCCTGCGTGAGCTGCGTCCAGCCCAGGCGGCGCTTGCCCAGGGCGAGCACCAGGGCACCCACCGCACCCATGGCGCCGCCCTCGGTGGGCGTGGCCACGCCCAGGAAGATCGTGCCCAGCACCAGGAAGATGAGGATCAGCGGCGGCATCAGCACGAAGGTGACCTGCTCGGCCAGGCGCGAGAGCAGCCCCAGGCGGAAGACGCGGTTGACGATGGACAGTGCCAGCGCGGTGAGCGAGGCCACCGTCATGGACATGATCAGCACCTCGTCGCCGGCCGCCGCGGTCGCCCGCCCCAGCCAGGCCCGCATGATGCCGTCGTGGAAGACCGACCAGGTGTAGCCCACGACGGCCGCCAGCACCAGCAGGAACAGCAGCGAGACGTGGCCGGAGCTGCCGCCCGGCTCGCGGTAGATGCGCGCCTCGGCCGGCAGGGCCGGCACCGCGCGCGGCGCGAAGATCGCCGTCGCGACGACGAACAGGATGTACAGGCCCACCAGCATCAGCCCGGGGACCAGCGCGCCCTGGTACATGTCGCCCACCGAGCGGCCCAGCTGGTCGGCCAGCACGATCAGCACCAGCGAGGGCGGGATGGCCTGCGCCAGCGTGCCCGAGGCCGTGATGACGCCGGTGGCGATGGTGCGGCTGTAGCCGTAGCGCAGCATGATGGGCAGCGAGATCAGGCCCATGGAGATCACGGCCGCGGCGACCACGCCCGTCGTGGCCGCCAGCAGCGCGCCCACCAGCACGACGGCGATGGCCAGGCCGCCGCGCAGCGGGCCGAACACCTGGCCCACGGTCTCCAGCAGGTCCTCGGCCATCCCGGACTTCTCCAGCACGATGCCCATGAAGGTGAAGAAGGGGATGGCCAGCAGGGTGTCGTTCTGCATGATCCCGAAGATGCGCAGGGGCAGCGCCTGGAACAGCGTCGGCGGGAACAGGCCGAGCTCCATGCCGATGAAGCCGAAGCCCAGGCCCGTGGCCGCGAGCGCGAAGGCGACGGGGAAACCGGTGAGCAGGAAGGCGAGCAGCCCCGCGAACAGCAGGGGCACGAAGTTCTGGGTGATCAGTTCGACCATGGTCACTTGCTTTCGGCGGCGGCGCGGGGTTCGGCCTGGCCGGCCAGCTCGCGCGCGAGTTTTTCTTCTTCGGTTTCGTGGGTGGCCAGGGTGTCGGGGCCGGCGCCGCGCAGGAAGGCGATGCGCTTGATCAGCTCCGAGATGCCCTGCAGCAGCAGCAGCCCGAAGCCGACCGGGACCAACAGGTACACCGGCCAGCGGATCAGGCCGCCGGCGTTGTTGGACATCTCGCCCGAATTCAGCGCGTTCACGAACAGCGGCCAGCTCAGGTAGATGGAAATCAGGCAGAACGGCGCCAGCACGACCAGGATGCCGATCACGTCGATCCAGTTGCGCGTGCGCGGCGACAGGCGCGAGGCGATGAAGTCGATGCGCACGTGCGCGTTCTGCAGCAGCGCGTACCCGGCCGCCAGCATGAACACGCCGGCGAACAGGTACCACTGCACCTCCAGCAACGCGTTCGAGCTCATGTCGAAGGCCTTGCGCACGATGGCGTTGCCCGCGCTGATGAAGGTCGTGACCAGCACCAGCCACATGGCGGTCTTGCCGATCACGGTATTGATCCGGTCGATGAGGCCCGAGAGGGCGAGGAGCACAGGCATGGGTCGGGTCTCCGGCGAGTTAGATTCCGTCAAGTCGTTGTAAGTTGGAGCTGGCCGCGAAGTCTGCCCAGACGGCCCCGAGCCGGCTGAACGATTTCTGACTCGGGCGGGATTGTCCGCCAGACGGACCCTGCCACTTCTCCTGATCTCCCCCTATCCGTCGCGCCATGTCCACGCACCCGCCTGCCGCCATCGATTCGCCGGCCGTCCGCCACGCCGGCCGCGAACTGCTGTCGCTCGCCCTCATGGACGCGCGCAACCACACCCTGCAGCTGCTCGCCCGGCACGAAGCCGCGCGGGGCGATGGGGCGCCGCTTCCCCGCGAGAGCTGGCTGGAGCCGCCGGCCTGGATCGCCGGACGCATCGCCTGGCTGGCCGAACGCTGGATCGGGCGCAACCCGCGACGCGGGGAGGGCGCCCGCTGCACCGACGGCGGCGTGCGGCTCGCCTCCAGCCTGGACGGGGCCGACGCCCTGTTCGAGGCCGCGCCGCAGTCGCCCTGGGAGCTCGCCCTGCCCTCGATGGATGTCCTGCGTGCCTGGCTGCTCGAGACGCTGGAGGCCACGCTGGACGTGCTGGAGCGAACGCCCGAGGACGAGGCCGGGCTGCACTTCTTCCGCGCCGCGCTGTTCCACGAGGATGCCTGCGGCGAGCAGCTCGCCTTGTTGGCGCAGCAGCGCGGCATCTCCATGCCGCTCGCGCCGCCCGCCGCCGTGGCACCGCGCGAGCCGCTGTGGATTCCCGCCACGCGCTGGCGCCTGGGGCACGAGGGACACGGGTTTCGCCCCGATCTGGAGGGGCCGCCGCAGGACGAGGAGCGGGTGCCCGAGTTCGAGATCGACGCGCAGCCCGTGAGCTGGGCGCAATTCGTCGAGTTCGTGGACGAGGGCGGCTACGACCGGCCCGAGCTGTGGCAGCCCGAGGGCTGGCACTGGCTGGAGTCCGCCGGGCGGCGCGCGCCCGGCCACGTCGAGCAGATCGGCGTGGCGAGCGGCGCGGTGCTGCAGTCCTGGTTCGGCCGGCCCACGCGCATGGCGGGGGCCCAGCCCGCCGTCCACCTGAGCTGGTGGGAAGCGGATGCCTGGGCCCGCTGGGCCGGCCGCAGGCTCCCCTCCGAGCTGGAATGGGAGCTGGCGGCGCAGGTCGCCGCCACGCGCGGGTTCCGCTGGGGTGAGGTGCACGAATGGACGGCCAGCCTGCTGCGCCCCTGGCCGGGGCAGGTGCTGGAGGACTGGACAGTGGGAACTCCATTCGATCCCCGTCCCTTCTGGGGCCGAGCCCGGGCGCGGCGCGGCGCCAGCCTTGCGACCCGCGCGCGCATGAAGCATCCGAAGGCGCGGGGATTCGCATTGCCCGAGCGCGACGAGGCCTTCGTCGGCTTCCGCACGTGTGCGCAATGACCCGGTGGCAGGCGGTGTTCTCCAAGGGGCCGGGGCTCAAAGACAAAGCTCTCGACAAACAGCGAATTCACGAGCCCCGGCGGGCCCCAACCGTTCGGGCTGAGCCTGTCGAAGCCCATCGCTCGAACCCACTACGCGAGCCCTTCGACAGGCTCAGGGAGAACGGATGTGTTTGGCCGGGCATGTCATTCACCGCGGCCTTGGCCGCGGTGAATGACGCTCAGGGCGGACGGGCCCCTCCGTCAAGCCTTCAGCCCCTCCCCAGCAGCTTCCCCGCCAGCTCCTGGATCAATTCCATGGTCGCCTGCTGGGTGAGCGTGCTGGGTCGCTGCGGGCTCACGGCCATCGACAGGCGGCTTCGAAGGCGCGGACGGCCGATGGGCCGCATCTCGAAGGCCTGCGGCCGCGAGGACGACATCACCGCATTGCGCGTGAGCACGGCGCTGCCCGCCCCGTCGGCCACCAGCTCCAGGAGCGCCGCCACGGCGTCGATCTCGAAGGCGATGCGGGGACGCAGGCCCAGGTCGGCCAGCGCGGACTCGACCTGCATGCGGATGGCGTTGGGCCGGGTGGGAATGACCAGCGGCATCTCGGCCAGCTCCTTGAGCGCGAGCGGCCGGGCGCTCGCACGCTGGGCCCCCCGTGCCTGAACCAGATAAAGGTCTTCATCGACCAGCGCGCTGAGTTCCACGTCGGCCGCGGCAGCGGCGTTGTACACGAGAGCGATGTCCATGCGCCCGCTCGCGAGCGACTCGCGCATGCCGCTGGACAGGCCCTCCATGATGGACAGGCTGGCCTCCGGCATGCGGTCCCGGAAGGCGCGGATCAGGGGCACGGCCATGACCCGCGCGATGCTGGGCGGAAGCCCCACCGCCACGCGCCCGGTGAGGGCCCCCCGCGCGCGCCCCAGCTCCTCTCGGGCCCGCTCCACCTGGTGCAGGATGCCGCGGCCGTGCTCCAGCAGCAGCTTGCCGGCCTCGGTCGGAACGGCGCCCCGGCCGTTGCGCACGAGCAGGTTCTGCCGCAGCTCCACCTCCAGCATGCGCACCTGCCGGCTCAGGGCCGGCTGGGCCACGTCCAGCGCGATCGAGGCGCGGGTGAAGCTGCCCAGCTCGGCAACGCGGACGAAGTACTCGATCTGCTTGAGGTCCATCGATCGCCTGTGACTCTCGGAATATCGAGCCACCGATTATGCTGATACGGCATGACCGCCCCATAGCCTGAACGCAGGGGTGGACAGCTCGGCGACGGCCGATAGTGGCTCACCCGTCGAGCACGGACGTCGGTGCGCGGAATAGCACGTCGACCGTTATCCAACATTGGCATAGCTGCTAGTGGCCTCGTGGCCTTCCTGCACAGGGCCCCGGCGCGCCAGAATCCCCGGATGCCTTCCCCAAGCCCAGCCCCCCTGCGGGGCATCTCGTCCATGGCCACGCGCCTGCTGCAGGCCGAGCTGGCCTCGCTCTACCAGGAGCGCCGTGGCACGCCGGTGGAGACCCTGGCCATCGGCGGCGTCGATGCCGCCAAGCGCGTCGAGGCCGGCGAGCCCTTCGACTTCGTCGTGCTGGGTTCGGACGCCATCGACAAGCTCATCGCTGCCGGTGCCGTGGTCCCCGGCAGCCGGGTGGACCTGGTGCTGTCCAAGACCTACGTCGCCGTGCGCCAGGGCGCGCCGAAGCCCGACATCTCCAGCGAAGCCGCCGTGCGCGAGGCGGTGCTCGCGGCGAGCACGGTGGGCAACTCCACCGGGCCGAGCGGCGTGGCGCTGGCCCGCCTCTTCGAGCGCTGGGGTATTTCGGAGCAGATCAAGGACCGCGTGGTCACCGCACGCCCCGGCGTGCCGGTGGGCTCGCTGGTCGCGCAGGGCGAAGTCGAACTGGGCTTCCAGCAACTGTCCGAACTCATTCACGTCGAGGGAATCGACATCCTGGGCGAGCTGCCGCCGCAGATCGCCATCGACACCATCTTCTCGGGCGGCATCTGCACCGCCAGCACGCGGCCGGAGGAAGCGCGCGCGCTGCTGGCCTTCATGGCCTCGCCCGAAGCCGCGGCCGCCAAAAAGCGCCAGGGCATGTCGCCCGCGCCCTGACCTGAACGAAGACCCGAAGGAGCCCCGAATGATCATCGACTGCCACGGCCATTTCACCACCGCGCCCAAGGCCCTGGAAGCCTGGCGCAACCAGCAGATCGCCGGCATCAAGGACCCGTCCGCGATGCCCCGGGCCGCGGACCTGAAGATCAGCGACGACGAGCTGCGCGAGGCCATCGAGACCAACCAGCTCAAGCTGATGAAGGAGCGCGGCAGCGACCTGACGCTGTTCTCCCCGCGCGCGAGCTTCATGGCCCACCACATCGGCGACTTCAACGTGTCTTCGACCTGGGCGGCCATCTGCAACGAACTGGTGTACCGCGTCTCCACGCTGTTCCCGCAGCACTTCGTGCCCGTGGCCATGCTGCCGCAGTCGCCTGGCGTGGACCCCGCCACCTGCATCCCGGAGCTGGAGAAGTGCGTCAAGGAATACGGCGCGGTGGGCATCAACCTCAACCCGGACCCCTCCGGCGGCCACTGGACCAGCCCGCCGCTCACGGACCGCCACTGGTACCCCATCTACGAAAAGATGGTGGAGTACGACCTGCCGGCGATGATCCACGTCTCCACGAGCTGCAACGCCTGCTTCCATACCACCGGCGCGCACTACCTCAACGCCGACACCACCGCCTTCATGCAGTGCGTGCAGGGGGACCTGTTCAAGGACTTCCCCACGCTCAAGTTCCTGATCCCGCACGGCGGCGGCGCAGTGCCCTACCACTGGGGACGCTTCCGCGGCCTGGCGCAGGAGATGAAAAAGCCGCTCTTGTCCGAGCACGTGCTGAACAACATCTACTTCGACACCTGCGTGTACCACCAGCCGGGCATCGACCTGCTCAACACCGTCATCCCGGTCAAGAACGTGCTGTTCGCCTCCGAGATGATCGGCGCGGTGCGCGGGATCGATCCCACCACCGGCCACTACTACGACGACACCAAGCGCTACATCGAGGCCAGCAAGCTCCTGAGCCTGGAAGACCGTCACCAGATCTACGAAGCCAATGCCCGCCGCGTGTTCTCGCGGCTGGATGCCCGCCTGCAATCCCAAGGACTCTGACCATGTACGAACTCGGCGTCGTCTATCGCAACATCCAGCGCGCGGACCGCGCGGCCGCCGACGGGCTGGCGCGCTTCGGCTCGGCCACCGTCCACGAGGCCATGGGGCGCGTGGGTCTCATGAAGCCCTACATGCGGCCCATCTTCGCGGGCGCGCAGGTCTCGGGCACGGCCGTCACCGTGCTGCTGCATCCCGGCGACAACTGGATGATGCACGTGGTGGCCGAACAGATCCGCCCCGGTGACATCGTGGTGGCGGCGGTCACGGCCGAGAACACCGACGGCTTCTTCGGCGACCTGCTGGCGACCTCCTTCCAGGCGCGCGGCGCCCTGGCGCTGGTGATCGACGGCGGCGTGCGCGACGTCAAGACCCTCACCGAGATGAACTTCCCGGTGTGGAGCCGCGCCATCAGCAGCAAGGGCACCATCAAGGCCACGCTGGGCTCGGTGAACATCCCGGTGGTCTGCGCCGGCATGATCGTGAATCCCGGCGACGTGGTCGTGGCCGACGACGACGGGGTCGTGGTGGTGCCCGCCGCCAGCGCCCAGAAGGTGCTGGACGCCGCCGCCGCGCGCGAAGCCAACGAAGGCGAAAAGCGCGCCAAGCTCGCCTCCGGCGTGCTGGGCCTGGACATGTACAAGATGCGCGAGCCGCTGGAAAAAGCCGGCCTGCGCTATATCGACTGAAAGGCGGGCCCCTCATGTCCAAACCCACTTCGGGCGATTTCACCAAGACCGCCGGCTGGCTCGACTGGTACGCCGGCCCCAGCAAGCCGCGCTTCCAGCTGCCGCCCGGCAGCGTCGATGCGCACTGCCACGTCTTCGGCCCCGGCGGCACCTTCCCCTACGCGCCCGAGCGCAAGTACACGCCCTGCGACGCCAGCGCCGAGCAGCTCTTCGCGCTGCGCGACCACCTGGGCTTCGAGCGCAACGTGATCGTGCAGGCCACCTGCCACGGCGCGGACAACCGCGCGCTGGTCGATGCGCTGCACAAGGCCCAGGGCAAGGCCCGCGGCGTGGCCACGGTCAAGCGGGGCGTCAGCGACGAGGAACTGCAGGCCCTGCACGCGGCCGGCGTGCGCGGCGTGCGCTTCAACTTCGTCAAGCGCCTGGTGGACTTCACGCCCCGGGACGAGCTGATGGAGATCGCCTCGCGCATCGCGCCGCTGGGTTGGCACGTGGTGATCTACTTCGAGGCCGTGGACCTGCCCGAGCTGTGGGAATTCTTCACCCGCCTGCCGACCACGGTGGTGGTGGACCACATGGGCCGCCCCGACGTGAGCAAGCCGGTGGACGGCCCCGAGTTCGAGCTGTTCATGAAGTTCATGCGCGAGCACGACAACGTGTGGAGCAAGGTGAGCTGCCCGGAGCGCCTGAGCGTGAGCGGCCCGCCCGCCCTGAACGGCGAGGACAACCCCTACCGCGACGTGGTGCCCTTCGCCAGGAAGATCGTCGAGACCTTCCCCGACCGCGTACTCTGGGGCACCGACTGGCCGCACCCCAACCTCAAGGACCACATGCCCGACGACGGCCTGCTGGTGGACTTCATTCCGCATATCGCACCCACCGCACAGCTGCAACAAAAACTGCTGGTGGACAATCCGATGCGTCTCTATTGGAGTTGAGCGATGCCCCTGGACAAACCCTACCTGGACGTGCCCGGCACGACCATCTTCGACGCAGAGCAGAGCCGGCAGGGCTACTGGCTCAATCAGTTCTGCATGTCGCTCATGAAGGCCGAGAACCGCGAGCGCTTCAAGGCCGACGAGCGCGCCTACCTCGACCAGTGGGCCATGACCGAGGATCAGAAGCAGGCCGTGCTCGCGCGGGACCTGAACCGCTGCATCCAGCTGGGCGGCAACATCTACTTCCTCGCCAAGATCGGCGCCACCGACGGCAAGAGCTTCCAGCAGATGGCCGGCAGCATGACCGGGTTGAGCGAGGAGGAATACCGCAACATGATGATCCAGGGCGGCCGCTCGCCGGATGGCAACCGCCGGATCGGGGAGAAGAAGTAATGGCGCATATCCAGGCCAGTGTGTACACCTCCCATGTGCCCGCCATCGGCGCGGCCTTGGACCTGGGCAAGACCGGCGAGGCCTACTGGCAGCCGCTGTTCGCCGGCTACGAGTTCTCCAAGAAGTGGATCCAGGAGAACCCGCCCGACGTGATCTTCCTGGTCTACAACGACCACGCCACGGCCTTCAGCCTGGACTTCATCCCGACCTTCGCGATCGGAACGGCCGCCGAGTTCGTGCCGGCCGATGAAGGCTGGGGGCCGCGCCCGGTGCCCATGGTCAAGGGCCATCCGGAGCTGGCCGCGCACATCGCGCAGTCGGTGATCCAGCAGGACTTCGACCTCACCATCGTCAACAAGATGGACGTGGACCACGGCCTCACCGTGCCCCTGTCGCTGATGTACGGCCAGCCCCAGGCCTGGCCGGCGCCGGTGATCCCCTTTGCCGTCAACGTGGTGCAGTACCCCGTGCCCTCGGGCCTGCGTTGCCTGAACCTGGGCAAGGCGATCCGCAAGGCCGTGGAGAGCTTCGACCAGGACCTGAAGGTGCAGATCTGGGGCACGGGCGGCATGAGCCACCAGCTGCAGGGCCCGCGCGCCGGCCTCATCAACAAGGAATTCGACAACGCCTTCCTGGACCGGCTGGTGTCGGACCCCGAGGGCCTGGCCCGCGTGCCGCACATCGACTACGTGCGCGAGGCCGGCTCCGAAGGCATCGAGCTGGTGATGTGGCTCATCGCGCGCGGCGCCATGGGCGACCTGGCCGGCGGCCCCGCGCCGCGCCTGAAGCACCGCTTCTACCACGTGCCCGCCTCGAACACGGCGGTGGGCCACATGATCCTCGAAGAAGGCTGACGCCAAGGACACACACCATGAGCAAGAACATCAAGGTCGCCCTGGCCGGGGCCGGCGCCTTCGGCGCCAAGCACCTGGACGGCATCAAGAACATCGACGGCGTGGAAGTCGTCTCCCTGGTCGGCCGCGAGCTGGACAAGACCCAGGAGGTGGCGAAGAAGTACGGCATCGGCCACGTCACCACCGAGCTGGCCGACAGCCTGGCCATCAAGGAAGTGGACGCCGTCATCCTGTGCACGCCCACGCAGATGCACGCCTCGCAGGCCATCGCCTGCATGAAGGCGGGCAAGCACGTGCAGGTGGAGATTCCGCTGGCGGACAGCCTGAAGGATGCGCAGGAGGTGGTGGCGCTGCAGAAGCAGACCGGCCTGGTGGCCATGTGCGGCCACACGCGCCGCTTCAATCCCAGCCACCAGTACGTGCACAAGAAGATCCAGGCCGGCGAGTTCCACATCCAGCAGATGGACGTGCAGACCTACTTCTTCCGCCGCACCAACATGAACGCGCTGGGCCAGCCGCGCAGCTGGACCGACCACCTGCTGTGGCACCACGCCGCGCACACCGTGGACCTGTTCCAGTACCAGACCAGAAGCCGCGTGATCAAGGCCAACGCGGTGCAGGGCCCGATCCATCCGCAGCTGGGCATCGCCATGGACATGAGCATCCAGCTCAAGACCGAAAGCGGCGCCATCTGCACGCTCAGCCTGTCCTTCAACAACGACGGGCCGCTGGGCACCTTCTTCCGCTACATCGGTGACAGCGCCACCTACATCGCGCGCTACGACGACCTGTTCAACGGCAAGGAGGAACAGATCGACGTGTCCAAGGTGGACGTGTCCATGAACGGCATCGAGCTGCAGGACCGCGAGTTCTTCGCCGCCATCCGCGAAGGCCGTGAGCCCAACGCCAGCGTCGCCAAGGTGCTGCCCTGCTACGAGGTGCTGCACCAGCTGGAGCAGCAGTTCGACTGAGCTTTTTGCTCCCTCCCCCGCTGGGGGAGGGCAGGGGAGGGGGCCGCGCGCCGATCACCTCGCCTGACTGCCGGCCCCCACCCCAACCCTCCCCCAAAGGGGGAGGAGGCGAACACGAGGACCTCCGCATGCACACACGCCAACTCGGACCCTTCACCGTCTCGGCCATCGGCCTGGGCTGCATGAACCTGAGCCACGCCTATGGCGTGCCGCCTTCGCCCGAACAGGGCGAGCGCGTGCTGCTCGCGGCGCTGGACGCCGGCGTCACGATGTTCGACACCGCGGCCCTCTACGGCTTCGGCGCCAGCGAGACGCTGGTCGGGCGCGTGCTCAAGCCGCACCGGCAGAAGTACACCCTGGCCAGCAAGGGTGGCATGGCGGGCGTGGCCGGCGACGACGGCGTGGTCCGACGTGTCATCGACGGCCGGCCGGAGACGGTGCGCAGGAACTGCGAGGACAGCCTGCGGCGCCTGCAGACCGACGTCATCGACCTCTACTACCTGCACCGCTGGGACAAGAAGGTGCCCATCGAGGAGAGCGTGGGCGCGATGAGCCGGCTGGTGGAAGAGGGCAAGGTGCGCGCCATCGGCCTGTCCGAGGTTTCGGCCCAGACCCTGCGCCGCGCGCACGCGGTGCACCCCATCGCCGCCGTGCAGACGGAGTACTCGCTCTGGACGCGCAACCCCGAGATCGCCGTGCTGGCCGCCTGCCGCGAGATCGGCGCGGCCTTCGTGGCCTTCAGCCCGGTGGCGCGCGGCTTCCTGTGCGACAAGCTGCACGACGTGGCGAGCCTGGCCGACAAGGACATCCGCCGCGGCATGCCGCGGTTCGAGCCGGCGAACTTCGCCGCCAACCTGAAGCTCCTGCCCGGCTACCGGGCCCTGGCGCAGGAGGCCGGCTGCACGCCGGCGCAGTTGGCGCTGGCCTGGCTGCTGCACAAGGGCGAGGACATCATCCCCATTCCGGGCACGACGAGCGTGGAGCACCTGCGGGAGGACCTGGCGGCGGCGGATGTGCGGCTTGATGCGTCGCTGATGGAGCGGCTCGAGGCGCATATCAACGAGTCCACCGTGCAGGGCAATCGCTACAACGCGCAGTCCCGGGCGGAGGTGGACACGGAGGAGTTCTGAGGCTGGCGAGGGGCTTCGACAGGCTCAGCCCGAACGGCTGTGGGATGCGGCGGGGCTTCGACAGGCTCGTCCCGAACGGGTGTGGGAGGAGGCGACGGCTTCGACGGGCTCAGCCCGAACGGATCGGGGCGCCCCGTCCGAGAGCCACCATCTCCGTTCGCCCTGAGCCTGTCGAAGGGCGCTCGCCCACCAAGCTTCGCCCGACCGCCGCGTGGAAGCCTACTCTGCCGCGGCCTCGAACTCCCGCTCGTGCATCCACGCCGCGTGCTTGGGCGCGCGCTTCGTGCGGCTCCACTCGTCCAGCATCTCCCACTTCACTTCGTCCAGCCGCTGCATCATCTCCGGCGTGGCGGTGTTCGCAGCCAGCTCCACGCGGTGCCCGTTCGGGTCGAAGAAGTAGATGGATTTGAAGATGGCGTGGTCGGTGATGCCCACCACCGCAATGCCGGCCGCCTCCAAACGCGCGCGGGTGGCTTCGAGTTCTTCCACACTGCCCACCTCGAAGGCGATGTGCTGCACCCAGTCGGGCGTGTTCGCGTCGCGTGACATGGGCGGCGCCTTGGGCAGCTCGAAGAAGGCCAGCACATTGCCCTGGCCGGCGTCCAGGAAGACGTGCATGTAGGGGTCGGGCTCGTGCGTGGAGGGCACCCGGTCCTCGGCGATGGCCAGCACGAACTTCATGCCCAGGTGGCGGCCGTACCACTCGACGGTTTCGCGGGCGTCGCGGCAGCGGTAGGCGACGTGGTGGATCTTGCGGATCTGCATGGTCTTGTCCTCGTGAAAGTTCAGATGTCCTTGCGTGCGAGCGCCATGGCTTCGCGCAGCACGCCGATGTCGCCGATGTGGTTGGCCAGCAGCAGGATGAGGCGCGCGTTCAGGCGCTCGCTCTGCTCGTCGTCCAGGTCGCGGTGGGTGTCGATCAGCGCTTCGTAGAAGTCGTCGCCGGGCGTGAAGTCGCGGAAGTAGCGCTTGCCGGGCTCGGACAGGTTGGGTTGCGTGTTCAGCGGCATGGGGTCTCCTTCAGGCGTTGCAAATGGCGCGCGCGAGGGCGGCGCGCACGGCGGCGGTGTCGAAGCGGCGCCAGCGCGCGGCCACGTGCTGGTCGGGGCGCATCAGGTAGAACGCGCCCGGTGTTGCGTCGAAGCGTTGCATGGCCAGGCCCTGCGGGTCGCCCAGCACGCGCAGGCCGGTGACCTCGCCGCCCTCGGGCGTGACGACGACGGTGTCGATGGGAACGGGCCCCTGCGCCAGCGCGGCGAAG
Organism: Ramlibacter rhizophilus; assembly: GCF_004681965.1. Classification (GTDB taxonomy): domain Bacteria; phylum Pseudomonadota; class Gammaproteobacteria; order Burkholderiales; family Burkholderiaceae_C; genus Ramlibacter; species Ramlibacter rhizophilus. Next base: position 132,600 of record NZ_SMLL01000008.1, on the reverse strand, counting down.
GCGTCGCGCTGCGCGGGCGTGATGGCGGCGGTGGAGGGCGCGAACACCAGGAGCTTGAAGCCATCGCCGAGCGCGGGCAGCAGCCAGCCCTCGCGCCCGTTCTCGCGCACGGGCGCGTCGGCGGCCGGGGCGCCGGGGACCATGTCGCCGGCGAAGGCCTCGGCATCGGGCGTGTTCAGTCGCGAGTCCACCAGGAAGCTGGGCACCGACAGCCGGCCGGAGTTGACCAGCGTGCGGGCGAAGGCGTGGTCGCGCGCGAGGTCCAGCACCGCGTTGCGGAAGGTCTTGCTCACGCGGGTCTTGGGCGTGATGAAGTCCGTGGATCGCGTGGAGTTGGCGATGTTCTCGTCGGCGGCGTAGCTGCGGTCCTGGCTGTAGGTGTCCAGCAGGCTCTCGGGCGCGAGGCCCTTCATCACCAGGGCCAGCTTCCACATCAGGTCGTCGGTGTCCTGGAAGCCCGAGTTGGCACCCCGGGCGCCGAAGGGGGAGACCTGGTGCGCGGCGTCACCCACGAAGAGCACGCGGCCGGCGCGGAAGTCCTTCATGCGCCGGCACTGGAAGGTGTAGATGCTGACCCACTCCAGCTCGAAGGGGCGGTCGTCGCCCAGCATGGCGCGCAGGCGCGGGATCACGTTCTCGGGCTTCTTCTCTTCCTCGGGGTCGGCGTCCCAGCCGAGCTGGAAGTCGATGCGCCAGATGTTGTCGCTCTGCTTGTGCAGCAGCACGGTCTGGTGGCGGTGGAAGGGCGGGTCGAACCACAGCCAGCGCTCGGCCGGATAGTCGGCCTGCATGACCACGTCCGCGATGAGGAAGCGGTCCATGAAGATGCGGCCCTCGATGTCCAGGCCCAGCATGCGGCGCAGCGGGCTGCGGGCACCGTCGGCGGCGATGAGCCAGTCGGCCTGCAGTTCCAGCAGGCCGTCGGGCGTTTCCGCGCGCAGCAGCACGTGGTCGGCCTGGGGCTGCACGCTCACCACCTTGTACTTCCAGCGCATGTCCACGCCCAGCTCGCGGGCGCGGGCCACCAGCATCTCCTCCAGGTGGTACTGCTGCAGGTTGATCATTCCCGGGCGCTGGTGGCCGGGCTCCGGCACGAGGTCGAAGCGGTAGACCTCCTGCTCGCCGAAGAAGGTGCGCCCGACGTTCCAGCCCACGCCCTTGTCGCACACGCCCTCGCCCACGCCCAGGCGGTCCAGGATCTCCAGCGCCCGCTTGGCGTAGCAGACCGCGCGCGAGCCGACGGAGACGGAGTCGTCCTCATCCAGCAGCAGCACCGGCAGGCCTTTCAGCCGCGCGTCGATGGCCGCGGCCAGGCCGACCGGGCCGGCGCCGACGATGACCAGGGGATGCCGCTGGCCCGGGGAGGCCCTCAGGTCGTCCGGCGGCGTGTAAGGGAACTTGGGGTAGGCGTAGCGGCCCATGCGCGTCTCCACATTTACGTATGAGAAACGCGTTGTACTAAACGTAATTCTGGTGGTGCTTGACGCAGATCAAGTGGACGCCCGTCCGGGCGCGGGGGACGTGCGGCTCAGTCCGCGGCGCCCAGCGCCAGCGCGCGGTTTCGGGACGCGGCCAGCGCCTGTGCATCGGCCGCCGCGCGCGTCGGCCAACCCTGCAGGTGGCGCTCGGCCAGGTCGGCCAGGGCGCCGATCCAGTCCGGCGCGCTGTTGAGGCAGGGCACCAGGCCGTACTGCTGCCCGCCGGCGGCGAGGAAGGCCTGCTTGCCCTCCAGCCCGATCTCCTCCAGCGTCTCCAGGCAGTCGGCCACGAAGCCGGGGCAGGCGACGTCCACGCGCTTGACGCCACGCCGGGCGAGGGCCTGCAGCGTCGGCTCGGTATAGGGCTCCAGCCACTTGGCCCGGCCGAAGCGCGACTGGAAGCTCAGCGTCCAGGCCTCGGGCGCCAGCCCCAGGCGCTCAGCGAGCAGGCGTGCGGTCTTGTGGCATTCGCAGTGGTACGGGTCGCCCAGCTTGAGCGTGCGTTCGGGCACGCCGTGGAAGCTCATGAGCAGGTGCTCGCCGCGCCCATGGGCTTCCCAGTGGCGCTCGATGCCCGAAGCCAGCGCGTCGATGTAGCCGGGGTCGTCGTGGTATCGGTTGACGAAGCGCAGCTCGGGCAGGGTGCGAACGCCTGCGGACCAGGCCGAGACGGCATCGACCACGCTGGCCGTGGTGGTGCCGGAGTACTGGGGATAGGCCGGCAGCACCAGGATGCGGGTTGCGCCGGCGGCCTTGAGGGCATCGAGCTGCGTGCCGATGGCGGGCTGGCCGTAGCGCATGGCGGGGTGCACGAGCACCTCGTGCCCGCGCGCCGTGAGTTCGGTGCCCAGGGCCTGCGCCTGGCGCAGGGTGTGGGCCATCAGCGGCGAGCCTTCGGGTGTCCAGATGCCGGCGTACTTGGCCGCGCTTTTCGAGGACCGCAGCGGCAGGATCACGCCGTGCAGGAGGGGCAGCCAGGCCGCGCGCGGAATTTCCACCACGCGGGGGTCGCTCAGGAATTCGCGCAGGTAGCGGCGCACGGCCGGCGTGGTGGGTGCATCGGGCGTGCCGAGGTTGCACCAGAGCAGGCCGACGCGCGCGGCGCGTCCGTGCGAGAAGGCGGGCTCCGGGCGGAAGCGGGGGGAGGCGGGCATCGGGGTATTCTCGCTTTCATGCTGGACCTGACGAGAATCCGGGCCCTTTCCATCGACCTGGACGACACGCTGTGGCCGATCTGGCCGTGCATCGAGCGGGCCGAGAAGGTGCTGCACGAATGGCTGGTGATCAACGCGCCCGCCACCGCCACCCTGTTCGCGAGCGCCGAGGCGCTGCGCGAGATCCGCCGGCACATGAACGAGCATCGCCCCGACCTGAAGCACGACCTGTCGGCACTGCGGCGCGAGTCGATCCGCCTGGCGCTGGAGCGTGCGGGCGACGATGCGCTATTGGCCGAGCATGCCTTCGAGGTGTTCTTCGCCGAGCGCCAGAAGGTCACGCCCTTCGAAGACGCGCACCCCGCGCTCGAATTCCTCTCGGCCCGCTTTCCCCTGGTGAGCCTGTCCAATGGCAACGCCGACCTGGCGCGCGTGGGCATGGCGCGCTACTTTCGCGCGGCGGTGAGTGCGCGCAGCTTCGGCATCCCCAAGCCCGATGCGCGCATCTTCCACGCCGCGGCCGATGCGGCGGGCGTGCGGCCCGAGGAGGTGCTGCACGTGGGCGACGACGTGCTGCTGGACGTGCTGGGTGCGCAGGGCGCGGGCATGCAGGCGGCCTGGATCAACCGCGGCGAGACGCTCTGGCCGCACGACGACCGCGTGCCCGAGGCGGAGTGCTTCAGCCTGTCGGAGTTGTGCGGGCTGCTGCGCGCCTAAGGCGGCAAGGCCTGCACCACCGCGCACGCCGAGCGCACCGCGCCTTCCAGCGTGGCAGGGTAGGGGCCTTCGACGTAGTCACCGCAGGCCCACAGCCCCGGCGCGATGACCTGGCCCGGACGCTGCAGGCCCGGGGTGCAGGCGAAGGTGGCGCGCTTTTCCACCACGGTCTGCAGCACGGACAGGCCCTCCCATCCCTCGGCGCGGGCCTGGGCCAGTACCTGCGCCTCGAGTTCCTCGCGCGTGCCGCGGCTCGCGCTGGCGACGAAGGCCAGCAGCCCGGGCGGGCCGCCGAGCTGCGCCCGGTCGAAGACGAACTGCGCCGGACCGCCCGACAGGGCGAGCATCGGTTCCGCAAGGCGCGGCCCGCCGCTCGCATAGACCGTGGCGATGCCCTCGTGCCGCAGGGCGCGGGCGCGGGCCAGCCACTGCGGCGCGGACACCGGCGCCGCCTCCAGCAGGCGCACGGCGTCCCAGCTGGCGCAGGCCAGGATGAGGGCGTCATAGGATTCGCCGTCGACGCGCCAGCCGGGGGAGGTCGCAGACAGCTCGTTGACACGCTGCCCCAGGTGCACGCGCGCGCCGGCGCGTCGCAGGTGTTCGCAGGCCGCCTCGGGGAAGAGCCGGCCCAGCGGCTCGCGCGGCAGCAGCAGCCAGGCCCCGCCCCAGCCTCCCCAGCCGCGTCCGAAGAGCGCGTCGCGCAGCACGCGCAGGAAGACCTGGCCGCAGGCATCCTGGGCAGGCGTGTTGAGGGCGGCCACGCACAGGGGCTCGATCAGGTCGCGGACGACGGCGGCACGCAAGTCCGTGCACAAGGCCGCGACGGTCATGCCGGCCTCGCAGCGAAAGCCGGCGCGCCGCCAGCGCAGCGCCGCGGCGAGCAGGCTGGCCTTGTCGCGCCAGTCCCAGCCCCGCGCGCGCGCGATGCCCCAGGCGGCGTCGAGCGGCGCGGGCCAGGCGGGCAGGGCCAGGCCCTGGCCGTGTGCATCGAGCAGGCGCAGCGGCTGCGCATGCAGCACGCGGGCAGGAGCCACGCCCACCGCCTGCATCAATGAGAGGGTCTCGGTATAGGCGCCGATGAGGATGTGCTGGCCGTTGTCCAGGGTCCAGGGGTCGCGACCCGGCAAGGCCACTTCCAGCGAACGGGCGCGCCCGCCGGGCACGCGGGCCGCCTCGAACACATCGACCGCATGCCCGGCGCGCACGGCATGGACCGCGGCGGCCAGTCCCGCCCAGCCCGCGCCGACCACCGCGATGCGCGCCATCAGAGCCGGCCCAGGGCCTGCACCTTCCACGCGAGCCAGAACTTGCGCAGGGGCGTGAGGCTGATGCGCTGGTGCAGCACGCGGAAGTCCTCGGCCTCGATCTCGCGCAGCAGGGTGCGGTAGATGCTGGCCATCATGAGGCCGGGCTTCTGGCTGCGGCGGTCTTCGGGCGGCAGCAGCGCGAAGGCTTCCTCGTAGAGCGCCCGGGCCCGCTCGGCCTGGAATCGCATCAGCGCCTGGAAGCGATCGGAGTAGGTCCGGCTGGTGATCTCGTGCGCCTTGACCTCGAAGCGTTGCAGCTCGGACACCGGAAGGTAGATGCGCCCGCGCAGGGCGTCCTCGCCCACGTCGCGGATGATGTTCGTGAGCTGGAAGGCCAGGCCCAGCTTGTGCGCGTAGGCGGTGGTGGCCGGCTGCGTCTGGCCGAAGATGCGCGCCGCCACCTCGCCCACCACGCCGGCCACCAGGTGGCAATAGCGCTCCAGGGCGGGAAAGTCCAGGAAGCGGGTCTGCTCCAGGTCGACCTGGCAGCCGTCGATGACGGCCTGCAACTGCCGCTCCTGCAAGCCGAACTCCGCCACCCAGGGCATGAGCGCGCGCAGCGCCGGATGCTGCGGCGAGCCGGCGAAGGCCTGGTGCACCTCCTGGCGCCACCAGGCGAGCTTGGCGGCCGCGACGCCGGGGTCGCTCACTTCGTCCACCACGTCGTCCACCTCGCGGCAGAAGGCGTAGAAGGCGGTGATGGCGGCGCGGCGCGGCTTGGGCAGGAAGAGGAAGGCGTAGTAGAAGCTGCTGCCCGATGCCGCGGCTTTTTCTTGTACGTAGTGTTCGGGCGTCATGCCCGGAATTGTTCCATGCGCGCCATGCGCCACAGGATGGGCGCGGCGTCCCAGGGCCGCAGCCGCGGACGGCGCGAGAAGGTGTCGAAGCCCTGGGCCTCGATCTTGTCCAGGATGCGCAGGCCGCCTTGCACCACGCCGCGCAGCTCCCAACCCGCGCGCCCGGGCACGCGGTGGACCAGGGGCGCGCCGGCCACCATCAGGCCACGCGCCCAGGCAACTTCCGAGGCCACCAGCGCGAGCGCCTGCGGGTGGCGCGCCCAGTCCTGCGGACGCGCGGGGTCCAGGCCGTGCGCCAGGCAGTCGTCGGCCGGCAGGTAGTAGCGCCCGCGCGGAATGTCCACGCTCAGGTCCTGCCAGAAGTTGATCAACTGCAAGGCGCTGCAGATGCGGTCGCTGCGGGCGAGCGACTCGGCGTCGTCCACGTCGTAGAGCCGCAGCATGAGGCGGCCGACGGGGTTGGCCGAGCGGCGGCAGTAGTCCAGCAGCTCGGCGCGGTCGGCGTAGCCTTGCGCATCACGCGTGCGGACCACGTCCTGCTCGAAGGCGTCCAGCAGGTCCAGGAACAGGGGAAGGGGCAGGCCGTGGCGTGCCATGGCCTGCGCGAGCGGGCCGAAGACCTGCGGCCATCGTCCGGTCGCAGGCCGCCCCTCGCCGCACGCCAGCAGTTCGGCGCGGAAGGCCGCCAGGTCGTGCAAGCGTTGCGTGGCCGTGCCGGGGCCCTCGTCGGCGAGGTCGTCGGCCGTGCGCGCGAAGGCATAGATCGCGGCGACCGCCGGCCGCAGCGCCGGCGGGCACAGCCAGGAGGCGACCGGAAAATTCTCGTAGTGATCGACGGGCGCGGCGCGCAGCGTGTTGGCGGGAGGGCTCATGGACGGGGCCGATTCTCGCTTGACAGCTTGCGAGCGGCCCCACTAGATTACTAACCGGTCAGTCAACAACTGATCGGATCGATTCAGCCGGCGGGCTTCGGCCCGCCCTCACCGGAACTTCTCCGTGATGCGCCCGTCACCTGCCTTTTCGCTCCGTGCTGCCCGTGCCTGCGCCCCTGTGGCCGGGTGGCTGCTCCTCGTCGCCACGCTGGCCGGTTGCAGCCGGCCGCCCCCGCCGCCGGAGCCGGTGCGATCGGTGAAGGTGCTGACGGTGGCGGCATCGCCCTGGCAGTCCGCGCGCGAGTTCTCCGCCGAGGTGCGGCCGCGCGTGGAAACGCGCCTGGGCTTCCGCGTGGGCGGAAAGATGCTGGACCGCGCCGTGGAACCCGGCCAGCGGGTGCGCGGCGGCCAGTTGCTCGCCCGGCTGGACGCGCAGGATTTCCAGCTCGCTTCCGAGGCCGCGCGGGCGCAGGTGCAGGCCGCCACCACGCAGCGCGACCTGGCCGCGGCGGACCTGCGGCGCTACGCGTCGCTGCGCGAGCAGAACTTCATCAGCGGCGCCGAACTGGAGCGGCGCGAGGCGACGCTGCGCGCGGCCCAGGCACAGCTGGACCAGGCGCAGGCGCAGCTGTCGGTGCAGGGCAACCAGGCCCGCTACGCCGCCCTGGCCGCACCGGCCGCCGGCGTGGTGACGTCCGTGGACGCCGAGCCCGGCCAGGTGCTGGCGGCCGGCGCGCCCGTGCTGCGGCTGGCGCTGGACGGGCCGCGCGACGCCGTCTTCGCCATCCCGGAGGACCAGCTGTCGCGGGTGCGTCCCGGCCTTCCGGTGTCGGTGCGCCAGTGGTCCGACGGCAAGACGCTGGCCGGGCAGGTGCGCGAGGTCTCGGCCAGCGCCGATCCGGCGACGCGCACCTACCAGGTGAAGGTGGCGATTGCGGGGGACGCGCCGCCCCTGGGCGCGACGGTGTACCTCAAGCCGCATGGCATGGACCCCACGGGCCTGCCCGTCATCAAGCTGCCCACGAGCGCGCTGCGGCAGGAGGGCAAGGGCAGCGCCGTGTGGCTGCTGGATGCGGCCACCATGACCGTGCGCCTGCAGCCGGTCGAGATCGCCGGCATCGACGGCAACGAGGCGGTGGTCGCCTCCGGCCTGCAGCCGGGCATGCAGGTGGTGACGGCCGGCGTGCACGCGCTCGCACCGGGGCAGAAGGTCACCTTGTGGCAGGCGCGGTGACGTGATGGAACGCGGCAGCCAGCCCGACCCGGGCTTCAATCTCTCCCGCTGGGCCATCGAGCACCCGGCCCTCACGCGCTACCTGATGGTGGTGCTGCTGGTGCTGGGCTTCGCCGCCTACTTCCAGCTCGGCCAGGACGAGGACCCGCCTTTCACCTTCCGGGTGATGGCCGTGCGCGCCTACTGGCCGGGCGCCACCGCGCAGCAGGTCTCCGAGCAGGTGATCGACCGCCTGGAGCGCGCGCTGCAGGAGGTGCCGTATTCCGACGTGATCCGCAGCTACGCCAAGCCCGGCGAAGCGCAGATCATCTTCCAGATCCGCGACTCGTCCCGGCCCTCGGAGGTGGCCAACGTCTGGTACACGGTGCGCAAGAAGATCGGCGACCTGCGGGGGAGCCTCCCGGCCGGCGTGCAGGGGCCCTTTTTCAACGACGAGTTCGGCGACGTGTACGGCGTCATCTATGCGCTGGAGGCCGATGGCGGCTACAGCTGGGCCGAGCTGAAGGTGCTGGCCGACCAGGTGCGCCAGCAGCTGCTGCGGGTGGCCGACGTCTCCAAGGTCGAACTCTTCGGGGTGCAGGACGAAAAGGTCTTCGTCGAGATCTCGCACAAGCGCCTCGCCCAGCTCGGGCTGGACATGAACCAGGTGCTGGCGCAGCTGTCGCAGCAGAACGCGGTGGCCTCGGCCGGCACGGTGCAGACGCCCTCGGACGTGGTGCAGGTGCGGGTGGCCGGGCAGTTCCAGGCCGTCGAGCAGCTCGAGGCCATGCCGATCCGCGGGGCCTCGGGCGCGCAGATCCGCCTGGGCGACATCGCCCGCATCGAGCGCGGCTACCAGGATCCGCCGCAGGTCAAGGTGCGCCACCAGGGCCGCGAGGTGATCGCGCTGGGCGTGTCCATGGCCAAGGGCGGCGACATCATCCGCCTGGGGCAGGCCCTGCGCGAGTCGGCGGACCGGATCGACACCACGCTGCCGGCCGGCGTGCGCCTGGTGCAGGTGCAGGACCAGCCGCGGTCGGTGGCCAGCTCGGTCAACGAGTTCGTGAAGGTGCTGGTGGAGGCCATCGTCATCGTGCTGGCGGTGAGCTTCATCGCCCTGGGGCTGCACAAGCGCCAGGAGCCGGGCCTGCCGCTGTGGCGGCGCTATTACGTGGACGTGCGTCCCGGCCTGGTGGTGGCCATCACCATCCCCATGGTGCTGGCGCTCACCTTCCTGGTGATGTTCTACGCGGGCATCGGCCTGCACAAGATCTCGCTGGGCTCGCTCATCATCGCCCTGGGCCTGCTGGTGGACGACGCCATCATCGCGGTGGAGATGATGGTGCGCAAGATGGAGGAGGGCTGGGACAAGGTGCGCGCCGCCAGCTTCGCCTACGAGATCACGGCCATGCCCATGCTCACGGGCACGCTGATCACGGCCACGGGCTTTCTTCCCATCGGCATGGCGCGCTCCACGGTGGGCGAATACACCTTCGCCATCTTCGGCGTCACGGTGGCGGCGCTGGTCCTGAGCTGGATCGTCTCGGTCTATTTCGTCCCCTACCTGGGCACGCTGCTGCTCAAGGAGCGGCCCGTGGCCGCGGGCAACGCCGACCATCACGAGCACTTCGACACGCCTTTCTACCGGGGTTTCCGCCGCACCGTGGACTGGTGCGTGGAGCACCGCTGGATCACGATCGGCGCCACGCTGGCCACCTTCGCGCTCGGCATCGCGGGCATGGGCCGGGTGCAGCAGCAGTTCTTCCCGGACTCCAGCCGCCCGGAAATCCTGGTGGAGACCTGGTTTCCCGAAGGCACCTCCTTCGCGGCCAACGAGGCGGTGCTGCAGCGCGTGGAGCAGCGCCTGATGCATGCCGAGGGCGTGCGCACGGTCACCACCTGGGTGGGCTCGGGCCTGCCGCGCTTCTACCTGCCCATGGAGCAGATCTTTCCGCAGTCCAACGCCTCGCAACTGCTCGTGCTGCCGCAGGACCTGGCCACGCGCGAGCGGCTGCGGATGGAGCTGCCCGTGCTGCTGGCGCGCGAGTTCCCGGAGGTGCGGGCGCGCGTCAAACTGCTGCCCAACGGCCCGCCGGTGGCCTACCCGGTGCAGTTCCGCGTGATCGGCACCGACCCGCAGCGCCTGCGCACCCTGGCCGACGAGGTCAAGGCCGTGATGCGCGCCGAGCCGAGCACGCGCGGCGTGAACGACAACTGGAACGAGTCCGTGAAGGTGCTGCGGCTGGAGGTGGACCAGGCCAAGGCCCGCGCCCTGGGCGTCACCAGCCAGTCCATCGCCGAAGCCTCGCGCACGGTGATGACGGGTTCCACCATCGGCCAGTTCCGCGAGCACGACAAGCTGATCGACATCGTGCTGCGCCAGCCCAGGGACGAGCGCGACGCCATCAGCGACCTCGCCGCGGCCTACCTTCCCACCGCCTCGGGCAAGGCCATCCCGCTCACGCAGATCGCCCGGCCCGTGCCCGCCTGGGAACCCGGCGTGATGTGGCGGGAGGGCCGCGACTACGCGATCACCGTCCAGAGCGACGTGCAGGAAGGCCTGCAGCCGGCCACCGTCACCAACGCGCTGCTGCCGCGCCTGCGCGAGATCGAGTCGCGCTGGCCGACCGGCTACCGGCTGCACGTGGCCGGCGCCGTGGAGGAGAGCTCCAAGGGCTCGTCCTCCATCGCCGTCGGCGTGCCGCTCATGCTGTTCATCACCTTCACGCTGCTGATGCTGCAGCTGCACAGCTTCAGCCGCTCCATGCTGGTCTTCCTCACCGGGCCGCTCGGCATCGCGGGCGTGGCGGCGGCGCTGCTCGTGCTGAACCGGCCCTTCGGTTTCGTCGCGCTGTTGGGCGTGATCGCCCTGATGGGGATGATCCAGCGCAACTCGGTGATCCTCATCGACCAGATCGAGCAGGACCGCGCACGGGGCGTTCCGGCCTGGGACGCCATCGTCGAGTCGGCGGTGCGGCGGCTGCGGCCCATCGTGCTCACGGCGGCCGCCGCCGTGCTGGCCATGATCCCGCTGTCGCGCTCGGTGTTCTGGGGGCCCATGGCCGTGGCCATCATGGGCGGGCTCATCGTGGCCACGGCGCTCACGCTGCTGGCGCTGCCGGCCATGTACGCGGCCTGGTTCCGCATCCGGCGCGAGCCGGCGCAGCCGCTGGGATCGGGGGTTCCGGTGGGGGCTTAGAATCCCGGGTTGTCCGGAATGCGACGACGGGCGGCCAGCGCGCGAATCCTGGCAGCCCGTTTTTGTTTGTTCCGCGAACGAGCGCGGGTGGCGAAATTGGTAGACGCACCAGGTTTAGGTCCTGACGCCAGCAATGGTGTGGGGGTTCGAGTCCCCCCCCGCGCACCAGAACACCGAACGAAGACCGAACACTTCACTTTCCCCTTTTCCAAGAGAGACGCATCATGGCCGTGACCGTTGAAAACCTCGAGAAGCTTGAACGCAAGATGACCCTGACCTTGCCGGTCGGCGTGATCCAGTCCGAGGTCGACGCCCGCCTCAAGCGCCTGGCGCGCACCGTCAAGATGGACGGCTTCCGCCCGGGCAAGGTGCCGATGTCGGTGGTGGCCCAGCGCTATGGCTATTCGGTGCACTACGAGGTCATGAACGACAAGGTCGGCCAGGCCTTCGCCCAGGCGGCCAACGAGGCCAAGCTGCGGGTGGCCGGCCAGCCGCGCATCACCGAGAAGGAAGGCGCGCCCGAAGGCGAGCTGAGCTTCGATGCCGTCTTCGAGGTCTTCCCCGAAGTGCAGATCGGCGACCTGTCCAGCGCCGAAGTGGAGCGCGTGCAGGCCGAGGTGGACGATTCGGCCATCGACCGCACCATCGACATCCTGCGCAAGCAGCGCCGCAGCTTCGCCCAGCGCGCCCAGGGCGATGCGGCCCAGGACGGCGACCGCGTCACCATCGACTTCGAGGGCAAGATCGACGGCGAGCCCTTCCAGGGCGGCAAGGCCGAGGACTTCCAGTTCCTGGTCGGCGAAGGCCAGATGCTCAAGGAGTTCGAGAACGCCGTGCGTGGCATGAAGTCCGGCGAGAGCAAGACCTTCCCGCTCGACTTCCCGGCCGACTACCACGGCAAGGACGTGGCCGGCAAGCAGGCCGACTTCATGGTCACCGTCAAGAAGATCGAGGCCGCTCACCTGCCCGAGCTAAACGAGCAGCTGATCAAGTCGCTGGGCATCGAGGACGGCAGCGTCGAGTCGCTGCGCGCCGACATCCGCAAGAACCTCGAGCGCGAAGTGAAATTCCGCCTGCAGGCGCGCAACAAGCAGGCCGTGATGGACGCGCTGGTCGGCAAGGCCGAACTCGAGCTCCCCAAGGCCACCGTGCAGGCCGAGATCGACCGCCTGCTGGAGTCTGCCCGTGCCGACCTCAAGCAGCGCGGCCTGAAGGACGCCGACAAGGCGCCGATCCCGGCCGAACTGTTCCAGGCCCAGGCCGAGCGCCGCGTGCGCCTGGGCCTGGTGGTGGCCGAGCTGGTTCGCGCCAACGAGCTGCAGGCCAAGCCGGAGCAGGTCAAGGCCCACATCGAGGAGCTGGCCTCCAGCTACGAGAAGCCGGCCGACGTGGTGCGGTGGTACTACGGCGACAACCAGCGCCTGGCCGAAGTGGAAGCCGTCGTGATCGAGAACAACGTGACGGAATTCGTGCTGTCCAAGGCCAAGGTCACGGACAAGACCGTTTCCTTCGACGAGCTCATGGGCCAGCAGGCAGCTGCCTGATACTGCAGGGGCGCCGCACGCGGCGCCCGCCGACCGCGGGGCTTGTGCGCTCTTTCATTCCGGCGCACAGGCCCCAATTCCTTTTTGGCTACAGTCAAGCACCGCACGCATTCAGGAAAACGAGACCCATGAGTTCCCTTGATACCCAGGCACTCGGCATGGTGCCGATCGTGATCGAGCAGTCCGGCCGCGGCGAGCGGTCCTACGACATCTATTCCCGGCTGCTGCGCGAGCGGGTCGTGTTCCTGGTGGGCCCGGTCAACGACCAGACCGCCAACCTGGTCGTCGCGCAGCTGCTGTTCCTGGAGAGCGAGAACCCCGACAAGGACATTTCGTTCTACATCAACTCGCCCGGCGGCAGCGTCTCGGCCGGCATGGCCATCTTCGACACGATGAACTTCATCAAGCCGGACGTGTCCACCCTGTGCACCGGCATGGCCGCCAGCATGGGCGCCTTCCTGCTGGCCGCCGGCGCGAAGGGCAAGCGCTTCGCGCTGCCCAACTCCAAGGTCATGATCCACCAGCCGCTGGGCGGCATGCAGGGCCAGGCCACGGACATCGAGATCCACGCGCGCGACATCCTCAAGACGCGCACGCAGCTGAACAGGATCCTGGCCGAGCGCACCGGCCAGCCGCTGGACAAGGTCGAGCGCGACACCGAGCGCGACTACTTCCTGTCCGCCGACGAGGCCAAGGACTACGGCCTGGTCGATCAGGTGATCGCCAAGCGCCCCTGAAGCATTCGGCTCGGCCCGTCAAGTCGTCGGCTCGCAAAGTCGCAACGGCGCGTTCCATTCCGGGAAGGCGCCGTTGTTCATTTGGTTATCATTGAACTCCACGTTGAGAGGCACGCTTCCATGGCCGAAAAGAAGGGCTCGTCCAGCGAGAAAACGCTTTACTGCTCGTTTTGCGGGAAGAGCCAGCACGAGGTCAAGAAACTGATCGCAGGGCCGTCGGTCTTCATCTGCGACGAGTGCATCGACCTGTGCAACGAGATCATCCGTGACGAACTACCGGCCGCGGACGAAAACCGCGAGGCCCGTGGCGACCTGCCCACGCCCTCGGAGATCAAGCTCAATCTCGACAATTACGTCATCGGCCAGGAGGCCGCCAAGCGCGCCCTGTCGGTTGCGGTCTACAACCACTACAAGCGCCTGCGCCACAAGGACAAGGCCAAGAAGGACGATGTCGAGCTCACCAAGAGCAACATCCTCCTGATCGGCCCGACCGGCTCGGGCAAGACCCTGCTCGCCCAGACGCTGGCGCGCATGCTCGACGTGCCCTTCGTCATGGCCGACGCCACCACGCTCACCGAGGCGGGCTACGTCGGCGAAGACGTGGAAAACATCATCCAGAAGCTGCTGCAAAGCTGCAACTACGAGGTCGAGCGCGCCCAGCGCGGCATCGTCTACATCGACGAGATCGACAAGATCTCGCGCAAGTCGGACAACCCGTCCATCACCCGCGACGTCTCGGGCGAGGGCGTCCAGCAGGCGCTCCTGAAGCTGATCGAAGGCACCATGGCCAGCGTGCCGCCGCAGGGCGGACGCAAGCACCCCAACCAGGACTTCCTGCAGATCGACACGACCAACATCCTGTTCATCTGCGGCGGCGCCTTCGCCGGCCTGGAGAAGGTGATCGAGCAGCGCACGGAAGCCTCAGGCATCGGCTTCGGCGCGGCCGTCAAGAGCAAGAAGCAGCGCAGCCTCACGGACGTCTTCCGCGAAGTTGAGCCCGAGGACCTGATCAAGTTCGGCCTCATCCCCGAGCTGGTCGGCCGCATGCCCGTGGTCGCCACGCTGGCCGAACTGACCGAGGACGCGCTGGTGCAGATCCTCACCGAGCCCAAGAACGCGCTGGTCAAGCAGTACGGCAAGCTGCTGTCCATGGAAGGCGTGGACCTGGAGATCCGGCCCAACGCGCTGCGGGCGATCGCGCGCAAGGCGCTGGCGCGCAAGACCGGCGCGCGCGGCCTGCGATCCATCCTGGAGCAGTCGCTGATCGACACCATGTTCGAGCTGCCCAACGCCAACAACGTGGACAAGGTGGTGGTGGACGAGTCGACCATCGAAGAGAACAAGCCTCCGCTGCTCGTGTACCGCGAAGCCGCCAAGAAGGCGTAAGAGACTCCCCCGCGAACGCGATTCGCGGCGTCTGAATCCTGGGCTTTTCCAGGGTTGAATTCGACGGAAAGCCCTCCACACTGGATGGGCAGAGAAAGGATATCCATGTCCGGACACGTTCCCCTTCCCGCGACTCCGATCGAGCTGCCGCTGCTGCCGCTGCGCGACGTGGTCGTCTTCCCCCACATGGTGATCCCGCTGTTCGTGGGACGGCCCAAGAGCATCAAGGCGCTGGAGTCGGCCATGGAGGCCGAGCGCCGCATCATGCTGGTGGCCCAGAAAGCCGCCGCCAAGGACGAGCCCTCGGCCGGCGACATGTTCGAGGTCGGCTGCGTCTCCACCATCCTGCAGATGCTCAAGCTGCCCGACGGCACGGTGAAGGTGCTGGTGGAGGGCCAGCAGCGCGCCACCGTCAACCGCATCACCGAAGGCGAGCAGCAGTTCACGGCCCTGGTCACGCCCGTGGCGCCCTCCGAGGAGGAAGTCGCCAAGTCCAGCGAGGTCGAGGCCCTGCGCCGGGCCGTGATGCAGCAGTTCGACCAGTACGTCAAGCTGAACAAGAAGATCCCGCCGGAGATCCTCACCTCCATCTCCAGCATCGACGACCCCGGCCGCCTGGCCGACACCATCGCCGCGCACCTGCCGCTCAAGCTGGACAACAAGCAGGTCGTGCTCGACCTGGCCGACGTGCGCGGACGGCTGGAGAACCTCTTCGAGCAGATCGAGCGCGAGGTCGACATCCTGAACGTCGACAAGAAGATCCGCGGGCGCGTCAAGCGCCAGATGGAGAAGAACCAGCGCGACTTCTACCTCAACGAGCAGGTCAAGGCCATCCAGAAGGAACTGGGCGAGGGCGAAGAGGGCGCCGACATCGAGGAGATCGAGAAGAAGATCAAGGCGGCCAAGATGCCACCCGACGCCCGCAAGAAGGCCGAGGGCGAGCTCAAGAAGCTCAAGCTCATGTCGCCCATGTCGGCCGAGGCCACCGTGGTGCGCAACTACATCGACGTGCTCACTGGCCTGCCCTGGAGCAAGCGCACCAAGATCAAGCACGACCTGACGCATGCCGAGGACGTGCTCAACGAGGACCACTACGGCCTGGAGAAGGTGAAGGACCGCATCCTCGAGTACCTCGCGGTGCAGCAGCGGGTGGACAAGGTCAAGGCGCCCATCCTGTGCCTGGTCGGCCCGCCCGGCGTCGGCAAGACCTCGCTGGGGCAGTCGGTGGCCAAGGCCACGGGCCGCAAGTACGTGCGCATGGCCCTGGGCGGCATGCGTGACGAAGCGGAGATCCGCGGCCACCGCCGCACCTACATCGGCGCGCTGCCGGGCAAGGTGCTGCAGAGCCTGAGCAAGGTGGGCACGCGCAATCCGCTTTTCCTGCTCGACGAGATCGACAAGCTGGGGACGGACTTCCGCGGCGACCCCTCCAGCGCGCTGCTGGAGGTGCTGGACCCCGAGCAGAACCACACCTTCAGCGACCACTATGTCGAGGTCGACTTCGACCTGTCCGACGTGATGTTCGTGGCCACCTCCAACTCCATGAACATCCCGCCGGCGCTGCTGGACCGCATGGAGGTCATCCGCCTGTCCGGCTACACCGAGGACGAGAAGACCAACATCGCCATCAAGTACCTGCTGCCCAAGCAGATGACGAACAACGGCGTGAAGGCCGAGGAACTCGAAGTCACCGAGTCCGCCGTGCGCGACATCGTGCGCTACTACACACGCGAAGCCGGCGTGCGTTCGCTGGAGCGCGAGCTGTCCAAGATCTGCCGCAAGGTGGTCAAGGGCCTGCAGCTCAAGAAGCTCCAGCCCAAGGTGGTCGTGGACAGCGAGAACCTCAACGAGTACCTGGGCGTGCGCAAGCACAACTACGGCCGCGCCGAGCAGGAGAACCAGGTGGGGCAGGTGGTCGGCCTGGCCTGGACCGAAGTGGGCGGCGACCTGCTCACCATCGAGGCGGCGCTCACGCCGGGCAAGGGCAACTTCCTGCGCACCGGCTCGCTGGGCGACGTGATGAAGGAGTCCGTGGACGCCGCCCGCACCGTGGTGCGCAGCCGCTCGCGGCGCCTGGGCATCAAGGACGAGGTCTTCGACAAGAAGGACATCCACATCCACGTGCCCGACGGCGCCACGCCCAAGGACGGTCCCAGCGCCGGCATCGCCATGACCACGGCCATCGTCTCGGCCATCACCGGCATTCCGGTGCGCGCGGACGTCGCCATGACCGGCGAGATCACCCTGCGCGGCGAGGTCACCGCCATTGGCGGCCTGAAGGAGAAGCTGCTGGCGGCCCTGCGCGGCGGCATCAAGACGGTGCTGATCCCCGAGGAGAACACCAAGGACCTGCAGGAGATCCCGGAGAACGTGAAGAACGGCCTGGAGATCGTGCCGGTCAAGTGGATCGACAAGGTGCTCGAGGTCGCCCTGGAGCGGCAGCCCACGCCCTTGCCGGAAGACGAAACCGTGCCCGCCGAGGCCTTGCCGCCGGCGGCTGCGCCGGCACGCGAGTCCGGCTCGATCAAGCATTGAGGGCCGGTCCAGGCGGGCCGGAATAAATCTGGCCCGCTCTTCCGGAAGCCGCGTTTTTTCGCTGTAGAATGCGAGGCTCACGCGGGAGTAGCTCAGTTGGTAGAGCGCAACCTTGCCAAGGTTGAGGTCGAGAGTTCGAGACTCTTCTCCCGCTCCAGATTCGAACTCAGGGAAGCGCTTCGCTTTCCTTTTTTTCGAGGCGTCGGATCAAGGCGCGGTAGCAAAGCGGTTATGCACCGGATTGCAAATCCGTCCAGCCCGGTTCGACTCCGGGCCGCGCCTCCAGAGGTGACGGTGGGCTCGCGTGCAAGGCGCGGGTCCTTCATGCGGGAGTAGCTCAGTTGGTAGAGCGCAACCTTGCCAAGGTTGAGGTCGAGAGTTCGAGACTCTTCTCCCGCTCCAGGTTTTGACAAAGGAAGCTTCGGCTTCCTTTTTTTTGCCTGTTCGAGCGCGCGTTCTCGCCTCTCCCCCATCTGACCGCCTTTTGCGGCCATGCCCTTGCCTGCAGCCGTGCCGACGAGGTGCTGCCCAAGTGCGGCGAAAGGAATTCATCAGGAACCCTTGTGTGAACTATGGTTGAGCTGTAGATTGGCGGCCATTCTGCTCAACAGGAGATCTGGATGAATGCCTTGGACTTGCTTCGGCTGGTCGCCGCGGGTGCGGTGCTGGCGCTGGCCGGCGGCTGTGGGGATGGCGGCGGCGAGGTCATCACGGGGCCCCAGACGCCTGCGGCAACAGTCAAGGGCGTGCCCATCCCGGCAAGGGTCGACCTGGTCGAGCTGAGGTGAGGCCGTCATGAACAGACGATCCATCGCAGCCGCCTTCCTGCTGGCCCCTGTGGTCTCATGGGCCGCTCCGGTCTCTGGCAGCTATGTGACCGATGTCGCCGTCCAGTACGTGGAGGACGATGTCTTCCGCGCCATGGCTGCACAGACCAACATGGCCCTGTGCATCCTGTCCCAGGCGATCCCGCCGTCCATCGTGAACCGCTATCGCTTCGATCCCTACCTTGCACTGGTGGATGGCGCCAAGTGCCAGCTGGACGGCGCACAGCAAAAGCTCATCCGGGTGAGCGCCACCAGCAGTCGCAATGAAGGCGAGCCGCAGATCAGCAAGGGCCACATCGCGCCGGATGTCAGCGACAGCGTCGCCATCGCCTTCCACTTGTCCGCCGCGCGCGAGCCGGTTGCGAATGACTTTGGCGAGTGGACCTTGCGCTACACGGTCTACGACAACATGGCCATGTTGCAACGAGGGAGGATCGAAGCCACGGGGACGAGCCTGACGATGTCGGTGGAAGCGGGGGGCCCGATGGTGAGAAGTCTGCGCCTCGCCATCGCCTTGAGCAGCAGGACCGATGGTCGCTGGCGCAAGGGGGCATTCGAGATGCGGGAGGGCGCTGGAGTGTTGCAGGGCGGCTTGGCGCAGAACGGCTCAACGTACTGCGTTTCGCTGGACAGGGACCCGCCCGAAGCCAGGTGCTTCGACACGGACCCGTCGGGCGCGTTGCCGGTCGACACACGCTACCGCCTCTACGACGATGTCACCGGAGCCGTGTACGAATCCGAAGCCGCACGGCTGATCCTGCGCAGCGCCAAGGGTGGATTCGCCTACGCCACTTACCGCCAGGTCGTGGGCTCAGGTCTCGAAGGGAGTGTGTTCTCGCCACTCTCCGGGGCCGGCGCATACAAGGTGTATCGCCCAGCGGGGTCCCTGTTGCGCAGCGCGGTCGAGTCCGTGTCGTTCGACGACTTGGCCATGCGGCCCTTCCGCGCCACCTTCCAGCGCGCGGGCGCGTCATTGCCAGAGCCGGTCGAGATGCGCTGGAACGCCAGCCAGCAGCGTTTCGAAGTCATCGGCGTCTTCTCCTGCTACGACGGCTGCGTCAGCGACGCGATCACGCCGGAGTCCGTATCCCACGCTGACTTGGTCAACCGCGGCGCGAAGGATTTCGCCTTCGTCAAGCCCGCCGACCTTGGCACGGAGACCCTGAGGTTCAACATCGTTCCGGGTGCCTCCATCGACGTTGCGCCCCGCATGCAGTGGCTGGCCCGAACGTTCGTCGAGCCGAACTCGCCGGCGATGACCCTCCGATGCGCGCGCGACTGCCCCACGGCGGCCCGAATCGCCACGGCCACGGAGGCCGCGCGGAGCTACGTTCCGGAAACGATCGACCAGGTGGCGGCGGACGTGGTGGTCTCCTACACCTGGGATCCGCTCCAGATGGTGCTCCGGGACCAGACAGGCATGGTCGTGAGCACCGAAGGCACCGACCTGCCGGCCGATGCGGGCCTATTGACGGGCCCGCTGATCCCCGCCGCGATCTTTGACGAGGCGCAGGCCAAGTGCCTCGTGGAAACCGGTGCGGCCTGTGCGCCCGACAGCTTGGCAATGCTGGCCTCCGAGTCCTTCCGCTGGCTGATGCTTCGCGGCGACTTGCGGCCCGCGTTCCTGGTCGCCGCGGACGGCAGCTACAAGACCTTGGAACGGCGGCCCCGGGCGTTGTGGCAGGTGCCGGACTCCCCTGAGCGCTACGGCAGCCAGGCTGGCAACGTCCTCGACCTGTTCGTCGACGAACTGGGCGGACTGGGCGGCATTCCGCTGGCGTGTACCGACGAGAACCTGGAGCGCGTCGCCTGCACCGCCGGCTTGGTGTCTCAGACGCCTGCCTTCGAAATTCCCGAGGACGGTGCCGTGAACCGGGTCACGGTCAATGGCCAGACAAAGTGGGTCCGCCGCGTTTTCCAGAAGCTGCAGCTGCGCATCGTGTCTGCGCCAGATGTAGAACATGCGGTCACCAGCGGCTTGCCTGCCTTGCCGGAGCTGTTCACCGATGCCGAGGACCCCACCAATCCGGACAGCGAGATGTATGCCGGCGACCCTGCCCGCGCCGCGTTCAAGCGAGACAAGGAAGACCCCGCGGTTGGAGGCGAACTGCTCGGCCTGCAGCTCAAGCGCTAGGCAGGAGGCGGGTGTGTGCTGGCGTTGCGGATCGCCCGGTGCGCTGGGTATTGCGGCCGCCCTCTCCGTTGCGCTTCACCTGGCGATCGCCGGGTGGCTGGCCTGGCGGCCTATCGAACATGGGGCGGCGCAGGCCAGTGCCGCTGCCCGCCTCGTCAGGCCCCTGGCGGTTCGCCTGCATGCCGCGCCAGGGCCCGTGCCCGTGGCGGCAGCGGTTTCACCGAAGCGGGTGCAGGCGCATGAGCCGCCGGCGACCCGTGCTTCCCGTGCCGCGGCGCAGCGCCAGCCCACCGAGACTGCCTCCGAGGTGAGCCATGGTCCCGGCCATCGGGCACATCAGGTCACGGCCGAGCCAGGCCCCGGGCAGGATGAAAACGAGCCTGCAACGGCCGCACAGGACCGCCCTGCCGCCGGCGACATGCCGAAGGACGCACCCACGCGCCTTGCACGGCTCTCCCGTGCCGACTGGCTCGCCTTCACGAAAAGCTTCGAGTCCGTGGCGCGGGGGCCGTTCGCAGCGGCCGACGACAGACTGGCCGCGCTCATCGGAGCTGCCGAACGCCACAGCCACGCCGCTCGCCTGCGCGTCGCGCTGATCCAGGCCGCGGAAAGCCTGCAGCGCCTCGCGCCGGATGGCCCCGACCTTCACTGCCACTTGAAGGAGTACCTCACCTGTGTCCCTGGCGAGGCGCAGCATGAAGGCATCGACCGTGTGATCGAGGCGCACCCCGAGCTTCTGCAGGCCCTGCGCACCACGGCACTCGCGCGCCGCGGCGGGCGCTGGATGCTGGAGCCCCTCCCGCCGGCCAGTTGAGTGCAGGCTCGTCAACCGCCGCGGCCCCCCACCGGTTATGACTTACAGTGCCCCATCGGCCCCGATGGTGAAATAGGTAGACACAGCGGACTTAAAATCCGCGGCCTCTGACCGGGCGTACCGGTTCGACTCCGGTTCGGGGCACCATCCGCCCCAGGCGCACGAGCAACATGTCCCAATACGACCCCCCCTTCGAAATCCACGTGCACGGCGACGTACCGCTGCGCGCGGATGTCACCTTCGCCCAGCTGCAGGATGCGCTCAAGCCCTTGTGGAAGTACACCGGCGCCAAGTCCCTGGCCGACGCCGCCGAGAGCGCCTACGAGGAAGAGCCGGGCATCCGCTTCGACGCCAACGAACACCTGCTGACCCTGTGCTGGACGGTGCAGGGCGACGAGGACTTCCGCCAGGCGCTGGACGAAATGTGCATGAGCCTCAACGAGCTGGCCGAGCAGGGCGCGGCCATCGAGGTCACCTTCTACGACACCGAGTTCGACGAGGAAGAGGAACCCCCCGAAGCCGAGTCGCGCGACGACTTCGTCATGCTCTTCGTCGGCCCCACGCCCGCGGCCATCATGCAGGTGCAGCGCGACCTCCTGGTCGAAGACGTGGTGCACCTCATGGAGCGGCACTTCGACGCCAGCGAACTCGGCGGCGTGGTCGCCGAGATCGACCGCCTCTTCAGCGCCCGCTTCGACGCGCTGGTGAGCTCGCTGGAAATCGGCAAGCCACCGCGGGGCAGCGGCGGCGGCTCGGGTGGCAGCCATGGTGGGGGACGCCGGCCGCGGCATCTGCACTGAGGCACGCGCAAGAAAAAAGCCCCGCTGCAGGAATGCAGCGGGGCTTTTTATCGGGTGTGCCTGGGGTGGCTGATGGGACTCGAACCCACGACGACCAGAATCACAATCTGGGACTCTACCAACTGAGCTACAGCCACCGTCGAGTCGGCGATTATAGCCCGCGAAGCGGCGTGGGTCCCGGGCTTCAGTTCACCAGCACCAGCTTGCCCTTGACGCCGCGCGAGCCCATGAGCGCGTAGGCCTGGGGCAGTTCCTTCATCGGCAGCGCGCGGTCGATCACGGGGCGGATCTTGCCCTCGGTCCACCAGCGGGTCAGCTCGCCGAGCATGGCGGCGTTGGCCTTGGCTTCGCGCTTGGCGAAGTCGCCCCAGAACACGCCCACGATGGCCGCGCCCTTGAGCAGCGCGAGGTTTAGGGGCAGCGACGGGATGGGCCCGGAGGCGAAGCCGACCACCAGATAGCGCCCGCGCCAGGCGATGGAACGGAAGGCCGGCTCGGCGAAGTCGCCGCCCACGGGGTCGTAGATGACATCCGGGCCCTTGCCGCCCGTTTCGCGCTTGACGGCATCGCGGAAGGCCTGGGGCAGGCCTTCACGGCTGTAGTCGATGGCGGCGTCGGCGCCGATGCGCAGGCACAGCTCGCACTTGTCCTGCGAGGAGGCGGCGGCGATGACGCGGGCACCGGCCGCCTTGGCGATCTGGATCGCGGCGGTCCCCACGCCGCCGGCCGCACCGAGCACCAGCACGGTCTCGCCGGCCTTGAGTTGCCCGCGATCGAGCAGGGCGTGGTGCGAGGTGGCGTAGGTCATGATGAACCCGGCGGCCTCGCGCAGGTCGCACTGCGCAGGCAGCGGCAGGCACAGGGCCGCGGGCACCACGGTGTGCGTCGCGAAGCCGCCGGTGCCGTGCAGGCAGGCCACGGGCTGGCCCACCTTCAGCTGCGTCACGCCTTCGCCCACGGCCTCCACCACGCCGGCGAACTCCGAGCCGGGGACGAAGGGCAGGGCGGGCTTGATCTGGTACTTGTTCTGGACGATCAGCAGGTCGGGAAAGTTGAGGCTGGCTGCCTCGATCTTCACGCGCACCTGGCCCGGGCCGGGCTGCGGCGTGGGCAGCTCCTTCCAGCTCAGTGCCTCGACACCGACGGGGTTCTCGCAAAGCCAGGCATGCATGGGACGCTCCGTTGAAGATTGCGCGCAAATCATAGGCAGGTGATGCGTGCGCGCCATGTCCCTGCGGCGACCGGGCGGCTGGCACCTAGAATCGTTTGCATCTGCTTGCCTATGAAAATCCTCATTTCAAACGACGACGGCTACCAGGCGCCGGGCATCCTGGCCCTGTACGAGGCGCTGAAGGACTTGGGTGAGGTCGAGGTCATCGCGCCGGAACACAACAACAGCGCCAAGTCGAATGCGCTGACCCTGAACCAGCCGCTCTACGTTCACGACGGCGCGCGCGGCTTTCGCTACGTCAACGGCACGCCGGCCGACTGCATGCACATCGCGCTCACCGGGCTGCTCGGGTACCGGCCCGACCTGCTGGTCAGCGGCATCAACAACGGCG
Source organism: Ramlibacter rhizophilus (assembly GCF_004681965.1). Lineage (GTDB taxonomy): Bacteria > Pseudomonadota > Gammaproteobacteria > Burkholderiales > Burkholderiaceae_C > Ramlibacter > Ramlibacter rhizophilus. The sequence goes on along the minus strand of NZ_SMLL01000008.1, from coordinate 109,524 downwards.
CCAACATGGGCGACGACACCATCTACTCCGGCACCGTGGGCGCCGCGATGGAGGGCTACCTGTTCGGCATCCCCGCCATCGCCTTCTCGCAGGTGGAAAAAGGCTGGGCGCACCTGGACGCCGCGGCGCAGAAGGCGCGCGAGCTGGTGCAGCACGTCATCGCGCAGCAGCTGCATGCGCAGTCCGTGCCCTTCCTCCTGAACGTGAACATTCCCAACCGGCCGCTGTCGGAACTCGGCCCCTTCGAGGTCTGCCGCCTCGGGCGCCGGCATGCGGCCGAAAACGTCATCTCGCAGACCAGCCCACGCGGCGACACCATGTACTGGATCGGCGCCGCGGGCGCGGCCAAGGACGGTGCACCGGGCACCGACTTCCACGCCGCGGCGCAGGGGCACGTGGCGGTCACGCCCCTGCAGGTGGACCTCACGGACTACGAGGGCCTGGCCGCCTGGAACCAGGGCCTCGCGGCGCTGGGCGCGGGCACGCGATGAACCGACGTCCCAGCTTCCCGGCGCGCCTGCCCGCGTCGCAGCCGGTTGCGACCCGACGCCCGGCGACGCGCACGCCGGTGCCCGCAGGGGCTGCGCCTGCGCCCAGCGGCATCGGCCTAGATTCGGGCGCCGTGCGGGCGCGCATGGTCCACAAGCTCGCGGCGCAGGGCATCACCGACCGCCGCGTGCTGGCCGCCATGGGCGAAGTGCCGCGCCACGCCTTCGTGGACAGCGCGCTCGTGAACCAGGCCTACGAGGACACCAGCCTGCCCATCGGCCTGGGGCAGACCATCTCCAAGCCCAATGTGGTGGCACGCATGATCGAGCTGCTGCTCGGGGGCGAGTGCGATGCGAAGGGCCTGCTCGGTCGCGTGCTGGAGATCGGCACCGGCTGCGGCTACCAGGCCGCCGTGCTCGCGCGCGTGGCGCGGGAGGTCTACAGCATCGAGCGCCTGCGCGGCCTGCACGAGAAGGCGCGCGAGAACCTGCGGCCGCTGCGCATCCCCAACGTGCACCTGCTGTTCGGCGATGGCATGCTCGGCTTTCCCAAGGGTGCGCCGTATGCAGGCATCATCGCGGCCGCGGGCGGTGAAGACCTTCCGCCCTGCTGGATCGAGCAGCTCGCCCCGGGCGGTCGCATCGTCGCTCCGACGCTCATGCCCACCGGGGCGCAGGCCCTGGTGGTCCTGGAGAAAACACCCGCCGGTCTCAAGCGCAGCGTGCTTGAGGCTGTTCATTTCGTCCCCCTAAAATCCGGAATCGCTTGAAGGAAACGCACAAGATGCCCCAGTTGCTGTGGCAGGGTCGGAAGGAGCTTCTCGTCCTGCTGTCGGTGGCAGTCCTGGCGGGCTGCGCCTCCCGCACGCGCGGGCCCGCTCCCATCGAAGACCGCAGCGCCCTAGGTCGCGGCGCACAACAGGCCAGCGTGGCCAACACCCCACCCACCGTCGTGGCCACGCCCGTTTCACCGGGCCTGGCCGAGCCGCCTGCCGACGTGCCGCGCCTTCCGCTGGGCGCCGAAAACGCGGGCAAGCCGGGCTACTACACCATCCGCCCCGGCGACACCCTGATCCGCATCGCGCTGGACACCGGCAACAACTGGCGCGACATCGCGCGCTGGAACAATATCGACAACCCCAATCTCATCGAGGTGGGGCAGGTGCTTCGCATCGTTGCGCCGGTCGCGACGGCGTCCGGGAGCGGGGAGGGTGGGACCACCCGGCCGGTGGCGCCGCCGGCGGTGGCCGGCTCGCCCGTGCCGCCCCCGGGCGGCTCGCGCGTGGTGGCGCCCGTGACGGTGCCGCCACCCGCTGGCTCGGTCGCCCAGGCGCCCACCGCGCCGGCAGCGCCCGCGCCTGCCGCGCCGGTCCCGCCACCCGCACCCGCCCCGGCACCCAGTCCCGCTCCGGCTCCGGCGGCAACCGCCCCTGCGCCCAGCGCCCCGGTGCCGGCGGCCGACGAAGCCGTCGCCTGGGCCTGGCCTGCACCGGGCAACACCGCGGTGCTCGCCGGCTTCGACGAGGCGCGCAACAAGGGCGTGGACATCGCGGGCAAGCAAGGCGACCCGGTGATCGCCGCCGCGGACGGCCGGGTGGTCTATGCCGGCGCCGGCCTGCGCGGCTACGGCAACCTGGTGATCCTCAAGCACAACAACACCTACCTCACCGCCTACGCGCACAACCAGACCCTGCTGGTCAAGGAGGACCAGGTGGTGCGCAAGGGCCAGAAGATCGCGGAGATGGGCTCCACCGACGCGGACCGCGTCAAGCTGCACTTCGAGATCCGGCGCCAGGGCAAGCCGGTCGATCCGGCGCGCTACCTCGGGAGCCGCTGAACCGGCCGGCCGCGTCCCCGCGCGGGGCGTGGCCGGACGTGTGCGGCTTCAGGGCCCCTCGGGCCGCAGCCGTCCTTCCGACGCTTTGGAAAGCCTCAGGAACTCGCGTCCGAGGGCGACGGCCGCGCCTCGTTCGCCAGGTCGCTGGTGGTGGTGCTCCGTGCGCGCTGCAGCTTGATGTGCGCGGCCAGACCACCGGATGTGGTGTTGGCCAGGGCGAAGACGCCGCCCATGCGCTGCACCGTCTTGTCCACGATGGCCAGGCCCAGACCTGCGCCGGTGGCGGCGGTGCGGGCCGTGTCTCCGCGGAAGAAGGGCTTCATCAGGTTGGGAAGGGCCTCCGGGGCGACGCCCGGCCCGTGGTCGCGGACCTTGAGCAGCACCCACTCGCTGCGCGTCTTGGCCGAGATGTCCACCACGGCCATGCCGGTGGACGGCGTCTTGCCGTAGCGGCGCGCGTTCTCCAGCAGGTTGGCGATCACCCGCGCGAGTTCGACTTCGTCGGCCAGCACGTGGACATTGCGCGGCAGCTCCACGTTGATGCGCATGTCGCCGCGGTCCTGCACCGCGTACACGCAGGCCTGAACCACGTCGTTGAGGCTCACCCGCTTGAGTTGGGTGTGGTCGGGGCGGGCGTAGTCCAGGAACTTGTCGATGATGGCGTCGAGCTGGTCGATGTCGGCCGCCATGTGGTCGCGCGCGTCCGGGTCCGCCACGCTCATCTCGGTTTCCAGGCGCAGGCGGGCGAGCGGCGTGCGCAGGTCGTGCGAGATGCCGGCGAGCATCACGGCGCGGTCCTGCTCGATCTTGGCCAGCTGCTGCGCCATGCGGTTGAAGCCGATGTTCACCTCGCGAATCTCGCTGGTGACGGCTTTTTCGTCCAGGCGGCTGGCATCGAAGTCGCCGTCGCGCACGCGGCTGGCGGCAAAGGACAACTGCTTGAGCGGGCGGTTGATCAGGCGCGCGATCAGCGCCGCGCCGGCGAGCGACAGGCCCGCGGCCGTGACCAGCCAGATCAGCCAGGTGCGCCCGCCCACGCGCGAGAAGCGCGCGCGGTCCATCAGCAACCAGTAGGAGTCTTCGCCGATGGTGAACCCCACCCACAGGCCCGGTTCGCCGTTGACGCTGGCGGCCAGCACCGTGCCGGGCCCCAGGCGCGAGACCAGCTCGCGGGCGACGTCCCGGTCCATGCTGGCCGAGTCGAAGGCGGTGTGCCGGTCCGTGGTCTTGCGCGGCATGATGCGCACGCGCTCGCGTTCGGCCAGGGTCTTGATGAGGGACACCCGCGCGATGGCGTCGGAATATTCCAGCGCCGCGCGGCTCAGGTTGACCAGCGAGGCGATCTGCTGCGCCGTCTGGATGGCCCTCGGCTCGAACTCCAGCGCCCGGAAGGTCTGCAGCCAGGCGACGATGGAGCCGATCAGCAGGATGGACAGCAGGAAGAAAGTGCGCCAGAAAAGCGAGAGCCCCACGCGGGGCCGGCTTTCCAGCGGGGCTGGCGCCGTCTCCAGCGGCGTGGGGCCGCTCTGGGTGTCCATGGTGTGCGAATAGCTGCTGGGCAAGGCCTTCCGTTCCTTCGCCTGAAGGCGATCGAAGGGGCGGCGGATCAGCCCGCCCCGTCCGGAACGAAGACGTAGCCCACGCCCCAGACCGTCTGAATGTAGCGGGGAGCGGCCGGGTCGGCCTCGATCAGTTTGCGCAGACGCGACACCTGCACGTCAAGACTGCGGTCGAACGGTTCGAATTCACGACCACGTGCCAGTTGGGCCAGCTTCTCGCGAGACAGCGGCTGGCGCGGATGGCGCACCAGCGCCTTGAGCATGGCGAATTCGCCGGTCGTCAGCGGCAGCTCGTCGCCGTTCTTGCGCAGGGTGCGGGCGCCCAGGTCGAAGGCGAAGGGGCCGAAATTCACCACTTCGTTCTCACTGGAAGGCGCGCCAGGCGCTTCCTGCACCGGCCGGCGCCGTAGCACCGCATGCACGCGGGCCAGCAACTCGCGCGGGTTGAAGGGCTTGCCCAGGTAGTCGTCGGCCCCGACCTCCAGGCCCACGATGCGGTCGACGTCCTCGCCCTTGGCCGTGAGCATGATGATCGGCGTGCGGTCATTGGCCGCGCGCAGCCGGCGGCAGATCGACAGGCCGTCTTCGCCCGGCATCATCAGGTCCAGCACGATCAGGTCGGCCGTCTCGCGCAGCATGAGGCGGTTCAAGGCCTTGCCGTCCTCGGCCAGGATGACTTCGAACCCTTCCTGCGTGAGGTAGCGTCGCAGCAGATCGCGGATCCGGGCGTCGTCATCGACGACCAGGATCTTGTCGGTACGGGCTGCAGTTTGGTTCATGGCGTTCCAACGTTTACTTGTAACAGTGGCCATTTTGCGGGGCTTGTTGCAGCTCGTGCGATCTTTTGCCCCAGGGCTAACACAGGGTTACAAAAGTTGCCCCAGGCGCTCGCGGCCCGGGGAACTGCCTTACGCTGGCGGGTCCCGGCCTCGGCCGGAGCCAGTCATGCAAGGAGAACCATGAGTCAGCTCATCCGTGTCCTGGGCGTCCTGAGCCTCGCCCTGTGCCTTCTGCCCGCCACCGCGCGGGCCCAGGGCACGACGGCAGCGGACGCGCCGCCCCGCAACGTGCTTCACCTCAATGCCTCGGCCGGGGTGGAGGTCGTGCACGACCATGTCCAGCTCACGCTGTCCACCACGCGCGAGGCGCCCACGCCCGGCCCGGTGCAGGAGCAGCTGCGCGCCGCGGTGGACCAGGCCCTCGCCACGCTGCGGCCGCAGGCCGAGGAGGGACAGATGGAGGTGCGCAGCGGTGGCTTCCAGGTGCAGCCCCGCTACGGGCGGGAGGGCCGCATCCAGTCCTGGGCGGGCACGGCCCAGCTCATCCTCGAAGGCCGGGACATCCAGCGCATCAGCCGCGCCGCCGGCCGCGTGGAGACCATGACGGTGGCGGGCCTGGACTTCGGCCTCAGCCGCGAGCGACGCCAGGAAGCCGAAGGGCGCGCGCAGCAGCAGGCCATCGCGCGCTTCCGGGCCCAGGCCGGCGAGCTCGCGCGTGGCTTCGGCTTCGGCGGCTACGAGCTGCGCGAGGTCACGGTGCAGTCGGCCGACCCCGGCCCCTTCCCCCGTCCGCGCATGATGGCCATGGAGGTACGCAGCGCCGCCGCCGATGCGGCGGTGCCGGTCGAGCCGGGCCGCAGCACGGTGACGGTCACCGTCTCGGGCTCGGTGCAGATGCAGCCGTCGGCGGCTTCGCGCTGAGGACGCGGCGCGTGCCCCGGTTCCTGGTCCTGCTGAACCCGGCCTCGGGCGGTGGCCGTGAGGTGGCGCAGCACAAGCGCGAAATCCTGGAGCGGGTGTTTCGCGAGGCCGGGCAGGACCACGAATTCGTGCCCCTGGACTCGCCCGCCGAACTGGCGCACGTGGCCCGGCTGGCGGCCGAACGCGCGCACCGGGAGGACGCCGTCCTGGTCGCCGTGGGCGGCGACGGCACCCTCACCACCGCTGCGCAGGCGGCGCACCACGCCGGCTGCGTACTGGGTGCCGTGCCCCAGGGGACCTTCAACTACTTCGGCCGCGAGCAGGGCCTCTCGCAGGACGCCGAGCAGGCCGCCCGCGCCCTGCTGCGCGCCACGCCCCGGCCGGTGCAGGTCGGCACCATCAACGGCCGCCTGTTCCTGGTCAACGCCAGCCTGGGCCTGTATCCGCAGCTGCTGGACGACCGCGAGGCCTTCGTCGATCGCTTCGGCCGCCACCGCTGGGTGGCGCTGCTTTCGGCGCTGTCCACCCTGTTCAAGTGGCGCCACCAGCTGTCGGTGCAGATCGAGGTGGACGGCCGCGAGCGCCGGCTGCGCACCCCCACGCTCTTCATCTGCAACAACCGCGTGCAGCTCGCCCGCCTGGGCCTGGCGCCCGAGGTGCTGGAGCAGGTCGGCCGCACCCACATGGTCGCCATGGTGCTCAAGCCGATCGGCACGGTGGCCATGTTCGGCCTCTTGCTGCGCGGCGCCTTCGGCCGCCTGGGCGAGGCCGAACAGGTCGAGAGCTTCACCTTCGACCGCCTCACCGTCTCGGTGCGCAGCGCGCGGCGCGTCAAGGTGGCGGCCGATGGCGAGATCGGCATGATGACGCAGCCCATCACCTTCGAGGTCTGCCCCACGCCGCTGATGCTGATGATGCCCAGCGACGAGGACCGCGTCGAGGCGGAATGAGCCTGGTCCTGCACATCTCCGACACGCACTTCGGCACCGAGCAGCCGCCGGTGGTGGCCGCCCTGCAGGCGCTGGTGCGCGAGCGCCGGCCGGACCTGGTCATCCTGAGCGGCGACGTGACCCAGCGCGCGACCGAGCTGCAGTTCGAGGCCGCGCGCGCCACGCTGGCCGGGCTGGGCGATGCGCCCCTGCTGGTGCTGCCCGGCAACCACGACATTCCCCTCTACAACCTCGCGCTGCGCCTGTGGCGGCCCTATGCCCGCTACCTGCGCGCCTTCGGGCCGCAGCTGGAGCCGGTGCTGCACCTGGACGACATGCTGGTGGTGGGCGTCAACACCACGCGGCCCGAGCGTCATACGAACGGCGAGGTCTCGGCGGCGCAGATCGAGTCCGTCTCGCGCACCCTGGCGCGCGCGCGGCCCGGGCAGCTGCGCATCGTGGTCACGCACCAGCCCGCCGCCGTGCTGCGTGCCAGCGACGAGCACGACCGCCTGCTCAACGCCGACGAGGCGCTGCACGCCTGGTCCAACGCCGGCGCCGACCTGGTCCTGGGCGGCCACATCCACCTGCCCTATGTGGTGGAGCTTTCCGGCCAGGCACGGCCCACGCCGCGGCCCATGTGGTGCGTGCAGGCCGGCACCGCCCTGTCGCACCGCGTGCGCTGGGGCACGGCCAACTCGGTCAACCTCATTCACTGGCACGCCGTGCCCCTGGGCCGCACCCGCACCTGCAAGGTCGAACGCTGCGATTACGACGCGAAGACCGAGGCCTTCCTCACGGCCTCGGAACAAACCCTCGGCCTGGCCTGAGCGCAGCCGGCGGAGGTCTGGTCATCCATTAGGATGCGACGAAACCTCGTCGTCCCGGAATCCCCATGACCGAACCGCGCCTGCACCACGTGAACTGCCAAAGCGCAGCCGGGCCGCACCGCATGGCCTACTGGCTCTGGGGCGACGCGCAGGCACCGCAGGTGGTCGTCTGCGTGCACGGCCTGTCGCGGCAGGGGCGTGACTTCGACGTGCTCGCGCGCCGCCTGGTGGACGCCGCCGGCGGCACGCTGCGCGTCGCCTGCCCCGATGTCGTCGGCCGCGGCCACAGCGACTGGCTGCGCGACCCCTCCCTCTACCAGCTGCCCACCTACGCGTCCGACATGCTGGTGCTGCTCACCGCGCTGGACGCCGCGGCGCCGGTGGCCTGGTTCGACTGGGTGGGCACCAGCATGGGCGGCCTCATCGGCATGGCCGTGTGCGGCACGCCCCACCTGCCGCTGCCCGCGCCGGTGCGGCGCCTGGTCCTCAACGACGTGGGGCCGGTGATCCAGTGGCAGGCCCTGCAGCGCATCGGCAGCTACCTGGGGCAGGGCGGCCGCTACGACACCCTGCAGCACGCGGCCGACGCCATGGCCGCCATCTCCGTCGGCTTCGGCCCGCATTCGCGGGAGCAGTGGCTGGCGCTGTCGCAGCCCATGGTGCGCGCCCTGCCGGAAGGCGGCTTCGCCCTGCACTACGACCCGGCCATCGCCCAGCCGCTGCGCGCGCTGCGGCAGGAGGACGCCGCCCAGGGCGAGGCCGCGCTCTGGGCGCTGTACGACCAGATCCGCGCCGAGACCCTGCTGCTGCGCGGAACCGAATCGGACCTGCTGTCGCACGAGACGGCGCTGGCCATGACGCAACGCGGGCCGCGCGCCCGCCTGATCGAGATCCCCGGCGTCGGCCATGCGCCCACGCTGGTGACACCGCAGCAGGTCAACCCCTTGGTGGACTTCCTGCTGCACGAGGAACGCAAGCATGAAAAGCCTGGCGAGCGAGGCGGCTGAGGCCGCGCCCGTTCCGGAGCTGGTCGCCGCCGCCGAGCAGTCCTTGCCCCGCCAGGCCGATGCCCTGGCGCGCGCGCGCGCCTTCGCCGAGCCGCTGATCGCGGGGGAAACCCTGGACACCGGCGAGAACACGCTGGTGCATGCCGATGCGGTCGCCGACATCCTCAAGCAGATGGGCGGCTCCGAGGCAATGCAGGCCGCCAGCTACCTCGTGTATGCCTGCACCCACCTGAACCGCCCGCAGGAGGTGATCGCCAAGGCCTTCGGCGAAAGCTATGCCGCGCTCGCCGTGGAGACCACCAAGCTGGTCGCCGTGCAGCGGCAGGCCCGCGGCGGCGAGGCCCGCCCGAGCGGCGTGCACGCCCAGGCCGAGAACATCCGCAAGATGCTGCTCGCGTTCTCGCGCGACCTGCGGGTGGTCATGCTGCGCCTGGCCTCGCGCCTGCAGACGCTGCGCTGGCACGCCGTCTCGCGCACCGTGCCTCCGCCGGAGGTGGCGCGCGAGGCACTGGAGGTCTTCGCGCCCCTGGCCAACCGCCTGGGCATCTGGCAGATCAAGTGGGAGATGGAGGACCTCGCCTTCCGCTTCCTGGAGCCCGAGACCTACAAGCAGATCGCCCGGCTGCTGGACGAAAAGCGCGTCGAGCGCGAGACCTACGTCGAGCAGCTGCGCCAGCAACTGGAGGACGAGCTGCGCGCCCAGGGCCTGCACGCGCAGGTGCACGGACGGCCCAAGCACATCTACAGCATCGTCAAGAAGATGCGCGGCAAGTCGCTGGAATTCGAGCATGTGTTCGACATCCGCGCCTTGCGCGTGATCGCCGCCGACGAGCGCGAGTGCTATGCGGCCCTGGCCTGGGTGCACCAGCGCTTCGAGCCCATCGAGGGCGAGTTCGACGACTACATCGCGCGGCCCAAGCCGAACGGCTACCAGTCGCTGCACACGGTGGTGCGCGACGCGACCGGCCGGCCCATCGAGATCCAGTTCCGCACCCCGGCCATGCACGAGCACGCCGAGCATGGCGTGGCCGCGCACTGGGCCTACAAGGAGGCGGGCGCCAAGGGTTACGCGGGCGTCTCGGCCAGCAGCGACTACGACGCCAAGATCGCCGTGCTGCGCCAGCTGCTCGCCTGGGAGCGCGACCTGGCCGGCGCGGCCACGGGCCTTTTCGAAGACCGCATCTACGTGCTCACGCCGCAGGCCGCGGTGGTGGAGCTCGCGCAGGGCGCCACGCCGGTGGACTTCGCTTACACCGTGCACACCAGCCTGGGCCACCGCTGCCGCGGCGCGCGGGTGGACGGCGCCATGGTGCCGCTGAACACGCCGCTGAAGAACGGCCAGACGGTGGAGATCGTCACGGCCAAGGAAGGCGGGCCTTCGCGCGACTGGCTCAATCCCGACCTGGGCTTCCTGGCCGGCCAGCGCGCGCGCGCCAAGGTGCGCGCCTGGTTCAACGAACAGCAGCGGCACGAGACGGTCGCCCGCGGCCGCGAGGCGGTGGAAAAGCTCCTGCAGCGCGAAGGCCGCACCGCCTTCAAGCTGGAAGACCTGGCCGCGCAGCTCGGGTTCAAGACCGCCGACGACCTCTTCGCCGTGGTGGGCAAGGACGAGTTCTCGCTGCGCAACATCGAGACCCTGCTGCGCCCGCCGGAGGCGCCGCTGCCGCAGGACGAGTTCCTTCTCAAGAAGCCGCGCTCGGGCGCGGGCACGCCCAAGGGCGGCGTGCTCGTGGTGGGCATCGATTCGCTCATGACGCAGCTGGCGCGCTGCTGCAAGCCGGCGCCGCCCGATGCCATCGGCGGCTTCGTCACGCGCGGCAAGGGCGTGAGCATCCACCGGCGCGACTGCAGCAACTTCCGGCAGATCGCCGCGCGCGAGCCCGCGCGCGTCATCGAGGTGGAGTGGGGCGGCGCACGCGCCGACCGCGAGGCCGTCTATCCGGTGGACGTGGCCGTCGAGGCCGCCGACCGCCAGGGCCTGCTGCGCGACATCTCGGAGGTCTTCGCCAAGGAGAAGATGAACGTCATCGGCGTGCAGACGCAGTCCGTCAAGGGCACGGCCTGGATGACGTTCACCATCGAAACCGCCGACGCGCAGCGCCTCATGAAGGTCCTCACGCAGGTGGCCGAAGTGCAGGGCGTGCGCTCGGCGCGCCGCCGCTGATGCCCGCGGAAGTTGGCCTCTTCGACCCTGCTACAATCGCCGCTTCTCGAACGAACTCAGGCGCGTAGCTCAGCTGGTTAGAGCACCACCTTGACATGGTGGGGGTCGTTGGTTCGAGTCCAATCGCGCCTACCAATCCCGCAAAGGCCCGGCCCCGCAAGGACCGGGCCTTTTGCATTCCGGCAGGCCTCAGGCCGCCTCCTCCGCCGGCAGCTTCAAGCCCACCATCGAGATCCGCGCCCCCTCCATCGCACGCACCACCAGCGTGGCGCTGCCCAGGGGAACTTCGTCGCCGACGACGGCCGGGCGGCCCAGCGCCGTCGCCATCCAGCTCGAAAGCGCCGCATCGGCCTGCGCCTCCGGCAGGGGCAGGCCATAGAACGCGCACACGTCACGCAGCGGCGAGGCGCCGTCCAGGACGAAGTCGCCGAAGACCGCGCGCGTGCGTTTCTCGTCGGCGGCTTCGGGCAGCGCGACCTGCAGGCGGCGGGCGGCCCAGCCGATGGTCGTGCCTTGCAGCAGCAGCGAGACCACCACGACCACGAAGGCCACGTTGAACAGCAGCATGGCGTCGGGCACGCCCGCCATGAGCGGGAACACCGCCAGCACGATGGGCACCGCGCCGCGCAAGCCGACCCAGGAGATGAACCAGATCTCGCGCGGTCGGAAGCGGAACGGCGCGAGGCAGGCCCACACGGCCACGGGGCGGGCCACCAGCATCAGCAGCGCCGCCACGCCCAGGGCCGGGCCGGCGACGGTGAGCACCTGCGAAGGCGTGACCAGCAGGCCCAGCAGCAGGAACATGCCGGCCTGCGACAGCCAGGCATAGCCGTCCATGGCCGACAGGGCGGTGCCGGTGCGCTCGGTTGCGCGGTTGCCCAGCATCATTCCGAACAGGTACACCGCCAGGAAGCCCGAGCCGCCGACCAGGCCCGTCGCCGCGAAGACCGCCAGCCCCGCGGACACCAGCAGCAGGGCCGTGATGCCCGCATCTGAAGGCGGCAGCCGCCGCATCAGCCAGGCGGCCATCAGGCCCGCGACGAGGCCGAAGAGCGTGCCCCAGCCGAACTGCTGCAGCAGCGTGAGCAGCACCGGCGCCGGGCCGCCCGTGGCGCCGGGCTGCGCCTGCAGGATGACCGCGATGAGCGCCAGCGTGAGGTACACCGCCATGGGGTCGTTCAGGCCCGATTCGATCTCCAGCGTGGCCGCGACACGTTCGTTCAGGCGCGCGCCGGAGCTCTTGAGCATGGCGAAGACCGCGGCCGCGTCGGTGGAGCCGACCACGGCGCCGAGCAGCAAGCCCGAGCGCCAGTCCAGGTCCAGCAGCAGCGAGGCGCCCACGCCCGTGATGCCGGCGGAGATCGCGACGCCGAGCGTGGCCAGCAGCAGCGACGGCTTCAAGCCCGTGCGGAAGGTGGAGAAGGCGGTGCGCAGGCCGCCGTCCAGCAGGATCACCGCCAGCGCCGCGTTGCCCACCCAGAAGCTCAGGACGAAGTCGTTGAAGGGGTAGCCGCCGGGGCCGTCCTCGCCGGCCAGCGCGCCAGCCAGCAGGAACACCAGCAGCACCGGAAAGCCCACGCGCGTGGACACGACGCCCGAGAGCACCGAGAGGAACACCAGGACGGAAGCGGCGAAGAGGGGGATGTTGACGAAGTCCACTGCCCGGGCATTCTGCCTGCCGGGCACGACGGAAACGTGGCTTCTCAGCGGCGGATCGACGCACCCTGCATGGCGCCGGAGGCGAGCCGCACCAGCCCCTGCGCTTCGGGCACCCGCTGGCGCAGGGCCGCGGCAACATCGGCCGCCGCGATGGGCCGCAGGTTCGCCGGCACCAGCGGCCGCAGCCAGCGACTGGCCCGCAGGAAGAGATGCTCGCCCCGGCGCGCGGGCTGGCCGAGCGCCGCGCGGTCGCCCACCAGCAGCGAGGGCCCCGCCACCACCACCGTCTCGAAGCCCAGGCCGGCCACGGCCTCTTCCAGCTCACCCTTGACCCGGTTGTAGAACACCCGCGAATGCGCATCCGCGCCCATGGCGCTGACCAGGCCCAGCCGCCGTGCGCCCGCCGCGCGGGCGGCGCGGGCCACCGCCAGGTTGGCGTCGAAGTCCACGGCGCGGAAGGCATCCTGGCTGCCGGCCACGCGGATCGTCGTGCCCAGGGCGAGGTACACCTCTTCCACCGGCGGCAGCGGGGCGAGCTGCGCGAAATCCACGACGAGCAGCTCGAGCTTCGGGTGCGTGACCGTGAGCGGCCGGCGCACCAGTGCCAGGACGGACGCGACGGACGGCTCGTCCAGCAGCCCGCGCAACAGCGCCTGGCCCACCAGGCCCGTCGCGCCCGCGAGGGCGATGCGCCGGCCGCCGGGCGGCCGGGGGTTCGTGTCGTCGTTCATCGCCGGCTCCTTGCAGTCCAGGGGAAACGAGCATACGGGCATCAACAGCGTCCGACACGCACCGTCTCGCCTGCCACCACCGCGCCGCGGCGGCGGGCGCGCTAGGGTCGGGTCATCCATTGGAAGGCAGCAAGCATGAACCTCGAGAAACCCGACATCCTCAAGCGTTTCGACAACCCGGAGCCCTTCTTCCCCGGTGAGCACTGGGTGCTGCTGGTCGCCGGCTTCGGTGCCTGGATGGCGACGCGCAAGCATCACTCGCTGGCCGTGCGCACCCTGGGCACCTTCGTCGGCGCCACGCTCGTGGCCCGCGCCGTGCACGGCCACGACCGCCTGAGCGAGGTCATGCGCCTGACCCCGGTGGGCGGGGGCATCAGGCGCGATCCGGACGACGTGGTCTAGGACCGTGGGCGCCCGCCCAGGCACCTAAGGGTAATCGGCGCTGCGCCACCGGGTCAGGGTGACTACCATCCGACCGTGCAGACCTGGCACCTGGACCCCGCACCCACCGCCCAGCCGCTGAGCGCGCAGGCGGTCGGCCTGCTGCTGGACGCGCCGGACCGCCCGCAACCGGCGGCCGCCTTGATGGCCTTCGTGGACAGCGTGGTGCCGGTGGACTACCTCTCCCTGGTGGAATACCGCAGTGCGCGGCGCGAAGCGGTCGCCGCGCCGGAGCTGGTCGAAGGCCATGCGCGTCCCGGCATGGCCAATGTCACACCCGAGTGCTTTGCCACCTACCGCGAGCGCTTCTGGCGCGAAGACGCCGGTACCCAGCTGGCGCAGCGGGTGGACCAGCCCCGTGGCATGGCCGCGCTGCACGTCGTGGCCGAAGAGATCCACTCGGAATCCTGGCGTCGCGACATCTACGAGCGGGCCCGGCTGCGTTCCCGGCTCAGCTTCTTCTACGCGCCCGTGCCGGGTGCACGCTTCGCCATCAACCTGTATCGCGATGTCGCGCGCGGCGACTTCCAGCCGGCCGAGATCGAGCGGCTGCTCGGGGTTGCGCCGCTGCTGGCGCGCACGCACCGCAACGTGCTGGGTGGCGCGGCCGCACGCCCATCCCATGGCCCCCAAGCCGTGGCTTGGGCCGAGAGCGCGCTGCAACGCCAGCTGCCGGAGCTGTCGCCGCGCGAGCGCGCCGTCTGCGCGCGCATCGCCTGCGGCATGAGCGCCGACGGCATCGCCTGCGAGCTCGACATCGCGCCCTCGAGCGTGCTCACGCTGCGAAAGCGCGCCTACGCCAAGCTCTCCGCCCGTGGCATGCACGGCGGGCGCATGCAGCTCGCCACGCTGGTGCGCTGACCCCTTCGCAAAGACCCTGGGCGTCCCCTTCGAGGGGGACGCCGCGTTCGCCCGCCACGGCCACCATGGAGCGAAGGACTTCATGGAGACACAAGCATGTGGCTGCGCAACTGCTGGTACGTCATCGCCTGGGAGCACGAGATTCCCGCGGCGGGCTCGGCTGAACTTTTCACCCGCACCGTCCTGGGGGAGCCCATCCTCGTCATGCGACGGGAGAGCGGCGGCTTCACCGCCCTGGAAGACCGCTGCTGCCACCGGCTCGCGCCCTTGTCCAAGGGACGGCGCGAAGGCGACTGCGTGCGCTGTGGCTACCACGGCCTGAAGTTCGATGCCTCCGGCCGCTGCATCGAAGCGCCCGGCATCCCGCTGATCCCGCAGAAGGCGAGGGTGCGCAGCTACCCCATCGTCAACCGCAACCGATGGTTGTTCGTCTGGATGGGCGAACCCGAGCGGGCCGACACCGCGCTGCTGCCGGACAACTTCTCCTGCGACGATCCGGCCTGGACGCACAAGCCCGGCTACCTGCACTACGACACGCCCTACCTCCTGATCTGCGACAACCTGCTGGACTTCTCGCACCTGTCGTACGTGCACGAGAAGACCCTGGGCGGCAGCACTGCCATTGCCCAGGCGCGGCCGGAGATCGAGCGCGTGGACGGCCCGGGCATGCCCGGCATCCGCGTGACCCGCCACGTGCCGGGCGTGCCGGTGCCGCCGTACTACCGCCGCATGCGGCCCTTCGAGGAAAGCGCCTTGCTGGACCGCTGGTTCGTCTACGACTTCCTCCTGCCCGGCACGCTGCTGATGCACTCGGGCGGACGCCCGGTGGAGGACGCGCCCGAGGACCTGTCGCGCGCGGTGCGCCTGCACAGCTGCCAGACGCTCACGCCGGAGACGCAGACCACCACGCACTACTTCTTCCAGCAGTCGCACCCGGCCGACCAGGGCGACGAGGGCGTGACCGAAGGCATCTACCAGAGCCTCATCACCGCCTTCAACGAGGACCGCGACACCATCGTGGCCCAGCACCGCAACATCCAGCGCAAGCCCGACGCCCCCATGCTGGCGCTCGCCATCGATGGTGCGCTGGTGCAGTTCCGCCGCCTGCTCGCGCAGCGCGTCGCTGCCGAACACCAAGAGACCGCCTGATCCACGCACCCCCAACGACAAGGAGACAAGCATGCGTCGCACCTTCCTGCTGCAGACCCTGGCCGCCTCGCTCGCGCTGGCCGCCGCGCCCGCCTTCGCGCAGGCGAACTTCCCGAGCAAGCCGATCCGCTTCATCGTTCCCTACCCGGCGGGCGGCGGCACCGACTACGTGGCCCGCCTGATCGGCGAGCGCCTGTCCAAGCGCCTGGGCCAGCCGGTGCTGGTGGAGAACAAGTCGGGCGCGGCCGGCGCCATCGGCGTGGCCGAGGTCGCCAAGGCCGAGCCCGACGGGCACACGGTCCTCATCACCATCAACGACCCGCTGGTGAACAACGTGGCGCTGTTCAAGTCGCTGCCCTACGACCCGCAGAAGGACCTGGCCTTCGTGGCGCAGATCGTGCGCAGCCCCGCGCTCATCTCGGCCGGCACCCAGCTGGGCGTCAAAAGCATGGACGATCTGCGCCAGCTCGCGCAGCGCGGCGGCGGCAAGCTCAGTTACGCCTCCTGGGGCATCGGGGGGCTCGGACATCTGGCGGGCGAGTCGCTCAATCGCGAGCTCAAGGCGCAGATGGTGCATGTGCCCCAGCGCGGCGAAGGCCCGGTGGTGCAGGACCTGCTGGCCAACACCGTCAGCGTCGGCCTGTCCAGCGTGGGCACGGCCAAGCAGCACGTGGCGGCCGGCAAGATCGTGCCGCTGGGCGTGATGAACCACCAGCGCATGAGCGCCATGCCCAATGTGCCCACGCTCAAGGAGCTGGGCTTCAAGGACCCGCTGTACGAAACCAGCGTGTGGATGGCCGCCCTGGTGCCGGCGCGCACGCCCGCGCCGGTGGTGCGCAAGCTCTCGGAAGAAATCCGCGCCATCGCCGCCACGCCGGAGGTCACCGCCTTGCTGGTGGACCGGGGCCTTGAGATGCACCTCACCACGCCGGAGCAGGCCACGGCCAACTACCGTGCCGAGTTCGACATCATCACGAAACGCATTCGCGACCTGGGGATCGAGCCGCAGTAGGAGGACCCGTCGGCCGGCGCGTCAGCGCGCCTCGTGCCCCTCGCCTTGCTCCTCCAGCGCGTCCAGCGTCGCGAGCAGCTCGTCGCGGTCCACCGGCTTGACCAGGAAGCGGTCGGCGCCGGCCTGCAGGGCGCGGTTCATGGAGGCCGCGTCGTCGTTGCCGGACAGCATGACCACCCGGCAGCGCGGAAGCGCCAGCGCGGCTTCGTGCTCGCGCACCCGGCGCAGGGTCTCGATGCCGCTGAGGACAGGCATTTCCATGTCCAGCAACAGGACGTCCGGCCAGCGCTTCATCATCTGCTCCACGGCGACCTGGCCGTTCTCCGCGGTCTCCACCTGGAAGGGGGGGCTGGGCAGGAGCTGGCTGGTGACCAGGCGACTGAATTCGTCGTCGTCCACCAGCAGCAGTGTGCGGGCGGGGCCACCGTCCAGGGATGCGGCCGGCAGCGGCTGCGGCGCCGAGTTCCGCGCTTCCGCGGATTCCATCCTGCCTGCCGGCAGCGTCAGGGTGAGGGTGGTGCCCTGCGCGGCGCTGGTGTGCAGCGTGAGCTCGCCGCGCTGGGCGCGCGCCATGAGCCGCGCGGAGTAGGTGCCCAGCCCCGCTCCGCCGCGCTTGCCGGCGCTCGCGTACTTCTCGAAGAAGCGCGCCGCGATGTCGGCGCGCACTTCGCCGGGGTTGTGGATGCGCAGTGACACCGGATCGCCCGGGCTCAGCGACAGCGACACGCGCCCGCCCGGCGGGGTCGCCTCGATGGCGTTCTTCACCAGGTTGGCGATGATGGAGTAGCACAGCAGCTCCTCGCCGCGCACCGCCACCGCGGTGCGGTCCGAGCCGCCGCCGAAGTCCAGCGTGACGTCGGCGCCGCGCGCGAGCGAGTGCAGGTCCACCAGCACCCGCGTGACCACCTCGCGCAGGTTCACGGTCTGGGGCCGCAGGTCGTAGCTGCCGGTCTCCATCCGGTACAGGCCCAGCGAGAGGTTGACCATTTCCAGCATGCGCAGTCCGGCGCGCTGCAGCACGCCCACCAGCTCGCGCTGCTGGTGCCCGAGGCTGGGGTCGTCCTGCAGCAGGCGCGAGGCGCCGATGATGCTGTTCAAGGGGGTCTTGAGGTCGTGCCGCGAGATGCGCTCCACGTCCTCGCGCAACCGGGCGTTCTCCTCCAGCGTGCGGCTGCGCTCCTCGGCGTTGAGGGCCTGGCTCATGCGCCGCGCGATGACCAGGGCGGGGGAGAGCAGGAAAAGTGCGAAGCCGAAGGGCACGAGCTTGCGGTCCGGGTTGCCGCCGTCGATCAGCAGCAGGTCGGCCAGCGTCGCCAGCAGCACGCAGGCCATGCCGCCGAGCAGCACCCGCGCTTCGGCCCGGCGGTCGGACTTGAGCACCACGCCCACCACGTAGGCGATCACCAGGGCAGCCACCGCGGTGCCCGGCGCCACCAGCTGCGAATACGTCGCCGGCGGCAGCCGCAGCACGGCCCAGGCGCCGGCACACAGCAGCGCCATCACCACCGCCACGGCCCTGCGCGAGATCTCGGTGGGAAACAGCTTCTTGAGCGTGAGAAAGAAGAAGGCCATCGCCGTGATCCAGGCGAAGTACTCCATGCGCATGTACGCGAACCAGGACACCTGCGGTTCCAGCGGCCGCAGCAGCAGCCGCTCGCCGAGCAGGTCCGCGTAAAGGCCCATGGCGAGGCAGAACAGGCCGAAGACCAGCGGCGTGCGTTCGCGCCGCCGCACGGCGAAGAAGATCAGCGCAACCAGGCCCGTGATGCCATAGGCGGCCAGCAGGGCCGCATGCGTGGCGGTGCGGCTCTCGCGCCAATGCGCCAGCACGTCGGCCGGCCCAACGGCCAAGGGGCGCACGAAGCCGCCGGTGCGGTGGTCGAAATTGGCCAGGTGCAGCGTGATGCGCAGCGGGCAGTCGAACTCGCGGGTGATGGGCACGCGGTTGTAGACCGCCGCCCAGGTGTCGGCGGCCGAAGTTCCCGGCACGCCGTGCGCCGCCACGAGTTCGCCGTTGACGAACAGGCGCGAGGCTGTGCGCTGCGGACTCGCCTCCAGCGCCAGGGCCTGGCCGACCGGGCAGTCCACTTGCAGCGCGTAGCTGCCCCAGCCCTGCGGGCCGGGTGGCTTGCCGTCGGCCTGCAGCTCGTTCCAGCCGCCCGGTACGGCTGCAAGGGCGGAATTCGGCACCTGCTGCCAGCGCGGATCGATGAACTGCTGCCAGGCGAAGCCCCACTGGCCGGACAGAAGCACCGGCTCCCTCGGAACGGCGGAAAGCTCGATGCGGCCGGCCACGGCTTCACGATGGCTGGCGGCACTGGCCGGGGAAAACAGGACCAGGAACAGGAGGAGGGCGGCGGCGAAAAAGAACGCGGCAAGGCTTCGGCCGGGCGGCATCCCGCGAGTGTAGGCCGCGGGAACGGCAACTCAGCCGCAAAAAGCCGGGGGCTTCACTGCCTCGTCCACCGCTCGACGCTGGCTAAGATCGTTTTCCGCTGTCCTGTGGGGTGGATCGAACATGCGCCTGAACCTGCCGCCGGGCTCGCTGCCCGTCCTGCTGCTCCTGGCCGCCCTGGCTTTCGCCGCCGGGCTCGCGGCCGCTCATGCCGGCCTGCTCGATTCGGCGCGCGCCCGTCTCGGGCAGGTGCTGGGCACGCGCGCTCCGCTGCCGCCTCCGGACGCCGCCGCGCGCGAGTACCGCAGCCAGCGGCTGGCCTTGTACCGCTCGCTCGAAGGGTCGGCCGACGTCGTGATGCTGGGCGACTCGCACACCGAGGGCGGCCCCTGGGCCGAGCTGCTGCCCGGCCGCCGGGTGCTCAACCGGGGCATCGGCTGGGACACCTCGCAGGACGTGCTGGACCGGCTGGACGAAGTGATCGCCCGCAAGCCGCAGGCGGTGTTCCTCCAGATCGGCATCGTGGACCTGCGCTTCGGCCACGCGCCCGAGGTCGTGGCCGAGCGCATCGAGGCGGTCGCCGCGCGCCTGCGGCAGGCGGGCATCCGGCCGGTGGTGCAGAGCGTGCTGCCGGTTGCGCCGCAGCTGCGGGAAGCCACCAACGAGCGGGTGCGGGTGCTCAACGAGCGCCTGCGCCGGCTTCCCGACTACCTGGACCTGCATCCCGCCCTGGTGCGCGCCGGCGCGCTCGATCCGGCCCTGAGCTACGACGGCGTGCACCTGTCGGGCCCGGCGTACCGGCTGTGGGCCCGCGAGGTGGAGGCTTTCCTGGCGCGCGGCGCCTGATCAGCCGGGCAGGCTGATCGACACCCGCGCGCCACCCAAAGGGCCCTGGCCCAGCACCAGCGTGCCCCCGTGCGCATCGACCAGGGTCTTGACCATGGCCAGCCCCACCCCGTGCCCCGGCACGCGCTCGTCGCCGCGCACGTGCAGCTGCAGGACGGCCTGGGTGTCGCTGAAGCCCGGGCCGTCGTCGTCCACCGCGAGGTGCAGGCCCGCGTCGTCGCGGCGCACCTGGACCGCCACCTGCGTGCGGGCCCACTTGGCCGCGTTGTCCATCAGGTTGCCCAGGAGTTCGAAGGCATCGCCTTCGTCCATGCGCCATTCGAGCGTGTCGGGGCAGTCGAGCGTGAAGGCCAGGGCGCGCTCGCCGTGCACCTTGGCCAGCGAGCCTTCGATGCGGCGCAGCACCGGCGCGAGCGCCAGCGGCGCGACCAGCGGCGCTGCCGCGCTCGCCGCACGGGCACGCGCCAGCTGGTGCTGCACGATGTCGTCCATGCGGTCCACCTGCTGGCCCACCACCTCGGGCAGCTGCGCCGGCTCGCCCAGTGCTGTGCGCAGGACGGCCAACGGCGTCTTGAGGCTGTGCGCCAGGAAGCTCAGCGCCTCCTGGAAGCGCGTCTGCCGCACCCGCTCCTGGCGGATCAGCGCATTGAGGTTGCGCGCCAGTGGCGCAAGCTCGCGCGGGTAGTCCTGCGCCAGCTCGCCCTGCGCACCGGACTCGATGCGGCGGATCTCCGCGGCCATACGGCGCAGCGGTGCCAGCGCGCCCTGCAGCAGCAGGCTTTGCGCCAGCAGCAGCAGCAGGGCCGCGCCGCCCAGCCAGGCCCAGAGCGTGCGCTCGAAGACGGCCAGTTCGCGTTCGAAGGCGGCGCGGTCCTCCAGCACGGAGAGCGCCAGGCGCGTGTCGGCGCCGGAGCCGTTCCAGCGCACTCCGTAGCTCGCGGACAGGAAGCGCCGGGGGCCGGTCGGCTGCGTGGCCGCCACGGTCTCGAAGCGCCACTCGCCCACGGGCTGCTGCGCGCGAAAGGGCGGCTCGATGCCCAGGGCGGAGGCCGACTCCCAGCGCCCGCCCGAGTTCAGGTTGTGGATGCTCGCGTAGAGCCCGGAGCCGGGCAGCGACAGGCGCGGCTCGGCCAGGGCGGGCGGCATGACGAGGCGCCCCTGGGCATCGACTTCGGCGGCGGCCAGCAGGAGGTAGAGGGTCGATTGCAGCCGGGCGTAGTGCGCGGCGCGCACGCTGTTCTCGTGGGCGCGCTGCACGGCGGCGCCGGCGCCCACCAGGAAGGCCAGCATCAGCACCGCTGCGCCGAGGAGCAGGCGCGCGCGGATCGACGCCGGTCCGCTCATGTGAGCGCGAAGCGGTAGCCCCGCCCGCGCAGCGTCTCGATGGGCGACAGCGTGCCGGCCGGGTCCAGCTTGCGGCGCAGGCGGCCGATCAGCACCTCCAGCACGTTGCTCTCGCGGTCCTCGTCGTGTGGATAGAGGTAGTCGGACAGCTCCTGCTTGCTCACTACGCGTTCACGGTGGCGCACGAGGTACTCCAGCAGCCGCCACTCGAAGGCGGTGAGGTCCAGGGGCTGGCCATCGAGCCGCGCCGCCTGGGCCGTGAAGTCCAGCGCGAGCGGGCCGAGGGTGAGTACGTCGGAGGTGGCCTTGAGCGCCCGCCGCAGCAGGGCGCGGATGCGCGCGAGCAGCTCGGGGTACTCGAAGGGCTTGATCACGTAGTCGTCGGCGCCGGCTTCGAGGCCCTGCACCTTCTCCTGCCAGCTGCCGCGCGCGGTGAGCACCAGGATGGGGGTGGTGCGGCCTTCGCCGCGCAGGGCCTGGATGACGGCCAGGCCGCTCATGCGGGGCAGGCCCAGGTCGATCACCAGCAGGTCGGCCGGGTACTCGCGGGCGCGGAACAGGCCCTCGGCACCGTCGGCGGCCTGGTCCACGCGGAAGCCGTCGGCCTCGAGCTGGCGCGCCAGGCTGGCGCGCAGCGTGGGGTCGTCCTCGATCAGCAGCAGGCGCATGGGGCTTCGGTCAGCGGGAGGGCCGGCCGCCCTCGGCGTCGATCAGGATCACCCGCACTTCCCCGCGCGGCGTGAGCACCTTCACGCGCCAGGCGCGCCGGCCCGACTGCTCGGCCGGCTCCACCTGCAGCACGCGGCCACCCGTGGCGCGCTGGGCGGCGGCAGCAGCCTCGTCGCGACTGAGCTGCGCCCAGGCCGGCGTGGCGGCCAGCATCAGCGCGGACAGCAGCAGGGCGGGCAGGGACAAGGTGGCTTTCATCGGCTTCGGCGTTCAGGCCGGTCATGCTAACCGGCTCAGCGCCACGCCGTCTGCGTGCTCTGCACCGGCTCCACCGACACGCGCACCGGCAAGTAGGCGCCCGGCTGCTCGCGCAGGACGGTGGTGTGCTGCTGGCCGCGGTAGTCGTAGTGCACGCGGTAGCCGCTCAGGCGGCGCTGCACGTCGTTGACCGTGTGGCATTGCTGCACCTGGCGCTGCTCGTACTGCGGCTGCTGCTGTCCCCACAGGGCGCCCTGACCGTAGCTGTTGCCCGCATAGGCGCCCGCGACGGCGCCGACCACGGTGGCGATGTCGCGGCCGCTGCCCTTGCCGACCTGCCGGCCGAGGGCCGCGCCGGCGACCCCGCCGATCAGGGCCGGGGCGTAGTCGCGCACGACGTTGCCGGTGCCCGCGGCGCGCGGCTCGGTCACCCACTGCGTGGTGCACTCCTGGCGGGGCACGGTGACGTTCTCGTACTGCGGCTCCACGCGCTGCACGCGGGCCTGGTCGACGAAGGTCTGGGCCTGCGCCACGGCGGCGCTGCCGGTGGCAAGGAGGGCGAGGACGGTGGCGTATCGGTTCATGGAGAGCTCCTGGTGGAAGGTGTGGAGGCAAGGATGCGACGGGTGAGGTGAACGCATGCTGAACGGGCCGCGCCGCATGCATCCCGGCACGCACGAGGGCCTTCGCCGCGGGCTATCCTGCCCCGATGCAACGCCGACACCTTCTCGCGCTGCTCGCCGGCGCGCCCCTCGCCGCGCAGGCCCAGGCCCCCGCGGCGCCCCTGTTGACCCGCACCGTTCCGTCCTCGGGCGAGGCCCTGCCGCGGGTCGGGCTGGGCAGCTGGATCACCTTCAACGTCGGCGACGATCCGGTGGGGCGCCGCCGCAGCGCCGCCGTCATGCGCGCCTTCTTCGAGGGGGGCGGGCGGCTGATCGATTCGTCGCCCATGTACGGCTCGTCGCAGGATGTGATCGGCGATGCGCTGCGCACGCTGCGGCCGCCCGCCTTGTTGTCGGCCGACAAGGTCTGGACCGGCGGCGACGGCGCCGAGCAGATCGAAGCGTCGCGGCGCCTGTGGGGCGTGCCGCGCTTCGACCTCCTGCAGGTGCACAACCTGCTGGCCTGGGAGCGGCAGCTGCCGCTGCTGCTGGAGATGAAGCGGGCAGGGCGGCTGCGCTACGTGGGCATCACCACCTCCGAGGGTCGGCGCCACCGCGAGTTCGAGCGGCTGATGCGCACGCAGCCGCTGGACTTCGTGCAACTGAGCTACAACCTGCTGGACCGCGAAGCCGAGGAGCGCCTGCTGCCGCTGGCGCAGGAGCGCGGGATCGCAGTGCTGGTGAACCGCCCCTTCCAGCAAGGCGCGCTGCCGCGCCGGCTCGAACGACTGCCCTTGCCCGGCTGGGCGGCGGATATCGGCTGCACCAACTGGACCCAGGCGGCGCTGAAGTTCGTCGTCTCGCACCCGGCGGTCACCTGCGCCATCCCCGCGACCACGCGCGTGGACCACGTGCGCGAGAACCTGGCCGCTGGGACCGGAGCCATGCCCGACGCGGCGCTGCGCCGGCGCATGGCGGCCGACGTGTCCCGCCTCTGAGGGGCGGGGTCGGCCCATGTCCGAGTGGTGGACCTACCGCCCGTCCGACTTCCTGATGTTCTCGGCGGGCAGCTACGCCCGGCTGCTCGAACGTTTCCAGCGGGACGTCTGGCCGCTGCAACTCGTGCTGCTCGGCCTGGGCCTGGTGCTGCTGCTGGCGCTGGTGCGCCGCCCGGCGCCGTCGGCGCGCGCTGGCGCCTGGGTGCTGGCCGGGGTGTGGGCCTGGGTCGGCTGGGGGTTCTACCTCGCGCGCTTCGCGCCGATCAACACCGCGGCGCCGGCCCTGGCCGCGGCCTGCTTCCTGCAGGCCGTGCTGATGGCGGCGCTGGCATTCGCGACCCCTCGCGCGGGCGTTCCGCGCCACCGTGCGGTGGGAGTGCTCCTGGCCGCAGCCGGCCTGCTCGCCTGGCCCTTGCTGGCGCCGTTGACCGGACGCAGCCTGGCGCAGGCCGAGGTCTTCGGGCTGTCGCCCGAGCCCACGGCCTTGTTCACCCTGGGCTGGCTGCTCGCGGCGCCGCTGCGCCACCGCGCCTGGGCGGCGGTGATCCCGCTGCTGGTGCTGGGAGTCGGCGGGCTCATGCTCTGGCTGCTGTACGGCCCGCCCTGAGGCGACTCGCGCGCACAGTCAGGCGCCTGATCGCGAGCATTCCTTCCCCCCGGGGGAAGCCGCCGCCTCACCTCACCAACGCTTTCTGCAAGGCCGCGTGCACCACCTCCGGATGCGCCGGCTTGACCAAATGGCCGGAGAAGCCTGCCATGGCCGAGCGGCGCAGGTCGGGGCTGGCGCCGTAGCCGCTCAGCGCCACCACCGGCACGCGCGGGCTGAGGGCCCGGCCGATGTCGATGCCGCTGCCGTCGGGCAGGCCCAGGTCGGTGAGCACGACATCGAAGTCCTGCTGCTGTGCGGTGCTCAGGGCCCGGGCGCAGGAGTCCACGTGCGTCACCTGCCAGCCGAAACTTTCCAGGCACAGGGCGATGGTCTCGGCGGCATCGAGGTTGTCCTCCACCAAGAGGACGCGCTGGCCGGCGCCGGCTCGTTCTGTCGCGGGAACGGGACTGCTCTGCGGTGCCTGCTCCGCACCCTGGACGGGCAGGCGCAGTGTGAAGGTCGCGCCGTGACCGGGACCGTCGCTGGCGGCCATGAGCTCGCCCCGGTGCTCGGTGACCAGGCCCCGTGCGATGGCCAGCCCCAAACCCAGGCCGCCCAGGCGCGCGGCCGTCGGCTGGTCGGCCTGCTCGAAGGCGCCGAAGATGCGGGGCAGGGCCTGGGGGTCGATGCCGATGCCGGTGTCCACGCACTCGAGGACGAAGTTGCGTGCGTCCCCCTGGGTGCGCAAGGTGATCTGCCCGCCTTCGGGCGTGAACTTGACGGCATTGCGCACCAGGTTCCAGACCACCTGCTGCATGCGCGCTTCGTCGGCATCGACCTGCGGCTCGGGCGCAGCCAGCTCCAGGGCCAGGCTGAGCCGCTTGTTGCGCACGTCGCCGTCCAGCATGTCGGCCACGGTCTGCACCACGCGGTGCATGTCCACGGTGTCGATCTTCAAGTGCAGCTTGCCGGCCGAGATGGCCGTGAGGTCGAGCAGGTCCTCGATCAGCCGGGACTCCAGCGCGATGTTGCGCTGGATCATGGGCAGCAGGTTGGCGTACTTGGCCGGCACGGTGGCGACCCGCTCCAGCAGGTGCGCCGCGGTGGCGACGGGCGCGAGCGGCGTGCGCAGCTCGTGCGACAGCACGGCCAGGAAGCGGTCCTTGGCGAGGTTGGCGCGCTCGGCCTCTTCCTTGGCCAGGCGCAGCGACTCGGCATCCCGGTAGTCCATGGTGGCGTCGCGCAGGATCTTGCAGAAGCCGTTGTGCAGGCCCCCGTCGGACTGCAGCGGCACCATGACGCCCTCGGCCCACAGGCGCAGGCCGTCGCTGCGCATCAGCCAGCGGTTGTCGTCGGCCTTGCCCTGTTGCAGCGCCTGCTGCATCTCGGCGGCCGGAACGCCGGCGGCCTGGTCCTCGGGGGTGAAGAGGCGCGCTATCGGCGTGCCCAGCATCTCCGCGGCCTTGCGGCCGAAGATTTCCTCGGCGGCGCGGTTCCAGGCCCGCACCAGGCCCTGCGCGTCCATCAGGATCACCGCGTAGCCGCGCAGCGAATCGACCACCCGCGCGTAGATGGCATTGGCCTCGCGCAGCTGCAGCTGGGCCTGGCCGCGCGCGGCGCGTTCCTCGGCTTCCCGCAGTGCGCGGTCCACCACCAGGGGAAGGCGCGACAGCCGGCCCTTGCTCACGTAGTCGGTGGCGCCGCGCTTGAGCATCTCGACCGCGTTGTCCTCGCCGATCACGCCCGAGACGAAGATGAAGGGCGTCTGCGGGCTCATCTCGCGCGCGAGCTGCAAGGCCTGCTCGCCGCTGAACCCGGGAATCTCGTAGTCGGACAGCACCACGTCCCAGCCGCCGCGCCGCAGCGCCTCGCGGAAATCCTCGTCCGTGGTCACGACGGCCAGGCGCGCCTGCGGATAGCTGGCGACCAGGCTTTCGCGCAGCAGCTCGGCGTCGAACTTGGAGTCTTCGAGCAGCAGCACGCGCAGGCCCGTGGCCGGCTCGGGCCGCAGGGGGCGGGAGGAATTCGCACTCATGAGGGGCGCTTGACCTTGGCCGAGCCTGGAGGGGGCTCGTTCAGAACGGCCCAGAAGATGCCCAGCTCGGCGATCGCTGCGACGAACTGCTTGAACTCGACCGGCTTGACGACATAGGCGTTGACGCCCAGCTCGTAGCTGCGCACCACATCGGCTTCTTCTTCCGACGAGGTCAGCATCACGACCGGCGTGCTGCGCAGGTGGGGCGTCTCGCGCACCTTCTGCAGCACCTCCAGGCCATTGACCTTGGGCATCTTCAGGTCCAGCACGATCACGGCCGGATTGCCCGCCGGGCGCTTGCTGAACTCGCCCTGGCGCAGCAGGTAATCCAGGGCCATGGCGCCGTCACGCGTGACGACGACATCGTTGGCCAACTGGCTGCGCTCGAGCGCGATCAAGGTCAGTTCCAGGTCGCGCAGGTCATCTTCGACCAGCAGGATGGGTTTGAGCATGGCTTGGGGGTCCTCAGGCGTGCGGCCCTGGCGTGTTCGCGGCGGGCTCGGTCGGCAGCACGAAACCGAAGCTCGCTCCCTGGTCCGGAACGCCTTCGGCCCACACGATGCCGCCATGGCGTTCGACGATGCGGCGCACGCTGGCCAGGCCGATGCCCGTGCCCTCGAAGTCTTCCGCCTTGTGCAGGCGCTGGAAGACGCCGAAGAGCTTGCCCACGTACTTCTGCTGGAAGCCGACGCCATTGTCGCTGACGACGAGGCCGGCGCCCTCGGGCCGGGCCTGTGCCTTCACGCTGATGCGTGGAACATCACGGGCCCGGGAATACTTCACGGCATTGCCCAGAAGGTTGCGGATGACAACCTGGATCAGGAACGGGTCGCCCCAGAGCGTGGGGAGCTCGTCGTCGATGTCCCATTCGATGCGCGCACCGCCTTCCTGGCGCGCCAGTTCGGCCGCTACTTCGCGCACGAGCAGTGGCAGGGGCACCTGCGAGCGCTTGAGCTCGGCGCGGCCCATGCGCGAGAAATCCAGCAGCGCGTCCACCAGCTGGCCCGCGTAGGCCGCGGCGTGCCGCACGTTGGCGAGGTAGCGGTGCGACCGGTCGCTCAGCTGTTTGCCGTCGACCTCCTGCACCAGGTCCACGTAGCCGGCGATGTGCCGCATGGGGGCGCGCAGGTCGTGCGAGACGGTATAGGAGAACGCCTCCAGCTCGCGGTTGACGCGCCCCAGCTCGGCCGCCACTTCCGCGAGTTCCTCGGCCCGGCGCAGGACGATGCCGATCAGCGCGTTGCGCAGCTCGGCAGCCGATGCGACCTGGGCCTGGGTCCAGGCCTGGCTGCGCCCGCGCACGCGTTCCTGCCAGGCGGCAAAGCTCTTGCGCGGGTGGATGCGGCCGTCCAGCGTGGTGCTGAGCTTGCGCGGCTCGCCAGCCCAGCGGATGTCCCGGATGTGTTCGGGCCTGAACCAGATCACGAAGTGCCGGTGCACCTGCGAGATGGAGATCGCCAGCACGCCCGCGCTCACGTCCAGCCACTCGGCGGCGGGCGGGAACACCTCGGCGATCCGATCGCAGGCGTAGGTGGTTTCGCCCCGGCTGGCGATCCACTGCGCCACTTGCGTGATCTGCTCGGGGCGGGGTGTGTCGCCCACGGTCCAGCACTGGTCGTTCAGCACCACCGCCGCGCCGGCGGCGTCGGCCAGGCGCAGCAGCGGCAGGGGCTCGCCCAGCAGCCGCTCCAGCGTGGCGTCGCCGTCGGCCAGGTGGGAGACGATCTCCAGCGTGAGCTTGCGCAGCTCCAGCCGGGTCTCCACTTCCAAGGCCTTTTCCTTGGCGTCGATCTGCAGGCCCAGGAGCTGGCCCAGGTGTTCGCAGGCGGTGCGCGTCTCGAAGTCCAACAGGCGCGGCTCGGCATGGTGGCAGGAGACCAGCCCCCACAGTCGCCCGGCGATCACGATGGACACCGACATGGACGCCAGCGTGCCCATGTTGCGCATGTACTCCAGGTGCACCGGCGAGACACTGCGCAGGCTGGCGAAGGACAGGTCCAGGCCGCGCGGCTCCCAGCGCGGGTCGGCGCTCACGAGGCCCACGGGCTCGTAGAGCGCATCGGGAATCAGCCGGATGTGATTGAGGCGGTACAGCTCGCGTGCCTGCGCCGGGATGTCCGAGGCCGGAAAGCAGTGGTCCAGGTAGGAGTCGTAGCCCGGTGCGAGCGCCTCGGCCAGCACCAGGCCGTGGCCTTCCTCGTCGAAGCGGTACACCAGCGTGCGGCCGAAGCCGGTGAGTCGCTCCATCTCGTTCGCCACCAGCGCCGCGAGTTCGCGTACCGAATGCGCCTGTTCCAGCTTGGGAAGGAAGCTGCGGGCCAGGGAGTAGATGGGGGCCTGCGTGCCGGCCTCGGGCATGGACTGTTCGAACTCGACGAGCGTCACGTCGCCACTGCGGTGGGCGGTGACGTCGAAGGACCGTCCGTCCAGTTCCATGCGCCCGAGCGGCGCCGGGGCTTCGCCCAGGGGCAGTCCTCCGGGCTTGAAAGCGATGCGCTCCGCCGCACGCGCTGCCGCGCCGGAATCGGGCCAGTTCTGGCTCCAGGCAAGCAGTTCGGCGTCTGCGGAGAGGACCAGCATGCGGCCATGCGGCTGGATGGCGCCGGGAACCCGGATCGGCTCTTGCGCGCACCGGTTCAGGTCGGAGAAAACGTCCAGGTCAGGCTTCGAGGACACGCGCAATCAGGGGGAAAGGTGGCCAAAGGCGGCGATCTGCGGGCAAGCACCCGCGTCGGGGTGGGATCGGCCAAGAGCGGGCCAGTGCTTGTTGTTCGATGACATGGCTCGAGCGTCGCCGAGGAAACGGCGCACTTTGCCAGAAATCGCCTTGCACGCTTGTAGGACGGAGGCGATGAGCGAGCCTTGATACACGTCAAGCCGGCAAGGGGCGGCTCGCGGCACCATGGACCCATTCCACAGCCTGCTTGAAAGCGAGGTTATCCATGTTCCAGCGAATCCTCCTGGCCACCGACGGCTCCGCCGCCTCGGAACACGCCGCGCAGACCGCCATCGCGATGGCCCGCGTGCACAAGGCGCGCCTGACGGCCATCTACGTGGTCGATCCCTATCCCTACATGGGCGTGGGCGAGGCCAACCCCATGGGCTTCGACGCCTACATGTCCGCCGCCCGCGAGCACGCCGCGCGCGCCCACACCCACGTCGACGAACTGTGCCGCCAGGGCGATCCGGTGGACCTGCAGCTTCGCATGATCGAGGACGTCACCGCGCTGGAAGGCATCCTCAATGCCGCGCGCGAGGAGTCGGCCGACCTCATCGTGGTCGGCTCCCATGGGCGTACCGGCATCGGCCGCGCCCTCCTGGGCAGCGTGGCGGGCAAGGTGGTCGCCAACTCCAAGGTGCCGGTGCTCGTGGTGCGCTGAAGGACGCCGTCATGAGCCTGGTCACGCCCCAGCGCCTGCAACGCTTCGACATCCAGGGGCCGCGCTACACCTCCTATCCCACCGCCGACCGCTTCGTCGAGGCCTTCGGTGCGGACGACTACGCGCAGGCGCTGCGGCAACGCTGCGAAGGCCAGGCTTCGGTGCTGCCGCTGTCGCTGTACGTGCACCTGCCGTTCTGCGACTCGGTCTGCTACTACTGCGCCTGCAACAAGATCATCACGCGCCACCACGAGCGTGCGGCGCAGTACCTCCACTACCTGGCGCGCGAGATCGACCTGCACGTCGCCCAGCTCGGCGCCGGCCAGTCCGTGAGCCAGCTGCACCTGGGCGGAGGCACGCCCACCTTCCTGAGCGACGACGAGCTCGGCCAGCTCATGGCCATGCTGCGGCGCAGCTTCAACCTGGTGGCCGGCGGCGAATACTCCATCGAGGTCGATCCGCGCACGGTGGACGCGCAGCGCCTGCAAGCGACCGCGCGTCTGGGTTTCAACCGCATCAGCTTCGGCGTGCAGGACTTCGATCCCGAGGTGCAGAAGGCGGTGCACCGGGTGCAGCCGGCCGAGCAGGTCTTTGCCCTGGTGGACGAGGCGCGGCGCATCGGCTTCGAGTCGATCAACGTGGACCTGATCTATGGCCTGCCGCGGCAGACGCGCGACTCGTTCGCGCGCACGCTGGCGCAGGTCGGCCAGCTGCGGCCGGACCGCATCGCGCTCTATGCCTACGCGCATCTGCCCGACCGCTTCAAGCCGCAGCGGCGCATCGTCTCCGCGGAGCTGCCCGATGCCGCGAGCAAGCTGGGCATGCTCGCCTCGGCGCTCGCCGCCTTCGAGGGGGAGGGCTATGTGTACGTGGGCATGGACCACTTCGCCTTGCCCGAGGACCCGCTCGCGGTCGCCAAGCGGCAGGGGAGGCTGCACCGCAACTTCCAGGGCTACAGCACCCAGCCCGACTGCGACCTGATCGGCCTGGGGGTTTCCTCCATCGGCCGCGTGGGCGCCACCTACAGCCAGAACGCCAAGACGCTGGAGGAGTGGTGCGACCTGATCGACCAGGGACACCTGCCGGTCACGCGCGGCCTGGCGCTCACGCGCGACGACCTCGCGCGCCGCGCGGTGATCATGGCGCTCATGTGCCAGGGCCAGGTGCTGTTCGAGTCCGTCGAACTCGCCTGGATGCTTGATTTCCGCAACTACTTCGCCGCCGAACTGGAGCGCCTCGCCGAGCTGCAGGCGCAGGGCCTGGTGGCGGTGGACGACAACGGCATCCAGGTCACGCCCGAGGGCTGGTACTTCGTGCGGGCCGTGGCCATGGTGTTCGACCGCTACCTGCAGTCGGACCGCCAGCGGGCGCAGTTCTCGCGGATCATCTGAAACCGCTCCGATGTCCACATCCCTCGCGCTCACGGCCTTGCTGATGGGGCTGGCCGGCGGGCCGCACTGCGCGGCCATGTGCGGTGCGGCCTGCGCGGGCGTCACGGGCGCGGGAGGGCGCCTGGCCTCGTCCCGGCTCTGGACCTTCCAGGCCGGGCGCCTGGCCGGCTATGCGCTGGCCGGAGGCGTCGCCGCAGGCACGGTGCAGGCCTTCGCCTGGGCCAGCACGCAGTCCGCGGCGCTGCGTCCGGCCTGGACCGTCTTCCACCTGGGCGTGCTCGCATGGGGCTTGACGCTGCTGGTACTGGCGCGACAGCCCGCCTGGGCGCAGCAGGCCGGCCTGGCGGCCTGGGGGCGCGTGCGGCCGCTGGTGCAGCGCACCGGCGGCGTGTTCGCCGCCGGTGCGTTGTGGACCTTCATGCCCTGTGGCCTGCTGTGGTCGGCGTTGCTGGTGGCCTCGCTCACGGGCAGTCCCGTGCAGGGCGCGCTCGCGATGGCGCTGTTCGCGCTGGGAAGCGCCCTCGGCCTCGTGGCCGGTCCGGTGCTGCTTGCACGCGTGCGGACCCTGGGCAACCGCGTCCGGCAGGACTGGGGAACACGCCTGGCCGGAGGGCTTCTCGCGGCGACGGCCGTGTTCGCGCTGTGGATGGACCTGGCCGAGAAGATCGCGCTGTGGTGCGCCTGAGTGCCGCCGGCGGCGCGGCCCCGCCGCGCCTCGTGTTCAGGCCCGCTGGATCAACTCGATCTTGTAGCCGTCCGGGTCCGTCACGAAGGCGATCACCGTGCTGCCGCCCTGCACGGGTCCCGGCTCGCGCGTGATGCGGCCGCCGGCTGCGCGGATCTTCTCGCAGGCGGCGTAAGCGTCCGGCACGCCCAGCGCGATGTGGCCGTAGGCGGTGCCCATCTCGTAGTGGTCCACGCCGTGGTTGTAGGTGAGTTCGATCTCGGCATGCTCGGGATTGCTGCCGTAGCCCACGAAGGCCAGCGAATATTTCTGCTCGGGCCGCTCGGTGGTGCGCAGCAGCGTCATTCCGAGCACGCGGGTGTAGAAGTCGATGGAGCGCTGCAGGTCGCCGACGCGCAGCATGGTGTGGAGGAGTCGCATCGCCGCATTATTGCGGCGCGGCTCCCAAGCCGAGGGGCCAGGCGCCTTCAGAGCAGGATGCCGGCGCTTTCGCCCAGGTAGCGCTCCAGCAGCTCCAGCTCCTGCGGCTCGGGGACACCACGGCCGGTGATGGCGCCGTACACATAGCCGCCGAAACCCTCGTTGGGGAAGAAGCTGCGAAAGCCCCAGCCGATCAGCATCTGGGAGAAGGTGCCGCGGCCGAGCGTGCCTTCCCCTTCGGCGACGATGCGGCCGTTCACCCGCAGGGACTGCGCCCCGGGGCGCGAGCAGATGGTGATGACGGCCGGCTGGTGCGGCGCCAGGGTGTCGGGAGCCGTGAGCACGATGCGCTGGCCGTCTGCGTCGGTCCAGCGGGCCTGCGGGCGGTTGTTCGACAGCGCGAGCTCGGCCGCGTGGTCCTCCTCCGCCTTGGACGCCTGGAAGGCCACGCCGCCGTGCCCGCTGCCGGGCACGCTCAGCGCCATGACCACGAAGTGCGGGTCCGACACGTTGTAGGGCATGCGGTTGCGCGCGAGCGGCTGCCCCTCGTCCATGGCGGGCGGGCGCTTGCACCAGAAACCCCAAGTGTTGCTCGCACGATGGTCCGAGCACCAATGGCCGTTGACGCGCCGCATCACCGGCGCCAGCGCCGCCCCGCGGGCGCCCCCTTCGGCCACCCCGACCCAGTTGAGCATTTCCATCTCGCGCCGCGGCCCCGCGCCGGAGTTGGGCACCGAGCGCAGCACCTCGCCTTCGCGCGCCGGCAGCTCCCGCGTGATGCCGGTGCAGCCGTCGGCCATGTTCCAGCGGCAGGCCCGCAGCCGCGCCAGTACCGTCGCGGCCGCGTTCTCCAGCCCGGGCGAGAACGCGGACGGAGCCGTGAGGGAGGAGGAACTGCCGAATCGGGGCATGAACACGGGCGCGGATGAGGACAAGGAGGCCGATCCTAGTAGGACAGGGCTGACACGGCGTGGTCTCCGGCCCACAAAAGGTAAGTAGGTTCTTGTGACTTGCGACACAGCGGAAGGCTCAGCCACTGCCGTGCGCGGGCTGCGCGGCCCGCGGCTGCCCGGCGCCGCGTCACCTCTTCCGTTGGAAGTTACGTTTCGATGCGGAAGAGCTAATCCACCTGCACCTTGGCACCCTTGACCACCCGTTCCCACTTGGGGATCTCGGCGTCGATGAAGGCGCGCGCCTGGGCCGGCGTGGTGCCGGCCACGATGAAGCCCTGGCCGCCGAAGAAGTCCTTCATGTCCGGACTCTCCAGGGCCTTGACCACCGCCGCGTTCAGGCGCGACACGACGTCCGGTGGCGTGCCGGCCGGCGCGAAGATGCCCTGCCAGGAGGTGGCCTGGAACTTGTCCAGGCCCGGCAGGCCGCTTTCGGCGAGCGTGGGGACCTCCGGCAGCATGGGGTGGCGCTCGGAGGAGGTGACCGCCAGCGGCCGCAGCTTGCCGGCCTTGATGTGCGGCAGCAGGACCAGGAAGTCACCGAACATGGACTGCAGCGAACCGCCCAGCAGGTCGTTCACGGCCGGGCCGCTGCCCTTGTAGGGCACGTGCACCAGCTTGCTGCCGGTAGCCAGGCCGAACATCTCGGCGGTCAGGTGCATGGAGGTGCCGTTGCCGGGCGTGCCGTAGTCCACCCCGCCGCGCTTGGCCGCGTCGATGTAGTCCTTGACATTGCGGATGGGGCTGCTGGCGTTCACGGCCAGCACCAGCGGCGAGGCCACGGCCATGCTGACCGGGACGAAGTCCTTGCCGGGGTCGTAGGGCAGCTTGGGATAGAGGCTGCCGGCGATGGCATTGCTGCCGGTCACGCCCACCAGCAGCGTCGAGCCGTCGGGGGCGGACTTGGCGACCATGTCGGCGCCCACGGTGCCGCCGGCACCCGGCTTGTTCTCCACCACGACCGGCCGGTTCAGCGAGGCCGAGAGCTTCTCGCCCAGGCGCCGGGCCAGCAGGTCGGTGCTGCCGCCGGGCGGGAAGGGCACCACGAGGCGCAGCGGCTTGTTGTCCTGCGCCAGCGCGGGCTGCGAACCGAGCAAGGCGGCAGCGGCGGCAAGGACGAGGCGACGGCGGCGGATCGGAAAGGGCATGGGTTCTCCTGCAAAAAACAGCGGGACGGATCGAGACGCACCAGTCTCAAGCAAGTCGCGCGCCGCGCGGCCGGGGCTTTCCCCAACCGCCACCACCCGCGGTCTCGATGACCAGGCGGTCCCCCGCCGCCCAGCGCGCGCGCGCCTTGGCCGGCAGTTCCTCGACGGAGCCGTCGGCCCGCTCGAGGCAGGCACGGCCGCAGGCGCCCGGCTCACCGCCCGCGGCGCCCTGGGCCGGCGTGCGGTGGCGCTCGCCCCGGTAGGAGACCAGGCCCTCGCCGTCCAGCAGGCGGTAGATGCGCACCACGCCGTCGCCGCCCCGGTGCAGGCCCTCGCCGCCGGAGCCGCGCCGCAGCCGGACGGATTCGACGCGGATCGGCGCCTGCGCGATGCGGGCCATGGGTCAGAACCGGTCGGGCCGGAAGGGCGCCAGGTCCACCTGCGGCGGCC
Source organism: Ramlibacter rhizophilus (assembly GCF_004681965.1). GTDB lineage: Bacteria > Pseudomonadota > Gammaproteobacteria > Burkholderiales > Burkholderiaceae_C > Ramlibacter > Ramlibacter rhizophilus. The sequence goes on along the minus strand of NZ_SMLL01000008.1, from coordinate 74,997 downwards.
GGCCGGCCACCAGGTGGGCGATCTCGCGCCCGGTCGTCGCGCCGCCGCACATGCCCACGTGCCCGTGGCCGAAGGCCAGCCAGGCGTTTTCCATGCGCGGCGCGCGGCCGATCACCGGCAGGCTGTCGGGCAGGCAGGGCCGGTGTCCCATCCAGCGGCTGGTGCGCGAGGCGTCCAGCTGGGGGAACATCTCGCGGCCCTTGGCCAGCAGCACGTCGGCGCGGCGCCAGTCGGGCGGCGGCTGCAGGCCCGCGAACTCCACGCTGCCGGCCAGGCGCAGCCCCATGGCCATGGGATTGACCATGAGGTTGTATTCGGGGGCCATGACCGTGTGGCGCAGGCCCAGGTTGTTGCTGTGGACGGTCACGTGGTAGCCGCGCTGCGTCTCCAGCGGCACCTTCAGGTCCAGGGCGGCGGCGAGCGGCCGGGACCAGGCGCCGGTGGCCACGACCACGCCGTCGCAGGGCAGGACCTGCCCGTCGGCCAGGCGCACCGCGCGCACCTTTCCGCCGGCCGCCTCGAAGGATTCGGCCGCGCCGCTGACCATGGCGGCGCCATCAGCCATGCACTGGCGGTGCAAGGCCTTGACCAGCGCCTCGGGGTCCACCGTGGAGCCGTTCTCGGGCGCCAGGATGCCGAAGCGGAAGCGCCCCCGCAGGTCGGGTTCGAGCTGCGCGAGCTGCTCGGCGCCCACATCGCGCAGGTCCACGCCCAGGTTGCGCCGCAGCTCCATGCCCCACCGCCAGCGCGCGGCGGCGGCGTCCGAGCTGTACACATAAAGGCAGCCGGTGCGCCGCACCAGCGCCTGCGCACCGGCGTGCTGCAGCAGCGGCTCGTAGCTCTCGAAGATGGGGGCGAGCAGGCCGCGCAGCGCCGCGCTGATGCGCTCGACCTCCGGCTTTCGCGAGGCGCGCACGAAGCGCAGCAGCCAGGGCGTCACCTGGGCCAGGTAGCCGGGTCGGATGCGCAGCGGCCCGTCGGGATCGCGCAGCCAGCCCGGCACCTGCTTCCACATGCCGGGCATGCCCACGGGCAGGCAGGCGCTGGGCGAGAGCGAGCCGGCGTTGCCGAAGGAACAGGCTTCGCCAGGGGGGACGGGCGAGACGAAGGTGACTTGGTGGCCATCGCGCTGCAGCCAGGCGCCCGCGCAGGTGCCGACGATGCCGGTGCCGAGGACGAGGACGTGCATCAGGCCGCCACCGTGTAGTTCAGCGTCATGCGGCCGCCGTCGACCACGACGATCTCCCCGGTGACGTAGCTGGCGGCGTCGCTGGCGAGCCAGGCCACCGCGTCGGCCACCTCGGCCGGCGTGCCCAGGCGCTTCATGGGCGTGCGGCTCATGATGCGCGCACGGGCCTCCTCGCTGGTGAGGACGGCCTTGGCCGCCAGCTCGGTGGCGATGGTGCCGGGGGCCACCGCGTTCACCCGCACGCCCTGGTCGGCCAGTGCCAGCGCCATCACCCGCGTGAGCTGGTTGATGCCGCCCTTGCTCACGTTGTAGCTGGCGATGGTGGGGATGGCCAGGGTGCCGTTGACCGAGCTCATGTTCACGATGCTGCCCCGGCCGGCGCGCACCATCTCGCGCGCCACCGCCTGGCCCATGAGGAAGGCGCCCTTGAGGTTCACGCGCAGCACCGCGTCGAAGTCCTCCTCGGTCACCTCCAGGAAGTCGGCCGCCTTGAAGATGCCCGCGTTGTTGACCAGCACGTCGATGCGCCCGTAGGCGGCGATGGCCTCGGACACGCAGGCATCGACCTGCGCCTTGTCGCCCACGTCGCAGCGCACGAAGCGGGCGCCGAGCTCCCCGGCGAGCACGGGGCCTCGTGCCTCGTCGATGTCGGCCAGCACGAGCTGCGCGCCCTCGGCGGCGAAGCGCCGCGCGCACGCCTCGCCAATGCCCTGGGCCGCGCCTGTGACCAGGCACACGCGGCCCGCATGGCCGAAGTTGACGGGGGAGGGGGAGGCGGGAGATGTCATGGCGTGATGGTAGTCAGCCCGCGGGGTCGCCGCCAATGCGAAGGCCGCGACCCATTGACCGCTTTGTGAATGCCACGTCCAGTCTCCGCAAGAGCCTGCGGCCAGGTACGAACGAAAAAAAGCCGCTGCGGCGAACCGCAGCGGCTTGGGACCTCGGGGCCCGTCCGGGTCAGCGACCGAAGCCGCGGCCGAAGCCGCCGGAGCGGCCCGATCGGCCGCCACCGCCACCGCCACCACCACCGCCGCCGCGCCGGCCGCGGCCGCCCATGCTGTCCACGCTGGTGCGCAGCGGGTCGGGCTGGCCGTCGCCGTGGCGCACGGGATTGGGGTCGCGCTGCACGAAGGGGCTGGCCGGGTTGTGGGCCCCCAGGCGCGGTTGTGCCTCGCTGTCCAGGTGATGGTGGTGCTGGCCGCGGTGGCCGCCGCCACTGCCGCCGCGGCCATGCGCCGGGCGTCCGGCGCCATTGCCGTTGCCGCCCTGGCGGGCGTTGCCATTGGGCACCGGACGCGGGGACGGTGCGGCCTGCGTGCGCGGCTGGCTGCGCTCGGCCTCGCCGTTGCCACGGCCCTTGCCGCCACGGCCGTTACCGTTGCCGCTGCCGCTGCCGGCCTTGTTCTCGCGGATGCGCTCCATCATCTCCTGGCGCGCGGCCTTGGCGGCGGCAGCCATGACTTCGCGGCTGGGCGGCTTGCCCGCACCACCCCAGATGGTCTGGCGGCCCATGGCGATGGGTTCGGCGCGCTCGCCCGGCTCGGGGCCGAAGCCCTCGACCACCTGGGCGGGGATCTGCTGCTTGGTGAAGCGCTCGATCTCCTGCATGAAGCCTTCCTCGTCCAGGCACACCAGGCTCACCGCCTGGCCTTCCTTGCCCGCGCGGCCGGTGCGGCCGATGCGGTGGACGTAGTCCTCCGGCACGTTGGGGATCTCGTAGTTCACCACGTGCGGCAGGTCGTCGATGTCGATGCCGCGGGCGGCGATGTCGGTGGCCACCAGGGCGCGGATCTCGCCGGTCTTGAAGCCGGCCAGCGCCTGGGTGCGCGCACCCTGGCTCTTGTTGCCGTGCAGGGCCATGGCGGTGATGCCGTTCTTGCCCAGGAATTCGGCCACGTGGTTGGCGCCGAACTTGGTGCGGGTGAACACCAGCACCTGGCTCCAGTCGTGCTCCTGGATGATGTGCGCGAGCAGCTGCTTCTTCTTGCCGCGGCCCACCGGGTGGACCACCTGCGTGATGCGCTGCACCGTGGTGTTGCGCGGCGTGACCTGGATGCTCTGGGGGTTCTTCAGCAGGCCGTTGGCCAGCTCGCGGATCTCGTCGCTGAAGGTGGCCGAGAACAGCAGGCTCTGCTTGTCGCGCGGCACCAGCGCCAGCACCTTCTTGACGTCGTGGATGAAGCCCATGTCGAGCATGCGGTCGGCTTCGTCGAGCACCAGGATCTCGACCGTGGACAGGTCGATGTGGCCCTGCTGCGCCAGATCCAGCAGGCGGCCAGGCGTGGCCACCAGGATGTCGACGCCGCGCTTGATGCGGTCGATCTGGGGGTTCATGCCCACGCCACCGAAGACGACGGTGGAAGTGAGCGGCAGGTGCTTGCCGTAGGTGCGGATGGACTCCTCCACCTGGGCGGCCAGCTCCCGCGTGGGCGTGAGGATCAGGGCGGCGATGCCATCCTTGCCGAACTTGTTGGTCTTGCCCTGGCCCTTGGAGAGCTTGTGAAGCAGGGGGAGGGTGAACGCGGCGGTCTTGCCGGTGCCGGTCTGTGCGCCGGCGAGCAGGTCGTGCCCCTCGAGCACGGCGGGAATGGCCTGGGCCTGGATCGGGGTGGGGGTCTCGTAACCCTCCTCACGAACAGCCTTCAGGATGGCCGGAGCCAGTTTGAGTTCTTCGAAATTCATGCAGTGTGGTGTGCGCCATTTCCGCGGCGCAGGGGACCGGCCCCACCGGCACATGGCATGCCGGCCCAGTCGGGCTGATCGGATTGGGAGGTGGGAGCCTGCGCGGCCTGGCGGCCGGCGATGTCCCCAGCAGATCTGCTGGCGCCGCACGAACTGGCTGTGCGGACCCGGCGGATTGTCGCACGGATCGCACGCGCGCCACCGCTGAGAAGGAAAGGGCGCACTCTGTAACAGTTCGCTTGTAACCGCTGAGCTAATAATCCGGCGCATGCCCAAGCTGCTCAACCTCAAGTGGGGCGTGGCCGACGATCCGGCCGCGCTGCAGCCGGGCCTCTCCGAATGCCTGGAGTCGGTGGTCGCGCAAAGTGGCGTGCTGGTGGACAGGGTGGTCGAAGGCTTGGTGCTCGCCAGCGCCCCGCAGGGGCCGCGGCGCCATCCGCAGCTGCAGGGCGCGGCCGCGCGGGACGCGGTCGAGCGGCTGCAGCGGGAGCTGCCCGGGCTGCGCGAAGGCTTCCGCCACGAACTGGGCCGCCTGGTCTTTGAAGGCGGCGGCAAGGAACAGCTGCCCCGCGAGGGCCTGCGTTTCGAGGACCTGCAGTTGCTGGACGACGCTCTGCTCGACCGCAACATCGAGCAGGCCCGCGCGCTGCAGGAGGTCGAGCGCATGGTGGACGACGTGCTGCCGCCGCTGGACGCGCTGGTCAGCACCCTGCTGGGCTGGCGCAGCACGCAGCCGGGACTCAACCCGGTGCGACCCGAAGTCTTCGTGCGCGCCCTGCAGGCCAGCTTCGAATCGCGGGTGCACGATGCCGCCGTGCGCGAGGCGCTGCTCGTGCCCGCGGCCGGCCTGCTCGGGGCCCAGCTGCGCCTGGTGTACCGGGAGATGGGCGACTGGCTGGCGTCCACCGGCATCGAGCCGGCCGTTCCGGTGGGGGGACGCAAGGACGGCGGGGCCGCCGCCTCGGTGAGCCGCTCGGTCGCCCGGACCCTGGTGACCCTGGACCGCCTGCGCAAGCTGCTGGCCGGCGACTTCGACGCGCAGGCATCGGCGGCGCGTGCCGACTTCCTCCACACGGTGCCGGCGTCCATGGCCCTGCTGCAGGAGATGAAGAAGGAGGACGAGCTGCTGCGGCGGCTGGAGCAGGAACAGGTCCAGCGCACCGAACCGGCGGCGCCCCAGGACCTGCTGCTGTCCACCGCCGCGCCGGCCGCGGAGCCGCTTCGCATCGGTCGGCAGCTGGGCGAGCAGGTCGTGCGGCTCATGTTCGAGAACCTGGCGCAGGAAGGCCGGCTGGTCGACGCCTACAAGGCGCAGCTACGGGCCATGGAGCCGGTGGTCGCGCGGCTCGCGCAGGGCGACTCGCGCTTCTTCAGCGACCGCGGCCATCCCGCGCGGCAGCTGCTGGACCGCATGACCCAGCGCAGCCTGGCCTTCAGCGCCGAGTCGGACGAGGGCTGGCAGCTGTTCCTCGCAAGCATCGAGGCCACCGTGCGGCGGCTGGGCGCCGGCGCGGCGGACGCCGATGCCTTCGAGCAGGCCCTGGGCCAGCTGCAGGCGCTCTGGGACGGCCAGGACCAGCGGGCCCGGCAGAAGCGCGAGGAGGTCGCGCGGGCGCTGGTGCACGCCGAGCAGCGCAACCTGCTGGCCCAGCGCCTGGCCGAGCAGTTCGAGCAGACCCTGGCCGGCCGCGGGGTCCCCGACTTCGTCGCCGACTTCCTGCGCACGGCATGGACCCAGGCCGTGGCCGAGGACCAGCTGAGAAGCGTCGATGGCTCCGACGACCCGCGCGGCCTGCGCGCGGCGGTGGAGGACCTGGTGTGGAGCGTGGAGGCCGCCAAGGCGCGGGGCGGGCGCCTGCAGCGCCTGGCCCTGCTGGTCCCCGGCCTGCTGGCGCGGCTGCGCGACGGCCTGCGCCTCATCGATTACCCGCCCGAGCTGGCGGAGCGCTTCTTCGATCGGCTGCACGCCATCCATGCCAGCGCGCTCAAGGACGGCCGCGATGCCGGGGTCCGCCGCGCCGCGCGCGAGGCCGAGGCAGCGTCCTCGGAATTCGGGCCCAGCGCCTTCGAGGAGGACGCCGGCGTGTGGCTCGCCAGCCGCGAGATCGCGGAGTCGGGCTTCGTGGCGTCGCAGGCGCACCCTTCGGACGTGCTCGAGGAGCTCGTGCCGGCCAGCCCCGATGCGCTCGCGATCGGGGCCTGGGTCGAGCTGCGCGCGCATGGGCAGTGGCAGCGGGTGCAGCTCACCTGGGCCAGCCCGCACCAGACCCTCTTCATGTTCACCTCGCCCAAGGGCACCGCGCACTCCATGTCGCGCCGCAGCCTGGAGCGCCTGCAGGCCGGCGGGCGCATCCGCCTGGTGGCCGCCCGGCCCCTGCTGGACGAGGCGCTGGACCAGGTCGCGCGGGCGGCCCTGCGCAACAGCATCGATCCCGGCTAGCCGGCCGATTTGCACCGCCGCGGGCACGGACACCGCGCGGCACGGGATAATCGCGAGCTTGTCCCGCGTGCCCCGCCTGCTTCCGGCGGCTGCCGCAGCCCCGGGTCCGCCGTCCTGGCCGGGCCCGACCTCCCAACACAGCGACCCCATGGCCCAATACGTCTACACCATGAATCGCGTCGGCAAGATCGTTCCGCCGAAGCGACAGATCCTCAAGGACATCTCCCTGTCCTTCTTCCCCGGCGCCAAGATCGGCGTGCTCGGCCTCAACGGCTCGGGCAAGTCCACGCTGCTGAAGATCATGGCCGGCATCGACAAGGAGATCGAGGGCGAGGCCATGCCCATGCCGGGCCTGAAGATCGGATACCTCCCGCAGGAGCCGAAGCTGAACCCGGAGCACACCGTGCGCGATGCGGTGGAAGAAGCGATGGGCGAGGTCAACGCCGCCAAGGCCAGGCTGGACGAGGTGTACGCCGCGTACGCCGAGCCCGATGCCGACTTCGACGCCCTGGCCGCCGAGCAGGCGCGCCTGGAAGCCATCATCGCCACCGCCGGCACGGACTCCGAGCACCAGCTGGAAATCGCCGCCGACGCCCTGCGCCTGCCGCCCTGGGACGCCGTCGTCGGCGTGCTCTCCGGCGGCGAGAAGCGCCGCGTCGCGCTGTGCAAGCTGCTGCTGTCCAAGCCCGACATGCTGCTGCTGGACGAGCCCACCAACCACCTGGACGCGGAATCCGTGGACTGGCTGGAGGTCTTCCTGCAGCGCTACCCCGGCACCGTGGTCGCCATCACCCACGACCGCTACTTCCTCGACAACGCGGCCGAGTGGATTCTCGAACTCGACCGCGGCTACGGCATTCCGTACAAGGGCAACTACAGCACCTGGCTGGAGCAGAAGGAAGCGCGCCTGGAGCAGGAGCAGCGCACCGAGGACGCCCGCACCAAGGCCATGAAGAAGGAACTGGAGTGGGCGCGCCAGAACCCCAAGGGCCGCCAAGCCAAGAGCAAGGCGCGCCTGGCCCGCTTCGAGGAGCTGTCCGACTACGAATACCAGCGCCGCAACGAAACGCAGGAGATCTTCATCCCCGTGGCCGAGCGCCTGGGCACGCAGGTCATCGAGTTCAACAACGTGAGCAAGTCCTTCGGCGACCGCCTGCTGATCGACAACCTCAGCTTCAAGGTGCCGGCCGGCGCCATCGTCGGCATCATCGGCCCCAACGGCGCGGGCAAGTCCACGCTGTTCAAGATGATCGCGGGCCGCGAGCAACCCGATTCCGGCGAGGTGGTGATCGGCCAGACCGTGAAGATGGCTTTCGTGGACCAGACGCGTGACGTGCTGGCCAACGACAAGACCGTGTGGGAAGACGTCTCGGGCGGCCTGGACATCATCACCGTGGGCAAGTTCCAGATGGCCAGCCGCGCCTACTGCGGTCGCTTCAACTTCAACGGCGGCGACCAGCAGAAGAAGGTGGGCACGCTCTCGGGCGGTGAACGCGGGCGCCTGCACCTGGCCAAGACGCTGATCTCCGGCGGCAACGTGCTGCTGCTGGACGAGCCGTCCAACGACCTCGACGTGGAAACCCTGCGCGCGCTGGAGGATGCCCTGCTGGAATTCGCCGGCAGCGTGCTCGTCATCAGCCACGACCGCTGGTTCCTGGACCGCATCGCCACCCACATCCTGGCTGCCGAGGGCGACAGCCAGTGGGTCTTCTTCGACGGCAACTACCAGGAGTACGAGGCCGACAAGAAGCGCCGCCTGGGCGAGGAGGGTGCCAAGCCGAAGCGGATGCGGTACAAGGCGTTGAAGTGACCCCCCCCCGAAGCGCCTTCGGCGCCTCCCCCCCAGGGGGGCGCCACCAGCGGCCCGGCGAAGCCGGTTCCGCGGTGGCCGCTGGACAAGGCACTTCGTTCGCAGGGACCCCGTTCGGGCTGAGGCCTCACCTTCGTTCGAGCTGAGCCCACCCCGGTCGGGCTGACCCTCACCTCCGTGCGGGCCGAGCCCCCCCGTTCGGGCTGAGCCTGTCGAAGCCCCTCGGCACCCCAGCGCGCACCCGTTCGGGCTGAGCCTGTCGAAGCCCTTGCGCACACGCCCGTGCACCCCCGGAACTTCCTGCCCCGCCGCAGGGTCCTTTGCTCTCCCGCCCCATAAGTTCACGCGCGGGATACACGAGAGCCCCATGCTCTCGCTCGGCGCGCTGTCTTCTCTACACTGAGCGCCGCGCTTCGCGCGGGTCCGGCTGTCTCTGGCCGGACGGCAGCGCCCCCAGAACCCAAGGAAGCCGATGGATCGCCCCGAGCCGCAATCGCCCGAAAGGGCCCCTGCCCCTGACCTGCCCGCCCCCAGGCGCCTGGGGCGCATGGGGCGCTGGCTTGGCAGCGTGGTGGCCTTGCTGGTGGTCACGGGGGTGGGCTGGCTGGCGTGGAGCCTCACGCAGCGCGAGCCCGAGCGGGCGGCAGGGTCGGGGCGGCCGCCGGCCGCGGCTGGCGCACCGGCGCGCAGCGGCCCGCCGGCGCCCGGTCCCCGGGCACTGCCGCCCACCACCGTGGGCATGGCCGTGGTCGAACGCGCGGACCTCCCGGTGAGCGTGGAGGCCCTGGGCACCGTCGTGCCCGCCGCCACGGTGCGGGTGCGCCCGCAGGTCTCGGGAGTGCTCCAGGAAGTGCGCTACCGCGAGGGGCAGACGGTGCGCCAGGGCGATCTGCTGGCGGTGATCGATCCGCGGCCTTTCGAGATGGCCTTGCAGCAGGCCACCGGCCAGCGCATGCGCGACGAGGCGCAGCTGGAGGCCGCCCGGGTGACCCTGCAGCGCTTTCGCACGCTGCTCAAGCAGGACTCCATCGCGCGCCAGGAGGTCGATTCGCAGGAGGCCCTGGTCAAGCAGCTCGAAGCGACGCTGGTGGTCTCCAAGGCCAACGAGGGCACGGCGCGGCTGAACCTGGGCTACACCCGCATCGCGGCGCCGATCTCCGGGCGCGTGGGATTGCGTACCGTGGACGTGGGCAACGTGGTGGGCCCGAGCGACACCAACGGCGTGGCCGTCATCACGCAGATGGCGCCCATCGACGTGGAGTTCGCGGTTCCGCAGGACCTGGTGGGCGCCCTGCGCGACGCCGTGCAGGCCGGAACCGCCGCGCGGGCCCTGGACCGCAGCCGCACGCAGCTGCTGGCCACCGGCCGCTTCAGCGCCTTCGACAACCTCATCGACCCCCAGACCGGCACCGTGCGCGCCAAGGCCCGCTTCGCCAACGGCGACGGCGCGCTCTTTCCCAACCAGTTCGTCAACGTGCAACTGCAGCTGCGCACCATCGAAGGCGCGCTGGTCGTGCCGGTCTCGGCGGTACGGGCCGGCCAGGCAGGCGAGCAGGTCTTCGTGATCCAGCCGGACCGCACCGTGACGCTGCGCCCGGTGCAGCGCGGGCAGGTCGCGGGCGACAAGGTGCAGATCGTCTCGGGCCTGAGCCTGGGCGAGCGCGTGGTGACCGAGGGTGCGGACCGCCTGCGCGAGGGATCGCGCGTGGCCCTGCCGGCGGACGCGGCCCGGGCCGGCCCCGGCGCGCCCGGCGAAGGCGGCGCGGCGGCCGGTGCCGGACGACGCCGCGCTGCCGGCACGCAGGGCGGCGCCGCGCCCGCGCCATGAGCCCGTCGCGCCTATTCATCCTGCGGCCCGTCGCCACCGGGCTGCTGATGCTGGCCATCGTGCTGGCCGGGCTGGTGGGCCTGCGGCTGCTGCCCCTGTCGGCCCTGCCGCAGGTGGACTACCCCACCATCCAGGTGCAGACCCTGTTCCCGGGTGCCAGCCCCGAGGTCATGGCCAACACGGTCACCGCGCCGCTGGAGCGGCAGTTCGGGCAGATGCCGGGCTTGGCGCGCATGAGTTCCACGAGTGCGGCGGGCGTGTCCATCGTCACGCTGCAGTTCGGCCTGGGCCTGGCGCTGGACGTCGCCGAGCAGCAGGTGCAGGCCGCCATCAACGCCGGCAGCTCGCTGCTGCCGGCCGACCTGCCTGCGCCGCCCGTCTACGCCAAGGTCAATCCCGCCGATGCGCCGGTGCTGAGTCTCGCCATCACCTCCGAGTCGCTGCCGCTCACCGAAGTGCGCAACCTGGTGGACACGCGCCTGGCGCTCAAGATCAGCCAGGTGGCCGGCGTGGGCCAGGTGAGCGTGGCCGGCGGACAGCGCCCGGCGGTGCGGATCCAGGTGGACACGCGTGCGCTCGCCTCCTGGGGGCTCACGCTGAACAACGTGCGCACCGCCATCGCCTCCGCGAACAGCGCGGGCGCCAAGGGCAGCATCGACGGCCCCAGCCGCTCCTGGACCATCAACGCCAACGACCAGCTGCTGCGCGCGGAGGACTACCGCCAGCTGGTCGTGAGCTGGCGCAACGGCGCGCCGGTGCGCCTGGCGCAGGTGGCGCAGGTCGTCGAGAGCGCCGAGAACGTGCGCCTGGGCGCCTGGGCCGGCTTCGCCGATGCGCCGCGGGGCCTGCAGCCGGCCATCGTGCTGAACGTGCAGCGCCAGCCCGGCGCCAACGTGATCGCCACGGTCGATGCCATCAAGCAGCGCCTGCCCGAGCTGACCACGGGCCTGCCGGAGTCGGTGCAGGTGCAGGTGCTGGCCGACCGCACCACCGGCATCCGCGCCTCGGTGCACCACGTGCAGCTGGAGCTCGCCCTGGCCGTGGTGCTGGTGGTGCTGGTGATGTTCGCCTTCCTGCGCAGCCTGCGCGCCACCGTGATCGCCAGCCTGGCCGTGCCCATCTCGCTGGTCGGCACCTGCGGTGCGATGTATCTCCTGGGCTACAGCCTGAACAACCTGTCGCTCATGGCGCTGACCATCGCGACCGGCTTCGTGGTGGACGACGCCATCGTCATGATCGAGAACATCTCGCGCCACCTGGAGGCCGGCAAGCGTCCCCTGGACGCGGCGCTGGACGGTGCGCGCGAGATCGGCTTCACCATCATCTCCCTCACGGTCTCGCTGGTGGCGGTGCTGATCCCGCTGCTGTTCATGGGCGACGTGGTCGGCCGCCTGTTCCGCGAGTTCGCGGTGACGCTGGCCCTCACCATCCTCATCTCCGCCGTGGTCTCGCTCACCCTCGTGCCCATGATGTCGGCGCGCTGGCTGCGCAGCCTGCCGCACGGGGGAGGGGAGGGCCGCGTGGTCCGCGCCTACGACCGGGCCCTTCAGTGGGTGCTGGCGCGCCAGGGCGCGACGCTGCTGGTGGCCCTGGGCACGCTGGTGCTCACCGCCCTGCTGTGGCTGTGGATTCCCAAGGGCCTGTTTCCGACGCAGAACACCGGCCAGCTCCAGGTGCGGGTGCAGGCGCAGGAGTCCGTGTCCTTCGCGCGCATGGCCGCCTTGCAGCAGGACGTGGCCGGCGCGCTGCTGCGCGATCCGGCGGTGCACAGCATCGGCAGCTTCGTCGGCGTGGACGCGGCCAACAACACCATGCTGCACACCGGCCGCCTGCTGGTGAACCTGCGCAGCGCCACGGGCGACCTCGCCCCGGTCCTGTCCCGCCTGAAGGAGGCGGGCGAAGCGGTGGAGGGCGTGCGCCTCGTGCTGCAGCCGGTGCAGGACCTGACCGTGGACGCCGAAAGCGGCCCCACGCCCTACCGCGTCTCCGTCGAGGCCGCCGACGCGGACAGCGTCGCCACCTGGGCCAGCCGCCTGGTGCAGCGCCTGCAGGAGCGGCCCGAGCTGCGCCAGGTGGTGACCGATGCCGGCGCGTCCAGCCCGGCGCTGCTGGTGGACATCGACCGCGACACCGCGGCGCGCCTGAACATCACGGCCGCTGCCATCGACGAAGCGCTCTACAGCGCCTTCGGCCAGCGCATCGTCTCGACCATCTTCACCGAGACCAGCCAGTACCGCGTCATCCTGGAGGCCCGCCCGGATGCGCAGGCCACGCCCCAGTCGCTCGGCGAGGTGCAGCTGCGCAGCGGCTCGGGCGAGCCGACCCCGCTGTCCGCGGTGGCGCGCATCCGCCAGGTGCAGGCGCCGCTGCAGATCACCAACGCGGCGCAGTACCCGGCGGCCACGGTGGGCTTCGACACCGCCCCCGGTGCTTCGCTGGGCCAGGCGGTGCAGGCCATCCGCGAGGAGGCCCGTGCGATGCAGCTGCCCGCGGGCGTGAGCCTGAAGTTCCTGGGCGCGGCCGGTGCCTTCGAGGCCTCGCTGGACAACCAGCTCTGGCTGATCCTCGCGGCCGTGGTGTGCATGTACATCGTGCTGGGCGTGCTGTACGAGAGCTACGTGCACCCGGTGACCATCCTGTCCACGCTGCCCTCGGCGGCCGTGGGGGCGCTGCTGATGCTGCTCGTGACCGGCCATTCGCTGGGGGTGGTCGGCATCATCGGCATCATTCTTCTCATCGGCATCGTCAAGAAGAACGCGATCATGATGATCGACTTCGCCCTGGAGGCCGAGCGCGCCCAGGGGATGGCGCCGCGCGAGGCCATCCACCGCGCCGCGCTGCTGCGCTTCCGGCCGATCATGATGACCACGCTGGCCGCACTCGGCGCGGCCATCCCGCTCATGGCCGGCTGGGGCGAGGGCGCGGAGCTGCGCCGGCCGCTGGGGCTGGCCATCTTCGGCGGGCTCATCGTGAGCCAGCTGCTGACGCTGTTCACCACGCCGGTGATCTACCTCGCGTTCGATCGGGTGGGCAGGCGCTGGCGGCGGGCCCCCCTCCCAGCCTCCCCCCATAGGGGGGAGGGGCAACAGCCTTCCTCACTCGCTGGGGGAGGGCCGGGGTGGGGGCCACCCGCGCTGCAAGTCCCCGCGGACCGCAAGGCGCCATGAACCTGTCCGCCCCCTTCGTCCGCCGCCCGGTCGCCACCGTGCTGCTCACGCTGTGGCTGGCCCTGGCCGGCATCGCGGCCTTCTTCATGCTGCCGGTGGCTTCGCTGCCGCAGGTGGACTATCCCGTCATCTCGGTCAGTGCGAGCCTGCCCGGCGCCAGCCCGCAGACCCTCGCCAGCAGCGTGGCCACGCCCCTGGAGCGGCGCCTGGGCACCATTCCCGGCGTCAACGAGATGACGTCCTCCAGCGGCAACGGGTCCACGCGGGTCACGCTGCAGTTCGACCTGAACCGCAACATCGACGCCGCCGCGCGCGAGGTGCAGGCCGCCATCAACGCCGCGCGCAGCGACCTGCCGGCCACGCTGCGCGCCAATCCCAGCTACCGCAAGGCCAACCCGGCCGCCTCGCCGGTGCTGATCCTGGCGCTCACCTCGGCCACGCGCTCGCCCGGCCAGGTGTACGACGCCGTCTCCAACATCGTCGAGCAGAAGATCGCGCAGGTGCGCGGCGTCGGCGACGTGGAGCTGGGCGGCGGCTCGCAGCCGGCCGTGCGGGTCAACCTGCTGCCCTTCGCATTGAACAAATGGGGCATCGCCACCGAGGACGTGCGCGCTGCCATCCAGGCGGCCAGCGGCAACCGGCCCAAGGGCGAGATCGACGCCGCCGGCGAGCGCCTGGCCGTCTACACGCGCAACAGCGCGGGCGGGGGCCGCAGCGCGGCCGACTGGCGCGAGCTGGTCGTCGCCTGGCGCGACGGCGCCGCCGTTCGGCTGGCCGACGTGGCCGAGGTGAGCGACGGCGTGGAGAACGTGAACACCCTGGGCCTTTTCAATGGCGAGCCGGCGGTCATCGTGCTGATTCGCCTGCAGGCGGGCGCCAACGTGATCGAGACGGTGGACGCGGTGCGCGACCTGCTGCCCGAGCTGCAGGCCGCGCTGCCGCAGGACGTGCGCATCGCCGTGGCCTCGGACCGCACGTATTCGATCCGCGCCTCGCTGGAGGAAGTGGAGATCACGCTGGCCATCGCCATCGTGCTGGTGGTGCTGGTGGTCAGCGCCTTCCTGCGCAGCGCGCGGGCCACGTTGATCCCGGCGGTGGCCACCATCGTCTCGCTCCTGGGCACCTTCGCGGTCATGTACCTGCTGGGGTTCTCGCTGAACAACCTCTCGCTCATGGCGCTCACCGTGGCCACCGGCTTCGTGGTGGACGACGCCATCGTGGTGCTGGAGAACACGGCGCGCCACATGGAACGCGGCATGGACCGCTTCCGCGCCGCCCTGCTCGGCGCGCGGGAGGTCGGCTTCACGGTGCTGTCCATCAGCCTGTCGCTGGTGGCGGTGTTCATACCGCTCCTCTTCATGGGCGGGCTGGTCGGGCGCCTGTTCCGCGAGTTCGCGGTCACGCTGTCGGCCGCGGTGCTGATCTCGCTGCTCATTTCGCTGACCACCACGCCCATGATGTGCGCCTGGCTGCTGCGACCGGACACGGCGCACCGGCCGGGCCGCGTCGCCCGCATCTTCGAGCGCGGCTTCGGCGCCCTGCAGCGGGCCTATGCCCTGAGCCTGGACTGGGCGCTGCAGGCACGCATGCTGGTGCTCGCCATCCTGGTGGGCGCCATCGCGCTGAACGTGTACCTCTTCGTGCAGATCCCCAAGGGCTTCTTCCCGCAGCAGGACACGGGGCAAATCATGGGCGGCGTGCGGGCCGACCGGAGCATCTCCTTCTCGGCCATGCAGGAGAAGATGCGCGCGCTGGTGGACATCATCCGTGCCGACCCGGCCGTGGCCACGGTGGTCGGCTTCACCGGGGGCGGGCGCGCCGGCGGCGGTTTCATGTTCGTGAACCTCAAGCCAGCGTCCGAGCGGCCGGCCGGCGAGCGCGGGCAGGCGGTGATCGCGCGGTTGCGGCCTCAGCTCGCGCAGGTGCCGGGCATCAGCCTGTTCCTCAATCCTGTGCAGGACCTGCGCATGGGCGGACGATCCAGCAACTCGACCTACCAGTACACGCTCAGGACCGACAACGAGGCCGACCTCAAGCGCTGGGCCGCACGGATGGCCGAGGCCATGAAGCGCCAGCCGGCGCTGGTTGACGTGGACACGGACCTGCAGGAATACGGGGTGGAGACCTATGTGGAGGTGGACCAGGAGCTGGCCTCGCGCCTGGGCATCAGCGCACGCGACATCGACA
Organism: Ramlibacter rhizophilus; assembly: GCF_004681965.1. Lineage (GTDB taxonomy): Bacteria > Pseudomonadota > Gammaproteobacteria > Burkholderiales > Burkholderiaceae_C > Ramlibacter > Ramlibacter rhizophilus. The sequence continues at coordinate 59,694 of NZ_SMLL01000008.1, read as the reverse complement.
ACGCCCTGTACAACGCCTTCGGCCAGCGCCAGGTCGCCACCGTGTATGACGCGCGCAACCAGTACCGCGTGGTGCTGGGGGTGGCGCCGCGCTACATCCGCAGCCCCGAAGCGCTCAAGGATATCCACGTGCCGGCCCGCGCCGCTTCGGCCGGCGCCGCCTCGGTGGCGGTCAACCCGGGGCTGCGCGACCAGGCCACGGGGCAGCCGCTGAGCGCGGCGTCCCGGAACATGGTGCCGCTGGCCGCCATCGCGCGCTTCTCGCAGCGCCCCACGCCAGCCAGCATCAGCCATGACGACGCCGAGCTCGCCACCACCATTTCCTACAACCTGGCCGAGGGCGCGACCCTGCCCGACGCGCAGGAGGCGGTCCGCGCGGCCGAAGCCGAGGTGGCCCTGCCGAACAACGTGCGCGGGAGCCTCCAGGGCACGGCCCGCGCGGCGCAGGAGTCGCAGGGCCAGCAGGCGCTGCTGATCGTGGCGGCCATCGCGGTGATCTACATCGTGCTGGGCGTGCTGTACGAAAGCCTGGTGCATCCGGTCACGGTGCTGTCCACGCTGCCCTCGGCCGGCCTGGGCGCCGTGCTGGCGCTCATGATCTTCAAGCTGGACTTCTCCATCATGGCCCTGATCGGCGTGTTCCTCCTGATCGGGATCGTGAAGAAGAACGCCATCCTCATCATCGACTTCGCCCTGGAGGCCGAGCGCGCCCGCGGCCTCGCGCCGGTGGACGCCGTGCGCGAGGCCTGCCTGCTGCGTTTCCGCCCCATCCTCATGACCACGCTGGCCGCCATGCTGGGCGCGCTGCCGCTGGCCATCGGCTTCGGCGACGGCGCGGAGCTGCGCCGGCCCCTGGGCATCACCATCATCGGCGGCCTGGTCGCCAGCCAGCTGCTCACCCTGCTCACCACGCCCGTGGTCTACCTGCTGCTGGACAAGCTGCGCCGGCGCGGCCCCCGCGAAGACCAGCTGGTGCACCACTCCGACCTGCAGACCTCATGACAGCTCCCTCGCACGCACGCCATCAGCCGCGCGCCCTCCTGGCTTCCCTGCTGGCCACGGTCCTGGCGCTGGCCGGCTGCGCCACCGCACCGGCGGCCGATCCGCCGCCGCCGGCCGTGGACACGCCCGTGGCCTTCAAGCAGGGGGAGGGCGCCTGGGTGCCCACGGCCTCGGTCGAGGTGCTCGAACGCGGCACCTGGTGGGAGCTGTTCGGCGATCCGGCGCTGAACGCGCTGGCGCAGCAGGTGGAGGTCTCCAACCAGAACCTCGCGGCGGCCGTCGCGGCGTACGCGCAGGCCCGCGCCCTGGTCGCGCAGCAGCGCGCCTCGCTCTTTCCCTCGGTCAACGCCGGGGCCAGCGCGGACCGGGGCGGCGGGCGCGGCGGCACGCCCACGCGCGGCAGCTACGACCTGAGCATCGGCTTCAGCTGGGAGCCGGACGTCTGGGGCCGGCTCGGGCAGGCCGTGGCCGCGGCGCGAGCGAGCGAGCAGGCCAGCGCCGCCGACCTGGCCGCCGCGCGCCTGTCCATCCAGGGCGAGCTCGCGGCCAACTACATCGCGCTGCGCGGCATCGACCAGGAGCGGGCGCTGCTGCGCCAGATCGTGCAGGGCCTGGAGCGCACGCTGCAGATCACGGGCAATCGCTACGAGGCCGGCATCGTCGCGCGCACCGACGTGCTGCAGGCGCAGACGCAGCTGGCCAACGCGCGGGCGGAGCTGCTCACGCTGGACCGCCAGCGGGCGCAGCTGGAACACGCGGTCGCGGTCCTCGTCGGGCGCGCGCCGGGCAACTTCGCCATCGAGGACCGCAGTGCCGGCGGCAGTGCGGCGGTGCCGGCCTTGGTGCCCGACGTGCCGATGCAGCTGCCCTCCACGCTGCTGCTGCGCCGACCGGACATCGTCGGCGCCGAGCGCCGCGTGGTGCTGGCGAATGCGCAGCGGGGCGTGGCCCGCAGCGCCTGGTTCCCCAGCCTGCGCCTGTCCGGCTCCTCGGGGCTGGGCGCGGCGTCCTTCGCCGACGTGTTCAGTGCCGGCAACCTGGTCTGGGCGCTGGGCCTGTCGCTCGCGCAGACCGTGTTCGACGGCGGCGCGCGCGAGGCGCAGCTCGACTCCGCCCGTGCCGGCCTGGAGCAGGCGGCGGCGCGCTACCGCCAGACCGTGCTCAGCGCCTTCCAGGGGGTCGAGGACCAGCTCGTGGCCGCACGCCTGCTGCGCGAACAGCAGGCACTGCGCGAGCAGGCGGCGAGCGCCGCGGCCCTCGCCGAGCAGCAGGTGATGAACCGCTACCAGGCCGGGCAGGTGGGCTTCAACGAGGTCATCACGGCGCAGAGCACGGCGCAGAACGCGCGTCGCAGTCTCGTGCAGCTGCAGGCCGATCGCCAGCTCGCCGCGGTCGCGCTGATCCAGGCGCTCGGGGGCGGCTGGCGCGCCCCTTGAGGCCCTGGCCGGGGTTGCATAGCGGCAGGGCGACATCGACGCCTGTCGCGCCAGACACTTCGCCGTGCGCAGGCGCCGGCCCATCGTGTCAGGGAACTGACAAGGTTCTTGGGCCACTGATCAGCGGCCCCCACCTTACGGGCGGCGTCGGCCCGGCGTCGTGAGGCGGGCCTGGACCTTGTCCGCGGCATCTTCCACCGGAGAAAAGCCATGCTTCCTGTTTCCAGACCGCCAGCCGGCACGTCCGCGCCGCACGGCACGGGCCCGGACGTCAAGCGCGATCCCCGCACAGGTGGTCAAGGTGGTCCGCTCCTGGATGTCAAGCACGGTCCTGGCAAAGGAGCAGGCAGTGGTGGTCCGCGCCTGGATGTCAAGCTTGCCTGGGGCGATCCCCACGACTCCGTCCGATCACCACCCGTCTCCGTGGCCGAGCGGCATCCGCAGGTCGCAGGGCCGACGCCTGACCTGCCGAGCGCTCGCGCCCACCCTCGGGAACCCGTCAACGGCGCGATCAAGTTGAGCGAACGTGGCGTGGATGGCACCAAACAAGTGCTGGCTGGCGCCTATATCGGTGCCGGAATCGGCGTGGCGGCCGGACTCCCCCTGGGTCCACTCGGCGCGGCCGGTACCGGGCTCCTGGGCTTGTGCCTGGGCGGTCTCGCGGGGCGGCGAGTAGCGGCCATCCGCGACGGATCGGCCAGTCGCGCAGAGCAGCAAAGGCTTGACGCTGCGCGAGCGGACTTCAAGGCCCTGCACGGACTCGAGGACTTGCCGACCACCACACCGCGTGAAGAACTCGAGCGGGTCGTACAGCTCGCCAATGCTCAGAAACTGGACAAGATTGCCAACGTGATCCAGCGCCTGCGCACGCTGCGCGAGATGAGCATGGCGGACCCCATCGGGGTCGGCGGAGTCGGCGGCGATGATCTTGCCCAGGCCGTCGCGCGCCTCACGGTGCGCGCCCTGGACCTGAGCATGGATGCGACGCATGGAAACCCTGCCAGCACCCTCCAGCAGTTGGTACTGGAGCCACTGACCCGAATGGCGCAAGACGGGCTGTGCAACTGGGCCGATCGATCCAGAGCGCTGGCGACGATGGCAGGCCACATGTCCCGGCGCAAGGACGTGCCGGAGGACGCACCACGCCCTGGGAGACCGTCCCCTCGAGAGCGCATCGGCGGGGTCCTCATCGAATGCTTGCATCGGGGCGTGCCAGCGGGCGCCGTGTCGCCCGATGTGCAATGGTCTTTTGGCCGTGCCATCTTGCGGGCCCTGCCGATGCCCGGCGTTTGCGATGCGCTTCTATCCCGGCTACCCGAGGGCCCGGGCCGACTGGAACGACTGCGCGATTGTCTCCATGAGCCGCCGATACCGCTGACCGCGCGGCTGCTTGCGCTTGCCTGCGAACTGCTCCATGCACAGGCGCAAGAGGCCGATCCTGAAGTGCGTGCAGACAGCTACCTTGCCAGCATGGTCGACCTGGTTCGAAGGGCGGATGGCTTCGACCAGGAGGCGCTTGCCGAAGCCATTTCCGAGGTCGTGATGACGCGGGACTGCCCGGCGGAACGTCGCGTCGAGCTGCTGCTGGAACTGGCCGCGTTACCGACGTGGCCCTTGGGCAACTTCGCCATCGACATGCTCACCGCGGCGCTGCGCCGGATCCACGCCGTCGACGCAGGTCCCGCCGCCACCGCCCTGACCGATGGCTTCCTGACCCGGCTCATCACGCGAGGCTCACCCGATGCGTGCCCGGCGATCGAACTTCCGGTGTTGCAGGGACTGGTCACCGGGAAAAGAAGACCTTCTTCGTCCGTGATCGCCCGCAGCCTCGAAGCCCAGGCGGCGGACCTGCCCCGCAACGTGGCGTCGCAACTGAGAGACCTGCTGCGCGGCACCGAGCTGCTATACCAGGCGCGGGTGTACGCGGACGTGGCGGGACGCCTGAGTGCTTGCGAAGCGACGCGGTCAGGCGTGCTGGTCCACGGACTGCTCAGTCCCGACGAGGTGATGCGGATGGTCGATGCGGTGGCCGACGCGCAACCCTTCGCGGGTCAGGCTCAGCTGATCGTCGCACTGATGCAGCTGACGCAGCGGCAGACGAGCCAGGCGCAGCTCGAACACGCGGTCCGGCGGATGGCCGGCCTGCCGCAGTTCGAAGCCGGCGAGAGCAAAGCCGACGCGGACGCGGAGGCACGTCGTCTCGACTTCAGCGTGCACGCGCTGCGTGCGTTCGAGCAGGCCATGACGCACATCAGCCGCGCCGACGCGCGAAGAGAAGCCCGGCCCGATCAGACCTGGTGGCAGCGTGCTCAAGCCTTGAGGCGGTCCGATGCCAAGGCGACGGCACGGCCCGCACAGGCGCATATCCGCTTCGCGTGGCTCGAGCGCCAGAATCGAACGACGTTGATCAATCAGGCCTGGGAACAGCGTCAGGCCGGCGGATCGCAAGGTCTCCGGCAAGCACCCCCTGACGCCGTCGGCGCAGGCCTGGACTGAGAGGCCAACGAGCGTCTGGCCGATGCGGGGGTGCGCATTGGGAAGCGGGATAGGTCACTCCCAGCCGCAGGACAAGTTCGACGCGCTGTCGCGCTAGCAGCCGAGTCTTCCGGGCAGCAGGAGGATCGCCCCGTGCCTGTGTAGGACGAGGTCAATTCCTGCCGCGCTGGCCCGCGCGGCGGCTCTGCCGGACTATGATCGCCGCCACTGGAGACGGCATGCGGCGTGGTCTGCGAAGAATGGTGGTGCCCTGGGGCCTGGCGGCCTCCTTGCTCGTCGGACCCGCCGTCGCGGGCGCCGACACGCGCGTCGCGTTGCAGTCGCTTGCCGACCTCACCCTGGAGCAGCTCGGGGAGCTGCGCGTCACGTCGGTCTCCGGGCGGCCCCAGGCGGTGCAGGACGCGCCGGCCTCGGTCTACGTCATCACCGCGCAGGACATCCGGCGTTCGGCGGCCACCAGCCTGCCCGAGGTGCTGCGCCTGGCCCCGACGCTGCAGGTGGCGCAGACCAACGCGGGCGTGTGGGCCATCAGCGCCCGGGGTCGCAACGACGTCATCGCCAACAAGCTGCTGGTGCTGCTGGACGGACGCACGATCTATTCGACCCTGTTCGCCGGCGTCATCTGGGACATGCACGACGTGGTGCTGGAGGACATCGAGCGCATCGAGGTCGTCAGCGGCCCGGGCGGCACGCTGTGGGGAGCCAACGCGGTCAATGGCGTCATCAGCATCGTCACGCGCTCGGCGGCGCAGACGCAGGGTGCGCTGGCTTCCGTCGTGCGTTCGCATTCGGGAGGCCGCGAGACGCTGCGCTGGGGCGGCCGGCTCGGGCCGGCCGATGTCCGCGTCTACGGCATCGCGACGGACATGGACAACACCGTGCGCCTGGACGGCACGGCCCGTGACGATGCCCGCTCGCGCCGGCAGCTCGGGTTCCGCGCCGACTGGGACGCCGACGCCGGCGAGCTCATGCTCACGGGCGACCTGCACCGCGCCGGCGACGCGGCCGCCACGCGCGATGCGCCGCGCCACGAGGGCGGCAGCCTGCTCGCGCGCTGGACGAGCCGCCTGCGCGATGGCTCGCCTTACCGCCTGCAGGCCTACACCTGGCGCGCCGAGCGCGACGAAATCACCGCGCTGCGCAACCGGTCGCGCGTGTGGGACCTGGAGTTCCGCCACGAGCCCTTGCGCCCGACCGGCCAGCAGCTGCTCTGGGGACTGGGCTGGCGGCAGGCCGATGACGACAACCTGCCCAGCCCGCTGGTCGCGCTGCAGCCCGCACAGCGCACGCTGAGCTGGTTCAGCGCCTTCGCACAGCACCAGCAGCGGCTGGCCGAGCGCTGGACGCTCACCACCGGCCTGAAGGCCGAGCGCAACAGCTACACCGGCTGGGAGCTGCTGCCCAACCTGCGGCTGGCGCTGCGCCATGACGAGCAGCACACGAGCTGGGCGGGCGTGTCGCGGGCGGTGCGTGCGCCCTCGCGCATCGATCGCGACGTCTTCATTCCCGGCCAGGCACCGTTCTTCATCGCGGGTGGCCCGCGCTTCGAGTCCGAGGTGGTCGTGGCCTACGAGCTCGGGCATAACGGCCGGATCGACGACACGCTGAACTGGTCCGCTACGCTCTATCACCACCGCATCGAAGGCCTGCGTGCGGGCATTCCCGGGCAGGTCCCCCTGACGGTGGAGAACCTCGTGGACGGGCACACCACCGGCCTGGAGGGCTGGCTGCGCTGGCAGGCCCGGCCCGACTGGTGGCTGGAAGCGGGTGGCTTCGCGCAGCGCACGCGCCTGGCGTCCACGCTCGCCGGCGATCCGCGCACCGCCTTCCCCGACCTGGGCAACGATCCCAGCGCGCAGTGGAGCCTGCGCTCGCACCACGACCTGGGCCGGGGCGTGCAGCTCGACGCAGCGCTGCGGCGCGTGGGCGCGCTGCCCTTGCCGCGGGTGCCGTCGTACACGGCCCTGGACTTGCGCCTGGGCTGGCGGATATCACCCGCGCTGTCGGTGTCGCTGCTCGGGCAGAACCTGCTGGACGGCGGGCATGTGGAATTCAGTAGTGCACCGTCGCCCAGCCGCATCGAGCGGCGGCTGGCCCTGCAGGCGGTCTGGACGCTTTGACCCCCCCGGTCTTCGCTCTCGCGCCGCACGGCGTGCTCCTGCGGATCGCCGCCGGCCTGCTGGTGCTGGCCCTCGGCCTGGGATCGGGGGGCGCCCAGGCCCAGGACGCGGGCCCGACGCGCGAGAGCGCGGTCAAGGCCGCCTTCCTCTATCGCTTCACCGGTTTCGTCGATTGGCCCGTGGGCGCCCTCGGAGCCGGTCAGCCACTGGTGATCGGCGTGCTCGACGACGAGTCCGTGGCGGCCGACCTGGAACACATGGTGCAGGGGCGCAAAGTGCAGGATCGGCCGGTGGTGGTGTGGCGCGTGCCGTCCGCCGCGCGGGCCCGCGACGCGCACGTGCTCTACGTGGGCCGGCGCAACCCGGCGCGGCTGCGCGAGACGCTGGCGGCGCTGCCGCCCGGGCCGCTCCTGGTGGTGACCGACCAGGACGAGGCGCATCCGCCGGGCGCCGCGCTGAACTTCGTGCAGGACGACGGGCGCCTGCGCTTCACCGCGTCTCCCCGCGCGGCGGAGGCGAGGTCGCTGCGCCTGGCCGCGCGCCTGCTGAACGTGGCCAAGGCGGTCGAGGAGCGGACACCATGAAGTCCCTGCGTCGCAAGCTCGACCGCATCCTGGCCGGCAGCACGCTCCTGGCGCTCGCGGTGGCAGGCCTCGCGCTGCTGGCCTTCGCGCACGAGCGCGAACTGCGCAGCCTGCGCCAGTCGGTCCACACCGAGGCCGACATGGTGGCCCTGGCCAGCGCGCCGGCGCTGTCCTTCGGCGACCGGCGCGACGCGCAGGCGAGCCTGGCCGCCCTGCAAGCCGACCCGCGCGTCACCGTGGCCGCGCTCTACGACGACAAGGACCAGCTCTTCGCCACCTTCGCGCCGCGCGGCGCACAAGTGCCGGCCGTGGCGGCCGACCAGGACGGCATGGAGGTGGACGCACGGCAGGTGGTGCTGTGGCGGGCCGTGATGGCCGACCGCGAGCGCGTGGGCACCTTGTACCTGCAGGTGCAGCACGGGCTGGTCGGCTCGGCCCTGGAGTTCCTCCTGGCCCTCGCCCTGGTCATGGCCGCCAGCCTGGCCGCGGCGCTGCTGCTCTCGCGCCGCCTGCACCTCCAGGCCATGGCGCCGCTGCGAAGCGTCACGGCCGTGGCGCGCGACATCCTGCGCGGCCACCCGCGCCGGCTGCCGCGCACCGACGCCGGCGACGACGAGGCCCAGGCCCTGGCCGACGGCTTCAACGCCATGCTGGACGACCTGGAACAGCGCGCCCAAAAGCTGCAGGCGGCCAACGCGGCCCTGCGCGCCAGCGAAGCGCGCTACCAGCTCGTGATGCGCGGCACCAGCGCGGGCCTGTGGGACTGGGACCTGCGTGCGGGTACCGCCTTCTACGCGCCGCGCTTCAAGGGCCTGCTCGGCTACGCCGACGACGAGCTGAAGAACGCGCCCACGCTGGTGGACGACCTGCTGCACCCGGACGACCGGCCCGCGCTGCGCCAGGCGCTGCGCGAGCACCTTTCCAGCGGGCTTCCCTTCCAGAGCGAATGCCGCCTGCGGCATCGGGACGGGCAGTGGCGCTGGTTCCTGGTCACCGGCATGTCCGAGCGCGACGAGAACGGCCGGGCCTTCCGCATGGCCGGCTCCATCGTGGACGTCAGTGCCCGCAAGCAGGCCGAACAGGTGCTGCAGGACGCCAACCGGGCCAAGGACGAATTCCTCGCCACCCTCGCGCACGAATTGCGCAATCCGCTGGCGCCGATCCGCAGCGGCCTGGACATCCTCAAGAAGGACCGTGACAACGGCCCGGCCTCGCAGCGCGCCCGCGACACCATGGAGCGGCAGCTGATGCACCTGATCCGACTGGTGGACGACCTGCTGGACATCTCGCGCATCACCAACGGCAAGATCCGCCTGGACATGACGCGCCTGCAGCTGTCGCGCGTGATCGAGACCGCGGTGGAGCTGAGCCGGCCGGCCATCGCCGCGCGCGGCCACGCCCTCCTGGTGGACGTCCCGCCGCAGGACATCGAGCTCACCGGCGATGCCACCCGGCTGGCCCAGGCCCTGGGCAACCTCCTGAACAACGCGGCCAAGTACACCCCGGCGGCCGGCCGCATCGAGCTGTCCGTGCGGCAGGAGGGGCTGGAGGCGGTCGTGGCCGTGCGCGACACCGGCGTGGGCATTCCACCGGAGATGCTCGAGTCGGTGTTTTCGCTGTTCACCCAGGTGGACCGCCAGATGGAGCGCGCCCAGGGCGGCCTGGGCATCGGCCTGTACCTGGTGCGCAGCCTGGTCGAGCTGCACCAGGGCACGGTCACGGCCAGCAGCGCCGGCCCGGGGCAGGGCAGCACCTTCACCGTGCGCCTGCCCTGCCTGGCCGCCCCGAGCGCGGCGGAGGATGTGCCCGTGCGCGTGGACGCCGGCTGGAAGGCGGGCGCGAGTCGCGTGCTGGTGGTCGATGACAACGTCGATGCGGCCGAGACCCTCGTGACGGTGCTGGACATGCTGGGCCACGAGGCGCGCTCAGCCCATGCGGGAGAAGAGGCGCTGGCGCTGGCCGCCTCCTTCCAGCCGGAGCTGGTGCTGCTGGACATCGGCTTGCCCGGCATGGACGGCTACGAAGTGGCCCGGCGGCTGCGCGCCGACGCGCGGCTCGGGCGCGTCCTGCTGGTGGCATTGACGGGCTGGGGCAGCCAGGAGGACCGGAAGCGCGCGCGCGATGCGGGTTTCGACCATCACCTCACCAAGCCGGTGGACGTCGCCGCGGTGGAGGCGCTGCTCGCGCAGCTGCCGGCCCGGCCCGGCCTCGCACCGGCGCAGGACTAATCCTAGAACCAGCTGCGCCCGCAGCGCAGGCCCAGCCAGGTCAGGGCCAGCGAGCCGGCCAGGTGCATGGCCGCGAGCGCCGCGGCGCGGCCGACGCGTTCGGCCTGCAGCAGCAGCACGGTCTCGGCGGAGAAGGTGGAGAAGGTCGTGAGCGCGCCCAGTGCGCCGGTCACCAGGGCCAGCCGCCAGGCCGGGTCGAGTTCGGGATGCGCATCGAAGCCCGCGATGGCCAGGCCCACCAGCCAGCCACCGGCCAGGTTGGCCACCAGCGTGCCCAGGGGCAGCCAGGAGGCGCCGGTCGTCAGCCACAGCGACAGCTGCCAGCGCGCCAGCGCGCCCACGCAGGCGCCGGCGCAGATGGCCAGCACGGCGTTCATGCGCGCCCGGCCGCGCGCTTCGCGGGCGCCGGCGTCTTGGGCCGGTAGTCGCACCAGCGGGCGACCGCGCATTCCCAGCAGCGCGGCGTGCGGGCCACGCACACGTAGCGCCCGTGCAGGATCAGCCAGTGGTGCGCGTTCTGCAGGAAGGCCGCGGGCACGCGGCGCAGCAGCTTCTGCTCGACCTCCAGCGGCGTCTTGCCGGGGGCCAGGCCGGTGCGGTTGCTCACGCGGAAGATGTGCGTGTCCACCGCCATGGTCGACTCACCGAAAGCCACGTTCAGCACCACGTTGGCCGTCTTGCGTCCCACCCCGGGCAGAGCCTCCAGTTCCTCGCGGCTGCGCGGCACCTCGCCGCCGTGGCGCTCGAGGAGGATGCGGCAGGTCTCCAGCAGGTTGCGGGCCTTGCTGCGGTACAGGCCGATGGTCTTGATGTGGTCCTCCAGCCGTTCGAGGCCCAGATCGAGCATCGCCTGCGGCGTGTTGGCCACGGGGAACAGGACGCGCGTGGCCTTGTTCACGCCCACGTCGGTGGCCTGCGCCGACAGCAGCACGGCCGCGAGCAGCTCGAACGGGGTGCTGTATTCCAGCTCGGTGCGCGGCTCGGGGTTGGCCGCGGCCAGGGTGGCGAAGAAGGGCTCGATGTCCTGGCGTTTCATGGGCTTGCGAGTGTAGTTCCGGTGCGACGGGCGGCGCGTCAGGTGCAGTCAGCAAGCGGGTCGGCCGCTGGCCGCCGCGCGGTTACCCAGCCCGGTCCCCATCCACCCTCACAGGAGCATCCATGGAAAGAACCGGAAAACACCTCTCCCATCACAGCAGCGCGTCCAGCGCGGCGGCAATCGCGACACCGCCCGCGCAGCGGCTCGACGCCCAGGAAGCGACGCCGCCCGAGACCGGATGGTGGGGCGGCCGCTCGTGTTTCGCCTGCTGCGCCTCGCGCACGAGCACGTCCTATCAAGACACCTGGGCCGCGCCGGATCTGGTCATGCCCGTCCCGCTTGGAAGCCGCGACGTCCTCGCGCTGGAAGCCCGCGCGGACACACCGGACCCCGGCGCGGCGCCGCGAAGCCCCGGCCCAGCGCTTGCGCCAGAGCAAGTGGCGCCGAACCTGACCAGGCAGGGCGGGGCGACCGGGTCCGTGGCGCCGCCCACTGTCGCCGTGCGCACGCCCGGGTCATCGCATTCCCCTGGATCGGCGTTTCTCACCCCCACACGCGTGACGCGACCGCGGTCGCATTCCGTCGGTGTTCCGGGCTCCGATCGCTCACCCAACGCCAGTACGTCGGGCACCACGCTGCGACCCAGGGGGGCCGACACCAAGAGCGACACCCGTCGGCGTTCGTTCGACGCGGCTTCGCAAGGTGCCAGTCCCTCCCTGTCGGGCCTCACCTCGCCGGCACGCATGGACGCCAAGACCCTGGTCGCCAGCTTCGGTCGCATCCTGGCGAGCGATCAACCCGATCATGAAATGCGTCGGCAGCTGCTCGAACAGCTGAAGTCCGCCATGCGCAGCAAGTCCATGACCGCAGAGGTGCTGCAGCAGGTGTGCGCGCTCGTGCTCGGCTCACGGATGCCGCGGGACAGCCAGCGCTACTTCCTGTCGGCCGCGTTCGACGCCTGCCGCGACGTTCTGGCGCTGGACGATGTGATCGCGCTGCGCAAGGCCATCAGCGGCCAGGGTTGGGAGACCATCGCGGCCCTGCAGACGCTGGCGAGCCTCTACGGGGCTGGGGCCGACTGCCTGACCCGCGAATCGGCGCTGGCCGAGTGGGCCGCCGCCAAGGCCGCACATCCGCGGGATCTCCCTCTCGTGCGCCTGTGGATCCGTGAAGCGTTGGAGCGTCACGCGTCGCGCAGCGAATTCAGCTGAGACCCCGGCCCTTGCTCACGGCCGCTGCTCGCTGAAGAACCGCGCGACGGCCACCGCGACCGCCGCCTTGTCGGAGCGCCGCAGCCGTACCAGCGCGATCTGGCGGTCTTCGGCCGTGGGAAGTTCGATCACCTTGAGCCGCGCGTCACCGGCCCAGCGCGCGCCCCTCAGCAGCGGCAGCACCGACACCCCCAGCCCGGCGCGGACCAGCTCCACGATGCCCTCGATGGCGTTGAGTTCCAGCAGCTCGTGCGGCTTCACCCGCAGCCTGCGCAGCGTGCGCTCCACCAGCGCCCCGGTGTGCTGGCTGGGGTCGAAGCGGATGAAGCGTTCGCGCTGCAGCAGCTCGCGAACCGGCGCGTCCGGCAGGTGACGCGGCGCCAGCAGCACCATGGGCTCGCTGTACAGCGCCTCCCAGGCGAGCTCCGCGCGAGCGGCGCCCGGCTCGCGCACGACCAGCGCGGCGTCCAGCTCGCCGCCGAGGACGCCTTCCACCAGGTCGATCGACTTGGCGGCGGACACGTGCAGGTCCAGCAGGGGATGGCGCTCCTTCAGCGCCAGCGTGGCCTGCACCAGGCCGCGCACGGCGGAGACCACGGCGCCCAGTCGCACGCTGCCGGACATGGCGTCCTGCGAGGGCAGGCTGGACAGCATCTGCTCGTAATGCGCCACCCACCGGCGCGCCTCGGGCAGCAGCATGCGGCCGGCCTCGTTCAGCACCACTGTCTTGCCTTGCCGCTCGAAGAGGGGCCGGCGGAACCCGGACTCGAGCGCACGCATCTGCTGGCCCACCGCGGCCTGCGTCAGGGCCACCCGCTGGGCCGCCCCCGCGAACGAGCCTTCCGCGGCCACGGCCAGGAAGGTCTTCATCAGGCGCACGCTGCTCATGCCGTGGATGCTAAAGCGTTTGTTGATCGTGGCTAAAGCAATAGTCGCTTTTTCTTTTGCTTTGCGCTCCCGATAATGGGCCTTCGATCCTGGAGCCGCGATGCATTTCGATTTCAGCAACCCCTACTTCACGCCACGCCTGCCGGTCTTCGCCCGCAACGCGGTCGCCACCTCCCACCCCCTGGCTGCCCAGGCGGGCCTGCGCATGCTGGCCAAGGGCGGCAATGCGGTCGATGCCGCCATCGCCGCCGCGGCCGCCATGACCATCTGCGAGCCGGTCAGCAACGGCCTGGGCAGCGACGCCTTCGCCATCCTCTGGGACGGCCGGCAGCTGCACGGCCTGAACGCCTCGGGCCGCGCGCCTGCGGCCTGGACCCCCGAGTACTTTTCCCGCCGCCATGGCGAGGCGGCGCAGCCGCCCAAGCGCGGGCTGGATTCGGTCACGGTGCCCGGTGCGGTGGCGGGCTGGGCGGCGCTGTCGGAGCGTTTCGGCCGGCTGCCGTTCGCCGACCTCATGGAGCCGGCCATCGAGATCGCCGAGCGCGGGTACCTCGTGCCGGTGGTGGTGCAGCAGAAGTGGGCGGCCGGTGCGCCGGAGCTGGCGGCGCAGCCGGGCTTCGCGCAGGCCTTCATGCCCTGGGGCCGGGCGCCCCGGGTCGGCGAGCTGTTCCGCTTCCAGGCGGCCGCGCGCGGGCTGCGCGCCATCGCCGAATCGAAGGGACGGGCCTTCTACGAAGGCGAGATGGCGCAGGCGCTGGTGCGCTTCGCGGGCGAGCACGGCGCGGCCCTCGCCGCGCAGGACCTCGCGAGCTACCGCCCCGAATGGGTCGAGCCCATCGCGCGCGACTACCGCGGCCACACGCTGCACGAGATCCCGCCCAACGGGCAGGGCATCGCCGCGCTCATTGCGCTGGGCATCCTGGAGAAGTTCGACGTGGCCGGCCTGCCGGTGGACGGCGTGGATTCGCAGCACCTGCAGATCGAGGCCATGAAGCTCGCCTTCGCGGACGTCTATCGCTACGTGGCCGAGCCCGCCAGCATGGAGGTGACCCCCGAGCAGATGCTGGACGATGCCTACCTGGCCAGCCGCGCCCGCCTCATCGATCCGCAGCGGGCCCAGGACTTCGGCGCCGGCAACCCGGTCAAGGGCGGCACCATCTACCTCACCGCCGCCGACGAGGACGGCATGATGGTGAGCTTCATCCAGAGCAACTACATGGGCTTCGGCTCGGGCTGCGTGGAGCCGCAGTTCGGCATCAGCCTGCAGAACCGCGGCCATGCCTTCAGCCTGAAGTCCGGCCCGAACCAGGTGGGGCCGGGCAAGCGACCCTTCCACACCATCATCCCGGCTTTCCTCACGCGCGGCGGCGAGCCGGTCATGAGCTTCGGTGTCATGGGGGCCAACATGCAGCCGCAGGGCCACATGCAGACGCTGGTGCGCATGCTGGACTATGGCCAGAACCCGCAGGCCGCCTGCGACGCGCCGCGCTGGCGCTACAACGCCGGCCTGGAGATCAACGTGGAGCAGCAGATGGACGCGGGCACCGTGCAGGGCCTGCTGGCGCGTGGCCACCGGGTCGAGGTGATCCAGGACAGCTACCAGGACTTCGGCGCCGGCCAGTTCATCTGGCGCGCGGGCGACCCGAAGGTGGAGGGCTACGTCTGCGCGAGCGACCCGCGCCGGGACGGGCAGGTCGCGGGCTTCTGAACGGCTTCAGTCCACTTCGGCGACCAGCTCGATCTCCACGCACGCGCCCAGCGGTATCTGCGCCACGCCGAAAGCGCTGCGCGCGTGGGCGCCCTTGTCGCCGAAGACCTGGCCGAAGAGTTCGCTCGCGCCGTTGGTGACCAGGTGCTGTTCGGTGAAATCGGGCGTGGAGTTGACCAGGCTCATCACCTTGACGATGCGGCGCACCTTCTCCAGGTCGCCCACGGCGGCCTGCAGTGTTCCCAGCAGGTCGATGGCGATGGCGCGCGCGGCGGCCTTGCCTTCCTCGGTGGACAGCTCACGCCCGAGCTGGCCCACCCAGGGCTTGCCCTCCTTGCGCGCGATGTGGCCGCTCAGGAAGACGAGATTGCCGGTACGCACGAAGGGCACGTAGGCCGCGGCCGGCGTGGCCACCGGGGGCAGGGTGATGTTCAGTTCCTGGAGCTTCTGGGCAATGGTCATGGGGGGTCCTTCGCGGTGAACGGAAATTCTAGGGCGGTGCCTTCGTGCGGGTTCGTCCGCCGACAGCCACGCGCATTTCACTGGGTCGCGCGAATCAGCCCCGTGAACAAGCGGTGCTCGCACTCGGGATCTGCGCAGGCCTCGCACGCTCCCTGCCACCTCGCCACGGGGGGCGGCTCGGGCGACCAGGCCCACGGGGCCGCGTCGGCCACCGATTCGAGCGCGTGCCGGGTGCGCGCCTCACCCCTGCCGTAGACCATGCGCCAGTCCACGCCCGCCCGGCCCAGTTGCTCGCGCAGCTGCCGGTCCACGTCGGCACGCACCTCGGGGCCGGCGCGGTGGAGCCCGTCGGGCACCCAGGGCAGGTCCAGGCCGGTGAGCAGGGTCAGGCCGTAGCGGCGCTGGCGCTGCGCCGCGAAGCGGACCAGCTCGCCGTCCTTGAACAGCATGCCGCTGTAGAGGGCGACCATGAGGGCGCTGGTGTCGGCGACCACGATGTCCGCCTCCTGTGCGGCGGCATCGACGGCGGCTTCCTGCTCGCGGGCGATGGGCAGCTGCTCCTCGGGACGCGGCGTGCGGCCGGCGCGCTCGCACCACGCTCGCAGCAGTTCCGGCACCATGGCCACGCGGTGGCCGCGCGCGCGCAGTCGTTCGGCCAGCTGCTCGCACAGCTGCGTCTTGCCCGTGCTTTCGGCACCGAGCACGGCGATCGTCAAGGCAGGAGCGAGGGGAGGGCGGCTCACGGGAGCCTCGGGAGGGATGCGGAGCGCGCAGCGCCCGGCGTCAGGGCGTGACCTGCACGTAGATCTCGTTGGGCTTGACCATGCCGAGCTCCATGCGGGCTTTCTCCTCGACCATCTCCAGGCCTTCCTGCAGGTCGCGGACCTCGAAGGCCAGGCGCTGGTTGGCTTCCTGGGCGCGCTGGTTGGCCTCGCGCTGCCCCTGCAGGCGCCGCTGCATGTCGCTCACCTCGGCGACGCTGCCCCGGCCGAACCACAGCTGTGCGTGAAACACCACCAGCAGCGTGATCAGGAAGGCCGGAACTGCACGGGACGCCATGGGCCGCCATTATGGCCGCGCAGCATCTCGTGCAGGGGGAAAACAAGGACTGATATCAGCCGATGTTGTAGAAAGCAGAACGTCCCGGGTAGGTGGCGATGTCGCCCAGGTCTTCCTCGATGCGAAGCAGCTGGTTGTACTTGGCCATGCGGTCCGAACGCGAGAGCGAGCCGGTCTTGATCTGCCCGGCGTTGGTGCCCACGGCGATGTCGGCGATGGTGCTGTCCTCGGTTTCGCCCGAGCGGTGGCTGATGACGGCGGTGTAGCGCGCGCGCTTGGCCATCTCGATGGCGGCGAAGGTCTCGGTCAGCGTGCCGATCTGGTTGATCTTGATCAGGATCGAGTTGGCGATGTTCTTCTCGATGCCCTCCTGCAGGATGCGGGTGTTGGTGACGAAGAGGTCGTCGCCCACCAGCTGCACGCGCCGACCCAGGCGCTCGGTGAGCAGCTTCCAGCCGTCCCAGTCGCCCTCGGCCATGCCGTCCTCGATGCTGATGATGGGGTACTTGTCCACCCAGCCTGCCAGCACGCCGGCCCAGTCGGCGGCGGCCAGCTGCAGGCCTTCGGCCTGCACGTGGTACTGGCCGTCGCGATAGAACTCGCTGGCCGCGCAGTCCAGGCCCAGGGCCACCTGCTCGCCCGGCCGGTAGCCGGCCGCCTCGATGGCCTGCAGGATCATCTGGATGGCCGCCTCGTGGTTCTCCACGTTGGGCGCGAAGCCGCCTTCGTCGCCCACGGCGATGCTCATGCCCTTGTCGTGGATGATCTTCTTGAGCGCGTGGAACACCTCGGCGCCGTAGCGCACCGCCTCGCGGAAGGTCGGGGCCCCCACGGGGATGATCATCAGCTCCTGCAGGTCCAGGTTGTTGTTGGCATGGGCGCCGCCGTTGACCACGTTCATCATGGGCACGGGCAGCTGCATGCCGGCCATGCCGCCGAAGTAGCGGTACAGGGGCAGGCCCGACTCCTCGGCCGCGGCGCGCGCCACCGCCATGGAGACGGCCAGCAGGGCGTTGGCGCCCAGGCGGTTCTTGTTCTCGGTGCCGTCCAGGTCCAGCAGGGTCTTGTCCAGGAAGCCCTGCTCGGAGGCGTCCAGGCCCAGCACGGCCTCGGAGATCTCGGTGTTGATGTGGTCCACCGCCTTGAGCACGCCCTTGCCCAGATAACGGCTCTTGTCGCCGTCGCGCAGCTCGATGGCCTCGCGCGAGCCGGTGGAGGCGCCCGAAGGCACGGCCGCGCGGCCCATGGTGCCGGACTCCAGCAGCACGTCGCATTCCACGGTGGGGTTGCCGCGCGAGTCCAGGATCTCGCGTCCGACGATGTCAACGATTGCACTCACAGGGGATTCTCCGAAGTTGATGAATTCTGGCTAGACGCCCTCGACGGCGATCATGCGCATGGTGGCGATGCCTTCGCGCGCCTGGCGCGCCGCCCGGTATTCCGGCGAGTCGTGGAAGGCCCGCGCGGCCTCGACGGAAGGAAACCTGAGCATCACCACGCGCGAGGGCGACCAGTCGCCCTCCAGCACGGTGACCGCGCCGCCGCGGATGCACAGCTCGGCCCCATGGACCTGCATGGCGTGCGTGGACAGCTTCTTGTAGGCCTCGTACTGCTGCGGGTCGTGGACGTCCACGTGGGCGATGAGGTAGGCGCTGGGCATGCGGCGTTCGCGGTGGCTGGACGGTCTCAGGCGACGGCCTTGAGCTTGCCGCCGCGAGACTGGTGGTCGAGCGCGGCCTTGATGAAGGCGTTGAAAAGCGGGTGGCCGTCCCAGGGCGTGGACTTGAATTCCGGGTGGAACTGCACGCCCATGAACCAGGGGTGCACGTCCTGCGGCAGCTCGATGATCTCGGTGAGCTGCTCGCGCTGGGTGAGCGCGGAGATCACGAGGCCCGCCTGGCGCAGCTGGTCCAGGTACTTCACGTTGGCCTCGTAGCGGTGGCGGTGCCGTTCGGTGACCACGTCGCCGTAGATCTGGTGGGCCAGCGTGCCCTTGGAGACGTCCGAGCTCTGCGCGCCCAGGCGCATGGTGCCGCCCAGGTCCGAGCTGGCGTCGCGGCGGTTCACGACCCCGTCGGCGCCCTGCCACTCGGTGATGAGGGCGATGACCGGGTGCTCGCACTGGGGCTCGAACTCGGTGCTGTTGGCGTCCTGCAGGCCCGCCACGTCGCGCGCGTACTCGATGGTGGCCACCTGCATGCCCAGGCAGATGCCCAGGTAGGGCACCTTGTTCTCGCGCGCGAAGCGCGCCGCGGTGATCTTGCCCTCGATGCCGCGCTTGCCGAAGCCGCCGGGCACCAGCACGGCGTCGTACTTGGCCAGCTGGGAGATGGAGTCGGGCGTGATGGTCTCGGAGTCGACGTAGTCGATCTTCACGCGCACGTGGTTCTTCATGCCCGCGTGGCGCAGCGCCTCGTTGAGCGACTTGTAGCTGTCGGACAGGTCCACGTACTTGCCCACCATGGCGATGTGCACCTCGCCCTGCGGGTGCTCGGTCTCGTGCACGAGCTGGTCCCAGCGCTGCAGGTTGGCCGGCGGCGTGTTCAGGCGCAGCTTGTCGCAGATGAGGCCGTCCAGGCCCTGCTCGTGCAGCATGCGGGGCACCTTGTAGATGGTGTTGACGTCCCACATGGAGATGACGCCCCACTCCGGCACGTTGGTGAAGAGCGAGATCTTGCCGCGCTCCTCGTCGGGGATGCGGCGGTCCGCCCGGCACAGGAGCGCGTCGGCCTGGATGCCGATCTCGCGCAGCTTCTGCACGGTGTGCTGGGTGGGCTTGGTCTTGAGCTCGCCGGCGGCGGCGATCCAGGGCACGTAGGTCAGGTGCACGAAGGAAGTGTTGTTCGGCCCCATGCGCAGGCTCATCTGCCGCACCGCCTCCAGGAAGGGCAGGGACTCGATGTCGCCGACGGTGCCGCCGATCTCCACGATGGCCACGTCGGCCGCGCCGGGCTCGCCCACGCGGGCGCCGCGCTTGATGAATTCCTGGATCTCGTTGGTGACGTGCGGAATGACCTGCACGGTCTTGCCCAGGTAGTCGCCGCGGCGTTCCTTCTCGAGCACGGACTGGTAGATGCGGCCGGTGGTGAAGTTGTTGACCTTGCCCATGCGGGTGGTCACGAAGCGCTCGTAGTGTCCGAGGTCCAGGTCGGTCTCGGCCCCGTCGTCGGTCACGAACACCTCGCCGTGCTGGAAGGGCGACATGGTCCCCGGATCGACGTTGATATACGGGTCGAGCTTGATGAGGGTGACTTTGAGGCCCCGCGATTCGAGGATCGCAGCGAGGGAGGCTGAGGCGATTCCCTTGCCCAGGGAGGACACCACACCGCCGGTGACGAAGACGAATTTGGTCATGTCATGCCGGAAGGCATGCTTCCGGGAGGAGGTGGTAAACGGAGATTATAGGCAGCGTAAACTCGGCCGAATGAGCGACCTGGCCGGCAAACACCTCGTCCTGGGACTGTCCGGGGGCATCGCGTGCTACAAGGCCGCGGAATTGTGCCGGCTGCTGGTCAAGGAGGGGGCGACGGTGCAGGTGGTCATGACCGAGGCCGCCGAGCGCTTCATCACCCCGGTGACCATGCAGGCCCTGTCCGGGCGGCCCGTGCACGGCTCGCAGTGGGATGCGCGCGAGGCCAACAACATGCCCCACATCAACCTCACGCGCGAGGCCGACGCCATCGTCGTGGCCCCCTGCAGCGCCGACTTCGCCGCGCGCCTGGCGCAGGGGCGGGCCGACGAACTGCTGTCCCTGCTGTGCCTGGCCCGTCCGCTGGACAAGGTGCCCCTGCTGCTGGCCCCGGCGATGAACCGCGAGATGTGGGACCACCCCGCCACCCGCCGCAACTTCGCCCGCGTGGCCGAGGACGGCGCGCGGGTGCTGGGGGTGGGCACGGGTGAGCAGGCCTGCGGCGAGACCGGCGACGGCCGCATGCTGGAGGCGGCCGAACTGCTCGAGGACATCGTCGCGCAGTTCCAGCCCAAGTCGCTGGCCGGTCGCCGGGTGCTCGTCACGGCCGGTCCCACCTTCGAGGGCATGGACCCCGTGCGCGGCATCACCAACCACTCCTCCGGCAAGATGGGATTCGCCATCGCCCGCGCGGCGCGCGAAGCCGGCGCCGAGGTGACCCTGGTGGCCGGCCCGGTGAGCCTGCCCACGCCGCGCGGCGTCGCCCGCATCGACGTCACCACGGGCCGGCAGATGCTGGCCGCGTGCGAGGCCGAGGCGCTGCGCGCCCATGTGTTCATCGCCACCGCCGCCGTGGCCGACTGGCGCCCGGCGGAGTCGGCGGCGCAGAAGATCAAGAAGGACGGCAGCGGCGAGCCGCCGGTTCTGCGTTTTGCCGAGAACCCGGACATCCTGCACACGCTCGCCCGCAGCGAGCGGGCCCGTTCGGGGGCGCTCTTCTGCGTGGGCTTCGCCGCCGAAAGCCACGACCTGCTTGCGCATGCGCAGGCCAAGCGGGCCCGCAAGGGTGTGCCGCTCCTGGTGGGCAACATCGGCCCGGCGGCCTTCGGCCGCGACGACAACCAGCTGCTGCTGGTGGACGAGGGCGGCCACCGCGAGCTGCCGCGCGCCTCCAAGCTCTCGCTGGCGCGCCAGCTCGTGAACGACATCGCCCGCCGCCTGCCGGCCGCCTCCCTCGTCTGTGCCTCATGAACGTCGACATCAAGATCCTGGACCCCCGCATGGTGGACCAGCTGCCCACCTATGCCACGCCGGGCAGCGCCGGCCTGGACCTGCGCGCCTGCATCGACCAGCCCATCGAGCTCGCGCCCAACGCCTGGCGTCTGGTGCCCACCGGCATCGCCATGTGGCTCAAGGACCCGGGCTATGCGGCGCTGATCCTTCCGCGCTCGGGCCTGGGCCACAAGCACGGCATCGTGCTGGGCAACCTGGTGGGCCTGATCGACAGCGACTACCAGGGCCAGCTCATGGTGAGCTGCTGGAACCGCAGCGACCTCGCCTTCACGCTGCAACCCATGGAGCGGCTGGCGCAGCTGGTCATCGTGCCGGTGGTGCAGGCGCGCTTCAACGTGGTCGATGAGTTTCCCGCCAGCCAGCGGGGCGCGGGCGGCTACGGCTCGACGGGGCGGGCCTGAGCTTTTCGGCGGCCGCCGCTTCCTACGCCGGCCCGCTCGAACTCCTACAGCAAGCAGCGGCTTGCACTTCCCGCAAGCACGAGCTTGGCTGGGTCCAATCCGGGACATGGATGGCTGCGGCCTCTCGCCCGGGAGGTGCGCGCCCCATCAGCCTAAGGAGATCCACATGCCTGATACCACCCGCTTCGTCCGTACGGCCCAGGTCGGCGCCCTCGCCCTCACCGCGGCGGCCCTGGCGGCGTGCAGCAGCACGCCGTTGACCTCGAGCTACCCCACCACCACCTACCCGACGGCCACGTATCCGACCGCGCCGACCTATCCCGCGGCCGGCACACCGACTGCCGGCCTGGTGTTTGGCCGGGTCACCAACATCGAGTACGTCCCGCCCGGCGCCGCACCGGCCGCCAGCCAGCCCAACATCCTGGGCGCGGTCGTCGGTGGCGTCGCGGGGGCCGTGCTGGGCCGCCAGATCGGCGGCGGCAGTGGCCGCGATGCCGCGACGGTCCTGGGTGGCCTGGGCGGCGCCGCCGTCGGCTCGCAGGTGGGTGGCGCCAGCAGCAACCCGCCCGGTGCGACCATGAACTCGCCCAGCTACCGCGTCACCGTGGTCACCGACCAGGGCACGACCCGCATGTACGAAGTGGCCGCGACCGGCGACCTGCGCGTGGGCGACCGGGTGCGGGTGGACAACGGCGTGATCTACCGGGTGTAGCCCCCCCCCCGAAGCGCCTTCGGCGGGCCCCCTCGGGCTATCGCCCTCTCCCCCCCAGGGGGGCGCCACCAGCGGCCCGGCGGAGCCGGTTCCGCGGTGGCCGCTTGTAGGGACCGTTGTGTGCCTGCACTTATCGCTGAGGCGTCCGCAAAGTCAGTGGACCGTATCGTTCCCCGGCGACTGGGGATGGATGCGGAAGAAGCCTGAGCCGGCGGAACCGCGTCCGACTTCTTCCTCGGTGGCTTCGCGCACGGCCTCCACCTTCAGGTGCAGGCGCAGCGCGATGCCGGCCAGGGGATGGTTGCCGTCCAGCACCACGTGGTCCGGGTAGATGTCCGTGACGGTGTAGAGCGCATCGGCCGGTGCCTGCGGGTTCGCACCGGCGGGCAGGCCCTCGAAGGTCATGCCTTCTTCCAGCTCGTCGGGAAAGAGCCTGCGCGGCTCCAGGAAGACCAGCTGGTCATTCCAGTCGCCGAAGGCATCCTCGGGTTCGAGGTGCAGGTCCACCCGGTCTCCGGGCTCGTGGCCCTGCAGCGCCTCCTCGATGCGGGCGAGCAGATCGCCGCCGCCCACCAGGAACTCCACCGGTTCGTCGAGCGTGTCCAGCGTTTCGCCGAGCGTGTCCTCCAGGGTCCACGTAAGTGCGACCACGCATTGTTGCGAGATTTCCATGGCGCAGAATTCTCGCAGCCTTCAGCTCATCCATGCGAATCGATCACCCCTTGGCCCTGCTCGGCGGCCTCAGTCCCGAGCGTTTCATGAAGCGTCACTGGCAGCGCAAGCCGCTGCTGGTGCGCGGGGCCATCCCGGGCCTGCAGCCGCTGCTTGCGCGCGAGCAGCTGTTCGAGCTGGCCACCCGCGAGGAGGTGGAGTCGCGCCTGGTGTCCCAGGACGGCGGGCACTGGCGCCTGCAGCGCGGACCCTTCACGCGCCGCGCCATCCCGCCGCGCAACCGACCCGGCTGGACCCTGCTGCTGCAGGGCATGGACCTGCACGACGCCGCCGTGCATGGGCTCCTGCAGCAGTTCCGCTTCGTGCCCGAGGCGCGGCTGGACGACCTCATGGTGTCCTATGCCACCGACGGCGGCGGCGTGGGGCCGCACTTCGACAGCTACGACGTCTTCCTGCTGCAGGCGCAGGGGCGCCGCCGCTGGCGCATCGGCCGCCAGGCGGACCTCACGCTGCATCCCGAGCTGCCGCTGAAGATCCTCGCGAACTTCGAGCCCGAAGAGGAGTTCGTGCTGGAGCCCGGCGACATGCTCTACCTGCCGCCGCGCTATGCGCACGACGGCGTGGCCGAGGGCGAGTGCCAGACCTACTCCATCGGCTTTCGCTCGCCGGGGCGCGCCGAGATCGCCCGCGAGCTGCTGCAGCGGCTGGCCGAGGACGCCGCCGAGCAGCTCGGCGGCGCGCTCTACCGCGACCCACGCCAGCCCGCCACGGCCACCCCAGGCGCCATCCCGGACGCGCTGGGCGAGTTCGCGCACGAGGCGCTGGCGGCGGCGCTGCGCGAGCCGCGCCTGCTGGACCGCGCGCTCGGCGAGTTCCTGAGCGAGCCCAAGCCCAGCGTCTGGTTCGAGTCGCAAGCGGCGCCGCGCCGGCTGCGTGGCGTGCGGCTCGATGCGCGCTCGCGCATGCTCTACGACGCGCATCACATATTCATCAACGGCGAGAGCTGGCGCGCGAGCGGCCGTGACGCGCGCCTGATGCGCCGGCTGGCCGACGAGCGCCGGCTGGATGCGAAGGATCTCGCGGGTGCCAGCGACGGCGCGCGCGAACTGCTGGCCTCGTGGTGCGAGGCGGGCTGGCTGAACGAAGGACCCGGGGACTCATGACACTTGGCGAACACCACGGCGGCCCCGCGCTGCCCGACGCACGCTTCGAAGGGCGCGTGCAGTTCCAGCAACTCGTGCGCGATGCACTGGCCTGCGCGGCGCGCGAGGGCTGGCGGCAGATCATCCTGAGCGACGCCGACTTCCTCGACTGGCCTCTGGGAGAACGCGAGCTTGCCGAATCCCTCATGGCCTGGTCACGGCAGGGGCGCCGCATCACGCTGCTGGCGCGGCGCTGGGACGAGGCGACGCGCCAGCATGCGCGCTTCGTCGCCTGGCGCAAGACCTGGTCGGACATCATCGAGGCGCGTGCCTGCCGCAATGCCGACCCGCTGGAAATCCCCAGCGCGATCTGGGCACCCGGCTGGATGATGCAGCGGCAGGACCTGCAGCGATGGGCGGGCCTGGCCAGCCACGACACCGCCCGGCGCCACCTGCTGCACGAAGAGTTGCAGGGCTGGCTGGCCAAGAGCACGACGGCGTTCCCGGCCTCCACCCTGGGCCTGTGAGAACTGCCGCGAGCTTCGGGTTTTCCATGAGGCGCTTCCTATAATCTGCGGCGGCGCGGAGGGGTCCGGGTGTCTCTCCACGCTGCGATCCACCGATCGCATCCATAACGAACAACACCGGATCACCCGTCTCCACAAGGAAACCGTTTCCATGAAGAAATCGCTCGTCCTCGCAGCGCTCGCTGCTGCCGTGCTCGCCGCCTGCAGCAAGACCGAAGAACCCGCGCCGGCCCCCGCGCCCGTGGCCGCGCCGGCACCTGCGCCCGCACCGGCCCCCGCCGAAGCCGCTGCCCCCGCCGCAGCGCCTGCGGCCGATGCCGCGGCACCCGCCGCAGCGCCCGCTGCGGACGCCACGCCCGCGGCCGCTCCCGGAACCAGTTCGGCCCCCGCGCCTGCCGCCGCTCCTGCGCCGGCCCCCGCCGCCAGCAAGTAATCGCCGGCTGGACGGCCTGCCACAAGCCGCCTTCGGGCGGCTTTTTCGTGGGTCGCCGCAAAGTCCTCAGCGGGGCCGCAGCAGGGCCGCGACGAAGCGACGCGCAAGCGGCGCAACCACCAGCACGACGGGAAATGCCAGCAGCCAGGCGAGCAGCCACGAGCGGGCCCACAGGCCCGCGAAGCCCGGCGCGAAGCCGTGGGCGACGCCGGTCGAGATGCCCGACACCACGAGCGACATCAGCCCGGAGAGGACGAGGCCGAAGAGCACAGGCTCGAACTTCCTGGGGATCATGCGGCCACCTCCTTGTCGCAACGCACGCAGGACAGCGTGCCGGCGACGTGGGCACCGAACATTCGCGCCGTCTTGAGGTCGCCCGGGGCGAATGCCGCCGCGGCCGGTCCGGAGTGTCCCGCCTGCGCCATCAGCCCCGACCAGGAGCCCAGGCGGTTGGCGGCTTCGTCGTAGGGGACGCCCGCGTGCTGCTCCGGCAGGATGGCGTTGCCGACCCAGACCATGCCGTGCTGCATGGCGAAGACGAACATCGACAGCAGTGTCGATTGCTTGTCGCCCGAGGGCAGCGCGGACACGGTGAATCCGGCGGCGAGCCTGCCCTTGAGGGCGTGTGACTTCCACAGCCGGCCGGTCGCGTCCATGAAGGACTTGAACGGCGCCGACACGCCACCCAGGTAGGTGGGCGATCCGAACACGAAGCCGTCGTACGCGAGCAGGCGCTCGGGCGCGCCCACCAGGTCCTCGGCCCGCAGCAGGTCGCACCCGACGCCGGGCGTGCTCCGCGCGCCTTCGGCGACGAGTTGCGCGATGCGCCGGGTGTTGCCCTGGGCGCTGTGGTAGATGACGGCGAGTTGCTTCATGGCGTGCTTCCTTGGTGGTGAATGGATCTCGGAGTAAGGCTTCCTCATCGCGAGATCCAGGCGAGGAGGAGGGCGGACAGGTACAGGCCGAGCCCGAACACGGCGTGATTGGCCAGGGTTCTCAGCCGGTTCATGGCCGGTGCCGGCGTCTTCGACGAGGCGATGCCCGCGCCCATGGCCGGCTGCATGAGCAGCCAGGGCAGGGCGACCGTCGCGATGCCGACGCCCAGCGCGGGCAGGAGGGTGGGGCTGCGGGTCCAGGCGAGGCCCGCGACCCCGGCGAGGACGGCGGCGAAGGCGACGCCGGTCGCGTAGTGCGTCAGCCAGCCCAGGGCGACTTCGCCGGGCACCGGCGCCGACTTGCCGATGGCGGCGTGCCTGAACACGCCGCGCGGCCAGTGCCCGACCCAGCGGCCGATCAGGGCGAAGTTCAGGGTCGGCACGCCCAGGCGGCCGAGCAGCAGCAGCCACAGATCCATGACGGCGGTGGCGCCCAGGCCGATGAACACGATCCGGGCGGCGGCTTCAAGAGAGGGGTTCATGCTCGTTCCATCCTTGACAAAAAGCGGGAGGAATCGAAGGATGCAAGTTCAAGTCAACTTGAAATCAAGAGGTTTTTTCATGGACATCGCCGAAGTCGCCCGCCGGTCCGGCGTGCCCGCTTCCGCCCTGCGCTACTACGAAGACAAGGGCCTGATCGCCTCCACCGGGCGCGAGGGCCTGCGCAGGACCTTCGCCGACGCCGTGCTGGACCAGCTGTCGCTCATCGCGCTCGGCCAGGCGGCCGGCTTCTCGCTCGACGAGATCAAGGGGATGTTCGGCGCCGACGGGCGCGCCCGCATCGACCGCGCGGCTTTGGCGGGGAAGGCCGACGAGATCGACGCGACCATCCTGCGGCTCGCAGCCCTGAGCAAGGGACTGCGCCACGCGGCGGTATGCCCCGCCGCGAACCACTCGGAATGCCCGACCTTCAAGCGCCTGCTGCGGGCGGCCGGTGCGGGAAAACTGCTTAGAGTGGCGCCCCAGCGCGCAGCGGGCGCCAGGAAGACAAGCGGCCGCGCGTCGAAGGCTTAAGCGACCAGCCAGCCGCAGCCGCTGGCCGCGTCGGCCACGTGCACGTCCTCGGCGCCGCAGCCAAGCGCAGCGGCGAGCGCGGCGCGGGCCAGCTCGGGGCGGTTGTTCTGTTCGCTCAGGTGGCCCGCCACCACCTGCTTCAGCCCGGTGGCCTGCAGGAAGCGCGCGGCTTCGGCGGCGGCGCTGTTGGCGAGGTGGCCCTGGTCGCCGCCGACGCGGCGCTTGAGGAACCAGGGGTAGGGGCCCGAGGCCAGCAGGGCCTCGTCGTGGTTGCACTCCAGCAGCAGCGACTCGCAGCCGGACAGGTGATGCAGCACGTGCGGCGTGACATGGCCCAGGTCGGTGAGGATGCCCAGGCGCACCGCGCCATCGGTGCAGCGCAGCTGCAGTGGCTCGCGGGCATCGTGCGGCACCGCGAAGGGGGTGAGCTGCAGCGCGCCGAGCTCGAAGGACACGCCGTCCGAAACGAGGTTGAGCAGGCCCTCGAAGTCCGGCTCGCGCATGCCGGCCCAGGTGCCGGCGCTCATGAAGACCGGGGTGCGTTCCCGCAGCGCAAAGGCGCGCACGCAGCCGACGTGGTCGCTGTGCTCGTGGGTGATGAAGATGCCGTCCACCTGGTCCGGCATCAGGCCCGCCTCACCCAGGCGCCTGGCCAGGTTGCGGATGCCCAGGCCGCAATCGACCAGCAGGTGGGTGAGCCCGGTGCCGCCTTTCGCCTGCACCAGGGTGGCGTTGCCAGAGCTGCCGCTGCCCAGGCTCTTGAATCGCAGCATGCGGCTTTGCGGACGGGCGATCTACTTCAGGTCGTCCGCGATGACCTGCACGATGCGCTGCGCATTGGCCGAGGCCTCGGGCGCGCCGCCCGCGTCGAGGACGGACACGGTACTGGAGGGCCCCTGGCTGCGCACCGCGATCTGGTACTTCAGCGGCGGCGCGCTGTCGGCGGAGCGGCTGAAGAGGCGGCCCAGGAAGCCCGGCTCCTTGCGGTCCGGGTTGGGCGCCACATAGCGCACGAAGTACAGGCCCTTGCTGCGGTCGCGGTCTTCCACGGTGAAGCCGGTGCGGTCCAGCGTGAGGCCGACACGGCGCCAGGCGCGCTCGAAGCCTTCGTCGAGCTGGACCACCGGCACCTCGCCCACCTTGGCGACACGCGCGGCCGGCTGCGGCGCGCTGGCGCGCGTGATGGCTTCGCTCTGCTGCTCGCTCACGCCGAGCTTGACCATCAGCCGGCGCAGCATCTCGGTTTCCAGCTCGGGGTCGGCCGGGCGCGGCTGCCACACGGTCTGGTCGCGCTCACGGTTGGTATAGACCTCGACCATGCCGCGGTGCGAGACGTAGATCTCGGTGCCGCCGCTGGGCGCGCGCTCCAGGCGGGTGCGGAAGCGGTCGCGTTCGGCGGTGGAGTAGGCGGAGTCGAAGATGCGGCCGAGGAAGCCGCGGATCGGGTCCTGCGGCAGCTTGGCGCGGTTCTCGGCCCAGTCGGTCTCCATGATGCCGAGGTTGGGCTGGTCCTGCGACAGCAGGAAGCCGTTGTCCAGCCAGAACTCGCGCACCGGCTGCCAGAGCTGGTCGGCGGGGCGGTTGACCACCAGCCAGCGCTGGTCACCCGCGCGCTCGATGCGCACGTCACCGACCGCCCTGGCCGCCACCGGCATGCTGGGCGCTGCCTGGCCCAGCGCGTAGCTGCTGGCCGTCACGGGCCCGCCGGGCACCACGAAGCGCGAGTCGCGCGACAGCTGCGTGAGGTCGGGCGGCACCTCCAGCGAGGGCGCCTTGCCGGCGCTCTTGTAGTCGATGCGATCGGTCTCCAGCACCGAGCAGGCGGCCAGCTGCGCACACACCAGCAGCAGGCCCAGTCTTGCGGATTGCTTCATCTCTCGTTGTTCCTCAGGATGCGGAGCCCAGGAGCCCGCAGTCACGCAGGGCGGCCTCGACGGACGGCTGCAGGGCGGCAGACAGGGGCGTCAGCGGCAGGCGCAGCGCCGGCCCGCACAGGCCCATGCGGGCCATGGCCCATTTGACGGGGATGGGGTTGGGCTCGACGAAGAGCTGGCGGTGCAGCGGCATGAGCCGACGCTGGATGTCCATGGCGCCGCGCGCATCGCCCGCGATGGCCTTCACGCACAGCTCGTGCATGAGCCGGGGCGCCACGTTGGCGGTCACGCTCACGTTGCCCTGGCCGCCGCACAGCATCAGCGCCACCGCGGTGGGGTCGTCACCCGAGTAGATCGCGAAATCCTTGGGCGCATCGCGCAGCAGCCACTGCGCGCGCTCGATGTTGCCGGTGGCTTCCTTGATGCCCACGATGCCGGGCACCTCGGCCAGGCGCAGCACGGTGTCGTGCGCCATGTCGGCCACGGTGCGACCCGGGACGTTGTACAGGACGATGGGCAGGTCGCCGGTGGCTTCGGCGATGGCCTTGAAGTGCTGGTACTGGCCTTCCTGCGTCGGGCGGTTGTAGTAGGGGACCACCTGCAGCTGGCAGTCGGCCCCCACTTCGCGGGCGAAGCGGGCCAGGGACACCGCCTCGGCGGTGGAGTTCGCGCCGCAGCCGGCCATGATGGGCACCCGCCCGGCAGCGTGCTCGACGGACACGCGGATGATCTCGCGGTGCTCCTCGACGCTCACCGTGGGCGACTCACCCGTGGTGCCCACGACGCCGATGCAGTCCGTGCCCTCGGCGATGTGCCAGTCGATCAGTTTTCGCAGGCCCGCATAGTCCACGCTGCCGTCGTCGTGCAGGGGGGTGGCCAGGGCCACGATGCTGCCAGTAATCGGTGTCATAGGGGGCTTGGGTCTGGGGAACGGGGGATTCTAACGAGCGGCGGCCATTGCCCATCCGCCCGCACGGGACCAGGGTCTCAGGGTTTCCCGAGGTGCAAGCGCGGCGGCACGGGGCCTGCGGGGTCGGGGCGCACGGCCGCGATGCGCTGCACGAAGCGCTCGGGATCGGCCCGGAAGCCGTCCTCGTAGGCCACCACGCGCAGGCCCTCGCAGGCGTCCAGCAGCTCACCGGGCCGCAGCAGGAAGTCGGGCCGCGAAGGCTTGCCCACGGTCTCGTTGCCGACCGCGAAGGTTTCGTACAGCAGCAGCCCGCCCGGGGCAACGCTGGCCACGAGGGTCGGCAGCAGCGGACGCCAGAGGTAGTTGGTGACGACCACCACGCCGAAGCGGCGCCCGGCCAGCGGCCAGGGGCCGTTCTCGATGTCGGCGGCCAGCGTCTCGCCCAGGCCATGCACGCTGTCCAGGGCCGCCTGGTCGCGGTCCACGCCGAGCACCGCATGGCCGCGCGCGGCGAACCAGCGCAGGTGCCGGCCCCGGCCGCAGGCGACATCGAGCACGGCCCCCGCCGCCGGGGCCAGGTGGCTCCAGCGGACGATCCATTCGGAAGGCGCTTCGGTGCCGTGCATGGGTCGATCGCTCGCTCAGTTGAAGCAAGCCCAGACCATCTCGGAGACGGTCACGAGCATGGCGGGTTGGGTGTAGAGCGCGAACACCGCCAGCAGCACGGCCGCGACGGCGAGGTAGGCGACGGCCTTGCCCAGGCGGGTCATCAGGCCGCCTGCGGCACGGGCCGCGCGATGGGGGTTTCGCGCACCGGCAGGTTCACCAGCGCGGCGAACACGCCCAGGGCGATGGCGATGTACCAGACGAGGTCGTAGCTGCCCGTGCGGTCGTACAGGAAGCCCCCCAGCCACACGCCGAGGAAGGAGCCCAGCTGGTGGCTGAAGAACACGAAGCCATTGAGCATGGACAGGTGCGCCACGCCGAAGATCTGCGCCACCGAGGCGCTGGTCACCGGCACGGTGGACAGCCACAGCAGGCCCATCACCGCGGAGAACACATAGACCGAGGCGGGCGTCACCGGCACGGCCAGGAAGGCGAGGATGGCCAGCGAGCGGCCGATGTAGATGGTCGCCAGGATCTTGCGCTTGGGAAGCCGCTGCCCGAGGCTTCCGGCCACGTAGGTGCCGACGATGTTGAACAGGCCGATCAGCGCCAGCGCGTAGCTGGCCACGTGCGGTGCCAGGCCGTGGTCCCGCAGGTAGCTGGGCATGTGCACCCCGATGAACACCACCTGGAAGCCGCAGACGAAGTAGCCGGCGGTGAGCATCTGGAAGCTCGGGTAGCGGAAGGCCTCGCGCACCGCCTGCGCGATGGACTGCTCGCGCCGCACCGGCTGCCCGGCCCGGAAGCCCGGCTCGCGCAGCCCCAGCGAGAGCGGCACGATCAGCAGCACGGCCACGGCCAGGGCCAGCAGCGCCGCCTGCCAGCCGAGCGAGGCGATGAGGAAGCCTTCGGTGGGCACCATCAGGAACTGGCCGAAGGAGCCGGCCGCCGCCGCCGTGCCCATGGCCCAGGACCGGCGCGCCGGTTCCACCTGCCGGCCGATGACGCCGAAGATCACCGCGAAGGTGGTGCCCGCCTGCGCGGCGCCGATCAGCACGCCGGTGGCCAGGGCGAAGACGATCGTGCTGCTCGCCAGCGCCATGCCGGCCAGGCCCAGTGCGTAGAGCACGGCGCCTCCGACAAGGACGCGGAAGGCGCCGAAGCGGTCCGCCACCATGCCGGCCGCGACGCCGAAGCAGCCCCAGGCGAGGTTCTGGATGGCGATGGCCAGGGAGAAGGTCTCGCGCGTCCAGCCCTGCGCCTGCGTGATCGGCAGCAGCCACAGCCCGAACCCGTGCCGGATGCCCATGGACAGCGTCACGATGGCGGCGCCGCAGGCCAGCACCTGGAGCAGGGAAAGTCGGGGTTGCGCGGACATGATGGGTGCGACTGTAGCCAAGTCGCTCCTGGCTTCGCTGCCGCGGGGGCTTGAAATGTTCGACGGGAATTGATGCGCGCCAGGCATGGGTAAGTCCCGAATCTGTGAATTCGTACAGTGGTGCGCCGGCCTGTGTCTAAAATCGCCGCTCCCATGGCAAGCAAACCGTCCCCCGAGTATTCCGAAGGCTCCATCCGCGTGCTCAAGGGCCTGGAGCCCGTCAAGCAGCGTCCGGGCATGTACACCCGCACGGACAACCCGCTGCACGTCATCCAGGAGGTGCTGGACAACGCCGCCGACGAAGCACTGGCCGGGCACGGCAAGCGCATCCGCGTCACCCTGCACGCCGACGGCTCGGTGAGCATCGAGGACGACGGCCGCGGCATTCCCTTCGGCATGCACCCGGAAGAGAACGCCCCGGTCATCGAGCTGGTGTTCACGCGCCTGCACGCCGGCGGGAAGTTCGACAAGGGCAAGGGCGGCGCCTACAGCTTCTCCGGCGGCCTGCACGGCGTCGGCGTGTCCGTCACCAACGCCCTGGCCAAGCGGCTGGAGGTGGTGTCCCACCGCGAAGGCCAGGTCGCGCGCCTGGCCTTCCAGGGCGGCGACGTCACCGAGCCGCTGGTGCTGCGCAAGATGCAGGAGGGCGACCGGCGCCAGGGCACCACGGTGCGTGTCTGGCCGGACGGCAAGTACTTCGAGTCGTCCCAGCTCCCCATGGCCGAACTGGCGCACCTGCTGCGCAGCAAGGCGGTGCTGATGCCCGGCGTGGCGGTGTACCTGGTCAACGAGAAGACCAAGGAAAGCCAGAGCTGGCAGTACAAGGGGGGCCTGCGCGACTACCTCATGCAGACGCTGGGGGCCGACCCGGTCATCCCGCTCTTCGACGGCGAGGGCTACGCCGAGAACAACGAGAACTTCGCCGAAGGCGAGGGCGCGCAGTGGTGCGTGGGCTTCACGGAGGAAGGCCAGCCGGTGCGCGAGAGCTACGTCAACCTCATTCCCACCAGCGCCGGCGGCACGCACGACAGCGGGCTGCGCGACGGCCTGTTCAACGCGGTCAAGAGCTTCATCGAGCTGCATTCGCTGCTGCCCAAGGGCGTCAAGCTCCTGCCGGAGGACGTGTTCGCCCGCGCCTCCTACGTGCTCTCGGCCAAGGTGCTGGACCCGCAGTTCCAGGGGCAGATCAAGGAGCGCCTGAACTCGCGCGACGCGGTGCGGCTGGTGTCCAGCTTCGTGCGGCCTTCGCTGGAGCTGTGGCTGAACCAGCACGTGGACTACGGCAAGCGCCTGGCCGAACTCGCCATCCGCGCGGCGCAGACGCGCCAGCGTGCCAGCCAGAAGGTCGAAAAGCGCAAGGGCTCGGGCGTGGCGGTGCTGCCCGGCAAGCTCACCGACTGCGAGAGCCGCGACATCGCCCACAACGAGGTCTTCCTGGTCGAGGGCGATTCGGCCGGCGGCAGTGCCAAGATGGGCCGCGACAAGGAATCCCAGGCCGTGCTGCCCCTGCGCGGCAAGGTGCTCAACACCTGGGAGGTCGAGCGTGACCGCCTGTTCGCCAACACCGAGATCCACGACATCGCCGTGGCCATCGGCGTGGACCCGCACGGCCCCAACGACACGCCCGACCTGAGCGGGCTGCGCTACGGCAAGGTCTGCATCCTCTCCGACGCCGACGTGGACGGCTCGCACATCCAGGTGCTGCTGCTCACGCTCTTCTTCCGCCACTTTCCCAAGCTCATCGACGCGGGGCATGTGTACGTGGCGCGCCCGCCGCTGTTCCGGGTGGATGCGCCCGCGCGCGGCAAGAAGCCGGCCTCCAAGAGCTACGCGCTGGACGAGGGCGAACTCACCGCCATCCTCGACAAGCTGCGCAAGGAAGGCGTGCGCGAAGGCGCCTGGACCATCAGCCGCTTCAAGGGCCTGGGCGAGATGAGCGCCGAGCAGCTGTGGGAAACCACGCTCAACCCGGACACGCGGCGCCTGCTGCCGGTCAAGCTCGGCAAGTTCGACTTCGCCGGAACCGAAGGCCTGATGACCAAGCTCATGGGCAAGGGCGAGGCCGCCGCGCGGCGCGAGCTGATGGAGCTGCACGGTGACTCGGTCGAGGTCGATGTCTGAGGGCGGTTCGCCCCCCTCCCCCCTTGGGGGAGGGCTGGGGTGGGGGCGAACCCCCTCCCCCCTTGGGGGAGGGCTGGGGCGGGGGCCAACCCCCTCCCCCCCTGGGGGAGGGCTGGGGTGGGGGCCCGCGTGCCGACCGCGCCGCTTCTCGCGCAGCCCCCATCCCGGCCTTCCCCCAGAGGGGGAAGGAGGAAATCCGGCCCCCGCGCATCGCAGGGGCGCCGCCGTCCTTCTCGCCTGCGGCCTCGCGCTCGCCAGCTTCGGCGCACGCGCGGACTTGTGGGGCTACGTGGACGACCACGGCGTCGCGCACGTCGCGACCGAGAAGCGCGATGCCCGCTACGAGCTCTTCCTGCGCGGCGGCGGCCGATTCGACACCCGCACGCCGGAGGCTGCGGACCCTGAACCCACGCGCCTCGAAGCGGCGCGGCCCGATGACGGCACCCAGCGCCTGCTCGCCTTCTTCGACATCTCCCCCGGCTACAAGGCCGTGCGACCGCACCTGCGCGAAGCGGCGAGCGCGCAGCGCATCGACTACGAGCTGCTCAAGGCCGTGATCACCGCCGAATCCGGCTTCGACGCCCGCGCCGTCTCGCCCAAGGGCGCCGTGGGCCTGATGCAGGTGATGCCGGCCACCGCCGAGCGCTGGGGCCTGCGCGCCGCCGCGGGCCAGGACCTGCCGCAGCGCCTCACGGACCCGCGCACCAACATCCGCATCGGCGCGCGCTACCTGCGCCACCTGATCGACCTGTTTCCCGACCGCCTGGACCTGGCCCTGGCCGCCTACAACGCGGGCGAGGGCGCGGTGCAGGGCGCCGGCAACCGCATCCCCGACTTCCGCGAGACGCAGCAGTACGTGAAGTCCGTGCTGCGCATCTACGAGGCCCTGAAGCCGCCGGCCCTGCAGGCGGCGGCGCAAGGCGCGCGGCGCGTGCGCATGGTCCTGCCCGGCCCCGTGCCCGAGCCGGCACGCGGCGGCGCCATCGGGCGCGGCAACATGCCGGCCTCCCTGGCGGCCCTGCCGCCCTACCAGAACTACAGCGACTGAGGATGGACGACGACCTTTTCACCATCGCCCCGGCCGACGGCGGCGACGAGACCCAGCTCGACCTGGGCACCTATGCCCAGCAGGCCTACCTGGAATACGCGCTCAGCGTGGTCAAGGGCCGCGCGCTGCCCGACGTGGCCGACGGGCAGAAGCCGGTGCAGCGGCGCATCCTCTACTCCATGGCCCGCATGGGCCTGGGCTACACCGGCGCGGCCGGCGCCAAGCCGGTCAAGAGCGCCCGCGTGGTGGGAGACGTGCTGGGCCGCTTCCACCCGCACGGCGACCAGGCTGCCTACGACGCGCTGGTGCGCATGGCGCAGGACTTCGCGCAGCGCTACCCGCTCATCGACGGCCAGGGCAACTTCGGCAGCCGCGACGGCGACGGCGCGGCCGCCATGCGCTACACCGAGGCGCGCCTGGCGCGCATCACGCGCCTGCTGCTCGACGAGATCGACGAAGGCACGGTCGATTTCGTCCCCAACTACGACGGCAGCACGCAGGAGCCGGTGCAGCTGCCGGCACGCCTGCCTTTCGCCCTGCTCAATGGCGCCAGCGGCATTGCCGTCGGCCTGGCCACCGAGATCCCCAGCCACAACCTGCGCGAGGTGGCCGACGCCTGCGTCGCCCTCATCAAGGACCCCAAGCTCGGCGACGAGGAACTCGCGCAGATCCTGCCCGGGCCCGACTACCCCGGCGGCGGCCAGATCATCAGCGCGGCGTCGGACATCGCCGAGGCCTACCGAACCGGGCGCGGCTCGCTCAAGGTGCGCGCGCGCTGGAAGATCGAGGAGCTCGCGCGCGGGCAGTGGCAGCTGGTGGTCAATGAGCTGCCACCGGGCGTGAGCGCGCAGCGCGTGCTGGAGGAGATCGAGGAACTCACCAACCCCAAGGTCAAGGCGGGCAAGAAGGCGCTCACGCAGGACCAGTTGCAGCTCAAGCAGGCGGTGCTCGCGGTGCTGGACGCGGTGCGCGACGAGTCCAGCAAGGACGCGGCCGTGCGCATCGTGTTCGAGCCCAAGACCAGCCGGATCTCCCAGGCCGAGCTCACCACCACGCTGCTGGCGCACACCAGCCTGGAGACCTCGGCGCCCATCAACCTCACCATGGTGGGCCTCGACGGGCGGCCGACGCAGAAGTCCCTGCGGCAGATGCTCACGGAGTGGATCGAGTTCCGCCAGCGCACGGTGGAGCGGCGCTCGCGCCATCGCCTGGACAAGGTGCTGGACCGCATCCACATCCTCGAGGGGCGGCAGCTGGTGCTGCTGAACATCGACGAGGTGATCGCCATCATCCGCGCGAGCGACGAGCCCAAGCAGGCGCTGATAGACCGCTTCCGCCTGACCGAGCGCCAGGCCGAGGACATCCTGGAGATCCGCCTGCGCCAGCTCGCCCGCCTGGAGGCGATCAAGATCGAGCAGGAACTCACCGAGCTGCGCGAGGAGCAGAAGCGCCTGGAGGAGATCCTGGGCAGCCCCGCGGCGCTGCGGCGCCTGATGGTCAAGGAGATCGAGCAGGACGCCAAGCAGTTCGCCGATGCGCGGCGCACCCTCATCCAGACCGACAAGCGCGCCGTCGCCGAGGTGCGCGTGATCGACGAGCCGGTCACGGTGGTGGTCTCCAGCAAGGGCTGGCTGCGTGCGCGCCAGGGCCATGGCCACGAGCCTTCCAGCTTCGCCTTCAAGTCCGGCGACGGGCTCTACGGCACCTTCGAATGCCGCACCGTGGACACGCTGCTGGCCTTCGGCAGCAACGGGCGCATCTACTCCATTCCGGTCTCCACGCTGCCCGGTGCGCGGGGTGACGGCCAGCCGGTCACCAGCTTCATCGACCTGGAGTCGGGCACCCACGTCGTGCACTACTTCGCCGGCGCACCCGGCGCCTGGCTGCTGCTGTCCAACTCGGGTGGCTACGGCTTCCTCGCGACCGTGGAGAACATGCTCTCGCGCCAGCGCGGCGGCAAGTCCTTCGTGAGCTGCGGTCCCGGCGAGACCCTGTGCCGGCCCTCGCCCGCCAACGTGGCACCGCCGGGCGGGCAGCCGGCCACGGGCCCGTACGCGCCGGCCACGCACGTGTGCTGCGCCTCCACGGGCGGGCGCATCCTCACCTTCGAGATTGGCGAACTCAAGGCGCAGGCCAATGGCGGCCGGGGGCTGCTCCTGATCGACCTGGAAGCCAAGGACAGCCTCGCCGGCGCCGCGGCCTACACCCGCAGCGTGCGCATCGCCGGCATCGGGCGCGGCGGCAAGGAACGCGAGGAGACGCTGGAGATCCGCTCCCTCAACAACGCGAAGGCGGGCCGGGGCCGCAAGGGCAAGGCAGCAGACCTGGGCTTCAAGCCCGCCCGCGTGGACCGCGTCGAATGATGCGGGCGCTGGAACTGAAGGTGCCGCCCACGGCGCTGGTGGTGCTGATCGCTGCGGCCATGTTCGCCCTGTCGCGCGCCTGGCCGTCCATGGCGGTGGCCGTTCCCGCGCGCGTGGTGCTCGCGGCCCTGCTCCTGCTCGTGGGCATCGCCATCGCGCTGGCCGGCGTCGCGGCCTTCCGCCGCGTGCGCACCACCGTCAACCCGATCCGCCCGGACACCTCCAGCGCGGTGGTCTCCACCGGCATCTATGCGCGAAGCCGCAACCCCATGTACCTGGGCATGCTGCTGGCGCTGGCCGCCTGGGCCGTGTGGCTGTCGCACCCGCTCGCCTTCCTGGGCCTGCCGGTCTTCGTGCTGTGGATGAACGCCTTCCAGATCCGCCCCGAGGAGCGCGCGCTTGCGGATCGCTTCGGGCCGGTGTACCAGGACTACCTGCGTTCGGTGCGGCGCTGGATTTGAGTCCCGAAGCCGCTCCCTCCCCCCCTGGGGGAGGGTCGGGGTGGGGGCCACGCACGCCGACCACGCTGCTTCTCGCGGCCCCCATCCCAGCCTTCCCCCAAGGGGGGAAGGTGCCTGCACACTCGCTCAGATCGAAGGCGCTTCGGGAAGATTGCTCTTCCTCCTTCGGATCTCCGCCCCCCGCTCCTCCGCCGCATGCGCCTGCGCCGCCGCTTCCAGCGTCGCGCGTGCCCGCTCGGCTTTTTCCTCCACCGAGGAACGCGAGCCCTGGTCGTCGGCGTACACCTTGGTGAACTCCGCGCCGAAGATGAAGATGAGCGCGGCGTAGTACACCCAGGCGAGCAGCACCACCAGCGAGCCGGCGGCCTGGAACGTCTCGGTCACGCCGCTGCGCCCCAGGTACAGGCCGATGCCGATCTTGCCGATCTCGAACAGCACCGCCGTCACCAGCGCGCCCACCCCCACGTCGTGCCAGGCGATGGGCGTGGAGGGCAGCAGCTTGTAGATCATGGCGAAGAGCAGGGTGAAGATGCCCAGCGACACCAGCGCATTGAGCACCCACAGCACCCGCTCCCAGCCTGGCAGGAGCCCGCCGGCCCAGGTGCTGATGAAGGCGAGCACCGCGCTCACCAGCAGCGAGACCATCATCAGGAAAGCCACCCCGATGATCAGGCCGAAGGACAGCAGCCGCGCCCGCAGGATGCCCATGATCCCCGAGGGCTTCTCGCGCTCGGGCACCTTCCAGATGCGGTCCATGGCGCTTTGCAGCTCGGCGAAGACCGTCGTGGCGCCCACGATCAGCACGATCAGGCCGATGCTGCCCGCCACCAGCCCGCGGTCGGTGTTGCTGGCGCTGGCCACCAGGCCCTGCACGAACTGCGCGCCCTGCTGGCCGATCAGGCCCGCGGCCTGCCGCACCACCTCGCCTTCCACGGCCTCGCGCCCGAAGAGCGCGCCCGCCACCGCAATCACGATCACCAGCAGGGGCGCGATGGAGAACACCGTGTAGTAGGAGATCGCCGCCGCCATGCTGAAGGCGTAGTCGTTGCTCCAGGCGGCCCCGGCCCGGGTGAACAGGTGCACGAGTCGTTTGGGCGAGAGCATGGCTGCACTGTACGGTCGCAGGCTGCACGGGTGGGGCGGTCGCAACAGACCTGTAACGCCTGTCGAGCCGGCCGGGATGCGAGGCAGAATTCGCGGCTTTCGGCCGACAACCTCATCCGTTTTCCCTGCCCATGCCGCTGTTCAAGAACCTCACTGCCTTCCGCATCGCTCCCGAGTGGACCCCGCCCGAGCTGTCCGCGCTCGAAGCCGAGCTGCAGCGGCTGGCTTTCCAGCCCTGCGGCCCCACGCAGGAACTCTCGGTTGGCTGGCTGCCCCCGCGCGGCGAGGAGCATGGCGCGATGGTGGAGAACATCGCCGGCCATTGGCTCCTCAAGCTGGGCGTGGAGCGCAAGGCGGTACCGGCCGGCGCGGTCAGGAGCGAGCTGGAGGCCCGTTGCAAGGCGATCGAGGCCGAGCACGGCCGCAAGCCCGGCCGCAAGGAAAAGGCCGAGCTGAAGGAGCAGATCGTGCATGCCTTCCTGCCGCGCGCCTTCAGCAAGCGGGCCTCGCACACCATCTGGATCGACGCCGTCAACCGCCTGCTGCTGGTGGGCGCGGGCAGCACGCGCGCGGCCGAGCCGGTGCTCAAGCAACTGGGCGACGTCATGGCCGACCTGAAGCACGTGCTCTCGCTCTCGCCGCTGTCCACCGCGACCTCGCCTTCGGCGGCCATGGCGCACTGGCTCAGCACCAAGGAGGCGCCGGCCGGCTTCACCATCGACCGCGACCTGGAGCTGAAGAACAGTGGCGAAGAAAAATCCGTCGTGCGCTATGCACGGCACACCCTGGAGCTCGACGAGATCGGCCAGCACATCCAGGAAGGCAAGCTGCCCACGCAGCTGGCGCTGACCTGGGAGGGCCGCGCCTCATTCGTGCTCACCGAGCAGCTGCTTCTGAAGAAGATCGACCTGCTCGGCGCCGACGACAACCTGGGCAAGGACAACGGCTTCGACGCCGACGCGGCCATCGCGACGGGCGAGCTCTCGGCCTTGATTCCGGACCTGCTGCAGGCCCTGGGCGGCGAGATGCAGCTGGGCCAGCCCGCGGCCGCACCGGCCATGGCGCCGACGGCGCAGGAGCTGGCCGACGCGCCGTTCTGAGCCGAAGGCGCCGGGGAGGCGCGGCGGCATTGGTCACAATGTCGCCTTCACCGAAGCACCGTGACCGCGCCATGCCCCTGAATTTCGCCGCCCGCCTCGACAAGGTCGAAACCTCCGCCATCCGCGAGCTGTTCAAGCTCCTGGGCAAGCCCGGCATCATCAGCTTCGCTGGGGGCTTTCCGGATTCGGCCATGTTCGACGTCGAGGGCCTGCGCGAGGCCAGCCGCCTGGCCCTGGCCGAGCAGCCCGGCGCGGCCCTGCAGTACGGCGCCACCGAGGGCTACGACCCGCTGCGCGCGGAACTGGCCGCCTTCCTGCGCGCCAAGGGCGTCGAACGCATCGACCCCAGCGGCCTCATCGTCACCACCGGCAGCCAGCAGGCGCTGGACCTCCTGGGCAAGACCCTGGTGGACCCGGGCGACAAGGTCATCGTGGAAGGCCCCACCTTCCTGGCCACCATCCAGTGCTTCCGCCTCTATGGCGCCGAGGTGATCAGCGCGCCCATCGACGGCGAGGGCGTGCGGGTGGACCGGCTGGAGGAACTCATCGTCCAGCACCGGCCGAAGTTCATCTACCTCATTCCCACCTTCGGCAACCCCAGCGGTGCCTTGCTCGGCCTGGAGCGCCGCCGCCGGGTGCTGGAGCTGGCGGTGCGTCACCAGGTCCTGGTGGTGGAGGACGACCCCTACGGCGACCTGTACTTCGACGCCGCGCCGCCGCCCAGCCTGCTGGCGCTTTCGGAAAGCGTGCCCGGCAGCCGCGACTGGATCGCCTACTGCGGCAGCCTGAGCAAGGTGCTGAGCCCTGGCCTGCGCGTGGGCTGGCTCGCCGCACCGTCCGAACTGCTCGCACGGGCCACCATGTGCAAGCAGTTCAGCGACGCCCACACCAGCACCTTCGCCCAGGCCACCGCCGCGCAGTACCTGAAGGCAGGCCGCATGCCCGCCACGCTCGCGCACGTGCGGGAGATCTATGGCCAGCGCGCCCGCACCATGGGCGAGGCGCTGCGACGCGAGCTGGGCGACGCGATCGCGTTCACGCAGCCGCAGGGCGGGCTCTTCTTCTGGGCGCGCCTCACCGGGGCCGGCGGCAAGCTCGCGGACGCGAGCGAGCTGGCACGGCGCGCCATCGGCGAGGGCGTGGCCTTCGTGCCGGGCGCCCCCTTCTTCGCCACCGAGCCCGACACTTCGGCGCTGCGACTGAGCTTCGCGACGGCGGGACTGGAGCAGATCGAGGAAGGCGTGAAGCGGCTGGCGCGCGCGCTTGCGTGAGCTTCGGCGAGGAGCTTCTGAACCCTCACCCTCTGGGGGAGGGCAGGGTGGGGGCCACGTACGCCGGACACGCTGCTTTCCGCAAGCCCCCATCCCAGCCTTCCCCCAGAGGGGGAAGGTGTCTCAGACGGAGTGACGCAGCTTCAAGCCTTGACCCACGTGAACACCCGCACCGGCGGAACGTTCAAGAGCTCCCACTCACGCACCGGCTCGCCCAGGTAAGGCGTCATGAAGCCGGCCACGTGCGCCCGCACCTGGTAGGCCACGAAGCGGCCGCCCGGGCGCAGCACCTGGGCCACCAGCGACGCGATGCGGTCGGACACCTCGGCGGGCATGGTCGAGAACGGGATGCCGGAGATGATGGTGTCCGGCGGCGCCAGCCGCCGCGCGCTCAGCAGCTCGGCGATGCGCTCGGCGCTCGCATGCTCCAGCAGCAGGCGCGAGTCGTGCAGCGTGCGGCGCAGGTGATCGTGGAAGTGCGGGTCCAGCTCGATGGCCATCAGCCGCGCAGCCGGCGGCAAGGCCTGCAGGATGGCATCGGTGGTGCCGCCCGTGCCCGGCCCCAGCTCGACCACGCACTTGGCCTGCGCGATGCAGCCGTTGCGCACCAGCCGCTGCTCCAGCCGGGGGGAACTCGGCACCACCGAGCCGACCTGCGCCGGGTTGCGAACGAAGCCCCGGAGGAACTCAGCACCGCCGCGCAGGGGACCAGGGGGGAGGGCTCGTGTGCTGAGGCCTGAATGGCGGGCGGGCCGGGCGCTTCGTTGTTCGTTCATAGGCATGACCACGTTGAGGACTGGCGAATTCTCCGGCTCGCGTCCGGCGCACCGTGTCGGACAGCTTCGCCACGATAGGAGCCGACGCTGGTTCGGCCTGTCGCCTGCGAGAATAGCGTTTACCGCGTTTTCCCTGATGCTTGCGCAATGCCGCTGCCCGCTTCGCCGTCCCGTTCCCCCATGCATACCCGGACCGTGGCCTACCACGGCTTCCGCCGCGAAGACGGCCTCTGGGACATCGAAGCCGAGCTGACCGACACCAAGCCCTTCGAGCTCGGCCTGTACCGGCCCAAGCCGCTGCCGGCGGGCGCGCCGGTCCACCACCTGGCGATCCGCCTCACGCTGGACGACGAGTTCGTGGTGCGGGACATCGTCTCGGCCCTGGACGCCACCCCCTTCGGCGAATGTGCCCAGGCGGGGCCGCCCTTGGCCGGGCTGGTCGGCGCACGGGTGGCCTCCGGCTGGCGCAAGGCCATCGACGAGGCCATCGGCGGCACGCGCGGCTGCACGCACCTGCGCGAGCTGCTGGCCAACATGGCCACCGTCGCCTTCCAGACCATCCCAGCCGGCCAGGCGCGCCTGCGCCAGCTGGCGGGCGAGCCGGAGCCGGTGTCGGACCGCCCGCCCTTCCATGTGGGCGGCTGCATCACCTGGGATGCCAACGGGCCCACGGTCCAGCGCCATTACCCGCAGTTCGTCGGCTGGGAGCCGCTGCGCCGGGCGCGCTGAAGCGGCTGCCGACGCGAATGCCCCGCGAGCGTCCTCGGGCTTGCGGGGCGGCTCGCTGACGCATGGCAGGTGCGCGGCTACCGTGCGCCCATGCCTGAAGATCATCCCGATTCCATGCGCCGAAGCAGCCTGCGGCTGCTCCTGCTGGCCGCGCTGGCGGCGCCGTTGGCGGGCCATGCCCGCGACGAGGCGCAAGCCGCCTGGGCGGCGCTTCGCCAGCCGGGTGCCATCGTGCTGTTCCGCCACGCAACCGCGCCGGGCGTGGGTGACCCGGAGCGCTTTCGCCTCGGGGACTGCAGCACGCAACGCAACCTGGACGAGCGCGGCCGGGCCGAGTCGCGCCAGCTGGGCCAGGCCTTCCGGCAGCGAAATATCGAGGTGGGGGCGGTGCTGAGTTCGCAGTGGTGCCGGACCATGGAGACGGCGCGGCTGGCCTTCGCGGATCTTGCGGCCGGTGGCGTGCGGGAGGCGCCGGCCTTCAACTCCTTCTTCGGCGAGCCCGGCCGGGCCGATCCGCAGACGGAGACGGCGCGCGAGATGCTGCGCCAATGGAAGGGCCCGGGTGCCCTGGTGGTGGTGACGCACCAGGTCAACATCCGGGCCCTGACAGGAGAACTCACCCGCTCCGGCGAAGGCCTGGTGGTGCGGGTGCCGGCGGGAGAGGGGCCGATCGAGGTGATCGGCCGCCTCCAGCCCTAGCCGGGTCGCTTACTCGATCACGAAGTCGCCGGTGGAGGACTGCACCGTGAAGCGGCCGTCGCCGGCGTACTGCAGGGTGATGGACTCGCCGGTGTTGCCGGTCAGGCCACCTGCGCCGATGCTGGTGCGGCCGCCCTGGGACACGAGCAAGGCGCTGGCAGTCGCCTGGTTGGGGCCGGCGAGCAGCGTGGTGCCATCACCGGAAACCGCGGCAGCGCGCCATTCGCCAGCGCTTCCGACCGTGTTGAAGCTGTTCAAAGCGCCGGCGCTGGTGGAGACGTAGAGCGCGCCGGCAGTCGTCGGCGTGCCCGTGGAGACCACCACCGTCTGGCCGTTGGCGGAGACGCTGACCTGCGTCACGTTGACGCCCGTCAGCACGGTTTCCCAGGTCACGCCGCCGTCCGTCGAGACCACCACCCTTCCGACGTTTTCCTCGCCGGCAACGATGACTTGCCCGTCAGCGGACATGGCGACGCGGTACCACTCACCGAGTGCATCCGGGTCGGTGGTGGCCGTGTCCAAGGTGAT
The DNA here is from genome assembly GCF_004681965.1 of Ramlibacter rhizophilus. GTDB lineage: Bacteria > Pseudomonadota > Gammaproteobacteria > Burkholderiales > Burkholderiaceae_C > Ramlibacter > Ramlibacter rhizophilus. The sequence goes on along the minus strand of NZ_SMLL01000008.1, from coordinate 15,959 downwards.
CGCATTGCCGGCGGATACCGACCCGACGCGGATGACCTGGTTCTTCTCCACCGCCACGATGCGACTGCCGTCGCCAGACAGGTCCAGTGCCTCCCAGTTGCCCGGCAGCACGGCGGGGGTCCAGCTGGTGCCGTCGTTGCGCGAGATGTACAGATCACCACCCCCCAACTCAGTGGCCGCCATGACGGCCCCGTCGCGCGACACGGCACCGGCGATCCAGTTACCGAGGCCGCCGGTAGGCGTGACGCTGGCGAAGTTCACGCCTCCATCCGTGGACACATACACGCCCTCGAATCCGTTCACCGCAATGATCTTGGACCCGGTGGAAGAGATGTCCACCGTCCCCCAGTTGTTCGAAATCGGAGAGGTGAAGTAGGTCCAGGTGGCGCCACCGTCGCGCGACGTGGCGACCTGTCCCGTCCCAGCGCGGTAAGTCGTTGCGCCACCGAAGGCATTGGAGGTTGCGGCAAGTGTCTGGCCATTACCCGACGCGGCGCCGTAGAACCAGCGGTCGGCAACGCTCGTGGTGGTCTCGAAATTAGCACCGAGCACCGGGTTGCCGGTGACGCCGGTGGTGTCGATGAACTGTCCGGCGTTCGGCACGATCTGCCAGTCGTTGGCGCTCTGGCCCGTGACGCTTACCGTGGAGCCAACCGTCGGGGCGGTCGGCAGGATGAGGTTGACGGTACCGGCCGCAGTGGCGGCGACCACGTAGTTGCCGCCCGCATCCATCTGCTGCGACAGGGTGGTGACGGGCGTCGGCGCAGGCGCAGGCGCAGGCGCAGGGGCGGGGGCGGGGGCGGGGGCGGGGGCTGGCGCGGGCGCGGGCGCCGGTGCCGGTGCTGGCGCCGGGGTGTCGTCGCCGCCGCCGCCGCCGCAGGCGCTCAGCGCCACGGCCGTGAACAGCGCGGTGAGGGCCATTGACGGCCGGCGATGGGTTCTGTTGTCTTGTCTCGACATGCTGCTTCTCCTGGGGTTGCGTTCGGTTGATCCCTTAACGGACCGACACGATGCTGCCGAGTAAGGGCGCCTCAGCGGTTTCCGATGTAGAGCATCCCGATGTAGGAAAACGGGCCGTCGCGGCGTGAGGCGGGGCGAGGTGCTCGGCCGTGGCGCGCTCTGCTGACCGCGCCAAGCCCGGTCGCGCTTGTAAAGAGGCGTTGCGACCGCAGTTGCGCGGCATGAACGATCCGCTGCACCTCGTCTGTCCGCACTGCCAGACCGTCAACCGCGTGCGTGCCGAACAGCTGGGCTCAGCGCCCGATTGCGGCCGCTGCAAGCAGGCGCTGTTCACGGGACGCCCAGTCGCCGTGGACGAGGCCGCGTTCGAGCGGCACGTCGCGCGCAACGAGATCCCGGTGCTGGTGGACTTCTGGGCCGCATGGTGCGGCCCCTGCCGCATGATGGCGCCCGCGTTCGAGCAGGCGGCGGCGCTGCTGGAGCCGCGCGTCCGTCTGGTCAAGCTCGACACCGAACAGGCACCCACGCTGTCGCAGCGCCTGGCCATCCGCAGCATCCCGACCCTGGCCCTGTTCTCGGGCGGCCACGAGATCGGGAGGCAAGCCGGCGCGCTCACGCGCGCGGCGGATATCGCCGGCTGGGTCGGGCGCCAGCTGCGCTGAACCGACAGGCGGGGCTGTGCCGCGCGCCACGCCGCTTCCATAATCCGCGCATGAGCCTCCTCGATCGCCTGTTCCGGCGCAAGCTCGGCGCCGCCGCGGCGCCGCCCTCGCAGCTGGACGAACCCGCGCAAGAGCCGGTGTCATCGCGCAGCGTGCCCCGCCGGGAGGTTGTGCACGTCGTGTTGCGGGAGACCATGCGCCAGCACGCCATCCCCATGGACTGGATCGAATGCCGCACCCTGGGCGTGGTGCAGTCGGGCCAGAGCAGTGGCACTTACGTCACGCTGATCGTCAAGGGGGGGCAGGAACGCCTGCTCGCCTATGTGCCCGCATTCCAGGCGAGCTTCCGGCAGGCGCTGCTGCGTTTCGATCCCTTGGCGTCCGAGTGGTTGCGCGGCCTGGCCTGGCAGTTCGACTTCGACCCGGCAGCGCCCGGCCCGCAGCCCGCGTCCGAAGCCGAGCCGACACGAAGCGGCGATGCGCCTGCGGATGCGGATGAGGAACTGGCCTCGGACCTGCAGGCCTTGTATGCGATCCGCGACGCGGCACTGCGCCCGACACCACGCGAGTGAGTCGCCCCGGCGGCCCCGAGCCGGCCGCCCTCGGGGAGCCGATTCACCACTTCGGAATTCGCAGTGTCTTGCTGATCATCAGCGTGCCCGAGAGCGCGAACAGCAGGGCCATGGGGTGCAGGGCCCAGGGGCCGAGCTGCCAGGCACCGCCCCACAGCCATTCGTCGATCGCGCCGAACCAGGCCATTACACCCAGCAGCAGGGTGAGCAGCACGCTGGTGGGAATGGGCGTGCCTTCGAAGTACTTCACCTTGTCGCCGCCGGCGCTCAGGCTCTCGGCCGTGACGTTGAAGCGAGCCAGCCGGCTCACGCCGCAGCAGACGAAGTAGACGAGGATCAGCGCGTCCCAACCGCCGCGCAGGCCCGCTGCGTAGCCGAGCGCGGCCGGCGCCACGCCGAAGGAAATCACGTCGGACAGCGAGTCCAGCTCGCGTCCCAGGGCCGAGTGCTGGTTGCGCGCACGCGCGATGCGCCCATCCAGCACGTCCAGTAGCAGGGCCGCCGGCGCGAGCGCCACCGCCGCGAAGAACTCCAGCAACTGCCCGCTGGCCATGTAGCTGAGCGTGAACAGCACGGCGCCCACGCCGCAGGCGGCATTGCCGAGCGTGAAGAAGTCGGCCAGCTGGAACTCGCGCAGCATGGAGAAATGCCGCGGCTCGCGTGGACGCGCATCGGCTGCGGAACTGCTGGGTCGATCCATGCAGGCACCTTAGGACAACAGCACCCCGCGCGCGGGTCGGAAGGGGGCCGGGAACGCTGTCGTCCCGCACCGACGGTCCAGGCCGCAGGCCGGCAGCTCGTCCGCCCCGCATTGCTATAGTCCGCGGCCCATGAGCATCGCCCCCCGCGCGGATCGTCGCGACCTGCTGCGCCTTGCCGCCGCCACCGCGCTGGGGGCCTGCCTGCCCGCGGCACGCGCAGGCGCGCGGCGCTGGCGCTTCGACCCCTTCGGCCTCGGCGTGGCCAGCGGATCGCCCCGGCATGACTCGGTCGTGCTCTGGACGCGCCTGCTCGCACCCGGCTGGTTCGACTCCATCGGCGAGGACCCGGTCCCCGTGCGCTGGGAAGTGGCGCACGACGAGCACTTCACGCGCATCGCGCAGGCGGGCGAAGCGCTGGCCATGCCGGCCCTGGCGCACAGCGTGCATGTGGAGCCCGCCGGCCTGGAGCCGGACCGCTGGTACTTCTATCGCTTCCGCAGCGGCGAGGTGGACAGCCCGGTCGGCCGCACCCGCACGTTGCCGAACCCGGGCGACTCACCGGCGCTGCTGCGCCTGGCCTATGCGTCCTGCCAGCGCTGGGAGCACGGCTACTACGGCGCCTACCGCCACATGCTGGAGGAGCAGCTCGACTTCGTGATGTTCCTGGGCGACTACATCTACGAGTACCCGAACGCCACGGCCGCGATCCGCAACTTCCCGACACTGGGCCTGGTCCACACGCTGGACGACTACCGCCGCCGCCACGCCCTGCACCGCAGCGACGCGGCCCTGCAGGCCATGCATGCGGCCTGCCCCTGGCTGGTCACCTGGGACGACCATGAGGTCCAGAACGACTATGCGGGGCTGGTGGCCGGCGACTCGCGGCCGCTCGGCCTGAACGCCAGCGCCAGTTTCCTCGACCGGCGCAATGCCGCCTACCAGGCCTGGTACGAGCACATGCCGGTGCGCGCCTCGGCCCTCGCTCGCGCGGCCTCGGGTGCGCTGGAGGTGCAGGTGCCGCAGCACCTGCGCTTCGGCCGGCTCGCGGACCTGCTGGTGCTGGACACGCGGCAGTGGCGTGATCGCCAGGCCTGCCGGCCGCCCAGCGACCCGGGTGGCCTGGTCGATCCCGCCACCTGCGAGGCCCTGCGCGACCCCGCGCGCACGCTCCTCGGGGCGGCGCAGGAGCGCTGGCTGGACGCGAGGCTCTCCGGGTCCGTGGGACGCTGGACCGTCATGGGCCAGCAGACCCTCTTCGGCAAGCGCGACAACTTGCCGGGCCCGGGCGAGCGCCTCTGGAACGACGGCTGGGACGGCTACCCGGCCGCGCGGCGTCGCGTCATCGAGTCGCTGCAGCGCCACCAGGTCGGCAACCCCGTGGTGCTGGGTGGCGACGTGCACGAGAACTGGGTGGGGCACATCAAGGCGGACTACGAGCGACCCGAGAGCGCCGCCATCGGCGTGGAGTTCTGCGGCACCAGCATCACCTCACGCGCAGGCGGCGCCGCGCGGGTGCCGCAGCGCCTGGCCGAGAACCCGCATTTCGTCTTCGCGGACGGCCTGCGGCGCGGCTACGGGGTGTGCGAGTTCACGCCCGCCGCGCTCTCCACCACCCTGCGCGTGGTGCAGGACGTGGGCGACCCGGCCACGGGCATCGAGACGCTGGCGCGCTTCGAGGTGGCGGCGGGAAGGCCGCAGATCAAGGCGGTTTGATCCGGCCGAGGGCTCAGAAGGTGTGAAGGAACCGCAGCGGGCGCCGCCGAGGTGGCGCCGAGCATCGCAGCCGTACCTGCGTACGGCGAGAAGCGCCTTCTCAGGCTCGCACGATCTCCAGCAGCCGGTCCAGCCCGCCCTGGTCGATGGCCACCATGGCCTGCTCGCGCACCCTGGGCTTGGCGTGGTAGGCCACGGACAGGCCGGCTTCTCCCATCATCGGCAGGTCGTTGGCGCCGTCGCCCACCGCGATGGCCTGTGTGGGTGCAAGACCCAGCTGCGCGCAGGTGGCCAGCAGCATGCGGCGCTTTTCCTCGCCGTCGCAGATGTCGCCCCAGGGCTGGTCGACCATGCGTCCCGTTAATCGGCCCTCAGCGACCTCCAGCACGTTGGAGCGCGTGAAGTCGATGCCCAGGCGGTCGCGGATGCGGTCGGTGAAGAAGGTGAAGCCGCCCGAGACCAGCAGCGTCTTCAGGCCCGCGGCCTTGGCCGCGGCCACCAGTTCGGTGGCGCCCGGGTTGAGCTGGAGGCGCTCGTCGTAGACCTGCTGCAGGTAGCGCACGTCCACGCCGCCCAGCAGCGCCACGCGCTGGCGCAGGCTTTCCTTGTAGTCGGTGATCTCGCCGCGCATGGCGGCTTCGGTGATCGCGGCCACTTCGTCCTTGCGGCCGCAGGCGGCGGCGATCTCGTCCACGCATTCGATGTTGATCAGCGTGGAATCCATGTCGAAGGCGATCAGGCCGAAGTCGCGCCAGGACAGGGGCGGCGTGAAGCCGCGGATGAAGAGGCCAGGGGAGTGTTCGCGGGCAGGGGCGGTCATGGGGCGGGGATTGTCGCACCGCAGGGGCGCGAAACGGGGTCAGGCCGGCTCCGCCACCTTCGGCTGCCCCAGTGAGCGCAGCACGTCGCGGACCATCTGCACCCGGTCCTTCACTTCCTTGAACTCCTTCTCGATGCGCAGCTTGTCGTTGCCCGCGAGCTTGATATGCCGGTTCTTCTGCACGAGCTCGATGATGCGCATCGGCTCCACCGGCGGGTTGGCCTTGAAGGCGATGACGATCACGCCGGGTGCGGCATCGACCTTGACCACGCCGTAGGGCCGCGCCAGCACGCGCAGGCGGTGCACGTCCACCAGGTTCTGCGCCTGCGGCGGCAGCTTGCCGAAGCGGTCGACGATCTCCTCCAGCAGCGTGTCGATCTGGTCGGTGGTCTTGGCCGTCGCGAACTTCTTGTAGAAGGACAGGCGCAGGTGCACGTCGCCGCAGTAATCGTCCGGCAGCAGGGCCGGCGCGTGCAGGTTGATGTCGGTGGCGGCGGACAGCGGGGCGAGCAGGTCCGGCTCCTGGCCGGCCTTGAGGCTGCGCACGGCCTCGGCCAGCATCTCGTTGTACAGCTGGAAGCCCACCTCCAGCATGTTGCCGCTCTGGTTCTCGCCCAGCACCTCGCCGGCGCCGCGGATCTCCAGGTCGTGCATGGCCAGGTAGAAGCCCGAGCCCAGTTCCTCCATCTGCTGGATGGCATCCAGGCGCTGCGAGGCCTGCTTGGACAGGCTTTCCGTGTCGGGCACGAGCAGGTAGGCATAGGCCTGGTGGTGGCTGCGGCCCACGCGTCCGCGCAGCTGGTGCAGCTGCGCCAGGCCGAACTTGTCGGCGCGGCTCATGACGATGGTGTTGGCCGTGGGCACGTCGATGCCGGTCTCGATGATGGTGGAGCACAGCAGCACGTTGAAGCGCTGGGCCACGAAGTCGCGCATCACGCGTTCCAGGTCCCGCTCGGGCATCTGCCCATGGGCCACGGCGATGCGGGCCTCGGGCAGCAGCGCCTGCAGGCGCTCGCGCCGGTTCTCGATGGTCTCGACCTCGTTGTGCAGGAAGTACACCTGTCCGCCGCGCTTCAACTCGCGCAGCACCGCCTCGCGGATCACGCCGTTGCCTTCGTTGCGCACGAAGGTCTTGATCGCCAGGCGGCGCTGCGGCGCGGTGGCGATGACCGAGAGATCGCGCAGCCCTTCCAGCGCCATGCCCAGCGTCCGGGGGATGGGCGTGGCCGTGAGCGTGAGCACGTCCACCTCGGCGCGCAGGGCCTTCATGGCCTCCTTGTGACGTACGCCGAATCGGTGCTCCTCGTCGATGATCAAAAGGCCCAGGTTCTTGAACTTCACGCTCTGCGACAGCAGCTTGTGCGTGCCGACCACGATGTCCACGCTGCCCTCGGCGATGCCCTTCGCCGCCGCGGTGATCTCCTTCTGCGAGCGGAAGCGGCTCATCTCGGCGATCTTCACGGGCCACTTGGAGAAGCGGTCCACCAGCGTCTGGTAGTGCTGCTCGGCCAAGAGCGTGGTGGGCGCGAGGAAGGCCACCTGCTTGCCGCCGGTGACGGCCACGAAGGCGGCGCGCAGGGCGACTTCGGTCTTGCCGAAACCCACGTCGCCGCAGACCAGGCGGTCCATGGGCTGGGGCGAGACCATGTCCTGGATGACGGCGTGGATGGCGGCGTTCTGGTCGGCCGTTTCCTGGAAGCCGAAGTCGGTGGCGAAGGCCTCGTAGTCCTGGGCCGAGAAGCGGAAGGCATGGCCTTCGCGCGCGGCGCGGCGTGCGTAGATGTTCAGGAGCTCCGCGGCCGTGTCGCGCACCTGCTCGGCGGCCTTGCGCTTGGCCTTGTCCCACTGGCCCGAGCCCAGCTTGTGCAGCGGCGCCTCGTCGGCCGAGACGCCGGTGTAGCGGCTGATCTGGTGCAGCTGGCTCACCGGCACGTAGAGCGTGGCCTTGTCGGCGTACTCCAGGTGCAGGAACTCGGTGTTGCCCTGGCCCAGGTCCAGGTTCACCAGGCCCCGGTAGCGGCCGATGCCGTGCTGCGCGTGCACCACCGGGTCGCCCACGTTCAGCTCCGACAGGTCCTTGATCAGCGCCTCGACGTCGCTGACCTGCTCCTGCTTGCGGCGCCGGCGCACCGTGACCCCCGCGGCGAAGAGCTCGGTCTCGGTGACCAGGTCCAGTGCCTGGTCCATCCACTGGAAGCCTTGCGCGAGCGGCGCGGTGGCGATGCCGAGCTTCTCCTGCGAGGCCTGGAATTCGGCCAGCGAGTCGAAGACGGGAAGCGTGAGATGGCTGGCCCGCAGGAAGTCCAGCAGGCTTTCGCGCCGGCCGTCGGATTCGGCGAGGACCAGCACGCGGTGGGGCGTTCGCGCGAGGTGGTCCTTGAGACGCGCGAGCGGCTCGTCGGCGCCGCGCGTGACGGCGATGGAGGGGAGGGGCTGGAAGGCGTGGCCCCCACCCCCGCCCTCCCCCAGAGGGGGAGGGAGTTGACTTGCCCCCTCCCCCTCTGGGGGAGGGCTGGGGTGGGGGCCGCCCCCGCTGCGCAGCGCGAGCTGCGGGTGTTCCTTGGCGCGGGCATAGAACTGCTCGGCCGAAAGGAACAGCGCCTCGGGTGCGAGCACCGGCCGCTCCGGGTCGCCCTGCACCAGCCGGTGGCGCTCGCGGGTGTCCTGCCAGAAATGCTGGAAGGCCGGTTCCAGGTCGCCGTGCAGCACCAGCGCCGCCGCTTCGCCCAGGTAGTCGAAGACCGTGGCGGTCTCCTCGAAGAACAGCGGCAGGTAGTACTCGATGCCCGCCGTCGCGACGCCGTTTCCCATGTCCTTGTAGAGGCGGCTGCGGGTCGGGTCGCCCTCCATCAGCTCGCGCCAGCGGCTGCGAAAGCGCGCGCGCGCCGCTTCGTCCATCGGGAACTCGCGCCCCGGCAGCAGGCGCACCTCGGGCACGGGGTAGAGGCTGCGCTGGCTGTCGGGGTCGAAGGTGCGGATGGAGTCGATCTCGTCGTCGAACAGGTCCACCCGGAAGGGCACCGCAGAGCCCATGGGGAAGAGGTCGATGAGCCCGCCGCGAACCGCGTACTCGCCCGGACTGACCACCTGCGTCACATGGCTGTAGCCGGCCAGCGTGAGCTGGGCCTTGAGCTTGGCCTCGTCCAGCTGCTGCTGCAGCTTGAAATGGAAGGTGTAGCCGGCCAGGAACGACGGCGGCGCCAGGCGGTACAGCGCCGTGGTGGCCGGCACGATCACCAGGTCGGCTTCGCCCTGGGAGATGCGCCAGAGCGTGGCCAGGCGCTCGCTGATCAGGTCCTGGTGCGGCGAGAAGCTGTCGTAGGGCAGGGTCTCCCAGTCGGGAAACAGGCAGCAGCGCAGGTCGGGGGCGAAGAAGGCCATCTCGTCCAGCAGGCGCTGGGCGTCGGTGGCGTCGGCCGTGACGATGGCCACGCGCCGGCCGGCGGCTTTCTCGCGCTCGGCCAGCCGGGCCAGCAGCAGGGCGTCGGCCGAGCCGGCGGGACGGGGCAGGGAAAAACGCTTGCCGGGGGTGAGCTTGGGGAGATCCATGGCGCCAATGGGAAACACCCCGCGGCGAAGGGCGCGGGGTGTGGGAAGCGGCGAATTCTAGAATGGCCCACCCGTTCATGAGCCACCCTGTGTCCACGCCTGTTACGCCGCCGCGCCTGCATGCCTTCATTCCCTGCGCCGGCAGCGGCAGCCGCGCGGGCGCGGGCGCGCCCAAGCAGTACCGGCCCGTCGCGGGCCTGGCCGTGGTGCGGCATACGCTGGCGGCCTTCGCGGCCGTGCCACGGGTCGCGACGGTCATGGTGGGCGTGGCCCCGGGCGACAGGGAGCTGGCGCAGGAACCCGGCATCGTGCTGGCCGAGTGCGGCGGCCCCACGCGCGCGGCCACGGTGCTAGGCGGCCTGCAGGCGCTGCGCGAACGCGGCGCAGGGGAGGATGACTGGGTGCTGGTGCACGATGCCGCGCGCTGCCTGGTCACGCCCGAACTCATCGAGCGGCTCATCGCCGGCTGTGAAGGCGACCCCGTCGGCGGCCTGCTGGCGCAGCCCCTGGCCGACACGCTCAAGCAGGGTTTGGCGGGGCGCGCCGAGGCGACGGTGCCGCGCGAGGGCCTGTGGCTCGCGCAGACGCCGCAGATGTTCCGGCTGGGCCTGCTGGCATCGGCGCTCGCGCAGGCCGGCGACGGGGTCACCGACGAGGCCAGCGCCATCGAGCAGGCCGGCCACCGGCCCCGGCTCGTCCCGGGCTCGGCCCATAACTTCAAGCTGACCTGGCCGGAGGATTTCGCCCTGGCCGAGGCACTGCTGCGGACACGACAGGAGACACGCGCATGAAGCTGCGCATCGGAGAAGGCTGGGACACGCACGCACTGGTGGAGGGCCGGCCCCTCGTCATCGGCGGCCTGCGCATTCCGCACGACAAGGGACTGCTCGGGCATTCGGATGCCGACGTGCTGCTGCACGCGATCACCGATGCCCTGGTCGGTGCGGCCGGCCTGGGCGACATCGGCCGGCATTTCCCCGACACCGACGAACGCTTTCGCGGCGCCGATTCCGGCGTGCTGCTGCAGGAGGCGCTGCGGCGCGTCCGCGATGCGGGCTGGGTGCCGGTGAACGTGGACAGCACCGTCATCGCCCAGGCGCCCCGGCTCGCGCCGCACATCGAGGGCATGCGGGCGCGCATCGCAGGCCTGCTGCAGCTCGCGCCCGAGCAGGTCAACGTGAAGGCCAAGACCGCCGAGAAGATGGGACCGGTGGGCGAAGGCCGCAGCATCGAGGCGCGCGCGGTCGTGCTCCTCACCACCCCCTGACCACCCGCCGACCCCCCACCCGAAAGATCCCATGCCCTGGCCCGTCCTCGTCTTCGACATCGAATCCATCCCCGACATCGCGGGGCTGCGCTGCCTGCAGGACGCGCCGGCCGACGCCACCGACGCCCAGGTCTACGAAGCCTGGCTGCAGGAGCGGCGCGAGAAGGGCCAGGGCGAGTTCATGCCGCACCACCTGCAGCGCGTGCTGGTGATCAGCGCCGTGTTCCGCAACGCCGAAGGGTTGCGGGTGCATTCCTTCGTGGACCGCGACAACGCGAGTGAAGCCAAGGTGATCCAGGGCTTCTTCAATACGCTGGAGAAACACGTGCCCCAGCTCGTGAGCTGGAACGGCGGCGGCTTCGACCTGCCGGTGCTGCACTACCGGGGACTGCGCCACGGCGTGACGGCCTGCAAGTACTGGGACCTGGGCGAGGACGACCGCGAGTTCAAGTGGAACAACTACATCGGCCGCTACCACATGCGCCACCTGGACCTGATGGACGTGCTGGCCATGTACCAGCCGCGCGCCAACGCGCCGCTGGATGCCATGGCCAAGCTGTGCGGCTTTCCCGGCAAGCTCGGCATGGACGGCTCGCAGGTGTACCCGGCCTTCCTGGACGGAAAGCTCGAAGACATCCGCCGCTACTGCGAGACCGACGTGATGAACACCTACCTGCTGTACTGCCGCTTCCAGAAGATGCGCGGCGGCTTCACCGAAGGCGAGTACGAGCAGGAGATCGCGCTGGTGAAGTCATCGCTGGCCGCCCTGGCCCCCCAGGAAGCGCACTGGGACGAATATCTGGCGAGCTGGAAGTGAGGGCTGTCCGGGCCTACTTCCCGCCAGCGAGGATCTCGTCGTAACCGCGTCCCTGGAACTCCAGCAGGTCGAAGCCGTGACCGAAGGGGTCGGCCAGGTTCGCCATCCGGCCCCAGCGCCTCTGCTGCACGGGGCGCTCCAGCCGCGCGCCCAGGCCCACCAGGCTGCGCACGCGCTCGTCGATGCCGGTCACCACGAAGTCCAGGTGCACGGGCGTCCAGTGGCGCTCGTAGCTGCGGCGCGCCGGCCGTGATTCGCCCAGCGGGGCGCTGCCCGGCGGCTCGACCAGCAGGTCCAGCGGCGCGCTGGCGCCCAGCAGCTCCGCCCAGTCGTCGCCGAGCCGCCGGCCCAGGCGCAGGCCCAGCCCCTGCGTGTAGAAGGTGATCGCGCGTTCGAGGTCGTCCACGTCCAGGCAGACACGCAGCTCCATGAGGGCTCCTTGCGTCGAGGCGAAGCGGCCAGTATGCACCTGAGACAATCGCGGCCATGACGCAAGGAAGTGAGAAGCCGGACCTGCCCGAAGGCTGGCTGGCGGTGGACGCGCTCGACATCGAGGCCCAGGGCGTGGCCCGGCGCGCCGACGGGAAGGTGGTGTTCATCGACGGTGCGCTGCCGGGTGAACAGGTGTCGGTGGAGGTGCATCGGCGCAAGAACAACTGGGAGCAGGGAACGCTCACGGCGATCCACCGCGAGTCGTCGCAGCGCGTGGCGCCGCGCTGCCCGCATTTCGGCCTGCATGCAGGCGCCTGCGGCGGCTGCAAGATGCAGCACCTGCACGCCGGTGCGCAGGTGGCCATCAAGCAGCGGGTGCTGGAAGACAACCTCTGGCACCTGGGCAAGGTGCGGGCGCAGACCCTCTTGCGCCCCATCGAAGGCCCGGCCTGGGGCTACCGCTGGCGGGCGCGGTTTTCCGTGCGGCACGTGCGCAAGAAGGGCGCCGTGCTGGTGGGTTTCCACGAACGCAAGAGCCGCTACGTGGCCGACATCCGGGAGTGCCATGTGGTGCCCCGCTCGGTCAGCGACCTGCTGCTGCCGCTGCGCGAGCTGATCGGGAGCATGGACGCCATCGAGACCTGTCCGCAGATCGAGCTGGCCTGCGGCGTGGATGCGGCCGAGCCCTCGCGTGAGATCATCGCGCTCGTGCTGCGCCACCTGGAGCCGCTCAGCGCGGGGGACACGCAGAAGCTGCGCGATTTCGCGCAGGCGCACCCGGCGGTGCAGTGGTGGCTGCAGCCCAAGGGCCCGGACACGGTGCACCTGCTGGACCCCGGTCCGCAGCTGGCCTACACCCTGCCCGAGTTCGGCATCACCATGCCGTTCCGCCCGACCGACTTCACCCAGGTCAACCCCTTCATCAACCAGGTGCTGGTCACGCGCGCGCTGCGGCTGCTGGAGGTGGGCAGGAACGAGCGCGTGATCGACTGGTTCTGCGGGCTGGGCAACTTCACGCTGCCGATCGCCACGCGGGCCGGCGAGGTGCTGGGCATCGAGGGCAGCGAGGCCCTGGTGGCCCGTTCGCGCGAGAACCTGGCGCGCAATGCGGCCAGGGCCACGGCGCCGACGCGCTTCGTTGCGCGGAACCTCTTCGAGATCACCCCCGCGCAGCTCATGGAGGACGGCCGCGCCGACAAGTGGCTGGTCGATCCGCCGCGCGAGGGCGCCTTCGCGCTGGCCAAGGCGCTGGCCGACCTGCACCAGGACCCTGCGCTCCTGCGCGCCGACTGGCAGCCGCCGCGCCGCATCGTGTATGTGAGCTGCAACCCGGCCACGCTGGCCCGCGACGCCGGGCTGCTGGTTCACCAGGCCGGCTACCGCTGCACGGCGGCGGGCGTGGTGAACATGTTTCCGCACACCGCGCACGTGGAGTCCATGGCGGTCTTCGATCTCGACTGACACCCGGGCTCGCCGGAAAGAAAAAAGGGACCCCGAGGGGTCCCTTTGCCATGGGGCGCGTCGGCGTTCAGTCGTTGCCGCTGGTCAGGCCCAGCAGGGCCAGCAGGCTCTGGAACACGTTGAAGATGCTCAGGTACAGGCCCAGGGTGGCCGAGATGTAGTTGGTTTCGCCGCCGTCGATGATGCGCTTGACGTCGTACAGGATGAAGGCGCTGAACACGCCGATGGCCATCACGCTGATGACGAGCATGCCGACCGTGGAGCCGACGAAGACGTTGATGGCCGCGCCGATCACGATGGCCAGGGCGCCGACGAAGAGGAACTTGCCCAGGCCGGTCAGGTCGCGCTTGATCACGGTGGCCAGGCTGGCCATCACGAAGAACACGCCGGCCGTGCCGGCAGCCGCCGTCATGATGAGGCTGGTGCCGTTGGACATGCCCAGCACCATGCCGATGATGCGCGAGAGCATCAGGCCCATGAAGAAGGTGAAGGCCAGCAGCACCGGCACGCCGGCGGCCGAGTTCTTGGTCTTCTCGATGGCGTACATGAAGCCGAAGGCACCACCCAGGAACACGATCAGGCCGAGCCCGCCACCCAGGCCGGCGGTGATGCCCGTGGCCACCCCCAGCCAGGCGCCCAGCGCGGTGGGCAGCAGGCTCAGGGCGAGCAGCCAATACGTGTTGCGCAGCACCTTGTTGCGCTGCGCCGCTGGCACGGCATAGCCATAGCCTGCGGTCTGGACTCGTTCGTTCATGAGCGTCACTCCTTGTTGGTGAGGTGGCGTAAAGATGGGCGCATTCTAGGGGCCTTCAAGGCCCCAATCGAACGGCTATGCTCCGACCCCCATGAAAACCATAAGTTTCCTTGAACTGGCCGATTTGAAGGCCATCGCCTCTGCCGCCGAAGCCGAAGCCCTGAAGCACGGGTGGGCGGTCACCATTGCCATCGCAGACGCCGGAGGGCACCTGCTGTGGCTGCAGCGGCTCGACGGCGCGCCGGCCGTGTCGGCGCAGATCGCACCGGCCAAGGCGCACACGGCCGCGCTCGGGCGGCGCGAAAGCCGGATCTATGAGGAGATCATCAACGGCGGGCGCACGTCATTCCTGAGCGCGCCGGGCATCGCGGGCATGCTCGAAGGCGGTGTGCCGATCATGAAGGACGGCCACTGCATCGGCGCCGTGGGCGTCAGCGGCGTGAAGTCCACCGAGGACGCCCAGATCGCGCGCGCAGGCATTGCCGCGCTGGGGCTCTGACCCCGCTTACTTCGTGAGGATCAGCTTGCCCAGGCGCGTGGCCTGGAGGCGGTAGAGCACGCCGTTGTGGCTGATCTCGATGGCGCGCTGGCCGCGCATCAGTTCGTCGCTGCGCACCAGGGGCGGACGCTGCGCCGCCCGCGGCTCGCTCGCCGACGCTGCGTCCTGGGGCGACTCGTGGCCCTGCTGCAGGGGTGGGGTGGCCATGCTCACTCCTGCTTCGGTTCGGTGATGAAGCCGATCCGGCGCAGCCCCGCCTGCTGTGCGGCGGCCATGAGCTGCGCCACCCGCTCGTAGCGCACGGCCCGGTCGCCGCGGATGTGGAGCTCGGGCTGCGGGTCGCGGGCCGCCTCGGCGGCCAGGCGGGCGGGCAGTGCCGCGTCGTCGATGCGGTCCGCATTCCAGAAGTAGCGGCCCTGCGCGTCCACCGAGACGCGCACCACCTGCGGCCGGTCCACCTCGCGCTGGTTGCTGGCCTGCGGCAGCTCGATGTTCACCGCGTGCTTCATCACCGGCACGGTGATGATGAAGATGATCAGCAGCACCAGCATGACGTCCACCAGCGGCGTCATGTTGATTTCGTTCATCACCTCGTCGGTGTCGTCCCGGGTTCCGAAGGCCATGGTGTGAGCTCCTCAACCCTTCTTCATGGGAACGACCTTGGTCGGCGCCCCGCTGGCGGCGACCCGGGCGCCGGTGATGAAGTAGGCGTGCAGGTCGTGGGCGAAGCGATTGAGCTTCATGAGCACGCCCTTGTTGCCGCGCACCAGGGCGTTGTAGCCCAGGACCGCCGGGATGGCGACGGCCAGGCCGAGCGCGGTCATGATCAGCGCCTCGCCGATGGGACCGGCCACGCGGTCGATGGTGGCCTGCCCCGCACCGCTGATGGCCAGCAGCGCGTGGTAGATGCCCCAGACGGTGCCGAAGAGGCCGATGAAGGGCGCGGTCGAACCCACCGAGGCCAGCACCGCCAGGCCCGACTGCAGGCGCGCGGTGGCCTCGTCGATGGCGTTGCGCAGCGACCGGGTGACCCACTCGCTGGCGTCGATGGAGTCGTGCAGCTGCGGCTGCGCATTGTGGTGCGCGCTGGCTTCGCGGCCTTCGAGCGCCAGGGCGCGGAAGGGGTTGCCGGCCTCGTGGCCCAGCTTGTCCAGGCCTTCGGCGAAGTCGCCGCTGTGCCAGAAGGCCTCGGTGCGGCGTGCCTGCGCCGACCAGCGGCGCAGGTCCAGCGCCTTGGTGATGATGACCATCCACGAGGCCAGCGACATCAGCAGCAGCAGCACCGCGACGCCCTTGATGACGAGGTCGCCTTGCTCCCACAGGTGGGCCAGGCCGAATTGCGTTTCCATCTGCTTTCCCCTACTCCAGAACGAAATTGATCGGTACGTTGAACCACATGGCTTCCGGCACGCCGCCGCGCCTACCGGGCACGTAGCGCCACTGCAGCACGGTCTTCAGGGCCGCCTGGTCCAGCCGCTCGAAGCCGCTGGAGCTGCGGATCTCAGCCTGCTCGGCGCGGCCGTCCGCGCCGATCAGCACGCGCAGCACGACGCGGCCCTGTTCGCCCAGGCGCTTGCTTACCGGCGGGTAGGCCGGCGGCGGGTTGCGCAGGTAGGCCGCGCTCGTCGAGGGCAATTCCACGACGGCAGCCGGAGCAGGTGGTGCCGGTGGCGCTGGAGCCGGCGCGGGTGGCGCGGGCGGCGCGGGCGGCGCGGGCGGCGCGGGCGGCGTGGGCGGTGCCGCGACGACCGG
>NZ_SMLL01000007.1 GCF_004681965.1 Ramlibacter rhizophilus | reverse complement strand
TCGCCTTTTCTTTGCCTACTTTCTTTTGGCGAAGCAAAAGAAAGTAGGTCGCCCGCCGGGGCGAGACCCGGCAAGCCGCGAAAGAAAACACCCCACGCCAACGCAAAAGCTCCTAAGCCAGGGCACCAGACACGGATATCCCCACCACCCCCCCCCTCAACCACTCCACCCCCACATCCCCCGAAGACCCCCCGTCCCAGCACACCATCGACTGGTACCTCGGCAACTCCAAGGGCAGCGCCCGGATCGCAAGCTCGGACGCGAAGGCCTGCGCCACCCGCCGCCCCAGCACCGCCGCATGGTCGCTGCAGCGCAGCTGGTGCAGGATCTGCCCGAAGCTGCTCACCGCGAGCTGGGCGTGGCGGCGCATGCCGCGGCGGGCGAGTTCCTCGTCGATGAGGTCGTCCAGCGTGGAGGTGCCGTAGCCCAGGAAGACCTGCGGCACCGCGCAGAAGGACTCCAGCGTCACCGGCTCGCCGGCCTGCGGATGGTCGCGGCGGGTGACGTAGACGTAGTGGTCCTCGTAGAGCACCTCGGTCTGCATGTCCTGCGGGCGGTGGATGCGGGCGATGACGGCCAGGTCGATCTCGCCCTTGCGCAGGCGCTCGGCGATGGAGCCGGTCTGGGTGGGCTCCCACAGGATGCGGATGGCCGAGCCGGCCTCCACCAGCTCGCGCGACAGCGGCGCGAGCAGCCAGCGGCTGGCGAAGTCCGAACCGGCGACGCGGAAGATGCGGTTGCTGGTGGCCGGATCGAAATCCTGCTGCGGCTCCAGCAGGCGCGCCATGCCGGCGAGGAGCTGCTCCACCTGCGGCGCGAGCGCCTCCGCGCGGGCGGTGGGTGCCACGCCGTGCGGCATGCGGGTGAACAGGGGGTCACCGAAGACTTCGCGCAAACGCGTGAGCGAGGCGCTGACCGCCGGCTGGCTCAGGAACAGGCGCTGCGCCGCACGCGAGACGCTGCGCTCGCGCATGAGCGCGTCGAAGGTGCGCAGCATGCCGACGTCCAGCGAACGGATATCACGCGCGTTCATATCTCATATCCAAAGCTTCGAATTGCCGCGCCAGGGGCGGCGGGCCATCATTGTCGGCTTCCCCTCAAAGCAACGATCAGGAGACAAGGCATGCATCTGGACAGACGAAGCTTTTCCATGGCGCTGGCCGCCGCCGCGTTCGGCGTGGCAGGCGGCCCGGCGTTCGCGCAGGCCGGCTTTCCCAGCCGGCCGGTCCGCATGGTGCCCTTCGGTACCGCGGGGGGTCCCATCGACAGCCTGGCGCGCGCCTACGCGGACAAGCTGCAGGCCCGCTGGGGCCAGCCGGTGGTGGTGGACGCCAAGCCCGGCGCGAGCGGCACCATCGCGGCCGACTACGTGGCCAAGGCGCCGGCGGACGGGCACACCGTGCTGTTCACGCTGCCGCTGACCCATGTGAACAACGTGATCCTGCAGCCCAAGCTGCCCTACGACCCGGTGAAGGACTTCCAGCCGCTGTCCATGCTGGCCACGGGTGGCCCCATGCTGGTCGCCCCGGCCGATGCGCCCTACTCCACCGTGCAGGAGTTCGTCGAGTACGCGAAGAAGCAGCCGCGCGGCATGACCTACGGCACCTGGGGCAACGGCTCCACGGCGCACCTGTTCGGCGAGCTGCTCAAGCGCCAGAGCGGCGCCAACCTGATCCACGCGGCCTACAAGTCCGAGGCGGCTGCGCACACGGACATGTTCGGCAAGGTGCTGGACTTCGCCTGGGCCAACCCGTCCACGGCACGCAACCAGAGCCAGGGCGGCAAGATGAAGGTGCTGGGCATCGCCGGCACCCGGCGCGTGTCGGCCATGCCGCAGGTGCCGACCTTCGCCGAGCAGGGCTTCAAGGGCTTCGACCTGGACAGCTGGATCGGCGTCTATGCACCGGCCGGCACGCCCGCGCCGGTGGTGGACGCCTGGGTCACGGCGCTGCGCGAGATCACCGCCATGCCCGACATCGCCGCGCGGCTGGTGGCCTTCGGCTTCGAGCCGCTGGGCAACACGCCGCCACAGTTCCTGGAGCGCTACCAGGCCGACTTCCCGCGCACGGCCGAACTGATCAAGGCCGCGGGGGTGACGCCGCAATGAAGGCTGTCCTGTCCCCGGCGCCTGACCAGGGCACCGGCTACGGCCGCCCCGCGCCCACCCACCGGCGCGAGCTGACCGAGGTCGGGCCGGGCACGCCCATGGGCGAGCTGCTGCGCCGCTACTGGCACCCCGTCGGCCTGTCGCGCGACGCCAGCGAGACGCCGCGCCAGGTGCGGGTGCTGGGGGAGGACCTCATCCTCTTTCGAGACGGCGCCGGCCGGCCCGGGCTGGTGCTGCCGAACTGCGCGCACCGCGGCACGTCGCTCTACTACGGCAAGGTGGAGGAGCGCGGCATCCGCTGCTGCTACCACGGCTGGCTCTTCGACGTGCAGGGGCGCTGCGTGGAGCAGCCCTGCGAGCCTGAAGGCGGGCGCTTTCGCGACAAGGTGCGCCAGCCCTGGTACCCGGTGCAGGAGCTGTACGGCCTGGTGTGGGCCTACCTCGGCCCCCCCGAGCGCAAGCCGGTGCTGCCGCGCTACGAGTGCCTGGAGCAGCTGGAGCCGGGCGAATTCCTGGAGACCGACGACAACAGCATCGGCGGCGGTGGCCCGCAGGTGATCCCCTGCAACTGGCTGCAGCACTACGAGAACCTGGTCGATCCCTTCCACGTGGTCGTGCTGCACTCGTCCTTCAGCGGCACGCAGTTCGTCGAGCAGATGGCGCTCATGCCGCAGGTGAGCTGGGACGTGCACGCGCACAGCGTGCGCACCACGTCCATCCGCCAGCTGCCGGACGGCAGGACCTTCCGCCGCATTTCAGAGGCCGGGCTGCCCACGCTGCGCGTGATCCCCAGCCCGCGCGTGGGCCGCTGGGGGCCGGTGGAGTCGCTCGGCTGGGTGCTACCCATCGACGACCACCACTTCCGCATCTACGTGGTCGGCCGCGTGCGCGAGGCCGGCGAGCTGGTGCGCATGCGCTCGCGCCCGGACGGCAAGCGCCTGTGGGAAGAACTCAGCGAGGACGAGCACCGCCGCTACCCGGGCGACTACGAGGCCATGGTGAGCCAGGGGCCCATTGCCCGGCATTCCGAGGAGCACCTGGCCAGCACGGACCGCGGCATCGTGATGCTGCGGCGCCTCTTGCAGCAGCAGCTGGAGAAGGTGGCCGCGGGCGGCGACCCGGCCGGGGTGAGCTTCGACCCCGAGGCGCCGCCGGTGCGCTTCTCGGCGGGCAACTTCATCGAGGAGTGAGGTCCCGCGGGGAGGACGTCGCGCCGCCGATTCCTTTTGCGGCTCAGCGGCTGCCGCCCCAGCGCGCCGCCAGGGCCTTGAGGCTCCTGTGCACGCCCACCTTCACCGCCACCTCGGACATGCCCAGCGCGGCGGCCGTCTCGGCGACCGACGCCCCCTCGATCTTGGTCATGACCAGTGCGCGGCGCTGCCGCTCGCCCAGGCCGTCCAGCATGGTGGCGAGGTCGCGCCGGGCCTCGGCCGCCTCGGTGTCGCTGCGGGCGAAGAAGCCCGCCTCGTCGTCCAGCGGGTCGTTGAGCTTCTCGCGCCGCTCGCGCGCGCGCAGCAGGTCCACCAGCTTGTAGCGTGCGATGGTGTGGACCCAGGCGGTGAGCGGCTGGTCGCGCCGGTAGGTGTGGCGGTGGGTGTGGATGGCCAGCAGGGTCTCCTGCACCAGGTCCTCGACCTCGTCCGGCAGCTGGAAGAGCCGCCGGCGGAAGTAGGCGCGCAGGTGGCCACCGAGCGCCTGCAGGAAGCGCTGGTAGGCCGCCGCGTCACCGTCCAGCGCCTGCACGAACTGGCCGTGCAGCCGCTCTTCGGTCCTTCGCGCTTGCTCCTGCCAGTCCATCCGGGACGCCTCCGGGGTGAAGTCCGCCCCATTGTGCCGGTGCTGTAACCGTCCCCGCGTCCCCGTCGACTATGCGGACACATCCGCTCCCCGACTCGGACACACTCGCCCCATGAGCCATCGCCGCCCCATCTCACGCCGCCAGACCCTGCAGGCCTTCGCCGCCGGCGCCGCCACGCTGCTGGGCACCGGAATTCACGCGCAGACCCCGCCCTGGCCCGACATCCTGGCCCGCGCCCGCGGCCAGAAGGTCTTCTTCAACGCCTGGGGCGGCAGCGAGCGCACCAATGCCTACCTGCAGTGGGCGGCCGGGGAAGTATCCCGGCGCCACGGCATCACGCTGCAGCACGTCAAGATCACCGACACGGCCGAGGCCGTGCGCCGCGTGCGCGGCGAGAAGCAGGCCGGGCGCGAGCGCGGCGGCAGCGTGGACATGCTCTGGATCAACGGCGAGAACTTCCTCACCATGAAGCGCGAGGGCCTGCTCTTCGGCCCCTTCGCCGAGCGCCTGCCCAGCTACCGCTGGGTGGACACCGAAGGCAAGCCCACCACGCGCATCGACTTTTCCGAACCCGTCGCGGGCATGGAGGCCCCCTGGGGCATGGCGCAGTTCACCTTCTTCGCCGACCGCGCCCGCGTGCCCGAACCGCCGCGCAGCATGGCCGCCCTGCTGGCCTTCGCGCGCGCCCACCCCGGCCGCGTGAGCTATCCGAGGCCGCCCAATTTCCACGGCACCACCTTCCTCAAGCAAGCCCTGCTGGAAGCGGTGCGCGACCGCGCACCCTTGTACCGCCCGTACACCGAAGCCGCCTTCGCGCCCGCCACGGCGCCGCTGTGGGACTACCTGGATGCGCTGCATCCGCAGCTGTGGCGCGGCGGACGGCAGTTCCCGCAGAACGCCGCGGCCATCCGCCAGATGATGGCCGACGGCGAGCTGCACATCGCCCTGACCTTCAACCCCAACGAAGCCGCCAACGAGATCGCCGCCGGTCGCCTGCCGGCCACCGTGGTCAGCTGGCAGAACGAGGCGGGCAGCGTGGGCAACACGCACTTCCTGGCCATTCCCTTCAACGCCAGCGCGCCCGAGGCGGCGCAGGTGGTGATCGACTTCATGCTCTCGCCCGCCGCGCAGGCCCGCAAGGCCGACATCGCGGTCTGGGGCGACGGCACGGTGCTGGCCGTGGGTCGCCTGCCCGAGCCCGAGCGGGCACTGTTCGCCCGCCCGCCCGCGCCCGGGCAGGTGCAGCGGCCCGCCCCCGTCATCCTGGAGCCGCACGGCAGCTGGGTCGATCCGCTGGAACGCGAGTGGCTCAGGCGCTACGCGGCGTGAACGCTGCGGCGGCGGCCCCGGGGCACCGCCCGCTGGCCCTCGTGCTGGCCGCTCTGGTCGTGCTGCCGCTGGGCTGGACGGCGCTGTCGGCGGTCGGCGCGGGGCTGGCGCCCGCGGCCTGGCTGTCCCTGGCGCAGGCGCCGCAGCTGCCGCGCGCCCTGGGGCTGTCGCTCTTCACCGGGCTGGCGGCCACCGCCCTGTCGCTGCTGGCGACGGCCTGGCTGCTCTCGCTCGGCTTCGCCGCCCGGCCCTGGGGCCTGCTCACGCGCATGCTGGCGCCGCTGCTGGCCACGCCGCACGCGGCCTTCGCGATCGGCGTGGCCTTCCTCATCGCGCCCAGCGGCTGGATCCTGCGCGCGCTGTCGCCCTGGGCGACGGGCTTTGCGCTGCCGCCGCCCTGGAGCACCACCCAGGACCCCTGGGGCCTGGCGCTGGTGCTGGCCCTGGTGGGCAAGGAAGTGCCCTTCCTGCTGTGGGTGGCGGTGGCCCAGCTGCAGCGGCCCGATGCCGGCGCGCGCTGGGCGCGCGAACTGCAGCTCGCGCAGACCTGGGGCTACGGTCGCTCGCGGGCCTGGTGGCGCGTGGTCTGGCCGCAGCTGTGGCCGCGCCTGGGCGCGCCGCTCGCGGCCGTGCTGGCCTACAGCCTCACGGTGGTGGACATGGCCCTGGTCATCGGCCCCACGGCCCCGCCCACGGCGGCGGTGCTGGCCTGGGAGTGGCTGCGCGACGCGGACCCGGCGGCCAACGCACGCGGCGCCGCGCTGGCCTGGCTGCTGGCCGGCTGCGTGGCCCTGCTGGCGCTGCTGCCCCGCCCGCTGCGGCCGGTGCTGGCGCGCGGCCGCCGGCGGGTCGATGGCGAACGCGGCGGGCGCGATGCCGGCGCCGCCGCGGGCTGGCTGGCCGTGCTGGCCCTGCCGGTCGCGTACCTGGCCGTGCTCGCCGTCCTGGCCGTGGGCAGCGTCGCGGGCGTGTGGCCCTTCCCGGACGTCTGGCCGCGCACGCTGAGGGCGTCCGGCTGGCAGTCCGTGGCCGCCAGCGCCGGCACGCTCTGGACCTCGCTGGGCCTGGCGCTGGCAGCCGCAGCGGCCGCCCTCGCCTGGTCCATGGCCTGGCTGGAAGCGGCGCCGCCGCGCTGGGACGCGGCCCTGCGGCGCCTGGCCTACCTGCCGCTGCTGCTGCCGGCCATCGTGTGGGTGATCGGGCTGCACCGGCTCTCGCTGGCCTGGGGGCTGGAGGCGCGCTGGGCGGGGCTGTGGCTGGCGCACGCGCTGGCGGCGCTGCCCTATGTGCTGATCGCGCTCAGCCCGGCCTACCAGGGCTTCGATGCGCGCCATGCGCAGCTCGCGGCCAGCCTGGGCCGAAGCCACGCGGCCTTCCTGCTGCGCGTCAAGTGGCCGCTGCTGCGCGCTGCGCTCGCGGCTGCCTTCGCGGTGGGCTTCGCGGTGAGCATCGCGCAGTACCTGCCCACGCTCTTCGTCGGCGCGGGCCGCTTCGCCACCGTGACCACCGAAGCCGTGGCCCTGGCCAGCGGCGGCCAGCGCTCGCTGCTGGCCGCCTATGCCTGGCTGCAGTGGCTGCTGCCGGCGGGGGTCTTCGCACTGGCGGCGGCACTGGGGCGGCCGCGCCGCTTCGCGCCGGTGCCCCCCCTGCGAGGTGCCGCGCCATGAGCCTGCGGGTGGAGGTCCGATCGCTCACGGTCGCCGGCCAGCCGCTGATGGCGGGGCTCGCCATCGAGGTGCCGCCGGGCGCCGTGCACACGCTCATGGGCCCGAGCGGCTGCGGCAAGTCCAGCCTGCTCGCCGTGGTGTGCGGCACCGCGCCCGAGGCCGTGCGCTTCGAGGGCAGCATCCACCTGGACGGCGAGCGCGTGGACGGACTGCCCACGCGGCGCCGGGGCATCGGCATCCTGTTCCAGGACGACCTGCTGTTCGCGCACATGACGGTGCGGGAGAACCTGCTCTTTGCCGTGCCCGCCGGCCCGCGCGCCGGACGCGAGGCGGCGGTGCGTCAGGCGCTCGGGGAAGTCGAACTGGACGGGTACGAATCGGCCGATCCGGCCACGCTGTCGGGCGGCCAGCGCGCCCGCGTGGCGCTGGCCCGCGCGCTGCTGGCGCGACCGCGCGCGCTGCTGCTGGACGAGCCCTTCGCCCGCCTGGACGCGGCCTTGCGCGGGCGCATGCGGGAGCTGGTGTTCGGCACTTTGCGCGCGCACGGCGTGCCGGCGCTGCTGGTCACGCACGATCTGCAGGACGTGGCCGATGGGGGGCGGGTGACGCGGCTGGGCGAGCGGTGAAAGGGCTGGGCGCGCGCTGGGCTTCGACAGGCTCAGCCCGAACGGAGGGTGCTCGCACCGCCCCACCCACCGTTCGCCCTGAGCCTGTCGAAGGGCCTCGTCATCGCGAGGGAATCGCCGGTGGCCCATACCCCTCGCGCAACTCCCGCTTCAGCACCTTCCCGATCGCGCTGCGCGGAAGCTCATCGACGAAGCGCAAGTCCGCCAACCTCTGCGTCTTTCCCACCCGCGCGTTGAGCCACTCGCGCAGCTCGGCGGCCGAGGTCGGGTCGCCCGCCCGCCGCTCGACGAAGGCCACCGGCGTCTCGCCCCACTCGAGGCTGGGCACGCCGACCACGGCCACCTCGTGCACGGCCAGGTGCTCGCGCAGCTGCGCCTCCAGATCGCTCGGGTAGATGTTGAAGCCGCCCGAGATGATCATGTCCTTCTTGCGGTCGGACAGCACCAGGAAGCCGTCGGCGTCGAAGCGGCCGATGTCGCCGGTGCGGATGAAGCGCAGGCCCTCGGGCGAGTACCACTCGGCCTCGCGCGTCTTCTCCGGCTGGCCGTGGTAGCCGCTCATCATGCCGGGCGAACGGCCCACGACCTCGCCCGCCTCGCCGGGCGCCACCTCGCGGCCGGCGTCGTCGATGAGGCGGATGTCGTGGCCCGCGGCGGGTCGGCCGACCGTGTGCAGCTTGTCCGGGTGCAGGTGCGCCTCCAGCAGGCAGGTGCCGCCGCCTTCGGTCATGCCGTAGAACTCCACCAGCCCGCCCGGCCAGCGGCGCAGGGCCTCGGCCTTGAGGGCCGCGTCGAAGGGCGCGCTGGTGCTGAACTTCATGCGGAAGGCCGACAGGTCGCGCGCGCCGAAGTCCGGGTGCGAGAGCAGGCGCCGGTACTGCACCGGCACCAGCATGGCGTGCGTGACGCGCTCGCGCTCGGCGATCTCCAGCCAGCGGCCGGCGTCGAACTTGGCCATCAGGTGCACCGTGCCGCCGAAGGCGAGCGCCGGGAAGAACACCACCAGCGTGGTGTTGGAGTACAGCGGCGTGGACACCAGCGCCACGCTCTCGGGCGTCCAGCCATAGGCCAGGCCCCGCTGGATGTGCGAGAAGCGCATGCCGTGCGGCTGCACGATGCCCTTGGGCGTGCCGGTGGTGCCGGAGGAATAGATGATGTTGAAGGCGTCCTCGGGTGCGATGCGCACCGGCTCGGGCCGGCTGCCTTCGGGCGCCAGCCATTCGCCAAAGGCCTGGCCCGGCGCGAGGCCGTCGAGCGAGACGAGCGCCGGGTGCTCGCCGGGCCGCAGCAGCGGGACCGCCTGCGCATCGACGAAGAGCCGCCGGGGCGCCGCGTCGCGGACCATGGAGGCGAAGCTCTCCGGCGTGACGCTGGCCGCCAGCGGCGCGACGACCACGCCGGCGCGCAGCGCACCCAGGAAGATGGCGGCCTGCAGCACGCTGGTGGCGGCGCACAGCGCGATCACCTCGCCGGGACGAACCCCGTCGCGCTGCAGGCTGGCGGCGACGCGGTCCATGAGCGCATCCAGCGCGCCCCAGCTGAGACGCTCGCCGTCCTGCACCAGCGCGGGCTGGTGGGGGTGCGCGGCGGCCTGCTCGCGCAGCAGCTCGCCGATGGGGCGGAAGCTGGAGAGGTCGGGGGCGACGCTCATCGCGGCGGCTCCTTCGCGGCGGCGGCATCGCGCGCGTCCTGCTGCTCCTGCAGCTCGCGCCACATGACCTTGCCGCTGCCGCTGCGCGGCAGCGCGGGCACGAACTCCACGACGCGCGGCACCTTGTAGGCGGCCATACGCTCGTGGCACCAGGCGCTGACGGCAGCGGCGTCGGGCGCATCGGCCAGGCCGGGCTTGAGCACCACCAGCGCCTTGACGGTCTCGCCCCGCCGCGCGTCGCGCGCGGCGATGACGCAGGCCTCCTGGATGGCCGGGTGGTGGTACATGAGCGCCTCCACCTCCGCCGGCCAGACCTTGAAGCCGCTGGCGTTGATCATGCGCTTCAGGCGGTCGGCCATGAAGAAGTAGCCGTCCTCGTCCACCCGCGCGAGGTCGCCGGTGCGCAGGAAGGGGCGACCCTCGATGTCGATGAAGGCCTCGCGCGTGGCCGCTTCGTTGCGCCAGTAGCCCTGCATGACCTGCGGCGCGTTCACCACGATCTCGCCGACCTCGCCGGGCGCGACGCCGGCCAAGGTCTCGGGATCGACCAGGCGCGCATCGACGTCGTACACCGGGATGCCCAGGCACTGCGGCTTGGGGCGGTGCGTGGGGTTGATGTGCGTGGCGGCCATGGTCTCGGACATGCCGTAGCCCTCGACGAAGTCCAGCCCGGTGAGCGCCTTGAGCTTCTCGGCCACGGCCTGCGGCATGGCCGCGCCGCCGCCACGGATGCACACCAGCGAGGACAGGTCGTGCTGGCCGATGGCGGGGTTGGCGACGAAGTCGATCACCATGGTGGAGATCGCCTGCCAGGTGGTGACGCGGTGGCGCTCGATGCAGCGCGCCGCGGCCTCGCGGTCCCATCGGGGCAGCAGCACGAGGGTGCCGCCGGCGTAGAGCGGGCCGTTCATGCTGCCGGACATGCCGGTGACGTGGAAGAAGGGCAGCGTGGCCAGCATGACCCAGTCCTGCGTCCGGCCGAACCACTGCACGCCGCCCACCGCCGTGCTGAGCACGCTGCGGTGCGTGTGCATGCAGCCCTTGGGCTTGCCGGTGGTGCCGGAGGTGTAGGGCATGACCGCCAGGTCGCCGGGGCCGGCGCGCATGGGCTGGGGCGTCCGCGCGGCGGCCAGCACGTGGGCCCAGGCGACCAGGCCGGCGGCCGCGGGCAGGGGCTCGCGCGGCGCGGAAACCAGGGGCGGCACGGGCAGCTCGCTCGTGGGGCCGAGGTAGTCCGAGTAGGTGGCGACGACGAGGTGATCCAGGCCTTCGCCCAGGAGCGGCTGCATCTCGCCGAGCAGGTCCTGGGCGACGAAGGCCACGCGGGCACCGGCGTCCTGCATGTAGTGCCGCAGCTCCTCGCGCTTGTTCATGGGGTTGACGGGCACCACGACCGCGTCGGCGCGCAGGATGCCGTAGTAGGCCAGCACCCACTGCGGGCTGTTCTGCATGTCCAGCAGCACGCGGTCGCCGGGGCGCACGCCGCCGTCGTGCTGCAGCCAGCCGGCGATGGCCTCGGCCTGGGCCTTGAACTGCGAAAAGCTGAGGACCTGGTCGTAGAAGACGATGAAGGGCTTGTGCGGAAAGCGCGCCGCGGAGACCTCGGCGGCGTGGAACAGGTGCGTCTCGGGCAGCGTCAGGTGCTGCGACTGGCCCGGCGGCCAGTGCGGCAGGTGGCGGGTTTCCGGCGAGGGGGAAGGAACCGGCGAAGGCATGGGCATGTCGGTGGTGGGCGGCAGTGCCATTCTGGCGCGGCGCGCACGGACCGGCTGTCACGCACGCGGCCGGCCGGCGCACAGGCTGTTACGCGTCGACCCTTGCAACGGACGCCACGGCACCCCACTGTGGTCGGCTCGCAGAAAGGAATCCTGCTCCCATGTTGAAACGCTTCTCCCTGCTCTGGACCCTGGTGCGCGGCGACGCGCGCCAGCTGTGGTTCGCGCTGCGCCACCCCGACGCGCCGGGCTGGCTCAAGCTGGGCGCGCTCGGCATCGCGCTGTACCTGCTGTCCCCGGCCGACCTGATTCCCGACGTGCTGCCCTTCATCGGCGTGGTGGACGACCTGGTGCTGGTGCCCCTCGCGGTGCGCTGGCTGCTGCAGCGGCTGCCCCCGCACATCGCGCAGGAGACGCTGCGGCGCAGGGGGTAGCAGTTCCGGGGGCCCGGGCTTCGACAGGCTCAGCCCGAACGGGTGGTGCGCCCGTTCGCCCCCGTACCAGCCGTTCGCCCTGAGCTTGTCGAAGGGCTGCGAGCGCGCAGAGGCTTCGACAAGCTCAGCCCGAACGGTGTCTGTACGTCCGCCAAGCTTGTCGTTTAGGCTGCCGCCAACTCGAACACCTGCCCCGGCCCCAGCATGAGCCGCCCCTGCGCATGCCGCAGCGGCACGCCCGCGCGGTTGCCCGCATCCGATCGCACGCGCACCGCGCCCCCCTCGCTTTCCACCTGCAGCCGCTGCCCCCGGAAGGACAGCGTCAGGCGCACGGGCCCCAGCTGCGGCGGCAGCGCCGGGTGCAGGCACAGGCCGTCCCAGTCGCAGCTGACGCCCAGGTAGCGACGCTGCAGCGTGTCCAGCGTTCCGCCCATGGCGGCCAGGTGGATGCCCTCGGCCACGCTCTCGCCCTTGAGCGTCTCCAGGTCGGTGCGCAGCGCATGCTGGAACAGGTCCCAGGATTCCTCGGGCGCCACCTGCGCCAGCGCGCCGGCATAGACCACGCGCGAGAGGCTGGAGCGGTGGGTGGTGCGGGGCATGTAGTAGCGCGCGGTGCGCAGCAGCGCCCCCCGGTCGAAGGCGTAGCCCAGGCGGGCGAGCAGGCCGGCGACCAGGTCCTCCGAGAGCAGGTAGAAGAGCGTGAGCGCGTCGGCCTGCTTGGTGACCTGGTAGGCGTCGGTGCTGCGGCCGATGGCGTGCAGCGCCCAGTCCAGGCGCTGGTCGCGCAGTTCGGGCGGCAAGAGCTCGGCGTCGAACTCGGCGAGGCGCTCGAAGCCCTCGTACTGCGCGATGAGCTTGTCGCCGAAGAAAGGCACGACCATGCGGCGCGACACCGTGTCCCAGTGCGCCAGCTCGGCATCCTCCAGCCGCAGGCGTTCGCGCAACGCGGCGCCGGCCTCGGGCGGCAGCCGCTCCAGCAGCTCGAAGGCGCAGCAGAGGGTCCACACCGCCATGACATTGGTGTAGGCGTTGTTGTCCAGGCCGGGCTCCGCGCGGCCGGGATAGCTGTTGTGGAATTCGTCCGGGCCGATGACGCCGCGGATCCCGTAGCGGCCGCTCGCCGGCTCCAGCCGGGCCAGGCTGGCCCAGAAGCGGGCGATCTCCAGGATCATCTCGCCGCCCTCGCGCGCGAGGAAAGCGAGGTCGCCGCTGGCCAGGCCGTACTGCCAGGTGCTCCAGGCCACGGCCGCGCCCACGTGCCGCTGCAGGTGCGTGTGGT
Source organism: Ramlibacter rhizophilus (assembly GCF_004681965.1). GTDB lineage: Bacteria > Pseudomonadota > Gammaproteobacteria > Burkholderiales > Burkholderiaceae_C > Ramlibacter > Ramlibacter rhizophilus. Next base: position 362,406 of record NZ_SMLL01000007.1, on the reverse strand, counting down.
CACGCATCCAGTCGCCGCTGATCATGTTCTTCTGGAAGCGCGGCGTGACCTCGTGGCCGTCGCGCGCGCTGCGCCAGGGGAACATGGCCCCGGCCAGGCCGGCGCGGCGCGCGCGCGCGCGCGCCGCGTCCAGGCGCCGCCAGCGGTACATGAGGCAGGCGCGCGAGACCTCGGGAAAGCGAAAGCCCAGGAAGGGCAGCACGAAGGCCTCGTCCCAGAAGATGTGGCCGTGGTAGGCCTCGCCGTGCCAGCCGCGCGCGGGGATGCCGGCGTCCAGCGGGACCGAGCAGGGCGAGGCGGTCTGCAGCAGGTGGAACAGGTGCAGGTGCGCGGGCGGGCCGGTCGAGGGGTCGGCCACTTCGAGCCCGGCACGCTCCCAGAGGCGCTTCCAGCCCTCGGCGTGTTCGGCCAGCAGGCCGGCATGGTCCGGCGCGCCCGCGAGCAGCGCGCGCGCGGCGGCCAAGGGCTGCCCGGCGCCCGGGTCGAGCGAGGTGCACACGGCCACCTGCTTTTCCACCGCCCGCGTCGCCTGGGCGTGCAGTGCGAGGACGAGCCGCGTGGCGATGCGCCGCGGCGTGCGCTCCACCTGCGGCTCGCCCTCCGCCGGGCCCTCCGCGCGCGTGCGCTGCACCAGCGCGAGCGCGACGCCGCTGCCCCGCGTGCGGGCCTGCAAGGCCACCTCGCCCGCACCGAGCAGCTCGGTACGGTGCCCGTGCAGGTGCTCGTGCGGGTAGTCCGCATAGCGCGCGACGTTGTCGTTGACCACCTCGCCGTCGAGCCAGGCGCACAGTTCGACGGGCCCCTCCCAGTCGAGCGCCGTGAGCTCCAGCCGCACGGAAACGAGCTGCGGCCGCGCCATGCTCACCAGCCGGTGCTCCACGGCGCGCGTCGTGCGGCCGCGAGTGTCACGCCAGGTGAAGCTGCGGCGGGAGGTGCCGGCCCGCAGGTCCAGCTCGTGCCGGTAGGCGAGCAATTGCGCGTCGGCCAGGCGGAAGCACTCGCGCTCGCCGGGAAGCCGCAGGTCGATGCGCAGGGGGTTGGGCAGGTTGACGAGGGTGTCGGTCTCGTCGGGCTCGCCCCCCACCTGCCCGCGCAGCCGTTCGTAGCAGCCGGCGCGGTAGGTGCCGGGATAGTGCGGCCCCTGCTGCGCGGCGTGGACCGTCGCGGCGCGCAGCACCAGCATGCCGTTGCCCAGGGCGAGCAGGGCTTCGCGACGCCCCTCGTCATCGGGGTCGAATTGCTCGTAGGCGAGCTGCCAGGCCGAGCCGGCGGACGCCTTGTCCTCAGCGTTCCACATGCGGGCCAAGCGTGAGCCGGCGGGCGAGTGCCACGAGGGCGTCCCAGCGGGGATAGGCGGGCTGCGAGCCGTAGCCGGTGACGGCGCACTGCGAGGCGGCCACGGCCAGGCGCAGCGCGTCGGCCTCGGTCTCGCCCCGCGCCAGGCCCACGGCCAGGCCGCCGGCGAAGGCGTCGCCCGCGCCGGTGGTATCCACCACCTCCACGCCCAGCGGCTCGATGCAGGTGACGCCCTCGCCTCGCACCAGCACGCAGCCCCCGTCGGACAGCTTCATGCAGGCCGCGCCCGCGCCGCGCGCGAGCAGGCGGCGGCCGGCAGCGATGGCGCTGTCCACGCCCTCGACCTCGACGTCCGTGAGCCTGCCGGCCTCGCCGGGGTTGGGAACCACGTAGTCGGCCAGGGCCAGCGCACGGTCGTCGATGCGTTCGGCGGGCGAGGGGTCCAGCACGGTGCGAATGCCCGCGGCCCGCGCCTTGGACAGCGCCAGCTGCAGGCCGTCGGCGTCCATCTCGCCGTCGGCCACCAGCACCGAGTGCGCCGGGGCCGCGGCGATGGCGTGCGACAGCGTCTCGCGATCCGCCTCGTTCCACACCGCGTCATTGGCGTTGAGCGACAGCACGATCCCCTTGGCACCGTCCGGCGGCACGGTGATCATGGCCACGCCCGTGGCCTGGCCGGGCACGCGGCGCACGCCGGCGAGGTCCACGCCCTCCGACCGCAGCGGCGCCAGTGCCTGCTCGGCCAGTTCGTCGTCGCCCACATGCCCGAACAGGCGCGCCACCCGCCCCAGCCGCGCCGCCAGCAGCGCGACGTTGGCCGCCTTGCCGCCCCCCAGGCGGACGAAGTCGTGGCCCACCAGCGTTTCGCTGATCTCGGGCCGTCGTTCCACGCGGAACTGGAAATCGGCGTTGATGCTGCCCACGGACAGCACCACCCCCGCCGCGGAGGGCTGCGATCGGCTGTGCATGAAGGCTCCCTGTCGAGGTCGTCCGGCCCACTGTAGTGGCCGCGGGCGCGGCGCTGGGGCCACTGCAACGAGACGCTGGGCTGCGGTTACGTTTTCCGCGGCCCTACAGTCGGCGTCATGGACATTCCCCTCATCGACATCGCCGCCCTGTCCTCCGACGACACCCCCGCGCGCGCCACAGTCGCCGCCGCCATCGGCCACGCCTGCCGCGACACGGGCTTTTTCGCCATCACCGGGCACGGCATCGGACCCGGGCTCATCGAGGACGCCTTCGACGCCGCGCGCGAGGTGTTCGCGCTGCCGTCGGCACGGAAGCAGGCGCTGGCCATCGCCCGCCACGGGCACAACCGCGGCTACGTGGCGCTGGGCGTGGAGTCGCTGGACGAGAAGGCGGCGCCCGACCTCAAGGAAGCCTTCAACCTGGTCTGGACCGACGAACGCAGCCGCCCGCCCAACGTGTGGCCGCCCATCGAGGGCTGGCAGGGGCGCATGCAGGCCTACTTCGACGCCGTGCTGGCGGTGGGCCGCCGGCTGCACGAGGGCTTCGCGATGGACCTGGGCCTCGCGCCCGATTTCTTCGCCGACAAGCTCGACGCGCCGCAGGCCACGCTGCGCCTGCTGCACTACCCGGCCGAGTTCGGCGCCGGTGCGCCGCAAGGCCGGGCCGGCGCGGGCACGCACACCGACTACGGCAACGTCACCCTGCTGGCGACCGACGGCGTGGGCGGCCTGCAGGTGCAGCGCCGCGGCGGCGGCTGGATCGACGTGCCGCCGCTGCCCGGCGCCTTCGTGTGCAACATCGGCGACTGCCTCATGCGCTGGTCCAACGACGTGTACGTCTCCACGCCGCACCGGGTGCTTCCGCCCGCGCGCGAGCGCTACTCCATCGCCTTCTTCCTGGACCCCAACCCCGACGCGCTGGTGAGCGCCATCCCGTCCTGCGTGCCGGCGGGCGAGGCGCCGCGGCATGCGCCGGTCACGGCGGGGGAGTACCTGCGCCAGCGCTTCGCGGCGACGTACGGGAAAGCGGCCGGTGCGGGCTGAACCGGCACGGGAGTCCTGCGCGAGACAAGCGCGCGAGCCCTTCGACAGGGCGAACGGATGTGTTTGCTCGGAAGTGTCTTTCACCGGGGCCTCGGCCGTGGTGATCAGAACCCTCCAGCAAACGGCGCATCTACGGACCCGGTGGACCCCAACCGTTCGGGCTGAGCCTGTCGAAGCCCATCGCGCGAGACCCTCCACGCGGGCCCTTCGACAGGCTCAGGGCGAACGGGTGTGTTTGATCGGAAGTGTCTTTCACCGGGGCCTCGGCCGCGGTGAACAAACGCCTAAGCGAACGGATTCCCGTCGCTCCTCCACCCGTCCGGGCTGAGCTTGTCGAAGCCCCAGCGCGAGCCTCAGACGTTGAACAGGAAGTTCATCACGTCGCCATCCTTGACGACGTACTCCTTGCCTTCGCTGCGCATCTTGCCGGCGTCCTTGGCGGCCTGCTCGCCGCCCAGGCGGACGTAGTCGTCGAAGGCGATGGTCTGCGCGCGGATGAAGCCGCGCTCGAAGTCGCCGTGGATGGCGCCGGCGGCCTGCGGCGCGGTGTCGCCGACGTGGATGGTCCAGGCGCGCACTTCCTTCTCGCCGGCGGTGAAGTAGGTCTGCAGGCCCAGCAGGCGGAAGCCCGCGCGGATGAGGCGGTCCAGGCCGGGCTCGGTCTGGCCGATCTCGGCCAGGAAGAGCGCCTTGTCCTCCTCGCTCATGTCGGCCATGTCGGCTTCCATCTTGGCGCAGATGGCCACCACGGGCGCGTTCTGCGTGGCGGCGTAGGCCTGCAGCCGGTCGAGCAGCGGGTTGTTCTCGAAGCCGTCCTCGGCCACGTTGCCCACGAACATGGCGGGCTTGGCGGTGATGAGGCACAGCGGCTTGAGGAGTGCCTGCTCCTCGGCCGACAGCGACAGCGTGCGCGCGGGCTGGCCTTCGTTCAGCGCGGCCTGCACGCGGCCCAGCAGGGTGACCAGCTTGGCCGCTTCCTTGTCGTTGCCGCTCTTGGCCGCCTTGGTGGCGCGCTGCAGGCCCTTGTCCACCGTGCCCAGGTCGGCCAGGCACAGCTCGGTCTGGATGACCTCGATGTCGGCCACGGGATCGACCTTGCCGGCCACGTGGATGACGTTGGGGTCCTCGAAGCAGCGCACCACGTTGACGATGGCGTCGGTCTCGCGGATGTGCGCGAGGAACTGGTTGCCCAGGCCCTCGCCCTGGCTGGCGCCGGCCACGAGCCCCGCGATGTCCACGAACTCGACGATGGCCGGCACCACGCGCTCGGGCTTGACGATGGCGGCCAGCTGCGCGAGGCGGGGGTCAGGCACCTCCACCACGCCCGTGTTGGGCTCGATGGTGCAGAAGGGATAGTTCTCGGCCGCGATGCCGGCCTTGGTCAGGGCGTTGAAGAGGGTGGACTTGCCGACGTTGGGCAGGCCGACGATGCCGCATTTGAGGCTCATGGAGGGTGACTCGAAGGTTGCTCGACCGCCCCGGCGGCAGCGCGCGAGCCGGGCGCCGGGACGCGGCGCGGGGTCGGGTGGGGATGGGCGGATTGTATCGGCCGCCCCCTCCCGCCCCCTCGGTCCTCAGGCGCGGCCGGCGGCGAGCAGCAGCTCGTTGGGGCCGCTCCAGCCCCGCGGGGTGTCGAAACGGTGCAGCTGGGCCTCGATGTCGGCCCAGGCGGCTTCGGCGGCCGCGGCGTTCAGGCGCGAGAGGATCAGCTGGATGGGGCTGGCCGAGGCGCGCAGGAAGCCCACGTAATGCGCGGCGCTGGGCAGCTCGAAGGGCGCGGCCAGCGTCGTGCTGGCGACCTGGGAGAAACCGGCCTCGCGCATGAGCGCGTCCAGCCGTCCCGGGGCGCCCAGGCTCAGCAGGCCACCGGGCTGGGCGGGGTCGCGCGGCGGCAGGCCGGCGTGGCGCAAGGCCGTGGCCATGACCGTCGTGACGCAGGGGTTCGCCTCGGGCCGTGAGAAGACCATGGCGCAGAAGCCCGCGCCGGGCCGCAGGACGGCATGCAGCCCGCGCAGCGCCTGCAGCGGCTGCGGGAACAGCATCAGCCCCAGCCGGCACACGGCCGCATCGAAATGCCCCAGGTCGCCCGGCAAGGCCTCGCCATCGGCGGCCCGCGTGTGGACATTGGCGAAGCCGGCGCCTTCTGCACGCGCCCGGGCGTACGCGAGGATGCGTTCGGAGATGTCCGTGGCCACGACCTCCCCGGACGGGCCGACCTTCCCGGCCAGCGCCAGCGTCTGGTCGCCCGCGCCGGCCGCGAGGTCGAGCACCCGCTGCCCGGCGCGCACGCCGGCCATCTCGACCATGGCCGCCGTGGCCTGCGAGAGCCAGGCGCGAAGCGCGGGCGTATAGTCGTTCCAGCCCTGCGCGGCGGCGTCCCACTGCCGGCGCTGGGCCTCCTTGAAGGCGTTCGCATCGAAAGGACGGGCGTGTTCCATGGCGGTCTCCTGGCGTGATGGCATGTGCAGCCCATGGTCGTCACCGGCGGCCCGCGGGGGAACACGCATTCGCGCACAAGGGGTCTGCATCCATGCATAGCCCGCCCGATTACGACTGGGACGACCTGCGCCACTTCCTGGCCGTGGCCCGCCACGGCAGCACGCTGGCCGCCGCGCCGGTGCTGGGCGTCGATCCTTCCACCGTGAACCGGCGCGTGCGCGAGCTGGAAAAGCGCCTGCAGGCCGTGCTGTTCCGGCGCGAGCCGAGCGGCTACACGCTGACCGAACTGGGCCGCTCGCTGCTGCCCTGCGCCGAGCAGGTCGAGCAGGCCGCCCAGGCCGTCACGCAGCACCTGGGCGCCTGGGCGCGCAGCCTGGCCGGCGTGGTGCGCCTGACCTGCCCCGAGCCCATGGTGCCGCGCCTGACCCAGTCCGGCTTGCTGGACCGCTTCCATGCGCGGCACCCGGCCATCCGCGTGGAGTTCGTCGTGAGCGACCGCTACCTCTCGTTGGCCCGCGGCGACGTGGACGTGGCGCTGCGCTCGGGCGACACCGAGGAGGCGGACGTCGTGGGCCGCAAGATCGCGGACTCGCTCTGGGCCGTGTATGCCAGCCGCGACTACGTGGCGCGGCAGGGCCGGCCGGAATCGGTGCAGGCGCTGGCCGGCCACGCGCTGGTGTCGCTGGACGACAGCATGGCGAGCCACCGCGCTGCCGTGTGGCTGCGGCAGGTCGCGCCCGCGGGGCAGGTGGTGGCGCGCAACAACAGCGTGCTGGGGCTGCTGTACGCGGTGAAGTCGGGCATCGGCATCGCGCCGCTTCCCACGGCGCTGGGCGATGCCGAGCCGCAGCTGGTGCGCGTGCTCGGCCCGGTGCCGGAGCTGACCCGCATCTGGCGCATCCTCGCCCACCGCGACATGCGTCGCACGCCGGCCGTGGCGGCCTTCTTCGACTTCATGCTCGACGAGCTGCCGCAGCTGCGGCCGATCTTCACTGGGTGAGACGGAGCTCCGGTCGGGCTGAGGCCCTTCGAAGCCCTTCCGCGAGCGTGCCCTTCGACGGGCTCAGGGCGAACGGAAGTGGACCCGTTCGGGCTGAGCCTGTCGAAGCCCCTACCCGCGCATGCCCTGCGACAGGCTCAGGGCGAACGGAGGTGGACCCGTTCGGGCTGAGCCAGCCCCGTCGAAGCCCCTCCCCGCGCGTGCCCTTCGACAGGCTCAGGGCGAACGGAGGTGGACCCGTTCGGGCTGAGCTTGTCGAAGCCCCCTCCCCCCGAGCACGCGCGGTGCCATCACACTCCAGCCCGTCGCGAGCTCTGGCATGCTGCGCGGGGACACGCCCGAATCCGCATGCCCTCCGACCGGCCCCGCCACATCCTGCCCGTCATCGTGCTCGCCCAGTTCGCGGGCACCTCGCTCTGGTTTTCCGGCAACGCCGTGCTGCCCGAGCTGGAGCGCGCCCTGGCGCTGGACGACCGGGCGCTCGCCGCCATCACCTCGGCGGTGCAGCTGGGCTTCATCAGCGGCACGCTGGTGTTCGCGCTGCTGAACATCGCCGACCGCTGGCGCCCGCGCGACGTGTTCCTTGCCTGCGCGCTGCTCGGCGCGCTGGCCAATGCGGCCATCGTGGTGCTGCCGCAGCTGGACGGGGGCCGTTATGCCCTCCTGCTCACCCTGCGCTTTCTCACCGGATTCTTCCTGGCCGGCATCTATCCCGTGGGCATGAAGATCGCGGCGAGCTGGTGGCGCGAGGGGCTGGGCGGCGCGCTGGGGTGGCTGATCGGCGCACTGGTGCTGGGCACGGCGCTGCCCCACCTGCTGCGCGGCGCACTGCCGGGCGGTGCGTGGCAGGCGGTGGCCGTGTCGGTGTCCGTGCTCGCGGTGGCCGGCGGCGTGCTGCTTCACCAGACGGTGGGCGAAGGGCCCTACCTCGCGCGGGCGCCGCGCTTCGAGCCGCGCGCGGTCACCCAGGCCTTCGCCAATGCGGACTTCCGCGCCAGCGCCTTCGGCTACTTCGGGCACATGTGGGAGCTCTACACCCTGCTGGCCTTCACCCCGCTGCTGCTCGCCGCGTACGCGGCGCGGCACGGCGTGGCGCTGGACGTGTCGCTCTGGTCCTTCGCCGTCATCGGCGCAGGGGCCATCGGCTGCGTGGTGGGCGGCCAGCTCTCGCGCCATGTCGGCAGCGCGCGCGTGGCCTTCGGGCAACTGAGCATCTCGGGCCTGTGCTGCCTCACCTCGCCCCTCGCCTTCGCCTTGCCCCCGCCCCTCTTCCTGGGCTTCATGCTGCTGTGGGGCATCACGGTGGCGGGCGACTCGCCGCAGTTCTCCGCCATGAACGCCGCCACCGCGCCACGCGCCTACGTGGGATCGGCGCTCACCATCGCCAACTGCATCGGCTTCGCGATCAGCGTGGTCAGCCTGCAGGTGATGGCCTGGGTTGCGCCCCGCCTGCCCGTGGCCTGGTGGTTCCTGCCGGTGGCCATCGGCCCGGCGCTGGGCCTGCTGGCGTGCCGCCGGCTGGCGCTGCGGGGCGCCTAGCCAGCCGGGGAGGACCCGCCATGCTGTCCTACGCCGTCAAGATCGCGCTCACCGCGCTGCTGGTGGTGGCCGTGTCGGAGATCGCCAAGCGCAACACCTTGTGGGCGGCGGCGCTGGCCGCCCTGCCGCTGACCTCCGTGCTGGCCTTCGTCTGGATGTGGGTGGACGGCGTCGAGATGGAGCGCATCGCGAGCCTGTCCACCAGCATCCTGTGGCTGGTGATTCCCTCGCTGCTGCTGTTCGTCCTGCTGCCGCTGCTGCTGCGCGCCGGCTGGTCGTTCTGGAGCAGCCTGGGGCTCAGCTGCCTGGCAACGGCGCTGGCCTACGGGGGTGTGGTGCTGGTGCTGGATCGGCTGGGGATGGCACGCTAGAAAGCGGCAGCCGCACGACGAACTCGCTGCCATGGCCGCTGCCCTCGCTAAAGGCCTCGATCGATCCACCGTGCAATGCCACGAGCCGCTGGGTGAGGGCCAGACCGATCCCCAGGCCGCCGCGCGCGCGTGACAGGGTCGACTCGACCTGCGAGAAGAGTTCGAACACCTCGCCCAGGCGATCCGGTGGGATCCCCACGCCCCGGTCGCGGACGCTGAGCTGGACGGAGGCTTCCTGGAGCGAGACCGTCAGGTCGATCAGTCCGCGAGGGTCCATGTACTTGGCCGCGTTGTGGAGCAGGTTGAGCAGCACCTGCGCCATACGGGTGCGGTCCACCTTCAGCAGCACGGCCTCGGGCGGCCGGCGCACGACCAGTTCATGTTCGAGCTCGGTGATGAGCGGCTGCACCATCTCGATCGCGTCCTGGATCACGGTGCCGATCTCGAGCATTTCCTGCTGCAGCTCGATCTTCCCCTGGGTGATCCGGCCGACGTCCATCAGGTCATCGATGAGGCGCGTCATGAGCTGCACCTGCCGCTCCATGACCTGCGTCGCCCGCACCTGTCGAGCGTCACCGGAGGACGTGAGCCGCAACAGGTGCAGGGCGCTGCGTACCGGCGCCAGCGGGTTGCGCAGCTCGTGGGCCAGCGTGGCCAGGAATTCGTCCTTGCGCCGGCTGGCCTGGCGCAGCTGCGCCTCGCTGTCGTTCAGGGCCCGGGTGCGCTCGGTGACGCGCCGGTCGAGGGTCTCGTTCAATTCCTGCAGGCGCATTTCGGTGCGCCTGCGCTCGGCCACCTCCTCTTCCAGCCGTCGGTTGATCTGCTCCAGCTCGCGCCCCTGGCGGTACAGCTCGGCGAACACGGCGACCTTCGAGCGGAGCACGGCCGGGTTCACCGGCTTGTGCAGGTAGTCCACCGCGCCGCTGCCGTATCCCTCCAGCATGTGCTGGTCTTCGTTGTAGTAGGCGGTCAGGAAGATGATCGGCACGCGCGCGGTGCGCCGGCGCTCCTTCACCATCTGGGCCAGCTCGAACCCCGACATGCCCGGCATCCGGATATCGAGCACCAGCACCGCGAACTGATCGGCCATCAGGGCGAGCAGCGCTTCGTCGCCCGAGTTGGCGCGCACCAGCCGGTAGTCGGGCTGGTCGAGGATCGACTCGAGCACCGTCAGGTTCCGCGGCTCGTCGTCGACGATGAGGATGTTGACGGGCCTGGCGTCCACCGGCTCGATCGCGGCGGCCTTGTTCGTGTCGTCGCAATGGGAGGGCATGGTTTTCAGCGGAACAACCACACGCGCATGAGCGAGAGCAGCTGGTCCGTGTTCACGGGTTTGGAGATGTAGTCGCTGGCGCCGGCGTTCAGGCACTTTTCACGGTCGCCTTTCATCGCCTTGGCGGTCAAGGCCAGGATGGGTAGCGTGCGGAACTGCGTGTGCCTGCGGATCTCGCGGATGGTTTCGTAGCCGTCCATCTCCGGCATCATGATGTCCATCAGGACCATCGAGAGGTCCGCAGTCCCCTGGATGATCTCGATCGCCTGGCGGCCGTTGGTGGCGCTCAGCACCTCCACGTCGTGATTTTCCAGGACGGTGGTCAGGGCGAAGATGTTGCGGGCGTCGTCGTCCACCACCAGCACCTTGCGCCCCCGCAGCGCCTCCGAGGAGTTGTGCAGCCGCTCCAGCATCGCCTGCTTGGGCGGCGGCAGGTCGGTCACCACGCGGTGCAGGAAGAGCGCCGTCTCGTCCAGCAGGCGCTCGGGCGACTGCACGTCCTTGAGCACGATGCTCTTGGCCATCGCATTGAGGCGCTCCTGTTCGTCGCGCGTGAGGTCCTTGCCTGTGAACACGACCACGGGCACGCCCGCCAGGGCGGGATCGGCCTGCAGGCGTTCCAGCAGCTCGAACCCGCTCATGTCCGGCAGGCGCAGGTCCAGCACCACGCAATCGAAGGGCCGGGTGCGCAGTTCGTCGAGCGCCGCCTCACCGCGACCGACGGCGACGATCTCGATGTCGTCGTGGCCCAGCAGCTCGGTCACCGCCGCTCGTTCCGCGGGGTGGTCCTCCACGATGAGAAGGCGGCGCGTGCGCGGTTTCGTGAACTCGCGGATGCGGTCGAAGGCCAGCTCCAGGCCCGCCGTCGTGGGCTCCTTGACCAGGTAGGCGAAGGCACCGCGTGACAGGCCGTGCTGCCGCTCTTCTTCCAGGGTGACGATCTGCACCGGCACGTGGCGCAGCTGCGGGTCCAGCTTCAGCTGGTTCAGCACCGTCCATCCCAGCATGTCGGGAAGGAAGATGTCCAGGGAGATCGCGCTGGGACGGTACTGCCGTGCGAGCGACAGGCCCAGGCTTCCCTTGGTCGCCACGATGCCCTTGAACCCCTTGTCGCGCGCGAGTCCCAGGAGGATGCGCGCGTAGTGGGGGTCGTCCTCGATGACCAGCAGCACGGGGTCGCCGGGTTCGATGGCATGGCGGTCGTCCGGAATATGCTCCTCGCGGGCCGCGGGCAAGGCGAGAACCTCCATGCGGCCGTCTTCCACGCGCGCGGCCAGCGCACGGGCCACGGTCGAAGCGTCGGGCCCGGCGTAACGCAGCGGCAGGTACAGCGTGAAGGTGCTCCCCTGGCCCGGCACACTGGTCAGCTTGATCTCGCCCCCCAGCAGCACCGCCAGCTCCCGGCTGATCGCCAGGCCCAGGCCGGTCCCGCCGAACTTGCGCGAGGTCCCCGCGTCCGCCTGCTGGAACGCCTCGAAGATCAGGCGCTGCTTTTCGGGGGCCACGCCGATGCCCGTGTCCTCGACGGTGAATGCGACCACCTGGGGCGACTGCCCGAGCACCGGATGGTCGGGACTCCAGCCCTTGCTCGCCAGCGCCACCCGCACTTCGACGTGCCCGTTCGTGGTGAACTTGACCGCGTTCGACAGCAGGTTCTTCAGGATCTGCTGCAGGCGCTTGGGATCGCTTTCCATGTAGCGCGGCAGGTCGTCCGCGAACCGCACGCGCAGCGGCAGGCTCTTGGCCTCGGCGACGTGACGGAAGTTGCGTTCGATGCTCTCGCGCACGCCGTTGAAGGAGATGTTCTCCACCTCCACCGACACGGTGCCCGACTCGATCTTGGACAGATCGAGGATGTCGTTGATCAGGTTGAGCAGGTCGCTGCCGGACGAATTGATGTTGCGCGAGTACTCGATCTGCTTGGCCGTGAGGTTGCCCGCCGCGTTCTCCGCGAGCTGCTGGCTCAGGATCAGGATCGAGTTCAGGGGCGTGCGCAGCTCGTGCGACATGTTGGCGAGGAAGTCCGACTTGTACTTCGAGGTGAGCGCCAGCTCGGAGGCCTTCTCCTCCAGCGCGCCGCGGGCCTGTTCCACCTCGTGGTTCTTGCGTTCGACTTCCGCGTTCTGCTCGGCCAGCAGCCGCGCCTTGGTGCCGAGCTCCTCGTTGGTCTGCTGCAGCTCGATCTGGCGGCGCTGCAGCTCGGAGGTGAGCTGCTGCGACTGCGTGAGGAGGCCCTCGGTCCTCATGGTGGCCTCGATCGTGTTGAACACCGCGCCCATCCCCACCGCGAGCTGGTCGAGGAAGTTGATGTTGACCCCGGTGAAGGGGTGCAGCGACGCCAGCTCGATCACGGCCTTGGTCTGGTCTTCGTACGTCACGGGGAGCACCACCACGCTGAGCTGCTGCGCCGTGCCCATGCTGGACGAGATGGAGAAGAAATCGCCCGGGACGTTCGAGAGCACGATGCGCCGCCGCTCGATGGCGCACTGGCCCACCAGCCCGTCGCCCAGGGCGATGCGCTCGGGCAGCCGCGTCCCGGAGGGGTGCGCGAAGCTGGAAAGGAGGCGAAGCTCCTCGGCGCCGCCGGGTTCCGAGCCGCAGTGGTAGATGGCGCCCTGGTGCGCGTTGACCAGCGGCGCGAGCTCGGACAGCAGCATGCGCCCCACGGTGAACAGGTTCCGCTGCCCCTGCAGCATGCTGGAAAAGCGCGCCAGGTTGGTCTTGAGCCAGTCCTGCTCCCGGTTGCGTTCCGTGGTCTCCCGCAGGTTGGAGATCATGGTGTTGATGTTGTCCTTGAGCTCGGCCACCTCGCCCTTGGCAACCACCTGGATCGAGCGCGTGAGGTCGCCCTTGGTCACGGCGGTCGCCACTTCGGCGATCGCGCGGACCTGCGTCGTGAGGTTGGCCGCCAGCAGGTTCACGTTGCCGGTCAGGTCCTTCCAGGTGCCCGCCGCGCCCGGCACGTTGGCCTGGCCGCCCAGGCGTCCATCCACCCCCACCTCCCGGGCGACGTTGGTCACCTGGTCGGCGAAGATGGCCAGCGTGTCGGTCATGTTGTTGATGGTGTCGGCCAGGGCCGCCACCTCGCCCTTGGCCTGCACCGTCAGGCGCTGGGTGAGGTTGCCGTTGGCCACCGCGGTCACCACCTTCACGATCCCGCGCACCTGCTCGGTGAGGTTGGAGGCCATGAAGTTGACGTTGTCGGTCAGGTCCTTCCAGGTGCCGGCCACGCCGGGCACGGCCGCCTGGCCCCCCAGCTTGCCTTCGGTGCCGACCTCGCGGGCCACGCGCGTCACTTCGGACGCGAAGCCGTTGAGCTGGTCCACCATGGTGTTGATGGTGTTCTTCAGCTCCAGGATCTCGCCCTTCACGTCCACCGTGATCTTGCGGTTCAGGTCGCCGCGCGCCACGGCCGTGGTCACCTCGGCGATGTTGCGCACCTGGGAGGTGAGGTTGGCGCCCATGGTGTTCACCGAGTCGGTGAGGTCTTTCCAGGTGCCGGCCACGCCCGGGACCACGGCCTGCACGCCCAGGCGTCCCTCCGTGCCCACCTCGCGCGCCACCCGGGTCACCTCCGAGGCGAAGGAGCGAAGCTGCTCGACCATCGTGTTGATCGTCTCCTTCAGCTGAAGGATCTCGCCGCGAACGTCCACGGTGATCTTCTTGGACAGGTCGCCGTTGGCCACGGCGATCGTCACCTCCGCGATGTTCCGCACCTGCCCGGTGAGGTTGGACGCCATGGAGTTCACGTTGTCCGTGAGGTCCTTCCAGGTGCCGCCCACGCCCGGCACGGTCGCCTGGCCCCCCAGCTTGCCTTCGGTGCCGACCTCGCGCGCGACCCGGCTCACCTCGCCGGCGAACGCGTTCAGCTGGTCCACCATGGTGTTCATGGTTTCCTTCAGCTGCAGGATCTCGCCCTTGACGTCCACCGTGATCTTCCGGCCCAGGTCGCCGCGGGCGATGGCGGTGGCCACGTCGGCGATGTTGCGCACCTGGCCCGTGAGGTTGTTGGCCATGGAGTTCACGTTGTCCGTGAGGTCCTTCCAGGTGCCGGCCACGCCGGGAACCGCCGCCTGGCCGCCCAGCTTGCCCTCGGTGCCGACCTCGCGCGCCACGCGGGTCACCTCGGAGGCGAAGCCGTTGAGCTGGTCGACCATGGTGTTGATGGTGTTCTTCAGCTCCAGGATCTCGCCGCGCACGTCCACCGTGATCTTGCGGGACAGGTCGCCGCTGGCCACGGCCGTGGTCACGTCCGCGATGTTGCGCACCTGGGCCGTAAGGTTGGAGGCCATGGAGTTCACGTTGTCCGTGAGGTCCTTCCAGGTGCCGGCCACGCCGCGCACCTGCGCCTGGCCGCCCAGCTTGCCCTCGGTGCCCACCTCCCGCGCCACGCGCGTCACCTCGGAGGCGAAACCGTTGAGCTGATCCACCATCGTGTTGAGGGTGTTCTTCAGCTCCAGGATCTCCCCCTTCACTTCCACCGTGATCTTCTTGGACAGGTCGCCATTGGCCACGGCGGTGGCGACATCGGCGATGTTGCGCACCTGGGCCGTGAGGTTCGACGCCATCGAGTTCACGTTGTCCGTGAGGTCCTTCCAGGTGCCGGCCACGCCGTGCACCTGCGCCTGCCCACCGAGCTTGCCTTCGGTCCCCACCTCGCGGGCCACCCGGCTCACCTCGCCGGCGAAGCCATTGAGCTGGTCCACCATGGTGTTGATGGTGTTCTTCAACTCCAGGATCTCGCCGCGCACGTCGGCGGTGATCTTCTTGGACAGGTCCCCCCGGGCGACCGCGGTGGTCACCTCGGCGATGTTGCGCACCTGACCCGTGAGGTTGGAGGCCATGAAGTTGACCGAGTCGGTCAGGTCCTTCCAGGTGCCGGCGACACCCGGCACCTGCGCCTGGCCGCCGAGCTTGCCCTCCGTGCCCACTTCGCGCGCCACGCGCGTCACCTCGGAGGCGAAGCCGTTGAGCTGGTCGACCATGGTGTTGATCGTGTTCTTCAACTCCAGGATCTCGCCGCGCACGTCGACGGTGATCTTCTTGGACAGGTCGCCGTTGGCCACGGCCGTCGTGACGTCGGCGATGTTGCGCACCTGCCCGGTGAGGTTGGACGCCATGAAGTTCACGTTGTCCGTGAGGTCCTTCCAGGTGCCGGCCACGCCGGGCACGTCCGCCTGCCCACCCAGCTTGCCTTCGGTGCCCACCTCCCGCGCGACCCGGGTCACTTCCGAGGCGAAGCCATTGAGCTGGTCCACCATCGTGTTGATGGTCTCCTTCAGCGCGAGGATCTCGCCCTTGACCTCCACCGTGATCTTGGAAGACAGGTCGCCCTTGGCGATGGCCGTCGCGACTCCCGCGATATTGCGCACCTGGCCCGTGAGGTTGGAGGCCATCGAGTTGACGGAGTCCGTGAGGTCCTTCCAGGTGCCGGCGACGCCGGGCACGACGGCCTGGCCGCCCAGCTTGCCTTCGGTGCCCACTTCCCGCGCCACGCGGGTCACTTCCGAGGCGAAGCCGTTGAGCTGGTCGACCATCGTGTTGAACGTCTCCTTCAACTCGAGGATCTCGCCCTTGACGTCCACCGTGATCTTGCGCGACAGGTCCCCGCGTGCCACGGCGGTCGTCACCGTGGCGATGTTGCGGACCTGTGCGGTGAGGTTGTTGGCCATGGAATTGACCGAGTCGGTCAGGTCCTTCCACGTGCCGGCGACGCCGGGCACGACCGCCTGGCCGCCCAGCCGGCCGTCCGTGCCGACCTCGCGTGCCACGCGCGTCACCTCGGAGGCGAACGAACGCAGCTGCTCCACCATCGTGTTCGTGGCCTCCTTGAGCTGGAGGATCTCGCCGCGCACGTCCACCGTGATCTTCTTCGACAGGTCCCCGTTGGCCACGGCGATGGTCACGTCCGCGATGTTGCGCACCTGGGCCGTGAGGTTGCCGGCCATCTGGTTCACCGAGTCGGTGAGCTCCTTCCACACGCCGGAGACATCCTTGACCTTGGCCTGGCCACCCAGCTTGCCTTCGGTGCCGACCTCGCGGGCGACGCGGGTCACCTCGGACGTGAACACGGTCAGCTGCTCGATCATGGTGTTCACCAGCCGCGCCGAACGCAGGAACTCGCCTTTCAGCGGCCGCCCGTCGACCTCCAGCTCCATCGACTGGCCAAGGTCCCCCTTGGCGACGGCGCCGATCGTGCGGGCGATGTCGGTGGTCGGCCGCACCAGGTCGTCCAGCAGCGTGTTCAGCGAGTCCACCTGCGCCGCCCAGGCGCCCTGCGCGCCGGGAGCGGACATGCGTTGCATGAGCCGGCCGTCCCGACCGACCGTATCGCTCAGCCGCGCCGCTTCGGTGGTGACGCGCTGCGCATTCGCGATGGCCTGGTTGAAGGCTTCGGCGATCCGGCCGTCGAGGCTGGACCAGTCGTTCGGCAGACGCGCGGAGAAGTCCCCGTCGGCAAACGAGCGCATGGCGGCAAGGAGCTGCCGCGAGCGGGCTTCCGCGAGGTGGGCCGGGGCCCCGGGAACGGCATCGACGACACGTTTTCGCGACGCCGGCGGGGGCACGGAGGAGGAGGCCTCCTCGGCGGAGCGTTTCTTTGCCTGCGTTCGCGCAGCCTGATCCATTGCAAGTCCGTGTTGTGGTGATAGCTGCGGGGGGCGCTCCGCACACTGCCAGGCAGCGTGGAGCGCAGGGCCTGTCCAGCGGCCGACTCGCGGCCTCTTCAAGAACCCATGGAAGAGCGGGCGCGTAGTGTCCTACTTCGCGCACGGCAGAGGTGTAGGACGGTTCCGGCATCGGCACGGGGCCGCGTCCGACACGGCGTTAAACGGATGCGAAATCGACCCACTTCCCTCTGCTGGGCCAGGGCCCGAAGACCTTTCCCGCGCTAGAGTAGCGGGTTATGCCAGAAAGCGCTTCGTCCAAGTGAGTCGGCCCGAGCTGCCGCCGGAACTTCGGCGATACATCGTCTCGAACATCCCCTCGGTGCCTTACCTCGAAGGCATCCTGCTGATGCGCGCCGAGCCCGAGCGCGCCTGGTCGACGCAGGAAATGGCGCGCCGGCTCTACGTCTCGGAGTCGGATTCGGCTCCGCTGCTCGAATCGGCGGTCGCCAACGGCGTAGCGGTGGCCGCGGAAGGTGCCGAACGCGCGTATCGCTACCAACCGGTCTCGCCCGAGCTGGCTGCACTGCTGGACCGGCTGGCTGCCCACTACGCCGCCGACGTGGTCACGGTGGCCACGTTGATCCACGGAAAAGGTGACAAGCGGGCGCAACAGTTCGCGGACGCATTCCGCTGGCGCAAGGACTCCTAATGGCGGCAACCATTTACTTTCTGTGCGCCCTGACTTCGCTGGCGTGCTTCCTGTTCCTCTTTCGCGGCTGGCGCGCCAGCCGGGCGCGGCTGCTGTTCTGGAGCGCCATGTGCTTCGGCGCGATGACGGTCAACAACTTCCTGCTCGTGGCCGACAAGCTGTTGTTTCCGACGGCCGACCTGAGCAGCTGGCGTCTGGTCATGGCGCTCACGGCGGTGACGCTGCTGCTGTTCGGGCTGATCTGGGACGAGGAGTGAAGACATGAACCAGATACTGATCGGCGCCATCGCCCTGGGCTCGCTCCTCGTCGGCCTGTTCTTCTTCAGGTTCTGGCGGCGTTCCGGCGACCGCTTCTTCCTCTTCTTCGCACTGTCCTTCTGGATCGAGGCGGGCAACCGGCTGACGCTGGGGCTCCTGGCCAATTCGAACGAACTGGATCCCATGATCTACTCGCTGCGCGTGATCGCCTATGGGCTCATCCTGGTGGCCATCATCCAGAAGAACCGGCCGAAGCGCTAGGGACAGTGGACAGGGCGGCCGGACGGCAGGTCACGGCCTGGGGACCGCAAGCTGGAAGACAATGAAGGCGGCTCCACGACTTGTCGGGGATGCGCACTCCGGGAGCCCCGCATGAGGCTGAATGAATGGTTCGTCCCCAGGGTTGGATCGCCGCGGTTTCGCGCCGCCGTGGGACTGCTTTTCCTTCCCTACACGGGGATGGTCCTCGCGTTCACCGTCATCGGCGCCATGCTGGCCGAGCTTGTCCATTGGGATCGGGTGGCAGCGCTTGCGGGCATCTATTTCCTCGCATTGGGAATCGGGGCCCACGCGCTCGACGCACTGGGCAGCCGCGCGATCAAGCCATGGGGTGACGTCTTCTCCAAGCGGCAGCTGCGGCTGCTCGCGCTCGTGTCCATTGCCACCGCCTACGCCATCGGCCTGCCGTACCTGCTTGGGCCGGCCCCTCTGCTCTGGTGGATCGCGATCCTGGAGGGCTTCTTCCTGCTGGCCTACAACCTCGAGTGGTTCGAGGGGCGCTTCCACACCGATGGCTGGTTCGCGCTGTCCTGGGGCGCGCTGCCGGTGCTGGCGGGCTATGTCCTGCAGACCAACAGCATCAGCTTCGCGGCCCTGCTCGTCGCCGCTGCGGCCGGCGCGCTGAGCCTCGTCGAAATCACGGCCTCGCGGCCCTACAAGGCCCTCAAGCGATCCACGGCGGGCGGCTCTGCATCCGGGAGCGACCGTGTCCAGATGCAGCAGCTGGAGGCGATCCTCCGGTTCGTGAGCTGCGCAGTGATCCTCCTGGGACTGGGTTTGGCTGCATGGCGCTGGACGGCATGAGCCAAGGCATCGATCCACCGGACCAGGCCGCCTTCGCCAGCCACTGGCAGGCCCTCAGGAAGCGGTTGGACCACGACCTCGATCGCTGTGTCCCGCAGTTCTTCGAGGACCTCCCTGCCGCGCACAGGGACGCCGTCCGGGACGTGCTCCACGGCGGCAAGCGCCTGCGCGGAGGCCTCGTCGTCCTCCTGAACGAAGCACTGGGCGGCGCGGCGGCCGCAGCCATCCCCCGCGCCATGGCCATCGAATGCGTCCAGGCAGCCTCATTGATCCACGACGATGTCGTCGATGGGGATGCGACGCGTCGCAATGGACCGGCCCTGTGGACGGAGCAGGGTCCCCGGCGGGCGATTCTGCTGGGTGACGTCATCTTCGCCACGGCGCTGCGCCGCATGGCCGAGTTGGGCCCCCATGACGGCGTGGTCCTGGCCACCGCCATCGCGACCATGGCCGCCGGTGCGTACCAGGAGCCGCTTGCATCTTCCGGGCCCGCGCTGGAGGCGGGCACCGTTGCCGCCGATCTCTACCCACGGGTGATCGCGTTGAAGACCGGCGTGCTCTTCGGTGCTGCCGCCCAACTGGGAGCGCTCGCTGCAGCGGCTTCGGCGGCGTCGGCAGAGCGCGCCTTCGAATACGGCGTCCTGATCGGAGAGGCCTACCAGATCCTCGACGACGTGCACGACTTGCTCGATGCCCCACCTGATGCCGCGCAGCTGCCGCTGCTTAGCCCGGCCATGTCGCACTTCTGCGCCGACCTCCTCCCGATGCGCCGCTTCGACGCGCCAGGGCCGCCAGCGCTGGAGCGCCTGCGCGCCGTCCTGCGCGAACGCATGCTGGCGGCGGCCGAACACCGGCTGCAGCGGGCGATCGCGACCGCCGATCTCCTGGGAAGCGGCAAGCACGCCGGCTTGCTGAGGGCCGCACCGCGCGAGATCGCCCGCGCTACGCCGGCCGCCGCGCCGTGACGATGGCCGATCCGTACAGGGTCAAGTCTTCGCGGTGGATGTCGGTGAAGCCATGCGCCTGCAGGGCGGCCGGCAGTTCCTCCAGCCAGCGCGTGTGCTCGATGAGTTCGGGCAGCCCGTGGTAGATCTCGCGCCAGGCCGGGAACACCCGGCCCATGCGCTGCAGGAGGTAGAAGTAAACGCGCCATGTCCGGACGAGGTGCGGCTTGGGTGGATACGTGAAGTCGTGCATCAGGAGCAGCCCGCCGGGCGTGAGCATCTGCCAGGCTTTGTCCACCAGCCGCGGCAGGTCGGCGTACTTCGCGAGATAGGACGAGGCGATGCAGTCGAACGGCTCGGTGCCAAGGTAGTCCTCGGCCCTGCTCAGCACCAGCTCGACATTCCGAAGGCCCGATCGTCCGAGCTTCGCCCGGGCGATCGAGAGGTACTCGTCACGCAGTTCCACCCCGACCACATGACACCGGGGCAGATGGCGAGCGATCGCCAGGGTCAATATGCCGGTGCCGCAGGCCAGATCCGCCACACGGCGCGAGTCGGTGGGAAGCAGGCTGACGATGCGCCGCTTCCACAGCCGGTCGATGCCGAAGGTCGAGGCATTGACCATGAAGTCGTAGCTGCTCCCGGTGCCCTGGAAGAAGCGCTCGACCAAGGCAACTCGTGGATCGGGTTCATCGCGCATCTGAATCCTTCGCAAAGGCTGGCTCAGCGGCTGGACCGGGTACTCGGAATCATTGTGGTCGATCTTGGGCGCCGGCCGTCATCGAGCAAGGATGCAGGTGCGCTTGAGGCGCAGGCCTGTCGATCGATAGTCGTTTTGTCCCGGTCAGGCCGGTCGCATTGACCATTGCGCGGGTCCGACCCGGGTTGCAACACTGCCGTGCACGCCATCTTTGCGCATTGACGCCGCCCCTCTGAACACCGCCTTCGGGCAAGGAGATCGACCATGCAGACCTATCTGGTGGAGCGCAGCCTCCCTGGCATTTCGATGGACCAGCTCTCGGCTGCCCAGCAGCGAGCCATCCAGACAGCAGGCGAGATGTCTGCCCAGGGTACCCCGGTCCGTTACGTGCGCAGCACCTTCGTGCCGGACAGCGGCCAGTGCATGTGCCTGTTCGAGGGCAGCAGCGCGGAAGACGTCAAGCGCCTCAACGAAAAGGCGGCCATCCCGTTTGATCGAGTCGTGGAAGCGATGGATTTGCGCCCCGCGAGCTGATCGGCGCGCTTTGATGGGTGCGTTGGCCTCCAGTGGTGTCACACGACCAGAAGCGTTGACCGCTTGCCGCCTTTCAGCGGATCAACAAGGCGCTGACGGAGCGGCAAAGCCTGGAGGACCGCCTGTTCGACCTCACGGCCAGCGAGGCGGACAAGCTCACGCGCGCCCGTGGTCGGGAGTGGGCGGCCATCGATGAGACGAACCGGGCTCTGCTCGCCCAGGTGTACGCGCAGGAAGACCTGCGCCGGTACGCGGAGGAGGCCGAGCGGATCGCCAACGAGCGCGCAGGCCTGGATGATCGCCTGCTGGACCTGATCGGCTCGGACGCGGAAAAGCTGGCGCGCATCCGCGAGCGCGAGCGCGCCGCCATCGACTCCACGAACCAGGCGCTGCTGGAGCAGATTTATCGCCAGGAAGACCTGCGTACCGCGGCGCAACTGGCCGCCGATCAGGCCCGATCCATGCAGGACGCCGAGCGCAGTCTGCAGGAGCGCCTCTACGGCATCTTCGAGGGGGCCATCACCAGCGTCTCCGAGGAGATTCGTCGCCTGACCGGCCAGCGCACCGCGAGCCAGGACATCGGCACGCTGCAGGCGCAGTTCGCCATCAACACGGCGCAGGCCCGCGCGCTGGACCCGAACGCGCTGGAGCGGCTGCCGGACCTGAGCCGGGCCATCGAGCAGGCCAGCCTCGGAACAGCCCGCTCGCGCGACGAGGTGGACCGGGTGCAGGCCCGCCTCGCCCAAAGCCTTGCGGAGACGCTCACGGTCGTCTCCAACCAGATCGGCCAACCGACTGGCGCGGACGACATCGTGGCCGAACTGAAGGCGAGCCGCGACCTCTACGAACGAGGCGTCGAGGAGAACCAGGTGCACGCGCAGGCGCTGATCAAGGCCATCAACAAGTTCACCGGCATCGTGGGCCGCTGGGACATCGACGGCATGCCCGATGTGAGGGAGATCGCCTGATGGCCACACCGATGGAACTGATGATGCGGCAGGTGGACTGGCGGGAAACGGGTCAGCAGCCGAGCGCCGAGAACCTGCCCTACGCGACCCACTCCGGCGTGCTGGAGATCATGGGGCACCGCCTGCGCTGCTATCGCCTGAACACGGGCCAGGCGGTGTTCGATGCCGACGATGTGCACCGATTCTTCGACAACGGGCAGCAGATGCCGCAATGAAGAAACGAACCCGGCGCAGGGCCTGGAACCCGCTGGCCAACCCCGTGCGGGCCGCCGTCGTTGCCGCCCAGCCGCCCGATCTGACCACGATCAAGACCGCCAACCTGATGACGCTCAGAGAGGTGCGCGCAGGAAGGATAGACCGCCACGGCATCCAGGTGCTGGAGGCCATCGTGGGCACGTCAGAAAGCCTTGCCAGGGTCGGAGTCGGAACGGAGGCACTGCCGGTATGCGCCGCAGCTCGGCGCGCGCTGAAGGCCATTGCTGCCGCCCGGGGGAAAGTCGGAAAGCTTGAAGTCGCCGCGTTCGAGGTGCTGATCGAGTTCTACGATGCGCAGGTCGATGCCGCGTCTCAAGGCGAGGTCGCCCGGGCCGTCGCGCCGTACGTGCACCTGAGGCGCTGAGAGGCGCCGGTCTTTCCCGGCTGTCACCGCCGACAGGGGGGCGGTTTCCCCGACGTCCGCCGTCTGAGCAATTTGGACGGACGACTTCCTGGCAGGGGAGGAAGGACTCGAACCCTCGCAT
Source organism: Ramlibacter rhizophilus (assembly GCF_004681965.1). GTDB lineage: Bacteria > Pseudomonadota > Gammaproteobacteria > Burkholderiales > Burkholderiaceae_C > Ramlibacter > Ramlibacter rhizophilus. Next base: position 339,932 of record NZ_SMLL01000007.1, on the reverse strand, counting down.
GCCGGATCACTCCCGGAGCCTTATCCACTTGGCGACTCCCCTACACGCAGCGACAGTGTGATCTTCGCGGGCAGGTCGGCGCCATCAGATGAATCGCTCATGGCGCAGGGGAGGATTGCCCTGTCTCTGAGGCTACGCGGGCGTGCGCTCGCGCATGCATCTCCCGCTGAGCGGGGGGTCAGAAGGTCGGCTCGCTCCGCGCTCGCGGCCGGTCTGCTGGCTGCTGCCCAAGCTGCTTCGACTGGTTGATCCCGTCCCGGACTCCGGAACGGATCACCAGATACAGAACCCACATGAACACCGCGAATGCGAGGACCTGGAGAATGATCCCTCCCAGAATCATCCCCGCGCCCATTTCCATCATGCCCATCGGCTCGCCCTCTTCAAGAAAGGGTCGATTTGAGCATGACTGGTTGGGGCACCTAGCCGCTCTTGCTCGCGCCTACTCGCGCCCCGACCACCTCGGCTGGTAACCTTCAGCCAGTGGTCGCTGCACACACGCCAGGCCTTGCGCTTGGCGACGACCTCCTCGAAGAGCCAGGCCCTGATGTCATCACGGCGATGCCGCAAGCCGCGGCAGCACACGCAGCGGCGGCCCTTCTCGACTCTCCGGCTCCACGAGCGCATAGAGGACGAGAGCTCGCCAGCCCCGCACCCCCCCCGAGTACCGGCTGAGCAGAGACGCCATCGTCGATGTGTTCATCGGAATGCTCAAGAGGCGCAGCAACATCCCCTGACCGTGAAGCCAGCCCCTGCTGCCCAGGGGGACATTCAGGAAAAGCAGACTGTTCGGTCACCTCTGTCCTACAGTGCCGTCAGATTGAAACTTATAGCTGATGAGCCAGAGCCCGCGCCTGCAGATTGAATCGCATGTTGTCCTCGTCGTGGACGACAACGTTGATGCGGTCGAGATGCTCACCATCCTGATCGAAGCTGATGGGCACACGGCCGTGACCGCGTACTCAGGGCGTGAAGCAATCGAGGTCGCAAAGCGCACGAAGCCGGACGTGGTGCTCCTCGACATCAGCCTGCCGGACATGGACGGGTTCGAGGTGTGCAGGCGCTTGCGGGAGGAACATGTGAAGGGGCACACCTGCATCGTCGCCATCACCGGGTGGGCTGGGAACGAGCAACGTGCAGAGGCAATGCGCGTGGGCTTCGACGAGTACCTCGTCAAACCAGTCGAGTTCGCCCGCGTGCTGCAGGCGCTTCGCGATTGCCGCAGCCATACGACCGCGCCCGCTGCTGCGTAGCCGCCGTTGGCGTCACTGCGCGTCTGCCGGTGCCCGCAGGCGGCGGTCAAGGGCTTCAAGGAGCTGATCTACGGAAGCTGGTTTGGCGATGTGGTGGTCGAAGCCAGCCTGCTTGCCGCGGGCAACGTCCGCTGGTTGCGCCCACGCCGACAGTGCGATCAGCAAACACGACTTGCACTGCGCCCGAATTCTCTTCGCTGCCTCATAGCCATTCATCCCTGGCATACCCAAGTCGAGGATCACGGCGTCGTGCCGGCCCGCCGACCAGGTACTCACCGCGGATTCCCCGTCGTAGGCTGCTGACGTTTCGTAGCCAAGCATGCTCAGCAGGCTAGCTACCATCTCCGCTGCATCGACGTTGTCGTCCACAACCAGCACGCGCAGTGTCGAGTTGACCGGTTCCAAAGTTCGCACCTCCCGGACGCAGGATGCTCACGGTCTACTCTGCCCTGCGTAGGCCAACGACCGTAAGCCCTTTAGGACACCGAAGACGACTTTGAGGTCACAAACCTCGGCCATCGGACGAAAAAAGGCCCGCCGAAGCGGGCCGAAGGGGAACGGAGCAGGCCAAGTTGGGACCTGCTGGCATCCAGCTCCCGGCACAGTATGTGGCCAACTCATCAGTTTGGCTCACCAACCTGCAGGGGGGCTCGCGTGGCAGAACTTGGCAAAGCCGTCTGTTGTCGCGCGCGGGCGACATCTGGTTTGGCGTCGCGTTAACGCTCTTCCGTGTCGGAGCCACTTTCAATCGCTACGGTGCCGCGGGTAGCGGCGCTGAGAGGGAAGGCCCTCCCTACTGACACCGCGGCGCGAACTGCCGATCCCGCGCGGCCTTGCGGTCGTGCCGGATGCGATCGTGCATCTGTCCCGGGAGTGGCTGCCGCGCCAGGCTATCGAGCTGCGCGACTTGCGCGTCGAGCGTGGCGCATTCCGTCTGGCGCGCGATGTGAGCGTTCGTCTGCGTGTGCGTGTGCTCCACGCGGCCGGTTGCGGCGCTACCTGCCGCGGGCGCCGCTGCTGCTCGGCAAGTTCTACCTGCTGCGCCCAGGGCATCCCGTCCGGCACGCTCACGATGGATTCGATGAGCGCGTTGTGCTGACTGCAGTGGGCCTGCGCCCAGAAGGTGCCGCCGCCATATGACCTGCACAGGTAGATCGAGGCGCTGTGCGCGGCGACGGCCGGGAGCAGCAGCAGGAGTCCGAGAGCAGCGTTCATGGTCACGCAACTGTACAGTTCCCGATGGCATACTGACTTGTATGTCCGACGTTCCCCGCTTCTGCGTGCTTAGCGCCGATCGGCAGCCAATTCCAGCGAGCAAAGAAGAGCGGGAAAGCTTTCTTCATTCCGAAAAGGCATTGGTAATACAGGCTGGCTCAGGACGGAACAAGAACGAACCTTGACCACGCTGTCATGGCCTGATCTCTGGCGGGTAGTAGTCGACCAGCCCGGCCAAGAGGCCGAGCGCCCACGCGAAGTCATCGCGACTAAGGCGAGAGTCAGCCAGCCTCACCGTCAACTCTGTGAGAACCGGGTCCTGCCGTACATGGATCAAGCGACAGGGAGTAGGTAAAAGCCCATACCCCCTGTTGCGTCCAGGAGATGGCCAAAGCCAGTCTCAGCCCCTCCGACTCTGTCCACAAACCGTCCACGCGATCAACTGTTGTGACAGCCTGCTACCGTTGTAGTAGCAGCCGAGCCTTCGTTGACGCTAGAAAAGATGGTGGGTCCTGTAGGATTCGAACCTACGACCTACGGATTAAGAGGCCGCAGCTGGGAACGCAGCTAAGTGACTGTCAGCCAATGGTTTCTCTCGGCTGCCCGTCTCATATAAAACGGCCAAAGTCTTGGGTCGTTGCGTGGGGAAGGAGCCCGAAGAGTCACTGGATATGAGACATGTGAGCTGCTAGCCGGGTCAGGCCTTTGGGTGGCTAGTACGGCGAGTTGATAAGCCGCATGCAGGCAGTGTTCCCGTCCTTAAACCACGCACCGTCAATCCCGGCCGCTACTTGGCGGCGTGCTCGTTGGTGCTTGTCACGCCACCAGCCCACGCTACCCACCAAGATCCGCACCGGCCGGCGCTTGCGCTGCTTCCGTAGGTTCATAAGCTGGAGCGTACTCCGCACCAGGACAGCTGCAAACGGCTACAGATCACACGCGGCTCCATGCCGAGTTATCTCGGACGGCGGCGGCCAGCGGATAAGCACGTCTGCTTCCGGTCAGAGGCAGACGTGCTTATCCGCTTGGTGCTACGTCTTTTCGTCCAGACCAATGCAGTTGGCCCACCCCTTTCTCCTGGCCGCGGCGTAGACTTCCTAAGAGCTACCGGATGGGAGGCTTAGATGAGCTCACTTCGTTCTGAGATCGAGTCCGTAAACGAGCGGTTCATGTCGGCTGTGCGAATGCGCGACGAGGAAAGCTTCGTCCGGCTTTACAGTCCTGATGCGCTGCTTCTGTTGCCGGGGCGCGAGCCGCTTGAGGGCGCAGCCGGTGCTCGCGCGTTTTTCGCTTCGTTTGAAGCAAGAGGTATTCGCGAAATCAGGCTGACCTCCATCGAGATCGAGGGAACCGGGGACTCGGCTTGGGAGCGCGGCTCCTCCGAGGCCATGGGCGACGACGGATCTGTGAAGGGTCGGGGCAAGTACATCGTCATCTGGAAGCGCGGGTCAGACGGTTGGCAGCTTCACCGAGACATCCTGAACGCCTCCTCCTGAAGACACTCCTGTCTGCTTCCGGCCAGAACCAGATGCCGCGCGATTAGGGACGTGCCTGCCCCGCTCGGGGAGCGAACGGCGTCGCGGCAATGTCCACTGGCTCCCTGATTGACGGGGCGGGCAGGAGCGAGCCGCTTTAATTGCAACCAGTCAGCGCGGCTTCGCGGAAGTCTCGCCGACCAAGGCGCAAGTCACTGCGGACCCGACCACAAGCAAGATCGATTTAGCTCGACTCATCCCGACGTAAAGCAACTCCTGGCGCCCTTGCGCTGCCACCCCATCGATGCCCCAGAGGATGACAACCGGCGACTCCAGACCCTTGAACCGTTGAACCGTATCGAGCACTACTGCGCCAGCACGGCCAGGTTCCTGCTCAAGCCAATCCGCGACGTGTCTACCGTCCTGTTGGTAGCAGGCGTCGAGATTCGGACGATTGAGCGACAGGACGGCCTAGCAGAGGCTTGTCCCAGTAGTGCGGACAGCATCGAGGCGATGCGGAACCAGGGGAGGACGACAGAGGGGCCTTGCGGCTCTGCCTAGCGACTGCGCACTGGATATGTGACGCGTCACATAAACCGTCTCATTAGCAGGCCGGCCACTCGCCAGCTGCTGCAGAAATGAGAGCGCCAGCACTAACGCTGGCGCGCTTAAGAGTGGTGGGTCCTGTAGGATTCGAACCTACGACCTACGGATTAAGAGTCCGCTGCTCTACCAACTGAGCTAAGAACCCGCGCCGCGCCCATGACTGGGGGGCGAACAGGGCGCGAATGATAGCACCGCGCCCGACCGGCCCTTTCCTTTGCGCCCGCCGCGAGAACAAGTTCTCCGGTCGCGCTAGTCAAGAATGCTTCAGAAGCAGCTTTCCATTGAGCTGCAATGAGGTCGTCTGGCAACATGCGCAGGGTGAAGAATAATTCCAAGGCACCCATTTGCGCGAGCCCGCTCCACGCGCCGCAGCCGGCGCTGGCGCCGCAGACCGCGCAGCGCCCCCAGCAGCCGCCTGCGCTGTCGCTCACGCATTTCGCGGCCAGCATGAGTCACGAGATCCGCACGCCCCTCAATGCCATCGTCGGCCTCGCGCAGCTGGCGCTCAACGACGACATGCCGCCCGCCACGCGCGAGCACCTGCAGAAGATCCAGCGGGCCAGCAGCCACCTGGCCATGCTGATGGAGGACGTGCTCGACTTCACCCATGCGCAGGCCGGCACGCTCCAGCTGCACCAGGCCGACTTCAAGCTGCGCCCGTCCCTGGAGGCCTCCGTGGACGTGATCCGGCAGATGTGCCGCTCGCACGGCCTGGACCTGTTCGTGCAGGTCGCCCCGGAGCTGCCGAAGTCCCTGGTGGGCGACGCCGCACGGCTGGGCCAGATGCTCCTGAACGGCGCCGCGCTCATGGCGCAGCTCGCGGGCGAGGATGACCGGGTGGAGCTCGGCGTGCGCATGGCCAGCCGCAGCGCGGACGACCTGCTGCTGGTGTTCGAGCTGCGCCGCGCCGGCGTGCTGCTGCCGGCCCGGGAGATCGCCCGCCTGCTGCAAGGGCCCGGACCGGGGGCCCTGCCGCCGCAGCGCGACGTGGGCTTCGGCCTGGCGCTGTGCGGCCAGCTCGCGGCGCTCATGGGGGGCGAACTCGGCATCGACAGCGAAGCCGGCGAGGGGACGGCGCTCTGGTTCACCGCGCGGCTGCGCCTGGCCGCGGCCGCCGGCGCCGAGGTGGCCGAGTTCGACGGACCGCCCGAGGCCATCGCCGGCCTGCGGGTGCTGGTGGTGGAGGACGACCTGCTCGCACGCGAGGTGCTCACGCAGCTGCTGGAACTGGCGCAGGTGCGGGTCCGCGCGGCCGCCCACGGCGCCGAAGCCCTGGCCGCGCTGCAGGCCGACCCCGCCGGATGCGACCTCGTGCTCATGGACATCCAGATGCCGGTGATGGACGGCCTGGAGGCCACGCGCCGCATCCGCGCCGACGCGCGCTGGGCGGCCCTGCCGGTGATCGCGCTCACCGGCAACGTGCTGGAGAAGGACCGCGCAGACTGCTGGGCCGCGGGGGCGAGCGACTTCCTGAGCAAGCCGGTGGATGCGGGCAAGCTGTGGAGCGCGCTGGCGCACTGGGCGCCAGGAAGCCGCACGCCCGCCTGACGAGGCAGGAGGCGCGCGTCAGGCGCGTGGCACCGGAATGTCGAAATGCAGCACGTCCTCGCGCTGCCCCAGCTTGTCGTAGAGCGCCACGGCCGGTGCATCGGGCGGATCCGCCTGCACGAAGATCACCCACGCACCGCGACGCGCTGCCACGTGCTGCAACTCGCGGATCAGGGCCGTCGCGATGCCTTCGCGCCGATGCGCCTGCGACACGGCCAGGTCGTAGATGTAGATCTCACTGCGTTCCTGCTCGAACTTCTTCAGCTCGTAGGCTGCAAGGCCGCCGACCACCTCGCCGGCCTTGCGCGCAACCACGGCGATGAAGGCATCGCCGGCCAGCAGCTCCTGGAGGTAGGCCCGCGAGGGACGATGGGCGCCATAGGTCCTGGTGTCCTCGAAGGCCTCGCCGAAGACATCCAGCAGCGCTTCCATCAGCGCCGCGTCGCCGGGCGACAGCAGCAGGACCTCGGGGGCGGCCGGGTGTGGCATGCGCGTGCGTGCGTGCGACCGACGGCGCGCGGCCGCGCTACCGGCCGAGCAACTGCGGGTTCTTGCGCAGCAGCTCGATGTTGGCGCGCATCTCGGGCGGATACGAGGCCAGCGCCTGTCCGGCCTTGCCGCTCATCGAGGGCTCCATCATCAGGTGGAAGCCCGCTTCGAAAAGCGCCAAGGTGGTGAGCGCATAGCTGCGGCTGGTCAGGCCGTGCCGCGCCAGCACCGGCTTGACGCCGGGCGTGGCGTCGAGCTCGCGCGCCAGCTCGTCCACGGTCATTCCGTCCTTCTCGTCGTCTTCGTCCTCGTCCTTCTTCGCCACGGTCTTTTCCAGCTCGCGGGTGGCCGCCTGGTGCTTCTGGACCATGGCCAGGGTGAGCGCATGTCGGGTGAACTCGGCGCGGGCCGTGAGCGGTGCCGCCAGCACGACGAGGAGCATGGCGATGGACAGGAGACGGATCATGGGAAGGACTGCTCTGGATTCGAGGACGAAGCGCCGGATTCTAGAGGGCTCGCTTCAGTGGAACAGCCCGACGGCCAGCTCTGCCCACACCACGGCCGCGAGCAGGACGATCCCCGCCACCACACCGGACCGCACCGCCGGCCGCTCGATGCCCGCCGCGGCGAGCACGACCCCGCACCCGGCCGCGAACAGCAGCCCCCAGGCCAGCACGAAGTCGCCCGGCCCCCAGCGCACCTCGTCGCTGAGCTGCATGGCCGCCCAGGGCACGAGGAGGAGCAGCGCCGCGCCGGCGGCCACCTGGAGGATCGATCTGCCAATGCGCTTCATGCCCTTGCTCCTGCACGCCAACGTGCATGGTATCGGCGCCGGGCCTTGCCGCGCACTCGGACACCCGTCCCATGGGCCTGCCTGCGTTCGCGAGGCACGCGCGTGGCCTACGCCACATGGCAAGCCCGCCTTGCCCAGACTCTGACGCGCACGACGCCTCGCCTGCCTAGCATCGGTGCATGCATGCATCTTCATGCGTCCACCAGGAGTCTCCATGACGCATCGTCGCCGACTGGCCGTCCTCGCTTTCGGCGCGGCCGCCGCCACCGCGCTCCTGCCCCACGCGGTGCAGGCCCAGGCCTGGCCCAGCAAGCCGATCACCATCGTCGCGGCCTATCCGGCCGGCGGGGTCGCCGACCAGATGGCCCGCGTGCTGGCGACCGAGCTGTCCAAGCGCGTGGGCCAGCCGGTCACGGTGGAGAACCGCGTCGGGGCCTCGGGAATGATCGGTGCCAACCACGTGGCCAAGGCGGCCGCCGACGGCCACACGCTGCTCATGGGCGCGATGGCGGAGATCGTGTTCACCCCGCACATGCACGACAAGATGGCCTACCGGCCGGAGAAGGACCTGGAGCCGGTCGCGATGGCCGTGCGCTTTCCCTTCATCCTCGTGACCAACCCGTCCTTTCCGGCCAGGAGCGCGCGCGAGATCGTGGAGCTGGCCCGCAAGAGCCCGAACCAGTACACCTATGCCACCGGCGGCAACGGTTCCGTGCAGCACCTGGCCATGGAGATGTTCACCCGCAGCGCAGGCATCGAGCTGCGGCACATCCCCTACAAGGGCGTGATGCCGGCGCTGACCGACGTCCTGAGCAACCAGGTGCCCATGATGTTCGCGGGCTTTCCGCCGGCCATGCCGCACGTGCAGGCCGGCAAGCTCAACGCCATCGCCCTGACGACCAAGGAGCGCCTGCCGGTCGCGCCCGATGTGCCGTCGCTGGCGGAAACGCCGGGACAGGAGAAGTACGACTTCCCGGTGTGGGTCGGCCTCTTCGCCCCCGCCGGGACCCCGTCCGCCGTGCTCGACCGGCTGCACCGGGAGAGCGTGGACATCTTCTCCACGCCCGCCATCCGCGCCAACATCGAAAAGGCGGGAATGACCGTCTCGGCCGAGCCGCGCGCCGAGTTCGCGTCCTTCATCCGAAGCGAGTACGACAAGTACCGCAAGGTGATCCGCGACGCGGGCATCAAGGACAACTGACCTCCACTGGAAGGCCGCCAGACCATGCATGTCGCGGTCCTGGGCGCCGGCGCCGTCGGCAGCTACTTCGGCGCGATGCTGGCGCGCGCCGGGCATGAGGTCACGCTGGTCGCCCGCGCCGCGCATGTCCAGGCCATCCGCCAGCATGGACTGCTGCTCGATGCCGTGGACTTCCGCGAGCACGTGCAGCTGCGCGCCGACACGCAGGCATCGGCGGTCGCCGGGGCGCAGCTCGTGCTGTGCTGCGTCAAGTCCACGGACACGGCCGCCACGGCGGCCGAGCTGCGCCCGCACCTGGCGCCCGATGCCCTCGTGCTGAGCCTGCAGAACGGCATCGAGAACGCACCCACGCTGCAGGCGCTGCTGCCGCAGCGCGTGGTTCCCGCGGTGGTGTACGTGGCGGTCGAGGTGGTGGCACCCGGCTGCATCCGCCACCGCGGCCGGGGCGAGCTCGTGATCGCCGAGGACCCGCGCGACGAAGCACTCGCCGCGCGCCTGCGGGGCGCCGGCATCCCCGTGCGCACCACCCCCAACCTGAGCGGCGCGCAGTGGGACAAGCTGATCGTCAACTGCGCCTTCAACGCGCTCTCGGCCATACCGCAGCTGCCCTATGGCCCGCTGCTGCAGGGCGAAGGCGTCCGCGACGTGATGGCCGACCTGACGCGCGAGTGCCTCGCCGTGGCCGAGGCGGCCGGCGTGCAGCTCACGGCAGACCCCTGGGACGCGCTGCAACGCACCGGTCGGCAGCTGGGCCAGTCCTCGTCCATGGCGCAGGACCTGGCCCGCGGCCGCCGCACCGAGATCGACCATCTCAACGGCTACGTCGTCCGGCGCGGCGCCGCGCTGGGCGTGCCGACGCCGGCCAACCGCATGCTCGTGGCGCTGGTGAAGCTGCTGGAGGAAAAGAGCGCGAACGGGCGCGGGGCAGCCCCGGCCGACGCCCTTGCCTGAGCCTGCGCGCGGCGCTCAGAGCGTGCGTCGCATCCACAGCTGGTGCAGCGGCAGGCGCTTCAGGCCGAGCTGCAGCAGCGCAGCGCCTCCCAGGCCGGGCCGCTGCAGCGGCGGCACGTGGAGCTCGTGGTCCGCATAGCGCGCCTGCAAGGACGCGACAAGATCGCGGGCACCGCCTTGCTCCCGCCCGACATCGACCAGGCTGTGCACGGTGATCCGCGGACCGGGCCCTTCGGAGAACACGAGCTGCGCCTGCGGTCCGCGCCAGGCCTGCAGGCGCACCGGCAGCGCGCGCAGGGACGGCGGGCTCACCTGCAGCGGCAGCTGCGCCGCCTGGGCGTCGAGCCAGGCATAGGCCTGCGGCAGCGCCACTGCGTCCGGCGCCGTGGCCGCCGCGGTCGTCAAGCGGCCCGCGTAACCGTGCAGTTCGTCAATCACCTCGAAGCCCCGCCCCTGGTAGAGCCGCAGCGCCCGCGTGTTCTGCGCGAAGCATTCGAGCTCCACCGCGTCCATGCCCGCGTCGCGGGCGCGCGCGAGCCAGTCGTCCAGCAGGGCGGGCGCGGCGCCGCTGCCACGGGCCGCCGGCAGCGCCCCCATGGTGCCCAGGCGCCAGCGGCCCAGGTCGGTTCGCGGGGCACTCAGGCAGAACGCGAGGGGGCGGCCCTGCTGCAGGGCCACGCGACTGAGGTCCAGGTCGATGCACTGGCGCGCCAGGAACTGCGGCCATTGGTCGAGCGAGGTCTCGAAGGGGCCGATCAGATAGTCGGCGAAGGCGGCGGTGAAGGCCGCATGCAGCGAGGCGGGTTCGACGTCGCGGGCGCCGATGATCTGGAACTCAGGCATGCGCCGAGTATGCGCACGCGGCTCAGCCGGTGGCCGGGCAGGCTGGGACGGGGGCCGCCCGTCAAGGGGCGGCCGGCGCACGCAGCCCTTTACCGCGCACCGCAATGCCCGTCCAATGGGCCTCTCGCGCTTTCTCGACGCGCCAGGAGTGCCCCATGAGCCAGCCCCTCGAATGCGACTACCTCGTCATCGGCACCGGCGCCGCGGGCATGGCCTTCACGGACGCGCTGCTCACGCATGCACCGGCGGCGCGCGTGCTCATGGCGGACCGGCGGCATGCCCCGGGCGGGCACTGGCACGACGCCTACCCCTTCGTGCGGCTGCACCAGCCCTCCACCTTCTACGGCGTGGCCTCGGTGCCGCTGGGCCAGGAGGAGATCGACCGCTCCGGCCTGAACGAAGGCTTCTATGAACTGGCCGGCGCCGACGAGCTGCGGGCCTACTACGCCCGCGTCATGCAGCAGCACTTCCTGCCCACGGGGCGCGTGCAGCATTTGCCGCTGTGCGACTGGCAAGGCGGCGAGCAGGGCCTGCACCGCCTCACTTCGCGGCTCACGGGCCAGACCCATGAAGTGCGCGTGCGCCGCAAGCTGGTGGACACGAGCTACCTGGAAGGGCGCATGCCGGCCACGAGCGCGCCGCCCTTCGCGCTCGGCGAGGGCGTGCGCTGCGTGCCCGCCGGCGAGGTGGCGCGGCTCGAGGCGGGCGCAGCGCGTCGCTTCGCCGTCGTGGGCGCGGGCAAGACGGCCCTGGACACCTGCGTGTGGCTGCTGTCGAACGGCGTGGCGCCCGAGGCGATCCGCTGGATCAAGCCGCGTGAGAGCTGGTGGCTGAACCGGCGCTTCCACCAGCCCGGCACGCTGCTGCCCGAGTTCTGCCGCGGCATAGCCATGCAGCTGGAGGCGATGGCCCAGGCGGCGGCGCCGCACGAGGTCTTCGAGCGCCTGGAGGCCCAGGGGCTGCTGCTGCGGGTCGACACCGCCGTGGAGCCGCAGATGATGCGCGGGGCCGTGCTGAGCGAGGCCGAGCTGGCCCTGCTGCGACGGATCACGGACGTGGTGCGCCTGGGGCATGTGCAGCGCGTCGAACGCGACCGCGTGGTGTTCGACGCGCACAGCATCGCGGCCGAGGCGGACACGCTCTACCTCCACTGCGCCGCCGAGGGCCTGGCCCGCCCGCCGCTGCGTCCGGTGTTCGAGGCGGACCGGGTCACCGTGCAGCCCGGCTTCTGGGGCTTCGCATGCTTCCAGTTCGCCTTGATTGGCGTGGTCGAATCGCTGCTGGATGACGTTGACGAGAAGAACCGGCTGTTCCCGCCCATCCACTACTGGGACGAGCCCGCCGATTACCTGGGCGCCTTCGCCGCGATGCTGCGTTCGCAGCAGGCCCGTGCCAGCTGCCCGGGCGTTGCTGAATGGGCGCGGCAGACGCGGCTGAATCCGCTGGGCGGCATCGGTTGGCAACGCGAGGACCCGCGGATGGCGGAAGCGCTGGAGCAGATGAAGCGCTTCGGACCGACGGCGGCGCAGAACCTGCCAAGGCTGATCGCGGAAGCGGCCGCGCCCGGCCGGCGCTGAGCGCGGGGTTTCTCTCGCCCCTTTCCCCTCTGGGGGAAGGCTGGGATGGGGGCTGCGCCAGAAGCGGCTCGTCGGCGCGCGCAGCCCCCACCCCCACCCTCCCCCAGAGGGGGAGGGAGAAACACTCGCCCCTTCCCTGCCGCCCGGCGCGCGCCGGGGATCAGTCAAAACGCCAATCGGCTCCCACAGCCTGCCCCACGCGCAGCACCTGCCCCGCGCCGGCACGCACGATGGCGTTCATGCCGAAGCACACCGCGCCGCCCAGGCGCTCGTTGCGGCGGTAGGCCTGCAGGGTGTCGCCCACCGCCGTGCCGGTCTCGGCCGTGGCCGGGTCCACGTCGGGAATGCTGCAGCGCGCGCAGGGCTTGACGGGGTCGAGTTCGACCGGCTCGTCGGCCGCCACCCGCAGCACGCCCAGCCGGTCCTCGTCCTGCGCCTGCAGGCCGGACAGCACGATGTTGGGCCGGAAGCGCTCGATGCCGATGGCGCCATGGCCAGCGGCTTCGAGGCGCGCATTGAGCTCCTGCAGCGAGGCCTCGGAGGCCACGAGCAGCGGGAAGGCGTCGGCGAACTGGTTGGGCGCCTCGGCGCCGCCGGTCCATTGCAGGCTGGACAGGCGCCGGTGCTCGGGGTCGAAGCGCACCAGCCGCAAGGGCCGGCCGAGGAAGTCGGTGAACCACTGGGCCGCGACCGCGCCCATGTCGTAGGCGGGCACCTCGTCGTCCCAGACCCGCACGCGCGTGGGTTCCTCCACCGTGTCCACCTGCAGGTGCAGCGCCAGCATGCCGGGCGCGCGCAGCACCACTTCGGAGGACTTGAGCTGAACCTTCACCAGCGCCATGCGGGGCAGCTCGCGTTGCGACACGAACTCGCCCTCCCGGTCCACGACCATCCAGGCGCGGTCCAGGTCCAGGCCGGTGTCGGTCAGGAGGGCTTCACTCACTTCCACGCCGGCGCAGGACTTGACCGGGTAGACGAACAGGCGCGCGATGCGGGCTTGCACCTCGGCGGTTTCAACGGGGGAACGGCTCATGTAATGCTTTTCCTTCAGCACGGGCGTTGGGGCCGTCGGGATTGTGCCGGCTCCTACAATGCGCCATGGCTGCGCCCCTTGACGTCTGTATCCGTGGCGACGGCGTGGTCGGCCGCACGCTCGCCCTGCTGCTGGCCCGCGACCGCCACCGCGTGGGCCTGGTCCAGTCCCCCGACGCACCTTCCGCGGACATCCGCGCCTACGCGATGAACGCCGCCTCGCGCGAGCTGCTCGGGTCGCTGCGCGCCTGGCCCGACGAGGCGCATGCCACGCCGGTGCTGCGCATGGACGTGCATGGCGACAACGGCGGGCTGGTCCATTTCCGCGCCGAGCAGCAGCACGCCGAGGCCCTGGCCTGGATCGCCGGCGCCGCGGCCCTCACCGAGCGCCTGGGCGAGGCCCTGCGCTTCCAGCCCTTCGTGGAACTGCTGTCCGAGCCGCGCCCCGCGGCGCTCACGGTGGTCTGCGAAGGCAAGGACAGCCGCACGCGCGCCGACTTCGGCGTGGAGTACGAGGTGCGCCACTACGCGCAACATGCCATCGCGGCGCGCCTTCGCTGCGAGAAGCCGCACGACCAGGTCGCGCGGCAATGGTTCATGGACGGCGACATCCTCGCCCTGCTGCCCCTGGCCGGGCCCCTGGGCCACGAGGTGGCGCTGGTCTGGTCCGTGGGCCAGGAGCGCGCCTCGGAACTGATGGCGCTGGATGCGCCCACCTTCGAGCAGCGCCTGGCCGAGGGCTGTCGCGGCAGCCTGGGCGCGATGACGCTCACCACGGAGCGCACGCGCTGGCCGCTGCAACTGTCCAAGGCCTCGCGCTGGTGCGGACCCGGCTGGGTGCTGGCCGGCGACGCCGCGCACACCGTGCACCCGCTGGCCGGCCAGGGCCTGAACCTGGGCCTGGCGGACGCGCACGAGCTGGCCCGCGTGCTGCATGCGCGCGAGTACTGGCGGCCGCTGGGCGACGAGAAGCTGTTGCGCCGCTACGAACGCGCGCGCAAGGCGCAGGTCATGGCCATGCAATGGGCCACCGACGGCTTGCAGCAACTGTTCGCGCAGGACGCCCGCCCCGTCGGCTGGCTGCGCAACTGGGGTATGCGCGGCTTCGAGCACAGCGGCCCGCTCAAGACCTGGGTCGCGCGGCAGGCGGCCGGTCGGCTTTGAAGATTTTCTGGAACGGATCACACGAATGAACACGAGCAAACGCGTCCTGCTGGCCTTGCTGGCCGCCGCCGGCCTGGCGGGCGCGGCCCTGGCCCAGTCGCCCGAGGCCACCATCCGCAAGAACCTGGCCGAGCGCGTGCCGCAGCTGGGGAAGATCGACGAGATCAGCAAGACGCCGATGGCGGGGCTGTGGGAGGTGCGCGTGGGCACCGACATCCTCTACACCGACGCGGACGGCCAGTTCCTGATCCAGGGCGCGCTGCTGGACACCAAGGCCCGCCGCAACCTGACCGAGGAGCGCGTGGACAAGCTGATGGCCATCGACTTCTCCGCGCTGCCGCTCAAGGACGCCTTCACCATCGTGCGCGGCAACGGCAAGCGCAAGATGGCCGTCTTCCAGGACCCGAACTGCGGCTACTGCAAGCGCTTCGAGCGCGACCTGCAGAAGGTGGACAACGTCACCATCCACATGTTCCTCTACCCCATCCTCGGTCCGGACAGCACGGCCAAGTCGCGCAGCATCTGGTGCGCCAAGGACAAGGGCAAGACCTGGGCCGACTGGATGGTGCGCGACCAGCCGCCGCCCGAGGCCGCCTCCTGCGACACCGGCGCCCTGGCGCGCAACGTGGAGTTCGGCCGCAAGTACAAGATCACCGGCACGCCGACGCTGATCTTCGCCGACGGATCGCGCGTTCCCGGGGCCATTGCCGCGGCGCAGGTGGAGCAGCACCTGGCCGACGCCGGCAAGTGAGCCCGGCGCGCAGCGCGGCCATCCACTTCCGGGTGGAGGCGGCGGACCTCCACGCGCACCTGTGGCGCGTCACCCTCGTGGTCGAGCGGCCCGCGGCCCCGCAGAAGCTGTCCCTTCCCGCCTGGATCCCCGGCAGCTACCTGCTGCGCGAATTCAGCAAGCACCTGCAGCGCCTCACCGCCCGCCAGGACGGCCGCGTCCTGCCCATGCAGCAGCTGGACAAGGCCACCTGGACGGTGGACTGCATGGCCAGCAGCGCGCTCACGCTCAGCTACGAGGTCTATGCCTACGACGCCTCGGTGCGCACGGCCTGGCTGGACGCGCAGCGCGGCTTCTTCAACGGCACCAGCCTGTGCCTGCGGGTGCACGGCCAGGAATCGCAGCCGCACACGCTGGAGGTGGCCCCGCCCGATCCGCAGTGGCAGCTCGCCACCGGCCTGGAGCCGCAGAAGGTGGACCGGCACGGCTTCGGCACCTTCTGGGCCGCCAGCTACGACGAGCTGGTGGACTGCCCGGTGGAGATGGGCCGCTTCTGGAGCGCCGAGTTCAAGGCCGGTGGCATCGCCCACCGCTTCGTGGTGGCCGGCGCGCCCGAGAGCTTCGACGGCGAGCGCCTCGTGGCCGACACGCAGAAGATCTGCGAGGCGGCCATCCGCTTCTGGCACGAACGCGGCAAGCCCCCCTTCAAGGGCTACACCTTCCTGCTGAACGTTGTCGATGACAACTACGGCGGCCTGGAGCACCGCAACTCCACCGCGCTCATCGCCTCGCGCCGCGACCTGCCGCGCCTGGGCGACGCGCGCCAGCACGAGGGCTACGTGACCCTGCTGGGCCTCATCAGCCACGAGTACTTCCACACCTGGAACGTCAAGAGCCTGCGCCCGGCGGAGTTCGCCCGCTACGACTACGCGAGCGAGAACTACACCGAGCTGCTGTGGTTCTTCGAGGGCTTCACCAGCTACTACGACGACCTGCTGCTGCGCCGCTGCGGCCTGATCGACGAGACCACCTACCTGCGCCTGCTGTCCAAGACCATCAACCAGGTGCAGCAGGCGCCGGGCCGCGAGCTGCAGTCGGTGGCGCAGGCGAGCTTCGATGCCTGGGTGAAGTACTACCGGCAGGACGAGAACACGCCCAACGCCACCATCAGCTACTACACCAAGGGCGCACTGGTGGCGCTGTGCTTCGACCTGAGCCTGCGGGCCGAGGGCGCGGGCTCGCTGGACGAGGCCATGCGGGCGCTGTGGAACCGCTGCACGGGCGGCCCCATGACCGAGGCCGACTTCGCCGCCGTGCTGCGCGAGGTGGGTGGGCGCAGTTATTCCCGCGAGCTGGGCGCCTGGGTGCACGGCACGCGCGAGCTGCCGCTGGCGGAGCTGCTGGCCACGCGCGGCATCGAGGTGCACCAGGACCCCGCGCCCCTTCAGCAGCGCCTGGGCCTGCGCACGCAGGACAGCGCCGGCAGCGTGCAGGTCAAGACCGTGCTGCGCGGCGGCGCCGCCGAGCAGGCGGGCCTGGCCCCGGGCGACGAGTGGCTGGGCGTGGAGGTGGCCGGCCAAGGCTGGCGCCTTGCCAAGCTGGATGACCTGCTGCTCTATGCCGGCAGCCACCGCCGCGTGACGGCCCTGGTCGCCCGCGACCGTCGCCTGCTGCGGCTGGACCTTCAACTGCCTGCCGGTGCGACCACCTGGCGACTGGCGCTGCGCGACGCCGTACTGGCGCAGCCATGGCTCGCCGCCAAGCCCCACGCCTGAGGCCGGCGCGCGTCCGGCCCGCCGTGCTGCTGGTGGTGGCCGTGCTGCTGCTGCACCTGGCTGCGCTGGAATGGCTGGCCCGACGGCACCTGCAGCCGCCGAGTGCCCTTTCGCAGATTGCGGAGCCCCTCTTCACGCGCCTGCTCGCACCCGCGGCACCACCACCGCCAGCCCCCGGCACGCCCGCGCCCGCGCTGGCACGGGTGGAGCGGCCGACGATCACCGCGCTGCCGCCCGAGGCGCCGCCGGTGCCCGCACCGTCCCCGCCGGCGCCCGCACCGGAACCTCCCGCGCCGCCCGCGCGGGAGCCGGAGCCGGAGCCGGAGTCGGTCGCCGCCGCGCAGCAGCAGCAGGAGGCTCCCCCCGCCGAAGAAGCGCCCGAGCCGCGGGCGGACGCCGGGGCCGCGGTCGAGCCGCCGCTGCCCGCGCAGGAGGCCGCGCAGCCGCCGGCGCCCGACACGGCGACGGCCTCGTCCGAGGAAGCGCCGCGCGCCGACGCGGCAGGCACCGAGCCCGCGCCTGCGCCCGCGCCCGCGCAGGCCGAGGCCGCGCCGGACCCGCAAGCTGCAGGCGGCACGGACACGGCCAGCCCGGACCGCTGGCCCGGCGACTCGCGCCTGGGCTACGAACTCACCGGCCAATACCGGGGCGGGCCGCTGCACGGCAGCGCCCAGGTGCAGTGGCAGCGCCAGGGCGTGCTCTACCAGGTGCGCGTGAGCATCCACATCAACCTGGTGGGCAGTCGCGTGCTCACCAGCCAGGGCCTGGTGCGGCCCGAAGGCCTGGAGCCGCGCGTGTACGAGGAGACCTGGCGCGGCAAGCGGCGCTCGGTGCGCCTGCAGGACGGCCGGGTGCTGTTCACCGACGGCAGCAGCGCCGAGATGCCGCCCGGCGTGCAGGACACGGCCAGCCAGTTCGTGGAACTGGGCCACCGCTTCGCGAGCGGGCGCGAGGCGCTGCGCGTGGGCGGGACGGCCGAGGTCTGGCTCGCCCGCCCGGGCGGCGTGGACCTGTGGACCTACGACGTGGTGGAAAGCGAGCGCCTCACCACGCGGGCGCACGGCGAGGTGGAGGCCTTCCGCCTCAAGCCCCGTCCGCTGTCCAAGCCGCGCGGCAACATCACCGCGGAGATCTGGATCGCACCCACGCTGCAGTACCTGCCCGTGCGCATCCGCGTGAACGTGGGCGAGGAGGACTTCGTGGACCTGATGGTGGAGACCATCGAGCAGCGCTGAAGGCCGCCCGCGCCGTTCACTTCCCCCGCAGGTCCACCACGCGCCGCGCCTTGCCCACGCTGCGCTCCACGCCGCCTGCGTCGCGCAGCTCCACCTTCGCGGTCGCGCCCACGTAGGCCTTGATGTCGTGCGCGAGGCGCTGCGCCGCCTCCTGCGCCGCTGGCGAGGCGGTCTCCAGCCCGGAGCGCACTTCCACCACCACCGTGAGGCAGTCCAGCGGGCCTTCGCGCGTGAGCACGCACTGGTAGTGCGGCGCGAGTTCGCCCTGGCGCAGGATCAGCTCCTCGATCTGCGTGGGGAAGACGTTGACGCCGCGCACGATCATCATGTCGTCGCTGCGGCCGGTGATCTTCTCCATGCGACGCATCGTCCTCGCCGTGCCCGGCAGCAGGCGCGTGAGGTCGCGCGTGCGGTAGCGGATGACCGGCAGCGCCTCCTTGGTCAGGCTGGTGAAGACCAGCTCGCCCATCTCGCCCTCAGGCACCGGCTGGCCGGTTTCGGGATCGACGATCTCGGGATAGAAATGGTCTTCCCAGATGGTCGGGCCGTCCTGGGTCTCGATGCACTCGTTGGCCACGCCCGGGCCCATCACTTCCGAGAGGCCGTAGATGTCCACCGCCTGCAGCGACAGGCGCCGCTCGATGCTCGCGCGCATGTCGTGCGTCCAGGGCTCGGCCCCGAAGATGCCCAGGCGCAGGCTGCTCTCGCGCGGATCCAGCCCCTGGCGCTCGAACTCGTCGGCGATGGCCAGCATGTAGCTGGGCGTGACCATGATGATGTCCGGGCGGAAATCGTTGATGAGCTGCACCTGCCGCTCGGTCTGGCCGCCACCGAAGGGCACTACCGTCAGGCCCAGGTGCTCGGCGCCGTAGTGCGCGCCCAGGCCGCCGGTGAACAGGCCGTAGCCATAGCTCACGTGCACCATGTCGCCGGGCCGCGCGCCGCTCGCGCGCAGGCTGCGGGCCATGACCTGTGCCCAGGTGTCGATGTCCTTGCGGGTGTAGCCCACCACCGTGGGCTTGCCGGTGGTGCCGCTGGAGGCGTGAATGCGCACGCACTGCTCGCGCGGGACGGCGAACATGCCGAAGGGGTAGTTGTCCCGCAGGTCCTGCTTGGTGGTGAAGGGAAACTTCGCCAGGTCTTCCAGGCTGCGGCAGTCCTGGGGATGCACGCCCGCCGCGTCGAACTTGGCCCGGTACACGGGGGAGTTCTCGTAGGCGTGCGACAGCGTCTGCTTCAGGCGCTGCAGCTGCAGCGCGCGCAGCTCGTCGATGCTGGCCTTCTCGATGGGCTCCAAGGGAAATGTCTTCATGCCTGCTCCTCCGGGATGACCGTCCCCTGGATCTGCGTGCTCTTGCCGCGGAACATCGCCACCACTTCGCCGCGCTGGTTGCGCACCGTCATGTCGTACACACCGTGCCGCCCCTGCAACACCCGCTCCACGCCCTCGCAGGTGAGCACGTCGCCGAGCTGCCCAGGCTTGAGGAACTCGATGCTGGCGCCGCCGGCCACGGTGACGCGGTTGCGGCTGTTGCAGGCGAAGGCGAAGGTGGAATCGGCCAGCGTGAAGATGAAGCCGCCATGGCAGATGCGGTGGCCGTTCAGGTGCAGCTCGCGCACCTCCATGCGCATGAGCGCGCGGCCGGGTGCGCATTCGAGCAGGCTCATGCCCATGGTGTCCTTCGAGGCGATGTCGCCCGCGAACATGGCCTCGCCGACGCGGGCGGCCAGTTCGGTGTCCTGTGCCGCCATCACTCCCCCTTGAAGCGCGCCGGGCGCTTTTCGCGAAAGGCCATCACGCCTTCGATGTAGTCGTGCGTGCGGCCCAGGGCCGACTGCGTGTCGCGCTCCAGGTCGAGCTGCTTGTCCAGGTCGTTGCGCAGGGCGGCGCGCAGCAGGTGGCGGGTCTGCACCAGCGCCTTCGTGGGCAGCTCGGCCAGGCGCTGCGCCAGCGCCACGGCGGTCTCGACGCAGTCCTGACCCTCGGGCGCCACGTCCCAGAGCAGCCCCCATTCCTTGGCCTCGCGGGCCGAGAGCTTGTCGCCCAGCAGGGCGCAGCCCATGGCACGGGCCAGGCCCAGCTTGTGCGCAAGGAACCAGCTGCCGCCGGCGTCGGGGATGAGGCCGATGCGGCTGAAGGCCTGGATGAAGCTGGCGTTCGGCGCCGCCACGGCCAGGTCGCAGGTCATGGCGAGGGACGCGCCCGCGCCGGCGGCCACCCCGTTGACGGCCGCCACCGTCGGCACGCGCAGCGCGACCAGGCGGCGCACCGTGGGGTTGAAGGCCTTGTCGATCACCGGTCCGGGGTCGGCGCGCTGGACCAGGTCGGGCCCGGGCTCGAAGTCGAACTCCGACAGGTCGGCCCCGGCGCAAAAGCCCCGGCCGGCGCCGGTGATCACGGCCGCGCGCAGGCCCGGGTCGGCCTCCACGCGGTCCAGCACGGCCTGCAACTGGGCATGCATGCGCCAGGTGAAACTGTTGAGGGACTGGGGCCGGTTGAGCGTGATCAGCGCGACGGCGCCGCGCGTTTCCAAGAGGACGTCTTCTTCGGTCATGGCAAGTCCAGTGAAACAGAGAAACTGCACCCCCCGCCGGGGCGAAAAGGGGTGCAGGAGTAGGCGCGGACCGCAGCCCAGGCTGGGCGCCTGGGCAAGGGCCGCAACGACCTCCTGCACCCCTTCTCGCCCCGGCCCTTCGGGTGAGCGCCAGAAAGCCCGCAGGCGTCGTTACGAATCCGCGCCAGGTGTCCAACCTGGCTCCGATTCGCGCCTAGCCTGCGGGCTTTCTGGCGCTCACGGGGGGTGCTGTTTCTCTGTTTCACTGGACTAGGTCTCCGCGGCGCACTCTAGCATTTCCCGACCGCGCGGTCGGTGAACGTTTTCCCTTGGGTTACAGTCGCCGGCTGGTCCCACTAGCCAAGGAATCGCGATGGCATACGAACTCATCGAGGTGAGCACGGAAGCAGGCAAGGTCGGCATCGTGCGCCTGAACCGCCCCAAGCAGCTCAATGCGCTGAACGAGGCGCTGATGGACGAACTGGGTGCGGCGCTCAAGGCCTTCGACGCCGACGAGGCCATCGGCTGCATGATCGTCACCGGTAGCGAAAAAGCCTTTGCGGCCGGCGCCGACATCGGGGCCATGGCGCAGTACAGCTTCGCCGACGCCTACGGCCGCGACTACATCACGCGCAACTGGGAAACCATCCGCAGCATCCGCAAGCCAGTCATCGCGGCGGTGAGCGGCTTCGCCCTGGGTGGCGGCTGCGAGCTGGCGATGATGTGCGACTTCATCATCGCCGCCGACAACGCGAAGTTCGGCCAGCCGGAGATCAAGCTGGGCATCATCCCCGGCGCCGGCGGCACGCAGCGCCTGCCGCGTGCGGTGGGTAAGTCCAAGGCCATGGACATGGCGCTCACCGCCCGCATGATGGACGCCCAGGAAGCCGAGCGCGCCGGCCTGGTCAGCCGCGTCGTGGCCGTGGACAAGCTCATGGAGGAAACCCTGGGCGCGGCCCTCACGATCTGCGAGTTCTCGCAGATCGCGACCATGGCCGCCAAGGAGTCGGTCAACCGCGCCTTCGAAAGCGGCCTGTCCGACGGTGTGATGTTCGAGCGCCGGCTCTTCCACGCGCTCTTCGCCACGGCGGACCAGAAGGAAGGCATGGACGCCTTCGTGAACAAACGCAAGCCCAGCTTCAAGAACCGCTAAGCCGCGGGAACCGCTTTTCTGTTGGCTATAATCTCGGTCTTCTCGGCGCTTTAGCTCAGTCGGTTAGAGCGATGGAATCATAATCCACAGGTCCGCGGTTCGAGTCCGTGAAGCGCCACCAACACCTAGACCCCTTGTAAGTCAATGACTTGCAAGGGGTTTTCCGTTTCCGGGGGTCCATTTCGGGGGTCCACTTGGGAACCAGCAGGCCGGCGCGCTTATGTCGGAAATCTTCGGGCGTTTTCTGCGTTCGCGTCCTCTTAGCGAATTCAGGAAACGGCCATTCCCGAGCGGAGCTTCGCCGCTCGCTTGGGACGAAGGACGCGAGCACGGCTCGTAGCATCAGCTCACATTTGAATGCGCTTCTCGAGCGCACGCCCATTGAACTGAGAGCGACGACCGTGACCGATTTCCTCGCCAACGCCGCAAGCACCCCCGGCCTGACCCTGCCGGGCATCCGCATCGGATCCGACGACGACCTGCGGCGGATGCTCGAGCTCATGCGCGCTTCGCCCGCCGTGGAAAAAGCCATTGCCGAGCACATTGCGAAAACCGGGACAGCTGCCGCAGCGCAGCGCCCATAGCGCCAATGCCGCCCGCTAGCGCGAGTCCGATCGCGCTGCTGGAGCAGTATCCGCAGCTGTCCGCCATCTACAACATCGGTGGCGCGTCCGACGGCGTGGGACGTGCATTGCAGCAGGCCGGCTGCGGCGACAAGGTCGTCCTCATCGGGCATGGCCTCACACCCGATACGCGCACGATGCTGCTCGAGGGCACCATGGACGCGGTGATTACACAAAGCCCGCAGACGGTTGTCGGCAACGCCTTGCGCGTGTTCTGCAACTTTGCGGCGCGCCGTGAGCCCGGTGCGGGCATCGACTCGCTACGCCTGAACATCGTGCTTCGTGAGAACCTGCCCTGAGTGCGTGCAGAGATACGCGCCCCGGACTGCGAGTGCCACCTAACCTGAGTTAGCCTGGCTCAGCACGCTGCTGCAGAAGCCTGGTGGAAACGACACGCAGCGGCGCATCCACGCGGGCAGGATCACGGCGCCACTCGGGCGTCAACTCCAGGAGCCCGCGACGCGCGTGGCAAAGTCTCAGTCGCGGTGCGCCTCCGCGCGAAGCCGGGCCAAGCATTGCGTCAAACTTTGTCTGTGATTACACGTCGGAACGGCGCCGGCTCGCGGCTGTTCACCGGCGTGAAGTTACTGCCCCCGCCGGGGCGATGTCGCAGAACGGCGCATCGTTGGAGGCAGCTAAGCTCTACTCTGCCCGAAGGGGTCGCGCCCCACTCCGCGTCCCGGCAACGCTTCTGAACAGGGCATAGAGAACAAGAATGCCGATCGCCAAAGTGCTCGTCAGCAACAGCGGCGCAGCGGCCACACCGGACCAGTCCTGCACCAGCCCGGCAAGACCAGGAACCAGTCCGTGGCCCGCATATAGCCACAAGAAGAACACGGCCATTCCGGCCGCGCGTGTCGAAGGCTGAAGCACCTGGCCAGGCAGCGAGAGGATCAGTCCGACCGGCAGTCCGAGGACGAAGCCTGCAGCCACCGTCGCCGGTCCCGCCAGCTCTGGGACCGTTGCAGCCAGCAAGGTGCACCCGGCCCACCCGATGCAGCCGACCGAGAACAATGCCGTTGGCGCGTTCAGCTTGTGCGCCAGAACGCCGCCGAGCTGCACGGACACGACGACGGCCCAGGTCGCCGCAGCCACGGCCGATGCGGCCGTCGCAGTATCCATTCCAGCCGCAGCGAGGTACTGCGGCGAGAAGGACGTCATCGTGGCCAGGGCGCCATTGAAGGTGCCCCACATGGCACCCGCGATGCACACCAGAATCAGGGCGCGCCGGTCCAGACCGGCGGACTGTGCCTGCTGCCGTGCCGACGCTCGATCGTTCGGATGCGGCACGTACCGCATTGAAAGCAACAGAAGTGCCGCCGCCGGAACCAGCGCGGCGACCAGCAGGCAGGCCTGCCATCCGACCACGCCGGACAGGCGGCCGAACACGAGCAGCGCTAGGCCCATGCCAATGGGAAAGGAATTGCTGAAGATGGACATGGCCAGCGACAGTTCGCGCCCGGCGAACCAGTCGGTGACCATCTTCGACATGAGCACGTTGAGCAGCACCGCACCCACCCCGGACAGTGCGCGCCCCGCCGTGAGAACGCCCACTGAGCTGGCGCTGGCAGCGAGCAATCCGCCCAGCACCATCAATACCAGGCCGAACAGCACGACCCGCTTGTCACCCAGCCGGTGCCCGGCAGCGCCGGCGGGCAGCGCGAACGCGACACCCGGGAGGAAGTACAGCCCGATGAGGAATCCAAGCTCAGCGTAGCCCAGCGACAAGTCGTGCATCACGCCCGACGAGACGGACGGCAGCGACTGGAACTGGACCCCCATCGAGATCCGGGCAAGCGTGAGCAATGCAAGGGCGCGCCAGCGCACGTCCATTCAGCGTCCCTTGCCTTGCTCCGCGGGACTCCTGCACCGGCTGCCTGTCGTCACTGCGGCTTGATGTTCTCGCTCTTGACGATCTTCGACCAGCGCGCGCGTTCCGCATCGATGCGCTGACGGAAGCGTTCGGGCGAACCACCCACCGGCTCACCGACACTCGCCATCCTGGCAACGAACTCGGGCGATTTCAGCGCGTCGTTGAGCGCCGTGTTGATGCGCGTGATCACGCTTTGCGGCGTACCCTTCGGAACCACCAGGCCCATCCACGACCCCATGTCGTAGTCGCCCACGCCGAGCTCGCGCAAGGTGGGGACGTCGGGGAGCATGGACGAGCGCTTCTCCGAAGTAACGGCCAAGGCGTTGATCCGGCCTCCCTTGACCTGCGGCGCAGCGCTGGTCACCACGTCGATCATCACGTCCACACGGCCCGCGGCGAGGTCGGTGAGCGCAGGGCCGCTTCCCTTGTAGGGCACGTGTTGCCACTTGACGCCCTCCTGGCTCTGGAAGTGCTCGCCCATCATCTGAATCATGCTGCCGGTTCCAGCAGAAGCCATGTTCAAGCCAGACTTGCTGTCCTTGGACGCCTTCAGCAATTCGGGGACGCTCTTGACCTTCAGCGTCGGCGCGACGACGATCACGCCAGGCTGATTCAGGAACCAGACCACCGGTTCGAGCTTGTCCATGGGGTCGAAGTTGCGAGACGCATACACGTACGGACTCACGGTGAGCGGCCCCGAGCCACCCACGCCGATGGTGTAGCCGTCCGGCGCCGCATTGGCCACCTCCTCCAGGGCGAGCAGCCCCCCCACGCCGGGTTTGTTCTCGACGACGAAGTTGCCGCCGAGCGCCTTCGTCAGGGCATCCGCCATGAGGCGGCCCGCCAGGTCGGTACCACCCCCGGGGGCGAAACCGACCAGCACGCGCACGGGTTTCGTGGGGTACGCATCCTGTGCTTGCACCGGTGCCGAAAGGCCGATCACGGCGAGGCCGCCGAGGGCGGCGAGAAGTCTGCGACGGAACATGAGTTTCATGAATTGACTCCTGGGGTTGACGGGCTGCGGGATTCAGGGTGGATAAAGTTCTGCCAATAGCCGGGGCGCGATGGCTGGTCCGTGTAGGCGGTGAGCTTGTCGGCGGCTTCACCGACGATCTGCTCGACGGTCACTCCGTGGCGGTCCAGGTAGCCAGAGAGCTCCTCGATGCTCTGGCGCAGGATCTGCGGCCCCTGCACCATCACCGCGCTCGTCATTTCGGCTGCCCGGGCACCGGCAAGCAGCATCCGGACCACGTCGTAGCCGTCGCGGCAGCCATTCGTGCCGATCACATGACAGTCGGCTCCCAGTCTCTTGCGCGTGTACGCCAGCCAGCGGCAGGTCACGGCCAGTGACCAGGAGCCCCCGATGGCAGCGATGGTGCCCAGGAAGGGTGCGCGGGTTTCGATATCGGGAACCATGGCGAGCGTCCGGTCGATGAAGTTCACCGCGTCCGCGCCCGCACTGGTCGCTGCCTCGGCGAGGCGCGAGACGTCCTCCACCTGGCCGGGCAACTTGATCCACAGCGGGATCTTCACGGCGGCGCGAAGCTTGGACACGACGTCGGTAACGCCTTGCGTGTCACGCACCATCGCGATGGCGCCACGCGCCGCCTGCTCGCCGTGCACGGCCGCCACGAGCACGTCGATCGCGGGCAGGCCGGCCTGCTCCATCTCACGCGCCATGCGAATGCATTCGTCCACGTTGTTGAGGATGAGGCTGCCCACGACGTAGCTGCCCATGGCGCGCGCTTCGCGGTCCACGGTCGCCAGCGTCTCGACCCATTGGTCGAAGGGCTGCGGCTGCAGGCCCGAACGGCAGAACAGCTGCGCGTCGGGCGGCGGCTTGTCGTTCCAGGGAAGCGGATTCCAGCGGCTGTCGAAAAGAAGGTAGTCCGTGTGATTGAGCTGGTCCCGGGCGCCCTGGGATTCGTTCGCGGACTTCGCGATCACCGCCCCCACCCCCGCGCGAAGGGCAGCACGGATTCCGTCGGCCGTCATCGTCGCCTCACCCGACCCGGCGATCACCGGATTCTTCAGATCCAGCCCACCCGCGCGGATGCGCAGCTTGTCTGTGCTCATGCGATAACCCTCCTAGGTTGAAAACTATGCCAGTGCACTGAGTAAAGTCTAGTTCTGGATCCCGTGAATCACAAGCGACTTCGATCTTGAGGTAAACCCTTACTGCGCATCTCGACAGTGGAAAAAGCAAGGTTCATGCTCGTCTTTGTCGAACGGATCCGCATCATCCATATACGCATGTGTGCTGAGTATCTATTCACCTGCGCAAGCGGTACCGAGCGCGTGCCTCATGCGGTGCAGCGGCCGGTACACTCCCCGCGGCACAACAACGAGATGCTCCAGCGATGACCACGAGCCGCGCTTCCGGCAAGAGAACAAAGGCTTCGCAGCCGCCCAGCGCGCCGCCATCCGAAACCTCGTCCGCACTGCGGCAGGTGATGTGGTCCCGGCCGGGGTTCCTGATCCGGCGGCTGCATCAGATCAACGATGCGCTGTACTTCGAGGAGTGCAAGGAGAACATCACGCCGGTGCAGTTCGGCATCCTCACGGCCCTGTCCACGAACCCGTGGCTCGATCAGAAGGCGATCGGGCGGGAGCTGGCGCTCGACCGGACCACCACGGCCCAGGTGCTGAGCCGGCTGGTGGACAAGGGGCTGGTCGAGGTGCGCGTCAACCCCGATGACCGGCGTTCGCGGCTTTCCGTGATCACCAAGGCCGGGCTGAACATCATGCGCGCGCTTCAGGACAGCATGTGGCAGTCGCAAGCCAGGCTGCTCAGCCCGCTGTCCGAAGCGGAGAAGACCGTGTTCATGAAGCTCGCGGCGAAAGTCGTGCAAGCGCACGAAGACATGGACAGCGCGTGATGGTCGCCGCGCCGTCGTCGTGAGACTTGCTGCGCCGCCTCGGACCTAGACCGACTTCACGATCCCGCCATCGACGCGAAGATTCTGTCCGGTGATGTAGCCACTGGCGTCGGACAGCAGGAACACCACGGTCTGCGCGATCTCCTGCGTCGTACCAAACCGCTGCATCGGGATTCTCGCCACCACCTCGGGCGTTTCGGGCCAGCTGTCGACGAAGCCCGGAAGGACGGAATTCATGCGGATCCCGTCCACCGCATGGCGCTCGGCGTACAGCCGCGTGAACGAGCTGAGTGCGGCGCGGAACACGGAGGAGACGGGCATCGACTGCTCCGGCATGGCGGCGGCGTAGCTGGAGATGTTGACCACCGCCCCTCCCCCCTGGCGCTGCATGATGGGCGTGACCTTGCGCATGGTGCGGATCACGTTCAGGAGCAGCATGTCCAGGCCCGCCTGCCAGCTGGCATCGTCCAGCGCGAGCAGATCACCCTTGGGTGGATGCCCGGTGTTGTTCACCACCGCGTCGATGCGGCCATAGCTGCGCATGGCCAGCTCCACGAGTGCGTCGAGGTCTTCCGAGCGCGTCACGGAACCTTGCATCCCGACGCCGCCCAGTTCGCGCGCCACCTCGACGGCATTGCTCGTGGACATGAGCGCGACCCGAAACCCGCGGGCGGCCAGTTCCCGGGCGATGGCGGCGCCTATGCCGCGACCGGCAGCGGTCACGACGGCAACTTTTTCTTCTTTCACGTCTGTCCTTGGTTGCGGGAAATGGAAGCGAGCCGCTCAGTCATGGACCACCCGCCAGGGCGTGGCCCTGCGCTCCATCCAGACCACCGCCCCATACAGGAGCATGCCCATGATGGCGAGCAGGAACACGGCGGCAAAGACACGCGCCGTGTCGAAGGTGCCCTGCGCGCTGAGGATCACATAGCCCAGCCCCCGCTGCGAGGCGACGAACTCCCCGACGATGGCGCCGACCAGCGACAAGGCGATGGCGACCTTCATGCCGGTCAGGATCGAGGGCAGCGCGCCGGGCAGGCGTACCTTGAGGAAGAAGTCGAGCGGCGAGCCCTTGAGCACGCGCCCGAGGTCCAGCACGTCCTGGGGGACGGAGCGCAGGCCGTGGACCGCGTCCACCAGCACCGCGAACACGGAGATGAGGAATGCCATCGCGATCTTCGGCTCGTAGCCCGTTCCCATCCAGATCACGAACAGGGGTGCGATCGCGACCTTGGGCACGCTGTTCAGGGCCACGATCATCGGATAGACCGCGTCGGTGAAATTGCGCGAGGCCACCAGCAGCATGGCCAGGCCGACGCCGACCAGCACGGCCAGCGCGAACCCGCCGAGCGTCGTGATCAGGGTGTAGTAGCAGTGGTCGAGGTACCAGCGCCACTCGCGTGCGAGCTCCAGCAGCACTGTCGACGGCGGCGGCAGGGTGATCGGCCGCACCTTCAGCACGTGCACGGCCACTTCCCACAGCACCAGCAGCACCACGAGGGCGGTTCCTCCCACCACGGCGCGGCGGGCTTTGTCGAGGGAAGTGCTCATGCGGCGTTCACCTCGCCTGCGGTCGCGGGCGGCTCCTTGATGAGGCCCATGTCGTTGAAGAGGGCGCGGATGCGCGCCGTGTACGCGCCGAACTTGTCCGTCTCGCGGTCGCCCAGACGGCGCGGTCGTGGCAGATCGACTTCGATGATGTCGGCCACCCGGCCCGGCCGCGGCGAGAAGACCACCACGCGGTCCGCCAGGAACACGGCCTCGGCGATGCCGTGCGTGACGAACACCACCGTGTTGCGCGTCTCCAGCCAGATGCGTTGCAGCTCGACGTTCATCTGGTCGCGCGTCAGGGCATCGAGTGCGCCGAAGGGCTCGTCCATCAGCAAGAGGCGCGGATCGTCGACGAGCGCGCGGCAGATCGCCGCGCGCTGGCGCATGCCCCCGGACAACTCGCGGGGATAGCGGTCGGCGAACTCGCTCAGGCCGGTGAGCGCCAGCAGGCCGGCCACGCGATCCCGGTAGTCCCGCACCGGCTTGCGGGCGAACTCCACCGGCAGCAGGATGTTGCGTTCGATGTTGCGCCACTCCAGCAACGCGTCGCGCTGGAACACCATTCCGATGTGGTCGGGCGGCCCATCGACCACCCGCCCGTCCACCTCCAGCTCGCCCCCCGTGATGCGCTCGAGCCCCGCGATGCAGCGCAGGAAGGTGCTCTTGCCGCAGCCGCTCGGGCCGAGGATGCTCACGAACTCGCCCGGCTTCACATCCAGCGAGACCTCCTCCAGCGCGGTGAGCGCGCGCTCCCCCGCGTAGACCTTGCCGACGCCGCGCGCCTGGATCGCGCTGGCGCTCACTTGGCGCCGCTGATCGCCGGCATGGGGCGAACCATCCCGGGCGCCACGAAGTCCGCGCCGTTGCGGATCGACTTGATCAGGTTGGCGTCCGTGAGCGTCTTGACCGCGTCGTTCCAGTCGGTGGCAACAGGCGCGCCCAGCGTCTGGCCGGCGGCCACGGGCAGGTTGAAGAAGCTGCGCAGCGACTCGATCTGTCCGCGCAGGATCTTCTTGTCCAGCTTGGCCTGCGGCCGCTGGGCGACGATCGCATCGACCGCCTCGTCCTCATGGCCGTTGTAGATGTATTGCCAGGCGGCGGCAGTGACACTGGCGAACTTCGCGATGGCTTCGCGCCTGCTGGCCAGCTTGCTCTCCGAGGTGAACAGGCCGAAGCTGGGCATCGGCAGCTTGTAGTCGGCGAAGCGGATGCTGTTGGACGGGCGCGGCTGCGCGACGATCGCCTCGAAGAAGGGAATGGTCGAGAAGACCGCGTCGGTGCGGCCGGAGACGTAAGTGCCCGCCTTGGCGGCGGCGTCCACGTTCACCAGTTCCAGGTCGCTGCGCTTCAGACCGCCGGCGGCGAGAAAGGCATCGATGAAAGGCGCTTCCAGCGAACCGGCCGTGTAGGCCACCTTCTTGCCCTTGAGGTCCGCCGGACCCTTGATCCCCGAATCCACGGGCACCAGCATGCCCAGGTCGCTGGTGCGTGCGAACACCGCCACCGCCTTCACCGGCAGGCCCTTGTCGCGGGCGATCATCATCGGGCCGAGGGCCGCGTGGCCCAGGTCGAACTGGTCACTGCTGCCGACGATCTGGACCGTGGTCACCGAGCCGTTGCCATCCTCGATCTCGACGTCGAGCCCCGCCGCCTTGTACCAGCCCTTCTGCTGGGCCAGGTGCATGGCCGCGTGCGCGCCCCAGGGTGTCCAGTCCAGGCGCACCTTGATCTTCTCGGGCGCCTGCGCCGATGCGGCGGCGGCGAAAGTCAGGGCCGCACAGGTAGCGAACACCCACACGAGGAATCGGCTGAGGGAGAGGGTCATGTTCGGTCTCCGGAAAGCGGGGTTGGAAAAGGAAGCGGTGGGCGCCTCAGGCACCGAGGGCGCGCGCATCCGGAGCCGTGGCCTCCAGCGCGGCGTCGCAGGTCATCAACGTGGCGTACTTCTGGTCCATGTCGAACAGGTTGGCGTCGTGGGCCTGCAGCGAGCGGTCGCCCACGCAATCCGTGACGACCAGCGGCCGAAAGCCGTGGCACATGGCGTCGACCACGCTGGCCCGCACGCATCCGCTGGTGGTGCAGCCGGCGACCAGCAGGGTCTGCACGCCGCGGCTGGCCAGCCAGCTTGCAAGTGGCGTGCCAAAGAAGCCGGACGGGTTGGTCTTGCGCACCACCAACTCACCGGCCACCGGCTGCAACTGCGGGACGATCTGGCTGCCGGGGCTGTCCTCGTGCAGGGCCAGCAGCGTGGGCACCTTGAGGGTGAAGATGTTGCCGTCGGCGCCGTCGTCCTGGTAGACGATGCGCGTGTGCGCGACCGGCCACTGCCGTGCCCGCGCCTGGGCGAGCAGCGTGCGGGTGGTCTCGATGGCCGTGCCGATGTTGCCGCCGCCAAAACTTCCCGGGTCGGCGAAGCCGTTGACGAAGTCGACGATGAGCAGACCATAGGGCGGCTTGGGCTCCATCCTGGCGCCAAAGCCCTGGTTGCGGTAGGTGGCTTCGTCGCTTCTCATTGGAACGCCTCGTCGAGAACCTTGCCGTCGCGCACCACCACCGTGTCGTCCACGCGTACCGTGCAGTTGCGCAGCGGAATGTCCAGGTGGCAGGCTGTCTTGCGCTGCCCGCCGACCTCGTTGTTGGGGCCGAGCGAGAACATGAAGTTGCCCTCGAACGAGCGCGCGTCCATCGCGATGGTCTGCTCGCGGTCGTAGAGCGACAGCGTGTGCCAGTGGCAGCGCGGCTGCATGCCCCAGCCGATGTGCGACATGGCATAGGCCTCCGGGTCCTTGTAGGCCTCCATGAACTCCCGCATGAGGTCGGCGTCGATGCCGCCCTCGATGCTGCGAACGAAGCCTTCGCTGACCTTCAGAGTGATCTTGTCCGAGGCGTAGGTCTTCTGCGGCAGCAGGATGTCGCCCTTGTCGATCACGATGGTGCCGTCGCTGCCGCCCTCGTTGGCGAAGGTGAACAGGAAGCCGCTGGGCCAGTGGTCCCAGCGCCCGGGTTCCTCGCAGAACGCGTATTCACAGACGGTGGGGAAGTCGCCGATCTTGAAGGTGACGTCGGTGCCCGCGGGCGAGGTGACGTGCATGGTTTTGGCGCGCTTGAGCAACTGCGAGGCGGCCAGCACGCGCTGGCGGTCGGCCTCGGTGGGCACCGTGCGCACGAGCACCTCCGGCGGCTCGACGGCCAGCAGGATCTTGGTGCCCGATTCCAAAATGTCCATCTGCTCGGGCGAGAACAGCAGCAGCATCAGGTCCAGCACGATGTCGCTGTTCTTCAAGGCCGCGATGGCGGCCTTGTTGCCGGTGAGCGGGGTCTCGCCGAGATAGTTGAGCAGGTCGCGGCTGGTGGCCTTCTCGGCATTGATCGGCGGCAGCTCGATCTTGGTGACGATGGCCCCGGCACGCTGCGCGGAGACGGTGGCCGCGCGCAGCGTCAGCGGGTGCGTGTGCGGGCCGCACAGGATCGAGACGGTCTGGCCCGCCTTGACTTGGCTGAGCCTGAGCACTTCGTCCCAGGCGCTGATCATCTGGTGGTCACTGACGGGCATGGTTCGTCCTTTCTGCGTTGAGGACCAGGGAGGGGAAAACGGTCAGCGGTCGCCGCCGGCCAGCTTGAAGATCCGCCGCGCGTTGCCGTGGCAGACCAGGGCGCGGGTGCGGTCATCCAGCGGGGCCTGCTCGATGAACTCGCAGGCCTGCGCTGTCGATTCGTAGGGGTAGTCCACGGAGAACAGCACGCCTTCGGCGCCCATTTCGCCGATGGCGCCGACCAGCGAGGGCGCCGAGCACACGCCCGAGGTCGTGATCAGGATGTTGCTGCCGAAGTATTCGCTGGGCTTGCGGGCCAGCTCGACGCCCATTGGATACGCGGCGAAGCGGCTGTCCATGCGCCAGCGCTGGAACGGCAGGAACTCGCCCATGTGACCCAGCAGCAGCAGCAGCCGGGGAAAGCGATCGAACACCCCGCCGAAAAGCAGCCGCAGCGCATGGCCCGCGGTCTCGACACCCCAGCCCCAGGTGGCGCCATGCAGCACGGGCATGCCCTCGAGCAGCGCCGGCACCTGGCTGAAGCTGGCGGGGTGCAGGTAGATGGGGACGTCCAGCGCCTGCGCCCGCTCCCAGAACACGTCGAAGGCGGTGCCCTCGTAGTAGCGGCCCAGGGTGTGGCCGTTGACCATCGCGCCCTTGAAGCCGTGCTCGCGCACGGTGCGCTCCAGCTCGTCGGCGGCCGCCTTGGGGTCCTGCAGCGCCACATGGGCGAAGGCGCCGTAGCGCGTCGGATGCCGGGCGACGCGCTCGGCCAGGAACTCGTTGTTCTCGCGCGCGCGGCGGATCGCCAGCGCCGCGTCGGCCTCGGCCTGCACACCCGGGGCGGTCTGCGACAGGACCACGTATTCGATGTTGCCCGCGTCCATCTCCCCGATGCGCTGCGAATCGAAGTCGGTGAGCCGGGCGCCGAGGTCGGCGCGCACCTCGGGGGTGAGCAGCTGGGTGAAGCCGACGGAGTACTCGGCGAAGCCGGGCGCGGAGAAGTGCTCCTCCAGCGCGATCTTGGGTGTGCGGTTCATGCGGGTTCCCTCGATGCACTCAGACGGGGTAGGCCAGCGCGGTCGCGAGCACCTCGGTGTCATGGACCACCTGGCGGTCCGCCAGCAGCAGCTGCTCGCCACGGCGCACGAAGCGGTCGTAGAACGTGCCGGCCAGGTGCACGGTGGAGGGCCCCTCGATCAGCGTCTGCACCAGGATGAACGGCGTCTGCGCCTCGATCACCCCGTCGGCTTCATCGACCACGCGCGTGGTGCCCAGCATGTGCAGCATGTGCCGCGGCGCGAACATCTGCGAGTGCGCCACCGCCAGCGCGCGGTCACGGATCATGTCGGCGCCTTCGCAGTACACGAGGCCGACCGGCATGTCCAGCAGCGCGTTCTCGCGCGAGGTCACGCGGTACGTGGCGTCCTCAGAAAAGAAGTCCGGCCAGCGCTCGACATCGTTGGCGTCCAGCGCCGCGCAGTACTCGGCGTTGAAGGCCTCGATCTCGGCCCGCAGCACGGCGGCGCGCTGCGGCGAGACGGTGGCGGGGCGGTAGGCGAGTCTTTCCTTCATTGGGCGGCTCCTGCGACGGGGATGCCCATGACCCCGCGGTAATGCTCGTACAGCGAGCGGATGCACGACTCCGAGATCAGCCCGTTGGAGGTGCCGACGTTGCCGGAGTCGAGCTTGAGGATGTTGACGTCCGTGCTGGAACGGCGCAAGCCTTCCTGGACGAACTTCATGGCCTCGTTGTCCTCCAGGCCCAGGAACCCGGCAGGGCCCATCAGGTTGCCCTGGCGCAGGCGGTGGCGCGTCATCTCGGGGGTGTCGTCCTCGTAGCCGAACATCGTCCACTGCATGATCATGCTGTGGGGACCGTTGGGGATGATCTGCCGCACGCCGAGCGTGTTCATCTCGCGCTGCACCACGAGGTTGGGCCAGATGGTCATCATGGTCACCGACCAGGGCGAGTCGAATTCGCGCACGAACTCCAGGAAGCGCTCGTCGCGCAGGCGCAGCTTGTCGTGGAAGGAGCGCATCTCGGCCTTGGTCTCGGCCGACACGGCGGCGTACTTGTCCTCCGGCTTGGCGGATCCCATGTAGGCATGGCGGCCATGCGCCTTGTCGGCGAGCATGATCGACTTGTTGCCGGCCACCAGCAGGCCGAACACCACCAGGAACGAGTGCAGCAGGGTCGCGTGGTACGGGTCCTTGAGGTTCTCGTGGTACATCTTCCAGTTGCACGGAAGCTCGTTGCGGTAGTAGCCCAGGATCTTGAGCTTCTTGCCCGTGAAGGTGACGTCGAACTCGTCGACGATGTCCTGCGTGAGGTACTCCTCCAGCGGTGGCGTCTTGTCCGAATAGGTGGCGAACACCACCCCGTTGCGCGTGGTCACGCGCAGCTGGCGGGCGCCGTGCTCGGCGTTCTGGAAATCCTTGGGCATGCCGCCCTGCTTGTTGACTCCGCGCTTGAAGGGCACGCCCTGGAGATTGCCCTTGAGGTCATAGGACCACTGGTGGTAGGGGCAAACGAACTCCTTGGCGTTGCCCTGGTTGCTGCGGCAGAACTCCGCCCCCCGGTGGGCGCAGCGGTTCTCGAACACGGAGATGGCGTTGTCTTCGGCGCGGGCGATGACCACCGGCACCGAACCGACGTAGCCGCGCTTGTAATCGCCCGGATTGGGAATCTCGGCCTCCAGCGCCACGAAGCTCCAGGTCTCGCCCCGGAAGATGCGGTCCATCTCGCGGTCGTACAGGTCCTGGCTCGTATAGACCCAGTCGGGAATGGTGTGCAGGGCATCGGCGGGCCAGATGCATTGGTCGAGCGGCGGGTTCTTTGCGGCATCGGTCACGCCGATGACAGACTGCGATTGGTACATGGAGGCTCCCGTTGGGTCGCGGTGAAGTTAGGGGGTGGCCGCGGCGTCGGCCAGCGACTGCTTGGCCCAGGCACGCAGGTTGAGGTTGTCCTGGCCGAACTCGTGCATGGGCACCGGCCGGGCGCGGTCGAACAGGGGACGCAGGGCGCGAAGCTCGCCGCCGGCATTGAGCGCCACGCCGTGCACGGGCACGCCGCCGCGATGGCCGATCCAGAGGGCCTTGCCGCTGGCGGGGTCGCCCCGGCGAACGTAGACGAGGTCGGCGGCGGGCAGTCCCAGCATCTGCAGGTTGTGCCGTCCCTGCTCGGTCCAGAACCAGGGATAGGGCGGCACCGGCGGCGCCGAGCCGAGCATGGCGGCAGCGGCGATGCGGGCCTGCTCGTTCGCGTTCTGCCAGGACTCCATGCGCGTGGGCTGCTGCTGCCCGGGCCGCAGCTGGCTCGCGCAGTCGCCGCAGGCATAGACGTGCGCATCGCTGGTGCGGCAGAAGGCGTCCACCAGAACGCCGCCACCGGGCGCGATGGCGAGGCCGGCCTCACGGGCCAGCGCATCGTTGGGCGACATGCCGATGCAGACCAGCAGCTCGTCCACTTCCAGTCGCTCACCGCCCTGCGTGAGCAGCAGCAGCGGGCCCTCGCCAGTGGTTTCGGCGCAGCTCACGGACGCTCCCAGCCGCAGCTGCGCGCCTTCACTGCGCAGCGTGGCTTCTAGCCAGGCCGAGACCTCTGCCGGCAGGAAGCGCGTCAGCAGCGCGGGCGCGCTCTCGATGACCGTCACCGAGGCGCCGGCCGCCAGCGCCGAGTGCGCGACCTCCAGGCCGAGGAAGCCGCCCCCCACGATCGCGATCCGGGGCCGCGCCTGTAGCGACAGGCGCAGCCGCCGCGCGTCGTCCAGCGTGCGCAGGTAGTGGATGCGCTCGCCGCCGCAGGGCGCCCAGGCAAGCAGGCGCGGCTCGCCGCCGGTGGCCAGCAGGCACTGGTCGTAATCGATGGCCTGGCCGTTCGCGAGGTGCAGCCGCCGCTGCGCGGGCTCCATTCGCACGACGTCGGCGCCGCTGAGCAACTCCACGTTGCAGCGCAGCCAGGCCTCCTCGGCCAGGACGTCCAGGCGCGGCTCCTCGGCCCCGACCAGCACCGCCTTGGACAAGGGCGGTCGCTCGTAGGGCCGGTGCAGCTCGCGCCCCGCCATGACGATGGCGCCGCCGTGGCCGCCCTCACGCAAGGCATGCGCGGCGACGGCCGCCGACTGGCCGGCCCCCACGATGACGACGCGCCCGGTGGTCACTGGCTGTCTGGCGAACGGACGTAGATGTCGTCGCCTTCCTGCTTGACGGCGTGCGTGCGCACGTCGACGGTGACGGGCGCGCACATCGCCTTGCCGGTGCGGATGTCGAACCGCCCCTGGTGCAGCGGGCACTCGATGCAACCGTCCTCGACATAGCCCTCCGACAGCAGCGCCTCGGCATGCGTGCACATGTTGTCGGTCGCAAAGAACTCGCCGTCGCAGCGATACAGCGCGATGCGGTGCCCCGCCACGTTCACCGCCTTCACTTCGTCATCGCCGAGCTCTTGCGCGCCGGCAACCTTGATCCATTCCATCGGCTCATCCAGTCGCGGCGATGCCGCGCGAAGTAGATTAGTCAGTACACGTCCATATTACCGCCAGATCGCACTGACGTTCAAGGGGGTCGCCCCTCCGGGTTTTCGAGAGTCCTGCGCTGCCCGACCGTGCAGAACCAAACCCACCCCAGCAGCACCGCCACAGGGAGCGCGGGATTTCCGGGGCACCATCTTGGGGTTCGGGTTTGTACTAGCCAAGGGGGGCTTCCAGTGGCCGGCCCATGCTTCCATAATCGATCAGTACACTGCCCAATCGCGGCCCCGGACATGCCTTTCGACCTCATGGGAGGGTTGGCATCGAAGTTGCGACAGGCAGGTCGGTCGGCCGGTGTTTCCACGCCGGATCACGTTCTTCACCACACGTAGGAGCTTTCAATGCGACGTCGCGGATTCCTGGACAAGATGGCGGTAGCTGGAGGGGTGGGCGTCGCAGCGCTTGCCGCGCCGGCGGTTCATGCGCAAGCGCAGACGACCGTTCGCTGGCGCATGGCCACGGCATGGCCGAAGAGCCTGGACAACATGTACGGCTCGGCCGAGAACCTCTGCAAGCGCGTGGGCGAGCTCACGGGCGGCCGGTTCGAGATCCGGGCGTTCCCCAACGGCGAGATCGTGCCGGCGCCTCAGCTCATGGACGCGGTGAGCAACGGCACGATGGAATGCAACCACGTGCTGAGCTCGTTCTTCATCGGCAAGAACAGCGCGGTCGCCTTCGACGCCGGCCTGGCGTTCGGGCTGAACGCGCGCCAGCACAACGCATGGCTCTACAGCGGCGGCGGCATGGAGCACCTGCGCCAGCTGTACAAGAAGTACAACATCATCAACTTCCAGGTCGGCAACGTCGGCGTGCAGATGGGCGGTTTCTTCCGCAAGGAGATCAAGTCGGTCAAGGATCTGGAGGGCCTGAAGATGCGCATCGGCGGCATCGGCGGCATGGTGCTGGCCAAGCTCGGCGCCCAGCCCCAGCAGATCCCGCCCGGGGACATCTACCCGGCGCTCGAGAAGGGCGCCCTCGACGCGGCCGAGTGGATCGGCCCCTACGATGACCAGAAGCTTGGCCTGAACAAGGTGGCACCCTACTACTACACCCCCGGCTGGTGGGAAGGCAGCGCCTCGGTGACCAGCCATGTGAATCTGAACGCCTGGAACGCGCTGCCGCCGGAATTCAAGGCTGCGTTCGAGACCGCGGCGAACGAGCAGGCCATGCTCATGCTGGCCCGCTACGACGCCACCAACCCGAACGCCCTGCTGCAGCTGATCGCCAGCGGCGCCAAGGTGTCGTACTTCCCGCGCGACGTGATGGACGCCGCGTACAAGGCGTCGCAGCAGCTGTGGGCCGAGCTGAGCCAGAAGAACCCCGACTTCGCGACGATCTACAAGGACTGGCAGCCCTTCCAGGCGCGGCAGGTGAGCTGGTTCCGGGTGGCCGAGACGGCGCTGGACGGCTACACCTTCAACGCCGTCCAGGCCACTGCTGGCAATAAGTAAGCAAAGCAGCAGCGGCAGACAAAAAGCATGAATCAGGTTGAAACCCCGTCACGGGTTCTGAAGCCGGAGGGCATCGGGGCCCGGGTGCCGCGCAAGGAAGATGCGCGGCACCTGGCCGGCAAGGGAAATTTCGTCGGCGACATGGTGATGCCGGGCCTGCAGGAGGTCGCCTTCCTGCGCAGTCCGCTGGCGCACGCACGCATCACCGGGGCCGACATCCCGGAAGAACTCGCCGGCCGCGTGGTCCTGCGCGAGATGATGGCCGACGCTGCCGACATCGTCTCGCCGTCTTCCCTGCCCACCTACCAGAACTCGACGCAGCCGCCGCTCGCGAGCGGCAAGGTCCGCTTCGTCGGCGAGGCCGTGGCCATGGCCTACGCCCCCACGCGGGCGATCGCCGAGGACCTGCTGGAGCAGGTGCAGATCTCCTTCGACGAGCTGCCGGTCTTCCACGACTCGTGGTCGGCTCTCGCGGCCAAGGAGGAGCTTCTCCACCCGGGCTGGAAGGACAACCTGTTCATGACCTTGCGGGCCGATCGCGACTTCGATCAGCTGGCCGCCCAGGCCGAGGTCAAGGTGACGCGCACGATCGAGCTCTCCCGCCAGTGCATGGTGCCGATGGAAGGCAAGGCCGTGATGGCTTACTGGGACTTCCAGTCGCACCAGCTGGTCGTCGTCAGCGCCACGCAGGTGCCGCACCTGCTGCGCGCGGGGATCGCGCAGCACCTTGGCATGGGCGAGGAGAACGTCCGCGTCGTCTCGCCCGACGTCGGAGGTGCCTTCGGCTACAAGTGCGTCATGCACCCCGAAGAGCTGTGCATCGCCTGGCTCGCCAAGACCCACAAACGCCCGTTCCGCTACCTGGAAGACCGGCGCGAGCACCTGATCGTGGGCGCCAACACGCGCCAGCACCACTACCAGCTCACCGCCTATGCCGACCGCAGCGGCAAGCTGCTCGCGCTGGACGCCGTGATCACCATCGACGGCGGCGCGTATTCGTGCTGGCCGTTCAACATCGGCCTCGAGCCGGGGCAGGCGGTGGGCAACCTGCCCGGTCCGTATGCCTTCCGCGGCTATCGCTGCGAGACGCGCTGCGTCGGCACCAACAAGCCCGGCTTCATGCCGTACCGCGGCGTCGCGCGCACGGGCGTGTGCTTCGCCATGGAGCTGCTGATGGACGCGCTGGCGCGCGAAGTCGGCCGCGAGCCCTGGCAGGTCCGCATGGACAACCTGGTCAAGGGCGAGCAGATGCCCTACGTGAACGTCGCCAACAAGCACTTCGACAGCGGCGACTTCCCGGCCAGCCTCAAGCGGGCGGTCGAGATGATCGGGCTGGAAGCCGTGCGCGAGCGGCAGGCCCGCGGCGAG
This sequence comes from Ramlibacter rhizophilus, assembly GCF_004681965.1. GTDB lineage: Bacteria > Pseudomonadota > Gammaproteobacteria > Burkholderiales > Burkholderiaceae_C > Ramlibacter > Ramlibacter rhizophilus. Next base: position 300,524 of record NZ_SMLL01000007.1, on the reverse strand, counting down.
CCCGACGGCCGGCGCATCGGCGTCGGCACCGCCACCTACACCGAGCAGTCGGCCCACGGCACCTCCGTGTTCGCCACCTGGGGGCTGCCGGTCGTTCCCGGCTATGACCAGGCCATGGTCAAGCTCACGGCCGACGGCGGGCTCGAAGTGCGTGTCGGCGTGCACTCGCACGGCCAGGGCATGGAGACCAGCTTCTCGCAGATCGCGCACGACGTGCTCGGCGTGCCGGTGAACCGGATACGCGTCATCCACGGCGACACGGGGCAGACGCCTTTCTCCACGGGCACCTATGCCTCGCGCGCCACCGTGATGTCCGGCGGCGCCGTGGCCGTCGCCTGCAAGGAGCTGCTGCCGCGCGTGCAGGCGATCGCCGCCCACCTGATGGGCGTGGAGCCGCAGGCGGTCGCGCTGCTCGAAGGCCGCGCCTGGGCCGCCGAGAAATCGGTCACCCTGGCCGAGGTCGGGCACGCCTGGTACCTCAGCCCGCAGGACCTGCCGGACAACGTCAACCTCGGCGGACTCGAGGTGTCCCGGGCGTACAAGCCCAAGGTCGATACGGGCGCCTTCACCTATGCGAGCCAGGCCGCGGTGGTCGCGGTCGATACGGAGACGGGGGAAGTCGAGATCCTCGACTACGTGGTGGTCGAGGACTGCGGCACGATCGTCAATCCCATGATCGTCGAGGGCCAGACCATCGGCGGCATCGCCCAGGGCATCGGCACCGCAATGTACGAAGAGACGCCGTACGACGACCAGGGCCAGCCTCTGGCGTCCACGCTGGCCGACTACATCCTGCCGGGCGCCACCGAGGTGCCGCGCATCCGCATCGAGCATTTCGAGACGCCCTCGCCCAACACCGAGTTCGGCGCCAAGGGCATGGGGGAAGGCGGCGCCATCGCTCCGCCGGCGGTGATCTTCAACGCCGTGAACGACGCGCTTCGCGGCACCGGCGCCGCCGAGGTGCTCCTCACCCCGCTCACGCCGCGGCGCCTGCTCAAGGCGCTGGAGAGTGCCACCTTGCCAGAGGAAGTCGCCAAGTGAAGGCTGCGAGCTTCGGATACATGAGCGTCCTGGAACTGGACGAGGCGCTGCAGGCGCTGGCACGCAGCGAGGGGGCGGCCAAGGCCATGAGCGGGGGCCAGTCGCTCGGCCCCATGCTGAACCTGCGCCTTGCGCGGCCGCCGCAGGTGATCGACATCGCGGGCCTGCCTTTGCTGCGGCAGGTGAAGGCCGTTGCGGAAGGCATCGAGATCGGCGCCGGCGTCACGCACTCCGAGATCGAGGACGGACACCACGCGCCCCTGGTCGGCCATCCCATGCAGGGTGTGGCGGCCGGGATCGCCTACCGCGCCGTGCGCAATCGCGGCACGGTTGGCGGCAGCCTGGCCCATGCGGATCCGGCGGCTGACTGGGTGGTCGTGCTGCCCGCCCTCGGCGCGCGGGTCAGGTTGCGCTCGCCGCGCGGGGAACGCACGGTCGAGGCCGCCGGGTTCATGCTCGGCGCCTACACCACGGTGCTAGAGCCCGACGAACTCGTGACCGCGGTGATCGTGCCGCGGCATACGCCCAGCACGCGCTGGGGATACCACAAGCTGTGCCGAAAGCCCGGCGAATTCGCGGAAGCCAGTGCGGCGATCTACCTGGACGAGGCCGCTGGCGTCTCGCGCATCGTGCTGGGTGCGGTAGACGGCCCGCCGCTGCTGCTGGATGCACTCGCCTCGGCCGTTGCGCGCGACGGCGCCTCGGCAGCCTCGCGCGCACAGCTGCGCGCGGCGGTCGCCGCCGCGCTGCCGGAGCGCGATCCCATCGACCTCAAGATGTTCACGGCGTGCCTGGAGCGCGCGCTGGAGCACGCGGGCGTGGTCGCCCGCACCCAAGCCACTGGAGCCCCGACTTGAATACCGTCAGCCTGCACGTCAACGGCCGCGAGATCAGCGCCGAAGCGGAGCCGAGAACCCACCTGGGTGACTTCCTGCGCGACGAGCTGCGCCTGACGGGGACGCACCTGGGTTGCGAACATGGCGTCTGCGGCGCCTGCACCGTCCTCGTCGACGGCCAGCCGGTGCGCTCCTGCATCACCTTCGCGGTCGCCTGCGAGGGCCGCGAAGTCACCACCGTCGAGGGCTATGACAACGATCGGCTGATGCAGTTGCTGCGCGCCGCCTTCACGCGCCACCATGCGCTCCAATGCGGCTTCTGCACACCCGGCATGCTCGCCACTGCGCGCGACATCGTGCTGCGCCTACCGCAGGCCGACGAGGCCCGCGTGCGTCTGGAGCTGTCCGGCAACCTGTGCCGTTGCACCGGCTACCTGGGAATCGTGAACGCCGTGCTGGACGTTCTCCAGCAGCAGCGCGACGAGCCGGACGCCGAAGTGCTCCAGCTGCGCGAGAACCTGCGCTCGGACCGCAAAGCGGGGCCACGCGCACGCGTCGTGGCCCGTGCCGACGCGGCGGGTGCCGTCGCAGCGCAGCAGGTCCCGGCTTCGGCGGCATCGGTCGGTATTCCGATCGCCACGTCCGCCACGGGCGCCGCGCACCAGATGGTCGGAAAGACCGCGGCCACGGCGCCCGCCGCCCCTGCGGGTGCGGGTGCAGCGGCTGGTGCGGCTTCCGGTGCGGCTTCCGGTGCGAAGCCCAAGGGCAATCAGATCGAGGCTGCCTTCGACGTGCCGTTTCCGCTGGACGAGGTGTGGCGCTTCATGGGCGACCTGCCGGCCGTGGCCTCGTGCCTGCCGGGCGCGGCCATCGAATCGCAGGACGGCGACAAGGTGAAGGGGCGCATCGCGGTCAAGTTCGGCCCGATGGCGGCCGCCTTTGCCGGAGCCGCCCGGCTCGAGCGCAACGACGCGACCAAGGAGGCCGTCCTCAAGGGCGCCGGGCAGGACACGCTCAGCCAGTCACGCGCCCAAGGTGACATCGCCTACCGACTCGAAGGCACCTCGGCCGACAGCACCCGCGTGCACGTGGACATGGTGTATTCGCTGCAAGGGCCGCTGGCGCAGTTCTCCCGATCGGGCCTGGTGAAGGATTTCGTCCGCCGGATGGTGGCCGACTTCGGCCAGCAGGTGACGGTGCGGATGCGCGGCGGCAGCGCCGCTGCCGAGCCGCCGCGCCCGATCCCCATGGCGCGCATGGTCTGGGACCTGCTGTGGGGCCGGGTGCGGTCCTTGTTCGGCGGCCGCCGGTAGCGCCCGCCGCCGTGCCGCCCCCTGCCCGCTTCGCCGGCGCATGCCCACCGGGCCTGGCCGCAAGCCGGCGAGCCACCCTTCCTGCGCCGACTTCGACTCCAACCGCCCGGCCCTGCTGACACATCGACGATGCATTTCCTATTGAAGCTTTCAAGCCTCATCGACCGAGTGAACGAGCGCATCGGCCGGTGGGTGGCCTGGGCGGTCCTGGCGGCCGTGATCGTGAGCGCCGGCAACGCCATCGCGCGCAAGTTCTTCGGCAGTGGCTCCAACGCCTGGCTCGAACTGCAGTGGTACCTGTTCGGCGCGATCTTCCTGCTCTCGTCCGGCTACACCCTGCTGAAGAACGGGCATGTCCGCGTCGATGTGCTGTCCACCAGGCTGCCGCGTCGCACGCAGGTCGGCATCGATATCTTCGGCACGCTCTTCTTCCTGCTGCCGGCCGCCGTGTTGATCATGGTGCTGGGCTGGCCCATGTTCTGGGAGTCCTGGAGTTCGAAGGAGGTCTCGTCGAACTCCGGCGGGCTGATCCGCTGGCCGGCCAAGCTGCTGGTGCCGATCGGGTTCTGCCTCCTGCTCGCGGCGGCCCTGTCGCACCTGATCAAGTGCATCGCCTTCCTGCGCGGGCAAGGGCCGGACCCGGTGCCCGGCGCCGCAGCGCCGACCGAGGAGGAGCAGCTCGCGGCTGAACTGCGTGCCCGTGCCGAGGCCGAAACGGCCAATGTCGCCAGCACCCCGCTGACCGACAAAGGGGAGCGCCGCTGATGGAATTCCTGGCGCAAAACCTGGCTCCCGTCATGTTCGCGGCCCTGATCGCGATGCTGCTTCTCGGCTACCCCGTCGCATTCGCGCTGGCCGCCAACGGCATCCTGTTCGCCCTGATCGGCATGCAGCTCGACCTGCTGACGCCTGCGCTGTTCCAGGCCTTGCCGCTTCGTGTCTTCGGCATCATGACCAACGACACCTTGCTGGCCTTGCCCTTCTTCACGTTCATGGGGCTGATCCTGGAGCGCTCGGGAATGGCGGAGGACCTGCTCGACACGGTGGGCCAGCTGTTCGGCCCGGTGCGCGGCGGCCTCGCGTTCGCGGTGGTGGGCGTGGGCGCCCTGCTGGCCGCCACCACCGGCGTCGTCTCGGCCTCGGTGATCTCCATGGGCCTGATCTCGCTGCCCATCATGCTGCGCTACGGCTACGACCGACGCATCGCCACCGGCGTCATCGCAGCGTCCGGAACGCTCTCGCAGATCATCCCGCCGTCACTGACGCTGATCATCCTGGCCGACCAGCTCGGACGGTCCGTGGGCGACATGTACCGCGGGGCCCTGGTGCCCGGCCTGCTGCTCACGGGCATGTATGTGCTGTACGTGGGCATGCTGGCCTGGATGCGACCCAACCAGCTGCCGGCGCTGCCGCCGGAAGCGCGGCAGCTGCGCGAGCCCGACGGCTCCAGCGGCGTCTCCTCACTGCTGGTGCTGATGTCGCTCAGCCTCGCCGTCGCGGTCGCCGCCAATGAGGCCGTCGTCGGCAGCCAGGCCGCCGTGGACGAGAAGTTCGTGGCGGGGATGCTGACCTGGGGCCTGGTGGCTTTCGTCGTGGCCGGCCTGAACCGCGTGCTCCGGCTGGGGCTTCTGTCCAAGGCCGCCGAGCGCGTCACCTTCGTCATGTTCCCGCCCCTGTTCCTGGTGTTCCTGGTGCTCGGGACCATCTTCATCGGCATCGCCACGCCGACCGAAGGCGGTGCGATGGGCGCCGCCGGCGCGCTGATCCTGTCACTGGTGCGCCGGCGCATGAGCCTCACGCTGCTGCGGCAGGCGATGGAATCGACCACGCGGCTGACCTGCTTTGCGCTGTTCATCCTGGTCGGCTCGACCGTGTTCGCGCTCACCTTCCGCGCCGTCAACGGTGACCTCTGGGTCGAACACCTGCTGTCCAGCCTTCCGGGCGGGCAGCTGGGCTTCCTGATCTTCGCCAGCATCTTCATCTTCGTCGCCGCGTTCTTCCTGGACTTCTTCGAGCTGGCCTTCATCGTGGTGCCGCTGCTCGGGCCGGTGGCCGACAAGATGGGCATCGACCTCATCTGGTTCGGCATCCTGATTGCCGTGAACATGCAGACGTCGTTCATGCACCCGCCGTTCGGCCTCGCGCTGTTCTACCTGCGCTCCGTGGCGGCCAACCAGGACTACCTCGATCCGGTCACCCGGAAGATGATCCCGAGGGTGACAACCGGGCAGATCTACTGGGGCTCCATTCCGTTCATCGTGATCCAGCTGGTCATGGTGATCGTCGTGATGAGCTTCCCCGGCATCGTTCTGCACTACAAGGACGACGTCCCGAAGATCGACCCGTCCAAGGTGCGCATCGAGGTGCAGGGCGGTGGCGGCAAAGGCGATCCCTACGGGATCAGCTATCCGGGTGGCCCGGCGCCCGCTGGCCGCCCAAGCGACTCCCCGGGCGGGCGGCAGGACGCGCCCGCGGGAGGCAATCCTTACGAGTTGGCGCCCGCCTTGCCCGCAGCGCCGGCTCCCACGCAGTAGCCGCCTGTCGCATCATCCGACAGGGCGCTTTTTATCGAGGAAGCCAGACATGAAGACCTATCGAATCGGGCAGATCGTGCCCAGCTCCAACACCACCATGGAGACCGAGATCCCCGCGATGCTGCGCGCCCGCGAAGCGATCGCCCCCGAGCGCTTCAGCTTCCATTCGGCGCGCATGCGCATGAAGAACGTGACCAAGGAAGAACTCGCCAAGATGGACGGCGACTCCGGCCGCTGCGCGCTGGAGCTGTCGGACGCCAATGTCGACGTGCTGGGCTATGCGTGCCTGGTCGCGATCATGAGCATGGGCCGCGGCTATCACCGCACCTCCGAGCAGAAGCTGCATGCGCTGACGGTCGAGAACGGGCACCCTGCCCCCGTCGTCACCAGCGCCGGCGCGCTGATCGAGGGCTTGCAGGCGCTGGGCGCGCGCAAGGTCGCGGTGCTCACGCCCTACATGAAGCCGCTGACGGCGTTGGTGGTCGACTACATCGAACACGAGGGCATCGAGGTGCTCGACGCCGTGTCGCTGGAGATCGCCAACAACCTGGCCGTCGGCGCGCGCGACCCCCACGCGCCCATCGAGCTGTCGAAGAAACTCAACACCGCCAACTGCGACGCCGTGGTGCTGTCGGCCTGCGTCCAGATGCCCTCGCTGCCCTCGATCCAGCCGGTGCAGGACCGAATCGGCCTGCCGGTGGTCTCGGCCGCCGTCTGCACGGTGCACAGCATGCTGCGAAGCCTCTCGCTGGACCCGGTCGTGCCGAACGCCGGCGCCCTGCTGTCGGGGGAGTACGCGCGCGTGGGGGCCTCCGCCAAATGAGCGCGCTCCCGTACGGCTACCACGTCCGCGCCAATGGCGTGCGGCTCCACCTGCTGCGCTACGGCGGCAGCGGACCGACCATGCTCCTGCTGCCCGGGATCACCAGTCCGGCGATCACCTGGGGGTTCGTCGCGCAGCGGCTGGCGCGCCACTACGACGTGCACGTCCTCGACTTCCGCGGGCGCGGTCTGTCGCAGTCGGGCCCGGGCCTCGATGCGAGCCTGGACGCAATGGCCGCCGACGTGATCGCACTGCTGGAGGCGCAGGGCTGGCAGGACACCTGGGTGCTCGGGCATTCCATGGGCGCCCGCGTGGCCATCCGGGCGGCGGCGCAGCAGGCGCAGCGCATGGGCCGGCTGCTGCTGATCGACCCGCCCGTCACCGGCCCGGGGCGGCGCAGCTATCCGGCGCCGCTGTCCTGGTATGTCGATTCGATCCGGCTGGCGACCCAGGGCACGGACGCCGACGGCCTGCGCGCCTTCTCGCCGACCTGGACCGAGGAGCAGCTGCGCCTGCGGGCCGAATGGCTGCACACCTGCGACGAGGCGGCCATCGTGCAGGCCTACAACGGCTTCCACCAGGACGATATCCATGCCGACCTCCCGCGCCTGCGCACGCCGGGGCTGCTGATGGCGGCCGGCCGCGGCGGCGTGATCCTGCCCGAGGACCTCGCCGAGATCGCGCGGCTCGCCCCCGGCCTCGTGCAGTGCACGGCCGACAACGCCGGGCACATGATCCCGTGGGACGACGAAGAGGGCTTCTTCGCGCTGCTCGGGCAGTACCTCGGCTGCAGCTTCGACACCGTATGAAGGCGTTGAGCAACGCCAAGGCGGGAGGGGCGGCGGCTCAAGCCAGGTCGAAGTCCCCGGACGGATCCGGGGCGCCGCGCCGAAAGGCCGTGCCGCGCCCCGCGGGCGCGCCGCCGCCTGGCGAGGAGCCGGTGACGACATCGGCGGCCCCGCCGGCCCGAAGCCGCGCCCGCGCGGGATCGCGCAACGGCTCCGGTTCGAGCCGCGGGGGCATCGGCTCCGCCCGCGGCGGCTTCAATCCCCTCAAGCAGGTGCTCTGGGCGCGGCCGGGATTCCTGGTCCGGCGCCTGCACCAGATCCACGACGCGCTGTTCTTCCGCGAGTGCCAGACGCACAACATCACGCCGGTGCAGTTCGGCATCCTCACCGCGCTGTCGATGAACCCGTGGCTGGACCAGAAGGCGATCGGGCACGAGCTCGCGCTGGACCGCACCACCACGGCCGACGTCCTGAAGCGCCTGGAAGAAAAAGGCCTCATCGAGCGCCGCGTCAACCCGGACGACCGGCGTTCCCGCTTGTCGGTCATCACCAAGGCCGGCCTGAAAACCCTCCAGAACCTCAGCGAGGGCATGCAAACGGCGCAGGAGGACCTGCTCGCGCCGCTTTCCGACTTGAATCGCATTGCCTTTTCGAAACTGCTCTGGCTCTTAGTCGAGGCCCACGAAAATGTCGATCAGGACGACGAAACTTGAATCGGGACGCCCTTTGACGCGTTCCTGCACAGACCGGCACCACGGGAGTTGCAATGAAGAAGCTTCATGAACTTTGCTTGCTTGTCGCTCAATCCGCTTGCTCATTCTTGAGGCTGCGCGGCGAGGTAAAGGTACGGATTGGCCAATGGCTCGCCAATGCGGTTTTCGATGCGTTTGACGTCCTCGGCATACTTCGCGTCGGCAGTCCCCCGAGCAGGCTCCCGACCGGCGCGGGTTCTACGCGAGATCTCGGCCGAGACCCGCCGGTCGCATTTGCGCCCAAAGGCGGCAAGTTTTCGCCAGCATGCCCGCCAGCCCGCCAGCCTTCGACTTGTGGGGCGTGCTAGTCAGGAGACGGAGGACACGGCGGACAGCCACCAGCATGATGCCCCGACAATGACGAACTGCTGCACCCAGTGCGGCACCCGGCATGAGCCGGGCAATATTCGAGCAGCGTACAACCCGCAGAGGCAGAGCCTACTGGTCAATGGGATGCGGCAATTGCGGGATGGTGAGCCACGTGCAGGGGCGATGCTAGAGGCTCTGCGGGGGTTGGGGTATTTAACCGGTGCCGCCATTTCGAAGTTGCTCAAGTTGAGGGGTCCATTTCCCGGCGGATCGGTTTACCCGGAAGATCCGCCAAGTGATTGACGCACAAGGGTTTTCTGGCGGCAACCGTGGTCGCGCGACAACCCAGCATTGGGAAACCCACCGGCCCCTTGCGTTGTCAGTAGCCGCCGGACTCTTGCAGCGTCTTGATGGCCATTCCGATGACCGCGACCACCGGGACCAGCGTGAGGAGCGCGGAGGTGACTCTCGCGCCCCGCTCGCTGGAGGCGCGACCTGGTCGAATCAGCAGGGCCGGCACGACGTCGGCAACGGTCCCGGCGAGCAGTAGCGCCACGTACCCAAGCGGAAACCCCGCATACACGTGCGCCTGGAGCAGCAAGGTTCCCAGGACCAGAACGACCGTGCCCACCGCCGGAGAGGCCAACGTGGCCCGAAGCTGGCCGATCACCGCGCAAGCCACGAGGGCCATCGCGAGGGCTCCGGACAGCTGGCCAGCCGTCTGGCTGGAATCCAGCATCAGCGCAATGCCGGCCCCCCCGGCAACGGCTGCCAGCCTCAGCGGGTGCGTGCCGGCGGGGAAACGCGCATTGGTGCGCAGCGACCAGACACCCGCCATGAGCACCCCCGCGACGAGCGCTGCCGTCCCGGCCTTCGCGACGCCCAGGCTCCCCACGGCAGGCCACACCAGCAGGAGACCGAGAACGCTGCCGAGCACCGCGCGAGCGACAAACTGGCGAGGCCCGCGTCGCTTTTCAGCGTCAATCACCAGTGCACCGGCGCAAGAAGCCAGCACGACCCAGGGCTGCCAGTCCATCGCACTTTGCGGCGGCCAGGGCCACGCGCCCGGCACCAGGGCCATGTAAGAAGCCAGGAAACCTGCCGCTACGGCCAAGGCCATGGCGGCGGGAGCACAGGCCGCGTGGCGCAGCGTCCACGCCAACGCGCCGGCTGCGGCAAAGGGGACCAGCACGCTCTGCACGAGCAGCGCAAGCAGCAACGAGGTGTCAGGCATGGCAGTCCGCGTCCGCTTACTGCTTGACCGCTTCGATGTTGATGCGCAGGTCGACTTCGTCGGTGGCCGCGTTGGGCGCGCCGAAGTTCACGCCGAAGTCCGTGCGCTTGATCGTGCCGGTGGCCACGTAGCCGACCCGTTGCTCGCCGCGCATGCCCTTGCCCGTCCCGACGTGGCGCAGCTTGAACGTGACCGGCCTGGTCACGCCGCGCAGCGTGAGGTTGCCCGCCAGGGTGCCCTCGCCCGCCGGGTTGAGGGTGACGCCGGTGGACGTGAAGGACATGGTGGGAAACTGGACGGCGCTGAAGAAGTCCGGGCTCTTGAGGTGCTTGTCCAGGCCGTCGTGGTTGCTGTCGACGCTGTCGGTCTTCACTTCGACCTTCACGCGGCTTTTTTCCGGCGCATCGACGACCAGCTCGCCGGACATGTCGCGGAAGCGGCCCATGAACCGGCTCACGCCACCGAGGTGGCCCACTTCGAAGAAGGTGCCCGAATGGGCGGGATCGATCTTGTAGGTGCCGGCCGCCGGCGCGGGCGGCGTGCTCGCGAAAGCGGAAGTCGCGAGGCCGAAGGTGGCAAGGGCGGCGAAGGTGCGGACGCGGGACGTCAGGACGAAAGCGGTCATCGGGGGAATTGGGGTTGGAGTGAAGGAAGCCGCGATGCTAGGAAGCGGCATTTCCGCTGCCTGTGCGTTTACGCACATGCAGCGGAAGAAAGGACGCACCGGCCTCAGAGGGCGGCGGACGGCTGGCCCGCGACCGTGGACGCGCGGGAATCATCGCTTTGGCCGGCGGCCAGGAAGGACGAGCCGCTGTCCTCGCCGCTGAAGGCCGCGACGGCGTCGCGCGAGGCGATGTACTCCGCGACCACGCTGGCGCGGCTGGTCGTGCTGCGGAACTCCACGAGCGGGTTGTAGTCGAGCGCCCAGGGGTCCACGCCGAGATCCTTGAACTGCGCCAGCTCCTGCTGCACCTGCGCGCGGCTGGCGCTGGAGACGAAGGGCTGGTCGTCGATGGTGATGTCGTCGGCGAACGACTGGCCGGCGGCGGCGAGGGTGGCGAAAGCGATAGCGAGCGCGTAGCGGTTCATAGGGATCTCCAGAAGGTTGGTGGGGCGTCGGCGTCTGCTGTTTCGCGCCGTCGACAGAGTGAATTCTGGAGATCGCCCCTCCCTTGCGAAGTGCGCAAACGCACCGGAAACCGCAGGTCAGGCCGCGGGGTCGCTGCCGGCAATGCGCTCGAGCCGCACCACGTCGTTGACGACCAGGGCGTTGCCATCCTTCGAGAGCACGCCCATCTTCACCAGCGCGGAGATCTCGCGCGTGATCTGCTCGCGGTAGGTGCTGACCAGGCTGGCCAGTTCGGCGTGCTTGGGTGCCGGGTCGATGCGTCCGACAGCACCGCCCTCGTGATCCTTGGCGGCCAGCCGCAGCAGTTCACGGCAGATGCGTTGCTGCACGGTGAGCGTGCTCAGGTCCAGCACGCGGTCGGTGAGGCGGCGCACCAGGTCCGTGAGGCGCAACAGCACGCGCTCGTTGACGACCCACTCCTCGCGCAGCAGGGCCTTGAAGTCCGCCGGCGACAGCGACGCGATCAGCGCGGAATCGATCGCGACCACGTCCACCGAACGCGGGCATCCATCGAGCGCCGAAAGCTCCCCGTACGAGGTGCCCGCCTCGAGGTCGCGGAAACTGGTCTCGCGGCCTGCCGCCGAATAGCTGGTCACGCGCACCGTGCCCGCCACGATCATGTGCAGGTCGCGGTCGGCGGCCTCGCGGGAGACGAGGCGCTGCCCCGCTCGATAATTCCGCCATGCGCATTGCTTGCTGATCTCGTTCAGCCGTTGAACGGACAGGCCTTGCAGCAGATCGATCCTGCGCAACCCGAGGCTGGATGGCTCCATCTCCGACATCGTTGACGTCCTCGCTCTTGACGCGCCGCCTTCGGCTCGCGACAGGCCTGATCCTGTTCCTGTTCGTTACCACCCATCTGCTCAACCATGCGCTCGGCTTGGTGTCATTGCAGGCGGCGGAGCATGCCCGCCTGCTCTTCTTGGCCTTGTGGCGCAACGGACCGGCCACGATCGCCTTCTACGGCGCCCTTCTCGTCCACGTCGGCCTCGCGCTGATGGCATTGCATGAGCGGCACACGTTTCGCATGCCCTGGCTGGAAGCGGTTCGGATCGTCGTGGGCCTGTGCATCCCGGTGCTGCTGGCGGTGCACTTCACCGGCAGCAGGCTGGCGCACGAACTATACGGGGTGGACGATCGCTACGCCCGCGTGGTGCCGGCGATCTGGGACACCGGCGGCACCATGCGCCAACTCGCGCTGCTCGTGCTGGCGTGGCTGCACGGCTGCCTCGGAATCCATTTTGTCCTGCGCCACCGCAGGTGCTATCGCGAGTGGTTCTACGTTTCCTTCGCGGCGATGGTGCTGCTGCCGCTGCTCGCGGCGCTCGGCTTCGTCAACATGGCGCGCGAGATCGATGCGATCGAGGCGGCCGGCGCAATCGCCGCGCCACCCTCAGGTGCCGACGCCGAACACCTCGGCTTCCTTTCGAACTGGATCGTGGCGGCATTCCTCGGGCTGGTCTCGATCGCGCTGCTGCTGCGCGCGGGCCGGCTGCAACGCGAACGGCGCCTGGGTCGGCTGGTGCGCCTCGCGTATCCGCAGCGCACAGTCGACGTGCCGCTCGGATGGTCGGTGCTGGAGGCGAGCCGCGCCCACGGCATCCCGCACCTTTCGCTGTGCGGCGGCCGGGCACGGTGCTCGACGTGCCGCGTCCGCGTGTCCGGCGACCCCGCCGCGCTTCCGCTTCCGACAGAAGCGGAGCTGCGCACCTTGCGGCGCGTTCGGGCCGCCTCCGACGTGCGCCTGGCGTGCCAGTTGCGGCCCATCGCCGACATCGGCATCTCACCGGTCCTCCAGGCCCGGGACAGGGAGGTGCCGACGCTGGGTTCGGAACGCGAAGTAGTCGTGCTCTTCATCGACTTGCGGCGCTGGACCACCCTGTCAGAACGCCATCTGCCGCACGACCTCGCGTACGTGCTCGACCAGTTTTTCGAGGTGGTCGGAACCGCAGTCCGCTCCGCCGGCGGCGTGCCCAACCAGTTCATCGGCGACAGCGTGATGGCTCTGTTCGGTCTCGAACAGGACGTGCCGACGGCATGCCGGCAGGCGATAGCAGCGACGCAAGCCATCGAGTCCGAAATTCAGCGGCATCGGGACCGCATGCGGCACGAGTTCGGGGCCACGCTTGATTTTGGTATCGGTCTGCACATGGGGCTTGCCGCGGTGGGCGAGGTGGGCTGGCGCGAGACACGGACCTTCACCGCGGTGGGTGACACCGTCAATACCGCCGCGCGGCTGCAGGAACTCTGCAAGGTGTTCGCGGTTCGGCTCGTCGCGTCCGAACTCGTTATCCGCACGGCCGGGCTGCAACTGGACCCAAGCCTCGCACGCGCGGTGGACATCCGCGGCCGGGCGGAGCCGCTGGGCGTGTATGCCATCGGCTCGCCTGGCGAACTGCCGGCGTGCACACCCCGCCGCGAGTAACGGGACTCATGGCCCCAAGGACTCCGTGAAGCGCCACCCATCAGAACCCCTTGTGAGCCCCGCCTCACGAGGGGTTTGTCGTTTCGGCCTCCCCAGACGCTCGTCTTTGCGCCCGCCCCTCGATTGCCGTCTCCTGAGCCCCGCGCCAGGGAAGCCTCTGGAAGAATGGCCGAAGCCAGCGGCGAGGCGGTGCACCGCATTCCTACTCTGCCGCCGCTGCCCTGAAAGGACGCCATGGAGGCACTCTTCGATTCCGGAATGACGCGCCTGGTCGGCCTGGCGCTGCTGCCGGCCGTGGGCATGGTCATCGGCTCCATCCTCGCGGAATTCTGGAGGCTGCCCCCGGCCGCCCTGGGCGCCGTGCTGCACGGCGCCGCCGGCGTCGCCGTGGCGGTGGTCAGCATCGAGATGATGCCGCGCATCCTGGATGACATCGCGCTCTGGCAGCTCGTGGCCGGGTTCGCGCTCGGCGCGGCCGCCTCCATCCTCATGGTCAAGGCGCTGCACCGCACGCTGAGAACGCTGAAGCTGGGCTCGACGGGCGCCTGGGGCGTGTACCTGCCCGTGGCCGTGGACCTGTTCGGCGACGGCCTCATGGTCGGCATCGGCTCGGCCGTCTCCAGCGGCGTGGGCCTGATGCTGGCGCTCAGCCAGGTCGTGGCCAACATACCGGGCGGCGTGGTGACCATCGCCAACCTGCGCGACAAGAAGGTGCGGCGCGCCGTCCGCATCGCCGCTTCGGCCTCGCTGATCCTGCCCACGCTGGTGGGCGCGCTCGCCGGCTACTGGCTGCTGCGCGACCAGGGGACGGCCTGGCAGAACACCGCCCTGGCCTTCGTGGCCGGCATGCTGCTGCTGGCCACCATCGAAGACCTGGTGCCGGAGGCCGACGAGCCTGCCGCGCGGCGGGTGTGGACCACCTCCGGCTTCGCCATCGGCTTCATCTTCTTCGCCATCATCGCGCTGAAGTTCGGCGGGTAGCCGGCCAGCAGGCCTTCGGGCTGGCCGCCGCAAGCCGCTCAAGCGGCGGCGCGCGCGTCCACCAGCACGAAGGCGATGCGCGCCGGCCGGCCCGAGCGGTTGGCCCAGGCGTGGTTGGTGCCGCGCTGGATCAGCACGTCGCCGGCGCGCAGCACGGTCTCCTGCCGGTCCAGGATGGCGACCAGCTCGCCTTCCAGCATGAGGGCGTAGTCCACCGTGCGCGTGCGGTGCATGCCGGGGTGCTCGCCGGGCCTGGGCTGATGCTGCGCGTCGCGATACATGCTGCCGAAGGTGGCCTGCAGCATGCGCTCGAGTTCCTTGGGGTCCGCGGGCTCCGGCGGAAAGTCGATGATGCGCAGCACCGTGCCACCCTCGGGGGGCGAGACGCCCTGGTGCGCGGCGATGCTGTCGGGTGCATCGACCGCCGAGCCGCCGGCCGTGCGCCAGAGGTTGGTGACGCGATAGCCGGGCCGCTCGGGCACCACCCGCACGGCGGGGGATGCACCGTCCTCGGCGATGAAGGAACGGCCCTCGGCATCGTCGGCCGTGAGCACGCGGCGGATGGGGGGCATGCCGGCGGCGGTGCTCACTTCTTCTCCAGGTTCAGGTCGGGCACCAGGTCGGCGTGCATCTTGTAGGTGCGATCGATCCGCTGCTTGAAGGCATCGGCCGGCAGGTAGGTCGGGATCTGCTGCAGGGTCTGCGCCGCCTTCTTGAAGTCCTCGGACTCCAGCACCTGCTTGCACAGGCCCTGCAGCTTGTCCACCACGGGCTTGGGCGTTCCCGCGGGGACGTAGACGCCGTTCAGCCCAGGGGTCACGGCCGGGAAGCCCGCCTCCGTCAGTGCCGGTGCATCGGCCAGCGCGGGATGGCGCTTGTCCGAGAGCACGGCCAGGACGCGCAGCCCCTTGCCGCCGATGGAGGAGATGGCCGGGGCGCCGAAGTCGATCTGCCCGCCCAGGAGCTGGGGCAGCATGGCACCGTCGCCGCGGTAGGGGATGGCGTTGAAGCGAAGGCCCTGCGCCTTCTCCATCGCGGCGACCGCCAGGTGCGGTACCGAGGCCGGCCCGGCATGGCCGTACGAGAGCTTGCCGGGTTCGGCCTTGGCGCGCGCCACGAGGTCCTGCAGCGAGCGGATGGGGGAGTCCTGGCGCACCGCGATCGCAAACACGTTCTCGAACACCTGGCACACCGGCTCGATCTGCTCGGCCTTGAACGGCATGGCCTTCGTGACGAAGGGTGCGTTGGTCAGCGCAGAGGCCGGCGAGAACATGACCTTGTAGCCGTCGGGTGCGGCGTTCGCCAGGGCCGAGAAGCCGACGAGGCCGCCGCCGCCGTCGCGGTTGACCACCGTCCAGGACTGGCCCGTGCGCTGCCCGGCCTCGCGTGCGAAGGCGCGGGCCATGGCGTCCACGCCGCCACCGGCCGCGTACGGCACGATCACTTCGACGGGCTTGTTCGGATAAGCGTCCTGCGCGAGCGCGCCGGAAACGAGGCCGCCGGCGAGCAGGACGGCGGAGGAGGCGCGCGAAAAGCGGCGCGCGAAAGACTTCTGTGACATGGGAATGCAGTCTCCTTTGTTGGTGTGGTGGCCGCTGCGGTGGGTTCTCCCGCGGGCCACGCCGCACCTTACCCCATCGGGCGGTTGGCAGGCCTGCACGTCAGGCCGACCTGACGCCCTGGCGGCGAACCCGCTGACGCCGGGGAACCGCCACGGCTGGCCACAATCGCGCCTTCCCGACGCAAAGGAACACGAGCCATGCCCGATCCCTTCAAGAGCGGCGACAAGGTCAGCTGGAACACCTCCCAGGGCCGCACCTCCGGCACGGTGAAGAAGAAGCTCACCCACCCGACCGACATCAAGACCCACCACGTGGCGGCCAGCGCCGACGATCCGCAGTACCTGGTGCAAAGCGACAAGACCGGCGCGCAGGCCGCGCACAAGCCCCAGGCGCTCAAGAAGAAAAAGACGTCCTGATCAGGCGGTGCCCGGGAAGCCGCCGTAGCGCTCCCGCACCGGCCCGCGCGGCGCGCTCAGCGCCACCAGCGCGAGGCCGCAGATGACCGAGGAGGCGAGCTGCGCCGTCGTCTCGCCCCAGGCGATGCCGCTGCCCACCAGGGCGATGCCGAGCACGGCGTTGACCCAGCGCACCGGCCGCGCGACCTCGGCGCAGGCCGTCACGGCGAAGGTGATGACCAGGGCGCCGACCAGGTGGTCCGCATTCGCCTGCATGCCGTCCGCACCCAGCGCGACGCGGCTGAACATGAGCCAGGCGCCGATGGCGATGCAGGCGGCCAGCGACCAGGGCAGGCCCGCGCCGCCATGCAGCATGTCGTACACGACCTCGCGCGGCGAGCGCTCGAATTCGCGCGGCGCCTCGACGGGCGCGCTGCCCTCGTCCGTGTCGCCGCGCAGCAGCACCAGCAGCACGCTCTTGCCCGCGCGGCGACGCCGCCTGAGGAACTGCAGCGTCGCCACGATCTCGTCGAGCGAATACGGGATCTGCACCACCATGGCCGCGGCGCCGATCAGGCACAGCGTGCACCAGGTGCCGATCCAGATCGGCTGGATGATGATGAAGAAGATCGAGACCGCCCCCAGCGGCACGATCATCATCCCGAACAGCAGCACCAGCCAGGGCATGCTGCGCCAGCGGTGGCGCGCGCCGATGACCCCGGTGAGGATCTCCAGCGCGTAGGTGAGCGCCCCGAGACCCGCGTCCGGCACGGGCCAGGCCTCGGAGACGCTGGAGGTGATGATTTCCTCGGTGCCGTTCTTCGGGTCGGGCCCGCCGGCGAAGAAGGGGTCCCACACCGAGTCGATGTGCCCAAGCTGGTAGGCGGTGAGATAGCGCGAGATGAGCAGGCCCACCAGCGCCAGCCCGATGATCGGCAGGCGCTGCGTCCAGCTGGAGGGATTGAAGCTCCAGCCCGGCGGCGTGTCCGGCCCGCGCAGCTGGGCCACCGGCGACACCCCGGGCGTCGGCAGGCCGAGCACGGCGAAGCCCATGACGAGCATGCCGACCAGCGTGTCGTTGAGGTAGCCCGCCGCGGTGGGCGCCCAGAAGACCAGCGGCGCCGCGAGCAGCCACAGCCCGATGAAGGCGCACACGTAGCGGGCCCAGCCCAGGCGCCAGGACAGGGACAAGGAAGCGAACACCACCAGCAGCACGCCCGCGACCGCGTCGCTCACCGCCAGGGGGAGCGACTGCAGGCCCAGGGCCGGCGGCCCGGTGAGCAGCCAGAAGCCCAGGCCGATGTTGAAGAAGTGCGTCCAGAGGTAGCGGCCGTGCTGCTCGCGAACCAGCGCCTCGTGTTCGCTGCGCAGCGCGTCGGGCGCGAGGCCCACCTCCTCGGCGTCCTCCAGCCACTCGGGCGGCTCCAGGCCGTGGGCCTTGATCCAGCCCGGCGGGTCGCGCTTGAGCGTGGCGATCAGGCGCGGCAGCGTCCGGCGGATGCGGTGGCGCGGCTCCCAGCCCAGGAGCGCCCGGGCGCGGCCGATGTCCAGCGCGTAGTGGTCGTCGGACAGCGTGATCATGAAGGGCCGGATGAAGGGCTTCCTGCCATGGTCCACCGCGTCGGGGATCACCGGCTCCAGCGACTGCTGCAGCGCCGCGCCGAGCTTCGCCGCGGGCTTGGGGATGCGCAGCGTCGTCCACTCCTTGTCGCCGTGCACCAGCTGTCCGATGGCGTCCTGCAGCTCGTCGTAGCCCATGGGATCGGGCTCGCCGATCAGCAGCACCGTCTCCTCGCCCAGCGAGGCGCGCCGGTCCACCGCGCGCCGGAAGGCGTCGGCCATGTCCTCCTTGTGCAGCAGCGACTGGCCCACGCGCGGATCGCCCGAGTACAGGTGGCTCTGGAAGCCGCGGGTGTAGATCTGCTCGATCTGGAAGGCCAGCGTGGGCACGCAGCGCGCCTCGTCGTACACGCCGGCGAGGTGGAACAGGACGACGGGGATGCGGCCGCGCTCCTGGCGGATCACCTCCTCGGCGGCGGCCTTGGACCGGGGATAGGCCCAGCGCGGCGCGATGGGCTGGCTCTCGTCGATGCGCTCGCCGGGCGAGGTGGCCTCGTGGACCAGCATGGTGCCGGCATAGATGAACTGCTCGACCTCGAAGTCCTGCAGCGCCCGCAGCAGGGCCCGCGTGCCCTGCACGTTGACCTTGTCGTACAGCGGCTTGTCCTCGCCCGTGAAATCGAAGTAAGCCGCCAGGTGGATCACGCTGGCGATGCGGCTTCCATGGCGCTCGCGCAGCTGCCGCAGCGCCTCGCGCACGGAGGCCTCGGAGCCCAGGTCCACCTCGAACAGCGGGACGGCGGCGCTCTTGCCGGCGCGGTCCAGCCCGACCACGGTGTAGTCCTGGCCCAGCGCCTCGGCCAGCGTGGAGCCGATGTCACCGGCCGCGCCGGTGATCAGGACGAGGGGCTTGGCTGCGGCGTCCATGCCGCTCAGGACTGCGCCGGCGGATGCGCCGGCAGGGCTCGCTTGTGGCGGCTGGCCATGTAGAAGCGTCGGATCACGTCCACCACGTTCTGCGGGACCGGCTTGCCTTCCAGGAAGTCGTCGATCTGCCCGTAGCTGATGCCGTAGGCCGCCTCGTCGGGCAGCTGCGGGCGCAGCTCCTCCAGGTCGGCCGTGGGGACCTTCTCGACCAGGCCCTGCGGTGCGCCCAGGTGCGCGGCGATGGCGCGCACCCGCCGCTTGTTGAGCCCGGTGAGCGGTGCCACGTCGCAGGCGCCGTCGCCGTACTTGGTGAAAAAGCCCATTACCGCCTCGGCCGCGTGGTCGGTGCCGACCACCAGCCCGCGGCGCGCCCCGGCCACCGCGTACTGAGCCACCATGCGCTGGCGCGCCTTGATGTTGCCCATGACGAAGTCTTCCTGCGCGGGGCTGTCGAAGGCCAGCGGCCCGGCGCGCAGCCCGGCGGCGAGGCCCTGGACCGCCGGCAGGATGTCCACGAACAGCGTCTCGTCGGGCTGGATGAACTGCAGGGCGAGCTGCGCATCGTCCTCGTCGCGCTGCTCGCCGTAGGGCAGCCGCATGGCGATGAAGCGCGCGCTTCGGCCCTGCGAGCGCAGGCGCTCCACCGCGAGCTGGCACAGCCGCCCGGCCGTGGTCGAATCGACGCCGCCGCTGATGCCCAGCACCAGGCTGTCCATGCCGGCCGTCGCGAGGTAGGAAGAGAGGAAGTCGATGCGCCGCTGCGCCTCCGTGGCGGCGTCGAACTGAGGCGACACCAGCAGCTCGGCGGCGATCGTTTCGGCATTGAAGTCGTGGGGCATGTCGGGCTTGGGTCTGGACGAAAGCCGGGCCCGCGTGGTCCGGCCGGCTGCAGGTCACGCTAGCTCGGGCACGGCCTGCAGGTGGTCGGACACTCCCGTGTCGGGTTGTAGGCGCCCCCTCCCCCTCCGGTCGAGGGCTGGGGTGGCGGCCGCCCGCGCTCTTCTTTGGCAGACTCCCCCTGCATGCAGCCCGCCCCGTCCACGCCGCTTCGCATCGCACTGGCAGGTGCAGCCTCGGTGTCCGCACTCGCGATGCGGCCCACGCGCTGCACCGCCGCGCTGGTCCTGGCCCACGGCGCCGGCGCGGGCATGCAGCACCCCTTCATGGAGGCGCTCGCGACAGCGCTCGCCGCGCAGGGCATCGCCACGCTGCGCTTCCAGTTCCCCTTCATGGAAACGGGCTCGCGCCGGCCCGACGCCCCGGCTGTCGCGCAGGCCGCCGTGCGCGCTGCCGTGGCGCAGGCCCAGGCCCTGTGGCCCGAGCTTCCCCTCTTCTGCGGCGGCAAGTCCTTCGGCGCCCGCATGGGTTCGCAGGCGCAGGCGCAGCAGCCGCTCGTAGGCGTGCACGGCCTGGTCTTCTTCGGGTTCCCGCTGCACCCGGCCGGAAAGCCGGGGACCCAGCGCGCCGATCACCTGGCCGCCGTGCACCTGCCCATGCTCTTCCTCCAGGGCACCCGTGACGCGCTGGCCCAGCAGGACCTGATGCGGCAGGTCGCGCGCCGGCTGGGTCCGCTTGCCACGCTGCAGGAGACCGAGGGCGCCGACCATGCCTTCCACGTGCCGGTGCGCTCCGGGCGCACGGACGCGCAGGTGCTCGAGGGGCTGGCCGCGCAAGCGGCGCGATGGATGCAGGCGCTAACGCCGGCCTAAGACACGCGCTCTAAGATGGCCGCACCCCCTCCACGCCCACGCCCCTTGCGATGCCATGAGAGTCCTGCTGGTTGAAGACGACGAGATGATCGGCCAGAGCCTCAAACCGGCCCTGGCCGCCAACGGCTGGTCGGTGGACTGGGTCAAGGATGGCCTGCTCGCCCAGAGCGCGCTGGCCGACGGCGACTACGCCTGCGTGCTGCTCGACCTGGGCCTGCCCAAGCGCGACGGCATCGAGTTCCTGCGCATCGCGCGCGAGAAGGGCGACCGCACGCCGGTGCTGGTGCTGACCGCCCGCGACGGGCTGGACGACCGCATCACGGGCCTGGACGGCGGCGCCGACGACTACCTGGTCAAGCCCTACGAGCTGCGCGAGCTGCTGGCCCGCATGCGCGCCATCATCCGGCGCCGCGACGGCAGCGCGCATTCGGTCATCGGCGCGCCCTCGCTGCAGCTGGACCTCACCACGCGCGAGGTGCTGGTGGCCGGCGAGCGCACGCAGCTGTCCGCGCGTGAATTCGCGCTGCTGCACGCGCTGCTGGAGCGGCCCGGCGCCATCCTCTCGCGTGAGCAGCTGGAGAACCGCATCTACGGCTGGGGCGAGGAAGTCAGCAGCAACGCCGTCGATGTCCTGATCCACGGCATGCGCCGCAAGCTCGGCCCCGACGCCATCCGCAACGTCAGGGGGCTGGGCTGGCGCATCGCCGCGGCGTCCTCGACCCACTCCTCCACCGCATGAACACCGACGACGCGCGCACCGCCCCCGCCTGGTTCCCCGAGGCGTCCGGCCCCGGCCGCTGGAAGTTCCACGTCTTCCCGCGCGGGCGCCTGTGCTCGCTGCGCCGCGCACTGCTGCTCTGGCTGCTGCCGGTCTTCGTCGTGGTGGCGCTGATCTCGGCCGCCTCGGCCTACTGGAGCTACACCACCATGGTGCGGCAGTTCATGGACAACCAGATGGAGCAGCTCGGCGCGTCCGCGGCCTGGCAGGAAGGCGGCGCCATGCCCCTGTCCAGCAGCGCAGAGCGGGTGCACGAGTGGGGCGACTACGTGGTGCAGGTCTACGACGCGAACGGGCGCCTGCGCGCCAGCTCCTGGCCGCCGCTGCGCGCGGGCCTGCTGCCGGCGCCCGGCTTCGAGGACGTCCGCGTGGACGGCCAGCGCTGGCGGGTCTATGCGGCTCCGCCCAAGGCCGACGGCGAGCGCGTGCAGGTGTTCCAGAGCGGGCGCTTCCGCGCCCACCTGGCCTTCGAGCGCGCCGGTGCGGCCGTGGTGCCGGTGCTGGTGCTGCTGCCGCTGGCCCTGGCCGTGCTCTGGTTCTTCTCGGGCGCCATGTCGCGCGCGGTGGAGGACATCGGCGCGCAGGCGGCGAACCAGGACGAGAACAGCATCCAGGAGATCCCGCTGGACCGCGTGCCGGCCGAACTCAAGCCCATGGTGGCCTCCTTCAACAGCCTGCTCACGCGCCTGCGCGATGCCTTCGCCGCCCAGCGCCGCCTGGTGCAGGACGCCGCGCACGAGCTGCGCACGCCCATCACGGCGGTGGCCCTGCAGCTGGAGAACGTGTGCCGCGACATGCCGGCCGGCGCCTGCCAGGAGAGCCTGGGCCAGCTCTCGCTGGGCGTGCAGCGTGCCAGCCGCACGGTGGACCAGCTGCTCAAGCTCTCACGCCAGACCGCCGCCGTGCCCGAGGCGCCGGTGCTGGTGGACCTGCAGGCGCAGGTGCGCGAGAGCGTCAACGCCCTCATCGCGCTGGCGGACCAGCGCGGCATCGACATCGGCGTCACCGGCCAGGCGCGTGCGCCGGTGCACCTGCGCTGCGCGCCCTCGGACCTGCGCAGCGCGCTGGACAACCTGATCGAGAACGCGCTGCGCTACACGCCCGAAGGCGGCGTGGTGGACGTGCACCTGGAGGTCTCGGACGGCCGGCCCGTGATCGAGGTCATCGACACCGGCCCGGGCATCCCGCCCGAGCTGCTGGAGCGGGTCTTCGACCGCTTCTACCGCGTCCCCGGCAGCCGCGCCGGTGGCAGCGGCCTGGGCCTGTCCATCGCCCATGCCGCCGCCCAGCGCTGCGGCCTGCGCATCGTGCTGCGCAACCGCAGCGACGCGCAGGGCCTGGTGGCGCGGCTCGAACTGGCCTGAGCCCCGGCTGCTCTGGCGTGCATCTGGATACCGGATGGCTTGCATTCGCCGGCCGTCCGGCTACCTTGGCGTCGTCCGGTCCCGGTGCGGCCGGTTGCGAAGGAATGCCATGCCCCAGCGTCCGTCTTCGTTCCTGCGCAGCGCCTTCATCGCGCTCGCGGGTGCCTGTGCCTTGTCCACCGCGTTCGCCCAGCAAGCGGCCAAGCCCGCGCAGGGCTCGGTCGAGCGCGGCCGCTACCTCGCGAAGATCGCCGGCTGCAACGACTGCCACACGCCCGGCTATGCGCAGGCCGGCGGCAAGGTGCCCGAAGCGCAATGGCTGGTCGGCGACAAGCTCGGCTTCCAGGGCCCCTGGGGCACCACCTACCCGGCCAACCTGCGCCTCTTGATGCAGCGCATGTCGCAGGCCGAATGGATCAAGTACGCGAAGACGCACGAGATGCGCCCGCCCATGCCCTGGTTCGCTTTGCGCGACATGACCGACCAGGACCTCGCCTCGATCCACCGCTTCGTGCGCCACCTCGGCCCGGCGGGTGATCCTGCGCCCGAGTACCTGCCCCCGGGCAAGGCGCCCCAGGGACCGGTGATCAAGTTTCCGGAGTGAGCCGGACTGGGGCACTGACGTCCGTGCGGGCCCCGGCACCTTCCCCCTCTGGGGGAAGGCTGGGATGGGGGCACGCGCGAAGCAGCGCAGTCGGTGGCGCGGCCCCCACCCCTGCCCTCCCCCAACGGGGGAGGGAGTTGCATCGTCTCCGACCTAACCCGCACCTAAGAAACCGCTAAGGGCCGGCTAATGACCCCCTCCTACAGTGACCACACGGCCGATGCAAACCAACGAACCGATTGCAGCGACCGCCCATTCAACCCGTCACTGAAAGGCAATCATCATGAACCGCAAGTCCCTCCTCGTCGCCGCCGTCGCCACCCTGGCCTCCGTCGCCAGCTTCGCCGGTGAAGCCGATCCCGCAGGCCAGTACGCCGAGCCGGTGCAGTCGGTCAAGAGCCGCGCCGAAGTCCTGAACGAACTGGCCGCCTTCAAGCAAAGCGGCGTGAACCCCTGGTCCATCCGCTACAACCCGCTGGCCGTCGCGCGCAGCACGCAGGACCGCGAGCAGGTGCGTGCCGGCTACCTGGCCGACCGCGAGCGCGTCTCCGCCATGGGCGCCGAGGACAGCGGCTCGGCCTACCTGTCGCAGCAAGCCGGTCGCAGCGTGCCCGCCAATACGCTGGCCGGTTCGCCCGCCGCCAACCAGTTCTGAGCGCCTGCGGCTTCGGCCGCAGCCCTCGAACGCCACGAAGCCCCTTGCGAGCGCGATGCCCGCAAGGGGCTTTCCTCATGCGACTTCTCAAACCTCCACGCGAAAGCCCCGCGCGTCGGTCTTCACGCCGGGCTTGTAGTTCACGATGCGTTCGGCGGAAATGTGAACGCCCAGCAGGCGCGTGACCTCGCTCGGGCTGGTGGTGAAGGCATGCCACACCCCCGCATGCAGTTCCACCGTGTCCCCCTTGCCCAATTCGACGGTGCGCATCTCCTCGCCCTCGATGCGGAACACCGCCGAGCCTTCGAGCACGATGAGGTACTCGATATAGGGGTGGCTGTGGAAAGGCACGTCGTAGCCGGGCTGGCAGGTCTGCAGCGCAGCGCGGATCGGGGTGCTCTTGTCGTCGTCGCCCACCAGCACGCGAAGATCGCTTTGCGGCCCGTAGGTGACCAGGGGCGCCTCGTCGAAGCGCGTGACTCGGAATCCATCCATCTTCAGGCTCCCGCCCTCACCGCAGCAGCTTCCACTCGCCGTCCTGCACGCGCACCAGGACGCGCGCGCGCTTGTCGACGCCGTAGTGGTCGGTGGGGCTCATGTTGTAGACCGCGTGCGTGCCCAGCACGTTGTTGTTGCTCTCGATGGCGTCGCGCATCGCCTGGCGGAACTCGGGCGTACCCGGCTTGGCCTTCTTGAGCGCCACCGGCACCGCCGCCTGGATGATGGCGCCGGCGTCCCAGGCGTAGGCCGCGAAGGCGTTGCGGCTGCCCGCGCCGTAGGCCCCCTCGTACTTCTTGAGGAACTCCAGGCCCGGCGCCTTGAGCGGGTTGTCCGCCGGCAGCTGCTCGGCCACGACCACCGGCCCGGTGGGTGCGATGGCGCCTTCGGCCCGCTTGCCGCCCACGCGGATGAAGTCGTTGTTGACCACGCCGTGCGTGTGATACATGGGCTTTCGGTAGCCGCGGTCCGCGGCGGCGATCTGCGGCAGCGCGGCGGGCGTGCCCGAGGCGCCCACGAAGACGGCGTCGGGGCTGGTGGACAGCACCTTGAGCATCTGGGCGGTCACGGAGGTGTCCGGGCGCGCGTAGCGCTCGTCGGTCGTGACCTCGATGCCGTTCTTCTCGCCCAGGCCCTTGAGGCTCCTCAAGTTCAGGTCGCCCCAGGAATCGGCGAAGCCGATGTAGCCGACCTTCTTCACCTTGTTGGCCTGCATGTGCTCGACGACCGCATCCAGCATCAGGGGAATGGGCTGCGGCACGGCGTACAGGTAGGACTGCTTGGCCGGATCGATGGGAATGGGGCACAGCGCGAGGAAAGCCACGCGGCTTTCGTTGGCCACGGCGCCCTGCGACAGCGCCACCGGCACCGTGCTGGAGCCGATGATCACGTCCACCTTGTCCTCGCTCACCAAGCGGCGCACGTTCTTGGCGCCCAGCGTCGGGTCGCTGCCGTCGTCGAGCATCACGTAGCGCACCGGCTCGCCCGCGATGGTCTTGGGCAGGATGGCCACCGCGTTGGCCACGTGCAGGCCGAGCGAGGCGCCCGGGCCGGTGGTGCTGGCGGACACGCCCACCACGATCTCGGCCCACAGGGCCCCCGACGCACCGGCGACCATCAGGCCGATCAGGGTCTTCTTCATGCGAATTCCTTTCCTTGGCACAGGCTTGGCTTGCGGCGGGCTTGCCGCGCAAGAGAGCAGCGTCGGGCTCGACGTCGTAGCATACTACCGTAGAATACTAGCGAGCACCGCCCGGACGCGTCAACATGCGCGGGCGACGTTCGGACCGGACGCCGGTCCGCCAGCAGACAAGGAGTGCACACCCATGGCGCCTCAGCTCGACGGCAAGGTGGCCCTCGTGACCGGAGCGGCCGGCGGCATCGGTCGCGCGGTGGCCGAACGCTTCCTGGCCGAAGGCGCCCGCGTGCTCGCCTTCGACCGCAGGGAAGCCACCCTGGCCGGAAAGCCCGAGGCCTGGGCGGCCGTCACGGGCGATGTGCGCAGCCCCGCCGACAACGAGCGCGCGGTGGCGCATGCGCTGTCGCGCTTCGGCCGGCTGGACGTCTTCGTGGGCAATGCCGGCATCTACGACAACCGGCGCAGCTTCCGCGGCTTCTCGCCCGCCGAGCTGGACCGCGCCTTCGACGAGCTGTTCGCGGTGGACGTCAAGGGCTACCTGCTGGGCGCGCGCGCCGCGCTCGATGCACTGACGGCCACGCGCGGCTGCATCGTCTTCACCAGTTCCGTCTCGGGCACGCACGCGGGCTTCGGCGGCGTGCTCTACATCGCGGCCAAGCACGCGGTCAATGGCCTCACGCGCCAGCTGGCGCTGGAGCTCGCGCCCCACGTGCGCGTCAATGCCGTGGCGCCGGGCTTCGTGCCCACGGGGCTTTCCGGCATCGAGTGCCTCGCCCAGGGCCAGGGCAGCGGCGGGCCGACCCCCGCGGACATGCCCCTGCAGGCGATTGCGCAGCCGCAGGACTACGCGGCCGCCTATGTCTTCCTCGCCTCGGACGCCAGCGCGCGGACCGCCACCGGCACCGTGCTGGCGCTCGACGCGGGCACCGCCGTGCGCGGGCCGAGGCCCGCCTCGTGGGATGCGCCGGGGCCCACCGGCTAGGGCGAGCGACAGACCGACCAGGACACGCGACATGAACGAAGCCACTCCCCCGCTGCCGCCCCCCATCGCGGCCGACGCCGGCATCGGCCCCTACCGCGCCGGCGAGCTCTTCGCCGCCGACGGCTCGGCCGTGGACCGGCGCATCTTCGTGGACGAGCACCTGTACCGCCTGGAGCAGGAGCGCATCTTCGCGCGCTGCTGGCTGTACCTGGGCCACGAAAGCGAGCTGCCGGTGCGCGGCGCCTTCTTCACCACCACCATGGGCGAAGACCCGGTGATCGTGCTGCGCGACAAGGCCGAGGGACGACTGCGCGCCTTCCTCAACAGCTGCAGCCACCGGGGCGCCAAGGTGTGCCGGGTGGACTCGGGCGTGACCGGCGCCTTCCGCTGCCCCTACCACTCCTGGACCTTCAGCACCGAGGGCCAGCTCGTGGGCGTGCCGCGCCAGGACGCGGTCTACGGCAGCACGCTGGACCGCAGCCGCCACGGCCTGCGCGAAGTGCCGAAGGTGGAGAGCTTCAGCGGCATGATCTTCGCCAGCTGGGATCCCGCGGCACCCAGCCTGCGCGAGTACCTGGGCGACATGGCCTTCTACCTGGAGCTGATGCTCACGCGCATGGACGGCGGCACCGAGCAGATCGGCGGCGTGCACAAGTGGACCATCGACGTGAACTGGAAGATTCCTTCCGAGAACTTCGCGGGCGACCACTACCACGTGCCCTCCACGCACGGCGCCGGCGTCGAGATGGGCTACCGCAGCCAGCTCACCAACCACGGCTACTGCATCCAGACCGGCAACGGCCACTCCATCGGCAGTGAACGTGGCGGCGCGCAGCAGGGCACGGCCGTGCCCACCGAGTACGACGCCTTCATGGCCCGCATGCGCGCCGAGTTCGCCGCGCGCTACGGGCAGGACGCCGAAGCCTTCGTGCCCATCGGCGTGGGCACGCTGTTTCCCAACTTCTCCTTCCTGGACAGCGCGCGCTTTCGCTCCTTCCGGGTCTGGCATCCACGCGGCGTCGACAAGATCGAGGTGCACTCCTGGTGCATCGTGGACAAGTCCATGCCGGCCGAACTCAAGGCCGCGGTGCGACAGCGCTACTCGCTGGCCTTCGGGCCGGGGGGCATCTTCGAGCAGGACGACGGCGACATCTGGCAGAGCGTGCAGGACGCGCTGCGCGGGCACATCGGCCGGCAGGGCCGCTTCAACTACCAGATGGGCCTGGGCCGCGAGGCGCCCACGTCCGAACGCTACGGCACGCCTTTCCCCGGCAGCTGCAGCGACATCCTGATGACGGAGGCCAACCAGCGGGCCTTCTACCGGCACTACGCGAAACTCATGCAGGACTGAGGCCATGTCAGAGATCCCGGGCGAGAGCCACTGGCGAGCCGTCGAAGGCTTCTACCGGCGCGAGATCCTGCTGCTGCAGGACCGCCGCTACCGCGAGTGGCTGGGCCTCATGGACCCGGCCGTGCGTTACCACGTGCCCGTGACCACCTCCACCCTGCAGGGCCTGGTCACGCGCGAAAACGAGCTGGGCTACTACGACGAGGACTTCACGCTGCTGAGCGCGCGCGTGGACAAGCTGGAAAGCCGGCAGTCCTGGGTGGAACAGCCGCCCTCGCGACTGCGCTACTTCGTGCAGGTCATCGACGTGTCCGAGGAAGATGGCGCAAGCCTCGTCGTGCGCAGCAACCTGCTCTTGCTGCAGTACCGCTGGAACATGGAGCAGCAGTTCAGCGGCGACCGCACCGACACGCTGGTGCCGACCGACGGCGGACTGCGCCTGCGCCACCGGCGCGTGGTGCTGGACCGCCAGTCGGTGGGCAAGCAGGGCCTGAGCGTGTTCTTCTGAAAGGTGCCTCCGTGCTGGTCGCCGCAACCGTCCACTTCCCCTACATGACCGCCTGGCCCGAGCGCGCCTCGGCCGGGCATCGCGCCGCCACCGAAGCCGGCTTCCGGCGCCTGGGCCAGGCCATCGCCGATGCGGGCATCGACACCCTGGTGGTCTTCACGAGCGAGCACATCGTCAACCTGCAGCCCCGGATGGCGCCGCCCTTCGTCGTCGGCGTGGGCGAGCGCCACGCCGCCTTTCCCGAGCCGCAGTTCAAGCTCGCGCCGCAGGCGCGACCGGGCGATCCGGCGCTCGCGCAGGAGATCGTCAGCGGGCTGTACGCGCGTGGCTTCGATCCCGCGCATTCCATCGAGCTGCGCCTGGACCACGGCACCACGCTGCCGCTCGCGCAGCTCGGGATCGCACCGGACGCGGCGGTGATTCCCGTGATCATCAACAGCCTCTTCGCGCCCCTGCCGCCGCTCGCGCGCTGCCGCGCGCTGGGCGGGGCCGTGGCGGACATCGTGGGCCGCTCGGCGCTCGGCCGGCGCGTGGGCGTGCTGGCCACCGGCGGGCTCTCGCACATCGTCGGCGCGCCCGGCATGGAGCGCAACGACCCGGACTTCGACGCCGACTTCGTGCAGGCGCTGGTGGCCGGCGAACTGGAGCGCGCCTGCGCGTACCCGGACGCGATGCTGGACCGCATCGGCAACGGCACGCACGAGATCCGCAACTGGGTCGCGGCGGCCGGCGCGGCGCAGGCGCGCCGGCCCACCGTGGTCACCTCGATCGCCTACGCGCCGGGCTGGGACAGCGGCGTGCACCAGCTCCTGTGGGAGGCCGCATGAGCGCGGGCGCCCTCACGCAGTTCCTGGTGGACATCACGCGCGGCCATCGCCGGGCGGACTTCGCGGCCGATGCCGAGGCGGTGCTCGCGGACGCGCCCCTGTCCGCCGCGTTGCGCGAGGCGGTGCGCCGCCAGGACATGGCGGCGCTGTGGCAGGCGGGGGCGCACCCCATGGCCCTGCTGTACTTCGCGCGCGCCAGCGGCTGGGACAACGAGCGCTATTACGCCTGCCTCGCGCAGGCGCAGCTCACGCCAGGCGCTGGAGGCGCTCCTGCTGGCGCAACTGGTCACGCGCCGCCACGAACGCATCCACCGAGCGCTCCACATGCTCGGTGACCACGCGGCGCGCGCGCCGGCAGTCGCGCGCTTCCAGCGCGTCGAGCAGCTCGGCGTGCTCGGCCACCACCTTCTCGTTGCGCAGCGCCGTGACGCGCGTGCCGCTGGCGATCAGGTACATCTTGCCGCGCACGCCCAGGAGCTCGCGCCGGATGTGGAACAGGCGCGCCAGCTCCGCCATCCGGATGTGGAAGGCCTCGTCGATGGTGTACATGTCCTCCTGGCTGCGCCCCTTGCCCTTGAGGATGGTGCGCAGCTCGCGGATGTCCGCCGGCGTGGCGGTTTCGCACAGGCGGGCCACCACCAGCTGCTCCAGGGCCACGCGCAGCAGCCGGATCTCGCTGATGGCCTCGTCGTCGAGTTCGACCAGCCGGTAGCCGCGCTTGGGCACGATCTCGACCACGCCGTCGCGGAACAGGTTCAGGAGCGCCTCGCGCACCGGCGTGCGCGACACGCCCAGCGACTCGGCCAGCGTGGTTTCGGAGAAGAACTGGCCCCGGGCCAGCTTGCCGTCGCGGATGGCGCGGCGGATGGTGTGCCAGGCCTGTTGCGCGAGGCTTTCGGAACGGACCAGGCTGGGCAGCGATGACATCGCGGTGAGTGGGTGGTGGCCTGCGGACGGCCGCCGCTGGTATGCAACATTCTACGGGCGCGGCCCCGGGGGATACACGAATGGATCTCGGACTGAAGGATCGGGTGGCCGTGGTGGCCGGCGCCTCGCGCGGCCTGGGCCGCGCCACGGCGCAGGCGCTGCTGGCCGAAGGCGCGAAGGTGGTGGCGGTGGCGCGCGCGAGCGAGGCACTGGCTTCGCTGGCCGCGCAGCACCCGGACCGGTGCGTGGCCTTCGAGGGCGACCTGCTGGACCCTTCGCTGCCGGGGCAGGCCGTCCAGGAAGCGCTGCGGCGCTTCGGCCGGCTGGACATCGCCGTAGTGAACACGCCGGGCCCGAAGCCGCTCCTGCCGCTGGAGGCCGGCGAGCCGGACTTCGCCGCCGCCTTCGACAGCACCTTCTATCCGGCCTGGCGCCAGGTGCGCGCCGCGGCCGAGGCGATGAAGGCCGCGCGCTGGGGCCGCATCGTCATCGTCTCGTCCACCAGCGTGAAGGCGCCCAAGCCCTTCCTGTGCCTCTCGGCCGCCGCGCGCAGCGCGCTGTGGGCCTGGGCCAAGAGCGCAGCGCCTGAACTCTATGCCCAGGGCATCACGATCAACGCCCTCTTCGCGGGGCCCCACGACACCGACCGGGCACGCCAGCTCGGCGTGAAGGACAAGGTGATCGGCCGCCCGGACGACTTCGGGCGCTTCGTCGCCTCGCTGTGCGGCGACGCGACGCGCTTCATCACCGGCGCGGGCTACATGCTGGACGGGGGCGAGTCGCCCGCGCCCTGAGCGCCGTCCAGGCGGGCCAGCGCCTGCGCCAGGGCCTCGGGCGTGAAGGGCTTGGGCAGCACCGGCAGGCCCATGTCGGCGATGGCCCGGATCTGTTCCGAGTAGCCGGTCATGAGCAGCACCGCCACCTGCGGATACCGCTCGCGCACGGCCATGGCCAGGGCCACGCCGTCCATGCCGCCGGGCATGACCACGTCGCTCAGCAGCACGTCGAAGGCGTCACCGCGCGCCAGCGCGGCCAGGGCGAGGGCGGCGGTGCTCGCGTGCGTGACGGTGCAGCCCAGCGCCTCCAGCGTCGGTTGCACGACCTGCGCCACCTCCAGGTTGTCTTCGACCAGCAGGACCGTGCGGCACACCGTGGGCAGCTGGTCCACCGGCGTCGCGGCCGGCAGCTGCGGCTGCGTCGTGGGCGGAAAGCGCATGCGCACCGTGGTGCCCTGGCCGGGCGCGCTGAGGATGTCCACCTGGCCACCCGCATGCTGGCACAGGCCATAGACCTGGCTCAGTCCCAGCCCGGTGCCCTTGCCCGCGGGCTTGGTCGTGAAGAAGGGCTCGAAGGCGCGCGCGGCCACCTCGGGCGGCATGCCCGGGCCGCTGTCCTGCGCCTCCAGCAGGACCCAGGCCGCAGACCCGCCATCGGGCGCCTCCACCGGGCCGGCGCGCAGCGTGAAGTGGCCCACCCCGCCCATGGCGTCGCGCGCATTCACGGCCAGGTTGATGAGGGCCAGCTCCAGTTCGGCCCCGTCCAGGTGGATGGGCGCGGTGGCGGGATCGACCTCGATGGACAAGGCGATGCGGCTGCCCAGCGTGGGCGCGATCAGGTCGCGCATCGCCGGCAGGCTGTCCTGCAGGCGCAGCGTCGTCGGGCTCAGGGCCTGCCGGCGCGAGAACGCCAGCAGCTGGCGGGTCAGATGGGTGGACGACTCCACGGCGCGGCCGATCGCGTCCAGGTGGCGCTGCAGCGCCTCGGGTCCCTTGCGCCGCAGCATGTGCGCATGGCCGCTGATGACCATCAGCGCGTTGTTGAAGTCGTGCGCGACGCCGCCCGTGAGCCGTCCCAGCGCTTCCATCTTCTGCGCCTGGAACAGTGCCTCCTCGGCCTCGCGCCGCGCCTCGGACTCCTGGCGCAGGCGGTCCGCCGCCACCAGCGACTCGCGCGTGCGCCGCATCGCCAGCCAGGCCGTGAGCAGGACGCCCAGCACCGGCACGGCACCGAAGGCGGCCAGCTGCGCGACTTCCTTGCGCAGCTCCGCGCGCACCGCGCCCAGTTCGCGGCCCACGCCGATGTAGACGGGGTAGTCCCCCAGCTTGCGGAAGATGATCAGCCGCTTGCGCTGGTCCAGCGAGGACACGTTGCGCACGAAGCCCTCGGTCTCGCCCGCCAGCACGCGAGAGAGCACCTCGCCCTGGGGCGACATGCGCTCGGGCGCAGTCGGCAGGGGCGGCCAGCGCGAGTACACCACGCCGTCCTCGCGGAACACGGTCACGGCCACGCCCGGCTCCTCGGCCGCCAGGGTCTGGTGGAAGCGCGCGAAGTAGGACGGCTGCATGCTCAGCGCGACCACGCCGGCGAAGGCGCCCGTGTCGTCATAGCGGCCCATGCTCATGTCGAAGACGCGCCCGTCGGACGAGTACGGCTGGGGCGGGGAGAGGTGCAGGCCCATGTAGCCGTCGCGGTGGGCCCGCGCGCGCTCGCCGGCCGCGTGCACCGCAGGGGCGGGAAACGGCGCCGGAAGGCTGGACGCGATCAGCGAGCCGTCGGCGCCCTGCACCCACAGCGCATGGACCTGCGGCTGGTCGCCTGCCAGTTCGGCCAGCTGCAGGTGCAGCCGGGCGCGCTGCTGCTCGCCCACGGGCCCTGCGCGCGGCGCGATGTCGCGCACGTGCTGCAGGAGAGTCTGGTTGATGGCCAGGGTGCGCAGGGCGTGCTCGTGCGCGATGGCCAGCGACCGGTTCAGCCGCAACTCGGCCTCGGCTTCCATCTGCCGCAGGCGGTAGGCCGAGAAAGCCGCCAGCAGCAGCAGCGGAACGGTCACGCACAGCACCAGGAGCAGGCGCAGCACCCCGACCCCCGTGGGGCGGGGCGGCACGCCGTCCAGGAGTTGTCGAGGCCGGAACATGGAGGTACTGCGGCAGGCGCGGCAGGCGCAAGGAGTGCGCAGTCTCCCATGGAACGGCCGGCGGCCCAAGTCCCGGCCGGGCTTGGGGCATGCGGCGAGCGGATCAACGTGCCAGCAGGCGGGCGAGCCCCCGCGCCAGCCGTCCATACGGCGGGTTGAGCAGCGACACGCCGCTCAAGCGCGAGGCGACCAGCACCGGCTTGGACTTGGAGAAGGTGAGGAAGCCGGCTTCGCCGTGGTAGTGGCCCATGCCGCTCGCGCCCACGCCGCCGAAAGGCAGCTCGCTCGGGCCGGCGTGCAGCAGGGTGTCGTTGACGGTCACCCCGCCGGCCACGGTGTGTCGCAGAACGTGCTGGACGCGGCGGCGGTCGCGGTCGAACAGGTACAGGGCCAGGGGCCGCGGACGGGCATTGACATAGGCGAGTGCCTCGCCGAGATCGCGGTACGTCACCAGCGGCAGGACGGGCCCGAAGATCTCCTCCTGCATCACGCGCATCCCGTCCTCCACCCCCGTGAGCACCAGCGGCGGCAGTCGCCGGCTCTGTGCGTCCGCCGCGGCGGGGGACAGCTCGTGCGCACGGGCGCCGAAGCGCTCGGCGTCGTCCAGCAGGTCCAGGAGGCGGTCGAAATGGTGGTCCGAGGCGATGCTGCAGTAGTCCGGGTTGCCGGCCAGCGCCGGATAGAAGCGTCCCACCACGCGCCGCGCGGCCTCGACGAAGGCGGCCTCCTGCCCCGCGGGCAGCAGCACGTAGTCGGGCGCGATGCAGGTCTGCCCCGCGTTCATCAGCTTGCCCGCGAGGATGCGTTCGACCGCATGGCCCAGCGGATAGCCGGGCGCCACGATGGCCGGCGACTTGCCGCCCAGCTCCAGTGTCACCGGCGTGAGCCGCGCGGCGGCCGCGCGCATCACCTCGCGGCCGACCGCGCCGGAGCCGGTGAAGAGCAGGTGGTCGAAACCCAGGCCGGCGAACTGCGCGCCGGTTTGCGCGTCGCCCGTCGTGACCCACAGTTCCTCGGGCTCGAAGCGCCGGGCCACGCACTCGGCCAGCAGACGGGCCGTGCGCGGCGCATGCTCGGACATCTTCACCATGGCCCGGTTGCCGGCCGCGAGCGCACCGGCCAGGGGCGAGACGGCCAGCAGCAGCGGGTAGTTCCAGGGCGCGATGACGCCCACCACGCCCAGGGGCTGCGGCAGGACGCGCGCGCTGCCGCGAAACCAGCGGCCCGGCGAGCGGCGCCTCGGCTTCATCCAGCCGGCGCCGTGCCGGCGCGCATGGCGGATCGCCTCCAGCGCGGGGAAGACCTCCAGCATGCGCGTCTCCTGCGCCGGCCGCTGGCCGAAGTCGGCCGAGATGGCCCGCGCAAAGTCGTCCGCGTGGCTGCGCACCAGGTCCAGCAGCCGGGCCAGTCGATCGTCGCGCACCGACCAGGGCACCTCAAGTTCACGGCGGCTGGCCTCGTGCATGGGGCCGAAGCGGAACTGGAGCTCGTCGAGTTCGAGTCGTGTGGGGATGGGTTTCAAGGGCGCTGTCCTTCGGACCGAGGGGCTGGCGCATTGTCGGTAATGTGCCCGGCCTGCGCGACGCGCTCATCTATCAGCAGATTCGACACCCGCCTCAGCGTTTTGATACAAGAGTGGCGCCGACCCTGCCCAAAAATGGTCGACCCGCCGCGGGGTCGCCGGCGCACGCAGGTTCATGGCCCGCGGGGCCACGCTGGACTGGCCGCGCCATCTCGATCAACAACGTGCCTTGCACGGAGCCGCCTTATGAACCTCGCCTTCGCCAGTGCCACCGAACTCGCCGCTGGCCTGCGCGCGCGCCGCTTCGGCAGCCGCGAGCTGCTGGAGATGTACCTGCGCCGCATCGAGGCGCTGGACGGCGCGATCAATGCGGTGGTGGTGCGCGACGTCGAGCGCGCCCGCGCCGCGGCCGACGCGGCCGACACCGCCCTCGCGCGCGGCCAGGTGCGCGGGCCGCTGCACGGCGTGCCCATGACCGTGAAGGAGTCCTTCGACCTCGCCGGCCTGCCCACCACCTGGGGCGCGCCCGCGAACCGCGACAACATCGCCGCCGGCACGGCCGAAGCCGTGCGCCGGCTGCAGGACGCCGGCGCCATCGTGTTCGGCAAGACCAACGTGCCGCTGATGCTGGCCGACTGGCAAAGCTACAACGAGCTCCACGGCACCACCGCCAATCCCTGGGATCTTTCGCGCACGCCAGGTGGGTCCTCCGGCGGCTCGGCCGCGGCGCTGGCCGCGGGGCTCACCGGCTTCGAGTTCGGCAGCGACATCGGGGGGTCGCTGCGCATTCCGGCGCACTTCTGCGGCATCTACGCCCACAAGCCGACCTGGGGCATCGTGCCGCCGGCCGGCCATTGGGTCACGCCGGGCCCGCGCACCGACATCTCGGTGGTCGGCCCCATGGGCCGCAGCGCCGCGGACCTGCAGCTCGGCCTGGCGCTCACCGCCGGACCCGACGGCGCCGAGGCGCGGGCCTGGGAACTGAAGCTGCCGCCCTGCCCCCACGCGGACATCCGCGGCTGGCGCGTCGCCGTGCTGCTGGACACGCCGGTGTGCGAGGTGGACGCCGAGGTGCGCGAGGCGGTGGACGCAGTGGCGCGCTTCCTGGCCGCCGAGGGCGCACAGGTGTCCTGGGACGCGCGGCCGGACATCGACTTCGAGGCCGTCTCGCGCGACGCCACGCTCATGATCCGCGCCACGACCAGTGGCCGCATGCCGCTCGCGGACTACGAGCGCTTCCAGCAGGAACGCGCCGCGCTCTCGCCGCAGGACGACAGCTACCCGGCCCGCTTCGCGCGCGGCATCGCCGCCACGCACCGCGACTGGCTGCAGGCGCACGCGCGGCGGCACGCCATGCAGCGCGCCTGGGAGCAGTTCTTCTCCCGCTGGGACGTGCTGCTGTGCCCGGCGGCGGCCACCCCCGCGTTCGCGCACGACCACTCGCAGCCGCGCCATGAACGCCTGGTGACGGTCAACGGCCGCGAGCGGCCGTCCATCGACCAGGTCTTCTGGGCCGGCCTCGCGGGCCTGGCCTACCTGCCGGCCACCGTGGCACCGGCCGGCCGCTCGCGTGCGGGCCTGCCCATCGGCGTGCAGATCATCGGCCCGGTCTATGGCGACCTGAGCTGCATCGCGCTGGCGCAACTGCTGGAGGCCGGCTGGCGCGGCTTCGAGGCGCCGCCGCTGGAGGCCTGAACTTTCCTGGACAAGGACAACCCCATGAACATGAACGTGCTCTTTCCCACCCTCCAGCAGCGCATGCCGCAGATCGACTTCCAGGAAGTCATGGACATGCTGAGCAAGACCGACAAGCGCCGCACCTACCCGCTGTGGCAGGAAGACGATTGCCTGGCCTTCATCGCGCGCGGCCGCGAGTACCGCAGCGAGTTCCACCTGAATCCCAGCTTCGAGATGCAGTACTCGCTCAAGGGCGACCTGCACCTGCACTGGCGCGATGCCGAGAACAAGGTGCACATCTCCCACGTCCCCGAGGGCAGCTGCCTGTACCAGCCGCCGCTGGTGCCCCACTCGCCGCGCTTCGGCCCCGAGGCCTTCCAGCTGGTGATCGAGCGCAAGCGCCGCCCCGGCGAGGTGGACCGCTTCCACTGGTTCTGCCCGTCCTGCGACCACTTCCTGCACGAGGAGACCTTCGTGGTGGCCGACTACGGCGCCGACCCCGTCTCGCGCGCCTACGACCGCTTCTGGAGCAACATGGACGCTCGCACCTGCAAGCAGTGCGGCACGGTCATGCCCGACAAGTGATGCCGGCGGACACCCTGCTGCGCACGCTCGAAGCGCAGCTGCGGCCGGCGCACACGGCGCTGCTGGTCGTGGACATGCAGAACGACTTCTGCGACGCGGACGGTTTTCTCGCCCGCGCGCGCGCGGCCAGCGGGCGGCACACCATCGAGGCCGAGGAGAACGCGCGCATCGCGCAGCGCATCGAGCGCCTCGCCGCGGCGGCGCGCGAGGGCGGCGCCACGGTGGCCTGGCTGCGCTCGCTCTACGACTTCCGTTACCTCGCGCCAGCCCACATCGTTCAGCGCAAGGAGCAGGAAGGGCTGTGCCTGGAAGGCAGCTGGGGCGCCGACTGGTTCCGCATCCGGCCCGAGCCCGCCGACCTGGTGATCACCAAACACACCTTCAGCGGCTTCCACGACACCGAACTGCATGCCCAGCTCCAGGCGCGCGGCATCCGCACGCTGGTGCTGTGCGGCGTGGCCACCAACGTGTGCGTGGACTCCACCCTGCGGCACGGCTTCTTCCTGGGCTACCACGTGGTGCTCGCGCAGGACTGCGTGGGCAGCGGCAACCGCGCCGGGCATGAAGGCACGCTGGCCACGGTGCGGGTGAACTTCGGCGCGGTGGTCGATTCGCCCGAGCTGATACGCTTGCTCGGCGTCCACCCGGCCGCCGCCTGAAGCGCGCGGCCCCGGGCGCGCCGCCGTCCGGACCGTGCACACCAAACACATCCGCCCCTTCCTCTGCGTGGCCCGCGAGGGCAGCATCGCCCGCGCGGCGCAAGCCTTGCACCGCGCGCCTTCGGCCGTCTCGCGTTCGGTGCAGGAGCTGGAAGCGGCGCTGGGCGCGCCCCTGTTCGAACGCCATCCCGGGCGGTGGCTGCCCACCCCCGCCGGGCGCTTGCTGCTGCACCACGCCGAGGCCGCCTTCGCGCAACTGGAGGCGGCCTGCGAGGCCCTGTGCCGAAGGCACCCGGGCCTGGCCGGCCGCATCCGCCATGCCCCCTTCTTCTCCCTGGGCGTCCACGAGCGGCGCCTGGCCTTGCTCTTCGCCTTCACGGCGCGGCGCCCCATCGCGTCGGCGGCTGCGCTCGTGGGAGTGACACAACCGGCTGCCAGCATGGCGCTGCACGAGATGGAGGCGGCCGCCGGGGTGCCGCTGTTCGACCGCACGCATGCCGGCGTGGCGCTCACCGAGTCCGGCGAGCTGCTGGTCGTGCATCTCAAGCGCGCGCTCGCGCAGCTGCGCCTCGCGGCCGACGAGATCTCGGCGCTGCGCGGCGTGGTCGAAGGCCAGGTGGTGATCGGCGCCCTGCCCTTCAGCCGGCCCTACGTGCTGCCCGCCGCCATCGGCCGCGTGCTCGCGCGGCATCCGCGCCTTCACGTGCGCACGGTGGAAGGCCCGCTGGACGGCCTGGTCTCCGCGCTCGCCCTGGGCGACGTGGATTTCCTGGTGGGCGCGCTGCCGGCCGAGCCGCCCGGGCACGGGCTGATGCTGGAGCAGCTCGCCGAGCTCGCCATGGAGCCGCTCGCCCGCAGCGACCACCCCCTGGCCGGGCGCGACGCGCTCACCCTCGCGGACCTGCTCGCCGTGCCCTGGGTGCTGCCGCCGTCGGGGACGCCCTCGCGCACCGCGCTCGATGCGTGCTTTGCCGACGCGGGGCTGGGATCGCCGCGGGTGGCGGTGGAGTCCTCGGACATCTCGGTGATCCGCGGCCTGCTGCTGGAAACCGACATGCTCACCGCCGCCTCGCGCCAGCTGTTCCTGCACGAGCTGCAGGCCGGCGCGCTGGTGACCCTGCCGGTGGCCCTGCCCGGTACCGAGCGGCCGATCGGCGTGCTGCGGCGCGCGCCGGAGCACGCGTCGCCGGGGGCGCGGGAGTTGCTGGAGGAGATACGTCGGGTCGCGTCAGGGGGATGACCCCCCTCCCCCTCTGGGGGAGGGCAGGGGTGGGGGCCGCGCGCCCCGACAAGGGTCTTTCACGCGGGCCCCCATCCCAGCCTTCCCCCAAAGGGGGAAGGAGGAAATCCCTTTCAATCCCCGGGCGCCACCCACCGCGCCTCGAACGCCTCCGCGGTCCTGCGGATCGCCGCCACGTGCGGCGCACCGAAGTGCGTGGGCAGCAGCAGCGCGCCCGTGTCCGCGCAGTGCTCCAGCACGCGGCGGCGCGTGGCCCGGGACTGCTCGTGGTCCTCGCAGAAGCGCATCACCCAGTGCGGCGCATAGACCTGCAGCGGATGGTGGATCACGTCGCCGCAGAAGACGCCACCACCCGAGGGGTGCCGCAGCTTCAGCAGGATGTGCCCGGGCGTGTGGCCCGGCGCGTCCTCGATCAGCAGCTCGTCGTCGATGACATGCGGGCCCGAGACGAGCTCGGCCAGGCCCGCCTCGATGACCGGCAGGACGCTGTCCTGGTAGGCGATGCGCCGATGCGGGTCGTCGGCGCCGGCCGGGTTGCGCTCGGGGTCCCAGTGCTCGCACTCCTTGCGCGAGAAGAGGTAGCGCGCATTCGGGAAGGTCGGCACCCAGCGGCCATCCTTGAGCTGCGTGTTCCAGCCGATGTGGTCGGCGTGCAGGTGCGTGCACATGACCATGTCCACCTGTTCCGGCGCCACGCCCGCGGCGGCCAGGCGCTCCAGGTAGGGCGTCTGCAGCTGGTGGAAGCGGGGCCACCAGTGGCGGTCCTTGTGGTTGCCCGAGCAGGCGTCCACCAGGATGGTGTGATGGCGGGTGCGCACCAGCCAGGAATGCACGCTGGTGACCAGCTCGTTGGTCCCGGGCAGGTAGTGGTTCGGCGCCAGCCAGGACAGGTGCCGGTCCAGCAGCTGCGGCTCGAAGCCGATGAAGTACTGGTCGGGCGAGAAGCTGCCGGGGCCGAGCTGCTCCTCGATGCGGGTGACGGTCGCATCGCCGATCTTCCAGCTGAGGTTCTTGGACATGGTCAGAAGCTGTGAATGGATTCGGCGCGTCCGAAGCGGCCGCCAGAAAGTGGCCCATCAAGGCGCAAAGCGCAGGCATAGCTCGGGCTATGGCGAGCATTTGCAACGCCGAGGGGGCGCTTTCTGGAGGCCGAGGCGGATGTGGCGAATTCGTTCACAGCTTCTCTTAGCTCCCGCGCTGGAACCAGTGCAGCACGCGCCGCTCCACGCCCAGCATGCACAGGTTCAGGAGATAGCCCATCAGCGCCAGCAGCAGGATGGCGGCGTACATCTCGCCCGAACGCATGGCGTACTGCATGGTCATGAGGTAGTAGCCGATGCCTTCGGAGCCGGCGATCATCTCCGCGATCACGGTGACGATCAGCGCCAGCGCCAGGCTGGTGCGCAGGCCGACCATGATGAAGGGCATGCTGGCCGGCAGCACCACGCGCCAGAGCGTTCGCGCCGGGGAGACGTGGAAGGTGCGGGCCACGTCCAGCGACACACGGTCCACCGAACGAACGCCGGCGATCGTGTTGACCAGCACCGGGAAGAAGCTGGCGAAGGCGACGATGAAGATCTTCATGGTCGCGTCGATGCCCAGCAGCAGGATGAGCGGCGGCACGATGGCCGGAATGGGGATGGGCCGCACCAGTTCCACCAGCGTGTCCAGCGCGGCGTTGACCAGGCGGAAGCGCCCCATGAGAACGCCCACCAGCACACCCAGCCCGGCACCAGCCGCGTAGCCAGCGAGCATGCGCCACAGGCTGGAGCCGAAGACCTGCGGCAGCTCGCCGGCGGCCAGCGCCTGCGCGCCCGCCACGACGATGCGGGAGATCGGCGGCCAGTTGTTGCTGCTGACCCAGGTGCGTGCGGAGACTTCCCACAGCACCAGCAGTGCGGCGATGAGCACGAAGCCCCACACGCGCTGCGAGCGCACGCGTCCTTCAGCGGCCATGCACCAGCTCCCCACCCACGGCGGTGGCCAGCACCTGCGCGTCGGCCAGCGCCTCGGCCTCGCACGTCGTGGGGTCCACCGAGAGCACTGTCCAGTCGGCCAGCAGGCCGGGGCGCAGCATGCCGCGTTCGTGCTCGGAAAAAGCCACGTAGGCGGCGTCACGCGTGTACATGGCCAGCGCCTCCTCGCCGCTCACGGCCTGCAGCTTGCCGATGGGCTCGTCGGTGCCTGCGATCCTGCGCGTGCGCGCCTGCCACAGGCCCAGCAGCGGTTCGAAGCGCGTGACCGGCGAATCGGAGCCACCGCCCACCACCACGCCGCCATCCAGCCAGCTGCGCACCGGCGTGGCCGTGGCCATGAGCGCGGTGCCGAAGCGCTTGACCAGCAGCGGCCCGAAGGTGTACTGCATGGAACACTGCGTGGCCACGGTGATGCCCATGCGCCGGGCCTCGCGGATGTTGCGCGCCTCGGGCCAGAGGTAGGCGTGGATGAGGCAGAAGCGCAGCGGCGCGAGCGGGATCTCGCGGTCGATCTCCGCGAAGACGTCCAGCGCGATGTCGATGGCCTTGCCGCCCACCACGTGGACACCCAGCGACCAGCCCTGGCGCGCGCACTGCCAGGCGATCTGGCGGAAGGTCTCGGTGGGGGTGACCTGGATGCCGCAGTTGCAGCGTTCGTCCGGGTAGGGCTCGCGCATGAGCGAGGTCCCCAGCGAGGCGCCGCCGTCCAGGAACAGCTTGACGCCGCCGAGCTTCAGGCGTGCGTCGCCGAAGCCGGTGCGC
This sequence comes from Ramlibacter rhizophilus, assembly GCF_004681965.1. Lineage (GTDB taxonomy): Bacteria > Pseudomonadota > Gammaproteobacteria > Burkholderiales > Burkholderiaceae_C > Ramlibacter > Ramlibacter rhizophilus. The sequence continues at coordinate 259,242 of NZ_SMLL01000007.1, read as the reverse complement.
AGGCCCGCGTTGCGCAGCCGCGCGAGGTTCTCCTCCAGCGGCAGGCTGGAGTCGGCCAGCGGCATGATCACCGAACGCATGCTGAGCTCGCCGCGCGCCCAGAGGTTCTGGTAGACGGCCATGATCTCCGGCGTCACGCCGGGGTCGACGATGCCGGTCAGGCCCGCGGCATGGTAGGTGGCCTGCACGTCGCGCAGCGCACCTTCCTGGTCGGCCAGGCTGGGCGGCGGCACCAGGCGCGCCACCGGCTCGAAGGCCGGCGGCTCCAGCAGCACGCCATTGGGCAGGCCCTGCGCGTCGCGCTCGATCTTGCCGCCCTCCGGGTCGGGCGTGCCCGCGCCGATGCCGGCCAGTTGAAGCGCCCGGGAATTGACCACCGCCGCATGGCCCACGCGCGGCAGGTACACCGGCCGCTCCGCGCAGGCGGCGTCGAGCTCCTGCCGCGTGGGATAGCGCTGCTCGGCGAGGTTGGCCACGTGCCAGCCGGTGCCGCTGGTGACCCAGGGCGCCTCGGGATGGCGGGCGGCCCACTCGCGCACGCTGCGCTGGATGTCCGCGATGGAGCGGGCACCGGCCAGGTCCACCAGGCGCGACTGGATTCCGGTCCAGTGCATGTGGTTGTGGGTGTCGATCAGGCCCGGCACGATCGTGCCGCGATCCCAGCGCAGCCGCTCGTGGCCTGGGCCCGCGGCGGCTTCCGCCTCCTGGCGGCTGCCCACCGCCAGGAGGCGGCCGCCGCGCACCGCCAGGGCCTGCGCGCGCGGGCGCGCCGGGTCCATGGTGACGATGTCGCCCTCGACGACGCGCGCCTTCGCTTCGATCTGCATGCGGCCTCGCCCGTCTCAGCGCGGGGGCTGCGTCGCCGTGCGATACAGCAGGGCCTTGCTGTCGAAGGCGCCCTCGAGCATGTTGTTCTTGCGCATGAGGTCCACCACCGCATCGACGCCGGCCGGATCGACGGTCTTCTCGAAAGGCGGCAGGTTCAGCGTCTTGATCTTCTCGGGCGGCAGCTTGGTGTACTCCGAGATGATCTTGGACCACTCCTCCGAGCCCTTGTTGGCGTTGGCCCAGTCCACGCCCTTGTTGTAGGCGCGCACGAACTTCTCGATCACCACCGGGTTCTGCTCCAGGTACCCCTTGGTCGTGGCGTACTGGCCCACGGGGATGTACTTTCGCACCGTGTTGTAGGGCCAGCCCACCAGGGTCATGTTGTCGGCCGACAGGCCGGCCGAGAGGAAGGGTTCCACCACGAAGGCGGCATCGACGCGGTCGCCCCGCACGGCGTCGATCATCTGCGGGAAGGGCACCTCCAGGTAGGTGACCTTGTCCGGGTCACCGCCGGTGGCGCGCACCCATTCGCGCGCGTACAGCCAGATGATGTTGTTGCGGGTGTTGACGGCCACGCGCTTGCCCTCGAAGTCCTTGCCGGTCTTGAGCTTGGCGTCCTTCTTGGCGATGAGGCCCGCCAGGTCCGGCGGCTCGCCGCCGGTGCCGCTGCCCGCCGCGACGATCTGGAAGCCCAGGTTCTGCTTGGCCCCCAGCACGATGGAGATGATGTTGCTGAAGGCGATCTGCACCTGCCCGGCGGCCAGCGCCGGAAGGCCGGCGGCGCCACCCGCCGTCGGCGTGGTGTCCACCTCCAGGCCCTCCTGCGCGAAGAAACCCTTGGCACGCGCGATCTGCAGCGGCGCCGTGTCGATGATGGGAATGGTGCTCACGCGCAGCTTGGTCGTCTGCTGCGCGACGGCGGGCGCGGCCAGGCCGGCCGCCACCAGCAAGGCCGTGGCCAGGCCGAAGACCCGGCGGGAAAGCGCATGGAAAGGCATGGGGTTCTCCTTCAATCGGTTGACGACAGGGACCAGTGGATGAGGCGGCGCTCCAGGCGCACGAAGAGCGCGTTCAGTCCATAGCCGAGGACGGCGAGGATGACGATCCAGGCGTACATGTCGGCGCTGCGGAAGGAGCGCTGCATGTCGATGACGAGAAAGCCGATGCCGCCCGTGCCCGCCATCATCTCGGCCACTATCACCAGCACCAGGCCCAGGCCCAGGCTCACGCGCATGCCGGCCAGGATCAGCGGCAGGGCCGAGGGCAGCACCACCTTGAACACGGCCGCGGTGGGCTTGTGGCCGAAGGTGCGCGCCACGTCCAGCAGCACCGGGTCGGTGCCGCGCACGCCCTGCACAGTGTTGATCAGGACCGGGAAGAAAACGCCCAGGGCGACTGCCGTCATCTTCATGGCGTCGCCCAGTCCCAGGAACAGGATGAGCGGCGGCAGCAGCGCCGGCTTGGGCAGCGGCCGCAGGAACTCCACCAGCGGCTCGAAGAGGCCGTGCACGAAGGCGTAGCGCCCCATCAGCAGGCCCAGCCCGACGGCCAGGGCGCAGCCGATGGCATAGGAGGCGAAGAGCAGGTACAGGGTCTCGGCCAGCGGCTGCGCGAAGTCCCCGCCGGTGAGGATGCCCCCGAGCTTCGCGATCACCACGCTGGGCGGCGGCACGATGGCCGCGTTGACCGAACCCGATCGGACGCAGCCCTCCAGCGCCAGCACCAGCGCGAGCACGGTGGCCAGGCCGAGGTAGCGCTCGGGCCGCCGGCGCGAGAAGGCGGTGGCGCTCATGCCTCGCGCCGCAGCAGTTGCGACAGCAGGTGGTGCCGCAGCTCGATGAAGCGCGGCAATTCCCGCGTGGCGATGTTGTCTCGCGGGCGCGGCAACTCCGTCTCCACCACTTCCACCACCTGCGAGGGCCGCCGCGACAGCACCGCGACGCGGTCGGCGAGGAACACGGCCTCGTCCACGTCGTGCGTGACGAGCACCGCGGTGAAGCGCTGCTGCTGCCACAGCTCCAGCACCAGGGCGTGCAGCTCCAGCCGCGTCAGCGCATCGACCGAGCTGAAGGGCTCGTCCAGCAGCAGCACGCGCGGCTGCGCGGCCAGCGCGCGCGCGATGGTCACGCGCTGCTGCATGCCGCCCGAGAGCTGCCAGGGGTATTTGCGCTCGGAGTCGCCCAGGCCGACCATCTGCAGGTAGCGACGGCTCTCCGCGTGCGCGCGCTCGCGGTTCATGCCGGGCCGGTGCTCGATGGCGAAGGCCACGTTGTCGATGACGGTGCGCCAGGGGAAGAGTGACTTGCCGTACTGCTGGAAGAGGTACACGATGCCCGGGGGTGGCGCGAGCACTGCATTGCCCTCGAAGCTCACCACGCCTTCGCTCGGCGCCGCCAGGCCCGCGGCGATCTGCAGCAGCGTGGACTTCCCGCAGCCCGAGGGGCCGATCACGGCCAGGAACTCTCCCTCGCGCACGTCCAGGTCCACGCCATCGATGGCGAGCGTCTGGCTGTCGCCGGCGCCGAAGTTCTTGCGGATCCCCTGCAGGCGCAGGTAGGGCGCGCGCGGCTCGGCCGCCTGCAGCGCATCGACCTCGGCGGGAGCCAGCTGCATGCTCATCCCAGCCAGGCGACGCAGTCGATCTCGACCAGCACGCCCGTGCGGTGCGGCGAGGCGGCCACGCAGGTGCGCGTGACCTTCTCGCCGGCCATGAAGTCGCGGAAGGCCTCGTTGAAGGCGGGGAAGTCGCTGGTGTTGCGCAGGCTCACGCGCATGTTCACCACCTGCGCCATCGTGGCGCCGCCGGCCTCCAGCACGGCCTGGATGTTGCCCAGCACCTGCCGCGTCTGCACCGCGATGTCCTCGCTCACCACCTCACGCGTCACCGGGTCCAGCGGCCCCTGGCCGGAAACGAAGATGAAGTCGCCGGCGCGGATGGCCTGGGCCAGGGGCGAGGGCCGAGACTTGTCGGTGAAGCCGGTCACCGGCGCCTTGTCGCTGTGGATGAGGGTCTTGGGCATGGCGGGTCCTGGGCGCGCTTGCGCCGTGGGCGGAAGGCGGGAAAAATAAATCGATTATTGCTGGCGCTATCGATCTGCCATGGCCAATTTAGACCGGGGTCTGCGAGCTGTCAACTGAACCGAGGGAATGCCCGAAGCGAAAGCCGCCGGGCAAGCGGCCCCGCAGGTGCCGGAGCGCTGCGCATGCGCTCGGCGATGGGTCGGGCAGGAGGCGAGCCGCGCGCAGCGCGGCCGGGCGATGGGGCGCGCCGCTCAGGCGCCCGTTCAGGCAGCCTGCTTGGCGGGCGCCGCTTCGTTCTTCAGCAGCGCCTTGCGGATGTTGGTGCCGGTGCGCTCGATGTGCTCGCGCAGGATCTCGCAGGCCAGGTCGGCGTTGCGCTCGATGGCCGCGTTGGCGATGTCGGTGTGCTCGCGCCGCACGGCCCGATCGAACGGCCGGGAGGTCAGGAAGAGGCGCCGGTAGCGGTCGTTCAGGTCGTGCAAGGTGGCGCTGAACGACAGCAGCAGCGGCATCTTGCAGGCGCTGATGAGGCGGTGGTGCAGGTCGCGGTGCGCGGCCTCCCAGGCCCCCGAGTCGGCCGGCATGTCGACGCGCTCGAGCTTGTTGAGCCGGTACAGGCTCGCGACCACCTCGCCTTCCCAGCGGTCGTCGCCTTGGGCGATGGCCTCGCGCAGCGCGAAGGTCTCGACCATCGCGCGCAGCTTGGTGACCTCGACCAGGTTCGCTTCGGAAATGGGGGCCACGCGGTAGCCGCGCTGGTCCTCCATCACCACGAACCCCTCGGCGGACAGGCGCGACAGCGCCTCGCGCAGCGGGCTCAGGCTGACACCGAAGGTCGCGCGCAGTTCGTCCAGCCGCAGCTTGCAGCCCGGCGCCAGTTCTCCATTGGAGATGGCGGCCCGCAGCGTGCTGGCAATGGCGGTGGAGAGCGTCTGGCCGTTCTGCTCGGCTAGCTGGGCGAGGTCCATGAGTTTATCGATGGGCGGAGGATTATCGATTATAGGGATCGCCCTAGGCCGAACCAGCAAGTTGACTCATTTCAACTACTTGGAGCCCGCAAGGCCCAACTTCCGGATGACGTCACCCCACTTCTCGTGGTCCGCCCGGATCACCGCATCGAATTCCTCCGGCGTGGTGGTGCGCGGCACGGCCGCATCGGACGCGATCCGCTGCTGGACCTCCGGAGCGCTCGCCGCCGCCGTAACCGCCTCGACCAGCCTGGCGCGCACGGGCGCCGGCACGCCTGCAGGGACCATGATGCCGCCCCAGGACGCGACCGTCGCATCCGGCAGGCCTTTTTCGGCGAAGGTCGGCACGTCCGGCAGCGCGGGCAGGCGCTTGGCGCTGGAGACCGCCAGGATGCGCACCGCGCCTGCCTTGGCATGCGGCGCGTACGCCAGCAGCCCGTCGCAGGCAGCGCTGACCCGGCCAGGCAGCAGGTCCTGCAGCACCTGCGAGGTGCCCTTGTAGCCCACGTGGACCATGTCGATACCGGCGCGGTCCTTCACCAGCTCGCAAAGCAGGTGCTGCGCCCCGCCCGAGCCGGACGTCCCGAAATTCACCTTGCCCGGATTCGCCTTGGCGTAGGCGACGAACTCCTCCAGCGTGCGGACCGGCAACTGGCCGCTCACCACCAGTCCCATGGGCAGTTCGCTCACCAGCGAGATCGTCTCGAAGTCGCCGCGCTGGAATGGCACCTTGGCAAACAGGTGGGGCGCGATCGCGAAAGCGTTGGCGCCGGCGTAGAAGAGCGTGTAGCCGTCGGGCTTGGACTTGGCCACGTAGTCCGCCCCCAGCAGCGTCGCGCCGCCCGGCTTGTTCTCGACCACGACCGGCTGGCCGAGCGTGCGCTGCATGCGCTCGGCGACCATGCGCGCGACGACGTCGAACTGCCCGCCGGCGGTGTAGGGAACGACGAGCTTGAGCGGACGATCCGGCCAGTCCTGCGCGCCGGCCAGGCTGGCGACCGCGAGGGCTGCGCCGACGAGCAGCGCGCGGGCAAGTTGCTTGATCACATCGATCTCCTTCGGTGGCGGGTGGGCACTCAGGTGGCCTGCGGCACGGGGTGGCGCAGCCAGTAGTCCATGTCCTCGAAGCGCGGCCGGAAGTACTCCGGCAGCACCTCGTAGCCGGGCGTGCGCAGCCACAGGCGCAGCAGCAGTCGTTTACGCCCGGGCTCCTCGTGGTCCACGAAATCGGTGCGCGAATGCAGCACCACGCGATTGTTGAGGAACTGGATGTCACCGGGCTGGAAGTCCATGTCGAGGCGGAAGCGGTCGCTGGCGCACAGCGCGTCTACCAGGGTCATCGCCTCGAGCTGGGCGTCCGTCAGGCGAGGCACCTCGGCAAAGCGCTGGGCACTGTCGATGTAGGTTCGCCCGTGCTGGGTGAAAAGGCGCCCGTTGAACTGAGAAAAGCGCGGCTCGACATAGAAGGGCGGGCGGCCTGGCGGCTGCTCGCCGCGGATGTCGCACCACCACGGTCCGTAGAGGACTTCCAGCAGGTCCGCCCGGGTCCGCAGGATCTCGTTGTGCACGGCGGCGGCGCTGGCGATGCAGCTCGCACCGCCGGAAAGAGAAGTGCGCACGCACAGCAGGCCCACGACGTCGCCCTGGTCGTTGTGGAAGGGAAGCCGCCGCGCGGTGTGGAAGCCGCGCGCCGTCGGGTCGCGGTACTGGTCGCCGCCCCGGTCCTCGACGCGCACCAGCAGCTCCCCGCGGGGCGTCTGCGCAAGCGCAGTTCCCAGGTGGGCGCCGATTCCCCAGTAGACCTGCTCGACGGTCGGAAGGTCCCAGCCTTCGACCGGCACGCCCCGCAGCAGGACCACGCCGCGGCCGTCCTCCAGCTCCTCGCGCATGCGGGCCAGGCGTGGCCCCAGCAGGGGCAGGGGAAACTCGCGAGCGCCGAATGCAAGCCCTGGGCCACGACCGGCCAGGCCGGCCGCCGCCGCCCGGAGCTCGGCCTGCTCCGCTTCGGTCAGCGGCACCACCCACCGCGGGTCGCGCCGCATGTCCTCGGCCGTCCAGGCCGCGGGGCCAGTCACCGCGCGAGCAGTCATCGTTTTATCTCGGTTAATCGAGTTGGTTTTAAATCATCGATTTCTACCCCCGGACTGTCAAGCGCCGTGGGTATCCGCCCCGAAACGACCGCCACCGGTGAGCTTGACTGGACGCCCTCGGCTCCAGGCGGACGGAGGGCGCCAGGGTCGGCAGTGCTGTGGTCCGGCCGGACACGGCGAGCGTTCGCGCGGCCGCGCCGGCACCTGGACCGCACAGGGCGCAACCTGCGGTCCACGCTGCTGAGCTGGTCGAACCCGGCACCACGGCGCGCAGGGGCGCCCGGATCGCCCCCTTGCCTGCTCGCTCCCAACGCCTACAATCGATTTTCGTTGCTTTTTCGATTGCTTAGCCGAACCGGCATGGGAGACAAGCCATGGGAATCCGAGACACCGACCGCACCTTGCCGTCCAACCGCATGGTCTTCGAGCTGCGCCGCGACCCCGAAGCCTACGACCTCTTCCGCCGCGACCTCGAGGCCAGCATGGCCCGCTTCAAGCTCAGCGACGAGGAGAAGCAGGCCTGGCGCGAGGTGGACCTCGCCACCCTGGCCCGCCTCGGCCTGCACCCCTACTTCCTGCCCCAGGTCTCGCGCCTCTTCAAGGGCGGGGGCTACAACCACAACGACAGCGAAGCGGCTCGGCTGTACGCCGAGAAGATGAAGATCGCCAGCGGCGCCGCCGCCCGCTGAACCGCCAACCCGCTGCACAAGGACAAGCCATGGCAAGACTGATCGCATCGATCGGCATCGCGCACGCCCCCGGCGTCACCGGCTGGATCGACAAGGCCCCGCCGCACGAGCAGGAGGCGGTGCTGGCCGGCTATGCGGAGTTCGGCCGCCGCATGGACGAGCTCAAGCCCGACGTGGTGATCGGCGTGGCCAACGACCACCTGCTGAACTTCTCCATGGACAACATCCCGGACTTCTGCGTGGGCATAGGCGACGAGTGGGCCGGCCCGGCGCCGTGGTTCCGTGACTGGCTCAACGTGCCGGACTACCGCATCGGCGGGCACCGGCCGCTCGCGCGCGCCCTGGTGCGCGAATCGGCCCGCGCCGGCATCAACCATGCCTTCGCCGAGGAACTGCTCTTCGACGACAACTGGTCGGTGCCGCTGAAGTTCCTCTTCCCGCGCTACGACGTGCGCTTCGTTCCCATCCACATGAACCCGATCGTGCCCCCGGTGCCCAGCGCCGCGAAGTGCCTGGAGGTGGGCCGGCAGATCGCGCGCATCGTGCAGGCCTTCCCCGGCGACGAGCGCGTGGTGCTCATGGGAACGGGCGGGCTCTCGCACGATCCCGGCGGCCCGGACTATTTCACCGTGCACGAGGACTTCGACCGCTGGTTCATGGCACTGATGGAAAGCGGCGACACCGAGCGCGCGGGCCGGGAGCTGACCATGGACAAGCTGCTCTCCGGCGGCGACGGTGGCGCAGGCGAGCTGCTGTCCTGGGTGGTGGCCATGGGCGCCGCCGCCGAGCTGGGCCGCCCGAAGGCCGAGAGCGTGTTCTACGTGCCCTCCGTTCCCATGCGCTGCGGCATGGGCGGCTCCTACTGGGACCTCTCATGAGCCTGGCCGGCCGCGCGCTTCCGCTCGGGCTGCCCGAGCGCCTGTCGCCTGCCCGCAGCGTCCTGGTGGTGGTGGACATGCAGAACGATTTCTGCGCCGAAGGCGGCTACATCGACCGCACCATGGGCAAGGACGTGTCCGCCGGCGCGGCCATCCTGCCGCAGGTGCAGGCGCTGGTGCGCGGCGCGCGCGAGGCGGGCGTTCCGGTGCTGTGGCTGCGGGCGGACTATTCGCACGACCGCATCCCCGACTCCATGGCCCTGAAGCTCGCCGCCCGCGGCATCGAGGCCGAATGCTGCAAGCCCGGCACCTGGGGCTTCGACTGGTTCGGGGGCCTCTCGCCGCAGGCGGAGGAAGCCGTGGTGACCAAGCACAGCTACTCGGGCTTCATCGGCACCGACATGCAGGCGCAGCTGGCGCGGCTGGGCCGCAGAACGCTGGTGTTCTGCGGCGTGCAGACGCAGGTCTGCGTCGAGTCCACGCTGCGGGATGCGCACGCCCACGGCTACTTCTGCTTCGCCGTGCAGGACGCGGTGGGCTCGCACACACCGGCCCTGCACGCGGCCACGCTGGACAACGTGCGCTTTCTCTTCGGGGACGTCTGCAGCAGCGCCGAGGTGCTCTCGGCCTGGCAGGCCCCTTCAAACACCGACTCACGAGCCCCTTCCCGCTAGGAGACACACCATGCTGCCCAAACGAATCAACCTCACCGCGGTCCGCAAGCGCATCGGCCCGTATGCGGACGCGAACGAGAGCGTCGAGCAGCGCGGCAAGATCTATGAAGAATTGATCGGCTTCGTGCCGCCGCGCATCGAAGCCCGCCTGAACGTCACCGGCGCCCTCGACCCCAAGATGGTGGACCTGCAGGAGCAGATGCGCGAGCACGCCATGTACCCGCGCAGCTTCGACGTCAAGACCGCACAGCTCATGCTGTTCGGCATGCTGCTGATGGACGGCAGCGACGCCGCCGTCCTGCACGGCATCGCGGCCCGCCGCGCCGGCGCGAGCTGGCTGGAGATGCAGGACACGGTCAACCTCTGCTTCCTGTTCCGCGGCCTCTCGGCCGCCAACCGCGGCGCCGAGCTGCTGGCGAACATCGCCGCGCGCGAGGAAGAGGAAGCGGGCACCACGGGAGCCGCGCCATGACCCGGGAAACCCTGCACTTCATCAACGGCCAGTTCGTCGGTGGCCAGAGCGGCCGCCTGTTCGACAACCGCAGCCCGCTGGACAACCGCCTGGTCTCGCGCGTGCACGAGGCCGGCCGCGCCGAGGTCGATGCGGCCGTGCGCGCCGCGCGCGCCGCCCTCACCGGTCCCTGGGGCCGCATGACCGCGGACGAGCGCGCGCAGCTGCTGCACGCGGTGGCCGACGAGATCAACCGCCGCTTCGACGAGTTCCTGCAGGCCGAGATCGCCGACACCGGCAAGCCCGTGTCGCTCGCCTCCCATATCGACATCCCGCGCGGCGCGGCGAACTTCAAGATCTTCGCGGACACGATCAAGGGCGTGGCCACGGAATTCTTCGAGACGCCCACGCCGGACGGCAAGGGCGCCATCAACTATGCGCTGCGCGTGCCCAAGGGCGTGGTCGCCGCCATCTGCCCCTGGAACCTGCCGCTGCTGCTCATGACCTGGAAGGTCGCGCCGGCGCTCGCCTGCGGCAACACGGTGGTGGTCAAGCCCTCGGAAGAGACGCCCTCCACCGCCACGCTGCTGGGCGAGGTGATGAACGCCGTGGGCATCCCGCCCGGCGTCTACAACGTGGTGCACGGCTTCGGGCCGGACTCGGCCGGCGAGTTCCTCACCACCCACCCGGACGTGAACGCCATCACCTTCACCGGCGAGACGCGCACCGGCGCGGCCATCCTGAAGGCGGCGGCCGACGGCATCAAGTCCACCTCCATGGAGCTGGGCGGCAAGAACGCCGCGCTGGTCTTCGCCGACTGCGACATGGACCAGGCCATAGAGACCACCACCCGCTCGGCCTTCGCCAACTGCGGCCAGGTCTGCCTTGGCACCGAGCGCATCTACGTGGAGCGGCCGATCTTCGACGAGTTCGTGCGCCGCCTGGGCGAGGCGGCCCGGTCCATGAAGCCCGGCCGCCCCGACGACCCGGCCACGAAGATCGGGCCGCTGATCTCGCACGAGCACCGGCGCAAGGTGCTCTCCTACTACGAGAAGGCCAAGGCCGAGGGCGCGACCCTCGTTGCCGGCGGCAGCGTGCCGCAGATGCCGGGCGAACTGGCCGAGGGCGCATGGATCGAGCCCACCGTGTGGACCGGCCTGCCCGAGACCAGCGCGGTGGTGCGGGAGGAAATCTTCGGCCCCTGCTGCCACGTGCGGCCCTTCGACACCGAGGAAGAGGCCATTCGCCTGGCCAATGACACGCCCTACGGCCTGGCCGCCGCGCTGCACACCACCAACCTCGCGCGGGCGCACCGCGTCGGCGCGCAGCTGGAGGTGGGCATCTGCTGGATCAACGCCTGGTTCCTGCGCGACCTGCGCACGCCCTTCGGCGGCAGCAAGCAGTCGGGCATCGGCCGCGAGGGCGGCGTGCACTCGCTGGAGTTCTACACCGAGCTGCGCAACGTCTGCATCAAGCTCTAGGAAACCGTGAACGAATTGGACAGGGTCGCCATGAGCACCGACATCTTCTCCGAGACGCTCGCCGAGATGACCTGGTACGAGGTCGAGCAGGCCGCGCGTGACGGCGCCGTGCTGCTGTGGGCCTTCGGGGTGATCGAGCAGCACGGGCCGCACCTGCCCACCGGCACCGACGTGTACATCCCGCAGGCGCGCCTGCGCGAGGTCAAGCGCGAACTGAAGGAGCGCGGCATCCCCGCGCTCATCGTGCCGCCCTACTACTGGGGCGTGAACGTGGTCTCGGGGGCCTTTCCCGCCTCGTACCGCGTGCGGCCCGAGATCATCCGCGAGCTGATGGCCGACGTGTTCCAGAGCCTGGAGGGCGACGGCTTCCAACGCGTGTTCTGCTTCTCCGGCCACGGCGATGCGCTCCACAACCGCACCATCCACGAGGGCATCCGCCTGGGGGCGAGCCGCACGAAGCTGGACCTGAGCTTCGTCATCGACGCCGCGCTCGCCACGCGCCTGTCCATCCCGCTGGACGACCCGCACCTGACGCTGCCGCCCGGGGAGGAGAAGCCGGCCGGGGGCATCCGCTTCTTCCAGGTGAACTCGTCCTCGCCCTCGGCACCCGAGGCGGGCGAAGCACCGCCGCGCTACATCGACGTGCACGCCGGACGCTGGGAGTCCTCCATGATGCTGGCGAGCTGCGCCGGCCTGGTGCGCGACGAGGTGCGCCGCACGCTCCGGTCCACCGACCTGGGCCCGGAGGACCTCGCCGTCTGGCGCAAGGGCTTCGAGGATGCGCGCCGCACCACGCCGCTGGGTTACTTCGGCGACCCGGCCGCCGCGAGCGCGGACGAGGGCCGGCGCACACTGAAGTCGGCCGCGGCCATCGCCGCCGACGCGATCGCGGCGCGCCTCGCCCGCTAAGCTGCGCGCTTCGCTGTTCAACAAAGAGAGAGACACGCACCCCATGAACCACCAGCAACTCCAGGAAGCGGCTCGCGCCCTGCGCGAGGCCGCGAAGACTGGCCAATGGATCCCACCGCTGCGCGAGACCTACCCCGGACTCGACAACGCAGGGGCCTACGCCATCCAGAAGATCAACACCGAGCAGCGCGTGGCCGAGGGCCGGCGCATCGTGGGCCGCAAGATCGGACTCACGGCCCGCGCCGTGCAGGCGCAGCTGGGCGTGGACCAGCCCGACTTCGGCAGCCTGTTCGACGACATGGGCTTCGGCGACGGCGAGCCGGTGCCGCTGTCCATGCTGCAGCAGCCCAAGATCGAGGCCGAGATCGCCTTCGTGCTGGGCCGCGACATCGAAGCCGCCGAGCCCACGGGCGTGGACGTGCTGCGCGCCATCGACTACGCGCTTCCGGCCATGGAGATCGTGGGCAGCCGCATCGCCGGCTGGAACATCAAGTTCGTGGACACGGTGGCGGACAACGCCTCCTCGGCCGCGTACGTGCTGGGCAGCTCGCCGCGCAAGCTGTCGCAGTTCGATGTGCGCCTGTGCGGCATGGCCATGCTGCAGCGGGGAGAGCCGGTCTCCACCGGCGCGGGCGCGGCCTGCCTGGGCAACCCGCTCAACGCCGTGCTCTGGCTGGCGCGCACCATGGCGCGCCTGGGCTCGCCCCTCAAGGCGGGCGACCTCGTGCTCTCCGGCGCGCTGGGGCCGATGGCGCCGGTCAAGCCCGGCGACATCTTCGAGACCCGCATCAACGGGCTGGGCACCGTCAAGGCCGTGTTCGAGGGAGCCAAGGCATGAGCAACATCACCGAATTCGCCCGCCTGCTCGACGAGGCGGCGCGCACCGCCACTGAGGTGGACCAGATCGACCCCAAGAGCGAGATGTCGCTCGAGGACGCCTACCGCGTGCAGCAGGCCTCCATCGCGCGACGCCTGGAACGCGGCGAGAAGCGCGTGGGCGTGAAGATGGGTTTCACCAGCCGCGCCAAGATGGTCCAGATGGGCCTGTCCGACGTGATCTGGGGGCGCCTGACCGACGGCATGCGCGTGGAGGAAGGCGGCAAGACCTCGTTCTCGCGCTACGTGCATCCGCGCGCCGAGCCGGAGATCGCCTTCGTGCTGAAGAAGCCGCTGGACGGCGCGGTGACGGCCGTCGAGGCACTGGCCGCCGTCGAAGCCGTTGCGCCGGCCATCGAGATCATCGACTCGCGCTACAAGGACTTCAAGTTCACGCTGCCGGACGTCATCGCCGACAACGCCTCGTCCAGCGGCTTCGTGATCGGCCCCTGGTGCGACCCGCACCAGGACTTCGCCAACCTGGGCCTGACCCTGTCCATCGACGGGCGCGTGGTCCAGGTGGGCTCCACCGCGGCCATCCTGGCCCACCCGCTGCGCTCGCTGGTCGCCGCCGCGCGCCTGTCGGCCGCCGCGGGCGAGCCGCTGCAGGCCGGCTGGGTGGTCATGGCCGGCGGCGCCACCGCCGCCGAATGGATCAAGCCCGGGCAGTACGTCTCGCTGGAGATGGAAGGCCTGGGCGGCTGCGGCTTCCACATGGGGGAATGAGCATGAACGCGCAACGCAAGCTCAAGGTCGCCATCATCGGCTCGGGCAACATCGGCACCGACCTGATGATCAAGGTGATGCGCAACGCGAAACACCTGGAGATGGGTGCCATGGTCGGGGTCGATCCCGCCTCCGACGGCCTGGCCCGGGCCGCGCGCCTGGGCGTGGCCACCACCGCCGAAGGCATCGGCGGGCTCCTGAAGCTGCCGGTGTTCAAGGAGATCGACGTGGTCTTCGACGCCACCTCGGCGGCCGCGCACCACAAGCACGAGGAGGTGCTGCGACCGCACGGCGTGCAGGTGATCGACCTCACGCCCGCGGCCATCGGACCCTACGTCATCCCGTCCATCAACCTGGACGAGGTGGACGCACCCAACATCAACATGGTCACCTGCGGCGGCCAGGCCACCATTCCCATGGTGGCGGCCGTGTCGCAGGTGGCCAAGGTGCACTACGGCGAGATCGTCGCCTCCATCGCCAGCAAATCGGCCGGCCCGGGCACCCGCGCCAACATCGACGAGTTCACCGAGACGACCCGCCTGGCCATCGAGAAGCTGGGCGGGGCCGAGCGCGGCAAGGCCGTGATCATCCTGAACCCGGCCGAGCCGCCGCTCATCATGCGCGACACCGTGTTCGTGCTGTCCGAGGCGGCCGACCAGGCCGCCGTCGAGGCGAGCATCGAGCGCATGGTCAAGGCCGTGCAGGGCTACGTGCCGGGCTACCGCCTCAAGCAGAAGGTGCAGTTCGAGGTGATCCCCGAGAGCGCGCCGCTGAACGTTCCCAAGGTGGGCCCGCGCAGCGGCCTGAAGACCTCCATCTTCCTGGAGGTGGAGGGCGCGGCGCACTACCTGCCGTCCTACGCCGGCAACCTGGACATCATGACCTCGGCGGCCCTCGCCTGCGGCGAACGGATCGCGCGCCGCCGCATCGAACAGAAGGCCACGCGGGCCGACAGGAGCGCAGCATGATGAAGGACCAGAAAATCTACATCTCCGACGTGACGCTGCGCGACGGCAGCCACGCCATCCGCCACCAGTACAGCGTGCCGCAGGTGCGCGCCATCGCCGCCGCGCTCGACGCGGCCGGGGTGGACAGCATCGAGGTCGCCCACGGCGATGGCCTGGAGGGCTCCAGCTTCAACTACGGCTTCGGCGCCCACACCGACCTGGAGTGGATCGGCGCGGTGGCCGAGACGGTGAAGACGGCCAAGGTGGCCACGCTGCTGCTGCCGGGCATCGGCACCATCCACGACCTGCGCAACGCCTACGACGCGGGGGCGCGCATCGTGCGCGTGGCCACGCACTGCACCGAGGCCGACGTGTCCCGGCAGCACATCGAGTACGCGCGCGAGCTGGGCATGGACACCGTGGGCTTCCTCATGATGAGCCACATGACGCCGCCGCACGCGCTGGCGCAGCAGGCCAGGCTGATGGAAAGCTACGGCGCGACCTGCATCTACGTGGTCGACTCCGGCGGCGCCCTGGGCATGCGCGACGTGCGCGAGCGCTTCCGCGCCTTCAAGGAGGTGCTCAAGCCCGAGACCGAGACCGGCATCCACGCGCACCACAACCTGAGCCTGGGCGTGGCCAACAGCATCATCGCGGTGGAAGAAGGCTGCGATCGCGTCGATGCCAGCCTGGCCGGCATGGGCGCGGGCGCGGGCAACGCACCGCTGGAGGTGTTCATCGCCGCCATCGACCGCCTGGGCTGGAAGCACGGCACCGACCTGTACAAGCTGATGGACGCGGCCGACGACATCGTGCGCCCGCTGCAGGACCGCCCCGTGCGCGTGGACCGCGAGACGCTGGCGCTGGGTTACGCCGGCGTGTACTCCAGCTTCCTGCGCCACGCCGAGGCCGCGGCCAAGCGCTACGACCTCAAGACCGTGGACATCCTGGTGGAGCTGGGCCGCCGCAAGATGGTGGGCGGACAGGAGGACATGATCGTGGACGTCGCGCTGGACCTGCTGAAGGCGCGCGACGCGCAGAAGCAGGCCTGAGCGCCCATGCTGGAACAGCAGCTCCTGAACGGGTTGATGCTGGGGAGCACCTACGCGCTCATCGCGATCGGCTACACCCTGGTCTTCGGCGTGCTCCACCTCGTTCACCTGGCCCATGGCGAGGTGTTCATGGTGGGCGCCTTCGCCGGCCTGGCGGCCGTGGGCCTGGCCGGTGGCAACATGTTCCTCGCGATCTTCTTCGGCATGCTGGCGGCGGCGCTGGTGGGTGCACTGGTGCATCTGCTGGCCGTGCGGCCGATCCGCCAGCGCAAGGGCCACGAGCTCGCCCCCATGATCAGCACCATCGGCGCCGGCATCGTGCTGCAGGAACTGGTGGCGCATGCCTTCGGCGCCGAGCAGGTCGGCTTCCCGCACGGCATGAGCGCCACCTCCTGGCAGATCGGCAGCGTCACGGTGACGGCCGTGCAGCTCGTGATCCTGGGCGTGTCCGTGGTGCTGATGGTGGCGCTGCACCTGTTCGTCACCCGCACGCGCGCCGGCATGGCCATGCGCGCGACGGCGGAGAACGCCAGCATCGCGCACACGCTGGGCATCCGCTCCGAGCGCATCGTGCTCCTCACCTTCGTCGTCGCTTCGGCGCTGGGCGGTGCGGCCGGCGTGCTGGTGGGCCTGTCCTTCAACGCGATCTCGCCCTTCATGGGCATCGACATGGGCATCAAGGGCCTGGCCGCCATGCTGCTGGGCGGCCTCGGCAACATCTACGGCGCGATGCTGGGTGGACTCATCATCGGCCTGGCCGAAGTGCTGAGCGTGGCCTACCTCGCATCCTCCTATCGCGACGCCTTCGCCTTCTTGATCATGATCGCCGTGCTGCTGCTGCGACCGCGCGGCATCTTCGGCTCCACGCACCACGTGGAGGGCTGAATGGACATGCTGCTGGACCCGTACGCGCAATCGGTGCTGGTGTTCATGGGCATCAACATCATCCTGGCCCTGAGCCTGTACCTGCCGGTCTCTGCGGGGCTGCTGTCGCTGGGCCAGGGCGGCTTCATGGCCATCGGGGCCTACACCTCGGCCTGGCTCACGGTCGAGGCGGCCTGGCCTTTTCTTCCCGCGCTGGCGGCGGGTAGCGCGGCCGCCGCGGTGGTGGGGGCCCTCGTGGGCTTTCCCGCGCTTCGCATCCGGGGCGTGTACCTGATCATCCTGACCATGGGCTTCGGGGAGATCGTGCGGGTGTTCTTCCTGAACTTCGAGCCGACCGGAGCCGCCTCGGGGCTGGGCGGCATCCCCATGCACACCACCCTGCCGCTGCTGGCCGCGGTGGTCGCCCTCCTGCTTCTGGGGTTCTGGCAGCTGCGCCGCTCGCGCATCGGGCGCGCCATCGCCGCCGTGCGCGAAGACGAGCTTGCGGCCGAGATCATCGGCGTGAACCTCACGCGCGTGAAGGTGGCCTTGTTCGCCATCGGCGGCGCCATCGCCGGGCTGGGTGGCGGGCTGTACGCGCACTTCGCCTCCTTCATCGATCCGGCGCAGTTCGGATTCCACCGCTCCGCGGAGATCTTCATCATGGTGCTGCTGGGCGGCATGGGGAACTTCATCGGCGCCACGGTGGGGGCCGTGACCGTCACGCTGCTGCCCGAGCTGCTGCGGGGCCTGGAGGACTGGCGCATGGTCTTCTTCGGCAGCCTGCTGGTCGTCATGATGATCGTGCGGCCATGGGGCCTGGTGGGGGCGCGCCGATGACGCACGCGCCTGCCCTGCTGGAAGTGCAGGACCTCTCCAGGAGCTTCGGCGGCTACCAGGCCGTGAGCGAGGTGAGCCTGCAGGTGCAGCCAGGCACCATCCATGCCGTCATCGGCCCCAACGGCGCCGGCAAGACGACCCTGTTCAACATCGTCAGCGGTGTGCTGCCGCCCAGCGCCGGCCGCGTGCGGCTGCAGGGCCGCGAACTCACCGGGCTGCGGCCGGACCGCATCGCCCGCCTGGGGCTGGTGCGCACCTTCCAGGGCGTGCGGCTCTTCGGCGCCATGAGCGTGCTGGAGAACGTGCAGACGGGTCGCTTCATCCGCACGCGCAGCGACCTGGCTGCCATGTTCCTGCGATTGCCCTTCCGCGAGTCGCGCCAGGAGGGTGCCACGCGCCGGCGGGCCATGGAGCTGCTCGACATGGTGGGCCTGGCCGGCCAGCACGCCGCGCGCGCCAGCGACCTGGCGCTGGCCGACCAGCGCCGGCTGGAGATCGCCCGGGCGCTCGCCACCGAGCCGCGCCTGCTGCTGCTGGACGAGCCCGTGGCGGGCATGAACCCCGTGGAAGTGAACGAGGCCGCGCAGCTGATCGGCCGCATCCGCGACAGCGGCATCACGGTCCTGCTCACGGAACACCACATGAGTCTGGTGATGGCCATTTCCGACCGCATCACCGTCCTGAACCACGGCCGCCGCATTGCGGAAGGCAGCCCGCGCGAAGTGCGCGAGGATCCGCTGGTGCTGGAGGCCTACCTCGGCCGCGAGGATGACGAGGACGAATCGTCGCGCGAGGAGGTGCTGCAGTGATGCTCCAGGTGCGCGGCGTGGAGATCGCCTACGGCAAGGTGCGCGCGGTGCAGGGCGTGGACCTGGCGGTGAACGCGGGCGAGGTGGTGTCCCTGATCGGCCTGAACGGCGCCGGCAAGAGTTCGCTGCTGCGGGCCATCGCCGGCCTGAACCGGGTGCAGGCCGGCAGCATCCATTTCGAGGGCGCGCCGGTGCACAACCTTGCCGCGCCCGAAGTCGCGCGGCGCGGCATCGCGATGGTGCTGGAGGGGCGCTCCACCTTCAAGCACATGACGGTGCAGGAGAACCTGGTGCTGGGCGGCTACATGCGTTCCGATCGCGCCGGCTTCGAGGCCGACGTCGAGCGCATGGTGGGTCGCTTCCCGGCCTTGAAGAAGCGCCTGAAGCAGGCGGCCGGCACGCTCTCGGGCGGCGAGCAGCAGATGCTGGTGATCGCCCGCGCGCTGCTCATGCGTCCGCGCCTGCTGATGCTCGACGAGCCCTCGCTCGGGCTCGCCCCCCTGGTGGTGGCGGACATCTTCCGCCTGATCCGCGAACTCAATCGCGAGGGGCTGACCATCCTGCTGGTCGAACAGAACGCACGGCAGGCCCTCAAGCTCTCGCACCGCGCCTACGTCATGGAGACGGGCCGCGTGGTGCTCGAGGGCCCCGATCTCGCACGGGACGAGCGCGTGCGCCAAGCCTATCTGGGCGTTTGAAGGAATCAGGACATGAACGACTGGAGCATCTGGAGTTTCTGCTACGCCACCGGCCGGCTGCCCTACGACTTCCTGAGCGGCTCGCCCGTGAGCAGCAACAAGGGGACGGTGCCGGTGCCGATGATCGTGAGCCTGCTGAAGTCCTCCGACGGCGAGCAGGTGCTGGTGGACACCGGTTTCGCCGCCGGCGAGTCCATGACCGGCCGCCGCTTCGACGACTTCGTGCGCAGCGACGAACTGCTGCGCCGCTTCGGCACCGACCCGGCCGACATCCGCACCCTGGTGCTCACGCACATGCACTTTGACCATGCGGGGAACCTGGACGCGTTCCCGAACGCCCGCATCTACCTGCAGCGCTACGAGTACGAGGCCTGGAAAGAGGTGATCGCCGAATTCGGCGGCCAGCCGCAGTCCAAGGACCACTGGGCCTTCTCCTCGCTGAACGTGCCGGACTTCGATGCGCTGGAGCGCGCGATGGCGCAAGGCCGCGTCGAGTTCCTGGACGGTGACGCCGAAGTCGCGCCCGGCCTGTGGTGCCGGCTCGCGCGCGACACCCACACCTTCGGCAGCCAGTGGCTGGAGGTGCGCACGCCCCGCGGCGCCTACGCGATCGCCGGCGACTGCTGCTACACCTACTTCAACCTGGAGCGCATGTGGCCGCCCGGGTACACGCAGGGCAACAGCTGGAACATGATCCGCGAGTTCCAGAAGAT
The DNA here is from genome assembly GCF_004681965.1 of Ramlibacter rhizophilus. GTDB lineage: Bacteria > Pseudomonadota > Gammaproteobacteria > Burkholderiales > Burkholderiaceae_C > Ramlibacter > Ramlibacter rhizophilus. Next base: position 239,728 of record NZ_SMLL01000007.1, on the reverse strand, counting down.
GAAGGCCGTTGCCGGCGAGGACCTCAAGCGCCTGGTGCCGGGCCACGACATCGAACTGTTCACGCGCCACCCGAGCGGCCGGCGCGAGGGAACCGCCTTCATCGAGGTGACGCTGGCCGAGGGCCACGCCTCGCTGCTGGCCTGAACCGCCTTCCCCGTTTTCCAACCACCGCAACTCCAGGAGGTGCTTCCATGCCATTCCCTTCGATTGCCACGACGCGCCGCATGCGGCGCCTGAACGTCGCCTGCGGCATCGTCGCCGCGGCATCCGCGCTGCTTGCGGGCAGCGCCTGGGCCGACGTGAAGATCGGCGTGCTCATGCCGCTGAGCGGCAAGGGCGCTTCCTACGGGCAGCACCAGGAGGTGGCCCTGAAGATGGCCCAGGAGCAGCTGGAGAAGTCCGGCGGGATCAAGGGCGAGAAAGTGCAGTTCATCACCTACGACACGCGGGGGGAGAACGCCGAGGCCATCAGCCTGACGCGCAAACTCATCCACAGTGACAAGGTGCTGGCCGTCATCGGCCCCTTCTTCAGCGCCGAGACCGAGGTGGCCTTCCCGATCGCCGTGCAGGGCAAGACGCCGATCATCACGGCATCGGCCGCCAAGCCCGGCATCGCGGCGAAGAACCGGCCCTGGGCCTTCCGCAACGCGCTGGCCTCCGACCAGATGAACGGCAAGCTGATCGACGCCTGGCTCAAGCAGCATCCGGAGGTGAAGTCGGTGGTGATCCTCACGGACGTGAAGGACGCCTTCACCAAGATCGACGGCACCGCGGTGTTCCCGGCCATCCTGAAGGAACGCGGGATCAAGGTGCTGGACAACATCTCCTTCCAGACCGCCGACATCGACTACGCCGCGCAGGTCACCAAGGCCAAGCAGCTGAACCCGGATGGAATCGTCGTCGCGGGCCTGTACAACGAAGGCGGGAACGTGGTGCGGGAGATCCGCAAGCAGGGCCTCAAGCAGCCCGTGGTGGGCGCACTGGGCATGTCAGAGCCCAAGTTCCTGGAGATCGCCGGACCGGCCTCCGAAGGCACCATGGTGGTGATGCCCTTCTGGCCCGAGAACCCGGAGGCGCGCATCGCCAGCTGGGTCAAGGACTACCGCGCGCGCGCCGGCACCACGCCGAACAACACCGACTCGCTGATGTACGACACGGTCTTCATCCTCAAGAAGTGCATCGAGTCCACCGGCGTGACCAACAAGGAATCCGATCTGGCCGCCGACCGCGAGAAGATCCGCGGCTGCCTGGAGAAGATGCCGGCGCACGACGGCATCACCGGGCCGATCCGCTTCAACGAGCAGGGTGACGCCGTGCTGGTCCCCACCGTGCTTCAGGCCAAAGGGCAGAAGTGGAGCAGCTTGAGGTAGGCCGGCGCAGGCCCCTCGACAGGCTCAGGGCGAACGGATGTGTCCGGATCGCCCCCTACCACCGTTCGGGCTGAGCCTGTCGAAGCCCCTAGCGAGGCGATCACGCAAGCCCTTCGACAAGCTCAGGGCGAACGGATGGGTGCAGCCCTGACCGAAAACGCGAGGAGACACACGCATGCCCAGTGACACCGCCCCCGGCCCACTCGCCGACCTGTTGATCCACAACGCCAGCATCTACACCGTCGATGCCAGCGATTCGGTGGCCCAGGCGGTGGCCATTGCGAACGGCAGGATCCTCGCCGTCGGCACGCTGGAACACGCCGAGCGCCATTGCGGGCCGCACACCCGCCGCATCGACCTGCAGGGCCGCGCGGTGGTGCCCGGCTTCGTGGACGCGCACCCGCACCTGGACACGGTGGGACTGCGCCTGACCAAGCCGTCCTTCGGCCGCCCCCGGCGCATCGGCGAGGTGCTGGACGTCATCCGCGCCGAAGTGGCGCGGCGCAAGCCGGGCGAGTGGATCGTGTGCAATCCGCTCGCGCACGAACCGGACGTGTTCGGCTACCCGGCCGCCCTGGCCGAAGGCCGCTGGCCCAGCCGCCACGACCTGGACACGGTCTCCCCCGACAACCCCGTCTACATCGAGCCGCCCTCGCTCGTGGCACCCGGCATGGCCTTCGCCAACAGCGCGGCGATCCGCCTGTGCGGCATCACGGGCCAGAGCGCGGTGGCACCGGGCGTGACCATCGAGGTCGATGCGCAGGGCGAGCCCACGGGCGTCTTCCGCGACATCAACTTCCCCAAGTGGCTGCCGGTGCGCGACGGCGCCTTCCGCGCGCGCGAATCGCTGTTCCCCGCCATGCCCGAGCTGAGCGAGGCCGAGACGCTCGCGGCGGTCGCGGCGGGCGTGCGCGCCTTCAACCAGGCAGGGATCACCACCATCTACGAAGGCCACGGCATCCCCACCGGGCCGCAGCGCGCCTACATGGACCTGTGGGCGCGCAAGCAGCTCACCGTGCGAACCTACTTCGTGGTCTCCTATCCCATCCCGCTGTACCGGAACCGCGACGAGGGCCAGCGGCTGATCGAGCAGACCGCGCGCTACGCCGGCGGCAACGGCTTCGGCGATGACCTGCTCAAGTTCGGCGGGCTGGGCTTTTCCTTCGACAGCGCCGCCGCCATGGGCGCCTGCCTGATGCGCCAGCCCTACGTGGGCGCCGCCGGCACCCCCTGGCACGGCGTGCAGCTGGCCGACGACGAGACCTTCCGCGACATCGTCCGGCGCTGCGCCGAGGCGGGGCTGCGCGTGCAGGTGCAGTGCTCCGGGGGCGCCGCCATCGACAAGGTGCTGCGCACCTACGAGGAGGTGGACCGCGACATCCCCATCGAGGGCAAGCGCTGGACCATCCAGCATTGCCAGTTCCCCACCGCAGAGAACATGGCCGCCTGCCGGCGCCTGGGCGTGCTGCCCACCACCACCACGAACTTCCTCTGGATGTACGGCTCCGTGTACCGCAAGGCCTTCGGCGAGGAGCTCGCCGAGCAGGCCATTCCCTTCAAGAGCTGGCTGGAGGCCGGCGTGCCGGTGGCTCAATCGACCGACGGCAATCCCTTCGAGCCCATGTTCGCTTTCTGGCAGTTGCTGGCCCGCCAGGACGCCGTCTCAGGCCAGCCCCTGGGCGACCCCGCGCAGCGGCTCACCCGCGCGCAGGCGCTGCGGGCCTACACGCTCAACGGGGCCCGAACGGCCTTCTGGGACGAGGTGACCGGCTCGCTGGAACCGGGCAAGTACGCGGACCTGGTGGTGCTGTCGCAGGACATCATGCAGGTGCCCCTGGATGACATTCCGAAGACGAAGGTGCTGGCGACACTGCTGGGCGCCCGGCCGGTGCACGACAGCGGCCTGTTCGACTGAGTCAGCGGCCCGAGGCGCCGGCGTCCCACACGGTCCGACCTCCCACGACCGTGAGCTGCGGCGCCAGCGCCGGCAGGCGCTCCGAAGACACCGAGAGGGGATCGTCGACAAGCACGATCAGGTCCGCCAGCTTCCCCGCCTCCAGCGTGCCGCGGCGGTCCTCGTCGCCGCACAGCCAGGCGCCGTGCGTGGTGGCACAGCGCAGCGCCTCCTCGCGCGTGATGCGCTGCCCGGGCGCGATGACTTGTCCCGTGCTCCGGTCGATCCGTTCGCAGGCCTGCCAGATGCAGGGCCACAGGCTCACCGGCACGTTGTCGGTGGCCAGGGACACCACGGCGCCGGCATCGAGCAGGGAGCGGATCGGGCTGATCTCGTTCTCGCGAGCGGCGCCGACACGCGCCAGCAGCGCCGAGGCGCTGCGCCAGTGGTAGTTGTTGGTGTGCGTGGTGACCACGATCCCGTGGTCCGCGATGCCGCGCACCTGGCGCGCGTCCAGCGTGGCCGGGTGCGCGATGACCCAGCGCAGGCCGTCGATGGGCGTCTCGCGCGCCACCTCCAGGAAGACGTCGGCCATGGCGGACTGGATGGCGGCCACGCGCAGGCCCTCGCAGGCGGCGGCGTGCAACAGGGCACGCAGGGCCTCGGGCGGCAGGCCGGCGTCGAAGTTGAAACCGGCCCAGCCGGTGCAGGGCGCGGCACTCGCGCGCAGGCGCGATTCGGTGGGTTCGGCCAGTGGTTCAGCGAAGAGGCCTTGGAGGCGCAGCCAGTCGTCGCCCTGCGCGTCGGCGCGCAGGCGGCGCGCTTCGCGCTGCACCCACTGCACCGCGTCGGCCAGGCTCGCGCCCGCGAAGGACGGGCTGACCAGGAGCTGCGCGCGCAGCGTGCTGCGGCCGGCGGCGCGGCTCGCACGCCAGGCGTCGATCACCTCGCCTGCCACCCCGTGGCCCTCGAACACGCCCGTGGTGCCGACGGCGTTGTAGGCGCGCATGGAAGCCTCCAGCGTGCGCAGGCGGTCATCGGCGGTGAAGTTGGGTGCTTGGCGGAACAGCGTGAACTCGGCCAGCGACTGGAAGGCCTGTTCGAAGAAGCGCCCGGTGGGCTCGCCCTGTGCGTCGGTCTCGATCTGCAGCTTGGGCGAGGGTGAGCGCGTGTCGCGGTCGATGCCCGCCAGCCGCAGCGCGGCGGTGTTGGCGATGGAGACCGTGGGCAGGCTCGGCGGCCAGTAGCCCCAGGCGCAGCGGATCAGGACCGGGTGCGCACCGGTCGCGGCATCCAGGTCGTGCCGGTCGGGCAGGCGCCCTTCCGCAAAGAGCGCGGGTGACACCGCGAACTCGGGCGCCTCGCCCAACGGCAGGGTGACGATCCAGCGGCCCGGCGGCGTGTCCTGCGCGAGCGCGCGCACGCGCTCCACGACCTCGGCCACCGAGCGGCAGCCCGACAGCGAGGGCAGGAGGCCCTTGAGGCCTTCGCGATCGACGTGCGCATGGCCGTCGATCAGGCCGGGCATGACGCTGCGGCCCTGCAGTTCGACGATCGCGGTGTCCGGACCGCAGAGCGAGGAGACCTCGCGGTCGTCGCCCACGGCAAGAATCGTGTCGCCGCGCAGGGCGAGCGCCTGCGCGATGCGTCCCCCCGCGAGGGTGATCACGCGGCCGCCGCGCAGCACGCGGTCGGCCCGAAGCACGCCGCTCACTCGGGCTTGATCCCGGCCTCGCGGGTGATGCGCGAGTACTTGGCCCAGTCGTCCTTGATGACCTTGCCGAACTCGGCCGGCGTGCTGGGCGAAGGCTCGATGAAGCTGGCGTTCAGGCGCTCGGCCACGGCCGGGTCCTTGAGCGCGGCGCGGAAGGCCTGGCTCAGGCGGTCGAGCACCGGGGCCGGCGTTCCGGGCGGGGCCATCACGCCGTGCCAGCCTTCGAGCACGAAGCCCGGAATGGTCTCGTTGATGACGGGCAGGTCCGGCAGCGGCATGCCGCGCTTGCTGGCGGTGATCGCGATGGGCTGCACCTTGCCCGCCTTCACCTGCGGCAGGGCCGTGTTGTACAGGTCGATGAGCAGGTCCACCTGGCCGCCCAGCAGGTTGTTCATGGCCGGGGCGTTGCCCTTGAACTGGATGTGCGTGAAGTCCGCCTTGGTATGCGACTTCAGCCACATGCAGCCGAAGGCTGGCAGGCCGCCGCCGGAGGCGCAGTTCACGCCCTGCTTCTTCGCCCGCTCGATGATCTGCGGCAGGGTCTTGGCCGGGAAGTCCGGCCGGGCGACCATGAGGTAGGCCTGCGAGGTGAGCTGCGACACCGGGGCGAGGTCCTTCACCGGGTCGACCATGTTGTTGTACAGGAGCGGGTTGGTGACCACGTTGGGCACCACGTAGACGATGGTGTGGCCGTCGGGCGTGGCCTTGGACACCATCTCGTGCCCGATGTTGCTGTAGCCGCCCGGCTTGTTCTCGATGATGACCGGCTGGCCCAGGTTCTCCTGCAGCTTGGGCTGCAGCGAGCGGGCAATGGCATCGGCGGGGCCGCCGGCCGCATAGGGGACGATGAAACGGATCGGCTGGCTGGGGAACGAGGACTGCGCGGCGGCGCCCCAGGCGCACAGGGCGATGGGCAGGGCGGCGGCAAGGCGCACGAGCGCCCGGCGGGAGCGGTGCAGGTCTGGCATGACGGGGTCCTTACGAAAGGGGTCTGCAGGCTGGAAAATCGATATTACGTCGCGAATCGAATGTTCCGCAATCCGTCGGCTGGTTTGTCGGGAATACCCTTCCCGGCAGCGGATGCCTGATCAGTCCGCCGCTTCGAGGTTGGCGCGCACCCGCGCGAGCAGCGCCAGCAGGGTTTCCTGCTCGTCGGCGCCGAGGCCTCGGACCGCCGCGGCCGAGAGCCGCCCGGCGTGGCGGCGCAGGGACTGCAGCAGGCGCCTGCCCTCGTCGCTGGGCGCGAGCAGCACGCTGCGCCGGTCCCCGGGGTCGGGCGAGGCCTCCAGCAGGCCGCGCTCGCGCAGGCCCGCCACCAGCCGGGCGAGCTGCCCCTTGTCGCGCTGCATCTGGGCGGCCAGGTCGCGTTGCGTGCTGCCGGGGTGCCGCGCGAAGTAGGCGAGCACCTTGCCTTCCATGTGCCCGAGGCCGCCCGCCTCGCGTTGCCGGTGCGCACGCACCAGGTGCATGAGCTGGTGCACGGATTCCAGCACGTCGCCGGGGGTCTTGACCCCGATGTGGTTGACCGTATCAACTGATTTGCGCATGATCGATGACAGTATCAACCAATTGCCCGCCATGCAAGACACTTTGCCCGCCCGTCGCATCCAGCGTGTGCGCCACGAACTTCGCCGCCGGGAGCTCGAGGTCGTCCGCGCCGAGCAGCCCAGCCCCGGCTTCGCCGCCATCACCCTCGGGGGCGAGGCGCTGGACGGCTTCCATTCCCCCGGCTTCGACGACCACCTCAAGTTCATGTTCACGCCGCCGGGCGGCGCCGACCCGGTGCGCCGCGACTTCACGCCGCGCCGCTTCGACCCCGGGCGGCGCGAGCTCGTGATCGAGTTCGCGCTGCACGAACAGGGCCCCGCCAGCGACTGGGCCCGGCAGGCCGCCCCCGGCCAGCGCGTGACCGTCGCCGGCCCGCGCGGCTCCATGCTGGTGCCGCTGGACTACGACTGGCACCTGCTCGCCGGCGACGCCAGCGCGCTGCCGGCCATCCACCGCCGCCTGGAGGAGCTGCCCGCCGGCTCGCGGGCCATGGTGCTGCTTCAGGTGGATGCGGCGGATCGCCGGCCGCTGGCCAGCGCGGCCTCGCTCTGCCTGGAATGGACGGATGACGCGGCGGCGCAGTACGCGGCCTTGGAGGCCGTGGTGCTGCCGCCCGGCGACGGCTTCATCTGGTGCGCAGGCGAGGCCGCCGACATGGCCGCGCTGCGCAAGCTCCTGCTGGTGGACAAGGGGCATCCCCGCACCGCCTCGCGCATCGCCGCCTACTGGAAGCGCGGCGCGGCCGAGTTCCACGAGGAACTGGCGGACTAAGGCCTCGCATCCAGTCGCGCAAGTGCCTGCGCCAGCACGCCAGCCATGCGGGGCGTGCACAGCGACGGCAGCGCTTCGGGCGCGGCCCAGCGGAAGGCGTCCACCTCGGGCCGCTGGCGGCCGAAGCGGTCGGTGAAGAAGCTGGTGCAGCGGCAGTGCTCGGCGGCCGCGGAGGACGCATCGACCTGCGCCGTGAAGAGATGCAGGTCCTTCACCGGCCGGTAGGCGAACAGGCCCAGCTCGCGCAGCGCCTCGGGGTGCAGCGCGACGCCGGTCTCCTCGCGCAGCTCGCGCAGGGCCGCCTCCCGCGGCGATTCGCCGGGGTCCGGCAGCCCCTTGGGAATGTCCCAGTGCCGCAGGCCGCTCGCATGGGCGAGCAGTACCTGGCCGTGCTCGTTCAGCAGGAGAACACCGCAGGAAACGCTCTTGGCCATGGCCGCCGCATTCTGCCGCCCCGGCGCCACGCCGGCATGCCGGGGCCTGGGCGAAAAATTCCCGGCTCTGACAGAATCGTCGCCGGCCCGGATCCCGGGCCGGAACGCAACCATCCCTGGAGCACCGTGTTCATGAAGCTCGCCGCCTCCCTCACCCTGGCCGCCTCGGCCATCGCCCTTTGCAGCCCCGCTGCCGCCCAGTTCGCCAAGCCCGAAGACGCGCTCAAGTACCGCCAGAGCGCCCTCTTCATCATGGGCCAGCACTTCGGTCGCATCGGCGCCATGGCCAATGGCCGCGTGCCCTACGACGCCAAGGTGGCGGTGGAGAACGCCGAGGTGGTGGCCGAGATGGCCCGCCTGCCCTGGGTGGGCTTCGGTCCCGGCTACGACAAGGTGTCCCCCACCCGCGCCAAGCCGGAAATCTGGACCGAGCAGGCCAAGTTCCGCGAGCACAACGAAAAGCTGGTCGGCGAAACCCAGAAGCTGCTGGCCGCCGCCAAGACCAACAACCTGGACAACCTCAAGGCCGCGTTCACGGCCACGGCCGGCACCTGCAAGGCCTGCCACGACAACTTCCGTCGCGACTGATGCACCGCGCCGCCGGCCCGCACGGGCCGGCGGGCGTCCTCCTTCCCAAGCCCCCGCACCTGCCATGAGCCAGCTCGTTCGCGTCTGGGACCTGCCCACGCGCGTGTTCCATTGGGCCCTGGTGGCGTGCCTGGCGGGCCTCTTCATCACCGGCTACCAGGGCGGCGCGGCCATGCTGTGGCATGCGCGCTTCGGCTATGCCGTGCTCTCGCTGCTGCTGTTCCGCCTGCTGTGGGGCTTCGTCGGCGGGCGCTGGTCGCGCTTTTCCGCTTTCGTGCGCTCGCCGCGCACCGTGCTGGCCTACCTGCGCGGCCAGCGGCACCCCGACCACCTGGTCGGCCACAACCCGCTGGGCGCCCTCGCCATCCTGGCCATGGTGATCGCGCTGCTGGCGCAGGTGGCGACGGGCCTCGTCGGTGACGACGAGATCGCCTTCACCGGTCCCCTGAACCGCTTCGTGGCGTCGGCCCAGGGCCTGGCCGCGACCTCCTGGCACAAGAACGTGGGGCAGTGGCTGGTGGTGGGCCTGGTGGCGCTGCACCTGGCGGCCATCCTCTTCTACACGCTGGGCAGGAAGCAGACGCTGGTGCGGCCCATGCTCACCGGCGACAAGCCGGTCGCCACGCCCGTGCCGGCCTCCCGCGACGACGCGGCCACGCGCACGCTGGCCGCGCTGCTGCTGGGCGCCTGTGGCGGCGCGGTGGCGTGGCTCGTGAGCCTGGGGCACTGAGCGCGCATCACTCGCCCCACCGGCGGGCCCGCGCCGGGTCCGCGACCAGGGCGCCCAGCCTGGCGCCGAAGAGCACCGAGAGCAAGGCCCCCAGGACGAAAGCCGCCCCGATCCACTGCAGGGCCGTGACCTGCTCCCCCAGGAGCAGGACCCCGGCCGACAGGCCCACCAGCGGCACGGCCAGGCTGAAGGGCGCCACGCGGCTGGCCGGGTAGCGCCGCAGCAGCGCCGCCCAGGCGCCATAGGCCAGGGTGGTGGCCAGCCAGCCGAGCACCGCCAGTGCGGCCCACGCCGCCCACGGTGCGGCGACCCAGTTCGCCCGGGCGCCCGGCGGATCGACCAGCAGGCTCAAGGCCAGGAAGGGCAGCGGCGCGACGGCGCTGCCCCAGACCACGAAAGCCAGGGGATCGAAGTGAACGGCCTCGCGCTGGGCCTGGCGCACCAGGATGTTCGAAGCGGCCCACAAGGCCGCCGCCAGCAGGTTCAGCGCCAGGCCCCAGGCCGTCACCGCGCCCGCGCCCTGCGCCATCAGGATCTGGGCGGCGAAGCAGGACAGGCCCACCGCAGCGAAGGCCATTCCCGCCTTCAGCGGCCCGCCGATGCGCTCGCGCAGCAGCAGCACGCCGAACAGGGCCGTGAAGAAGACCTGGGTCTGCATCAGCACCGAGGCGAGCGCGGCCGTCATGCCCACCTGCAGGGCCAGGAACAGGGCGCCGAACTGGCCCACGCCCTGCGTCAGCCCGAAGGCGATCAGCCAGCGCGCGCGCACCGCCGGCGGCCGGATGAACAGCAGCAGCGGCAGGCAGGCGAAGGCGAAGCGCCCGGCGCCGAGCTGGAAGGGCGTGAAGTACTGCAGGCCGAACTTCATGACCACGAAGTTCAAGCCCCAGATCAGCACCACGGCGGCGATGGCCAGCAGGTCGATGGGCCGCAGTGGCTCGGAAGAGGTCATGGGCCGATTCTGCCGCCCGGATGCGACGAGGCCCGCACGGGTGCGCTCACTAGAATTTCCCAACCGACCGGCCCTTCCATGAACGACCTCTTCCTCTTCAGGCTGCACCGCATGGCCGCCTTGGCCGGACAACCCCTGGTGCGCCTGTGCGAAGGCCGCCACGGGATCACCCGCCGCGAGTGGCGCCTGATCCTCACCCTGGGGCTCGGCGGGCCCATGCTGTCCACCCAGCTCGCCGAACGCGCACGCATCGAGCCGGCGCGCACCTCGCGCGCGGTCACCGTGCTGGCGGAAAAGGGGCTGGTCGTTCGCGCACCGCGTCCGAACGACCGCCGGCGCGTGGAGATCCGCCTGACCGAGCGCGGACGCGCGATCTTCGACGAGCTCCACCCCACCGTGCTCGCGCTGGACGAGCGCCTGCTGGGCGTGTTCTCGCCGCAGCAGCGCCAGGACTTCCAAGCGCTGTTCGACCAGCTGGAGGCCCACCTGGGCTCCTGGCGCGCCGACCTCGCGCTGCCCAAGGCCAACCGCAGCCGCGCGGCCGCCGGTGGCGCCCCGAGGCGGGGAAATCCCTGAGAAAACTTGTTTTGGTGAAGCAATCCGGGCTGCCTACAGTGACCGGCATGCCATGCGCCCGCCGGGCGCCCAGGAGACAAGCATGCCCGTCCATCGCCGCCAGTTCGCCGCCGGCCTGACCGCTCTCGCGGCGGTCGCCGCCTTCGCCCCCGCCTTTGCACAGACCTGGCCGGCCAAGCCGGTGACGCTGGTGGTCGGAACGCCCCCCGGTGGCTCGGTCGATGCCTACGCCCGCGCGCTGGCCGACCAGCTCGCCAAGCAGACCGGCGGCACCTTCCTGGTGGACAACAAGGCCGGCGCCAACGGCAACATCAGCGCCGAACACGTGCTCAAGTCCGCGCCGGATGGCCACACCCTGTGGATCACCACGCAGGCCATGTTCACCATCAACCCCTCGGCCTACCCCGCCCTGCGCTGGAAGCAGAGCGACTTCGTTCCCATCGCCAAGGGCATCGAAAGCCCCCTGGTGCTGGTGGCCCACCCGTCCGTGCCGGCGAACACCGTGCCCGAGCTGGTCAAGTGGGTGCAGGGCAAGCCGGGCAGCGTCTCGTACGCCTCCTTCAGCCCCGGCACGCCCTCGCACTTCCTGGGCTTCCAGTTCAACGAACGCTTCAAGCTGGACATGGTGCACGTGCCCTACAAGGGATCCGCACCGCAGATCACCGACCTGCTCGGCGGCCAGGTGCCACTGGGCTTCACGCAGCAGCAGGCCGCACTGCAGCACGTGGAGTCCGGCAAGCTCAAGGCCCTGGCGGTGACCGGGCCGCAGCGCTCCCCCTTCCTCCCGAACGTCCCCACGCTCGCCGAGCTGGGCCACGCGGACCTGAGCAGCACCGTCTGGTTCGGCCTGGCCGCCCCCGCCGCCACGCCCAAGCCGGTGCTGGACGCCATCACCCAGGCCACCCTCAAGGCCCAGGCCGCCCCGGAACTGCAGAAGAAACTCCAGGCCCAGGGCTTCGACGTCCCCCAGGAATCCGGCCAGGCCTTCGCCGAGACGATCAACAAGGAAACAGCCCGCTGGGCCCGCCTGGTGAAGCAAACGGGATTTCAGGCAGCGAACTGAGGACACCCGCGAGCGAAGTGCTTAGTCCAGGGCCACCGCGGAACCGGCTTCGCCGGGCCGCTGGTGCCGCCCCCCATGCGGCCGGAGACCGGGCTTGTTTCAGCGGCCACCGCGGAACCGGCTTTGCCGGGCCGCTGGTGGCGCCCCCTTGAGGGGGGAGCGGCCGCAGGCCGCTTCGGGGGGAGCCTTTACCTCGGCCGATCGGGCCGCAGGTTCTCGCTGCGCGCGCGGGCCTGGAACTCGCGCTCCGTCATCACGTACAGGTCCACCCGGGGGTAGCTGCCCTTGACCTCCGCCTCGACCACGAACTGGTCGCTGGACTGCGGACGGCGGCCCTTGATCCACCAGCGCTGGCCGGCGCGGTCCACAAAGCTTTCGCCGATCATCTGGGCCAGGGGGACGGATTCCTTGTTCATGGATGAGACGATAGCGACTGTCTCCGACGCGACTATCGGACATCAGCCTACCGGCGCGTCAGCCGACGCCTACACGGCTTCAGAACGGCGGCATGCCGATGCTCTGCGGATGCAGGCCCACGGCGCCGCGCCAGTGGGCGGCGATGGCCTCGGCCGTCCAGCCGCCCTCGCGGTACGCCACGGCCGCCTCCTGCGGATGCGACCACAGCGCCAGCTTGTCGCCGCCGATGCCGATGCACTGGCCGGTGACGTCGACCGCCTGCCGCGAGGCCAGGAACACCAGCAAGGGTGCGACGTCCTCGGGCGTTCCCATGCCCAGGCGCTGGCGCACGTCCGCCGGCAAGGGCTCGCCGCGCGCGAGGGCCTCGGCCACCGGCGCCAGCGCCGGGATGCTGGCGACCATCTGCGTCCAGGCGACCGGGACCATCGCGTTGACGGTGATGGCGCTTTTCGCGCACTCCATCGCCCAGGTCCGCGCCATGGCCGCGATGCCCGCCTTGGCCGCCGCGTAGTTGCCCTGGCCGAAGTTGCCGCGCTGGCCCGCCGGCGAGGCCACCAGCACCAGCCGGCCGCCCTGCCCCTGCGCGCGCATCTGCCGCACCGCGGCGCGGGCGCAGGTGAAGGTGCCGCGCAGGTGGGTGTGGATCACGGCGTCGAAGTCCTCGTCGCTCATGTTCCACAGCACCTTGTCGCGCAGGATGCCGGCGTTGGCGCACATCACGTCCAGGCGGCCCCAGGTGTCCACCGCGCGGGCGACCAGGCGCTCGGCGGCGTCGGTGCTGCCGACGGCGGCGACTTCGCAGACCGCCTCGCCGCCTTCGGCGACGATGGCCTGCGCCGCCGCCTGCGCGGTGTCGGCGTCGATGTCGTTGACGACCACCCGCGCGCCCGCGCGGGCCAGCGCATGGGCGAAGGCCAGTCCCAGGCCGCGGCCGCTGCCGGTGACGACGGCCACCTGGCCGTTCAGATCGATCGCTTTCATGTCGATGGCTCAGCGCCCCTGGTAGTTCGGCTCTCGTTTTTCCATGAAGGCCCGCGGGCCTTCGCGGGCGTCCTCGCTCGCGAGCACCACGCGCCGCGTCTCGTCCTCGATGCGGAAGGCCTCCTCCAGCGGGCGACCGCTGCATTCGGCCACCGTGCGCTTGAGCTGCTGCACGGCCAGCGGCCCATTGCGTGCGATGCGCCGCGCGATGTCCAGGGCCCGCGGCAGCACCTCGGGGCCGGGGAGCACCTCGTTGACCAGCCCCATCGATTGCGCTCGCGCGGCGGTGATGGGGTCGCCCGTGAGCATCAGCTCCATGGCCAGCGCGTAGGGCACCTGCCTCGGCAGCCGCGCCATGGATCCGGCAAAGGGGATGACCGCGCGCTTGACCTCGGGCAGGCAGAAGCTCGCATGCGCGGCCGCGATGCGGATGTCGGTGCCCAGCATGATCTCGAAGCCGGCGGCGAAGCAGGCGCCGTTGATGGCGGCGATCACCGGCTTGTGCAGCGGGTAGTCGCGCAGGGACGATGCCGGCATGACCACGGGGTCGTTCAGCACGCGCTCGTCCCAGGCGTCCTCGGGGGCACGCTCGCCGGACAGCAGCGGGATGGTGCGCGCCAGGTCGCCGCCGGCGCAGAAGGCCTGCTCGCCGGCGGCGGTGAGCACCATGACGCGCAGCGACTCGTCAGCGGCGAAGTCCACCACGGCATCGGCCAGGCGGCACAGCATTTCGGGCGACAGCGCGTTGCGCGCCGCCGGACGATCGAGCACCACCTGGGCGATGGCGCCGTCCTTGGAATAGTGCAGTGGCAGGCTCATGGCGTCAGAAGCTGTGAATGAATCCGGCGCGTCCGAAGCGGTCGCCAGAAGGTGGTCCATCAAGGCGCAAAGCGCAGCCATAGCTCGGGCTATGGCGAGCATTTGCAACGCGGAGGGGCCGCGTGCTGGCGGCCGAGGCGGGCGTGGCGGATTCGTTCACAGCTTCTCAGCCCGTCAGAGGTCGCCCGCGCCGGGCTCGACGCGCCAGCGCAGGGCGAAGGGGGTCATGAGCTTGCGCAGCGGCGCCTCCAGCTGCGCCGGCGCCACGCCCGGGGCGGCGCCGAAGACCACGGTGGTCACCGCGCCCTCCTCGCGCACATCCACCGAGGCCTGGCCGGCCAGGCCCGCGCGTTCGAGTCGCTCGTCCAGCGCCCGCTGGATGGCCCGCATGCGCAGCGCCGGCTTGAAGACCTTGCCCACGGCGGTGAGCGGCAGCGAATCGATGAACTCGACGCGCTTGGGAAACGCCGGCCGTTCGGGGATGTAGGGCTGCGCCCAGGCCGCGAGTTCGGCGGCGTCCGCGCGCTCGCCCGGCTTGAGCACGGCGTAGGCCACCGGCAGCTCGCCCGCGTACTCGTCCGGCTCGCCCACCGCGGCGGCCATGAGCACGGCGGGATGGCGCATGAGCGCGTCCTCGATCAGGCGCGGGTCGATGTTGTGGCCGCTGCGCACGATCACGTCCTTGGCCCGGCCGGTGATGAAGACGCGGCCGGTCTCGTCCACGTGGCCGAGGTCGCCGGTGACCAGCCAGCCGTCCTCGAAGGTGCCGGCGTTGCGCGCGGCCTCGGTGTAGCCGGGGCCGACATTGGGGCCGCGCACGCGCAGCACGCCGGTCTGCCCGGGGGCCAGCTCGCGGCCTTCGGCATCGATGGTGGTCACGCGCGTGTAGGGCAGCGGCAGGCCGCAGGAGCCGCGCACGCGCTCGCCTTCCAGCGGCTCGATGGAGATGACGCCCGCGCACTCGGTCATGCCCAGGATGTTGCGCACGGGAATGCCGAACTGGCGCTCGAAATCCACCGCCAGCTCGTCGGGCAGCGGCGAGCCGCCGGTGAGCATGGCGCGCGCGACGCGGGTCTGCTCGGGCGCGGGCGTGCTGGTCATGAGCGTCTGCATGATGGTGGGCACGCCCGCCAGCAGCGAGATGCGGTGCTTGGCCACGAAGGTCCAGTAGCGGTCCACGAACGCCTTGTTGCGCATGCCCACCAGGGTGGGCAGCACCAGCTCGGCGCCCGACATCAGCGTCGAAAGCCCATAGACGAAGGAACCCGCCACGTGGAAGAGCGGAAAGCCGTTGACCATCACGTCCTCGGGACGGATGCCGAACATCTGCGCCGCGCCCCAGGCCGCATGCAGCTGGTTGCCGTGGGCATGCTGCGCGAGCTTGGGCCGGCCGGTGGTGCCGCCGGTGTGGAACAGGGCCGCGAGGGTGTCGCGCCCGGCGGGACCGTCGAACAGGAGGCGCTCACCGGGCTGGGCCGCGAGCGCTTCGTCGAAGTCCACGCCGTCGTCCGCCGCGGCGCCGGCCCGCACCACCAGCAGGTGCCGCACTGCCGGGCAATGGCGGCGCACCGCCTGCACGCGCGACCAGATGTCCAGCTCCGCGTTCGGCCCCAGCGCCACCAGGATGTTGGCCTCGGTGGCCGCGACGAGCTCGGCCACGTGCTCGGGCCCGAGCAGGTAATTGATGGGGCACAGCACGCCCGCGGTCTCGGCCCCCAGCAGCGTGAGCCAGGCCTGCGGGATGTTGGGCAGCAGCATGGCCACGCGGGGGGGCTGGTCGCCGGCCAGTTGCCGGAACAGGTTGGCGGCCTGGCGCACGCGCTGCACCAGCTGCACGTAGGTCCAGGTGGTGGCCGGCTGCGCGGGGTCGGGGCTCTCGATGTAGGTGATGGCGGGCCGCTCGGCATGGTCGCGGGCAGCCTGATCCAGCGCCTGCCACACGGTGGCCGGCGGCAGGTACTGCTCGTAGGGTTGCGACTCCAGGCGGGCGATGTCGGCGGGATGGCGGATGGCTTCGGGGCGCAGCGTCATGGTCGGTCCTCTTCGGGACCCCGAGACTAGAATTTCCTGCCCGCCCTGTCTGTCCGCCGCGATGGGGACAGGGTAATCACCGAGCCCGCCGTCCATGCAACTCATCCACCTTGCCCGAGACCCGCGCCCTTCCGGGCCCGGCGACCGCTGCGCGCAATCGGCGCTGAGCGGCGTCATCGGCGCGATCGGCGACCCCGGATTCGCCGAGGCGGGCCTGGCCGAACTGAACCGGTGGCTTCCCCTGTGCTGGTGGTCCATCTACACGCTCCATGACGGCGCGCCGCCCGACCTGCACGCGCATGCGCGGGTGGGCGACGCACCCGACGGCACCGGCGCCGCGTGGCGGGCCTACCGCGGCTCGCTGTACCGGCGCGACGCGACCTTCGCGGCCGCGCGCCCCCTCGCCGCCGAAGGCTCGACCGCAATGCTGCACTGGCGCGCGAGCGAAATTCCATCGGACCACCGCGCCGCCATCTACAGCGCGCACGGCCTGCGCGAGCGCCTGTCCATCGCCGCGGCCATGCCCGGCCAGGGCCTGCTCGCCATCAACCTGTATCGGCACCAGCGGCAGGCCGCCCTGGAAGCCGACGCCATCGAGGCCGTCGGCCGCATGGCCCAGCCGCTCCTGGCCTGCGTGCGCAAGCACATCGCGCTGCGCGCGCGCGAGACGGCCGCCGCGGGCAGTGCGTTGGACACGCTGACCACGCGCGAGCGGCAGGTCTGCGAGCGCCTGCTCAAGGGCTGGACGCAGGAGGGTGTGGCGGTCGATCTCGGGCTCACGCCCGCCACGGTCAAGACCTACCGCGACCGCGCCTTCCGCAAGCTGGGCATCCGCTCGCGCCACCAGCTGCCCGCCGCCGTGGCACCCCGGGTCGCCGCGCACTGAAGGGCGAGGCACCTACCCGCCGCCGGGCGGGTGCAGGATGCCTACACGCCCCCGTGCGGATGCGTGGGATCCACCCACAGCACCTCCTGGGGTTTCTCCACGGGTTCGATGTCCAGGTTGATCGCGACCGCCTCGCCGTCGCTGCGGCACAGCACGCACTCCAGCGTCTCGGTGGCGCTGGCATTGATCTCCTGGTGCGGCACGTAGGGCGGCACGTAGATGAAGTCGCCCGGGCCGGCCTCGGCGGTGAACTCCAGCTGCTCGCCCCAGCGCATGCGCGCACGGCCGCGCACCACGTAGATCACGCTTTCAAGGTGGCCGTGGTGGTGCGCGCCGGTCTTGGCATCGGGGTGGATGGTGACGGTGCCGGCCCAGAGCTTCTGCGCGCCGACGCGCGCGAAGTTGATGGCGGCGCGCCGATCCATGCCCGGCGTCTGCGCGGTGTTGGGGTCCAGCTGCTTGCCGGGGATGACGCGCACACCCTCGTGCTTCCACCGGGGTGCGTCCGCGGCCTGCGGCTCGTGGGGTTCGTGGGGCTCGTGCGGGCTCATGACCGCCAAGCCTAGCGCGTGGCCGCGAAGGTGCCCACACTTTTTCATTGCTCATCCGGACTGCGCGGGCGGGCTGGGGGCTACCATGCGCGAGGCCCAAGCCCGAGCCGAAGCAAGGAGCAACCCATGACCCTGGACGAGTACAACGACGCCGTGAAGCAGATCATGGCCGACCAGCAGGCGATCGCCCAAGCCACCACCCAGCTGGCCATGTCCGGCGGGGCCATGCCCGGAAGTCAGCAGTTCACCGAGCTGATGGGCAAGCAATGGGCCTTGATGCAGCGCCTGGCCAAGCTCAACACGGACCTGATGATGGGCGTCCTCACACCCAAGAAGTAGCAGCGGTTCCCCCTGTCTTTCATCACGCGTGGGCGGCCCGAGGGCCGGCCCCGCGTAACCACCGGCCATCACGTCGCAAGCAGTTGCTACACGGCCTCGCCTGCGCGGGTGAATTTGCGCAGAATGCGGCGGCCTTGGAGGGAATCCACACATGACATCCGAAACACCGCCGGAACCGGCCGGTGAATTCGCCGCTGCGCCCGCGCACGGTCCCGGCCCACGGCCCGAATTGCCCGCGGGTTCGGGCGAGGGCTCGCATTCGGCCATGCAGCGCCTGCAACTGCTGCGCGAATGGGACGAACAAGCCGGCCGCGCCGGCCGCGTGGCCGACGCCAAGCCGGAAGAATTACCGCCGGACACGCCATGAGCAGCCACGAGTTCGCGGACAACGCCCAGGCCAGCCGCTATGAGCTGCGCGAAGGCCCGCAGGTGCTGGCCTTCGCGCAGTACGCGCTCGACGGCCAACGCATGCAGTTCACGCACACGCAGGTCGATGCGGCCCATGAAGGCCGGGGGCTGGGCTCCGAGCTCGCCCGCCATGCGCTGGGCGATGCCCGTCGGCGCGGCCTGCAGGTGGTGCCCGCCTGCCCCTTCATCGCCGAGTACATGCAGCGCAACCCGCAGGACGGGCAGGCCGCCTGAAGGAGCTCAGGGCCGCGCCACCTGCGCGAGCGCGGCGGCGAACACGGCGAGCGCCACGTCGTCGCCCAGCAGGGAGTCCGGACGGAAAAGAAGGCAGGCCTCGCGCCCGCGCACCAGCGCGACCGGGTGCCCGCGCGAATCCGTCGCCCAGACCTGCCACCCCTCCACCAAGGACGGCTCCTGCAGCGCCAGGCGCGCATAGCGGCCGGCACTGAAGCCCAGGCCCGCGCCCAGCGGGGCCTGCGACGTGGTCTCGCAGCGCAGGGCGCGACCGTACTCGGCCTCGACGGCCTGCACCGCCTGGCCCTCGGCCGCGAGCCGCCGGCAGGCCGCATCGCCGATCGCCACCCAGCCGCCCGCCGCGGGTGCCTGCGCGGCCTCGCCGGCCAGCACCGCCACGTCCTGCGCCTGGTCCGACACGGTCACGCCCAGGCCGGCCAGGCAGTCGCATAGCGCGGCCTGGAACGGGTCCTGGGGCGCGACGAGCTGGACGTAGGCGGGCAGCGGCGAATAGGGCCGCCACGGCGCGGCCGCCGTGGACGCGCCTGCCTCCAGGCCGAAGGCCCGCCACAGGGACCGGGTCTTCAGGCGCGATTCGGCCTCCTCGCGTGCGGGCGAGGAATCGGCCAGCAGGTCGCCGCCCGCGCGGACTTCGGCGACGCCCTGGCGGACGCAGGCCGCGCGCAGGATCGTGCCCACCAGCGCATCGCCGTCGCTCGCCACCTGGACCACCATGCCGCCGTACCAGCCGCGCGGGCTCGGCTCGAGTTCGCCGATGGCCCGCAGTGCCTCCTGGCGGGGCGTGCCGGTGAGCATCACGGGCGCGGCCGTGGCGGCGATCAGGTCCCAGGCGTCTGCCCCCGGCCGCAGGGTGCCACCGAGCCGGTCCACCGCATGGACCACCGTGGCCAGCGACAGCGGGCGGCGCCGGTCCAGCAGTCGCAGGCTGCCGGGCAGGCACCAGGGCGCGAGGTCGTTGCGCAGGGCGTCGCTGCACACGGCCAGCGCGGCGGCATCGACCTCCTCGTTGAACAGCTCGCGCAGCGACTCGGCCTCGCCCTGCGCGCCGGGGCGCCGGGCCACGGTGCCGCACACGGGCAGGGCCTGCACCGCGCCGTCGCGCACCACGAGCTGCAGGTCGGGCGAGGCGCCGAACAGGCGCATGCCGCTGCCGTCGTTGAGGAAAAAACTGGCCGGCGCCGGATTGGCCGCGCGCAGGCGGGCGAAGGCACCCACGCACGAGCCCTCGACGCGGCGGCGGTAGCTCTGGCTCAGGGTGAGCGAGACCAGCGGGCGCGTGCGCAAGGTCGCGAGGGCGCGCTCGACCATGCGGGCATAGTCGCCCGGCGGCAGGTCGTCGTGCGGCACCACGGTGTCACGCCCCCGCGGCTCGGGCGGATGACCGGTCGCGGTGTGCGGCAGGTCTGGGAGGTCCGCCTGGGGCAGGCGCAGGTCCACGCCGGTCCACGTGCCCTCGGCATCACGGCGCAGCAAGCGCCCGGGGAAGTAGAGGACGCCCAGGGGCCGCTGCGGATCGCACACCGACGCGCGCGCCGACTGCAGCCGATGCGCCTCGAAGGGCAAGGCGCCCAGCAGGAGCACGTCGGGCGACGGCGCGAAGCACGCGAGCAGACGTCGCGCCTGGTCCAGCGGATTGCCGCCCGGCCGGCGACCCGCCTCGCGCCGCCAGGAGGCCAGCGCCTCGTGCGCGAGCAGCGCACGGCCGAAATTACTGAGCGCCTCGGCCTCGACGCCATCGCCCCAGAGCCGAAGCCGCAGGGCCGGCGCGGTGAGCAGGGTCGCCTGCAGCGGATGCAGGCCCGCGATGCCGGCCTCAACGCCGAAGTAGGCGCCCTCGCCCTCGTCCAGCGAGGCGAGCGCCGCCTGCGCCTGCTCGGGCGTGGCCGCGTGGCGCTCGATCTGCAGGCGCAGCATGCCCGGGGACCCTAATCGATCGTCACGCCGGTGCGCTTGATGATGGGCGTCATGACGCGCAGTTCCTGCTGCATGAAGCGCTGCAGCGCCTGCGGGGTGCCGCCGATCGGCTCCATGTACTGCGCATGCAGCCGCGAGCGCACCTCCGGCATGTCCAGCACCGCGTTGATCTCGCGGTTCATGCGCTCGACAATCGCGTCCGGCGTGGAGGCCGGCGCCATGATCGCCATCCAGGCCAGGTTCTCGATCTCGGGCAGGCCGGCTTCCTTCATGGTGGGGATGTCGGGCGTGAGCTCGCTGCGCTTGGCCGTGGACACCGCCAGCGGACGCAGCTTGCCCGACTTGACGTGCGGCATCACCGCCACCGCGGGCACGCAGGCGAACTGCACGTCGCCCTGCAGCAGCGCCATGACCGCCAGTGGCGAGGACGCATAGGGGATGTGGACGGCGTAGGTGTCGGTCTTGACCTTGAGCAGCTCCACCCCGAGCTGCGACAGGCTGCCGACGCCGGTGGAGGAGAAGTTGAACTTGCCGGGGTTGCGCTTCATGGCCGTCACCAGCCCGCGCAGGTTCTCGATGCCCGAGTCGCTGGGCACGACGCAGACATTGGCCTGGCCGCCCGCCAGCACCACGGGACGCAGCTCCTTGAAGGGGTCGTAGGGCAGCTTGCTGTAGAGCACCGTGTTGTAGACCAGCGGGCCGTTGGTGCTGATGACGTACTGGTAGCCGTCGCCTTCGGCCTTGGCCACGGCGGCGGTGCCGTTGTTGCCGCCAGCGCCGGCGCGGTTCTCCACGATGACGGGCTGCCCGAGGCGCGGCGACAGCCGCTCGGCAATGATCCGGGCGATGACATCGGGCGAGGAACCCGCGCCGTAGGGCACGACCAGGCGGATCGGCTTGCTGGGCCAGTCGCCGGTTTGCGCGGCGACGGGCAGGACGGCGGCGGCGATGCCGCAGGCGGCCAGGGCCGCGAAGAGGCGGCGGCTAGTGCGGAGAGTCATGTCTCTATGCTTTCTGTCTGTTCGAAGAGTTGCCCCTCGGCGGCGACGAAGCCGGCCACCAGGGTGCGGTAGCTGGCCTCGACGATGTCGGGCAGCCCGGGGAAGGCGTCGGCGTGCTGCTCGGCCAGTTGCCGCACGCGCCGGAAGACCTCGGCCTGGCGCTCGGGGGCGCGCACCTGGAAGGCGTCGCGCTTGAAGCGCGTGGCGTCACGCACACACAGGGCGCGCTGCGCGAGCAGCTGCACGATCTGCGCGTCCAGCGTATCGATGCGCTCGCGCAGTTCGCCCAGCGTGGCGGCGACCGGCTGCACGGCCGGGTCCTTGAAGCGCCGCACGGGCGGATTCGTCACGCCCGGCTCGGCACCGGCGGGGTTCTGCAATGAAGTCATGGGGCACGCAGGAGGGAAGCCCGCCAGCATAACCCCTCATGGAATGACATAACCACCCGGCAAACCCGGAGGTTCAGCTCGCCCGCGTGAGCAGCTGCGCCACCAGTTCGTTGCGCGCCTCGCGCTGGCTCGGCGTGGGCCGCAGCGAGGCCGACAGCGACTCCGCCACGACGAAGCCGTACAGCAGCGCCGCGCGCGAGCGCGCTTCGGCCAGTCCGAAGCCGAGCGAGGAGAACAGCTGTCCGATGTAGGCCAGCCGCGCGGCGTCGGCCTCGTCCACCGCGAAGCGGGCCATGTCGTCGCGCCGCGCCCAGGCGCGGATCGCCAGCTCGATGCGGGCCGCCCGGCTCGCGGCCCGGCCGCGGAAGGGCAGGCTCAGCACGTCGCGGATCTGCTCGCGCGGGTCGCGGTGCGCGCCTTCCAGCCGGGCGGTGAGGTGCTCGGTGGCCGTGGTGCGCCAGGCGTCCAGCACGCGGCGCAGCAGCTCCTCGCGGTCGCGGAAGTGCCAGTAGAAGCTGCCGCGCGTGACCCCCAGCTCGGCCGCAAGCGTGTCCACGCGCACATGGTCGATGCCCTGGTCCACCAGCACCTCGGTGGCGGCATCAACCCAGCGGTCGGGCGTGAGCTGCGGACGCGCCACCTCGGCCCGTGGCTTGGGCTTGGACGGGGGCAGCGGACGCACGGCGGGCATGACGGGCGGATTCTAGGGACGGACCGCGCTCCATGCACCGGTGTACGGACTCAGCGTTTACCCTGAACCCGGAGCTTGCGGGATGGTTCTACAGTCGTTCGCTCGAAACATACACCCATGTATGGAGACGACATGGCACTGCAATGGATGGCGGATGCGCAGCAGCTGGCGCCGCCGCGCACGCTGATCGAGGCGCGCGCGGACGGCTCGCAGGTGCTGCGCTCGCCCGAGCCCCTGCAGCCCTACGCGCGCTGCGTCGGCGAATGGATCGAACACTGGGCGGCCGCGACGCCCGGGTCCGAAGCCTTTTCGCAGCGCGATGCGGCGGGGCAGTGGCAAAGCCTGTCCTGGAAGGAGACGCGCGAGCGCATCGGCCGGATCGGGCAGTGGCTGCTGGACCGGCGCCTCGCGCCCGGTGCGCCGCTGGTGGTGCTCTCGGACAACTCGCTGGACCACCTGCTGCTCATGCTGGCCGCGATGCACGTGGGCATTCCCCACTGCACCGTCTCCAGTGCCTACTGCCGCCTGACGCGCGACTACGCCAAGATCCGCGCGATCCTGCAGGCACTGCAGCCCGGACTCATCTACGCGGCCGATGCGGCGACCTATGGCCCGGCCATCGCGGCCAGCGGCCTGCGCGTGCCCACGGTGTTCAGCGAAGGCGCGCAGGAGGTCGAAGGCGCCATCCCCTTCGCCCGCCTGCTGGACGCGCGGGAAGGTCCCGCGGTGCGCGCCGCCTACGAGGCCATCACCCCGGACAGCCACGCCAAGTACCTGCTCACCTCGGGCTCCACCGGCCACCCCAAGGTGGTGGTGAACACGCACCGCATGCTGTGCGCAAACCAGCAGATGATGGCGCAGGTCTGGCGATTCCTGGAGCACGAGAAGCCCGTGCTGGTGGACTGGTTGCCCTGGAGCCATACCTTCGGCACCAACCACAACCTGAACATGGTGTTGCGGGGCGGCGGCACGCTGGTGATCGATGAAGGCCGGCCGGCGCCGGGACTGGTGGAGAAGACCCTGCGCAACCTGGCCGAGAAGCAGCCCACGCTGTGGTTCAACGTGCCGCGCGGCTTCGAGCTCGCGCTGCCGCTGCTGGAGTCCGACGAGGAACTCGCGCGCGCGGTGTTCGCGCGGCTGCGCGTGATCTTCTATGCCGGTGCGGCGCTCGCCCCCTCCACCTGGGCGCGGCTGTCGGCGGTGGCGCGCCGCGTGCGCGGCGAGGAGGTCTGGCTCACCACGTCCTGGGGCGCGACGGAGACCGCGCCGGCCGTGACCAGCGCCCACTGGGCCCTGGACGGCCCCGGCGTGATCGGCAACGTGCTGCCCGGCATGGAGCTGAAGCTGGTGCCCAACGGCGAGAAGCTGGAGATGCGGGTGCGCGGCGTGAGCGTGTTCCCCGGCTACCGCAATGCGCCCGAGCTGAACGCCCAGGCCTTCGACGAGGAAGGCTTCTACCGCATCGGCGACGCCGGCTACCTGGCCGATCCTGCGCATCCGGAGCGCGGCGTGGTGTTCGACGGCCGCGTGGCCGAGGACTTCAAGCTGGGCACCGGCACCTGGGTGTCGGCCGGCACGCTGCGCATCAAGGTGGTGTCGGCCCTGGCGCCGCTCGCGCAGGACGTGGTGGTCACCGGGCACGACCGCAGCGAGGTCGGCGTGCTGGTCTTCCCCAGCGCCGCCGCCGCGAACCTGGACCGCAGCGAACTCGCTCGGCGCGTGGCCGAGGGCCTCGGGCGATTGCGCGCCGAAGGCGGCGGCTCCTCCCAATGCCCGGCCCGGGCCCTGATCCTGTCCGAGCCACCCAGCGCCGACGCGGGCGAGATCACCGACAAGGGCTACATCAACCAGCGCGCCGTGCTCGCCCGCCGCGCCGACGCCGTCGAGGCCTTGTACGCCGGCGGCGACGGTGTCATCGTTCCCGCCTGAACCAGTTTCGCATGCCAACCCCAAGGAGACACGCATGAAGCCGTTCCTGAAGAAAGTCCTGGTCGCCGCGGCGGCCTTGTCGATGTCGGCCGCCGCGCTGGCCGAGATCACCGTGGGCGTGAGCCTGCCCCTGACCGGGCCGGCCTCGGGCCTGGGCATCCCCATGGCCAACCAGTTCAAGCTGTGGCCAAAGACCATCGCCGGCGAGCCGGTGCGCCTGATCGTGCTGGACGACGCCACCGACCCGACGGCCGGCGTGCGCAATGCGCGCCGCTTCGCGACCGACGAGAAGGTGGATCTCATCATCGGCTCGGCCGCCACGCCCGTGGCCATCGCCATGGCCGACGTCGCGGCCGAGAACAAGACCACGCAGCTCATGGCCTCGCCCGCGCAGCTGCCGCCCGGCAAGGACACCTGGAGCTTCCGCCTGCCGCAGTCCAACGCCGTCATGGCCAAGGCCATGGTGGACCACATGAAGAAGCAGGGCGTCAAGACCGTGGGCTTCCTGGGCTACACCGACGCCTACGGCGAAGGCTGGCTCAACGACTTCAAGAAGCTCGCCGAGCCCGCCGGCATCAAGGTGGTGGCCGCCGAGCGCTTCGCCCGCACCGACACCAGCGTCACCGGCCAGGCCCTGAAGCTGGTCTCCGCCAACCCCGACGCGATGCTCATCGTCGCTTCGGGCAGCGGCGCGGCCATGCCGCACAAGGCCGTCGTCGAGCGCGGCTTCAAGGGCAAGATCTACCAGACGCACGCCGCCGCCACCCGTGACCTGATGCGCGTGGGCGGCAAGGACGTCGAGGGCGCCTTCGTCGTCTCCGGCCCCGTGATCGCACCCGAGCAGCTCCCGGACGACCATCCGTCGAAGAAGCTCGCGACCGACTTCGTGCAGAAGTACGAGCAGGCCTACGGCGCCGGCAGCCGCAACCAGTTCGCCGGCCACGGCTACGACGCGCTGATCGTGCTGGAAAAGGCGGTTCCCATCGCCATGAAGAAGGGCAAGCCCGGAACGCCCGAGTTCCGCACCGCCCTGCGCGATGCCATCGAAGGCATGGGCAAGACCACCTTCTCGCACGGCGTGATGAACTGGACCAAAGACGACCACTGGGGCTATGGCGACAACAGCGCCGTGGTGGTGAAGGTGGTCAATGGGGACTGGAAGGTGGAGAAGTAAGGAGAGAGCGGCACCTGTGCGACCGCCCTTCGACAGGCTCAGGGCGAACGGGTGTTTGTGCTCGCCGTTCGCGCTTTGGGCGAACGGCATATCCCGCCGTTCGGGCGGAGAAGGTGTGAAGGAATCGTAGCGAGCGGCCCGAGGTGGTGCGGAGCGTCGCAGCCGTACAAGCGTACGGCGAGAAGCGCAGGCGCCAGATCGGGACGCGCAGTAGATTCATTCACACCTTCTGAGCCTCTCGAAGCCCTCTCTCCCAACAAGAAGCGCTGCCGTCGCGGGAGCCCGTGCAGCGCCAGCCCTGCGCACCGACTAAGCTCCAGCCCTCGACCCACGGGCCCTCGGCCCCAAGAACAACATGGACCTCACCATCGCGGGCATCCTCGTCATCGACGGCATCACCAATGGCGCCATCTATGCCCTGCTCGGACTGGCCACGGTGCTGGTCTTCGCGGTCACCCGCATCATCTTCGTGCCGCAGGGCGAGTTCGTCGCCTACGGCGCCCTGACCCTCGCGCTGCTGCAGACCGGCCGGGTGCCCGGCACCGTATGGCTGCTGCTGTGCCTGGCGGCGCTGGCCGCCGCCATGGAGGCCTTCAGCGTCGGGCGGCAGCGCGGCGCTGGCGCGGCGGTCAAGGCCACGCTGCGCCTGGTGGCCCTGCCCGTGGCCCTGGCGCTGCTCACCGCCTGGGCTGCGCCGCAGCGCTTTCCGATGATCGTGCAGGCCCTCCTGACCCTGGGCCTCGTGGCCTCCTTCGGGCCGCTGGTCTATCGCGTGGCCTACCAGTCGCTGGAGGACGCGAGCACGCTGGTGCTGCTGATCGTCTCGGTGGGCGTGCACTTCGCGATGATGGGTCTGGCCCTGCTCTTCTTCGGCGCCGAAGGTTTCCGCAACCCGCCGTTCTGGGACGAGCGCCTGTCGGCCGGCACGCTGACCGTGAGCGGACAGGCCATCATCATCGCCGGCAGCACCATCGCGCTGATGGTGCTGCTGTGGCTGTTCTTCGAGCGAAGCGTCTATGGCAAGGCCCTGCGGGCCACGGCCATCAACCGGCTGGGGGCGCGCCTCATGGGCATTTCCTCGCATTCGGCCGGCCGCCTCACGCTGGCCATGGCGGCCCTGATCGGGGCGCTCTCGGGCCTGCTGATCGGCCCGACCACCACGGTCTTCTACGACTCGGGCTTCCTGATCGGCTTGAAGGGCTTCGTCGCCGCCGTGATCGGCGGGCTGGCCAGCTACCCCGCCGCCGCCGTGGGGGCGCTCTTCGTGGGCATCGTCGAGGCCTTCGCCTCCTTCTGGGCCAGCGCCTTCAAGGAGGTGATCGTCTTCACGCTGATCATCCCGATTCTCTTGTGGCGCTCCATCGCCGGTGGCCACTCCGACGAGGAGCATTGAGCATGAAGGCCACCCTGCTCGGGCGCCTCGCCCTGCTCGCGATCGTTCCGCTGGTCGCCCTGCTGCCGCTGCCGGAGTTCTGGTTCACGCAGCTCAATTACATCGGCCTGTACAGCCTGGTCACGCTGGGGCTGGTGCTGCTCACCGGCATCGGCGGGCTGACCTCCTTCGGCCAGGCGGCTTTCGTGGGCATCGGCGCCTACACCACGGCCTGGCTCACGCTCAACACCGAGCTGTCGCCCTGGCTCACGATCTGGGTAGGCCTGGCCATCACGGCGGCCAGTGCGCTGGTGCTCGGCTGGGTGACGCTGCGCATGTCGGGGCACTACCTGCCTCTGGCCACCATCGCCTGGGGGCTGGCGCTGTACTACCTCATGGGCAACATGGACGCCCTGGGCAAGTACGACGGCCTGCTGGGCGTGCCCGCGCTCACGCTGGGCGGCATCGACATCAGCCGTGGCAAGCCCTTCTTCATCTTCCTGTGGCTGCTGGTGTTCCTGGGTGCCTTCGCCCTGCTGAACCTGCTGGACTCGCGCACGGGCCGCGCCATCCGCGCGCTGCGCACGGGCTCGCAGATGGCCGAGTCCATGGGCGTGGACACGCTGCGCCACAAGATCGGCATCTTCCTGATCGCGGCGCTCTTCGCCTGCGTCTCGGGCTGGCTGTTCGCGCACTTCCAGCGCACGGTGAACCCCTCACCCTTCGGCCTGAAGATGGGCATCGAGTACCTGTTCATGGCGGTGCTCGGCGGCGCCGGCTACATCTGGGGCGCCATCACCGGCGCGGCGCTCACCAAGCTGATGGAAGACCAGCTGCAGGTGCTGCTGCCCCGGCTGATCGGCACCAGCGGCAGCTTCGAGATCATCGTCTTCGGCATCCTGCTGGTGCTGGTGCTGAAGTACCTGCCGGACGGCCTGTGGTCACTGGTGGCGCGGCTGCGTCCGCCCGCCAGGCGCACCGGCGTGCCGGTGGACGGCCCGATCGATCTGCCCACGCGGGCGCGCCCCGGGCACGGCGAGGTGGTGCTGCAGGTCCAGGACGTGCGCAAGACCTTCGGCGGCCTGGTGGCCGTGAACGACGTGAGCTTCGAGATCCGCGCCGGCGAGATCATGGGCCTGATCGGCCCCAACGGCGCCGGCAAGTCCACCACCTTCAACCTGATCACCGGCGTGCTCGCGGCCAGCGGCGGCACCGTTCGTCTGCAGGGCGAGACCATCAGCGGGCTGCGCTCGCGGCAGATCGCGCGGCGCGGCATCGCCCGCTCCTTCCAGCACGTGAAGATGATCCCGGACATGACCGTGCTGGAGAACGTGGCCCTGGGCGCGCACCTGCGCGGCCAGGCCGGCGCGCTGCGGGCCATGCTGCGGCTGGACCGGCGCGAGGAGCAGCGCCTGCTCGCCCTGGCCGCGCAGCAGCTGCGCCGCGTGGGCATGGCCGACCAGATGCACGAGCTGGCCGGCAACCTGGCCATGGGTCCGCAGCGCCTGCTGGAGATCGCCCGCGCCCTGTGCGCCGACCCCACCCTGCTGCTGCTGGACGAACCCGCGGCGGGCCTTCGCTACAAGGAAAAGCAGGCGCTCGCGGCGGTGCTGCGCCAGCTGCGCGGCGAAGGCATGAGCATCCTGCTGGTCGAACACGACATGGACCTGGTCATGCAGGTGTGCGACCGCATGGTGGTGATGGAGTTCGGCACCCGCCTCATGGAAGGCACGCCGGCCGAGGTGCAGGCGAGTCCCGCCGTGCGCGCGGCCTACCTCGGGACGGAGCATTGAACGCCATGGACACGCCTTCTTCTTCCGCCGCGCCCCTGCTGCGCGTGCAGGACCTGCACGCGGGCTATGGCCGCGCCGAGGTGCTGCACGGCATCGGCCTGGCCGCCGCGCCGGGGCAGGTCATCACCGTCATCGGGCCCAACGGCGCCGGCAAGTCCACGCTGCTGAATGCCCTCATGGGCGTGCTGCCTGCGCGCGGGCGCATCGAGTACCAGGGACAGGACATCGGCCCGCTGACGCTGGAGGAGCGGGTGATGCTGGGCATCGCCCTGGTGCCGGAGCGGCGCGAACTCTTCGGCTCCATGAGCGTGGAGGACAACCTGCTGCTCGGGGCCTACCGGCAGCTGCGCCTGCGCAATCGCGACTGGCGCGGCCAGCTGGAGTCGGTGTTCGAGCTCTTTCCGCGCCTGCGCGAGCGCCGCACGCAGGCCGCCGGCACGCTCTCGGGCGGCGAACGGCAGATGCTGGCCGTGGGCCGCGCGCTCATGTCCCGCCCCACCCTGCTGATGCTGGACGAGCCGAGCCTGGGCCTGGCGCCCCTCATCGTGCGGGACATCTTCAACACCATCGAGCGGCTGCGTGCGAGCGGCGTGACCATCCTGCTGGTCGAGCAGAACGCGCGCGCGGCCCTGCAGGTGGCCGACCACGGCTACGTGCTGGAGACGGGGGAACTGGTGCTGGAGGGACCCGCCGCGCAGCTGGCGGGGGACTCGCGGGTGATCGACACCTACCTGGGGGCGCAGCAGAAGTAAGCCGCGCCGGACCGCGGGGCGCTGCGCCCGCCGGTCAGAGGCTCACGCTCCTGGGCTTGGGCGTGTTGGCCTCTTCCTGCCGCACGGCGTCAGCCACCTTGTCGTAGACGCGGCCACACTTCGGGCAGGCGGCGTCGGGCGTGGGCTCGATGAAGTCGAAGTGGCCGCAGCGGGCACACTTCATCTCGTACTTGGGACGCAGGTGCAGGCCGTCCGCCTCAGGCAGAGGATCGAGCGGCGCCAGGCTGCTGTTGAAGCCGGACATCTGCGACTCGATGCGCGACATGCGCTCGGCGATCAGGTCCTCTTCCTCGTCTTCACTGCGGCCAGCCCGGGCGCTGTACACCAGGCCGCAGCGCAGGCACTGGCGCTCATCCCCCGATGCGCCGCGCCCGAACAGGGCGCGCACGGTGTTCGCAAGGCGGGCAGCGAAACCCGCGGAAGGGGCGGGCTGGGCGGACGGGACGGGCGTCCAGTCCGGGCAATGGCAGTTAGGGCAAGACATTGGCGGCTCTCGTGCGTCGCGGGACGGAGGGGGCTGGAAACGGCCCGCGCGATTGTGGCACGGCTCGCCGCCGAATGCCCCTGCCGCGGGGCGACGTCACCGGGGTGCACCAGAATCGGCAGCTTTTCCACGGAGCCCCCTCACATGATGAAGTTTTTCTACAACGCCGCGCCCAATCCCATGAAGGTCGCCCTGCTGCTGGAGGAACTGGGCCTGCCCTACGAGGCCGTCCCGGTGGACACCCGGCGCGGCGAGCAGTTCGCCGAGCGCTTCCTGGCCGTCAACCCCAATGCCAAGGTGCCCGCGCTGCAGGACGGCGAGACCACCTTGTTCGACAGCAACGCCATCCTGCTCTGGCTGGCCGAGCGCGAGCGCCGCTTCGTGCCCCTGGAGGCGGGCAGCGCCGAGCGGGCGCAGGCGCTCGCCTGGCTGATGTTCATCGCCAGCGGCATCGGGCCGTTCTCGGGCCAATCGGTGCATTTCCGCCATGCGGCGCCGCAGCCGCAGGAGTACGCCCTCAATCGCTACGACTACGAGGCGCATCGCCACTGGACGGTGATCGAGAAGCACCTGGCCGGCCGTGACTTCATGCTGGGCGCCGACTACGGCATCGTGGACATGGCCTTCTGGGGCTGGGCGCGGCTGCTGCCTTACGTGCTGGGCACGGGCGACGCCACCTGGGAGCGCTACCCGAACGTCAAGCGCCTGCTGGACACCGTGAGCGCCCGCCCCGCCGCCCAGCGCGCCGAGGCCCTGCGCACGCGGCATGCGTTCAAGGCCGAGATGGACGAAGACGCCAAGCGCTTCATGTTCCCGCAGAACGAGCGGCTGAAGAAGGGGTGAAACCGGGCGAAAGAAGGTGTGAAGGAATCGTAGCGGGCGGCCCGAGGTGGCGCCGAGCATCGCAGCCGTACATGGGTACGGCGAGAAGCGCAGGCGTCAGATCGGGCTGCGCAGTAGATTCATTCACACCTTCGTCAGTGCTCGTTCCCCACCCGCAGCACCACATTGCCCACCGCCTCGCCGCGCTCGACCTTCTCGTGCGCCTGGGCGATCTGCGCGAGCGGCAGGCGCTCGTCGATGCGGTGCACCAGGCGGCCGGCGGCCAGCGCCTCGTGCAGGATGGCCTCGGCGGCACGCCGGTCCTCGTCGGCCAGGTGGTAGACGATGAAGAAGTGCAGGGACACGTTGTTCGCGATCAGCGGGAAGAAGGGCAGCGTGAATTCGCCCTGCCCGCTGCCATAGACCACGCACTCGCCGCCCGGGCGCAGCACGGACAGGTCCAGCCGCGCATTGGCGGCGATGTCCACTTCGACGATGCGGTCCACGCCGCGCCCTTCGGTCGCCTCGCGCACCCGGGCGGCCACGTCCTCGTGGCGGTAGTCGATGACGACGCCGGCCCCCGCCTCACGCGCGATCTGCGCCTTCTGCGCGCTGCTCACCGTGGCGATCACCTGCCGCGCCCCCAACAGGCGCGCGAACTGGATCGCATAGTGGCCCACGGCCCCGGCACCGCCGGCCACCAGCACGCGCTTGCCCTCCACGCCGCCAGCCATGCGCATGGTATGCAGCGCGGTGAGCGCGGGGATGCCCAGGCAGGCGCCGGCCTCGTCGGGCGTCGCCTCGGGCAGCGCCACCGCCTGCCGCTGCGGCAGCACCACATAGTCGGCCGCGGTGCCGAAGGGCCGGCCCCAGGCCGCGTTCCACACCCACACCCGCTCGCCGATGCGCGCTTCGGTCACGCCCGGGCCGACGGCGTCGATCACGCCCATGCCGTCGCTGTGGGGGATCACCTGCGGGAAGGGCATGGCCTGGCTGCGCAGGCCGGCGCGGGACTTCACGTCGGAGGGGTTCACACCGGACCAGCGCAGGTGGACGCGGACCTGTCCGGCACCGGGCGTGGGCGTGGGGACCTCGGCGAGCTGCAGGACCTCGGCCGCGGGGCCGGTGCGTTCGTAGAAGGCGGCGTGCATGGGCGAGCAAGGGTAGGTCAGGGAACGCCAGCGTAGCGCAGGCCGCCGGCCTGTAGCACTTGGGCTACGCCGCAGCCATTCAGGACAACTTTGGATTGCGGACGGCGGCAATGTCGCCTAAAAGGACGCACTACTCATCCATGTCGAGGCCGAAGGTTTGGTGGCCCCGCGGTCCCCTGACGGAGAAGTTGCCGATGCGTTCCCTCATCCAGTTGCTGGCACCGGCCCTGCGCCACGTGGCGGGCTTCTCCCTGTTCATCAACCTGCTGATGCTGGTCCCCGCGATCTTCATGCTGCAGGTGTTCGACCGGGTGCTGGTGAGCCGCAGCCTCGACACCCTGGTGGTGCTGGCCGTGGGTGCGGTC
This sequence comes from Ramlibacter rhizophilus, assembly GCF_004681965.1. GTDB lineage: Bacteria > Pseudomonadota > Gammaproteobacteria > Burkholderiales > Burkholderiaceae_C > Ramlibacter > Ramlibacter rhizophilus. The sequence continues at coordinate 207,542 of NZ_SMLL01000007.1, read as the reverse complement.
ATCGGCCTCGTTCTGCTACTGGCCCTGGACTATGTGCGCGCACGCCTGCAGGGCGTCGCCGGCAACATCGTGGCCGACAGCCTCTCGCCTGTGGTCACCAAGCTGACCGTGGCGCAGGCGGCGCGGCGCAACGGGCGGGCTTCGCCCGAGGCGCTGCGCGACATCGGTGCCCTGCGCTCGGCGTTCTCGGCGCAGGGCCTGCTGGCGGTGTTCGATGCGCCGTGGCTGCTGATCTACGTGGCGATCATCTGGCTCGCGCATCCCTACCTGGGCATGACGGCCCTGGCCGCCGCGGTGCTGATGCTGGTGCTGGCGCTGGTGAACGACCTGCTGACTCGCCGCGACATCGAGGCGCTGCAGAAGACCGCCGCGGGCGCCACGCGCTACCTGGAGAGCTCGCTGGCCAACGCCGAGATCGCGCAGACCCTGGGCATGACCGACGCCCTCATCGAGCGCTGGCGCCAGAAGAGCGCCGAAGTCACCGCGTTGCAGGGCCCCACCGCGCGCAAGACCGTGGGCATGGCCGCCATCACGCGCACCGTGCGGCAGGCGGTGCAGATCGTGATGCTGTCGGTGGGCGCCTGGCTGGTCGTGACGAACCGGGCCTCGCCCGGCATCACGGTGGCCTGCACCATCCTGCTTGGACGCGCGCTGGCCCCGGTGGAACAGGTGGTGGGCAGCTGGAAGATCCTGGCCGAGGCGCGCGCCGCGTTCCGGCGCCTGGCCGATCTGCTGGGGACGGCCTCCGCGCAGGCGCCGCGCATGGAGCTGCCGGCGCCCACGGGCGAGCTGCTGGCGCATCAACTGGTGTACCGCGCACCGGGGGGCGAGCGGCTGCTGCTGGCGGGTGTGTCGCTGCAGCTTGCCAAGGGCGAGTCGCTGGCCGTCGTCGGGCCGAGCGGTGCCGGCAAGTCCACGCTGCTGCGCCTGCTCACCGGCATCTGGCCCCCCACGGCCGGCGTGGTGCGGCTCGATGGCTTCGACGTTGCCGAGTGGCCGCGCGAGCAATTGGGACCGTGGATCGGCTACGTGCCGCAGGATGTGGAGCTCTTCGCCGGCACCGTGGCCGAGAACATCGCCCGGCTGGGCGCGGCCGACCCGGCGCGGGTGGTGCAGGCGGCGCAGCGCGCGCGCGTGCACGAGATGATCCAGTCCCTGCCCCAGGGCTACGACACGCCGGTAGACCCGCAGAGCGCCCTGCTCTCGCCGGGGCAGCGGCAACGCATCGCGCTGGCCCGGGCGCTGTACGGCGATCCGCGCCTGCTGATATTGGACGAGCCCAATTCCAACCTCGACGGCGGGGGCGAAGCCGCCCTGGCCGAGGCCCTGAAGGCGCTGCGCGGTGAGGTCACGGTGGTGGTGGTCACGCACCGGACGACGCTCGTGCAGCACGTGGACAAGATGCTGGTGATCGAGGCCGGCAAGCCGGTGCAGTACGGCAGCGTGGCCGAGGTGATGAAGGCCATGCAGGCCAAGGCGGCCGGCGCGGCGCCCGGTGCGAATGTGGTGGCCATGCCCGTGGCGGTGATGGAGAAAGCATCATGAGCAGCATGCCGCTCTCCGCCGCGTTGGCTCCGGCCCCCGACGCCCAGGCACATCTGGACGATGCGCGCCGCCTCGCCCGGGCGGGCCTCCTGGTGCTGGCGCTGGGACTCCTGCCCGTGGCCGCGTGGCTGGCGCTGGCGCCACTGGCTTCGGCGGTCGTGGCCCAGGCGCACGTGAAGGTGGACCTGGACCGGCGCCCCGTGCAGCACGCCGAAGGCGGCATCGTGCGCGAGGTGAAGGTGCGTGACGGCCAGCGCGTGGCGCAGGGTGAGCCGCTGATCGTGCTGGGCGACGTGGCCGTGGATGCCGACGCCACGCGCCTGTCCTACCGCCTGCTCGCCGAACAGGCGGGCATCGTGCGCTTCGAGGCCGAGCAGGCCTTCGCACCCACGCTGGTGTTCCCCGCCGGGCTCCTGCAGGCGGCGCAGGCGGACGCGCGGCTGGCCGAGCAGCTGGCCAAGGAGCGCGGCCTCTTCGTGGCCCGGCGCGACAGCGTGCAAGGGCAGATCACGCTGTTGCGGGCGCAGCGCGAGAAGATCACGCAGGAGATCGTGTCCCTCAAGGCGCAGATCGCGCAAGCCGGCAAGGCGCTCGGGCACCAGGCCTTCGAGCTCGATCGCAACCGCCAGCTGCTCAAGGAAGGCTTCATCGCCGACACCCGCATCGCGCAGCTCGAATCCGGCGTCGCCGACTACGGCGTCAAGCTGGAAGAACGCCGCTCCGAGCTGGCCCGCGCCGAGCAGCGGGTGGTGGACACCGAACTGCGCATCAAAAGCCTGGAGAGCGAATACCGCCAGCAGTCCAGCGACCAGCTCAAGGTGGCCCTGGTGCGCCTGCAGGAGATCCAGCAGGAGCTACGCAAATCGGCCGACGCCTCGCGCCGCCAGGTGATCGTCGCGCCCGCGGCCGGCGAGGTCATGAACCTGCGGTTCACCAGCCCGGGTACCGTGGTGTCGCCGCGCGAGCCGGTGGCCGACATCGTGCCGGCCGACCCGCGCCTGGTGGTGGAGGCGCAGATCCGGCCCGAGGACATCAGCCGCGTGCGCCAGGGCCAGGGCGCGCACATCCGCTTCAGCGCCTTCAACAGCCTCACCACGCCCATGGTGGAAGGTCAGGTGTTCTACGTCTCGGCCGACCGGCTGGTGCAGCGGGAGACGCAGCAGCCCTATTACGTGGTGCTGGTCGAGGCCGATGCGGCATCGCTGCGTCAGGCGGGGCAACTCACGCTGCAGGCGGGCATGCCGGCGGAGGTCTTCATCCAGGGTGAGGAGCGCACGCCGCTGCAGTACCTGGTGGAGCCGGTCACGCTGTTGTTGAACCGGGCGGGGCGGGAGCGCTGAGCTCATCACCCAGCTCGCCCGCGCGATCCGCGAGGGGAATGCTGCTCGCCTGAACGCTCGCCCGGGGTCGGCCGTGCCGAGCGCCTGAGCCGTCACCGCCTCTTCGCCAGCCGCCACGCACAGCATCGTCGCCAGCAATCGAAGGCCGGCCCTGCGATGAAAACAAAATGTTGCGGATGAGCATTTTTTGCTCTACAACAGCGTTACTTCGTCAGCTCATCAACAGCTTTCCGGCCGATTTCGTGCCAGTGAGCCCGGGTCCGGCGGATGGCGGCGGATCAGCCCGGTCCGGCGCCGAAAGCGCAGGGGAGTGAAAGCACAACACGCAGTACCTCACGCAACGGGGCCGTGCCCTGGAGGACGCCATGCTTTTCAAACCCAAGTCCGGTCTCGACACCTACACCTCGGCCGACGTGTTCGAGTTCACCGAATCGGAGCTGCTCGAACTCACCAGCACCAACATCATCACGCTGGACGTCCTGGCGAACGACGGCGAACTGGTAACCCTCTACTCCATCGACGACGCCAGCGGCGACGACCCCAGCACGGCCGGGCAGTTGCGCACCGATGACCTGAAGGGCACGGCGATCACCAGCAACTGGGAAACGCTCACCTCCGGCGACCGCATGCGGATCGTCACCGGCGCGGATGGCGTTGCCCGCATCGAACTGGACATCTCGTACTCCCTGGCACGCCTCGGGGCCAGCAACATCAGCGAACTCGAGGACGGCGAGGAGATCTCCGTCTCGTTCGCGTACGCGGTCTCGCTGAACACATCCGACAAGCCCCTCGCCTGGACCACCGTCACCTTCACGCTGACCGGCGAGACCCTCAGGATCAACCGCTCGGCCATCATCGGGCAGGAAGCGCTTCCCGCGCCGCTGACCGAAGACGGCGAGACATCCATCCTCGAAGGCCAGCTCACGATCCACGACGAAGACGGCCCCCACGAGGAGAACTTCGTTCCCGTCTCCGAGTTCAAGACCGACTACGGCACTTTCAGCTTGAGCCCGGGAGGCGCCTGGACTTACGTGCTGCGCAGCGAGGGCAACCCCTACGTGCAGGCGCTGCGCACCGGGCAGACGGTGCATGACGACATCACGGTGCTTTCCGTCGATGGCACGTCGTTCACGCTGCGCATCGAGATCCAGGGCCAGGACGAACCGGTGGTGATCAGCGGCACGCTGCTCGGGAAGGTGAGGGAAGACGATGCGGCCGCCAGCATGGCCTCGGGCAACGTGGCCGCCTCCTGGGCGGACGGTGCGGTGCAGTTCATCCAGCCGACCGAGATGACCCAGGACTGGGGCTCGTTCACCTTCGATGTCCTCACCGGCACCTGGACCTACCAGGTGGACAACACGCGCGCGGACAGCTTGCGCGCGGACCAGACGGTCTCGGACACGATGACCGTGCGCACCGATCTCGGTGGCGGTGAGGCCCAGGTCGTGGTGACGGTCACCGGCGCCAATGACGATGCGACCATCGAGGGCCTTTCCGAAGGCAGCGTGGCGGAGGACGGCATGCAGGCAGCCGAGGGCGTGCTCACGGTCACAGACCCGGACGAGGGTGAGAACCGCATCGCATCGTGGACGGCCGCCACGCAGTTCGGCAGCTTCTCCTTCGATGCCGGCTCGGGGAGCTGGCGGTACGAGCTGGACAACGCCCGTGCCCAGGTTCTGGGCCGGGGCGCCACGGTGGTGGAGAGGCTCGAGCTGAGCTCGCACGACGGCACGGCGTCAGCGCTCGTGTCGGTGACCGTCACCGGCGTGAACGACATCGCCACGATCGACGCCGACACCTCGAGACAGGCCGGCCCCGATGCGCTCACGGTGTCAGGCGGCTTTACCGTCCACGACGTGGACAAGGGCGAGAGCTACCTGGTACACGCCTTGCCGCCCGACGGAGGCGGCGGAAGGGATCCGGGCGGTGGAACAACGTTCGAATCCGCCGTCGAGCCCCTCGCCGACGACGACGGCAGCCTTCCACCGCCCCGCGACCCCCCGCCGCCGCCGGCAGTCGATCCCACGCAGCCCATCACCGTCCTCGGGCGCTGGGGCAGCTTCACCTTCAACAACGGTGACGGCAAGAACCCTGGCGGCAGCTGGTCATACACACTCAGCGACAACTGGCTCGGCTTGACATCCACGGACAGGGTCACCGACATCGCGCGCATGCAATCCCTGGACGGCACCGCGTTCGAGGACTTCACCGTCAACATCACCGGCGCCGACGACGCCGCGCACTTCGACCCGGCCGGGATCTACGCGGGCGAGGTCCACGAGGGCGACCCCGCGCGGCACACGACCGGCGGCACCCTGCTCGTCGCTGACCCGGACTTCGGCCACAGCATCATTGCGCAAACCGGAAGCATTCCAGGCCGCTACGGCACCTTCGACCTGAATCGCGAAGCGGGCACCTGGACCTACACCCTCGACCCGGGCGCCGCCGACCTGCTGGCGCTGTTCGACGGCGACGCGGATGTCGACACCCTCGCCATCACCTCCTACGACGGCAGCGCGACACAGGTGCTCTCCGTCATGGTCCACGGCGCCGGCAGCCCGGTCACGGAAATCACCGCGGGCGTGGTGACCGAGGACGGCCGGGAGGAGGACGGCACCAGCCAGGTCGCCACCGGCGTGGTGCTCGTGGCCGGGCTGGCCAGCCCGCCCGACCCGATCGCCACGGCCTACGGCAGCGTGAGCTTCGCGTGGGCGAGCGCGACGGGCACCTCGGCGCTGCAATGGACCTACACGCTGAACAACACGCATCCCGACGTGGACGGCTTGACCGCGGCCGCCGCGGCATTGAGCGACGTCTTCGAGGTGGGCGGCCGCGCGGTCACGATCACCATCCGCGGCAGCGACGATCCGGCCAGCTTCAGCGGCGTGTTCGAGGCGCGCCTCGCCGAAGGGGGCGAGGAGTCCCGCGCCTCGGGGAACATCAAGGTGATCGATCCGGACTCGGGGCAGGCCCGATTGCTGCTCTTCTCGGACGGTGCCACGCTCGAAACGGACCTGCAGGGCACCTACGGCAGCCTGCACCTGAACATCAAGGGCGGCTGGACCTACTTCATGGATCCCGACCTCGTGCGCAGCCTGCCCGCGGGCGCCGTGGCCACCGACACGTTCACGCTCCTGTCCATGGACGGCAGCGCCCAGGACATCGTGATCACCATCGATGGCGCCGACAGCCGGCCGGTCATCACGCCGAGCCGGCCCGGCGCCGAGGTGTACGAGGACACCTCGCCCTCCGCTTCCGGCCAGCTGACGATCACCGACCCCGATGCCGGAGGGACCGCGCGCTTCGTCACGGACGGCACACTGCCGGGTACCTGGGGCACGTTCACCTTCGACGCCGACTCGGGCGCCTGGACCTACACCCTCACGCCGGGCGAGACCCTGGACGCGCTGGGTGCGGGCGAGACGCGGTCCGACTCCTTCGAGGTGGAGTCCGACACACGCGGCGTCTCCGCCATCGTGGAGATCACGATTCACGGCGAGAACGACGTTCCGGTCATCGTGGTGCCGACGGGGCTGGTCCTCGCCGAAGACGACCCACAGGCCTTGAGCGGCCAGCTGTCGATCATCGACCTGGACGTGGGCGAATCGAGCTTCCAGGTCCCGTTGGGACTCCAGGGTGACTGGGGCAGCTTCACCTTCGACGCCGATGGCAACTGGACCTACGTGCTGGACGAGCGGGCCCAGGCCCTGCGCGGCGGGGATCAGGTGCGCGACTCGCTGGACGTGACGTCCTTCGATGGATCGCGAACGGTCGCGCTCGCCGTGGATATCGAGGGCGGGAACGACCTGGCGGTGTTCAGCGGACCGTCGATCGTGGATCTCTGGGAGGACGACAGCGACTTGCCCGCCGGGGTTTCCTCGTTCGACGACCCCGACGCGGAAGAAAGCGGCATCTCCGCCGCCCTGTTCATCAACGCGGCGTACGGCTCCTTCGAACTGGCTCCGCTCGAGGACGGATACTTCTCCTGGACCTACGTGCCGTCTGCGGATCCTGCCGCCCAGGCGGCGGTCCAGGCACTCGGCGCCGGAAAGACTCTGGAGGACACGGGCGCCATCACCTCCCGCGATGGGCAGACCAGCCAGGTGCTCACCGCCATCATCCACGGCCAGAATGACGCAGCCAGCATCGACTCCGAGGGGCGCACCGGCAGATTGATCGACGGCGACGACATCCTCGCCACCGGCGGACACCTCCTTGTCACCGACGTGGACACCGGCGAGGCCTTCGTGCGCCTCGCCGACGGTGCCTCCCTCATCGGCGCCTATGGCGAGTTCACGCTCGACGGGAACGACTGGACCTACACCCTGCGCCCCGACTGGATGGGCGGCGTCGCGCCCCCGCCCGGCGCACCGCTGGTCGATACGCTGGAGGTGGTGTCGCTCGATGGCACGGCGAGCGCGACCCTCACCGTCACCATCGAAAGCCCCGCTCCCCGCATCACCGGCACCACGGGCGCGATCCTGTTCGAGGACGGCCGCGAGAGCGCTGCCGCCGGGCAGCTGGGGCTCACCGGCCTTGTGCCGCCGGATGGCGTAGACGCGTTCTACGTCGAAGGATTCGGTCTTCCACCCGGCTGGCGCTTCTTCGGAGACGGCAGCTGGCGGTTCGACCTCAACGACGCCCCCGAGCTGAAGGCGCTGGTGCAGTCGCTGAACACCGGCGATATCCACCAGGAAACGCTGCGCGTTTACGCCTACGACGGCGTCACCTTCACGGACATCACCGTGATGATCCACGGGCGCGACGCCAACGCGGTGATCGACGGGCAGCTCGAAACCCGGCTCACGCTGCTGGACGCGGTGGACGGCGTGCCCGGGCTGCTGCGCGTGGGCGGACAACTGGAGTTGCTGGACCTCGACGGCGGGCCGGTCGCCATCCTGGTTCCGCAGCCTGCACCGGGCGAGACCGGCGTGTTCGGCGACCGGGGTTGGGGGCGGTTCCAGGTGAGCTCCACGGGCAGCTGGACCTACGAAGCCGATGCCGCGACGCTGGACGCGCTGGACCGAACGACGCCCCTGCAGGATCGCCTGGTCGTGTTCACCGCGGATGGTCAGCCGGTCACGCTGGTCGTGACGATCCCGGCGCTCGCTTCGCCGGACCTGTACGGCACCGCGGGGGACGACTTCATCGAGACCTTCGCAGGCGACGACCACGTGGACGCCCGCAGCGGCAATGACCAGGTCCTCGGTGGCGAGGGCCACGACCGGTTGATCGGGGGCGACGGTGCCGACTCGCTCAACGGCGGGGAAGGCGACGACGTGCTGTTCGGCGACGGCGGCACGCTGGACTCGGATGACAGCGACACCGGCAGCGTCGAGTACACGGGGACGGGGCGTGACGACTACCTCGCCGGCGGCCTCGGCAACGACCGGCTGTTCGGGGGCGGCGGCAACGACCTGCTGTTCGGCGAGGAAGGCGACGACTCGCTGTTCGGCGGCTTCGGGCACGACGAGCTGAATGGCGGCGCCGGCAAGGACCTGCTATCCGGCGGCGACGGCAACGACCGCCTCCTCGGGGGCGAAGGCGACGACCGGCTGTACGGGGGCGCCGGCAACGACGTGTTGCGCGGCGAGGAAGGCAACGACTGGCTGGAGGGCGGCGACGGCGACGACGCGCTCGAGAAGGGCAGCGGAACCGACGTGCTGCGCGGCGGCGACGGCGACGATCACTTCCGTCCGCAGCTGGCTAGCATGATGGGCGCTCCGGTCGCCGGCTACGCCTTGCTGGATGGCGGCCGTGGTGTGAACACCATGAACCTGGGCACGGGTTCGGACACGGTGCTGTTCGCCTCGGCGGACGCCCTGAACCTGGTCTCCGGCTTCGATCCCTCCCAGGACGTGGTGATGATCGACACCACGCTCTTCCGTGGCCTGGCCGCGCCGACCGCGGACGGCAGGCTGCCGGCGGACAGCGTGCTCTCCGGCACGGTCGCGGAGGTCCTCAGTGGGCTGGTCCCCAGCACCGAAGCAAGGCTGGTCCTGGCCACGATGGACGACGGCCGCGTGCTCCTGGGGTACGTGGCGCCCGGCGAGGCGAAGCCCCTTGAACTGGCGGTCTTCGACGCCGTCGAGCACGCGCCCACGGCCGGGCACATCGTGCTCACACGCGAGTCCGTCGCCAACGTGGAGGAAGGTGGCAACGCCTTCGCCATCGGCCGACTCGCCTTGCCGACCAGCGGCGCGCCAGCCTTCGCCGCGCCCGCGGCAGAAGATCTCGTCACGGCCTACGGCGCGTTCACTTTCGACCGGGCGACCGGCGGCTGGATGTACGCGCTGGACAACGCAGCCAGCGCAACGGACGCCCTGCGCACGGGCGAGCAGGTCGTGGACACGCTGGTGGTGCATGCGCTCGACGGCACGGCGCAGACCCTCCGCGTCACCATCTCCGGCGCGGACGAGCCCGCGGTGATCGGCGGCGATCGCCGCGGTTGGGTAATGGAAGACGGCACGACGAGCGCCACGGGCGACCTGACCATCGCCGACCTGGACGGCGGCGACGACAGCTTCCAGGACCCGTCGAGCAGCGAGCTGCAAGGCACCTACGGCCGCTTCAGCTTCGACCGCGCCACCGGTGCCTGGCAGTATCAGCTGGCCAATGGTTCGGCACTGGTGCAGGCCCTCGCCGAGGGCGAGTACGTGCAGGACCAACTGGTCGTGCACTCGCTGGACGGCAGCGCCTCGCAGGCGATCGTGGTGGAGATCGGCGGCAGCGCCGATCCCACCCTGATCGGCGGCCTGGACGATCGCTATCTCACGCGGGCCGACATGCCCATTCCGGAGGACGGCAGCGCGCCCGTGATGCGGACGTCCGGGCATCTCGTTGCCTTCGCGCCCTTGCAGGACACACTGCTGCGCTTCCAGGCGCAGACCGCCGGGCAGGCGGGCGAGTCGTTCAGCATCGACGAGCTGGGACAGTGGACCTATTCGCTCGAGGCCTGGGCCGTGCCGTCCGAATCGGACGTGACGCGCAGCTTCACCGTGCACACGCAGAACGGTGACGCGCACGAAGTCCGCATCAGGATCGATGACGACGGCAGCGGCGTGCTGGTGCCGCAGCCGGTCGATTCCACGGTGCTGGGCACCGACGGCAACGACGTCTTGCTGGTCGGGGACCCGTCCGCCAGCACGCAGGACGGCGGCGACGGCGACGACTACCTCGCCGCCCCGGCGATCGAGCTTTTGGGCGGGGCCGGCAACGACATCCTGGTGCAGACGATGGGCGCCGACGGTCGGATCGCGTCCTACCTGGACGGCGGCGCGGGCGACGACATCCTGATCGCGAGCACGTTCGCCGTCATCCGCGAGTCGGGCGGCAACAACTGGATCGACACCTCGCAGGCGCCGGCGGGCGAGGACGTCAGTATCCGGATCGAGGGAGGCAGCAACACCCTCGCGCTCGGCGCAGCCGCCGAAATGATCGGCCTGGACGCGCCGGGTACCTCGAGCAGCCTGCTGCTGAACTTCGATGCGCAACAGGACTTGATCTTCGTGAAAACGAAGACACCGCTGTTCAGTGGCCTGGATCCGCTCGACTACCTGTTGACATCGCTGGACACCGCCGAGGACTTGTCCACCTTCAGCGCGGCCAGCGACCAGTTCCTGTTCGTGCAGGAGGGAAGCTCGTATCTGTCCCAGCTGTACTTCTTCGATGCCGGCACCAGCACCTCAACCCTGCTTGCGGATTTCGGCGCCCTGAACGGGGAGCTGGGCGTCGACAACATCCGGGTGATGTCGGGCGGCGCCGGTTAAACTCCCGCCGCGCCTCAGGCCCCCCAGGGCTCTGCCTCCGCAGGGCCCTTTTTCCGTTTCCCTTCAGCCTCTGGATCAACACCATGAACCGCTGGATCAAGACCGCCCTCGCCACCCTCGCCCTCGCCGCCGCCGCGGCCTCCGCCCAGACCCTCACCCGCGAAGCCCCGCGCGACGTGGTGCCCGGGCGCCTCGTCATCACCCAGCCACCCGAGGGCACGCTGGACGGCCAGCCCGCGCGCCTGTCGCCGGGCGCGCGCATCCGCGACACACGCAACATGCTGGTGCTCTCCGGCCAGCTCGCCGGCAAGGAAACGCCGGTGGTGTACCGGCGCGACGGTCTGGGCCTGGTGCACGAGGTGTGGCTGCTCACCGAGGCCGAGTACACCCGCCTGGGCGGCAAGACGCCCACGGCCGGCAACGCCGAGGCGGTGCAGCAGTTCCAGCAGGCGCTGGCGCTGATCTTCGGCGCGCGCCGCTGAAGGAGGCCGTCATGACCACCGCCTCCAAGAAGGTCTTCATCAAGACCTTCGGCTGCCAGATGAACGAGTACGACTCGGACAAGATGGCCGACGTGATGAAGGCCGCGGAAGGCTACGAGCCCACGCAGAACGTGGAGGAAGCGGACCTCATCCTCTTCAACACCTGCTCGGTGCGCGAGAAGGCGCAGGAGAAGGTGTTCTCCGACCTGGGCCGCGTGAAGCACCTGAAGGCCAAGGGCGTGATGATCGGCGTGGGCGGCTGCGTGGCCAGCCAGGAGGGCGCGGCCATCATCGAGCGCGCGCCGTATGTCGACCTGGTGTTCGGCCCGCAGACCCTGCACCGCCTGCCCGAGCTGCTGGCACGCCGCGGCCGCGAGCAGCGGCCGCAGGTGGACATCAGCTTCCCCGAGATCGAGAAGTTCGACCACCTGCCGCCCGCGCGCGTCGATGGCGCCAGCGCCTTCGTGAGCATCATGGAAGGCTGCAGCAAGTACTGCAGCTACTGCGTGGTGCCCTACACGCGTGGCGAGGAAGTCTCGCGCCCCTTCGAGGACGTGCTGGTGGAAGTGGCCGGGCTGGCCGAGCAGGGCGTGAAGGAAGTGACCCTGCTCGGGCAGAACGTGAATGCCTACCGCGGCCCCATGGGCGAGACCGGCGAGATCGCCGACTTCGCGCTGCTGATCGAGTACGTGGCCGAGATCCCCGGGATCGAGCGCATCCGCTTCACCACCAGCCACCCCAACGAGTTCACGCCGCGCCTGATCGAGGCCTATGCCCGCGTGCCGCAACTCGTGAGCCACCTGCACCTGCCGGTGCAGCATGGCAGCGACCGCATCCTCATGGCCATGAAGCGCGGCTACACCGCCATGGAATACAAGAGCACCGTGCGCAAGCTGCGCGCCATCCGGCCGCAGCTGTCGCTGTCCAGCGATTTCATCGTGGGCTTCCCGGGCGAGACCGAGGAGGACCACGGCAAGACCATGAAGCTGATCGAGGACCTGGGCTACGACACCAGCTTCAGCTTCGTGTTCAGCCCGCGCCCCGGCACGCCGGCGGCCAACCTGCACGACGACACGCCGCAGGCGGTGAAGCTTGCGCGCCTGCACCACCTGCAGGCCACCATCGAAGCCAATGTGCAGCGCATCAGTGCAAGCCGCGTGGGCACGGTGCAGCGCGTGCTGGTCGAAGGGCCTTCGCGCAAGGACCCGACCGAGCTGTCCGGCCGCACCGAGTGCAACCGGGTGGTGAACTTCAAGGCGCCCGCCCGGCTGGTCGGCCAGATGGTGGAGGTGACCATCACCGAGGCCCTGCCGCACTCGCTGCGCGGGCAGGTGCTGCTGCGCGAGACGGCGGAGCTCGCCGGCTCGGCCGCCTGAGTGGCGCCGGCTTCTCCCACCTGGCGCCGGCGCCTGCGCCTGCCCTGGGTGAGCCTGGTCTCGTTCCGGCAGCTGCTGCTGGTTGCGTTTCTCGCCATCGGCCTGCTGCTGGGGGCCGCGGCGGTGCGCTCGCTGATGATCCTGGAGCAGCTCATGGCGCAAAGCAGCGCCGAGGCCACGCGCGCGCTCGAACTCACGGCCAGCGCCCAGGCCCTCACCGCGCGCTCCGTGGCCATGGAGCGCGCGGCGCGCCAGGCGCTCGTCTTCAACGACCCGGTTCTCATGGGGCGCTTTCGCGAAGAGCTGCAGCAGGCGCGCAACTCACTCCAGCGCATGCGCCGCAACGGCCTGGCCGAGCCGCTGGCGCTGCGCTGGCTCACCCAGCTGGACAGCGTGACCGCACTGCTGCCCGGCCCCCAGGCAACGGCGCTGGACCGCGAGCGGCAGGTGGCGCTGGAGTTCCGCGAACTGGACTTCGTCAACAGCCGCATCGCCCGCGCGGTGCAGGACGACATCGAGCAGCGTGACCGGTCACTGCGCGAGAGCCTGGCCGTCAGCCGCAGCCGCCTGATCCGCCAGGTGGCGCTGGCCATCTTCCTGGCCGCGGTGCTGGCGATCACGCTGGGCCTGTGGCTGGCCCGGCCCTTCAAGCGCATGGAACGTGCGGTGGTGAACCTGGGCGAGAACCGGCTGGAGGACCCCATCGACATCCGCGGCCCGGCCGACGTGCGGCGCCTGGGGCAGCAGCTCGAATGGCTGCGGCTTCGCCTCATGGAGCTGGACGCGGACAAGGCCCGCTTCCTGCGGCACGTGTCGCACGAGCTGAAGACACCGCTGGCGGCGCTGCGCGAAGGCGTGTCGCTGCTGGAAGAAGGCGTGGCGGGCGAGCTCACGCCCGACCAGCAGGAGGTCGCGCGCATCCTGCGCCACAACACCGCCTTGCTGCAGCGGCAGATCGAGGCCCTGCTGAATTTCAACGCCGCGGCCTTCGAGGCGCGCCAGCTGCGGCGGGAGCGCACGGACCTGCTCACCCTGCTGCACGAGCAGGTGGAGGCGCAGCGCCTGCAATGGCAGGCGGGCGAGTTGCAGGTTCAGGTGACCGGTCCCTCGGTCTGGGCGCGGGTGGACGCGGACAAGCTCGGCACGGCGGTGGCCAACCTGCTGTCCAACGCCATCCGCTTCGCGCCGCCGGGAAGCCGCATCGAGATCGCCCTGTCCACGCAGGACGGCCGCGCCCGCATCGACATCCGCGACCAGGGCCCCGGCATCGCGCCGGAGGACCGCGACCGTGTCTTCGAGCCCTTCTACCGGGGCGAGCGCCAGCCGCAGGACGCGGTGCGCGGCACGGGCATCGGCCTGTCGATCGTGCAGGAGTACATTGCTGCCCACGGCGGCCAGGTCAGTCTGCTGGACGAGGACGGACCCGGCGCCCACTTTCGGATCGAACTACCCCATGCGAATTGAGACCGTCGGCCCGCGCGCGCGGCCGACCCGCTGCGCTCCCCGGCGACGGCCTGCGACGGCCGTGGCCTGCGTGCTCGCGCCTCTGATGGCGCTCGTGGCAGGCTGTGCCAGCGCGCCGCCGCCGCTCGCGCCGCCCGCGCCGCCGCCCGTCGTGGCCGTGCCCGCACCAGCGCCGGCGCCGGCGCCTGCCCCCATTCCCGCGCCCCCGCCCCCGGCGCCCGCACCGGCCCCCACGCCGCCCCCGGCGCCTACCAACGCCTCGCCGCTCGCGGCCGCCCTGGCGCATGCCGACCGCCTGCGGGGTCTGCAGAGCGCCGATCTCGGCGCCGAGATCGGCCGCCTCTCGGCGCCCGGCGCAGCGCCGCTGCGGCAGATGCAGCTGGCGCTCGCCCTGCTGCAGACCCAGGTGCCCGCCGACGCGGGACGGGCCCAGGGCCTGCTGCAGTCGGTGCTGTCCAGCGACAGCGAGGAAGCGCGCAGCCTGCATCCGCTGGCGCGGCTGCTGATCGCCCACCATGCGCAGCAGCGTCGGCACGAGGAACAGCTCGACAAGCAGGGCCAGGTGATCCGCGAGCAGCAGCGGCGGCTGGACCAGCTCAGCGAGCGGCTGGAGGCCCTGCGCGCCATCGAGCGCAGCATGCCCAGCCGGCCGCCCCGGTGAGGCAACGACCATGAGCTCGCCCAAGGCCCGCATCCTGCTGGTGGACGACGACCCGGACCTGCTTCGCCTCTTGTCCATGCGGCTGTCGGCGGCGGGCTACCAGGTCAGTGCCGTGCCCTCGGCCGAGGCTGCGCTCAGCCACCTCGCGGTCGAGCGGCCACAGCTGGTGCTGAGCGACGTGCGGCTGCCGGGCCGCGACGGCATGGCGCTTTTCGACGAGATCCGCACGCGCCACCCTTCGTTGCCGGTGATCCTCCTGACCGCCCACGGCACGATCCCCGATGCGGTGGAGGCCACGGCGCGCGGCGTCTTCGGCTACCTCACCAAGCCCTACGAGCCGCGCGAACTGCTGGACAAGATCGAGCAGGCGCTGGCGCTCACCAGCCCGGCGCCGGCTGCCGGCCGGGCCGACGAGGCCTGGCGCGCCGAGCTGATCAGCCGGTCCAGCCGCATGGCCGAGGTACTGGCCGAAGCCAGGCTGATCGCCAGCTCGGATGCGTCCGTGCTGCTCAGGGGCGACAGCGGCACCGGCAAGGAGGTGCTGGCCCGCGCCATCCACCGCGCCAGCCCGCGCGCGAAGAAGCCTTTCGTGGCCGTGAACTGTGGCGCCATTCCGGAGGCGCTGCTGGAGTCCGAACTCTTCGGCCACATGAAGGGCGCCTTCACCGACGCAGTGAGCAACCACAAGGGTTTGTTCCAGGCCGCGGACGGCGGCACGCTGCTGCTCGACGAAATCGGCGACATGCCGCCGGCCCTGCAGGTCAAGCTGCTGCGCGTGCTGCAGGAGCGGGCCGTGCGGCCGCTGGGCTCCAGCCAGTCCATCCCCGTGGACGTGCGCATCATCTCGGCCACGCACCGCGACCTGGACGCCGCCATGGCCGCCGGCCAGTTCCGCGAAGACCTGTACTGGCGCCTGAACGTGGTCACGCTGTCGCTGCCCACCCTGGCCCAGCGGCGCGAAGACATTCCCGTGCTGGCCAACCACTTCCTGCACAAGCTCGCGGCCAAGTACGGCCGGCGCCTGTCCGGCTTCGCGCCGGAGGCCATGAAGGCGCTGACCACCTCGGCCTGGCCGGGCAACGTGCGCCAGCTGTACAACGTGGTCGAGCAGGTCTGCGCCCTGTCCACCACGCCGCTCATCCCGCTGGCGCTGGTCCAGCGCGCCCTGCGCGCCCCGGGAGTCGAAGTGCTGACCTATGCCGAAGCCAAGCAGCGCTTCGAGCGTGAATACCTCGTGGGCCTGCTCAAGCTCACCGACGGCAACGTGGCCGACGCCGCCCGCCTGGCCGGCCGGAACCGCACCGAGTTCTATCGCCTGCTGCAAAAGAGCGAGCTCACGCCGGGGCTCTTCAAGAACGAGGCTGTCGCTGCTTCTGCGGCGCCTGTCGCCGAACAGCGACGCAGCCTCGACGAGGAAGGCTGAGGCACGCCCGCGCCGTGA
Organism: Ramlibacter rhizophilus; assembly: GCF_004681965.1. Taxonomy (GTDB): domain Bacteria; phylum Pseudomonadota; class Gammaproteobacteria; order Burkholderiales; family Burkholderiaceae_C; genus Ramlibacter; species Ramlibacter rhizophilus. Next base: position 191,464 of record NZ_SMLL01000007.1, on the reverse strand, counting down.
GCGAATTCACGGCGCGCGGGCGTGCTTTCCCAAGGCTTTGCAGCGCCTGCCGCGCTACGGCGCCTGATGCGTACGCACCTTTCCCCGTCGACGGCGGAATACCGCACATCACAGGGCATCACGGCACGGTCGCGCTACCGATTCGCCGACAGCGGCTCGCGCCTCGGTCCGACACGCCTGTCGGAGGCGGCCGACAGCCCGATGCGCCAATTCACCCCTCCGAGGGCGTCCATGTCCGATGTGCGGGCACGCTCCGACGGGCTTTAGCGGCGGATGAGCAGCTTGGCCGCGTTCGACTGTCGCTGGTCGGCGACGGAATAAGCCGTTTCCAGCGGTCGCGACCGCCGGATCGCCGCGCGGCCTTTCAAAACCGTCGCAACCCATTGATTTAAATAGGAAAAATACCTGGCATAGGGTTTGCACTAGCCAGGGCATGCGATTCCTGCGCGTTCCCTTCCTGCTCCTGTGCCTGGCCGCCGTCGCGCCCGGCGTGCTGGCCCAGGCCTTCAACTTCGACACGCTGACCGAGCGCGCCCGCGTCGCGTCGCTCAAGCCGCATGCCGCCCCGGCCAGCCGCCTGCCCGCCGAGCTGGCCGCCCTCGACTACGACGGCCTGCGCGACATCCGGTTCCGTACCGACCGCGCCCTGTGGCGCGACGGCAGCCTGCCCTTCGAGGCCATGTTCTTCCACCGCGGCAAGTACGCGCCCGAGCCGGTGCGCGTCAATGAGGTGGCGCCGGACGGCTCCGTGCGTCCGCTCGCCTACCAGCGCGCCGACTTCGACTACGGCCGCAACGCCGTCAACCCCGACGCCTGGGGCGACCTCGGCTTCGCGGGCTTCCGTGTCCACTACCCCCTCAACACCGAGGCCTACAAGGACGAGCTCGTCGTCTTCCTCGGCGCCAGCTACTTCCGCGCGCTCGGCGCCGGCACGCAGTACGGCCTGTCGGCGCGCGGCCTGGCCCTGGACACGGTGGGCGGCAGCGGCGAGGAATTCCCGCGCTTTTCGGAGTTCTGGCTCGAACGTCCGGCACCCGGTGCGCGCGAGCTGGTGATCCACGCGCTGCTCGAATCGCCGCGCGCCACCGGCGCCTACCGCTTCGTCGTCCGGCCGGGCACGTCCACCGCGATGGAGGTGCGCGCCCGCGTCTTCCTGCGCCCGGGCGACCAGCCGATCGCCACCCTGGGCATCGCGCCGCTGACCAGCATGTTCCTGTTCGGCGAGAACCAGCCGCGCGCCGGCGACTTCCGCCCCGAGGTGCACGACTCCGACGGCCTCATGGTCGCCACCACCGGCGGCGAATGGCTGTGGCGGCCGCTGGTGCACCCGCGCCGCGTGCTGGTCAACGGCTTCCAGGTGCCGGGCCTGGCCGGCTTCGGCCTGATGCAGCGTGACCGCAGCTTCGTGAACTACGAGGACGTCGAGGCCCGCTACGAGCGCCGTCCCTCGGCCTGGGTCCGCCCGCTGGGCGACTGGGGCCCGGGCCGCGTCGAGCTGGTGCAGCTGCCGATCCCCGACGAGACCCACGACAACGTGGTCGCCTACTGGGTGCCCGAGCGCCTGCCCGCGCCGGGCCATCCGCTGGAGTTCGCCTACGAGCTGAGCTGGCAGGGCGACGAGCAGCAGCGCCCGCCCGGCGGCTGGGCGGTGCAGAGCCGGCGCGGCTTCGGCTATGTGCGCGAAGGCACGAGCGTGGCCGGCGAGGTGCAGTACCTGGTGGACTTCGCCGGCCCGGCCCTGGCCGCGCTGCCGGCGGACGCCGCGGTGCGGCCCGTCGCCACCGCCGATGCCAACGGCCGCATCGAGGAACAGAACGCCTATTTCAACCCCGCCACGCGCAGCTGGCGCATGCAGCTGCGGGTGCGCCCCATCGATCCCGCGCAGCCCGTGGAGCTGCGCGCCTTTCTTCAACACGGCAACGACAGCCTGACCGAAACATGGACCAACATCATCCTTCCCGACGCCGTCCACTGAAGCAGTGGTCCGAAGGCGATACCGGCGGCAGCAGCGCGCCGGCCGTGGTTTCGCGCCGCCCCGCGCTGCGTGAGGATCGCCACCCCAACAGCGTGACCGCGCCGCCGGTGCACCGGGGCTCCATGCCCACGCAGCCCTGGCGCGGCTTCTGGAACAGCCTGGGCACGGCGGGCCTGGCAGCGCTCGACCGGCTGATCTCGCCGGCCCGGCCCGCGCCCTCGCGCCGCCGCGCGAGCTGGGAGGACGCAGCCTCCCGCCGGCGCAGCGTGTTCGCGCTCATCACGGTGGTCAGCGCCACGGTGGCGACGCTGCTGTTCGCCAATGCCCAGCCCGACTACGCGAGCAACTGGTGGCGCTACGGGCAGATCGCCCTCTTCGCCGTGCTCTCGACCTGGGTGGTCACCGGCTTCGTCACCGCCCTCATGGGGTTCTGGGTGATGCTGCGCGGCGACGCGCACTCCATCTCGGCCAAGGCGGTGCAGGGCCACGCGCTCGCGCCCGATGCGCGGACGGCGGTGATCATGCCGATCTGCAACGAGGACGTGGCCACGGTCTTCGCCGGCCTGCGCGCCACCTGCGAATCGGTGGCCGCGACCGGTCACGCCCGCCAGTTCGACGTCTTCGTGCTCTCCGACACGGCCGATGCCGGCCTGGCCGCGCAGGAGCGCGCCGCCTGGGCGCAACTGCGCGAAGGGCTGGCCGAGCACCCGGACCAGCCGCAGGTGGAGGTGTACTACCGCCGCCGCCAGCGCCGCACCCACCGCAAGGCCGGCAACGTGGCGGACTTCTGCCGCCGCTGGGGCAAGGACTACCACTACATGGTGGTGCTGGACGCGGACAGCGTGATGAGCGGCGAGTGCATCGTCACATTGGCCAAGCTCATGGAGGCGCACCCGCAGGCCGGCATCATCCAGACCGCCACCCAGGCCGTGGGCCACGCCACCCTGCACGCCCGCGCGCAGCAGTTCGCCTCGCGCGTGACCGGCCGCCTCTTCACCCTGGGCATGCAGTTCTGGCAGCTGGGCGCCTCGCACTACTGGGGCCACAACGCCATCATCCGCGTGGCCCCCTTCATGGCCCACTGCGGCCTGGCACCGATCCGCGGCGAAGGCGGCCTGGCCGGTCCCATCATGTCGCACGACTTCGTCGAGGCCGCGCTGATGCGCCGCGCCGGCTGGCATGTGTGGCTGGTCTCGGACCTGGCCGGCAGCTACGAGCAGCAGCCGCCGGACCTGCTGTCCGAGCTGCAGCGTGACCGCCGCTGGTGCCAGGGCAACCTGCAGAACTCGCGCCTGATCGCCGAGCCCGGCATCGACCGCGTGCACCGCGCCATGTTCGGCGTGGGCGCCATGTCCTACCTGTCGGCGCCGCTGTGGCTGGCCTTCATGACCCTGGGCACCGCCCTGTGGCTGGCCGGCGCGCGCATCGTGCCCGAAGGCGAGGCCGCGCCGCGCGAGCTGCTCGTGCTGTGGGCCTGGACGCTGTGCATGCTGATGCTGCCGCGCGTGCTGGGGCTGGCGGCCGTGTTCATGCGCCGCGAGCAGCAGGCCTTCGGCGGCGGCGCTGCCCTGCTGCGCAGCGCCGCGCTGGAGACCGGCATGGCCCTGCTGCAGGCGCCCATCCGCATGCTGGCGCATTCGCTCTTCGTGGCCGTGGCCCTGACCGGACTCAAGTTGGAATGGAAGTCGCCGCCCCGGGAAGCGTCGGGCCTCGGCTGGCAGGATGCCGCCTCGCGCCTGGCGCCCTTCACCAGCGTCGTGCTCGCCCTCGCGGCCGTGGTCGCCTGGATCGAGCCGGCCGCGCTGGTCTCCCTGGTGCCCGTGGGCCTGCCGCTGCTGATGGCGCTGCCGCTGGCCGTGCTCACCAGCCATGTCACGGTCGGCGAACGCATGCGCGGCGCCGGCTGGCTGCTGATCCCGGAGGAATCGCGCTCGCCCTTCGTGCTGCGCCGGGCCCGGCACCACGCCGTGCGCGCGGCGCGGGCGCTGCGGCCCGCCTGAGCGGCCGACTGCCCTGTGAAAAGGCCTCCCGCGGGAGGCCTTTTTCTTGTGGTCGCTGGCGCGGGACTCAGAAGGGAGGTTTAGGCATGCCCTTCATGCTCCCCATGCGCTTCATCATCTTCATGAGGCCGCCGCCCTTCATCTTCTTCATCATCCCCTGCATCTGCTCGAACTCGTTGAGCAGGCGGTTGACCTCCTGGACGTGGACCCCCGCGCCGGCGGCGATGCGGCGCTTGCGCGTGGCCTTGATCAGGTCGGGCTTGCGGCGCTCCAGGGGGGTCATGCTGCAGATGATCCCTTCCTTGCGGCGGATGTCGCGCTCGGCCTTGTCCATGTCCACCTGGCCGGCCTTGGCCTGCATCTGCGCCGGCAGCTTGTCCATGAGCTCCGAGAGGCCGCCCATCTTCTTCATCTGCTGGATCTGCATGAGGAAGTCGTTCAGATCGAAGCCCTCGCCGCTCTTGACCTTGGCCGCGAGCTTCTGCGCGGCCTGCATGTCCACGCCGGCCTGCACCTGCTCGACCAGGGCGACGATGTCGCCCATGCCCAGGATGCGCCCGGCGTGGCGTTCGGCGTCGAAGACCTCCAGGCCGTCGATCTTCTCGGACACGCCCGCGAACTTGATCGGCGCGCCCGTGACCTGCCGCACCGACAGCGCCGCGCCGCCGCGCGAGTCGCCGTCCATCTTGGTCAGCACGATGCCGGTGAGCGGCAGCGCCTCCTTGAAGGCCTTGGCCGTGTTCACCGCGTCCTGGCCCTGCATGGCATCGACCACGAACAGCGTCTCGGTGGGCTTGAGCGCGGCGTGCAGCTCGCGGATCTCGCGCATCATGGCCTCGTCCACCGCCAGCCGGCCGGCGGTGTCCACGATCAGCACGTCGACATACTGGCGCCGCGCATGGTCCAGCGCGGCGCGGGCGATGTCCAGCGGCTTCTGGTCCGGGGTGCTCGGGAACCACTCGGCGCCGGCCTGCGCCGTGACGGTCTTGAGCTGCTCGATGGCGGCGGGGCGATAGACGTCGCCCGAGACCGTCAGTACCTTCTTCTTGCGCTTTTCGCCCAGGTGGCGCGCCAGCTTGGCCGTGGTGGTGGTCTTGCCCGAACCCTGCAGGCCGGCCATGAGGATGACCACGGGCGGCTGCGCAGCCAGGTTGAGGTCGCTCACGCCCTCGCCCATGGTGGCGACCAGCTCGCGGTTGACGATGCCCACCAGGGCCTGGCCCGGATTGAGCGAGCCCACCACCTCCTGGCCCAGCGCCTTTTCCTTGACGCGGGCCACGAAGTCGCGCACGACCGGCAGCGCCACGTCGGCCTCGAGCAGGGCCATGCGCACCTCGCGCAGCATGTCCTGGACATTGGCCTCGGTGATGCGGGCCTGGCCGCGCATTTCCTTGACGAGGCGGGAGAGTTTGTCGCTGAGTGCCGAGGCCATGGGGAGTGTGGGGAAGGCGCCGCAACGCCTGGTCGAGTGACTCGGCTGGCGTCGGGACGAAGGACTAAACTGCGGGCCCATGATTCTATCCAGCGCGTCTCCCGCGGGCGTCATCCTGACCCTGGCCGCCGCGCTGGCCTACGCGGTGCCGGCGGCCAAGCGCCTCGATGCCCGGCACGCCCGGGTGGCGCTGCTGGTGGCCTGGGTGCTGCACGCGCTGGTGCTGGCCTGGTCGCTGCTCGGCGACGCGCCGCGTTTCGGCTTCGCGCCGGCCCTGTCCATGACCGCCTGGCTGGTGCTCACCGTGTACGCGGTGGAGCGCCAACTATTCCCGCAACTGGAAGCGCGTTGGGCGCTCGCCGCCCTGGGCGCGGCGGCGGTGCTGCTGGCGTGGCTCTTTCCGGGCACGCCGCTGCACGTGTCGGCCTCGCCGCTGCTGCCGCTGCACTGGGCCCTGGGCATCGCCTCGTACGGCCTGTTCGCGGCCGCGGTGGTCCACGCCTGGCTGATGATGCGCGCCGAGCGGCAGATGCGCCGCGCCTCCGAGCCGCAGGCGGGCGTGCCGCTGCTCACGCTGGAGCGCCTGACCTTCCGTTTCGCCACGGGCGGCTTCGTGCTGCTGTCGGCCACGCTGCTGGCCGGCGCGGTGTTCGGCGAAGCCGCCGGCGTCGCGGGCTGGCGCTGGGACCACAAGACCGTCTTTTCCGTGCTGGCCTGGATCGCCTTCGCCACCCTGCTGCTCGGGCGCATGCGCTTCGGCTGGCGCGGACGCAAGGCCGTGCGCGTGCTCTATGGCGGCTCGCTGCTGCTGCTGCTGGCGTACGTGGGATCGCGCTTCGTGCTGGAAGTGATGCTGGGACGCACGGCATGAAGTACCTGGTGCTGTTCGGGATCCTGTTCGTGATCTACCTGCTCTGGCGCTACGAGCGCCGCACCGGCGACGCCCCACGGCAGCCGGACGCGCCCCAGCGCCCGGCCCGCCCGGCGCGCCCGGCCCTGCCGCAGGAGATGGTGGAGTGCCCCGTCTGCCGCGTGCACCTGCCGCGCGCCGACGCGCTGGTGGATGCCCGCGGCCGTCCGTACTGCTGCGCGGAGCACCGCCGCATGGGCGCGGGCGGCGCATGACGGGCCCGGTGTCCGTCGCGCCCTGGGAGCAGGCCGCCGCGCTGCCGCCGGTCGAGTCCGGGCTGGACCGCCTGTGGCGCGGCTTCGCGAACGCCCGGGTGGTCGTCGCGGCGCTGGTGCTGATGGTGCTGGGCGGCTTGTATTCCACGCTCAGCGCCGTCCCGGGCCCCGGCTGGCTGCTGGGAGGCTGCGCCGCCTACCTGGTGGCGACGCTCGCGGTGCGCGCCATGGCCCGCCCCATCGGTCGCCGCTTCGACGTGTTCTGGCCGGCCACCATCGGCATGGACCTGGTCGCCTATTCGGCGCTGCACTACCTGCAACCCGTCGGCATCGGCTTCTCGCCCCTGTTCGCCCTCCCGGTGCTGATGGCGTCCGTGCTCGGCTCGGCCACGCTGGCCTTCGGCACGACGGCGGCCGTCGCCCTGCTGCTGCTGGCGGACGCCTGGCTGCACGTGCTCAGCTATCCCTACGACCTGCCGCAGCGCTTCCTGCAGGCCGGCCTCACCGGCATGGGCTACTTCGCGGTGGCGGCGCTCGCGCGGCAGCTCGCCGTGCGGCTCGTGCGCGAGGAGCAGCGCGTCCATGCGAGCCAGGAGGCCGCACGGTTGCAGGCGCAGGTCAACGAGCTGGTGATCGCCACCCTAGCCGACGGCATCCTGGTGGTGGATCAGGGCGACCAGGTCCGCGCCGCCAACCCCACCGCCTGTGCCCTGCTTGGCCGCCTCGGCATGCTGCCCGGCTTCTCGCTCGCCGGCGAGCCGAACTGGCGTCCGCTCCTGGAGCTCACGCGCCGCAGCTTCGAGTCGCACGCCGACCAGCTCGCCGAGGTGCCGCTCGGCGGCGCCGGCGAGGCCCCGCGCCGGGTGCTGGTGCGCACGCGCCTCGCCGCCGCCCGCGGTGGACTCGGCCTGTGCGTGGTGTTCCTGGAAGACCTGCGCGAAATGGAAGCGCGCGTGCGCACGGAAAAGCTCGCCGCCATGGGCCGCATGTCGGCGGCCGTCGCCCACGAGATCCGCAATCCACTGGCCGCGATCACGCAGGCCAATGCGCTGCTGGACGAGGAGCTGAGCGATGCGGGGCAGCGCCAGCTCACCGCGCTCGTGCGCCACAACGCGCAGCGCCTGGCACGCATCGTCGAGGACGTGCTGAACGTCTCGCGCGTGCAGCAGCAGGGGCTGCCGCAGTCCCTTCCCGTGGCGCTCGCATCCGCCGTGGCCGACACCTGCGGCGACTGGTCGCGCCAGACCGACAACATGCAGCGGCTGCGCATTGCCGTCCCGCACGCCGCGCCGGTCCAGGTGCTGTTCGACACCGAGCACCTGCGCCGGGTGCTCGTCAACCTGCTGGACAACGCGGCGCGCCACGCCGCGGCCGGGCCGGACTCGATCCAGGTGGCCGCCGCCGGGCCGGGGGCCGAGGCCCTGCTGCGCGTCTGGAGCGACGGCCCGCCGCTGGAGCCCACGGTGCGCAGCCACCTCTTCGAGCCCTTCTTTTCTTCCGAGAGCCGCTCCAGCGGCCTGGGCCTGTACATCTGCCGCGAGCTGTGCGAGCGCCACGGCGCGCAGATCGGCTACCGGCGCGCGCCCGCGCCACTGCAGCCCGCGCGCGAGGGCAACGAGTTCTTCGTGCAGTTCCGCTTCACGCCGGCGCGGCTTGCCCGCGGCTCGGCCGCTGACAGAATCCAGGCCTGATGTCCGCCGCCACCGCATCCCCGGCCCAGGTGCTCGTCGTGGACGACGAGCCCGACCTGCGCACGCTCTACGAGCTGACGCTGCTGCGCGAGGGCTACCGCGTCGAATCCGCCGCCGACCTGGCGCGCGCGCGCGAGCTGCTGCAGGCCCGGCGCTTCGACGTCGTCATCTCCGACATGCGGCTGCCCGACGGGCTGGGACTGGAGCTGCTGCACGGCCTGGCCGCGCAGCAGCGCGCCGAGCGCTGCATCGTGATGACCGCCTACGGCTCCACCGAGAACGCGGTGGAGGCGCTCAAGGCCGGCGCCTTCGACTACCTCACCAAGCCGGTGGACCTGAAGCAGTTCCGGGCCGTGGTCGCATCGGCCATCCAGGACCCCGCGGCCCGGAGCCGGTCGCCCGCCGCCCTGCGCCCGCAAGCCGCCACCTCGGCGTCGCCGTCCGGCGGCCAGTCGCTGCAGCGCATGGTCGGTCAGTCGACGCCCATGCAGCAGGTGCGCGAGCGCATCGCCAAGGTGGCGCGCGGCATGGCGCCGGTGCTGGTGCGGGGCGAGTCCGGCACCGGCAAGGAGCTGGTCGCCCGCGCCATCCATGACTGCAGCCACCGTGCCGAGGGGCCCTTCGTCGCGGTCAACTGCGGGGCCATCCCGGAGACGCTGCTGGAGGCCGAGTTCTTCGGCGCCCGCAAGGGGTCCTACACCGGCTCCACGCACGACCGCGAGGGCTACTTCCAGGCCGCCCGGGGCGGCACCCTGTTCCTCGACGAGATCGGCGACCTGCCGCTGGCCATGCAGTCCAAGCTGCTGCGCGCCATCCAGGAGCGCCGGGTGCGTCCCATCGGCTCCACCCAGGAAGACACGGTCGATGTGCGCATCGTCAGCGCCACGCACAAGGACCTGGTGGCCGAAGTGCAGGCCAACCGCTTCCGGCAGGACCTGTTCTACCGCCTGAACGTGATCGAGATCCTGGTGCCGCCGCTGCGCGAGCGCCGGGAAGACCTGCCCGAGCTGTGCGAGGCGCTGCTGGCGCGGATCGCGCAGGAGACCGGCATGGCCGTGCCGCGGCTGTCGGAATCGGTGGTCCGCCAGCTCGCGGCGCACCCGCTGCCGGGCAATGTGCGCGAGCTGGAGAACCTGCTGCACCGCGCCGTCGCCCTGAACGAGGGCGACACGCTGCAGGTGGATTTCGCGCCGACCACCGACCCGGCGCCGCTCGCCGCGATCGAGGGTGACCGGGCGCCCGACTTCATCCCCGACGATCTGCAGGCCTGGCTGGACGAGCGCGAGCGCGAGATCCTGGTGCGCACGCTGCGCGAGTGCGGCTACAACCGCACGGCCGCGGCGCAACGCCTGCGCATGAGCCTGCGGCAGATCCGCTACCGCATCGACCGGCTGGCGATTTCCCTGCCCGGCGACGACCCCAATGACGAGCGCGCCTGAGGATGGGCCCGCGCCCCTGTGGCAGGGTGGCTGGTACCGCTTCGCGCGCCGGCTCGACTCGCCCAACTTCGGGCCGCGTCCAGCGGGCGCCGTGATCGACCTGGTCGTGCTGCATTCCATCAGCCTGCCGCCGGGCGAGTACGGCGGCGAGGGCGTGCAGCGCCTGTTCCGCAACACGCTGGACTGGGACGAGCACCCCTACTTCCAAGGCATCCGGGGCCTGCAGGTCTCCGCGCATTTCTATGTCCGCCGCAGCGGCGAGCTGTGGCAGTTCGTGGACTGCGACGACCGCGCCTGGCATGCCGGCGCCTCGCACTGGCGCGGCCGCGACAACTGCAACGACGACTCCATCGGCATCGAGCTGGAGGGGATCGAAGGCGGCGCCTTCGAGGATGCGCAGTACGAGGCGCTGGACGCCCTGCTGGCGGCCGTCGCGCAGCGCTACCCGATCCGGCACCTGGCCGGCCATGAGCACATCGCGCCCGGTCGCAAGCACGACCCGGGCGCGGGCTTCGACTGGCGCCGCCTGGAACGCGGCCTGGGCTGGCCCCCCGACTGCCTTCCGGCCTGATCCGGCGCGCTGCGGCGCGGCGCATTTCGTCGCCTTGCACAGCACCGCGCAGGCTGCAAGTCCGAAATAAGAAGACATCGTGTAAACACCACTGCTAGTGCCTTGCATGAGCACCGGGCACTAGATATAGTGCCCCGACGTTTCTGGCCCATCCGTAGAAAAACAAGCTTCGGGCTCCCGACCGCGGAGCCGCATTTCGCAGCAGTCATCAAAGAGGAAACATGCACACTGCCCTGAACTCCCCTGCCGCCTACGCCCCCACCGGCGCCTCGCACCAAGCCGCCCCGGACCAGGCCTCCACCCATCCCCTCGCCCACTACCAGATCATTCGCCGCAACGGCGCCGTGGTGCCGTTCGAGCCGAACAAGATCGCGATCGCGATGATGAAGGCCTTCCTGGCGGTGCATGGCACCCAGGGCGCGGCCTCGGCCAGCGTGCGCGAGACCGTGGACGGACTGACCCAGGCGGTGGTGCGGGCGCTGATGCGCTCGCGTCCGGGCGGCGGCACCTTCCACATCGAGGACGTGCAGGACCAGGCCGAACTCGGCCTGATGCGCGGCGGCCACCACGAAGTGGCCCGCGCCTACGTGCTGTACCGCGAGCGGCGCTCGCAGGAACGCGCGCGCTCGGGCGAAGCGACCGCCCCCGTGGCGCCGAGCCTCCACGTGACCGACGGCGACCAGCGCATCCCGCTGGACGTGGGCCAGCTCACCGGGCTGATCCACAGCGCCTGCGCCAACCTCGGCGCCGACGTCAAGCCCGACCCCATCGTGGCCGAGACCCTGCGCAACCTGTATGACGGCGTGCCGATCGACGAGGTGTACAAGGCCTCCATCCTGGCGGCCCGCACGCTGATCGAGAAAGACCCGGACTACACCTACGCCACCGCGCGCCTGCTGCTGCACACCATCTTCAAGGAGGTGCTGGGCCGCGACATCGCCCCGGCCGAGATGGCCGGCAGCTACGCCGACTATTTCCCCGGGTTCATCAAGAAGGGCGTGGACAACGAGCTGCTCAACCCCGAGCTGCTGCAGTACGACCTGAAGAAGCTGGGCGCAGCGCTCAAGGCCGAGCGCGACCTGCAGTTCGACTACCTGGGCCTGCAGACCCTGTACGACCGCTATTTCCTGCACGTGCGCAAGACCCGCATCGAGCTGCCGCAGGCCTTCTTCATGCGCGTGTCCATGGGCCTGGCCCTCAACGAGATCGACCGCGAAGCGCGCGCGATCGAGTTCTACGAGGTGCTGTCCAGCTTCGACTTCATGTCCAGCACGCCCACGCTGTTCAACAGCGGCACGCTGCGCTCCCAGCTGTCGTCCTGCTACCTCACCACGGTGCCGGACGACCTGGACGGCATCTACGAGTCCATCAAGGAAAACGCCCTGCTGTCCAAGTTCGCCGGCGGCCTGGGCAACGACTGGACCCGCGTGCGGGCGCTGGGCAGCCACATCAAGGGCACCAACGGCGAGTCGCAGGGGGTCGTTCCCTTCCTCAAGGTGGTCAACGACACCGCCGTGGCGGTGAACCAGGGCGGCAAGCGCAAGGGCGCCGTGTGCACCTACCTGGAAACCTGGCACCTGGACATCGAGGAATTCCTGGAGCTGCGCAAGAACACGGGTGACGACCGCCGCCGCACCCATGACATGAACACGGCCAACTGGATCCCCGACCTGTTCATGCGCCGCGTCATGGAAAAGGGCGAGTGGACGCTGTTCTCGCCTTCCACCTGCCCCGACCTGCACGACCTGTGCGGCGCCGACTTCGAGCGCGCCTACGTCGCCTACGAGGACAAGGCCCGCCGCGGCGAGATCAAGCCGAGCAAGACCGTCCAGGCCGCGGACCTGTGGCGCAAGATGCTGACCATGCTCTTCGAGACGGGCCATCCCTGGATCACCTTCAAGGACGCCTGCAACCTGCGCTCCCCCCAGCAGCACGCGGGCGTGGTGCACTCGTCCAACCTGTGCACCGAGATCACCCTCAACACCAGCGACACCGAAACGGCCGTCTGCAACCTGGGCTCGATCAACCTGCGCCAGCACCTGAAGGACGGCGGCATCGACCACGACAAGCTCAAGCGCACCATCGGCACGGCCATGCGCATGCTGGACAACGTGATCGACATCAACTACTACGCCGTCAAGAAGGCCCGCGACTCCAACCTGCGCCACCGCCCGGTCGGCCTGGGCGTGATGGCCTTCCAGGACGCGCTGTACGAATTGCGCATTCCCTACGCCTCGCAGGAAGCCGTGGAGTTCGCCGACCGCTCGATGGAAGCCGTCTGCTACCACGCCTACTGGGCGTCCACGGAACTGGCCCGCGAGCGCGGCCGCTACTCCAGCTACAAGGGATCGCTCTGGGACAAGGGCATCCTTCCGTCCGACACCCTGGACCTGCTGGCCCAGGCCCGCGGCGGCTACGTGGAAGTCGACCGCTCCGCCACGCTGGACTGGGATGCGCTGCGCAAGAAGATCGCGGTCGATGGCATGCGCAACTCCAATTGCGTGGCCATCGCGCCGACGGCGACCATCTCCAACATCATCGGCGTGGACGCGTCCATCGAGCCCTGCTTCGGCAACCTGTCGGTCAAGTCCAACCTCTCGGGCGAGTTCACCGTCATCAACCATTACCTGGTGCGCGACCTCAAGCGCCTGGGCCTGTGGGACGACGTGATGGTCATGGACCTGAAGCACTTCGACGGGTCGCTGCGCCCGATCGACCGGGTGCCGCAGGACGTCAAGGCGCTCTACGCCACGGCTTTCGAGGTCGAGCCGCAATGGCTGGTGGAAGCGGCGGCGCGGCGCCAGAAGTGGATCGACCAGGCCCAGTCGCTGAACATCTACATGGCCGGCGTCTCGGGCAAGAAGCTGGACGACACCTACAAGCTCGCCTGGACGCGGGGCCTGAAGACCACCTACTACCTGCGCACCATCAGCGCCACGCACACCGAGAAGTCCACCGTGACCTCGGGCCGCCTGAACGCCGTCTCGTCGGGTGCGCCGCAGTCGCTGGCCATGAGCCCGCTCGAGGCCGCGGCCGCCGCCGCGCAGTCGCAGATGAACACGGCGCCTGCCACGGACATCAAGTTCTGCGCCATCGACGACCCTGGCTGCGAAGCGTGCCAGTGAGGCTTCGCACCACGCGCTGATCTGTCGGAGTTCTCCGACAGATGCGCGACGCAATTGAGCAACAAAATCGAGCGGCGATGTGAACGGACACTTTGCATTCAACATCGCTGCTCTCATAATGAGAGCACTGGAAAAACTATGTTGACCTGGGACGACGACGTCACGCCCGCTTCGCCAGCCAATCGCCAAGGCAGCTTCAACGGCCGCCACGCGGCGGTGACTCCCTTCGGTGACGTGGCACTGGCCCCCGCCCTTTCCCAAGCGACTGCGCTGCCGATGCCTGCGGCCACTGCTGCTTCCGTTCCCACGCCTACCTTCCCCGCCGGCATTCCGGTCGCCGCCGCCTCCTCCGCGCAAGCCCCGAGCACCCGCCGCGTGGCCGCTGCCGACAAGCGCATCATCAACGGCCAGACCGACGTCAACCAGCTCGTCCCCTTCAAGTACAAGTGGGCCTGGGAGAAGTACCTGGCCACCTGCGCCAACCACTGGATGCCGCAGGAAGTGAACATGACGCGCGACATCGCCACCTGGAAGGACCCCAACGGGCTTTCGGAAGACGAGCGCCGCATCATCAAGCGCAACCTGGGCTTCTTCGTCACCGCCGACTCGCTGGCCGCCAACAACATCGTGCTGGGCACCTACCGGCACATCACGGCGCCGGAGTGCCGCCAGTTCCTGCTGCGACAGGCCTTCGAGGAGGCCATCCACACGCATGCCTACCAGTACATCGTGGAGTCGCTGGGCCTGGACGAGAGCGAGATCTTCAACGCCTACCATGAGGTCGCGTCCATCCGCGACAAGGACCAGTTCCTGATCCCGTTCATCGACGCGATCATGGACCCCAACTTCCACACCGGCACGCCCGAAGCCGACCAGACCCTGCTCAAGAGCCTGATCGTCTTCGCCTGCCTGATGGAGGGCCTGTTCTTCTACGTGGGCTTCACGCAGATCCTCGCGCTGGGACGGCAGAACAAGATGACCGGCGCGGCCGAGCAGTACCAGTACATCCTGCGCGACGAGTCGATGCACTGCAATTTCGGCATCGACCTGATCAACCAGCTCAAGCTGGAGAACCCCCAGCTGTGGACGGCCGAGTTCAAAGCCGAGATCAAGGCGCTGTTCCTCAAGGCGGTCGAACTCGAATACCGCTATGCCGAGGACACCATGCCGCGTGGCGTGCTGGGCCTCAACGCATCCATGTTCAAGGGCTACCTGCGCTACATCGCCAACCGGCGCGCCACGCAGATCGGCCTGGAGGCACTCTTCCCGAACGAGGAAAACCCGTTCCCCTGGATGAGTGAAATGATCGACTTGAAGAAAGAGCGCAATTTCTTCGAAACCCGCGTGATCGAGTACCAGTCGGGTGGCGCGCTTTCTTGGGATTGAAGGCAACTGCGACAGGCGTGCGTGGTGAAAGAATCGCCCGCGTTGCCAAGCCGGCCCCAGAAGCCGGCTGGCAGCGCGGGCCATGGTGTTCATGCATCCGGGCCCGGGCCCAGGTGCATGGATCGCTCCGAGGCCGAAGGCGGCCCGGGGTGCTTCATTCGTTGAGTTGATCAACTTGAACAGGAGAATGTGATGGCAACTGCAAAGAAACCGGCCGCCAAGAAGGCCCCCGCGAAGAAGGCTCCGGCCGCCAAGAAGGCTCCGGCCAAGAAGGCCACGGCCGCCAAGAAGGCGCCGGCGAAGAAAGCCGCTCCGGCCAAGAAAGTGACCGCCAAGAAGGCGGCTCCGGCGAAGAAGGCCGCTCCGGCCAAGAAGGCGACCGCCAAGAAGACCACGGCCAAGAAGGCAGCGCCCGCGAAGAAAGCGGCTCCGGCCAAGAAAGCCGCTCCCGCCAAGCGCGTGACCGCCAAGAAGGCGCCGGCGAAGAAGGCCGCGCCCGCGAAGAAGGCGGCACCGGCGAAGAAGGCCGCAGCCCCCGCGAAGAAGGCGAGCGCCAAGAAGGCGACGGCCAAGAAGGCCACCGCCGCCAAGAAGGCGCCGGCGGCCAAGCGCCCCGCTGCCAAGAAGGCTGCCGCCAAGAAAGCTGCGAAAGCGCCTGCTGCCGCTGCGCCTGCTGCGTCCAGCGCACCTGCCAGCGCACCGGCTCCGGCCGCCCAGACCACGCTGAACCCGCAGGCCGCCTGGCCTTTCCCGACGGCCAGCAAGCCCTGAGCGACCTGTGCGGCGATGGCCTCGGCCTCGCCGCACACAGCCCCTTCAAGCCGCGCTCGCCGCGGCTTTTTCGTTGCCTCCCTCCCCCTCTGGGGGAGGGTCGGGGTTGGGGCCTCGCCCGCCGACCACGTCCTTTCTCGCGACGCCCCCATCCCCGCCTTCCCCCAGAGGGGGAAGGAGCCGACCACCTCAGCGCGCCGACTCGCCGCCCACCAGCGCCATCCGGCGCCGCAGGCGCGCCGCCTCCTCGGCGTCGCCCGCCTGCTCGGCCCGTCGCACTTGCGCCCCCAGCCAGCCCAGCAAGGCCCGTCGCCAGCCTTGCGCGGAGGCCGTGTCCACGGCCAGCTGCAGCGTGCCCGGCTCGGCGCGGCCGGCCCGCAGTTGCACGCCGGTGGCGACGAGGCGCGCCGTGGGGTCGGTGATCGCCCGCAGCCCGGACAGGCCTGCACCGGCCGCCACGGCCCGATGCTGCGCCGGCAGCAGGGCCTGCTCACCCGGTGCGAGCACCTGCCCCGTGAGGTAGCGGGCATAGGCGCGCTCGGGCGCGGCGACCTCCGGACCCAGTGCCTCGAAGCCCGTGCACGGATCGAACTGCAGCACGGCGACCTGCAGCGCGCAGCGCGTGAGCTCGGCGCGCGCGACCAGCGTGGCATCGCCCGTGGCGGCGAGCGCATCGCGCGCGCGGTTGAACTCCGCGCGGGCAATGCGTTCGCGGCCGCTCAGGAAGGCGTCGGCGTGGCGCTCCAGCGCGCTGGCGGCGGTGACCTGCCAGACGGGCGGCGGTGGCTTGGAGCTGCCGCAGGCCGCGAGGGCCAGCGCCACGAGAGGAAGCAAACGAGCCGAACGAGTCATGGCAGCTTCAGCTCGCGCTCGCGCGCGAAGGGCCAGCGGCGGTTGAGGTCGTCCACCAGGGCGTCGATCTTGCGCAGGTTGCCCTCGACCTCGCCGCGCAGCTGGTCGAGCTCCCCGGTGGCGCCGCGCACATTGGTCGCGATGCCCTGCGCTTCCTGCAGCACGGTGTCGATCTTGCGCAGGCTGGCGCGCGTGTCGGCCAGCAGGCCGTTCAGCTGCGCCGCCGTGCCGCGGAATTCGGCAAGCAGTCCGGCCTGGCCGAAGACCTGCGCGTCCGCCTTGCCGGCCAGCTGCTCCGTGCGCGCGAGCAGTGCGTTGGTGCGCTCCAGCGTCTGCACCAGCTTGCGCGCGTCGGCATCGTTTCCGAACAGCAGGCCCAGTGCGCCGCGCGGCCCGTTCAGGCGTTCGGTGGCCGCCTGCACCTGCGCGAGCGAGCGGCGCAGTTCGGCCTCCGGCCGGGTCATGGCACTGAGGTTCTCCATCACCTCGCGCGCGCTCGCGACCACGCGCGGGATGTCCGCCGTGGCGTCGCCGCGCAGCACCTGGCGCTCGGCGCCATCGGGCAGCGGCGGATCGGTGAGCACGCCGCTGTAGGCCTTGATGGCCGTGCCGCCGACGAGCCCGCGCACCAGCGTGAACACGCTGCTGGTGCGAAGCCAGTGGGCGTCCTTCTCGGCGACGTCCACCAGGATGCGCACCTCGCCCGAGGCGCCGAGTTCGACGCGCCGCACGCGGCCGATCGGAAAGCCCGAGAAGGTGACGTCCATGCCCGCCACCACGCCCTCGGAGTCGTCGGTGGTCAGCACCAGGGTGCGCGTGGGCTCGAAGACGCCGCGCGCGTACAGGACGTACAGCGTCGCCCCCGTGATCAGGAGCACGGTGAAGAGCAGCAGCAGCCGCGCCTTCCAGGCGAGGTGCGGCACAGGACCCTCGGCGGCCGGCTCGGAAGCCAGCAGGGGCGAATCGGGATCGGACGAAGCCATGGTCAGTAGTAGTTGCCCACCAGCGAGACGGCTTCCAGCACCAGCAGCACGGCGAACATGCGCACCAGCCCCTGCAGCGCCGCCGCCTCCCGAGAGGTGCCGGGCCGCAGGTCCAGCAGGCTGGACGCCAGCGGGATGATGGAGACGGCCAGGCTGAAGAAGAAGGTCTTGAGGATGAAGATGAGGGACACCGTGCCATCGAAGACGCGGCCGAACATGCGGCTGTAGGCGGCCAGGCCCGCCTCGGTGAAGCCATAGACCGCCAGGTACGCCAGCACCATGCCCACCACGCTGCTGAGGGCGGCCAGCGTCACGGTGGAGAAGATGCCCGCGACCATGCGGGGCAGGACCTCCACCACCAGCGGGTCCTGGCCCGCGCCGGCCAGCGCCGTGAAGCGCCCGCGCCGCCGCAAGCCCGCGAGCGCGGCGCCGTTCGGGATGGTGCAGCGCAGGGCCACGACCAGCGCGGCGCCGAGCGGGATCAGCTCCAGCACCAGCACGCGGATCACCATCTCGAGCGCGTACTGGGACAGTCCGTAGCTTTGCGCCGTGACGACGACGATGCGCGTGATGACCAGCGTCAGGAGCGCCGACAGCAGCGTGAAGCCGGCGAGGATGGGGGCCGTGTCGGTGTAGGCATGCCGTGCGAGGGCGCTGCGGGTGGGTGCGCGCCAGCTCGAAGGAGACAGGGCCAGGACCCCGAGGACGGCGCCGAGCCAGACCACGCGCACCCAGGCGACGACCCACGCGAGGAATGCGCTTCCCCAGCGCGGCGCCGCGCCCGTTGCCAACTTCGCACTCGCCATGCGGCGCATGATAGCGAGGCGCCCCAGGGCTCCACGCTTGCGCCGCGCCCCCCAGACGTGCAAACGCCGCGAACCCGTCGCGGCGTCGGCGATCGCCCAGAAAAAAAAGGGCGGGAAAGGCGCAGGCTCAGTTCACCGCGCGCCCATAAGTCCGCGTGAGGGCCTGGGACTTGTCTTCCTCGGGCGGGAGATAGATGGTGGTGCGGTCGATCTTGGAGTCGTAGGCGGCGAGTTCCGCGCTGGCGCTGCGGATCACGGCGCGGTCCAGCGGGTGGCACTGGCGTTGGCTCAATTTACTCAGTTGCTCTGATCGTTCAACCATCTGCCGAACGCTGGCCGGGTCGGTCATCAGGGCAAAGGGGTTGGCCATGAGTGCGTTTTCCATTCGTCTGGACTCCTTGAAGTGTTATGCGTTGTGCGCGTCGAAACGCTGGAGTCAATGTCGCAGACGACACAGACTTTGTAACGTCAGGATCATTCGTAACGCGCTGTAGGACGCTGGCGTCGCGGGCGCGGGCGACTGGCGTACGAAGGCCGGGGAGGCAAAATGGACCCATGCCGCACATGCCCGCCTTCGTGTCACCCACTCGTCATGCCGACCCCGAGAGCGCGCTCGCGAAGGTGCGCGACATCTACGCCCAGCAGATCTCGCACCTGCGCGATGCCGTGGCGCGGTTCACGAGCGGGGCGACCCTGCCCGGGCGCGTGCGCGGCTGCTACCCCTATGTGCGGGCCCATGTCGAAAGCGGCGCGAGGCAGCAGCAACTGGAAAGCCAGGGCCTGTCCTACGGCTTCGTGGCCAAGCCCGGTCGCTACGAAACCACGCTGACGCGCCCCGACATGTACGCGGGCTACTACCGGGAGCAGTTCCGCCTGCTGCAGGAGAACCATGGGGTGGAACTGGAAGTGGGCACCAGCACGCAGCCGATCCCCGTGCACTTCTCCTTCGCCGAGAACGACCACATCGAGGGCACCATGCCGCCGGAGCGGCGCGTGCTGATGCGCGAGCTGTTCGACCTGCCCGACCTCGAGGCCATGGACGACGGCATCGCCAACGGCACCTGGGAGCCCGGCCCCGGCGAGGCACAGCCCCTGTCGCTCTTTCCGGCCGCGCGCGTGGACTACTCGCTGCAGCGCCTTCGCCACTACACGGGCACCGCGCCCGAGTGGTTCCAGAACTTCGTCCTCTTCACCAACTACCAGTTCTACATCGACGAATTCGTGCGCCTGGGGCACGAGGCCATGACCGATGCGAACAGCGAATACAGCGCCTTCGTGGAGCCGGGCAACGTGCTCACCACGCGGGTGGGCCTGCCGCCCGACACGACCGGCCCGGCGCTGCCGGGCGTCGCGCCGGCCCGCCTGCCGCAGATGCCGGCCTACCACCTGCTGCGCCCGGGGCGCGGCGGCATCACCATGGTGAACATCGGCGTCGGCCCGGCCAATGCCAAGACCATCACCGACCACATCGCGGTGCTGCGGCCGCACGCCTGGATGATGCTGGGACACTGCGCGGGCCTTCGCAACAGCCAGCAGCTGGGGGACTACGTGCTGGCCCATGCCTACGTGCGCGAGGACCACGTGCTGGACGAAGACCTGCCGCTGTGGGTGCCCATCCCCGCGCTGGCGGAAATCCAGCTGGCGCTGGAGCGGGCCGTGGGTGACGTGACGCAGTGCGCCGGCGCCGACCTCAAGCGAATCATGCGCACCGGTACGGTGGCCAGCACGGACAACCGCAACTGGGAGCTCCTGGCCGGCAACCGCGCCCAGCGCCGATTCAGCCAGAGCCGCGCCGTGGCCCTGGACATGGAAAGCGCCACCATCGCGGCCAACGGCTTCCGTTTCCGCGTGCCCTACGGCACCCTGCTGTGCGTGAGCGACAAGCCGCTGCATGGCGAGATCAAGCTCCCCGGCATGGCCAACCAGTTCTACCGCGAGCGGGTGGACCAGCACCTACGCATCGGCATGCGGGCCATCGAGATCCTGCGCGCGGGCGGCACGCAGCGGCTGCACAGCCGCAAGCTGCGGTCCTTCGACGAGGTGGCGTTCCAGTAGGTCGCCACGCGCAAGACGCTGGCGCGTTTTGCGTGTGCTTCGAAACGGAACGCTGCGAGGGAGCTTGTTTTCAGCTCGGGGTTGCCGCCGTCGATGCCGCCCCCATGGCTTCACCCAGCTTCACAGGGCGCGTCGGCTCCCAGTCTTCGTGGAAGGTGATGACGTTCTTGGGGAACAACATCACGACCGTGGACCCGAGCAGGAAGCGGCCCATCTCCTGGCCCTTGCGCAGCACGATGTTCTGGTCCTGGTAGTGCCACTCGCGCACCTCGCGCGTGCGCGGCGGGTTGACCACGCCGTGCCAGGTGGTGGCGACGCTGCCCACGATGGTCGCGCCCACCAGCACGTTGACGAACGGGCCGAAAGGCGTCTCGAACACGCACACCACGCGCTCGTTGCGGGCGAACAGGCCCGGGACGTGGCGCGCCGTGAGCGGGTTGACCGAGAACAGCTCGCCCGGCACGTAGGCCATCTTCACCAGCTGGCCATCGCAGGGCATGTGGATGCGGTGGTAGTCCTTGGGCGCGAGGTACAGCGTGGCGAAGTGCCCATGGTCGAAGCGGCGTGCGAGCGCCTCGTCGCCCGCGAGCAGCGCGGTCGTGGAGTAGCTGTGGCCCTTGGCCTGGAAGATCTGGTCGTGCTCGATGGGGCCGAACTGGCTGATGGCGGCATCCACCGGGCAGACGAAGTCGGCGTCCGACAGGGGGCGCGCGCCCACGCGCAGCGCGCGGGTGAAGAACTCGTTGAAGGTGGCGTAGCTCTCGACGCGCGGGTCGGCGGCTTCGTCCATGTTCACGCCGTATTCGGCAATGAAGCGCCGGATCAGCGCCTGCGTCAGCGCGCCGCCGCGCAGCCCGGCGACGCGGCCGGCGAATCGGGTGAGCAGCAGCTTGGGCAGCAGGTACTGCCGCTGGATGGACAAGGGAGGAAACACGAGGACGGCGGCTGTAGGACGCAGCGCATTCTACGGTTGGCGCTCCCGCGTTCGCGGTGGCGAGCAGTGACAATCGCTGCCCACATGCATGAGCCCGCACCGCTCTTCGAGGCTTCGGGACTGGACAAGTCCTATGGCGGCACGCCCGTCGTGCGGGGCCTGTCCTTCGCCATCCGTCCCGGCGAGTGCCTGGGTGTGATCGGCCCCAATGGGGCGGGCAAGACCACCACCATCCGCATGTGCCTGGGCCTGACCATGCCCGATGCGGGACGGATCACGGCGCTGGGCCTGTCCATGCCGCGCGATGCCCTGGCCATCAAGGCGCAGCTGGGCGTGGTCAGCCAGTTCGATTCGCTGGACCCGGACTTCAGCTGCGCGGAAAACCTCCACGCCTACGGACGCTACTTCCGCCTGCCCGCCGCCACCCTGCGCGAGCGCATCCCGCGCCTGCTGGAGTTCGCCGCACTCTCGCACAAGGCCGCCGCGCGGCCGGGCGAACTCTCGGGCGGCATGCGCCGGCGCCTGAGCCTGGCGCGCGCGCTGGTGAACGATCCGCGCCTGCTGCTGCTCGACGAGCCGACCACGGGCCTGGATCCGCAGGCGCGGCACCTGATGTGGGAACGCCTGCAGCTGCTGCTGCAGCAGGGCAAATCCATCCTGCTGACCACGCACTTCATGGACGAAGCCGAACGGCTGTGCTCGCGCCTGCTGGTGTTGGACCACGGCCGCAAGATCGCCGAAGGCCGCCCGCGCGACCTCATTGCAGAGCACCTGGAGCCCGACGTGGTGGAGGTCTACGGGACGGGCGCCCTGCCGCTGGCCGATTCGCCCCTGCGCCGGTTCGCCCAGCGGGTGGAAGTCAGCGGGGAGACGGTGTTCTTCTACACCCGCGATGCGCACCCGCTGGTCGCGGCCCTGGCCGACCATGCGGGCCTGCGCAGCCTGCACCGGCCCGCCAACCTCGAAGACCTGTTCCTGAAGCTCACCGGAAGGCAGATCCGGGAGTGACCCCCTGCAAAGGCATCCGGCGATGAACACGCTCTGGCACCCCCCCGACCTGTCGCTGCGCTGGTGGCCGGTGTTCCTGCGCAACCTGCTGGTGTGGCGCAAGCTGGCGGTGCCCAGCCTGCTGGGCAACATCGCCGAGCCGCTGATGTGGCTGCTGGCCTTCGGCTACGGCATGGGCGCGCTGGTGGGAAGCGTTCCCCTGCAGGGCCAGCAGGTGCCCTACATCGTCTTCCTGGCCAGCGGCTCGATCTGCATGAGCGCGATGAATGCCGCCTCCTTCGAGGCGCTGTACTCGGCCTTCTCGCGCATGCACGTGCAGCGCACCTGGGACGGCATCATGAACGCGCCCGTGTCGCTGGACAGCGTGGTGCTGGCCGAGATGCTCTGGGCCGCCTACAAGGCCATCTTCACCGCCACGGCCATCCTGCTGGTCATGCTGGCCCTGGGCATCAGCCACAGCCCCAAGCTGCTGGTGGCCTGGGGGGTGCTCGCGGTGGCGGGCATCACCTTCTCCTGCATCGCGCTCATCTTCAACGCGCTGGCGCAAGGCTACGACTTCTTCACCTACTACTTCACCCTGCTGCTCACGCCGATGATGTTCCTCTCGGGGGTGTTCTTCCCGCGCGAGCAATTGCCCGATTGGCTGCGCCTGGCTTCCGAGGTGCTCCCCCTGACGCATGCCGTGGAACTGGTACGTCCCATGTTCCTCGACCGCTGGCCGCAACACGCGGCCTGGCACCTGCTCATCCTGGCGGCCTACGCGGTGCTGGGCTTCGCCGTGGCGCTGGTTCTCACGCGGCGCCGTTTCCAGCGCTGAGCTTCGGCGCGTGCAATCCGTCGTGGACCTTGCGATGCAGGTGGGGCCCAAAGGCCCCGTCCCCCACGGGCCAAGCGATTTCTTCCAGACTTGCCGGCGGCCGACCTGGCCACGACTTTCCATCAACCTGACGAATCCGAAGAAACCATGGCTCAGCTCGAAAAAGTTCTCTACACCGGCAAGGCCCACACCACGGGCGGGCGCGACGGCGTCTCGCGCACCGACGACGGCCGCCTGGACATCCGCCTGTCGCCCCCCGGTGGGGCCGGTACCGGCACCAACCCCGAACAGCTCTTCGCGGCCGGCTACTCGGCCTGCTTCCTCGGTGCGATGAAGGCCGTGGCTCCCAAGCAGGGTGTGACGCTGCCTGCCGACACCGCCATCGACGCCGAGGTGGACCTCGGCCCGGTGGGCAGCGCCTACGGCATCGCCGTGCGCATGAAGGTGAGCCTGCCCGGCCTGGACCGCGAGGCCGCGCAGAAGCTGCTGGATGCCGCCCATCAGGTGTGCCCCTACTCGAACGCGACCCGCAACAACATCGACGTGCAGATCACGCCGGCCTGAAGACTGTGATCGCCGGCCCGGTGCCTGCACCGGGCCACAATGCGGGATGGCCGACGCCCTCCATCCCTTCGAAACGCTCATGCCCGACGCGGTGCTCGACGCCCTGGCCTCGGTCGGGCTGCACGGCGATGGGCGCCTGATGGCCCTGAGCTCCTACGAGAACCGCGTCTACCAGGTGCAGCTCGAAGAGGAGGTCCAGGGGCATGCCGCGGTCGTGGCCAAGTTCTACCGCCCCGACCGCTGGAGCGACGCGCAGATCCTGGAGGAGCACGCCTTCGCCGCCGAGCTCGCGCAGGCGGAGGTGCCGGTCGTCGCACCGCTCCAGCTGCAGGGCGCCACGCTGCATCACCACGGCGGCTTCGCCTTCAGCGTGAGCCCGCGCCGCGGCGGCCGCGCGCCCGAACTCGACGACGGGGAAGTGCTGGAGTGGATCGGCCGCTTCCTGGGCCGCATCCATGCCGTCGGCGAGCGAACGCCCTTTGCCACCCGGCCCGCACTGGATGTGGACAGCTTCGGCGCCGAGCCGCGCGACTGGCTGCTGTCGCACGACCTGATCCCGATGGAGGTGGAGGCGCCGTGGCGACGAGCCTGCGACGACGCGCTCGTCGCCGTGCGCGAATCACTGGCGGCGCAGGCGCCCGCCTTGCTGAGGGCGCACGGCGACTGCCACCCCGGCAACATCCTCTGGACGCCGGACCACGGGCCGCACTTCGTGGACCTGGACGACGCGCGGACAGCCCCGGCCGTGCAGGACCTCTGGATGCTGCTGTCCGGCGAGCGGCCGCAGCGGCAGCGGCAACTGGGCGCCCTGCTGGACGGCTACGAACAGATGCGGGAGTTCGATCGCCGCGAACTCGCCTTGATCGAGCCGCTGCGCACGCTTCGCCTCATCCACTACAGCGCCTGGCTGGCGCGGCGCTGGGAAGACCCGGCGTTTCCGCGCGCCTTCCCCTGGTTCGGCAGCCGCGATTACTGGGACGGGCAGGTGCACATGCTGCAGGAGCAGCTCGAAGCCATGGCCGAGCCGGCGCTGGTGGCCTGAGAAGCTGCGCGGGCAGACCGCCGCGCGCAGCCGCTCAGGGCGCGACGACGGCGCGCTCGATCGTGATCGGCTCGCTGCGTCGGGCGATCCCCGGGTCGTGCAGCACGCGGCTCGCACCGACGCCCACGCCGGCCCGTGCACCGCCGCCTCCCAGCGGCACCGAGGCGCCCACACCGGCGCCGCCATAGACCTGGCCCTGCGAGTTCACACCGACGCCCACGCCCAGCGGCCCGGCGCCCGTGCCCACCCCGGCACTCAGGCCGCCCGAGCCCATGCCCACCCCGAGCGACACCGGGCCCACGGGCACACCGATGCCCAGGCCCACGCCCGTGGAAGCGCAGCCCGCGACGCCCGCCGCGGCGAGCAGGGCAGCGCCCAGCCGCCACGCGGTGGCGACACGGGAGCGGGCCAGGGAACGAGAAGTCAGCATGAGCTGATGCTAAGGCCGCGCAGCCCGGCCGATGCCCGCGCCGTTACCACTCGCCGCTGCTCTTGCGACGCCGTTTCCAATTGCGCCGGGTTCAAGCCAGCAGCGCGTTGACGCGCTTCACGTAGGCGGCCGGGTCCTCCGGCAGGCCGCCCTCGGCCAGCACGGCCTGGTCGAACAGGATGTGGGCCAGGTCATGGAAGTGCACCGAACCGTCGAGCTTCTTGACCAGGGCATGCTCCGGGTTGACCTCCAGCACCGGCTTGGCGTCCGGCACCTTCTGGCCCGCCTGCTTGAGCATGCGTGCGAGCTGCAGGCTCATGCCGCCGTCGGTCACCACCAGGCAGGCCGGCGAGTCCACCAGCCGGCTGGTGACGCGCACGTCCTCGGCGCGGTCCTTGAGCGCCTCCTTCAGCTTGGCCAGCACGGGCTTGAAGGCCTCGGCCGCGTCCTCGGCCGCCTTCTTCTCCGCTTCGTCCTGCAGTTCGCCCAAGTCGAACGCACCCTTGGTCACGGACTGCAGGGGCGTGCCGTCGAACTCGGTGAGGAAGTTCAGGGCCCACTCGTCCACGCGGTCGGCCATCAGCAGCACCTCGATGCCCTTCTTGCGGAACACCTCCAGCTGCGGGCTGTTGCGGGCGGCCGCGAGCGTCTCGGCGGTGATGTAGTAGATGGCCTTCTGGCCTTCCTTCATCCGCGCCTTGTAGTCGGCCAGCGAGACGCTGGGCAGGTCCGACTGCGTGGAGGCGAAGCGCAGCAGGCCGGCCAGGCGATCGCGGTTGCCGGTGTCCTCGCCCAGCCCTTCCTTGAGCACCGCGCCGAACTCGGCCCAGAACCTCGCGTACTTGCCCTTGTCCTCCTCGGAGGCGGACTCGTCCTTCTCCAGGCGCGCCAGCTCCTCCAGCATGGACAGCACGCGCCGGGTCGAGCCTTCGCGGATCGCGCGCACGTCGCGGCTTTCCTGCAGCAGCTCGCGGCTCACGTTCAGCGGCAGGTCGGCCGAGTCGATCACGCCCTTGACGAAGCGCAGGTACACCGGCATGAGCGACTCGGCGTCGTCCATGATGAAGACGCGCTTGACGTACAGCTTCACCCCGGCCTTCTTGTCGCGGTTCCACAGATCGAAGGGCGCCTTGGCCGGGATGAAGAGCAGTTGCGTGTACTCGGTGCTGCCTTCCACGCGGTTGTGCGCCCAGGCCAGGGGCGGCTCCCAGTCGTGGCTGATCTGCTTGTAGAAGTCCTGGTACTGCTCGGGCGTGATGTCTTTCTTGGGCCGGCTCCACAGGGCGCTGGCCTGGTTGACCGTTTCCCACTCCTCGGTCAGCACCATCTCGCCGGGCTGGTTGTTCTCGCCCTCCTTCCACTCCTCCTTGCGCATCAGGATGGGCAAGGAGATGTGGTCGGAGTACTTGCCGATGATGGACTTGAGCTTCCAGGTGGAGAGGTAGTCGACGGCGTCCTCGCGCAGGTGCAGGATCACGCTGGTGCCGCGTTCGGGGCGGGTGATCTGCTCGACCTCGAAGTCGCCGGTGCCGCCGCTCGTCCAGCGCACGCCCAGCTCCGGCGCCAGGCCCGCACGGCGCGATTCCACCGTGATGCGGTCGGCCACGATGAACCCGGAGTAGAAGCCGACGCCGAACTGCCCGATGAGCTGGCCCTGTTCGGTGGCCGAGGTCTTCTGCTCGGCCGACATGCGCCCGAGGAATTCGCGCGTGCCGCTCTTGGCGATGGTGCCCAGGTTGTCGATGGCTTCCTGCTGCGACAGGCCGATGCCGTTGTCGGTGATGGTCAGGGTGCGGGCCTGCTTGTCGAAGGCGACGCGCACTTCCAGCTGCGGCTGGTCTTCGTACAGCGCGTTGTTCTCCAGGGCTTCGTAGCGCAGCTTGTCGCAGGCGTCGGAGGCGTTGGAGACCAGCTCGCGCAGGAAGATCTCCTTGTTGGAATAGAGCGAGTGGGTGACCAGGTGCAGCAGCTGGGCCACTTCGGCCTGGAAGGACAGGGTTTGTTTCTGGCTCATCGTCGATCGCATGGAAGAGGAAAACCGAGCTGAGCTGAGGGCGGCGCTGCGGGATTCAAGGGCCGCATCCGCGTGCGATTCCGGACAAGGCGCTGACAACCTTGAACTCAACCGCGAACCGATGCGGCGCCCTCGGTACTGAGGGCCGGCCCCGGCTGCGCCGGGGCCCCCTTGACCACCCCGAACCGGAGCCCTTCCGTGAAGCACACCCTCTCCTTGCGCGGCCTCGCGCCGTCCGTCCTGGTCGCTGTTTGCGCCGCCTTCGCCGGCAGTGCGCAGGCCCAGTCGGCCCAGAACGACAACGCGACCACCCTGCGCGTCAAGGCCACCATCAGCGACAAGTGCCGCGTCAGCAGCGGCGCCAGCGACATTGCCTGGACCATCGACCCGGCCGACACGGCGCTCAGCACCAGCCCCACGGCCGTGGTGAAGTTCAAGTGCACCAAGGATGCGGGCTTCTCGGTGAAGCTCGACAACGGCACGGCCCAGTCGGTCCAGCGCAAGCTGACGCGCAACGGCGGCGGCGAAATCACCTACACGCTGCTGCGGGACGTGCCCACGCAGGCCAAGGGCCTGGGCTTCGGCACCGGCAAGGACATCGAGGTCGGCCTGCGCGCCACGGTGACACCGGCCCAGTACCAGGACGCCGCGAGCGGCCTCTACGAGGACTCGGTCCTCGTCGTGATCGAGCCCTGAAGCCATGGGCATGCCCTGGCAGCGCTGGATGGTGGGAGCCCTCGTTGCCTGCGCGCTGCTCTCAGGCGCTCGCGCGCAGGCGCCTGAAGCCTGCAGGCTGCACCGCTTCTATCGCGGAACGGTGCTCGACTTCGGTCCGATCGATGCCTCGCGCAGCGCGGAGGTGGGACTCACCCGCGGCGGCATGCGGCTGGAGGGCCTCTGCCCACCGGGCACCCGGGTCGAGATCCTGGGCGCACCCGGCCTCGTGCTCACCGGCCCGCAGGGCGCCAGCATCCCCTACACCGTCCACGCCCGACTCGAGCCGGATGCAGGCAACACCCACATCCTGCTGCTGTCCCTCTCCATCCCCGCGGGCAGCTACGCCGACCTGCCGGCGGGCGAGTACGAGGGCCACTTCACCGTGTCGTTCATGCCATGAGGTGCATCGCCTTGCCCACGAAGCGGCTTGCCCGGCTGCTCGCCTGCCTGCTCGCCCTGGGCCTGGCCGCGCCGGCGGGCGCGGGCTTTTCCGTCAGCCCCATGCGCCTGGAGCTGGGGCCCGAGGCCCGCAGTGGCACGCTGACCCTGCGCAACGAGGGCACTGCGCCGCAGTCCTTCAGCATCCGCGCCATGGCCTGGCGCCAGGACGAGTCCGGTGACGACGTCTACGAGGACACGCCCGATCTCGTCTACTTCCCGCGCCTGCTCACCCTGGAGCCCGGCCAGGACGCCGCCGTGCGCCTGGGACCGCGCCAGCCGCCCGCGGTCCCGGGCGGGCCCGAGCGCAGCTGGCGCCTGTTCGTCGAGGAGCTGCCGCCCACGGCCCCTGCATCTGCCCCGCCTGCGCCGGGTGCGCTCGTGCGCGTTCTGGTTCGCTTCGGCGTGCCCGTCTTCGCGGCCTGGAACACCGCTGCACGCCAGCTGGCGCTGGATGCGCTGAAGCTCGAGGCCGGCGCGGTGCACTGGCTGCTGCGCAACCAGGGCAACCGGCATGAGGTGTTCGAATCCATCGTCGTGAGCGGCCGTGACCGCCAGGGGCAGCCGCTCTTTGCCGAAGCCGTTCCCGCGCGCTACCTGCTCGCCGGCGCGCAGCGGCGGTTCAAGCTCGCCGTCCCACCCGGCGCCTGCGCGCAGCTTGCGCGAATCGAGCTGCAGATCAAGACCGCACACGGCGCCGTCCACGGGCAGTTGCAGACCGACCCCGCCGCCTGCCCATGAACGCGCTGGCGTTCATGCGCGGGCTGGCGCTCGCCCTGGCCCTGTGCGCGTGGCTGCCCGCTTCGGCCCAGACGCCGCACACCCCCCTGCCTGCGCAAGCCCTTGTCGTGACCGCCTCGGTGAACGGACAGACACGCGGCGACTTCTTCGTCATGCGACGCGGCAGCGACGACTGGCTGGTGCGCGAGGAAGACCTGGCCCGGCTGGGCCTCGCGGTGCCGGCGCCGCAGACCGTGCAACTTGACGGCCTGCCCCATGTCCGGCTGGCCGAGCTTGCCGGCCTGGCCGTCCGGCTGGATGCGCGAACGCTCACGCTGGAGCTCACCGCGCCGCTGCACTGGCTGCCGCGCAGCGTTCTGGCAGCGCCGCCCACCGGCCTGCCACCCCTTGCGTTCACCGGCGGCCGCAGTGCCTTCCTCAACTGGGCGGTCGAAGGCGAAGCCGCGAGCGGTGCCGCAACGGCCAGCCGGCTCTCTGTCGAAGCGGGCGGGCGAGACGGCGCGCTCCTGGTCCTGTCGCGCGGCCACACGGTCCGCCAGGCCGACGGGACGGCGGCCTTCGTCCGTCTGGACACCAGCGCCACCTACGACCTGGTCGAACACGGCGCACGCGTGCAACTTGGCGACCTGTTCACGCACCCCCCGGCGCTGGGCACCAGCCTGCTCGTGGGCGGGCTGTCCGTGTCCCGGCTGTCGAGCCTCGACCCCTTCCAGATCCGCCATCCGCTTGGCAGCGTGCAGGGACAGGCAAGCTTGCCCAGCGACGTGGAGGTCTATGTGAACGGCCAGCGTGTTCGCTCGACGCGGGTGAGTCCGGGCGAGTTCGAACTGCAGGACCTCCTCACCCCCCAGGGCGCCGGCGAGCTGCGCCTGGTGGTGCGCGACCCCTATGGGCGCGAGCAGGTATTCGAGCGCAGCCTCTACACCAGCGACCGGTTGCTGCGGCCCGGCCTGCAGGCGTACCACTATGCGCTGGGGGCGGTGCGGCGGGCCTACGGACTGCGAAGCTTCGACTACGGCGCCCCGGCTGCGACGGCCCATCACCGCTGGGGGGTGAGCGACGGGCTCACGCTGGGACTGGACGCTTCCGCGCGCCGCCGGGTCGTGAATGCAGGCGCCTCGGCCACGCTGTCGCTGGGCCGGGTGGGCGTGCTGAGCGCTTCGGTGGCGGCGAGTCGCGCGGCGGCTGCGGACGGCCTGGCGACGACTCTGCGCTACGACTACCTGGCCCCCCGCTGGAGCCTGGCACTGGCCTGGCGCCGGGACAGCGCCGGCTATGCCCCCGTGGCCGAGCGCCTGGCGTTCTCGGGCCTGCGCGAGGAGAGCTACCTCTATGCCAGCACGCGGCTGGGCACGCTGGGCAGCCTGTGGCTGGCCCGTTCGTTCCGTCGCGCGCACCCGGCGGCAGACTTGCCCGAGGCCAGCGGCTTTTCGGCGACCACGCGCAGCGACCGCGGCCAGCTCGCCATCGGCCACGTCACCGCCCTCCCGGGCCGGGCCGGCACGCTGCGCACCAGCGTGTCGCGCTCCCTGGCCGGCCCCGGCCCGCGGCAGACGGAGCTGTCCGTCGCCCTCGCGCTGTTCCTGGACAGCCGCCAGCTCCTGGCCACGGGGGCCCGCGCGGGCGGCGCGGGGCACGGCACCTCCCTGCAGTGGACGCGAACGCCACCGCCGGCCGCAGGCTGGGGCTTCGACCTTGCCGCCCAAAGCGACAGCTTCCAAAGCGAGCGCACGCTCTCGTGGCGCGCCGCTGCCCAGCTCAATGCCGATGCGGTCCGGCTGCGCGGCGAGCTCGAGCGGGCGCAGGGTGGCTTCATCGCGTCGGACCGGCTGCGCCTCTCGGCCGCCGGCGGCCTGGCCTGGCTGAATGGTGCGGTCCGGTTCGGCCGGCCCGTCGAAGGAGCGTTCGCGCTGGTGAAGGTCGGCGACCTGGCCGGCGTGCCGGTCCGGGTCAATGGCAGCCCGGTGGGCGTCACCGATGCGGCGGGCGAGCTGTTCGTGCCCGAGGTCGGTGCCTGGTGGGAGCATCACTTCAGCATCGACGCCCACAGCATCCCCCTGGAATGGGGCCTGCCGCGCCTGGCGCGGCGCGCCATGCTGCCCGAGCGCGCCGGGGCCGTGATCGACTTCGAACTCGCCCGCCGGACCGCGCTGCTGGCCCGCCTGCTGGCGCCGGGACCGGGGGGGCCGCAGCCCTTGCAGCGCGCCACGTTTCGCCTGGACGTCGACGACGGCGGGCAGGCCGGGCCACGGCAGATCGAATCGGCCACGGGACTGCAAGGCGAGCTGTACCTGGAGAACGTGCCCCCCGGGACGCACCGGGGCACGGCGAGCACGGCGTCCGGCGAGTGCCGCTTCACCCTTCGTGTGCCGGCCGACATCGCCGTCATGCACGACGCGGGCGACCTGCCATGCGAGCCCTAGAAGCTCTCGTGCGGCCCCAGGTAGCGCCACTGCCCGAGCGGCAGCTGCCCCAGCGTCACGCGCCCGATGCGAACGCGCTTGAGGCCCACCACCTTCAGGCCCACCAGCTCGCACATGCGGCGGATCTGGCGCTTGCGGCCCTCGGTCAGCACGAAGCGCAGCTGCTCGGGGTTCTGCCAGTCCACGCGGGCGCGCTTGAGCGGGCGTCCGTCCAGGCTCAGGCCATGGCGCAGGCGCGCCAGGCCCGCAGGAGGGAAGGCGGACTGGACGTCGCTCGCGACCTCGCCCCAGCTCACGCGCACGAGGTACTCCTTTTCCACCTCGGAGTCTTCGCCGATGAGCCGCCGCGCCACGCGCCCGTCCTGCGTGAGGACCAGCAGCCCGGTCGAATCGATGTCCAGCCGCCCGGCCGGCGCGAGGCCGCGCAGCTGCGCCGGCGCGAAGCGCTGGCGCGAGCCGTCACCACGCCAGTGGCTGCGGGCCTGCACCAGGGTCACGGCCGGCTGGTAGCCGTCCTCGGCCTGGCCACTCACATAGCCCACCGGCTTGTGCAGGAGGATGGTGACCTGCTGCGCCTGCTGTCCGCGGGCGGCCGGGTCCACCTCGATGCGGGCCGTGGGCTCCACCTGCTGGCCCATGCCCGCCACCTGCCCGTCCACGCGCACCCAGCCGCGCGCGATCCATTCGTCGGCCTCGCGGCGCGAGCACAGGCCCAGTTCGGCCAGGCGCTTGTTCAGGCGGGTGGTGGGCGGGGGTGCGGAATCGGACATGCGGCGCGCCGGATTATCGGCCGCCCGCGCAACGCGCCCCTGCGCCCTTTCCAAGCGCTCGTTCCTCGCTCACCCCACCCACCATCAGGAGACACCCATGCGACCCACCGCCACGGCCCATGCCCCACGACCGACGAGCCTTCAGCCGTCCGCCCCCTCGGAAACGTCTGCGAACGAAAAGCGCCAGCAGCGTCCCTGCGCCAACCCGCTCGACGACCTTCCCCTCGTCGATGCACCGCCGCTCTTCGGGCCGTCCGCCTTGCCGGGGGGTGAAGCGCTCGACCACCTGGACGGCGCACGGCTGTGCACCACGGCCCTGGCGGGCGCAGTCTCGTCCGGATCCCTGTTTGCCAGCAGCTTCGCGCTCGGGGCGATGCTGCGGACCCAGGCGCGCCATCCGGCCGCCACGGCTGCGGGCTGCCTGCTTCCGGTGCTGGGCGGCGCCCTGACCGCGCCCAGTGAACGCGCGCTCACCACGCTCACCGGGCTGCGCGCGACCGAGCCGCGCGAGCCATGCCTGGGCCACGCCGCCATCCTGCCGGGCGTCCTGTGGCTGGTTCATGCGGCCCTTCGCCCCGCGAGCCCGGCGGCCTCTGCGTGCAGTTCACTGTTAGGAACCGTGCTCGGAACCGGCATGGCCGAAGCCGCCGCGCAGCTGTCGCACCGACATGATGAAGTCGGCGCGGCGGCCGATGAGCGGGTCCGTCCCGGCACGTGCGAGGTCGCCACGGGCCGGGCCCTGAGCCTGCTGCCCTACGCCGCCTATGTGGCGTGGCACGCATGGCGCGGCACCCGGCCGCCTCCGCTGGCCGCCGTCGGCGTGGCGGCCGGCGGCTGGGTGCTGCGCGATGCGTTCGTGCCTGCGAACACGTCCAAGGGTTTGCCCTGAGTAGAGGGCCGATCAAGCCGCGCAGAGCGCTTGAGCGAAGTCAAACAGGCTAGGTAGTTGCCGGAATGCGCCCCGCGCGAGAGGCCGCTAGTATCGGGCACCTTTTTCCCGGAGAACCCTGAGTGAACACCTTGATCAAGAAGCTGGCGCCCCTGGCCGCCATCGCCGCCGTCGCGTTCGGCGCCCAGGCGGCCGACTACCCGGTCAAAGACAAGCCCATCACCATCGTCGTGCCGTTCTCGGCCGGCGGCCCGACCGATCGCGTCGCGCGCGACCTGGCTGAGGCGCTGCGCAAGCCGCTGGGCGCCACGGTCGTCGTGGACAACGCGGCCGGCGCCGGCGGCTCCATCGGCGCCAACAAGGTGGCCAAGGCCAACAACGACGGTCACACGCTGCTGCTGCACCACATCGGCATGGCCACCATGCCCACGCTGGTGCGCAACATTCCCTTCAAGGTCGATAGCGACTTCGAGTACCTGGGCATGGTCAACGACGTGCCCATGACCCTGATCGGTCGCCCCAACCTGCCGGCCAACAACTTCAAGGAGCTGGTGGGCTGGATCCAGCAGAACAAGGGCAAGATCAACCTCGGCAACGCCGGCGTCGGCTCCGCCTCGCACCTGTGCGGCCTGCTGTTCCAGCAAGCCATGGGCGTGGAGATGACCGCCGTGCCCTACAAGGGCACCGGCCCGGCCATCACCGACCTGATCGGCGGCCAGATCGACCTGCTGTGCGACCAGACCACCAACACCACCTCGCAGATCGAGGGCAAGAAGGTCAAGGCCTTCGCGGTCACCACGCCCAAGCGCCTGACCACGCCAGCCCTGAAGGACCTGCCCACGATGGAAGAGGCCGGCCTGAAGGACTTCCAGGTCACCATCTTCCACGGCCTGTACGCGCCCAAGGGCACGCCGGCCGACGTGCAGAAGAAGATCAACGACGCGCTGAAGGTCGCCCTGAAGGACCCCGACTTCAACAAGAAGCAGGAAGGCCTGGGTGCCGTCGTCGTGACCGACCGCCGCGTCGAACAGGCCGAGCACAAGAAGTTCGTGGCCCAGGAACTCGACAAGTGGAGCCCGGTGCTGAAGAAGGCCGGCGTGTACGCCGACTGATCTCCACCGTTCGACATGAAAGCCGCCTTCGGGCGGCTTTTTTCTTGCGCCCTCGCCGGCGTCCTGCCGTAAGTACGAATGGCCGAAGCGCTCGTGCTGCGGCAGCATCTCGCCTTTCCCCATCGACCAGAACAGGAGACTGCAGTGCCTTCACCCCTCGGATTCCGCCGCCGCGCCCTCATCGCCGCCGCCGCGCTCGCCACCCTCGTGGCCGCGCCCTTTGCCAGCGCCCAGGGTAGCTGGCCGACCAAGCCCGTGCGCATCGTCGTGCCCTTCGCCCCCGGCGGCACCACCGACATCCTGGCGCGGGCCATCGCGCCCGAGCTGTCCAAGGCCTTCGGCCAGCAGTTCATCGTGGACAACCGCGCCGGCGCGGGCGGCAACGTCGGCGCCGAAGCGGTCGCACGCGCTCCCGGGGACGGCTACACCCTGCTCATGGGCACGGTGGGCACCCACGGCATCAACCGCGCGCTCTACGAGAAGATGCCCTACGACCCCATCAAGGACTTCGTGCCCATCACCCTGGTGGCGGGCGTGCCCAACGTGATGGTCATGAACGCCGAGAAGGCCAAGTCCATGGGCATCGACAACGTGCGCGACTTCATCCGCTACGCCAAGGCCAACCCGGGCAAGCTGAACATGGCTTCCAGCGGCAACGGCACCTCCATCCACCTGGCCGGCGAGCTGTTCAAGAGCATGAGCGGCACCTACATGGTCCACTTCCCCTACCGCGGCTCGGGCCCGGCCCTGCTGGACATGGTGGCCGGCAACATGGACGTGATGTTCGACAACCTGCCCTCGTCCATGCCGCAGATCAAGGCCGGCAAGCTCAAGGCGTTCGCCGTCACCAGCGGCCAGCGCTCCAGCGCGCTGCCGGACGTGCCCACCGTGGAAGAAGCCGGCGGCCTCAAGGGCTTCGAAGCCAGCTCCTGGTTCGGCCTGCTCGCGCCCGCCGGCACGCCGCCCGAGATCGTCAGCCGCATCCAGCAGGAAGTCGCCAAGGCCCTGAACACCCCCGCCATCCGCGAGAAGCTGCAAGCCCAGGGTGCCATCCCCGGCGGCAACACCCCGCAAGAATTCGCCAAGCACATCGAGGCCGAACACAAGAAGTGGGCCGAGGTGGTGAAGACCAGCGGCGCGAAGGTGGACTGAGCAATCACCAAGCCCCCCGCAGGGGCAAGGTCCGCGCGAAATAACATGCAGCGCGGACACCCCAGCAAGAAGGCCGGGTTCATCCCGGCCTTCTTGCTCTGATCAGAGAACCCACTGGAAAAACGCGCAGCGTTTTTCCAGTGCCACCTACACGCCCCAGACGATATCCTTCCCCGCCTTCTCGCAGCGCCTGAGCATGTCGATGAACGGCACCGCGCGCTGCCTGAGGCCGATGGCATCGAAGTGCGGGGGCTCCTCGCCCTGGGCCTTGGCTTCTTCCACCATCGCCTTCTGCCGTGCCTCTTCCTCGGCGATGGCCTGTTCCAGTGCGCTGACCGCCGGTCCCATCTCCGGGGTCTGGATGATCCCCGTCGGACCGGGGTCCTTGCCGATGATTTCCAGGACTCGCCGCCCGTTGGGCTCGAGCATGATGAGGTCGCCGGCGGCTTTGGATTTGAACTTGTAGAGCATCAATCGGGGCGGTACATGTACTCGCGGTTGAACGGATACATGCATTGTGCGCCGCGCAGCGTGCCGGTATGCAGCTTGCCGTCGGGGCGCGCCGCCAGGATCTGGTGCAGCGAAATCCAGCCGCGCTCGAAGCTCATCGCGCAGCCGGCGAGATACAGGCGATAGGCGCGCAACACCTTGGGGCCGCGCTCGGGGCCGGCGCTGGCCTCCAGCACGCGCGCGGCTTCCTCCAGCTGGGACTCCAGGCCGTCGGACCAGGCCCAGAGCGTGCGCGCGTAGTGCGGGCGCAGGTTCTCGGTGTCCAGCATCTCCAGTTCGGAGGCCGCCAGCTCGCGCAGCACGTGGCTCACGTGCAGCAGCTCTCCGCCGGGGAAGATGTACTTGCCGATGAAGTCGCCCATGCCCGCGCCGAGCTGGCCGGCGTCGATGCCGCCGGCGGTGATGCCGTGGTTCATCACCAGGCCGCCCGGCTTGAGCAGGCGCAGGATCTTGCCGAAGTACAGGTGCATGTTGACCTGACCCACGTGCTCGAACATGCCCACCGAAGCGATCTTGTCGTAGCCCTCGGCCTCGTCGAGCTCGCGGTAGTCGCGCAGTTCCATGCGCACCCGCCCCTGCAGCTTTTTCGCCTCGATCAGCTGGCTCACGTAGGCATGCTGGTTGCGCGACAGCGTGATGCCATGGGCCTGCACGCCGTAGTGTTCGGCCGCCCACAGCAGCAGGCCGCCCCAGCCCGCGCCGATGTCCAGGAAGCGCTCGCCGCTGCGCAGCATGAGCTTGCGGCAGATGTGGTCCAGCTTGGCTTCCTGCGCCTGCGCGAGGCTGTGGTCGGCGGTGCGGAAGTAGGCGCAGGAATACACGCGCCGCGGATCCAGCCACAGGCCGTAGAAGTCGTCCGAGACGTCGTAGTGGAACTGGATCTGCTGCGCGTCGCGCTGGGGGGTGTGCGCGACCAGCGAGCGCGTGCGCCGCAGCACCTGCGTCCACCAGTTGGTGTCGCTCGCCACCGGCGTGCCGGGGAGCAGGTGGGCGGCCGCGAGCATCAAATCGCGCATGCTGCCCTCGAACGCCACCCGGCCTTCC
Organism: Ramlibacter rhizophilus; assembly: GCF_004681965.1. Classification (GTDB taxonomy): domain Bacteria; phylum Pseudomonadota; class Gammaproteobacteria; order Burkholderiales; family Burkholderiaceae_C; genus Ramlibacter; species Ramlibacter rhizophilus. The sequence continues at coordinate 154,648 of NZ_SMLL01000007.1, read as the reverse complement.
ACAATGGATTCGGCCACCTTGCCGATCTGTCCGGCCGCCAGCGTGGCCACGGAGGACCAGTCGGCAAAGCGCAGGCGCACGTCGGCGTCGGGGCTGCCGACCCGCGCACCGCCGGGTAGCCGCAGCGCCACCCGGACCGGGGCACCTTCCAGCCGAGGTGCGATCCTGCGAACAAGAGCTTCCATCGTGGCCGGATTCTTGCCAAGGCCGGGAACGGCCGTCAATGGCTCGTCTGTAGGACGAATTCGCCGCTGCCGCCGCCTCGTTGGCCGGCGCACCGGTTTTGTTTAGACTTCAACTATTCAGGCAACGGAGACCGCGATGGACATGGAAGCGCGTGCGCACAGTGAGCACCCGGAGGCACTGCGCCTGTGGCTGCGGATGCTCACCTGCACCCAGCTGGTGGAGAAGGAAGTACGCAGCCGGCTGCGCGAGCAGTTCGCGACCACCCTGCCCCGCTTCGACCTCATGGCCCAGCTCGAACGCGCCCCCGAGGGCCTGAAGATGAACGAGCTGTCGCGCCGCATGATGGTCACCGGCGGCAACGTCACCGGCATCACCGACCAGCTTGCCGCCGAGGGCCTGGTGGACCGCGTGGACGTCGAGGGCGACCGCCGCGCCTGGCGCGTGCGCCTCACGCCGCGCGGCCGCAAGCTCTTCCACGAGATGGCGCACGAGCACGAGCGCTGGATCATGGACGCCTTCGCCAGCCTGGGCGAGAAGGACATTGCCACCCTGTACCGTTTGCTGGGCAAGGTCAAGGACGGCGCCCGCGAGCAGCTCGCCGCCCAGCCTTCCTGAGGAGCCGCCGTGACCGCCCATCTCGACACTTTCGTGCGCGACCGCCTGCCGCCTCCCGCGCAATGCCCCACCTACCGCTACGACCGTCCCGAGCTGCAGTTTCCGTCGCAGGTGAACCTGGTCGAGGAGCTGCTGGACAAGGCCGAGGCCAAGGGCTTTGCCGACCGCCCCCTGCTGCGCTCGGCGCGCATCACCCTCAGCTATGCCGAGGTACGCGAGCGGGTGGACCGCATCGCCCGCGTGCTGGTCGACGACCTGGGCCTGGTGCCCGGCAACCGCGTGCTGCTGCGCGGGGGCAACTCCATCGGCCTGGCGCTGGCCTGGCTGGCGGTGGTCAAGGCCGGCCTGATCGCCGTGGCCACCATGCCGCTGCTGCGCGCGCGCGAGCTGGGCGACATCATCGACAAGGCGCAGCCGGCCGCGGCCCTGTGCGACATCCGCCTGCTGGACGAGCTGGAGGAGGCCCGCAAGACGCGCCCGGTGCTGCGCGCGGTGCTGCCTTTCAACGCGCCGAACGAACCCGGCTCCATGGCCGTGCGCTCGGCCGCCAAGCCCGGTGACTTCACCGCCTGCCGCACGGACGCCGACGACATCGCCATGCTGGCCTTCACTTCGGGCACCACGGGCAAGCCCAAGGCCGCCGCGCATTCGCACCGCGACGTGCTCGCTGCCTGCGAGTGCTGGCCGCGCCACGTGCTGCGCGCGACGCCCGAGGACATCGTGGTCGGCTCGCCGCCGCTGGCCTTCACCTTCGGCCTGGGCGGCATGCTGGTCTTCCCCATGTGGGCCGGCGCTTCCGTGTGGTTCCCGGAGGCGCCCTACACGCCCGAGTCCCTGGTGCGCACCATCGGCGAGGTGGGCGCCACCATCTGCTACACCGCGCCCACCTTCTACCGCCAGATGGCACCCTTCGCGCGCGAGCACGGCGTGGGCAAGCTGCGCCTGTGCGTGAGCGCCGGCGAGGGCCTGCCCGACGCCACGCGCCAGCTGTGGAAGGAAGCCAGCGGCATCGAGATGACCGACGGCATCGGCGCCACCGAGATGTTCCACATCTTCATCTCCTCGCCGCCCGAGGACGTGCGCCGCGGCGCCATCGGCCGCGTGGTGCCCGGCTACGAGGCGCGCGTGGTGGACGAGGACGGCCGGGAACTGCCGCGCGGCAGCATCGGCAAGCTGGCCGTCGTGGGCCCGACCGGCTGCCGCTACCTGGAGGACGCGCGCCAGGCCAACTACGTCAAGGACGGCTGGAACTACCCCGGCGACGCCTTCATGCAGGACGAGGACGGCTACTTCATCTACCAGGCCCGCGCCGACGACATGATCATCAGCGCCGGCTACAACATCGCCGGGCCCGAGGTGGAGGACGTGCTGCTGCGCCACCCCGCCGTGGCCGAGTGCGCCGTTATCGGCAAGCCCGACGAGGAGCGCGGGATGATCGTCAAGGCCTACTGCGTGCTGCGGCCGGGCCACGAGGCCCGCCCCGAGCTGGTCAAGGCCCTGCAGGACCACGTCAAGGCCAGCATCGCCCCCTACAAGTATCCGCGCGAGCTGGAGTTCGTCGCCAGCCTGCCGCGCACGGAGACCGGCAAGCTGCAGCGCTTCCGCCTGCGCCAGCCCTGAGGCGGGCACCTTCCGCGCCAAGCTGGGGCCGTGGCCGCGGCCTCGCATAATCGCGTCATGCCCGCCTACTCATTCGAGGCCCTCGATCCCCAGGGCGCGACGCGCAAGGGCGTGATGGAGGCCGACACCGCCAAGGCCGCGCGCAGCCTGCTGCGCGCGCAGTCGCTGGTGCCGATCCAGGTCACGCCCGTCACGGCCGCGGGCGAGGCATCCAGCTTCAGCGCCCGCTGGCTCACGCGTCCCGTCTTCAACGCCACGGCCCTGGCCATCTGGACCCGCCAGCTGGCGGGCCTGGTCACCTCCGGCCTGCCGCTGGAACGCGCGCTCACGGCCCTCTCCGACGAGGCCGACGAGGAGCGCGAGCGCAACCTCGTCGCCTCGCTGCGGGCCGAGGTCAACGCCGGATCGCCCTTCGCCAAGGCCCTGGGCCAGCACCCGCGCGAGTTCTCCGAGGTGTACGTGGCCGTGGTCGGCGCGGGCGAGCAAAGCGGCCAGCTCGGCACCGTGCTGGACCGCCTGGCCGACGACCTGGAGGAGCGCCAGGCGCTCAAGGCCAAGCTCGTCGGTGCGGCGCTGTACCCGGCCATCGTCACGCTGGTGGCCATCGTGATCGTGCTGTTCCTCGTCACCTACGTCGTGCCGCAGGTGGCGAACGTCTTCGCGGGCACGCAGCGCGCGCTGCCCTTCCTCACCTCGGCCATGCTCGCCATCAGCGCCGCGGTGCGCGACTGGGGCTGGGCGATGGCGGCCGTTCTGATCGCCGCCGTGGTGGCCCTGCGCCTGGCGCTGCGCAACGCGGGCTTCCGTGAGCGCTTCGACGCCGGCTGGCTCAAGCTGCCGCTGGTGGGCCGCCTCGCACGCGGCTACAACGCGGCGCGCTTCGCCAGCACCCTGGCCATGCTGGCCGGCGCGGGCGTGCCCATCCTGCGCGCCCTGCAGGCGGCCGGCGAGACCCTGGGCAACCGCGCCATGCGCGCCGATGCCATGGACGCCCTGGTGCTGGTGCGCGAAGGCGCGCCACTCGCCTCGGCCATGGCGCAGAAGAAGCGCTTCCCGGGCCTGCTGTCCATGTTCGCGCGCCTGGGCGAGCAGACCGGGCAGCTGCCGCTCATGCTGCAGCGCGCGGCCAACCAGCTCGGCGCCGAAGTGCAGCGCCGGGCCATGCAACTGGCCACCGTGCTGGAGCCGCTGCTCATCGTGGCCATGGGGCTGGTGGTGATGCTCATCGTGCTGGCGGTGCTCATGCCGATCATCCAGCTCAATCAATGGGTACGGTGACATGGCAATAACGCTGCAGGACAAACTGGTCGTCGCCATCTCCTCGCGGGCGCTCTTCGACTTCGAGGAAGAGAACCGCCTCTTCGAAAGCGGCGACCCCGGCGCCTACATGGCGCTGCAGCTGCAGCGGCTGGAGCTGCCCGCGCGGCCCGGCATCGCGTTCTCGCTCATTCGCAAGCTGCTGGCCTTCAACGAGCCGGCCGCGCAGCGCGTGGAGGTGGTGATCCTCTCGCGCAACGACCCGGTCTCGGGCATGCGCATCTTCCGCTCCGGCGCGGCCAACCAGATCAAGCTGGAGCGCGGCGTGTTCACGCAGGGGCGCCCGCCCTTTCGCTACCTGCGGCCCCTGGGCGCGCACCTGTTCCTCTCGGCCAACGCCGAGGACGTTCGCGAGGCGCTCAACGCGGGCTTTCCGGCCGCGCGCGTGCTGACCGAATCGGTGCTGGCGGGCACCAACTATCCCGGCGAAGTGCGCATCGCCTTCGACGGCGACGCCGTGCTCTTCTCCGACGAGGCCGAACAGGTCTTCCAGGCCCAGGGCCTGGACGCCTTCCAGCAGCACGAGCTGAGCAAGGCCACGCAGCCCCTGCCCGAAGGCCCCTTCAAGCCGCTGCTGGCCGCGCTGCACCGCCTGCAGCAGGCCGGCACCCCGGCCATGAAGATCCGCACGGCCCTGGTGACCGCGCGCAGCGCGCCGGCGCACGAGCGCGCCATCCGCACCCTCATGAACTGGAACATCCACATCGATGAAGCCATGTTCCTGGGCGGCCTGCCCAAGGGCGAGTTCCTGCGCGAGTTCGAGCCGGACTTCTTCTTCGACGACCAGACCGGCCACGTGAACCATGCCGCGCAGCACGTGCCGGCGGGGCATGTGGCGGCGGGGGTGGCGAACCTGCTGGCAGGGCGCTGAGGGCGGCCACTCGACCTCTAAGTCGCCAGACCTCTCACCGGAGAAGGCGTGAGATATTGGACGGCCGCTCCCACACGAGGAAGAATCGCCGCTGCAGTGGGCGCGCACCGCGCACTGATTCGTTCAACCCTCAGTGACTCCCCTCGTCCCATGAAGTCCTTTCCGCTCAAGATCGTCTCCGCGCTGGTGGCTTCGCTCGTCGCACTGGCTGCCGTCCCGGCGGCGGCCGACACCTTTCCGGCCAAGCCGATCCGCATCATCGCGTCCACCTCGCCCGGCGGCCTGACCGACCTGCTCGCGCGCACGGTGGCCCGGCTCATGGGCGACAGCCTGGGCCAGTCGGTGGTGGTGGAAAACCGGCCCGGCGCGGGCACGCTGATCGGCATGACCGCCTGCGCGCGTGCGCCGGCCGACGGCTACACGCTGTGCCTCACGGACAACCAGAGCCTGGTCTTCAACCCGCTGCTCTTCAACCGGCTGCCCTACGACCCGAAAGCGGATTTCGCCGCCATCGGCGGCGTGGTGCGCACGCCCAATGACGTCATCGTCGCGCACCCCTCGGTGCCTGGCGCGGGCTTTCGCGAGCTGATGGCGCACGCCAAGGCGAACCCCGAAAAAGTCAGTTTCGCCACCTGGGGACCGGGCAGCATTCCCGCGATCTACCAGGCCTGGATCGCGCGGCAGAACGGTGTGCAGCTCACGGCCGTGCCGTACAAGGGCGCGGGCCCCTCGTTCCTGGCCGTGAACGGCGGCGAGGTCAACCTCGCGTACAGCAGCGTGGCCTTGGCCAAGGCGGCCGTCGAAGCGGGCAAGCTCAAGGCCGTGGCGGTCACGGGCGCATCGCGCTCTTCCGCCTTCCCGAACGTGCCGGCCCTCGGCGAGCTCGACAGCGACCCCGGCATGGGCACCTTCTGGGGCCTGTACGCGCCCGCGAAGACACCGCCCGCCATCGTGGAAAAGCTGAACGCCGAATTGAACAAGGCGCTGGCAACGCCCGCCTTCCAGTCCTTCGCCAAGCAGAACTACCTGGAGCCCTACAACGCCTCCCCCGCCAGGTTCGCCGCCGAACTGGCGGCAGCGCAGTCACATGCGGCGGCGACCTTCCGCACCATCGGCATCCAGCCCACCGACGCGCCGGCCGACGCGCCCTCGGCGACCCGCTGATCCCGCCTGCCAAGCCGCATGAACGACACCCTGGAGCAGCAACTCGACAAGCTGGCCCGCGCCTGCCGGATCCTGGAGCTGGAAGGCCATGGCGACATGTCGCTGGGCCACCTTTCTTTGCGTGACCCGCAGGGCCGCGGCTTCTGGATGAAGCGCAACCGCATCGGCCTGGGCGAGGTGCTGGGTCCGCAGGATTTCATCCTGCTGGACTTTCAGGGCCTGCAACTGGCGGGTGATGGCGGCCGGCATTCCGAGTGGCCGATCCACTCGCAGATCCTGCAACGCCGGCCCGACGTGCAGGTGGTGGCGCACACCCATGCCTTCCACACCAGCGTGTTGTCGGCCTCCGCCGAGCCCCTGCTGCCCTTCACCCTGGACGGCGACTACTTCGCGGGCATCGCGCGCCACGAGGATGAAGTGGCGCTGATCCGCCTGCCCGAAGAGGGCGACGCGCTCGCGGCCGCCTTGGGCGAGCACTTCGTGGTGCTCATGGCCAACCACGGCGTCACCTTCTGCGGCACCTCCATCGAGCACGCCACCTGCGTGGGCGTGTTCCTGGAGAAGGCGGCCCGCGCGCACCTCGTCGGCCGCAGCGCCGGGTTGCGCCACACCATGCCCCAGGAGGCCACGCGCCAGCGCCGCCACGGGCAGATCATGAGCGCCGCGCACATCGAGCACTCCTGGGAATTCTTCTGCCGTAAGCTCGCCTGGGCCACGGCGCGCGACGGCGGCAAGGGCGCGGTCTTCACCGCCTGAAGCGGACGTGTTCGAGCTGCGGCACCTGCGCTATTTCCTCGTCGTCGCCGAGGAGCTTCACTTCAGCCGCGCCGCGGCGCGGCTGAACATGTCGCAGCCACCCTTGAGCCAGCAGATCCGCGGCCTGGAAGAGGCTGTGGGCACGCCGCTCTTCGTTCGCAACCGCCGCTCGGTCGCGCTCACCACCGCCGGCCGCGAACTGTACGAGCAGGTCGGGCCCTGGCTGGCGGGCCTGGACGACATCGCCGAGCGCGTGCGCCGCGTGGGGGAAGGCGAGGTCGGCACACTGCGGATTGGCTGCAACTTCACCACCACCCAGGGCCTGCTGCCCACGCTGGTCCAGGCCTTCACGCAGCGTTATCCGGCGGTGTCGGTGCGGCTCCAGGAAGCGACCACCGACCAGCAGGTGGACTGGCTGGTGCAGGGCCGGCTCGACGTGGGACTGGTGCGCCTGCCGGTCAACGCCGCGCACATCGAGGCCCTGCCGCTCTACGAGGAATCGCTGGTGGTCGCCATGCCCCGGGGGCACCGGCTCGCGCGGCGGACGAAGCTGTCTCTGCGCGACCTGCGGGACGAACAGTTCCTCAACGCGAGCCGACGCCCCGTCGGCCCCTTCCAGTCCGTGCAGTCCCAGTGCCGCAGCGCGGGTTTCGAGCCGCGCCTGAGCGAAGTCTCGGGCAACGCGAACAGTGCCATCGCACTGGTCGGCGCCGGCATGGGCATTGCGCTCGTGCCGGAGAGCATGGCGCGCATCCTGCCGGCGGAGGTGATCTACAAACCCCTGGCGGATTCGCCGACCTCGACCGTGGCCGTGGCGCGGCGGCGCAGCGGCGCGAGCCCGACGGCGCTGCTGTTCGTGGAGCTGGCGGCGCGATGGCGAGAGCAGGGGGCGGCGCGCGCGCCGTCCTGAACTCGCTCCCGTCGGGTCAGGGGACCAGCCCGAGCGCCGCGTCCGAGGCCGTGCCCCGGTACTTGTCCTTGGGCGGCCAGGGCCGCTCGCGCCAATGCGGCTCGAACACGAAGGACGAGCGCTCGCGCCCCGGCAGCAGGGCGCCGTTGCCCGCGCCCTGTGCGTAGTCGTAATAGAGCTTGACGATCTCCTCGCGCGTGACCTGCTGCGCTGCCGGGTGGGCGAGGCAGGCCTGGCGCCAGGCGCACACGCGGTCATAGGCGCCGTCCTGCGGCAGCTCGAAGTCCTCGTAGTAGGAGAGGAACCAGAAGCGCATGAACATGGGCGTGAACACCGCCTCGGCCCAGCCGAACTCCTCGAAGAGGAAGGGGCCTTCGGGCGCATGTTCGCGCAGGAAGGCATCGAGCTTGGCGAACTGCGCGAGCATGCGCTCGTGCAGGGCGTCGCGGCGGGACGGGTCCTGGTTCATCACCAGCGTGTAGCCGGCGTTGACGAAGTCGCCTTCCATGCGCACCAGCATGTTCTCCACCGCGCGACGCCAGGGATCGGGCTGCGCCACCGGACGGCCGGGCAGCACGTCTTCCAGGTACTGCATGATGACCAGGCTTTCCTTGAGGATGCGGCCGTCCGCGAACTCCAGCACCGGAAGCGCCGTGGTGCCGCGCGTCTTGGCCAGCAGCTCGGGCGAGCGCGGCCGCGTGATGTCCACCACCTCGAACTGCACCGCACTGGTCGCTTCCTTGAGCGCGAGCAGGATCTCCACCCGCTGCGAGAAGGGGCAGACGGGAATGTGGTGCATGGTCATGCCGACGCTCATGCGGGTTCTCCTGCAGGCAGATGCGGGGCGGCCATCATAGGCCGCGACGGGCGGAACGCAGGGCCTCCCGGCGCGCGATCCACACCGTGGAGGCGCAGATCACCGTCCCGCCGATGAGCGTCCACCCACTGGGCACGGCCTGGAAGATCACGAAGCCCAGCAGCGCGGCCCACACCATCTCCAGGAACTTGACCGACTGCGTGGCGGAGATGTCCGTGGCGCTGAAGGCGCGCGTCATGGCGTAGTGGCCCGCCGAACCGAAGATGCCACCGAGCAGCCCCAGCAGCCACTGCCCGAGCGTGGGGGACCGCCACTCCAGCAGCGCCAGCGGCAGGCTCAGGAGCGCCACGGTGATGGACTGCCAGGCCACGATCACCGTCGAGCTCTCGCGCCGGGTCTGCGCCTTCACGATGATGAAGGACGCCGCGAAGAGCGGCGAAGACCCCAGCAGCACCAGCAGCCACACGCCGCCCTGCCCGGACAGCTGCGGCCCCACGACGATGAGCACGCCCACCAGCCCCAGCATCGCCGCCACCCAGCGCGCCGCCTGCATCTTCTCGTCCAGGAACAGCGCCGCGCCCAGCATGATGAAGATGGGCGTCATGAAGCCGATGGCGGTCATGTCCGCCAAGGTCACATGCGGCGCGGCCAGGAACCAGAGGGTCAGCGCGCTGGTATGCACCACGCCCCGCCCGAACTGCCCGCGCACGCTGGCAGGCTTCCAGCTCGCCAGGCCGGAGCGCAGCAGCATCGGCGCCAGCACCACCAGCCCCATGAGGTAGCGGATGAACTGCGCCTGGAAGGGATCGAGCTGCCGCGCGAGGCCGCGCATGGTGGCGTTGAGGCAGACGAAAAGAAAGCCGCCCAGCGTGGCCCAGAGCATGCCGCGCAGCACGGGATCGAGACGGCCGGCGCGGCGGTGGAGGATGTGGGCTTGGCGGAGGAGGCGGGGGCGAGGGGTGCGCGGGGGAGCTTGCGATGGCGCGCCGGAAGGCTGATGCATGCCGGGAACTATAGGAGTGCCCGGAGAGTGGCCATGCACCGCGAGCCGGATACCGCATGGCAGAGGCGGCTTCTGGGCTTGATGACTGATTCCTGACGACCGGCAATTCACCACGTCAAGGCTGAGCAACACGCCTCGTATGCTCCCTGGCGCTAGTATTTTCAGTTTCAAACTAAAACTTAGATAGTCGCTAGAGCCCGGTGCGCTCTTAGTGGTTCACCGCCTCCCCGGACTCTGATCATTGCCCTCCCCATGAAGCCATTCTTACTTACGCTGCTGGTCGCCTCGCTCTCTCTCGCGGGCTGCGCATCTCCCGAGCACCTCCAGGCCAACGATTCCGCTCACGACGGCGCGCCGCGCTTGCATCCGCCCGGCAGGGTCAAGGTCGAGTACTCGACGAGCTTCGGCGACGGCTCGTGGTTGCAGGAGCCCCCCACGGAGGTGCTCCTGCTTCGGCGCGAGGCGACTCAAAAGCAAATCGGTCGGCAACTCGCACTCAATGCCTTCCTTCTGGTGGCAACACGATCCGTCGGTTTTCAAACATTCAGCAAAGAACAGCTCAAAGGGATTCCTATTCCAGACGTGCAAGACCGCTCCAACCTGCAAAACCCCGTCCCCACCACTTTCGTCAATTCGCTGGAGCGCACCGTCAACGACAGAGTCTCTAAAGATCCCGAATTCCGGGGAAAAACATTCCAGCACCCGATTGTTGTCGGCGGTGGTTTCGCAAGCCTGGTCTATGAAAGCCTGGTTGGCGAATCGACCGACTACTACCTGCGGCTGGACTTGAATGTGTACAAGCAACGGAAATCAGCCAGCATCTTCAACTTCACTCCGCCTGCGATCGTCAACTGCGCCAAGCGGAGCGAAGGGGCCAGGCCACTTGAGGAATGGGCCGCCGATTCCTATCAACCCCTCAAAACACAGCTGGAACAGATTCTGGCGGCGTGCGAGCGCAAGGTCATTGCAGAGCTCGGAACGCTGCTGGCCAACTAGATCGCTGTTCACCTGGCAAGGCCTTACCTGTCTCGGGCGGGCCTGGGTCCGCGGCGCCTCGCAGGCTATTGACCCGCTGCATCGCTGATGCCTCGGACGTTCACACCCTCTTTTCGTCAACTCACAAAGGCCCGACATGCCCTCTACATTCCGACTGAGTATTTCGTCATTGATTGGCGCACTCGCGCTGACGCTTAGCGCCTGCGGTGGCGGTGGCGGTGGCGGTGGCGAAGAAAGCGCCATCGCCGAAACTACCATCGAGTCAACAGCACCGGATTCAACGACCCCGAAGGCCGAAAGTCCAGCCGGACTTTGGCGCGGCGCGACCGATGCGGGCAAGGACTTCACCGCCTTCGTGCTCACGGATGGGGTTACTACCGGGTACATGATTGTCTACTCCGACAAGTCAACAAAGTCTGTCACTGGCTTTGTACAAGACGGCGCAGAGATCATTGGACGAACCATCCGAGCGAGCAACAGCCTGGACTACAACTTCGAAACCGGTCAATTTGGCGTCACCGCGCTCAGCGGAAGCGTCAATGATTCTGGCGCATTCGAAGGGCGTCTCATTCGCCCGACAGGACCGGAACTATTGACAGCCAACGAATACCACTCGCTGGAGGGCACACCGACACTTGCGCAAGTGGCGGGGACGTACTCAGGTGAATTCGTCGGCCTGGAGACACGTGAGGCGGCAACCATCGTCATCACTGAGGCGGGCGAGATCGTGAAGACGAGCGCTTCAGGGTGCACCGCCAGCGGTGAAGTCTTCCCGGATTCGAAGCTCAACGTCTACTGGATCAGTCTTCCCTTCGACCAAACCTGCAAGTCGCCGGGCTGGAATGATGGCATCGCCTATTGGGACCCGAAGACTGCGCAGCTTTACGTGATCACGGGTCCGGACTGGGACGCTGTTTGGGGACGCGGCTACGTATTCATTGGCGCCCGGTAGCACGGCTTGTGTCCGAGCCGCCAGCAGGTCACGAGGCACTGTGCTACCTGGGTGCGGCTCGGTCGTGCAAAACGAAGAAGTTCTCCCGTATGCGAGTCGAAGTCGAACAGGTAGTCGTAATCCGTCCTTATCTGCGAAAACCCGTTCGATAGCTGATGGCGGCCAACATCAGGTTGCCGACACACCCTCCCACGATCATCGACGTGCGAACAGCTGGAACAACTTTCCCACCAGCCCCGGCCTGCCCTGCTCCTGGCGAGGACGATGCGTCGTAGGACCATCAGGCCGGAGAAGGTCACCAGGATAGTGCTCGTGCCCGAGGCACAAGCTGTCGTCGATGCCGAAGGCCTTGACGGCTGCGACGGCTTCGATGCACCAGCGGCCGAAGTAGCTGCCCATCTCCAGTGGGTGCTTGACGGGGTCGCCGTAGATGTACCACCACAGCTCGTCTTTGCCTTTGCGGGCGAGTTCGGGGTACCAGTGGTCGACGAAGTCCAGCAGCAGTTGCGGCTGCTGCTCGCGCGGGGCTCCGATGGTTCTGAGCAGGCGGGCGTAGGGCTTGGGGTGCAGGAGCTTGGTGCCGACTAGGCGGCCCGGCTGCCGGAAGGCAATGACTTGGTCCAGAAGGACGTCCTCTCCTTCGCCACCGATGAGGGCCAGCAGGCGCTGCCACTGGTCGTTGGGGATTTCCAGGGCGAGCGCGAGGCCGACTAGCCAGAAGCACCAGTTGTAGTGGTTCAGGTCACGGAGTTCGAATATCCAGTCGCGGCAGTTCGTTCGGTTGTACTTCTTGCAGACTTCGTCTGAAAGTGAGTTCGACAGCTCCCATGAAGAAATTAAAGCTGGGAAATGTTGCTTGAGATCGCTTATTGAATCCCCGCGAGAGTATCTCCTGAGCATCAGGCGTCTCACGCGCGAGGCGACACTCATCGCAAACTCTGGATCGTAGAGAGGGTTTTTGCTTGGCTCCTTTAGCGCAAGCTGCTTGCTCTCAATCGTCTCACGGTCAAAGCGGACGCGATCATTCCAATACTTTAGATCTCCGAGCGGAGCGCGAATCATGGGGTTACTCCGATAGGCTTCCTCACTGGAGGGAGCAAGTTGGACGAATCTATTGATTGAACCATCCGCCCTCGTCGTCACCACCCAAGCTTCGGTTCGCCCGTTTCTGAGAGCCATCTCAACCGCTTCAGCAGCCTGATCTCCTACCGCTCTAATCAGGCGTTCGGAACCAGTTATCCACTGCTCTGATCCTTGCCGTCCATCCGCCGTCATAGAAAGAGATGAACTCCCCGAACGCTTCGGGTCCCCCACGAACTTGTACTCGATCACCACGTAGTCCACATCCGGCCGGTTAACCTTATACAAGTCGTCGATCCCCGTTTGTCCAACGCCGGGCGTTCGCGCAATCTTCTGCCCATCGGGCACGATCTGCTTGACCGTGCTTGCCCCGAATAGGTCGCCCATCGCTCCCTTCTGCGCATCGGTGAGCTGCTTCAGATCCAGCAGAGGGTTGCCGCTCCTGTCATGCACGCCGCCCGACATCAGCAGGGCTTTCACCGCTTTCTCTTCAAGCGCGGCATCCAGCTTCCTCGCAAGGGCGGCAGCCGCCTCTTCCGCAGCCGCCCCCGAGGCCTTGACCGCTCCCGCTGTGGCATCCACCGCACCTGCGGTGGCCTTGACTGCGCCTGCCGTGCCGGTGACTGCGGCTGCGACACGGATGGCCAGCAAGGCCCGCTGTGCGCCGGCCGCATCGGTGCCGTAGAGCGCGTTGACCTTGCCCGCCAGATCCGGGCTGAGGGCGACGGCAGACCCTTCGCCGATGGACGTCCCCGATTCTTTGAAGCCATCCACCACGCTTTGCGGCAAGGACCTGACCGTCTCCCACACCGCATTCACCACCAGCGCCGGGTTGTCCCGCACCGTGCGTGCAAGATCGACGGCGCCGCGTGCCACGTCGATGCCCGAGTCCCGCAGTTCCTTGGCGAGGCCGGCGCTCAGGCTGCGGCTGATGCCGCTCTGCGCGAACTGCCGATAGAAGGCCGGGTCAGCGGTCTCGGCGAACATCTCCGGGCGCAGGAGTTGCTGGCCGGAGGCGGTGAACAGGCGCTGCTGCGCGCCCAGGTCGTTCGTGAAGGTCTGCTGCGCGCCCGCGAGGAAGGCCTGTGCCTTCGCGTCGTCGCCGTCGGCAAGCTGCGCTCGCCAGAGGAAGTCCACGTCCTTCAGCGCCTGCTGCGTCAAGCGGCGCAAGGCCTCGTCCTCGCTGATGCCCTCCTGCCTGGCGAAGTCCTTGGCCTTGTCTTTGAGCCAGCGCTCTTCGGCGGCGTGCAACTGCCGGTTGTTAGCATCCACGTTCATCCCGGTCGCAGCCCCCGCCAGGGCTCCCCCGCTCGCAATGCCGCCAATGCCCGCCGCCGCCACGCTGGCGACGCCGCTCGCCACCTCGCGGGCCAATGCGGGGGCGAGGCCGACGTCCGCGAGGGCGACAGAGACTCCGTTCTGCAACTGCTCCAGCGCCGGCGCAGCAGCGGCAGCGGCGCCACTGCCGACCGCGCCCGCCACATCGCCACCGACGAGCCCGATGGCGCTGTGTAGGGCCACGCGGATGTCCCCGCCCTCCTCCCATCGACCCGCCTGCGCGTTCAGCTCGGCCTGGCGCTGCGGGTCCACTTCGCCGCGCGCCCGGGTGCGCAGGTCGTCCCGCTGCCGGTCCGCATAAGTGCCCGCCGCCCTGAACAGTTGGGGCAGGGCGTGCTGCGTGATCGTCACCTGCGCGTCGATCTCGCGCTGCACCCTCTCGGCATCGAAGATCGGCGCGATACCAGTTTGCGCGTCACCCGTGCGGGCCGCCGTGTCGCCCGCGATGCCGGTGATGCCCGCTCGCGTGACGCTGTGCGCGTCGATGACCGCGCCGCGCAGCGTGGTGTCGCCGCCGCTTCGCACCACCAGCGCGTTGCCGGCGCTGACCTGGGTGTTGGCGTGGGCCTGTTCCTGCCCATCGGCCTGGCCCTGGCTGCGGATGGCGCCGGTGCTGACGGATGGCGCGTCGGCGGCTGCGCGTACATCGCCCAGCAGCCCGCCGACCATGACGGCGATGACGGCCAAGCCGATGCGTCCGACGGTCATCGACGTGCGATCAGCTGCAACAACCTGTGCAAGAAACCGGGCCTCGCGTGCTCCTGGCGAGGCCGATGCGTCGAAGGACCATCAGGCCGGAGCAGGTCCCCGGGATAGTGCTCGTGCCCGAGGCACAGGCTGTCGTCGATTCCGAAGGCCTTGACGGCTGCGACGGCTTCGATGCACCAGCGGCCGAAGTAGCTGCCCATCTCCAGCGGGTGCTTGACCGGGTCGCCGTAGATGTACCACCACAGCTCGTCTTTGCCTTTGCGGGCGAGCTCGGGGTACCAGTGGTCGACGAAGTCCAGCAGCAGTTGCGGCTGCTGCTCGCGCGGGGCTTCGATGGTTCTGAGCAGGCGGGCGTAGGGCTTGGGGTGCAGGAGCTTGGTGCCGACCAGGCGGCCCGGCTGCCGGAAGGCAATGACTTGGTCCAGAAGGACGTCCTCTCCTTCGCCGCCGATGAGGGCCAGCAGGCGCTGCCACTGGTCGTTGGGGATTTCCAGGGCGAGCGCGAGGCCGACCAGCCAGAAGCACCAGTTGTAATGAGCCAGGTCAGAGATCTCGAACTTCCAGTTGCGGCAGCTCAGCAGGCCGCGTTCTCGGCAAATACGCTCGGACAAGCAGTTCGAGAGTTCCCATGCGTCCAGGAGTTGAGTGAAGTGTTGTGCCGTCTCGGGTACCGCGTCGCCTCGCGAATACCTCCTGAGCATGAGCCGCAGCACTCGCTCCGCAAGCATCATGGCGAACTGCGGGTCGTAGAGCGGGTTACGACTTGGCTGGTTTAGCAGGACCCAATCGTCTCGCATGGCGTTCAAATCGAACTCGACTCGTGCAGACCAATACGTCAGATTTCCTCTCGTCGCTCGAATCATGGCGTTGCTCCCGAAAGATTGCGTGTTGGCGCCAAAACCCGCGACGTATCGATCGCCTTAACGGCTCCTTTGGCATCTAAGACCTGGACGAGGGTGGAGCCGTCTGCCTTCGTGGTTACCACCCAAGTCTCGATGCGGTCCGCTTGAGCGGCTCGGTTTACCGCATGCGCCGTATCGTCGCCCACGGCCTTCCCTAAACGATTAGACCCTGTAATCCACTCTATCGATCCTTGCCTCCCATCCGCGGTACTCCCCAGCGCAGAACTCCCGGATCGCTTCGGGTCCCCCACAAACTTGTACTCGATCACCACGTAATCCACATCCGGGCGATTGACCTTGTAAAGGTCGTCGATACCAGTCTCCCCGACGCCCGGCACGCGCGCAATCTTCTGCCCATCGGGCACGATCTGCTTGACCGTGTTCGCCCCGAAGAGGTCGCCCATCGCTCCCTTCTGCGCATCGGTCAGTTGCTTCAGGTCCAGCAGCGGGTTGCCGCTCCTGTCATGCACACCACCGGACTTCAGCAGGCCTTCCAGCGCCTTCTGGTCCAAAGCGTCGTCAAGCTTCCTCGCGACCGCGACCGCTGTTGCGTCCGCCGCACTTGCCGCCATCTTGGCTGTGCCCGCCGTGCCCGTCACTGCGGCTGCGACACGGATGGCCAGCAGGGCACGCTGTGCGCCGGCCGTGTCGGAGCCGTAAAGCGCATCGACTTTCGACGCCAATGCCGGAGTCAGCGCGACAGCGGTGCCTTCGCCGATGGACGTCCCCGATTCCTTGAAGCCATCCACCACGCTGTGCGGCAAGGTCCTGACGGTCTCCCACACCGCATTCACGACCAGCCCAGGGTTGTCCCGCGCAGTGCGCGCGAGGTCGACAGCGCCGCGTGCCACGTCGATGCCCGAGTCCCGCAGTTCCTTGGCGAGGCCGGCGCTCAGGCTGCGGCTGATGCCGCTCTGCGCGAACTGCCGATAGAACGCCGGGTCGGCCGTGTCGGCGAACATCTCCGGGCGCAGGAGCTGCTGGCCGGTGGCGGTGAACAGGCGCTGCTGCGCGCCCAGGTCGTTCGTGAAGGTCTGCTCCGCGCCCGCGAGGAAGGCCTGTGCCTTCGCGTCGTCGCCGTCGGCAAGCTGCGCACGCCAGAGGAAGTCCACGTCCTTGAGGGCCTGCTGCGTCAATCGGCGCAAGGCCTCATCCTCGCTGATGCCCTCCTGCCTGGCGAAGTCCTTGGCTCTGTCTTTGAGCCAGCGTTCTTCGGCGGCATGCAACTGCCGGTTGTTGGCATCCACGTTCATTCCGGTCGCAGCCCCCGCCAGGGCTCCCCCGGTCGTGATGCCACCGATGCCCGCCGCAGCCACGCTGGCAACGCCGCTCGCCACCTCGCGGGCCAGTGCCGGCGTGAGGCCGGCGTCTGCGAGGGCGACAGAGACGCCGTTCTGCAATTGCTCCAGCGCCGGGGCCGCAGCGGCTGCGGCGCCACTGCCGACGGCGCCCGCCACATCGCCACCGAGCAGCCCGATGGCGCTGTGCAGGGCCACGCGAAAGTCCCCACCCTCCTCCCATCGACCCGCCTGCGCATTCAGCTCGGCCTGCCGCTGCGGGTCCACTTCGCCGCGCGCCCGGGTGCGCAGGTCGTCCCGCTGCCGGTCCGCATAAGTGCCCGCCGCCCTGAACAGTTGGGGCAGGGCGTGCTGCGTGATCGTCACCTGCGCGTCGATCTCGCGCTGCACCCTCTCGGCATCGAAGATCGGCGCGATACCAGTTTGCGCGTCACCCGTGCGGGCCGCCGTGTCGCCCGCCACGCCGGAGATACCCGCTCGCGTGACGCTCTGCGCGCTGCCGCTGTCGCTGCCGAAGCCCGCGCCGCGTGAGGTGGCCGTGGGCGTGCCTTGCGTGTCCACGCCCTTGCCGAGCGTGAGCGCCACGCCCCGGCCGCTGTAGCCGGCCTGGTTGTTCACGTCCTGCAGCTGGACACCCTCGCGGCTGGTGAAGGTGTTGGCGCCGGCCTGCACGGCCGCGTCCGTGCTGGTGATGGCGCCGCCGGTGAGCGAGGTCCGGCCTTCCACCTGCACGTCGAAGCCGCCGTCTCCCGCGCGGATGGCGCTTTGCTCGCCCACGCTGGCATAGGTGCTGTCGATGCGGGTGCGGCCGGCGCTCACGCTGGCGGAGCTGGAGCCCGCGCACAGCGGCGGCACGCACAGGCTTACGCCGACGCCGGCACTGGTCTGGCGGCTCTCGTAGGTGCTGGTGTCCTGCGGGCTTTCGATGGTGAGATGGCCGCCGATGCGCGCGCGCACGGTGTCCGCGTCGATGACCGCGCCGCGCAGCGTGGTGTCGCCGCCGCTTTGCACCACCAGCGCGTTGCCGGCGCTGACCTGGGTATGGGTGTGGACTTGTTCCTGCCCGTCGGCCTGGCCCTTGCTGCGGCTGGCACCGGCGTTGAAAGTGACGCCGCTCTGCGCGCCGGTGCTGAAGCCGACACCAATGCTGGTGGAACTGCCGCTGCTGCGGCTTTGCTGCGCGCGGGTGCTCTGCGCGGCGAGCAGGTCGATGCGGCCATCGGCTTGCAGCAGCGCATCTTCGCCCGCGCTGAGGCGGCTGCCGCGGACCCGGAGCGTGCTGTCCGCGCCGCCGCCGGTGGCGACCACGCTGAGGTTGCCGCCTGCGGCAACCGTGGAGCCTGCGGCCGTGTCGGCCTGCTCCTGCGTGCGGCTGGTCTGCTTGGAGCTGCCGAGGGTGAGGTTGATGCTGGCGTTGGCCTTGGCGGGGTTGGCCATGGCGGCGGCGGCCTCGTTGACCGTCAGTGCGGCCGAGGCCGCGGCCAGGGCCGGCATGCGCGCATCGTCCGTGTCGCCGGCGGCGCGCGCCAGGCGGCCAACGGTGCTGCCCGCATCGAGCACCGGGTGGCTGGCGCTGACACTCAGGCCTGCCTGGCAGGTGGTGTGCGTTAGCGTCGAAGAGGACGCCTCGCGTACTTCGGTAATGCGCATGTCGCTCAAGCTGTCGCGCGGGGTTCAGAAGAGCTGAGCTAATTGAGTGCGAGCCTTTTGAAAACCTGCATCTCCAATTCAGTCATTTGGGACGAACGCGCACAGATATACCTCCCGCCTACGAGATTGACAAACTGATAAATGTAGCAATCGTCGTACGGGCTGTACCCGCCACTTGTATAAACGACGATCTGCCCCTTACGAAATTGACAATTCCCAATAATTGCGTCACTTGATAATGAGTACAAGCCACCGACAGCGAGCGTAGCAGTCATTTCTCTTGCCCCCCCAACGGTTTGAACGCACTTCGGTTATTCGTGAAGAACTGCACCCCTCCCCCAGCTCCCCGAGCGGACTCAGGAAGAGTGAGGTCCAATGAGGTGTTTGCCGCCGTTGAACGAAGCACCTGTAACTCCTCAGTGACGACGTAAATGACCCTTTCACGGCCAGCGGAGCTAATACCAAGAGACTCCGCTGGCGTTCCAACAGGCGCGAAGTAGCCGCCGACCGGCCCGCCAGGAATTTGATATTGAACCACTTGGGCGCCCTTCGGCAAAGTAACGATCTCAACGGGCTTGGAGAAATCTATGCCTCGCGCATGGGATGCGATCCTTGAATCCTCCCATCCCAAGGACCGGTAGTAACCCACCGCCGTGGCTTCTCGTGCAGCTTGGACCGTCCGGTCAGAGCGGCTGTCCGAATGGAGGGGCTGATCGCCCGCGCTTGGGGCCGTGCTGAATACAAGACCCGCCTCAGACCCCACCTGCGTAGCCGGCAGCGCCGTCACGCTATCAACTGGCCGGTCCGTGACCTGGAACCCCGGATCAGCGGAGCTTCTCGACGGCTCGTCCTGTCGAGGGGACGTCGTAACCATCACAGGCGGTTGCGGCGGGGTCGGCGTGCTGGTGCCCCCGCCCGTGCCGGCAGGTCGGTCAGCCACGAATCCGGGCGGTCCCGCCTGCAGCTCCGCGCCCTCCGGATTCGCCAACCGATGGATCGCAGCCACTGCGGTGACTCCCAAGGCCGAGAGCCTGCCGACGCAGCTCGGGTTGGCCATACATGCGCGCGCCGCTGCTGTGCCGGCGACAATCAGGCCTTCGTAGAGCAGCGGCGCAAACACAAGGGCGTTGTTGCCCGTCTCGTTCAGGGCCGCCCCGCCCGCCTGGGCGCCGCCGAGCGCGGCACCCGCGCCCAAGGCCAGCACCTGCGCAGCGGCGTTGGCCGCTTCGATTGGCAGGCCGGCCTCTATCAGCCCCTGCTGCACTTCCGGCATCACGAGCGATGAGGTGGCTGCGCCCGCAGCACCCGCTAGGCCACCGGTTAAGGCGCCCACCACCGCGTGCCCGGCGGCGCGGCAGACACCATCCGCTCCCCAACAAGCCTGGCCGTCCGCATCCGCGCCTTCCAGGGCACCGATGTACTGGCGGGTCGCGAACTCGCCCCAGGCCTGCGCGGCTTGTGGGCCGGCCAGTTGCGTGATGGTGGTCTGCGCCTGCACCTCCCGCTCCACGCGCTGCGCATCGAAGATCGGCGCAATGCCGCTGGATGCATCGCCGGTGCGCAGGCTGGTGTCCCCCGCGCTGCCGGTGATGCCGGCACGGGTGATGCTGCTGACCTCGCCGCTGTCCCGGCCCCAGCCGGCGCTGGTGCCGTCGGCCGTGGGATTGCCTTGGGGATTGAAGCCGGTGCCGAGGTTGACGGCCGCGCCGATGGCGCTGTAGGTGGCACGGTTGTGGATGTCCTCAGCTTGGACTCTTTGGCGGCCGACGAAACGGTTCACGCCGGCCTGTACGGCTGCCTCGGTGCTGGTGACGGCTCCCCCCACCAGTCGGGTTTGGCCTTCCACCTCGATGTCGAAGCCGCCGTCGCCGGCACGGATGGCGCTTTGCTCGCCGACGCTGGCATAGCGGCTGTCGATGTGGCTGCGGCTCGCGCTGACGCTGCCGCCGCCGCCGCTCGGACCGACCACGAGCGACGCGCCCGCGCCGCGGCTTCGGCTCTGGTGGCTGCTGGTGTCCTGCAGGCTTTCGATGACGAGGTCGCCGCCGATGCGGCCGGTGACCTGCGCGGCGCCGATGCTGGCACCGCGCAGGGTGGTGCCGCCGCCGCTGTGCACGACCAGGCGTTCGCCGGCCTCCACCTGCGTCGGGGACCAGCGTTCGTCCTTGCCCTCGCCGTTGCCGCTTCCACGGCTGGCGCTGGCGCCAAGGCCGACGCCGCCGCCGCTGCGGGGATCGACCATGACGCCAATGCTGTTGCTGCGGCTGGTGTGGCGGCTGCGCTGTTCGGCGCGGTTGTGCTCGGCCTCCAGCGTGATCTGGTCGTCGGCCTCCAGCGTGACATCGCGGCCGGCCCGGACGATGCTGCCGCGGAGGGTGAGATCCGATTCGCCACCGCCACCGGTCGCGCTGATGCGGACGTCGCCGCCCGCGCGCAGCTCGGTCCCGGCGGCGCGTTCTTCGCTCTGGCTGGACTGGCTCTCACTACGGCTGCTGCCGAAGGTGATGCCGATGTTCACGCCGCCTGCCTCGGCAGGATTCTTCTGGACGGCGCCCGCAGCCTGCCGCGCGGTCATGGCTGCCGATGCTGCCGCCAAGGCCTGCATCAGCGGGTTGTCGGTGTTGCGCGCGGCACGCACCAGCTGCTCGCCGGCTCGCGCGGCATCGACCACGGGGTTGCGGACGCTCGCGCTGATGCCGCTTTGACGTTGTTGCTGCTGGACCTGCTGGCTGGCGGTCTCGCGCGCGGCGTCGATGAGGACGCGGCGCCCGTGGACGTCGATGTCACCGGCTGGCGTGAGGAGGTCCGCGCCGGTGATGTGCACGCCCTCGGACGCTTGGATGCGTACGCTGCCCTGCACGCTGCCGACCGTGCTGCGTGCGGCCGTTGTCGCCGTCGATTGCTGGCGAAGCGCCTCCTCGCGGCTGCCGTAGGAGAGACCCCCGAGCGCGCCCAGGCCGGTACGGCGCTCCTGTTCAAAGCGGGATGATGCTTCGGTGTTCGTGCCCGCGTCGATGCGGACGCGCTCACCGAGGATGGCGACATCGCCGGCTGCGGCAATGCCGGAGCCGTGAATCTCAACCACGCCACCGCGCAGCTGACTGTTGTCGCCCACCTGCCCCGCCTGCAGGTGCACGGTGTCGCCACTGACCACGCTGCCTTCGGCCGTGCGCGCCGTGGTGGCGCTGCTGCTCTGGCGGCTTCTGCTGGAGAAGGTGCTCTTGCGGCTTTCAGCGTGCTCGGCTTCGCGCGTGTGTTCGGTCTCGACCGTGCCCAGGGTGAGATTGCCGCCCGCGACCAGGGCCGCGCGGCCGGTGTCGCTGGTGAAGGTGGCGCCGCGTGCCTCAATGTCGCGGCGGGCGATTACGGTGAGGTCGCCGCCGGCGCTGAGTTCGCCGCCTGCGAGCGTCTCGTCGCGCTCGGCGATGCGGGTGTGGCCCCGGCGGTTCACCGCCTGCTGGTCGATGGAGGCGGCGTCGATGGCGGCCTGCACGTCCACGCGCTCGGCATCCACCGACAGCGCGCCTTCGGCCCGCACGCGGCTGCCCGTGAGGGCCATCGTGCCGCCCGCGACGAGGGCGGCGTCGGCACCGGCGGCAACCTCGCTGCCCCGGTGCGTGAGGCCCTCCTGCCGGTAGTGGCTGCTGCGGCCGCGGTGCTCGCCGCCCAGGGGCAGCTGCAGCTCGTAGCCGGTCTCGAGGGCGTCGATGCGCAGGTCGCGGCCGGCTTCCAGCAGGAGTCCGCCGCGGGCGCGGACGACGGCGCCCTGGAGCGTGAGGTCCTGCAGGGCCGAGACACTCAGCTGGTCGGCCGCGACCGTGGCGACGCGGTCCACCTCGGTGCGTCGCGCGGTGCTGGTGCCGTGGGGGCCCTCGGCCACGGCCTCGGTGGCCTGTACCGTGCTGCGCAGCACGATGTCGCGGGCGTTCAGGCGCGCCCAGCTGTCTTCGCCCAGGCCCTGCACCTGCCCGCCGGTGAGGTCCAGCGTGCCCTGCGCGCGCACGTCGATCCACTGGCCGGCGAGCATGCCGGACTGGTGGACGTTGGCGGCTTCCACACTCAGGCGGCCGTCGTTGGTATCGCCCTCACCGTAGGCGAAGACGGTGCCGCTGTTGCTGAAGTCGCCGGCGGTGCGCAGCGCGATATCGCGCGCGGCCAGGAGCGCGCCCTGCGGGCGCAGGTCGCCGTCCGTGGGCCGACGCAGGTACACCACCGGCACCAGCGCGTCGGCCGTGCGGCCATCGGGCAGCTGCACGCTGCGCGTTTCCAGCCAGACGATGTCCGTGGTGAGCGCGGCCATCTGCTCGGCGCTGAGCGCGACGCCGGGCGTGAGCTGGTGCGCACGGGCATGCAGGACACCAGCGTCGAGCAAGGCGCGGAACTGGTCCTGGCTGCTGCCGTAGTCGGAGAGGAAGCGGCGGCCCGTGAGCGCGAGGACCTGGTCGTCCACCAGGCGCTGCTCGGCGAAGCCGTCGCCGTAGAGGCGGCCGTGGAAGGACGCATCGAGGCGGAAGGCGCCCAGGTAGTCGGCGCTGGAGGCGTAGGTTTGGCCTTCGGTGAAGGCGGCGTCGGTCTGCACCAGCGGACCGCGGCCTGCCGGGTCGGTGCGGAACAGCTGGTTGGCGGGGGCGGTGATGGTGCCCCGGAAGGCGACGGTGGTGAAGCCGTCGAGCTTGGGCACGGCCGTCAGCTGCGGGGCGCGTGGGGTGGGGATCCCTTCGGCTTGGGGACGCGGCACGCTCGCGAGCGATTGCAGCGCGACGCGCGGCGCTTCCAGCGCGCGCCGCTGGTCGGTGCGCACCTCGGCGGCGATGGTGCTGCCGCGCAGCGCGGGGCGGACGGCGTCGCGGATGGTGACCGCCGTGGCCGGCGTGGTAACGCCGGGCGCGCTCGCGGGGGGTGGCTCGGCGGCGGGTGTGTCGCTCAGCACGAGCTGCGGCGCGGTCGGCAGCTCGCGTGCTGAGGGCGCCTCGGCCGGCAGGTCGATGCGGGCGGGCGCCTGCGCCGGTGGAGGCGCATCCGCGGACGGCAGGGTCGGTGTGGGCACCGAGGGCTGGGCCACAGTGCGAACGCTCAGCGCCAGGGGCTTGTGCTCGGGCACCTGCGCCGCGGCGGGGGTGGCTGTCACTGGCGCGGCCGGTCGGTCGAGCGCGGGCGGCGTGCCGGACTGGTAGCGAAGGACCGGCAGGTTGAAGGACTGGGTGACCGGCGCGCTGGCGATCGGCTGCGGTGGATCGACTTCGCGCCAGTGCCGTTCGAAGACGCCGCCACTGAACCGATGCCGGCTCAGCGCCATGCTGCCCTGTTCCGTGGTCTGCCGGGTGCCTTGGCTGGCGCGGTTGTCGATGGCGCCCGAGAGGCTGCCGCCCGCGACGATGACGCTGTCGGTGTTCGCGCCGCCAGCGAGGCGGATGTCTCCGCCGGCCAGCACCTGGCCGGGCGCGCTGGACGTGACCACCGTCTCGCTCACGGTGCGGCCGGTGATCGTGGTCTCGAACCAGTGGCTGACGCGGCGCTTCTTCAGGTCCGCGTTGAAGGCCAGGATGGCAGCGTCGAGAGGTCCGGGAATCGCGTCGAAGCTGGCGAAGACCGGGTGATCGATGGACCAGCAGACCTCCGGTGTCGAGTCCGTCTCGGGCGTGCACTGGCGGCTCAAGGGCAGGAAGTCCGAGCCGAACGTCTCGAAGGGATAAGTGTCGCTCGGAAGAATCCAGATGCCCGCGTCATCCCCTCGCCAGCGCAGCTGCTCCGGCGTGTAGCGTTGGGTGCTGCCAACCGGCGTGATGTAGAACGCAGAAGCCGCTTCCTGCCGCGTCTGCACGGTGGTGCTCAGTGCGGCGTTGCGGTTGTCCAGCGTGCCCCGGATTTCCAGGTGCCGCTCGGCGCTGAGCGTGCCGCCCGTGTTCAGGACCGGGCCGGTGACGAGCAGGTCGCCGCTGCTGTAGACGAGGGCGTTCGGCGCGTTGACGAGGGGGCCGTCGATGGTGACGCGGCCCGCGCGACTGGCGATGACACCGGCCGCACCGTTGCGGCGGTTCGCGTTCTGGGTGTTCGCAGCGCTGATCTGGACCTGGTCGCCGTAGATGCGCCCAACGTTCTGGACCGCGACCGCGCGCAGGTTCGTGACGCCGGCGCGGGCGGTGATGAGGCCCTCGTTGCCCAACAGGCCGTCGGCCTGGATGGTGGCCTGGCGTGCGCTGATCTCGGCGCTGCTGCGGTTGTTGAGGTTGCCAGCGAGCAGCAGCAGTGCATTGGCGGAGGAGACGATGCCCTCGTTGTCCAGCGTGCCGCCGATGCGAAGCGCCAGCGCCTGGCCTGCGGAGAGTGAGCCCTGGTGGAGCAGGTCGCCGGGCAGGTCCAGCGTCAGCAGGCCCTGCGAGGCGAGCACGCCGGAACCCGTGAGCTGCCCGAGCGTGAGGGCGAGGCTGGACTTGGCGTCAATGCGCCCGCCCGCATTGGCGAGCTGCGCGCCCTGCACGGCGGCGCTGTCCGCCGCGATGCGGCCGGCAACGTTGTCCAGCAGCGAGGGCACCCGCAGCACCAGGCTGCGGCCGGCGAAGACCATGCCCTCGGCATTGACGAGGGTGCTGGCGTCCACGGTCAGGTCGCGGCCGGCGAGCAGGCCACCTTGCGAGCCGCTGGCGAGCAGGCCTGCCTCCGAGCCGCTGGCGAGCACGCCTGCCTCCGCGCCGCTGGCGCGGGTGCCGCTGTTGTCCAGCGTGTCGGCGCGCAGGCGCAGGTCGCGGGCCGCGAAGACCGCGCTGCCCGGACCCCGGTTGTCGAGTCTTGCAGCGCTCAGCGCCAGGTCGGCGCCGCCGCTGACCGTGCCCCCGCGGTTGTCGAGGGTGGCGGCCACGTCCACCGTGCTGTCGGCCAGGCCGAGCAGCGTTCCCTGGCGGTTGTCCAGCGCGCCGGCGCTTCGCAGGGTCAGAGCACTCCCGGCGCCGATGTAGCCCCTGCGGTTGTCGATGGGTCCGGCGGCGATGTCGATGACGCCGCGACTGACGATGCCGCGGTCGGCGCCGCTGTCGGTGTTGGCCAGGCGGTGCCCCTGCGTGTCGATGCGCAGGCCGCCGCTGCCGGCCTCGATGACGCCAGCCGCGTTGTCGATCGCGCGGGTGGTGAGCCGTGCGGAATCCAGCCCGGAGACCACGCCGGCGGCGTTGTGCAGCTCGCCGATGAGGTCCAGGCGGCGCGCCCGCAGCAGGCCGGCGGCGTTGTCCAGCTGGCCGGCGCCGGCATCGACCCGGGCATCGCCGGCGGCATCGATGGTGCCGGCCCGGTTGTCGATGCCCTGCGCCTGCACGCTCAATGCGCCGGTGCGGGCGACCAGCTGGCCTTTGGCGTTGGCAAGCGCACCGTCCAGGCGCAGGTCCAGCGACGCGCCGGCAAGGATGGTGCCGGCCTCGTTGTCCAGCGTGGTGGCCGCGAGGTCCAGGTCCGTGCCGCTGCCGATGGCGCCTGCGCGATTGACGACGGCGCCGCCGCGCAGCGAGGCCGCACCACGCCGGGCCAGGAGCAGGCCGCCGCTGTTGTCCAGCACCCCGCCGCGGGCGTCCAGCGTGAGGTCTTCATCGGCGGCGATGCTGGCGCCGGCGGTGCGCAGGCCGGTGCCCTGCAGTCGCAGCGAGGTGGCGGCGAGGACGGCCTCGCGTGCATCGAGCGTGGCGCCGCCGGCGTCCAGCGTGAGCTGCTGGGTGGCCAGGGAACGGCCCCGCAGGTCCAGGCCTTGCGCCTGGACGGAGACCGCCCGGCCCGCCCCGATCTCGAGCCGCGGGCCGCGCAGGTCGAGCGCCGTGCCGGCTGCCAGCTGCAGGTCACGGCCGGCGAGCACGGAGGCGCCCTGCAGCTCGATGCCGCCCGGTGTGCGCGCGGACAGGTCTCGTGCGCCGGCAAGGGTGGCGCCGGCGAAGTCGAAACCGCGTGTGGCTTCCAGGCGCAGGTCGGTGCCGGCGGCCAGGGTGGCGCCGCTGCCGCGTACCTCGTTGCCGTCCAGCCTGAGTTCGTTTGCCGACACCAGCTCGGCGCCGGTGAGATCGGTCTGGCCACCGGTCAGCGCGAGCGCCTGCCCGGCCTGCCAGCGGCTGGCAGCGGCCTGCATCTCGCCACGACCGGCATCGACTTGCAGTTCATGGCCGGCCGCGAAGCGTGCGCCAGTAGCGCTCAATCGGTCCACTTTCGCCTGCAGCGCGCCGGCGGCGACGACACGAGCGCCCTGGAGGTGGGCCTCACCGACATGCAACTGCATGTCGCCCTCACTGGCGAAGTCGGCGCTCCGAGCTTCGAGGACGCGGGCGGCCTGCACCTGGAGATTCCCGCCGGCGAGCACGGCGCCACCGGTGCCGGCGAAGGTCTCCATCTGCAGCTTCACGTCGCCAGCGCGCGTGCCGACAAGCCCCTGGGCATTGCTCAGGCCTTGCGCCTGCACGCTGAGCCCCTCACCGGCCAGCAGGGTCCCGCCGTCGTTGCGCAGCTCCGCTTCGACATCCAGGGCGAGCGATTGCAGCGCCTCCAGGCGGCCGCCTGTGTTGTCCAGGTGGCCGCTGCGCGCCTGCACGCGGGCGGCACCCTGGGCCGCGAGGAGGCCGGCGCGGTTGTCGAGGGCCGATGCCTGCACGTCCAACTCGCCGCGCGAGACCACGCGGCCACCGGCATTGACCAGATCAACCTTGGTAGCGATGTGCAGGCCGGCGCCGCTTTCCAGGCTTCCGCCAATGTTGTCGATGGCGCCGCCCGCGTCGATGCGGACGGCACCACGCCCGGCCACGAGGCCTCGCTCGCGATTGAGCAGGTCCGTGGTGGACAGGCGCACGGTGCTGTTCGTGCTGAGGATGGCGCCGCCGCTGTTGTCGGTGGCGGCCGCTGGTGCGTCCAAGGCGGCGCGGCTGGCCGCGATGTCCATGGCGCCGTCCGCGACCACGACGCCGTGTCGGTTGTCCAGGCCCGCACTGCCGATGTGCGAAGCGCCTTGCGCGGACAGGATGCCGCCCGCGTTGTGCAGCGCGCCGGCGCCGGCGTCGATGCGCAGGTCGGCGCCCGTGGCGATGCGGGCGCGGGCGGTCGTGATGCCCTGCCCGCTCAGCGCCAGCGGACCTGTCGCGAGCAGCTCGCTGGCCGTGGCGTCCAGGGCGCCGCGGCCGGCCTCCAGCGACAGCGTTCTCGCGGAGAGCGTGGCCCCGCGCAGCGCCAGGCCGTCGGCGGCCTCGAGCCGGGCGGCGCCGCCGGCTTGCAGGGTGAGGCCGTCGGCGTCGATGGCGTCGGCCCGCAGGGCCAAGGCGTCCTGGGCGAGCAG
The DNA here is from genome assembly GCF_004681965.1 of Ramlibacter rhizophilus. Lineage (GTDB taxonomy): Bacteria > Pseudomonadota > Gammaproteobacteria > Burkholderiales > Burkholderiaceae_C > Ramlibacter > Ramlibacter rhizophilus. Next base: position 127,173 of record NZ_SMLL01000007.1, on the reverse strand, counting down.
GACCGCGTCCGCGGCGCGCAGGCGGCGCGCCTGCACGCTCGCCTGCGTTCCGGCGACGAGCTCGGCGCCGGAAAGGTCCGTGTCGGCCCCGCGCAGGTCCAGTGCGCCGCGTGCGGCGATTCGGGCCGCCTGCAGACGCGTGTCACCCGCGACGATGTGGACGTCGCCGCCGGTGCTCAGCACCTCGCTGCCCGCGCCGTCGAGCTCCCCGCCGGCCGTGTCGATGCGCACCGCGCCCCGGCTCGCCAGCCGGCCGCCCCGGGTGCGGACCGGGCCGCCCTCCAGCTGCAGCCCCGCGAGCGCGACGATGCTTCCGCGCGTGTTGTCCAGGCCTTGATGCGAAAGGTGCAGCGGCCCGGCCGCCTCGATGCTGCCCTCGATGTTGGACACCGCCGACAGCGGCCGCGAGCCGGCGTCGATGCTGAGCGCACCGGCGCTGTGGATGCGCCCGGCCTCGTTGTCCAAGGTGCCGCCGGTTCCGAGCCGTAAGGCCAGCGCGCTGCCCGCCGCGAGCAGGCCACCGCGGTTGACCACCGAGCCGGCCTGCACGGTGGCCTGTTGGCCGGCGACGAGTTCGCCGCCCTCGTGGCGCAGTGCCTCGGCGGCTTGCAGGCGGATGGATCCGGCGGCCTGGGTGTCGGTGTGGGACAGGTCCATGCCGGCGCGCGCGCCGAGCTGCAGGTCGCCTGCGGCATACAGGGCGCTGCGACGTGTGTCGCCTTGTGGGGGCGCGGTGCGCAGCTCGCGTGCGTCGATGCGCAGGTTGCCTTGCGTGCTCTGCGCCCACAGGCCTGCGGCCTCGACGTCGCCGCCCGCGCGGACGCTCAGATCGCCAGCCGCGTCCACGGTTGCGTTCCTCGCCTGTAGCTGGGCGGCAGCCTCGACTGCCATGGCGCCATCGGCGGTGAGCTGCGCGGCGGTGAGGTCGATGCCGGCGCGTCGGGCCTGTAGGTGCAACGGTCCGCCCGTGCTCAGGCTGGAATCGGCGGCGGCGATGCTGGCGCCTTCCAGCGCCAGCCCGTCGTTGCTGGCCAGGCGCGCCCGTTCCACGGACAGGCCCCCGGCAGCCTGGGCGCTCAGCGGGCCGGCGGCGCGGACCGTGGCCTCCTGCAGGTGCACGGCGCCGTTGCGACTGGCCAGGTCCACGCTGCCGGCGGAGGCGATCCGCGCATTGCCGGCGTCCAGCTCGGCCGCCTCCAGCGCCACGCCGCCTGCGCTCGAGGCCGACAGCACCGTGCCGGCGCGAAGGTCCATCCGTCCCGATGCGCGCGCCTGCGCCGGTCCGCCCGCCTCGATCACGGCCCCGCGCGCGTGGATGTCGCCGCCGCCGAGGTCCACGGCCTGGTTTGCGGCGATGCGCGCCTGGTCGAGGACCAGGGCCTGCGCACCCGTGAGCGCCAGGGGCTGCAGCGCGCTGAACTCGGCCCGCTCGCCCTGCAGGACCTCGGCCCGGGCCGTGAGCGCGGCGCCCGCGCGCAGGCGGCCGTCCCGCGTGTCCAGGCGGCCGGCGGACAGGCGCAGGTCGCCCGTGGCGATCACCGTTCCGCCTTCGTTGTCGAAGGCGGCGCCGGCCGTGTCCAGGTCCAGGTCGCCGCGCACGGCCATTTCGCCGCCGCGGTTGTCCACGGCGAAGCCACGCCAGGCCGCGGCCTGCCCGCTGGCGACCGTACCGCCCCGGTTGGACAGCTGCTGCGCCTGCATGCGCAGAGGACCGGCCGCGTGCAGCACGCCCTGGTCGTTGACGAGGGCCTGCGCAAGCTCGAAGTCCACCGAGGCGTCGGAGGCCAGGATGCCCTCGCGGTTGTCGACGCTGAGCGCCTTCACCTGCAGTCCGGCGCCCGCTGCGCCCAGCGCCAAGGTCTTGCCGCCCCGATGGCTCAGCGCACCGCGGCCTGCATCGAGCTGGACAGCGGCGGCCTCGACCGTGGCGCCATCCGCGCGCAGGCCCTGGCCGCGCAGCGTCAGGCCGCCCGCGGCCGCGAGCGTGGCGCCAGTCGCATCCACCTCAGCGCTCGCCGACTGCACGTCCAGCGCGCCGTCCGCGAGCCAGGTGCTGGCCTGGGCGGCCACTGCACCCTGCACGCGCGCCCGCGCATTGCCCTCGCTCACCACCAGCGCCTGGGCGGCGGTGAGCCGGCCAGCATCCAGCCCCAGGTGGCGGCCGCTGGCGAGGGTGGCGCGGGTCAAATCCACCTCACCGGCGGCGACGGACACGTCCCCGCCCGCGACGAGCACCGCCTCACGGGCGCTCAGCGCGGCCGCGCCGAGGTCCAGCGTGAGGTCGCCCGCCGCTTCCAGCCGGCCCTGCTCGCCGCGCAGGCCCCCGTGCCCGGCCTTCAGCCGCAGCGAAGCGCCGCTGACCAGCGTGCCCTGGCGGTTGTCGATCTCGTCGGCAACGACTGCCACGGCCTCGCGGCTTTCGATGCGGCCGCCGGTGTTGGTGAGCCGGTGCAGGGGCGAGAGGTCCAGCGCGTTCGCGGCCAGGGTGCCGGCGCCGTTGTCCAGGAAGGCGCCGCGCGCGTCGAGCACGATGCCGCCGTTCGCGCGCAATTGGCCGCTGGTGTTGTCGATGCCGCGCGCACGCACGCTCAGGGCGTCGGCCGCATCGCCGCTGGACAGCCAGCGGCCCCCCTCGTTGCGCAGCGCGCCCTCGCCTGCGTCCACCGCGATGCGGGTGGCCTGCACCGTGGCGTCCCGGCTGTCGATCCCCTGGGCGTTCACGCGGACCACTTCGGCCGCCCTGAGCTCGCTGCCTTCAATGGACGCGGAGTCGTGGGCGCGCAGCTCGATGCGATTCGCGTCGATGGCCGAGTGGACGAGGGCGATGCGATCCGCCGCCACATCGACCGCGTGGCTGGCCTGCAAGACGCTGTCCTTCGCGGCGACGCTCTGCGCTTCGATTGCGAGCCTGTCCCCCGCCAGCACCGTGCCGCGGACGATGGACAGGTCGGCAGCCGCCAGGCTCAGGGCGGCGCCGGACTGCAGCGTGCTGTCCACCAGGCCCAACGCCGCCCGGGGCTGGACCGAAACCTCCCGGCGGGCGGTGAGGGCTGCGCGCTCCAGCTGCGCCTGGTCAGCGTCGATGCGCAGCGAGCCGTCTGCGAAGAGCTGCTGGTCGCGCAGATGTAGCGGGGACGCCGCCACGCGCAGGTCGCCGCCCGCCAGGATGCGGCCGTCCCGGCCCGGGGCGCCGGCGAGCCAGGGCGTGGACAGGAGCAGCTCGCCCGGGGTGTGGATCACACCCGTGTTCTCCAGCGCCGCGGCATGCGCCAGCCCGAGGGGTGTGTCGGCCGAGGTCTGCACGAGCGTGCCCTCGTTGCGCAGGTGCGGCGTGGCCAGCGTGAGCCGCGCTGCCTGCACCGTGCCGGCGTTCCCGATGCGCAGGGGTGAGCTCGCGCGCAGTTCGCCGCCGGCCAGGGCGCGGCTTTCCAAGGCGATGGCGCCCTGCGAAGACAGGTGCAGGTCGCCCCGGGCCTCGGCATCGCTCAGCGTGAGCTGGCCGTCGGCGCTGATGTGGAGATCGCCTGCCCGGGTCGCCAGCCGGCCCGTGCTGTTGACGCCCAGGCCCTTGTCGGTGGCGATCAGCCAGGCCTGGTTGGCACGCATCGCGCCCAGGTCCTTGATGTCGATGGCGAAGCGCTGGCCAGTGCCCTCGGCGGCAAGGGGCGTGGCCGCGAGGGTGTCGTAGCGCACCTGGTTGGCGCCGACGAGCGCGCGCAACTCGGGCGTCGAGAGCTCGCCCGCCACCACCAGCCCGCGCGCCAGCAGGTCCAGCTGCCGCAGCTCATCGGCCCAGAGGCCGCCGGGCCCGATGGACAGCAGGCCCTGCCGCACGTCCAGCCCGAGCAGCGAGCCGGCCTCGCCCCAGACCGGCAGCCCGGTGCTGAGCGTGGCGCGCCCCACGTTGAGGAAGCCGCAGCCGTCGCAGGCGATGCCGGCCGGGTTGGCGATCACCAGGTCCGCGCGCTGGCCCGCGATCTCCAGCGGGCCGCGCAACTGGCTGGCGCCGCCGCCGATCACCTCGCCAAGGACGATGCGCGCGGGGCTGCGCCCGAGCTGCGGGTTGCCGGCGACCTCGCCGCCCAGCATGGAGGGCACGCGAGCCGCGCTGTTGTTGAAGATGGCGCCCGCCGTGCCGACGTCGAATTGCCCGAAGCGGTTGCGGCTGACCCCCGCCGCGCTCGGCGGCGCGATCAGCACCACGGGCGTGCCGTTGCGTGCAGCGTCCAGCAGCGGCCGCTGTCCGGCGACGGCGCCGGGCGCAGCGGTGATCTGCGCGTAGGCTGGCGCGGCCGACAGCAGCGTCTGCAGGCAGACGGCGGCCAGGGTGAGCGCGGCGCCCCAGCGGCGGGCCCGCGTGGGGGTCTGCACGGGCGCGGGGAAGACGGGTGGAGAGCGCATCGGAGGTTTCCTCAGAAGGTCTGCGTGAGGCTCAGGACCAGGGTGCGGCTGCGGGACGGAAAGCCCTCGGGCTGGTGCAGGGGCAGGCCCAGCAGGGCCTCGAACCAGGCGCCGCCGCGCCGGCCGCGCAGGCCCAGGGCGGCGCCGGTGAGGGTGTGGCCGGGCAGGCTCACGGCAGCGGGCCCCCAGACACGGCCGTGGTCCAGGGCGGCGACGGCGAGCAGGTCGGCGCCCTGCGCCTGCGCAAGCAACGGCGTACTCAGCTCGCTGCGCAGCACCCAGCCGCTTTCGGCCAGCAGCACGGTGTCGCCGTCGAAGCCGCGCACCGTGCCGCGCCCGCCAATGGCGATCTGGTCGGTGGGCAGGGTGGCGTCGCGGGTGTGCTGCGCGCGCAGGGCCGCGTGCAGGCGCCAGCGGCGCCCGCCCCAGGTGAAGTCGTCCTGCGCCGACAGGCTCAGGCGCCAAATGCGCGGGCGCAGGGTAGGCCCGCCCGCCTGCGCGTCCTCCAAGTCCGGCTCCGCGCTGAACCAGCCCACGCCGCGGCGCCGGTGCAGTTCGAAGGCCAGCGCGGTGCCGCCGACGAACCGCTGGCCACCGATGCCGAACTCGAGGTTCGTGGTGCGCCGGCGCTGGACCAGGATCTCGGTGTCGTCGATGTGGCTGGAGGCGCGCCGCGTGGACAGGCCGGCATGCAGGTCGAAGCGGCCGGAGGCGCTGCGCCAGACCGTGCGCTGCCAGCCCGCGCTCAAGCCGCGGCTCTCGCCGCTGAAGAGAAAGCGCGCCGTGGTGCCCTGGGCGTACTGCGCGAAGCGGCTGTGCGTGGCGGCCAGGCTGAACAGGTGGTAGCCCCAGGGCAGGCTGTACTGCAGCGCCAGGCTCTGGCTGCGGTGCGTGCGCCCCAGGTGCTCGGCATTGGTGCCCGCGCTGGCGGAGACGATGTCGTACAGGCCCAGTGGGTTGTCGAAAGCAAGGTTGGCGCTCAGCTGCGTGCGCCCGAGCGTGGCCCCGCCGCCGTTGTCCAGGCCGATGCTGCCCCGCATGCGCTCACCCGGCGTTCGCCGGGCGATGCGCAAGACGCTGGTGCCGGGCTGCAGGCCGGGCTCCAGCTGGATGCCGACCTCCTGGCTGGGCAGCCGCCGCATGTTGTCGATGCCCTGCTCCAGGTCCTGCAGGTTCAGCAGCGCCCCGGGGGCCGTGGGGAAGGCATTGCGCCAGGTGCCCCAGCGACTGTCGGCTCCGTCGACACCTGCGTCGGCGTCGTGCATCTGGATGTCGGCAACGCGGCCGGCCTCGATCCGCACCTGCAAACGGCCGCTGGCGAGGTTCTGGGCAGGCAGCGCGGCGCGCGTGGTGATGTAGCCGGCCGAGAGCAGGCGCTGGTCGAGCTCGCTCGCAAGGGCGGTCAATTCCTCGGCGCCGAGGCAGCGGCCTGGAGGATCGAGCGCGTCAAGTGGCGGCGAGAGCAGCCAGGCGAAGTGGGCGGCGTCGGGGCCGCTGAGCGTGAGCTCGGCGATGGGGAAGCAAACCGATCCCGCCGGCAGCGGCGCCAGCGCCCGGTCCGCATCGGCCGGCGTGCCCGCACGGCTGGGGCGCGGCACTGGCCGGGGGGCGGGCCAGGGCTGCAGCGGCTCCCGGCTGCGCTCTTCCTGGCGGCGCAAGCCCTCTTCGATGACCCGTGCGGCGTCCGCCGCACCCTGCGCCTGCGCGGACAGGGGTACGCAGAAGGCCGCGAGCAGCAGGGCGAGCTGGCCGCGCCCGTGCCGCAGCCTGCCGGCGCCGGCCGCACCCCGCACCCGCGCAGCAGCACGCAGCGACACCTGAGCCCGCTGTGGTGATGACAATGTTTCCTCCCTCTTCGGCGCGCTTGGCGTGCGGCCCTTGGCGCCCGCAAGCGCATGAAGGCAGAGAGGCTAAGGTGCGGGGGCGCGGGGCAGCCTGTCAGGAAGCTGACTTGGCGCCGGCCATCGAACGGGGCTCAGGACACGGACGCCGACTCATCCGCGGCAGAGCCAAGCCCATCGCGCGCTTTGCGGCGTGGGAGCTGCGTTGGAAGCCGGCTGACGCCCGGAACGCGACTGTTCTCGCCGGCCCACACCGACCCGTGCGGCCGGGCAGATCTTGAAATCAGGCTGAATGCCACTATGATTAGCACTCGCTGGACCCGAGTGCTAACACAGCCCCCGCGCCCAGAGATCATGCCAAAGCGTCAACCCCGTTGGCGCTTTTTGACGTCACCCCTGTATTGAAGACAAGGAGCACCCATGAAACTTCGTCCCCTGCACGATCGCGTGATCGTCAAGCGCCTCGAGAACGAGACCAAGACCGCTTCGGGCATCGTGATCCCCGACAACGCGGCCGAGAAGCCTGACCAGGGCGAAGTCTTGGCCGTCGGCCCCGGCCGCAAGAGCGACAAGGGCGAGCTGATGGCGCTGAACGTGAAGGTCGGCGACCGCGTCCTGTTCGGCAAGTACAGCGGCCAGACCGTCAAGGTCGAAGGCGACGAACTGCTGGTCATGAAGGAAGACGACCTGTTCGCGGTCGTCGAAATGAAGTAATCCAGCCCCCGTTCAACTGAATTCCCGGAGTCATCAAGATGGCAGCAAAAGACGTGATTTTTGGCGGTGACGCCCGCGCCCGCATGGTCGAAGGCGTGAACATCCTGGCCGACGCAGTCGGCGTCACCCTGGGCCCCAAGGGCCGCAACGTGGTGCTCGAGCGCTCCTTCGGCGCCCCCACCGTGACCAAGGACGGCGTGTCCGTGGCCAAGGAAATCGAGCTGGAAGACAAGCTCCAGAACATGGGCGCGCAGATGGTCAAGGAAGTCGCTTCCAAGACCAGCGACAACGCCGGTGACGGCACCACCACCGCCACCGTGCTGGCCCAGGCCATCGTGCGCGAAGGCATGAAGTACGTGGCCGCCGGCATGAACCCCATGGACCTCAAGCGCGGCATCGACAAGGCCGTCGAAGTCCTGGTGAACCAGCTCAAGGCCGCCACCAAGCCCACCACCACCTCCAAGGAAATCGCCCAGGTCGGTTCCATCTCCGCCAACAGCGACGAGTCCATCGGCAAGATCATTGCCGACGCCATGGACAAGGTCGGCAAGGAAGGCGTGATCACCGTCGAGGACGGCAAGAGCCTGAGCAACGAGCTGGACGTGGTCGAGGGCATGCAGTTCGACCGCGGCTACCTGTCGCCCTACTTCATCAACAACCCCGAGAAGCAGTCCGCGATCCTCGAGAACCCCTTCGTGCTGCTGTTCGACAAGAAGATCAGCAACATTCGCGACCTGCTGCCCACGCTGGAGCAGGTGGCCAAGGCCGGCCGTCCGCTGCTGATCATCGCCGAGGAAGTCGAGGGCGAAGCCCTGGCGACCCTGGTGGTCAACACCATCCGCGGCATCCTGAAGGTCGTGGCCGTCAAGGCACCGGGCTTCGGCGACCGTCGCAAGGCCATGCTGGAAGACATCGCCATCCTGACCGGCGGCAAGGTCATCGCTGAAGAAGTGGGCCTGACGCTCGAGAAGGTGACCCTGGCCGACCTGGGCCAGGCCAAGCGCATCGAAGTGGGCAAGGAAAACACCACGATCATCGACGGCGCCGGCGCCGCGGGCGATATCGAGGCGCGCGTCAAGCAGATCCGCGTGCAGATCGAGGAAGCCACCTCCGACTACGACCGCGAGAAGCTCCAGGAGCGCGTGGCCAAGCTGGCCGGCGGCGTGGCCGTCATCAAGGTCGGTGCCGCCACCGAAGTCGAGATGAAGGAGAAGAAGGCCCGCGTGGAAGACGCGCTGCACGCCACCCGCGCTGCCGTGGAAGAAGGCATCGTGGCCGGCGGTGGCGTGGCCCTGCTGCGCGCCCGCCAGGGCGTTGGCGACCTCAAGGGTGACAACCCCGACCAGGACGCCGGCATCAAGCTGGTGCTCAAGGCCGTCGAGGCGCCGCTGCGCAAGATCGTCGCCAACGCCGGCGGCGAGCCGAGCGTGGTGATCAACGCCGTGCTGGCTGGCAAGGGCAACTACGGCTTCAACGCCGCCAACGACACCTACGGCGACATGATCGAGATGGGCATCCTGGATCCGACCAAGGTGACCCGTACCGCGCTGCAGAACGCCGCGTCGGTCGCTTCGCTGATGCTGACCACCGAAGCCATGGTGGCCGAGGCGCCCAAGAAGGACGCACCGGCCATGCCCGGCGGCGGCATGGGTGGCATGGGTGGCATGGGCGGCATGGACATGTAAGTCCAGGCTCCGCGGACGGCGCACGGCGTCTTCCGCGGTTCCAGCCAGAACAGAAAGGCCGGGGGAGACCCCGGCCTTTTTCTTTGTCGGCCGCCCGCGCCCACGCGTGGCCGGCGGGGCGCGGGCGGGGCGCTGTCTTCAGCGCCGCGGCCGGGTGCTTCGAACGAGGTGCCGAGTCGCGGTGGAGGAGGCCCTTATCCAACAAACGCGGCAAATGTTTGATAACACTTGCCCTGGCGCTACCTCACCCGAAGCGATTCCCCGACGGCTGGCTCGGCTGCACGTACCAGTACAGCGTGACGAGCCAGCCCACCAGCGGGACCAGGCTCACGAGTTGCCACCAGCCGCTCTTGTCGATGTCGTGCAGGCGGCGTGCGGCCACGGCAATACTGGGCAGCAGCAGGAGCAGCGTCACCAGCGCATTCACGCGCGGGCCGATGAGGGAGGCTGCCATGGAGAGCAGCAGCACGAACAGCATGAACCACCAGAACTCCGGCCGGCTGGCGCGGCCGGTGAAGGTGGCGTACTGGCGCAGGCAGGTCTTGACGGCGTCGGTGAAGTTCATGCGCGGGTCTCTCCTCGGTCGCTGGCGAGGATAGCTCAGCGCAGGCGCTTGAGAAGCCCCGCCGTCGAGCCGTCCAGCCCGCTCACGTCGCCCGACGCCAGCCTGGGCGTGAGATCGCGCGCGAGCACCTTGCCCAGTTCCACGCCCCACTGGTCGAAGCTGTTGATGCCCCAGAGCGCGCCGCTGCAGAAGACGCGGTGCTCCTGCAGCGCGATGAGCGCGCCGAGCGATGCGGGGTCGAGCCGCTCCAGCAGCAGGAAGGTGCTGGGGCGGTTGCCGGTGAAGTGGCGATGCCCGCCTGCGTCCTCGCGGCCCTGCATCAGCGCCTGCGCCTGTGCGAGCACGTTGGCCAGCAGTTGCTCGTGGTGGCCCGGCAGGCGGTGAGCCGCCTCGCGCACGGCGATGAACTCCACGGGCGTGACGTCGGTGCCCTGGTGCAGCATCTGGAAGTAGGCGTGCTGGCCGTTGGTGCCGGGCTCGCCCCAAAGCACGGGCGAAGTGGCGAAGGACACGGGCTGCCCCTGCCGGTCCACGCGCTTGCCGTTGCTTTCCATCTCCAGCTGCTGCAGGTAGGCCGGCAGGCGCTTGAGGCTGCTGTGGTAGGGCGCGATGCTGCGGCTGCCAAAGCCGTGGAAGTTGCGGTACCAGAGATCGAGCAGGGCCAGTTGGACCGGCAGGTTGGCCTCCAGCGGCGCGGTGGCGAAATGCGCGTCCATGGCGTGGGCACCGCCCAGCAGCTCGCGAAAGCGCGTGGTGCCCACCGCGATGGCGATCGGCAGGCCGATGGCCGACCAGAGCGAGTAGCGCCCGCCCACCCAGTCCCAGAAGCCGAAGGTGGTTTCGATGCCGAACTCGCGCGCCGCATCGATGTTGGTGGTGAGGGCCGCGAAGTGGCGGGCCACGTCGGTGCCGCCCTGCGTAGCGAACCAGTCGCGCGCCGAGCGCGCGTTGGTCATGGTCTCGATGGTGGTGAAGGTCTTGGAGGCCACCAGGAACAGGGTGCGCTCGGGCCGCAGGCCCCGCAGCACGGCGTCGAGCTCATGGCCGTCCACGTTGGAGACGAAGTGCATGCGCCGGCGCGCCGGATCGGCGAACGATTGCAGCGCGGCCACGGCCATCTGCGGCCCCAGGTCCGAGCCGCCGATGCCGATGTTGACCACGTCGGTGATGCCCTCGTCGGCGCGGATGCGCTCGGCGTAGGCGAGCATGGCCTCCAGCGTGGCGTGCACCTCGGCCAGCTCGGCGCGGCGCGCATCGAAGGCGGGCGGGGTGAAGGCCGCCTGCTGCGCCGGATAGCGCAGCAGCCAGTGCATCACCTGTCGCTGCTCGGTGAGGTTGACGGTCTCGCCGCCCAGGAGGGCGTCGCGCTGCGCGGGCAGGCCGCAGGCCTGCGCCAGCTCGGTGAGCATGGCGCGCGTGTCGCGGCCCAGCAGGTTCTTGGACAGGTCGCAAAAGACATGCGGGGCGTCCAGGCTGAAGTCCTCGAAGCGGCGCGCGTCGCGCGCGAAGGCCTGGCGCAGGTCGAAGTCCTTGCCTTCGGACTCGTAGTGCCGCGCCAGGCCCTCCCACACGGGGGTCTGGTCGCAGCGCGGAAAGACGGCGGGGTCGAAAGCCATGGGATCAGAAGCTGTGAATGAATTCGGCGCGTCCGAAGCGGGCGCCAGAACGTGGCCGATCAAGGCGCAAAGCGCAGCCATGGCTTGGGCTATGGCGAGCATTTGCAACGCAGAGGGGCCGCGTTTTGGCGGCCGAGGCGGGCGTGGCGGATCCGTTCACAGCTTCTCAGATCGCCTTCATGAGCTGTTCCAGCTTCACGGCGTCGGCCGCGAAGGCGCGGATGCCTTCGGCCAGCTTGTCGCTGGCCATGGCGTCCTCGTTGAGCGCCCAGCGGAAGGCGGGCTCGTCGAAGTGCTGGCGGGGCAGGTCGGTGTCCGCACCGGCCGCATCCAGTGCCCGCGTGACCGGCGCTTCGCTCGCGGCGAGCTGCGCGAGCAGCTCCGGGCTGATGGTGAGCAGGTCGCAGCCGGCCAGCGCCAGGATCTGCCCCGTGTTGCGGAAGCTCGCGCCCATGACTTCGGTCGCGATGCCGTGGCGCTTGTAGTACTGGTAGATCTGGCGGACCGAGCGGACGCCGGGGTCGTTGGCGCCGGCGCTGGCTGCCTCGTCCCAGTTGCTGCCGGCGGACTTCTTGTACCAGTCGTAGATGCGGCCGACGAAGGGCGAGATGAGCTGCACGCCGGCCTCGCCGCAGGCCACGGCCTGGCAGAAGGAAAAGAGCAGCGTGAGGTTGGTGCGCACGCCCTGGCGCTGCAGGCGCGCGGCCGCCTGGATGCCCTCCCAGGTGGAGGCGATCTTGATCAGGATGCGCTCGGGCCCCACGCCCTCGGCGCGGTACAGGGCCATGAGCCGCTCGGCACGGGCGACCGTGGCTTCGGTGTCGAAGCTCAGGCGCGCATCCACCTCCGTGGAGACGCGGCCGGGAATGATGCCCAGGATCTCGGTGCCGAAGCGCACCAGCAGGCGGTCCATGGTCTCGTCCAGCGGCGCGCTGCGGTGGCGGCCCACGATGTCGTGCATGAGCGGCGCGTACTCGGGCTTCTGCACGGCCTTGAGGATGAGGGAAGGATTGGTCGTGGCGTCGGTGGGCTTGAACTGCGCCAGCTGGCGGAAGTCACCGGTGTCGGCCACGACGGTGGTGAACTGCTTGAGGGCCTCGAGTTGGTTCATGCCGGCCATTATCGGGCGGGGTGCCCCGGGGGCGGGGCGCTCGGCGCGTGGGCGGCGAATCCGTCCTGCTCCCACACGCGGGGAAAGCCTCCCGGTTTACGCTTTCGCGCTTCGGCTGCGGCAAGCCGCGCTACATTGGCCTGCGACAACGAAAAAGTGAGTGCATGAGCTTCGACCTCGTCCTTTTCGGCGGCACGGGCGACCTGGCATGGCGCAAGCTCATGCCGGCCCTGTTCCAGGCCTTCCGCCACGGCAGCCTGCCTGCGCCGGGGCGCATCATCGGCATCGCGCGCGACGACCTCAGCGACGAGCAGTACCGCGCCCTGATCCGCGGCCGCTTCGACAACGTGGAGCTGGCCAAGCGCCCGAGCGCCGAGGAATTCGACCGCTTCGCCGCCCTGCTGAGCTTCCTGCGCATGGATCTGTCCAAGCCGGCCGACTACGAGCGCCTGCGCCAGAAGCTGCAGGAGCGGCAGGCCGACACGGTGGTGATGTACCTGGCCACCGCGCCCGGCCTGTTCACCACCGCCTGCGAGCAACTCGCCGCCGCGGGCCTGAACACGCCGCAGACCCGGCTGGTGCTGGAAAAGCCGCTGGGCCATGACCTGGCCTCCAACCGCGCCATCAACGAGGCGGTGCGGCGCGGCTTCGGCGAGAAGCAGATCTTTCGCATCGACCACTACCTGGGCAAGCCCTCGGTGCAGAACCTCTTTGCGCTGCGCTTCGGCAATGCGCTTTTCGAGCCGTTGTGGCGGCGCGAGAACATCGCCAACATCCAGATCACCATCGCCGAGGACCTGGGCGTGGAAAAGCGCGGCGCGTTCTACGACAGCACCGGCGCCCTGCGCGACATGGTGCAGAACCACGCGCTGCAGCTGCTGTGCGCGCTGGCCATGGAGCCGCCGATCAACGCGCACGCCGACGCCATCCGCGACGAGAAGCTCAAGGTACTGCGGTCCCTCAAGCCCTGGACGGTGCAGTCGCTTGGCCAGCATGCCATCCGCGGGCAGTACACCGCCGGACGGGTGGCGGGCGAGGCGGTGCGCGGCTACCGCGAGGAGCCGGGCGTCGCGCCCGACAGCCAGACCGAGACCTTCGTCGCGCTGCGCGCGGAAATCGCCAACTGGCGCTGGGCGGGCGTGCCCTTCTACATCCGCACCGGCAAGCGCCTGGCCGCGCGCGACGCGCACATCGTGGTGAACTTCCAGCCCGCCCCGCACGCCATCTACGACGTCCCCATGGGCGCGGCCAACAAGCTCGTCATCAACCTGCAGCCGCGCGACGGGCTGGAACTGCACCTCATGTCGCAGGGCCAGGAGAACCGGCAGGCGGCGCGCACGAGTACCTCCGTGCTCACGCCGGTGCACCTGAACCTGGACTTCACCCAGCGCTTCGGCGCCGAGCGCGTGGGCGCCTACGAGCGGCTGCTGCTGGACGTGATCGACGGCCGGCTCAACCTCTTCGTGCGCAGCGACGAACAGGAGGAAGCCTGGCGCTGGGTGGAGCCGCTGCTGGACTACTGGCGCCACGACCGCAACGGCCTGCGCCCTTACGCCGCGGGCACCTGGGGACCCAGCGCCTCCAGCGCCATGATCGCGCGCGACGGCTTCTGCTGGAGCGAGGAGTGCTGAGGCCGTGCCAGGCGCAGAGGTGCTCGACCGCATCCGCTCCATGGGCCCGCGGCTGCCCCCGGCCGAACGGCGCGTGGGCGAGCTCGCGCTGAAGGACCCCGCGGCGTTCTCGCGCTGGCCCGTGAGCGAGATCGCGAAACGCTCGGGCGTGAGCACGCCCACGGTGGTGCGCTTCTGTCGCAGCCTGGGCTATGACGGTTTGACGGACCTGAAGGAGCGGCTTGCGAGGATGACCTCGACCGAGCCGCCACACGGACGCTGATGGCCTGTCCCGGTGGGACGGGACACTAGATCCGCCCCTCCTCCACCGCATGGCAGGCCACGCGGATGCCGCGCAGATGCAGCAGCTGCGGCCGCTCCGCGCGGCAACGCTCGTTCGCATGCGGGCAGCGCGGGTTGAAGGCGCAGCCCGAAGGCGGGTTGAGCGGGTTGGGCACCTCGCCCTGCACCGGCGTGCGGGCCTTGCCGGTGTCGTGCATCTTGGGGATGGCGTCCAGCAGCATGCGCGTGTAGGGGTGCTGCGGGCGGGCGAAGAGCTCCTGCTTGTCGGCCAGTTCCACCAGGCGGCCCAGGTACATAACGCCGACCTGGTCGCTCACGTGGCGCACGACGGCGAGGTTGTGCGAGATGAAGAGGTAGGTCAGGCCCTGCTTGCGCTGCAGGTCCTTCATGATGTTGAGGACCTGCGCCTGCACCGAGACGTCCAGCGCCGAGGTGGGCTCGTCGCAGACCAGGAACTCGGGCTCGGTGGCCAGGGCGCGGGCGATGGAGATGCGCTGGCGCTGGCCGCCCGAGAACTGGTGCGGGTACTTGCTCATGTCCAGCGGCGACAGGCCCACCGACTGCAGCAGTTCGCCCACGCGCTGGCGCAGCGCGTCCTTGTCGGTGATGAGGCCGTGCTCGCGCAGCGGCTCGCCCACGATGCCCTCCACGCTCCAGCGCGGGTTGAGGCTGGCGTAGGGGTCCTGGAAGATCATCTGGATGCGCCGGCGCAGCTGGCGGCCCTGGCGGGTGCGGAAGGCGGCGTGCGCGTCCTGCCCGTCGAAGACCAGGCCGCCGCGCGTGGGCTGGTACAGGCCCACCAGCAGGCGCGCCACGGTGCTCTTGCCGCAGCCGGATTCGCCGACCAGGGCGAGCGTCTTGCCCTTCTCGATGTCGAAGCTCACGCCGTCCACGGCATGCAGCAGCTGGCGCGGGCGGCGCTCGAGCACGCGGTTGAGCCAGGGCGCCGAGACGTCGAAGGTCTTGGCCAGGTCACGGGCCTGGACCAGCGGGCCGACGGTGGCGCCGGCCTGGCTGGCGCGCGTGGGCTGCGGATCGGCCGCCGGTGCGGCGGGGACGGAGGCGAGGACGGTGGTGGTCATGCGGCGACTCCGGCATGGACATCGTGCAGCCAGCAGGCGGCGCGGGTGGCGCCGGCCGCGAGCAGCTCGGGGCGCTCCTCGGTGCAGCGCTCGAAGGCGCGCGGGCAGCGCGGGTTGTAGGCGCAGCCGCGCGGGATGGCGTTCAGGCGGGGCATGGCACCGTCGATCTGGTTGAGCCGTTCGCGGTCCACCTCGATGTCCGGGATGGCCGCCATGAGGCCGGCGGTGTAGGGGTGCGCGGGCTGGTTGATGACTTCGTGCACGGGGCCGATCTCGGCCACGCGGCCGGCGTACATGACGGCCACGCGGTCGCAGGTCTCGGCGATCACGCCCATGTCGTGGGTGATGAGCATCACCGCGGCGCCGCGGTCGCGGCAGATGCGCTTGAGCAACTGGATGATCTGCGCCTGGATGGAGACGTCTAGCGCGGTGGTGGGCTCGTCGGCCACGATGAGCTTGGGCTCGGCCGCCAGGGCCAGCGCGATCACGACGCGCTGGCGCATGCCGCCGGAGAACTGGTGCGGGTAGTGGTCCACGCGCTCGGCGGCGGCTGGAATGCCGGTGTCCTCCAGCAACGCGATGGCGCGCCGGCGCGCCTCGGCCGCGTCCACCGGCAGGTGTGCGCGGATGGTTTCGGTCAGCTGGCGCCCCACGGTGTACAGCGGGTTCAGCGAGGTCAGCGGGTCCTGGAAGATGGCGCCGATCTTGCGGCCGCGCACATGGCGCATCTGGTCGGCCGGGAGGTTGTCGATGCGCCGGCCTTCCAGCAGCACCTGCCCGGAGGCGATGCGGCCGGGCGGCTCCAGCAGGCCGATGATGGCCGCGCCCGTGAGGGACTTGCCGGCGCCGGACTCGCCGACCACGCCCAGCACCTCGCCGGGCGCGATATCGAAGGAGATGTCGTCGAGCGCGCGCAGGGTGCCGCGGCGGCCGGGGAATTCGACGACCAGGTTCTTGACTTGTAGCAGGCTCATGGGACGGTGCCTCGGCTTCTCAGCGCAGGCGGGGGTTCAGCGCGTCGCGCAGCCAGTCGCCCAGCAGGTTCACGGACAGCGCGATCAGGATCAGCATCAGCCCGGGGAAGATGGTGATCCACCACTCGCCCGAGAAGAGATAGTCGTTGCCCACGCGGATCAGCGTGCCCAGCGAGGGCTGCGTGGGCGGCACGCCCACGCCCAGGAAGGACAGCGTGGCCTCGGTGATGATGGCCGTGGCCACGTGGATGGTGGCCAGCACCAGCACCGGCCCGAGCACATTGGGCAGCACGTGGCGCACCATGATGCGAAGCGGCGCCACGCCGGTCACGCGCGCCGCCTGCACGTATTCCTTGCCGCGCTCCACCAGCGTGGAGCCGCGCACCGTGCGGGCGTACTGCACCCAGCCCGTGAGCGTGATGGACAGGATCAGCACGCCGAAGGCGACCGACTCCTGCGCGTTGGGGAACATGGCCCGCCCCACGCCCGCGATCAGCAGCGCCACCAGGATGGCCGGAAAGGACAGCATCACGTCGCACAGGCGCATGAGGAAGCCGTCCACCCAGCCGCCCCGGAAGCCCGCGAGCAGCCCCAGCGACACGCCGATCACCATGGACAGCACCACCGACACCACGCCCACGGCCAGCGAGATGCGGGCGCCGTAGATCAGCGCCGAGAGGATGTCGCGCCCCTGGTCGTCGGTGCCGAGCAGGTAGCGCAGCTTGCCTTCCGCCTCCCAGGCCGGGGGCAGCCGCGCGTCGCTCAGCTCCAGGGTGGTGAGGTCGAAGGGGTTGTG
Source organism: Ramlibacter rhizophilus (assembly GCF_004681965.1). Taxonomy (GTDB): domain Bacteria; phylum Pseudomonadota; class Gammaproteobacteria; order Burkholderiales; family Burkholderiaceae_C; genus Ramlibacter; species Ramlibacter rhizophilus. The sequence goes on along the minus strand of NZ_SMLL01000007.1, from coordinate 110,475 downwards.
CGGCGCGATCCACTGCGCGAACAGCGCACTGACCACGCAGACCAGCGCCACCAGCGCCGCCACCAAGGCCGTCGGCGAGCTGCGGAAGCTGTAGGCCACATCGCTGTCATACCAGCGCGCAAGAGTCTGTCTCATCAAAAAATCACTCGTCACGAGAGAAGGGGCACATACCAGCGGCCACCGCGGAACCGGCTTTGCCGGGCCGCTGGTGGCGCCCCCCCTGGGGGGGAGGCGCCGAAGGCGCTTCGGGGGGGGGTTACTTCTTTACGGTGATCCACTTGAAGGGCATGTAGTTGTCCGCCAGCTGGACCAGGTCCACCTTGCGGTTCACGCCCCAGGCCAGCGCCTGCTGGTGCAGCGGCAGATGGCCGATGTCGTCCTGGTGCAGCTTGAAGGCTTCCTTGATCATGGCGTCACGCTTGGCCTTGTCGGTTTCGGCCTGGATCTTCAGGATCAGCTCGTCCACCTTGGGGTTGCAGTAGCTGCCCAGGTTGAACTGTCCCGCGCCCTTGTCGTCCACGCAGCGCATGAGGGCGTTGAGTGCGTTGTGGGCGTCGTAGGTGCTGGGTGTCCAGCCGAGCATGTAGAAGCTGGTGTCGCGGCGCAGCACCTTGGGGAAGTAGGTGCCCTTGGTCTCGGCGGCCAGGTTCACCTTCACGCCGATGCGCGACAGGTTGGCGGCGACGGTCTCGCAGATCTGGCCGTCGTTGACGTAGCGGTCGTTCGGGCAGTTGAGCGTGACCTCGAAGCCGTTGGGGTAGCCGGCCTCGGCCAGCAGCTTCTTCGCCGCCTCGGGGTCGTAGGGCAGGCGCTTGTTCAACTCGGGCGCGAAGCCGTTGATGCCGGGTCCGACCATCAGCGCCGTGGGGTTGGAGGCGCCGCGCATCACGCTGCGCTTGATGCCCTCGATGTCGATGGCCTGGTAGAAGGCCTGGCGCACGCGCTTGTCCTTGAAGGGGTTCTTGCCCTTCACGCTGGAAAAGAGCAGCTCGTCGCGCTTCTGGTCCATGCCCAGGAAGATGGTGCGCAGCTCCGGGCCGGTGACGGCGCGGGTGCTCGGGTGCGCGTTGATGCGCGCGATGTCCTGCACCGGAATGGGCTCCATCACGTGCACCTCGCCCGAGAGCAGCGCGGCCACGCGCGTGCTGTCGTTGGTGATGGGCGTGAAGATCACCTCGGTCGCGTTGCCTTCGATCTGGCCCCAGTAGTTGCCGTTGCGCGAGAAGGTGGTGCGCACATTGGGCTGGCGCTCGCGCAGGCGGAAGGGTCCGGTGCCGTTGGCGCGGAAGGAGGCCGCGTTCTCCACGCCCTTGCGCCGGTCCACCGGGCGCGTGGCCTGGTTGGTCTCGCTCCACTTCTTGCTCATGATCGCCACCTGCGAGAGCACGTCCGGCAGGATGGGGAAGGGCGTCTTGGTCTCGACTTCCACCGTGTGGTCGTCGATCTTGCGCACCTCCTGGACGTCGTTCATGTAGCTGCGCATGTCCGAGCCTTCGCCGGCGGCGCGCGCGAAGGAGAAGACCACGTCGTCGGCGGTGAAGGGCGTGCCGTCGTGGAACTGCACGTTCTTGCGCAGGTCGAAGCGCCACACGGTCGGCGAGGTCTGCTTCCAGGCGGTGGCCAGCGCCGGGGCGAGCGACAGGTCCTTGTTGCGCCCGACCAGCGGCTCGTAGACGTTCTGCGTGATGCTCAGTTGCAGCGACTCGTTGAGCGAGTGCGGGTCCATGGAGAGTGCATCTCCCTGGTTGGCGATGCGCACCGTCTCGGCGCCGACCGAAAGGCAGGCCGCCGCGGCGAGGGAAGCCAGCGTGAATTTCAGTGCATGGACCCGGATTGTCATGAGAGCTCCTTGGGGACGAGGGGATGCGGTGGCACGCGCGCGCGTGGAAATCAGTGCGGGACCGCCGGCAGGGCGACGGCCAGCGGCAGGGACTGCTCCACCAGGCTCGCGTGGAGGGCCGAGCCGAGCGGCAGGATGTCGTCGTTGAAGTCGTAGCGGTTGTTGTGCAGCATGCAGCTGCCCTCACCGCCCTGGCCGATGCGCAGGTAGGCGCCGGGCTTGACCTGCAGCATGAAGGAGAAGTCCTCGGAGCCCAGGCTGGGCTCCAGGTCGCGCACCACGTTGTCGGCGCCCACCAGGCCCTGCGCCACGTCGCAGGCGAAGTGGGCCTGCGCGCTGCTGTTCACGGTGGCCGGGTAGATGCGTTCGTAGTTGACCGTGGCGGTGGCGCCGAAGCCCAGGGCCACTGCGCTGCACAGCTCCGAGAGGCGCCGCTCCAGCAGGTCCTGCACCTCGGGTCGGAAGCTGCGCACGGTGCCCACCAGCGTGGCCTTGGCCGGGATGACGCTCATGGCGTGCAGGTCGCCGGCCTGCATGGCGCACAGGCTCACCACGGCGCCGTCCGTGGGCCGCACGTTGCGCGAGACGATGCTCTGGGCGGCGGTGATGATATGCGCGGCCACCAGCACCGGATCGACCGCGAGGTAGGCATGCGCGCCGTGGCCGCCCTTGCCGGTGATCTCGATGGTGACGCGGTCGGCCGCGGCCATCATGGGGCCGGGGTTGGTGCCGATCATGCCGGGCTTGAGTGCCGGCCAGTTGTGCATGGCATAGACCGCCTCCACGGGGAAGCGCTCGAAGAGGCCGTCCTGCACCATGGCCCGGGCGCCGGCGAAGCCCTCCTCGCCCGGCTGGAAGATCAGCACCGCCGTGCCGTCGAAGTTGCGCGTCTCGGCCAGGTAGCGCGCCGCGCCCACCAGCATGGCGGTGTGGCCGTCGTGGCCGCAGCCGTGCATCATGCCGGGCCGCGCCGAGCGCCAGGGAAACTCGTTGGCCTCGCTCATGGTGAGCGCGTCCATGTCGGCGCGCAGGCCGATCATGCGCGTGCCCCGCCCGCGTCCGCGCACCACGCCGACCACGCCCGTCTTGCCGATGCCGGTGTGCACCTCGTCCACGCCCACCAGGCGCAGCGCCTCCGCGACGCGGCCGGAGGTATAGACCTCCTCGAAGCCCAGTTCGGGGTGCGCGTGCAGGTCGCGCCGGAAGGCCGTGAGGTCCGGGTGGTACTGCGCGATGTGCGCGAACACCCGTCCGTTGGCCCGCAGGCGGGGCGTGGTGACGGGCATCATGGGCGCACCTCGAAAAAGGTCGGCAAGGCCACCGCAGAGCAAACGTAGGCCAGCGGCCACCGCGGAACCGGCTTCGCCGGGCCGCGGGTGGCGCCCCCTGAGGGGTGCATGCCGAAGGCGCTTCGGGAGGGAGTCATCAGTGTGCGACGCGCAGCCGGGGATCGACCGCGAAATACAGCAGGTCCACCACCAGGTTGATGACAACGAAGATCAGCGCGATCAGGCACAGGTAGGCCGCCATGACCGGGATGTCCGCGAAGGTGACCGCCTGGATGAACAGCAGCCCCATCCCGGGCCACTGGAACACGGTCTCGGTGATGATGGCGAAGGCGATCAGGCCGCCGAGTTGCAGGCCCGTGATGGTCATCACCGGCACCATGGTGTTCTTCAGCGCGTGGCCGAAGTGGATGGCCCGGTCCGAGAGGCCGCGCGCGCGGGCGAACTTGATGTAGTCGGTGCGCAGCACCTCCAGCATCTCGGCGCGCACCAGCCGCATGATGAGCGTGAGCTGGAAGATGGCCAGGGTCACCGCCGGCAGCACGATGTGGTGCCAGCCCTTGGCCGTGAGCAGGCCGGTGCTCCACCAGCCCAGCTGCACCGTCTCGCCGCGGCCGAAGCTGGGGAACCAGCCCAGGGTGACGGCGAAGACCAGGATCAGCATGATGCCGATGAGGAAGGTCGGCAGCGATACGCCCAGCAGGGAAATCGTCATGAACACCTGGCTCATGAAGCTGCCGCGCCGCAGCGCCGCGAACACGCCCATGGGCACGCCGATCAGCAGCGCCAGGCCGGCGGCCACCAGGGCCAGCTCCAGCGTGGCCGGGAAGCGCTCCGCGATCAGGCGCGAGACCGCGGCGCCCTGGCGCAGGCTGAGCCCGAATTCGCCCTGGGCGGCATTCATGAGGAAGTGCCAGAACTGCACGATGAAGGGCCGGTCCAGGCCCAGGTCGGTGCGCAGTTCGCGGATCTGTTCAGGGGTGGCGTCCTGGCCCAGCAGGAAGACGATGGGGTCGCCGACGTACTGGAACAGCAGGAAGGCGATGAAGGCCACCGAGACCATGACGACGATGGCCTGGGCAAGGCGGCGCAGGATGAAGGCGAACATGCGAGGAAAAGGTGCGTGGACCGCCAGGGGGCGCGGTCATGCTAGCAGGGCGGGCTGCAGGCCGGACTCGGGGTTTTCTTTAAGCTTGAATTATTGCAGCAACAGGGTAAGAGCTGTCCATGGAGCCGGTGCGCGGAAAAAAGCGGCGCGGCCGGCGGGCGAGGCCCCCATCCCTGCCTTACCCCAGAGGGGGAAGGAGAGGACTTCCCCCTCCCCCTCTGGGGGAGGGCTGGGGTGGGGGGCCACCCGAGAGGCCGCGTGGCCGGCGCTCGGTGAGCCACCGGCCAGCCCGCATCAGTTCACCTTGACCAGGCGCCAGTCGATGCGGTTGTCGGCGCGGTGCACGACTTCCACGTTCTTCTTCATGGCCCAGGGGATGATCTGGTTGTGCAGCGGAATGTGCGAGACCGTGTCGTTGCTCAGCTGCAGGCCTTCGGTGAGCAGGCGGTTGCGCACCGGCAGGTCGGTCTCGACCTTCACGCGGTCCACGATGTAGTCCATGCGCTGGTTGCTGTACTTGCCCACGTTGTAGTTGCCGTCACCGCCGGTGCCGGGCGAGCGCGTGAGCGACTGCAGGCTGTAGAGGGCGTCGAAGGTGGGGACACCCCAGCCCAGCATGTAGATGCTGGCCTCGTGGCGCTGGATCATGGGGAAGTAGGTCACCAGCGGCATGGTGCGCAGCTTGGCCTTGACGCCGATGCGCGACCACATGGCGGTGACGGCCTGGCAGATCTCTTCGTCGTTGATGTAGCGGTTGTTCGGGCAGGCGAAGTCCACCTCGAAGCCCTGCGGATAACCCGCGTCCGCCAGCAGCTTCTTGGCGCCTTCCTGGTCGAAGGGCATGCGCTTGTGCACGCCCTCGGTCCAGCCGGCCACCTGGGGCGCCACGATGGTGCCGGTGGGCTGGCTCAGGCCGCGCATGGTGACGCGGTGCAGGGCGTCGCTGTCGATGGCCTGGTAGAGCGCCTGGCGCACGCGCTGGTCCTTCAGCGGGTTCTTGCCCTTGACGTTGGAGCCGGGCAGCTCGTCGCGCCACTGGTCCAGGCCGAAGAAGATGGTGCGGTTCTCGACGCCGTCGATCACCTTCAGGTTGCCGCTGTTGCGAAGGCGCGGCAGGTCCTGGGGGCTGGGATCCAGCAGCATGTCGATCTCGCCGGACAGCAGCGCGGCGACACGGGTGGCCTCGGACTTGATCGGCGTGTAGACGATCTCGGTCACGTTGGTCTCGGCCGTGCCCCACCAGTTGGGGTTCTTGGCCAGCACCATGCGCTGGTCGGGCACCCACTGCTTGAGCATGTAGGGGCCGGTGCCCATGGCATTGCGGTTGGCGAAGGTTTCCTGGTTGACGTTGCGGATGTCCTTGGGCTCGACCGAGTTGTTCTTCTCGGCCCAGGCCTTGCTCATGATCCGCAGTTCGGTGAGCTGGTTCAGCAGCACCGGGTTCGGGCCCTTGGTGAAGATGTCCACCGTGTTGTCGTTGACCTTCACGATGCGGTCGAAGCCGACCACATAGGGCGAGAAGTTGGAGGTCTTGGCCATCGCGCGCTGCAGCGAGAAGACCACGTCGTCGGCCGTCATGGCGCTGCCGTCGTGGAACTTGACGCCCTGGCGCAGGTTCACGCGCAGCTGGTTCGGCTGCACCAGGGTCCAGGACGTGGCCAGCATGGGCTCGACCTTGAAGGTGCGGCTGTTGTAGTAGACCAGCGACTCGTACACCGCGGCGTGGATGCCGTTCTGCAGCGCGTTGTTCTGGGAGTGGATGTCCCAGGTGGAGATTTCGGCCGCACTGGCCCACTTGAACGTCTTGGCCTGCACGGCCGGGGCGATCATCAAAGCGGCCGACGCGGCGGCGGCCAGCAGGGCGATCTGGTACTTCATCGAAAGCTACCTGTAAGTGAAGAGGAGCGGACTATGCAACAGGCGTGCCCGCTGCCTCACCGGGAGTTTCCCCATGGCGGTGCATTCATGGATTCCGCGCAACAGCGGGGGGCAGCAAGGTCAGCGGGCCGTACCAGGCCTGCGCCGTGGAGCGGGTGTTGTCGGCATCGGTCATCAGGCCGATGCCCCCCAGCCGTCCGGGGGGCTCGCCGAAGGCACGCTCGTAGTCAGCCCGGACGTCGCGCTCGTAGTCCAACCAGCGGTTCAAGCGCGCCGAACCCGACTCGACCGCGATCTTGCGGATGCGCCCGGTGCGCACATGGCCGATCACCTCGCCCTGAGCGCAATCCTTGCACCACACGTACATCAGCGTGGCGTAGGGCATGGGCTCGCCCGTGAGCGTCTGCGACAGCTCGGACAGCATGGCGTCGCGCGCGGACAAGCGGCTGCGGTCGCCCTCGAACGCCAGGACGATCCGCACGGGCGAGTCGTCGGCTTCGCGCGTGCCCAGGACCGCGGCGTCGATGAGCGCCGGCACGTACCAGGAAAACCGCAGCGCGCCGAGCGACTCGGGCGGCAGGTCCAGGCGCTGGCGCAGCATGCTGGCCGAGCCGTCCGCCTGCGCGGCGAGCGCGCTTCGGCCGGCCTTGTGCGCGCTTCGGTAGGCGCTGGCCTTCTTGCCGGGAAAGGTGTGGTGATGCCACCGCGCGGAAGGTGATGGGGCCGGGGCCGGCATCAGGCGGGTGTGCCCAGCCCAGGCACTCTGGCCGATGTCCTCGGAGGGCGGGGTGCTCGCGCACCCGGCCAGCAGGCCCGAGACGATGCCGGCGACGGCCAGCGCACTCAAACGGTTCACGACGACGTCCTGCAAGCGCAGCTCTGTGGCTGCTCGTTCCAAGCTCCCATAAAAAAAGCCGCCCGAAGGCGGCTTTCAAGTTTCTTCATCCAAAAGCCGGCCGGAGCCGGCCCGGGGATTAGAAGGAGTGGCGAACGCCCAGGTCGAAACCAGTGGAGCTGGTGTTCGCGCCGGTCGCAGCACCGCCCAGAGCCAGGGCAGCGCCGCCGTCGTTGCGGACGCGAGCGATCGTGGTGTACACGGCCGTGCGCTTGGACAGGTTGTGCACATAGCCCAGGGCCAGCTTGCGGCTGCGGGGGTTGGCAGCGGTGTCCACTTCGGTCTGCGAGTAGGCAGCGCGGATTTCGCCGGCGCCGACGCCAGCGGTGGCGCCGATCAGCCAGCCGGTACGGTCGGCAGCAGCCACGCCTTCGTCTTGCTGGTACTGGGCGAACAGCTTGGCCATGCCGAAGTTCCAGCTACCGGCGATGTTCCAGACGGTCACGTCAGCGGCGGCGTACTCGGTGTTGCCGTAGGCGGCAGCGACGTCGAAGGGACCTGCGGCGTAGCCCAGGCGGATGCCGTAGCCGGTGCCGTCGTCTTCGGTGGCAGCGCCTTCCAGGTTCTCACCCATGTAGTACTGTGCCTGGCCGTAGAAGCCGCCGATGTTGCGGGGCAGGAAGTAGCCGATGCTGTTGGAAGCGCGCACGCCGGTCACGCCAGCGCTGGGGATGATGTTGGTGCCGACGCCGTTCGTGCCGAAGGGATCGAACACGGTCAGGTTCCAGAACTGGGGCGTGTAGTCACGGCCCAGGCGCACTTCACCGAAACCACCGGCCAGGCTCAGGGTGGCACGACGGTTGAACAGCAGGCCGGTGTTCGTGGTGGCGCCGGAAGCCTGGTTGTTGGTGTTGGTGGCCTGGCCGATGCCGGAGTCGGCTTCGATACCGGCTTCCAGCCAGAAGGAGGCCTGCAGGCCGCCGCCGAGGTCTTCAACGCCGCGGAAACCCAGGCGGCTGGAGTTGTAGCCGTTGGGGACCAGGCGCAGACGGTCGCTGGTGGAGCCCGAGCCGTACTGGACAGCCAGGTCAACGATACCGAACAGGGTCACGGACGACTGGGCCGAAGCGGCACCGGCGGCGGCCATGACGGCCAGCGCGACGAGAGTCTTTTTCATGCAAGTTTCTCCAAGGTTAAACAAGGGCGCCGGTCTCGCGGAACTTCTGGCATTGGTGCTTCATGCCGGACCCCGGGCCAACCTCCGTTTCGGAAGCTGGGGGTATTGCACCAGAGACCTCCCGGCCGAAGCAAAGTATTTAGCCCTTTGCAGCGGGTTCCGTTGCCCCCCGGCAACATCCGCGCGGACAGAAGCTCTTCCGTTTCCCCTGCCCGCCCGGCGGGCCGGCCATCCGGCGGCCCGTACACTGCGCCGGATGGACAGCCTCATCGCCGCCGCCGACAGCGCCCTGCGGACCTTGTTCGCCCGCCCGCCCGCCACCCGCCCGAACCCTGCCGCCCAACTCGAGGACGCCGCGCTCACGCCGACCGAGCAGCGCGAGTCGGCGGCCCTGATGCGGGTGAACCACGTGGGCGAGGTCTGCGCCCAGGCGCTCTACACCGCACAGGCCCTCGCCACGCGCGACGCCGCCCTGCGGCGCCACTTCGAATCGGCCGCCCGCGAGGAGACCGACCACCTGGCCTGGACCCGTGCCCGCCTGAACGACCTGGGGAGCCGCCCGTCGCTGCTCAATCCGCTCTGGTACGCCGGCGCCTTCGGGCTCGGGCTGGTGGCCGGACGCTTCGGCGACCGCCTGAGCCTGGGCTTCGTGGTGGAGACCGAGCGGCAGGTGGAAGCCCACCTGGATTCGCACCTCACCCGCCTGCCGGCGGGCGACCTCGCCTCGCGCGCCATCGTCACGCAGATGAAGGCCGACGAAGCCAGCCACGCGGCAAGCGCACTCGCGGCCGGCGGGGCGCCGCTGCCCACGCCGGTTCGCGGTTTGATGCGCTTGGCCGCGCGCGTGATGACCACGACGGCGCACTACGTCTGAAGCACCGTGGCGAAGGCCTCGGTGAAAGGCAGTCGCGATCGCTCACATCCGTTCGCCGCGACAGAAGCCGCGCTGAAAACATGCCCGATCAAACACATCCGTTCGCCCTGAGCGTGTCGAAGGGCTCGCGTCGTGGCTCTCGCGCGATGGGCTTCGACAGGCTCAGCCCGAACGGTTGGGGCGCCCGCTGCGGCCGTCCCTTCTGGACACTTACGCCTCCAGCACCTCGAAGCTGGTGGTGATGTCGGCCGTCTTGGCCAGCATGGCGGTGGCCGAGCAGTATTTCTCGTGGCTCAGGGCCACAGCCCGCTCCACCGCGGCCGGGGGAATCGCCTTGCCGGTGACGGTGAAATGCATGTGGATGGACAGGAAGACCTTGGGGTCGGTGTCCGCGCGCTTGCCCTCCAGCCGGACCGAGCAGCCGCGAACGGCGTGCCGGCCTCGCTTGAGGATCAGGACCACGTCGTAGGCGGCGCACCCCCCCGTGCCCGCGAGCAGGGTCTCCATGGGCCGCGGCGCCAGGTTGCGTCCGCCGTTCTCGGGCTTGGCCTCGTCGGGCGCGCCGTCCATCGCCAGCACATGGCCACTGCCGGTCTCGGCCACGAAACCCATGCCGGACCGGGTCCCGGCCGCGCCGGTCCAGCTCACGGTGCATTCCATCGATCGTTACTCCTCAAGCGCCCGAAGGCGAAACTGTTGCGTAGCGCACACTTGCTTGCTGCGTTGCAGCAGCCAGAACGCTTATACTCGCGTCCAAGCATCACGACAGGGTCCGGGCCCGGGCCCACCCCCTCGGATGCACCGATTGTCTCCTCCACCTCTCTTGGTGGATTCAGCCTCCGGATCGCAAGGTCCGGGGGCTTTTTTTCGCCCGGCCCCGCGCGGCGCGCCGGATGAGCGGCCGCATATCATCCGCGGGCCATGAAAAAGCATCTCCAGCCCGCCGACTACCTCAAGAAAATCCTCACGGCGCGGGTCTATGACGTGGCCGTCGAATCGGCCCTGGAGCCGGCGAAGGCCCTGAGCCGTCGCCTGCACAACAAGATCCTCCTCAAGCGCGAGGACCAGCAGCCGGTCTTCAGCTTCAAGCTGCGCGGTGCCTACAACAAGATGGCGCAACTCTCGCCCGAGCAACTGCGCCAGGGCGTGATCTGCGCCTCGGCCGGCAACCATGCGCAGGGCGTGGCCCTGTCGGCGCACCGCCTGGGCACGCGGGCCGTCATCGTGATGCCGGTGACCACGCCGCAGGTGAAGGTCGATGCGGTCAAGGCACTGGGCGGCGAGGTCGTGCTGCACGGCGACAGCTACTCCGACGCGCACGGCCACGCCATGGAGCTGGAGCGGGCGCAGGGCCTGACCTTCGTCCATCCTTTCGACGACCCCGACGTGATCGCCGGCCAGGGCACCATCGGCATGGAGCTGCTGCGCCAGCACCAGGGGCCGCTGGACGCGGTGTTCGTGGCCATCGGCGGCGGCGGGCTGGTGGCCGGGGTGGGCAGCTACATCAAGGCCCTGCGACCCGAGATCAAGGTGATCGGGGTCCAGATGGACGACTCGGACGCCATGATGCAGTCCGTGGCCGCGCACAAGCGCGTCACCCTGCCGGACGTCGGCCTGTTCTCGGACGGCACGGCGGTGAAGCTGGTGGGCTCGGAGACCTTCCGCCTGGCCTCGCAGCTGGTGGACGAGTTCATCAGCGTGGACACCGACGCCGTCTGCGCCGCGATCAAGGACGTCTTCATCGACACCCGCAGCATCGTGGAGCCGGCCGGGGCCATGGCCGTCGCGGCCATCAAGCAGTACGTGGCGCGGCACAAGACGCGCGGCGAGACCTATGCCGCCATCCTGTGCGGCGCGAACATGAACTTCGACCGCCTGCGCTTCGTGGCCGAACGCGCCGAGGTCGGCGAGGAGCGCGAGGCCCTGCTGGCCGTCACCATCCCCGAGGAGCGGGGCAGCTTCCGGCGCTTCTGCGAGACCATCGGCACGCTGCCCGGGGGCCTGCGCAACGTCACCGAGTTCAACTACCGCATCAGCGACGCGTCGGTGGCCCACGTCTTCGTGGGCCTGACCACCCATGGCAAGGGCGAGTCGGCCCGCATCGCCGCCAATTTCACGCGCCAGGGCTTCGAGGCCCTGGACCTCACGCACGACGAACTGGCCAAGGAACACATCCGCCACATGGTGGGCGGGCATTCGACCCTGGCCCAGGACGAACGCCTGCTGCGCTTCATCTTTCCCGAACGACCCGGCGCGCTGCTGAAATTCCTCTCGCACATGCGCCCGGGCTGGAACATCACCCTGTTCCACTACCGCAACCAGGGCGCGGACTACGGACGCATCCTGGTCGGCCTGCAGGTGCCGCGGTCGGAGGAGCGCGAGTTCAAGGCCTTCCTGGGCACGCTCGGCTACCCCTACGTGGACGAGACCGAGAACCCGGTGTATCGGCTTTTCCTGCGCACCTGAGCGCGCGGCCCGCTACTTCTGCGTCGAGGGAAGTTCCAGCACCACGAGGTGCGGACCGCCGAGCTCCTGGCCGATCATGACCTGGCGGCCGTCCACCGCCTGCACGACCAGGCTTTCGTCGATGCGGCTGCCCACCAGGAAGGGCCGAGGCGGACGACCGTCCACCGCGATGAGCGCCGCGCCGCGCCCGGCGCGGTCAGCCACGACGCCCGTGAGCACGAAGCGGCTGGCGAGGTTGGACGGTGCGGGCGCACCCGGTGCCGCCGCCTGCGGGGCCGCGGAGGCCCCGAGCAGGCTGGCGATGGCAGCGGGGCTGGCCGGCGGTGGCGTGCGCACGACCGGCGGCGCGGTGGGCGCACCGGCAGGTGTTCCGACGACGCGCAGCACCCAATAGGCGGCACAGAACAACGCCAGTGTCCACAACAGGAAAGTGGTGGCGCGCACGGCCCAACGGGGCTCGAGGCTGCCGGGCAATGAGACCGCCATGGGCGCCGATTATGATTGACCGCCACGTTTCCAACCCCCCTCCCTCATGAAGTCTCTCGGCAATCGACTCCGCCGCGTGGCCGGCTTCACCCTCATCGAGCTGATGGTGGTGCTGGTCATCATCGGCGTGCTGGCCGCCCTCATCGTCCCCAATGTGCTCGATCGGGCCGACGACGCTCGCGTGACAGCCGCCCGCACCGACGTGAACAACCTGATGCAGGCACTCAAGCTCTACCGCCTGGACAACCAGCGCTACCCCACGGGCGAGCAGGGCCTGCAGGCGCTGGTGGCCCGGCCGACGGCTGCCCCGGCCCCGGCGAACTGGAAGCCCTACCTGGAGAAGCTGCCCGCCGACCCCTGGGGCCGCCCCTACCAGTACCTCAACCCCGGCGTCCAGGGCGAAATCGACGTGATGTCCCTCGGCGCCGACGGTCAGCCCGGCGGCGAGGGCAAGAATGCGGACGTCGGCAGCTGGCAGTAAGCCCGCCGGCCGGGGCGGGTGGGCCCGCCGCCCGCGTGGCTTCACCATGATCGAACTGCTGGTGGTGGTGGCGATCATCGCCATCGGCAGCGCCGGCGTTTCCTTCGCGCTGCGCGACTCCGCCGCCACGCAGCTGGAACGCGAGGCCCTGCGCCTGGCAGCCCTGTTCGAGTCGGCACGCGCGCAGTCGCGCGGCACCGGCCGGCCGGTGGTGTGGCGGCCGACAGAGACCGGTTTCCGCTTCGAGGGCGCGCTGCCGGGCAGCCTCCCCGAGACCTGGCTGTCCGAGGGCGTGCAGGTCGGCGGGTCGCCCGTGCTCGTCCTCGGTCCCGAACCCATCATCGGCCCGCAGTCCGTGCTGCTCGGCTCCACGGCCGTCCCCGGCCGGAGCCTGCGGGTGGTGACCGAAGGCGTGCGCCCCTTCAGGGTGGCGGGCGGGGACGCGCCATGACGCGGCGTTTCCGGTGCGGTGGCTTCACGCTGGTCGAGGTGCTGGTGGCGCTGGGCATCGTCTCGATCGCGCTCGTCGCCGGCCTGCAGGCCACGGCCGCCCTCACCCGCAACGCCCTGCGCCAGTCGGACATGCTGCTCGCGCAGCTGTGCGCGGAAAACGAACTCGCCCGGGTGCGCCTGGCGCGCCAGATGCCGGGCATCGGCGAGACCGCCACCGAATGCCAGCAGGGCGGGCAGCGCTTCGCGGTCACGCTGGAGGTCGCGCCCACGCCCAACCCGAACTTCCTGCGGGTGGATGCGCGCGTGGCGCAGGCCGGCCAGTCCCTCATGCGGATTTCGACCGTGGTGGGGCGATATTGATGACGCCATCCCGAAGCACTGGCTTCACCCTGGTCGAGCTGCTGGTGGCGCTCTTCGTGCTGTCGCTGGTGGCCATCCTGAGCTGGCGCGGGCTGGACGGGATGGTGCGCACGCAGGCGCAGACGCAGGAGCGGGCCGACGAGGTGCTGGCCGCGCAGGTGGGCCTCGCGCAGTGGAAGACCGACCTGGACGCCCTGGTGCAGCTGCCGCAGCTCACGGCGCTGGACTGGGACGGGCGCGTGTTCCGGCTGACGCGGCGCAATCCGGCCGATCCCGGCGATGGCGTGCGGGTGACGGCCTGGACCCAGCGCAACGTCAACGGCCGCGGCACCTGGCTGCGCTGGCAGTCGCCGCCGCTGCGAACGCGCGGCGAGGTGCAGGAGGCCTGGGCGCGCGCAGGCGCCTGGGCGGAGAACGCGGGCGATGCCGACCGGGCGCGCGAGGTGCCGGTGCTCCCGCTGTCGGAGTGGCAGCTCTACTACCACCGGGGCGGCGCCTGGACCAACCCGCAGTCGCGCGATGCCGCGCGGGTCGATCCGGCCACTGCGGCGGCCGCCGCGGCGCAGCCCGGGGCGCGGGCGCAACCCCCGTTGCCTGACGGCATCCGCCTGGTGCTGGTGCTGCCGCCCGGCCACCCCCTGGCCGGCCAGGTCAGCGTGGACTGGGCCAGCCCCGGCCAGGGCGGAGGCCGCTCGTCATGACGCGCGCCGCGCGTCTTCGTCGCCAGGCCGGCGCCGCCCTGCTCGCGGCCATGCTCACCGTGGCCATGGTGGCGACGCTGGCGGCGGCGGGCCTGTGGCAGCAGTGGCGCAGCGTGGAAGTGGAGGCCGCCGAGCGGGCCCGCGCCCAGGCCCGCTGGATCCTCACCGGCGCCCTGGACTGGGCCCGGCTCATCCTGCGCGAAGACGCGCGCGCCGGCGGGGCGGACCACCTGGCCGAGCCCTGGGCCGTGCCGCTGGAGGAAGCGCGCCTGTCCACCTTCCTGGCCGCCGACCGGGACGCCGGCACCGCCGGCACCGACGCCGAGAACGTGTTCCTGTCCGGCGACATCGTGGACCTGCAATCGCGCCTGAACATCAACAACCTGGTCGAAGGCGGCAAGCTCTCCGAGACCGGGCTGCGCGCCTTCCGGCGCCTGTTCGAGCAGCTCGGGCTGCCCGCGGCGGAGCTGGACCTGCTGGCCGAGAACCTGCGACAGGCCTCGGACCTGGCCTCGGAGGAGAGCGGCAGCGCAGCGCCGCTGATGCCGCAGCGCGTCGAGCAGCTCGCCTGGCTGGGCGTGTCGCCCCAGACCGTCGCGGCGCTGGCGCCGCATGTGTCGGTGCTGCCGGCACGCACGCCCGTCAACCTCAACACGGCCGGCGCCCCGGTGATCTATGCCGCACTGGATGGCGTCGAGCTGGCCGAGGCCCAGCAGCTGGTCGCCGCCCGCGACGCCCGGCCCTTCCGCACCCTGGCCGACGCCACCCGGGTGCTCGCCCAGCGCGAGACCGCCCTGGGCAGCGGCATGGTCGGCGTGTCGAGCCGGTTCTTCGAGATCCGCGGGCGCCTGCGCCTGGACGACGTGGTCGTGCAGGAGCGGTCCCTGGTCCAGCGCGACGGCCTGATCGTGCGGACGCTGCAGCGCGACCATACGGTCCTGGCCCCCGGCGCGAACGGCGCCCGATGAGCGCTGATGCGCGCGCGCAGCCCCAGCCACGGGGCCTGCGTCCCTACAATGGTCCACTCCCATGAGTTCTCTCTACGTCCTGCTCCCGCTGGAGACGGCATCGGCCGACACCGAGTTCGACTACGTGCTTTCGACGGACGGCCTCACGCCCGGCGCCCACGCGAGCAGCAGCGCGCCGCGCCTGCCCGCGACCACCGGCGCCGGCGCGCAGACCGTGGCGGTGGCGCCCGCCGAAGCGCTGTCGTGGCACCAGGTGGAACTGCCCAAGGGCATCGGGCCGCAGTCGTCCAGGCTTCGTTCGGTGCTGGAAGGCCTGCTGGAAGACCAGCTGCTCGACGAACCGGAAAGCCTTCACTTCGCCATCGAGCCGCAGGCCCGGGCCGGCCAGCCGGTCTGGGTAGCGGTGTGCCAGCGCGCCTGGCTGCGCGCGGCCCTGCAGACCCTGGAGGCCGCCGGCCGGCCGATCAGTCGCGTGGTCCCCGAAGTGGCCCCCGCGCAGCCGGGGGCACTGCACGCCTCCGGCGAGCCCGAGCAGGCGCGCCTGCTCGCCAGCGGCCCGGGCGGTGTCACGGTGATGCCGCTGGCTGCCGGCGTCGCGGCGCTGCTCCCCGGCCTGGACGACCAGACGCCCTGCTTCGCCGAACCGGCCGTCGCCTCGCTGGCCGAATCGGCGCTGCAGCGCCCGGTGGTGCTGCAGACCGCGCCGCAGCGCTGGCTGCAGGCCGCGCAATCGCGCTGGGACCTCGCGCAGTTCGAATTCGCCAGCTCGGGCCGCACGCGCGCGCTTAAGAAGGTCGGCACGCTCACTGGCGAGTTCCTGCACGCGCGCCAGTGGCGCGCCGCGCGCTGGGGCGCCGCGCTGCTGGTTCTGGCCAACGTCGTCGGCGTGAACGCCTGGGCCTTGCGCGAACGCGCGGCCCTGGCCGCCAAGCAGGACGCGGTGCGCAGCACCCTCACCACCACCTTTCCCCAGGTGCGCTTGGTCGTGAACCCCACGGTGCAGATGGAGCGTGAGGTCGCCGCCCTGCGTCAGGCCACCGGCGGCCGCTTCGAGGGGGACCTGGAAAGCCTGCTGACCGCCCTGGCGCGGGTCGCGGGCGACCGCAGCATCAGCGGCCTCGAGTTCACCGGCAGCGAGCTGCGCGTGCGCGGCCTGGGCTGGAGCCCGGCGCAACTGCAGGCGGCCCAACCCGAGCTGAAGCGCCAGGGCATCGCCGCCCGCATGCAAGGCGAGCTGCTGGTGCTGTCGCCGGAGGCCAGCTCGTGAACGCCCGCAGCACCGCGGCCTTCGGGCCCCTGCGCCAGCGATGGAGCGGCCTGGCCCCGCGCGAGCGGCGCCTGGTCGCCATCGCGCTCGCCGTGGTCGGCGCCGCCTTGCTCTGGTGGCTGGCCATCGGCCCGGCGCTGGCCACGCTCGGCAGCGCCGCGGCACGCCACCAGGCGCTGGACGCGCAGCTCCTGCGCATGCGCGGACTGCAGGCCCAGGCCGAGCAGCTCAAGTCGGAGCCGCGCCAGGGCCACGAGGAGTCGGTGCGGGCGCTCGAGGCGGCCACGCGCGACCAGCTCGGGAACACCGCCCGCCTGGTGGTGGCCGGCGACCGCGCCACGCTGACCTTGAGCGGCACGCCCGCCGGTGCCCTGGCCCAGTGGTTCACGCAGGCGCGCGTCAACGCCCGCGCCCTCCCGGCCGAGGCCCGCCTGACCCGCAATGCCGCCGGCGCCTGGGACGGCACGCTGGTGGTGAGCCTGCCGCCGCGCTGAGGACGCTGCCACCATGGCCCGCCCCCTCGCCGCCGCCGTGCCCACGCCGCCCGCCCCCTGGGCCTGGGCCTTCGTGGGCGCCCTCTGCGGCCTCGTCGTCGCCCTGGTCCTCTTCGCACCGGCGCGCTGGATGGCCGACGCGCTGGCCCGCGCCACCGGCGGCCAGTTCCTGCTGGAGAACCCGCGCGGCACCGTCTGGAACGGCTCCGGCCGGCTGGTGCTCACGGGCGGCGCCGGAAGCCGCGACGCGGCAAGCCTGCCTTCGCGCCTGCACTGGACGCTGCGGCCCGCGCCCGGCGGCGCGCAGCTGGAACTGAGCTCCCCGTGCTGCACCGACGAGCCGCTCGTCGTGGGCGTGCAGCCGCGCTGGGGCGGCTTCGCCCTCGCGGTGCGGGACGGCCTGCCCTCACGCTGGCCGGCCGGCCTGCTGGCGGGCCTGGGCACGCCCTGGAACACGCTGCAGCTCGAAGGCGACCTGCGTCTGAGCACGCAGGGCCTGCGGCTCGAATGGACGCGCGGACGCACGCAGCTGGCCGGGCAGGCACACCTGGACGCCCTGGGCCTGGCCTCGCGCCTGACCACGCTGCGCCCCATGGGCAGCTATCGCATCACCGTCAGCGGCGGGCCCACGCCCTCGCTGCACCTGAACACCTTGCCGGAAAGCCCGCTGCAACTCACCGGCAGCGGCCAGTGGGTGGGCTCGCGCCTGCGCTTCACGGGCGAGGCGAGCGCCGCGCCGGAGCGCGAGGCGGCGCTCGCCAACCTTCTCAACATCATCGGCCGGCGCAACGGCGCGCGGTCCGTCATCACCATAGGTTGAAGTCATGTCGTCCTTCCGCACTGCCCTCGTCTTTGTCGCCGTGGCGGGCGTTCTCGCCGGAACCACGGTCCCGGCCGACGCCCAGACGCGGCGCCAGGCGGCGCCCGAACCGGTGACGCTCAATTTCACCAACGCCGAGATCGAGGCGGTGGCGCGCACCATGGCGGCCATCCTCAATCGCAACATCGTGGTGGACCCGCGCGTGCGCGGCACCATGTCGCTGTCCACCGAGCAGCCGGTCAGCCCGCAGCGCGCCTGGAACCAGTTCCTGGCGGCCCTGCGGCTGTCGGGCTTCACCGTGGTCGATTCGGCGGGCCTGCTCAAGGTGGTGCCCGAGGCCGACGCCAAGCTGCAGGCGGCGCCCGTGTCGGTGGACGAGCCGCCGGCGGGCAACCAGATCGTCACGCAGATCTTCCGCCTCAACTACGAGCCGGCCAGCAACCTGGTGCCGGTGCTGCGGCCCCTGATCAGCCCCAACAACACCATCAACGTGAACCCGGGGACCAACTCCCTGGTCATCACCGACTACGCGGACAACCTGCAGCGCATCGCCCGCATCGTCTCGGCGCTGGACGTGCCCAGCGGCACCAACGTGGAAGTCATCCCGCTCAAGCACGCCCTGCCCAGCGACCTGGCCCCGGTGGTGCAGCGCCTGCTGGAAGCCGGCGCCGGCGCCGCCGCCGCACCCGGCCAGCCACCTGCCGCGGGCGGCGCCGCCGGCGCCGCGACGGTGGTGGTCCCGGAGCCGCGCAGCAATTCCCTGATCGTGCGCGCGGCCAACCCGGCGCGCATGAACCTGGTGCGCAACATCGTCGAGCGGCTGGACCAGCCGGTGAGCGACCAGGCCAGCGGCAACATCCACGTGGTCTACCTGCGCAACGCCGAGGCCACGCGGCTGGCGGTCATTCTTCGGGCGGCGCTGGCGGGCATCCCCGCGGCCACGGCCAACACCGGCGCCGTGGGAACGGCGCCGGGCGCGGGGCCGGTGGCACCACCCGCGCAGAACTTCGCCGGCGGCGTCGCTGGCGGCGTCGGCGCGGCTGGGGCCACGCCGGCGCTGGGCGCGCTGCAACCCATCGCACAGCCGGCCACCGGCGGCCAGATCCAGGCCGACCCGGCCAGCAACGCGCTGATCATCACCGCCCCCGAACCGGTGTACCGCCAGCTGCGCGCGGTCATCGACCAGCTCGACCAGCGCCGTGCGCAGGTCTACGTGGAGAGCCTCATCGCCGAAGTGAACGCGGACAAGGCTGCGGAATTCGGCATCCAGTGGCAGAACATCTTCGGCAACGTGAACAACAACGTGTTCGGCGTGGCCGGCACCAACTTCAGCGTCGGCGGCGCCAACATCATCGGCCTGCAGGCCGGCGCGGCGGCCGGAAACACCCTGCCTTCGGCGGGCATCAACCTGGGCATCATCCGCAACATCGACGGCCGCTACGTGCTCGCGGCGCTGGCCCGGTTCCTGGAGACGAACGCCGAAGGCAACGTGCTGTCGACGCCCAACCTGCTGACGCTGGACAACGAGGAAGCGCGCATCGTCATCGGCCAGAACGTCCCCTTCGTCACCGGCCAGTTCACCAACGCCAACACCGGCACCGGCGGCACCGTGAACCCCTTCCAGACCATCGAGCGCAAGGACGTGGGCCTGACCCTGCGCGTGCGGCCGCAGATCAGCGAGAACGGCACGGTGAAGATGCAGATCTACCAGGAGGTCTCCAGCGTCCAGCCCGGCTCCATCAACTCCGCCACCGGCCTCATCACCAACAAGCGCTCCATCGAGTCGAACGTGGTGGTGGACGACGGCGGCATCGTCGTGCTCGGCGGCCTGCTGCAGGACGAATATTCCGGCAACGAGCAGAAGGTGCCGGGCGTGGGCGACGTGCCGGTCTTCGGCCGCCTCTTCAAGAGCGAGGCGCGCAGCCGCCGCAAGACCAACCTCATGGTCTTCCTGCGCCCCGTGGTGCTTCGCGACAACAGCACCACCACCAGCATTTCGCTGGACCGCTACGAGCTCATGCGCATGAACCAGCAGGCCGCGCAGCCCGCGCCCAGCGCAGTGGTGCCGATCAACGCCTCGCCGGTCATGCCGCCGGCCATCCCGATGCCGCCCGGCACGCCGGCCGGGCCCTTCATTCCCGCCACGCCCTCGGCGCCCTCGGTGCCCACGCCGGCGCTGCCGCCTTCGTCCGGCGAGGTCCCGGTCGGCCGCGGGGTGACGCCGGCCGTCTCGACCCCGGCCGTGGTGCCGGTCGTTCCCGTCGTCCCGGTGGTTCCCGTCGTGCCCGCGCCGGGAACTTCCTCGACGCCCGGCGCTCCAGCCCAGCCTGCCGTCCCTGCGCCGGTGCCGGTGCTGGTGCCGGCCGTGCCGGTGCAGCCGCTGCCACCGGCGAGCACAGGCCCGGCGCCCGTGCAGATCGCCCCCTGAAAGACCCATGCCCCGTTACCCGCTTCCCTATGCCTTCGCCCGCAGCAGCCAGCTGCTGCTGGAGGACGACGGCGACCAGCTGACCCTCTGGCATGCCGGGCCGCCCTCCGGCAGCGCCTGGGGCGAGGTGATGCGCAAGTTCCGCGTGCGCGCGCTGCAGCAGCTGGACGCGCAGGCACTGGCCCAGCGCATCAGCGCCGCCTACTCGCAGGGCGAGTCGAGCGCGGCGCTGGTGGTCAGCGAGGTCGAGAACGACGCCGACCTCTCGCGCATGATGCAGGAGCTGCCCGCGGTGGAAGACCTGTTGGAGACCAGCGACGACGCGCCCATCATCCGCATGCTCAACGCCCTGCTCACGCAGGCGGCGCGGGACGGCGCGAGCGACATCCACATCGAGCCCTACGAGCGCCACTCCTCGGTGCGCTTCCGGGTCGACGGCACGCTGCGCGAAGTGGTGCAGCCCAATCGCGCCCTGCATGCGGCCCTGATCTCGCGCTTGAAGATCATGTCCGACCTGGACATCTCCGAGAAACGCCTGCCGCAGGACGGGCGCATCAGCCTTCGCATCGGCACGCGCGCGGTGGACGTGCGCGTGTCCACCTTGCCCAGCGCCCATGGCGAGCGCGCCGTGCTGCGCCTGCTGGACAAGACGGAAAGCAAGCTGAGCCTGGAGAGCGTGGGCATGACCGGCGACACGCTGCGGCGCTTCCTGGGCCTCATCACCCAGCCGCACGGCATCATCCTGGTCACCGGCCCGACCGGCTCGGGCAAGACCACCACGCTCTATGCGGCGCTGTCCCGGCTGGATGCCAACAGCAGCAACATCATGACGGTGGAGGACCCGATCGAGTACGAGCTCTCGGGCATCGGCCAGACGCAGGTCAACGCCAAGATCGACCTGGACTTCGCCAAGGCGCTGCGCGCCATCCTGCGCCAGGACCCGGACGTCATCATGATCGGCGAGATCCGCGACCACGAGACCGCGCAGATCGCCATCCAGGCCTCGCTCACCGGCCACCTGGTGCTGGCCACGCTGCACACCAACGACGCGGTGAGCGCCGTCACGCGCCTGACCGACATGGGCATCGAGCCCTTCCTCCTCAGCTCCTCCCTGCTGGGCGTGCTGGCGCAGCGCCTGGTGCGCAAGCTCTGTGCGCAGTGCGGCGGCAAGGGCTGCAGCGCCTGCGGCCAGACCGGCTACCAGGGGCGAACGGGCGTGTTCGAGCTGATGATCGCCGACGAGCAGATCCGCGACCAGATCCACCGCCACGCGGCCGAAGCGGAGATCCGCGAAGCGGCCCTCGCCGCCGGCATGACGCTCATGCGCGACGACGGCGAGCGCCTGGTTCGCGAGGGCATCACCTCACGCGAGGAGCTGCTGCGGGTGACGAGGGACTGATGGCGGGCCTAGAAGGCCCGGGGAACGCACACGCTTCGGAGCGCTGGTTCGCTTGCGTTCATTTACCGCGGCCGAGGCCCCACGGAGTGACATTCCCGAGCGAACACATCCGTTCGCCCTGAGCCTGTCGAAGGGCTCGCGTGATGAGTCTCGCGCGATGGGCTTCGACAAGCTCAGCCCGAACGGTTGGGGCGCGAACGGAGTTGAGGCTTCCGCTTCATGCCTCTTGCGCCCTCTTCGAGCCCTGATTCAACTCCCTACTCTCTCCGGCGCCCCCGGCTGCCCCGGCAACTTGACCGGCGGCGGGGGCGGCGTGCCTTCGCTGGGGGGCACCTCGGGCGGGGGCGAGGGTGCGGGCGGCTGGTTCGGCGTGATCGGCTGGTCGGTGTGCGGCGGCACCGGCTCCGGCGTCGGAACGTCCGAGGGCGAGAGGACGATGTCAACCACGCTGCAGCTCCGAATCCGACTTGAAGCGGTCACCCAGCGAGGGCTTGTCACCGCCCACGGGGTCGGCTTCCTCGTCCTCGACATCGGCGGCCGTGTGCTCCGGATGCTCCGGCAGGCCGGGGCGCTGCGCCATCTCGCGCGCGCCCGGGCGCGGCGGGGCGGGCTTGTGGGGGGCATCCGGATGGACATCGGAGCGGGGCTGCACGAATTCGGGCTCGTCGCCCGAGCGGGTCATGGTGCGGGGATCCGGGGTGGTGTCGTCAGGACACATGCTCGTACTCCTTGCGCGGCGACGCGGCCGCCATGGCCCATGCTGACCTGGGCCGGGCGGTCCGGCTTTCGGTGCGGACCGCTCGTGCCTGTCAGTGACCGCCGACAAGGGCCCGACCGGCCGGCGCCCGCTTCCCCGCCTCCAGCAGGTGGGCCTGGAACACCTGCGCGATGGGCGACAGCTGCTTGCCGCGCGGATGCACCATGTGCCAGCTCGATGGCAGCGGAAAGCCCCGCACGTCCAGCACCTGCACGCCGGCGCTCCCGGCGCCCGCTTCGGGCAATGCGTGGACCGACAGCACCGCCACGCCCAGGCCACCGGCCACGGCCTCGCGGATCGCCTCGTTGCTGCCCAGCTCCAGGCGCCGGTCGGGCCGGAAGCGCAGGCGCGCGAAGGCGGTGTCGGTGGTCATGCGCGTTCCCGAGCCCGGCTCGCGCAGGATGAAGCGCTCGGCGGCCAGGTCTGCCAGCTGGAGCCGCTTGCGCCGCGCGAACCGGTGGTCCGCCGCGGCGATCAGCACGAGCGGGTTGGGCATGAACACCTGGTCGGCCAGCTCCATGTCCGCGGGCGGCTGCGACATCACGTACAGGTCGTCCAGGTTGTCCCGCAGCCGCGCGACCACGCCATCGCGGTTCAGCACCTCCATGGAAATGTCGATGCCCGGGTGCTGGCTGCAGAAGCTCCCCAGCAGCCGCGGCACGAAGTACTTGGCCGTGCTCACCAGGGCCACTCGCAGCCGCCCGCGCGTGAGCCCCTTGAGGCCGTCGATGCGCTGCTCCAGCGCGTCCCACTCGCCCGCGATGGCGCGCGCCGTGCGGGCCAGCTCGCGTCCCGCCTCGGTCAGGTGCACGCGGCGGGCGATCACCTCGTACAGCGGCACGCCCAGGGCCTGCGTGACCTCGCGCAGCTGCATGGACGCGGTGGGCTGGGTCACGTGCAGCGCGCGGGCCGCGCCGCTCACGCTGCCCGTCTCGGCCAAGGCCAGGAAGAGGCGCAACTGGCGAAAGGTGATGTTCATCGAGAATCCTCTATGGATTGACGGTTGACAATCGATTTTACGGAATCAGGGTCAACCCCTACGATGCCGGGCAGGAGAACTCATCATGTCCACCCTTCTCGATCCGGCCCTGCTCTTCTTCCTGGTCGGAGTCCTCGCCGGCGCGCTGCGCTCCAACCTCGAAATCCCGCCGGCCATCGCCAAGTTCCTGTCGCTCTACCTGCTCATGGCCCTGGGCCTGAAGGGCGGCTTCGCCCTGGCCGCGACCGGGCTGAGCGCGGGCGTGGCCCTGAGCCTGGCCGCGGCGGTGTTCATGGCCTTCCTCGTTCCGGCGCTGGGCTACGCCTTCCTGCGCCGCCACGTCGCTCCCTTCGACGCGGCCGCGGTGGCGGCGTCCTACGGTTCGGTGAGCGCGGTGACCTTCGTGACGGCCATGCAGGTGCTGGAGGCGCAGGGCATGGCGCCGGGCGGTCACATGACGGCGGCCATGGTGCTGATGGAGTCGCCGGCCATCATCATGGCCGTGCTGCTGGCGAACTCGCTGCGCCAGCGCCAGGCCGCACCCGCGCTGGTGGTCGCCGGTGGCGGCACGGCGGCGCTGGTCGGCGGGGGCGGCTCGCGCACGCCACTGGGCAAGATCCTGCACGAGTCCTTCACCGACGGCGCCCAACTGCTCCTGCTGGGCGCCATGGCCATCGGCTGGCTGAGCGGGGACGCCGGCAAGGCCGTGATGCAGCCCTTCTCCGGCGACCTGTTCAAGGGCATGCTGGCCTTCTTCCTGCTGGACATGGGCCTGCTCGTGGCGCGCAACTTCTCCACCGCGCGCCAGAGCTCGCCGGTGCTGGTGGCCTATGCCATCGGTGGCCCGCTGGTGCATGCGGCGCTGGCGCTCGCGCTGGCCACGCTGCTGGGCATGCCGGCCGGCGACGCGGCCATCCTCATGGTGCTGTCGGCCAGCGCCTCGTACATCGTGGTGCCGGCCGTGCTGCGCCAGGCGGTGCCGGAAGCCAACCCTTCGCTGTACTTCGGGCTGTCGCTGGGAATCACCTTCCCGCTGAACCTGCTGCTGGGGATTCCGCTGTACGCCTGGGCGGCGAAGCTCGTGCTCGGATGAACACCCCCTCCCCCGCTGGGGGAGGGCTGGGGCGGGGGCTGGCGCGTCGACAACGCCACTTCGGGCGTGGCCCCCATCCCGGCCTTCCCCCAGAGGGGGAAGGAGAGGCCGTCAGACGTTCATGACGGAGACGGCACGCGCGTTGAGGTAGGCCTCCAGCGCCTCCGGCCCGCCTTCGGAGCCGTAGCCGGAATCCTTGACGCCACCGAAGGGCATCTCGGCCGAGGGCAGGGCCGGCATGTTGATCCACAGCATGCCCACTTCCACCCGGCGCGACAGCAGGTCGGCGTTCTTGAGCGAGCGGGTGAAGGCGTAGCCGGCCAGGCCGTAGGGCAGGCGGTTGGATTCGGCGATGGCGTCTTCCAGCCGGCTGAAGCTGCGGATGGCGGCCAGGGGGCCGAAGGGCTCGTCGTTGAAGATGCGCGCCTCCAGCGGCACGTCCTGCAGGATGGTGGGCTGCCAGAAGTTGCCGTCCTTGCCGATGCGCTCACCGCCGGCCAGCACCTTGGCGCCACGCTCCACCGCGTCCTGCGTGAACTCGGCCATCGCCGTGAGGCGGCGCGGGTTGGCCAGCGGCCCCATCTGCGTGCCCTCGGCCAGGCCGTCGCCCACCTTCAGGCCCTGCGCATGCTGGGCCAGCGCCTGCGCGAACTCGTCGCGCACGCTCTCGTGCACCAGGAAGCGCGTGGGGGAAATGCAGACCTGGCCGGCATTGCGGAACTTGGCCGCGCCGGCGGATTTCACCGCCAGGGCGATGTCGGCGTCCTCGCAGACGATCACCGGCGCATGGCCGCCCAGCTCCATGGTCACGCGCTTCATGTGCTGGCCGGCCATGGCTGCCAGCTGCTTGCCCACTGGCGTGGAGCCGGTGAAGGTGATCTTGCGGATGGTGGGGTGCGGAATGAGGTAGCTGGAGATCTCCGCCGGGTTGCCATACACCAGGCCCAGCACGCCGGGCGGAATGCCGGCGTCGGCGAAGGCCTGGATCAGCGCGGCCGGACCGGCCGGCGTCTCCTCCGGCGCCTTCACCAGCATGGAGCAGCCCGCCGCCAGCGCGGCGCCGACCTTGCGCACCACCTGGTTGATGGGGAAGTTCCAGGGCGTGAAGGCGGCCACCGGGCCCACGGGGTCCTTCAGCACCATCTGGCGGATGGCGATGTTGTGGCGCGAGGGCACGATGCGCCCGTACACGCGGAAACCCTCTTCGGCAAACCACTCGATGATGTCGGCCGCTGCCAGGGCCTCGCCCTTGGCTTCGACCAGCGGCTTGCCCTGCTCCTGCGTGATGAGGCGGCCGATGGCCTCGGCCCGCTCGCGCATGAAGCCGGCGGCCTTGCGCATGATCTTGCTGCGCTCGGCGGCGGTCATGTCGCGCCAGGTCTCGAAGCCCTTCTGCGCGGCAGCCAGGGCCTTGTCCAGGTCCACCTTGGTGGCATGCGCGACGCGGCCGATCTCCTGGCCGGTGGCGGGGTTGAACACGGGCAGGCTGCGACCCTCGGCGGGGTCCTGCCACTGGCCATCGATGAAGAGCTGGGTGTTGGGGTAGGTCATGCGTTGTCTCGCTCGGAGGGACTCGGGGGAAACCGGGATGGTAAATCCATCGCCCGAGGGCTGCCGGCGCAAGGCCGCCGCCCCTGCCTTCAGCCCCCCTCCTCGAAGCGCTGCCGCTGCGCCAGGCCGGGAAACAGCCGGCTCCAGGCGGCCACGATGGCCAGCGTCGCCACGCCGCCGAGCACCACCGAGCCGACCGCGCCCAGCAGGGCCGCCGTCACGCCGGACTCGAATTCGCCGAGCTGGTTGCTGGCGCCGATGAACATGGAGTTGACCGCGCCCACGCGTCCGCGCATGGCATCGGGCGTGTCCATCTGCACCAGGGTCTGGCGGACCACCACGCTCACCATGTCGAAGCCGCCCGAGAGGGCCAGTGCGAGCAGGGAGAGCCAGAACGTGGTCGACAGGCCGAAGACCAGCATGCACACGCCATAGGCCGCGACCGACAGCAGCAGCCAGCGCCCCACGCGCACGCGGATCGGAAAACGCGCGAGTGCCAGCGAGACGAGCAGCGCGCCCACGGCCGGCGCCGAACGCAGCGCGCCCAGGCCCGCGGGCCCGACGTGCAGCACGTCCTGCGCGAAGATGGGCAGCAGCGCGGTGGCGCCGCCGAACAGCACGGCCATGAGGTCCAGCGACACGGCGCCCAGCAGCGTCTTGCGTTGCCACACGAAACGCACGCCGGCCAGCATGGCGTGCAGCGTCGGCGGGTCGGTCGAGACCACGCGGCGGTCCTGCAGCCGCAGCACCGCGACCATCGCGCCCAGCAGCATCAGCGCCGCCAGCGCGTACACGGCCGTTCCGCTGCCGAGAAACAGCAGCCCGGCCAGGGCCGGCCCGCCGATCACCGCGACCTGGTTGCCGCCCGAGCTCATGGCCATGGCACGCGCGAGCAGGGAAGGCGGCACCAGGCTCGGCACCATGGACTGCTGCGCCGGGGCCTGGAAGGTGCGCGCCGTCCCCAGCAGCACGGACACGCCGAACAGCAGCTCGCGCGACAGCGCGCCGCCGGCACTGGCCGCCAACAGCACCGCGGCAGCGGCGAGCAGCAGGGACTGCGCCGCGGCGATGACGCGCGCCCGGTGGTAGCGGTCGGCCACGTGCCCGGCCGGGAGCGTGAAGACCAGCACGGGCAGGAACTGCAGCAGGCCCACCAGCCCGAGGTCCAGCGCGCTGCCGGTGAGCTGGTACATCTGCCAGGCCGCCGCCACCATGGTCATCTGCGTGGCGGCGCCCGCGAGCACGCGCGCCGCGAGCAGCTGGACGAAAGGGCGATAGCTCAGGAGGGAGTCGGACACCGGCGCGGATTGTCCCGCACCATGCTCCCCCTTCAGGTCCTGGCCGGCAGCACCGTTCCCACGCACTCGCCGAAGCCGATGCGCGCCGCACCGGGCTTCTCGCACCAGCCGCGCAGCACCACGGTGTCCCCGTCTTCCAGGAAGCTGCGGGTTTCACCGCCGGGCAGCTGCACCGGCTTCTTGCCGCCTTCGGTCAGCTCGGCCAACGCACCAGCCTCGCCCGGCGTGGGACCCGACAGCGTGCCGGAGCCGAACAGGTCGCCCGGTTGCAGGTTGCACCCATTGACGGTGTGGTGCGTGACCATCTGCGCCACGGTCCAGTAGGCGTGGCGGTAGCTGGTGCGGCACAGTTGCGCGCCGGGCTGGCCGGTCTCGCGCATGCGCGGGGTCTGCAGCTCCACCTGCAGCTGGATGTCGAAGGCGCCGGACTCGCGATTGGCCGGCGTGTCCAGGTAGGGCAGGGGCTGCGGGTCGCCGGCCGGGCGATCCAGCGGCATGCGGTAGGGCGCGAGGGCCTCCAGCGTCACGATCCAGGGCGAGATGGTGGTGGCGAAGTTCTTGGACAGGAAGGGGCCCAGGGGCTGGTATTCCCAGGCCTGGATGTCGCGGGCCGACCAGTCGTTGAGCAGGCAGATGCCGAAGACGTGCTCCTCGGCCTCGGTGATGGCGATGGGCTCGCCCGCCGCGTTGCCGGCGCCGATGAAGATGCCCAGCTCCAGCTCGATGTCCAGGCGCTTGCTCGGGCCCAGCTGCGGCTGCGTGGCGCCCGGCGCCATGGACTGGCCTTGCGGGCGGCGGAAGCTGTGCGGCGAGGCCATGACGCTGGACGCGCGGCCGTGGTAGCCGATGGGCACCCACTTGTAATTGGGCAGCAGCGGGTTGTCGGGCCGGAACTGGCGGCCGATGTTGGTGGCGTGGTGGACCGAGGTGTAGAAGTCCGTGTAGTCGCCGATGCGCGCGGGCAGCGCGTACTCGGCCTCGGACTGCGGCACCAGGCAGGGCTCCAGCGCGCCGCGCTGCGCCGCGCCGTCGCGCAGGGCGCGCGAGAGCGCCAGGCGCAAGGCGCTGCTGGCCGGGGCGCCAAGCGCCATGAGGGCGTTCAGCGAGTCCTGCGCGCCGGCGCGCACGGCCTCGCCGGCCGCACCATCGAAGACCTGCGCGCGGTCCGCGGCGGCCAGGTCCACGATGCGGTCGCCGATGGCCACGCCGCCGCGCCAGGGCTCGTTCGAGCCGCGACGGCGGAACACCGCCAGCGGCAGGTTCTGGATCGGGAAATCGGCGTCGGGCGCGTTGGCGGCGGCGACCCAGCTGCGCAGCTGGGGATCGTGGGTTTCGTTGAGTGCGTGCATGGTCAAGTCTCCTGGGTGTTCAGAGGTCGCGCAAGGCGGCCTCGAGGTGAGCCGCGAACTGCCGGGCATCGCCCAGCGCCTGTGCGTTCAGCAGGGCCAGCTTGACCAGGAACAGCTCGCTGCGTTCAGCGCCGGCCTGGTCGATGGCCTCGGCCAGGCGATCGTAGACCTGCTCCAGGTCCGCCTGGGAAAGTGAGGGGCGTGTCATGTCGTCTCCTTCGGGGCCACGACGTGGCGCAGGGCCGCCGCCAGGCGCGTGGCGTCGAGCGAGATCCAGCGCGCGCAGACATGCTGGTCGGGTCGCAGCAGGTAGGCGGCGCCGGCGGTCTCCATCCCGTAGAGGCGTCGCACGCGTCCGTCGGCGTCGGGCAGGGCGAGGTCGGCACCCTCCACTGGCGAGGATGCACCCACCGCGATCACGGTGAGCGGCATGCCCGTCGCGCGGGCGGACGCCAGCGCGTCGAGGATGGGCGCGGTCAAGGCCGCCGCGCCCGCGACCAGCAGCGTGAAGCCCGTGCCCAGGTGGTCCAGCAGGTGCTCATCGGGGCCGAGCTTCACGTCGCGCGGCGGTGCCCCGTGGCCCGGGCCGGTGGGGAACAGCGTGTTGTCGTCACCCGGGTCATTGAGGGCCGACTGCGAGTACTCGTGCGGCCGCGAGGTGCGCCAGTGGTAGAGGGGCCGCACGAACTCCTCGCTGAGCGACAGCGAGAGCACGGCGTTGCGCAGCAGCCGGAAGCCGCGCGTGGGCGGCGTCATGAAGCGCGTGCTCTTGCCGGCCTCCTCGATGATCTCGCGCGCGGCGCCCACGCGTTCGGCGCTGTAGTTGGCCAGCAGCCGCTCGCCCGCGAGGCCGCGCACCACCAGGGCCAGGTGCCAGCCCAGCGACTGCGCGTCCTGGAAGGCGGTGTTGGCGCCGCGCACGCCGAAGATCGGCAGCAGGTGCGCGGCGTCGCCGGCGAAGAGCACGCGGCGGTGCACGTAGTCGGGCAGCGTGAGCGTGCGCGCCGAGTAGACCGAGCACCAGTCCATTTCCCAGGGCGTTCCGGCGTGGCCGATCATGGCGAGCTGCGCGTCGATGCGCTGCCTGAGCGACTCGGGGCGCAGCGCCTCCTCGGGCGTCTCGCCGGCGGGAAGCTGGTAGTCCACCCGCCAGATGCCCTGCGGCTCGCGGTGCATGAGGATGGTGTTGCCGGGATTCCAGTCCGGGTCGAAGAAGGCCAGGCGCTCGGTGGGCAGGGGCAGCTCGATGCGGAGGTCGGCAATGACGAAGAGGCCCTCGTAGGAGGCGCCCTCCATCTGCAGGCCCAGGGCGCTGCGCACGCCCGAGCGGCCGCCGTCGGCGGCCACCACCCAGTCGGCCTGCAGCGGGTAGGGGCCTTCGGGCGTGTCCACCTGCAGCTGCACGTGGTCGGGCTGCGGCTCGACGCCCACCACCCGGTTGCCCCAGCGCAGTTCGACGAGGGGTTGCGCGGCGCAAGCGTCCAGCAGGAACTCTTCCAGGTACTGCTGCTGCAGGTTGGTCATGGGGTAGAAGCGCTCGTCCTCCCCGTGCGGCGCGTCCATGCGGAACACGCGTTGCCCGCGGTAGTGCGAGTTGCCGAAGCGCCAGGGCAGCCCCGCTTCCTGCACGCGTGCGGCCACGCCGAGCTGGTGCAGGATTTCCATGGTGCGGCGCGTGAAGACGATGGCGCGACTGCCCTGCGACACCTGCAGCTCTGCATTCAGCACCACGCTGGGCACGCCCAGCTGCGCGAGCTTGAGCGCGGTGACCAGGCCGGCCGGGCCGGCGCCGACGACGGCCACGCGGTGGCGCGGCTCGGGCGCGTGCGCGCCGGGTAGCCAGGGCGCGTGGACCCGGTAGCGGTAGTAGAGGGAAGGACGCGGCTCGGCGCTGGGCTGGTGCATGGTCGTGGCGTTTCAGTCGGGCTCGGGCTCGGGCTCGTCGCCCGGCGGGGGCTGCACGTGGGCGATGAGGCGATCCAGCAGCGCGGCGAGCTGTTCCTGCTCGCGCGGGCTCAGGCAACCGAAGATCTCGCGATTGCGCTGTTCCACCAGCGCCATGGTGCGGGCGAAGGCCTTGCGCCCGCGGGCGGTGAGACTGAGCTGGACGCCCCGCCCGTCGTGCGGCGCATCGACCTTCTTCACCAGGCCCTGGTCCACCAGCGATTGCGCGGCCCGGCTGGCCTGGGCCTTGTTCAGGTTGGCCTTCTGGGCCAGCTCATTGACGGAGAGCGGGCCGAAGGAGCCGATGGCCGTGAGGCAGCGTCCGTCACTGAGCGACAGCCCCGCCTCCAGCGGATAGCGGCGCAGGCTCTCCTGGTCGGTGATCTTGTGCAGGGTGTGCATGCGCCAGGTCAGGGTGCGGTCCAGCGACGGCGTGGGCGCGTCGGGCTCCTCGGGCACGGGGGGTGCGACCGGGCGCATGGCGGCTCAGTCCACCTTGATGCCGCTGCTGCGGATCACGGGGCCCCACTTGGCGCGCTCCTTGGCCGCGTACTCGGCCATCTGCGCCGGCGAGCTGGGCGTGGCTTCCAGGCCGAGCACCTGCAGGCGCGCCTTCACCTCGGTGGCGTCCAGCGCCTTGAGCAGCGCGGCGTTGGTCTTGGCGATGACCTCCGGCGGCGTGCCGGCCGGCATGACCAGGCCCTGCCAGGCATAGGCCTCGAAGCCCTTGAGGCCCTGCTCGGCCAGCGTGGGAATGCTCTCGAAGTTCTTCACGCGGCGCGGGCTCGCTATGCCGATGGGACGCAGCTTGCCGCTCGCGATGAACTGCTGGCCGCTCGCGGTGTCCACGAACATGAAGGGCACCTGCCCGGCCACCACGTCCTGCACCGCGGGCGCCGCGCCGCGGTAGGGCACGTGCGTCATCCTGGATTCGATCTGGTCGGCGAAGAGCTCGGTGGCCAGGTGGTGCGGACTGCCCGCCCCCGGGGTCGCGTAGTTGGCCTTCTCGCCGGCGGTCTTGAGCCAGGCGCGGAACTCCTCCAGGTTTCTCGCGGGCACCTGCGGGTTCACCACCAGGATCATGGGGAAGCGCACGGTGAGGCCCACGGGCGCGAAGTCCTTCTCCACGTTGTAGCTGAGCTTGGCGTACAGGAAGGGGTTGGCCGCCAGGGTGGCCGTGTCGGCCGACAGCAGCGTGTAGCCGTCCGGCTTGGCGCGGGCCACGTAGTCGGCGCCGATGTTGGTGGCCGCGCCCGGCTTGTTGACGATGACCAGGGGCTGGCCCAGCGTGGCCGACATGGCCTGCCCGAGCGTGCGGGCCACCACGTCGGTGCCGCCACCGGCCGGGTAGGGAACGACCCACTCGACCGGCCGGCTGGGCCAGGACTGGGCTGAGGCGGCCGTTGCGAGGGCGAAGGTGGCGCAGGCCAGCAGCGTCTTGCCGGCGCGGAACAGTGCGAATGACATGGGATCCGGTCTCCTTTGGATCGCGCCATTCTAGGCGTTTGGTTGCGCGCGCAACTAGGTAAGGGTGCGTAAGGCGGTCGCCCGGCGTTTCACGGATGCCAGGTGGAAACGACCTTCGGCGTGTCCTCGGACGCCGATCCGGCCAGGGCATAGGACAGCCGGTTGGCGGCGTCGATGACCGTCTGTGCATGCGCTTCGAGGCGCGCCTTGGTCAGTCGGGAGGTCGGACCGGAGATGCACATCGACCCCAGCAGCCTCCAGTTCAGGCCGAACACGGGCGCCGCGACGCTCGACACTTCGGCATCGCGCTCGCCCATGGAGAGGTGGAATCCGCAGCGCCGGATGGCCTCGTAGATCCGCCCGGGCTCGCCTGAAAAGGCCAGGATCACGCGCCCCGGCGCGCCCAGGTCCAGCGGCAGCCGCATGCCGATGCGCACATGGTGCCGAACGGACTGGGGACCCTCGACCCGCGAAATGCAGGCCCGCTCGTCGCCCTCGCGCACGTAGAAGGAGGCGCTCTCCCGCGTGCTGCGGGCGAGCTCGCGCAGGGTCGGCTCCACGACGTTGTTGATGTCGAAGCCGGCCTGGTAGCGGGCACCCAGCCAGCCGGCCGCCGGGCCGAGGCGCCACTCCCCCTCTTCCCGCTGGACCATGTAGCCGGTCAGGGCCAGGGTGCGTGCCAGCCGCAGCACCGTCGTGTTGTGCAGGCCGGTTCGCCGGCTCAGCTCCGCCAGCGTGACGTGTCGCTCGCCGATGCGAAAGGCCTCCAACACCTGCAAGGCGCGCGTCACGGCGATCACGCCGGAGCGAGCAGAGGGCGCCTGCTCGGTGTCCGCGGGCTCGGTGGCTGGACTTGCTGACTTGCGCGGCATGAAACACCTTTCACTGTGCGAAGCGCCATTGTACGCAGCGCAATGCGCTTCTAAAGTTGCTCCCGAGGGCACCGACCCTGCACCCGCCCACTATGGAGACAACCTCATGCGTATTCCTGCTCTGACCCGCCGCGCCTTGGCGGCTTCCGCCCTGCTCGCGCTCGTTCCGATGGGCGCCTTCGCCCAGGCCTGGCCTGCCCGACCGGTTCGCCTGGTGGTGCCCTTTCCCGCCGGCGGCGGCACGGACATCATTGCCCGCGAGGTTGCGAACAAGGTCACCGGGACCACCAAGTGGAACTTCGTCATCGAGAACAAGCCGGGCTCCGGCGGCAACCTCGGCATCGACAACGTTGCCAAGTCGGCCGCCGACGGCTACAGCCTGGTGCTGGGCCAGACCAGCAACCTCGCGATCAATCCGGCCCTGTACAGCAAGCTGCCCTATGACCCGCTGAAGGACCTCACGCCGGTCGCACTGATCGGCAGTTCGCCGCTGCTGATGGTGGTGGCGGCCAATTCGCCCTTCCAGACCCTGGGCGACGTCGTGGCCGCGGCGAAGGCGAAGCCCGGGACGATCAACTACGCGACCTCCGGCAACGGCACCGTGGCGCACCTGGCCACCGAGCTGTTCCAGCGCGAAGCCAACGTGAAGCTCACGCACATCCCCTACAAGGGCGCGTCGCAGGGCCTGAACGACGTGATCGGCGGCAACGTCGAGATCTACGTGTCGTCGGTGACGACGCTGATCGGCTACATCAAGAACGGCAAGGTCCGTCCCTTGGCGGTGACCTCGGCCAAGCGCACCGATGACCTGCCCCAGGTGCCCACCGTGGCCGAGTCCGGCTACAAGGGCTTCGAGGCCGTCACCTGGTTCGGCGTGCTGGGTCCCGCCCGTCTGCCGACCGAGGTCACCAGCCAGCTCAACGCCGAAGTGAACAAGGCGCTGCGCGCCGACGACCTGCGCAACAAGCTCGAAAGCCAGGGCCTGGAACTCAGCCCCGGAACGCCCGAGCAGTTCGGCAAGCTGATCCGCGACGACCTCGCCAAGTGGGGGAAGGTCGTCAAGGAAAGCGGCGCCAAGATCGACTGACGCCGGTTCGCGCCACGGGGCTTGCCATGGGGTTTCCGTTTTCGGCCGGCGCCGGTCCGGCGGGCATCGCCGCTCCCGCCGACGCCTGCGACTGCCACATCCACGTCTACGACAGCCGCTATCCGGCAGCTCCTGGCGCGGCACTGCAGCCGCCCGACGCCTCGGTCGCGGACTACGCGCAGATCCAGGCCCGCATGGGCACCTCGCGCGCGGTGCTGGTGACGCCGTCGACCTACGGCACCGACAACGCGCCCATGCTCGGCGGCCTGGCGCAACTCGGCGCGCAGGGGCGGGGCGTGGCCGTGATCGACGGCCATGAAAGCGATGAAGAACTCGAGCGGCTGCAGGTCGCAGGCGTTCGCGGGGCGCGCGTGAACCTCTCCCTGGGCCCCGCGCTGGCACCGCAGGCGATCGCCCGCATCGCGGACCGCATCGCGGCATGGGGCTGGCACCTGCAGTTGCTGATGCCGACCGCACAGCTGCCGCAACTTGCGCCCCTGCTGCGACGCCTGCCCGTCGAGCTCGTCTTCGATCACTTCGCGCGCATCACCCCCGAACAGGCGCCGGGGCACCCGGCCCACGCGCTGGCGATGGACCTCCTGTCGGACGGAAAGGCCTGGATCAAGCTGTCCGGGGGCTACCTCGTGAGCCCCCTGCGCTCGGTCGAGGACCCCGGGCTCGATGCACTGGCCCGCAGCTTCCTGGACGTCGCGCCGAACCGTGTCGTCTGGGGCAGCGACTGGCCTCACGCCACGGCGTCGGCCGGCCACCAGCCGATGCCCGACGACGCGCGCCAGATCGAGCGTCTTGCGCAATGGGCGGGTGACGCTGCGACCTTGCATGCGGTGCTGGTCGACAACCCGCAACGCCTCTACGACTTCGAGCCTTCCTCCAAGGACCCCAAGGACTGACACCATGAACCGCCTCACCTTCCCTACCCGCCGCCTCCTGCTGGCCGCCCTGTCCGCCGCCTGCGTCGCCCCCGCCGCCTTCGGGCAGGCGTCCACTCCCGACTGGCCGGGCGATCGCACCATCAGCTGGGTGGTGCCCTACCCCGCCGGGGGAACCACCGACGTCCTCGGCCGGGCGCTGGCGCAGCGCATCGGCACCTCGCTGGGCACCAAGGTGATCGTGGACAACAAGGCGGGCGCCACCGGCACCATCGGCGGCGCGTATGTGGCCAAGGCCGCGCCCGATGGCTTCACCCTCCTGGGCACGTCCATCGGCCCGCAGGCGATCGCGCCGCACCTGATGGCCAAGCTGCCGTACGAGCCGCTGCGTGACCTGGAGCCGGTGGCGCTGGTCGGCACCATTCCCCACGTGCTGGTGACCGCCGCCTCGCAGCCGTTCAGGTCGGTGGCCGACGTCATCGCCGCGGCCAAGGCCCAGCCGGGCCAGGTGGCCTACGCATCGGGCGGCAACGGAACCATCCTGCAGATGCAGGCCGAGCTGCTTGCCCAGCGCAACGGGCTCAAGCTCCTGCACGTGCCGTACAAGGGCGACACACCCGCCCTGCAGGACACGCTGGGCGGGCAGGTGAAGTTCATGTTCGCGCCCGCCGCGGCGGCCCTGCCGCACGTGCAAAGCGGCCGGTTGCGGGCATTGGCCGTGACCTCGGCCGCGCGGCTCAAAGCCATCCCCGACGTGCCGACGATGGCCGAGGCCGGCCAGAGCAACTTCGTCGTCGAGCAGTGGCAGGCCGTGTACCTCCCGGCCCGCAGCCCCGAATCGCTGGTCCAGCGGCTCAATGCGGAGGTCAACAAGGCACTGCGCGATCCGGCGGTCGTCGAGCTCGGCGACAAGCTGGGCGTGACGCTGGTCGGCGGCAGCCCCCAGCACCTGGACAAGGTCCAGAAAGCGGACTCGGCCACCTGGGCCAAGGTCATCCGCGACGCCAACATCAAAGCCGAGTGACCCCGCGCCGGCTCCATCCCTCGTTCATCCACCCGAGATCCCCATGAACCAAGACATCAACCGCGCGTTCGAGCGCGTGTCCCCCGAACTCGTGCAGGAGGCCGCCGGCTTCCAGGCCGCCATCCTGGCCGACGTGGCGGGCCGCCGCGGCGCCATGCACGGCCGCATCAGCGCGCTGCGCCCGCGGATGACGGTGGCGGGTCCGGCGCTCACGGTCGAAGTGCGGCCCGGCGACAACCTGATGATCCATGCCGCCATCGCACTGGCCCGGCCAGGCGACGTGCTGGTGATCGACGGCAAGGCCGACCAGACCTCGGCGCTGATGGGGACCATCATGATGACCGCCTGCAAGCAGCTGGGCATCGCCGGCGTCATCGTCGATGGCGCGGTGCGCGACAGCCTCGAGATCGACGAGATGGACTTTCCCGTGTTCTCGGTGGGAACCAATCCGAACGGTCCGACCAAGAACATCGGCGGCCGCATCGGCCATCCGATCAGCTGCGGCGGCGTGACCGTCCATGCCGGTGACTTCGTCCTTGCCGATGCCGACGGCATCGTCGTGATCGAGCGCGAGCAGCTCGCGTCGCTCATTCCGGTGGCGCGCAAGAAGGTGGAAGACGAGGCCCGGCGCATCGAGCAGATCAAGCAGGGCAACACCAGCGCCTCCTGGCTCGGCGCGGCCTTGCGCATGGCCGGCGTGCTCAAGGAAGGAGAGAGCCTGTGAGCACCCGACCCAGCCTCGTCGTGACCGGGGCCGACCTCGCGCCGCAGGCCCTCGCGCTGCTGGCGGACTACGAGGTGGTCTACGCCGGCAAGACCCCCAGCACGGAGAGCCTCGTGGCGCTGTGCCGCCGCCACGACCCCGTGGCCATGATCGTGCGCTACGGCAGCGTGGGCGCAGAGGTCATGGACGCGGCACCCTCGCTGCGGGTGATCTCCAAGCACGGCAGCGGCACGGACACCATCGACAAGGCTGCGGCGACGGCGCGCGGCATCGAAGTGCGTGCCGCCGTCGGTGCCAATGCCGCAGCCGTGGCCGAGCAGGCGCTGGCCCTGCTGCTGGCCTGCGCCAAGTCGGTCACCATCCTGGACGCGCGCATGCACGCCGGCCACTGGGACAAGGCCACGCACAAGAGCATCGAGCTGCATGGCCGCACGATCGGACTGGTGGGCCTGGGTGCCATCGGCCAGCGCGTGGCGCGCATGTGCGATGCGATGGGCATGAGGGTGATCGGCCACGATCCGTACGCGTCACAGCTGCCGGCCTCCATCCGGCAGGTCGACCTGGACACGCTCTGGCGTGAATCGGACGCCATCTCGCTGCACTGCCCCCTCACCAGCGAGAACCGCGGCTTCGTGAACGCGAAGACGCTCGCGGCCTGCAAGCCGGGCGTCCTGCTGGTCAACACCGCCCGGGGCGGCCTGATCGACGAGCCCGCCTTGCTGGAAGCCGTGCGGTCCGGCCAGGTCGCCGCCGCCGGCCTGGACAGCTTCGCGGTCGAGCCCATGCAGGTGCCGCATCCGTTCCAGGGCGAGCCCAGGATCGTTCTGTCGCCGCACATCGGCGGCGTCACCAGCGACGCCTACGTCAACATGGGCGTGGGAGCGGCCCGCAACGTGCTGCAGGTCCTGCAGCCGCACGCAGCCTGAGGCCGCCATGCCTCAGCGCTGGCAACAGGCGCCACCGGGCAGCCATTGGGGTGAGTTCGGTCCCGACGACCAGCGGGGCCGGCTCAACCTCGTCACGCCCGAGAAGGTGCTCCAGGGCGTGGCTGAGGTGCGGGAGGGCCGCACGTTCTGCCTCAGCCTGCCGCTGGATGTTCCCGGTGGCCAGTCGCTGAACCGGCGGCGCATCGCGCCACGGCGATTTGCCGTGATCCGCGACGGCCAGAGCGCCGGCCAGCAGGGCTTCTGCTGGAGCTACGACTCGGAAGACCCGGACCTCACCGACGTCGTGAACGACGACGTCGTCCTCATGAGCCTGCAGTACTCCACGCAGTGGGACAGCCTGGCGCACATGGGCAGCCGGTTCGACGCGGACGGCGACGGGGTCGCGGAGATGGTCTTCTACAACGGCTTTCGCGCGGGCTCGGACATTCTTCCGGCGCGCGCGGATGCCGCCGCGGCCGGCACCTTCGCGCACTACCCGCAGCCGCGCGCCGACGCACTGGGCATCGAGCACATCGCCGAACACGGCGTGCAGGGCCGCGCCGTGCTGGTCGACCTTGCCCACCACATCGGGCGGCGCCGCGAGGCGGTCGGCTACGACGCGCTGATGCGCATCCTGGAGGCCGACGGCATCCAGGTCGAATGCGGCGACCTCGTGTGCATCCATACCGGTTTCGCGGACACGCTGCTGTCCATGAACCGCCAGCCCGATGTCGCCTACCTGCACGAGACCGGCAGCGGGCTCGACGGCAACGATGCGCGGCTGCTGCAATGGATCGTGGACGTGCGCCTGGCCAGCCTCATCGCGGACAACCCGGCGGTCGAACTCGTCGTTCCCTCCGTGCGCGCCCACGCAGGCATCAGGCGGCCCCGCCTGCCACTGCATGAACACTGCCTCTTCAAGAACGGCATTCCACTCGGGGAGCTCTGGTACCTGACCGAACTCGCCCAGTGGCTGCGCGCCCGCAAGCGCCACCGCTTTCTGCTCACCGCACCGCCACTGCGACTGCCCGGCGCAGTGGGATCACCGGTCACGCCGGTCGCAACCGTCTGACCCTCACCCAAGCAACCGAAGGAGACCTCATGAACCGCCGATCGCTCGTCCTCGTGGCCGCCCTGGCCGCCTCTGCCAGCCTGGCCCCCCTGCCCGCCGCAGCGGCGTGGCCGGACAAGCCCATCAGCCTCGTGGTGCCTTATGCACCCGGAGGAACCGCCGACGCACTGGCCCGTTTGATCGCCCAGCACCTCGGACCCAAGCTCAACACGAATGTCGTGGTCGTGAACAAGGCCGGTGCGAGCGGCATCATCGGCGCCAGCTCCGTGGCCCAGGCCAGTCCGGATGGCTACACGGTGCTCTACGACGCCACACCGCTGTCGATCAATCCGCACCTGCAGAAGATGCCCTTCGATCCGCAGAAGGACCTCGCCCCCGTGAGCCTGGTCGCGGTCACGCCCATGCTGCTCGTGGTTCCCAAGTCCTCGCCGTACAACAGCCTCCAGGAGCTGATCAAGGCGGGCAAGGAAAAGCCCGGCAAGCTGACCTTCAGCTCCGGTGGCCAGGGGACGGTCCAGTACATGGGCGCCGAGCTGTTCAGCCAGGGCGCAGGCGTCAAGATGCTGCACGTGCCCTACAAGAGCGGCGGCCCGGGGCTGATGGCCATCGTCAGCGGCGAAGTGGACCTGGGGTTCGGCAACCTGCCCGCCTTGACGGGACATGTGAACAACGGCCTGGTCAAGCCACTGGCCATCACCTCCGGCCAGCGGAACGCCAACTTCCCCAACGTTCCGACCATCGCGGAAAGTGCCGTCAAGGGCTACGAGACCTACGAGTGGAACGGCATGTTCGTGCCCAGCGGCACGCCGCCTGACGTGGTCAACCGCCTGCAGGTTGCCGTGAAGGAAGTGCTCGCCATCCCGGAAGTCAAGGCCAAGTTCGACAATCTCGGCTCCCGCGTGGTCGCGTCCACTCCGGAGGAGTTCCGCAAGTACCTCGGCGCCGAGTCCGAGAAGTGGGCTGCCACGGTGAAGTCGGCCGACATCAAGAAGGAATGAGGCTCGTGCCAGCATCCCGGTGACCGTCATGTTCCTGCGCCATCCACCTGCGTTCCTCGATTTCGAGCTGTTCACCTCCATGCCGGACGCGTTCAGGCGCACGGGGGTGCGCAGCCCGTGGGCCGACGTGAACCAGGGCGGGCGGCTGGTCGACTCCTTCCTCGAAGGGCCGGTGGTCGATGGCGCGGGCAATCTCTTCGTCACCGACATTCCCTTCGGCCGCGTGTTCCGCATCGACCCCCAGGGCCACTGGGACCTCGTGGCGCAGTGGGACGGCGAGCCCAACGGCATGAAGTTCATGAACGAGGGCGAGTTGCTGGTCACGGACTACAAGAACGGCCTGATGGTCGTGGAGGTGTCGAGCGGACGGGTCCGTCCCTTCCTCGAACGCCGCAACAGCGAGCGCTTCAAGGGCCTCAACGACCTGGTGTTCGACTCGCGCGGCAACCTGTACTTCACCGACCAGGGCCAGACCGGCCTGCACGATCCCACGGGCCGGGTCTATCGCCTGGGCACCGAGGGCCGCCTCGACCTGCTGCTGTCCAACGTGCCGAGTCCGAACGGCATCGTGCTGTCGACGGACGAACGCTTCCTCTTCGTCGCGGCCACGCGCGGCAATTGCGTCTGGCGGATGCCGCTCCTGGCCGACGGCAGCGTGTCCAAGGCGGGGCAGTTCTTCACCTCGCAGGGACCCAGCGGCCCGGATGGCCTGGCGATGGATGCCGACGGGCGCCTGCTGGTCGCCAATCCCGGCCTCGGCGTCGTGTGGGTGCTGAACCGGTATGCGGAGCCGGAGCAAGTGGTGCAAGGGCCGCGCGGCGCCTCCCTGACCAACGTCGCCTTCGGCGGCGAAGGCCACAGGACGCTGTACTGCACCGATTCCACCCATGGCACCGTGCTGCGTGTGCGCCTGGAGACGGCCGGCCAGGTCCTGCCTCGGGCGCGCGCCTGATGCCGGGGGCCGCGCCCCTGCCTGCGCACCCACGTTCCCCGACGGCAGCGCCTGCCGCATCGGTGCGGCGCATGGTGATTCCGAGGGTGCGCCGCGCATGCGGCCCCCGCTATGCTGTCGATTCCACCGGAGACAGGCGCCGCCACCGCGGCGCGGAAAGGACGCCATGAAAGAACCCAGCAGCCAGGCCGAACTGGCCCTGCGCGATGCCGCACGCGAATACCACCGCAGCCCCGGGCGCGGCAAGATTTCGGTGACGCCCACCAAGCCCCTGTCCAACCAGCGCGACCTGTCGCTGGCCTACTCGCCCGGCGTGGCCTACCCCTGCCTGGACATCCAGGCCGACCCGTCGCTCGCGGCCGAGTACACGGCGCGCGGCAACCTGGTGGGCGTGGTGACCAACGGCACGGCCGTGCTGGGCCTGGGCGACATCGGGCCGCTGGCGGGCAAGCCGGTGATGGAAGGCAAGGGGTGCCTGTTCAAGAAGTTCGCCGGCATCGACGTGTTCGACATCGAGCTGGCCGAGCGCGACCCCGACAAGCTGGTGGACATCGTGGCGGCGCTGGAGCCCACGCTGGGCGGCGTGAACCTGGAGGACATCAAGGCGCCGGAGTGCTTCTACATCGAGCGCAAGCTGCGCGAGCGGCTGAACATCCCCGTGTTCCACGACGACCAGCACGGCACGGCCATCATCTCCTGCGCCGCGCTGCTCAACGGCCTGGAGCTGGTGGGCAAGCGCATCGGCGAGGTGAAGCTGGTCTCCTCCGGTGCCGGCGCGGCGGCCATCGCCTGCCTGGACCTGATGGTGGGCCTGGGTGTGTCCAAGCGCAACATCTACATGGTCGATTCCAAGGGCGTGGTGTACCAGGGCCGCCCCGGCGGCTACGACGAGTCCAAGGCCGCGTACGCGCAGGACACCTCCGCCCGCACGCTGGCCGACGTGGTGCAGGGAGCCGACGTGTTCCTCGGCTGCTCCACCGCCGGCGTGCTCACGCCCGAGATGGTCCAGACCATGGCGGACAAGCCGATCATCCTGGCACTGGCCAACCCCGAGCCGGAGATCCGGCCCGAGCTGGCGCGCCAGGCGCGGCCCGACTGCATCATCGCCACCGGCCGCTCGGATTACCCCAACCAGGTCAACAACGTCCTGTGCTTCCCCTTCATCTTCCGGGGGGCGCTGGACTGCGGCGCAACCAAGATCACCGAGGCCATGAAGCTCGCCTGCGTGCGCGAAATCGCCGCGCTGGCCAAGGCCGACATCAGCGAGGAAGTGGCCAACGCCTACGCCGGCACCGAACTGGCCTTCGGCCCCGACTACATCATCCCCACGCCCTTCGACTCGCGCCTGATCCTGCGCATCGCGCCGGCCGTGGCGCGGGCCGCGGAGGAATCGGGCGTGGCGACCCGCCCCATCGCCGACTACGAGGCGTACACGCAGAGCCTCACGCGCTTCGTCTACCAGACCGGGATGATCATGCGGCCGGTCTTCATCGCGGCCAAGGCCGCCGCGCGCAAGCGCGTGGCCTATGCCGAGGGCGAGGACGAGCGCGTGCTGCGCGCGGCCCAGCTCGCGCTGGACGAGCAGCTCGCGCAGCCCATCCTCATCGGCCGCCCGGCAGTCATCGAGGCGCGCATCA
This sequence comes from Ramlibacter rhizophilus, assembly GCF_004681965.1. GTDB lineage: Bacteria > Pseudomonadota > Gammaproteobacteria > Burkholderiales > Burkholderiaceae_C > Ramlibacter > Ramlibacter rhizophilus. The sequence continues at coordinate 68,534 of NZ_SMLL01000007.1, read as the reverse complement.
CAAAGGCGGGCCTGCGCCTGAAGCTCGGGCGCGACGTGGAGTGCGTCAACCCCGAGAGCGATGTGCGCTTCCGCCAGTACTGGGAGACCTACCACCGGCTCATGGGCCGCAAGGGCATCACGCCCGAGGCCGCCAAGTCGGCGGTGCGCCGCTCCAACACGCTGATCGGCGCGCTGGGCGTGGTGCTGGGCGACGCCGACGCCATGCTCTGCGGCCTCCTGGGCCGCTTCGACCACCACCTGGAGCACGTGCGCGACGTGGTCGGCCGTGAAGAGGGCGCGCCCGACCTGGCCACGCTCAACGGCCTCATGCTGCAGGACCGCACGCTCTTCATCGCCGACACCTACGTGCACGAGGACCCGGACGCCGAGCTGCTGGCGCACATCGCGCGCATGGCTGCCGAGCAGGTGCGGCGCTTCGGCCTGCCGCCCAAGGTGGCCTTCCTCTCGCACAGCAACTATGGCTCCTCGCCGCGCGGCTCGGCCGCCAAGATGCGGCAGGCGCGCGAGCTCTTCGTGCGCATGGCACCGGACGTGGAGTGCGACGGCGAGCTGCAGGGCGACGCCGCGCTGTCGGAGACGATCCGCCGCGCCAGCCTCATGGACAGCACGCTCAGCGGCGAAGCCAACATCCTGATCTGCCCCACGCTGGATGCGGCCAACATCCTGTTCAACGTGCTGAAGATCACCGGCGGCCACGGCATCACGGTCGGCCCGCTGCTCCTGGGCGCGAAGGCGCCGGTGCACGTGCTCACGCCCTCGGCCACGGTGCGGCGCATCGTCAACATGACGGCGCTCGCCGCGGCGGCCGGCCGCGGCTGAAAAGCGCAACCAACGGTTGCCCCGGCCCCCTCGGCGCGGGGGCGTCTGCTACGGTCTTGCGCCTGTGAACACGCCACGCCCGCGCGGGTGGTGAAGCAAGCGGAGACCCCTGAGCGTGGTGACCGTGCTGGCCCCGGCGCCCTCGATCTCGCCGGCCGAACTCGCGGCCGGGCAGCGCGCCCTGGTGCAGGACCTGGCTTGGGCCAGCCTGTCCGGTGCCTTCGCGGGCGGCGTGATCCTCACCGCCTTCGCGCTCGCGCTCGGCGCGCAGCCGCTGATGGTGGGCGTGCTCGCGGCCATTCCCTTCATGGCCCAGGCGCTGCAGCTGCCGGCCACGCTGTTGATCGAGCGGCTGCGACAGCGCCGTGCCATCGGCGTGGTGAGCGTCACCCTGGCGCGATGCGTCGTGCTGGCGATGGCGGTGCTGCCCTTCCTGCCCTCGCTGCCGCTGGCGCTGGCCCTGCTGGTGGCCGCGCAGGCGCTCATCGCATCGCTCAACGCCATCGGCGCCTGCGCCGTCAACTCCTGGCTGCACCAGCTCATTCCGCCCCGCGAGCTGGGCCACTTCTTCGCCCGGCGCCTCTTCTTCGGCACGCTGCTGGCCTGCGTGGGCACTTTGGCCGCGGGCGCGCTGGTGGACCACGGCGGCTTCGAGCCCAAGCTGCACGCCTACGGCCTGGCCTTCGTGCTGGCCGCGCTGGCAGGCTTCGTGAGCTCGGCCTACCTCGCCCGCGCGCCCGAGCCGCTGATGCAGGACGCCGGGCCCAAGGTGCGCATGGGCGAACGCCTGGCCGCGCCCTTTCGCGACACCAACTTCCGTCGCCTGCTGGTCTTCATGGGGGCGTGGACCGTGGCCGCGAACGTGGCCGCCCCCTTCGTCACGGTCTATCTCATTCGCCAGCGCGGCTACCCGGTGGGCACGGTGACGCAGCTGTGGGTCCTCAGCCAGCTCGCCAACGCCCTGACGCTTTACCTGTGGGGGCGGCTGTCGGATCGCCTCTCCAACAAGAGCGTGCTGGCCGTGGTGCTGCCGGTGCACTTCGCGAGCGTGCTGGCGCTGGTGTTCGTCGATGCCGTGTCCCTTCCGAACTGGCAGCTCGCGCTGCTGGCCGGCCTGCACGTGGTGATGGGCGTGGCCACGGGCGGCATCGGCCTGGCGACCGGCAACCTGGGCCTGAAGCTCGCGCCGCAGGGCCAGGGAACGGCCTACCTGGCGGCGATCGGCCTGGTCTCGGCCATCGCCGGCGGCGTGGCGCCCATCGCGGCAGGCGCGCTGGCGCAGAGCTTCAAGACCAGCGAACTCTCGGCCGTGGTGCGCTGGACACTGCCCGGCAGCGCCGGCGAGCGGGCCATCGTGTCCTTCGCGCACTGGGAGTTCCTGTTCGCGATCTCGGCCCTGCTCGGCCTGTACGTGATGCACGCGCTTTCACGGGTGCAGGAAGGCGCGGAGGTCAGCGAGCGCCTGGTCGTGCAGGCGTTCGCGCTGGAGGCCTGGCGCTCGCTGGACAGCCTCTCGTCCATCGGCGGCGCGGTGGGCAGCCTGTTCGCCTTCGAGCGCATCAGCGAGCGGCGCAAGTGGTGGCGCGACCGCGTGCCGCGCGCAGGACCCTGAGCGCAGGCGGTGCGCCAATCACCCCACGGCCGAGGCAAAGCCACGTATCGTGAAGGCCTCGCGAAGGACGCCGAACCGATGAAGCTTTCCCTGATGGGCGCACTGGAGATGGATGCAGGCACGCTGGCGCACTGGCGCGCGCTGCAGCAGTCCAACCCCGCCCTTGCCAGCCCGTACTTCTCCCCCGAGTTCACGCAGCAGGTGGCCTGCACGCGGGACGACGTGCGCGTGGCCGTGCTGGAGGACGCACGCGGCGTCGTCGGCTACTTCCCGCACCAGCGGCGCGGCGGCCGCGGCCAGCCGGTGGGCGGCGGGCTCTCGGACCATCACGGACTCATCTGCGCGCCAGGGCAGCCCATCGACTGGGCGGCCCTGCTGAAGGCGTGCGGCCTGGCTTTCTGGGCCTTCGACCACCTGCCGCTGTCGCAGGCGCCGCAGCGAAGCACGCGGCGGGCCGAGTCGCCCGGGCTGGACCTCTCGCGGGGCTTCGCCGCCTGGAAGCAGGCCCGCGTCGCCGCCGGCGGCCGCCGCATCGCGGAGCTCGACCGCAAGGCGCGCAAGATGGCCCGCGAGCTCGGGCCGCTGCGCTTCGAAGCCAACAGCCAGGACCGGCGCGTGTTCGAGACGGTGCTGCGGCTGAAGTCCGAGCAGTGCCGCCGCACCGGCGTGCCCGACTTCTTCTCGCAGGCCTGGACGCGCGAGCTGGCCGAGCGCCTGTGGCACTGCCAGGCGCCGGGCTTCGGCGGCAGACTGTCGGCTCTCTTTGCCGGCGACCAGCTCGTGGGGGCGCACCTGGGCATGCGATCGGAGGCCGTGTGGCACTGGTGGTTCCCGGTGTACGCGCACGAGCACGCCCGCCATTCCCCCGGCGCGCAGCTGCTGATGGCGGTCGCGCACGCCGCCGCCGAGGAGGGCCACCGGCTGCTGGACCTGGGCAAGGGGGACGACGCCTACAAGCACAGCTTCGCCGACTGCGCCTCGCCGCTGGCCGAGGGCTGGGTGTTCCGGCCCGGTCCGCTCGCCGCGATGGAGGCGGCGCGTGGCGGGCTGCGCCAGTGGCTGCGGCAGTCGCCGTGGCTGGCGCCGATCAAGCCGCTGGTGCGACGCGCCAGGCGCCTGGTCACCGGCTAGTGGCCGGACACGAGGACAGGAGCGTGGGCGCGGCCGCCCGCGTCAGGGCGCCGGTTGCGCCCGCCAGGACCGAAGCAGCGGGCGGGCCTGTCGCCCCAGGCTGCGCCGCCAGTCCTCGTAGCCCGTGGCCACCCGGGCCAGCAGCATGGGCAGCGAGCTGTCGCGCAGGACCGAGATGCGGGGCAGGCACAGCAGGTCGCATCCCTCGGCAGCGCGCTCGCTCTCGGAAGTGGTGGCCGTGGCGAAGCCGGCCTGGCGCGCCATCTCCACATGCGGTTCACGGTACCGGCCATAGGGAAAGCAGAAGCTGCGCACCTCGCAGCCCAGGAGCTGCTCCAGCTCCTGCTTGCTGCCGGCGATCTCCTCGCGGGCACGCTCCTCGTCGCAGGTGAGCAGGTCCACGTGGTGCCGGGTGTGGGCGCCGACCTCCATGCCCGCGTCCATCCAGGCGCGCAACTGCACGGCGTCCATCAGGGGCACGCCGGGAATGCCCTTGCCTGCGTCCCAGTCGTTGCTCGCACCGATGCGCTGGCTCACGACGAAGGAGGTGGCGGTGAATCCCAGCTCGCGCAGCACCGGCATGGCGTGCTGCAGGTTGTTGAGGTAGCCGTCGTCCAGGGTGATGCCCACCACCTTGCCCTGCCGCTCGCCGCGCAGGTAGGGCTCCAGCTCGCGCATCGACAAGCCGGTCCATCCCAGTCGGCGCAGGGCCCGCATCTGCCGCGCGAAGCGGGCCGGCGGCAGCACGAAACTGCGGTGGGGAAGGCGGCCCGGCGGCGCGCCGTCGGTCTGGTGGTAGGACAGGATCGGAATCGGTGCGCGACGGGACATGCAGGCGGTTCTCGGGCGGCGATCAGGGCCGACGGCCGCCGCGAAGGCGGGCCGTCACTGTGGGCCCCCATTGTTACGGCCCAGCCTGGCGCTGCGCGGCTCCCGTTGGGGTTTCCCGAGGACCCGATGGAGCTATTGACCCGCAGGCCGCCCGCTCAGGCGCTGACTTCCTCGGTCGTGGCACGGCGCAGCTCGCGCCGCTCGGCGAAGTCGTACCAGCGGCCGCGGTGGACGGTGGCGGTGTTGTCCCACATCACGAGGTCCCCCACGCGCCATGCGTGCCGGTAGACGAACTCGCGCTGCGTGGCGTGCTCCAGCAGGTCCATGATCAGCATGCGGCCTTCGGCCAGCGTCATTCCCTCCACCTCGCAGGCATGGATGCCGACGAAGAGGATCTTGCGGCCCGAGCGCGGGTCGGTCTGCACCAGCGGCCACCAGGCCGGCTCGATGGCCTGCTTCTGCGCCTCGGTGTAGTCGGTGTCGCCCAGCATGAAGCGCGAGTGCAGCGCGTAGTGCCGGGCCCGCAGGCCCTCGATCTGGCGCTTGCGCCAGTCGGGCAGCGCGTCGTAGGCCATGCGCAGGTCGGCGAACTCGGTGTCGCCGCCGAACTTCGGCACCACCACGGCGGACAGCATGGAGTACTTGGCGCGCGGGCGCTGGAAGGAGCTGTCGCTGTGCCAGAGCTGGTTGGCCACGTTGCTCACGATCTTGGCGTGCTGGCGGCCGGCGATCTCGCCGTCGGCCGTGACGTTGGAGATGTCGGCCAGCTCGTTGTAGTCGAACCGGTGCGGGCCGCTTCGCAGCTTGCGCAGGCCCACGTCCAGCGGCCCCAGGGCCTTGGCGAAGGCGATCTGCTGGTGCTGCGTGAGCGGCTGGTCGCGAAAGACCAGCACGGCGTGCTCGTCCATCGCGTCCTCGATGGCGCGCACGGCCGCCGCATCCAGCGGCTGGGACAGGTCGATGCCGCTCGCTTCGGCGGCGAAGGGCTGCAGCGGGCGCAGGGTCAGGGGGCGTGTGGTCGTCAACATGGTGCAACTACTCCAGCTTGATGCCCGCCGTCTTGATAACGCGGGCCCATTTGTCGATCTCGGAGGCGATGAGCGCGTTGTACTGATCCGAGGTGGAGCCCACGGGTTCCATGCCGAGCTGGGCCATGCGGCTGGTCACCTCGGGCGAGCGCACCGCCTGCCCGATGTCGGCGCTGATCTTCCGCAGCAGCTCGGGCGGCAGGCCCGCCGGCGCGATCACGCCGATGAGGCTCATGGCGCTGAAGCCCGGCACAGACTCGGCGATGAGGGGAATGTCGGGACTGGACACCGCCCGCTGCGGGCTGGACAGGGCCAGCACCTTCAGGCGGTTGTCCTTGACGAAGGGCATGGAGGAGAACAGCACGTCGAAGAGCAGCGGCACGCGGCCGCCGATGACGTCCTGCTGGGCCGGCGCGCTGCCCTTGTAGGGCACGTGCACCAGCTTGAGGTCGGCCATGTGCCCCAGCATCTCGCCGGCCAGGTGCGTGCCGGTGCCGGCGCCCGGCGTCGCATAGCTGAGCTTGCCGGGGTTGTCCTTGGCGTACTTGATGAGCTCCGGCATGGAGTTCACGGGCAGCGAGGGATGGGCGAAGAGGCCGAAGTGCGCCTGCGCCACCTGCGAGACGCCCACGATGTCGCGCCGCGTGTCGTAGGGCAGGTTGGCCACCAGGCTGGGGTTGATGGTGAGGGCGCTGATGGCCATGCCCAGCGTGTAGCCGTCGGCTGGCGCCTTGGCCACCGCGTTGGTGCCCAGCGTGGTGCCGCCGCCGGGCTTGTAGTCCAGCACCACCGGCTGCTTCCAGCTCGCCTGAAGTTGCTGGCCGATGAGGCGGGCCACGGTGTCGGTCGGTCCGCCCGGCGGAAAGGGCACGACGAGCTTGACGGGCCGGCTGGGCCAGGCCTCGGGTGCGGACTGCGCCTGGGCGAGCCAGGGAGCGAGGAGCGCCGAGGCAGCCAGCAGGAGGCCGAGGCGGCGGGAACGCTGGAAAAGCATGGATGTGTCTCCGGGAATGTGTTCTTGCAAAGCGGCTGCGATGCTAAGAGAAATCGAGGCTTGGCCGCCAGATCGATTTTGCGAACGGAGCTAGTGCGAACGAGCCCCCACCGCTGGGCTTCGTCCTACAGCCGAGGCTGGGGATTTGGGTACACCATGCAACACACGGATACGCAGCGACCGGTGAAACCAAACCGGAAATGGCGGGTCCGATTGGGTGAATGGGTGGTCACTCCGGCGCCGGGCGTTCTTTCTCCAAGGTTTCCCGCCCGGCTTTCAATACCCCCGCGACGGGCAGGTCGCGGGGGTTTTCTTTTCCAGCTCATGCATGGCGAAGGCCCTCCGCCCGCGCTTCGAGCAGTTGCCGCTCGGCGTCGTTGCCGGCCAGGGCGGCGGCGCGCAACCACGCATCGCGCGCCTCGTCGCGTCGGCCGAGTTGCTGCAACAGCTCGGCCTGCACGCTGGGAAGCCACTGGTACGCACGCAGGGACGGCTCCTGCAGCAAAGGCTGCAGCAGGGCGAGTCCGGCCTCGGCGCCCTCGGCGCGCGAGACCGCCACGGCGCGGTTGAGCTCGATGACGGGCGAAGGACGCAGCCGCGCCAGCTCGGCGTACAGCGCCGCGATGCGCGGCCAATCCGTGTCCTCGGCGCGCACCGCGCGCGCGTGGCAGGCAGCGATGGCCGCCTGCAGCGTGTAGAAGCCGCGCTGCGCGGCCAGCGCCTCGGCCCGCGCCAGGGCCGCCAGGCCACGGTGGATGAGCAGCGGGTCCCAGCGGGTGCGGTCCTGCCGGTCCAGCAGCACCGGTTGGCCCTGCGCGTCCAGGCGGGCGTTCATGCGCGACGACTGCAGCTCCAGCAGCGCGGCCAGGCCGTGCGCCTCGGCCGCCTCGGGCATGAGTCCCGCCAGCATGCGCGCGAGCCGCAGGGCCTCCTGGGCCAGCTCCGGCCGCATCCAGTCCGCGCCGGCCGAGGCGGTGTAGCCCTCGTTGAAGACGAGGTAGACGACCTCCAGCACCGAGTCCAGCCGGGCGCTGCGGTCCGGGCCACGTGGCGCCTCGAAAGGCCCGCGGGCGTCGCGCAGCTTCTGCTTGGCCCGCACGATGCGCTGGGCCATGGTGGGCTCGGGCACCAGGAAGGCGCGTGCGATCTCGGCGGTGCGCAGGCCGCCGAGCAGCTTGAGCGTGAGCGCCACCCGTCCTTCGGTGGGCAGCACCGGATGGCAGGCGGTGAAGATGAGGCGCAACAGGTCGTCGCCGATCTCGTCCTCGCGCGCGGCGTCCAGCGCCTCGCTGAAGTCGGGCACGATGAGCGCCTCCTGCGCCTCCAGGTCGCGGCCGAGCTCGTCGAGCTTGCGCGCCTGCATCTGGCGGTGGCGCAGCCAGTCCAGCGCGCGGTTGCGGGCCGTGGTCATGAGCCAGGCCCCGGGGCGATCGGGCAGGCCGTCCTGCGGCCAGCGCTCCAGCGCGGCGACCATGGCCTCCTGCGCCAGCTCCTCGGCCAGCGGCACGTCGCGCACCAGGCGCGCGACCGAGCCGACGATGCGCGCACCGTCGATGCGCCAGACGGCTGCAAGGGCGTCATGGATCGCGGCCGCCATGCCGCTCAGCCGCGCCCCGGGCCGCCCTGGCCGAGGCCCAGGGCCTCGAAGTCCTGCGGCTCGTAGAGCTCGCGCACCTCGACCTCGCAGCGCGCGCCTTCGCCCATGGGGTTGGGAAAGCGCCGCGACCACTCCAGGGCCTCCTCGCGGCTGCGCACCTGGATCAGCGTATAGCCGGCGATGAGTTCCTTGGTCTCGGTGAAGGGGCCGTCGACGATCCGCAGCGAGCCGTCGCCGTAATGCACCCGCCATCCGGCCCGACTGGGCTTGAGCCCGTTGGCGTCCAGCAGCACGCCGGCGCGGGCCAGCTCCTCGTGGTAGGCGCCCATGGCGGCAAACAGGCGGTCCGCGTCCGGCGGGAAACGCCCGGCTTCGGTGTCCGGCGTGGCGCGTACCTGGATGAGAAATCGCATGATGCTTCCTTCCTCGTTTTCAGCCCTGGGGCTGCAGCAGGCTGCCGCGGTTGCCTTCGGTGTCCAGGAAAGCCACATAGGCCCCGACACCGGGGATGTCCATGGGCTCGCCCAGCACCTGGCCGCCGGCCGATTCCACGCGGCGCATGGCATCGCGGATGTCGCGCACGCCGATCACGATGCCGGGCATCTGGGCCGGCTTGCTCGCGTCGCGCTGGAAGAAGCCGCCATTGATGGCGCCGCGGGGCGCATCGGCCTTGGCGTCCTGTTCCGCGGTGGTGGCCAGCACGTAGTTGCCCATCTCCGGGCCGAGCCGCTGGCAGGTCCAGTCGAAGGCCGATTCGTAGAAACGGGCGATGCGCTCGCGGTCATCGCAGGGCAGCTCGAAGTGGACGACAGGGTTCATGCGGGGCTCCTTGGGTGGGGATGCTTGGCCGGATGGCCGCGCCCTTGCATGACGAGCGAGGCGCAGCGTTTTCGACAGGCTCCCTCAGACGACGGACCCTGATGTCCGTTCGGGCTGAGCCTGTCGAAGCCCCAGCGCGAGACCACCACGAGAGCCCTTCGAGAGGCCTGTCCTGAGCGACGTCGAAGGGCTCAGGGCGAACGGATGTGATTGGCAGGCCGAGCACGCGCACCTAGCGCTCAGGTGAAGCACGGCCCGAGCCGCCGCACCTCCACCGTCGCCCATTCGGCGGCCGGACACTCGCGCGCCAGCGCGATGGCCTCCTCACGCGACTCGCAGTCCAGCAGGAAGTAGCCGCCGATGAGCTCCTTGGCTTCGGCGAAGGGCCCATCCACCACCGCCGCCTGGCCGCCGCGCACGCTCACGCGCGCCGGGCTGCCGTCGCGGGAGGCGAGCGACTCGGCGCCCCGCAGCAGCCCGCGTTCGCGCAGTTGCTGCGCATAGCGCGTCATGCGTTCGTACACCGCACGGCCTTCGGCCTCGCTGCGGGCTTCGCGTTGGCCGGGCGGCTCGACGATGAGGAGCATGTAGGGCATGGGCGCGATCATAGGCAGGCACAGCGCACGATGCGAGGGGTTGGGGCACCTCGTCTGTTAGGGTGGAGCCCATGCAAGAACTCATCGATTGGCTTCACCAGACCCAGATCGCAGGGGTCTCTCTGTTCAGCATCGGCCTCGCGCTGCTCATCGCCGTCGTCGCCTACACCGCCATGGTGCTCGGCCTGCGCTTTGCTGCCTCGCGGCTGCGGCGCTTCTCCAAGCGGACCGCCACCCCCATGGACGACGTGGTGGTGAACGTGCTGGAGAGCACCAACCACTGGCTGCTGCTCGTGGCGGCCCTCCTGATCGGCCTCGACGCGGCCGAACTCGGCCCGCGCTGGGCCGCCCGGGTGGGCCAGCTCTGGTTCATTGCCATCGCGCTGCAACTGGGGCTGTGGACCACGCGCGCCATCAAGGTCGGCGTGCGCAACTACGAGCTGCGCCACCATGGCAACGGCAGCCAGCAGGTGAGCGCCTCCGGAACGCTGTTGACCTGGTTCCTGCGCACGGTGCTGTGGGCCGTGATCCTGCTGGCCGTGCTGTCCAACCTGGGCGTGAACATCACCGCCTTCGTGGCCAGCCTGGGCGTGGGCGGCATCGCCGTCGCGCTGGCGGTGCAGAACATCCTGGGCGACCTGTTCGCGTCGCTGTCCATCGCCGTGGACAAGCCCTTCGAGGTCGGCGACTTCATCAGCAGCGACGCCGGCACCGGCACGGTGGAGTACGTGGGCCTGAAGACCACGCGCATCCGTGCGCTCAGCGGCGAGCAGATCGTGGTGGGCAACACCGAGCTGCTCAAGCAGCCGGTGAAGAACTTCCGCCGCATGCGCGAGCGCCGCATCGCGTTCAAGTTCGGCGTGACCTACGGCACCGAGCCGGCACTGGCCGAGGCCATCCCCGGCATCGTCAAGGACCTGGTCGAGGCCGACACCCTGCTGCGCTTCGACCGCGCGCACTTCCAGGGCTTCGGCGACAGCTCGCTGGACTACGAGGTGGTCTATCACGTGCTGGACCCGGCCTACAACCTGTACATGGACGCGCAGCAGCGGCTCAACCTGGGGCTGCTGCGCGCTTTTGCCGCCAAGGGCATCGAGTTCGCATTCCCGACTCGGACGCTGTACTTGGCGGGCGCGGGTTCGCAGGAGCGCGAGGGAGAAGTTCGCGAGGCGGTGTCGGCCTGAAGGCCCTGCGACAGGCTCTCAACAAACAGCGAACCCCCAACGCCGTTCGCCCTCCCAACCCGCTCGGGCTGAGCCGGTCGAAGCCCATCGCGCGAGACCCACCACGCGAGCCCTTCGACAGGCTCAGGGCGAGCGGTTTGGGAGTGCTCAGACCGCCCCGGCAATCCAGCGGCAGATCGGCGAGTCGGCCTCGCGGAAACCGTCCAGCACGTTGAAGTGATGGGCCTCGGGGACGGCCAGGCGCTCCACGCGCGAGCCGCCCGCCGCCAGGGCGTCGGCGAAGCTGTTCGACTGGCGCGCGAACTCGCTGGACTCGCGTTCGCCCCAGCACACCAGCACCGGCGCGCTGACGGGTCGCAGCTGGTCCAAGGGCGAGTTGCGCTGGACCGCGCCCTCGTCGAGCTGCAGCGAGGGCTGCAGGTAGCTGAAGCGAAGCGGGCGCAGGTCGTACAGGCCGCTGATCGGCACCGCCGCCTTGACCAGGTCGGCCGGCAGGCCATAGCGCTCTTCCCAGTCCGTGAGCAGGCCCATGGCCGTGAGCTGGCCGCCGGCGGAGTGGCCGGCCAGGACGATTCGCTGCGCGTCGCCGTTCCAGCGCGCGATGTTCCGGTGCACCCAGGCCAGGCTGGCGCGCACCTGGCGCGTGATCTCGTCCAGGCTGACCCAGGGGCACAGCGCGTAGTTCACCGACACGGTGGTGAAGCCGCGCGCGCGCGGGCCGAGCGCGACGAAGCTGAAGTCCTCGGCGTCCAGCGCACGCCAGTAGCCGCCGTGCACGAAGACCAGCACCGGGGCGCCGGGCGCCTCGGCGGGGAAGATGTCCAGCGTCTCGGCGAGCGTGGGGCCGTAGGGCACGCGCAGCTCGCAGGGCAACTGCCGGCGCGCGGCCGCGGAGTCCTCGCGCCAGCGGGCCAGGTGCGCGGGAAAGTCGGGCACGGAAGCGCCCGCGTTGTACTGCGCGTCGATCTCGGACTGCTGTCGGAATTCACGGTAGAGCGTTGCCATAGGTCTCCTAGTCCAGCGCCGCATAGGCGACGATTTCGATCTTCATGCCGGGCACCACCAGCGCCGCGACGGCGGCGCTGGACCGGTTCGGGTACGGCGGCTGGAAGAACTCGCGGTACACGGCATCGATGGCCGGCATGTCGGCCACCTCGGTCATGTAGATCAGCACCTGCGTGACATCGGCCAGCGTGCCGCCCGCGGCCTGCACGGCGCGGCGCAGGTTCTCGAAGGTCAGGCGCGCCTGGTCGGCGACGGGGCCGGTGTCGATGCTGCCGTCGGCGCGCACCGGCCCATGCGCGGTGAAGAGCAGGCCACCGCCCTTGACCGCCCAGGAAAAAGGCTGCTTGAGCGCGGGCAGGCCGCAGTCGATCACTTGTTTGGCCATCACATCTTTCAGGGCATGAGGAAGCGCTCGCAGCGGGTGCGGCGGGCATCGACTTCGATCTCCAGGTCCTTGACGGGCGGCCGCACGCGGTGCCAGCCCACGCCACCGCCGGCCAGGCCCCGCGCGGCGAGTTCATCGTGCAGCGTGTCGATGACGTGGACCGTGTAGAGGCGGGTTTCCATCACCTCGCGGCCGGCGATGCCCAGCAGGTCCAGGCGCGTGCCCAGGTCGCCGAGCGCGAAGCGCAGCTTGTCGGCCAGCGCCTCGGGCGAGGTCTCGCCCAGGCGCACGATGTGCTCGCGGTAGTTGGGCTTGTCCGGGCATTCGGCCGCGCCGGAGACGACGAAGTCGCCCGCGGCGCCGTCGGCCACCACGGTGTAGCTGAAGGCATGGAAGCCCGCCTGCGCGGGCACCTCGTCCACCGGCACCAGGTTGCAGCGCGCCACTGGATTGCGCTCGCCTTCCATCAAACCCCAGTCCTGAAGCGTGCGGACGTACTGCCGGTTGAAGGCGATGAATTCGGCCTCGCTCATCTGCCCGGGCGAGCGCAGCTCGCAGGCACACAGGGCGGTGAGCGGGCGGCCCTGCGCGCGCAGGTGCCGCTCGATGGCGGCGAAGCCTTCGGCCAGCGGCACGAGGCGCGGCAGGCGCACGCGTTCGATGGCGTGGCCGGGCAGGGCTTGCACGGCCGCGGAGTACTGGAAGCCACCGGGCAGGTAGCGATAGCCGCCGGCGGGGAATTCGACGAGGGGGGCGTAGTCGGTGGGTGCGGTCATGCGGCGCGGGCGTCCTGGTCTTCCTTCATCAATCGCTCGGCGATCACGATGGCGATGTCCACCGAGCGGTGCATGTGGCGGCGCGCGAAGTGCTCGGCCGCCACGCCGTCGCCGTGCAGCACGGCGCGGCCGATGTCCAGGTGGTCGCCCATGTTCTCCTTCCAGTTCTCCAGCGACAGGTCACGGAAGTAGATGCTGTGCAGGATGGGGAAGTTGAACTGGTCCAGCAGCTCGCCGATCTCGGCGATGCCGGACATGTCGTTGATGGTGCGGTGGAAGCGGCCGTTCTCGGCCCGGTGCCGCGTGGGCACGCCGGCCTGCATCTGCGCGTCGATCTCCTCCAGCAGGCGCGCGGCCAGCTCGCGGTGGCCGGGCAGGCCGATGCGTTCGGCGGCCATGCGCGCGCCCAGCCCGGCGATGACCTCGCGGATGCGGAACTGCGCCACGATGTCGGCCGGCTGCGGCGTGGCCACGGTGGCGCCGCGGTTCGGCTCGACGCGGATGAAGCGGTTGTTCTCCAGCCGCCGCAGCGCCTCGCGCACGGAGCTGCGGCTGACGCCCAGGTCGCGCGTGACCTCGGCTTCCACGATGCGCTGGCCGGGCCGGTAGGTGCCGTCCACGATGCGCCGCGCGATCTCGTTGAGCACATAGTCGGCCACGCTGCCGCGCGGGCCCCCAGCGGGCGCAGCGAAGGGAACGATGACGTCGGCGGGCCGGGACATGGGCAGCGAGTGTAGTCCGGCGGGTCTGCCCCGCCAAGCAGATCGTCGGACAGTTCAGCGTCACGCGCTCCCACGCCTCGGGTTCCAACCCCGATTGACACCTCAGGCTGCGTCTGACAGGATGGGCCTCCACAGTTGATCAGTCAACAAAAGAGGACTTGTCTTGTCGGACAGCTTGAGCCCGCCTCGCGCAGCGACCCCGGCCCGCGCCCTGGACGATCGGGTGCGCGAGCTGCTGTCCGGCCTGTCGGACGACGTGGCCTTCCTCGCCAGCAGCGAGGCCGGCGAGCACTACACCCGCGACTGGTCCGGCGAGTGGGGTGCCGCGGCGCCGGTGCTGCGTCCGCGCACGCCCGAGGTGGTCGCCGAGCTGATGGCGCGCCTGTCGCGCGCCGGGCTGCGCGTGGTGGTGCAGGGCGGCATGAGCGGCCTGGTGGGCGCCGGCGCGCCGCAGGCCGGCGAGGTGGTCCTGAGCACCGAGCTGCTCGATCGCATCGAGGACGTGGACGTCTTCAGCGGCACCCTCACGGTGCAGGCCGGCGCCACGCTGCAGGCGGTGCAGGAGGCGGCCGAGCGCCATGGCCTGTTCTATCCGGTGGACCTGGGAAGCCGGGGCAGCTGCCGCATCGGCGGCACCATCGCCACGAACGCCGGCGGCAACCGCGTGCTGCAGTACGGCATGACCCGCGCCAACGTCATGGGGCTGGAGGTGGTGCTGCCCGACGGCCGCGTGATCTCGCGCCTGTCGCGCGTGGTCAAGGACAACGCGGGCTATGACCTCAAGCAGCTCTTCGTGGGCGCCGAGGGCACGCTCGGCGTGGTCACGCGCGCCGTGCTGCGCCTGCAGCCGCAACCGCGCGCGCGCAGCACCGTGGCCGTGGGCCTGGGCTCGCTCTCGCAGGTGCTCGACGCGCTGGTGGCCTGCCGCGCGCTCTTCGGTCCCACGCTGACCTCCTTCGAAGTCATGTGGCAGGACTATGTGCGGCACGTGACCGGGGTGCTGAGCGTCGGGCGCGATCCCTTCGCGGGCGCCTGCGCCTTCCAGGTGCTGCTGGAGGTGTCGTCCTTCGACACCGACGCCGCGCGCGAGGAAGCCCGCGTGCTGGACGCCCTCTCGCAGCTCGCCGCGCGCCTGGACACGCCGCACGTGGTGCTGGCCCAGTCGGGCAACGAGGCGGCGCAGCTGTGGCGCGTGCGCGAGTCCGCCGGCGAGGTGGCGCGCTCGCTCAGCCCCTTCCTGTCCTTCGACATCAGCATTCCCAGCGCCGCGCTGGAAGCCACCCTGCCCCGCATCACCGCGGCCATCGCCGGCATCGATCCGACCCTGCGGCCGCTGGTGTACGGCCACCTGGGCGACGGCAACCTGCACCTGCTGATGTCCTGCGCACCCGCGGTCGCGGCGCGCGTGGACGAGGCCGTGTACGCGCTCGTCGCGCAGTGCGGCGGATCGATCTCCGCCGAGCATGGCATCGGACTTGCCAAGCGGGAGGCGTTCGAACGCCAGTGCCCGCCGGCCGAGCTCGACACCATGCGACGGATCAAGCGTGCGCTCGATCCCGACGGCCTCCTGAACCATGGGCGTGTGTTCACGCCCTGAAGGCACCCTCTTCGCCACCACTGCAACCCTAGGAGTTACGAGATGAAGTTCCGCCCCCTCCAGACGCTCGCGGCCGCCTGCGTCGGCCTGGCCTTCGCCATCGGCAGCAGCGCCGCGCTGGCGCAGCAGACTCCCAAGGTCGCCATCGCGCTGTTCGGCCCCCACCCCACGCTGCACCAGCTGATCGACGGCTTCAAGGCCGAACTGGCGCGCCAGGGCTTCAAGCCCACCTACGACGAAGGGCACGTCAACTTCGACCGCTCGCTCGCGCCGCAGCTGCTGAACAAGCTCGCGGCCGGCAACCCGGACCTGATGCTCACCATCACCACGCCGCTGACGCAGACGGCCAAGCAGGCCCTGGCCTCGCGCAAGTTCCCCATCGTGTTCGGCTCGGTGACCGACCCGGTGGGCGCCAAGCTGGTGCCCTCGGCCGAGAAGAGCGACCCGCTCATGACCGGCGGCTCCAACATCCCCAGCATGGATGCGACGCTGGAGTTCATCAAGACGCTGATGCCCAACGTCAAGCGCCTGGGCTTCCTCTACAACCCCGGCGACGATTCCGACCTGGGGTTCCTCCGCACCATGGAGGCCGCGGCCGCCAAGCACAAGATCGAGCTGGTGAAGGTGGGCGTGGACAACGCCAACGACATCCCCGCGCGCGTGCAGTCCTTCCAGGGACGCGTGGACGCGCTCATGATCCCCGCCTCCAGCCTGCTGATCCCGGCCGCGCCGGCCATCGCCTCGGTGGCCAACCGCATGAAGCTGCCCACCTTCAGCCCCAACCTCACCAACGTCGCGGCGCACCACTTCCTGGGCGCGATGACGGTGGAGTACACCCGCCTGGGCACCACGGTGGGCAAGATCGCCGCCGACGTGCTGCGCGGCAAGAACCCGGCGGACATCGCGGTGGCCATGCCCACCGCGGCCGACCACGAGATGAAGATCAGCGCGGTGCGCATGAAGGACCTGGGCATCCAGCTTCCCGCCTCGCTCAAGAACTGCAACTGCGTCGTCGAGTGATGCGCGCATGATCGAACTGGACACGATCCGCGTCGTCTTCTATCCCGGCACGCCCGACGAGCGGGTGGCCCTGGACGACCTGAGCCTCGCCCTGGCCGAAGGCAGCTTCACCGTGGTGGTGGGCACCAACGGCGCCGGCAAGAGCACGCTCTTGAACGTGCTGGCCGGCGTGATCCGGCCGCAGGCCGGCCGCGTGGTGATCGACGGCGTGGACGTGTCCGCCTGGCCGGTGCACCAGCGTGCCGCGCTCATCTCGCGCGTGTTCCAAGACCCCATGCTGGGCACGGCGCCGGCCCTGAGCATCGAGGAGAACCTGGCGCTGGCGGCCATGCGCGGCAAGCGCCGGGGCCTGCGCATGGCGCTCAACGGCGAGCGACGCGCGCGCTTTCGCGATCTGCTCGCCAGCTTCGGCCTGGGGCTGGAGACACGCATGGGCGCGCGCGCCGGCCTGCTCTCGGGCGGGCAGCGGCAGGTGCTGGCGCTGGTGATGGCCACCCTGAGCCGGCCACGCGTGCTGCTGCTGGACGAACACACCGCCGCGCTCGATCCGCGCACCGCGCAGCTGGTGATGGACGCCACGCGCCGCCTCGTCGCCGAGCACGAGCTGACCACGCTCATGATCACGCACAACATGGGCCATGCCATCGACTATGGCAACCGCCTGCTGATGATGGAGGCCGGCAAGATCAAGCTGGACATCGACGCCGCGGAGAAGGGCCGCCTGACCATCCAGGACATCGTGCGCCGCTTCGGGCAGGCGAACGACGAGATCCTCCTGCAATCCGCGACGGCCTGAACGCCCATGGAATTCCTCAGCACCTTCTACAACCTCATCCCCATCACCGCGGTGCAGGGCCTGCTGTACGCGCTGGTGGCCGTGGGGGTGATGATCCCGTTTCGCATCCTCAACATCCCCGACATGACCGCCGAGGGCACCTTCCCGCTGGGCGGCTGCGCGGTGGCGGCGCTGATCACGGCGGGGCTGCACCCGGTCACGAGCACGCTGCTGGCCGTCGGCGCGGGCTTCCTCGCGGGCATGTGCACCGCCCTCATCCACCTGAAGTTCCGCGTGCACTCGCTCCTGGCCGGCATCCTCACGCTGACCATGCTGTGGAGCGTGAACCTGCGCATCATGGGAAAGCCGAACACGCCCCTGTTCGGCCTGCCCAATCTCTTCGACTGGATGCATCCGGCCATCCTCGGCAGCCTGGACCTGCAGATCGGGCTGCTGGCCGCGCTGCTCGCCGTGATCCTGCTCGCGCTGTGGTGGGGCCTGCAGACCGACGTCGGCCTGGCCCTGCGCGGCGTGGGCGCCAACCCGCAGCTCGCGCCGGCGCTGGCCGTGCATTCGACGGCCTACATCGTCGTCGGCCTGGGCCTGGCCAACGCCATCACCGCCGCCTCGGGCGCGCTGCTGGCGCAAAGCCAGGGCTATGCGGACGTGGGCATGGGCTTCGGCATGCTGGTCAATGGGCTGGCCTCGCTGATCATCGGCGAGGCCCTGCTGGGGCGCGGCAGCCTGCTGCGCCAGCTGGCCGCGGCCGTGGTGGGCTCGGTGGTGTACTACCAGATCAGCTCGCTCGCGCTCTCGCTGGGCCTCGCGCCTTCCGACCTGAAACTCATCACCGGCCTGTTCGTGCTCGCGGCCATCGGCTGGCCGATCCTGCGCGGACGCAAGAGCCCCGGCCTCGTGGCCGGCTGAAGGAGACCGCCATGACCTCGATGCTCACCACCCCCTACACCGGCCCGAGCGCCTGGACGCGCGCGCAGATGGAGGCCGACGCGAGCTGGCGCTACCAGCTTTCGAGAGATGAAGTGGACCAGGTGCGCCGCGCGGTGGATGCGGCGGCGGGCACGGGCAAGCCGCTGGAGGACATCGGCGCGCAGGACTTCCCCCTGGGCTCGCTGCACGAGCGCATCCGCGTGCTGGCGCGCGAGCTGGAGGAAGGCCGGGGCTTCGAGCTGTGGCGTGGCCTGCCGGTGGACGACTGGACGCTGGAGGAACGCAGCATCGCCTACTGGGGCCTGGGCCGGCACCTGGGAGACCCGGTGGTGCAGAACGCGCGCGGCGAGCTGTTCGGCCATGTGCAGGACACGACCGGCGCCGACCCGCAGACCAACGCGAACACGCGCTTCTATCACACCAACCGCGCCGCGCCCTTCCACGTGGACGGTGCGGACATGGTGGGCCTCATGTGCGTGCGCACGGCCCAGGCCGGCGGCGCGAGCCTGGTGGTCAGTTCCACCAGCATCTACAACGCGCTGCTGCGGGACCGGCCGGACCTCATCCCGCTCCTTTACGACCGTCTGTGGTTCGACCATCGCGGCGAGCGCAATGCCGTCACCGGCGACCCCTGGTGGGTCACCTCCATCTGCGGCTGGAACGGGCGCAAGCTGTCCATGATGTACCTGCGCAACTTCATCGAGTCCGCGCAGCGCTACGAGGGCGCACCGCCGCTCTCACCACGCCACCACGAGCTGCTGGCGCTCATCGACCACTACGCCGAATCGCCCGAGCTGTGCCTGTCCATGGACTTCCGCCCCGGCGACATCCAGTGGCTGAACAACCATGTCACCCTGCACTCGCGCACCGGCTTCACCGACTGGCCCGAGCCCGATCGCAAGCGCTGGCTGATGCGCCTGTGGCTGAACCAATTCGAGCGCGATCGCTTCACCGAGACCTATGGCTTCTACGGCATTGCGGTGGATGCTCGGGGCGACAAGGCGGTGGCCTGAGCATGACGTCCATGCGCTGCGTGCAGGTGGAAGGCCCTGGCGGCCCCGAGGTGCTGCGCCTGGCCGAGATGCCGCTGCCCGAGCCCGGTCCGGGTGAGGTGCGCCTGAAGGTGCAGGCCGTGGGCATGAACCGCGCCGACATCGCCCAGCGCGCCGGCACCTACCCACCGCCGCCCGGGGCGAATCCGCTCCTGGGGCTGGAGGCGGCCGGCACGGTGGACGCCGTCGGCGAGGGCGTGGACACGCTGCATGCGGGTGACGCCGTCTGCGCCCTCACGCCGGGCGGCGCGTACGCGCAGTACGTGTGCGTGCCGGCCTCGCACTGCCTGCCTTTTCCGCCGGGTTTCGACCTCGTGCAGGCGGCCGCTTTCCCCGAGGCGGCCTGGACGGTGTGGAGCAACGTCTATGAGCAGGCGCGCCTCGCTCCCGGCGAGCGCCTGCTGGTGCATGGCGGCGCGAGCGGCGTGGGCAGCTTCGCGATCCAGCTGGCCGTGGCGCGCGGGCATGAGGTGCTGGCGACCGTGGGCAGCGCGCAGAAGGCGGCCATCGTCGAAGGCTGGGGCGCACGCGCCATCCGGTACCGCGAGGAGCGCTTCGAGGACCGCGTGACCGAGCTCACGGGCGGTCGCGGCGTGAACGTCATCCTGGACATGGTCGGCGGCGACTACACCGCACGCAACGTACGCTGCCTGGCCCTGGATGGGCGCCTCGTGCAGATCGCCTTCCAGCAGGGCGCCACCGCCACGCTGGAGTGGATGGAGGTGCTGCGCCGGCGCGCGGTCATCACCGGTACGCTGCTGCGCCCCCGCAGCGTCGAGGACAAGGCGCGCATCGGCACGGCGGTGGTGCGCGAGCTCTGGCCGCTCTATGCCTCGGGCCGGCTCGCCCCGCCGGTGGTCGATCGCGTCTTTCCCATGACCGAGGTGCAGGCCGCCCATGCCTACATGGACAGCGGCCGCCACGTCGGCAAGATCGTCCTCGCCTGGAACCCCTGAGAAGCTGAAGAGAGAACCCCCATGCCCATCGTCAAAGTCGAGATGCTGGCCGGCCGCGACGCCGAGACCAAGCAGCGCATCGCCACCGAAATCACCGAGACGCTCGCGCGCCATGCGGGCAGCGACCCCGCGCATGTGTACGTGATGTTCAACGACGTCGCCCATGCCGACTGGGCCGTGGGCGGCCGCTTCTTCACGCCGCCGCCCCCGCCGGTGCTGGCGGACTGAGGCCATGGCGCAGTCCCGCAAGCGCATCCTGCTGGTCGGCGCCGGCGGCGTGATCGGCCGCGCGGTGCACGAGGCCTTGCGCGCCTCGCACGAGGTCATCACCGCCGGCCTGGCCGACGCGGACCATGTCTTCGACCTGGCCGACGCCAAGGCCACGGCGCAGGCCCTGGGCACGATGGGCGAGCTGGACGCGGTGGTCTCCACCGCCGGCCGTGCGCACTTCCGGCCGCTGGCCGCCATCGAGCCCGCCGCGCTGGAGGACTCCGTCTATGGCCTGGGCCTGCGGGACAAGCTGCTCGGGCAGGTGAACCTGGCCCTGGCCGCGCGCGCCGTGCTGCGCGAGGGCGGCTCCATCACCCTCACCTCCGGCACCACCAGCGACGAGCCGATCCTGGGCGGATCGTCCCTGAGCATGGTCAACGGCGCGATCGAACACTGGGCCATGGCGGCAGCTACCGAGCTGCCGCGCGGCCTGCGCCTGAACGTGGTCAGCCCCAGCCTGGTCGAGGGCACGCCGGCACCCGCCGTGGCGGCGTTCCCGGGGTTCGAGCTGGTGAGCGGCGCGCGGGTGGCCTTGGCTTACCTGCGTTGCCTTGAGAGCGGGATCACGGGGCGGGTGATCCGCGTCTGAGCCGGCGTGCGCAGGCTGCGCGCGACCCGGCCGTCGCATCGACCATGCCAATCAGTCGGAATTGGCCGGCGGGCTTGCCTCCGGGAAGCCGCTGCGTAAAATGCGGGACGTCTCATATCCGAAACTGCGTTTCATATAAGAAACAGCTCGACGGATCCACAAGGGAATCAACATGCGTGTGCAAGGGATCGACGAGGTCACTTTCGGCGCGGCCGATCTGGCCCGGTGCCGACAGTTCTTCACCGACTGGGGCCTGACGCTGGTGGCCGAGGCCCCCGACCAGCTGGACTTCGAGTGCCTCAACGGCTGCCGGGTGGTGGTGGTGCACTCGGACAAGCCCGGCGTTCCCGCCGGCGTGGAGCCGGACCCCACGCTGCGGCAGGTGGTCTGGGGCGTGCAGGACGAATCGGCGCTGGCCGAGGCGCGCGAGCGGCTGGCCGACCAGCCCGGCTTCGTGGACGCGGACGGCCGCGTGGGCTGCACCGACCCGAACGGCCTGGCGCTGCGCCTGCAGCTCACGCGCAAGCACGCCATCGAGCTGGAGTCCGCCCAGGCCAACACCTGGGGCCAGCGCAGCCGCATCGACAAGCCCAGCCCCGCCTACGAGCGCGCGCACCCTGTCGAGGTGGGCCACGTGGTCTTCTTCGTGACGGACATCGAGACCACCACGCGCTTCTACCAGGACAAGCTGGGCTTCATCCTCTCGGACCGCTACCCGGGCCGCGGCAGCTTCCTGCGCTGCGCGCCGGAGGGCGGCCACCACGACCTGTTCCTGTTGCAGCCGCCGCAGCCGCGCAAGGGCCTGAACCACGTGGCCTTCGTGGTGCGCGACCTGCACGAGGTCTTCGGCGGCGGCATGCACATGTCGCGCTGCGGCTGGGAAACCGAACTCGGCCCGGGCCGCCACCCCGTGTCCTCCGCGATCTTCTGGTACTTCGTCAGCCCCGCCGGTGGCCTGATCGAGTACTACACCGACGAGGACGAACTCACCGCCGCCTGGCAGCCGCGCGACATCACGCCCGGACCCACCATGTTCGCCGAGTGGGCGATCAAGGGCGGCATCGATGGCCACACCCGGCGCCAGCACCAGGCCGAGGCGCCCACCGGCCAGTTCATGACCGACCGCCCCAAGCCCTGATCCCCCGCCAGGAGAACGCCATGCGCACCCCCGAGCTTTACAACGAGACCCACCAGACCCGCAGCGCGCCGCCCACGGCTTTCGAGAGCCTGCTGGGCGATGCCATCGAGCGCGCCTTCGCCCAGGGCATCCACGACCTGGACGGCATGGTCGGCTACCTCAACCGCTCCGGCCCCTCGGCCCCGAACGGCCAGCCCTGGACGCCCGACAACTACCAGGCCCTGATGGCGCGCCTGGGTGCCTGAGGTCAACGGAGAAGCCCCATGCAAATGTCCAACGTCATGTTCCAGCAGGACCCCGTCGACGCCGCGCTCGAAGTCGGCCTCAAGGACCTGTGGTATCCCGTGTGCCCGTCCGCCTTCGTGCAGGACAAGCCCATCTCGCTGCGCCGCCTGGGCTACAAGATCGTGCTGTGGCGCGACGCCGCCACCGGCCAGGTGAACGCCCTGGAGGACCACTGCCCGCACCGCGGCGCGCCGCTGTCGCTGGGCGTGAACCTCGGTGACCGCGTGGCCTGCCCCTACCACGGCGTGGAGGTGCGGCACGACGGCGTGGTCACGCGCGTGCCCGGCAGCCCCGGCTGCAAGCTGGAAGGCTCGCGCGCGGCGCGCCGCTTCCATGCCCAGGAAAGCAATGGCGCGGTGTTCCTCTTCAACGCCACCGACTCGCACCTGGAGTCCGCCCCGCCGCTGCGCCTGCCCGAGGAGCTCACCTCGCCCGAGTGGTCCTCCTTCCTCTGCTACACCGAGTGGGGCTGCGACTACCGCTACGTGATCGACAACGTGATCGACCCCATGCACGGTGCCTTCCTGCACAAGCAGTCGCACTCCATGGCCGAGGGCGAGATCAGCGCCGAGTTCCAGCTGCGCAACACCGAGACCGGCTTCGTCTTCGAGAAGAAGGGCCAGCGCGACGTGAACTTCGACTGGACCGAGTGGATGGACACGGGCATCCACGTCATGCGCCTGGAGATCCCCTATCCGAAGACGGGCGGGCCCGGCGGCAACTTCACCATCATCGGCAGCTACACCCCCATCAACAAGCAGGTGGCGGGCGTCTTCCACTGGCGCTGCCGCAAGGTCTCGGGCTGGCAGCGCGACACCTGGCGCTTCCTCTACAAGAACCGGCTGGAGGAGCGGCACTGGAACGTGCTGGAGCAGGACCGCCTGGCCATCGAGAACATGGAGCCCGACGCCAACCGCCGCGAGCACCTGTACCAGCACGACATGGGCGTGGTGCGACTGCGCCGCCAGCTCAAGGCGCTGGCGGCCAAGCAGCTCGAGGCCGCGGGCGCGAAGGCCTGAGAACCCGGGCCAGCGCATGTCCCTCCTGCAAGCGCGCGTGCGCACCCTGCGGCACGAAGCCGAAGGCGTGATCGGCATCGAGCTGGTGCCCGCCCCGGGCCACGCCTTCCCGCCCTTCGAGGCCGGGGCGCACATCGACCTGCACCTGCAGGCCGGCTTCGTGCGCAGCTACTCGCTGCTGAACGACCCCGCCGAGCGCGGCCGCTACCTGCTGGGCGTGCTGAACGACCGCGCAAGCCGCGGCGGATCGCGCTGGGTGCACGAGCAGCTGCGCGTGGGCACGGTGCTGTCCATCTCCGCGCCGCGCAACCACTTCATGCTGGACGAGCAGGCCGCGCATTCGGTGCTGGTGGCCGGTGGCATCGGGATCACGCCGCTGCTGTCCATGGCGCGGCGGCTGAAAAGCCTCGGCCGGTCCTTCGAGTTGATCTATCTCGCCCGCTCGCGCGAGCAGGCCGCCTTCACGGACGACGTGCGTGCGCTGGACGCGCCCGTCACCTGGCACTTCGACGCCGAGCACGGCGGCCCGCCCGACCTGCGCCGCCTGCTGGAGGACCGCCCCGCAGGGCGCAACACGCACTACTACGCCTGCGGCCCGGCGCCGATGCTCGATGCCTTCGAGCGCCACTGCGCGGAGCTGGGCTACGCGCAGGTGCACGTCGAGCGCTTTGCCGCCGTGGAGATTCAGGCCGCCGCGGACGCCCGCGCGGCCTACACGGTGGAACTGCGAAGCTCCGGCAAGCTGATCGCGGTCACGCCGGGGCAGACGCTGCTGCAGGCCATCCGCGCCAGCGGCGTGGAGCCGCTGACGAGTTGCGAGGACGGCATCTGCGGCGCCTGCGAGACACGGGTGATCGAGGGCTGCCCCGACCACCGCGACAGCGTGCTCAGCGCCGCCGAGCGCGAGGCGGGCCGCAGCATGATGATCTGCGTGGGCGGTTGCCGCAGCGACCGGCTGGTGCTGGAGCTGTGATGCTGCCTCACTCCGAGCCGTCGATGGGCCCCGAGCGCTCGCACACCTCGCGCAGTCGCTTGAGCGCGCGGTACATGGCGATGCGCTCCTCGCGACTGAGCGTCAGCAGCATGGCCGCCTGGCTGCGCTGCGCGAAGGGCATCACCTCTTCGTACAGCGCCTTGCCCTTGGCCGTGATGCGGCAGCGCAGCTGCTTCCAGCGCGGGTTGCCCTCGCTGCCTTCCAGCGCCACCAGGCCGCGCTCCTGCATCAGCTTGAGCGTGCGACTCACCTGGGCCTTGTCGGCCACCGACTGCACCACCAGCTCCGAAAAACTCATCTCGCCCGCCTCGGCCAGTACCGAGAGCATGCGCCACTCGGACACCGTGAGGCCGAAGCGCTCCGCGTACGGCAGGGTGATGGTCCGGCGCAGTGCGCTGGCCGTGCGGGCGACCATGGTGGTCACGAAATCCGGCACCCGCAGGCCCTCGCCGCTTTCGTCGAGGTCGGCCCAGGGCTCGCTGGCACGATCCTTGTTTGTACGAGTCAACGCGCGTGCTCCTTGAAGGGTTCGTTTCGCCAAGACACAGCCGCTGCACTCACGTCAACAGCCTCCCACTTCCCACTCGTTCCTGCTTTTACTCAACGGGTCTTCCCATGCGTCTCATCCGTCGTCACTTCCTCGGCGCTGCCGTCCTCGCGCTCGCGCCCACCGCCCTCCTGCCCCTGCCCGCCGCGGCGCAGAACTGGCCGGGCAAGGCTATCACCATCGTCGTCGCCTACCCCGCCGGCGGTGACACCGACCTGATCGCGCGCGTCATCGCCGAGAAGCTCTCGCCGCGCCTGAAGGTGCCGGTGGTGGTGGACAACAAGCCGGGCGCCGCCGGCACCATCGGCAACAGCTTCGTTTCCAAGGCCGCGCCCGACGGCCACACCCTGCTGCTGACCCCCAAGACCTTCACCACCGCGCAGCAGGTGCTGAAGGTGGCGCCGAGCAGCGCCTACGACGTGATCAACGGCTTCGAGCCCATCGTGCTCACCACCTACCAGCCGCTGATCCTGGTGGCGCATCCGGGCAAAGGCTACAAGTCCGTGCCCGAGATGATCCAGGCTGCCAAGTCCGGCAAGGGCGTGACCTACGCCAGCCCCGGCAGCGGCTCGCCCATGCACATCATCGGCGAGTGGCTCAACCGGGAAGCCGGCGTCAAGCTCACGCACGTCCCGTACAAGGGCATCGCTCCCTCGGTGACCGACGTGGTCGCCGGCCACGTGGACACCGCCTGGCTCACCCCGGGCGTGGTCTCGCAGTACATGAACGAGGGCAAGCTGGTGCCGCTGGCCGTCGCCGATCCGAAGCGCTCGCCGCTGGTGCCCCAGGTGCCCACGCTGGTCGAGGCCGGCTACAAGGACATCGTCAATCCGTCCTGGATGGGCCTGTACGCGCCCAAGGGCACGCCGGCCCCTGTGGTCGCCGCCCTGAACCAGCACGTCAACGAGATCCTCAAGATGCCCGAGGTCGTCGCCAAGATCACCGCCGTGGGCTCCACGCCCGGTGGCGGCACGCCCGAGGTGCTGGCCAAGGCCACGGCCGAGGACTTCCACAAGATGGGCAAGATCATCAAGGAGCTGGGCATCACCGCCGACTGATGCCCTGCTTCACGCACCCCTCGGGGTGCTTTTCTCGCTTTCTCTGTTGATCGATCAACCGTTATGCCCTAGTGTGATGTCCTGCAACCGATTTCCCCACCCTTCCAAGGAGCCCTCGATGACCTTCTCCCGCCGCCACCTCGTCCTGGCCTGCGCCGCCGCGGGCACCCTGATCGCCGCGCCCGCCATGGCGCAGGGCGGGTCCTACCCGACCAAGCCCATCTCCATCGTGGTCTCCTACCCGCCGGGCGGTGACACGGACGCGATCGCACGCCTGTTCGCCGAGAAGCTCACGCAGCGCCTGAAGCAGACGGTGATCGTGGAGAACAAGCCCGGCGCCGGCGGCACCATCGGCAACACCTTCGTGAGCCGCGCCGCGCCCGACGGCTACACGCTGCTGTTCACGCCCAACCCCTTCACGACCGCGCCCATGGTCATGAACCTGCCGGCCAGCGCCAGCTACGACGTGCTCAATGGCTTCGAGCCGGTCATCAAGACGGCCGTGCAGCCGCTGGTGCTGGTGGCCCACCCGAGCGTGGGCGTGAAGAACGTGCCCGAGCTCGTCGCCCAGGCCAAGGGCGGCAAGTCCCTCAGCTACGCCAGCCCCGGCGCGGGTTCGCCCATGCACGTGCTGGGCGAATGGCTGAACAAGTCCGCCGGCGTGAACCTGCAGCACGTGGCCTACCGCGGCGTCGGCCCCTCGGTCAACGACGTGGTCGCCGGCCACGTGAACACCGCCTGGGTCACGCTGGGCGCGGTGTCGCAGTACACCAGCACCGGCCGCCTGGTGCCGCTGGCCATCGGCGACGCCAAGCGCAGCCCGCTCGCCCCGCAGGTGCCCACGCTGGTGGAAGCCGGCTACAAGGACGTGGTCGTGGGCGCCTGGAACGGCTTCTTCGCGCCCAAGGGCACGCCGGCTGCCGTGGTCAGCACCATCAACAGCCACATGAACGAGATCCTCAAGCAGCCCGACGTGGTGCAGAAGCTCGCCACCTTCGGCGCGCTGCCCGTGGGCGGCGAGCCCTCGGTGCTGGGCACGACCAACGCGGACGAATACAAGGTCATGAGCCGCGTCATCAAGGACCTGGGCATCCAGGCGAACTGAGGCCGCGGATCAGGGAGGCAACGCCCATGGCGACCGATGAATCCACCCTGGGCCGGGACGTCGCCCAGGTCAACGCCCGGGCCAAGGTGCTCGGGCGCGCGCAGTACGCCGGCGACATCCAGCTGCCCGGCATGCTGCACGGCAAGGTGCTGCGCAGCCCCTACCCGCATGCGCGCATCGTGCGCATCGACACCTCGCGCGCCGAGCAGCTGCCGGGCGTCAAGGCGGTGCTCACGGGGGCCAACAGCCCCGCAACGCCATGGGGCGTGCACCACAAGGACCGCCGCACCCTGGCGCTGGACGTGGTGCGCTTCGCCGGCCAGGAAGTCGCGGCCGTGGCCGCGAGCACCGAGGACACCGCGCGCGACGCGCTGGACCTGATCGACATCGAGTACGAGGAGCTTGCGCCTCTGCTCACGGTGGACGAGGCCCTGGCCCCCGGCGCCGCGGAAGTGCACGCCGGCCACTCGAACCTGGTGCACGAGATCGCCTTCGACCGCGGCGACGTGGACGCCGGCTTCGCCTCGGCGCACCTCGTGCACGAGGCCACGTACGCCACCCACCCGCAGTACCCGGGCTACATGGAACCCATGGCCAGCGTGGCCACGGTCGATGCCGACGGGCGCCTGCAGGTCTGGACCGCCACGCAGTCGGCCTTCCTGGTGCGCGACCGCCTGGCCAAGGTGCTGCAGATGCCGGCATCGCGCATCCGCGTGATCCAGGCCACCACCGGCGGCGGCTTCGGCGGCAAGATCATCGAGGACGCCAACAGCCTCATCGCCGCCATGCTGGCGCTGGCCGCGCGGCGTCCGGTGCGCCTGGTGAACAACCGGCTGGAGGACTTCCTCGCCTGCCCCACCAGCCTGCCCGAACGCATCACGCTCAAGCTGGGCATGGACGAGGGCGGCCGCATCGTGGCCAAGCAGGTGGACATCGTGGCCGACTGCGGCGCCTTCAGCGGCCTCACGCCCGAGATCATGCATGTCTCGGCCATGCGCAGCGACAACATGCACCGCAACCGCAACGTGCGCTCGCGCGCGCGGCTGGTCTACACCCACACCCCGCCGCACGGCGCCTTCCGCGGCTTCGGCGGCACGCAGATGCTGTTCGCGCTGAACAGCCACATCGACACCATGGCCCGCCAGCTCGGGCTGGACCCGGTGGAGGTGCACCGCCGCAACGCCATCGAGGCGGGCGAGACCTCGGTGCACGGCTGGAAGATCGGCAGCACCGGGCTGCAGCAGTGCCTGTCGCAATGCGTGGAGGCTCTCGACTGGTCCGCCAAACGCGCTCGCGCGGCCTCTTCGGGCCGGCTGCGCCGCGGCGTGGGCGTGGCCGCGGCCATGCACGTGAGCGGCAACCGCACCATCGGCAACTGGGACGGCTCCACCGTCATGCTCAAGGTCAACGAGGACGGCCGCGTGATCGTCCACAGCAGCGAGGCCGACGTGGGCCAGGGCGCGATGACCATGCTGGCGCAGATCGTGGCGCACGAGCTGAACATCCCGCTCGCGCACGTGCACGTGGCCCTGCCGGACACCGACCACTCGCCCTACTGCATCGGCACGCTCGCCTCGCGCGTGACCATCGTGGCCGGCAACGCCGCCATCGTCGCGGCCCGCGCGGCACGCGAGAAGCTGTTCGCGCTGGCGTCGACCAAGCTGGACGTGCCGGTGGAGCAGCTGGAGATCCGCGAAGGCTGCGTGATGGTGCAGGGCGCCGCCGAACGGCGCCTCACGCTCGCGGCCCTGGCGCGCGAACACATCTGGCGCCACGGCGGCCACGAGATCCTGGTCACCGGCAGCTGGGACGCCAAGACGCAGATGCACGACAAGCTCATGGGCAACGTGGCGCCCGCCTATTCCTTCGCCGCGCAGGCGGTGGAGGTGGAGGTGGACACCGAGACCGGCCAGGTGCGGCTGGTGGACAGCTTCGTCGCCGACGACTGCGGCAAGGCCCTCAACCCCGTGGCCGTCCACGGCCAGAGCAACGGCGCGGCGGCCCAGGCCATCGGCTGGGCGCTGTACGAGCAGCTCAAGCTGGAGGACGGCCGCATCGCCAACGGCAACTTCGCCGACTACACGATGCCGACGCCCGATTCGCTGCCCGCGCTGCGCAGCGGCATCGTGGAATCCAACGACCCCAACGGCCCCTACGGTGCCAAGGGTGCGAGCGAATGCGCCATCCTGCCCGGCGCGCCGGCCATCGCCAATGCGGTGTTCGACGCGGTGGGCGTGCGCATCACCGAGCTGCCCATCACGCCCGAGAAGGTGCTGGCGGGCCTGCGGGCGCTGCGCGAACAGAAGGAGGGCGCGGGCCATGCGTGAATTCGACTACCTGGAGCCCACCTCCGTGCAGGAGGCCAGCCGCATGCTGGCCGACCTGGGCGACGAGGCCCGGCTGATGGCCGGCGGCACGGCGCTGATGCTGGCCATGCGCCAGCGCATGCTGGTGCCCACGCACATCGTCTCGGCGGCGCGCATCGAGGCGCTGCGCGGCATCCGCTGGGACGCCACCGAGGGCCTGCGCATCGGCGCGCTCTCGCGCCACATCGACATCGCGCGCAGCGAGCTGGTGCAGCGCCACGTGCCCATGCTGGCCGACATGGCCGCGCGCCTGGCCAACCCGCAGGTGCGCCACCAGGGCACGCTGGGCGGCAACCTCTGCTATGGCGACCCGTCCACCGACCCGCCCGGATGCCTCATGGCCCTGGGTGCGCAGCTGGTGCTGGCGAACCATCGGGGCGAACGCGTGCTGCCCGTGGAGGAGTTCCTGGTGGACTTCTTCGAAACGGCCCTCGGGCCGGACGAACTGGTGCTGGAAGTGCGCGTGCCGCCGCTGTCCGAAGACGCGACCGGGCACTACACCCGCTTTCGCCGCACTGCGGCCGAGCACCGCCCGCTGGTGAACGTGTCCGTGCTCGCGCGGCACGAGGGCCGGCTGTGCCGGCAGGCCCGCATCGTGGTCGGCGCCTCGGTGCCGGTGCCGCAGCGCGTGCGCGAGGCCGAGGCCCTGCTCGAAGGCGCCATGGTCACGCCGCGGCTGGCCGAGGACGTGGCGGCCCGCGTGGCCGAGGCGATCGAGCCGATCGACGACCTGCGCGGCTCACAGGAATTCCGCCGTGAGATGGTGCGCGTGAACACGCAGCGCACGCTGGAACAGGTGTTCGGCCTGGCCGTGGCACCGATCGAGGGAGAAACGCGATGAGCAAACACACGATCCGATGCGAGGTCAACGGCGAGCAGGTCGAGGCGGAGGTGCCGGCCCGGCGCATGCTGTCCGACTTCCTGCGCGAGGACCTGCACCTGACCGGCACCAAGCGCGGCTGCGAGACCGGCACCTGCGGCGCCTGCTCGGTGCGGGTGGACGGGGAGCTGGTCAAGTCCTGCCTGCAACTGGCCGTGCACGTGCAGGGCCGCTCGGTGCAGACCGTCGAGGGCCTGGCCCGCGGCGACACGCTGCACCCGCTGCAGGAAGGCTTCATGGCCTGCGGCGGCCTGCAATGCGGCTACTGCACGCCCGGAATGCTGATGGCCTCCTGCGCGCTGCTGGACGCGAACCCCCGGCCCACGGAAGAACAGGTCCGCGAGGGCCTGGCCGGCAACCTGTGCCGGTGCACGGGCTACACGCAGATCGTGGAATCGGTCCTCGTGGCCGCGGAGAAGATGCATGGAAATTGAAAAGAACGTCACCCTGCCCGGCACGCCCGAACAGGTCTGGGCCCTGCTGCTGGACCCCGCCGTCATGGGCGACTGCGTGCCCGGCATGGAGTCCATCGAGGTGGTGAGCGACGTCGAGTACGTCGCGGTGATGAAGGTGAAGTTCTCCTTCATCAGCGCGAAGTTCAAGCTGCGCACCAAGATCGTCGAGCAGCACCCGCCCACGTTCCTGCGCAGCGAAGGCACCGGCGAGGACGCGGCCGTGGCCAGCTCGCTCAAGCAGCGCAGCGACATCTCGCTGGCCGCCGTGGAAGGCGGCACCGCCCTGGGCATGAAGGTGAAGGTGGAAATCCTCGGCCGCCTAGGCACCTTCGGCCTGAGCGCCGTGAAGACCAAGGCCGACCGGCTGTGGGACGAGTTCTGCGCGAATTTGGGAAGCCGGCTCGCGCCGTCGCAGGCGCAGGCCGCAGGCTGACGCCGGCTTGAGGCCGGCGTGCCGGCCCGATCCAATGGCGCTCTTTCAACTCCGCCTCCGAAAGAGCGCCCATGCTCCCCACAGCCTCCCGCACCCGTTCACCCTCCCTCGCCGACCGGCCGGCCACGCCCCCGCTCGACGTGGCCATCACGCGCGCGTCCATCCCCTCGTCGCGCGCCGTCCACGAAGGCCTGGGCGCGCAGATCGCCCCTGCCCCGCAGCGCAAGCTGCGCGAGCGGCCCGTCGTGCTTGCCTGCGGCGCCGCACGGCCCGTGCGGCGCGCTGTGCCGGATGCAGCGAGCCGCATCGTGCCCGCGCCTGCAACGGCACTTGGCCGCGCCACGGCGCACCTGGGACTGGAGCGTGCCGACCGCTTCGTCGACCTCTGCCTGACCGGCGCCCACGATCCCGACGACATCGAAGCCGCTGCGCGGACCTTCGCCGCGCGCGGCCTGGCCCACGCCCGCACCCCACGCCGTGCCGACGCCGCGCGGCGCCTCGTCTTCCGCGCGCTCGCGCCGCGGCTGCTTAACCTTGCCCCGGCGAAGAACCCGCGGCTGGACGCCCTCGTGCGCGGCCTCCTGGGCGGCTGCGAACGGGTCGCCGACACGCGCCCACCCACCTGCGTGCCGCGGCCGATCGAAATGCTGCTGCGTGCGCTGCTGGCCATCAGGGCGCCAGGGGCGAACGAGCATGCCCTGGGCCAGGCCTGCTGGCGGGTGGCGCAGGCGCTCGCGAAGGCCACACCCGACCCGGACACGCTCTGCTGGCACCTGAGCCGGTTGTTCCCGATGGTCATTGCGGGCCATCCGCTCGCGGAGCCGCTGCAGACCGCTCGCTTCCTCGTGGACGAGGACAACCTCACCCTCGTGCGCAGCCTGGCGCGCGCCCTCGCGCAGGGCCCGGACGCGATGAAGGCGGCCTTCCTCGTGGCCGTGCTGCCGCCGGACATCCACAGCGAAGTGCGGATGGCGCTGATGCGGACCGTGCGGGAGGCTTGGGCTTGCGCATCCAACGGCCCGGGGGCAGGCGCACCGTCCACGTCAGACCTCGCGCTGATGCTGCACACGCTCCTGACCCACCCCACCGTGTCGCCGGGCGAATCGCTGTACCCCCTGGAGGCCCTGGCCTTCCCCGAGAACGATGCCGAGTTCGACGAAATCGGCCGCGTCTTCACGGTCAGCCAGCGCCTCGCCCCCATCGAGCGGGAGCGGCTGGTCTGCCTGCTGGTCGAGCTCGACGTGGAACGTTACCGGTGCGGCGACATACCGGTGCCCTCGCCCACCGAAAAGCAGTTGCTGGCCACGGCGGCCAACGCCCCCGAGTTGCCGCTCGCGCTGCGTGGTGAGCTGGCCTGCCGCTGGGGTGGCGAACTCGACGAGGACGAGGAGATGGAAGAACTGCTGCACGCCTGCGACACCAAGGCGCGCACCGGCCACGCGCGCGCACCGGACATGGCGGCCGCGCACCTGGGCCTTCGCTTGTCCATGCGGCTCGATCCCTGGGACCTCGCCACGAGCCTGTCCTGGCCCGAACGCCTGCTGGCCTGGCAGATCGAGCAGCGCATCGCGCCCGACGGCCCGCCGCCCGCGCCTGCCGTGCTGGCGCAGTGGCTGGCGCGTGTGCGCAAGGAATCCGACGCGGAGTTGCGGCCCCACCTGATCGAGGAGGTCCGCCAGCGCAGCCTGCAGTCCGTCCGCGCCTCGGAGCTCTCAGAAAACGCCGGGGAATGAACCCCCGTCGATCAGCACGTTCTGCCCGTTGATGTAGCCCGCGTGCACGCTGCACAGGAAGGCGCAGGTCTTGCCCAGCTCGTCGGGCTGGCCGAAGCGCCGGGCGGGGTGCTTGGCCAGGCGGCGCGCGCGGAACTCCTCGGTGCTGATGCCTTCGCGCCGCGCCTGCGCGGCCTGGTTGCTCGCCAGCCGCGCGGTGTCGAAGGTGCCGGGCAGCAGGTTGTTGATGGTCACGCCCCGGGCCACCACGCTGCGCGCCAGGCCGGCCACGAAACCGGTGAGGCCGGCGCGCGCGCCGTTGGACAGGCCCAGGATCTCCAGCGGCGACTTCACCGCGCTGGAGGTGAGGTTGACGATGCGGCCGAAGCCGCGCGCCATCATGCCGTCCACCGTGGCCTTGATCAGCTCGATGGGGGCGAGCATGTTCGCATCCACCGCGGCGATCCAGTCCTCGCGCGACCAGTCGCGAAAGTCGCCCGCCGGCGGGCCCGAGGCGTTGGTCACCAGGATGTCGAAGTCGGCATGCGCGGCGAAGATCCTGGCGCGCCCTTCGGCGGTGGTGACGTCGGCGGCCACCCAATCGACCTTCCCTGCGCCCTGCACCGCCAGGTCGGACGCGGCCAGGCGCAGCGGTCCCTCCGTGCGCGCCGCGAGCACCACGTGCACGCCCTCGGCCACCAGCGCCCGCGCGCAGGCCAGGCCCAGGCCGGCACTGGCCCCGCACACCAAGGCCTTGCGGCCCGCGATCCCCAGGTCCATGGCTTTTCCTTCAGGCGCCGTCCAGCGGCCGTGCGTCGCGCAGGTCCACGTCCAGCCGTGCCCAGGCATCGACCTCCACCCGCAGCTCGGGAAACACCAGCGCGCTCACGGCCACCAGTGTGGAGCAGGGATAGTGGCCGCGGAAGAAGTCGCGCCGCGCACGGCCGACCTCGTCCTTGTCCGCGATGTCGGTGATGTAGACCACCGTCTTGACGATGTTGTGCCGGTGGCCGCCGGCAGCCGTCACCAGCGCCTCCAGCTTGCCCAGCACGTGCAGGGTCTGCTCGTAGGCGCCCAGGGGCTCGCCCCGCGCGGCCGCCTCGCGGGTGGCCGGGTGCGCGGTGGCGCCCGACATGATCACTTCCTGGCCGATGCGAAAGGCATTGGTCCAGGAGGCGGTGGGCAGGTCCGGCACGCGGGCCGAACGGATCTTTGCGACGGGGGTGCTGCTCATGGCGTCCTCATTGGCCTCACTGGCCTCCCTGGCGCACGCGTTCCTTGATGCGCTCGCGCACCGGCACGAAGTCGTAGCTCGGATAGACCTCGGTCCGGAACACGCCCCAGGCCGAGCGCTCCAGCTCCACGTTCACCTGGCCCAGCAGATGCGGCGGCACTTCCAGCGTGACGATCTGGCCGAAGCCCATGGCCACGGTCCACGAGACCACGCGCGTGCCCGGGACGGGAAAGCGCTCCCACCAGTCAGCGGCCTTCAGGCGGGCCTGCACCTCGTCGAGCACCAGGCCGGCGTGGTGCTTGAGCACGATGGTGAGCAGCACGTTGGGGTTGGGCGCATCCGCGTCGGCCATGCCTTACTCCGCCTTGATGTTCCGGCTCTTGAGGATGCCGGCCCAGGTGGCGGTCTCGGCCTGGATGTGCGCGGCGTATTCGGCCGGCGTCATGGTGACCGGCTGCAGGCCCTGCGCCTTGAGCTGCTCGCGCACCGCGGGCTGGGAAAGGATGTCCTGCGCGTCCTTCGCCAGGCGCGCCGCCACCTCGGCGGGCGTGCCGGCCGGGGCCATCAGGCCATACCAGGAGGTGACCTCCACGCCCTTGACGCCCTGCTCCAGCAGCGTGGGGATCTCGGGCGCCACCGAGGTGCGCTGCTTGTCGGTCACGCCCAGCGCCACCAGCTTGCCGCTCTTGATGTGGCCCAGCGTGGCCGGCAGGTTGCTGAACATCAGCGGCACCGTGCCGCCCAGCACGTCGTTGAGCGCGGGGCCCGTGCCCTTGTAGGGCACGTGAAGGATGTCGGCGCCGGTCTGCTGCTTGAAAAGTTCGCCGGCCAGGTGCAGGCCGCTGCCCACGCCCGGCGAGGCGTAGGACAGCGTGCCGGGCTTGGCCTTGGCCTGGGCGAGCAGCTCCTGCACGTTCTTCACCCCCGCGCCCGGGCCGGCGACCAGCACATTGGGTGCGGTGGCCAGCATGGTCACGGGCACGAAGTCGCGCTGGATGTCGAAGGGGAAGTTCGGCATCAACGTGGGGTTGATGGTGAGGTTGCCGGCAGGGATGACCAGCAGCGTGTCGCCATCGGGCCTGGCGCGCTTGACGCGGTCGATCCCGATGTTGCCGGCTCCGCCCGGCACGTTCTCCACCAGCGCGGTGCGGCCCTGCTTCTTCTGCAGGCCGTCGGCGAGCAGGCGCGAGAGCGTGTCCACGGGGCCGCCGGGGGGGAAGGGGGCGACGATGATGATTCGGCTGGCGGGCTGGGCGAAGGCTGTCGAGGTGGCGACGGCGAGGGCGGCGAGGGCGAGGAAGCGGCGGGTGATCATGGTGTTGTTCTGGGGGTTGGGTTGGTGATGCCCTTCGACAGGCTCAGGGCGAACGGTAGTTGAGCGATCGTTGCAGGCCCTTCGACAGGCTCAGGACGAACGGGGGTGGGGAATCGTTGCGGGCCCTTCGACAGGCTCAGGGCGAACGGGGACACGTGGGGTCGGGTTGAAGGTGCATCGACTACCACCCCCGCCCGTTCGGGCTGAGCCTGTCGAAGCCCATCGCCAAGCAAGCCCCGTGCTCAATCCGCCCATGGCAGCGGCGCCTCGTTCATCCCCCAATAGAAACTCTTCTGTGCCGTGTATTCCAGGATCCCCAGGCGACCCTTCTCCCGCCCCGTGCCACTCTGCTTCACGCCGCCGAACGGCGTGCTGACCGAGAAGACCTTGTAGGTGTTGACCCAGACGGTGCCCGTCTGCAGCGCCGATCCGATGCGCCAGGCCCTGCGGTAGTCCCCGGTCCAGATGCCCGAGGCCAGGCCGAACACGCTGTCGTTGGCCTGCGCGATCAGGTCCGCTTCGTCCTCCCACGGCAGCAGCGCCAGCACCGGGCCGAAGATCTCCTCCTGGCACATGCGCGCGTCGTTGCGCAGGCCCTCGAACACCGTAGGGAGGTAGTAGCTGCCCTTTGCGAAGGGCGCGCCCTCCGGACGTTGCCCGCCGGCCAGCACGCGCCCGCCCTCCTCGCGCCCCAGCGCGACGAAGCGCTCCACGCTCGCGCGGTGGCCCTGGTTCACCAGCGGCCCCATCTGCGTGCGTTCGCTCGCGGGGTCGCCCACGCGCAATTGCGCCACGCCGGCGAGCAGCCGCCGCTTGAACTCCTCGTACACGCTGGCGTGCACGAAGGCGCGGGAGCCGGCGATGCAGGACTCGCCCGAGGAGCTGAAGATCCCGTACAGCACGCCCTTGACCGCATGGTCCAGGTCCGCATCCGCGCAGACGATGGTGGGTGACTTGCCCCCCAGTTCCAGCGAGGTGGGCATGAGCTTCTCGGCGGCCAGGCGCTGGATGCCCAGGCCCACCGTGGTGCCGCCGGTGAAGGCGATGCGCTTGACGAGCGGGTGCTTGACCAGCGCGTCGCCCACGATGGAGCCCTTGCCCGGCAGCACGCTCACGATGCCGGGCGGAACGCCGGCTTCCTCGGCGATCTTCGCCAGCTCGATGGCCATGCGCGGCGTGATCTCGGCCGGCTTGAACACCACCGCACAGCCGGCCGCCAGCGCCGGTGCGAGCTTCTGCGCCTCGCTGGCGATGGGTGAGTTCCAGGGCGTGATGGCGCCCACCACGCCGAGCGGCTCGTGCACGCTCATGGTGAGGTAGTCGCCGCGCGCGGGCGTGAGCTGGTCTTCCCAGGTCTCGCAGGCCGCCGCGAAGAACTGGAAGGTGCCGGCGGCACTGGCCACGAGCGCGCGGGTCTCGTTGATCGGCTTGCCGTTGTCCAGCCGCTGCAGCTGCGCGAGTTCCTCGGCGCGTGCGCGGATGCCGCCGGCGATGCGGTGCAGGATGCCCGCGCGTTCGTGGCGCTTCAGGCCCGCCCAGGGCGCCTCGCGGCGCGCCTTCTCGGCGGCCTGCACGGCCTCGTCCACGTCGGCCGCGGTGGCGGCATGCAGGCGCGCGACGACGCTGCCGTCGTGCGGGTACTCGGTCTCGTAGGCGGGGCCGCTCGCGTCGCGCCAGCGGCCGGCGATCAGGGTCTGGAGCTTGTCGGTCATGGCACGGAGGCGTCTAGAGCGTGACGGTGCAGGCGCGGTTGCCGAGGAATCGCAGGGCCGACAGCACCGTGAGGGCGGAGGTCTTGGGGTTGTCCTCGAGGGGCTTGCCGCGCATGGTGATGTCCATTTCGCCGAAGGCGCCGCGCACGTGGATCTCGTGGATGTTTTCGGTGACGCCCGGGTCCGCCACGAGGCGCACGCGGGTCGCGTCCAGGCCGAGGCCGGCCAGGGCAATGGTGGCGGCGACGTTGGCGTTCTTGGGGTACAGGCGCGCGGCCTCGCGGGCGCTGCCGTCCAGGATGACGGTGGGCTCGCGCAGCGAGGCGAGGTCGAAGGCGGTCTCGGCCGGCGTTCCCTTCCAGCTCGCCGGCGGCTTGCGGCCGGTGTAGCGCACCTCGTCCAGGCCGGCGATGCGCGCGGCCGCCAGGGCGTCCACGCCGCCGATCGCGCCCGAGAGCAGGTGCACCTGCGTGTCGCCGCGGCGGGCGGCGTCCTCCAGGCGTTCGAGCATGCCGGGCTCGGCCACCGCGCCGATGGACAGCACGGCGCATTCGATGCCGCGCGCGAGCGCGGGCACCACGTGCTGCTCCAGCGCGGCGTGGCCCGCGCATTCGAGCACGAGCTGTGTCTGCGCCGGCACCTCGGCGCAGATCTCGACGCCCTCGGGCGCCGCGGCGCGCGCCGCGGCCTGGTGCTCCTGCGGCACGACGATGTGGGTGATGCGCAGGCCGTCGATGCGTGCGGCGCGCTGCAGCACCGAGCGGCCGATGGCGCCGAAGCCGACGAGGGTGAGCTGCTGCTGTGGCATCGCTGGGAGCCTCTTCAATCTTTCTTGAGGATGGGACCGGCGAACTTGGCGGCGAAGGGCCCCCAGCGCTTCATGTCCACCTCCACCACCACCGGGCCGCGCAGGGTGGCGGCACGGGCCAGCACATCGCGCGTATCGGCCGGATCGCGCAGGCTCAGGTGCTGCACTCCCAGGCTGGCGCAGAAGGGCTCGAAGTCCGGGTTGTGCAGGTCCACGTAGCAGTGCCGCCCGCCGTAGATGTCGTCCTGGATGTTGCGGATGACGCCGTACTGGCTGTCGTTCATCAGGATGACGAGCAGGTCCGCGCGCTCCTGCACCGCGCAGGCCAGTTCGCCCACGTTGAGCATGAAGCCGCCGTCGCCCGCCAGCACCACGGTGCGCCGGCCCAGCCCGTGCAC
Source organism: Ramlibacter rhizophilus (assembly GCF_004681965.1). Classification (GTDB taxonomy): domain Bacteria; phylum Pseudomonadota; class Gammaproteobacteria; order Burkholderiales; family Burkholderiaceae_C; genus Ramlibacter; species Ramlibacter rhizophilus. The sequence goes on along the minus strand of NZ_SMLL01000007.1, from coordinate 30,367 downwards.
GGCGTCGGCGATGGCGGTGCCGATGCCCATGGCCAGGCCCTGGCCGATGCCGCCGCCCAGGGCATGCACGCCGGCGCGTGGATGGTCCAGCACCGGGGCCCGGTTGCCCCACATGCTGTTGGACAGGGTGATGTCGCGCACCCACCAGATCGAGGTGCCGAGCTGCCGGCCGATCTCGTTCTTGAGCGTGGCGTAGGGCCCGAGCGCCGCTTCCAGCGTTCCAGCCGCTTCGGCCCGGGCGCGCTGCACGTCGCCCACCAGTTCCGGGTCCACCTGCATGCGGCCTTCCAGCAGGTCGGCCAGCGCATGGAGCGTGTCACTGGCGTCGCCCTGCACGAAGTAGTCGCTGGCATAGCCGCGGTTGTGGGCCAGCGCGTTGGCGTCGATGCGGTACAGCGCGCGCGGCAGCTTGAGCTTGTAGCTCAGGGTCTCGTTGCTGCGAAGGCGCGAGCCCACCACCAGCATGGCGTCGCAGCTCTGGTAGAGCGCCTCGGCCGGCGGCTGCAGGTTGTAGGAGCCGAGGTTGGCCGGGTGGTCCTCGGGCACGATGCCCCGGCCCTGCACGGAGGTGACCACGCCCCAGCCCATCTTCAGGAAGCGCTCCACCGCCGCACGCGCGCCGCGTGCGCCGCCCCCCAGCCACAGCAGCGGCCGGCGCGCGCCGCGCAGGCGCTCGGCCAGGCCGTTGAGCGCGCTGGCGCCGGGCCGCACGGGCGCGAGTTCCAGCGGGTGCAGGTCCGCCGGCAGGGGCAGGAGCTGCTTCTGGATGTCGATGGGGATCTCAATGCTCACGGGCCCGCAGGGCGCCGTGAACGCAAGGCGCACGGCCTCGCGCAGCGTGGCCAGCGCGGTCTCGGCGTTGCGGATGCGAAAGGCCGCCTTGCCCACGGCCTGCAGCATGGCCAGCTGCGCGGGATGCTCGTGGATGTAGCCGAGGTCACGGTCCAGGTAGGGCGACTCGATCTGGCCGGTCAGGTGCAACAGGGGCGTGCCGGCGGTCATGGCCTCGACCATCGCGCCGGCGGCGTTGCCGCAGCCCGTGCCGGTGCTGGTGACGCACACGCCCAGGCCGCCGGTCACGCGCGCATAGGCGTCGGCCATGTTGCAGGCGCCGGCCTCGCCGCGCGCGGAGACGAAGCGGACTTCCCCGCGCCGGTGGAAGGCGTCGAGGATGGGCATGTTGTGGATGGAGATCACGCCGAAGGCGGCGCGCACGCCGCAGGCTTCGAGGAAGCGCGCGGCCAGTTCGCCGACGGTGATGCGGCTGTCGGTGGAAGTCGTCATGCGGGAGCCTTGGTCGGCGGCGTCGATCCGCTCGGGTGGGAGATGTGACTGAGCAGGCCGCTGAGCGTGGCGGCAGCCTGCATGACCTGCGGCGCGAGCACCGAGACCTTCTCGGCCGGCACCTGCTGCGAGGGCACGGTGATGCTGATGGCGGCAACGACCTCGTGCTGCTCGTTGAACACGGGCGCGGCCAGGGTGGTGATGCCGGTCTCGTAGCCGCCCTGGCTGAGGCCCCAGCCCTTGGCACGGTCCGCGTCGATGAGCGTCTTGAGCTCGGCCAGCGTGGTGGGCGTGCGCGGCGTGTAGGCCGGCAGAGGCGATTCGGGATAGAGCTGCGAAAGCTCGGCCATGGTGAGGCCCGAGAGCAGCACGCGCCCGAGCACGGTGGCGTGCGCGGGCAGGCGCGCGCCGACCTGGATGGAATGGAACAGGGCGTTGGCCCCCACTGCCTTGGCCACGAAGACCACCTGCTGGCCGTCGCGCACCACGAGGTGGGCCGAGTAGCCGGTGTCGGTGCGAAGCTGCTCGATGACCGGGCGCCCCAGCTCGGTCAGCTCCATGGAGGCGAGGTACTCGAAGCCCAGGCGCAGCACGCCGATGGCCAGGCGGTAGCTCGCGGCGTCCGGCACGCGCTCGACGAAGCCGGTCTGCTCCAGCGTCTGCAGCAGGCGGAACACCGAGGCGCGCGGCAGGTCCAGCCGGCGCGCGAGCTCAGCGCCGGTGAGCTGGGGCTCGTTGCGGCTGAAGCAGGTCAGAAGCTGCAGCCCGCGCGCCAGGCCCGGCACCAGGTAGCGGTTGTCTTCACTCATTGGACGACCCTCCGCACGACGTGCTCCGCGAATGAGCGCTTGGGGCGGCCCGGCGCGCTCATGCCCGCACCCGCTCGGCGATCAGCCGATTCACCGCCTCGGCGGCCTCGATGGCGCAGGCGTGGCCCACCGGGCCGAGCGAGGCGTAGGGCAGGCCCGCGCGCTCGGCCAGCGCGCGGCTGGCGGCGGCGGTGGTGATGCCGTCCGCGTCGCCGCAGGCGACCAGGCCGGGACAGGGCAGGCCCTGCAGCAGGCCCGCCAGGTGCGCGCCGGCCAGCATGTGCGTGGCCTGCTCGTAGCCGCCCGGATGCACCTGGGCCATGATGGACTTCACGTAGGCCACCATCTGCGGCGAGGCGGATGCGGACAGCATGGCCGCACCGCGCTTGTCGGCCATGCCCGCCGGGCCGAGGGTGTGCAGGTTGTTCAGGCGGTCCTGCCGCTTGGCCTCCCGCACTTCGGCCTCGGCCTGCCCATAGCCCTGCGCGGGCGAGAGCAGCACCAGCTGACGCACGCGCGAGGGCGCAAGACGGGTGGCCGCACTGGCCATCAGCGCACCCAGGGAGTGCCCGACCAGCACGACCCGCTCATCGCCCAGGCCCACTGCGTCCAGCCATTGCCACACGCGCGCGCCGTAGTCCTCGGCGCGCGGCTCGGGCGCGGGCAGCGCAGCGCTGCGGCCGTAGCCGGGTGCGTCCCAGGCCAGCACCCGCGCCTGCGACGCGAGCGCATCGAGCTGGCGCACCCAGCTGCCCGAACCCGAGCCGATGCCGTGCAGCAGCACGACCACGGGCGTGCCCTGGCCGCTCTCGCGGAAGGACACCACGCCACCCGCCGTGGCGAGCTCGCGGGCCGGATGGCGCGCGGCCAGCGCCGGCAGATCGTTGGGCTCGGAGGTGGCCATGCTCTGCAACCCTCTCAGCGCTGCTCGCGCTTGATCTTGGTCAGCGGCGAATCGGGCGGATAGACCGGCGTGATGGGCTTGGGCGAGCCCAGCATCACGCACATGAGCGCGTCCTCGTCGCCGATGTTGTGCTCCTCGCGGTACACGCCCGGCGGCACGGAGATGAGGTCCCGCTCGCCCAGCACGGCTTCCCAGCGCTGGCCGTCCTTCTCGCACACGACCTTCATGGCGCCGCGCATGACGAAGAAGATTTCTTCGACGTCCCAATGGATGTGCGAGGGACCGATGTTGCCGGCCGGGATCACCATGGTCGAGAAGGTGAAGTGGCCCGCGGGCACGGTGTTGCTGTCCTTGGCCACACCGGTGCCGCCGGTGCCCACGTAGCGCATCTGGGCGCGGCGGTACTTGGGGTCGAAGTCGGCCTGGAACTTGAGCGCGTCCCAGTCATAGCGGCGGGTGGACTTGCGGGCCACGCGGCTTTCCATCCAGTCGGCGAAGCTCTGGCCGGGCTGGGCCAGCATGGTGGCCTGGATCTGCGGCTCGGGCGGGGTCTGCGGGTCCAGCAGGCCCAGTTCGTTGAACTTGGGTTCGTTGGCGGCTTGGTTCATGGGGACAGCCTTTTCGATGAGGGGGTGGGCGATGGAAGGATCACTTCATGACGAAGCCGCCATTGACCGGCAGCACCTGGCCGGTGACGTAGGCGGCGGCATCGGAAAGCAGGAACAGGACCGGGCCGACCACGTCCTCGGGCACCTGCGGGCGGCGGATGGCCCGGCCGCTCTGGTAGTAGGCGTGGCGCGCCTCGGGCACGTACGCGGTGGCCTCCACCAGGGTGAGGCCCGGCGCGATGGCGTTGACGGTGATGCCGTCCTCGCCCAGCTCGCGCGCCATGGCGTGCGTCATGGCGATGACGGCGCCCTTGCTCGCGACGTAGGCCATGAGGTTGGGCGCGCCCCACAGGGCGGTGTCGGAGGCGATGTTGACCACCCGCCCGCGGCCCGAGGCCTTGAGCCAGGGCTGCGCGGCCTGCGTGGCCAGCCAGGTGCCGCGCACGTTCACGTCCATCACGCGGTCCCAGGTGGCGACCTCGATCGCGCCCATGGGCTTGCCACCGGAATTGGTGATGGCGCCGTTGTTCACCAGCCCGTCCAGCCCGCCCAGCGCCTCGGCCGCCTGGGCCACGCCCTGGGCCACGGAGGCCGGGTCGGACAGGTCCATGGGCAGGTAGCGGGCCGAGCCGGCGCGCTGCGCGTTCAAGGCCTCGGCCACCTGTGCGCCCTGCTCGTGCAGCACGTCCGAGAGCACCACCGTCGCCCCCGCAGCCACGCAGGCGCGGGCAAAGGCCTCGCCCAGCCCCCGGGCAGCGCCCGTGACCAGAATGCGGCGGTCGGAAAGCGAGTCGTGGGCCGGTGCGCTCATGTTTTATATGCGAAACGCTGATTCACTTAAGTAACGAACCGGATTCTGGCACGGTTTGATCCGGGCCCGCGTTTCTTGAGTGGTCAGGAGGGGTTTTGGGCCGCCTGCCAGGCGCGGTAGCCCGCCGCCCGCAGCGCGCAGGCCGGGCAGGTGCCGCAGCCGGCGCCCCAGTCGTGGCGCGGCTCGCGCTGGCCCAGGTAGCAGGTGTGGGTCTCCTTGCGCACCAGGTCCACCAGGGCCTCGCCGCCCAGGTCCGCCGCGAGCTGCCAGGTGGCGGCCTTGTCGATCCACATGAGCGGCGTCTCGATCGCCAGCGGACGCGCCAGGCCCAGGCTGAGCGCGGCCTGCATGGCCTTCATGGTCGCGTCGCGGCAGTCCGGGTAGCCGGAGTAGTCCGTCTCGCACATGCCGCCCACCAGCACTTCGCAGCCGCGCCGGTAGGCGAGCGCCGCGGCCAGCGTGAGAAAGAGCAGGTTGCGCCCGGGCACGAAGGTGTTGGGCAGGCCGTCGGCCTGCAGCACGATCTGCGCGTCGCGCGTGAGCGCGGTGTCGCTGATCTGCCCGAGCACGCCGATCTCCAGCAGGTGGTCCTCGCCCAGGCGCGGCGCCCAGTGCGGAAACGCCTCCCGCACGCGGGCCAGCACCGCGAGGCGGCAGTCCAGCTCGATGCGGTGCTTCTGGCCGTAGTCGAAGCCGACGGTCTCCACCCGCTCGTAGCGCTCCAGCGCCCAGGCCAGGCAGGTGGTGGAGTCCTGGCCGCCGGAGAAGAGGACGATGGCCTTGTGCGTGTTCATGGGGTCGGCTCCTTCGATCCCTGAGGGATTTTCGCTGCGGTACCCGAAGCCGCATCGGCGCGCGCCTGGCCACTATCCGCCACGGCCGGGCGCCGGTCGGCCTCGGGCGCGAAATAGATCGCCGTCCAGCCCGCGTCCAGGCGGAAGCGCTGCTCCTTCGAGTACAGGCGGAAGCTTCCGCCGGGCTCCACGGCCCCGAGCAGCTGCCAGTCCTTCCACGGCTCACCCAGCCGGCCCGCGAGCGCGTCCCAATCGAAGCTGGCGCTCAGCTTCGTGCTCTGGATGCGCCAGCCCTGCGAGAGCCGCTCGTGCAGCGTGGCGTGGTCCGCCTGCGCGTCGAAGGCCAGGTAGCCGCGCTGCTGCACGGTGAGCTGCCGCAGCTCCTCGCCCGCCCCCTTGGGCAGTGCGGTCTGGAAGGTGCGGTGGTGGCCGAAGCGTGGTCCCAGGGCCTTGCAGACCAGGGCGTTGTAGAAGTCGTTCTCGGTGGCGCACAAGAGCGAGTCCAGGTGCAGGACCTCCAGCGTGTGCTCGGTGTGCTCGGACAGGATCTCGCCATAGTGCACCGGGATGCCGGCCATGCGGGCGGCCTTGAGGCGCTGGTAGGCGCCATCGACCACCAGCACCTCGATGCGCAGGTCCGCCAGCGCCCGGGCGAAGGCCAGCGTCCAGTCGGTGGCGCCGACGATCAGCAGGCCGTTGGACCGCCGTGCGGCCAGCCCGAGCCGGCGCGCCAGCGGGCCGAGGGTCAGCCCATGCGCCAGCACGGTGACGATGACCACGGCAAAGGTGATGGGCAGCAGCCGGCTCGCGTCGGCGAAGCCGGCCTCGACCAGCGCCGGCCCGAACAGGCCCGCGGTGGCCACGGCCACGATGCCGCGTGGGGCGATCCACGCGAGCAGCGCCTTTTCCTGCCAGCGCATGGGCGCGCCGGCGGTCGCCAGCGCGATGGACACGGGGCGCACCAGCAGCAGCACGGCCGCGATGAAGGCCAGCACGCGCCAGTCCAGGAGCGCGAGCTGCTGCGCCTGCAGCTGCGAGGGAATGACGATGAACAGGACCGAGAGCAGCACCACGGTGAGCTGCTCCTTGAAGCGCTGCAGCGTCTCGCGCTCGACCAGCCGCAGGTTGCCGAAGACCAGGCCCATCACCGTCACGCTGAGGAGCCCGGCCTCGTGCTGCGCGAGGTTGCTGACCCAGTACACGCACAGCACCATCACCACCAGCACCGGCGCCTTCAGGTGCTCGGGCACGGCGCCGCGCCGGAACAGCCAGCCGACGCCCCAGCCGCCCGCGCCGCCCAGCACGCCGGCGACGACCACCGCCACCAGCAGGCCGGTGAGGGTGGCGACCCAGCCGCCGCCGATGGTGAGGTACTGGAAGGTGAGCACGGCCAGCAGCACGCCCAGGGGGTCGTTGACGATGCCCTCCCATTTCAGGAGCGAGGCGGGGTCCTTGTTCAAGCGCGCCTGCCGCAGCAGGGGAATGATGACCGTGGGCCCGGTCACCACGAGGATGGCGCCCAGCACCGCCGAGACGCCCCAGCTCAGGCCGGCGATGTCGTGCGCCGCCCAGGTCCCCAGCAGCCAGGCCACCGGCGGGCCGAGCAGGGTGAGGCGGCCGATGCCGTGGCCCACGCGGCGGAACTCCGCCAGCTTCAGGTCCATGCCGCCCTCGAACAGGATGATGGCCACGCCCAGGCCGATCAGCTCCGTGAGTTCATGCGAGCCGAACCCCAGCTGGATGAGGCCCGTGCCCGGCCCGAGCACCAGGCCGGTGGCGATGAGCACCACGATGGCGGGCAGGCCGATGCGCCAGGCGACCCACTGGCTGGCCAGGCCGGCGGCGAGCACCACCAGCAGGAGGGCTGCGCCGCTCATTCGGATAGCCCCCGCGGGCCGGGCCGCGTGTGGCGCCTTGTCGTCATCTCAGGACATTTGAGCGGCTGTGTCTTCATGGCCGCAGGACGATACGCGAAGATCGTGCCCGGCCGGTGTCGCCGGCGACACCCCTCCCCTGCCTTCGCCCCGAGACGCCCGCGTGCCTTCCACCTCGACGACCCTCCCGCTTCCCCCAGCCGCCGGCGCGCGACTGGGCACCTTCGCCGGCGTGTTCACGCCCAGCATCCTCACCATCCTGGGCATCGTCCTGTTCCTGCGCCTCGGCTACATCGTCGGCGGCTCCGGCCTCGCGCAGGCGCTGCTCGTGCTGGCGGCGGCGCACGTCATCACCGTGCTCACCGCGCTGTCGGTCGCGGCCATCGCCACCAACCTGCAGGTGCGCGCGGGCGGGGACTACTACCTCATCTCGCGCACGCTGGGCCCGGGCTTCGGCGCCGCCATCGGCCTCGTGCTGTTCCTCGCGCAGGCGGTGTCCATCGGCTTCTACGCCATCGGCTTCGCGGAGGCGCTCGCGCCGCTGGTCCTGCCAGGGCACGCCTGGGCGCCGCGCGCCATCGCGCTGGCGGCGGTGGGCGCCCTGGGCCTGCTCGCCTGGCGTGGCGCCGACCTGGCCACGCGCTTCCAGTACGTGGTGATGGTGCTGCTGGTGGCCGGCATCGCGGTGTTCGTTGCCGGCGCCGCCGGACGCTGGGACGCCAGTACGCTGCTGGCCAACTGGCCCGCGCCGCGCGACAGCCTGCCCTTCTGGGTGGCCTTCGCCATCTTCTTTCCCGCGGTGACCGGGTTCACGCAGGGCGTGAGCATGTCGGGCGACCTGGCCGCCCCGGGCCGCAGCATCCCCAGCGGCGTGCTGGGCGCCGTGGGCGTTTCCGCACTGGTGTACCTGGCCTGCGCGCTGCTGTTCGCGGCCGCCCTGCCCGCCGCCGAGCTGCGCGGCGAGGGCTTTGCGATGCGCGAGCTGGCGCTGTGGGGGCCGCTGATCGACCTGGGCGTGATGGCGGCCACGCTGTCGTCGGCACTCGCCTCCTTCATGGGCGCGCCGCGCATCCTGCAGTCGCTCGCGAGCGATGGCATCTTCCGCTGGCTGGCGCCCTTCGCCGCGGTGAACCCGGCCGACAGCAACCCGCGCCGCGCCGTCGGCCCGACGCTGCTGGTGGCCGCCGGCATCGTGGCGCTGGGGGACCTGAACCTGGTGGCCTCCGTCGTGTCCATGTTCTTCCTGGTCTCCTACGGCCTGCTGAACTACGCCACCTGGCACGAGGCGCGCTCCAGCAGCCCCTCGTTCCGCCCCACCTTCCGCTTCTACGATCGCCGCCTGGGGCTGGCGGGCGCACTGGCGTGCCTGGGCGCGATGCTGGCCGTGGACCTGCGCGCAGGCGTGGTGGCCACGCTCATCGTCTATGCCATCTACCGCTGGGTGGAGCGACAGGACCTGGCCGTGCAATGGAGCGACGGCCGCCGCGCCTACCACCTGCAACTGGCGCGCGAACACCTGCTGGAGGCCGCCGCCGAACCCGAGCACGCGCGTGCCTGGCGGCCGCAGCTGCTGGTCTTCTCGGACTCCCCGCAGCGCCGCGCGCGCCTGCTCGCCTTTGCCAGCTGGGTCGAGGGTGGCGCCGGCATGACCACCGTGGTGCGGCTGCTCGCCGGCGACAGGCGCGACGTTGTCTCGCAGCGCCAGCAGGAGGCCGAGCAACTGGCGGCCGAAATCCGCGACGCCGATTCCACGGCCTTCCCCCTGGTGGTCGTGGGCGACGACGCCGACTCCATGCTCTCCAGCGTGGTGCAGTCCGCCGGCATCGGGCCCATGCGCACCAACACCGTGGTCGCCAACTGGCCTGTGGGCGAGAACAAGCAGTTCTACGACTCGCTGGGCGTGGGCGGCTTCGGCGAGCGCGTGGCCACCGCCTTCCGCCTGGGCGCGAACCTGCTGCTGCTCGATGCGACCGACGAGGAGTGGACCGCGCTTTCAACGCGAGCCGCGGCGCAGCGCACCATCGACGTGTGGTGGCAGGACAGCCCGAGCGGCGAGCTGATGCTGCTGCTGGCGTATCTCAGCACGCGCAGCACGGACTGGCACGAGGCGCGCATCCGCCTGCTCGCCTCGCCCGCGCCGGGCGCCAGCGACGAGGCATGCGGGCGAGAGCTCGAAGAGCGGCTGGAGCAGGTCCGCATTCCGGCCGAGGTCGTGATCGTGCCGACCCCGAGCGAATCGGTGGTGGTGCAGGCCTCGCGCGGCAGCGACCTGGTCTTCCTCCCCTTTCGCGTGCACGCCGGCCGCTTCTACTCGCCCTTCGGCTGGGAAGTCGGCCCGGCGACGCGCCATCTGCCCATCACAGTCCTGTGCCTGGCGGCGCAGGAGATCGACCTGGAGGCGGAGCCGGACGACGGGGTGGCGCCTGCGCCAACAGCCTCCGCGCAATGAGCGCCGGCTTGTCCGACCTCACAGAGCCTTCGGAATCGCCTCCGTCAGAAAACCGTACACCGCGCGAATGCGCGGATTCGCGCGGATCTCCCGGTGGACCGCCAGCCACATGGGCAGCGGCGGGATCTTGAGCATGGGCAGGAGCGGCTCGACCTCGGCGTCGCCACGCACGAGGTAGTCCGCGGCGAAGCCGATCCCCAGGCCGGCGCGGACGGCCTGCCAGCCGGCGACAAGGTCGTCGGTGCGAATGCCGAAGTGCTCGCGGGTGACGGGCAGGCCCATGGCGGCGAAGCCCTCCAGGACCTCCTCGTTGCGGTCGCCGCCGATCAGGTCGTGCGAGAGCAGGTCCGCGGGCTCGCGCGGGATGCCGCGGCGACGCAGGTAGCTCGGATGCGCGCAGGCGGTGAGCGTGACCTTGCCGACGCGCCGGGCCACGAGGGAGGCTTGTTCGGGCTGCACCATGCGCAGGGCGATGTCGGCCTCGCGGCGCAGCAGGTTGCTCACCGCATTCGTGGCCACCAGCTCCACCTGCACCTCGGGCAGCGCCTGGCGCATCTGTGCCAGCAGCGGCGGCAGCAGGAAGCAGGCCACCGGCTGGCTGGCGCTGATGCGGACCGACCCGGCCGTGGCCTTCTGCGTGCCCGCGACGTCCTGTGCGAGCGCATGCGCGCCCGTTTCCATGCTCCGCGCGGATTGGGCCAGGCGCAGCGCCACCTCGGTCGGCGTCAGGCCGCGGCCGGTGCGCTCGAAGAGGACCACGCCCAGCTGCCGTTCCAGCTCGGCAACGTGGCGGCCCAGGGTGGGCTGGCTCGAACCGAGCTGGCGCGCGGCGCCCAGGAGGCTGCCTTGCTCCAGCACGGCCAGGAATGACGGAACCAGGGACCAGTCAAAGGCAACGCTATTCATAAATGAAATGCTGGTATTGAAGTTCAGCGAATTGTGTTGACCTCCACGCATTTCGACAATCCACCTCACTTCAACGCAGGAGGTTCCCCATGGACCGTCGAAGCTTCATCCGCCTGGTCGGCGGCGGCACCGTCGCCGCGGCGATCGCCCCCTTGTCCGGCTGCTCGTTGACGAGCGCCTACCCGCCCGAGGCCCTGGAAGCATGGCGGGGGCCTGGCGCCGAGCCCGATGTACGGCGCTGGGCCGTGGCGCATGCCATCACCGCCCCCAACCCGCACAACCTGCAGCCCTGGCTGGTGGACCTGCGCGAGCCGGGCGTGATCACGCTCATGACGGACCGCGAGCGCGTGCTGCCGCACACGGACCCCTTCGGGCGGCAGATCCTGATCGGGCACGGCGCCTTCATTGAACTGCTCGTCATCGCGCTGGCCGAGCGGGGCCATGGCGCGGACGTGGTGCTCTGGCCGCAGGGCGAGCTGGGCGCGAACCTGCGCGACTGGGACCGCCGGCCGGTCGCACGCATCGTGCTGCGCCCCCAGGGCGAGCGCGACCCGCTGTTCGCGCAGCTGCTCCAGCGCCACACGCCCAAGTCCGACTTCGACACCACGCGGCCGGTGGCTGCATCGACCTTGCAGGCCCTGCTCGCTTCGGTGCCGCCCTCCCTGCCCGCCATTCGCGGGGGTGGCACCGTCGACGTGGCCGCGCTCGATCCACTTCGGCGCCTGTGCTGGGAGTCCGCGCAGGTGGAGCTGCTGACCCCGCGCACGGTGATGGAGAGCATCCACCTCACGCGCGTGGGCCCGAAGGAGATCCTCGCGCACCGCGACGGCATCACTCTGAACAGCCTGATGATCCGCGGCGTCGATGCCCTGGGCATGTTCGACCGCGAGAACCCGCCGGCCGAGGGCAGCCAGGCCTACAAGAACATGATGGCGCGCTTCGAGGGGCACAGCCGCACGGCCATGGGCTTCGTGTGGCTTGCGGGCCGAAACGGCCGCCATGAGCAGGTACAGGCGGGCCGGGCGTACGTGCGGCTGCAGCTCAAGGCCACCGAGCTGGGCGTGGGCGTGCATCCCATGAGCCAGGCCCTGCAGGAGTTCCAGGAGATGGCGCCGCACTATGCGCAGGCGCATCGGCTCATGCTGAACCGCCCGGCGCCTGCTTCACCCGAGGACGAGACGCTGCAGATGTTCTGCCGGCTGGGCTACACCGCGTCGCCCGCGCCGGCCACGCCGCGCCGGGTATTCAAGGCCTTCGTGGTGGCGTGAGCAACAACCCCGCGCGCCACCGCCTACCGCCACCCGCTCATCTCCACGCTCCTGATCAGGCGCTCAGATCAGTTCGACCACATCGCGTAGGTGGGCAGCCGCGTGTTCGGACAAAGCGCAGACGGTGGCTTAGTCGCACCCAGCGGAGCGCCGCGAGCGTGTCGAGCCTCATCGCGCGGCAACCCGACAAGAAAAAACCCGCACAGAGCTAGATCCATGCGGGTTTCGAAGATGGTGGCCTGGGGCGGAATCGAACCACCGACACGCGGATTTTCAATCCGCTGCTCTACCAACTGAGCTACCGGGCCAAGAGCCGGCGAGTATACATCACCCGCCGCCTCGCTTTCCTCGGGAGAGGTCCACGCCGAGCTGCTTGAGCTTGCGATACAGGTGGGTGCGCTCCAGGCCGGTCTTCTCGGCCACGCGGGTCATGGAGCCGCCTTCGCGGGCCAGGTGGTATTCGAAGTAGCACTTCTCGAACTCGTCACGCGCTTCGCGCAAGGGCTTGTCGAGCTCGAAGGTCTGCCGGGGCTGGGGGCCCATTTCCATGGCGGGGGGCAGGCTCTGGCCGCCGGTCATGGCGGCCTCGACGGTGAGCTCGGCGGCCATGGCGACCGGCGCCATCATCGTCGCCGGCCGGCTGGGGACGATGCCGGGGCGCGGCGCGATGGCGGGGCTGGGGGGCGCGTGGCGCGCCAGTCCGGCCTCCACCGCCTTGAGCAGCTTCTGCAGCGTGATGGGCTTTTCGAGGAAGGACTGGGCGCCGATCTTGGTGGCCTCGACGGCCGTCTCGATGGTGGCGTGGCCGCTCATCATGATGACCGGCATGGTGAGCGCACCGCTGGCGGACCACTCCTTCAGGAGCGTGACGCCGTCGGTGTCGGGCATCCAGATGTCCAGCAGCACCAAGTCAGGACGGATGCGCTGGCGCACGGCACGGGCCTGGGCGGCGTTCTCGGCCAGCTCGACGTGGTGGCCCTCGTCATTGAGGATTTCGGAGAGCAGATCGCGAATGCCGAGCTCGTCGTCGACCACGAGGATGTTTGCCATTGGTTCGAAGCTGAAGGTGTGGCTAAGCCGCAACTACGAATGATAGCGAGACTTGTGCTCCAGCTGCGGCGCCGTCCTGCAATCTGTTTTTCAGATCGATTCGGGCACTGTGCTCGTCCGCGATCTTCTTGACCACTGCCAGCCCCAGGCCGGTGCCCTTGGCCTTGGTGGTGACGTAGGGTTCGAAGGCGCGCTTGAGGATGGATTCCGGGAAGCCCGGACCGGTGTCCTGCACGATGAGGCGCACGCGGCGCGTGGCCTCGCTCCACTGCGTGCGCAGGCACACTTCCCGGTGTTCGGCGCCCTCGACGGCGTCCTGCGCGTTCTGCAGCAGGTTGTGGATCACCTGCCGCAGCTGCATGGCGTCACCCAGGATGGGCGGGCAGTTCGCATCCAGCTCCAGCGTCATGGGCGCCTGCGCGGTGGCCGCTTCGGTGCCTTCGCGTTCGTACATGTGCAGCACGTCGGCAACCAGCGCATTGAGGTCCACGGGCTGGAGCTGAGCGGCGGGCAGCCGCGCGTAGTCGCGGAATTCGTTGACCAGGCGCTTCATCGCGTCCACCTGGTCGACGATGGTCCGCACGGACTTCTGAAGCAAGGCGCGCTCGGCGTCCGCCACCTTGGGGGCGAGCTTCATCTCCAGGCGCTCGGCCGAAAGCTGGATCGGCGTGAGCGGGTTCTTGATCTCGTGCGCGAGGCGGCGCGCGACTTCGCCCCAGGCCTTGGCGCGCTGCGCCGAGACGACTTCGGAGATGTCGTCGAGCACCAGGAGGTGCGCCTGCCGGCCGCTGGCTTCGGCGGGCATCTCGGCGCCGCGCACGACCAGCGTGAGCGCCTCGGTGGCCGAGCCCGCACCCGGCGGCGGCGGCGCATGCAGTTCGAAGGACTGCTGCCAGTGGTCCAGGCCCCGCTGCAGGCGCTCGCCGCGGTAGTCGTCGAACTGGGCCTGCACCGAAGCGCCGAAGCTCTCCAGCCCGGGAACGGCGGCGAGCGACGCGCCTTGCGGAAGCGGTGCGCGCAGCATGCGCTCGGCGCCGGGGTTGGCCTGCAGGATGCGGCCCTGCGGGTCCAGCACGATGACGCCGGCCGTGAGGTTGTCCAGGATGATCTGCAGGTTGCTGCGCGCGGCATCCACCTCGCCCATGCTTTTCTCGACCGCCGCGCGCGCGTCGGCGAGCTGCTGCGTCATCTGCGCGAAGGAGCGCGTGAGGCCGCCGAGTTCGTCCTTGCCCTGCAGGACCGGCTTGGGGCTGAGGTCCCCGGCCGCGACTTCGCGCACGCCGGCGGCGAGCAGCAGCAGCGGGCGGGCCAGCGAGTTGCCCAGCACCACCGCCAGCAGGATGGCGCCGAAGACGGCCAGGAAGAGGCTGAGCGTGAGGGTGCCGATGTACATGCGCCGCAGTCCGTCGCGGGCCAGCGCGCGCTGCTGGTATTCGCGGTTGGCCTCCTGCACCGCGATGGCGTTGGCCACCAGCGTAGGCGGCAGCTGCTGCGTGACCTGCAGGAAGCGCGGCTCGCCCAGGAAGCCGAAGCTGGAGGGCGAGACGAGCGCGATGGCGCGGATGCGCGCGTTGTTGAGCGCCGCGGGCACGCCTTCCTCCAGGCCCTCGACCACGGCGATGGAGCGCTGGCTGCGCACGGTGCGAAGCTGCTGCGCGCTGGGCCGCTCGGGATTGAGCTGGAAGCGCGACTGGCCGGCGCTGGCGATGAGCTGTCCGTTGGCGTTCCAGAGGATGAGGTCGTTGGCCGCGAGCTGCTCACGCAAGCGCTCCATGGCCACTGGCACGCCGGCCTGCGAGGTGTCGGCGAGCTGGTTGGCGGCCGCGCGGCTCTTGGCGGCCAGGTCGCTCGCGAGCACGTCGAGCGTGGAACGCCCCAGGCTCAGGCCGGCGTCGAGCGCGCCTTCCACCTTCACGTCGAACCAGCTCTCGATGGAGCGCGAGACGAACTGGTAGGACACCACGTAGATCAGCAGGCCCGGAAGGAAACCGACGAGCGCGAAGATGGCCGCGAGCCGTATGAGCAGGCGACTGCCGAACTTGCCGCGCTTGAGGCGCGAGAACAGGCGCAGCCCCATCCAGGCGATGACCAGCAGGAGCAGGCCCGCGACCACCACGTTGAGGATGAAGAGGCGTCCGTAGTTGCGCTCGTAGAGCTCGCGGTTGTTGGTGGCCTGGGCCAGCAGGAACAGCAGCACGATGCCGATGCCCACCATCACGGTGGCGGCGACGACGACGGCCCAGCGCAGGGCGCGGGCACTGCGCGGACGTGGGGGCGAGGGCGGGGACGGCAGCGGGTCGTTCACCGGGCGCCCTCCGGCGGTACGCGCGCGGCTTCCGTGGCCGAGATGCTCCACTCGGGTTGGCCCACCACGCCGATCTGGAAGGGACGCGGCAATTGCGAGACGTCCAGCGCGAAGCGCAGCACGACGCGGTGGACCGCACCGGGGTCGATCTCGGCATCGGCGGCGATCTTCCATCCGGAGATGCGTTGCAGCGCCGCGAGCGCCTCCTCGCGGGCGTCGAAGTTCTGCCCCAGCGTGAGTCCGCCGGCGGTGATGGGGGTGCTGGAGACCTGCAGTCGCCAGCGACGCGTGAGCGGCTGGTAGGACAGGCGCATGTAGCGCGTGGCCTGTGCCACCTCCTTGTCGTACCAGTACCAGCGGTCCTTCAGCACCGTCGCCTCGGCGACGAAGACCATGGGGATGCCCTTGAGGAGCGCGTCCTCGACCACGGCAGGCAGCTCGAAGCGCACCTGCGCCGAAAGCACCAGGCCCTTGTCCGCGCGCTCGACCTGCATGACGGAAATGTCGGTCGGCTCGGCGCTCGCGGGCAGCGCCAGCATCAGCAGCAGGCCGGCGAGCAGCAGCGGCCGGTCAAGCCACCAGGTGAGCCGACGAACGCTTCTGCAGCAGTGCGTAATAAAAACCGTCGTGATCACTCGGGAGATTGTCCGGGAGGGCCGGGGCGTTCGCCCCCGCGCGGGGAAGCAAATGCCCGGGCGCGGGCAGCGAAAAAGCGTCGGTGTTGTGCGCAAGAAACGAACGGATCGTGTCTTCGCCTTCGGCCTTGAAGACCGAGCAGGTGCAGTAGAGCAAGCGGCCGCCGGACCGCAGCAGGGGCCACAGCGTGGCCAGGAGCCGCGCCTGGACGGTCGCAAGCGCGGCGACGTCGCTGTCGCGGCGCAGCCAGCGGACGTCGGGGTGCCGCCGCACGATGCCCGAGGCCGTGCAGGGCGCATCCAGCAGGATGGCATCGTAGGGCTCGCCGTCCCACCAGGCCGCGGGATCGCCCGCGTCGGCCGCGAGCACGCGCGCGGACAGGCCCAGCCGCGCGAGGTTCTCGTGGATGCGTGCGCAGCGCGCCGGGTCCACGTCGAGCGCAGTGAGGTCCGTCACGCCGAGCTCCAGCAGGTGCGCGGTCTTGCCCCCGGGCGCGGCGCAGGCGTCCAGGACGCGCAGGCGGGCCGCCTGCTCGCGCGGGATGGCGCCGAGCAGCAGGGGCGCCGCCAGCTGCGCCGCCGCGTCCTGCACCGAGAGGCGCCCCTGCGCGAAGCCCGGCAGCTCGGTGACCGGACGCGGCCGTTCCAGGCGCAGCGCCGCGGCGCCGACGCGCTGCGATTCGATGCCCGCCTCGGCCAGCGCCTGCCACGCTGCATCGACCGTCCAGGCGGCCACGTTCACGCGCAGGACCAGGGGCGCGGGCGCGTTGCCCGCCTGCAGAACCTCCTGCCACGTGGTGGGGTGGTCCCGCTGCAGCCGGTCGATCCACCACGGCGGATGGTTCCACCGGGCGCGCGGCTCGGCATCCGTGGCCGCGACCAGTGCCTCGCGCTCGCGCAGGAAGCGGCGCAGGCAGGCGTTGACGAAGCCGGCCTGGGGCTGGGTACTGCGCTGGCGCTTGGCGGCCTCCACGGCCTGGTTGACGAGGGTGTGCGCGTCGTAGGGCGCGGCGGCTTCGTCCCAGGCCAGGGCCAGCGCGGTGCACAGGAGCGCATCGGCCGCCGCGGGCGGGGGCCGGCGCGCCAGGGCGCTGCGCAGGGCCTCGGCACGGCCCAGCTGGCGCAGGGACTGGAAGGCGAGCGCCTGGACCCCGCCACGCAGGGCCGGCGGCACGGCCGCGATCGCCGGGGTCGCCGAGCCGCCCGCGCGCACGGCCTGGAACACGGCGGCCGCGGCCTGCAGCTGGCGCCACAGCGGCGGCGCTTCGTGGGGGGTCACGCTCACAGCGTCCGCGCCGGCCTGAAGCCGAAGATCCAGGCGAGGACCGCCGCCGGGAACTGGGCGACGGCGTGGTTGTACCTTCGCACCGCTTCGTTGAACTGGTCGATGGCCGCCTGGCCCTGCACGGCGAGCTGCATGCGCGACGCGGCCAGGGTGTCCGGCAGGCGCGGCCCCGCCAGGTCGTGGGCGTCCTCGCGCTCCACCCGCTCCCAGGCCAGGCGCATCACGCCGACGGCCGCGGCGAGCGCCTCGATGCGCGCGGGCTCCAGCGGCCGCACGCGCGACGCGGCGAGCGCGGCCGACAGCTGCAGGCCGGCGCCGCGCAGGCCGTCCCAGAACGAAGGCCGGCCCTCGCCGGGGAAGAGGGAGTCGGGCATGGGTTCGTCCGGTGAAAGCAGCGAGTCGATGAGGCCGAGCTCCTGCTGCCAATGGGCATCGACCGCCGAGAAGGCGGTCCGGGCATCCGCGCGCAGGCGCACGAGACGGTTGTACGCGCCGACCGACCAGAAGACCAGCACGGCGACGGCCATCCAGCCGAGAAGGGTGCGCGTCATGGGCGGCGAGCTTACCAAGCGCGAGCGTCGCGACCGGCCGCCGCCGGCGCGCGCCTGGCCTGAATGAAAAACGCCCCGCGCCGGGCATCCGGTCGCGGGGCATCGCGCCACAGGCGCACCCGGCTTATTCGGCCGAGCGGTCCGTGGTCTCCGGCAGGCTGGACTCGCCCTCGGCGATGCCGGCCAGCTCAGTGGCCTCGGCCTCGGCGATGGCGCGGCGCTCGGCCTCGTCCATCAGGTCCTTGGCCTTGCGCGCCTGGTGATAGGCCATGCCGGTGCCCGCGGGGATCAGACGGCCGACGATGACGTTCTCCTTCAGGCCGCGCAGCTCGTCGCGCTTGCCCATGATGGCCGCCTCGGTCAGCACGCGCGTGGTCTCCTGGAAGGAGGCCGCGGAGATGAACGAGTCGGTGGACAGCGAGGCCTTGGTGATGCCCAGCAGCAGGTTGCTGTAGGTGGCGTGGATCTTCCCGTCGGCGCGCAGCGCGTCGTTGGTGTCCAGCATCTCGGAGCGCTCGACCTGCTCGCCGGCGATGTAGCCGGATTCGCCCGGGTTCTCGACCACGACACGACGCAGCATCTGGCGAACGATCACCTCGATGTGCTTGTCGTTGATCTTCACGCCCTGCAGGCGGTAGACGTCCTGCACCTCGTCGACGATGTAGCGCGCGAGTTCCTCCATGCCCAGCAGGCGCAGGATGTCCTGCGGGTCGGCCGGGCCGTCCACCACGCTCTCGCCCTTGTTCACCACCTGGCCTTCGTGCACCAGGATGTTCTTCTCCTTGGGCACGAGTTCCTCCCAGACCTTGCCGTCCGGATCGGTGATCTGCAGGCGGATCTTGCCCTTGGTCTCCTTGCCGAAGGACACGGTGCCGGTCATCTCGGCCAGCACGCCCTTGTCCTTGGGCGAGCGGGCTTCGAAGAGCTCGGCCACGCGCGGCAGGCCGCCGGTGATGTCGCGGGTCTTCTGGCCTTCGATCGGGATGCGCGCGAGCACTTCGCCGCCGCCGACGTCCTGGCCGTCACGCACCTGGATCAGCGCGCCGACCTGGAAGCCGATGGTCACGGAGTGGTCGGTGCCGGGGATCTTGACTTCCTGGCCGTTGGCGTCGATCAGCTTGACCTGCGGGCGCACGACCTTGGCCGAGCCGCGCCGCTTGGGATCGATCACCACCAGCGTGGACAGGCCGGTGACCTCGTCCACCTGCTTGGCGACCGTCAGGCCCTCTTCCACGTTCTCGAACTTCACCGTGCCGGCGAATTCCGTGATGATGGGTCGGGTCAGCGGGTCCCAGTTGGCCAGCACCGTGCCGGCCTTGACCTGCTGGTCGGCCTTGACGGTGAGCGTGGCGCCGTAAGGCACCTTGTGGCGCTCGCGCTCGCGGCCGTGCTCGTCATGGATGATGATCTCGCCCGAACGCGCGATGACGACCAGCTCGCCCTTGCTGTTGGTCACGTAACGCATCGTGCTGTTGAAGCCGATGACGCCGTTGGACTTGGCTTCCACGCTGGAGGCGATGGCCGCGCGGGACGCGGCACCACCGATGTGGAAGGTGCGCATAGTCAGCTGCGTGCCGGGCTCGCCGATGGACTGCGCCGCGATGACGCCCACGGCCTCGCCCACGTTCACCAGGCCGCCGCGGCCCAGGTCGCGGCCGTAGCACCTGGCGCACAGGCCGAAGCGCGTGGCGCAGGTCAGGGCCGTGCGGACCTTGACCTCGTCGACGCCGGCGGCCTCGATCATCTCGATGGTGTCCTCGTCCAGCATCTGGCCCGCGGCCACCAGGGAAACGCGGGACTCGGGATGCAGCACGTCCTCGGCCGCGACGCGGCCCAGGATGCGGTCACGCAGCGACTCGATGACCTCGCCGCCCTCGACGATGGCGCGCATCTGCGAGCCCTCGGAAGTGCCGCAGTCGTCCTCGGTCACGACCAGGTCCTGCGTCACGTCCACCAGGCGGCGCGTGAGGTAGCCCGAGTTCGCGGTCTTCAGCGCCGTGTCGGCCAGGCCCTTTCGGGCGCCGTGCGTGGAGATGAAGTACTGCAGCACGTTCAGGCCTTCGCGGAAGTTGGCCGTGATGGGCGTCTCGATGATCGAGCCGTCCGGCTTGGCCATCAGGCCGCGCATGCCCGCCAGCTGGCGGATCTGGGCGGCCGAGCCGCGGGCGCCGGAGTCGGCCATCATGTAGATGGAGTTGAAGGACTCCTGGTCCACTTCCTTGCCGTGGCGGTCCTGGACCTTCTGCTTGGCCAGCTGGGCCATCATGACCTTGGAGACTTCGTCGCCGGCCTTGCCCCAGATGTCCACCACCTTGTTGTAGCGCTCGCCCGAGGTCACCAGGCCCGAGACGTACTGCTGCTCGATTTCCTTCACCTCGGCTTCGGCGCGGGTGATGATGTCCGCCTTCTGGGGCGGCACCAGCATGTCGTCGATGGCGATGGAGATGCCGGCCTTGGTCGCCAGGCGGAAGCCGTTCTGCAGCAGCTTGTCGGCGAAGACCACCGTCTCCTTCAGGCCGCAGCGACGGAAGGAGACGTTGATCAGCTTGCTGATCTCCTTCTTCTTGAGTGCCTTGTTGATGTTGGAGAAGGGCAGGCCCTTGGGCAGGATCTCCGACAGCAGGGCGCGGCCGACGGTGGTGTCCACGATGGAGGTGGAGGCCACGAACTCGCCCGAGTCCTTGTCCTTCGTCCACTCGGTCAGGCGCACGGCCACCTTGGCGGTGAGTTCCACCATGCCGGCGTCCAGCGCGCGCTGCACCTCGCCCACGTCGGCGAAGATCATGCCCTCACCCTTGGCGTTGATGCGCTCTCGGGTGGTGTAGTACAGGCCCAGCACCACGTCCTGCGAAGGCACGATGGAGGGCTCGCCGTTGGCGGGGAACAGCACGTTGTTGGAGGCCAGCATCAGCGTGCGGGCTTCCATCTGCGCTTCCACCGACAGCGGCACGTGCACGGCCATCTGGTCGCCGTCGAAGTCGGCGTTGAAGGCCGCGCACACCAGCGGGTGCAGCTGGATGGCCTTGCCTTCGATCAGGATCGGCTCGAAGGCCTGGATGCCCAGGCGGTGCAGCGTGGGCGCGCGGTTCAGGAGCACCGGGTGCTCCTTGATGACCTCTTCCAGGATGTCCCAGACCACGGGCGTGCCGGCCTCGACTTCCTTCTTGGCGGCCTTGATGGTGGTGGCGATGCCCATCGCCTCCAGGCGCGAGAAGATGAAGGGCTTGAACAGCTCCAGCGCCATCAGCTTGGGCAGGCCGCACTGGTGCAGCTTGAGGGTCGGGCCCACGGTGATGACCGAACGGCCCGAGTAGTCGACGCGCTTGCCCAGCAGGTTCTGGCGGAAGCGGCCGCTCTTGCCCTTGATCATGTCGGCCAGGGACTTGAGCGCGCGCTTGTTCGCGCCCGTCATGGCCTTGCCACGGCGGCCGTTGTCCAGCAGGCTGTCCACGGCTTCCTGCAGCATGCGCTTCTCGTTGCGCGCGATGATCTCCGGGGCCTTGAGCTCCAGCAGGCGGCGCAGGCGCGAGTTGCGGTTGATGACGCGGCGGTACAGGTCGTTCAGGTCGGAGGTGGCGAAGCGGCCACCGTCCAGCGGCACCAGCGGACGCAGGTCCGGCGGCAGCACGGGCAGCACGTCCATCACCATCCACTCGGGCTTGATGCCGGACTTCTTGAAGGCCTCCAGCACCTTCAGGCGCTTGGCGTTCTTCTTGACCTTGACTTCGGAGCCGGTCAGGTCGCCGCGGAGCTTTTCGATCTCGATGTCGATATCGATGCCCATGAGCAGGTCCTTGATGCCCTCGGCGCCCATCTTGGCGACGAACTCGTCACCGTGTTCCTTGCGCTTGGCCTCGAAGTCGTCCTCGGACAGGATCCCGAACTTCTTCAGCGGGGTCATGCCGGGGTCGGTGATGACATAGGCCTCGAAGTACAGCACGCGCTCGATGTCGCGCAGCGTCATGTCCAGCACCAGGCCCAGGCGGGACGGCAGGGACTTCAGGAACCAGATGTGCGCGCAGGGCGCGGCCAGGTCGATGTGGCCCATGCGCTCGCGGCGCACCTTGGTCTGCGTCACTTCGACGCCGCACTTCTCGCAGATGACGCCGCGGTGCTTCAGACGCTTGTACTTGCCGCACAGGCACTCGTAGTCCTTGATCGGGCCGAAGATCTTGGCGCAGAACAGGCCATCGCGCTCCGGCTTGAAGGTGCGGTAGTTGATGGTCTCGGGCTTCTTGACTTCACCGAAGGACCAGGAACGGATCTTCTCGGGCGAGGCGATGCCGATGCGGATGGCATCGAAATGCTCGTCCGGCGTGAATTGCTTGAACAGGTCGAGTAGCGATTTCATGAACTCTTTCCCTTCGTTATTCGTTGACGGCGCGGTACATGGCACCCACGGGATCATTCGGGGCAGCGGCGGATCCGGCTTTGCCGGGCCGCTGGCTGCGCCCCCTCAAGGGGGAGGCGCCGAAGGCGCTTCGGGGGTGGGCCATCACGAGCGTTCCAGTTCCATGTCGATGCCCAAGCTGCGGATTTCCTTCACGAGAACGTTGAAGGATTCCGGCATGCCGGCCTCGATGGCGTGTTCGCCCTTGACGATGGACTCGTAGACCTTGGTGCGGCCCTGCACGTCGTCGGACTTGACGGTGAGCATCTCCTGCAGCGTGTAGGAGGCGCCGTAGGCTTCCAGCGCCCAGACCTCCATCTCGCCGAAACGCTGGCCGCCGAACTGCGCCTTGCCGCCCAGCGGCTGCTGCGTGACCAGGCTGTAGGGGCCGGTGGAACGCGCGTGCATCTTGTCGTCCACCAGGTGGTGGAGCTTGAGCACGTGCATGTAGCCCACGGTGACCGGGCGCTCGAACTGATCGCCGGTGCGGCCGTCGAACAGGTGCGCCTGGGTGCGGGTCGCGGTCAGGCCCTTGGCCTTGGCGATGTCGTCCGGGTAGGCCAGCTGCAGCATCGTGCGGATGTCCTTCTCGGAGGCGCCGTCGAACACCGGGGTGGCGAAGGGCACGCCCTTGGCCAGCTCGCCGGCCATGGACAGCACATCCTCGTCGCTCAGCGCGCCCATGTCCTCCTTGCGGCCCGACTGGTTGTAGACCTGCTCCAGGAACTGCCGCACCTCGGCGACGCGCGCCTGCTGCTGCAGCATGTCGCCGATGCGCTGGCCGATGCCCTTGCCGGCCCAGCCCAGGTGCACTTCCAGCACCTGGCCCACGTTCATGCGCGAAGGCACGCCCAGGGGGTTGAGCACGATGTCGCAGGGCGTGCCGTCGGCCATGTAGGGCATGTCCTCGACCGGCACGATCTTGGAGACCACGCCCTTGTTGCCGTGGCGGCCGGCCATCTTGTCGCCGGGCTGCAGGCGGCGCTTGACGGCCAGGTAGACCTTGACCATCTTGAGCACGCCCGCGGGCAGCTCGTCGCCCTGGGTGAGCTTCTTGCGCTTTTCCTCGAAGGCGAGGTCGAAGCGGTGGCGCTGCTGCTCGATCGAGTTCTTGATGGACTCGAGCTGCGCGGCGATGTCATCCTCGGCGGGGCGGATGTCGAACCAGTGGTACTTCTCGACGGAGGACAGGTAGTCCTTGTCGATCTTGGTGCCCTTGGCCAGCTTCTGCGGGCCGCCATTGGCCACGCGGCCGGTCAGCAGCTTCTCGATGCGGTCGAAGGCGTCGGCCTCGACGATGCGCAGCTGGTCGTTCAGGTCCAGGCGGAAGCGCTTGAGCTCGTCGTCGATGATCTGCTGGGCGCGCTTGTCACGCTGGATGCCTTCACGGGTGAAGACCTGCACGTCGATGACGGTGCCCTGCGAGCCCTGGTCCACGCGCAGCGACGTGTCCTTCACGTCGGAGGCCTTCTCGCCGAAGATCGCGCGCAGGAGCTTTTCTTCCGGCGTGAGGGTGGTCTCGCCCTTGGGCGTGACCTTGCCCACCAGCGTGTCGCCGGGCATGACTTCGGCGCCCACGTAGATGATGCCGGACTCGTCCAGGCGATTGAGCTGCTGCTCGGACAGGTTGGGGATGTCCCGGGTGATTTCCTCGGCGCCCAGCTTGGTGTCGCGGGCCATCACGACCAGCTCCTCGATGTGGATCGAGGTGTAGCGGTCGTCGGCGACGACGCGCTCGCTGATGAGGATGGAGTCCTCGAAGTTGTAGCCGTTCCAGGGCATGAACGCGACCAGCATGTTCTGGCCCAGGGCCAGCTCGCCCAGGTCGGTGGAGGCGCCGTCGGCGATGACGTCACCCTTGCCGATCTTGTCGCCGCGCTGGACGATGGGGCGCTGGTGGATGTTCGTGTTCTGGTTGGAACGCTGGTACTTGATGAGGTTGTAGATGTCCACGCCGACTTCGCCGGCCTGGGCTTCCTCGTCGTTCACGCGCACCACCACGCGGGTGGCATCCACGTAGTCCACGATGCCGCCGCGGCTGGCCGTCACGACCGTGCCGGAGTCCACCGCCGAGACCCGCTCGATGCCGGTGCCGACGAAGGCCTTCTCGGGGCGCAGCGTGGGCACGGCCTGGCGCTGCATGTTGGCGCCCATCAGCGCGCGGTTGGCGTCGTCGTGCTCCAGGAAGGGCACCAGCGATGCGGCCACCGAGACGATCTGCGCGGGCGACACGTCCATGTACTGGATGCGCTCGGGGCTCACCAGGATGGATTCGCCGCGTTCACGCGCGGAGGTCAGGTCGCCCAGCAGGCGGCCTTCGGCGTCCAGCGAGGCGTTGGCCTGCGCGATGACGTACTTGCCCTCCTCGATGGCGGACAGGTAGTCGATCTCGTAGGTGACCTTGCCGTCCACCACGCGGCGGTAGGGCGTCTCGATGAAGCCGTACTCGTTCAGGCGGGCATACAGGGCCAGCGAGTTGATCAGGCCGATGTTCGGGCCTTCCGGCGTCTCGATCGGGCACACGCGGCCGTAGTGCGTGACGTGCACGTCGCGCACCTCGAAGCCGGCGCGCTCGCGCGTGAGGCCACCCGGGCCCAGGGCCGAGACGCGGCGCTTGTGCGTGATCTCGGACAGCGGGTTGGTCTGGTCCATGAACTGCGACAGCTGCGAGGCGCCGAAGAACTCCTTGAGCGCCGCGGAAATCGGCTTGGAGTTGATCAGGTCGTGCGGCATGAGCGGTTCCTGCTCGGCCTGGCCCAGGCGCTCCTTGACGGCCTTCTCGATGCGGGCGAGGCCGGTGCGGTACTGGTTTTCGGCCAGCTCGCCGACGCAGCGCACGCGGCGGTTGCCCAGGTGATCGATGTCGTCCACTTCGCCGCGGCCGTTGCGCAGGTCCACCAGGATCTTGACCACGGCGAGGATGTCCTCGTTGGTCAGGACCATGGGGCCGGTGCTTTCGTCACGGCCGACCTTGGCGTTGAACTTCATGCGGCCCACGCGCGAGAGGTCGTAGGTGTCCGGGTTGTAGAACAGGCGCTGGAACAGGGCCTGCACCGCGTCCTCGGTCGGCGGCTCGCCGGGGCGCATCATGCGGTAGATGGCCACGCGGGCGGCGAACTCGTCGGCGGTCTCGTCGCTGCGCAGGGTCTGGCTGATGTACGGGCCCTGGTCGAGCTCGTTCGTGTAGATGACCTGCAGCTCCTGCACATTGGCCTGGCGCAGCTTCTTGAGCAGGGCGTCGGTGAGTTCGTCGTTGGCCTTGGCGATGATCTCGCCGGTGTCCTGGTCCACGATGGTGCGGGCCACCACGCGGCCCACGAGGAAGTCCTCGGGCACGCTGATGTGGGTGGTGCCGGACTGCTCCAGCTCACGGGTGTGGCGCGCGGTGATGCGCTTGTCCTTGGCGACGACGACCTTGCCGGACTTGTCGGTGATGTCGAAGCGGGCCACCTCGCCGCGCAGGCGCTCGGGCACGAACTCCATCTGCGCGCCGCTGTCCATCAGGCGGAAGTTGTCGTTGACGAAGAAGTTCGCCAGGATGGACTCGGGCGTCAGGCCGATGGCCTTCAGCAGGATGGTCACCGGCATCTTGCGACGGCGGTCGACGCGGAAGTACAGCACGTCCTTGGGGTCGAACTCGAAGTCCAGCCAGGAGCCGCGGTAGGGGATGATGCGCGCCGAGAACAGCAGCTTGCCCGAGCTGTGCGTCTTGCCCTTGTCGTGCTCGAAGAACACACCGGGCGAGCGGTGCAGCTGCGAGACGATGACGCGCTCGGTGCCGTTGATGATGAACGAGCCCTTTTCGGTCATGAGCGGCACTTCGCCCATGTAGACCTCCTGCTCCTTCACCTCCTTGACCACCTTGGACTGCGAGGTGGAGGACTCGCGGTCATAGATGATCAGCTGCACCTTGGCCCGCACGGCCGAGGAATAGGTCAGGCCGCGCGTCTGGCACTCGCGCACGTCGAAGGCCGGCCGCGCCAGGTTGTATTCGATGAACTTCATCTCGACAAACCCGTTGTGCGAGACGATGGGGAAGGCGGCGTCGAAGGCAGCCTGGAGGCCCTCGATGGTCCGTTTCTGCGGGGGAACGTCCGCCTGCAGGAAGGCGGTGTACGCGTCCTTCTGCATCTGCAGCAGATAAGGCACTTCGAGGACGCTTGGGCGGCTGCCGAAGCTCTTGCGGATGCGCTTGCGTTCGGTATAGGAATAGGCCATGAGATCTCCGGGCTATGAGCTCTTGCGCAACTGTCGCGTCGAGCCGCGCGGGGGGCTCGACCAGCTTGGTGGGTTGGCCACTACCAACCATGGCGGACGGCGATGCATTGCACATCGCCCGAACCAAGGGCGTCTTCTGCAGTCGGGGTCAGAAGACACTCGAAAAAACTGGGGAACCGCGTATTGGACCAGTCTTTTCGGGTGCGTTCTCAGGTCATCCCAAGAGGCACCAATGGCTGGAGGCCTTTTCGGTCCTCCAGCCAGTGGCGTGTAAATCGGAGACGGGGCGTAGTAGCCCCGGACCGGTTTACTTGAGCTCGACTTTGGCGCCGGCTTCTTCCAGCTTCTTCTTGGCTGCTTCGGCGTCGGCCTTGGCGATGCCTTCCTTGACGGCCTTGGGCGCGCCGTCCACCAGGTCCTTGGCTTCCTTCAGGCCCAGGCCGGTGAGTTCGCGCACGGCCTTGATGACCGACACCTTGTTGGCGCCGGCTTCCAGCAGCTGCACGGTGAACTCAGTCTTCTCTTCGGCGGCCGGGGCGGCGGCACCACCGGCGCCACCGGCGGCGGGAGCGGCCATCGCGGCGGCGCTCACGCCGAACTTCTCCTCGATCGCCTTGACCAGGTCATTGAGTTCCATGACGGTCATGCTGTCCAGGGCCGTGAGGAATGCGTCTTTGTCGAATGCCATGTTGATTTCCTAAAAATGAAGTTGGTTGAACTGCGGGGCGCCCACTCAGGCGGCTGCCGCTTCGGCCGGCGCCTCGGCGCCTTCGCCCTTTTTGCTCGCCAGGGCGCCCAGAACCACCGCGGTGCGGGAGATGGGCGACATCAGCAGTCCGCACAGCTGGGCCAGCAGAACTTCCTTGGAGGGAATGTTCGCCAGCTGCTTGACGCCGTTGACGTCCAGGGCCTTGCCCGCGAATGCGCCCGCGCGAATGACCAGCTTGTCGTTGGTCTTCGCGAAGTCGGCCACCACCTTGGCGGCGGCCACCGCATCCACGGAGAAGCCGTAGATCAGCGGACCGGTCATCTGGTCGGACACGACTTCGAACGCGCTGCCGGCGACGGCACGGCGGGCCAGGGTGTTCTTCAGAACACTCAGGTTCACGCCCTTGCCGCGCGCCTCGTTGCGCAGTTTGGTCATGTCGGCGACCGTGATGCCGCGGTATTCCGCCATCACCAGCGTTTGAGCTTGTGCGGCGAGTCCGGTCACTTCTTCGATGACCGCTTGCTTCTCACTGCGATTCAGACTCAAGGTCTACTCCTTCAAAAGTGCCCTCCGGCTCGCGCCTTCGGACACGCCTTTCTCTGCAGCGACCAACTGTTTTCAGAATTTCTCGTTCTGTCCTCAGCGGGATCGCCATCTGCGTTGGCTGCGCTTGCGATTAAGCACGCCCGGGGCGTGCACCAACGGTCTTGGATGGCCTGCCGCGCGCTTGGGAACCCGCGCCCGCGACAGCCCACCTCACCGGCCGGCCCCGGAAGGGACCGGCTGGAATCCTTGTTCCCGGCCTCAGGCGGCCAGGGTCTGCGTGTCCACGCGCACGCCGATGCCCATGGTCGAGGACACGGCCAGCTTGCGCAGGTAGATGCCCTTGCTCGTGGCCGGCTTGGCCTTGTTCAGGGCGTCGATCAGCGCGGCCAGGTTGCCCTGGAGCTTGTCGGCCTCGAACGAGCGACGGCCGATGGTGGCGTGGATGATGCCGGCCTTGTCGACCCGGAACTGCACCTGGCCGGCCTTGGCGTTCTTGACCGCCGTGGCGACGTCGGGCGTGACCGTGCCGACCTTGGGGTTGGGCATCAGGCCGCGCGGGCCGAGGATCTGGCCCAGCGTTCCGACCACGCGCATGGCGTCGGGCGCGGCGATGACCACGTCGAAGGGCATGTCGCCGGCCTTCACGCGGGCAGCCAGGTCGTCCATGCCGACCACGTCAGCGCCGGCGGCCTTGGCTTCATCGGCCTTGGCGCCCTGCGCGAACACGGCCACGCGCTTGTTCTTGCCGATGCCGTTGGGCATGACGAC
This sequence comes from Ramlibacter rhizophilus, assembly GCF_004681965.1. Taxonomy (GTDB): domain Bacteria; phylum Pseudomonadota; class Gammaproteobacteria; order Burkholderiales; family Burkholderiaceae_C; genus Ramlibacter; species Ramlibacter rhizophilus. The sequence goes on along the minus strand of NZ_SMLL01000007.1, from coordinate 2,203 downwards.
CGCACCGCGGACGACCTGGTCCGACTTCTTGGCGTCCACGCCCAGCTGCACGGCCACGTCGATGGACTCGTCGAACTTGGCGGTCGCGGCTTCCTTGACGAGCGCGAGCGCATCGGTCAGCGCGTACAGCTTGGTGCTGTCGACCTTGCCCTGCTGGGCTTTCTGCTTCTTGGTCAGCTTGGCCATTTACACACCCTCCACGTTCACGCCCATCGAGCGGGCCGAGCCGGCGATGGTGCGCACGGCGGCGTCCAGGTCGGCGGCAGTCATGTCCTTCATCTTGGTCTTGGCGATCTCCTCGAGCTGGGCGCGGGTGATCTTGCCGACCTTGTCGGTGTGGGGCCTCGGGGAGCCCTTGTCCAGCTTGATGGCCTTCTTGATCAGGGTGGTCGCCGGAGGCGTCTTGATGATGAAGGTGAAGCTCTTGTCCGCGTAGGCGGTGATCACCACCGGCAGCGGCAGCCCGGGCTCGACGCCCTGGGTCTGGGCGTTGAACGCCTTGCAGAACTCCATGATGTTCAGGCCGCGCTGACCCAGCGCGGGACCGATCGGGGGCGAAGGGTTGGCCTTGCCCGCCGGCACTTGCAGCTTGACGAAGCCGACGATTTTCTTAGCCATGGTGGCTACTCCTTGCGGGTACAAACGCTGGGGCTCGAAGCCACCAGCTCCCCGGGGTTGGGCGACTCACTGCCATTGAACGGTTCGCGCCGAGTCGAGGAGCGCGAACCGCCACGTCCGCTCAGGTCTTCTCGACCTGGCTGAACTCGAGTTCCACGGGCGTGGCACGTCCGAAGATCGTGACCGACACGCGGACCTTGCTCTTTTCGTAGTTGACTTCTTCGACGGTGCCGTTGAAGTCGGTGAACGGGCCTTCCTTGACGCGCACGTACTCGCCGACGACGAACTCCACCTTGTGGCGCGGCTTTTCCACGCCCTCTTCCATCTGCCCGAGGATCTTGGCGACCTCGTCTTCCGAGATCGGGGCCGGCCGGTTCTTGGCACCGCCGACGAAGCCCGTGACCTTGTTGGTGTGCTTGACCAGGTGCCAGGTGTCGTCGTTCATGACCATCTGGACCAGGACATAGCCCGGATAGAAGCGGCGCTCGGAGGTGCGCTTCTGGCCGTTCTTGATCTCCACCACTTCCTCGGTCGGCACCAGGATCTCGCCGAACATGTCCTGCATGCCGGCGCGGTTGATGCGTTCGCGGATGTTCCGCTCCACGGCCTTTTCCATGCCCGAATAGGCATGGACAACGTACCAGCGCAGGTCGGGATTGACCGGCTTGGCGGGGGCCGCCTGGACCTCCTCTGGCGTCCCGGCGTCGGGGGCTGCATCCATATCGCTCATGTTCATCTCCAGCCCAGGATGAGGTCGTAGAACACCCACTCGACGGTCTTGTCGGTGACCCACAGGAACAAGGCCATGACCACCACGAAGGCAAACACGTAGGCGGTCACCTGGATCGACTCCTTGCGGGTCGGCCAGACCACCTTCTTGACCTCGCGCCAGGAGTCGCTGGCGAAACCCGCCAGCTCCTTGCCGCGCTCGGCCGTGAAGAACACGCCAACGGCCGCGATCAGCGCCAGCGCCAGCGCGCCCCACTGGGCAACGGCGCCCTGGCGGCCCAGCAGGTAGAAGCCGGCCACGCCGGCGACCACCAGCAAGAGCGCGGCGCCGAGCTTCGCCTTCTCGGCTCCCGTGCTCACGGTTTCAACTTGAGAAGATGCCATGAAGGCGTGTTTCCTGCTTCTGTTCGAGGTGCCTTCGCAAGGCACTGACCCGCCGGGTGAGGGCGGGTCGGATCGGGTTCGCCACACTGGGCGATTCGTTTTCCGGGGGAGCCTGTCTGATTCAGCGTCCGGAAGCCACCGAGGTGGCAGGGGCAGTAGGAATCGAACCTACAACCTTCGGTTTTGGAGACCGACGCTCTGCCAATTGAGCTATACCCCTCTGTTCGTCTGCCTGCCCTGCTGCGCTTGGCATCTCGGGCCCATCGTGCTCGCCGTACCGGAGTACGGCTCCGCGCGCTGAACCCGACCTGCCGGCGCTCGCTACGGACATGCAGTACGAACAGGGCGCGGCTTGTTTGCCTGCGCCCTGTTCTGTTTACTCCATGATCTTGGCGACGACGCCGGCGCCGACGGTCTTGCCACCTTCGCGGATGGCAAAGCGCAGGCCTTCTTCCATGGCGATCGGGTTGAT
>NZ_SMLL01000006.1 GCF_004681965.1 Ramlibacter rhizophilus | reverse complement strand
GTCTTGCCGTGGTCCACGTGACCGATCGTGCCCACGTTCACGTGCGGCTTGGTCCGCTCGAATTTTCCTTTTGCCATTTTTTTCGCCCTTCGAAAAAAGTAACTAGACGGTCAGATCAATTGGTGCCCTTGGCGGGAATCGGACCCGCGACCTCTCCCTTACCAAGGGAGTGCTCTACCACTGAGCCACAAGGGCGAAATTCTTGCGTTCGCCGAGCAAACAATCCACAACAGCACCGAGCGACGAAGGTGGAGCGGGAGACGGGAATCGAACCCGCGTCATTAGCTTGGAAGGCTAAGGTTCTACCATTGAACTACTCCCGCATCGGGCGAAGCTCTCAGGCCCTCGGCAGGCTTTCCTTGCTACCACTCGATCAACGCTCGATCGCCCGCACCTCAAGGTGCGTTCAACTTGCACCTCAAGGTGCGTTCAACTTGCATTCTTTCGCCCCACCCCATTTCGGGTGGTGGAGGAGGCTGGATTCGAACCAGCGTAGGCGTAAGCCAACAGATTTACAGTCTGCCCCCTTTAGCCACTCGGGCACCCCTCCGGCGAACCTCGGACTATAGCACGGTCGAAATGCTCGCTTGCATGTGCTGACGCACGGAAGCGAAAAACCCGGCTCGGCACGGTCGCGAAGCACCTCACGCATGCTGCGCCGCAGCAAAATGCCTGCATGAAGCCTGCGAATTCTAACGGCCGCAAAACCATCAGCCTCGCCCTGCAGGGCGGCGGCTCCCACGGCGCCTTCACCTGGGGCGTGCTGGACAGCCTGCTGGCGGACGGCCGGCTGGACGTGAAGGCGCTCAGCGGCACCAGCGCCGGTGCGCTGAACGCCGTCGCGCTGGCCAGCGGACTTTCCAGCGCCGCCGCCGGCACCGACCCAGCGCAGGCCGCACGCGAATGCCTGGCGCAGGTGTGGGAGGACATCGGCCACCTGGGCGCCCTGGGCGAACTGCACGCCCGCGTCGGCCGGGCGCTCTGGGGTGGGCTCGGTCTGGACTGGTCGCCCAGCACCCTGTGGACCCAGGCGTGGTCGGGCTTGCTGTCGCCCTACCAGGCCAACCCGCTCGACCTGAACCCGCTGCGCGACCTGCTCGCCCGCCGCATCGATTTCGAGGGCATCCGCCAGGCCGAGAGCCCGCGGGTGTTCGTGTCGGCCACGCATGTGAGCACGGGCAAGGCCGTGATCTTCCAAGGGCCCCAGGTGAATGCGGACGCCGTGCTCGCCTCCGCCTGCCTGCCCACGCTGTTCCGCGCCGTGGAGATCGACGGGCAGGCCTACTGGGACGGCGGCTTTTCGGTCAATCCGGCACTGACGCCGCTGATCGACTGCAGCGCGGACCCGGACATCGTGATCGTGCAGATCAACCCCCTGCGCCGTCAGGCCGTGCCGCGAAGCGCCGCCGAGATCCGCGACCGCATGAACGAGCTGAGCTTCAACGCCAGCCTGCTCACGCAGGTGCGAACGATCGATTTCGTGAACCGGCTGCTGGCGGAAGGCACCCTGGCACCCGGCAGCCGCAAGCTGGTGCGAATGCACCGCATCGACGGCGGCGACGCGATGGGCGCCTATTCCGCCTCGACCAAGGCGCGCACGGATCCCGGGCTCATCCGGGAGCTGTTCGCGCTGGGGCAGTCGGCGGCGCAGGACTGGCTGCGCGACAACTTCGCCCTGCTGGGCCAGCGCAGCACGATCGACGTGCAGCGCGACTACCTGGACGACACCCGGCTGAACTGGCCTAAGGCCTCGGCGCCGGCGGGCCCGCCCACAGCGCATTCGGCGTTCCGACCCTGGCTCGCGCGGCTCTTCCGCCTGCAGCAGCCGCGCTGAGCACGCCTTCGCGCCGCTACAGCACGCCCGTGCAGCCCTGCGCGGCCAGCCACTCGCGCGCGAGCCGGAAGTGGCCGCAACCGATGAAGGGCACGGGCGGACGCCGCGCCGACAGCGGCGAGGGATGGTTCGCCTTGAGGACCAGCGCCTTGCGCCCGTGCTGGGCCGCGGCCTGCTCGACAAGCCCCGCCTTGGCCTGCGCGTGCGCGCCCCACAGCAGGTAGGCGCAAGGCGATGCAGTTTCGGCCACCCGCGCGAGCAGGGCATCCGTCAGGCGCTCCCAGCCCTGGCCGGCATGGCTGGCTGGCCGCCCCTCCTCGACGGTGAGGCAGGTGTTCAGGAGCAGGACGCCGCGGCGCGCCCATTCGACCAGCGAGCCGCTGGCCGGCGTGCCGCCGAGCTCCTGGAAGATGTTGCGCAGCGACGGCGGCAAGGCCACGCCCGGCGCCACCGAAAAGGCCAGGCCTTCGGCCTGCCCGAGGCCGTGGTAGGGGTCCTGCCCGAGGATCACCGCATGCACCCGTGCCAGTGGCGTGAGCTCCAGGGCGCGCAGCGGCCGGGGTGGGAACACCACGGCACCCTGCGCCAGCCGCTCGCGCAGGAAGCTGCCGAGCGCCTGGCCCGGCGGGCTGGCGAAGAAGGCGTCGACCACCGGCCGCCAGTCCGGCGCCACCGGCCACTGCGCGGGATCGAAGGCCTGCAGTCGGTCTGCCCCCTCCTCCGGTCCGAAGCCCTGCAGCGATGCCTGCATCTCAGTTCTCTCTGCCGGGCGTCAGCCGCGACGCGCGAAAGGCGGGCGCCACGTCAGGCGAACAGGGCCGCCAGTGCCTCGCCCGGATCGTCCGCCCGCATGAAGGCCTCGCCCACCAGGAACGCGTGGACGCCGCTGTCGCGCATGCGCTGCACGTCCGGGCGAGAAAGGATGCCGGACTCGGTGACGAGCAGGCGGTCCGCGGGAACCTGCGCCATGAGCGACAGCGTGACGTCCAGCGACACCTCGAAGCTGCGCAGGTTGCGGTTGTTGATGCCCACCAGCGGCGTGCGCAGGCGCAGCGCGCGCTCCAGCTCAGGCCCGTCATGGACCTCCACGAGCACGGCCATGTCCAGGCTGCGCGCAACCGCCTCGAGTTCGGCCATGCGCGCATCCTCCAGGCAGGCTGCGATGAGCAGGATGCAGTCGGCGCCCATGGCGCGGGACTCGTAGACCTGGTAGGCATCGACCATGAAGTCCTTGCGCAGCACCGGCAGGTCGCAGGAAGCACGCGCCTGCTTGAGGTAGTCCGGCTGGCCCTGGAAGAACTGGCGGTCCGTCAGCACCGACAGGCAGGCCGCGCCGTGCTCGGCGTAGCTCTGCGCGATGTCGGCCGGGATGAAGTCGTCGCGCAGCACGCCCTTGCTCGGGCTGGCCTTCTTGATCTCGGCGATGACCGCGCTGCGGCCTTGCGCGATCTTGCGCCGCAGCGCGCCTTCGAAGTCGCGCGTGAGGACGCGGCTTTCGGCGTCGGCGCGCATGGCCTCCAGGGACACGCGCTTGCGCGCGGCGGCGACCTCTTCGTGCTTGACGGCAACGATCTTCTGCAGGATGTCGGACATGGTTCGGGCGACTCAGGGCGTGGTGGGTGCAGCGGCGCGGACGAGGGCGTCGAGCTTGGCCCGCGCGGCGCCCGACTCCAGCGCACTGCGCGCGCGGGCGACGCCGTCCTTCATGGTGTCGGCGACGTTGGCGGCGTAGAGCGCCACGCCGGCATTGAGGATGACGATGTCGCGCGCCGGGCCGGGCTGGTTCTCCAGCACGCCCAGCAGCATCTGCCGCGACTGCTCGGCGGTCTCCACCTTCAGCGCCCGGTTGCTCGCCATGGCCATGCCGAAGTCCTCGGGATGGATCTCGTACTCCGAGACCTGCCCGTTCTTCAGCTCGCCCACCAGGGTGGCCGCGCCCAGGCTGACCTCGTCCATGCCGTCGCGCCCGTACACCACCACCGCGTGTTCCGCGCCGAGCCGCTGCAGCGCACGCACCTGGATGCCGACCAGGTCGGGGTGGAACACGCCCATGAGGATGTTGGGTGCGCCGGCCGGATTGGTGAGCGGGCCGAGGATGTTGAAGATGGTGCGCACGCCCAGTTCCTTGCGCACGGGCGCCACGTTCTTCATGGCCGGGTGGTGGTTGGGCGCGAACATGAAGCCGATGCCCACCTCGGCCACGCAGCGGGCGATGTCCTCGGGCGCGAGGTTGATGTTCAGGCCCAGGCTTTCGAGCACGTCGGCGCTGCCGGACTTGCTGCTCACGCTGCGGCCGCCGTGCTTGCTGACCTTGGCGCCCGCGGCCGCGGCCACGAACATGGAGCAGGTCGAGATGTTGAAGGTGTGCGAGCCGTCACCCCCGGTGCCCACGATGTCCACCAGGTGCCGCTTGTCGGCGATGTAGACCTTGGTCGCGAACTCGCGCATGACCTCGGCGGCGGCGGTGATCTCGCCGATGGTCTCCTTCTTGACGCGAAGGCCCGTGATCAGCGCGGCGGTCATCACCGGCGACAGCTCGCCGCTCATGATGAGCCGCATGATCTTGAGCATCTCGTCGTGGAAGATCTCGCGGTGCTCGATGGTGCGCTGCAGCGCCTCCTGGGGCGTGATGGGCATGGCCTTTTCCTCCGGTGGTCGTGTCTCAGGCTTCGAAGAATTCCCGCACCGCCGCGACGGCCCGGTCGATGCCGGCGACGTCCACGTCCAGGTGCGTCACGAAACGCAGCTTGTACAGGCCCGTGGCCAGCACGCCGCGCTGCGCGAGGTGTTCCAGGAGCGCGCCGGCGCGCTCACGCGCCGCCGCCTGCAGTTCCACGAACACGATGTTGGTGTGCGGCGGCAGGGCCTGCACGCCCTCGATGCCCGCCAGCCCCTCGGCCAGGCGGCGCGCCAGGGCGTGGTCCTCGGCGAGCCGCTCCACGTGGTGGTCCAGCGCGTAGGCGGCCGCCGCCGCGAGCATGCCCGACTGCCGCATCGCGCCGCCGGCCATCTTGCGGATGCGCCGCGCCCTTGCGATCAGCTCGCGCGAGCCGCACAGGGCCGAGCCGGCGGGTGCGCCCAGGCCCTTGCTGAAGCAGACGGAGACGGTGTCGAAGGACGCCGCGATGCGCCGGGCCTCGGCCAGCGCGTCGGACTCGAGTCCCTCGGCCTGCGCCACGGCGGCATTGAAGAGGCGGGCGCCGTCCAGGTGCCGCCCCAGGCCGTGCGAGGCGGCCAGCCCACAGGCGGCGCGCAACCATTCCATAGGCATGAGCTGTCCGCCCAGCGTGTTCTCCAGGGCGAGCAGCCGGCTGCGGGCGAAGTGCGGGTCGTCCGGCTTGATCGCAGCCTCGATGTCGGCGAGCGCCAGCGTGCCGTCGGCCTGGTGCGCGATCGGCTGCGGCTGCACGCTGCCGAGCACCGCCGCGCCGCCGGCCTCCCAGCGGTAGCAATGCTGCATCTGGCCCACGATGTATTCGTCGCCCCGGCCGCAATGGGCGAGCACGGCGCACAGATTGCTCTGCGTGCCCGTGGGCATGAAGAGCGCCGCCTCGAAGCCGAGCAGGCCGGCCAGCTTGTCCTGCAGCGCGTTGACCGTGGGGTCGTCGCCGAAGACGTCGTCGCCCAGGGGCGCGGCCATCATCGACTCGCGCATGGCCGCCGTGGGGCGGGTGACGGTGTCGCTGCGCAGGTCGACGAGGCCGGCGGCCATCAGCGTTGCTCCAGGAAGTTCCTGAGCATGGCGTGCCCGTGCTCGGTGAGGATCGATTCCGGATGGAACTGCACCCCCTGGATCGGCAGCTCCCGGTGGCGCACGCCCATGATCTCACCATCGTCCGTCCAGGCCGTGGCCTCGAGCTGCGGCGGGCAGGCGGCGCGATCGATCGCGAGCGAGTGGTAGCGGTTGACCGTGAAGCGCCCGGGCAGGCCGTGGAAGACGCCCTGCCCGGTGGTGGTGATCTCGCTGGTCTTGCCGTGCATCAGCACCTGCGCCCGCACGATCGGGCCGCCGAAGGCCGCGCCGATGCTCTGGTGCCCCAGGCACACGCCCAGGATGGGCAGCTTGCCGGCAAAGTGCCGGATCGCCTCCACCGAGACACCCGCCTCGGCCGGCGAGCACGGGCCCGGGGAGATCACCAGGCGGTCGGCGCCGCGCGCCGCGATCTCCGCCACCGTGATCTCGTCGTTGCGGAACACCTCCACCTGCGCCCCCAGCTCGCCGAAGTACTGCACGAGGTTGTAGGTGAAGCTGTCGTAGTTGTCGATCATGAGCAGCTTCATGCCTTGACCCCCACGCTTGTCACTTCGTGTACTGCGCTGCCCCCCGAGGGGGCCTTCGCGCCTTGGAGCGGTCCGGCGGCGCTCATTCCAGTCCCTCCTCGACCAGCTCGGAAGCACGCAGCAGCGCGCGGGCCTTGGCCTCGGTCTCGCGCCACTCCAGCTCGGGCACCGAGTCGGCCACCACGCCGGCCGCGGCCTGCACGTAGAGCGTCTGGTCCTTGATGACGCCGGTGCGGATGGCGATGGCCACGTCCATGTCGCCGGCGTAGCTCAGGTAGCCGCAGGCGCCGCCGTATATGCCGCGCTTGACGGGTTCGAGCTGGTCGATCAGTTCCATGGCGTGCACCTTGGGCGCGCCGCTGAGCGTGCCAGCCGGGAAGGTGGCGCGCAGCACGTCCATGTTGCTCATGCCTTCGTTCAGGATGCCCTCGACGTTGCTCACGATGTGCATCACATGGCTGTAGCGCTCGACCACGAAGGCTTCGGTCACCTGGACGCTGCCGGTGCGCGCGATGCGGCCGATGTCGTTGCGGGCCAGGTCGATCAGCATCACGTGCTCGGCCCGCTCCTTCGGATCGGCCAGCAGTTCCTGCTCGGTGGCCTTGTCCAGCTCCGGGGTCGCGCCGCGCGGGCGGGTGCCGGCCAGCGGTCGGATGGTGATCTTCTGGCCCTGCGGCGTCTGCTCCTGCCGCACCAAAATTTCCGGCGAGGCGCCCACGACGTGGAAGTCATCACCCGCCGCGCCGCTCAGGTTGTAGTAGTACATGTACGGGCTGGGGTTCAGCGAGCGCAGCGCGCGGTACAGGGACAGCGGCGACTCGGTGTAGCGCTTCTTGATCCGCTGGCCCACCTGCACCTGCATGAAGTCGCCGGCGGCGATCAGCTCCTTGGCGCGCTCGGCGGCCCGCAGGTAGTCGGCCTTGGCGAACTCGCGCTCGGCCGGGAAGGTCTCGGTCTGCTTGACGCTGGGCGCACTCACCGAGTAGCGCAGCAACTCGCGCAGCTCGCGCAGCCGCCGCTTGGCCGATGCATAAGCTTCGGTCTGCGCGGGATCGGCATAGACGATCAGGTAGAGCTTGCCCGAGAGGTTGTCGATGACCGCCAGTTCCTCGCACTGCAGCAGCAGGATGTCCGGGCAGCCCAGCGTGTCGGGCGGGCAGCTGGCGGCCAGCTTCTTTTCGATGTGGCGCACGGTGTCGTAGCCGAAGTAGCCGGCCAGGCCGCCGCAAAAGCGCGGCAGGCCGGGCCGCAGCGCCACCTTGAAGCGCTGCTGGTAGCGCTCGATGAAGTCCAGCGGGTTGCCCTCGGCGGTCTCCACGACCTGGCCGTCGCGGACGACCTCGGTTCGCGCCTGCGGCCCGAAGCCCGTGGCGCGCAGGAAGGTGCGCGCCGGCAGGCCGATGAAGCTGTAGCGCCCGAAGCGCTCGCCGCCGACGACCGACTCCAGCAGGAAGCTCAGGCGCCCGTTGCCGCGCGCGTGGGCGAGCTTCAGGTACAGGGACAGCGGGGTTTCGAGGTCCGCGAAGGCCTCGGCGATGAGGGGGATGCGATTGAAGCCTTGCAGCGCCAGGCTCTTGAATTCGAGTTCGGTGATCACGGGGTGAGCCTCCACAAGCTCGGCGGCGCCCAGGGGCCGCACTGACGATCGACTTGTCCCGGGGGGCGGGACGCGGGGCACGGGCTGCCCCGTGCAATCAGCAACGCACGTTCGCAGGCTTGCGCCAGGGCCAGGCTCCCCGGTCGGAGCAACCTGTGATGGTGGTGCGGTGGATGAACATGGGCGGCCAGTGTAGCAAACGGTCCTGCCAGGGCAAACGCCCGCCGGCCCCTACAGCGGCAGCGCGGCGAGCGAGTCCACGAACGCATCCGCATCGACCTCCTCGATCGGCCGGCCGTGGTTGTAGCCGTAGCGCACCAGGACCACCGGGCAACCCGCCGCGCGTGCGGCCTGGGCGTCGTTCATCGAGTCGCCCACGACCAGCGTGCGCGCGGCTTCGCTGGCCAGGGCCCGGCAGGCCATGCGGATCGGCAGCGGATCGGGCTTGCGGCGCTCGAAGGCATCGCCGCCGAAGACCACGTCGAAGAAGGCCAGCAGGTCCTTGTCCGCGAGCAGCGCCTCGGCGAAGGACTGCGGCTTGTTGGTCACGCAGGCGAGCTTGAGGCCCTGCGCCCGCAGGCGCCGCAGGCCCTCGAAGGCGCCGGGGTAGACGCGCGCATGCCGGCCGTTGACCGCGCCGTAGTGGCGCTGGTAGGCCGCCCAGCAGGCATCGAATTCCGACGGGTCGCCGCCCGCTTCGGCCAGCGCGCCTCGCACCAGGTGTTCGGAGCCCTTGCCCACCAGGCGCTCGATGGCGGGCGCGGCCAGCGCGGGCAGGCCCGAGTCGGCCAGGCTGGCATTGAGGGCCACGGTGAAGTCCGCCAGGGTGTCGACCAGGGTTCCGTCCAGGTCGATGACGGCCGCCTGCAGCGTGCCGGATTGCAACTTGCTCATGGCCGGCGAGTGTGCCAGCCGCGCCACCGGCTCACTCGCGCTCGTCGCCACCCGCATCGGCGGCGGCCTCGCCGCTGTCGATGCCGCTGCCGCTGCCGCTGCCGCCGACGCCGGACCTGGTGGCATGCGCCGCGTCGGTCCGCCCGCGCCCGCCGCCGCTGGCCTCGCCGCCCTTGCGGCCCGCCCGGCGCGCCTCCTCCGAGGTGAACTCGTGCGCCGTGCCCCGCTCGTGGGCGGCCTTGCCCCCCTTGCTGCCGGCCCGGCGCGCCTCCTCCGGCGTGAATTCGTGGGCATTGCCGCTCTGGTGGGCGGCCTTGCCGCCCTTGCTGGCGATGGCGCGCTGCCGCTCAGGATCCATGGACGCGAAGCCACGCCTGGAGGTGCCGCCGCGAGGGCCGCCCTGGTCGCCGTCCTTGCCCGAAGCCATAGTGCTCTCCCGATTTGGCCTGCCGGCACACCGCCGGCACGCCAGCCATTGGGAAACAGGCGTGTTCGAGCGAGGGTCGGTCCGCTTGCGGTCCGGTCGTAGGAATCGGCCTGTGCCGAGTCGACCGGCCGCAACAGGCCGACGGCGCTCAGGCCGGGACTTCGTCGAGGCCGGGGCGTTGCCAGTGGCGGTGGGCGCCGAGCGCCTGGATGAATTCCTGCGCCATCTGCAGCCGATTGGCCGGATCGTTGCTTCCGAGCACCACGCCGGGCAGCGGCGCGTCCAGCGACACGGCCTTCTGCAGCAGCTGCGCGCCTTCGCCGATCAGGCACAGGGGCTTGCCGTGCCGGTACGCCTCCAGCACGAAGTGCACCGCATCGCCGCTGCGCAAGAGGGCCTGCGCGCTGGCCGTGCCCGCCGGCACGAGCACCGCATCGAACATGACCGAGGGCATGGTCACGATGCTGTGGTCCACCGCGAGCTGCTGGCCGGACGACGTGGAGATCACGCCGAGGTGCGAGGCGACCACCCGCGTGACGAGGCCGTGGTCGTGCAGCACCTGCTGGAGGACCTTCATCGCGCCGACCTCCGCGCCGGCGGCCACTAGGATGGCCACGCGCCGGGTGGCCAGCGGCGCCGCCTGGCCGTTCGGCTCCATGCTCAGGCTGGGCGAGTTCTCCAGCGACGTACCCGGGCGCGGCTCGCGGAAACCCGCGCGGCCCGCCGCCGCGCGGGGGTCCGGCGGTCCGATCCCCAGCGGCTCGGCGACCTTGCGCGCCAGCTTCGCGTCCACATGGGCCAGGTTGTCCACGACCCGCTGCCGGATGCCGGCCGCCTCGACCCGGGACAGCTCGTACTGGAATGCGGCGACCAGGTGCTCCTTCTCCGCCGCGCTCTGGCTGTTCCAGAACAGGCGCGCCTGGCTGAAATGGTCCTCGAAGCTGCTGCCGCGGCGGCGCTGCTTGGGCGAATCGAGCGCGTCCGGCATGCTCTGGAAGCCCTGCAGCCCCCCGTCCACCCGGAACTCCGCGCCACTGCCCAGGGTGTTGGGCTCGTAGCTCACGGCACCGCGCGCGATGAGCGCACGATGGCGGCCGTCCCGCTGGAAGTTGTGCACCGGACAGATGGCCCGGTTGATCGGCAATTCGTGGAAATTGGGCCCGCCCAGGCGGGAGATCTGGCTGCCGGTGTAGGCCTGCAGACGCCCCTGCAGCAAGGGGTCGTTGCTGAATTCGACGCCCGGCACCAGGTGCCCCGGATGGAAGGCGACCTGCTCGGCCTCGGCGAAGAAGTTGTCCGGGTTGCGATTGAGCACCAGCTTGCCGACGGGCTGCACCGGCACCAGTTCCTCGGGCAGCAGCTTGGTGGGGTCCAGCAGGTCCACGCCCAGGCTGTCGGCCTTGGCCTCGTCGACCAGCTGCACGCCCAGCTCCCATTCGGGGAAGTGGCCGGCCGCGATGGCCTCCCAGAGGTCGCGCCGCAGGAAGTCCGGGTCCTTGCCGGCGATCTTCTGCGCCTCGTCCCAGGCCAGCGCGTGCCGGCCCAGCCGCGGCTTCCAGTGGAACTTCACGTAGTGCGCGGCGCCATGCGCGTTCACCAGGCGGAACGTGTGAACGCCGAAGCCGTCCATCATGCGCAGGCTGCGCGGCAGCGCGCGGTCCGACATGAGCCACATCAGCATGTGGCTGGTCTCGGGCAGCAGCGAGGCGAAGTCCCAGAACGTGTCGTGCGCGCTGGAGGCCTGCGGCATGCCGTGGTGGGGCTCGGGCTTGAGCGCATGGACCAGGTCCGGCAGCTTCATCGCGTCCTGGATGTAGAACACCGGCATGCTGGCGCCGACCAGGTCGTAGTTGCCTTCGCGGGTGTAGAACTTCACGGCGAAGCCGCGCAGGTCACGGACGGTGTCGGCCGAGCCGCGCTCGCCGGCCAGATTGGAAAAGCGAACGAAGACGGGCGTGCGGCCGCCGGCCTCCTGCAGGAAGTCAGCGCGGGTGTAGCTCGACAGCGACCGGTACAGCTCGAAGTAGCCGTGCGCGGCCGCACCCCGCGCGAAGACGACCCGTTCGGGAATGCGCTCGTGCTCGAAGTGCGTGAGCTTCTCGCGCAGGATGAAGTCCTCGGCGAGCAAGGGGCCGCGCAGGCCGGCGCGCAGTGAGTTGTGGTTGTCGGGCACACCCACGCCCTCTTGCGTGGTCAGCAGGTTTTCCGTCTGCTGGATGTGGGACTCCATCTGCTTGTGCTTGGCCAGCACACTGTCGGACGGCTTGGCTTTCCTCTGCGCGTCCTGCTTGGATTGGGGCATGAATCTTCCTGATGGGGCCGCCGGCGGCAGCCACCCCTGTCACTGGCCTTCGAGTTCGAGGGCGGCGTCGATGACGCTCACCACCAGCGCGACGGCGATCAGGCCGCCGGCACTGGCGGCACACCAGACCAGCCATTCCGGCCAGGCAGCGAGCAATTCCATGACCTATCTCCCAGGTACCTCTCGGACATGCAACTGTCGCAAGCTCATGGGCGCCGACCCGTAGCCGGTGGGCGGGGGCATTTGTCGGTGGCTGCGGCCAGCTGGGGTAGGAGCGCGCTGACGCGCCGGCGGTTCGATGGCCCCCGTCCTACCCGCGCCGCCGCGCCACGGGCGCACCATGGCGCCATGAAGGACCAGAACCCCACCAGCACGGCCCCGCGCGGCCCCGAGCGGCCGGCGGCCAAGGCGCCGCAGCCCAACACGCTGCCGGCCCAGGGCGAGACGCAGCAGCCCGTGCCGCGCCGCGCGTTCGAGCGCGACGAATCCGCCGACAGCCAGGTGGCGGACGAGCCGTCGATGAAGGAGATCGGCCGCGTGGCCAAACGCGACGCGGACCGGGGCATCCCGGACACCACCCGGGGCGCGGAGCTCGACCGTACCTACGACAAGCTGCGCGAGGACCTGCCCGACGGGCAGAAGAAGTCCACGCCTTAGTCGGCTTCCAGGGCGCGCCGCATGTCGGCGATGACCGCCCGGTAGTCGGGCTTGCCGAAGATCGCGCTGCCGGCCACGAAGGTGTCGGCGCCGGCGGCGGCCACGCGGGCGATGTTGTCGGCCTTGATGCCGCCATCGACCTCCAGGCGGATGTCACGCCCGCTCGCCTCGATGCGGCGGCGCGCGGCCTCCACCTTGCGCAGGGCCGAGTCGATGAAGCTCTGGCCGCCGAAGCCGGGGTTGACGCTCATGATGAGGATGAGGTCGATCTCGTCGATGGTCCAGTCCAGCACGTCCAGCGGCGTGGCCGGGTTGAACACCAGCCCCGGCTTGCAGCCGCGCGCCCGGATGGCCTGCACGCTGCGGTGCACATGGCCAGAGGCTTCGGGGTGAAAGCTGATGTAGTCCGCGCCGGCGTCGGCGAAGAGCTGTGCCAGGGCGTCCACGGGCTCGACCATGAGGTGGACGTCGATGGGCACGGCCGTGCCGTCCGCGCGCCGGGCATGGGGCTTCAGGGCCGAACAGACCATGGGCCCGAAGGTGAGGTTGGGGACGTAGTGGTTGTCCATCACGTCGAAATGGATCCAGTCGGCGCCCGCCTCGATGACGTTGCGCACCTCGTCGCCCAGGCGGGCGAAGTCGGCGGACAGAAGGGACGGGGCGATGCGGTGGGTCGGGCTGCTCATCGCGCGATTTTCGCAAACGGGGCAAGCTACCATCGGCGCATGCCCAAGTACCAGTTCCGCGTCGAGGTCCTGCCGCAACACCTGCCCGAGCAGTCGGCCCCTTCGCAGGGCATCCACAGCTTCGCCTACACCATCACCGTCACGAACACGGGCGAGGTGCCGGCGCAGCTCATCTCGCGCCACTGGCGCATCGCCGACGCCAACGGCCAGGTCGAGGAAGTCAAGGGCCTGGGCGTGGTCGGCCAGCAGCCGCTGCTGCGGCCGGGCGAGTCGTTCCAGTACACCAGCGGCTGCCGCCTGCGCACGCCCACGGGCAGCATGCACGGCACCTACTTCTGCGTGGCCGAAGACGGGCACCGCTTCGAGGTGGAGATCCCGCTCTTCGTCCTGGACGACGGCACCCGGCGGGTGCTGCACTGAAGCGCGCGTCCGCAGCTCGGCTATAACCGGCGGCTCCATTGCAGCCGCGAAGACAGGCACCTCAGACATGATCGATTCCATGGCCATCTGGTCCGGATGGCTCCGCTACTCGGCCGGCATTCCCGGCGTGCAGTGGTCGCTGCTGCTGGCCCTGGCCGCCGCCAGCGGCTACCTCGTCCAGCGCTATCTGGCACTGCCCAAGGTCGTGGGCTACTCGGTGGTCGGCACCATTGCCGGCCTGGCGGGCTTCGCGCGCGACCTCTGGCCGCTGCAGGGCCTGACCCTGTACGTGCTGGAGCTGGGCGTCGCGCTCGTGCTGTTCGAGGCCGGCGGGCGCATCGCGCTGCGCTGGTTCCGTCACAACCCCCAGGTGCTGCTGCAAAGCATCCTGGAGGCCGCCCTCACCTACGCCTTCATCTACTACCTGATGCGCTGGCTGGGCATGGTCGCCACGGTGGCCGAAGCCCTGGCCGCCATCGGCATGGTGAGTTCGCCGGCGGTCCTCAGCCGCATCCGCCTGGACACCCGCGCCACCGGCCCGGTGACGGAGCGGGCGCTGGCCCTGACCACGCTGGGCGTGCTGTATGCGCTGACGCTGGTGAGCGCCCGCGTGCAGGTGATGCACCGGCCGCGCGACACCTTCCTGGACACCCTGCTGCCCATCGTGAGCGTGCTCGGCCTGTCCATCCTGGTGGGCGCGGTGCTGGCGCTGGTGCTGCGGCTGGCCCTGCGCATCATGAGCCCGACCAGCGAGAACACCTCCATGGTGCTGCTCATGCTGATCGCCGCCACCGCGGCGCTGGCCGGGCACTTCGGCGGTTCGGCCGCCCTGGCCGCGCTGCTCGGCGGCATGTTCCTCAAGCACTTCAACCCGCGCCCCTGGGCCTGGCCGCGCCAGCTCGGCACCGCCGGCTCGCTGATCATCATGCTCACCTTCGTGCTGGTGTCGGCCGTCGCGGCGCAGGCGCCCTGGAACCCGGCCGTCGCGGCGCTGGTACTGGGCCTGCTCGCGGCCCGCCTGGCCGGCAAGGTGCTGGGCGTGGGTCTGGCCAACTGGCGCAGCGGCCTGCGCTGGCACCAGGCTGTCTGGACGGCCGGCGCCATGCAGCCCATGTCCTCGGTCGCGCTGCTGCTGGTGGCGCAGTTCGCCTCCTCGATCACCCTGGGACCGCAGATCGCGTCAGTCGCGCTGCCGGCCATCCTCCTGATGGAGTCGCTGGGCGCCATCGCGGCCACGCTGGCCATCTACCGCGCCGGCGAAAGCTCGGCGGCGCTGCTGCAGCGCGCACCCGACCTCGTCGCCAGCCCCGCATCGGAAAGGCCCCCCCGTGGCTGACACCCTCACCGACACCCCCACCCTGGAACCCTTCCGCCAGTCGGCGGCCCTGTCGCTGGGCGTCGAGCTCGAGCTGCAGCTGGTCAACACGCACGACTTCGACCTCGCGCCCTACGCCGACGAAATGCTGCACCTCATGGCACGCCACAAGGTGCCGGGCAGCGTGGTGCCGGAGATGACCTCCAGCATGATCGAGATCTCCACCGGCGTGTGCACCAGCATCGCGCAGGTCCTGGAGCAGCTCACGGTCACGCGCGACGCGCTGGTCCAGTGCGCCGACAAGCTCAACATCGCGGTGGTGGGCGGGGGCACGCACCCCTTCCAGCAGTGGCACGAACAGCGCATCTACGACCGCCCGCGCTTCCGGCAGCTGTCCGAGCTATACGGCTACCTCAGCAAGCAGTTCACCATCTTCGGCCAGCACGTGCACATCGGCTGCCCGGCTGCCGACGCCGCGCTGCTCATGCTGCACCGCATGTCGCGCTACATCCCGCACTTCATCGCGCTGTCGGCCTCCTCGCCCTACGTCCAGGGCCAGGACACGCAGTTCGACTCGGCGCGGCTGAACTCCGTCTTCGCCTTCCCCATGTCCGGCCGCGCGCCCTTCACGCTGTCCTGGGACCAGTTCGGCGAGTTCTTCGCCAAGACCACCCGCACCGGCGTGGTCAAGAGCATGAAGGATTTCTACTGGGACATCCGGCCCAAGCCGGAATACGGCACGGTGGAAATCCGCGTCTTCGACACCCCGCTCACGGTGGAGCGCGCGACCGCGCTGGCCGGCTTCGTTCAGGCCCTGGGCGCCTGGTTCCTGGAAGAGCAGCCCTTCATGCCCCAGGAAGACGACTACATGGTCTACACCTACAACCGCTTCCAGGCCTGCCGCTTCGGGCTGGAAGCGGTGTACGTGGAGCCCGCCACCGGCGAGCACATGCCCCTGCGCGAGCACATCGTGCAGACCGCGGAACGCATCCGCGGGCATGCCGAGGCGCTGGGCGCGGGCCAGGAAGTCGCCATGCTGGCGGAGGATGCGTTCGCCGCGCGCAACGACGCACGCTGGCTGCGCGAGACCCAGGCCCGCGAGCGCCTGCTGGCCGAGGTGGTGCGTCAGGCCTCGCTTCGCTTCCGGGGTCGCAGGGCCTGAGGCGCCTTGTCTCAGCGCCCCGCCACGGGCGGCCGGCGCGCCGCGGGGTGGACCACCGGCGCTGCCCGCTGCGGTGCCGCCGCGGGCGTCTGGCCGCTGCGGTGCGCGCACACCGCGGCCAGCGCGGCGACGTGGTTCGCGTGCCGCTGCAACAGCGCTTCGAAGCGCTCCTGCTCCTCGTGGGCCGGCTCCAAGGGCGGTGGCGGCAGGCCCATGTGCCGGCGCAGCACGGCAAGCTTCAGGTCGGTGTGGCAGGCCAGCAGTTCCGCGAGCTCGCCGCGCCCGCCCATCAGGGCTTTTTCGGTGAGCACCCGCACCAGGTCGAGGTTGGCGTGCGTGCGTTCATAGCGCGCTAGGTCCGAGGGGCTCTCGCGCCATTGCTCAAAACAGCGGCTGTACACGACAAGGATCTCCGTGACCTGGTGGGCCAGCGTCCTGATTTCGTGTTCTGTCTGCATCGGCCCGTGTTCCAGATTGGCTGAGGCTCAGTCTGCCCTGCCCGGGCGGCGCTGTGCGCAATATTCCCGCCCAGCCTGCAAGCAGGTGTTTCCGAAGCCGGCCGGAGCGCGCCGGCCAGCCGCTATGCTCGCTCGGTCCATGGGTGAATTCGAACTGATCGACCGCTTCTTCCGGCGCCCCGCGCGGCACCAGCCGCTCGGCATCGGGGACGACTGCGCGATCCTGGCCCCACGGCCGGGCATGCAGCTGGCGGTCTCCACGGACCTGCTCCTCGAAGGCCGCCACTTCCTCTCCACCGTGGCTCCGGCACGGCTGGGCCACAAGGCGCTGGCGGTGAACCTGAGCGACCTGGCCGCCTGCGGCGCACGGCCGATCGCCTTCACCCTCGCCCTGGCCCTGCCGCAATCCGACGAAGCCTGGCTGGAGGCCTTCGCCCGCGGCCTGCTGGCCCTGGCGGACGAGCACGGCTGCGAGCTCGTCGGTGGCGACACCACGCGCGGGCCGCTGGCCGTGTGCATCACCGTCTTCGGCGAGGTCCCCGCCGGCCAGGCCCTGCTGCGATCGGGCGCACAGCCCGGCGACGAGGTCTGGGCCAGCGGCACGCTGGGACAGGCGCGGCTTGCGCTGGAGGCATTTCGGGGGCGCGTGCTGCTGCCCGCCGAGCTGTTCGACACGGCACGCCGGCGGATGGAAGTCCCCACGCCGCGTGTCGCGCTGGGGCAGGGCCTGCGGGGCGTGGCCACGGCGGCCATCGACCTCAGCGACGGGCTGATGGGCGACCTCGGGCACGTGCTCACCCAGTCGCGCGTCGGCGCCCGGCTGCACGTGGACGAGCTGCTGGGCCTGCTGCCCGGCGCCGAGGCGCTGCCCGAGGCGCAGCGCCTGGAATGCGTGCTGGGCGGCGGCGACGACTATGAGCTGCTCTTCACCGCACCGGCCGCGCAGCACGCCCTGGTGCTCGAACGCGCCGCCGGGGCCGGCACGCCCGTTCGCTGCATCGGCCGCATCGAGGCCGAACCGGGGCTGCGCCTGGTGGACGGGCAGGGGCGGCCGGTCGCGGCCCGCTTCGCCTCCTTCGACCATTTCGCCTGATGCGGACGCGATCCCTCGGGCTGCTGCTGTCGCTGCTGCTGTGCCTGGCGGGCCTGCAGGCGCAGGCGGCGACGCGGACCCTGCGGGGCACGGTCAGCCACGTCACCGATGGCGACTCGCTGTGGCTGCGTCCGGCGTCCGGCGGCGCGCCGCAGGCGCTGCGCCTGCGGGGCATCGACGCGCCCGAGATCTGCCAGGAGCACGGACCGGCCGCCCGGCGAGCGCTCGCTGCCCTGGTCGAAGGCCGGCCCGTCGTCGTGCGCCTGCGCGGCCGTGACGCCTATCAGCGCCTGCTGGGCGAACTGGCGACCGCCTCCCACGGCGACGTGGGCGCCTGGATGGTCGCCCAGGGGCATGCCTGGGCCCCCTCGCGCAGCCGGAGCAATCGCTACGCGCAGGCCCAGGCGCGGGCACAGGCCGAGCGGCGGGGACTCTGGGCCCAGCCGCACGCCGTGGAGCCCCGCGTGTTCCGCCGCCGGCACGGGAGCTGCGCGCGGTGAGCCGGGTCGTCCTGCCCCCGCCGGCGTCGCCCGGGCTGGCCGCCGGCATCGCGCTCGACCCGGACCTCGCGGCGCCGGCCGCGCGCCCGGGGCTCGCGTTCCTGTTCTCGCATCCGGCCCATGCCGTCGCGCTGGGCTTCGGCGCCGGCCTGGCGCCGCGCGCCCCCGGCACCTTCGGCACGCTCTGGGGCTGGGCCAGCTTCCTGCTGCTCCAGGCCTGGCTGTCGCCCGGGGCGCTGGCGGCGGTCATTCTCGGCGGGTTCATGCTGGGTTGGTGGGCCTGCACTGTCACGGCGCGCGCGCTGGGAAGCTGCGATCCGGGCGCGGTGGTGTGGGACGAGGTCGTCGCCTTCTGGATCGTGCTGTGGCTGATCACGCCCGCTGGCCTGGGCGAGCAGCTCGCGGCATTCACCCTGTTCCGGCTGCTCGACGCCCTCAAGCCCGGGCCGGTCGGCTGGGCCGATCGCCTGTTCCATGGCCATGGCTGGCGCGGGGGCCTGGGCGTGATCTTCGACGACCTGGTGGCGGCCTTCTGTACGCTGCTGGTCTTTGCGGCCTGGAGAAGTGCATGGACCTGACCTTCTTGTGCCGGCAGCTCGCCGAGGACCTGCGCGCCCGCGACTGGAAGCTCGCCACGGCCGAAAGCTGCACCGGCGGCCTGATCGCCGCCGCCTGCACCGAGCTGCCAGGCTCCAGCGACTGGTTCGACCGCGGCTTCGTCACCTACTCCAACGAGGCCAAGGTGGACATGCTCGGCGTGAACGCCGACTGGATCGCGCAGCACGGGGCCGTGAGCGAGGTGGTGGCGCGGGCCATGGCGCACGGCGCCATCCGCCACTCGCAGGCGCGGGTGGCGGTCGCCGTCACGGGCATCGCGGGGCCTTCGGGCGGCAGCGCGGACAAGCCGGTGGGCACCGTGTGGTTCGGCTTCATGGTCGACGGGCGCCTGTCCAGCGAGACACGGCGCTTCGAGGGCGACCGCCAGGCGGTGCGCTCGGCGACGGTGCGCCATGCACTGGAGCGCCTGCGCAGCCTGCTGGACGCGCAGGCCTGAAGCTCACGCAGGGCAGCGGGCGTTCAGCCCGCGCCGTGGCACTTCTTGAACTTCTTGCCGCTGCCGCAGGGGCAGGGATCGTTGCGCCCGGGCTGGTCGCCGCGCCGCAGGGGTTCGACGCGCGGACCCAGGCTCCTGCCCACGCGGCGCAGCTCGTAGGCCGCCCAGATGGCGTCGGCGAAGTCGTCGAGGCGGCGTTCGCTCACGCTGGGCGGGCCGTCCTCTTCGTGCATCGACACGGCCGGCGGCTGCGTGTCGGGCTGGGCCAGCTGCCCGAGCGCCGCGAGGCCCTCTTCGAGCATCGCGGCGGACTCGCGGTCGCGCGGCGGCGCCCATTCCTCGGGCCAGCTCTCCACCGCGTACAGGAAGCCCTCGGCCCAGCCCTGCGCGAAGCCGGGCAGCTGCGCGAAGTCGGCGTCGCCACGCTGGTCTTCGGGCAGCGCCAGCAGGGCACCGCGCACGTCCAGCACTTCGGGCTGGAGCGCACGCTCGTCGTCGAGGCGTTCGACATCCGCATCGAGGGCGGTGCGCACTTCCTGCCACCGCCGCTTCCAGCGCCAGACGAACTCCATGTGCTCCATGGGACGGAAGGACTCGCCCAGGAGCACGGGCCAGTACTCCTCGGGCGGGATCTCCCGCCGGCAGCACACCAGGGCCGTGAGGAATCCCTCGCAGAACTCCCAGTCGGGCGTGAGTTCATCCTGCTCGCGCAGGGCATCCAGCACCGCGTCCTGGGCGTCGAAATCGTCGGTGCCGAGCGGCGCGGTGTCGGGCGAAGCCATGTCGGGAGAAGTCATGCGGGTTCCAGGAAAAGGGCGGGGACCACGGCGCAGGCCTCGGCCGAATGCGGCGCGAGGCGCTTGCGCAGGCGCAGCACCTCGGCGTCCTTGCTCACGAGCAGCGCCCGGTGCGCCACGGCCAGGTCGATGAACGGCTGGTCGTCGGGGTCGCGGCAGGCCACGGGCGCCGGGACGGCGGGCTCGACACGCTCGCTGTGCGCGTCGAAGCAGGCCAGCACCCCAGGGGCGCCGAGCCCGCGTGCGGCCAGGCGCCGGGCGAGCAAGGGATAGTCCAGCACGCGCGCGAGCTCCTCGCGCATGCCCTCGGTGGCGACCCAGCGCAGGCGACGGGCCCGAAGCGCGTCCTTCAGCGCGATCGCCCCGGGATCGTCGAAGACGAACAGGTCCAGCACGACGTTCGTGTCCAGCACCAGGGCACGGCTCATGGCGCGGGCGGCTTCTCGCGGACACGCGCCGAGCCGGCGACCATGTCGAAGCGGAACAGGCGGCACTCGATCGGGCCGTTCCACATCGGCACGCGGCGCGACTCCTTCAGGCGCATGCGCGTGGGCAGCTTCAGGTCGGGCGTGAGGACCCAGGCGGTCCAGCCGGCGTAATGCTTCTTCCAGTGCGCGGCGAGCTGCACGAAGAAGTCGCCGTCCTCGCTTTGCGCGCGCTCGCGACCCCGGCCAGCCACCCCGGCCGCCTCGATGCGCTCGCCGTAGGGCGGGTTGACCAGCATCAGGCCCGGCGTGTCGGTGGGCGGCAGGCGCTGCAGCGCGTCGCCGCCGCGGAACTGCACCGCCTCGGCCACGCCGGCGCGGTGGGCGTTGCGGTTGGCGAAATCGACCATGCGGAAGGCCACGTCGCTGCCGTGGACCGTGACCGTCGAAGCGTGACGCGCCGCGAGGGCCGCCTCGCGCAGTCCACGCCAGGCCGCCGCCTCGAAAGGCAGCAGGCGCTCGAAGCCGAAGCGGCGCTGCAGGCCCGGCGCAATGCCGCAGGCGATCTGCGCCGCCTCGATGGCGATGGTGCCGCTGCCGCAGCAGGGGTCGTAGAGCGGCACCTGCGCATCCCAGCCGCTGGCGGCGAGCATGGCGGCCGCCAGCGTCTCCTTCAGCGGCGCCTCGCCCTTGTCCTCGCGCCAGCCGCGCTTGAAGAGGGGCTCGCCCGAGGTGTCGATGTACAGGGTGCAATGGCCCGCGTCCAGGTGGGCGTACAGGCGCACGTCGGGCCGCTGCGTGTCCACGTCGGGACGCACGCCGCTGCGGTCGCGGAAACGGTCCACCACCGCGTCCTTGATCTTCAGCGCCGCGAAGTTCAGGCTCTTGAGCGGGCTGTGCTGGGCCGTGATCTCCACCTTGAAGCGCTGGCGCGTGGTGAACCAGTCCTCCCAGGGCAGCGCGCGGGCGGCTTCGTACAGGTCCGCCTCCTGCCGATAGGGCGTGTACGACAGCTGCACCAGCACGCGCTGGGCGAGGCGGCTGTGCAGGTTCAGCCGCAGGGCATCCTCCCAGCGGGCCTGCAGCAGCACGCCGCCGCGGCCGACCTGAAGGTCTTCGCCCTGCAGGCCGGTCAGGCCATGCACCTCGTCGGCCAGCAGGTCCTCCACGCCGGCAGCGCAGGGCAGGAACAGCGTCAAGGAGCCGGAAATGCCCCTCACTGCAGCGCCTTGCGAAGGTTGGCCGGCGCGATGCGCAGGGCCTCGCGGTACTTGGCAACCGTGCGGCGCGCGCACTCGATGCCCTGCTCCTTGAGCATGTCGGAGATCTGGCTGTCCGACAGCGGCTTGCGCGCGTCCTCGGTGGACACGAGCTGCCGGATCAGCGCGCGCACGGCGGTGCTGGAGGCATTGCCGCCGGTCTCGGTGCCCAGGGCCGAGCCGAAGAAATACTTGAGCTCGAAGGTGCCGTAGGGGGTGGCCATGTACTTGGCGGTGGTGACGCGCGAGATGGTGGACTCGTGCAGGCCGAGCTCGTCGGCGATCTCGCGCAGCACCAGGGGCCGCATGGCCAGCTCGCCGTGGATGAAGAAGCTTTTCTGTCGCTCCACGATGGCGTTGGACACGCGCAGGATGGTGTCGAAGCGCTGCTGGATGTTCTTGATGAACCAGCGCGCCTCCTGCAGGCGCTGCTGCAGCATGGGGTGCCCCTCGCCCCGGTGGCTCTTGAGCGCGCCGGCATAGACGTCGTGCACGCGAAGCCGCGGCATGACGTCCGAGTTGAGCTGCACGCGGAACCGGAACTGCCCGTTGCGGCCGACGCGGGTGACGATCACGTCGGGGCGCACGATGTTCGACTCCACGTTGACGAACCGTCGCCCGGGCTTGGGTTCCAGGCGGCCGATGAGCCCGATCGCCGCCTTGAGCTGAGCGTCGCCGTGGCCGGTGAGCTGCGCAAGGCGCCGCAGGTCGCGCCGCGCAAGCAGCTCCATGGGCTGGCGGCAGACGGCCTGCGCCGCCTGGACGCAGGCCGCATCGGCCGTGCCGGGCGGCAGCGCCGCCAGCTGCAGCGACAGGCACTCGGCCAGGCTGCGCGCGCCCACGCCGATCGGCTCCAGGTGCTGCAGCAGGCGCAGGGCCACGGTGAAGTGGTGCACCAGGTCTTCCTGCTGCGCGAGGTCTGCGGGCGCCAAGGACGCGGCCAGGTCCTCGAGGGAATCCTCCAGGTAGCCGTCCTCGTTGAGCGATTCGATCAGGAAGCGAAGCGCCGCGAGGTCCTCCTCGCACAGGCGCAGCGTCAGCGCCTGGCGATGCAGGAACATCTGCAGGGTTTCGCCGCTGCGGGCGAGCTCGGTCGCATCGGACTCGTCGCCGTCCATGTCATGGCGGCGCGCCGGCGCATCGCCGCCCCACTCGGCGTCGTCGTGGGCCATGTCCACGCTGCCGTCGCCGTCCCAGTCGGGCGCGGCCTCCGCCGGCTCGCCGTCGCCAGCCGCGCCGGTGTCGACCTCGCCCTCGTCGCTGGCGGCCTCGCCCGGCGTGTCGGCTCGCGCGAGTCCGAATTCCTCGCGCACGGCTTCGTCCTGCGCCCGCTCCAGGAAGGGGTTGTCGTCCAGCATCTGCTCGATCTCCTGGGACAGCTCCAGGGTCGACAGCTGCAGCAGGCGGATGGACTGCTGCAGCTGCGGCGTGAGCGCCAGGTGCTGCGAGACGCGCAGGGACAGCGACTGCTTCATGCGCCACCTCGCGGCCGCATGGCGAAGGCTGCATCCGCCGCGAAGGCGCGGCACGGGGCCAGGTCGTCCATGCTCACATCCGGAAATGTTCGCCGAGGTACACGCGCCGCACGTCGGCGTTGTTCACGATCTCGTCGGGCGTGCCTTCGGCCAGGACATGGCCGTCGCTGATGATGAAGGCGTGGTCGCAGATGCCCAGGGTCTCGCGCACGTTGTGGTCGGTGATCAGCACGCCGATGCCGCGCGACTTGAGGAAGCCGATGATGCGCTGGATCTCGATCACCGCGATGGGATCGATGCCGGCGAAGGGCTCGTCCAGCAGGATGAAGCGCGGCTGCGTGGCGAGCGCACGCGCGATCTCCACCCGCCGGCGCTCACCGCCCGAGAGGGCCGGCGCGGGCGAGGCGCGCAGGTGGTCCACGCGCAGGTCGTGCAGCAGCTCCGAGAGCCGACGCTCGACCTCCGCGCGCGGCAGGGGGCGGCCGTCCTCGCCGCGCTGCAGCTCCAGCACGGCCCGGACGTTGTCCTCGACGTTCAGCCGCCGGAAGATGGATGCCTCCTGCGGCAGGTAGGACAGGCCCAGCCGCGAGCGGCGGTGGATCGGCATGCCTTCGACCGGCCGGCCGTCGATGGCGATCTCGCCCGCGTCGGCCCGCACCAGGCCCACGATCATGTAGAAGGAGGTGGTCTTGCCGGCGCCGTTGGGCCCCAGCAGCCCGACCACCTCGCCCTTGGAGACGGCCAGGCTCACGTCCTTGACCACCTTGCGGCTGCCGTAGCTTTTCTGGAGGTGGCGCGCTTCGAGCCGGCTCGGCACCGCCTCGGCGGCCGGGGCCACGCGGGAGGGGGCGGCGACCGCGTTCAACGGCGCTCCCCGCCCACCGTGGTGCTGGGTCGCAGCGACGCCGCCGGTACCGCCGGCGCCGGCTTGCCGTTCGGCGGGGGCGCGAGGGTGGCGCGCACGCGGCCGCCCGGGTTGGAGGCCGTCGCGCCCTGCGCACCGGCCGCGCCGTCGACGGTGAACACCTCGCGGGCGTTGTCGTAGGTGATGAGGTTGCCGCTGGTCTCGTCGGCCAGCGCCTCGCCGCGGTAGCGGCGCATCTCGGCCTTGCCGATGAACTTCACGCGGTCGGCGCGGCCGTCGTACTCGATGGTCTCGGCCTCGCCTTCCATGAACTCGTCCACGCCGTCGCGCTTCTGGCGCCAGAAGGCCTGCTGCCCGGGCGCCGCCGTCACGATGGCCGTGTGGAAGCCCTCGGGGTCCTGCTTGACCTCGATGCGCGCGCCGCGCACGACGATGGTCCCCTTGGTCGCGACCACGCGGCCGGTGAACACGCTGGTCTGGCTCGCGTCGTCATAACGCAGGGCATCGGCCTCGATGTTCATGGGCTTGAGCCGGTCGGCCTTTTCGGCATGCGCGGCCCAGGGCGCGAGCAGGGTCGCGGCGGCGAGGGCGAACGTCAGGGAAATGTGTTTCATTCGGCACGAATCTTGCGTGCGCATTGTAGCCATGGGCTTCGCGGGGGCGAGCGCCCGGCGATGGAAGCCCGGCTCAGCCGCGGGCCTTGCGTGCTTCGGCAATGAGGTAGTCGGCCAGCATCAGCGAACGCGGCAGCGAGCCGGCCATGCTGCCGTCGGTGTAGAAGCGCCCGCCGATGCCCAGGGCCGGAACGCCTTCGACGCCGTAGGCATCCTGCAGCAGCATGGCATCCTGCACCTTGGCGCCGACGGCGTCCGAATTGAACACCTCGGCAAAACGCGCCTTGTCCAGGCCCTGCTTCTCGGCCCATTCGAGGATCCCGTCCGGGCGGTTGGTGGGCTGGCGCTCCATGTGGATGGCATGGAAGACCTTGGCGTGCAGCTCATCGACCTTGTTCAAGGCCTGCAGCGTGTAGAAAAGGCGCTGCTGCGGCACGAAGTCCGGCCGGAAGGCGACCGGCACTCGGCGCAGCACCACGTCGGCCGGCAACGTTTTCGACCAGGCCTCCAGCTGCGGCTCGAAGGCGTTGCAGTGCCGGCAGCTGTACCAGAAGAACTCCACGACTTCGATCTGCCCGGACGCGGCCTGCGTCGGCGCACGGCGGCTCAGGCGCCGGTAGTCCACGCCCTCGCGCGGCTGCTGCTGGGCGGACACCAGGCCCGGCACCGCGAGGGAGCCCGCAGCCAGGAGCGCGGCAGAAAATTCACGTCGCTTCATGTTGTGCTCTCGTCGAATGCCAGGTGTGAGCGCCATGGCGGCGCCTGAGTTCCTCAGCTGCTTCAGCGCTGCACGCGCACCAGCGCGGCCTCGAAGCCACCGGCTTCCAGGCGCGAACGGTTGCGGTCCGCATCTTCCTTGCGGTCGAAGGGGCCGACGCGCACCCGGAACACCGGGCGGCCGGACTGCTCGCGCTCGGTGACGCGGGCTTCCAGGCCCATGAGCGAGAGCTTCGCGCGCTGCGCCTCGGCGTCCTCGGCGGTGCGGAAGGCGCCGGCCTGGACGAAGTAAAGGAAGGGGTCGGTGCCGCCAGCCCGCGCGGCCAGGTCGCCCAAGGGATCGCCGCCGGGCCGCGCCGTGGCAGGGGCGTTGGCGACGACTGCCGGCGGCTGGGCGCCGGCAGGCGCGACCACCGCGCGCTCCACGGGCGTGGCCACGGCCGCCGAAGGTGGGGCCGGCGTCACGGGGGCGGCGGGCGTCGCTGCCGCCTGGGGCCGGGCCGGGTTCTTGCCGTACAGGGGGGCGTTCGGATCCCAGTTCTGGTTCTTGCGCGACTCGGCCGCGTCCTGCTCGGGGGTGCGCGCCTGGTGCTTGTTCATGAAGGGCACCGGCACCTTGGTGACATAGACCGCCACCGCCAGCGCCGCGCCGAGCCCCAGCACCACGCCGATGATGAGGCCCAAGAAAGTTCCGCCTTGCTGCTTGTTCACGCTGGGTTCCTGCCGGTCACATCTTGCGGGGCGCGCTCACGCCCAGCATCGCCAGGCCATTGTGCAACACCTGCGCACACGCGGCGACCAGCGCCAGGCGCGCGTTGCGCAAGGCCACGTTGTCCACCAGGATGCGCTCGCTGTCGTAGTAGCTGTGGTAGGCCGCGGCCAGCTCGCGCAGGTAGAAGGTGACGTCATGCGGCGCGAAGTCGGCGGCGGCGGCCGACAGCATGGCCGGGTAGCGCGCGAGCACCAGCATGAGGTTCTGCGCGGCGGCGCCGTCCAGGAGGGACAGGTCGGCTTCGGCCAGGCTGCCCGGTTCGCCGCCCCAGGCTGCCAGCACGGAGCTGATGCGCGCATGCGCGTACTGCACGTAGTACACCGGGTTGTCGTTGTTCTGCGCCAGGGCGAGGTCCACGTCGAAGACGTACTCGGTGTCGGGCTTGCGCGAGAGCAGGAAGAAGCGCACCGCATCCTTGCTGGTCCACTCGATCAGGTCGCGCAGGGTCACGTAGCTGCCGGCGCGCTTGGAGATCTTCACCTCCTGGCCGCCGCGCATGACGCGCACCATGGTGTGCAGCACGTAGTCCGGATAGCCGGCCGGAATGCCCACCTGCGCCGCCTGCAGGCCCGCGCGCACCCGCGCGATGGTGCCGTGGTGGTCGGTGCCCTGGATGTTCACCACCTTCTCGAAGCCGCGCTCCCACTTGGTGATGTGGTAGGCCACGTCGGGCACGAAGTAGGTGTAGCTGCCGTCGGACTTGCGCATCACGCGGTCCTTGTCGTCGCCGTAGTCGGTGGACCGAAGCCACAGCGCGCCATCCTGCTCGTAGGTCTTGCCCGCCTCCTGCAGCCGGCGCACCGTGTCGGCCACCTTGCCGCTGGTGTAGAGGCTGGACTCCAGGTAGTAGTGGTCGAAGCGGACCGCGAAGGCCTTCAGGTCCAGGTCCTGCTCGTGGCGCAGGTAGGCCACGGCGAACTGGCGGATGCCGTCCAGGTCGGCCGCGTCGCCCGAGGCGGTGAACTCGCGGTCGTCGGCCTTGACGGTCTTGCGGGCGAGGAAATCGGCCGCGATATCGGCGATGTAGTCGCCGTTGTAGGCCGACTCGGGCCAGCCATCGTCGCCGGGCTTGATGCCCTGGATGCGCAGCTGCGTGGAGCGGGCCAGCGTCTCGATCTGCACGCCCGCGTCGTTGTAATAGAACTCGCGATGCACCTGCCAGCCCTGGCTGGCGTACAGGTTGCAGATGGCGTCGCCCAGGGCGGCCTGGCGGCCGTGGCCCACGTGCAGCGGGCCGGTGGGGTTGGCCGAGACGAACTCGACCATCATGCGTCGCCCGTTGGCGCGCTGGTGTCCGTAGCGCTCGCCCGCCTCCAGCACCTCGCGCACCACCTGCTGCTTGGCAGCGGGCTTGAGGCGGATGTTGATGAAGCCCGGGCCGGCGATCTCCAGGGCGTCGACCCAGCGCGCAAAGGCGGGGCGCTGCTGCAGGTCGGCGCGCAGGGCCTCGGCGACCTGGCGCGGGTTCTGGCGCAGGCCCTTGGCCAGCTGCATGGCCGCGGTGCAGGCCAGGTCGCCATGGGCCGCGGCCTTGGGCGACTCGAAACCTGCCTTGGCGCCGGCGCCGGGCTGCAGGTTTTCCAGCCCGGCGGACAGGTCGCCGAGCAGTTCTTGGGTCACGAGGAGCATCGCGGGATTCTACGGGCCGGCCCCTGGCCGCCTCTCGGCGGCTCAGCGCTTCCAGTAGGCCGGCTGGCCGTAGTGATGCTTCAGGAAATCGATCCACAGGCGCACTCGCAGCGGCAGGTGCCGGCGCTGCGGGAAGGCCGCATAGATGCCATTGGGCGCCGCCGCGTAGTCACGCAGGATCTCCACCAGGCGTCCGCTGGTGATCTCGGCCTCCACCTCCCAGGTGCTGCGCCAGGCGATGCCCAGCCCCTGCAGGCACCACTCGTGCAGGACCTGGCCGTCCGAGCATTCCAGCGGCCCGTTGGGCTTGAGGTGGACGATCTCCACGCCGTCCCGGAACGCCCAGCCGCGCGTCTGCGAGGCGTCGCTGGACAGGGCTAGGCAGTCGAAGCGCGCGAGGTCCGCCGGACGCTGGGGGACACCGTGCTGCCGCAGGAACTCCGGCGTGGCCACGCACAGGCGGCGGTTGTCGGCCAGGCGGACGCTCACCAGGGAGGAATCGGGGAAGTCGCCCACCCGCACGGCGCAGTCATAGCCTTCGCCCGCCAGGTCGACCACGCGGTCGCTCAGGTTCAGGGACAAGGTGACCTCCGGATGCAGGCGCCGGAACTGCGGCACCAGCGGCGCGACGTGCCGGCGACCGAAGCCCGCCGGGGCGGTGATGCGCAGGTGGCCGCTGGCCTTGACGCCCCCGGCGCTCACGCTGGCCTCGGCATTGGCCAGCTCGGCCAGCACGCGCTGGCAGTCCTCCAGGAAGGCGCTGCCCTCGTGGGTGAGACTCAGCCTGCGCGTGGTGCGCAGCAGCAGCTTGACCCCCAGCCGGGCTTCGAGCGCGTCGAGCCGGCGGCCGATCACTGCCGGTGCGATGCCTTCGGCGCGCGCCACGGCGGCCAGGCTGCCGCGCTGGGCCACGGCCACGAAAGTTTCGAGCTGCCTGAGCTTGTCCACCGTGCACGCTTCCTGAGAAGGGATTACCTTTATTCCAGTCACGAATGTAATGACCGGAACGCGACTTCATTATCCCGCTGGTTCTCAATAAAGTCCGTGCATGGCCGCTCCCCGCGCTGTGCTTTTCGACGCCTACGGCACCCTGTTCGACGTCTACAGCGTCGCGCTGGTGGCCGAGCAGCTGTTCCCCGGCCAGGGCCAGGCCCTGGCCGTGCTCTGGCGTGACAAGCAGATCGAGTACACGCGGCTGGTCACCACGAGCAACGACGGCGCGCACTACCAGCCCTTCTGGGCCTTGACCGAGGCCGCGCTGCGCTTCGCCTGCCGCAAGCTGGACCTGCCGCTCACGCCCGCGCGCGAGCAGCAGCTGATGAACCAGTACCGTCACCTGTCCGCCTTTCCCGAGAATCGGCGCGTGCTGCAGGCGCTCAAGGCGCTCGGCGTGGTCACCGGCATCCTGTCCAACGGCGACCCGCAGATGCTGGGCGTGGCCGTGCGCAGCGCCGGCCTCTCGGACCTGCTGGACCACGTGCTGAGCGTGGACGCGGTGCGCCGCTACAAGACCCATCCGGCCGCCTACGCCCTGGGCACCGACGCCACGGGCCTGCCCGCCTCGCAGGTGCTGTTCGTGAGCAGCAACGCCTGGGACGCGCTGGGCGCGACCTGGTTCGGCTACCGCACGCTCTGGGTCAATCGCTGGCAGCAGCCCTTCGAGGCGCTGGGCACGCCGCCCACGCGCGAGGGCAGCAGCCTGGACGACGTGCTGTCCTTTTTCGATACCGCTTCTTGAACTTCACCGGAGGAACCGCCCGATGACCGCCCGCACTTCCCACCACGGCCTGCAGGTCGACGCCGCCCTGGCCCGCTTCATCGACGAGGAGGTGCTGCCCGGCACCGGCGTCGAGCCGGCCGTGTTCTGGAAAGGCTTCGACGCGATCGTGCAGGAGCTGGCGCCGCGCAATGCCGCCCTGCTGGCCGAGCGCGATCGGCTGCAGCAGGAACTGGACACCTGGCACCAGGCGAACCCCGGCCCCGTGCGCGACCTGCCGGCCTACCGGAGCTTCCTGGAGCGCATCGCCTACCTCGTGCCGCAGCCGGCCGGCGTGCGGGCCACCACCGAGAACGTGGACGCCGAACTCGCGCAGCAGGCCGGCCCGCAGCTCGTGGTGCCCATCCTCAACGCCCGCTACGCCCTCAACGCCGCCAACGCGCGCTGGGGCTCGCTCTACGACGCGCTCTACGGCACCGACGCCATTCCCGAGGCCGGCGGTGCCGACCGCGGCCCCGGCTACAACGAGGTGCGCGGCGCCAAGGTGATCGCCTATGCGCGTCAGGTGCTGGACCAGGCCGCGCCCTTGGCCGAGGGCTCGCACGCCGACTCCACGGGCTACGCAATCGATGGCGGACGCCTCGTCGTGGCCTTGGGCGGCGGCAAGCGCGCGGGGCTGAAGGACCCTGGCGCGTTCGTGGGCTACCAGGGCGACGCTACGGCGCCTTCGGCCATCCTGCTGCGCCACCACGGCCTGCACCTGGAGATCCGCATCGACCGCCAGCACCCGATCGGCGCCACCGATCCCGCCGGCGTGAGCGACCTGGTGCTGGAGGCGGCGCTGTCCACCATCCTGGACCTGGAAGACTCCATCGCCGCGGTGGACGCGCAGGACAAGCTGCTCGCCTACCGCAACTGGCTGGGCATCCTCAAGGGCACGCTGACCGAGCAGGTGAGCAAGGGCGGGCGCAGCTTCACGCGCGGGCTCAACCCGGACCGCCGCTACACCACGCCCGACGGCCGCGGTGCGCTGAGCCTGCCGGGCCGCTCGCTTCTCTTCCTGCGCAATGTGGGCCACCTCATGACCAACCCCGCCATCCTGTGGGGCGAGGGGCGCGAGATCCCCGAGGGCATCATGGATGCGGTCGTCACCACCGCCATCGCGCTGCACGACCTGCAGGGGCACGGCGCCAATGGCATCCGCAACTCGCGCACGGGCTCGGTGTACATCGTCAAGCCCAAGATGCACGGCCCGCGCGAGGTGGCCTTCGCGAGCGAGCTGTTCGGGCGCGTGGAGCAGCTGCTCGGCCTGGCACCGAACACGGTGAAGCTCGGGATCATGGACGAGGAACGGCGCACCAGCGTGAACCTCGCCGCCTGCATCGCCGAGGCCGCCGCGCGCGTGGCCTTCATCAACACCGGCTTCCTGGACCGCACGGGCGACGAGATGCACACCGCCATGCTGGCCGGGCCGATGCTGCGCAAGGGCGACATGAAGTCCAGCGCCTGGATCCAGGCCTACGAGCGCAACAACGTGCTGGTGGGCCTGTCCTGCGGGCTGCGCGGGCGCGCCCAGATCGGCAAGGGCATGTGGGCCATGCCCGACCTGATGGCGGCCATGCTGGAGCAGAAGGTCGCGCACCCCAAGGCCGGCGCCAACACCGCCTGGGTGCCCTCGCCCACCGCCGCCACGCTGCACGCGCTGCACTACCACCAGGTGGACGTGTTCGGGGTGCAGCGCGAGCTGGAGAAGACCTCCGCCGAGAGCGCGCGTGACGAGCTGCTGGCCGGCCTGCTGCAGGTGCCCGTGGTGGCCGACCCCAAGTGGTCGGCCGAGGAGCGCCAGCAGGAACTGGACAACAACGTGCAGGGCATCCTGGGCTACGTGGTGCGCTGGATCGACCAGGGCGTGGGCTGCTCCAAGGTGCCGGACATCCACAACGTCGGGCTGATGGAAGACCGCGCCACGCTGCGCATCTCCAGCCAGCACATCGCCAACTGGCTGCTGCACGGCGTGGTGTCGCCCGAGCAGGTGCACGAGACCTTCCGCCGCATGGCTGCGGTGGTGGATGCGCAGAACGCGGGCGACCCGGCCTACCAGCCGATGGCCGGCCGCTGGGACAGCTCCTACGCCTATCGCGCCGCGCTGGACCTGGTGTTCAAGGGCCGTGAGCAGCCCGCCGGCTACACCGAGCCGCTGCTGCACGCCTGGCGCCTGAAATGCAAAGCAGGTTCCTGAGGGCTTGGCAAGAAACCGACAGCTTTTCGTCAGTTCTCACAGGGGACGCCACAACAGAGAACGCGCCGGCTCCTAGACTGGCGCGATGTCCCAGGCGTCCCTGCTTTCGTCGGATGGCTTTCGCCGGCTGATCGGCCGCGCGCCTGTCGTGCCGCGGCTCGAGACCGTCCGCAGCCTGCTGCCCTCCAGCGGGCTGAGCACCGGGACCGACTGGGAAGCCGCCGCCAACGATGCGCTGGTGCAGGACGCCATGCGCTTCGCCGAGCAGCGCCGCGCCACGGCCGAGCAGCTGGTCATCGAGCTGGTCCAGCGGCCCGACCTGCGCGAGGCGCCCGAGCCGGTGCAGGACTTCCTGCTGCAGGTCTGGCCCCTGGTGCTGGCGCATGCCCGCCTGACCAGCCCCACGCCCGAGCACGACCCCGGCGCCTTCATGGCCCTGGTGCCGCGGCTGCTCTGGAGCGTGCGCCGCGACTCCATCCTGCGCCGCCCCGGACGCCTGGTGGCCATGATCCCCGAGCTGCTGGGACGCCTGCGCGAGGGCCTCGCCCTGATCGGACGCGAGCCGGCGGCCTGCCGGACCTTCTTCCGCGCCCTGGAAGCGCTGCACCGGCCGGCGCTGCAGTTGTGCGCCAGCCGGCGGCAGAACCAGCTGTTCTTCGCGCCCGATCCGCAGGATTCGCTGCTCGAAGGTCCGCCCGCGCCCCACCCGCTGCTGCGCCTTCGGGCGGGCCGCTACCTCTTTCTCTACAGCGGCGGGCGCTGGCAGAAGGTGCGGCTGGACTGGGTCGATCCCCGGGGGCGGCAGTTCATGTTCAGCGGCGAACAAGGCGACGCCCACGCCATGACGCGCCGCATTCTTTCGCGCCTGCTCGCGGAAGACCTGATCCGCTTCGACGATCCACGCCCGCACCTGTGCGCGTGAAAACCAGTTAGCGTTCGCCACCATGTCCGACGCTTTCCCGCCCGAGCGCTGCCCTCTGTGCCAACGGCCCAACGCCTGCGCGCTGGAGGAAGCCCGGCGCACAGGCCAGGCGCAGGGGCCGTGCTGGTGCACGCAAGCCGCATTCAGCCCCGCGCTGCTGGCGCAGCTACCACCCGAGGCACGCGGCAAGGCCTGCATCTGCGCGGCCTGCGCCCGCCCCACACCCGCACCGCTCTCAGGTCAGGGCCTGGAGCAGTAGCGAGGTCCCGCCCACCAAGGCGCCCATCCCCCAGGTCGCATCCGAGAGCACGTCCGCGCGCTCGCGCAGCGCCTCGACGCGGGTGTCGCGGTCGCGCGCAGGCAGGCCGAGCCACAAGCGGTCCTCGAGGAGCTGCCGCAGCGGCTGCAGCATCGGATCGGTGAGGTCCCAGCGGCCCAGTTCGGCCGCCAGGGCCGAGAGGTCGTCAGGCTCCGCCTCGGCGTGAGCGGCGCTCAGGAAGAGGCGCGCCTCGTCCCGGGCTCGCAGCAGGTCCAGCAGGCTTCGCTGCAACTGCAGGTTCGCCTGGGTCCGCAGCTGTGCGAGGTCGATCTTGTGCGCCTGGGCACGCTGGTTGTCCACGGTCGGCAGGATCGCGCGCTGCAGCATGGCGCAGCCCAGGCGCACGCAACGCTCGACCAGTGGCACGGCCACGGCGAAGGCGGCACCGAGCGCGATGCAGCCGGCGGTCACGACGAAGGAAGCGCCGGCGGCCACGCGCGCCGCCTCCAACCGCGCCTGGGCATCCGGGCGCCCGAGCGCTCTCGCGTGCGCGTAGGCCGCATTGGCCACGGCGTTCGATCCCATGGGCAGGGTCGGCTGCCCCGCCTCGGCCGCCTGCCAGTTGCGCCAGGCGCAGTGCGCGTGGGCGACCGCCTGGCGCAGCAGCAGAACGGAGACCACCAGCGCGGGGGCTGCGAGGCCGCCGCTGGCCACCGTGGCTGCGATCGCCAGGCCGAGCGAAGCCGTGGCCGCGCCGACGCCCAGCAGGCGGCTGAGGAAACCGGCCCGGTGGAAGTCGATGCGCGTCTTTTGGCTCGCTTCCTCGAATCGGGTGCGTGCGCTGCGCAGGGCTTCCACCGCTGCCCTGACCGGCGGCGAGGCCCGGTCCAGGTCGGGCGTGGGTAGCCTCGGCGACGTGGTGGCCGCTGCGGGCGGCTCGTTGCGCCAGACCTTCTGGAGCTGCCGCGCCGCGATCGGCACCAGCGGCGCAGCGAACCCGAAGCTGGCGACGGCCGCGAGGCACGCGGCCAGCAGGTCCACGAGCGCAACTGGCAGGTGGGCCCAGTGCAGGAGCTTGCGCACGAACGACGCCTTGCTCGCATCGACGCCGACGCCCCTGGCGCGATCGCTGGCCTCGCTGGCCCGATGCACGGCGTCAGGCGCGTCGTCGGTCTTGGAGACACCAAGTGGTTCGGGCAACCCGGTGCCCAGCGGTGCAGGCCCGGACGCGGACTTGCTGGTGGCGCTTGGCCCGGGTTTTGGCTTCGACACCGTGGCGGCGTTCTCCGCCGCCGCAGGGTCTGGAAGTGGCTGTGCGACTGGGGGCGAAGGCGTCTCTGGCTGCAGCGACGTCTCTGGACGCGGCAAAGTCTCAGGGCGCGGCAGCGGCTCAGGACGCGGCGGCCGCTTCACTCGCACCAGCTTCACGCGCGTCGCACCGCCAACAGTGTCGGCTTCGCCGGGTGCAGGTGGCGGCACCCCTGGATGCCCGGGCGGCAAGGGCTCGCTTTCCGACCGCTGAGCGTCGTCGGCCACCTCGCCAGCGGGCTTCCTGGCGCTTGGCGACGGCGGCAGACCGAGCGAGGCCGGGCGGCGCTTGTAGTCGCGCAGGCTCTTGCGCTCGATCTCATGGAACAGGCAGGGCTTGCTCACCGGGTAGGGCGGGAGCAGGGTTCGGACGGGCATGGGTGCGCTCCGGCCGGGCTGGGTCAGGCCGCGAGCGCGTCCAGCTCCGCCAGCCGCAGCTCGGCTTCGCGTCGCACCTCGGCGTGCCCCCGATCCAGCCAGGACAGCTTGACGCTGGCCTCGAACGCCTCGCGCGCCTCGGGCAGCTGCTCCATCGCGCCCAGGCACTCGCCCATTCGGTAGGCGCACAGCGCATCGGTGGCGTCCAGCATGAAGGCGAGGGCATAGAAGCGACCGGCCGACTCGTGCTGCTCCAGGTGCTGCAGGCAGTAGGCGAGCGCCAGGTGGTAGGCGCGTTCCCAGGGATTGCTGTGCACCAGCCGGAAGGCATCGTCCACGGCCTCGGCGAAGCTGCCCGCCTCCAGCTGCGCACGCACGCGGCGGTAGGTCGCCTCCTGCGCCTCGGGCGCGAGCACCTCGCCTTCTTCGGCGCCGAGGGCCTCGATCGCATCCAGTCCGAAATCGAGATTCATGCCGGACTCCTGGTGAGTAGAACTTCTTATATCAGCGGATGAGCTGAGGCCGCAAGGCGTCTTACCCGCAGGACGCACCCTCACAATCGGGGCCATGTGCCAGCTTCTCGGAATGAACTGCAACACGCCCACGGACGTGGCCTTCAGCTTCACCGGCTTCGCCCAGCGCGGCGGGCGCACGGACCACCACGCCGACGGCTGGGGCATCGCCTTCTTCGAAGGCAAGGGGGTGCGCCATTTCGTGGACCACCAGCCGGCCTGCGCCTCGCCCGTGGCAGAGCTGATCCGCAAGTACCCGATCAAGAGCCGCACCGTGATCGCGCACATCCGCAAGGCCACGCAGGGCGTGGTGGCGCTGGAGAACTGCCATCCCTTCGTGCGCGAGCTGTGGGGCCGCTACTGGGTGTTCGCGCACAACGGCGACTTGAAGGATTTCCACCCGCGGCTGCACGCGAGCTTCCAGGCCGTGGGCGACACCGACAGCGAGCGCGCCTTCTGCTGGCTGATGCAGGAAATCTGGAAGTCGCACGCGGGCGTGCCCAGCGTCGAGGAGCTCACACTCACCCTGCGCGAGCTGGCGCCCCGCCTGTCACGCCATGGGCCCTTCAACTTCCTGCTGTCCAACGGCCACGCGCTCTGGGCGCACTGCTCGACGAATCTCTACTCCGTGGAGCGCAGGCACCCCTTCGCGCACGCCCAGCTCGCGGACGAGGACCTGTCCATCGACTTCGCCCAGCACACGACGCCGGGCGACAAGGTGGCCGTGGTGGTGACGGCGCCGCTGACGACCAACGAAGCCTGGGCGCCCTTCACCCCGGGCGAGCTGCGGGTGTTCGCGGACGGTGGGCGCGTCGGCTGACCGAACCCTATTTCGCCGCCAGCGCCGCTTCCAGCGCGTCGAGGAACATGGCCGGCACGTCGAAGCCGGTCTGCTCGGTGATCTCCTGGAAGCAGGTCGGGCTGGTGACGTTGATCTCGGTGAGCCAGTCGCCGATCACGTCCAGCCCCACCAGCAGCAGGCCGCGTGCGGCCAGCACCGGGCCCAGCGCCTCGGCGATCTCGTGGTCGCGGGCCGTGAGCGGCTGCGCCACGCCCTTGCCGCCGGCCGCCAGGTTGCCGCGCACCTCCGTGCCCTGCGGAATGCGGGCCAGGCTGAAGGGGACCGGCTTGCCGCCGATCACCAGCACGCGCTTGTCGCCGGCGCTGATCTCCGGCACGAAGCGCTGGACCATGAGCGTGGTGGTGCCGCCGCCATTGAGGGTTTCGGTGATGGAGCCGAGGTTCAGGCCGTCGGCCCGCACCCGGAAGATGCCCTTGCCGCCCATGCCGTCCAGGGGCTTGAGGATGATGTCGCCGTGCTCGTCATGGAAGCGCCGGACCTCCGCTTCGTCGCGGGTGACCAGCGTGGGGCTCACGAACTGCGGGAACTCCATCACCGCGAGCTTTTCCGGGTGATCACGCAACGACGCCGCGCGGTTGAAGACGCGCGCGCCCTCGCGCTCGGCCTGCTCCAGCAGGTGGGTGGCGTAGAAGTACTCGCTGTCGAAGGGCGGGTCCTTGCGCATGAGGACCGCGTCGAACTCGCTCAGGGCCCGCACCGGGCGGCCCGCCACCTCGAACCAGGCCTCGCCCTCCTGCCCGGTCAGGACGATCTCGCGCACCTGCGCCTGCACCCGGCCGCCCGAGCGCCACGACACATCACGAGGCTCGCAGGCGGCCACGCGGTGCCCGCGTCGCTGCGCCTCGCGCATCATGGAGAAGGTCGTGTCCTTGTAGGTCTTGAAGCTCTCGAGCGGGTCGGCCAGGAAGAGAAGGTTCATCGCGTTCAGATGGAGATCTTGGAGCCCAGCTCCACGACGGAGTTGTTCGGCAGCTTGAGGAAGTCGGCCGCCGCGCTGGCGTTGCGGTGCATCTGGGCGAAGAGTTTCTCGCGCCAGGGCGCCATGCCGCCGCCCACGCTGGGGACGACCACGTCGCGCGACAGGAAATAGCTGGTGGTCATGGCATCCAGGTCGCAGCCGCGGTTGTGCATCAGCTGCAAGGCGCGCGGCACGTCGGGGTCGTTCTTGAAGCCGTAGTGCACGATGACCTGCCAGCAATCATGACCCAGGGCCTCCACCTCGAGGCGGCGGCTCATGCCGACCCAGGGCACCTCGTGGTTGTGCACCGTGACGAAGAGGTTCTGCTGGTGCAGCACCTTGTTGTGCTTGAGGTTGTGCAGCAGGGCGTTGGGTACCGCGCCGGCTTCGGCGGTGAGGAAAACGGCCGTGCCCGGCACCCGCGTGGGCGGGCTCACGAACACGGCGTCGAGGAAGCCCCGCAGGTCGATGGCATCGGTGCGCAGGGCCTGGTTGAGGATGGTGCGGCCGTTCTTCCAGGTGATCATGAGCGTGAAGATGGCCCCGCCGATGGCCAGCGGAAACCAGCCGCCATCGAACAGCTTGAGCATGTTGGAGGCGAAGAAGGTCGCATCGACGACGAAGAAAAGGCCGGTGGATCCGATGCACAGCCACAGCGGGTACTTCCAGCCGTAGCGGATGACGAAGAAGGTGAGCGTGGTGGTGATCAGCATGTCCAGCGTCACCGCGATGCCGTAGGCCGCCGCGAGGTTGCTGGACGAGCGGAACAGCACCACCGCCAGCACGATGGCGACGAACAGGCCCCAGTTCACGAAGGGCAGGTAGATCTGCCCGGCCTGCTTCACGCTGGTGTGCTGCACCTCCAGGCGCGGCAGGTAACCGAGCTGGATGACCTGCTTGGTGACGCTGAAGGCGCCCGTGATGAGCGCCTGGGAAGCGATCACGGTCGCCGCCGTGGCCAGGCCCACCAGCGGCAGCAGGGCCCACTCCGGCGCCATCAGGTAGAAGGGGTTCTTGACCGCCTCCGGCCGCTCCAGCAGCAGGGCGCCCTGGCCGAAGTAGTTGAGCGTGAGCGCCGGCATGGCGACCGCGAACCAGGCCAGGCGGATGGGCCGCTTGCCGAAATGGCCCAGGTCCGCATAGAGCGCCTCGGCGCCCGTGACCACCAGCACCACCGCACCGAGGATCACGAAGCTCGTTCCCGGGTTGGCCAGCACGAAGCCCAGCGCATGGTGCGGGCTGATGGCCGACAGGATCTCCGGGTGATGCACGATCTGGCTCACGCCCAGCAGCGCCAGCACCGCGAACCAGGTGAGCGTGATCGGCCCGAAGAAGCGGCCGATGCCGGCCGTTCCCCGCTTTTGCACCGCGAACAAGGCGAACAGGATCAGGAGCGTGAGCGGGATCACGAAGCGATCGAAGGCGGGTGAGACCACCTCCAGGCCTTCCACCGCGGACAGCACCGAGATGGCCGGCGTGATGACGCCGTCGCCGTAGAAGAGGCAGGTGCCGAAGATGCCCACGACCAGCAGCACGCTGCGCAGGCGCGGCTTGTCCTTCACCGCCTGCGAGGCCAGCGCCAGCATGGCGACCAGCCCGCCCTCGCCGGCGTTGTCGGCGCGCAGCACGAGCACCACGTACTTGAGCGAGACGATCAGCGTCAGCGTCCAGAACAGGATGGACAGGACGCCGTACACATTGGCCTGCGTGAACGGCACGTGGCCCGATCCGAACACCTCCTTGACGGCGTACAGCACGCTGGTGCCGATGTCGCCGTAGACCACGCCGATGGCGCCGAGGGTGAGGGCCGCGAGGGAGGATTGCGAACGTTGCACGAAGAATGCCCTGGAAAGCCGCGCTGGCGGCGACCCGGGGGCGGGTTGTCGGACGGAGCGGTATTGTGCGCCTGCAGCAATCGCGCTGCCCGGCGGGCCCGTTGCCGGCGGGCAACGGGCGGGGTCGTCACTCGTAGGTTTCGGCTTCCGGGTCGGTCGATTCCAGCTCGTAGCTGGCCGCGAGCAAGGCCACGCGGGCGATCACGCCGTACATGTAGAAGCGGTTGGGGGCGCTCGCGCCGGGCTTCTGCCCGGGCTGCGGAAGGCGCGTGCTTTCGGCGAAGGCGAGCGGCACATAGCCCGCGCCCGGCCCGCTGAGGTTCTCGTCCACGCCGCGCTCGGCATGCACGCGGTAGAAGCCGCCCACCACATAGCGGTCCATCATGTAGACCACCGGCTCGGCCACGGCTTCGTGCATGCGTTCGTTG
This sequence comes from Ramlibacter rhizophilus, assembly GCF_004681965.1. GTDB lineage: Bacteria > Pseudomonadota > Gammaproteobacteria > Burkholderiales > Burkholderiaceae_C > Ramlibacter > Ramlibacter rhizophilus. The sequence continues at coordinate 374,955 of NZ_SMLL01000006.1, read as the reverse complement.
GTCAGCACGCCTTCCTGGATGATGGTCTCGCGCCCCTGCAGCGCGCCGGCAACGCCGGGCTTGCCGCGGGCCTTGCGTTCGAGCTGGGCAAGGTCCCGCACGTCGCGCACCGTGAGGATGCCCCGGCCATGGCTGCCGTTGTCGGCCTTGACCACCACGAAGGGCTTCTCGTTGATGCCGTATTCCTTGTATTTCTTGCGGATGCGCGTGAGCAGCCCATCGACCTGCGTGGTGAGGCACTCCAGGCCCTGGGGCTGGTCGAGGTCGAGCTCGCCGCAGCGGCTGTACATGGGATTGATCAGCCAGGGGTCGATGCCCAGCATCTTGCCGAAGCGCTTGGCCACTTCCTCGTAGCTCTGGAAGTGCCGGCTCTTGCGCCGCACGGTCCAGCCGGCATGCAGCGGCGGCAGCAGGTACTGCTCGTGCAGGTCCTCCAGGATGCCCGGCGCGCCCGCGGACAGGTCGTTGTTCAGGAGGATGGTGCAGGGGTCGAAATCCTTCAGGCCCAGCCGGTACTTGCTTCGCACCACCGGCTCCAGGCAGAGGGTGTCGCCGCCGGGAATGTCGATGCGCGTGGACTCCTTCACGTCGGGGTCGATGGAGCCGACCCGCACGTTCAGCCCCGCCATGTGGAAGATGCGCTGCAGCTGCGCGATGTTGCTCAGGTAGAAGGTGTTTCGGGTGTCGTTCTCAGGAATGATCAGCAGGTTCTTGGCTTCCGGGCAGATCTTCTCGATGGCCGCCATGGCCGCCTGCACCGCCAGCGGCAGCATTTCCTGCGTGAGGTGGTTCCAGCCGCCGGGAAAGAGGTTGGTGTCCACCGGCGAGAGCTTGAAGCCGGCGTTGCGGATGTCCACCGAGCAGTAGAACGGCGGCGTGTGCTCCATCCACTCGAGGCGGAACCAGCGTTCGATGGCCGGCATCGATTCGAGGACCCGCTGTTCGAGTTCGTTGATCGGGCCACTGAGGGCGGTGATGAGGTGGGGGACCATGCTGGGTAGGGGCTGGAGACTGGAGGCTAGGCCGACAGCCAGGGGCGGCTTGTTGCCAATCAGCGTCTTTCCACTTAGGACACCTGCGCGAGCGGCAGGTTCATCAGGAGGTTCTGCGGCTTCAGGCGCAGCTTCTGCGACTCGTCCATGGCCATGGCCAGGTAGATGGGGCGGCCGGCGATCTCGGGCCGCAGGGCGGTGGGCTCGTCCAGGTGCAGGCTGAAGAGGCACAGCATGCGGCGCATCTGCGCTTCGTCCACGTCCTGGCCCTGGTAGAGCGCATTGAGCACGGCGCTGGCCTGGGCGTCCAGGCCCACGTGCCAGACCCACTGCGTCTCGTCGATCTCGCGCTCGACCTGCACCCGGGCCGACAGGCCCAGCAGGTGCGCGAGCCAGCGCTCCATGACGCGGCACAGGGCCTCCAGGCCGGGCTGGCCGTGGTGCAGGGGCAGGACCAGGTCGTGCGCCTCGCTGCGCGCCCAGTAGTCGTCCGCCACGTCCGGATTGAGCACGTCCAGGTCCGTGGTGCGCAGCGGCGCCCCGCCCTGGCGCAGCAGCTCGCCCAAAGTGCCGAAACCGCCGGCGACGGCCAGCCGCTCGACGGTCTCGTTGTCCGCCGCCATCACCTGCCCGTCCTCCTGCACCGCGATCTTCTGCACCCTGAACAGCATCTCGGCCGCGCGCGCCTCGAAGGGCGTGGCGGAGTCGCCCAGGGCTTGGCGCAGCAGGATCTGCGTGAGCTGGTGCACCAGCAGGGGCGGCACGTCCACCTGCCCGCGGAAGATCTGCAGGTAGCTCGCCTCCAGCGTGGGCCGGGCCAGCAGGCGCTCGCGAAAGCGCAGCCAGACGGCGACGTTGGCGCGCGCGTCCTCGTCTTCGACCGCGGCCAGCTCGCGCTCGGACACGGCCGCGCGCGGCTGCGCGACGAGCCGCGCATGCAGCGCCCGCTCGCCGGGGCCGGATTGCGGCACCGGCGCCAGCTCGGGCCGCTCCAGCAGGAAGCGCAGGAACTCGTCACCCACGCGCAGGCGCCCTTCGCCATCCTGCTCCAGCAGGTGCCAGCCGCAGCCGGGCCAGTAGCCGGCCATCAGCCGCGCACCTCGCCCTGGCCCAGCACGATCCACTTGAGCGAGGTGAGGCCTTCGATGCCCACGGGGCCACGGGCGTGGAACTTGTCGGTGCTGATGCCGATCTCGGCGCCCAGCCCGTACTCGAAGCCGTCGGCGAAGCGGGTGCTGGCGTTGACCATCACGCTGGCCGAATCGACCTCGCGCAGGAAGCGCTGCGCGTGCACGTGGTCCCGCGTGAGGATGGCATCCGTGTGGTGGCTGCCGTAGTGGTTGATGTGCGCGATGGCCTCGTCCAGGCCACCCACCACCTTGATGCTGATGACGAGCGCGAGGTATTCCTCGTACCAGTCCTGCTCGGTGGCGGCCACCACCCTGGCGCCCTGCACGTTTCGCAGCAGCGCCGCGGCCTCGGCGTCGCAGCGCATCTCCACGCCCTTGGCGGCGAAGACCTCGCCGATGCGCGGCAGGAAGTCCGCCGCGACACCGCGCGCCACCAGCAGGCTTTCGCTGGCGTTGCAGGGGCTGACCTTCTGGGTCTTGGCGTTGTCCACCACGCGCAGGGCCATGTCCAGGTCGCAGGGATCGTCCACGTAGCTGTGGCAGTTGCCGTCCAGGTGCTTGATGACCGGCACCTTGGCCTCGCGGCTGATGCGCTCGATCAGGCTCTTGCCGCCGCGTGGGATGACCACGTCCACGTACTGCGGCATGGCGATGAGCTGGCCCACGGCCTCGCGGTCGGTGGTCTGCACCAGCTGCACCGCCTCGGGCGGCAGGCCGCTGTCCTGCAGGGCCTGCTGCACCAGGCGGGCCAGCGCCTTGTTGGAGTCGATGGCCTCGGAGCCGCCGCGCAGGATGCAGGCGTTGCCGCTCTTGATCGACAGGCTCGCCGCCTCGATGGTGACGTTGGGCCGGCTCTCGTAGATCATGCCGAAGACCCCGATCGGCACGCGCATGCGGCCCACGCGGATGCCGCTGGGCTGCTGCTGCATGCCGACGATGTCGCCGATGATGTCCGGCATGGCCGCCAGCTGCTCGCAGCCCTCGGCCACGGTGGCGATGACCTTGGCGCCCAGGCGCAGGCGGTCGACCATGGGCGCGGCCAGGCCCGCGGCCTCGGCGCGCGCGAGGTCACGGGTGTTGTCCACGTCCAGCGCCTGCACGCTCTCGCGCAGGAGCGCAGCCAGGCGCCTCAAGGCCTGGTTGCGCGCGGCGGTGGACGACTTGGCCATCACGGCCGCGGCCTGCCGGGCCTGCAGGCCCATGGCGTGCAGCGTCTCGGCGATGTTGGGGGCGTTCATGGCGCGATTCTGGCACGCGGCCCGGCGCCGGCCGGCGGCACGCAGGCCAGGCACAGCTGCATGGCCAGGCGGTGCAGGGCCTGCCAGCCGTCGGTCGGCCAGCCGGGCGCCTTGAGGCCCTTGACGATGCCGTCCACCACGTGCGCGGAATGCAGCAGCGACTCCAGCGCGAGCGGCGACAGGCGCGGCAGCACGCGCTCGAAGAGCCGCTCCTTCAGGCCCCACACACGCTGCTCGCGCAGGGCCACCGGCATGGGCCGGCCCTCGCCGAGCGCATCCTTGACGCGCTTGAGCGCGCGGATGTCCTCGGCCAGCGTGTAGTGCACCAGCACCTGCGCCTCGCCCTCGGCCTGCAACCCGTCGAGCATGCGCTGCACGCGTTGCGCCTGGCCGCCCAGCACGGCCTCGGAGAGCTTGAAGACGTCGTAGCGCGCGACGTTGAGCACGGCCGCCTCCACCTGCTCGAAATCCAGCTCGCCGGGCGGATGCAGCAGGCCCAGTTTCTGGATCTCCTGGTGCGCGGCCAGCAGGTTGCCCTCGACGCGGTCGGCAAAGAACTGCAGCGTGCGCTGGCCCGCCTCGCCGGAAGCGACGCGCTGGCCCTGCGCGGCCAGGCGCTGGGCGATCCACTGCGGCAGCGCGGCGCGCTCGACGGGGTCGATCTGCACCGTCACGCCGAAGGATTCGAGGGCACCGAACCAGCCGCCGCTGCGCGTGGCGCGGTCCAGTCGGGGCAGCAGCACCAGCGTGAGCACGCTGTCGTTGCCCTGGGCCTGCTGCGCGATGGCTTGCAGGGCCTGGCCGCCGTCCTTGCCGGGCTTGCCGCTGGGGACGCGGATTTCCACGATCTGGCGCTCTGCGAAGAGGCTCAGCGAGCCCCCGGCGGCCAGCACGCCGCTCCAGTCGAAGTGCGCGCCGGCGATGGTGTGCACGCTGCGCTCGCTGTAGCCCCGCTCGCGCGCGGCGGCGCGGATGGCATCGGCCGCCTCCTGCACCAGCAGGGGCTCGTCGCCATGCACGGTGTAGAGCGACTGCAGCTGTCGCCCGAGGTGCTTGTCCAGCTGCGCTGCAGCGATCTGCATCAGACCACCTTCACCGCCGCCAGGCGGCGCAGCAGCTGCTGGACCAGGTCGGTCTGCATGTCGCGGTACAGGAGGTTCTCCTCGGCTTCCTTGGCGAGCACGGCGGATTCGTTGAAGCTGATGTCGCGCTGCTGGCCCAGCTCGGTGGGCGCGATGAGCTGGCGGCCCTGCGGCGTGCGCAGCGCGAAGACGATGCGGCTTCGCAGCTGGAACTCGCGCACCTGCCCGCTGGCGCTCTGGGCCACCACCACTTTCTGGCGCAGCTCCGAAGACAGCTCCAGGACCACATCGGCCTGCTCGCGGGCCTGGGCGCCGGTCAGCACCCGCACGCTGGGGATGGAGGCCAGGTTGCGGCGCAGTTCGCTGCCCAGCGGCGAGCTGTCCGGAATCGCGAGGAAGATGCTGTCGAAGGCGAAGTCGGGCGCCTGGCGCAGCTGGAAGCCGCAGCCGGCCAGGAGCGCGGCGGCTGCGAGGGGCAGCACGGCACGGCGGCGCATCACAGCACCACGTTCACGAGCCGGCTCGGCACGATGATGATCTTGCGCGGCTTCGCCCCAGCGGCGAATTTCTCGAAGGCCTCGCTCGCCAGCGCCGCACGCTCGATGTCCTCGCGCGTGGCATGCGTGGAGACCGAGACGCTGCCGCGGTGCTTGCCGTTGATCTGCAGCACCAGCTCGATCTCGTCCTGCACCAGCGCCGCCTCGTCCAGGCGCGGCCAGGGTGCATCGACCAGCTCGCCCTGCACGCCGGCATAGCCCAGCGCCTGCCACAGCGCATGCGCGATGTGCGGCGTGACCGGATAGAGCACGCGCAGCAGGATGCCGAAGCCCTCGGCCAGCGCGGCCCGCGCGCCCGGCTCGTCCAGGGCCTTGAAGTCCTCCAGCGCATTGAGCATCTTCATGGCGCCGGAGACCACGGTGTTGTACTGCATGCGCACGTAGTCGTAGTCCACCTGGCGCAGCACCGTGTGGATCTCGTGGCGCAGGGCCTTGACCGTGCGGCCGAAGCCGGCGGCCTGGGCCACCTCGGACGCCTGGCCCCCGACCTCGGACCCGCCGCCCAGCCGGTGGCCGAACTGCCAGACGCGGCGCAGGAACCGGTAGCTGCCTTCGAGGGCGGCGTCGTTCCACTCCAGCGTGGCCTCGGGCGGCGCGGTGAACATGGTGTACAGGCGCGCGGTGTCGGCGCCGTACTTCTCGATCAGCGCCTGCGGGTCCACGCCGTTGTTCTTGGACTTGGACATGGTGGTCCAGCCCTCGTAGTCCACCGGCTGGCCGTCGGCCTTGGACGTGGCCGAGACGACCTTGTTGTGCTCGTCGCGCACGATGTCCAGCTCGTGCTGCCAGAAGTACTGCTTGCCCGTGGTGGTGCGCGAGAAGGCCTCGTTGAGCACCATGCCCTGGGTCAGCAGGCGGGTGAAGGGCTCGTCGATCTTCACCAGCCCCAGGTCGCGCATGACCTTGGTCCAGAAGCGCGCATAGAGCAGGTGCAGGATGGCGTGCTCGATGCCGCCGATGTACTGGTCCATGGGCATCCAGTAATCCGCGCCCTCGGCCACCATGGCCTGGTCGTTGTGCGGGTCGCAGTAGCGCATGAAGTACCAGGCGCTGTCCACGAAGGTGTCCATGGTGTCGGTCTCGCGCCGGGCCTCCTTGCCGCACACGGGACAGGTGCAGCGCAGGAAGTCCTCGCGCTTGTTCAGCGGGTTGCCGGTTCCGTCGGGCACGCAGTCCTGCGGCAGCACCACCGGCAGGTCCGCCTCGGGCACCGGCACGGCGCCGTGCTCCTCGCAGTGGATGATCGGAATGGGCGTTCCCCAGTAGCGCTGGCGGCTGATGCCCCAGTCGCGCAGGCGCCAGGTGGTCTTCTTCTCGCCCAGGCCCTTGCGCTCCAGCGCGTGCGCCACGGCCTCGACGGCGTCCTTGTAGTGGAAGCCGCTGAAGTCGAAGGAGTTGCAGGTCAGGCCCCGCTCCTTGTCGGCGTACCAGTCCTGCCAGCGGTGGTAGTCGTAGGTCTCGCCGTCCACCTGCACCACCTGGACGATGGGAAGGCCGTACTTGAGGGCGAAGGCGAAGTCGCGCTCGTCGTGGCCCGGCACGCCCATGACGGCGCCGTCGCCATAGCCCATGAGCACGTAGTTGCCGACCCACACGTCCACCGGCTCCTGGGTGATCGGATGGATCACCGTGAGCCCGGTGCGCATGCCTTCCTTGTCGCGCAGGGCCAGCTCCGCCTCGGTGGTGCCGCCCTTCTTGCAGGACTCGATGAACTCCGCCAGCGCGGGGTTGCCTTGCGCGGCGTGCGTGGCCAGCGGATGCTCGGGCGCCACGGCACAGAAGGTCACGCCCATGATGGTGTCGGCGCGCGTGGTAAAGACGTACAGGCGCCCGTCGCCGATCAGCTTGCCGTCCGCGTCGCGGATGTCGTGCGGGAAGGCAAAGCGCAGGCCTTCGCTCTTGCCGATCCAGTTCTCCTGCATCAGCTTGACCCGCTCGGGCCAGCCGGGCAGCTTGTGCTGCACGTGCTCGAGCAGTTCCTCGGCGTAGTCGGTGATCTTGAGGTAGTAGCCCGGGATCTCGCGCTTTTCCACCACGGCGCCGGTGCGCCAGCCCTTGCCGTCGATCACCTGTTCGTTGGCCAGCACGGTCTGGTCCACCGGGTCCCAGTTGACGACCTGCGTCTTGCGGTAGGCGATGCCCTTTTCGAGCATCTTGAGGAACAGCCACTGGTTCCACTTGTAGTAGCTGGGATCGCAGGTGGCGACTTCGCGCGACCAGTCGATCGCCAGGCCCATCGCCTGCATCTGCTTCTTCATGTAGGCGATGTTGTCGTAGGTCCACTTCGCCGGCGGCACGCCGTTCTTCAGCGCGGCGTTCTCGGCCGGCAGCCCGAAGGCGTCCCAGCCCATGGGCATGAGCACGTTGTAGCCGTTCATGCGCAGGTAGCGCGTGAGCATGTCGTTGATGGTGTAGTTGCGCACATGCCCCATGTGCAGCTTGCCGCTGGGATAGGGCAGCATCGAACAGGCGTAGAACTTCTTGCGCGCGGCATCCTGGGCGACGCGGTAGGCATCGCGGGCGGTCCAGTGCGACTGCGCGGAACGCTCGACGTCCAGGTGGTGGTACTTGTCTTGCATGGTGGCGCAAATTGTAGGGGTGGCCTCCCCTGCAGCACGAGCTCGAAGCTAGCGCGCCGCCGGCTCCGCGACGAAGCCGATGCGGTTGAGGCCGGCCTTCTGCGCGGCGCCCATGATCTCCACCACGCGGCCGTAGGGCACGCTGCGGTCGGCGCGCAGCTGCACTTCCGTGTCCGGGTTACGGCGCGCGGCGGCGGCCAGCTGCTCGGCCAGGCCGGCCGCGTCCGCCGGCTGGCCTTCCACGAAGAGCTGGCCTTGCGCATCCAGCGTGATGCCGATGGCGGCCGCCGCCTCGGCGGGCTGCGCCGCTTCCGTGGCGGGCAAATCCAGCCGGATGGAGCTGGCCAGCAGCGGCGCGGTGAGGATGAAGATCACCACCAGCACCAGCATCACGTCCACCAGTGGCGTGACGTTGATGTCGCTGAAAGGCCGCGCGCCCGGCGTGCGCTCCAGGCGGCCGAAGCTCACGCCGCCGCTCCGGCCAGCAGGTCCCGCAGGTCGCGGGCGAAGCCTTCGAGGTCGGCCTCGATGCGGGCGATGACGCGGCCGAAGATGTTGTAGCCCAGCACGGCGGGGATGGCGACCGCCAGTCCGGCGGCCGTCATGATGAGCGCCTCGCCCACCGGGCCGGCGACCTTGTCAATGCTGATCTGGCCCGCCGCGGCGATGCCGGTAAGAGCCAGGTAGATGCCCCAGACCGTGCCCAGCAGCCCGACGAAGGGCGCGGTCGACCCCACGGTGGCCAGCAGCACCTGCCCGAACTGCAGCCGGTGCAGCACGCCGTGCAGCGCATCGCGCAGCACCCGGGTGAGCTGGACCGCGGGCGCGCCGGAGGCGCCCAGCGGCCCCGGCGCCGGGTGCTGCGTCGCCTCCACCAGGGGCAGCACCAGGGCGTTGCGGTCGAAGGCCGGCAGGGCCTGGCGCGCGTCGTCGATGGAGGCGGACTGCCAGAACAGCGCCGTGCCGCGGGCCACGTCCGCCACGGCGCGGCGCAGCAGCCAGGCCTTCCAGAAAATCACCACCCAGCTGGCCACGGACATCAGCAGCAGGAGCACGGCCAGGGCCTGCGTGACGGCGTCACCCTGGCGGGCCAGCTCCCACAGCGTCACTTAGCGCAGCCCCAGCACGTCGAACATGTCGAACAGGCCGCTGCGCCGGCCGGCCAGGAAGCGCACTGCGCGCAGGCTGCCCTGGGCGTAGGTGGCGCGGCTGGCGGACTTGTGCGTGATCTCGATGCGCTCGCCGGTGCCCGCGAACAGCACCGTGTGGTCGCCCACGATGTCGCCGCCGCGGATGGTGGAAAAGCCGATGGTGGACGGATCGCGCTCGCCGGTCACGCCCTCGCGCGCATAGACCGCGCACTGCTTGAGGTCGCGGCCCAGCGCCTGGGCGATCACCTCGCCCATCTTGAGCGCCGTGCCCGAAGGCGCATCGACCTTGTGGCGGTGGTGCGCCTCGATGATCTCGATGTCGTAGCCGGTGTCCAGGGCCTGAGCGGCCATCTCCAGCAGCTTGAGCGTGACGTTGACGCCCACGCTCATGTTGGGCGCCATGACGATCGCGATGTCACGCGCCGCGTCGCGGATCTGGTCCTTCTGCGCGTCCGAGAAGCCGGTGGTGCCGATGACCAGGTTCACGCCCAGTTCGCGGCAGGCGCGCAGGTGCGCGAGCGTGCCCTCGGGCCGCGTGAAGTCGATCAGGACCTGCGCCTGCGCGAGCCCGGCACGCGGGTCGGCCGTGACGGCCACGCCGCTGGCATGGCCGAGGAAGGCACTGGCGTCGTTGCCGATGGCGGGGCTGCTGGCCTGGTCCAGGGCGCCGGCGAGCCGGCAGTCGCCGCTGTCGCGGACCGCTTCGACCAGCATCTGGCCCATGCGGCCGGAGACGCCGGCGATGGCGACGCGGTGGTGCGCGCCGGGCTTGGAGTCGGGCGCCATGCTCATCGCACCTGCGGCTCGAGCGGCGGATAGCTGGCCGAGGCCGGCGGCGGGGCGGGCGCCTCCTCGGCGCGCGGCGCCGGCTTGCCGAAGCGCTGCAGCTGCGCCTCGGTGGCCTGGAGCACCGGCACCGGGCCGCTGGCACGGCGGGTGTCGATCTGTTCGACGAACTCGGCCTCGCTGGGCAGGCGCTCACCTTCGAAGCGCTCCAGCGCGTTGTCCTTGAAGAACACGGTGAGGTGGTGGGCCTGCGAGGGGACGCCCGGGCGCTTCAGGGTGAAGACGTAGTCCCAGCGGTCGGCGTGGAACAGGCTGGTGACCAGCGGCGTGCCCAGCACCTCGCGCACCTGCTGGCGGCTCATGCCGGGCTTGAGCAGCTCGGCCTGCTCGCGCGAGACGAAGTTGCCCTGCACCACCGGCGGCTTGTAGGGAGCGAGGTTCGAGGCAAAGCGCTTGGTGGCGTCGTTGAGCGAGCCGCAGCCGGCGACCGCGGCACTGGCCGCCAGCACCAGGACGAGCCGGCTAAGGCGTGGGTGGAGGGCAGGCATCGGACGAGGGTGGCTTTATGATCCGGGCGATTGTAGCGAGCGCCCTCCTGCGGGCTCCGGCACGACGCGACCCCATGGCGAACATCGACGAACTCAAAAGCACCGGCCTGAAGGCGACGCTTCCGCGGCTGAAGATCCTGGACGTGTTCCAGAAGGGATCGCAACGGCACATGACCGCGGAAGACGTCTTCCGCGTGCTGCTGCAGGAGCGCTCGGACATCGGCCTGGCCACCGTCTATCGGGTGCTCACGCAGTTCGAGCAGGCCGGCATCCTCTCGCGCAGCCATTTCGAGAGCGGCAAGGCCGTCTATGAACTCAACGAAGGCCAGCACCACGACCACCTGGTGTGCCTGGACTGCGGCCGCGTGGAGGAGTTCTATGACCCGGAGATCGAGAAGCGCCAGCACGAGGTGGCGCAGCTCAAGGGCTTCGAGATCGCCGACCACGCCCTGAGCCTGTATGCGCACTGCACCAAGCCGCAGTGCCCGCACCGGCCGCAGCGGACGACCCGCTGACCGGGTCGCGGCTCGCCTAGGAATCCTTTTCCATCGCGCGCCGGTGGCGCTCGACGAACTCCTGGTAGGTGTCCACGCCGCGCAGCTGCAGGATGGTGTTGCGCACGGCCGCTTCCACCAGCACGGCGATGTTGCGTCCGGCGACCACCTGGATCACGGCCTTGCGGATCGGCACGCCCAGCACGTCCTGCGTGAGCGGCTCGTAGGGCAGGCGCTCGTACTCGCGCTCCAGCGTCTCCCGCCGCACCAGGTGGACGATGAGCTTCAGGCGCATCTTCCGGCGCACCGCGGTCTCGCCGAAGATCGCGCGGATGTCCAGCAGGCCGATGCCGCGCACCTCCAGCAGGTTCTGCAACAGCTCGGGACAGCGCCCCTCGATCGTGGTCTGGTTGATGCGGTACAGGTCCACCGCGTCGTCGGCCACGAGGCCGTTGCCGCGCGAGATCAGCTCCAGGCCCAGCTCGCTCTTGCCCAGGCCCGACTCGCCCGTGATCAGCACGCCCAGGCCCAGGATGTCCATGAAGACGCCGTGCATGGAGGTGCGCTCGGCGAAGTGCTTGGACAGGTAGGCGCGCAGCACGTCGATGACGAAGGCCGAGGATTCGGCCGTGGCGAACATCGGGATTTGCGCCCGCTCGCACATCGCGACCAGCGCGTCGGGCGCGACCTGGCTGTCGGCCAGCACCAGAACGGGCGGCTCCAGCGTCACGATGCGAGAAATTCGGCGGGCGCAGTCTTCCTGCGTGGCGTTGGTGAGGTAGGCGATCTCGCGCTCGCCCAGGATCTGCACCCGGTAGGGATGGATGTAGTTCAGGTAACCGACCAGGTCGGCGCCCGAGCGCGCGGCCCGCACGGCGACCTCGTCGAAGCGCCGCTCGGAAGCACCGAGGCCGGCCACCCACTCCCACTTCAGCTGCCCGCGATGGTCCTCGAAGAGGACGTCGGCGCTGACGACGGTGGGTTTCACGCCGACTGCGCCGACTGCCAGTTCGCGATCAACGCATGCAGTTCATCGGCGCTCTGGCTCGACTTGATGCGCTCGCGCAAGGGTGCGTCGCTCAGCAGCTCGGCAATTTCGGAGAGGATTTCCAGGTGCTTCTGCGTGGCCGCCTCGGGCACCAGCAGGAAGATGAGCAGGCCGACCGGTTGCTCGTCCGGCGCATCGAAGCCGATGGGCTGGGCCAGCTGGAACAAGGCCGCCATGGGCGCCTTCAGGCCCTTGATGCGCCCGTGCGGAATGGCCACGCCATGCCCGAGCCCAGTGGAGCCCAGGCGTTCACGGGCGAACAGGCTGTCGGTGACGAGCGCGCGCGAGAGACCGTGCAGGTTCTCGAACAACAGCCCGGCTTCCTCGAAGGCCCGCTTCTTGCTGGTGGCGTCGACGCTCACGAGCACTTGAGCGACAGGCAGGATGGACGCGAGGCGGTTCATGGTTGGGAGGTGGATTATGCACCCCGCCACAGGCCCGGCGGAAAGAGGAGTTCAGCCTGGGCCCATCGGGCAGGCGACGTCGGCCGGGGCCCTGGCGCCGCCGCAGGCGCTGCCTGCGCAGCGCCGGTGATCACGCGGTCGCGAGGCGCTTGACGGCTTCGTGGTGGTGATCCTGCAGGCGCGACTTGTAGCGGCCGACCAGTCGGTCGAGCTTGTCGGCCAGCTGGTCGAGAGCGGCGTAGAGATCCTCGTGTGCGCTTTCGGCGAAAAGATCGTTCCCCTTGACATGGATGAGGCATTCGGCGCGCTGGCGGCGGTCCTTCTCGGTTTCGTTCTCGATGATCAGGCGGACCCGGATGTCTTCGATCTGGTCGAAGTGCCGCGTGATCCGCTCCAGCTTGGCCGTCACGTAGTTGCGAAGGGCTTGCGTGACTTCCAGGTGGTGGCCGCTGATCGTCAAGTTCATAGCATCTCCTGTGGTTGGGGGGCCGAGGGATGGCGGGCCGTCCGGTGCGGGCGCCGCCGCGAGGGATCCGTGACGGCCCACTATGCGCAAAGGCGCCACGAAGATCAATCCGATTTCGTGGGTCGGCGTAGGGATTACCAGGGGCTATTGACGCAGCGCAAAGGCTTGAAGAGCATGACAAGGGCCGGGTGCCTCGCTACGGCAGCGAGGCACCCGGCCCGGAGAATGCGACCCGCAGAGTGGATCAGTTCCAGCGTGGTCCGCGGGCGTGGCGCTCCCAGGCGGCAGGCTGGCGCGCAGCCGGCTGGCTCGCGCGTGGATGCAGCACGGCACCAGGGCGCTCCAGGTTGCCGTGCTCGACGCGGTCCACCCGGGGCTTGTCGCGCGGCACGTCGATGGGGCGCTTGGGCGCCTTCAGGGCTTCGAGGGACATGGAAACTCCGGAAATTCGATATTGATCAGCTGCCGCCTTCGCTGCGCCGCGCCTGTGCGCGCGCCACCGGACGGGGCTCGAGGGGCTTGCTGAGGAAGGGCCAGGCATGTCCAGGTCGCGTGCGCACGGCGTCCTTGCCCTGTGCCGGGGCACTCGGGCGCCAGCCGGAGCCTGCGGCTTTCGGATCGGACGCGTGGTGGATCATGGACAGCTCCTTCTACAGTTGAGGGGACTTTAGGAAGCCCGCCTCATCCGGTATGTCGGACGGCTCGGCTGGGGAATGTAGGACCGGTCCTGCCCCCGCCGCCTGTGCCGGCCGGCCGCCGGTGTCCGGCACCGGCCGGAGGATTGCTGCCATGCCTGCCTCCATCCGCGAGAACCGCCACCACCGCGCCAGCGCACCGCACAGCCCGCGCGTGCTGCTCCTGGTCGACTACATCAACCCGCTCGACTTCCCTGGCGCCGAGGAGCTCGCCCCCCGCGCGCTGCAGGCCGCCCGGGCCGTGGCCGCGCTCAAGGAGGCCCTCGCGGAGCAAGGGGTCGCGACGGTCTATGCCAACGACAACTACGGCGCCTGGCAGTCCGACTTCCGCTTCCTCGTCGAGGACTGCCAGCGGCGCGACGGTGCCGCCGGCGACATCGCCCGCCTGCTGGCCCCCCGGCCCGCCGACCTGACGGTGCTCAAGCCCCGGCACTCAGCCTTCTACGGCTCGCCGCTGGAGCTGCTGCTGGCCGAGATGGACGCCACGGAACTGGTGATCTGCGGGCTGGCGACGGACATGTGCGTACAGATGACGGCGGCCGACGCCTTTCTGCGCGAGTTCCGCTGCTGGATTCCCGAGGACTGCAGCGCGGCGGAGAGCACTGAAGCCCACCTGGCCAGCATGCGCTACATGGCCAGCGTGCTGAAGTGCGATACGCGCGCCTCCATGCAGACACCTCTTTCTTAATCCTTAGGTCTGCTCTACCATGGCCGCAGCTTCCGCGGCCATGACGCTCGACACCCTCATCCAGACCGCCCTGCTGCGCCCCGCCCCGGACACGCGGGCGCTGGTCTTGATGGGCGGCGGGGCGCGCACGGCCTACCAGGCCGGCGTGCTGCGGGCCTTGGCGCGGTGCATGGGCGGTGACACATTCCCCTTCGACATCCTGCTGGGCACCTCGGCCGGCGCGCTGAACGCCACCTACCTGGCCACGCAGGCGGCCGACGGGGCCGCGGCCTTCGAGCGGCTCGCCGGCTTCTGGTCCGAGCTTCGCAGCAGCGCGGTGTACGAGCTGCACCTGCCGTCCTGGACGCGGCCCTCGCGCCTGGCCACGGCGCTGCACCTGTGGCGCCAGGGTCGGCGCCAGGGGGCCATCCTGGACACCACGCCCCTGGCCCGGACCCTGGAGGCCCAGCTGTCGATGGGCGGACTGGAACGAGCGCTGCGCAGCCGCGCGATCGAGGCGCTGGCCGTCACCGCCTCCAGCTACTCCACCGGCGTGCACTGGACCTTCTGCCATACCGCGCGCGACGGCGGGCGCCGCCCCTGGAACTCGCCGGGGCGCCGGGGCGAGTTCCAGGCCATCACCGCGCAGCACCTCCTCGCCTCGGCCGCCATTCCCTTCCTCTTTCCCTCGGTGCCCATCGAAGTCGATGGCCGCACCGAGCATTTCGGCGACGGCTCCATGCGCCAGATCTCGCCCCTCTCGCCCGCGCTGCGCCTGGGGGCGGGCAAGCTGCTGGTGATCGGCGTCGGCCAGCCGGAGCCGCTGCTGCCGAACGGGCCGTCCGCCCGCCCCCCGGGATTCGGCACCATCGCGGGCCACGCACTGGGCAGCGTGTTCCACGATGCCGTGCGGGCCGACGTGGAGCAGGCCCGCCGGGTGACACGGGCCCTGTCGCAACTGCCGCCCCGGCTCGCGGCGGCCGTGCCTTACCGGCCGGTGGAGGTGCTGTCCATCCAGCCCTCGCGCTCGCTCGACGCGCTGGCCCTGGAGCACCTGGCGGACATGCCCGCGCCGCTGCGGTCGGCCCTGCGCGCCGTGGGCGCCCTGGGCCCCGGCGCGCCCCTGGCCAGCTACCTGATGTTCGAGCCGCCCTTCGTGCGCGCATTGATCGCTCTGGGCGAGCGCGACGCCGCGGCGCAGGGCGCGCAACTGCGCGCCTTCTTCGAACCGGCCAGGACCGTTGCGCGGGCATAATCCACGCGCCTTTCAGCGTCGGCAGGCACCGCCCGCCGCGCCGACCCGAAGTCACCGTCACGGACGAGAGCCCATGCTCAATATCTTCACGCTCGTGAACGGGCGGCTGTTCCAGGAGGAGATCGAGTCCCTCGAGGAGCTCTCGAAGTTCCAGCCGATCTGGGTGGACCTCGAATCACCGTCGGTGGAGGAGAAGCGCTGGGTGAGCCAGTACTTCGGCCTGTCCATCCCGCAGGACGCGACCGACGAGGACATCGAGGAATCGGCCCGCTTCTACGAGGAAGACAACGGCGACCTGCACATCCGCAGCGACTTCCTCATCGCCGGCGACGACGAATTCCGCACCGTGCGCGTCGCCTTCATCATGAACCTGGTCAACGACAGCCTGCGCAGCAAGGGCGTGCTGTTCTCCATCCATGACGAGGACGTGCCGGTGTTCCGGCTGCTGCGCATGCGCGCGCGCCGCGCACCTGGGCTGATCGAGGACGCCAAGGAAGTGCTCCTGAGCCTGTTCGACACCGACGCGGAACACTCGGCCGACATCCTCGAGGGCATCTACGACGAGCTGGAGCTGGTGAGCAAGCAGGTGCTGGCCGGCGACGTGACCGACCAGCGCGCCGGCGAGGTCCTGGGCCGCATCGCGCGCCAGGAGGACCTGAACGGCCGCATCCGCCGCAACATGATGGACACGCGCCGCGCGGTGAGCTTCATGATGCGAAGCCGCATGCTCTCGGCCGGCCAGTTCGACGACGCGCGCCAGATCCTGCGCGACATCGAGTCCCTGGACAGCCACACGGCCTTCCTGTTCGACAAGATCAACTTCCTGATGGACGCCATCGTCGGCTTCATCAACATCAACCAGAACAAGATCATCAAGATCTTCTCGGTCGCCAGCGTCGCCCTGCTGCCGCCGACGCTGATCGCGAGCATCTACGGCATGAACTTCCGCTTCATGCCCGAGCTGGACTGGGCCGCCGGCTACCCCTTCGCCCTGGGCCTGATGGTCGCCAGCGCCGTGGGCCCCATGTGGTACTTCAGGAAACGCGGCTGGCTCAAATAGGTCCGCCCGGCCAGGCCGCCAGCAGCGCCTCGACGATCGCCGCCGTGTGCCGGCTGGCCACCTGGTCGATGAAGCTCACGAAGTCGCCATGGGCCTCATCGTCCGCGCGGTCGGAGATGGTGCGCACGGCCGCATAGGCGATGCCGTAGTCGTGGCAGACCTGCGCGACGGCCGCGCCTTCCATCTCCACCGCCAGGGCGTCGGGAAAGGCCAGTTGCAAGGCCATGGCCTCGGAGGCGCTGTCGATGAACTGGTCCCCGCTGAGGATCAGGCCCTCGTGCTGGCCAGCGCCCGGCAGGGCCCGCCGTGCGGCGCGCACCAGGCGCTCGGTGAGCGCGGCATCGGTGGGGAACATGGCCTGGCCGTAGAGCGGCACCTCGTAGCGAGGAAACAGCGGCGAGGCGTCCAGGTCGTGCTGCACGAAGCGGCGCGCCACCACGACGTCGCCCCGTCGTACCTGCGCGCCCAGCCCGCCCGCCACGCCGGTGAAGACGAGCTGCCGCACGCCGAAGTGTTCGGCCAGGACGGTGGCCGTGGTCGCCGCCGCCACCTTGCCGATGCGCGAGAGCACCGCCACCACCGGCTGGCCATGCAGGTGCCCGACCCAGAACTCGCGGCCCGCCACGCGTTCGCGGCGCTCGTCGGGCATGAGTGCGAGGACTGCGGACAGCTCCTCTTGCATGGCGGAAACGAGGGCGAGCATGGGCGTGGCGGGAGGCGCCGAAGAGGGTTCAGGCGTGGGCGGCGCGCAGCTCGCGGCGCAGCACCTTGCCCACGGGGGTCTTGGGCAACTCCATGCGGAACTCGACCACGCGCGGGCGCTTGTAGCCCGTGAGCCGGTCGCGGCACCACTCGCGCACCTGCGCTTCGGTCAGCGCCGGGTCCTTGGCCACCACGATGAGCTTCACGGCCTCGCCGGAGTGCTCGTCGGGCACGCCGACCACCGCGCATTCGAGCACGCCGGGCATGGCGCCCACCACGTCCTCGATCTCGTTGGGGTACACGTTGAAGCCCGAGACCACGATCATGTCCTTCTTGCGGTCCACGACGCGGAAGAAACCGCGCTCGTCCATGATGCCGATGTCGCCGGTGCGGAACCACCCTTCGGGTCCGAGGACCTTGGCCGTCTCTTCGGGCCGCTGCCAGTAGCCGGCCATCACCTGCGGACCCTTGATGCAGATCTCGCCGGGCTCGCCGGCCGGCACTTCCCGTCCCTCGTCGTCCATGCAGGCCATCCACGTGGACGGCAGCGGCACGCCGATGGTGCCGCTGAACTCCTTGCTGGTCACCGGGTTGCAGCTGGCCGAGGGCGAGGTCTCCGACAGGCCATAGCCTTCGCAGATGGGGCAGCCGGTCTTCTCCAGCCACAGGCGTGCCACGGCGCTCTGCACGGCCATGCCGCCGCCCACCGAGACCTTGAGGTTCGACCAGTCCACCTTGCCGAAATCCGGGTGGTGCGCCAGGCCGTTGAACAGCGTGCTCACGGCCGGGAAAGTGTGGAAGCGATGGCGCGACAGCTCGTCCAGCGTGGCCTTGAGGTCGCGCGCGTTGGGGATCAGGATGACCTTCGCGCCGGTGCGCAGCGACAGCATCATGCTGACCGTGAACGCGAAGATGTGATAGAGCGGCAAGGCGCAGACCGCGGTGCTCTGCTCGCCGGCGGGCACCGTGCCCATGGCCGGCGCGTTCCAGGCCTCGGACTGCAGCACGTTGGCGATCAGGTTGCGGTGCAGCAGCACCGCGCCCTTGGAGACGCCGGTGGTGCCGCCGGTGTACTGCAGCACCGCGATGTCGTCGGGGCGGATCTCCGGGCGCTTGAAGGGCGCGCGGCGCCCGCGCGCCAGCGCGTCGTTGAAGCGCACCGCCCCCGGCAGCGTGTAGGCGGGCACCAGCTTCTTGACCTTGCGCACCACGTAGTTGACCAGGGCTCCCTTGAGCGTGCCCAGCCGGTCGCCCATGGCGGCGAGCACCACGTGGCGCACCGGCGTCTTCGCGATGCACTGCTGCAGCGTGGCGGCGAAGTTCTCGATGATCACGATGGCCTTGGCGCCCGAATCCACCAGCTGGTGCTCCAGCTCGCGCGGCGTGTACAGCGGGTTCACGTTCACCACGATCAGCCCGGCCCGCAGCACCGCCGCCACCACCACCGGGTACTGCGGCACGTTGGGCATCATGATCGCCACCCGGTCCCCGCGCGCCAGCCCCAGCTGCTGCAGGTAGGCGGCAAAGGCCTGGCTCAGCTCGTCCGTCTCGGCAAAGCTCTGCTCCTTGCCCATGAAGCTGTAGGCCGGCCTGGCCCCATGCTCGCGAAAGCTCTGCTCCATCAGCTCGACCAGCGATCCGTAGCCACTCGGATCGATCTCGGCAGGAACGCCGGCGGGATAGGCCGCCAGCCAGGGGCGCTCGGTCATTGGAATGTCTCGTCCTCGTTCTGATTGATCTCACGTCCGCCCAGGCGGACGGGTGCGGATTGTGACCTCAGAACCCGGCCCCCTGTAGCCTGTTTTCCCTAAGAACGGAGCGAACCCAGCACGGCTCAGAGCGCTCCCCGACCGCCGAACCCGCACCAAAACAGATGCCTTTAGACCAGGGCCATCACGGAACCGCCAAACCCGCCCCGCCCGCAGAAGCCAAGTCCAGCGGCCATCGCGGAACGGCTTTGCCGGGCCGCTGATGGCGCCCCCTGAGGGGGAGGCGCCGAAGGCGCTTCGGGGGGGAGCGTTATTCAACTGCCTTGACCATGTCCTCCACCACCTTCTTCGCGTCGCCGAACACCATCATGGTCTTGTCCATGTAGAACAGCTCGTTGTCCAGGCCGGCATAGCCCGCGGCCATGGAACGCTTGTTCACGATCACGGTCTTGGCCTTGTAGGCCTCCAGGATGGGCATGCCGTAGATGGAGCTGCCCTTCTGCAGCGCGGCCGGGTTCACCACGTCGTTGGCGCCCAGCACGATGGCCACGTCCACCTGGCCGAACTCGCCGTTGATGTCCTCCATTTCGAACACCTGGTCGTAGGGCACCTCGGCCTCGGCCAGCAGCACGTTCATGTGGCCCGGCATGCGGCCGGCCACCGGGTGGATGGCGTACTTGACCGTGATGCCCTTGTGCGTGAGCTTCTCGGCCAGCTCCTTGACGGCGTGCTGCGCGCGCGCCACCGCCAGGCCGTAGCCCGGAACGATGACCACGGTTTCGGCGTTGCCCAGGATGAAGGCCGCGTCGTCGGCGCTGCCGCTCTTGACGCTGCGCTGCTCGGCCGAGCCCTGCGCCGCGGCGCCCGCATCCCCGCCGAAGCCGCCCAGGATCACGTTGAAGAACGAGCGGTTCATGGCCTTGCACATGATGTAGCTCAGGATCGCGCCCGAGCTGCCCACCAGCGAGCCGGCGATGATCAGCATGCTGTTGTTCAGGGAAAAGCCGATGCCTGCCGCCGCCCAGCCCGAGTACGAGTTGAGCATGGACACCACCACCGGCATGTCGGCCCCGCCGATGGGGATGATGATCAGCACGCCCAGCACGAAGGCCAGCACCAGCATCAGGTAGAAGGCCGGCCAGTTCTCCGTGGCCATGTAGAACAGGCCCAGCGCGATGGTCGCGAGGCCGATGGCCAGGTTCAGCAGGTGCTGGCCGCCGAACACCACCGGCGCGCCCTGGAACAGGCGGAACTTGTAGCGTCCCGAGAGCTTGCCGAAGGCAATGACCGAGCCGGAGAAGGTGATGGCGCCGATGGCCGCGCCCAGGAACAGCTCCAGGCGGTTCCCGGCGGGAATCTCGCCCGGGCGCAGCGCGATGCCGAAGGCCTGCGGCTCGGTGACCGCGGCGATGGCGATGAACACCGCCGCCAGGCCGATCATGCTGTGCATGAAAGCCACCAGCTCGGGCATCTTGGTCATCTCCACGCGCCGGGCCATGATGGCCCCGGCCGTGCCGCCTACCAGCAGGCCGAGCAGCACCCAAGCCATGCCCATGCCGGCGCCGGCGCCGGCGGAAAGCTCCACGATGAGCGCGCCCGTGGTGAGGATGGCGATGGCCATGCCGGCCATGCCGAACAGGTTGCCGCGGATGGAGGTGGTCGGGTGCGACAGGCCCTTGAGGGCCTGGATGAAGCACACCGAGGCCAGCAGGTACAGCAGGGTGACGACGTTCAGGCTCATTTGGCGTGGCCCTCCGGCTGCGCGGCGACCTTGCGCTCCTTCTTGCGGAACATCTCCAGCATGCGCCGGGTGACCAGGAAGCCACCGAAGACGTTCACGGCCGCCAGCGCCACGGCCAGCACGCCCATGGTCTTGGCCCAGCCGCCCTCGGTGAGCGCGGCGGCCAGCATGGCGCCGACGATGACGATGGCGGAGATCGCATTCGTCACGGCCATGAGCGGCGTGTGCAGCGCGGGGGTGACGTTCCACACCACGTGGTAGCCCACGTAGATGGCCAGCACGAAGATGATGAGGTTGACGACGGTGTGTGAGACTTCCATGGCTTTCACTTCCTCCGGACTTCGCCGTTGTGCGCCACCAGGCATGCGGCCACGATGTCGTCTTCCAGGTCCACCTTGAACGCGCCTTCCTTGGTGAGCACGAGCTTCAGGAAGTCGAGCACGTTGCGCGCGTAGAGCGCCGAGGCGTCGGCCGCCACCAGGGCCGGCAGGTTGGTCTCGCCCACCAGCGTCACGCCGTGGCGGGCCACCGTCTGGCCGGGGACGGTGAGCGGACAGTTGCCGCCCTGCGCGGCCGCCAGGTCCACGATGACGGAGCCGGGCTTCATGGACTGCACCATCTCCTCGGTGACCAGCACCGGCGCCGGGCGCCCCGGGATGAGCGCCGTGGTGATCACCACGTCGGCCAGCGCCACGCGCTTGGCCACTTCGTGCTTCTGCCGGTCCAGCCAGCTTGGCGGCATGGGCCGCGCATAGCCGCCCACGCCCTCGGCGGCTTCCTTCTCTTCGGCGGTTTCGTACGGCACGTCGATGAACTTCGCGCCCAGGGACTCGACCTGTTCCTTCACGCTGGGCCGCACGTCCGAGGCCTCGATCACGGCGCCCAGGCGCTTGGCCGTGGCGATGGCCTGCAGGCCCGCCACCCCCACGCCCAGGATGACCACGCGCGCGGCCTTCACCGTGCCCGCGGCCGTCATGAGCATGGGAAAGAAGCGCTGGTAGGTGTTGGCCGCGATCATCACGGCCTTGTAGCCGGCGATGTTGGCCTGCGAGGACAGCACGTCCATGCTCTGCGCCCGCGTGGTGCGCGGCGCGGCTTCGAGGGCGAAGGCGGTGAGGCCGGCGGCGGCCAGGCGCTGCAGGCGCGCGCTGTCGAAGGGGTTGAGCATGCCCACCAGGGCCGTGCCCGGTCGCAGCGCCGCGTATTCGGTCTCTTGAGGCGGGCGCACCTTCAGGACCAGCTCGCAGCCGAGGGCCTGCGCCTGGTCCACGATCTCGGCGCCGGTCGCGCGATACGCCTCGTCGGTCACGCTGGCCGCCAGGCCCGCGCCCGAGGCGACACGCAGTGAATGGCCCTGGGCGATCAGTTTCTTGGCCGTCTCCGGCGTGACGGCCACACGGGTCTCTCCCGCCGTGGTTTCGGCGGGTACGCCTATCAGCATGAGCTCTCCTCGAGGTCTTCCGTTGGGGATTCCGACACAAAGGCGACAGGAGCTTACATGATCGGCTGAGGGACATTCCACGGCTTGGCGCGGTGCCGAGCTTGTCATCCTGGCGCCTACACCGAGGCGAGGTCGTGTCCGACCTTGCTGAGCTGAGGCCAGACCGAAGACTGCCGGGATGGCACGAACCGCACACCTCACCCAAAGCCTTGGCGGCGCGCGCGCCAGCAACATCAGCTACCTCGGCGCGGCGCGTTGCCGCCGCAAGTTCGAGCTGTATTACCCCGAGGGCTTCTCCGACGAGGCCTACCTGATTGCGGAACGCTCGCACAAGGAGCGCGCCCACCTGGAGTGGGACGCCGAGCTGAACCCGCACACCTTCCGCAAGCTGCTGGCGCGCGGCGAGTACCGCCACATCGCCGATGCGGCGCTGCGGATCGAGTCGCGCACCAACCTGCTGTTCTCCTTCGAAAAAATGGCGCTGCGTGACGCGCTGCGCCCCGCCGCCGGTGCGCGCCTCTTCGCGCACGAGCTGCATGCCTTCCTGTACGGGCGTGGCTCGTCCCAGCGACGCTTCGAGGACTGGGTGCAGGCCGTCGCCGAGCTGCCCCGCACGCGCGGCCGCGTGCTGACCTGGCCGGTGGTGACCGCCTTCGGCTTCATCGCGCGGCCGGACCGGCACCTGTTCCTCAAGCCGCGCGTGACCTGCAAGGCCTCGCGCGCCTATGGATTCGACCTGCCTTACCAGAGCACGCCGTCCTGGCGCGTGTACGAGCGCCTGCTGACCTTCGGGGCCATCATCCGCCGCGACCTCGACCGACGCCCCGGGCTGCGGGCGCGGGACATGATCGACGTGCAGTCGTTCATGTGGGTGCAGGGGGCCATGGAATATGAATAACCCCCCGAAGCGCCTTCGGCGCCTCCCCCCTTAGGGGGGCGCCACCAGCGGCCCGGCAAAGCCGGTTCCGCGGTGGCCGCTGAGAAAGGGCTCCCCCCCGAAGCGGCCTGGCGGCCGCTCCCCCCTCAAGGGGGCGCCACCAGCGGCCCGGCGAAGCCGGTTCCGCGGTGGCCGCTGGTCCGGGGCATTGGCGCTCGGTCTTTTCTTTGGCTCGCGGCTAGCATCGCGGCATGCGATGGAAACCCAATGTCACGGTCGCGGCCGTCATCGAGGAGGGCGGGCGCTTTCTGCTCGTCGAGGAAGAGACGCCTGAAGGCTTGCGGCTGAACAATCCTGCCGGGCATCTGGATCCCGGGGAGTCTCCGGCCCACGGGTGCGCGCGGGAGGCGCTGGAGGAGACGGGGCATGCCTTCGAGCCGACGGCGCTGGTGGGGGTGTACCTGGCGCGGGTGGCGAAGGGTGAAGGCGGTGAGGACGTGACCTACCTGCGCTTCGCGTTCTGCGGGCGGCTGGGGGCGCACGATCCCGCCCGGACGCTGGACCACGGCATCGTGCGCACGCTGTGGATGGACATCGACGAACTGCGCGCCAGCGCCGCGCGGCACCGCAGCCCGCTGGTGCTGCGCTGTGCGGAGGACTACCTCGCGGGGGCGCGGCATCCGCTGTCCCTCGTCCATACGCATGCCTCGGTGACGGAGATCGGCGGCGCGCACTCGGGCGGCTGAGGCCGCTTGAGATAATCCGCCGATGGTTCGCAAGCAGCGCGTGGTGGTCGGCTTGAGCGGCGGGGTCGACTCCGCCGTCTCCGCGTGGCTGCTCAAGTCCCAGGGTCATGAGGTGGTGGGCATCTTCATGAAGAACTGGGAGGACGACGACGACAGCGAGTACTGCTCGTCCAACGAGGACTTCGTCGATGCGGCCAGCGTGGCCGACGTGATCGGCATCGAGATCGAGCACGTCAACTTCGCGGCCGAGTACAAGGACCGCGTCTTCGCCGAGTTCCTGCGCGAGTACCAGGCCGGGCGCACGCCCAACCCGGATGTGCTGTGCAACGCGGAGATCAAGTTCAAGGCCTTCCTGGACCACGCCATGCGGCTGGGGGCCGAGAAGATCGCCACCGGCCACTACGCGCGGGTGCGCGAAGCCGCGGGCGCCTTCCAGTTGCTCAAGGGGCTGGACCCGGGCAAGGACCAGAGTTATTTCCTGCACCGGCTGAACCAGGCACAGCTGTCGCGCACGCTCTTTCCCGTGGGCGAGCTGCACAAGAGCGAGGTGCGGCGCCGGGCCGAGGAGATCGGCCTGCCCAACGCACGCAAGAAGGACTCCACCGGGATCTGCTTCATCGGCGAGCGGCCTTTCCGGGACTTCCTCGGCCGCTACCTGAACAAGACGCCCGGCCCCATGAAGGACGAGCGCGGGCGCACCGTGGGCGAGCACCAGGGCCTGAGCTTCTACACCCTGGGCCAGCGCCAGGGCCTGGGCATCGGCGGCGTGAAGGAACGGGGCGCCGCCCGGGGGGGCGGCGAGCACGCGCCCTGGTTCGTCGCGCGCAAGGACGTGGAGCGCAACACCCTGTATGTGGTGCAGGGCCACGACCACCCGTGGCTGCTGTCACGCAGGCTGCACGCGCAGGACGCGAGCTGGATCGCGGGCGCGCCACCTGTGGAGGGCGCCTGCGCCGCGAAGACGCGGTATCGGCAGCAGGATGCGGCCTGCACCCTCGGCGGCGTCGAGGCCGAGCGCTTTGCACTCGACTTCGACGCGCCGCAATGGGCGGTCACGCCGGGGCAGTCGGCCGTGCTCTACGACGGCGAGGTGTGCCTGGGCGGCGGCGTGATCAGCGGGAGCGACTGAGGCGCCCTTGCAGGCCCATCGACAGGCGCTGACAAACAGCGAAATAACGGACCCCGTCGGGCCTCAACCGTTCGGGCTGAGCCTGTCGAAGCCCACCGCGCGAGACCCACCACGCAAGCCCTTCGACAAGCTCAGGGCGAACGGATGCGTTTTGATCGGGAGTGTCTTCCACCGGGACCTTGGTTGCGGTGAATGAATGCTCGGGGCGTACGGACGCGGCTGGCACCCGGGACGGGCCCGATCGCCGCGTCCACCGTTGCGCCCACGAGGCGACGCTCAGAACGGAATGTCGTCGTCCATGTCGCTGAAGTCCGCCGCCGGCTTTGGCGCCGGTGCGGGCCGCGCGCCGCCGCCGCCACCACCGCCACCCCCGGCGGGACGCCCCGCCGGTGCGGCCCGGCGCTGGGGTGCACCGCCGCCGTACTCGTCCTCGCCACCGCCGCCGCCGCCGCCGGGGCCGCCCATGCCTTCGCGGCCGCCCAGCAGCTGCAGCTCGGTGGCGATGATGTCCACCGTGTTGCGCTCCACGCCGTCCTGGCCGGTGTACTTGCCGTACTTCAGGCGGCCTTCCACGTAGATGGGGCGGCCCTTGCGGACGTATTCGTTGGCGATCTCGGCCAGGCGGTCATAGAAGGTGACGCGGTGCCACTGGGTGTCTTCCACCGTCTCGCCGCTGTTCTTGTCCTTGCGCCGGCTGGACGTGGCCACGCTCACGTTGGCCACCGCCTGCCCCGAGGGCAGGTAACGCATTTCGGGATCCCGGCCGCAGTTGCCGACCAGAATGACTTTGTTGACGGATGCCATGGGTTTCCTCCGGGTGAATCGGGGCGATTATGGGGTGGCGACTGGCGGGCTTCTAAGTGGCCTGGGCCTCGTCGGCCAGCGTCTCTTCCGGCGACTTGGCGCGCTGCGGCGCGCGCATGGGCCAGGCCACCACCAGCCACAGCAGCATGAGCGCCGCGCAGGCGCCGAAGACGCCGTGCGGCCCGGCCACCTTGGCCAGCCAGCCGCCCAGCGCACCGCCGACGAAGAAACCGAGCGACTGCAGGGTGTTGTAGACCCCCAGGGCGGCGCCGCGCGCGTGCGCGGGAGCGACCCGGGAGGCCATGCTGGGCTGGCTGGCCTCCAGCACGTTGAAGCCGCAGAAGAAAAGAAAGAGCAGCGCCCCCATTTCGGCCACGCCCGGTCGCGCCGCCACCAGCAGGAAGCCCAGCTGCACGACCCCGATGAGGCCCACGGAGCCCAGGAACACCGCGCGCAGGTAGCCGCGCCGCTCCAGCGGAAACAGCACCGCCGCCATGACGAAGAAGGACCCGAGGACCGTGGGCAGGTACACCTCCCACTGGTGCTGCGCATCCAGGCCCGCGGTCACCAGCAGGCCGGGCACGGCCACCCACATGGCCAGCTGCACCGCATGGAGCACGAAGACGCCCAGGTTCAGCCGCAGCAGGGCCGGATGCTTCAGCACCTCGGACATCCGCCCCCGCGGCATGTCCCGGTGCTGCTGCGGCTCCGGCGGGGTCCACCAGCGCACGACGGCGATGCAACCCAGCGCCAGCACGCCCGTGAGCGCGAACAGGCCCGCCAGCCCGATGCCCGCGGCCAGCATCGGCGCGGCCACGAGGGACAAGGCGAACATGAGCCCGATGCTCGCGCCCACCATCGCCATGGACTTGGTGCGCACCTCGTCGCGCGTCTGGTCCGCCAGCAGCGCGGTGACGGCCGCCGACACGGCGCCCGCGCCCTGCAATGAGCGGCCGACGATGAGCCAGGTGAGCGTGGGCGCGGCGGCGGCGACGAAGCTGCCGAGCGCGAACACGACCAGGCCGAGGGTGATGGTGCGCTTGCGCCCGAAGCGGTCCGAAGCCAGGCCGAAGGGGATCTGCAGCAGGCCCTGGGTGAGGCCGTAGATGCCCATGGCCAGGCCGATGCGGGCCGGATCGTCCCCGCCGGGGTAGCCCGCCGCCTCCAGGGCGAAGACGGGCAGCACCAGGAACAGGCCCAGCATGCGGGCGGCGAAGACGGTGGCGAGGGAGCCGCTGGCCCGGCGCTCGAGCGGCGTCATGCGGCTGGATGAGGGGGCGGTGGAGGTGGAACTCACGAAGTCGGAAGGCTGGCGAAACAATGGGGCACGCGCCGGCGCGCAAGGGGTGGATTGTCGGCCATCGGCCGACCGGCCCCTGGCGCACGTGCCGCAACTATCATGCCGGGTTTACCTTTTCCCGGGCTCCGCTTGAAACCCCCCGCCGACAGCGTCTACCTCGGCGATACGCTGAAGCAGCAGCGCATCGCCATCCGCGGTGCGCGCACGCACAACCTCAAGAACGTCGACCTCGACATCCCGCGCAACCGGCTGGTGGTGATCACGGGCTTGTCCGGCTCGGGCAAGTCCTCGCTCGCCTTCGACACGCTGTACGCGGAGGGCCAGCGGCGCTACGTGGAGAGCCTGTCCGCCTATGCGCGGCAGTTCCTGCAGCTCATGGACAAGCCCGAGGTGGACGTCATCGAGGGCCTGTCGCCGGCCATCGCCATCGAGCAGAAGGCCAGCAGCCACAATCCGCGCTCGACGGTGGGCACGGTCACCGAGATCCACGACTACCTGCGCCTGCTCTTCGCCCGCGCGGGCACGCCCTACTGCCCCACGCACGACGTGCCGCTCACGTCCCACACGGTCTCGCAGATGGTCGATGCCGCACTCGCCCTGCCGGCCGACACCCGCCTCATGGTGCTGGCGCCGGTGGTGCGCGAGCGCAAGGGGGAGTTCGGCGAGCTGTTCGCGCAGATGCAGGGCCAGGGCTACGTGCGCTTCCGCATCGACGGCCAGCCCTACGAGGCCGAGCGCCTGCCGGCGCTCAAGAAGACCGAGAAGCACGACATCGACGTGGTGATCGACCGCCTGAAGGTGCGGCCGGACGCGCAGCAGCGCCTGGCCGAGAGCTTCGAGGCGGCCCTGCGCCTGGCCGAGGGCCGCGCCGTGGCCCTGGAGATGGACAGCGGGCGCGAGCACCTGTTCAACGCGCGCTTTGCCTGCCCGATCTGCCACTACGCCATCGGCGAGCTGGAGCCGCGCCTGTTCTCCTTCAACTCGCCCGTGGGCGCCTGCCCGAGCTGCGACGGCCTGGGGCAGCTGGAGTTCTTCGACCCCCATCGCGTGGTCGGCTTCCCCACCCTGTCGCTGGCCTCGGGCGCCATCAAGGGCTGGGACCGGCGCAACCCGCACTACTTCAGCCTCATCGAGAGCCTGGCGCGGCACTACGGCTTCGACGTGGAAGCGCCCTTCGAATCGCTGCCCGAGCCGGTGCGCCGCGCGGTGCTGCACGGATCGGGCGAGGAGGAGATCAAGTTCAGCTACGTGCTGGATGGCGGGGGCGCGACCGGCCGCAAGGTGAACAAGAAGCACGTCTTCGAGGGCGTGATCCCCAGCCTGGCGCGGCGGTGGCGCGACACCGATTCGCCCGCCGTGCGCGAGGAGCTCGCGCGCATGCGCAGCCTGCAGCCCTGCCCCGAATGCCATGGCGCGCGGCTTCGCAGCGAGGCGCGGCACGTGCGCGTGGGCGAAGGCGAACAGGCACGCAGCCTGCACCAGATCAGCCACGCCACCCTGCGCGAAAGCCAGGCCTATTTCGAGCAGCTGCGGCTGCACGGCGCCAAGGCGGAGATCGCCGACAAGGTCGTGCGCGAAGTGGGCTCGCGCCTGAAATTCCTCAACGACGTGGGTCTGTCCTACCTCAGCCTCGACCGCAGCGCCGACACGCTCTCGGGCGGCGAGGCCCAGCGCATCCGCCTGGCCAGCCAGATCGGCTCCGGCCTCACGGGCGTGATGTACGTGCTGGACGAGCCCAGCATCGGCCTGCACCAGCGTGACAACGACCGGCTGATCGACACCCTCAAGCACCTGCGCGACATCGGCAACAGCGTGCTGGTGGTCGAGCACGACGAGGACATGATCCGCGCGGCCGACCAGGTGATCGACATAGGGCCTGGGGCGGGCCTGCACGGCGGGCAGGTCATGGCCCAGGGCACGCCGGCCGAGGTGGAGGCCGACCCGCGCTCGCTCACCGGCCGCTATCTCGCGGGCAGCCTGAAGATCGCGGTGCCCGAGAAACGCCACCCGTGGCTTCCGGTCGCCGGCGGCAAGGCGGGCGAGCTGCAGCGGCTTCGCATCGTCGGCGCGCGCGGCAACAACCTGAAGGACGTGAGCGTCGATGTCCCGGTGGGCCTGCTCACCTGCGTGACCGGCGTGTCCGGCTCGGGCAAGTCCACGCTGGTGAACGACACGCTGTATGCCGCCGTGGCCCGCACGCTGTACCGCGCGCACGAGGAGCCGGCGCCCTGCGAGGAGATCGACGGCATCGAGCACTTCGACAAGGTCATCGCGGTCGACCAGTCGCCCATCGGCCGCACCCCGCGCAGCAACCCGGCCACCTACACGGGCCTGTTCACGCCCATCCGAGAGCTCATGGCCGACACCAACACCGCCAAGGAGCGCGGCTACGGCCCGGGGCGCTTCTCCTTCAACGTGGCCGGCGGCCGCTGCGAGGCCTGCGAGGGCGACGGCGTGGTGAAGGTGGAGATGCACTTCCTGCCCGACGTGTACGTGGCCTGCGACGTCTGCCGCGGCCAGCGCTACAACCGCGAGACGCTGGAAGTGCAGTGGAAGGGCCGCAACATCGCGCAGATCCTGGACATGACGGTGGAGGCCGCGCACGCCTTCCTCAAGACCGTCCCGGCGATCGCGCGCAAGCTGCAGACCCTGCTGGACGTGGGCCTGTCCTACGTCAAGCTCGGGCAGGCGGCCAACACGCTCTCGGGCGGCGAGGCGCAGCGCGTGAAGCTGGCGCTGGAGCTGTCCAAGCGCGACACGGGGCGCACGCTCTACATCCTGGACGAGCCCACCACGGGCCTGCACTTCGCCGACATCGACCTGCTCCTGAAGGTGCTGCACCAGCTGCGCGACGCGGGCAACACCATCGTGGTCATCGAGCACAACCTGGACGTCATCAAGACCGCCGACTGGCTCATCGACATGGGCCCCGAAGGCGGCGCGGGCGGCGGCCAGGTGGTGGCCGCCGGCACGCCCGAGGACATCGCCGCCCACCCGCAAAGCCACACGGGCCGCTACCTCAGGCGCTTGCTGTAGCCTGCGCGCCCATGGACTCCGTCTCGCAGTTCGCGCTGGGGGCCGCCGTGAGCGTGGCCGTGATGGGCCGCCGCACGGCGGTGTGGAAGGCCGCCCTGTGGGGCGGCCTGGCGGGCACCATCCCCGACCTCGACTCCTTCATCGACTTCGGTGACGCGGTGCGCAACATGACCTTTCACCGCGGCCACAGCCACGGCCTGTTCTGGCTCACGCTGGGCGCGCCGGTGCTGGCCTGGATCGCGAGCCGGCTGGGCGGCGGGCGCGCCCTCTTCAAGCGCTGGTGGCTGGCCCTGTGGCTGGCTCTGGTCACGCATCCGCTGCTGGACACCATGACGGTGTACGGCACGCAGCTGCTGCAGCCCTTCTCGGAACACCCCTTCGCGCTGGGCAGCATCTTCATCATCGACCCGCTCTACACGGTGCCGCTGCTGGTGGGCCTGGTTGTGGCGCTGGCGCGGCGCGCGCACCGGGGCCTTGCATGGAACCGCTGGGGCCTGGCGCTGTCCTGCCTCTACCTGGGCTGGAGCGCGGCGGCGCAATGGCATGTGCGCCAGATCGCCGAGGAATCGCTGGCCGCCCGCGGCGTGCAGGACGCGGCGGTGCTGGTCACGCCGGCGCCGCTCAACACCGTGCTGTGGCGCGTGGTCGCCGTCAAGGACGACCGCTTCCTGGAAGGCTTCTATTCGCTGCTGGACCCGCAGCGCTCCATCACCTTCCGCGCCTTCGACCGTGGCCTGCCTTTGTACGAGTCGCTGGACCACCTCTGGCCGGTCGCCCGCATGGCCTGGTTCTCGCGCGGCTTCTTCAAGATGAGCGAAGAGCACGGCCAGGCCTTCATCACCGACCTGCGCATGGGGCAGGAGCCGGGCTACGTCTTTTCATTCCGGGTCGCGCGGCGCGGGTCCGGCTGGCAGCCGGCGGAGCCGGAGAACCTGGGCTGGCGGGGGGATGTGGGGCGCGGGATCGAATGGATCTGGGCGCGGATGTGGGATTCGGATCTGCCGCCGCTGGAGTGATGCGGACCGGTCAGTTCGAAGGCCGCGCGTCCTGCAGCACGGCGCGCGTCCTCACCGCCTCGCGCCGCGCCGCCTCGGCGAAGTCCTCGCCACCCGAGGCGTACAGGATGGCCCGCGAGGAGCTCACCACGATGGGTGCGTCCTCGCGCCAGCCGGCCTTCACCGTGGCCACCGCATCGCCGCCCTGTGCGCCGACGCCGGGGATGAGCAGCGGCATGCGCGGGGCCACCTGGCGCACGCGCTCGATCTCGGCCGGATAGGTGGCGCCGACCACCAGCCCCAGCTGCCCGTTGAGGTTCCAGGGTCCCTGCGCCAGCCGGGCCACGTGCTCGTACAGCAGGGGCTCGCCAGGGACCGAAGCCAGGCGCTGGCTCTGCAGGTCATCGCCGCCCGGGTTGGAGGTGCGGCACAACAGAAATGCGCCCTTGCCCTCGTAGCGCAGGTAGGGCTGGACCGAGTCGAAGCCCATGAAGGGCGAGAGCGTGACCGCGTCGGCACCGTAGCGGTCGAAGGCTTCGCGGGCGTACTGCTCGGCGGTGGAGCCGATGTCGCCGCGCTTGGCATCCAGGATGACCGGCACCTGCGGGACGTTGCGCCGCAGGTGCTCCATGAGGCGCTCCAGCTGGTCTTCGGCGCGGTGGGCGGCAAAGTAGGCGATCTGCGGCTTGAAGGCGATGGCCAGGTCCGCCGTGGCGTCGGCGATGCGGGCGCAGAAGTCGTAGATGCGGCTCGCATCGCCCTGCAGCGCCCCCGGGAATCGCGCCGGTTCCGGGTCCAGCCCCACGCAGAGCATGGAGCCGTTGCGCCGCTGGGCGTCCAGCAGCTTCTCGATGAACGTCATGGCGCGCGATTGTAAGGACCGCCTCGTGCGGCCCCGGCTCAGGGCGCGCCGGGAACCGGCTTGGCGCGAGGGATCGAGGTGCCCTCGGGCGGCAGCGGCTTCGCCGGCTCCTCCGGAGGCACTGAGGGCTGCCCGGCTGCCAAGGGGCTGATCCTGGCCAGCGTTCGCTCCAGCACCTGGATGTCCGCCGGCTTGGCCAGGTGCACGTCGAACCCGGCGGCGCTGGAGCGGCGGCGCGCATGGTCGCTCGCATAGCCCGACAGCGCCATGAGGTAGGCGCCACGCAGCGCCGGGTCCGCACGCAGCGCCTGGGCCACGCCGTAGCCGTCGATCTCGCCGGGCAGGCCGATGTCCGAGATGACCACCTCGGGACGGAGGACGCCCGCGGCGGCCACGCCCGACTCGCCGTCGAAGGCGAGCTGCACCGTGTGCCCCGCCATCTCCAGCAGCTCGCCGAGCGAGCGGGCGGCATCCTCGTTGTCCTCGATGACCAGCACCTTGAGCCCGCGCGCCTCGACCGCGGTCCGCTCCGCCGGGCGGCCGCCTTCCTGCTGCGGCTGGGCGAGCGGCAGCCGCAGCGTGAAGCTGGAGCCGTGCCCCAGGCCGTCGCTGTCCACGGCCACGCCGCCGCCGTGCAGTTCCACCAGGCCCTTGGTCAAGGCCAGCCCCAGGCCGAGGCCGCCCTTGGAGCGCGCGAGGTCCTGCCGCGCCTGGCTGAAGGGATCGAAGAGGCGCTGGATCAGCTCGGCGTCCATGCCGACGCCGGTGTCCACCACCCGCACCATGGCCATGCGGCGGGTGGCGTCGGCCTCCA
Source organism: Ramlibacter rhizophilus (assembly GCF_004681965.1). Taxonomy (GTDB): domain Bacteria; phylum Pseudomonadota; class Gammaproteobacteria; order Burkholderiales; family Burkholderiaceae_C; genus Ramlibacter; species Ramlibacter rhizophilus. The sequence continues at coordinate 342,647 of NZ_SMLL01000006.1, read as the reverse complement.
CGTGCACTTCCACCTGGCCGCCGCGCTCGGTGAAGCGGGCGGCGTTGTTCAGGAGGTTGCCGACCATCTGCGCGAGGCGAACCGGATCGCCGTCCACCCAGATGGGCTGGGGCGCGCTGCGCACGTGAAGCCGCAGGCCCGCGCTCTCCAGGCTGGAGCGATAGTCCTCGGCCGTCTGGCGCGCGACGGCCGCGAGGTCGCAGCGTTCCTTGCGCAGCGCCAGCTTGCCGCGCGCGATGCGCGAGACGTCCAGCAGGTCGTCGATGAGGCGCGACATGTGCGTGACCTGCCGGTCGATGACCTCGCGCGCGCGGTCCTGCCGCGGCTCGTGCGAGCCGACCCGGCGCAGGATCTCGACGGCCGTGCGGACCGGCGCCAGCGGGTTGCGCAGCTCGTGCGCGAGCAGGGCGATGAATTCGTCCTTGCGGCGGTCCGCATCGTGCAGTGCCTGCTGCGCCTCGAGCTGCTCGGTCACGTCGGTGTTGGTGCCGAACCAGCTGACGATGCGCCCGCCCTGGTCGCGCAGCGGAAAGGCCCGCGAGAGGAACCAGCGGTAGCTGCCGTCGCGCGCCCGCAGCGGGAAGGTGTCCTCCCAGGGGTCGCCGGTGGCCACGTGGCGCTGGAACTTCTCCAGCGCCTGCGCTCGGTAGTCGGGGTGCTGGCAGCGGTCCCAGCCGCGGTCGGCCGCCGCCTCCGAGTCCAGTCCGGTGTACTCGTACCAGCGGCGGTTGAACCACTGCACCACGCCGTGCCGGTCGGTCATCCACGCCAGCTGCGCGATGTTGTCCGCCAGCGCCTTGAAGCGCATCTCGCTTTCCTTGAGCGTGGTGGCGCGTTCCTTGAGCAGGCTGGAGGCCGCACCCAGCGCCGCCGCCACTTCGGCGGCTTCACGGATGTGCGTCTCGGGGCTTGCGATGACGCGGCCGGCGCCCAGCTCGGAGGCCGCTTGGCTGAGCGTCTGGAAGGCCCGCCCGATGCGCCGGCCGATCAGCCGAGCCAGCAGCAGGCCCGCGGCGAAGAGCACCGCGATGCCCAGGCCCACGACCGCGGAGGTTCGCAGCATGTCCGACAGCAGCGCCGATTGCGGGATACCGATGGCCACGCCCCAGTTGGACACCGGCGAGCGGCTGAAGAAGGCGTCCATCACCACCCCGTCCAGGGTGGTGAACTCGCCGCGTCCCTCCGGCAGGAAGGCAAGCGGCTCCAGCAGGCCTGCGGCCACCTTCTGGCCGACGAAGCGGCGCGGCGCCTGCGCCCGCGCGACCAGCGTGCCGGTGGTGTCGAAGACGCCGGCGAACCAGTCGGCCGGCATGCCCTGGGTGCGCAGCACGGCGTCGAACTGCGAGGGCGGCACCACGATGCCCAGCGAATAGCTCAGCTCGCCGCGCACCAGCACGGGCACGTCCACGCTCATGGCGATGCTGCGCAGCTCGGGGGATTCGTACAGCCCGGAGATGCTGGCCTGCCCGGTCTCGAACACGTACTGCACATGCTCGGGCGCGGCGCCCTGGGGCAGCGCCGCGCCCCACTCGACGGCGGTGTTCAACCACTGGCGACCGACGGAGTCGCGCAGCACCGCATGCGTGCCCAGGCCTACCTGGCTGAGCACCTGCCGGGCCTGGCGGTGGAAGCGGGGCAGGTCGCCCTCGGTCAAGGCCGAGGACGTGGCCAGCGATTGCGCGACCGCCTGCACCTTCAGGAGGTGGTTGTCGGTGGCCTGGGCGAGTGCGCGCGCGGTCAGAAGGGTGCTCTTCTCCAGCTCGGCGCGGCTCTGCCGGTACTGGTGCCCGACCAGCACCAGCGCGCCCACCACGCCCGGCAGCAGGCACGCCAGCACCAGCCAGATCAGGTAGGTCCGCACCGTCCAGCGAACCGGACGCTTCTCTCTTAGGATCATTGAACTCCGTCGCTCCCTCGCGCAGGGGCCGGACTGTGGCAGCGCTGGCCGGCTGAAGCAAATCGCATTTGTTTACCCTGCGGCTGAGCAAGGGAAACTCTGCGTCGGCCGCCAAGGGCCGCACAAATAAAACCTGGCCACCCTACGCTCCACAACGTCGAGCCTTCCAGCTGATGAGCAGCATTGAACTTCGCCTCCTGCACCTCGATACGGATGTGGTCGCCGTTGACAAGCCCGCCGGGATGCTCGTGCATCCGAGCCGCCTGGACGCGCAGGAGAACGTCACGGTCCTGGCCGAGTTGCAAGCCCAGCTCGGCCAGGTCCTGTATCCGCTGCACCGGCTCGACAAGGCGACCAGCGGCGTGCTGGTGCTGGCCCGCCATGCCGAGGCGGCCCGCCACTACGGCCGCGTGTTCCGGGACGGCCTGGCGGCCAAGCACTACCTGGCCCTGGTGCGCGGATGGCCGGCGGAGCAAGGTCGCATCGAGCAGCCGCTCGCGCGCGACCCGGAGCGGCCGTCGGCCGGCCAGCCGCACCTGGACGCGCGCACCGACTGGCAGCGCCTGGCCACCTTCGAGTGGCCGTTCCCGGTGGATGGCCGCCACCCGACCAGCCGCTATGCCCTGGTCGGGGTGCAGCCCCTGTCGGGCCGGCGGCACCAGATCCGGCGGCATTTCAAGCACATCGCGCATCCGCTGGTCGGCGACAGCACGCACGGCAAGGGCGCACACAACCGCGCGGTGGCGCAGTGGCTCGGAACAGCCCGCCTGTGGCTGCACGCGGGGCAACTGCGCTTGCCCGCACCCGGCGGCGTGCTGGACCTGCACGCACCGGCCGGGCCGGAATGGGCGCCGCTCCTGCCTGCGCCAGAATGGCGCCCGCCATGCTCCGCTACCTGACCATCCCCGTCACCGCCTTCGCCCAGAACTGCTCGATCGTCTGGGACGACCAGACCCTGCAGGCCGCCGTCATCGACCCGGGCGGCGATCTCGACCGGCTGCTTGCTGAAGTGCAGCGACGCGGACTGAAGCTGGAGCAGATCTGGCTCACCCACGCGCACATCGACCATGCCGGCGGCACTGCCGAGCTGGCACGCCGGCAGGACCTGCCCGTCATCGGCCCGCATGAGGCGGACCGGTTCTGGATCGAGGCGCTGCCCCAGCAGGGCGCGATGTTCGGCTTTCCACCCGCCGAGGCCTTCACGCCGACTCGCTGGCTTCAGGACGGCGACACGGTGAGCCTGGGCGCGCACACGCTGAACGTGCGGCATTGCCCGGGCCACACGCCGGGCCATGTCGTGTTCCATTCGCCCGACCTGCAGCGCGCCTTCGTGGGCGACGTGCTCTTCGCCGGCAGCATCGGCCGCACGGACTTCCCGCAGGGCGACCACGCCATGCTGATTGCCAGCATCACGCAGCGGCTCTGGCCCATGGGCGACGAGACGGTGTTCATTCCGGGGCACGGACCCGAGAGCAGCTTCGGGCAGGAGCGGCGGACCAACCCCTACGTGCGCGACCGCTGATAGCGCTGGTTCAGCGAATGATGGGAATGCCCGCCGATGCGGGCGCACTGCGGGACGGCGCCACGGTGGCGGCCGGCTGCCCGGCTCGCCCCGCGCGGGCCTGCTCGTACAGCCCGCGCACGCGCGGCACGTTCTCGCGCAGCCGCCGGATGCGCTCCGGCCCGCTCGGGTGCGTGGACAGGAAGGCCGGGCCGCTGCTGCCACCGGCCTGGTTCATCTTCTGCCACAGGCTCACGGCCGCGTCCGGGTCGTAGCCCGCGCGCGCGGCGATCTCCAGGCCGACCAGGTCCGACTCGATCTCGTCTTCCCGGCTGAAGCGCAGGGTCAGCAGCTGCGTGCCCAGGTTGGCCGCCACGTCGCCGAGCTGGCCCAGCCCCAGGATTTGTCCCAGCACCGACAGGCCGATGCCCGTGCCCTGGGTCTTGGCGATGCGCTCGCGGGCGTGCTCGCGCAAGGCGTGCGCCATCTCGTGCGCGAGCACCATGGCCGCCTCGTCCTCGGTGAGCTTGAGCTTCTCCAGCAGGCCGGTGTACACGGCGATCTTGCCGCCGGGCATCACGAAGGCGTTGACCTGCGGACTGTTGATGAGGTTGACCTCCCAGCGCCAGTTGCGGGCCCGTTCGTTCCAACGCACGGCCGGGGGAATCAGGCGCGAGACGATGTTCTGCAGGCGCTGCAGGGAGGGGTTGCCGGGCGGTGCCAGCACGCCCTTGGCGCGCGCCTGCGCCAGCAGCTGCTGGTATTCCTGCGCGGCCGCCTGCTCCAGCTCCTCGGCCGGGATCAGGGTGCGCAGGCGCGAGGCTTCGCCGACATCGACCTGGCCGACCGCCGCGCCCGACAGGCCGGCACCGGTGGCCAGCAGGAAGGTCCGGCGCGCCACACCGGTGCGTTGACGCGCGAGCGCGTCCGAGATCCTGGCATCGCAGAGCTGGCACATGCGGCCCATCATAATGAGCGCGCTGCGCCCCCATGTCAGACAACATCATCACACCGCCGCAGACCGCGCGCCGGGACGGCTGGCTCCGTGCCTTGCAGGTCTACCTCGAACCCGCGACCTGGCGCATGCTGTTCCTCGGCTTCTCCGCCGGGCTGCCGCTGCTGCTGGTGCTGGGCACGCTGAGCTTCCGGCTGCGCGAGGCCGGCATCGACCGCACCACCATCGGCTACCTCTCCTGGGTGGGCCTCGCCTACGGCTTCAAGTGGGCCTGGGCGCCGCTGGTGGACCGGCTGCCGCTGCCCGGGCTCACGCGCTTGTTGGGGCGGCGCCGCAGCTGGCTGCTGCTGTCCCAGCTCGCCATCGCGGCCGGGCTGGCGGGCATGGCCTTCGTCGATCCGCGCCAGCAGCTGCAGGCGCTGGTGGGGTGCGCGCTGGTGGTGGCCTTCGCCTCGGCCACGCAGGACATCGCGCTGGATGCCTTCCGCATCGAATCGGCCGACACCGAACGACAGGCCGCGCTCGCGGCCGCCTACCAGACCGGCTACCGGCTCGCCATGATCTGGGCCGGCGCCGGCGTGCTGTGGCTGGCTGCGCAGGCGGAGTCCGCGGGCGCGGGCGGCTACCAGCCGCAGGCCTGGCGCCTCGCCTACCTCGTGATGGCCGGCTCCATGGCCGTGGGCCTGCTCACGGTGCTGCTCTCCCCCGAACCGCTGCGGCGGCCGCAACCGAGCGCGCGCGGCCTGGCCGAATGGCTGCGCGAGGCGGTGGTCGAGCCCTTCGCCGACTTCGTGCGCCGCTACCGCTGGCAGGCGGGGCTGGTGCTGGCCCTGATCGCCGTGTACCGGATCAGCGACGTGGTCATGGGCATCATGGCCAACCCCTTCTACGTGGACATGGGCTACACCAAGGAGGAAGTGGCGGCGGTCACCAAGGTGTACGGCGTGGCCATGACGCTCCTGGGCTCCTTCATCGGCGGCGTCATGGCGCTGCGCCTGGGCGTGATGCGGGTGCTGATGCTCGGCGCGGTGCTCAGTGCCTTCACCAACCTGCTGTTCGCCTGGCTGGGCGCGCGCGGGCACGACGTGCAGGCGCTGGTGCTGGTCATCTCGGCCGACAACCTGGCTTCGGGCATCGCCTCGGCCGCCTTCATCGCCTACCTGTCCGGCCTCACCAACGTGAGCTACTCGGCCACGCAGTACGCGCTCTTCAGCTCCATCATGCTGCTGCTGCCCAAGTGGCTGGCGGGCTTCTCGGGGCAGTTCGTCGACGCCTTCGGCTACAGCGCCTTCTTCACCGGCACGGCCGCCCTCGGGGTGCCGGTGCTGCTGCTGGTGGCGCTGGCCGCGCGGGTGCAGCCTGCCGCGAACCGGAGCGGGTGAAGCGCGGGTCGGCGCGGGTCCGCGCAGGGGCTTTACCTTTCTTTACGGCCGCGACAAGCTGCTGCCGCCGGCCGACCGCAGCATGGAGCGCTCCCCGCTCGCTACGATGCGCCGCATGCCGCAACTGCTGATGATCGAAGACGACGCCCGCCTCGCGCAGATGGTGGGCGAGTACCTGGAGCAGTCGGGCTTCGTCCTCACCCATGCGACCGACGGCAAGGCGGGCCTGGCCCTGCTGGAGGCCCCCACGGCAGCGGGGCTGCCGGACCTGGTGCTGCTGGACCTGATGCTGCCGGACATGGACGGCCTGGAGGTCTGCCGGCGCCTGCGCGCGCTCCCCAGCGACGCGGCGCGCCTGCCGGTCGTGATGCTCACGGCCAAGGGCGATCCCATGGACCGCATCATCGGCCTGGAGATGGGCGCGGACGACTACCTGCCCAAGCCCTTCGAGCCGCGCGAGCTGCTGGCGCGCATCCGCGCGGTGCTGCGCCGGCGCGGCGAGGCGGCGCCGTCGGCGCGCATCATGCGCTTCGGCTCGCTGGAGATCGACCGCGATGCGCGCACCGTCACGGTGGCGGGCGAAGCGCGCGAGATCACCTCCTACCAGTTCGACCTGCTGGCCGCCCTGGCCGAGCGCGCCGGCCGGGTGCTCACGCGCGACCAGATCATGGAGGCCGTGCGCGGGCGCGAGCTGGAAGCCTTCGACCGCTCCATCGACGTGCACATGGGGCGCATCCGCGCGGCCATCGAGGCCGATCCCAAGAACCCCAAGCGCATCCTCACCGTGCGCGGCGTGGGCTACGTGTTCGCCAGGCAGCAGGACTGAACCGGCGGTGAAACTGCCCCTGTACCTGCGACTGTGGCTGGCGGTGGTGGCAGCCGTCGTGGTGATCACGCTCTTCTTCGGCTGGCTGTTCCAGGCCAGCCGCGAGGAGCGGCCCATGCGCGAGCTGATCGTGCGCGACGAGGCCGACCAGGTGGTCGGCCTGAGCCGGGGCCGGCCCGTCTGGGTGCCGGGCGAGGGACTCGAATTCTCGGTGGCGATGCGGGACGGCCGGACGCTTTCGGTGCAGATCCCGCCGCGTCCGCGCCCGCCCGGCGCGTCGCCGCCGGACCGCTGGCTGCGCGGCTCCAGCGGCTGGTTTTTGCTGCTGGTCATCGCGGCCGTGGCCGTGGCCGTGGGCAGTTTCCCCATTGCGCGGCGCCTGACCAAGCGCCTGGAGGCGCTGCGTGAAGGCGTGGAGCGCTGGGGCGAGGGCGACCTGCGTGCCCGGGTGGACGACTCCGGCGGCGACGAAGTGGCCTTCCTCGCGCGCCGCTTCAACCGCGCGGCCGAGCGCATCGAGCAACTGGTCGCCAGCCACAAGTCGCTGCTGGCCAATGCCTCGCACGAGCTGCGCTCGCCGCTGGCCCGCATCCGCATGGGGCTGGAGCTGATGGGCCCGCAGGCCGACGCGGCGGCGCGGCGCGAGATCGAGCGCAACATCGCCGAGCTGGACCAGCTGGTCGAGGAGATCCTCCTGGCCAGCCGCCTCGATGCGCCGGACGCCGACATCGGCCCCGTGGAGACGGTGGACCTCACCGGCCTGGCCGCCGAGGAATGCGCGCGGCTGGACGCGGAGCTGCTGGTCTCCGAAGACGGCCACGCGGTCGAGGTGCCCGGCGTCGCGCGCCTGCTGCGGCGCGTGGTGCGCAACCTGCTGGAGAACGCCCGCCGCTACAGCGAGGGCCCGGTGAGCATGGCCGTGCGCCGCGAAGGCGGCCAGGCCGTCCTCTCCGTGCACGACCGCGGGCCCGGCGTGCCGCCGGAGCAACGCGAACGCATCTTCGAGCCCTTCTACCGCCTGCCCGGCGCGAGCGAACGCGCGGGCGGCGTGGGCCTGGGGCTGGCCCTGGTGAAGTCCATCGTCGAACGGCACCGCGGCAGCGTGCGCTGCGAGGGGCGCGAAGGGGGCGGGGCGTCCTTCGTGGTGAGGCTGCCGGCCGCCGCTTGAAGCCAGGCCGACCCGCGCGCGGCTCAGAGCCTCCGCAGTACCTGCTGCGCCGACAGGTCCCGCAAACACCGGTGATGCCCCAGCGGGCATTCGCGCTCGAAGCAGGGCGCGCAGTCCAGCGGCGGCTGGTAGGTCGGGTCGTCCTTGAGCCAGAGCACCTGCGCGCGCTCGTTCAGCGGCGGTGTGTGCAGCGGGCTGGTGGAGCCGAAGAGGGCCACCTGCCGCACGCCGAAGGCCGCGGCCACGTGCATCAGGCCCGAATCGTTGCTCACCATGGCGCGGGCGCCTGCGATGAGGGCAAAGGCGTCGGCTAATGAAGTCTTGCCGGCGAGCTGGAGGCAGCGGCCCGGCGCGGCGTCGGCGATGGCCTGGCACAGCTCGGCCTCCTTGCCGGAGCCGAGCAGCAGCACCGGCGCATCGAGCCCGCGGGCCAGTTCCGCGTAGTGCTCCGGGGGCCAGCGCTTGGAGGGGCCGAACTCGGCACCGGCTGCGAAGGTGTAGTAGCCCTGCGGCGCGAGGCCGTGCAGGGCCGCCACACGGTCGATCTCGCCTTCGGGCAGCACCAGGCGGGGCCGGTCGCCGGAGACGTCGGCTTCGCCGCTCAGCGCCGAATAGAAGGCCACCATGGGCGGCTTGCCCGAGGGGTTCTTCAGCCGGTGCGTGAGCAGGCCGACGCGGGATTCACCCAAATAGCCCACGCGGCGCGGGATGCTGGCGAGGAAAGGCAGCAGCGCGCTCTTGAGCGAGTTGGGCAACACATAAGCCGTCTCGAAGCGCCCCTGCAGCTCGCGCCCGAGGCGGCGCCGCGCGGCGAACTGCAGGCCACCGTGCTGGAAGGGAAACTCGATGACCTCGGCCACCTGCGGCATGGCGCGGTACACCGGCGCGACCCAGGGCAGCGCGCCCACCGTGAGCCGCTCGCCGCGTGCATGCAGGCGGCGCATCAGCGGCTCGGTCATGACGGCGTCCCCGATCCATTGCGGGGCGATGACGAGGGAGCGGGTCATGTCGTGGGCGCGCGGCCCCCATCCCGACCTTCCCCCAGAGGGGGAAGGAGAAGGAGGCCCCTCCCCCTCTGGGGGAGGGTGGGGGTGGGGGCTTGCGTGCCAGTGAGGTCGTCGGCGCGCGCAGCCCCCATCCCGACCTTCCCCCAGAGGGGGAAGGAGAAAGCAAGCTCAGTGGCCGCCGCCAAAGTGCTCGCCGGCCTTGAGCCTGTACACCGTGCCGCAGTACGGGCACTTGGCCTCGCCGCTGGTGGCCACGTCCAGGTACACGCGCGGGTGGGTGTTCCACAGCTTCATGTCGGCCTTGGGGCTGGGACAGAAGATGCCGCCGTTGCCGTTGAGGTCCTTGGCCAGCAGCTCGACGGCGGCTTCCTTGCGGGGGGCGGTGGTGCTCATGGCCGTCAGACGCGCGTGAGCCAGTCCGCGTACTTGGGGTTGCGGCCGTTGACGATGTCGAAGAAGGCCGACTGGATCTTCTCCGTGATGGGCCCGCGGGCGCCGGCGCCGATCTGCACGCGGTCGAGTTCGCGGATGGGCGTGACCTCGGCGGCCGTGCCGGTGAAGAAGGCTTCGTCGGCGATGTAGATCTCGTCGCGCGTGATGCGCTTCTGCACGATCTCCAGGCCCAGGTCGGCGCAGATGTGGAACACCGTGTTGCGCGTGATGCCGTTGAGCGCGCCGGCCGACAGGTCGGGCGTGTAGATCTTCCCGTCCTTGACCACGAAGATGTTCTCGCCCGCGCCTTCGCTCACGAAGCCGCTCGCGTCCAGCAGCAGGGCCTCGTCGTAGCCGTCGTCCAGGGCCTCCATGTTGGCGAGGATGGAGTTGGAGTAGTTGGAGACCGCCTTGGCCTGCGTCATGGTGATGTTGACGTGGTGGCGGGTGTAGCTGGAGGTCTTCACGCGGATGCCGCGCTTGAGGCCCTCTTCGCCCAGGTAGGCACCCCAGGCCCAGGCCGCCACCATGAGGTGGACCCGGTTGCCCTTGGGGCTCACGCCCAGCTTCTCGGAGCCGTACCAGGTGAGCGGGCGCAGGTAGCAGCTTTCCAGCTTGTTGGCCCGCACCACCGCCTTCTGCGCCTCGTTGACCTCCTCCTTGCTGAAGGGGATGGCCATGCGCAGGATCTTGGCGCTGTTGAAGAGGCGGTCCGTGTGCTCCTTCAGGCGGAAGATGGCGGTGCCGGCTTCGGTGTTGTAGGCCCGCACGCCCTCGAAGGCGCCGCAGCCGTAATGCAGGGTGTGGCTCAGGACGTGGATCTTGGCGTCGCGCCAGTCGACCATTTCACCGTCCATCCAGATCTTGCCGTCGCGGTCGGCCATGCTGGGAACAACGCTCATGTCTCGTCCTTCGGGGGTCAGGGGGAAAGCAAGCCGGCGATTTTAGTGCGCCGATGGGCTCGCCACCGGGGCGGACGCATCGGCCGTGGCCGGCGGCCGGTACAGGGTCCACTTCACCAGCTTGCCGTCCAGGAACTCGCAGGTGACGCTGGAGCCACCAGGGTCGGTCCAGCGGAAGATTTCGGGCTGCTGGTCCTTGGGCGAGAGCTGCTCGCCCAGCGCGCGCGTGAGCATCAGGGCGTACATGAGGTTGCACTTGGGCTTGAGCTTCGCGTTGAGCATCACGGCGCTTCCCACATAGCCCACCGGCCGGTCGGCGGCACGCTTGAGCACGTACATGAGTCGGGTGAAGTGCAGCAGCAGCCACATGACGAGGGCGCTCGCGGCGACGGCCAGCCCGGGGGCGCCATACGTGTGCCATGCAAGCCAGAGCACGCCCAGGGCGGCCGCGGCGACCAGAATCCTTTGCAATTTCATGGCCGCGATTGTCTCGCGCCGCGCGGGGAGCTCCGGCTGTGGCGACTGCGTAGCCCGCGCGCTCACGCCAGCCCGCGCACCACCTCCATGGCCTCCTCGATGCGCTCGACCGGGTGGATCGTGAGCCCCTCCAGCTCCCGGCTGCCCTTTTTCGGCGCATTGGCCCTTGGCACCACCGCCACCGAAAAGCCCAGCTTGGCCGCTTCCCGCAGGCGCTCCTGGCCGCGCGGCGCGGGCCGCACCTCGCCGGCCAGGCCCACTTCGCCGAAGGCCAGGAATCCCTTGGGCAGCGCCCGCCCCCGCAGGGACGAGGTGATCGCCAGCATGACCGCCAGGTCCGCCGCCGGCTCGCTGATGCGAACGCCGCCCACGGCGTTGACGAACACGTCCTGGTCCATGCAGGCCACGCCGGCGTGGCGGTGCAGCACCGCCAGCAGCATGGCAAGCCGGTCCCGCTCCAGGCCCACAGAGAGACGGCGCGGGCTGGGCCCGCCGCTGTCCACCAGGGCCTGGATCTCCACCAGCATCGGCCGCGTGCCCTCCAGCGTCACCAGCACGCAGCTGCCCGGCACCGGCTCGCTGTGCTGGGACAGGAAGATGGCGCTGGGGTTGGCCACGCCCTTGAGGCCGCGCTCGGTCATGGCGAAGACGCCGATCTCGTTGACGGCGCCGAAGCGGTTCTTGATGGCGCGCACGAGGCGGAAGCTCGAATGCGTGTCGCCCTCGAAGTACAGCACCGTGTCCACCATGTGCTCCAGCACGCGCGGGCCGGCAAGCGCGCCTTCCTTGGTGACGTGGCCGACCAGCACCACGGTCGTTCCGCCTGCCTTGGCCGCGCGCGTGAGGTGCGCGGCGCATTCGCGCACCTGGGCCACGGAGCCCGGCGCGGACGTGAGCTGGTCGGAATACACGGTCTGGATGGAGTCGATCACCGCCACGGCCGGCTGGCTGGATGCCAGCGTGGCCAGGATCTTTTCCAGCTGGATCTCGGCCAGCACCTTCACCTGCGAGTGGTCCAGACCCAGCCGGCGCGAACGCAGCGCGACCTGCGCGCCCGACTCCTCGCCCGTCACGTAGAGCGTCGGGACCTGCGCCCGCTGCAGCCCATCGAGCGCCTGCAGCAGCAAGGTCGATTTGCCGATGCCCGGGTCGCCGCCGATCAGCACCACACCGCCCTCGACGATGCCGCCACCCAGCACGCGGTCGAGCTCGTCGATGCCGGTGGGCGTGCGCGCGACCTCGGCCGCCTCGATGTCGGCCAGCACCGCGACCGCCGCCGAGCCGGCCAGCGGCGCGAAGCGGTTGCGCGCCGCGCCGGACGAGGACTCGGCCACCGTTTCCACCAGCGTGTTCCAGGCCTCGCAGGCGGGGCACTTGCCGAGCCAGCGTGGGCTGGTTCCCCCGCACTCGGTACAGGTGAAGACGGTTTTTTCCTTGGCCATGGGGCGGGATTGTCACCGGCTGGGCCAGGCCCGATGCCCCTGGTCTGGACATGGCGGCCGTTTCATTTAACATGTTAATCAATTCACCGCCACCATGGCCCCTCGCTTCGCCCACCGCAACCTCCCGCGCCTGCTGCTGCAGGCGCGCGAAGCCGTCATGGCCCACACGCGGCCCAGCCTGCGCGAGCACGGCCTGTCGGACCAGCAGTGGCGCGTGCTGCGCGTGCTGGGCGAGCACGGCACGGTGGAGACGGGGCGCGTGGCGCGCGAGGCTTTCATCCTCGGGCCCAGCCTCACCGGCATGCTGGCGCGCATGGAACGCGACGGGCTCATCACCCGCGAGCGCGACGCGGCCGACCAGCGGCGCACGGTCGTGCGGGCCACGCCCCGCGGGCTGGCGCTGGTGGAGACGCTGTCGAGCGCCGTGGAAGCCCACTACGCCTGGATGGAGAAGTCCCTGGGCAAGCAGAACCTGCGCCAGCTTTACGAGCTGCTGGACCAGGTCATCGAACTGGAGAAACCCGAATGAGTCCTTTCCGTCCAGCGGGCGCCGTGTACGGCACGCTGATGAACTTCCGCAGTGAGCACGAGGCACTGGGTGCGCGCATGCACGAGGCGCCGTACAAGGCTCCGCCCAAGGCGCCGGTGCTCTACGTCAAGCCCGCCAATACCTGGTGTGCTCCCGGCGAAGCCATCGTCATTCCCCAGGGGGTCGAGGAGGTCGAGGTCGGCGCCACGCTCGCCATGGTCATGGCCGCGCCCGGCGTGGTCGGCGGCTGGGTGCTGGTCAACGACGTGTCGCTGCCGCACGCGAGCTTCTTCCGCCCGGCCGTCAAGCAGCGCTGCTTCGACCGCTCGCTCGGCCTGGGCGAGACGGCGGCCCCGGTCGATGACCCGGCTGCGCTCGCGCTGGAGGTGCGCGTCAACGGCGAGCTGCGCCAGACCGTGCGCTTCGACGCGCTGGTGCGTCCGCCCGCGCAGCTGCTGGCCGATGTCAGCGAGTTCATGACGCTGGGCGAGGGCGAGCTCCTCATGCTCGGCTGCGAGGCGCAGCGCCCGCGCGTGCGCGCCGGTGATACCGTGGAACTGAGCGCGCCCGGGCTGGGCGTGCTGCGTCACACCGTCGAGCAGGAGGCCGCATGAAGCACGCCCGCGTCATCGTGGACGGCCAGGTCCAACGTGCCACCGAACGGGACGGCCAGGTCCTGCTGCCGGACGGGCGCCTGCTCGCACCCGAAGCCGTGCAGTGGCTGCCGCCGCTGGAACCCGTCGCCCCGCCGCGCACCATCTTTGCCCTGGGCCTGAATTACGCCGACCATGCCAAGGAGCTGGAATTCAAGGCGCCGGAGGAGCCGCTCGCCTTCATCAAGGGCAGCGATCGCGTGCTCAATGGCCACCGCCGCACCACGCGGCGCCCCGCCGGGGTGAACTTCATGCACTACGAGTGCGAGCTCGCCGTGGTGATCGGCCGCACCGCGCGCCGGGTGCGGCGCGGCGATGCCTACGACTTCATCGCCGGCTACTCGGTCGCCAACGACTACGCGATCCGCGACTACCTGGAAAACTGGTACCGCCCCAACCTGCGGGTGAAGAACCGCGACGGCGCCACGCCGCTGGGGCCGTGGCTGGTGGACCGCGGGGACGTGCCCGACCCCATGGCCCTGGCGCTGCGCACCACCGTCAACGGCAAGGTCACGCAGAGCGGCAACACGAAAGACATGATCTTCGACGTGCCTTTCCTCGTCGAATACTTCTCCGGCTTCATGACGCTTCGGCCTGGTGACCTGATCCTCACCGGCACGCCCGACGGCGTGGTCGATTGCCGGCCCGGCGACGTCGTCGTCACGGAAATCGAGGGCCTGGGCGCCCTCATGAACACCATCGAGGGCAGCGAATGACACAGCGCATCAACCACCTGATCGACGGCAAGCCGGTGGCCGGCCGCGACTATTTCGACACCGTGAACCCGGCCACGCAGGAGGTGCTGGCCGAGGTGGCCAGCGGCGGCGAGGCGGAAGTCAACGCCGCCGTCGCCGCCGCGAAGGAGGCATTTCCCAAGTGGGCGGGCCTGCCGGCGCCCCAACGCGCGAAGCTCGTGCGCAAGCTGGGCGACCTGATCGCCCAGCACGTGCCCGAGCTGTCGCAGACCGAGACCAACGACACCGGCCAGGTGATCGCGCAGACCGGCAAGCAGCTGGTGCCGCGCGCGGCGGACAACTTCTACTATTTCGCCGAGATGTGCACGCGGGTGGACGGCCACACCTATCCCACCGAGACGCACCTGAACTACACGCTCTTCCACCCGGTGGGCGTGTGCGCGCTGGTCTCGCCCTGGAACGTGCCCTTCATGACCGCCACCTGGAAGGTCGCGCCGTGCCTCGCCTTCGGCAACACCGCCGTGCTGAAGATGAGCGAGCTCTCGCCGATGACCGCCGCGCGCCTGGGCGAGCTGGCCCTGGAGGCCGGAATTCCGCCCGGGGTGCTGAACCTCGTGCACGGCTACGGCAAGGAGGCGGGCGAGCCGCTGGTGCGCCACCGCGACGTGCGGGCCATCTCCTTCACCGGCTCCACCGCGACGGGCAACCGCATCGTCAAGGAAGCGGGCCTCAAGAAGTTCAGCATGGAGCTGGGCGGCAAGAGCCCCTTCGTGATCTTCGACGACGCCAACCTCGACCGCGCGCTGGACGCCGCGGTGTTCATGATCTTCTCCAACAACGGCGAGCGCTGCACCGCGGGCAGCCGCATCCTGGTGCAGAAAAGCATCTACGCCGACTTCGTGCAGAAGTTCGTTGCGCGGGCGAAGAACATCACCGTGGGCGATCCGCTGGACGAGAAGACCATCGTCGGCCCCATGATCTCGCAGGCGCACCTGGCCAAGGTGCGCAGCTACATCGAGCTGGGGCCCAAGGAAGGCGCGACGCTGCTGTGCGGCGGCCTCGATGCGCCGTCGGTGCCCGACCGCGTGAAGAAGGGCAATTACGTCCTGCCCACGGTCTTCGCCGACGTGGACAACCGCATGAAGATCGCGCAGGACGAGATCTTCGGGCCGGTGGCCTGCCTCATCCCCTTCACGGATGAAGCCGACGCCATCCGCATCGCCAACGACATCGACTACGGCCTGTCCAGCTACGTGTTCACCGAGAACGCCGGCCGGGCGCTGCGCGTGGCGGCGGCCATCGAGGCCGGCATGTGCTTCGTCAACAGCCAGAACGTGCGCGACCTGCGCCAGCCCTTCGGCGGCACCAAGGCCTCGGGCACCGGCCGCGAGGGCGGCACCTGGAGCTACGAGGTGTTCCTGGAGCCGAAGAACGTCGCGATGTCCCTGGGCTCCCATCACATCCCGCATTGGGGGACGGCGGCGTGACGCCGCCGCCCCCTTTGGGGCGTGCTGGAACGCCCCCCTCCCCAACCCTCCCCTCGAGGGGCATGCGGCCTATGGCCGCAGCCCCCAAGGGGCGTACCGGGGCTCCCCCCTCCCCAACCCTCCCCTCGAGGGGCATGCGGCCTATGGCCGCAGCCCCCAAGGGGCGTACCGGGTCTCCCCCCTCCCCAACCCTCCCCTCGAGGGGAGGGCTTCAATATCTTTCGGGAGTTCATCATGGGTAAGCTCGCCCTCGCCGCCAAGATCACCCACGTTCCGTCGATGTACCTCAGCGAGATCGACGGCCCCCGCAAGGGCTCGCGCCAGGACGCCATCGACGGTCACGTCGAGATCGGCCGCCGCTGCCGTGAACTCGGCGTGGACACCATCGTGGTGTTCGACACGCACTGGCTGGTCAACGCCAACTACCACATCAACTGCGCGCCGCACTGGAAGGGCCTGTACACCAGCAACGAGCTGCCGCACTTCATCAGCAATATGACCTTCGAGTTCTCCGGCAACCCGGTGCTCGGCCAGGCCATGGCGCGGGTGGCCAACGACATGGGCGTCGAGACACTGGCGCACGACGCGACCACGCTCAACCCCGAGTACGGCACGCTGGTGCCCATGCGCTACATGAATGCCGACCAGCACTTCAAGGTGGTGTCGGTCTCGGCGCTGTGCATGGCGCACTACCTCAACGACAGCGCGCGCCTGGGCTGGGCCATCCGCCGCGCCATCGAGGACGAGTACGACGGCACGGTGGCCGTGCTCGCCAGCGGGTCGCTCTCGCACCGCTTCGCGCAGAACGGCCTCGCCCCCGAGTTCGGCTTCAAGATCTGGAGCCCCTTCCTGGAAGCACTGGACCGGGACGTGATCCGCATGTGGCAGGCCGGCGACTGGAAGACCTTCTGCGGCATGCTGCCCGAGTACGCCGCCAAGGGCCACGGCGAAGGCTTCATGCACGACACCGCCATGCTGCTGGGCGCCCTGGGCTGGTCCGACTATGACGGCCACGCCGAGATCGTGACGCCCTACTTCGGCGCCTCCGGCACCGGGCAGATCAACGCCATCTTCCCCGTCACGCCGCAGACCGGCGCCGCCATCCCGCGGGCCCAGGCCTCCTCGGCCGAGGGCTACACGGCCATCAGCAGCCGCCTCTGAGAAGCACGCCGCCATGCCGCACCTGGTGATCCTCTACACGCCCAACATCGAGCCCAAGACCGACCTCACGGCCCTGTGCCGCGCGCTCGCCGACACCATGCTGTCGGTGCGCGACGAGGCCGGCAAGCAGGTCTTTCCCACGGGCGGCACGCGCGTGCTGGCCTACCCCGCCGCGCACTACGCGGTGGCCGACGGCCGCGGCGACTACGCCTTCATGTACCTGAACCTGCGCATGGCCGCGGGCCGCAGCGACGCCGTGAAGCAGGCGGCCGGCGACGCCCTGCTGCAGACGGTGAAGGCGCACTTCGCGCCCATCTTCGAGCGCGAGCTGATCGGCATCACCGTGAACGTGGACGAAAGCCCCGGCCAGGTGTACGACGCCAAGCACAGCACCCTGCACCCCCTCTTCAACAAAGCCGCATGACCCTCGCCGCCGACCTCATCGAGCAACTCGCCGCCGAACTGCACCAGAGCGAAAAAACCCGCGTGCAGGTGGAGCACTTCAGCAAGCGCCACCCGCAGATGACGCTGCAGGACGGCTATGCCGTCTCGCGCGCCTGGGTGAAGATGAAGCTGGCCGAGGGCCGCCGCGTGCGCGGCCACAAGATCGGCCTGACCTCGCGCGCCATGCAGATCTCCAGCCAGATCGACGAGCCGGACTTCGGCACCCTGGTGGACGACATGTTCTTCGAGCCCGGCGCGCTGCCCATGCAGCGCTTCATCGCCCCGCGCGTGGAGGTGGAGCTGGCCTTCGTGCTCAAGCAGCGCCTGCAGGGCGAGGGCCTCACGGTGGACGACGTGCTGGACGCCACCGACTACGTGCAGCCGGCCGTCGAGATCATCGACTCGCGCATCGAGCAGTTCGACCGCCACACCAAGGCCATGCGACGCGTGCAGGACACCATCAGCGACAACGCCGCCAACGCCGGCATCGTGCTGGGGGGGCGCCGCGTGGCCCCGCGCGAGGTGGACCTGCCCTGGTGCGGCGCCATCCTGCGCGTCAACGGCGTGGTGGAGGAAACGGGCCTGGCCGCCGGCGTGCAGGGCCACCCGGCCATCGGCGTGGCCTGGCTGGCCGGCAAGCTCGCGCCCTGGGGCGAGTGCCTGGAGCCCGGGCAGGTGGTGCTGGCCGGCTCGTTCACGCGGCCCGTGGCCGCCAAGGCCGGCGACCGCTTCGAGGCCGACTACGGCCCCCTCGGCCGCTTCAGTTTCCATTTCGAGTAAGCGCCCATGCAAACGCCCGTCAATCCCTTCAAGCAGGCCCTGGCCGACAAGCGCGCCCAGATCGGCCTGTGGCTCGGCCTGGCCAACGGCTACACCGCCGAGATCTGCGCCGGCGCCGGCTTCGACTGGCTGCTGGTCGATGGCGAGCATTCGCCCAACGACCTGCAGACCATGCTGCACCAGGCCCAGGCCATCGCGGGCTACCCCGGCTCGCACGCCGTCGCGCGCGTGCCCATGGGCCACGGCGAGGTCGGCCAGACGCTGATCAAGCAGTACCTGGACATCGGCTACACGAGCCTGCTGGTGCCCATGGTGGACACGCCCGAGCAGGCGGCAGCCATCGTGCGCGCGAGCCGCTACCCGGGCGCGGGCCTGCGCGGCCTGGGCGGTGCACGCGCCTCGCGCTGGGGCCGCTACCCGCGTTATGCCCACGAGGCCAACGAGCAGGTGTGCCTGCTGATGCAGGTGGAGAGCCGGACCGCGCTGGACAACATCGAGGCCATCGCCGCCATCGACGGCGTGGACGGCGTCTTCGTCGGGCCCGCGGACCTTGCGGCCTCGCTGGGGCACACCGGCAATGCGGGCCATCCGGAGGTGCGCGCAGCGGTGGACGACGCCATCCGCCGCATCGTGCGCACCGGCAAGGCCGCGGGCATCCTGACCGTGGACGACACGCTGGCGCCGCATTACCTCGCGCTCGGGGCCACCTTCGTCGCGGTGGGCGTGGACACCTACCTGCTCGCGCGCGCCACCAGTGCGCTGGCCGCGAAGTTCAAGGCGCAGCCTGCAGGAAGTGCGCCATGACGGACAAGCCCCGCCTGCGCTCGGCCACCATGCACGAGGGCCTGCTGCGCGCCAGCGCGCGCGGCTTCCTGCACGCCCTGGGCCAGGACGACGAGGACATCGCCCGGCCGCACGTCGGCGTGTTCCATACCGGGGGCGAGATGAGCCCCTGCAACGCCAACCTGCGCGATCAGGCCCAGCACGCCAGGACCGGCATCTACGCCGCCGGCGGCACCCCGCACGAGTGCCCGGTGGTCTCGGTCTCCGACGGCCTCACCATGGCGCATTCGGGCATGCGCTTCTCGCTGATCTCCCGCGAGCTGATCGCCGACAGCGTGGAGGCCTCCACGCGCGGCCACCAGTGGGACGGCATCTTCGCCATCGGGGCCTGCGACAAGAACCTCCCCGGGTTGATGATGGGCATCGTGCGCTGCAACGTGCCGGGCGTGTTCGTGCACGGCGGCGCGGCGCTACCCGGGCGCCTGGCGGGCCAGGACATCAACGCGGTCCACAATTACGAGACGATCGGCAAAGTGCTGGCCGGCACCGCCAGCACCGAGGAACTCGCCGCCGTCACGCATTCCTGCATTCCGACCACGGGCGCCTGCGCGGGCCAGTTCACGGCCAACACCATGGGCATGGTGTCCGAGGCCCTGGGCCTCGCGCCGATCGGCTCCTCCATGATCCCGGCGGTGTACAGCGAGCGCGCCCCCATGCTGCGCCGCGCGGCCCGCGCACTGATGAAGGCCGTGGCCGGCGACGGCCCCCTGCCGCGCGACGTGGTCACGCGCCAGGCGCTGGAGAACGCCTGCGCGGTGGTGTCCGCCACGGGCGGCTCGACCAACGCCGCGCTGCACCTGCCGGCCATCGCGCACGAGGCGGGCATCAAGTTCCACCTGGACGACGTGGCCGAGGTCTTCGCGCGCACACCGCTGATCGGCGACCTGAGCCCCGGCGGACGCTTCCATGCGCGCGACGTGCACGAGATCGGCGGTGCGCAGGTCATCCTGCGCGAGCTGTTGCGCGGCGGCTTCCTCCACGGCGATGCGCTCACCTTCACCGGCCAGACCCTGGCCCAGGCGCTGGAAGGAGCGGCCGAGCCCGACGGCGAGGTGGTGCGGCGCATCGAGAACGCCCGCGCCCGCGAGGGCGGCGTGGCGGTGCTCAAGGGCAACCTCTGCCCCGACGGCGCGCTGCTCAAGACCGCGGGCCTGGCCACGCTGGTCTTCAGCGGACCGGCCCGCGTGTTCGAAAGCGAAGAGGAGGCGCAGGCCGCCGTGCAGCACCGACGCTACCAAGCCGGCGACGTGCTGGTCGTGCGCAACGAAGGCCCCAAGGGCAGCCCCGGCATGCGCGAGATGCTGGGCATCACCGCGCTGCTCTATGGCCAGGGCATGGGCGACCGCGTGGCCCTGCTGACCGACGGCCGCTTCTCGGGTGCGACGCGGGGACTGTGCATCGGCTATGCCGGCCCCGAGGCCGCCGAGGGCGGCCCGATCGCCGCCCTGCGTGACGGCGATACGGTCCACATCGATGCCCGCCCCGAGGCGCGCAGCATCCGCGTCGCGCTGAGCGACGCGCAGATCCAGGCGCGCCTGGCCGAACGCAGGCCCCGACCCACGCCGCGCGGCGGCCTGCTGGAAAAGTACGCCGCCACCGTGCGGCCCAGCCACCAGGGCGCCGTCACCCACTCGGGCGGCGTGGTGTGGCTGCGCGACGAGTCCTGAATCCCTTGCCAACCCACGAGGAAACCATGAACGCCATGGCCCAACCCACCGCCACCATGCACCCCGACGAATGGCAGGCCCGCGTCCAGCTGGCCGCCTGCTACCGCGTGTTCGACATGCTGGGGTGGACGGAGATGATCTACAACCACATCACCGTGCGCCTGCCGGACAGCGTGACGGGCGGCCGCAAGCACTTCCTGATCAACCCCTTCGGGCTGCACTACTCGGAAGTGACGGCCAGCAACCTGGTGAAGATCGACGTGCAGGGCAACAAGATCGAGGACAGCCCCTGGGGCGTGAACCCGGCCGGCTTCACGGTGCACTCGGCCATCCACGAGCACCTGCCCGAGGCGCACTGCGTCATGCACACGCACACCACCGCCGGGGTGGCGGTGGCCTGCACCGCCGGCGGCCTGGCGCAGAACAACTTCTATTCGGCGCAGGTCGGCGGCATGGTGGCCTACCACGACTTCGAAGGCATCACCGTGCACGCCGACGAGGCGCCGCGCCTGCTCGCAGCCATCGGCGACAAGCCGCTGGTGATCCTTCGCAATCATGGCCTGCTCGCCTGGGCGCCCTCGCTGCCCCTGTGCTTCGTGCGGCTGTGGACGCTGAACCGCGCCTGCGAGATCCAGCTGGCGCAGGCCACGCTCGGCCCCGCGATCCCCGTGCCCGAGGACGTGGTGCGCAAGACCACGCGCGACGCGCTGCAATGGGACACGCGCTTCGGCGCCGGCCAGGACGTGTTCGACGCGCTGGTGCGGCGCGTGGAGCGCATCGACCCCTCCTACAAGCAGTGACACGATGAAGACCTGCATCTACGGCGCCGGCGCCATCGGCGGCTGGATCGGTGCGACGCTGGCGCGCGCGGGAACCCCCGTGAGCGTGGTCGCGCGCGGCGCAACGTTCACCGCGCTGCGCGAGCACGGACTGCGCCTTGCCAGCGGCGGCGAATCGTTCGCAGTTCCGGTCGAGGCGAGCGAATCGCCGGCAACCCTGGGCGTGCAGGACCTCGTGGTCATCGCCGTGAAGGCGCCGGCCATGGCGGAGGTCGCGCGTCACATCGCTCCGCTGCTCGGGCCGCAGACCCTCGTCCTCACCGCCATGAACGGCGTGCCCTGGTGGTTCTTCGACGGCTTCGGCGGCGCGCTGGCCGGCAGCCATCTGGAGTCGGTGGACCCGGGCGGCGAGATCGCGCGCTGCATCCCCGCGCGGCACATCATCGGCTGCGTGGTTCACGCGAGCTGCTCGCTCAAGGGTCCGGGGGACGTGCAGCACCACTTCGGCAAGCGCCTGATCGTGGGCGAGCCTTCGGGGGAGAAGACGGCGCGCGTGCGCGCCCTGGTCGATCTGCTGCAGCAAGCCGGCCTGGAGGTGCAGCTGTCCGAGCAGATCCAGAAGGACGCCTGGTACAAGCTCTGGGGCAACATGACCGTCAATCCGGTCAGCGCCATCACCGGCGCCACCACGGACCGCATCCTGGCCGACCCGCAGGTGCGCGAGTTCATCTCGCGCGTGATGCTGGAAGCGCGCGAGATCGGCCACCGCATCGGCATCCCCATCGAGCAAGAACCGGAGGACCGGCACCAGGTCACGATGAAGCTGGGCGCCTTCAAGACCTCCATGCTGCAGGACGTGGAAGCCGGCCGCGCCGTGGAACTCGACGCGCTGGTCACCGTGGTGCAGGAGATCGGCCGCCTGACCAGCGTGCCCACGCCTTTCTCCGACGCATTGCTCGGCCTGGCGCGCCTGCATGCGCGCGTGCGCGGGCTCTATCCGTGAGCGCCACCGCCCCGCCGCTGCGCGCCCTGAGTGGCGCGGCCTTCGCGACCCTGCTGCTCATCGCGCTCATGATGGGCGCTAACCACGTGGCCGCGCGCATCGCCTTCAACAACGGCGTGGATGTGGCAACGGCCGTGGTGTTCCGCAGCTTCGTCACCGCCGGCGTCGTGACGGCCGTCGTGCTGGCACAGCGGGTGCGCCCGCGCTTCACCGCCCGCCACAAGCGAATGCTGCCGGCGGTCGGCCTGCTGATCGGGGTGCAGAGCCTGTGCCTCTACTCCTCGGTCGCGCGGCTGCCGGTGGCGCTGGCGCTGCTGGCCTTCAACACCTATCCGCTCTGGACGGCGTTCTGGGCCGCGCTGGTGTACCGCCACCGGCCCGAGCGCGCGACGCTCATGGCCATGCCGGTAATCCTTTTCGGCTTGGCCCTCGCGCTGGACGTCTTCGGCGCCGCCTCGGGTCTGGGCGCAGGCGGCCAGTGGGCGCGCATCGGAGCCGGCGTGGCCTTCGCCCTCACGGCCGCGGCGGTATTCGGCCTCGCCCTGGTGATCACGCAGCACGAAGCCGGCGACGTGGACGGCCGCGTGCGCACCGCCACCACCATGGCCATCGCCGGCCTCGTGGGCCTGGCGACCGTCGCGGCCCAGGGTGGCTTCCACCTGCCCACCGCACCCGCCGGATGGGGCGGACTGGCCGCCCTCACCGCCCTTTTCGGCACGGCCTTCACCATCATGTTCACCGTGCTGCCCAAGCTGGGCGTGGTCGGCAATTCGGCCATCATGAACGTCGAGCCGGTGTTCGCCCTGGTGCTCGCCTGGCTGATCTTGGGCCAGGCCATCGCCCCGGTGCAGGTGCTGGGGGCGCTGGTGGTGGTGGGGGCGGTGATGTGGCTGGGGATGAGGAAGCGGTGATCGCCCGAACGGATGTGTTTGATTGGCGATGTCTTCCACCGGGGCCTTGGCCCCGCGGTGGATAAACGCTCAGCCCGACCGAGGTCTGGGATCGCTGTTCGTCGAGAACATCAGAGCGAAAAAATCTTCCCCGGATTCATGATGTTCTTCGGGTCCAGCGCCCGCTTGATGGTCCGCATCATCTCCACCGCGCCGGCGCCCGCCTCGTCCACCAGGAAGCCCATCTTGTGCAGGCCCACGCCGTGCTCGCCGGTGCAGGTGCCGCCCAGGCGCAGGGCGCGTGCGACCAGGGTCTGGTTCAGGCCTTCGGCAACCTCGCGCTCGCGCGGGTCGTCCGGGTTCAGCAGGTAGCCGAAGTGGAAGTTGCCGTCGCCCACGTGGCCCACGAGGAAGTAGGGGATGCCGCTGGCGTCGGCTTCCTCGACGGAGTCGAGCAGGCAGTCGGCCAGGCGCGAGATGGGCACGCAGGTGTCGGTGGAGATGGCGCGGCAGCCCGGGCGTGACTGAATCGCGGCGAAGTAGGCGTTGTGCCGCGCGGTCCACAGGCGCGTGCGCTCCTCGGGCGTGGTGGCCCACTCGAAGGCCGTGCCGCCGAACTCGGCCGCGATCTCCTGCACCGTCTCGGCCTGCTCCTTCACGCTCGCGGGCGAGCCGTGGAACTCCATGAGGAGCATGGGCTGCTCGCGCAGGCCCAGCTTGCTGTGCGCGTTGACCATGCGCACCGTGTGCTGGTCGATCAGCTCCACGCGGGCGATGGGCACGCCCAGCTGGATGACCTGGATGGTGGTGCGCACCGCCGCCTCGATGCTGGGGAAGGAGCACACCGCCGCCGAAATGGCCTCGGGCAGCGGGTAGATGCGCAGCGTGATCTCGGTGATGACGCCCAGCGTGCCCTCGCTGCCGACGAACAGGCGCGTGAGGTCGTAGCCGGCCGAGGACTTGCGCGCCCGCGTGCCGGTGCGGATCACCTCGCCGCTGGCGGTGACCACTTCCAGCGCCAGCACGTTCTCGCGCATGGTCCCGTAGCGCACGGCATTGGTGCCGCTCGCGCGCGTGGCGCACATGCCGCCGAGGCTGGCGTCGGCGCCGGGGTCGATGGGGAAGAACAGGCCCGTGCTCTTGATCTCTTCGTTGAGCTGCTTGCGCGTGACGCCCGGCTGCACGGTGACGGTGAGGTCCTCGGCGTTGACCGCGAGCACGCGGTTCATGCGGCCCAGGTCGATGCTGATGCCGCCCTGCACCGCCAGCAGGTGACCCTCCAGCGAGGAGCCGACGCCGAAGGGGATGACCGGCACCTCGTACTGCTGCGCCAGGGAGAGCGCATCGGCCACGTCCTGCGTGGACTCGGCAAAGACCACGGCCGCCGGCGGCGGGACGCTGAAGGACGACTCGTCCCGGCCATGCTGCTCGCGCACCGCCATGGCGGTGGAGCACTGCGCGCCGAAGCGCGCCTGCAGGGCCTCCAGCAGGGCTTGCGGCACGGGACGCGGCTGCACCTCGGGAACGAAATGCGTGAGATCGGTGGGAGCGTTCATGGGGGTCCTTCTGCAATCGGCGCACGCGGGCGACGGCGGCAGTTTAGTCCGCCGCAAGCGTCCAGCGCACCCGGCCCCGCGCCAGCGCGGCCTACTGACCCATGGCGTCCTGGTACTCGAAGCGCGTCACCCGCCCGTTGCCGTCGCGGTCCATCTGCTCGAAGCTCATGGGCGCGACGGTGAGGAATTGCGCCTCGGCCCGGGTGAGCTCGTCGTCGCGGTCCGTGTCCGCCCCGAGGAAGGAGCGGGCGATGTCCACCGCCGTGTAGGGCGGCAGGGGCGCGGGGACGGCCCGCGAGCCGGCGCCGCCCAGGGTGGCCGTGGCGGGCGGCGCCACCGGGACGCGCGATCCACCGCCGCCCACCCCGACGCCGACACCCATGCCGGGGTCCACTCCAGGCACCGCCACGGGCGCTGCGCCCACTGGCGGCGTCACCACGCCCGTGCCCGGATCGGGCACGCCCGGCGGCAGGATGGCGCCCGAGGGCACGCCACCCGGGAAGGGTTGCGGGGACGGCAGGCTGCCGGGAATGGGCGAGGGCAGCGTGCCCTGGATGGGCGAAGGCAGGTTGCCCTGGATCGGCGAGTTGAGCCCGCCCGGGAAAGGGGACGGCGAAGGCAGCCCCGCCGGCGCCGGTGCGCCGGGCGTGACCACGCCCGGGCTGCCGATGGTCACGGGGCCACCCCCTACGCTGGGTGCGGGCCGCACGGCGGCCGGCTGCGCCAGCGCGGCCGCAGCGCCGACCAGGGCCGCGGCGGCGACAGTGCTTCGGATGAGGTTCACACGCATGGCTTTCTCCTGCCCGACAGGCGGGCTGATCACTCATGCTCTCCGAGCGCCCCGGCGCGGACCATGGGCGTGCCGAGCAAGCGCGCGTAGGACGAGGCCCGCCGCGCGCGGGCGACAATGCCGGCTTGTGCCTGCCACCACAGAAGGAGCCGCCATGGGCAAACGCCTGACCCAGATCGCCACCCGTACCGGGGACGACGGCACGACCGGCCTGGGCAACAACACCCGCGTGCCCAAGGACAGCCCGCGCATCCAGGCGCTGGGCGACGTGGACGAGCTCAATTCCCACATCGGCCTGCTGCTGTGCGAAGCCATGCCCGAGGGCGTGCGTGAGCTGCTGGTGCAGGTGCAGCACGAGCTGTTCAACCTCGGCGGCGAGCTGTCGATCCCGGGTTTCGAGCTGCTGAAGGACGATGCGGTGCTGGCGCTGGACGAGGCATTGGCCGAGCACAACGCCCGCCTGCCCAAGCTGGAGGAATTCATCCTCCCGGCCGGCACGCGCGCGGCGGCGCAGGCGCATGTATGCCGCACGGTGGCCCGGCGCGCCGAGCGCGCGGTGGTGGCGGTGGGCGCCGCCGAGCCCTTGCGCGAGGCGCCCCGGCAGTACCTCAACCGCCTGTCGGACCTGCTCTTCGTGCTGGCGCGCGTCCTGAACCGGATGGACGGCGGGGACGACGTGTACTGGCGCAGCGAAAGGCTGGCCAGGGGCTGAGGCTGAGGCTGAGGCTTAGAAGGTGTGAAGGAATCGTAGCGAGCGGCCCGAGGTGGCGCGGAGCATCGCAGCCGTACCTGGGTACGGCGAGAAGCGCAGGCGCCAGATCGGGTCGCAAAGGAGATTCATTCGCACCTTCTAGCGCGGCGACAACACCGCCATCGTGATCCGCGACACGCAGGTCAGGCGCCCCTGGTCGTCCTGCATGTCGATCTGCCACACCTGCGTGCTGCGGCCGATGTGCACCGGCCGCGTGATGCCCGTGACCCAGCCTTCGGTGGGCCCGCGCAGGTGGTTGGCGTTGATGTCCAGCCCCACCACCTGGTGGCCGGGCGGGCAGCTGTAGGCCGCGCCGCAGGAGCCCAGCGTCTCGGCCAGCACCACGCTCACGCCGCCGTGCAGGCGGCCATAGGGCTGGCGCGTGCGCTCGTCCACGGGAACGCGGCCGCGGATGAAGTCGTCGCCGACCTCCAGGAACTCCATGCCGAGCCGCTCGGGCGCGGTGTTGCGGTGG
Source organism: Ramlibacter rhizophilus (assembly GCF_004681965.1). GTDB lineage: Bacteria > Pseudomonadota > Gammaproteobacteria > Burkholderiales > Burkholderiaceae_C > Ramlibacter > Ramlibacter rhizophilus. Next base: position 316,155 of record NZ_SMLL01000006.1, on the reverse strand, counting down.
CTCTCGGTGAGCAGCTCGATGGAGATGGGATGGGTCCAGATGCGCATGAGGGGCGATGTTAGCGAACCGGCGCATCGCCGGCCGCGGCGGTGGCGGCGGACGGCCGGCCGCGGCCGAGCACGGCCCACAGCAGGATGGCGCCGAAGGTGGCGGTGCCGATGCCGCCGAGGGCAAAGCCGCCGAAGCGCAGCGTGAAGTCGCCCGTGCCCAGCACCAGCGTGATGGCGGCCACGATGAGGTTGCGGTTGTCGGAGAAATCGACCTTGTTCTCCACCCAGATGCGCGCGCCGGCGATGGCGATGAGACCAAAGACCACGATGGACACGCCGCCCATCACCGGCAGCGGGATGGCCTGGATCACGGCGCCGAACTTGGGCGAGAAGCCCAGCACGATGGCGATGAGCGCGGCCACCAGGAAGATGGCGGTGGAGTAGATCTTGGTCGCGGCCATGACGCCGATGTTCTCGGCATAGGTGGTCACGCCCGTGCCGCCGACGCCGCCGCTGACCACCGTGGCCACGCCGTCGCCCATGAAGGCGCGGCCCATGTACACGTCCAGGTTGCGCCCGGTCATGGCCGTGACGGCCTTGATGTGGCCCAGGTTCTCGGCCACCAGGATGATGGCCACCGGCGCGATGAGCAGCATGGCCTGCGGGCTGAAGACCGGCGCGGCGAAGTTCGGCAGGCCGAACCACGGGGCGGCGGCGATGCCCGAGAAGTCCAGCGGCTTGCCCAGCCCCAGGCCGTTGGTGAGCACGGCATAGAGGATGCTGGCCACGATCAGGCCCACCAGGATCAGCAGGCGCTGCACCATGCCGCGCGTGAACACCGCCACCACCGCCACCGAGACGAAGGTCAGGGCCTGCATCCAGGCGTCGAAGCTGGTCGGCGCCATGTTCTTGATGGGAATGCCGGCGAGGTTCAGGCCGATGACGGCGACCACCGAGCCGGTGACCACCGGCGGCATGAAGCGTTCCACCCAGCCCGTGCCGGAGGCATGGACCACGGCGCCGATCACGAAGTACAGGACGCCGCAGGCGATGATCCCGCCCAGCGCGACGCCGATGTTCGGGTTCAGCCCCTGCCCCGTGTAGCCCGTGGCCGCTATCACCACGCCGATGAAGGCGAAGCTGGAACCCAGGTAGCTGGGCACCTTGCCGCCGGTCATGAGGAAGAAGATGAGCGTGCCCACGCCGCTCATGAGGATGGCCACGTTCGGGTCGAACCCCATCAGGAGCGGCGCCAGCACGGTGGCGCCGAACATGGCGATCACGTGCTGCACGCCCATGACGGCCGTCTGCGCCCAGGGCAGGCGCTCGTCCGGCCCGATCACCCCGCCCTGCGCGAGCACCCCCGAGGGCCGCTCGACCCAGCTGAACATCCCCATGCTGCTTCTCCTCGCTATTAAAAGAGGAGCAATGTTAAGGCGGGTCGGCAGGGGGGCTCAAGCGCCGGCCCAGGAAATCCAGCATGGCGGCCGGCCCGCGTCGCAATTAGGCTGCGCTCCATGCCAGGACCGACCGCCTCCAACCGACCCTTTCGCCCGCAGATCCGCCTGTACCAGGACTGGCTCGCCGCCCACAAGGGCCTGCGCTTCGACGACTACGACGCGCTCTGGCGCTGGTCGGTGGAGGACCTGCCGGCGTTCTGGCAAAGCATCTGGGAGTACTTCGACCTGCGCTCGCCCACGCCCCACCGAAGCGTGCTGGCCGACGCGAAGATGCCGGGCGCCCGCTGGTTCGAGGGGGCGCAGGCGAGCTACCCGCGCCAGGTGCTGCGCCACGTGCAGGCCGCGGGCGCCGCAGGCCTGCCGGCGCTCGTGAGCCGCAACGAACGCGGCCATCACCGCGAGCTGTCCTGGCCCGAGCTGCAGCGGCAGGTGGCCGCGCTGGCCCTGCACCTGCAGGCGCAGGGCGTGCGGCCCGGCGACCGCATCGCGGCCTACCTGCCCAACGTGCCCGAGACGGCCATCGCCTTCCTCGCCGCCGCGAGCATCGGCGCCGTGTGGAGCCTGTGCGCGCCCGACATGGGCGCCCCGGCGGTGCTGGACCGATTCCGCCAGATCGAGCCCACGGTGCTGATCGCCTGCGACGGCGTCCACCACGGCGGCCGCGACCTGGACCGCACGGAGGTGGTGGCCCGCCTGCGCGCCGAGCTGCCGAGCGTGCGCCATGTGCTGCTGCACCGCGAGCTGGGCGCGGACGCGCAGGTGCTCGGCGAGCACGCGGACCTGGCGGCGGTGCTGGCCCGCGACGATGCCGACACGGCGGCCTTCGAGCCCCTGTGGCTGCCCTTCGACCATCCGCTGTGGATCGTCTATTCCAGCGGCACCACGGGCCTGCCCAAGCCCATCGTCCATGGCCATGGCGGCACCGTGCTGGTGGCGCTAACCCTGGGCTGCCTGCACAACGACGTGGGCTGCAGCTACGCGCCCAACAGCTTCGGCGAGCGATTCCACTGGTACAGCTCCACGGGCTGGGTGATGTGGAACGCGCAAGTGGCGGGCCTGCTCAATGGCAGCACCTGCTGCATCTACGACGGCAGTCCCGCCGGCCCGCGCGACGCGCCCGACTGGACCACCCTGTGGCGCTTCGCGGCCGAGACCGGCGTCACCTTCTTCGGCGCCGGCGCGGCCTTCTTCGCCAGCTGCATGAAGGCGGGCGTGTCGCTCTCCGGCCTGCCGGCGCTGGCGCGCGTGCGGGCCCTCGGCACCACCGGCTCGCCCCTGTCCGAGGACGTGCAGCGCTGGGGCACGCAGCAGTTCCAGGCCCTGGGCGTGGAGGACATCTGGTGGTGCAACATCTCCGGCGGCACCGACTTTGCCGGCGCCTTCATCGGCGGCCACCGCGAGCTGCCGCAGGTGCCGGGGCAGATGCAGTGCCGCCTGCTCGGCTGCGCCGTGGAGGCCTGGAACGAAGCGGGCCAGCCCGTGATCGACGAGGTGGGCGAGCTGGTGTGCACGCGGCCCATTCCGAGCATGCCGCTGTACTTCTGGAACGACGAAGGCCACCGTCGCTACCTCGCCAGCTACTTCGACACCTACCCCGGCGTGTGGCGCCACGGGGACTGGCTGCGCATCACGCCGGAGGGCGGCTGCATCATCTATGGCCGCAGCGACGCCACGCTGAACCGGCACGGCCTGCGCATGGGGACCAGCGAGCTGTACGCCGCGGTGGAGGCGCTGCCCGAGGTGCTCGATTCGCTGGTGGTGGACCTGGAAGTGCTGGGGCGCCCGAGCTGGATGCCGCTCTTCGTGGTGCTGCGCCCGGGGCTGGCGCTCGACGAGCCGCTCAAGGCCCGCATCGCCGCCGCGGTGAAGAATGCGCTCTCGCCGCGCTTCGTGCCCGACGAGATCGTGCAGGCGCCGGAGATCCCGCGCACGCTCTCGGGCAAGAAGCAGGAGCTGCCGATCAAGAAGCTGCTGCTGGGCCAACCACTGGAGAAGGTGGTGAACCGGGACGCGATGGCCAACCCGGGCTGCCTGGACTGGTACCTCGCCTACGCGCGACAGCGCGAAGGCACCTCAACCTGAGCGTTGCGCCGGTGCCGCCGCCACGGACGGTTTCCGGTTCACCAGCACGATGCCCGCGGCCACGCCGACGAGCGCCACCACCAGCTGCAGCGTGAGCGGCTCCCCGAGCAGCGCCACGCCGAGCACCAGCGCGAACACGGGCGTGATGAAGGTGAAGGACGACAGCTTGGTCGCCGGGTAGTACCGCAGCAGCCACATCCAGGCGAGATAGCTGGCGAAGGCGCCCACCAGCGTCTGCAGCGCGATGGAGCCCCAGGCCAGGCCCGAGTACGAGAGCGACCAGCGCTCGCCGATGGCCAGCGACAGCGCCGGCGCGACCGCTGCCGTCACGGCCACCTGGTAGAAGAGGATCTTCTCGGCGTTCACGGTCACGAGCTTGCTGCTGCGAATGACCAGGGTGGTCACGCCCCACAGCAGGCCCGCGAGCAGGCCCAGCGTGTCGCCGCGCAGCTGGTGGGGCCCGGCGGCCGGGTCGCCGAAGCCTTCGCTGAAGGCCAGGGCCACCGCGCCGAAGGCCAGCACCAGCCCCAGCCACTGCAGCCCGCGCAGGCGCTCCGTGGGCACCAGGCGCGGCAGCAGCAGGGCCACCACGAAGGGCGCGGTGTAGAGGAAGACCGTCAGGCGCGAGGCGGTGGTGTCGCGCAGGCCCAGGTAGATGCAGGTGAACTCGCCGGCGAAGAGCAGCCCGGCGAGCAGGCCCGCCCCCAGCGTGCCGTCGCGGCCGAACAGGGGAATGCGGCGCCACAGGCACCAGGCCCACAGCACCGCGGTGGCCCCCATGAACCGCAGCCCGGCCTGCCACAGCGGCGGCACCTCGGCCACGGTGACCTTGATGAGGATCTGCTGGAAGCCCCAGAAGAGGCAGCTGGCCAGCACGAGCGTGATGGCCAGGGTGTCCATGTGTTCTTGTCTTTGTCTCATCCGCGGATGCTATCCCCCTGCGTGCCTGCGATGCACGTCGGCGGTGCGGTGCACGCGCTGGATCGGTGCGCGCGCGATGTCCTCGCGCGCCACCTCGCGCACCTCGGCCATGAGCGCGCGGGCGTCCCAGTCGGTCGGCCAGCCGCGCCACAGGCGCAGTGCGCCCTGCACGAAGACGGCGTCGATCTGGCCGCGGTCAGCCAGGCGCACCAACTCCCAGCTCAAATCCCAGCTCGGCTGCATTTCCGGCACGTCCAGGTCCAGCAGGAGGAAGTCCGCGGCCAGTCCTTCGGCGATGCGGCCGGTGACCTGCGCGAGGCCGCAGGCTTCGGCCGCGCGGTGGGTGGCGTGGTCCAGCCACATCCAGCCGCCGCCGCAGGACGAATCGCCACGCGCCAGGCCGTAGGCGATGCGCTGCGTGGCCTCGGCCGCGTCCATCAGGCGCAGGCCGTCATAGCGCGTGCCGTCGGTGCCGAGCGCGAAGGGAACGCCGCGCTCGTGCAGCTGCAGCGCGTCCAGCACGGCGTTGCCCTTCCACTGCGAGGCGACGGGGTTGTAGGCCACGGCGGCGCCGTGCTCGCACAGCAGGCCCAGCTCCGAGGGCGTGAGCAGAGTGGCGTGGGCCAGCAGCGTGCAGGCATTGAGGGCGCCGCATTCGGCCAGCAGCTCGATGGGCCGCAGCCCGCGCGCGACCAGCGAGCGCTCCACGGCCACCAGGTGTTCGTTGGCATGGGTCTGGAACAGGCGGCCGGACTCGCGCGCCAGGCCGGCCAGGTGCCGCAGCATGCGGTCGGTGGCGACTTCGGGAATGGAGACGGCCACCGACGGGTGCACCAGCGGGTCGTCCTCGAAGCGCGCGAGGTGCTGTGCGGCCCGCCGCGAGAGCGTGTCGAACGCGGCGTCGCCCTCGGGGTGCCCCAGGTCATTGCAGGTCAGCGCCAGCACGCAGCGGATGCCCGCCTCGCGCACGGCCTGAGCGATCTGGTCCAGGCCCTCCTCGGAGCGGGTGCCCGCGTCGACAACCGTCGTGAAGCCGCCGCGCAGTGCCTCCAGCGACGCCAGCTTGGCGCTGAGCCAGGCCGCGCGCGGCCGCAGGCTCTGCTCCATGGGCACCCAGATGCGGCGGAAGATCTCCGACGGCTCGCCGAAGGCGAGCGACTTGCCCAACGCCTGGGTGAGGTGCGTGTGGGCGTCGATCAGGCCCGGCATCAGCAGGCGGTCGGGCAGCGGCACGGGCGTGAGCTGCGGATGCTGCTGGCGCACGCGCTCCCTGGGCCCCACGCAGGTGAAGCGGCCCTGGGCGACGACCACCGCCATGTCCGGCTGCGGGCCCTCGGGCAGAAGCAGTTGTCCGGGTTCGAGCAGCAGCGTGTCTGCGCGCAGGAGGTCGGGTGAGGGCAAGGTCATGATGAGTCGGGTCACAGGAGCGCGCGCGCCCCCAGCCAGAGGCCGGTGGCGAGCAGGAGAAGCGAGACGGCGGTGTGCAGCTGGCGCGTGGCCATGCGACGGCCTGCCCACTGGCCGGCCAGCGAGCCGGCCAGCAGCAGCAGGCCCAGCAGCAGGGCGAGGCGCAGGTCCACGGGGGCGGCCTGCGCGTGGCCCAGCGTGGCCGCCAGCGCGACCGGCAGCTGGATGGCCTGGGCCCCGACCACCGTGGCCATGAGCGGCTGGCGCAGCAGCATGAGCGCGGGCACGAGCAGCACCGGCCCGCCGGTGCCGGTCAGGCCCGAGCCCAGGCCGACACCCAGGCCCAGTGCCGCGCCGAGGCCGGTGCCCACGCCGGGTGCATCGCGCTCGGCCGGCACGCCCGCGCGCAGGCCCCGCACGCCGCTGCCGATGGCCAGCGCCGCCAGCGCGATCAGCAGCCACTCGGCCTGCAGGCGGTGAACGAGCCAGGCACCCGCCAACGCGCCGAGCGCGGACCCGACGAGCAGCGGCAGCCACGGCAAGGCCGGCCCGGCGGCGGCTTCCGTGCCCGCCCCGCGGCGCATCGCGACCAAGGCGGCGATGCCGGGAAAGGCGAAGGCCAGGGCCGAGGCGGCGATGGCCTGCGCGGCGGGCATGCCCTGCAGGCTCACCAGCGCCGGCACCACCAGCACGCCGCCGATGCCGGTGGCGCCGATCAGCCAGCCGGCCAGCAGGACCGCGCCGGCACTGGCCAGCACGCCGCCATCAAGACCCATCATGTCTTCGTCATTCCACCTTGATCTGCGCGCGGGTGACCACCTCCTGCAGCATCTGCCGCTCGCGCAGGAGGTAGTCCGCGAAGGCCTTCTGCTCCAGCACCATGGGCCGGTTGGCGATCTCGGCCAGCTTGCGCACGACGTCGGGGTCCTTCATGGTGGCCTGCACGGCGGCCACGATGGCCGAGGCGGTGGCGGGCGGCAGCTGGGCCGGGCCCAGGAGCCCCAGCCAGGACTCGACGTTCACCTCGCGCAGGTCCGCGGTTTCAGCCAGCGCCGGCACCTCCGGCATCCCGGGCCAGCGCGCCGCGCTGGTGACGCCCAGGGCGCGCACCTTGCCGTCGCGGATGAAGGGCTGCGCCAGCGTGAGCGGCAGCACCGCCAGGTCGACCTGGCCGCCGCCGACGTCGGTGAGCACCTGCGGGCCGGACTTGTAGGGCACGTGCAGCAGCTTGATGCCGGCCCGCTGCTGGATCAGCTCGGACGTCACGTGCAGCGAGGTGCCCACGCCATCGGTGCCGACCGTGAGCTTGCCCGGCTGGCTGCGCGCGAGCTTCAGCAGCTCGGCGGTGCTGGCGACCGGCAGCTCGCGTCGCGCGACCAGCACGAAGGGCCCGACGGCCACGGTGGCCAGCGGCGTGAAGTCCTTGAAGGTGTCGTAGCGCACGGCCGCCGGCTGGACCAGGGGCGCGACGTTGAGCGGGCTGGCCACGGCGAACAGCAGCGTGTGGCCGTCGGCCGGGGCCTTGGCGGCACGCGTGGTGCCGATCGTGCCGGAGGCGCCGGGCACGTTCTCGATCACGACCGGCTGCTTGATCTGCTCGGCGAGCTTGCTCATGACCAGCCGAGCCGTCGAATCCACGCCCCCGCCCGGTGCGAAGGGCACGATGACAGTGACGGGCTTGGCCGGCCAGGCCTGCGCAATGCCCAGCGGGGCGGCGACGGCCAGCACGCCGGCGGCGCAGGCCTTGAGGAAGGTTCTCGATTTCACGGCACGATTCCTTTGCGAATGGGTCCACGGGGACGGGCTTGCTTGCCAGCACCGCCAACCTGTTATAACAAGTCAGGACAGGTTTAGCAATGCGCGTGCCAGCTACCATTCGTCCGTCTCCCGCCGTCCCGCACCACCCTGATGCACACGCTCTATGCCCAACTTCGCGACCAGCTTCGCGACCGCATCCTCCAGGGCCAGCTGGTCCCGCATGACAAGCTGCCCTCCGAGAGCGAGCTGAGCGCGGAGCACGGGGTCAGCCGCATCACGGTGCGCCAGGCGCTGGCCGACCTGCAGCGGGACGGCCTGATCGTGCGGGTGCAGGGCAAGGGCGCCTTCGTCGCGGCGCCGCGAACGCAGCAGAGCCTGCAGCGGCTGCAGGGCCTGGGCGAGGCGCTGGCCGGGCTGGGCCGGGTGCACAGCCGGCGGCTGTCCGTCAAGGAGTTGCGCGCCTCGCCGGAGGCCGCGCGGGCGCTGCGCCTTCCGGGGGGCAGCACGGCCTGGCAGCTCGCGTCGCTGCGCTACCTGGAGCGCGAGCCGCTGTCGGTGAACATCGCCTGGTTCCCCGGGGCCCTGGGCGAGCGCATGCTGCGCATCGACGCCTCCGGGCGCGACTACATCGACGTGCTCGAGACCGAGCTGGATCGCCCGGTGGCCCAGGCGGAACTGGAGATCAGCGCCGTGCCCGCGCCGACCCGGCAGGCGCGGCTGCTCAAGGTCGAGCCCGGCGCACCGGCGCTGCGCGTGCAGCGCGTGCTGCACGGCGCGGATGGCCAGCCGCTGCAGTTCGAGACGGCGCTCTACCGCGGCGACACCTTCAGCTACAAGCTCAGCCTGGTACGTTGATCGGCCACCGGCCGCGTGCCCGGTGCGACACTCGGGCCCTTTTCCCGCGAACGAGAAAGGCCCCCGCATGAAGACCCGAGCCGCCGTCGCCTTCCAGGCCGGCCAGCCCCTGTCCATCGAAACCGTCGAGCTCGAAGGCCCGCGCGCCGGCGAAGTTCTGGTGGAGATCAAGGCCACCGGCATCTGCCACACGGACTACTACACGCTCTCCGGCGCTGACCCCGAAGGCATCTTCCCGGCCATCCTGGGCCACGAGGGTGCGGGCGTGGTGGTGGACGTGGGGCCGGGCGTGAGCACGCTGAAAAAGGGCGATCACGTCATTCCGCTCTACACGCCCGAGTGCCGGCAGTGCAAGTTCTGCCTCTCGCGCAAGACCAACCTGTGCCAGCTCATTCGCGGCACGCAGGGCAAGGGCCTGATGCCCGACGGCACCAGCCGCTTCAGCCTCGACGGAAAACCCATCTTCCACTACATGGGCACCAGCACCTTCAGCAACTACACCGTGGCCCCGGAGATCTCGCTGGCCAAGATCCGGCCCGACGCGCCCTTCGACAAGGTCTGCTACATCGGCTGCGGCGTGACCACCGGCATCGGCGCGGTGATCTTCACGGCCAAGGTGGAGGCCGGCGCCAACGTGGCGGTGTTCGGCCTGGGCGGCATCGGCCTGAACGTGATCCAGGGCGCGAAGATGGTGGGCGCCGACAAGATCATCGGCATCGACATCAACCCGGCGCGCCAGGAGATGGCCCGCCGCTTCGGCATGACCCACTTCATCAACCCGCAGGAAGTGGACAACGTGGTGGACGCCATCGTGCAGCTCACCGACGGCGGCGCCGACTACAGCTTCGAGTGCATCGGCAACACGCAGGTGATGCGCCAGGCGCTGGAGTGCACGCACAAGGGCTGGGGCCAGAGCATCATCATCGGCGTGGCCGAGGCGGGCGCGGAGATCTCCACGCGCCCCTTCCAGCTGGTCACCGGCCGCCAGTGGAAGGGCTCGGCCTTCGGCGGCGCGCGGGGCCGCACCGACGTGCCGAAGATCGTCGACTGGTACATGGAGAACAAGATCAACATCGACGACCTCATCACCCACACGCTGCCGCTGGAGCGCATCAACGAGGGTTTCGATCTGATGAAGCGCGGCGAGTCCATCCGCGCGGTCGTCCAGTACTGAGCGGGGCCACGCCATGGAGATCCTGAGCCGCCACGCGGCCTTCGGCGGCGTGGTCCTGTTCTGCCGCCATGACTCAAAGGCCATCGGCCTGCCGATGCGGTTTTCCGTGTTCCTGCCGCCCTCGGCCGTGGTCGAGGGCGCGGCGCCGCATGCCGCGCTGATGTACCTCGCGGGCCTGACCTGCACCGAAGAGACCTTCATGGCCAAGGCGGGTGCGCAGCGCGTGGCGGCCGAGCTCGGCCTGGTGCTGGTCGCGCCCGACACCAGCCCGCGCGGCGCGAACGTGGAAGGCGAGTCGGCGCACTGGGACTTCGGCCTGGGCGCGGGCTTCTACCTGGACGCGACCGAAGCGCCTTGGCGGACCCACTACCGCATGGAAAGCTGGGTCGCTGACGAGCTGCCCACGCTCCTGGCACGCGAGCTGCCGGTGGACGCCGCCCGCCTGGGCCTGTTCGGCCACTCCATGGGTGGGCACGGCGCGCTCACGCTGGCGCTGCGGCATCCGGGGCGCTTTCGCACGCTCTCGGCCTTCGCGCCGATCTGCGCGCCCACGCAGTGCCCCTGGGGGGAGAAGGCCTTTCGCGGCTACCTGGGCCAGGACCTCGCCGCCTGGCGCGCGCACGACGCGAGCGAGCTGATGCGCGGCCAGTCGGGCCCACCGTACCCCGCGGGCATCCTGGTGGACCAAGGGCTGGACGACAAATTCCTGGCGGAGCAGCTCAAGCCCGAGCTGCTGGAGGTGGCCTGCGCCGAGGTCGGCCAGCCGCTCACGCTGCGGCGACACGCCGGCTACGACCACGGCTACTACTTCATCTCGACCTTCATGGAAGACCACCTGCGCTTCCATGCGCGCGGGCTGGCGGCCTGAGAGGCCGTGCCCACCGGCGCTACAGCTCGGTCAGCTTCCCGAGCAGGCGCCGCAGCACGCGGGCCTCGCCCGCGCCCAGCGCCTGCAGGATGCGGGCCTCGTGTTCCCGGGCCTCCTGGACCAGCGGCCGCACCAGGCGCCGGCCGGCGGCCGTGGCGCCGACCCGCGTGCGGCGCTGGTCGTCGGGATCGGCCAGCAGCACCACCCAGCCCTGGTCGGCCATGCGCTGGGCCAGCTTTGTCACGGTGGGCTGCTTGGACAGCACCTGGCGCGCGAGCTCGCTCACGGTGAGGGGCTCGCCGTCGTGCAGGGTGGCCAGCACGCGCCATTCGACCGGGCTGAGGCCCGCCGCACGGACGTGCTCATCGAACTCCCGGTACACCGCATGGTGGGCCTGGGCCAGCAGGTGGCCGAGGTCCTGGTCCACGAAGCGCTCGGCGACGGCGCTCACAGCGGCAGCTCGGTGAAGAAACGCCCGCCATGGAAGAGGAGCGGCGTGGCCCCCTGGCGCCAGGTGCAGCGCTCGACCTCGCCGACGAAGATGACGTGGTCGCCCTCGTCATAGCGGCTGCGGTTGAAGCATTCGAAGGTGGCCGCCGCGCCGGCGATCAGCGGCGCACCGCCCGCGCCCGACACCGACTGCACGCCGCTCCAGCGGTCCGAGCCCTTGGCCGCGAAGCGCTCGGCCAGGCTCTTCTGGTCGGCGGCCAGCACGTTGATCGCGTAATGCGAGCCGGCGCGGAAGGCCGCCAGCGAGGCCGCGGCCTGCGACAGGCTCCACAGCACCAGCGGCGGGTCCAGCGAGACGGAGTTGAAGGAATTGGCCGTCAGGCCGATGGGCAGCCCGTCGGGGGTGCGGGTGGTGACGATGGTCACGCCGGTGGCGAACATGCCCAGCGCCGCCCGGAACTCCCGGGCCGAAAAACTGGGCGCCTGCGCCCGGCGGGATGGACTCATCAACTCGGCTCGATGCATGAAATTTCATGTAGTATGCCCCGAAGCACAGGACGGCGGTGACTCATGAGCTTGCCCACCTTCAGCACCCTCGGCGACGGACCCACGGTCCTCATGCTGCACGGGGTCGCGGCGACCCACCTGGCCTTCGCGCCACAGGTCGAGTCGCTGGCCATGGCGGGCTTCCGGGCGGTGGCCTGGGACATGCCCGGCTACGGCCTCAGCCCTCCCATCGAGCCCTACACCTTCAAGGGACTGGCCGAGCGCTGCATCGCGCTCATCGGCGCCCTGCGCTGCACCACCGTCACGCTGCTGGGCCACGACATGGGCGGTATGGTCGCGCAAGAGGTGGTGGCACGCCGGCCCGAGCTGGTGGACCGCCTGGTGCTGTGCGGCACCAGCCCCTCCTTCACGCAGCTGGAGGCCGAGCTGGTGCCTGACGCGGCGCACACGCTGCGGCAGGGTCGCAGCATGGGCGAGCTGGCCGAGGCCCTGGTGCCGCAGATGGTGGGCTCGGGCTCGCTGCCCGAGGGTGTGCGCCTCGCGCAGCACTGCATGGGACAGGTCCACCCCTCCACCTTCCGCCGCGCACTGGACGCGCTGCCGACCTTCGACCGCACCTCCGGCCTGGACCACATCCACGTGCCGACGCTGCTGGTGGCCGGCGAACAGGACCGCCACGCCCCGCCGCACGTGATGCGCCAGATGAGCCGGCGAATCGCGAGCAGCACCTACATCGAGATGCCCGGCATCGGCCACCTGCCGAACCTGGAAGCACCGGACGAGTTCGACGCCGCGGTGCTGAACTTCCTGGCGCTGCCGCGGCTGCTCCACTGACGCGGACTACTCCTCGCGCAGGACCTCCCCATCGGAGATCCGCGCGCGCTGAAGCCACAAGACGCCGGCGCCCCACGCGAGCGACAGCAGCATGACCGCCGCGCCGGCGAAATGCACCGTCCGCCCGATGCCCTGCGCGCGCGGCAGGAGGCCCAGGCTGGACAGCAGGTAGATCCAGTCGTGTGGGCCGTCGTCGCCGGTGTGGCCCCCCAGCAGGATCAGCTGCGGGTGCAGCGCGTCGTACGCATAGGGCGCGATCGTGAGCAGCGACACCCCCGTGAGCCACAGGCCCAGCGAGGCACCGAAGGGATCGCGGTTCTTCGACAGCAGCACGCCGGCCATGGCCAGCGGCATCGCCAGTTGCCCGAGCGTGCCGCCGAAGACCGTCATCCATTCGCCCAGGGGCAGCATCAGCACGTGGCCGGCCTCGTGGAACAGCAGCAGCGGCCCGTGCAGGAAGGAACTGGCGATCTCGCCGCTGCGGATGTCGGCGCGCACGAGCGGCAGGCTCCAGGCGGCAAAGCCCAGCCAGAGGGCGAGCCGCAGCCACCAGCGCAGCGGGTCGACCCGCTCGGGGACGTGCAGCAGCGCGGCGAAGCGGCTCAAGCGTCGAACCCGAGGAAGCGCATCGCAACCGGCGGGCGCTCGCCCGACATCAGTTCGGCGATGGCCTTGCCCGAGCCCGCGCCGTGCGTCCAGCCCAGCGTGCCATGGCCGGCGTTGACCCACAGACCGCGCACCCGCGTGCGGCCGATGAAAGGGATGTTGGTCGGCGTGGCCGGCCGCAGGCCCGCCCAGTAGCGCGGCCTGCCGCCTTCGGCCTCGCTGCGGGTGTCGCACACGCCGGGCAGGACCTCCTCGATGCGCCGCGTCAGCATGCGGCAGCGGGCCTTCGCCACCGGCGAGTCGAGGCCGGTGTCATACCCGCCCAGCTCGATGGTGCCCGCCACCCGAAGCTCGTCGCCCAGCCGCGTGATGGCGCACTTGACCTCGTCGTCGATGGTGCTGACCCAGGGCGCCGCCTCGGGCCGCAGCAGGGCGAAGGTGGCGCTGTAGCCCTTGCCGGGGTAGATGGGCAGGTCGATGCCCAGCGGGCGCAGCAGCGGCGCCGTCCAGGAGCCGCAGGCGACGACCACCGCGTCGGCACGGTGCAGTCGCGCGGCGCCCGTGGCCTCGTCGCGCAGGTGGACGGCGGCCAGTGCGTCGCCTTCGCGCTCCAGCCGCAGCACCTCGTGCCCGAAGAGAAAACGCGCGCCGCGCTGCGTGCAGTGGTCGGCGAGCGCCTCGGTGAACAGGCGCGCATCGCCGCTCTCGTCGCTGGCCGTGTAGGTGCCGCCGACGATGCGGTGGGCGAAGGCGCGGAAGGCCGGCTCGATGGCGAGCAGTTCGTCGCGGCTGACCACGCGCCGCTCCACGCCGTGGCGGCGCATGAGTTCGGCCGCCTGCGCGGCGGCATCGAAGGCGGCGCTGTCGGTGAAGTAGTGGGCGATGCCCCGCTCCAGGCGCTGGTACGCGATGCCGGTGGCCGCGACGACGTCCTTGAGCGCGGCGTGGCTGTAGGCCCCCAGGGCGACGAGCTGCGCCACGTTGCGCTCGAAGGCCGCGTCGTTGCACTCGGCGAGGAAGCGCAGGGCCCAGCGCCATTGCTGCCAGCCCTCGCCGATCGGCAGGCGCGGGCGGAACAGCAGCGGCGCGTCGCGGCGCAGCATCCACTGCAGCACCTTGGCGGGCGCGTGACGATTGGCCCAGGGCTCGCAGTAGCTGACCGAGATCTGCCCCGCATTGGCGTAGGTGGTCTCGCGCGCGGGCGCCGGCTGGCGATCGACCACGGTGACAGCGTGGCCACGCTCCAGCAGGTGCCAGGCGGTGCTGGTGCCGATGATGCCGGCGCCGAGGACAAGCACGTTCATGGCGCGAGTGTGGCGCATGAGCCGCCCGGGCGCCGACGGTGCAGGTCGTAGAATCCCCAGCCATGAGTCTGCGCGCCGCCAGCGTCAAGCCGTCCTTCAAGGAGCAGATGCTGGCTGCGCGTGAAGAAGCCATCATCCAGGCGGTCAACCGCCTGCTGGCCGAGAAAGGCTTCGACGCCATGACGGTGGACGAAGTGGCCGCCGACGTCGGCATCGCCAAGGCCAGCCTCTACAAGCATTTCCAGAGCAAGGAAGAACTCGCGGCAGCGGCCATGGTGCGCGTGATGCAGCGGGCCGAGGAGTTCCTCGCCGCCGTGGACGCGCAGCTCGTGCCGCTGGACAAGCTCAAGGTGGTCGTGCGCTGGATGCTGGAGACCCTGCTGGCCGGCCAGATGCCCACGCTGCCCAGCCAGAACTCCAGCCTGCGCGCCGTGCTGCTGGCCAATCGGGACTACATCGATGCGCTCATGCGCATCAGCGACACGCTGGGGCGCTGGATCGAGTCGGCCCAGGCCGACGGCAGCGTGAATTCCCGCCTGCCGGCCGTTGCCGTGCTCTACACGCTCTATGCGCGCGCCTGCGATCCGGTCGTGGAGTTCCTCAAGGCCGGTGGACAGCACAGCGACGCGGAGATCGTCGAGCTGGTGATGTGCACCTGCTTCGAGGGGCTGAACAGCCGGGGCTGAGCGCCGCGGCAGGCTCAGAAGGCGGTGAAGGAATCGGAATTCCTTCGCCCCTCCGTCAGCGCACCAGGAGGACCGGCACGGTGCAATGCGCCAGCACCCGGTTGGCCACCGAGCCCATCACCAGGCGCCCCAGCGCGCCATGGCCGTGCGAGCCCATGAGGACCAGGTCGTAGCCCCCCTGCGTGGCGTAGTCGGCGATGGTCTCGCCCACCGAACCGGTCTTCCACGCGGAGGTGGCGCTCAGCCCGGCGGCCTGCAGCCGGGAGACGACGGGTTCGAGCACCTTGCGCGCTTCCTCGTCGTGGTAGTCGTGGGTGGCCTGGCTGCCCACCACCGACGCGGCGTGGTTGGGCAGCGGCATCTGCGCGTTGAAGACGGTGTACGCGTGGCTGGGGTCGAAGAGCTCGCGCTGCTTGAGCACGTATTCGACCATCTTGTTCGTGTAGTCGCTGCCGTCGGCAGCCAGCAGGATTTTCATGAGGGTTCTCCACCGAAAGAATGCGGCGAGGCTAGCACGGCCAGGCCGTCGGCCGGTCGCGTCCTGGCACGCCGCGGCTTGATCTCGATCACGAACTGTTCACGAAAGCCTTCCTGCTCGCCCTTGCTGGCATAGCCCAGGGTGTTGGCGAGCACGCGGCAGCCGCCCGCGACATAGTCCTGCTGGCAGTGCAGGTGGCCGTGCAGCCAGTAGTCCGCCTGGTCGAAGAGCGCGTCCAGGCCGTTGCAGAAGCCGGCCGTGCCGGGCGTGAGGCCGTAGCGCGGATCGGCGCTGCGCAGGCTCGGGGCGAAATGCGTGACCACCACCGTGGGCCCGTCGAAGGGCTGCGCCAGCGCGTCGCGCAGCCACTGGTGGCAGGCCAGGCCCAGCTCGCGCCAGCCGTCGGCGAGCAGCGGCTGGCCATCTCGCAGGGACGTGTTGCGTCGCAGGTAGAAGTTGGCGGCGCGCATGGCCTTGTCGCGCGCCTTGAGGCGCCGCACCGTGTCGGGCGCCTCACGGGCGATCGCTTCGAAGTCGGTCCACAGCGTGGTGCCGAGGAAGCGCACGCCTTCGATGAGTGCGCATTCGCGCTCCAGCCAGCGGATGCCCAGGCGCTCGCAGGTCTCGCGCAGCCGCGCATGCGTGGCGTCGAAGTCGAGCCCGTCGTATTCGTGGTTGCCCGGGACGTAGAGCACCGGCGTCGGCCAGCCGCGCAGCGGCGAGAAGCGATCGAGGCCGAAGTCGCTCCCTTCAAGACGGCTGCCGGGCTGGTAGGAGCCGATGTCGCCGGCCAGCACGAGCAGCTCGGCCTCGGGCGCGGGACGCGGAGCGCAGCCGGGATGCGACTCCAGGTGCAGGTCGGACAGGAGCTGGACTTTCACATGCTCATTGTGGCGAGGTGGTTCGGGGCCGGCTGTCGCCCTGCGGCGCGAAGGCGCGTGCCGCGGCGTCCGACACGGCCTGCCGCAGCCAGCGGTGCTCGCTGCGCGCGTCCTGCCGCCGGTGCCAGAGCGCGTCGACGTGCACCGCCGGCACCTCGAAGGGGAGCTCGCGCCAGGTCAGCTCCGCGGCCATGCCGGTCACGGCCACGAAGTGCAGCGGCAGCACCGTGAGCAGATCGGAGCCGGCCACCACGCGCCCGGCCGTGAAGAACTGGTTCACGGTGAGCACGATGCGCCGCCGTCGGTTGAGGGAGGCGAGCGCCTCGTCGATGAAGCCGAAGGGCCGGCCCGAGAAGCTCACCAGCAGGTGGTGCGCCCGGCAGAACACGTCCAGGCTCAGGGGCGCCGCGGCCAGCGGATGCGCCTGCCGCATGACGCAGACGTAGCGACCGTCATAGAGGCGCTGGTGGTCGAAGGCCGAGACGCCGCCCGCCTGCGCCTGCGCCGTGAGGTCGGCCAGCACGGCCGGGAAATGGCCCACGGCCAGGTCGATCTGCCCCTCGTCGAGCAGGCGACGCGGATCGCGCGTGGTCAGGGGCAGCACCCGCATCGAGATGCCCGGCGCCTGGCGCTCGATGATCTCGACCAGCCCGGGCATGAGCTCGGCCGCGGTGGCATCGGCCATCGCCAGCACGAACGTATTGCTGGCGGCCGCGGGGTCGAAGGCGCCCGGTGCGATGGAGGCCTCCAGCTGCCGCAGCGCCTCGCTCACGGCCGGCCACAAGGCCAGCGCGCGCGGTGTCGGCTCCACGCCATAGCCGCTGCGCACGACCAGGCGGTCTCCCAGGAAGTCGCGCAGGCGCGTGAGCGCGTTGCTGACCGCCGGCTGGGTCATCGACAGATTGCGCGCGGCACGGGTGAGGTTGCGCTCGGCCATGACTTGGTCGAAGACGCGCAGCAGGTTGAGGTCGAGTTGGCGGAAGTTGGGCGCATTCATAGGCAAGACGAATGATATGAATCACCAATCTAAAGTTGGCAAATATCAGGGACAACCCTAGTATTCGCTTCACAACAGACCGGCAACCCGCCGGAGCAAGCGACCCACAAGGAAGATTCTCATGACCAGCTTCGTTCACACCGACTTTCCCACCGAACATGCCGGCCTGACCCGCGTCCTGCGCGGCGCCGGTGTGGTGCGCCAGGCTTGGCGCCGCAGCGCCCACGGAAGCCTCGCGCTGGCGGGCGTGGTGGCCGGCGCCGTCGTGCTGGCCAACGAGCTGGTGGACACCTGGACCGACGGCCACCTGCTGGCCGCCTGGATCGTGATGTGGGCAGTCGCCTTCGGTGCGCTGGCGATCTTCGCGGCCCCGCTGGCCCGCGCCACCAAGGCGCTGTCGGCGGCCGCCGGCCGCTGGAACACCCGCCGCAAGCAGGCCGCCGAGGACCGCCGCGTCTGGGAGCTGGCGCTGGAGGATGCCCGCGTGATGGCCGACATCAGCCGCGGCATGGACAGCCGCTCGCTGCCGGGCTACTACTGATCCGCGCCCGGATGCTGTTCGCCCTTCTGATCGCCCCGGCCCGCGGCCTGCAGTGGCTGCTGCAGCGCCTGCCGGGCCCCCTGCGGGCGGCCATGGACGGATGGTCCCGGCGGCGAGCGCAGCAACGATGGGCTCGCCGCCAGCAGCGGATGCGGCAGCGCTCCTGATCGCCTTAGGAAGCCTCAGGAAAAAGCCACCCCGCGGGGTGGCTTTTTCGTGGGCCGGGTGCGGTCCGCTCAGGCGGCCAGGCGCTTTTCCAGGCGGGCCTTGGTGGCGCCGAGCTCCTCGGGCAGGTGGTAGGCCAGCTGCTCGAACAGCTCGGTATGCAGGGTCAGCTCTTTCTCCCAGGCGGCCTTGTCGATGCTGGTGACGGACTTGAACTGCTCGGGCGTGAAGTCCAGGCCGGTCCAGTTGAGTTCCTCGTAAGCCGGGCTCACGCCGAAGACATGCTCCTGGCCCGAGGCCTTGCCCTCGATGCGGTCGATCATCCACTTGAGCACGCGCATGTTCTCGCCGTAGCCGGGCCAGACGAACTTGCCGTCCGGGCCCTTGCGGAACCAGTTGGTGGTGTAGATGCGCGGCAGCGTGGCGCCCGAGGCCTGGAGCTTTCGGCCCAGGTCCAGCCAGTGCTGGAAGTAGTCGGCCATGTTGTAGCCGGCGAAGGGCAGCATGGCGAAGGGATCGCGCCGCACGACGCCCTGCTGGCCGAAAGCGGCGGCCGTGGTCTCCGAGCCCATGGTGGCGGCCATGTAGACGCCCTCGATCCAGTTGCGCGCCTCGGTCACCAGCGGCACGGTGGTGGAGCGGCGGCCGCCGAAGATGAAGGCGTCGATGGCCACGCCGCGCGGATCGTCCCAGGCGGCGTCCAGCGCGGGGTTGTTGGTGGCCGCGACGGTGAAGCGGGCATTGGGGTGGGCCGCCTTGGCGCCCGTTTCCTTGGCCAGCTCGGGCGTCCAGTCCTTGCCCTGCCAGTCGATGGCGTGGCGGGGCGCCGGGCCCATGCCTTCCCACCACACGTCGCCGTCGTCGGTGAGGGCCACGTTGGTGAAGATCACGTCACGGTCCAGGCTGTCCATGCAGTTGGGGTTGGTGTCGTGGTTGGTGCCGGGAGCGACGCCGAAATAGCCGGCCTCGGGGTTGATGGCGTAGAGGCGCCCGTCGCTACCCGGCTTGATCCAGGCGATGTCGTCGCCGATGGTGGTGACCTTCCAGCCCTCGAAGCCCGCGGGCGGAATCAGCATGGCGAAGTTGGTCTTGCCGCAGGCGCTGGGGAAGGCGGCGGCCACGTGGTACTTCCTGCCCTGGGGGCTGGTCACGCCCAGGATCAGCATGTGTTCGGCCAGCCAGCCCTCGTCGCGGCCCATGGTGGAGGCGATGCGCAGCGCGAAGCACTTCTTGCCCAGGAGCGCGTTGCCGCCGTAGCCGGAACCATAGGACCAGATCTCGCGCGTCTCGGGGTAGTGGACGATGTACTTGGTCTTGTTGCACGGCCAGGCTACGTCCTGCTGCCCGGGCTCCAGCGGGGCGCCCACGGTGTGGACGCAGGGGACGAACTCACCGTCCACGCCCAGCACGTCGTACACCGCGCGGCCCATGCGGGTCATGAGCTTCATGTTCACCGCCACATAGGGGCTGTCGGACAGCTCGATGCCGATGTGGGCGATGGGCGAACCCAGCGGGCCCATGGAGAAGGGCACCACGTACATGGTGCGCCCGCGCATGCAGCCGTCGAACAGCGGCTGCAGCGTGGCGCGCATCTCGGCCGGGTCGGTCCAGTTGTTGGTGGGGCCGGCGTCTTCCTTCTTCTTCGAGCAGATGAAGGTGCGGTCCTCCACGCGGGCGACGTCGCTCGGGTCGGACCAGGCGAGGTAGGAACCGGGCCGCTTGACGGGGTCCAGGCGCTTGAAGGTGCCGGCGTCCACCAGCTGCTGGCACAGGCGCTCGTACTCTTCCTGGCTGCCGTCGCACCAGACCACCGACTCGGGCTTGCACAGGGCCACCATGTCCGCCACCCAGGCGATCAGTTTGGCGTTGCGAACCCAGGAAGGCGCATCGAGGGACAAGCCCTGCATCACGGGGGAATTCATCGACAGAAGCTCCTATGTTGAAAACCGGATTTCCACAAGGCGAAGCTCTGGCGGGGAAGCGATGAGCGGCACCTTCTGGAAAGCGGGCTTGGCTCAGTCGAGAAGCGGGAGGCTGCTGGGCAACGTCGTCGCGCCGATGAATGTCTCCTGGCTGGGGCGCGTCCGCGGTCGGCTGGGGGATCGATTTTAGGTAAGCAGTCGCGGCGCTGGGCTGCGTTACAAAGCAATTCCATGCAAAAGGCGCATGAGGTTATGTCTATCTTATTGATGGGCTGAAAACGACACGGCCCGCGCTGCACGAGGCAGGCGCGGGCCGTGTCGGTGGAAGGCGGCCGCTGATCAGGCCAGGTAGATGGCGATGAAGGCCAGCAGGAACATCAGCACGGCGCCCACCAGGGGCAGCACGATGGGCACGCTGTGGATGATGCCTTCGACGGCGTCCTGCGGTTCATGGGGATCGCCGTGGCTGTGGCGCTGTGCTGGATCGGACATAAGGGTTCCTCGGAGCCGGTCGACAAAGGGATGCACCGATTTTACCGGCGCCGGCCCGCGGCCCGCCCCGGCGGGGTCAGAGCAGGGCGTAGGTGGTGCTGGCGCGGCACGCGCTCTTGCCGTCCTGGGCGCCGCGCAGGTCGATCTCGCCGAAGGCCAGGCTCTTGCCGGCACGCAGCACCCGCGCCTGCACCAGCGCGTCCTGGCCCGCCAGGGGCTTGAGGAAACTGGTGTTGAGCTGGACCGTGGTGCAGGGGCGGAACTCGCCGAAGTGCTGCATGAGCGCCAGGACCATGGCCGTGTCCGCGGCGGCCATCATGGCCTGGCCGCAAAGCATGCCGCCGTGGCGGGCCAGCTCGGGCGTGTTGGGCAGGCGCAGGACCACGCCCTCATCACCGTTGCCCCCCGCAGAGACCACGACGAGTCCGAGGGCCTGGACCCACGGCGCGAAAAGCTCGGCCAGGGCCGACTGGAGTTGTTCCGTCTGCATGCGCCGCACTCTACATGGGCTGGGCCTGGAAGCCGGCGGCGTGCAGGTCGTCCAGCACGGCCTGGATGTGGTCGCGGTTGCGCGTCTGCACCACCAGCTCGATCTCCACGTTCTGCGCCGCCAGCAGTGTGAACGCGCGCTGGTGGTGCACCTCCTCGACGTTGGCACCGGCGGCAGCGACGGTGGCTGTGATGCGCGCGAGCGAGCCCGGCACGTCGCGCGCGCTCACGCGGATGCGGGCCAGCCGCCCGGCGCGCACCATGCCGCGCTCGATGATGGCGGCCAGCAGCAGCGGGTCGATGTTGCCGCCGCACAGCACCAGGCCCACGCGCTTGCCGCGAAAACGCTCCGGGTACTTGACCAGCGCGGCCAGCCCCGCGGCGCCCGCGCCCTCGACCAGGGTCTTCTCGATCTCCAGCAGCATCACGATGGCCGCCTCGATGTCGCCTTCGTCCACCAGCAGGATGTCGTCCACGCGCTGCGCGATCACCGCCTGCGTGAGCTGCCCCGGCGTTCCGACGGCGATGCCTTCAGCGATCGAGCTCTGGCCCACCGGCAGGCTGGCGTGCTTGACCGCGTTGTACATGGTCGGAAAGCGCAAGGCCTGCACCCCGACCACCTCGATGCCGGGCCTGAGCGCCTTCATGGCCGTGGCCATCCCGGCGATCAGGCCGCCGCCCCCGACCGAGACCACCACGCAGTCCAGGTCCGGCACCGCCTGCAGCATCTCCAGCCCGACGGTGCCCTGCCCGGCGATGATGGCTTCGTCGTCATACGGGTGCACCAGCGCGAGGTCCTGCTCGCGCGCCAGCTGCAGCGCGTGCGCGCGCGCCTCGTCCAGGCTGTCGCCGTGCAGCACCACCTCGGCGCCGAAGCCCCGCGTGCGTTCGACCTTCACGCCGGGCGTGAAGCGCGGCATCACGATCACGGCACGCAGTCCCAGGCGCTGGGCGTGGTAGGCGACGCCCTGGGCGTGGTTGCCCGCGCTCATGGCGATCACGCCGCGCGGGCGGGGCTGCTGCTCGGCCAGCTGCGCCAGCTTGTTGCTCGCGCCGCGCTCCTTGAAGGACGCCGTGAACTGCAGGTTCTCGAACTTCAGGAAGACCTGGCAGCCGGTGATCTCCGACAGGGTGCGCGACTCCACGCAGGGCGTCTCCAGGACCTGGCCGCGCACCCGGTCGGCGGCGCGGCGGACATCGGCGAGTTCGATCATCGGCGCATTGTCGGTCCTCGCGCCCCGCCCCTCGATCCGGCCCTCCGGCCGCCTCCCACCGCCGGCCCAATCCATGTAGCATCGACCCGCGCCACTGCCCCAGGGCGGCCGGCCGGAGGCTTTCCATGGTCAAGCGTTCCATCGACGTGCAGGTCCTACCGTCCCCGGGTCTGGTCAACGCCCCGGTGCTGGACATGATGTGCTCGCATTTCGTGCTGACCCTGGCCGCACGCCAAGGGGCGAAATTCAATGTGCGGCGCGACCTCAACGGCCTGCTGTCCCTGTCCGGCCGCCACCTCGTCTGGCCCGCGCCCACCCTGGCACGCCTGCGCGAGTTCCTGGCCCGGCGCTGCAAGGACAACGAGTTCTGGCGTGGCCACGAGGCGCTGTCCACGCGCGAATTCCTGGAGCGCCACGGTGTCTGGCGCGGCCCCTACGAAGAAGGCACGCTGTTCTTCTACCTGGACGAATACGCCAAGGACCAGCCCAAGGACCTGCTGCACGTCCTGAGCCTCACCGGTGACTGGCTCACGCACGCGCTCAAGAAGCAGAGCACGCTGGTGGAAAAGAACATCGACGCGCTGGCCGGCCTGCTCCAGCTGAACAAGGCCGAACGCGCGCTGCTGCTGTACGGAACACTGGCGCGCTACCAGCGTGACCTGCGCAGCCTGCTGGTGGAGTTCAAGGTCAACAACGCGCCGGAGGCCTATGCCGCCATCGCGGAGATCGCGGGCGTCTCGCCCAGCGAAGTGGGCGAGGCGCTGCGCGCGGGCTCGCGCCTGGAACGCATCGGCCTGGTCGAGAACCTGATCTCCGAACACAACATCACGGACCTGGCCGACCTGATGAAGGTCAGCGAGAAGCTGCCGCCCGTGCTGATGCGCGAGTACCGCGACGAGGCCGAGCTGATGGCGGTCTTCACGCGCCCGGCCAGCAAGAGCACGCTGGGCCTGCAGGACTTCGCCTTCGCCCAGGAAGACGCGCAGGTGCTGTGCTCCCTGCTGAGCAACGCGGTCGCGCGCAAGGAGCCGGGCGTCAACGTGCTGCTGTACGGGCCGCCGGGCACCGGCAAGACCGAGCTGGCCAAGGTGGTGGCGCAGGCCGCGGGCCTGGAGCTGTACGAGGTGGAGTACGCCGACCGCGACGGCAACTCGCTCTCCGGCCGCGACCGCTACCGCTCGCTGCAGATCGCGCAGGTGTTCCTCAAGGGCAGTGCGCAGGCGGCGCTGCTCTTCGACGAGGTGGAGGACGTGTTCCCGCCCATCAGCACCGAAGCCGCGCAGCTGATGGCGCGCGCCGAGCAGGTGGTCGCGCCCACCAGCGGCAGCGTGAGCGGCAAGGCCTGGGTCAACCAGATCCTGGAGGCCAACGCGGTGCCCACGATCTGGGTCACCAACCGCATCGAGCAGATCGACCCCGCCTTCCGGCGCCGCTTCGCCTACCACCTGGAGCTGAAGTCACCCCCGCCCGGCGCGCGCGAGCAGCTGGTGCGCCGGTCGCTGGAAGGCGTGGCCGTGTCCGAGCCCTTCATCGCGCGCCTGACCGAGCGCAAGGGGCTCACCCCGGCGCAGATCCGCACGGCCGTGCGCTTCGCCGAGCTGGCGCGCTGCGAGGCGGTGGGGGTCGAGCCGCTGATCGAGCGCCAGCTGCGCAATGCGGACCTCGCGCTGGGCGTGCGGGACCAGCGCGCGGGCCAGCGGCGCAGCGTGACGGCCTACGACCTGGACATGCTGAACGTGGAATGCCGCTTCGAGGTGCCGCGCATCGTCGCGGCCCTGAAGGACCGCGGCCACGGCACCCTGTGCTTCTTCGGCCCGCCCGGCACCGGCAAGACCGCATTGGCCGAGTACATCGCGCAGGCGCTGCAGCGGCCGCTGCTGGTCAAGCAGGCCAGCGACCTCATGAGCAAGTTCGTCGGCGAGACCGAGCAGAACATGGCGGCCATGTTCCGCGAGGCCGAAGCCGAGAAGGCGGTGCTCCTGCTGGACGAGGCGGACAGCTTCCTGCAGGACCGGCGCGGTGCGCAGCGCACCTACGAGGTCACCGAAGTCAACGAGATGCTGCAGGGCATGGAGCGCTTCGACGGCATCTTCATCTGCACCACCAACCTGCTCGACCGCATCGACCAGGCGGCGCTGCGGCGCTTCACTTTCAAGATCAAGTTCCGACCGCTCACGGCGGCGCAGCGCGAGGCCATGTTCGTGGCCGAAGGGCTGGGCGGCGACGCGGCGCGCCTCGCGCCCGCGCTGGCCGCCCGGCTGGCGAAGCTGGACCAGCTGTGCCCCGGCGACTTCGCCGCGGTGAAGCGGCAGGTCGTGATCCTCTCGGCCGAGTTCAGCCCCGAGGAGTTCCTGGACCAACTGGAAGCCGAGCACCGCCTCAAGCCCGAGGTGCGCGAGGCGCGCAGCATCGGCTTCATGCAGTAGCCGTGCCTGCGGCTCAGGGGTAGAAGGGCTCGACTTTCCCCTTGAGGGTGATCAGCAGCGGCTTGCCGCGCCGGTCCAGGGTCTTGCCGGCCGGCACCTTGATCCAGCCTTCGCTCACGCAGTACTCCTCCACGTCGTGGCGTTCCTTGCCGTTGAAGCGGATGCCCACGTCGTGCTCGAACACGGCCGCCACATGGTGCGGGCTGCGGGGGTCGGCGCTGAGGCGGTCGGGGAGGTCGGGGCGGGTGGAAGGAGATTCAGACATGGCGGGATTCTCGGCGAAGGCTGGGTGCTGACCTCGCCCAACGTGGCGGACCACGGTTGAGCAGCGGATGGCTTCGATTTAGCATGCGATGTCAATCGAAAGGATTCGCATATGGACGCCGCATCGCGCAAGCCGTTCTTCAATCCCCGCGCCGAGGCGAATCGGCTCACCATGGCTCAACCGGGTGGCGACGCTGGCAGCGTCTCATCGGGAGAACAGGTTCCTGACGCCAAGAACCTGCGGGTCTCTCGGATGGCAGCCCCGGGGCCGCTCGGTGCTGCAGCGGGAGCCGCTGCGCGCCCCCTGCTTGGCCGACCCGTGAAAGCGGGTGCCCTCCCCTCCATGAGCGAAGACCTCCGACTGCGGCAGCTGATGCAGGAGGCGCTGCGACGAGGCGATGCGGACCGGGCGCGCGAAGCACTCGCGCCGTGGCTGGATCGAGACTCACCGGACCTGCGAGGCGCTTTGACTGTTCTCGCGGACGAGGCACAGGGTGGCTTCGACCGCAGAGCCTTGCAGGTCATCCGCGATAGCGTCCGACTTGTCGCCGCGAAAGCCTACGTCGAGGAGAAGCTGATTCCCGGCCGCCTGGGCGAGGTGATAAGCGGGGTGTTCGGCGGAGAACTCGAGGCCCGTTCAGCCGATCAGTTGGCTGCCGCACTGTCCGCGCTGAACAGCCTGGGCGAGCCGTGGCCCAGCAACATCACCGCCGCGGTGGAGCGGCACCTGTTAAGCATGGCGCCGGCACAGATTCAGGCGGTGGCCGACTACCTGCCCGAGGACCTCGTCGCTTTCGTACAGGGCCTCGTGAAAAGAACCTCCATGAAAGCGCTCGATCTCGGCCGCTTCTCGGCATTGATGCACGCCTGCTTCACCCGCCTGCATGGGCATGATTCCGGGGACGGGAAACATGCCTCGAAGCTGGGGAAGCCGGGGAAGGCGGGCGCGGCCTTCTTCAAGGCCGTGGTGCAGCATGTCCTGGCCGAAGAAAGCCCGCCGCCCTCGCCCAGCGCACGACGCTGGGCCGCTTCGCTGTATTCCACGCAAGACCCCGCCTGCATCCTGGGTCACGAGGCTGTCAGCATCGCCGCGCAGCACAGGCTGCTCGTTCTCGTGATGGCTTGCCAGCACCGCTTGCCTGAAGTGCCCGCGCTCCTGTTGCAAGGGCAACGAAACGCCCTCTTCGCGCAGCTGAAAGCGGCTGTGACTGCCGGGAATTGCGATGAGGCCCTGCGACGCAGGATCACGGGCCTGCTCGCAAGTGCGTACGATGGCCAGGCGGACCGTTGGCTCTCGAGCCTTCAAGACAGTGAGGTCGGTGCAGCCGACCGGCACGCCCGGTTCATCGAAGCCGAGCTGGAATGGCTACGCAGCCAGGTGGATCCGACGGGTGACCTGTACGAACCGAAGGCGGCGATGCGCAAGTCCCTGCTCGCCTTCCGGGTAGAGCTGCGGCAGGCAGCGCAGGCGGACATCGGACCGCGTTCTGAGCCAACCGCGCAAGTCTTCGACTAGGCGCAGCCCCGCACCACCCGCAGCACTTCCTCCCCATACGCCTCCAGCTTCTTCGCGCCCAGCCCGCTCACGCCCTGCAGGTCGTGCAGGTCCTGCGGGTCGCGCGCGGCAATGGCGGCCAGGGTGGCGTCGTGGAAGATCACGTAGGCGGGCAGGTTGTGCTCCCGAGCCACTTCGCCGCGCCAGGCCTTCAGGGCCTCGAAGCGCTGGCGCCCGCCTTCGGTCAGGCCCGCGGCCACCGCCGCCGCGGCCGGCCGGCCGGTGGTGGTGCGACGCCGCTTCGTCGCCGCCGTGGGCGTGGCCACGCCCTCACGCAGCTGGATGGTCTGCTCGCCCCGCAGCACCGCGCGCGAACCGGCCGTGAGCTGCAGGGTGTTGAAGGCCTGCGCGTCCACCGCCACCGCGCCGACCGCGATGAGCTGGCGCAGCACGCCGCGCAGCTGCGCCTCGCTGAAGGCCGCGCCGATCCCGAAGGTGCTGAGCTTTTCATGCCCGTGCTGCGTGACCTTGTCGGTGGCCTTGCCGCGCAGGATGTCCATGAGGTGCCCGGCCCCGAAGCTGATGCCGCTTTGCTGCTGCACGCGGTAGATGGTGGACAGCAGCATGCGCGCCGCCTCCGTGCCATCCCAGACCTGCGGCGGGTTCAGGCAGTTGTCGCAGTTGCCGCAGGGGCGGCTGGCCTCGCCGAAGTAGCCGAGCAGGCGAACGCGGCGGCAGTCGGTGGCCTCGGCCAGGGCCAGCAGCGCATCGAGCTTGCCGCGCATGACCTGCTTGAATTCTTCGGCGGCCGGGCTCTCGTCGATCATGCGGCGCTGGTTGACCACGTCCTGCAGGCCATAGGCCATCCAGGCGTCGGCCGGCAGCCCGTCGCGGCCGGCGCGGCCTGTTTCCTGGTAGTAGCCCTCGATGTTCTTGGGCATGTCCAGGTGGGCGACGAAGCGCACGTCGGGCTTGTCGATGCCCATGCCGAAGGCGATGGTGGCGACCATCACCACGCCTTCCTCGCGCAGGAAGCGGTCCTGGTGGCGCTGGCGCAGGCCCGCCTCCATGCCGGCGTGGTAGGGCAAGGCGTCCAGGCCGCGGGTCGCCAGCATGGCGGCCACTTCCTCGACCCGCTTGCGTGACTGGCAGTACACCACGCCCGCATCGCCCGCGTGCTCGGTCTCGATGAAGCGCAGCAGCTGCGCCGTCGCGTCCTTCTTCTCGACGATGCCGTAGGCGATGTTGGGGCGGTCGAAGCTGCTGACGAAGGGCTGCGCATCCTCCAGCTGCAGGCGCTCGACGATGTCGGCGCGCGTGAGCGCGTCGGCGGTGGCGGTGAGGGCGATGCGCGGCACGCCCGCATAGCGCTCGTGCAGCACGGTGAGCGCCCGGTACTCGGGCCGGAAGTCGTGGCCCCACTGGCTCACGCAATGCGCCTCGTCGATGGCGAAGAGCGACAGCAGCCCGCGCTGGTGCAGGGAATCGAGCTGGGCCAGGAAGCGCGGCGTGGTCACGCGCTCGGGCGCGGCATAGAGCAGCGTGATCTCGCCGGCGAGCATCCGGCGTTCGACCTGCCGCGCCTCGTCGGCCGTGAGCGTGGAGTTGAGGAAGGCCGCCTCCACGCCCGCTTCGTGCAGCGCGCCCACCTGGTCGTGCATGAGCGCGATGAGCGGCGAGACGACCACCGCCACGCCGTGGCCGGCGCGCTGGCGCACGATGGCCGGGATCTGGTAGCACAGCGACTTGCCGCCGCCGGTGGGCATGAGCACCAGGGCGTCGCCGCCGCCCGCGACGTGGTCGATGATGGCCGCCTGCGGGCCCCGGAACTGCTCATAGCCGAAGACCTCGCGCAGCACCGCCAGGGAAGGGGAAATGGAGGTGAGCAAGATGGCGGCGATTGTCCACCGAAGCCGGCGCCATTCTCGTGCGTTCGCCGCCACTTCCTACAATCGGCCGATGAACGCCATCCGCTACACCCGGGGCCAGGCGCTGGCCGACCTGCTGCCCCGGCGCATCGTCATCATCGACGGCGCCATGGGCACCATGATCCAGCGCCTGCGCCTGTCCGAGGAACAGGTGCGCGGCGAGCGCTTCAAGGACCACGGCAAGGACCTGCGCAACAACGGCGAGCTGCTCAGCCTCACCCGGCCCGACGTCATCCGCGACATCCACGAGGCCTTCCTGGCCGCCGGGGCGGACATCCTGGAGACCAACACCTTCGGCGCCACCTCCATCGCCCAGGACGACTATGCGCTGGGCGGCCTGGCGCGGGAGCTGAACCTGGCGTCCGCCCGCATCGCCCGCGAGGCCGCCGACCGCTTCGCCACGCCCGAGCACCCGCGCTTCGTGGCCGGCGCGCTGGGCCCGACGCCGCGCACGGCCAGCATCAGTCCCGACGTGAACGATCCCAGCGCCCGCAACGTGGACTTCGAGCAGCTGCGCGCCGCCTACCTGGAGCAGGTGCAGGCCCTGGCCGAGGGCGGCGTCGACCTGCTGCTGGTGGAGACCATCTTCGACACGCTCAATGCCAAGGCGGCGCTCTTCGCCATCGACGAGTACTTCGAGCAGTCGGGCGAGCGCCTGCCGATCATCATCAGCGGGACGGTCACCGACGCGTCCGGCCGCATCCTGAGCGGCCAGACCGTGCAGGCCTTCTGGTACAGCGTGCGCCACGCCCGGCCCCTGGCGGTGGGCCTGAACTGCGCGCTCGGCGCGGCCCTCATGCGGCCCTACGTGCAGGAGCTCGCGCGGGTGGCCGAGGACACGTTCATCAGCTGCTACCCCAACGCCGGGCTGCCCAATCCCATGAGCGAGACCGGGTTCGACGAGACGCCCGAGGTCACGTCGCGCCTGCTGGGCGAGTTCGCGGCCGAGGGCCTCATCAACATCGTGGGCGGCTGCTGCGGCACCACGCCCGCGCACATCGCGGCGATCCGCGACACCGTGGCGCCGCAGACCGCGCGGGCGCTGCGTCAGCCCGCCTTCTACCGCGACGCGGCCTGAGCGGCCTCGCCCTCCGGGGCGTCGAGCGCCGCCAGAGCCAGCAGCGTCTCGCCAATGTCTCCGGCAACTTCCTGCAAGGCCTCGTCCGCCCCACCGCCGGGGGACGCGTCCTGCTTCAGCAGGCGCTCCGCACGGGCGGCCGCCTCCGACAGGCGCTGGGCGCCCAGCGTGGCCGCCGAGCCCTTGAGCGTGTGCAGCAGGCGCACGGCCTCGGGCTGGGGCACGGAATTCAGGAGACTGGGCAGGCGCGCGGCGATGCCGCGCAGGCTTTCGGCGAAGCTGGGCACCAGGCGTTGGTAGAGCGCCTGGTCGCCGCCCAGCCGCTCCACGGCCGCGAAGACGTCGAGGACCGCGGGACCGTTCTCGGGAACCGGCTGGCTGTCCAGCGGCACCGGGGCTGACGCCGACTCGCTCGCCGTGCCGGGGCGCACGTGGCGCAGCAGCGTCCCCACCAGCTCGTCGATGTTGAAGGGCTTGCCCACGTGGTCGTTCATGCCGGCGGCCAGGCTTTCCACCCGGTCGCTCTCCAGCGCATTGGCGGTCATGGCGATGATGGGCAGGCGCCAGTTGCCCAGCTCCTCGCGCACCGCCCGGGCGGCGGCGTGGCCGTCCATGACCGGCATCATCACGTCCATCAGCACGGCGTCGAAGCGCTCGGGATGGCGGCGGATCCGCTCCAGCCCCTGCCGACCGTCTTCGGCCAGGTCGACTTCGGCGCCCTGGCTCGCGAGCAGCTCCTGCGCCACCTGCTGGTTGGTCGCGTTGTCCTCCACCAGCAGCAGGCGCATGCCGGCCAGCGGCCGGCTGCCGCGAGCCGGCGCCGATGCGGTTGCGGGCCGTATCGGTGCGGCCGTTGCGCGTTCCAGCGCGTCCTGCAGCATGGCCGCCGTGACCGGCTTGACGAGGAAGCCGTCGAGCAAGGCCTGCTCCTGCTCCGAGCGCTGGCTGAGCATTTCGCGGCCATAGGCCGTGACCATGACCACCAGCGGGGCGCTGGCGCCGGCGGGCAGCGCGCGGATGCGGGCGCTGACCTGCCAGCCGTCCATGTCGGGCATGCGCCAGTCGATGAACACGGCGTCGTAGGCCGGCGCCTTGGCGAGCAGGGCCAGCGCCTCCGCCGCGCTGGATGCGAGGTCCACCACCCAGCCCAGCCCGCGCGCCATGGTGCCCAGGCTTTCGCGCGCTTCGGCGTTGTCGTCGACCATCAGCACCTTGTGGATGCGGCGTGCCGCGCCCGGCGCACGGGCGAGGGGAAGCTGCGCGGGCACGGGCAGGTCCAGCTCGAACCAGAAGCGGCTGCCCTGGCCCGGCGCGCTCTCCAGCTGCAGGCGGCTGCCCATGAGCGCCAGCAGTTTCTGGCAGATGCCCAGGCCCAGGCCGGTGCCGCCGAACTCCCGCGCCGTGCTCGCGCTGCCCTGGTCGAAGTCGCTGAAGATGCGCTGCTGCGCCTGCGCGGACAATCCGATGCCGGTGTCGCGCACCGAAATTCGCAGGCGGGCCATGCCCTCGGTTTGCGACAGCAGGTCGATCTGCAGGACGACTTCGCCGCGTTCCGTGAACTTGATGGCGTTGCCGCCCAGGTTGATCAGCACCTGCCGCAGCCGCAGGTCATCGGCCAGCAGGTGGGACGGCAGCTGCGGGTCCAGCTCGAACAGCACCTCGACGTCCTTGGGCCCCACGTTGGCGGCGAAGATGACCGACAGATCGCGCAGCAGGTCCTCCAGCGCGAAGACGCGGGGGGCTAGGCTCATCTTGCCGGCCTCGATCTTGGCCAGGTCCAGGATGTCGTTGAGCAAGGCGAGCAGCGACTGCGCCGCGCGTCCGGCCTTGTCTGCGTAGTCGCGCTGGCGAGTGTCCAGGGCGGTCCCGCGCAGCAGGGCCAGCATGCCCATGACGGCGTTCAGCGGCGTGCGGATCTCGTGGCTCATGCTGGAGAGGAAGCGGCTCTTGGCCTGGCTCGCCTCCACGGCATGGTCGCGGGCGCGCCGCAGCTCCGTCACGTCCAGCGCCAGCACGAAGAAGCCGCGCACCTCGCCCGACTCCTGGTCCGGCAGGTAGTGCAGCTGCCAGGTGGTCGTGCGCCCCGCCGCATCGGTCGCCTCGTGCTCGAAGTACTGGGGTTCGCCCTGCAGCACCCGTTCCACGTGGGGCAGCAGCTCCTCGTAGAAGGCTTCGCCGAAGATTTCAGCCGAGAGGGGCTGACCCTTGAGCGTCTCGGGGCTGCGGCGGAAGACCTCGCAGAAGCGCCGGTTGACGAAGCGACAGCGCCGATCGCGGTCCCAGTAGGAGACACGGCCGGGCAGGTTGTCCGCGATGATGCGCATCAGGTGCTCGCTGTCCTGCAGGCGCAGCTCCGCTTGCTTGCGGCGCGTGATGTCGGTGGCGATGCAGATGAAGCCGCTGACGCGGCCTTCGTTGTCGCGGGTGGGCTGCAGCTCGTTGTCGGTCCAGTAGCGCACGCCATCGCGCAACTGGTTCTCGACTTCGAAGCGGCGCGCTTCCCGGCGCAGGATGGCGACCTGCAGCTCCCGCCGCGCGGCTGGGTCGACCCCGGCGATCTCGGGCAGCGTGCTGGCCTGGCGGCCGACGCACTCGAGGGCGCCCAGGCCGGTGAGCCGCTCGAAGCCGGCGTTGGCCCACAGGATGTGCCCTTGCAGGTCCAGGCCCAGCACGGCCCGCGAGGTGCGCTCCACGACCCGGGCCATGCGCTGCAGGTCGGCCGTCATCTCGGCGGCCAGCTGGCGCGCGCGGCTTTGCGCGGACATCAGCAGCCAGGACGCCAGTGCCAGCAGGGCACTGAGCAGCGTGCCGCCCAGCCCGATGACCAGCGAGAGCTTGCCACCCTGGCCCAAGCCCAGTGCGGGCGTGGCCGCCGCGCGCAAGATGAGCGTGCGCTCGCCCAGCTTCAGGGGCAGCTCGCGGCGCAGGTTGGTTGGGGTGGCGACCGGCGGATGCGAGGGCGACATCGTGCGGCTGTCGAAGAGCAGCGTGGCCGGCGTCGCCGACTCGCCGTCGAACAGCTGGAAATCCAGCCAGGGTCCGATGAACTCGGCCAGCTTGCCCATCACGTCCCGGATGCGCAGCGAGGCGAAGACGAGCTGGACCGGGTCGCCCGCTGCAGTGGCGGGCGCCACCACCATCCATCCGATGTCCTCGCCTGAAGCATCGAAGCGCACGGGCCCGCTGAGCGTGACCTGCCCCGTACGCAGCGCCTCCTGCACGGCCTTCAGGCGCGCGGGATCGGCGCGCAGGTCCCAGCCCACCAGGGCGGCGTTCGCCTCCAGCGGCTCCACGGTCCGCACCACCATCATCGGCCCCGGTTGCGGCGCGGCCCGCAGGGAGAAGCCCGGGCTGCCCAGCGCATGCTGGCGCGCCACGAAGGCGGCCGCGGATTCGGCGTCCACCTGCTCGATCACGCCCAACCCCGCCACGCCGGGGAAGTAGCGCGAGGTTTCGCGGCCGTCGATGTAGGCGCGAAACTGCGGGTGCGACAGATCCGGCGCCGCCTGCAGCGTTGCCCGGGTGCCCTTGAGCACGTGCTCGACGACCTGCATGCGGCGCTCGAGTTCCGATGTCAGCCGCTCGGCCTGCAGCCGGAACCGCATCTGCGTCTCCGCCTGCACGCTGGCGCGGGCGCCCAGCGCCGCCGCGATGGTGACGCCCAAGCCCCCCAGGAAAATGACCGCGCAGACCAGCTTGGGGCGCAGGGCGCGCTCAGGCGACGGCACGGGCACGCGCCGCTGGCGCGGCAGGCTGGGGATGAAGGACATCGGCACGAGGGAGGTGATTTCTGACTCAGCCGCAGCTTCTCATGTCCGGGCGCCCCAACCGCGTCGCGGAGCCGGCAAAGGCTTCGGTAGAATCACGCCTCCTCAAGGAGCGTTGCAGCGGCGAGACAGGTTTTCGCCGTCAGGCTTGAGAGCATTCCCAACGGCGCTCACCTCGCGTTTGGCCGGCCCCGGCCGCTTCCGCAGCAGGTGAACCATGCCCGACACAGCCTCCATTCCCGTCCCACCCCTGCGCCTGTGCGGGCTCGAGCCCCTCAGCGTGGAAACCGGGTCCCTGTTCGTCAACATCGGCGAGCGCACCAACGTCACCGGCTCGCGTGCCTTCGCGCGGCTGATCCTGCAGGGCGAGTTCGAGCAGGCCCTGGCCGTGGCGCGCCAGCAGGTGGACAACGGCGCCCAGGTGATCGACGTGAACATGGACGAGGCCATGCTGGACAGCAAGGCCGCCATGGTGCGATTCCTGAACCTGATGGCCAGCGAGCCCGACATCGCGCGCGTGCCGGTGATGGTGGACAGCTCCAAGTGGGAGGTGATCGAGGCCGGCCTGCGCTGCCTGCAGGGCAAGGGCATCGTGAACTCCATCAGCCTCAAGGAAGGCGAGGCCGAGTTCCTGCGCCAGGCCCGCCTGATCCGCCGCTACGGCGCCGCCACGGTGGTCATGGCCTTCGACGAGCAGGGCCAGGCCGACACCTTCGCGCGCAAGACGACGATCTGCGAACGCGCCTACCGGCTGCTGGTGGATCAGGTGGGCTTCCCGCCCGAGGACATCATCTTCGACCCCAACATCTTCGCCATCGCCACCGGCATCGAGGAGCACGACAACTACGCCGTGGACTTCATCGAGGCCACGCGCTGGATCAAGCAGCACCTGCCGGGCGCCAAGGTCTCGGGTGGCGTGTCCAACGTGAGCTTCTCCTTCCGCGGCAACGACCCGGTGCGCGAGGCCATCCACACGGTGTTCCTCTACCACGCCATCCGCGCCGGCATGGACATGGGCATCGTCAACGCCGGCATGGTGGGCGTGTACGACGAGCTGGAGCCCATGCTGCGCGAACGGGTCGAGGACGTGGTGCTCAATCGGCGGCCTGACGCGGGCGAGCGCCTGGTCGAGATCGCCGAGCAGGCCAAGGGCGCGGCGCGCGACGAGGGCAAGCGCAACGAATGGCGCGCCGCGCCCGTGGCCCAGCGCCTGTCGCACGCATTGGTGCACGGCATCAACGACCACATCGTCACCGACACCGAGGAGGCGTACCAGGAGGTGCTGGCCCGGGGCGGGCGCCCGCTGCATGTGATCGAAGGGCCGCTCATGGACGGCATGAACATCGTGGGCGACCTGTTCGGCCAGGGCAAGATGTTCCTGCCGCAGGTGGTGAAGTCGGCGCGCGTGATGAAGCAGGCCGTGGCCCACCTCATCCCCTACATCGAGGAAGAAAAGAAGCAGCAGGAAGCCGCCGGCCAGGACGTGCGGGCCAAGGGCAAGATCGTCATCGCCACAGTCAAGGGGGACGTGCACGACATCGGCAAGAACATCGTCACGGTGGTCCTGCAGTGCAACAACTTCGAGGTGGTGAACATGGGCGTGATGGTGCCCTGCCACGAGATCCTGGCGCGCGCCAAGGTGGAAGGCGCGGACATCGTGGGCCTGTCGGGCCTGATCACGCCCTCGCTGGAGGAGATGCAGGTCGTGGCCAGCGAGATGCAGAAGGACGAGCACTTCCGCCTGCGGAAGATCCCGCTCCTGATCGGCGGGGCGACCACCAGCCGCGTGCACACGGCCGTGAAGATCGCGCCGCACTACGAGGGACCGGTGGTCTACGTGCCCGATGCCTCGCGCAGCGTGGGCGTGGCGCAGAGCCTGCTGTCCGAGCAGGCGAGCCGCTACATCGCCGAGGTGAATGCCGACTACGAGAAGGTGCGCCAGCAGCACGCGAACAAGAAGCGCGCGGTGCTGTGGCCGCTGGCGCAGGCCCGCGCGAACCGCACGCCCATCGACTGGGCCGGCTACACGCCGCCGCGTCCCAAGTTCCTCGGCCGCCGCGTCTTCCGCAATTTCGACCTCGGCGAGCTGGCCCGCTACATCGACTGGGGACCGTTCTTCCAGACCTGGGACCTCGCGGGACCGTTCCCGGCCATCCTGAAGGACGAGGTGGTGGGCAGCGAGGCGGTGCGCGTGTTCTCGGACGGCCAGCGCATGCTCAAGCGCCTGGTCGAGGGGCGCTGGCTCACCGCCAGCGCGGTCATGGGCTTCTGGCCGGCCAACAGCGTGGACGATGACATCGAGCTCTACACCGACGAGACGCGGCGGCAGGTGGCCATGACCTGGTGGGGCCTGCGGCAGCAGACCGAAAAGCAGGCCATCGAGGGCGTGATGCGTCCGAGCCGCGCGCTGGCCGATTTCGTGGCGCCGCGCGGCGTCGCCGACGACTACGTGGGCCTGTTCGCCGTGACCGCCGGCATCGGCGTGGAAGCCAAGGAGAAGTACTTCCTGGACGACCACGACGACTACTCGGCCATCATGCTCAAGGCCCTGGCCGACCGCCTGGCCGAAGCCTTCGCCGAATGCCTGCACGCGCGGGTGCGGCGCGACCTGTGGGGCTATGCGGCCGACGAGCAGCTGTCCAATGAAGACCTGATCCGCGAAAAGTACCGCGGCATCCGCCCGGCGCCGGGCTACCCCGCCTGCCCGGACCACAGCGTCAAGCGCGAGATGTTCGAGCTGCTGAACGCGCGCGAGATCGGCATGGACCTCACCGACAGCCTGGCCATGACGCCGGCGGCGAGCGTGAGCGGCTTCTACATCGGCCACCCGGAGGCGCGCTACTTCAACGTCGGCCCGATCGGCCCGGACCAGGTGGAGGACCAGGCGCGTCGGCGAGGGGTGGAGCGAGCCCAGCTGGAGCGGCTGCTGGCGCCCAACCTCTAGATTTGCCCGGGTAAGGTTCCCGGCTGCTCGGAGTCCTCCCTTCCAAGTTCGCTGCACGACAAGCTGGGAGGTAGCCCGGCGGCGGCGTCTTCGTCGGGGTCTGGCCAGGCGACAAGTGTGGCGATCGTCGGGGCCCTGGCCGACGTGCACGGCGCCGGCAACACCCGCACATCCGGCCGAGCGGTGAGGGCAGGCGGTGTGGAAATGACCAACTCCTCGTCGGCGGCGCGCTGCAGCCTCGGCATTGGCGGCTCCTGCCGCGGCCGGCCAGCGCCCAGTACCGACAGCACAAGGCGCAGCACGCCGGTGAGCGCCACGGCCGCCGCATGATCCAGCTCCCACGCGCGTGTCTGCGCGGATCCCAAGGGCCACGCCGAGATTCCGGCCTCACCGCGAACGAAACCGAGCAGCACCGCCACGGCCATGCCGCAAGGCGCCAGCACGGTCTCCGAGCGGGCGAGCAGGGCGGGTGCGCCCGCACCGCAGCAGCGGCCTGCTGCCATCAAGGTCCGCGCCACCAGTCCGCTGCCGGGGTCGAGCGGCGCGCGCTCCCGGCTGCTGCGCCGCAGGTCACGCGCCGCCAGGAGCGCGTCGGCCGCGCTCACCAGCGCGCTGAGCGCATAGAGCGCCAGCAGCCAGCGCGTGCGGTCCGGGACCGGCTCGTCCGCGTCACGCGCCAGATGCTCCAGCACCACGGCGCCGGCGAGTGCGCCACCGGCGCTGCACAGGGCCACGAGGCCGATGCCGACATCGACGAGGCCTTCTCGCAGGCGGGCGGCGCAGCACTGGCGAGGCATCTCCGTGAGGCCGGCGCCGCGGGGCGGCGTGAGCTGCGCCGGTGCTTCGTCGAACTTGTCGTCCCCCCGGGCGAGAGCCGGCCCGGACCGTGCCACAGGGGTGGCCTGGTGCCTGGCCACGCTAAGCACGACCGGCTCCCCTTGCGAGTCGCTCGATGCCCGCTTGCGCGTACGGAAGCACTTGCGCATCCGCCGGCGCCGCCGATGCGCTGGCGAGGCAGCGACGGTACGCCTCCAGCGCCGCCGCATGCTCGCCCAGGCGTTCCATGCACTCCCCCAGCCGCAAAGCGCAGCCCGGCTGCTGCGGATCGAGCAGGAGCGACTGCAGGTAGTGGGGCACGGCCCGTTCGTGCTGGCCTTCGAGCTGCAGCGCCAGCCCGAAGGCGAACTCGAAGCGCGCGTCCCAGGGATTGAGGGCCACCAGCTCCGCCAGCGCCGGCAGGGCTTCGTGCGCATCGCCGTCCATGAGGCGCCGGCGCGCGTCCTCGTAGCGCGCTTCGAGATGCTCCGGGCTGATGCGGCGCAGGTGCGACAGGCTCAGGCCATCGACGAGAAAGGCCTGCACCAGGCGCTCGATCGCCGGGCGCCGCGGCTCGGGCGGCGGTGGTGCGGCGGAGGCGCGGGCGCGGGTGTCGGACAGGTTCACGGAGCTTCTCCCTGGGGTTGCGGAAGCGTGGAAGCTATCGGTTGGGTCTGACGACTGGCTGGCGCGGCGTCAAGATTGACAGTGGTGCGCCTCCCGGCCTAGTGTCCTGTCCCAGCCGCTTTCGACAAGCCGCGGCGCAGCTGGATGGCCTCCGCCAAGTGCGGAGCGGCAACGCGCGCCTCGCCCGCCAGGTCGGCGATGCTGCGCGCCACCCGCAGCACCCGATGGGTGGCCCGGGCGCTCCAGCCCAGGCGCGTGGCGGCGGACTGCAGGAAGCTGCGCGCCGGGGCATCCAGGGCCGCGTGCTCGTCGAGCGGTGCGCCCGCGAGGGCCTGGTTGGGGCACCCCTGGCGCGCGATCGCCCGTTCGCGGGCCGCGATGCAGCGTGCCCGCACCTGCGCGCTCGACTCGCCGCTCGCGGCCTCCAGCAGCTCTTGCGGCGCCAGGGCCGGCACCTCGACCTGCAGGTCGATGCGGTCCAGCAGCGGTCCGCTCAAGCGGCCCTGGTAGCGGGCGACCTGGTCCGGGCTGCAGCGGCAGGCCTTGTGGGCGCAGCCCAGCCAGCCGCAGGGGCAGGGGTTCATGGCCGCGACCAGCTGGAAGGCCGCCGGGAACTCGGACTGGCGCGCGGCCCGCGCGATATGGATGCGGCCCGTCTCCAGCGGCTCGCGCAGCGCCTCCAGCGCCGCGCGCGGAAACTCCGGCAGCTCGTCCAGGAACAGCACGCCCTGGTGGGCCAGCGAGATTTCGCCCGGCCGGGGCGGGCTGCCGCCGCCCACCAGGGCCACCGCGCTGGCCGAGTGATGCGGACTGCGGGTGGGTCGGCGCGACCAGTGCTCCAGCCGGAAGCCGCCGGCCAGGCTCGCCACGGCCGCACTCTCCAGCGCCTGCAGCACCGTCATCGGGGGCAAGAGGCCGGCGAAGCGCTGGGCGAGCATGGACTTGCCCGAGCCGGGCGGACCGACCAGCAGCAGGGCATGGGCGCCGGCTGCGGCGATCTCCAGCGCACGCCGCGCCGCGGCCTGGCCCTTGACCTCGGCGAGGTCCGGGCCGGTTTCCGCGGGCGCCGGCGCCGGGGGTGCCGGGCGCTGCAGCCCGGCGGGCGGGCCTCCACCGTCCGCGTCCGTGGCGGCGGGTCGGAAGTGCTGCACCACCTCCAGCAGGTGCGCGGCGCGCCAGACCTGGGCTCCCGGCACCAGCGCGGCTTCCTCGGCACTGTGTGGCGGCAGCACCAGCGCCACGGGCTCCGCGCTCGCGTGCAGGGCCAGGCTCATCGCCAGCGCGCCCCGCACGGGCCGCAGCGCTCCCGCCAGCGAGAGCTCGCCCATGAACTCGTGGCCTTCCAGCGCCGCCGCATCCAGCTGGCCGCTGGCCGCAAGGATGCCCAGCGCGATCGGCAGGTCGTAGCGGCCGGTGTCCTTGGGCAGGTCGGCCGGCGCCAGGTTCACGGTGATGCGCTTGTTGTGCGGGAAGTCCAGCCCGCAATTGAGCAGGGCCGAGCGCACGCGCTCGCGCGCCTCCTTGACCTCCACGTCGGCCAGGCCCACCAGCGTGAAGCTGGGCAGGCCATTGGCCAGGTGCACTTCCACGGTAACGGGTGCGGCGTGCATGCCGAGCAGCGCGCGGCTGCGGATCGAGGCCAGGCTCATGCTTGTTTCTCCGTGCGGGCGGCATCTTAGTCCTTTGGACCTCACGCTCTTCGATGGTGCGCTGGGGCGCCGCACGCACGCCGCTGGTGCGTTACTGGCCGTCCGGCGCCCGGCACCGGTGCGTCCTTGCGCGACCGTGCGCACCGGTGGTGTCAGCCATGCACCGGAGTGGCCCGCTGCAGGCAAGCCCTTCTCGACCGCACTGGCACGCCTCGTGCTAGCAGCCCCTTGCGCTTTCCCTACCAAATCCAACCCAGTCCCAAGCACGGAGAAAAACATGTCCCTCAGAGCTGCTGCGCTTCTGTCCACTCTGGTCCTGTCCGGCACCGTCTTCGCCCAGACGGCGGCGCCGGCGCCCGACTACACGGTCTCGTACAACATCGGGGTCGTGAGCGACTACCGCTACCGCGGCATTTCGCAGAGCGCCAAGCGCCCGGCCCTGCAAGGCGGCTTGGACGTGGCGCACTCCAGCGGCTTCTATGCGGGCCTGTGGGGCTCCACCATCCGCTGGATCGAAGACAGCGCGGCGCCGAGCCTGGACGGGAAGGTCGAGATCGACCTGTACGGCGGCTACAAGGGCGCGCTGACCGACTCGGTCGGCTACGACCTGGGCGGCCTCTTCTACTGGTACCCCAACAACAACCTGTCCACGGTCACCGGCGAGAACGCCAACACCTTCGAGCTTTACGGTGCACTGAGCGCCGGCCCGGCCACGATCAAGTACTCGCACGCCATGACCACGCTCTTCGGCGCGGCCAACAGCAAGGGCAGCGGCTACCTGGACCTGTCGGCCACGTTCGACCTGGGCAACGGCTTCAGCGTGGTGCCGCACGTGGGCTGGCAGCGCATCGACAACTTCGGCACGTACCGCGACTACGCGATCACGCTGGCCAAGGACTTCGGCGACGGCTTCGTCGGTTCGGCCGCCGTGGTCGGCACCAACTGGGACGACCGCTTCGGCGCGCCCGCCACCCTCGTGGGCAGCGGCAACCGCGACCTGGGCAAGTCCGGCCTGGTGCTCGGCCTGAAGAAGACCTTCTGAACCGTTCCCCCTCAAGGAGCTTCCATGAAACTCGTCACCGCCATCATCAAGCCCTTCAAGCTCGACGAGGTGCGTGAGGCCCTGTCGGCGATCGGCGTGCAGGGCATCACCGTCACCGAAGTCAAGGGCTTCGGGCGCCAGAAAGGCCACACCGAGCTCTACCGGGGCGCGGAGTACGTGGTCGATTTCCTCCCCAAGGTGAAGATCGAGGCCGCCATTTCCGACGACCTGGTCGAGCGCGTGATCGAAGCCATCGAAGGCTCGGCCCGCACCGGCAAGATCGGCGACGGCAAGGTCTTCGTCTACGACCTCGAGCAGGTCATCCGCATCCGCACCGGCGAGACCGGCAAGGAAGCCCTTTGAACCCCCCAACCTGAAGAGAGTGCAACCCATGCGAAAGCTTCTTGCCTGCCTGGCCCTGGGGCTGGGCCTCCTGAGCGGAGGCGGTGCCGCGCTGGCACAAGCCCCCGCGCCCGCCGCCGCCCCGGCCGCGACGGCCGCCCCCGCCGCCGAAGCGGCGGCGCCTGCGGCTGCGGCCCCCGCCGCCACCGCGCCCGCTGCGCCTGCCGAGGCCGCCGCGGCCCCGGTTCCCAACAAGGGCGACACCGCCTTCATCACCACGGCCACCCTGCTGGTCATCCTCATGACCCTGCCGGGCCTGGCCCTGTTCTACGGCGGCCTGGTGCGCAGCAAGAACATGCTGTCCGTGCTCATGCAGGTCTTCGTGGTCAGTTCGCTGATCTACGTGCTGTGGGCCCTGTACGGCTACAGCCTGGCCTTCACGGGCGGCAGTCCCTTCATCGGCGGCTTCGACAAGCTGTTCCTGCTGGGGGTCACGCCGGAATCGGTCGGTGCCACCTTCAGCAAGGGCGTGGTGATTCCGGAGCTGAGCTTCGTCGGCTTCCAGGCCACCTTCGCGGCCATCACCTGCGCGCTGATCGTCGGCTCCTTCGCCGAGCGCATCAAGTTCTCCGCGGTGCTGCTGTTCGTGGTGATCTGGTTCACCTTCTCCTACCTGCCCATCGCGCACATGGTCTGGTACTGGGACGGCCCGGACGCGATCACCGACGCTGCCTCGCTGGAGACCGTGACGGCCAACGCCGGCTGGCTGTGGGCCAAGGGCGCGCTGGACTTCGCGGGCGGCACCGTAGTGCACATCAACGCCGGCGTCGCCGCGCTGGTGGGTGCCTAC
Source organism: Ramlibacter rhizophilus (assembly GCF_004681965.1). Taxonomy (GTDB): domain Bacteria; phylum Pseudomonadota; class Gammaproteobacteria; order Burkholderiales; family Burkholderiaceae_C; genus Ramlibacter; species Ramlibacter rhizophilus. Next base: position 274,846 of record NZ_SMLL01000006.1, on the reverse strand, counting down.
CTGGTGGGCAAGCGCATCGGCTACGGCAAGGAATCGCTCACGCCGCACAGCCTGACCCTGACCATGGTCGGCGCCTCGCTGCTGTGGGTGGGCTGGTTCGGCTTCAACGCCGGCTCCAACCTGGAAGCCAACGGCGTGGCCGCCCTGGCCTTCGTCAACACCCTGGTCGCCACGGCCGCTGCCACGCTGGCCTGGATCGCCGGTGAGGCCATGTCCAAGGGCAAGGCCTCCATGCTGGGCGCCGCCTCCGGCGCCGTCGCCGGCCTGGTGGCCATCACGCCGGCCTGCGGCTTCGTGGGCCCGATGGGCGCCATCGTGATCGGCCTGGTGTCCGGCCTGGTGTGCCTCTGGGGCGTCAACGGCCTCAAGCGCATGCTGGGTGCCGACGACTCGCTGGACGTGTTCGGCGTGCACGGCGTCGGCGGCATCGTCGGCGCCTTGCTGACCGGCGTGTTCGCGGCCCCCTCGCTGGGCGGCACGGGCGTGTACGACTACGTGGCCAACGCGGTGAACCCCGAGTACTCCATCGCCGGCCAGGTGTGGGTGCAGTTCCAGGGCGTGATCACTACCGTGATCTGGTCCGCCGTCGTGGCCTTCATCGCCTACAAGATCGTCGACCTGCTGGTGGGCCTGCGCGTGAGCGAAGAGGAAGAGCGCGAGGGCCTGGACATCAGCAGCCACGGCGAAACCGCCTACAACCGCTGAACTCCCGGTGACGACGGCCGCTGCGGCGGCCTCCACCTGGACAACGAGCACGTCTCCCAGGACCTTGGCCCGCCACTCGGCGGGCCTTTTTCATGCCCGCGGGACAGACGCGCGCACGCAGCGCGCTTGGGACAGGGTCCTACACGCCCCGCGCCGCATGCGAAGTACGGTGTTTCCATGCCCACCGCTTCACAACCCCGCGAGTTGCGCGTGGCGAATTCGAAAGCCGACACGCCGCGCGTGGTGCTCTTCGGCCGGTTGGACGACGGCAGCTTCGTCGCCCGCCGGGTCGCTGAAGACCAGGTGCCCTACACGCCAGCCTGGCCCCACGCCACGGCGCAGGTGATGGTGTACCTGGAGCCGGACGAGGAGCAGCTCGAACACATGCTGGCGGCGCTGCACGACGGCCGGCTGGAGTTCGGCCGTCTGCAGGAGTACGGTGGCCTCGATGGGGGCTTCTCGACCGTGCCGGTCTGAGCGCGGGTATGACAAGTTCGACCGCCCCAGGCCGAACGGGCCGCGCGGCCGGTCGGACTCACTCGCCTTCGGGTGGCACCTGCGCCAGCACCAGCTCGATGTGGTCGCCCGTGCGCGTGAAAGCGATCCCCTCGGCTCGTGCGAGCAGCTGCACCTCGGCTGCGCTCAGCGCACGGTAGGGCGGCTCGCCCAGGACGCCTTCGGGCCCTTCAACCGGTTCGAGCGACAGCACCACCCGCACCTGCCCGTCGGCAAGCTGGGCGCCAAGGGTGATCTCCGCGGGCGGGCCCGCCTCGTCGGCCAGCAGGAACAGGCACGCCGGCAGGAGCTGCCGCAGACCGGTCCGCGGCACGCTCCACGGCGCCTCGATGGCGTCGTTGCGCAGGACGAAGCCGCGGAAGCCGAAGCTGCTGCCCAGCAGGTCGACCGTGTCGCGGACCACCTGCTGAACGGGCATGGTCCGCCCGGGCTCGGGGGCCATCCACGTGATCACGTCCAGGCAGGACCGCACGGCCGCACGCGAGAACCCGGTGATGCGCGCCGCCGACTCGCGCAACTGCTTGAGGTCGGGCTGAGGTGCCGCCAGGCGCCGCTCCAGGACTTCGCCCGTCATGGTGATGGGCTGCAGCTCGGCCATCAGGTCATGACGGATCGCAAAGGCCAAGCGCCGCAGCAAGGCGTAGCGCGCGGCCTCGGTCGCGGCATCGACGGGGGCGGGGGAAAGGTGGGGACGTTCAGAAGTCATGGCGGATCCGGCGGCCCATGTTAGCGGCTGAGTGCCCACGGCACCATGCCCTGTGCACAATGGCTCGCATGGACTCCTTCGAGTGGCGCAGCCTCACCGCCCGGGCGCACAAGACCGGCGAATCTCCGTTCTGGCATCCCGACGAGCAGCGCCTGTACTGGATCGACAACGAGGCCAACGAGCTGTGGCGCGTGGCGCCCGGCCAGGAGAGCGCGCAATGCTGGCCGATGCCGTCCGCCCCCGGCTGCATCGCCCCGGCGCGCAGCGGCGGCCTGGTGATCGCGCTGCGCGACGGCATCTACCGCGCACGCCAGTGGCAGGGGCCGCTGGCGTTGCTCGCGCCGGCGCAGCACGACACCGCCACCACCCGCTTCAACGACGGCAAGGCCGACGGCCAAGGGCGCTTCTGGGCCGGCACGATCTACGAGCCGCGCGATGCGCCCGGCGCCGCCCTCTACTGCCTGGACGCCCGCAGCGGCGCGCCGACCCTCGTGCGCAAGCTCGATGGCGTGACCAATGCCAACGGCCTGGCGTTCGCCCCCGACGCGCGGACCCTGTACTGGGCCGACACCAGCCGTCACCTGATCCGCGCCTGGGATTTCGAACCGCAGGCCGCAGGCCTGGGCGGCGAGCGCAGCTTCCACGCCTTCAGCCCCAAGCCCGCCGGCTGGCAGCCGGGGCAGCCCGGCTACGGCGGCCGCCCCGACGGCGCGGCCATCGACGTGCACGGCAACTACTGGTGCGCCCTCTACGAAGGTGGCCGGCTGCTGCAGCTGTCCCCGCAGGGCGAGGTGCTGCGCGACCTGCGGCTGCCGGTTCGCTGCCCCACCATGCCCTGCTTCGGCGGGCCGGACCTGCGGACGCTGTACGTGACCACCGCCAGCCAGGGCCGGCCCGCCGACGAGCTGCAGGGCCTGCCCCTGAGCGGCCATGTCATCTGGGCACAGGTGGACACGCCCGGCCGGCCGGTGGACTTCTTCATCGACTGAAAGCGCGGGGACGGCGCGGGCAGCGCGTACCATCGCGCCCGATGGCCTCCGCACTGTCGCCTCTTGTCGATCGCATCCGCCAAAGCGCCGCCGCCGGCACCCCGCTGCGCATCCGAGGCGGCGGCAGCAAGGACTTCTTCGGCCAGCCGGATGCGGCGCACGAAGTCCTGTCCACGCAAACGCTCACCGGCGTGGTGAGCTACGAGCCGAGCGAGTTGGTGGTCACGGTGCGCGCCGGAACACCGCTCGCGCAGCTCGAAGCCCTGCTGGCCGAGAACGGCCAGTGCCTTCCCTTCGAGCCGCCGCACTACGCCGAGGGCTCGACCGTCGGCGGCATGGTGGCGGCAGGCTTGTCCGGGCCGGCGCGCGCCAGCGTCGGCGCCGTGCGCGACTTCGTGCTCGGCCTGCAGATGGTCAACGGCCGCGGCGAAGCGCTGGTCTTCGGCGGCCAGGTGATGAAGAACGTGGCCGGCTACGACGTCTCTCGCCTGATGGCCGGCGCCTGGGGCAGCCTGGGCCTGATCACCGAGGTGAGCCTCAAGGTCCTGCCGGTGGCGCCGGCCGAGGCCACGCTGCGCTTCGAGATGGACCAGGCCAGCGCGCTGGAGCGCCTCAACGCCTGGGGCGGCCAGCCGCTGCCCCTGAACGCCAGCGCCTGGGTGGACGATGCCGGCGTCCCGTGCCTGTACCTGCGCCTGCGCGGCGCCGTGGCCGCGGTGGAGAGCGCCTGCCGCAAGCTGGGCGGCGAGCGGCTGCCGGACGTGGCCGGCGACTGGACGGCCAGCCGCGACCTGCGCCTGCCCTGGTTCCAGGAACGCGGCGATCGCGACCTGTGGCGCCTCTCGGTCCCGCAGACGGCCCCGGTGCTGGACCTGCCCGATGTCCCCTATGTCGAGTGGCACGGCGCCCAGCGCTGGGTCCGCGCCACGCCGGGCGAAGGGCGGGCCCTGCGCGAAGCGGCCCGCGCCGTCGGCGGCAGCGCGACCCTCTTCATGGCGGGCGGTGCGAACGACACTTCGCGCGCGCCGCGCCTCGATCCCCTCGCACCGCCGCTGGACCGCATCCACCGCGCCCTCAAGCGCGAGTTCGACCCCGCCGGCATCTTCAATCCCGGCCGTCTCCACCCGGATCTCTGACCCATGCAAACCCAGCTCGCGCCCGAGTTCCAGGACACGCCCGAAGGCCAGGAGGCCGAGGCGATCCTGCGCAAGTGCGTGCATTGCGGCTTCTGCACCGCCACCTGTCCCACCTACCAGCTCTATGGCGACGAGCTGGACGGCCCGCGCGGGCGCATCTACCTGATCAAGCAGGTGCTCGAAGGCCAGGCGCCGACCCGCTCGACCCAGCTGCACCTGGATCGGTGCCTGACCTGCCGCAACTGCGAAACCACCTGCCCGAGCGGCGTGGACTACGGGCACCTGGTGGACATCGGCCGCAAGCTGGTGGACGAGCGCGTGCCGCGCGGCGCGGGCTCGCGGGCCCTGCGCTGGGCGCTGAAGGAGGGCCTGCCCTCGCCGCTCTTCGCCCCGGCCATGAAGCTCGGACAGGCGGTGCGCGGGGCGCTGCCGAAGGGCCTGCGCTCGAAGGTGCCCGAAGCGGTGCCGGCGGGCCGCTGGCCCACGCGCGAGCACGCCCGCAAGGTGCTCATGCTGGCCGGCTGCGTGCAGCCGGCCATGGCACCGAACATCAACGCCGCCACCGCGCGCGTGCTCGACGCGGCGGGCATCCAGACCCTGGTGGCGCCCGCGGCGGGCTGCTGCGGGGCGCTGAAGTTCCACCTGAACGACCAGGACGGCGCCCTGGACCAGATGCGCGCGAACGTCGATGCGTGGTGGCCCTTCATCGCGCGTGGCGAGGTGGAGGCGCTGGTGATGAATGCCTCGGGCTGCGGCGTGACGGTCAAGGAGTACGGGCACCTGCTGCGGCACGATGCGGCCTACGCGGACCGGGCCGCCCGCGTGAGCGAGCTCACGCGCGACCTGAGCGAGCTGCTGCCCACGCTGGTGGAGGCGCTGCGCGGCCGCACGCGCCCGCCCGAGGGCGTGCTGGCCTGGCATCCGCCCTGCACGCTGCAGCACGGCCAGAAGCTGCGCGGCGGCGTCGAGCAGTACCTGGGCGAGCTGGGCTTCACGCTGCGGCTGGCGCCGCAGGAGTCGCACCTGTGCTGCGGCTCGGCCGGCACCTACTCCGTGCTGCACCCCGAGGCCGCCGGCGCCCTGCGCGAGCGCAAGCTGGAGAACCTGCAGGCGCTGTCGCCGCAGGCCATCGTCTCCGCCAACATCGGCTGCATCACGCACCTGCAGGCCGGCACCGCGCTGCCGGTGCGCCATTGGGTGGAAGTGCTGGACGTGGCCCTGGCCGCCTGAGCGCCGCCCGCTTCAGGCGCGCACGTCGATCTCCAGGTTGTCGATGAGCCGCGTGGCGCCCAGCCGCGCCGCGCCGAGCACCACGAGCGGGTCGGCCGATTCCGGCGGCTGCAGGTCGCTGCGCCGGCGCACGCTCAGGTAGTCCGGCGCCCAGCCGCGGCGGCGCAGGGTGTCCAGCGCCTCCCCTTCCAGGGCCTCGAAGTCGCGCCGGCCGGCCCGCACGCGTCCGGCCACCCATTCGAGCTGGCGGAAAAGATGCACCGCTTCGTCGCGCTCGCGCGGGCTGAGATAGCCATTGCGCGAGGACAGCGCCAGGCCGTCGGGCTCCCGCTCGGTGGGGGCGGCCACGACGTCGATGGGCAGCGCGAGCTGCCGCACCATGCTGCGGATGACGAGCAGTTGCTGGAAGTCCTTGCGGCCGAATACCGCCACCTGCGGCTGCACGCAGGCGAAGAGCTTGAGCACGACGGTGCTCACGCCGGTGAAGAAGCCCGGCCGGAACTCGCCCTCCAGGACGCCGGACAGCTCGGCGGGCGGCTGCAGGCGCCAACGCTGGGGCTCGGGATAGAGCTCCGCCTCCTCCGGCGCGAACACGATGTCGCAGCCTTCCCGGCGCAGCGCCTCGCAGTCCGTCGCCAGGTTGCGCGGGTAGCGATCGAAGTCCTCGTGCGGCAGGAACTGCAGGCGGTTGACGAAGATGCTGGCCACGGTGGTGTCACCGTACTGGCGCGCCTGGCGCAGCAGGGACAGGTGGCCTGCGTGCAGCTGGCCCATGGTGGGCACGAAGGCCGTCCGGCCGGCCTTGGCCAGCGCGGCGCGCAGCTCAGAGATGGTGTGGATGATCTGCATGGCTCGTGGGTCCCCAGCATGGCGGCGCGCGCGCCGCGAGTTCAGTAGGTATGGACGCCCTCTTCCGGGAAGCGCCCGTTCTTGACCGCTCGCACGTAGGCCTGGACGGCCTTCTCGATCTGCCCCGCGTCTTCCATGAAGTTGCGCACGAAGCGTGGCGTGCGCACGGTCTGCAGGCCCAGCACGTCGTGCAGCACCAGCACCTGCCCGCTGCAGCGCGGGCCGGCTCCGATGCCCAGCACCGGGATGTCCAGTTCGGCACTCACCTGGGCCGCGAGGCCCGAAGGCACCAGTTCCAGCACCAGCATGGCGGCGCCGGCCTCCTGCAGTTCGCGCGCGTGCTGCAGCAGCAAGCCGGCCTCCTGGGCATCGCGCCCCTGCACGCGCCAGCCGCCCAGGGCATGGACCGACTGCGGCGTGAGGCCGAGGTGGCCGCACACCGGAATGCCGCGCTCGCTGAGGAAACGCACCGTGGCCGCGGTCCAGCCGCCGCCCTCGAGCTTGACCATGTGCGCCCCGGCGCGCATCAGCTCGCAGGCGCTGGCCAGGGCCTGCTCGGCCGACTGCTGGTAGCTGCCGTGCGGCAGGTCGCCGATGAGCCAGGCCCAGCGGTTGCCGCGCGCCACGCAGCGCACGTGGTAGCTCATCTGCTCCAGCGTGACCGGCAGGGTGGTGCCGTGCCCCTGCAGCACCATGCCCAGCGAGTCGCCCACCAGCAGGCAGTCGACGCGGGCGTCGTCGAGCACCTGCGCGAACAGGGCGTCATAGCAGGTCAGGGCGGCGATCTTTTCGCCGGCCGCGCGCATGTCGCGCAGGCGCTGCAGGGTGACCGGTTTGCGTCCCGTCAAGACTTCTGGCATCCAGGCTTTCCTCAGGAAAAAGAGCCTGGAGTGTAGCCATATCGTTTGCTATCAGCGCATTGAAAGAAGCCAGAAGCCCACATGGGTCGCGGCATGCGCGGCCATGGCCACTTCCAGCCCGCTGCGACGGAAGAGCCAGCCATAGACCAGACCCGCACCGGCGTTGAGCGCCAGCGTGCGGACGACCCAGCCGGGCGTGAGCTCCACCACCGTCGCGAGCGCCGGCAGGTGTCCGGCCGCGAACAGCAGCGCCGCCACAACATTGGCCGTCCAGAACGCCGCCGCGCCCAGGGGCTCGGTGCCGCGCCGGGCCAGCTTGTGCAGCAGCCAGGCGACCAACACGAGCCAGCCCCAGCGCGCGAGCACTTCCTCGGCCAGCCCGCCGTAGAACAGGCCCACGGCGAGTTGCGGCAGCGGCATGGGCGCCGAACCCGAGAGCAGACGCCCCTCGGGATCGAGTCCGGGCTGCATCCACAGGTCGAGCCCGCGCAGCGCCAGGGCCAGCAGCAGTCCGGTGCCTGCGGCCTGCCACCAGGCTCGCGGCGGCACCGGCGCTGCGGTCCCGGCCAGCAAGCTGCCGAGCCCGACCCGGTGCGCCAGCGCCGCGCCCAGGAGGCTGGAGACGGTGAGCAGCAGCAGCGGGTTCAGCAGGCTGAGCGCCAGCAGGACCGGTGCGGGCAGGCCGGCCAGCTGCGGCGGAAGCGGCGCGCTGCCCAGCTGTCCATGCAGCTGGAAAGCGAGCGCCGCCAGCCCGAGCAGGCTGGCCGCCCAGGGGCCGGCGAAGCGGCGCCCGAAGGGCGCCAGGGTGGTCGGAAACGTCTGGGCCATGGCGCGAGCATACGCAGGCGGCCGGCGTCGGTCGTCGTTCTGCGGCCCACGCGGCTGTGCCGCGCGGCGGTCAGGTGCTCGGCAGCTCCCGCAGCGCCCGGCGGGTGGGCCACGCCGACCAGGCGGCGGCGAGCACGATCAGCGCCGCGCCGACCCAGGTGCGCAGGCTCGTCTCGGCCGCCCCCAGCCAGACCGATGAGGCACTGGCGAACACCACCTCGGAGAGCATCACCAGGGCCGTGGTGTGGGCGGCGAGCCGGGCGGCGCCGAACTGCAGGGCCACGTTCCCGAGCAGGAAGGCCACGGCCAGCCCGAGCGCGTAGGCGAAGGCCGCGGGCGGCGCGACGGGCGCTTCGGCCACGCCCAGCTGCATGCCCAGCCAGGCGGCCGCCACGGCCATGAGCGTGCCACCGCCGAACATGGCCAGCACGCGCGACTCGGCCGGGGCCGCCTGCAGGCGGCGCAGCAGGATGTTGGTGAGCGCGAAGGTGAAGCCGCCCATGAGCGCCAGCCAGTCCGGCAGGCTGCGCGGCAGGGGCAGGCCGGCCTGGCCGGAGTCGAGCACCACGGCCACCCCGAGCAAGGCCAGCAGCAGCCGCAGGAGCGCCACCGCCGTCGGCCGCTCCCCCAGCAGGACCCAGGCGAGCAGGACCGCCCAGGCGGGCATGAGGTAGAACAGCAGCACCACCCGCACCACGTCGCCCACGGTCACGGCCCAGTTGAAGCCGATGTTGGTCAGGCCGGCCGCGATCGCCAGCCAGCACAGCGAGGGATGGCGCACCGCGTGCCGCAGGGCGGCCGGGCGCACGAGCAGCAGGCAGGCGAGGGAGAACAGGTACACCCCCGCCGTAGCCCACAAGGGGTGCAGGCCCATGGCATGCAGGTGGCGAAAGGGCCACCATGAGACGCCCCAGACGAAGGCATTGAAGACCAGGGCCAGGACGGGCGCCCAGGCGGCCGTGGCGGGCGCGGTGCCCGCGAGACGATCAACCATGCACCTTGTCGTGTCGCGCCACCTGCAGGAGGTGATCGACCTCGTCCTTGTGCCGCACGAGGTTGCCCTTGTGCCAGCGCTGGATGGCCCACATGACGCTCGCGACGATCAGCCCGAAGCCGGTGATCGCGCCGAAGGCCGAGACACCGATGCCGGTGGAAAAGCTGTAGAGCGCCCCCAGGCCCAGGATGCATGCCTGCTCGTTGAAGTTCTGGACGGCGATGCTGCGTCCCGCGCCCATGAGGTTGTGTCCGCGGTGCTGCAGCAGCGCGTTCATGGGCACGACGAGGTAGCCGCCCAGCGCGCCGAGAAGGATGAGGAAGGGCGCCGCCATCCAGACGTTGTCGATGAAATTCATCAGCACCACGAGCACGCCCATGGCGATGCCCAGGGGCATGACGCTCGTGGCCTGGTCCAGCCGCACGCGCATGGAGGCGGCGATCGCGCCCACCGCCGTTCCCAGCGCGACCACGCCGGTCAGCGCGGACGCCTGCGAGGTGCCATAGCCGAGGGCGACGGCGGCCCAGGCCAGGATGATGTAGCGCAGGTTGCCCGAGACGCCCCAGAACAGCGTGGTGGTGGCCAGCGAGATCTGGCCGAGCTTGTCGCGCCACAGGCGCATGTTGCAGGTCCAGAAGTCAGGCACGAGCTCCAGCGAATTGCGCGGGATGGGCCGCATCTCGACCCCGGTGTGCGGGATGCGCGTGTTGAACCACGCGGCCACCGCATAGACGAGGATCAGCAGCGCGATGGCGGCTTCGGGCGCGGTGTCGATGCCGGTGTCCACCCATGGCAGGTCCAGCCGCAGCACCTGCCCGGCCACGGCCTGGCTCACCAGCATGCCGCCCATGAGGATGCCCAGGATGATGGACGCGATGGTCAGCCCCTCGATCCAGCCGTTGGCCTTCACCAGCTGCGAGGGCGGCAGGAGCTCGGTCAGGATGCCGTACTTGGCCGGCGAGTACGCCGCGGCGCCCAGCCCCACGACCGCGTACGCGAGCAGGGGGTGCGAACCGAAGAGCATCAGCAGGCAGCCGACCACCTTGATCGCATTGCTGATGAACATGACCCGCCCCTTGGGCAAGGCGTCGGCGAAGGCGCCGACGAAAGGGGCGAGGATGACGTAGAACAGCGCGAACATCGGCACCAGGGCGGCGCGCTGCCACTCGCCGGCGCCTCCGGCTCGCAGCAGTTCCACGGCGGTCACGAACAAGGCATTGTCGGCCAGCGAAGAAAAAAACTGCGCCGACATGATGGTGTAGAAGCCGCGCTTCATGCGTGGTGGCAACCTTGCGTCAGCACGTGCTGAAGCACGGCGAAATGCTCGTCTCCAAAAGTCGGGCGGTTATATCACGCAGCCCCTTGCGACAATGGCTGCTCAACCGCACTGTCCCACCCATGCCACGCCCCATCCAGGCCACCATCCATGCCCAGGCCCTGCGCCACAACCTCGAGCGACTGCGCCGGGCCGCGCAGGGTGCGCGCGTATGGGGCGTGGTCAAGGCCAACGCCTACGGCCATGGCATCGAGCGCGCGTTCGATGCGCTGCGCGGGGTGGACGGCTTCGCGCTGCTGGACCTGCAGGAGGCCGAGCGCGTGCGTGCGCTCGGATGGCGCGGCCCGATCCTGCTGCTCGAAGGCGTGTTCGAGCCGCGCGACCTGGAGCTGTGCTCGCGCCTGTCGCTGTGGCACACGGTGCACTGCACTGAGCAGGTGGACATGCTGGCTTTGCACAAGACGCATGTGCCGCACCGCGTCTTCCTCAAACTCAACAGCGGGATGAACCGGCTGGGCCTGCCGCCCTCGGGACTGCGCACGGCGTGGTCGCGCTTGAACGCCCTGCCCCAGGTGGACGAGATCACGCTCATGACCCACTTCAGCGATGCCGACGGACCGCGGGGCATCGCGGCGCAGCTCGCCGTCTTCGAAGACGCCACGCGCGACCTGCCGGGTGAGCGCAGCCTGGCCAACAGCGCGGCGCTCCTGCGCTTTGCCGACGTTCCCGCGGTGCGCGGCGACTGGGTGCGACCGGGCATCGCGATGTACGGCAGCGCGCCGGACCATCCCGAGCACGACAGCGCGCACTGGGACCTGCAGCCGGCCATGACGCTGTCGAGCCGCCTCATCGGCGTCCAGCGGCTCGCAGCGGGCGACACGGTGGGCTACGGCTCCAGCTTCACCGCGAGCGCGCCCCTGCGCGTGGGCACGGTGGCCTGCGGCTATGCGGACGGCTACCCGCGGCACTGCGGGACGGGAACGCCCGTGCTGGTGGACGGCGTGCGCACGCGCACGCTGGGCCGCGTCTCCATGGACATGATCGCGGTGGACCTGGAGCCGGTGCCCGCCGCCGGGCCGGGCAGCGAAGTCACGCTCTGGGGCCGCTCGCGCAGCGGCACGGTGCTGACCATCGACGAGGTCGCGCGGGCGGGCGGGACGATCGGGTATGAACTGATGTGCGCGCTGGCGCCGCGCGTGCCGGTGGTGGTCGAAGATCCGGACCTGTGAGCCGGCGGGCGGCTGAGTGCCAGCGAAGGTCTCAGCCGCGCAAACGGTCGATGAGCCCGTTGAGGGACTCCAGCGAGCCGAACTGGATCGCAACTTCGCCCATCTCCTCGAAGCTGCCAGCGCGCCGCACGCGCTTTTTCACCCGCACCTCCACTTCGGCGGTGAGCAGGTCCGACAGTTCCTCCTCCAGCCGGCGCAGGTCGCGCGACTTCTCCTTCTTGGGCTTGGGCGAGACCAGGTTGAACTCGGCCCCGATCTTCTTGACCAGGCCTTCGGCCTCGCGCACGGAGAGCTTGCGCGCGGCGATCTGGTTGGCGGCCGTGATCTGCGCCGCCCGCTCCAGCGCGAGCAGGGCCCGCGCATGGCCCATGTCCAGGTCCCCGGCCATGAGCATGGTCTGCACCGGCTCAGCCAGGTTCAAGAGGCGCAGCAGGTTGGAAGCGGCGCTGCGCGAGCGGCCCACGGCCTGCGCGGCCTGCTCGTGCGTGAGGCCGAAGTCGCGGACCAGGCGCTGCAGACCCTGCGCTTCCTCCAGGGGATTCAGGTCCTCGCGCTGGATGTTCTCGATGAGCGCCATCGCCGCGGCGGACTCGTCGGGCACGTCGCGCACCAGCACGGGCACGCTGTCCAGGCCCGCAAGACGCGCGGCGCGGAATCGGCGCTCGCCGGCGATGATCTCGTACTTGCCGCCGTTGGGGCCCTGCTGCAGCCGGCGCACGAGGATGGGCTGCATGATGCCCTGCGACTTGATGCTCTCGGCCAGCTCGTAGAGCGCACCCTCGTCCATGCGTGTGCGCGGCTGGTACACCCCCGGGACCATGTCCGACAGCAGCAGGGAGGCCGGCAGCCCCGGGTTCGCGGCCGGCGCTTCCGCCGCGGCACCCTCGCTCACCTGCGGTCCGAGCAGCGCCTCCAGTCCGCGTCCGAGTCCCTTGAGTTTCTTGGTGGCCATGCCTGCCGTCCTTTGGTCTTGCTGTGTCGAATGAGGAAAGTGGGATCAGTACCCGGCGAGCGCCTGCAGCAGCGACCAGCCCTGGGGCCAGTCGCCCAGCCCGCTGTCGGCATTGACGTGGCCCGCAGGGCCGAGATCCTCCAGCCGCGCGCCCCAGTCCCGTGCGAGGCACTGCGCCTGCTCGAAGTCGCCATACGGGTCATCTCGGCCGGCCACCAGCACGCTGGGAAACCCAAGCGCCTGGCGCGGCGTGGGCGCCCAGCTGGGCAACAGGGTGCGCAGCTCGGGCCGCTCGATGTCGGGGGGCGCCACCAGCAAGGCGCCGCGAACACGGTCTGTGTGCCGGCTGTGGGCAGCCCAGGCCGCGACCAGGTGGCAGCCCAGGCTGTGCGCCGCCAGCACGGCCGGCGTGCGGCGCGCGAGCAGAACCTCTTCCAGCCGCGCGATCCAGTCGCCACGCAGCGGGCGCAGCCAGTCGTGCTGCTCCACGCGATGGCAGCCATGCTGCTGCTCCCACAGCGTCTGCCAGTGCCCGGGCCCGGAGTTCTGCCAACCCGGGAGAAGTAGAACGTCGTCGCCGCGCATGTTTCTTGAAGAGTGGGGACTCACATCCGCTTGATGCGTCCGACCATCTCGTTCGCGAACTCGACGAAAGCCTGGCTGCCGCGCGCGGCCGGATCGAACACCACGCCGGGCAAGCCGTAGCTGGGCGCCTCAGCCAGCCGCACGTTGCGTGGGATCACGGTGTCGAAGACTTTCTCGCCGAAGTGCGCCTTCAACTGCTCGCTCACCTGCTGCTGCAGCGTGATGCGGGCGTCGAACATCACGCGCAGCAGGCCGATGATCTTCAGGTCCGGGTTCAGGTTGGCGTGCACCTGCTTGATGGTGTTGACGAGGTCGGACAAGCCTTCCAGCGCGAAGTATTCGCACTGCATGGGCACCACCACACCGTGCGCGGCGCACAGGCCGTTGAGCGTGAGCAGGGACAGCGAAGGCGGGCAGTCGATGAGGACGAAGTCGTAATCGGCGGCCACGGTCGCGAGCGCCTGCTTGAGCCGCTTCTCGCGCCGCTCCAGCCCGACCAGCTCGACCTCCGCGCCGGCCAGTTCGCGGTTGGCTCCCACAACGTCGTAGCCGCAGCGCTCGGAGCGCACGCGCGCCTCGGCCAGCGTGGCCGACTCCAGCAGCACGTCGTAGACCGTGTTCTCCAGCTCGCGCTTGTCCACGCCCGAGCCCATGGTGGCGTTGCCCTGCGGATCGAGGTCCACCAGCAGCACCCGCTGGCCCACCTTGGCCAAGCCGGCGGCGAGGTTGACGGTGGTGGTGGTCTTGCCGACCCCGCCCTTCTGGTTCGCGATGCAAAAGATCTTGGCCATGGCGTCAGGCCCCTCCGCGGGCCAGGGAAATGTGCGTCGAGCGCTTCACCGGGAGATGGCCAGCTTGATGCCGAAGCCGATCAGGAACACCCCGGCGACCTTCTCCAGCAGGCGCGCGAACCAGGGCTGGGCCCGCAGTCGTTGCGCCAGGAAGTGAGTCAGCAGGGTGATCGCGAGTCCATAAAGAAAGGTCAGCGCCGCGATGGTGAGCGCCATCACGGCGAAGGTCGTGGCGCCCTGGTGGCGCACCGGGTCCACGAAAAGCGGGAAGAAGGCCATGTAGAAGACGATGGCCTTGGGGTTCATCAGGGTGATCAGGGCAGCCTGCCGAAGGTAGTGGCGCGGCAGGATCCGGACCACCGGCTGGTCGCCCGGGCGTGCCATCAGCAGGCGCACACCCAGGTACGCGAGGTAGGCCGCGCCGATCCACTGAACGGTGGCGAAGGCCGCCGGATAGGCCAGCAGCAAGGCGGCAATGCCGGCCACCGCGGCCCACATCAGCACCTGATCGCCCGCGATCACGCCCAGCGTGGCCGCCAATCCGGCGCGGATACCGCCCTGCCCTGTCGAGGTGATCAGCGCGAGGTTGCCCGGGCCTGGGATCGCGAGGAACAGCACGATGGCGGCGACGAATGCGCTGAAGTCTGAGACGCCGAACATGGGTCAGGAACAGCCGGTGAGAAGACGGCGCGTGGAAATGGCCGAGTTTACGTGAGCACCTCGCGCGGCCTCATCCAGACGATGCAGCGCTCGGCGTCCAGGGCGGGAATCGTCAAAGGTTCCACGTGAAACACTTGCGCCCGTGGCGACACCGCCGCGATTTCGTCCTCGGGCCTGCGCCCCTTCATGGCCATCCACGCGCCCCCGGGCGCAAGCCTCGCCTGCGTGAGCGCGACGAAGTCCTGCAGGGAGGCGAACGCCCGGGAACACACCAGGTCGTAGCTTGCGCCCATGGACTCCACGCGCGCATGGACCCCCCGCAGCGCCGGGAGGCGCAGGCTGGCCGCCACGTGCTGGACGAAGGCCGCCTTCTTGGCCACCGTGTCCACGCAGTCCACGGCGAACTCCGGGCAGCAGATGGCGAGCACCACGCCCGGCAGGCCGGCACCGGACCCGACGTCGAGCACGCGCAGGGGTCGACCGGCGGCGTGGCGGCGCAGCGGCTCCACCACCGCCAGGCTGTCCAGGAGGTGGTGGGTCAGCATCTCCTCGGGCGAGCGGATCGCGGTGAGGTTGTACACCCGGCTCCACTTCCCGATCAGCGCCAGGTAGTCCAGCAACTGCCGCCGCTGGTGAGGCTGCAAGTCCACGCCGAGCGCGCTCGCCCCCTGCAGCAGCGCCTGCTCCAGGCCATCGACGGACACGCTCATGGCGTCGTCACGGGGTCGGATGCTGCGGCAAACCCAGCCGCCCGGCTCTTCTTCAGGTGCACGAGCAGCAGCGAGATCGCTGCCGGCGTAACGCCCGAGATTCGGGATGCCTGGCCCAGCGTCTCCGGCCGGTGCTTGGCCAGCTTCTGCCGCACCTCGATGCTGAGCGCCGAGACCTGCATGTAGTCCAGCGACTCCGGAAGTCGGCGGCCCTCGTAGAACGCGGCGCGCTCGACCTCGTCGTTCTGGCGGTCGATGTAGCCGGCGTACTTCACGCCGATCTCGACCTGCTCCACCACCGGCGCGTACAGCTCCCCCAGTGTTTCACGTGAAACAAGTTCCGTGCGGTGCCTGCCGGAGGCGAGCGTCATCAACGCCTCGTAGCCCACGCCCGGGCGCCGCAGCAGGTCGGCGAGCTTGTACTCGCGCTCGATCGCCTGCCCCAGCACGCGAACCGCGTCCTCGCTCGGCAGGTTGCGGGGGTTCACCCAGGTGGATTTCAGGCGCTCTGTTTCACGTGAAACAGCGTCCCGCTTCCGGTTGAACGCGTCCCAGCGCGCGTCGTCGATCAGCCCCATGCGCCGGCCGGCCTCCGTCAGGCGCATGTCCGCGTTGTCCTCGCGCAGCTGGAGCCGAAACTCGGCCCGGCTCGTGAACATGCGGTAAGGCTCGGTCACGCCCTTGGTGATCAGGTCGTCCACCAGGACGCCGAGGTAGGCCTCGTGGCGCGCCGGCAGCCAGGGCGATTCCCCCCGGCACTGCAAGGCCGCATTGATGCCGGCGAACAGTCCCTGCGCGGCGGCCTCCTCGTAGCCGGTGGTCCCGTTGATCTGCCCGGCAAAGAACAGCCCCTTGATCTGTTGGGTCTCGAAGCTGCTTCGCAAGGACCGTGGATCGAAGTAGTCGTACTCGATGGCATACCCCGGCCGCAGGATGTGCGCGTTCTCCAGCCCGGCCATGGAGCGCACCAGCGCCAGCTGGATATCGAAAGGCAGGCTGGTGGAGATGCCGTTCGGGTAGAACTCGTGGGTGCTCAGGCCTTCGGGCTCCAGGAAGATCTGGTGGCTGTCCTTGCCCGCGAAGCGGTTGATCTTGTCCTCCACGCTTGGGCAGTAGCGCGGCCCGACTCCCTCGATCTTCCCCGTGAACATGGGGCTGCGGTCGAAGCCGGAGCGGATGATCTCGTGGGTGCGCTCGTTGGTGTGCGTGATCCAGCACGGCACCTGCCGCGGATGCATGGCCGCCTGGCCCATGAAGCTGAACACCGGCACCGGATCCAGGTCGCCGGGCTGCTCCTCGCATCGCGAGAAATCGATGCTGCGCCCGTCGATGCGTGGCGGCGTTCCGGTCTTGAGCCGCCCCTGCGGCAGCCGCAGCTCCTTGAGCCGCGCGGACAGGGACACCGCCGGCGGATCGCCGGCGCGGCCTGCCGCGTAGCTGTCCAGGCCCACATGGATGCGGCCGTCCAGGAAGGTGCCCGCGGTGAGCACCACCGTGCGGGCGCGGAAGCGGATGCCCACCTGGGTCACGGCGCCGACCACCCGGTCGCCCTCGACCATCAGATCGTCCACCGCCTGCTGGAACAGCATCAGCCCCGGCTGGTTCTCCAGCCGCCGGCGGATCGCCGCCTTGTAGAGCACCCGGTCCGCCTGCGCCCGCGTCGCCCGCACGGCCGGGCCCTTTGAGCTGTTGAGGATGCGGAACTGGATGCCGGCCTCGTCCGTGGCGAGCGCCATGGCTCCGCCCAGCGCATCGACCTCCTTGACCAGATGCCCCTTGCCGATGCCGCCGATGGACGGATTGCAGCTCATCTGGCCCAGGGTTTCGATGTTGTGCGTCAGCAGCAGCGTGCGGCAGCCCATGCGCGCAGCCGCCAGCGCGGCCTCGGTGCCGGCATGGCCGCCACCGACCACGATCACGTCGAACTCTTCGGGATACAACATCCAATCACTCCAGCAAGGGGCTACACCAGCGCATCTCGGCCTGCGCGGACCGCACGCGCGAAAATCCAGGACGCCCATGCCGGACATGAAGTACGCCGGGGGCACGAAGCGCCTCGCAGGCGACGAGGCTCATGGCAGCGCCAAGGACAGCGGCGACGGCGCAAGATTGTAGGCGTCGGGCCCGTTCCGGACAGCAAGGTGGTCTCTTGCCGCCCCGGATCCGATGAGTATTTTTGGACTACACCCAGCACCGCCATGAACTGCCGTCCCGGCTGCGCCGCCTGCTGCATCGCGCCTTCCATCACGAGCCCCATCCCCGGGATGCCCCACGGCAAGCCCGCAGGCGTCCCCTGCGTGCAGCTCGACCGGGAACGGCGCTGCCAACTCTTCGGCCGACCCGAGCGCCCAGCCGTGTGCGCCGGGCTGCAACCCTCGCCGGACATGTGCGGCAACTCGCGCAAAGACGCCCTGCTGTGGCTCGCCCAGCTGGAGCACGCCACGCGGCCTGCGCCGGCTGCCTGAAGCACCTTTGCACACACACTTCACCGCTGGCAACGTGCGCTACCTCAGCACGGCGCGCGGCGTCCGGCTTATCGTGGGCTGAGGAGACGCCTATGCCACGCCTGCTCGCCCGCCACGGACCGCCCCTCCTGCTTGCATTGGCCGCGCTCGGCGCGTGCGGCGGCGGCGGCGGCGACCCGGGCAGCCTGCCCATCGCCGGCGGCACCGGGGCCATCGCGCTGAACGTGACCGACGCACCCGTGGACGGCCTCGTGCGTGCCGTGGTGCAGTTCTCCGGCGTCGCCCTCAAGCGTTTCGGCCAGGACGAACAGGTCTTCACCTTCGACCCGCCCCTGCGCATCGATCTCTTGGCGCTGCAGGGCTTCGAGTCCGCGCCCCTGCTGCCCTCCACGCTGGTCAATGCCGGCCCCTACGAATCGCTGCGCCTCGTGGTCGATGCCGACCGCGACTCGCTGGAGAGCTACGTCGTGCTGCCGGGCGGCGCCCAGCGGCCGCTGTACCTCCCGAGCGGCGCGGAATCGGGGCTGCGCGTCACGCGCGGCTTCAGCGTGCCACCCGGCGGACCGGTCGCCCTCACAATCGACTTCGACCTGCGCAAATCCCTGGGCGAGCCGGATTCGGCGCTCGGGCCCTTTCCGCTGCGGCCCGCGCTGCGCCTGGTCAACAACAGCAGCATCGGTGGCATCCAGGGCACGGCCGGCGTCGCCGCACTCGCCGACGCGAGCTGCCCCTTCCCAGCCAATCCGGAGCTGAACGTCAACCTGGTGTACGTCTTCGACGGTTTCGGCACGCAGCCCGACGACATCGACGGCGGCGGCGTCGAGCCGGTGACCACCGGCCGCCTGCAGCGCAATTCGCTGGGCGCCTGGTTCTACCGCATCGGCTTCCTGCCCCCGGGCCAGTACACCGTCGCCTTCACCTGCCAGGGCGCGAGCGAAGACCCGCAGCGCAGCGACAACCTCGTCTTCCTCGGCGCGCGCAATGTGCTGGTGGTGACGGACCAGGTCACCTCGGCCGACTTCTTCTGAAGCGCCCGAGCGCGTCGCGCGCGGTCGGGCTAGGATGCGCGCTGCACAGTCCCCGCGCGATCCCTCCATGAAGCTGTACTACTCCCCGGGCGCCTGCTCGCTCTCGCCGCACATCGCCCTGCGCGAAGCCGGCCTGGCTTTCGAAGCCGTGCTGGCCAGCACCAAGTCGCACAAGCTGCAGGACGGCACCGACTTCTACACGATCAACCCGCTGGGCTACGTGCCCGTGCTGGAGCTGGACGACGGCACGCGCCTGCGCGAAGGGCCGGCCATCGTGCAGTACATCGCCGACCAGGTGCCCACGCGCCATCTCGCGCCTGCCAACGGAACGCTGCCGCGCTACCGCCTGCAGGAGTGGCTGACCTTCATCAGCTCGGAGCTGCACAAGACCTATTCGCCCCTGTTCAACGCCGCCATGCCCGAGGAGGCCAAGCAGGTGTTCCGGGCCAAGCTGCAGTCCCGCTACCGCTTCCTCGACGGCCACCTGGCACAGCGGCCCTGGCTCATGGGCGAGCACTTCAGCGTCGCCGACCCCTACCTGTTCACCGTCACGCGCTGGGCGACGTTCGCGAAAGTGGACCTGTCCGACTGCCCCCGGGTGGAGGACTTCCAGCAGCGCATGCAGGAGCGCCCGGCCGTGCAGGAGGCCCTGCGCGCCGAAGGCCTGCTCAGGTAGCGTCGTCAGCCCACGCCGAGCGGCGCGGGTGTCTTCAGCACGATGCGCGTGAACAGGCGCTCGTAGCCCGGCTCCTGCTGCCCGGTGGACAGCGGATCGCGATGCTGGCGGAACGCGGCGTCGAGTGCGCTTCGGTCTTCGGGCGACAGTTCGCGTTCGGCCAGCGGCAGCAGCTGCACTTCCTCGACACGCATGTGGTCCAGGTAGAAGCGCACGTACTCGCGCGCGGCCGCCACGAAGGCTTCGCGCCGCGACTCGCCGAGCAGCTCCCAGGCGAGCAGCAGGTGCTGCAGTTCGCGCACGCGGCTTTCGCCCTGCACATGGTCGGCCTCCAGCCGCCGGATCACCGGCATCAGCTCCGGCGCGATGCGCGCGATCCGCGGAAACAGCAGGTCCGACTCCTTGGGGTGGTGGCGCTGTTCGGGGAACTCGTCGATGTAGAACAGCATCGCCCGCAGCACGTCGAAGAAGCGCATGGGCTGGTCCTCGGGCCCCTGCTCCACCAGGCGCAGCATGGAACGCAGGACGGCGGCGACGGCGGCATGCTCGTCGCGGATGATCTGGAAGGCGCTGGGGGCGGTCGGCATGGGGTGATGTCTCCTGCCAGGCAGCATCCCATGCACCCCGCCGGGAAAGCTTGACCCAGGTCAAGCCCCGGGCAGGCGCCACCGCTTGAGCAGCAGCGCATTGGTGATCACGCTCACGCTGGACAGCGCCATCGCGGCGCCCGCCACCACGGGGCTCAGGAAGCCCAGCGCCGCCAACGGGATGCCCGCCACGTTGTAGGCGAAGGCCCAGAACAGGTTCTGGCGGATCTTGCGCACGCTGCGGTCCGAGATGTCCAGGGCCGCCTCCACCAGCCGCAGGTCGCCGCGCATCAGCGTGATGCCCGCCGCGTGCATGGCCACGTCGGTGCCGGTGGCCATGGCGATCCCGACGTCGGCCGCCGCCAGTGCGGGCGCATCGTTCACGCCGTCGCCCACCATGGCCACCACCGTGCCGTCCGCGCGCAGCGCCGCCACGCGGGCCGACTTGTCGCCGGGCAGCACCTGGGCCATGACTTCGTCCTCCTTCAGGCCCAGGCGGCGTGCCATGACCTGGGCCGCGGCCGTGTTGTCGCCCGAAATCATCATCAGGCGCAGGCCACGCCGACGCAGCGCCGCCAGCACCTCGGCGGCTTCGGGCTTGGGCTCGTCGGCAAAGGCCATCAGCGCCCGCAGCGCGAGGCCCTCGGTCACGCGCTCGACCAGCAGGGACACGGTGGCCCCTTCGGCTTGCCGAGCCGCCAGCGCCGGCGCGAGCGGACCGGGGTCGATGCCCAGCTCCGCGGCCCAGGGCAGGCTCGCGATCAGCAGGCTGCGCCCGCCCACCTCGCCTTCGGTGCCCCGTCCCGGCACGGCGCGCACCGCATCCGGTGCCGGCACGTCCAGGCCGCGCTCGCGCGCCAGGGTCACGACCGCCCGCGCCAGCGGGTGCTCGCTGCCGCTTTGCAGGCTGGCCGCCAGGGCCAGCAGGGCCGCGCCGTCGGCGCCTGGCGCCGCGACGAAATCGACCAGGCGCGGCCGGCCCACCGTCAAGGTCCCCGTCTTGTCGAAGGCGATGGTCTGGATGCGGTGCGCCTGCTCGAGCGCCTCGGCGTCCTTGATCAGGATGCCGTGCCGCGCCGCCACGCCGGTGCCGGCCATGATCGCGGCCGGCGTCGCCAGGCCCAGCGCACAGGGGCACGCGATGACCAGCACCGTGACCGCGTTGATCAGGGCCAGCTCCATGGGCGCGCCCGCGAGCAGCCAGCCGACCACCGTGAGCGCCGCGATGACCAGCACCACCGGGACGAACACGGCCGCCACGCGGTCCACCAGGCGCTGGATCGGTGCCTTGGCGGCCTGCGCGTCCTCGACCAGGCGGATGATGCGCGCCAGCACCGATTCGCTGCCCACGGCCGTGGCGCGCATCACCACGCGCCCTTCGCCGTTGATGCTGCCCCCGGTCAGCCGCGCGCCCACGCCCTTGGCCACCGGCAGCGGCTCGCCGGTGAGCATGGACTCGTCCACCTGGGTCTCGCCCTGCTCGAGCGTTCCGTCGGCGGGAATGCGCTCGCCCGGCCGCACCACCAGCCGGTCGCCGGCCAGCACCTCCGCCAGCGGAAGGTCCACCTCCTCGCCCGAGCGTTGCAGCACGTGCGCGCTCTCCGGCCGCAGCGCCTGCAGGGCGCGGATGGCCGCCGTCGTCTGCCGCTTGGCCCGGCCTTCCAGCCACTTGCCCAGGAGCACCAGCGTCACCACGACGGCGGAGGCTTCGAAGTACAGGTGCGGGGACTCGCGCGTGAGCCACAGCCACACCGACAGGCCCCAGCCCGCCGAGGTGCCGATGGCCACCAGCAGGTCCATGTTGCCCGTGCCGGCGCGCAGCGCATGCCAGCCCGCCTTGTAGAAGCGCGCCCCCAGGATGAACTGCACCGGCGTGGCCAGCGCGAACTGCAGCCAGGCCGGCAGCATCCAGTGGCGGCTCAGCAGGTCGCCCAGCATGGGAACGACAAGGGGCGCGGACAGCAGCAGCCCCCAGGCGACCGGCCCGAAGCCGGCCCAGGCCGACAGGTCCTGCTGGACCTCCTCCTGCAGGGCGCGGGGTTCGTAGCCCGCGTTGCGCACCGCGCGCCGCAGCTGGGCCAGGGCCTGCTCGCCGGGCGCGTACACCACGCGCGCCGACTCGGTGGCCAGGTTCACGGTCGCTTCCTGAACGCCGGGCACCTTCTTCAGCGCGCGCTCCACGCGCCCCACGCAGGAGGCGCAGGTCATGCCGCCGATGCCCAGGTCGAGCGTGGCGAAGTCGGGCGCCGGATCGTCGGCGTGGGCGGGGGCGGTCGTCGTATTCATGTTGTCATCGTCAACCTTGACATGATGGAAAGCTCAAGGTTTGATGCAGATCAACCCTGCGCGTCGCGCGGTCAATCGACAAGGCCTTGACCTTGCCACCATGGGAGGCTTGAAGCTTCGTGTCCTTCATCATCCAGCTTCCCATCAGAAAGGAACCATCATGAACCAGACCTTCGACGTGCAGGGCATGACCTGCGGACACTGCGAACGCGCCGTGACCGAGGCCGTGAAGTCGGTGGACGAATCGGCCCAGGTGAAGATCGACCGCGCCGCCGGCAAGGTCGAGGTGCAGACCAGCCAGCCCCGCGAGGCCGTGGCCCGCGCCATTGCCGAAGAAGGCTACCGGGTGCAATGAACATCGGCGAAGCAGCCCGCCTGTCGGGCGTGTCGGCCAAGATGGTGCGGCACTACGAATCGCTCGGCCTGCTGCCCGCTGTGTCCCGCAGCGACGGCGGCTACCGCCAGTACGGCGACACCGAGGTGCACCTGCTGCGCTTCATCAAGCGCGCCCGCGAACTGGGCTTTTCCATGGCCGACATCACGGAGCTCGTGGGCCTGTGGCGCAACCGCCGGCGCAGCAGCGCGACGGTGCGGCGCATCGCGCAGAAGCACGCCGACGACCTTTCCGCGCGCATCGAGGCCATGCGCGAGATGCAGGGCACGCTCACGCACCTCATCGACTGCTGCCACGGCGACGAGCGGCCGGACTGCCCCATCCTGGACGACCTGTCCGGCGAGCGCGCGCTCTTGAGCGAGGCCCGGGCCCGCCGCGCCTGAAGCGCGCAAGCGGCGCCACAATCCCCGGGCTCCTTTTCTCTTGGGAACGCCATGGACACACTCACCCAGCCCCGCCGCGTCGAGCGGCTCGTCACCGGCCAGGCCACGCAGGACGGCGCCGGCGTGAAGCTCACGCGCGTGCTCACGCAGGACCTGCAGCGCCGGCTCGATCCCTTTCTCATGCTGGACAACTTCGCCAGCGACGACCCGGACGACTACGGCGCGGGCTTCCCCAACCATCCGCACCGCGGATTCGAAACCGTGACCTACATGATCGCCGGGCGCATGCGGCACCGCGACAGTGCGGGTCACGAAGGCCTGCTGCAGAACGGCGGCGTGCAATGGATGACGGCCGGCCGGGGCCTCATCCACAGCGAGCTGCCCGAGCAGGAGGAAGGCCTCATGGAAGGCTTCCAGCTCTGGCTCAACCTGCCGTCCGATCGCAAGATGGGCGAGCCCGGCTACCGCGACATCCAGAGCGCCGAGATCCCGGAGTTCGAGCTGCCCGGCGGCGGCCGGGTGCGGGTGATCGCGGGTGAGTCGCACGGCACGCGCGGGGCCGTGCAGCGCGAACGCACCGAGCCGCTGTACCTGGACATCCACCTGCCCGCGGGCGAGGCCGTGTTCCGCCAGCCCCTGCCCGCGCAGCACAACGCCTTCGTCTACGTCTACCGCGGTGCGGTGGAGGTCCTCGACGGCCAGGACTACGGCACCGAGGTGGGCCGCCAGCGCATGGCCATCCTCGCCAACGAGGGCGACGGCGTCGCGCTGCGCGCGAGCGGCTCGCAGGAGGCCCGCCTGCTGCTGATCGCCGGGCGGCCGCTGCGCGAGCCCATCGCGCAGTACGGTCCTTTCGTGATGAACACGCGCGAGCAGCTGATCCAGGCCGTGGAGGACTTCCAGGGCGGACGACTGGGCTGAGGGGCCGGCGGGATTTACACGGCCGAAACCGAGCCGGCACCTGGGGTTCACAGCCGCCGTGGACACTGCCTTCACACCGCCACCCGAAGGCCGTGTTCATCCCAAGGAGAGCCCCGCATGACTTCGATCCGCACTTCCCTCGTCCTGGCCGCGATGATGGCCGCACTGGCCGGCACCGCGCAGGCGCATGCACCCTCGGCCGAGGCGGGACAGCCCCAGGCCGGCCAGCGCGAGGCGCACAGGCATGGCGATCCCGCCCAGCGCCAGGCCCGCTTCACCGAGCGCATGAGCGATCTGAAGCAGAAGCTCCAGATCACCTCGGGCCAGGAGTCGGCCTGGAACAGCTTCGTGGCCGCCATGCAGCCCAAGCCGCGGGGCGAGCGAATGGACCGCGAGGCGCTCGCGAGCCTCACCACGCCGCAGCGCATCGACCAGATGCGCGTGCTGCGCCAGCAGCGCATGCAGGCCATGGACCAGCGTGGCGAGGCCGTGAAGGCCTTCTATGCCGCGCTGTCGGAGCAGCAGCAGAAGACCTTCGACGAACTCTCGGCGCGGCCCCTGCAGCGTGGCCATCGTGGCGGCCCCGGCCACCACGGTCCGCACCGCGGCTGACGCTCCTCAGAAGGGCTGGCTCCAGCGCAGCATCACGATGTCTGCGCCGGGGTTGGGCCGGCGGATGCCGGCATTGGACACGTGCACGGCCCGCAGGCTCAGCTCGCCCGGGCCGACGCTGCGGCCCACGGCGAGCACGTCGTAGAAGTTCAGCCGCGTGCTCATTCGGATGTCCTCGGCCTCGTAGGGCTCGGGGTGCAGCGACAGGCCGATGCCGCCTTCGACGAACCAGGGCGAGGCGCCGGCCGAGGGCCGGAACCGCAGCAGCGGAATGAGCGCGAAGTGCGCACGGTCGGAGCGGCCGGTGAGCGTCGTGGCCCGCCAGTAAGCCACCGACAGTTCGGTGCCGCCGCTGAAGTGGCCGCCCCAGCGCTGCGCCTGCCACGCCCAGTTCCAGCGCAGTCCCACGCCCGCGATGCTCGTGTCGCGCGCGGACCGCCCCACTTCCAGGAAGTAGCCGTCGGGCCGCCACCCGTTGTCCTGCACCTGTGCGACCACGGGCACAGTGAACAGCGAGGCAAGGAGCGCGCAGCAGGCCGTGATCGTGCGAGCCGTGCGATGTCCGGGCGTACGTGGCTGATCCATAGGGCAAGTGTGTCGCGGCCGGCGCGCGCCGTGGCCGAGGCGCCCGGCAGCGGCGCGGAATTGGGCCCGTTCCGGCATGGCGGTGCGGTGCCCACCGTCAACGCACCCTGCCGGCGTCCTACACCGACTCGAAGCAGCCGCGGCTCCCGGGCCCGCAGACAAGCACTTGGCTTGGCGTCCTACAGTTGGCCGAGTGGCCCGTCGGTTGAAATGCAGCACACGACGAACGGAGAACCGATCAGCCGGCCCATGACCGACAGCACGGCCACCCAGCCCATCCTGACCGTGCTCACGGTCAACATCCACAAAGGCTTCACGGTGTTCAACCGCAAGTTCATGCTGCCCGAGCTGCGTGACGCCGTGCGCAAGGTGGGTGCGGACGTGGTATTCCTGCAGGAGGTGCTCGGCACCCACGAGGACCACGGCAGCCGCTTCGCCGGCTGGCCCGAGGCGCCGCACTACGAGTTCCTGGCCGACGAGATCTGGCCGCAGTACGCCTACGGCCGCAACGTGGTGGGCCCCAAGAGCCACCACGGCAATGCGATCATGTCCAAGTTCCCCATCATCCACGACCGCAACCACGACGTGTCCGTGGCCGGTCCCGAAAAGCGGGGCCTGCTGCATTGCGTCCTGCGCGTACCGGGCCAGCCGATCGACGTGCACGTGGTCTGCGCCCACCTGGGCCTGGCCGAGGCGCACCGCCAGCAGCAGCTTGCGCTTCTGTGCGAGATGATCCGCAACGAAGTGCCGGAGAACGCGCCGCTCATCGTCGCGGGCGACTTCAACGACTGGCGCCGGCGCGCCAACGACGTGCTCTGGAAGGGCGCGGGCCTGAAGGAAGTGTTCGTCGATGCCTATGGCGAGCCGGCCCGCACCTTCCCCTCGCGACTGCCGCTGCTGTGCCTGGACCGCATCTATGTGCGCAACGCCTCGGTGCACCTGCCGGTCGTGCTGCCGCGCCGGCCCTGGTCGCACCTGTCCGACCATGCGCCGCTCGCGGCGGAGATCCACCTGTGACGCGCGCGGAGGCCCGGCCGTGAACGACTGGATTCCCGGCAACCGCTTCGAGGTGCTCGAGAACGGCGAGGAGTTCTACCCGCGCGTGTTCGAGGCCATCGCCGCGGCGCAGCGCGAAGTCGTCATCGAGACCTTCATCCTCTGGGAGGACAAGGTCGGCGTGCAGCTGCGCGACGTGCTCGTGGCCACGGCATCGCGCGGCGTGCAGGTGGACCTGACCATCGACGGCTGGGGATCGCCGGATCTGTCCGACGCGTTCCTGGGCTCGCTGACCCGGGCCGGCGTGCGGGTGCACGTCTTCGAACCCGGCCCGCGCTCGACGCGCTGGCGCTTCCTGAACATCCTGCGGCGCATGCACCGCAAGATCGTGGTCGTGGACGGCAGCCTGGCCTTCGTCGGCGGCATCAACTACTCGGCCGACCACCTGGCCGACTACGGCCCGGAGGCCAAGCAGGACTACGCCGTCGAGGTCCGCGGGCCGATCGTCGCGGCCATCCATCGCTTCACGCACGGCGAGCTGGCCAAGGGATTGCGGCAGCAGCGCCGCCGAAGCTGGTGGCGCCGGCGCAAGCACCTGCGCGCGCAACCGGGCGAGCTGCCCCATGCCGGCAAGGCCGAGGCGCAGTTCGTGGTGCGCGACAACGTGGACCACAAGGACGACATCGAGCGCCATTACCGCGAGGCCATCCGCTCGGCCCGCGAGCGCGTGGTGATCGCCAATGCCTACTTCTTCCCCGGCTACCGGCTCGTTCGCGAGCTGCGCCAGGCCGCCCGGCGCGGCGTGGAGGTCCGCCTGGTGCTGCAGGGGCAGCCCGACATGGCCATCGTCAAGACGGCCGCGACCACGCTGTACCACCACCTGCTCAAGGCCGGCGTGCGCGTCTTCGAGTACTGTGATCGGCCGCTGCACGGGAAGGTGGCGCTGGTGGACCGCGAGTGGTCCACCGTGGGGTCGAGCAACCTCGACCCGCTGAGCCTGGCGCTCAACCTCGAAGCCAACGTCTTCATCCGCGACCGCGACTTCAACGCGCAGCTCGCCGCCCGCCTGGAGCGCCTGGTGCAGGAAAGCTGCCGCGAGATCCGGCGGGAGACGCTCGGAAAAGTGCGCGGGCTGGACCTCGTGCGCAGCTACCTGGCCTTCCATGTGATGCGCAAGTTCGCGCGCTGGGCCGACTGGCTGCCCCGCCATGCGCCCAAGGTGCGCACCACCCAGCCCGAGGAGGCCGCAACGCCGCTGGCCAGCCCCGCTTCGCTGGAGGAACAGCGCCCATGAACGCGCCGGCCGACGCCGCGCCGGTCGGCACGGCGCGGCCGGCCTGGGCACGCGTCAAGCGGGCCCTGGCGCTGCTGCTGTTCCTGGTCGTCGCCGTCATCATCGTGCGCTACGCGCGCGGCGTGAAGTGGGACCAGGTCTGGGCCTCCATCACCGGCCTGCCCTGGCAGGTGCTGCTGGCCTGTTCAGCGCTCACGGCCGCCAGCTTCACCCTCTACAGCAGCTTCGACCTGCTGGGCCGCCACTACACCGGGCACAAGCTGCCGACCCGCCGGGTCATGAAGATCAACTTCATCAGCTATGCCTTCAACCTGAACGTGGGCGCCTTCGTCGGCGCGGTGGCCTTCCGCTTCCGGCTCTATTCGCGCCTGGGGCTGAACAACGCCACCATCACGCGGATCATGTCGCTGAGCCTGCTGACCAACTGGCTCGGCTACCTCGTGCTGGCAGGCGCCACGCTGGCGATCGCGCCCCTGCCGCTGCCGCCGGACTGGGGGCTGGACAGCTTCGAGCTGCGCTGGCTGGGTGTCGCGCTGCTCGCCGTGGCGCTGCTGTACATCGGCATGTGCCTGTGGTCGCCGCGGCGCAGCTTCGACATCCGCGGCCACGAGCTGCTGCTGCCGCCGCGCCGCATGGTGCCCCTGCAGCTGGCGATGTCCTGCGCCAACTGGATGCTCATGGGCGCCATCATCTGGCTGCTGCTCGGACGCCAGGTCGCCTACCCCTCGGTGCTGAGCGTGCTGCTGGTGGCGGCCATCGCGGGGGTCATCACCCACGTGCCGGCGGGGCTGGGGGTGCTGGAAGGCGTGTTCGTGGCCCTGCTGTCGCACCGGGTGTCCGAATGGGAGTTGATCGGCGCGATCCTCACGTACCGGGCGCTCTACTACATCGCGCCGCTGCTGCTGGC
Source organism: Ramlibacter rhizophilus (assembly GCF_004681965.1). Taxonomy (GTDB): domain Bacteria; phylum Pseudomonadota; class Gammaproteobacteria; order Burkholderiales; family Burkholderiaceae_C; genus Ramlibacter; species Ramlibacter rhizophilus. The sequence continues at coordinate 246,696 of NZ_SMLL01000006.1, read as the reverse complement.
CGTCGTGCTGTACCTCTGGGTCGAGGCCCGCGCCCCGGCGCGGATACGGCCTTGATCGTCACCGGCAGGAGCCGCGGCGCCGCGGTCATGCGCGAGCGACGCGCCGTGGCGTCGCGGCACATTCTTCGCCAAAGCGTGTGACCTTTTGCTGCGTGGCGCCGGCGCGCGCGATCCGCGTCCCGCCGGTTCCCACAGGGATGTAGGAAGCGGCCGGCGCCACTGTTAAGATCGCCGCGCCGAACCAGGCTCCCGCGTCCTTCCCGCTCCGACATCGATGACCGTCGCCTCCGCAGGCCGCACGCCCGCCACTTTCGAGATCAAGAGCGCCAACCTGCCCCTGGTCTGCCTGCTCCTGAAATCGGACGACCTGGCCGCGCTGGCCTCCGAGCTGCAGGCACGCTTCGGCGACACCCCCGACTTCTTCGACCACGATCCGGCGGTGATCGAGCTGTCGCCGCTGCGCGCCGCCGGCATCGAGACCGCGCCCGATTTCGCCGCGCTGATTCCCCTGCTGCACAGCCTGCGCCTGCGGCCGGTGGCGGTGCGGGGCGGCAGCGCCGCCCAGATGGCCGCGGCCCAGGCCGCCGGGCTGGCCGCCGCCCAGGACCTCGTCATGCCCCGCGAACGGCCCGCCCGCAGCGAAGCGCCCGCACCGCAGGCGCCGGCACCTGCACCCGCGGCCGAAGCCGCGCCCACCAGCGCCCTGGTGATCGACCGGCCGCTTCGCTCCGGCCAGCAGGTGTACGCGCGCGGGCGTGACCTGATCGTCATGTGCATGGTCAACCCCGGCGCCGAAGTCATCGCCGACGGGCACATCCACGTCTATGCGCCCCTGCGCGGCAAGGCCATCGCGGGCGCGCGCGGCAACGTGGACGCGCGCATCCTGTCGCTGTGCCTGGAGCCCGAGTTGATCAGCATCGCGGGCGTCTACCGCACCAGCGACGTGCCCCTGCCACCCGAGGTGCAGTCCCGGCCGACCCAGGTGCGCCTGGTCGGCGGCACCGAGGGCAAGCTCGTGATGGACGCCATCACCTGAATTTTTCCCAGCATCCAACCCACCGAGGAAGTACCTGAACATGGCCAGAATCATCGTCGTGACGTCCGGCAAGGGCGGGGTGGGCAAGACCACCACGAGCGCGAGCTTCGCCTCCGGACTGGCCCTGCGTGGCCACAAGACCTGCGTCATCGACTTCGACGTGGGCCTGCGCAACCTGGACCTCATCATGGGTTGCGAGCGGCGCGTGGTCTATGACCTCATCAACGTCATCCACGGCGAGGCCACGCTCAACCAGGCCCTCATCAAGGACAAGAACTGCGAGCAGCTCTTCGTCCTGGCGGCCTCGCAGACCCGCGACAAGGAAGCCCTCAGCCGCGACGGCGTCGAGAAGGTCCTCACGGACCTGGCTGGCATGGGCTTCGACTACATCGTGTGCGACTCGCCGGCCGGCATCGAGACCGGCGCGCTCATGGCCATGCACTTCGCCGACGAGGCGCTGGTCGTGACCAACCCCGAGGTCTCCTCGGTGCGCGACTCCGACCGCATCCTGGGCATGCTGTCGAGCAAGACCAGGCGCGCCATCGAAGGCAAGGAGCCGATCAAGGAGCACCTGCTCATCACGCGCTACAACCCCAATCGCGTGGACCAGGGGCAGATGCTGTCCCTGGAGGACATCCAGGACATCCTGCGCATCAAGCTGATCGGGGTCGTCCCCGAGAGCGAATCGGTGCTGCAGGCGAGCAACCAGGGCACGCCCGCGGTGCACCTGAAGGGCACCGACGTGGCCGAGGCCTACCAGGACATCGTCGCGCGCTTCCTCGGCGAAGACCGTCCGCTGCGCTTCGTCGATCCGCAGAAGCAGGGGTTCTTCAAGCGCCTGTTCGGGGGGAGGTAAGCAGTGGCGTCGTTCCTCTCCTTCCTGCTCGGTGAAAAGAAGAAGACCGCGACGGTCGCCAAGGAGCGGCTGCAGATCATCCTGGCGCACGAGCGCAGCGGCCGCAACGCCGCCGAGCCCGACTACCTGCCCGCGCTGCAACGCGACCTGGTCGCCGTGATCAGCAAGTACATCAAGATCAACCCGGACGACATCAAGGTGCAGCTGGAGCGCCAAGACAACCTGGAAGTGCTCGAAGTCAAGATCGAGCTGCCGGACCACAAGTAGGCCCGCGGCAGCTTCTCAGCTCGCTGCCTTGAGGGCGACCGCGCCCGCCGCGGCCGCCGCACCGCTCACGACGGCCCCCCAGGCGATGTCCAGCAGCGTGAGGCCCACCGGCCAGTCGCGGATCACGGCCAGGCTGGTGAGGTCGTAGGTGCCATAGGCGAAGGCGCCGAAGAGCGCGCCCAGGAACAGGGCGCGCGTCCAGTCGCCCTCCGAGGGCCAGGCCGCGAAGAAGACCACTCCCGCCGGGTACAGCAGGTAGAAGGCGCCGGCCGCCCACCAGTTCGGCTGTGGCGCCAGCACGTGCGCCATGCCGGCCTCGTACCAGTCGATGGCGATGTGGCGCAGCCAGACATAGTCCAGCAGGCCGAAGGCGAGCAGGGCGGCGAGGTAGGTGAGGGCGGGGCGGCTCATGCGGGCATTGTTGCGCCCCGCCCGTGCCGCAGTGGCCGGCTCGGCTATTCGCTGCGCATCAGCCGCCCGAGGGGCCGTGGCTCTCGCCGGCCTGCGGATTGGCCTGGCGCGACTGGATGCGGTTGTCGCCGCCCACGTGCATCTCGTTGTCGTGCCGGCTCTGGGGCGTGCGCTGGCCTTCGTTCTTCTGCGTCGGCTGCTGCTCGCCCATCTTGTTGTGGTCGTTGCCGTACTTGCCGCGGTGCGGCTCCTGCCGGTCCTGCGCGCTCACGTTCTGCACGCTCTCGCGGCGCTGCTGCTCCTCCTGCTGCGCGGCGCTGCCGACCATCTGCGACTCGGGGTGCTTGTCGCGGTTCTGTTCGCTGCGGAGGAAGTCGTGCTTCTTGCTCATGGGGGCCTTTCCCCGGGCGACCGTGGCCCGGTCCTGATGTCGATGCCCCCATTCTGGACGCGCGTCGCCGGCCGGCTGTCGGACGGTGCCGGGCAGGCCAGGCCCTTTGTGAGCGTTTGTCAACCGCTCGCGGTGGCTCCGCGGCGCCCTACATGCCGAAGGGCCGCACGCCGATGAGCCAGCCGTGCGCCCAGAACGCGAACAAGGCCCAGGCGGCCACGCCCACCAGCAGGGTGGCCGCCGTGGCGCCACCGGAGCCGCGTCCGGCCGGGGCGCCGGCGTCGGGCGCGCGCCGGCGTGCGGAGCGGAAGTCGAACACGGCCCAGAGCAGGAAAGCCCCGAAGAGGACCACGTCCGCCAGCGTGCCGTTGGCCAGCAGGTGTGCCAGCGCCCACAGCTTCACGCCCAGGATCATGGGATGGTGCACCCGGGCGCGGATGGCGTTGCGCGGCACGTAGGCGGCCACCAGCAGCACGAACGCGGGCAGCGTGAGCAGGGCGGCGAGGTGGGCCATGCCGCGCGGCGGCGTCCACAGCACCACCGGGTCCTGGCGGGCCAGGCCGTAGCCCCACACGATGAGGACGAAGCCCACGAGCGCGATCAGGCTGTAGAGCCCCTTCCAGGGGCCCTCGCCCATGCCGGCGACGCGGCGCGTGCGCCAGTCCTCCGCGACGATGCGGACGGAGTGAACGCCCAGGAAGACCACCAGCCCGAGGATCAGGACCACCATGCTTGCGCTCCGACGACGGCGCACCGGGCCGTCCGCCGCGCATCATACGAAGCGCGGCTGGACTTCAATGCGGACCCGGGGACAGGGCGGCCTCGATCTGCGCCGCCGACAGGCCGGCTTCCCGCAGGATCTCGGCGCCGTGCTCGCCCACGGCCGGCGGATGCGCCGAGCGCGGCCGCGCGGTCCAGGGCGCGGCGCCGGGGATGCGCACCAGCGGAACGGGCCCCCAGCCGGGCATCTCGCCCTGGTCCACCAGGTCCAGGCCGTCCGCGGCCTGTGAATCGAGGAAGCCACCGATGTCGCGGACCGCGCAGGCCAGCAGGCCCTGGCCGGCCAGCAGCCCTTCCCATTCCAGCGCGGAGCGTTCCAGCAGCCGCTGCGCCAGCACCTCGCGCATCGCCTCGCCGTGGCGCGCACGCGCCGCAGGGCTGTCGAAGCGCGGGTCCTGCAGCAATTCGGCGCATCCGGTGAGCGTGCACAGCGTGGCGACGTCGCCGGGCGTGCGCACGGCGAGCACCAGCAGGCCGTCGGCGGTGGCGTAGTCACCGGTGGGCACGGTGAATTCGACCTGCGTGGCGCGGCCTTCGCTCAGCACGTGGGAGACGATGCGCGGCGCGAGGAAGGCCGCCATGGCACCGGCCAGGGTCACCTCCAGCGTGGCGCCCTGGCCGCTGCGGAAGCGCCCCAGCAGGGCGCTGGCGATCGCCTGGCTGGCAAAAAGGCCGGTCACCTGGTCGGCCAGCACGATGTTGCGGGTGCGCTGCGGGACGCCCTGGGCGTCTGCGTTCAGGCTCATCCAGCCGCAGTAGGCCTGCGCCACGTGGTCGATCACCGGCCGGCCGCTGAGCGGGCCGCGGCTGCCGAAGCCGTTGATGGAGCAGTACACGAGTTCCGGCCGCTCGGCGCGCAGCGTCGCCGCGTCCAGCCCCAGCCGCGCCACGACGCCGGGGCGGAAGCTCTCCAGCACCACGTCGCAGCCGGCCGCCACGAACCGCGCCGCCTCGCGCGCCGGCGGGTGCTTGAGGTCCAGCGCCAGGCTGCGCTTGCCCACGTTCACCGACAGCCCGGCCGGAACATGGCCGCGCACGGCCTGGCGCTGCAGGCGGATCCAGTCCCCCTCAGGCGGCTCCACCTTGATCACGTCCGCACCCTGCGCCGCCAGCAGCATGGAGGCATAGGGGCCGGCGATGCCCTGGCTCAGGTCGAAGACCCGAAGGCCCTGCAGGGGAAGCATGGGATCGTTCATGGCTCGCGGCAGGGTAGCCCGGCCGCGCCGAGCCGAGCGGCTTGCGCCTGCATGGCGGAACGTCGGAAGACATATCGAAACGGTCGGCTTCGGAAGCTGTGAACGAATTCGGCGCGTCCGAGGCGGGCGTGGCGAAGTCGTTCACAGCTTCTCAGTTCAGCCGCCGTGCGAGCCGCACCAGTTGCGGACCGACCTGCTCCACCAGCCAGGCCTCGTCCAGCCTGCGCTTCTGGAACGAGCAGTTCAGGACGGCCAGCTCGCCCCGGTCCACGCGACCCAGGGGGACCGCCACCGCCTGGACGTCCCCGTACAGCTCGCCCACCGACACGCAGCAGCCCCGGCTCGCGTACTCCGACAGGTTGTGCTGCAGGCGCTCCTGGTGGCGCTCCCATTCCTGGGGCAGCTTGACCCGGACCTGGTTGAGCAAGCTCTCGCGCTCGGCGGCGCCGCAGCCGGCGAGGTAGGCGCGTCCGACGGCGGAGCCGCACAAGGAGTAGGTCAGGCCGACGTCGATGGGGTGCCCCGTGCGTTCGCCGCGCCGCGCCACCTCCACGCACACCATCTCCAGCCGGCTGCGGATGGCGATGGCGACCGAGCCGCCGACTTCCTGCGCCAGCTCCAGCATGGCCGGCCGCGCGCGCTGCCGCACCGAGAGCGTCTCCAGCAACGGGTAGCCCAGCGACAGCACGGCAGAACCCAGTCGGTAACGGCCCGAGTCGAGGTCCTGCGCCAGGTAGCCCATGGCCACCAGGGTGTAGACCAGGCGCGAGACCGTGGGGCGCGGCAGCTTCAGCATCTGCGCCAGTTCCTTGTTGCCCAGCACCGGCTGCTCGGGCGAGAAGCAGCGCAGCAGCTCCATGCCGCGCGCCAGCGTGGTGGCGAACTGGCGGTCGCCCTCGAAATCGGCATAGGCGGCGGGAGTCCGGTAGGCAGCATTCGACATATCGAAATTGTTGCCGATATATCGATTCGCGTCGGGCCGATCGGCGCCTGTCTGCCTAGAGTGGCCCGGACCCTGGAGCCCTTGCCATGCAGACCCCCGAGCTTCCCGTCCACGACATTCCCGCGCTCAGCGGCAACAACGCGCCAGTGCATGAGGAAGACGTGTTCGAGGACCTGGCGGTCATCGGCGAGATGCCGCGCGACTTCGCCGGCCTCTATGTGCGCAACGGACCCAACGCGTTCTTTGCGCCCGGCTGGCGCTACCACGCCTACGACGGCGACGGCATGCTGCACGCGGTCCACTTCGACCACGGGCGCGTGAGCTACCGCAACTGCTGGATCCGCACCGAGGGCCTGCGCGAGGAGCAGGCCGCCGGCCGCACGCTCTGGAAGGGCCTCAAGGAACCCTTCCGCACCGACCGGCCCGACCAGCCGCTGAAGAACACCTCCAACACCGACGTGAAGTTCCACGCCGGCCGGCTGCTGTCCATGTGGTACCGCTCCGGCATGCCCTATGCCGTGGACCCGATGACGCTGGAGACCCTGGGCGTCGCCGACTACGGCGGCGCCGTCAGCCGCATCTCGGCCCACTCGCGGCCGGACGAGCACACGGGCGAGCTGCTGTGGTTCGACTACGCCATGGAGCCGCCCTACATGCGCTACGGCGTCATCGGACCGGACCGGCAGGCGCGCCACGAAATCGAGATCCCGCTGCCCGGTCCCAACCTGCCGCACGACATGGCCGTCACCGAGCGCCACACCATCCTGCACGACTTCCCCCTGCGCCTGGACATGGAAGCGATGGCGGCCGGGCGCTACAAGGTGCGCTTCCACCCCGACGAACCCAGCCGCTTCGCGGTGGTGCCGCGCTATGGCCAGGCCAGCGACATCCGCTGGTTCGAAGCCAAGCCCGGCTACATGCTGCACGTGGTCAACGCCTGGGACGAGGGCGAGGAGGTCGTGATGGTGGGCACGCCCTACCGCCTGTACCACGATGTCCATGGCCGCATCGACGCGCGCCGCCTGGAGCGCACCATCAACCAGCGCCAGCGCGACTTCCTGCTGTACGAGTGGCGCTTCGACCTGCGCAGCGGCCAGACCCGCGAGCGCGTGATCGACGACGTGCTCAACACCGAGTTTCCGGTCATCAACGGCGCCTACCAGGGCCGGCGCAACCGCTGGTCGTACCACATCGTGTTCCCGCCGGGCGGGCGCGAGGAGCCGCGGTTTCCGGGCCTGGTGAAGTACGACCTGCAGACCGGCGGCTACATCGCCTACAGCGCCGGGCCGCAGTACTTCTACAACGAGCCCGGTTTCGCGCCGCGCGACGATCCGCGCTCGGAGGACGACGGCTACCTCGTCACCCTGGCCTGGAACCCGGTGGAGGTGCGCTCGGAGATCCAGGTCTTCGACTGCCTGGGCGCGCGCCTGGCCGAAGGGCCGGTGGCCCGCCTGCCGCTGCCCCGCCGCGTGCCCAACGGCTTTCACGCCACCTACGTGAGCCAGCGCACGCTGGACCGGTGGAAGTGAGGCGCGGCGCGTGATCCTCGTTCCCCCCGAGCGCATCGCGCAGTACCTCGCCCGCGGCTGGTGGGGCGAGCGCACGCTGTCCGAGCTGTTCATCACCACCGCCGAACGCCAGCCCGCGGCCTTCGCCGTCGCCGACCCGCCCAACCGCGCGCAGATCACCGGCGAGGCGGCGCGGCGCTGCACCTGGGGCGAGCTGCTCGCCGACGTGGGCCGCATGGCGGCGTTCCTGCACGCGCAGGGACTGCGCAAGGACGACGTGATCGTCGTGCAGCTGCCCAATGTCGTGGAACTGCATGTGCTGTACCTCGCCTGCGCGGCGCTGGGCATCGTGATCTCGCCCGTTCCCATGCAGTACCGCGCGCACGAGCTCACGCACGTGGTGGCGACCACGCGGGCGCGCATGGCCATCACCGTCGCGCGTTGCGGCTCCCACGAGCCCGCGCGGCACTGGGCCACGCTCGCCTCCCAGCTGCCTTCGCTGGAGCAGCTCTGGGCTTTCGGCCATGCCGTGCCGGACGCCGTCCGCGACCTGGGCGACGCGCTGGCCGCAACGCCCGAGTGGAGCGCAGCGGCCCTGCGGTCACACGGCGAACGTGCCGGCGTGAGCGCCCACGACGTGCTCACCGTCTGCTGGACCTCCGGCACCGAGGCGCAGCCCAAGGGCGTTCCGCGCAACCACAACGAATGGCTGATCGTCGGCCAGTCTGTCGTGGACGCCGGGCAGCTGCAACCGGGCGCGCAGATGCTGATCCCCTTCCCCTTCGTGAACATGGCGGGCGTGTCCACCAGCCTGGCGGCCTGGCTGCTGGTGGGCGGCGGCCTGCACCACCACCATCCCTTCGACATCGAGGTGTTCACCGCGCAGCTGCGCGAGCAGCCCACCGACTACACCGTCGCTGCGCCCGCCGTGCTGCACATGCTGCTCAAGGAGCCGCAGCGCCTGCAGGGCGTGGACCTGTCGCGCCTGCGCCGCGTCGGCTCGGGTGGCGGCCCCCTGCCCGAGGGGCTGGTGGAAGCCTTCGCCGAGCGCTTCGGCGTGGAGGTGGTCAACTACTTCGGCTCCAACGAGGGCGCGGCACTGTCCTCCACCCCCCAGGACGTGCCTGACCGGGCGCAGCGAAGCCGCTACTTCCCGCGCTACGGCGTCGCCGGCTTCGACTGGTCGGCCAGCAACGCGCGCAAGGTGCGCACGCGACTGGTGGACCTGGACACGGGCGAGGACATCGACGCGCCGGGCCGCGTGGGCGAGCTGCGTTTTTGCGGCCCCACCATCTTCAGCGGCTACTTCAACGCGCCCGAACTCACGCGCCGCGCCTTCGACGAGCAGGGCTACTACCGCACCGGCGACCTGTTCGAGATCGCCGGGGACCACGGCCAGTTCCTGCGCTTTTGCGGGCGCCACAAGGACATCGTGGTGCGCGGCGGCATGAACATCTCCTCCGAGGAAGTGGAGTGCCTGCTCATGGCCCACCCCAAGGTGCGCGAGGCCGCCGTCATCGGCGTGCCGGACCCGGTGCTGGGCGAGCGGGTGTGCGCGGTGGTCGCACCCACCGAAGGCGCGCAGCTGGACCTGCCGGAGCTGGTCGAGTTCCTGCGGCGCGTGGAGCAGGTCGCGGCCTTCAAGTGGCCCGAGCGGCTGGTGCTGGTGGACAGCCTGCCGCGCAATCCCCTGGGCAAGGTGCTCAAGCGCGAGCTGCGGCACCTGCACGCCGCGGGAGGCGCTGCGTGAAGCCGGTGCTGCTGCTGGTCCCCGGCATGCTCAACGACCCGGGCGTGTGGGACGAGGTCGCTGCCGCGATGCCCGAGACCGTCGAGGTACGCAGGATGGCCACGCTCACGCAGGACAGCGTGCCGGCGATGGCGCAGGCCGCCTGGGCGCAAGTGGCCGACGTGTCGCCCGCGGTGCCGCTGTTAGTGGCGGGCTTCTCCCTGGGCGGCTACGTCGTGCTGGAGATGCTCGCGAACGCCCCCCGCGCCGTCGCCGGCGTGGCACTGGTCTCCACGTCCGCGCGGCCCGAATCCGCCGAAGGCGCCGCCAACCGCGAGAAGACCATGGCCGCCATGCGCGGCGACTTCGCCAAGGTCGTGGAGGGCATCGTGAAGTGGGGCATGCACGCGCCCTCCCCGGAACTGGCGCAGAGGCTGCGTCGCATGATGCTGGACGTCGGGGCGGCCATCGGCATCGCCCAGACCCGCGCGACCATGGCCCGGGGCGACCACCGTGCCCTGCTGCCCCGCCTGCGCATGCCGGCCAGCGTGCTGTGCGGCGCGCAGGACCGGATCACGCCGCCGGCCCTGTCCGAGGAACTCGCCGCGTTGCTGCCCTCGGGGCGGCTGTCGCGCATCGACCTGGCCGGCCACATGCTGCCGCTGGAGCAGCCCGGGGCCGTGGCCGCGGCCCTGGTGGAACTCCTGGCGCGCGCGAGCGCGCCGGGCCCGACGATCGACAACGACGAAGGAGACAAGTGATGGACAAGCGAACCTTTCTGCTCGGCGCGCTGGCGGCCGGTGTCCTGCCCGCGACGGGCCTGCGGGCCCAGGGCTTCCCGGACCGGCCGCTGCGCGTGGTGGTGCCTTTCGCGCCCGGCAACACGCTGGACGCCGCCATGCGGCAGGTGGCCGAGGAGTTCAAGAAGAACACCGGCCAGCCCATCGTGGTGGACAACAAGCCGGGCGGCGGCGGCGCCGTGGCGGCGAACTCGGTGGCCAATGCCGCCCCCGACGGCTACACCCTGCTGATGACGAACAGCAGCATGCTCAGCATCAACCCGCACACCTACAGCAAGCTCTCCTATGACCCGGACGGCTTCAAGCCCGTGGGCGGCTTCCTGGGCGCCTCGCTCGCCATGGCCGTGAACGCGGACAAGGTGCCGGCGAACAACCTGCGCGAGTTCGTGGCCTGGGCCAAGTCGCAGCCCAAGGGGAGCGTCTCCTACGCGTCCTTCACGCCGGGCGGCTCCTCGCACTTCGCAGGCGTCATCCTCAATCGCCAGACCGGCATGGACATGCTGCACGTGCCCTTCAACGGCACGCCGCCGGCCGTGCAGAACCTGCTGGGCGGCCAGGTGCACGCGGCCTTCCTGCCGCTCCTGGCGGTCAAGCCGCACGTGGAGGCCGGGCGCGTGAAGATCATCGCCATCAGCAGCCCGCAGCGCTCGGCCCTGGTGCCGCAGGTGGCCACCTTCACCGAACAGGGCGTGCCCGAGCTGGAAATCTACGTCTGGTCGGGCCTGGCCGTCCCGGGCGCCACGCCGGAGGCGGTGGTCAAGCAGCTCAACACCGAGTTCAACAAGGTGATCGGCTCGCCGGGCATCCGCGACAAATGGCGCCCGCTGGACTTCGAGCCCATGGCCATGAGCCCGGCCGAATTCGACAAGTACGTCAAGGCCGACAGCAAGCGCTGGGGCGAGGCGGTGAAGCTCTCGGGCTTCAAGGCTGCCGAATGACGCCACGCGACCTGCTCGCCCGGCTGCAGGTGCCGGTGGTGGCGGCGCCGATGTTCCTGGTGTCCGGGCCCGAGCTGGTGGTGGCCGCCTGCCGGGCCGGCATCGTCGGCGCCTTCCCCACGCCCAACGCCCGGCCCATCGAGGTGCTGGAGCGGTGGCTGGAGGACATCACCGCGGGCCTGGACCGGGCCCGCGACGAGCAGCCTGAGAACACCATCGCACCCTGGTGCGCCAACCTCGTGACGCATTCGTCGAACATGCGGCTGCCCGAGGACCTGCGCCTGGTCGGACGCTACCAGCCGCCCCTGGTGGTCACCGCGCTGGGCAGTCCGCGCCCGGCCATCGAGACGGTGCACGGCTACGGCGGCCTGGTGCTGGCCGACGTGACCACGCTCGCCCTCGCCCGCAAGGCCGTGGAGGCCGGCGCCGACGGCCTGGCCTGCATCTGCCACGGCGCGGGCGGCCACACCGGCGCGCTCTCGCCTTTCGCCTTCGTGAGCGCGGTGCGCGAATTCTTCGACGGCCTGGTCATCGTGGGCGGTGCGATCAGCGACGGCTGGGGCGTGGCCGGTGCCATCGCCGCCGGCGCGGACCTGGTCTACATGGGCACCCGCTTCATCGCGGCCCGCGAAAGCCTGGCCGACGCGGCCTACAAGCAGATGCTGGTGGACTCCAGTGCCTCGGACATCGTCGTCAGCGCCGGCCTGACCGGCACGCCCGCGAGCTGGCTCAAGCCCTCGCTGCGGGCCAACGGCATCGACCCCGAGCAGCTGCCCGCCACGCCGCCGCCGCGCAGCTACGACAGCAGCGACGTGGAGAAGACCAAGCGCTGGCGCGACATCTGGGCCGCCGGCCAGGGCGTGGGCGCGGTCAAGTCGGTGCAGCCGGTGGCGCAGATCGTGCGCGAGCTGCGCGAGGAGTACCTGGCCGCCGGAGAACGCTTCCAGCGCCGGCTGGCCCGCGGCACCGCCGCCATCGACATGCAGGAGAGCGTCCATGAGTGAACCCGTCTACCTCCTCGGCGGCGTGCAGACCGACTTCGCCAAGGTCTGGTCGCGCCAGGGCCAGGACCTCTCGGACATGATGCGCGAGGCCACGCTCGGTGCACTGGAAGCCAGCGGCCTGCACGCGCAGGACATCCAGAGCGTGCACGTGGGCAACGCCTTCGCCGAGCTGCAGCGCCAGCAGGCGCACCTGGGCGCGATGGTGCCGCAGGTGGTGCCCCAGCTGTGGGGCGTGCCGGCCATGCGGCACGAGGGTGCCTGCGCGTCGTCTTCGCTCGCCGCGCTGGCGGCCATGGCGGAGATCGAGGCCGGCCGCTACGACTGCGTGCTGGTGCTGGGCGTGGAGGAGTTCAAGAACCTCTCGGGCAACGAGGCCAGCGTGAACCAGAACGCCGCCGCCTGGCAGGGCCACGAAGGCTTCGACTGCACCTTCATGTGGCCAGCCGCCTTTGGCCGCGTGGCGCAGGCCTACGAGCAGCGCTTCGGCCTGGACCGCCGCCACCTGAACCGCATCGCTGAAATCAACTACGGCAACGCGAAACGCAACCCGCTGGCCCAGACGCGCCACTGGCGCTTCGACGAACGCAGCTTCACCGACGACGACGAGGCCAACCCCGTCATCGAGCCCGGCACGCGGCGCCAGGACTGCGGCCAGATCACCGACGGCGCCTGCGCCATCGTGCTGGCCTCGGGCCGCTTCGCCCAGGCCCACGCACGGCGCACCGGCCGGCGCATCGAGGACATCGCACGCATCAGCGGCTGGGGCCACCGCACGGCCGGCCTGCGCCTGCTGGACAAGCTCGAACGCAGCGAGGGGCAGCCCTACGTCTTCCCCCACATGCGCCAGGCGCTGGAGGATGCCTGGCGGCGCGCGGGCGTGTCCGGCGTCGAGGCGATGGACGGCGTGGAGACGCACGACTGCTTCACCACCACCGAATACGCGGCCATCGACCACCTGGGCCTCACGCCGCCGGGCCAGAGCTGGCAGGCGGTGGAGGACGGCACCATCGCCCCGGGCGGGCGCTGTCCGGTCAACATGAGCGGCGGCCTCATCGGCTGCGGCCATCCGGTGGGCGCCACCGGCGCGCGCATGCTGCTGGACGCGGCACGGCAGGTGAGCGGCCAGGCCGGCGACTGCCAGATCGAGGGCGCCCGGCGCATGCAGACGCTGAACATCGGCGGCTCCTGCGCGACGGTGGTGAGCTTCGTGGTGGAAGGCGGTGCGGCCTAGGCTCCTGACCAATTTAGGACCAATCGACGGCGCCCCGCGCCACGGCCGAGCCTGCCCTGTGCTGCAGGGGAAACCCTGCGTCCTCGCTCCTGCGACGTGAGATACGATCGACCACATTGGTCCAAGTGGTCCACGTATCTAACCAATCTGGAGGAGTTCCCTTGCGCATCGCCACCTTCACCCATGACGGCCGCCGGCAGGTGGGTATCGTTTCGCCGGACGGGCAGCAGCTGCGTCCCTTCAAGCTCGCGCCCGAGCAGGCCGCCCTGGGCGCGCAGCTGCTGGTCGAAGCGCAGGTGCGCGGCGAGCCGCTGCCCGAGACCGGCGCGCCCATCGACATGTCGGCGGTGCGCCTGGAAGCCCCGCTGCCGCGCCCGCGCCGCAACGTGTGGTGCGTGGGCCGCAACTACCACGCCCACGCCAAGGAGCTGGCCGGTTCGGTTTTCAAGAACAACGCGGCCAACCCCATGGAATGGCCCATCGTGTTCACCAAGGTGCCCGAATGCGTGGTGGGGCCCACCGACACGGTGAAGCTGCCGGGCGCCGACGTGTCCGACCAGATCGACTACGAGGCCGAACTGGCCCTCGTCATCGGCAAGGGCGGCAAGAACATCACCAAGGCGGACGCGCTGTCGCACATCTACGGCTACACCATCGTCAACGACGTGACCGCCCGCGACGTGCAGATGCGCCACCAGCAGTGGGACATGGGCAAGTCCTTCGACACCTTCTGCCCCATGGGCCCGTGGATCGTCACCGCCGACGAGCTGGACGGCACGCGCACGCAGGTGCGCTGCCACGTCAACGGCGAGCTGCGCCAGGAAGCCGGCACCGAGAACCTGATCTTCGACATCCCCACCCTGATCGAGACCATCTCGCGCGGCATCACCCTCTATCCCGGTGACGTCATCGCCACCGGCACGCCCGCCGGCGTGGGCATGGGCTTCCAGCCGCCGCGCTACCTGCGAAGCGGCGACGTCGTCCGCGTCGAGGTGGACGGCATCGGGTTCATCGAGAACCGCTTCGAGTGATTCGCTTCGCACCGCTACAACCAGGAGACACGATGAAAGTACGTTCCGCCCTTCGCTTCGCCGCAGCCGCGGCCCTGTGCCTGTCCGGCGCCGCCGCCATGGCCCAGGCCACGGACTTCCCCAGCAAGCCCGTGAAGATGATCGTTCCCTTCCCGCCCGGCGGCCTGGCCGACACGGTGGCCCGCCCGGTGGCCGAGGCCATGTCGCGCGAGCTGGGGCAGCCGGTGGTGATCGAGAACAAGGGCGGCGCCGGCGGCGGCATCGGCATGGCCCAGGCGGCCAAGTCGCCCGCCGACGGCTACACGGTTCTGATGGCCCTGTCGTCCTACAGCGTGCTGCCCGAGGCCGACAAGGTGCTGGGCCGCCCGCCCATGTACACCTACGACGCCCTGCGGCCCATCGCCCGCTACACGGCCGATCCCACGGTGCTGGCCGTGCGCGCCGATGCGCCCTGGAAGACGGTGAAGGACTTCGTCGAGGATGCCCGCCGCCGCCCCGGCGCGATCAACTACGGCTCCTCGGGCAACTACGGCACCATGCACGTGCCCATGGAAATCCTGGCGCAGCAGACCGGCACCAAGCTCACGCACGTCCCCTTCACCGGCGCCGGCCCGGCCGTCGTCGCCCTCTTGGGCGGCCAGGTGGAAGCCCTGTCCACCGGGCCGGCCACGGTGCTGCAGCACGTCAAGGCGGGCAAGCTCAAGGTCCTGGGCCACTGGGGCACGCAGCCCCTGCAAAGCATGCCGGACGTTCCGTCGCTGAAAGACGCGGGCTATGACGCCACCTACGCCCAGTGGTCGGGCCTGTTCGTTCCCGCGGGCACGCCCGAGCCGGTGGTGCAGAAGCTGCGTGCCGCCGCCAAGGCCGCGGCGGAGGACCCGAAGGTCAAGCAGGTGATCCTCGCCGCCGGCAGCCCCATCCAGTACCAGGACGCACCGGCCTTCGACCAGTACGTGCAGGGCGACGTACGCCGCATGTCGGACGTGGTCAAGAAGATCGGCAAGGTCGACTGAGCCCACGAAGCGCCACGCCGCCCGGTGCCGGGCGCGTGGCTCAAGATTCACGCCAGGCCGCCGACATCCAGGGGAAGTCCGGGAAAACCCGGGCGCCCTCCCTGGAATCGGATCACCCCATGACCTGGCTGAACCATCTTTCCGTGCGCGCCAAGCTGGCCGCGCTCGTCGCCATCCTCGCCCTGGGCATGCTGGTCGTCGCCGGCGTGTCCCTCTGGAGCATCCAGCGGGCGGTCGCCGCCGGCCACGGCATCCTGCGCTCCGAACTGGGCACCACCCAGGACCTGGGCAATGTGCGCGCGGGCATCGCCAACATGCGCCGCTACGTGACCGCCCGCTCGGCGCGCCGCATCGAACACCTCTCGGCCCTGGAACGCCAGGCCACCCGGCTCACGGTGGGCATGACCGCCTGAGCAGGCGGTGAACGCGGCGCGCCGGGTCGCCACCGGGGACCTGGGCGTGCCCATCGTGCCCGTGGGTCGCGACGAGACGGCGCAACTGCTGTCCGCGCTGCGCGACATGCAGGGCGCGCTCGTGGAGGTGGTTCGCACGGTGCGCGACAACGCAGAGAGCGTGGCCAGCGCCACCGAGCAGGTCGCGCAGGGCAACCACGAGCTGTCCGCGCAGACGCAGCAGCAGGCGAGCGCACTGCAGCAGACGGCCGCTTCCATGGTGGCCCTAGGCGCGACGGTGCGCGGCAACGCCGACAACGCGGCGCAGGTCAGCGAGTTCGCCCGCGGCGCCTCCGACACCGCCGAACGCGGCGGCGCACTGGTGGGCGAAGTGGTGACGGCCATGCAGGACATCCGCGGCGCCTCGACCAAGGTGGCGGACATCGTGGCCGTGATCGACGGCATCGCCTTCCAGACCAACCTGCTCGCGCTCAATGCGGCCGTCGAGGCGGCACGCGCGGGCGACGCCGGCCGGGGCTTCGCCGTCGTAGCCGGTGAAGTGCGGCAGCTCTCCCGGCGATGCGCCGACGCGGCCCGCGAGATCAAGGCACTGATCGTCACCAGTGGCGAGCGCGTGGAGCAGGGCGTGGTGCTCGCGAAGCGGGCCGGCGCCAGCATGCAGGACATGGTCGCGTCCATCCAGCGCCTGGCCACCACCGTGGGCGAGATCAGCGCATCGGCGGCGCAGCAGAGCACGGGCGTGGGAGAAGTGCGCGATGCGGTGGCTACCATGGACGAGGTCACGCAGCGCGGTGCGGCGGCGGTGGAAGAATCGGCAGCGGCGGCCGAGAGCCTGCGCGCGCAGGCCCGGGCGCTGGTCGGCGCGGTGGGGCAGTTCAGGATCGATGCGGCGCCACCGCTCGCGCCGGCCTCCTGAGACCCGCCGTCGCCGGTTCAGTTTCGAAAGCTGCCCGGTGCCTTCATGGGCGAAGTCCAGCGGGACAAGGCCCACCGGATGGAATACAGCACCATCAGCGTGCCCACCAGGTCGCCCACCACCATGGCCACGAACCCACCGGCCAGTCCCGGCTTGTCTTCCCAGGCGATGTACACATGGTGCAAGGCGGGGCTGGCCACCGAGTACGCCACGGCCAGCACCAGCAGGCGCGTCGGACTCAGGTTCTGCAAGGAGGCCTGCAAGCCCCAGGCCTGCCGTGCCGCGCGGTAGGTGAGCCAGGGCGCCAGGGCGCTGGCGAAGGCGCCCGCGATCGCACGCGCAGGATCGAGCGGGAAGAAGTAGAGGTGGTTGACGAGCAAGCTGGCCAGCAGCAGCCCGATTCCCCCGGCTTCGGCGAACAGCAGCGTGCACAGCAAGCGAACCCCGGCCGGCAGGTACACCCAGGCGATGCCCGGGGTGTGCTCGAAGACGGCCTTGAACAGCAACGTGTTGAGCACCAGCGTCAGCAGGAAGATGACGACGGTGAGAAGGACGTAGCTCAGGTGAAGGCGCAGGGCGGCCATCCGCATCGGCTCCGACGTAAGCTGGGTGAAGTGTCCGTGTAGCTCAGACGTCGATGTTCGCCGCCCGCAGTGCGTTCGTCTCGATGAAGTCGCGGCGCGGCTCCACCTCGTCGCCCATCAGCATGGTGAACACGCGGTCGGCCTCGATGGCGTCGTCGATCTGCACGCGCAGCAGGCGACGCACGTTCGGGTCCATGGTTGTTTCCCACAACTGGGCGGGGTTCATCTCGCCCAGGCCCTTGTAGCGCTGGCGGCTGGTGGCGCGCTCCGCTTCGCCGATCAGCCAGCGCATGGCCTGGCGGAAGTCGCTCACCTTTTCCTCCTTGGCGCGCTCGCCTTCGCCGCGCCGCACCGTGGCGCCTTCGTGCAGCAGGCCGCGGAAGGTGTCGGCGGCTTCCGCCAGGGCCAGGTAATCGGCGCCATGCACGAAGTCCTGCGTGATGACGCTGCTCTTGACGTTGCCGTGGTGGCGACGGCTGATGCGCAGGATGGGCTTGTCGGTGCGGACGTCGAATTCGCCGGCCACTTCGGCCGGCGCGGCATTGGTGAGGCGGTCGATCTCCTGCAGGCGCGCCTGCAGGGCCAGCGCGGAAGCCTCGGCCTCGGGCACCGTGTCGAGGTTCAGGCGCACGCCGCCGGCGACGGCGCGCAAGGCCTCGGCGTCCATGAAACCGGCCAGGCGGTCGATCACGCGCTCGGCCACCTGGTGCTTGCGCGCGAGTTCGGCCAGCGTGTCGCCGCTGATGACCGTCGGGTTGTCACCGCCGGTGGCAACGCTGGCGCCCTGCAGCGCGATGCGCAGCAGGAACGCGTCGAGCTCTGTGCCGTCCTTGAGGTAGAGCTCCTCCTTGCCGGCCTTGACCTTGTACAGCGGCGGCTGCGCGATGTAGATGTGGCCACGCTCGACCAGTTCGGCCATCTGCCGGTAGAAGAACGTGAGCAGCAGGGTGCGGATGTGGGCGCCGTCCACGTCCGCGTCGGTCATGATGATGATGCGGTGGTAGCGCAGCTTGGCGACGTTGAAGTCGTCCGCGCCACCGCCGTTGCTGCCGCCGGCCTTGCCGATGCCGGTGCCCAGCGCGGTGATCAGCGTGAGGATCTCGTTGCTGGTCAAAAGCTTCTCGTAGCGCGCCTTCTCCACGTTGAGGATCTTGCCGCGCAGCGGCAGGATCGCCTGGAACTTGCGGTCGCGTCCCTGCTTGGCGCTGCCGCCGGCGGAGTCACCCTCGACGATGTAGATCTCGCACAGCGCGGGGTCCTTCTCCTGGCAGTCGGCCAGCTTGCCGGGCAGGCCCATGCCGTCGAGGACGCCCTTGCGGCGCGTCATCTCGCGGGCCTTGCGGGCCGCCTCGCGGGCCCGGGCGGCCTCGATGATCTTGCCGACGATGATCTTGGCGTCGTTGGGACGCTCCTGCAGGTAGTCGTTGAGCGTGCGGGCCACCACGTCCTCCACCGGGCCGCGCACCTCGCTGGAGACCAGCTTGTCCTTGGTCTGGCTGGAGAACTTGGGCTCGGGCACCTTCACGCTCAGCACGCAGGTCAGGCCCTCGCGCATGTCGTCGCCGGAGACCTCGACCTTGGCCTTCTTGGCCAGCTCGTTCTCCTCGATGTACTTGTTGATCACCCGCGTCATGGCCGCGCGCAGGCCGGTGAGGTGGGTGCCGCCGTCACGCTGCGGGATGTTGTTGGTAAAGCAAAGGACCTGCTCGTTGTAGCCGCTGTTCCACTGCATGGCGACCTCGACACCGATGTTGGTGTTCTGGTCGCTCATGCGCTCGCCGGTGGCGTGGAAGACGTTGGGGTGCAGGACGGTCTTGCCCTTGTTGATGAAGTCGACGAAGCCCTTGACACCGCCGGCGCCGGAGAAGTCGTCATGCTTGCCGCTGCGCTCGTCCATCAAGCGGATGTTGACCCCGTTGTTCAGGAAGCTCAGCTCGCGCAGGCGCTTGGACAGGATCTCGTAGTGGAAGTCGCTGTTCTCGCGGAAGATGTCCGTGTCGGGCAGGAAGTGGACTTCGGTGCCGCGCTTGTCCGTGTCGCCCAGGATGTTCATGGGCGAGACTTCCACGCCGCCCTCGTTGCGGACGATGCGGTTCTGCACCACGCCGCGGCTGAACTCCAGCACATGCACCTTGCCGTCACGGCGCACCGTCAGGCGCAGCATCTTGGACAGCGCATTGACGCAGCTCACGCCCACGCCGTGCAGGCCGCCGGAGACCTTGTAGCTGTTCTGGTTGAACTTGCCGCCGGCGTGCAATTCGGTGAGGGCGATTTCGGCCGCCGAGCGCTTGGGCTCGTGCTTGTCGTCCATCTTGATGCCGGTGGGAATGCCGCGGCCGTTGTCCACCACGCTGATGGAGTTGTCGGTGTGGATGGTCACCACGATGTCGTCGCAGTGGCCGGCCAGCGCCTCGTCGATGGAGTTGTCCACCACCTCGAACACCAGGTGGTGCAGGCCGGTGCCGTCGGAGGTGTCGCCGATGTACATGCCGGGGCGCTTGCGCACCGCCTCCAGGCCTTCGAGGATCTGGATGGCGCTTTCGCCATAGCCCTCGCTCGCTCCGGCCTGCCGGGTGTCGATCCGGGTCGGCTCGCTGGGAGCGGGGTTCACGTCGTTCTGTTCGGACATCTGGGGAATCTCTCAATCAGGGCCCGGCCGCATGCCGCGGCGGGCTCGTGCCTTGGCGCCATGCGGGGCCACGGCAAGGACATCGGGGCGTCGGCCGGGGCTCAGATCCGCATGGGCATGACCACGTACTTGAAGGCGGCGTTCTCGGGGTTGGTGACGAGGGCCGAGCTGTTGGCGTCCTGCAGCTCGATCCGCACCATGTCCTGGTCCATGTTCGCCAGCGCGTCGATCAGGTAGGTGACGTTGAAGCCGATCTCGATGGCATCGCCGCCGTAGTCCACGTCGAGTTCGTCCAGCGCCTCTTCCTGTTCGGCGTTGTTGGAGGCCACGCGCAGCACGCCCGGCTCGATGTTCAGGCGCACGCCCTTGAACTTCTCGCTGGTAAGGATGGCCGTGCGCTGCAGACTCGCCAGCAGCGGCGCCCGCCCGAGGATCACCTGGTTGCGGTGGTTCTTGGGAATGACGCGGTTGTAGTCGGGGAACTTGCCCTCGACCAGCTTGGTGACGAACTCCATGCCGCCGAAGCTGAAGCGCGCCTGGTTGGCGGCGAACTGCATCTCGATGGCCCCTTCGGCGTCCGAGAGCAGGCGCTGCATCTCCAGCACGGTCTTGCGCGGCAGGATCACTTCCTGGCGCGGCACCTCGACTTCCAGCTTGGCGCTGGCGAAGGCCAGGCGGTGGCCGTCGGTGGCCACCAGCGACAGCTGCTTGCCCTCGGCCACGAAGAGGATGCCATTGAGGTAGTAGCGGATGTCGTGCACCGCCATGGCGAAGGACACCTGCTGCAGCAGGTCCTTGAGCGTCTTTTGCGGCACGGAAAAGGCGGGGCCGAAGCTCGCGGCCTCCTGCACCAGCGGGAAGTCCTCCGCCGGCAGGGTCTGCAAAGTGAAGCGGCTCTTGCCACCCTTGAGCGTGAGCTTGTTCTGGCTGGACTCCAGGCTCACCGTCTGGTCGGCCGGCATGGTGCGCAGGATGTCGATCAGCTTGCGCGCCCCCACGGTGGTCGCGAAGGTGCCGGGGTCGCCGTCGAAGTCGGCCGTGGTGCGGATCTGGATCTCCAGGTCGCTGGTGGTGAACTGGACCTGCGGGCCGTTCCTGCGAATCAGCACATTGGCCAGCACCGGCAGGGTGTGGCGACGCTCCACGATCCCGGCGACCGATTGCAGCACCGACAGTACTTTTTCTTGGGTGGCCTTCAGGACGATCATCTGTGCCTCTTGTCTTCCAGGTTTTCTTCAGCTTGGGATGGGTCTGCGGCGGCCAGGTCGGACGCCCGTGTGGACAACCGCGATTTTCCCTGTTTTCTCAAGTACTTAATCGGTTTCAGTGGAAGCGCATGCCGGGCCCGGCTTGCGCTGTCTCGAAATTGCGCAAGCGCATCGGTAACCAGGCCTGACCCGCGGGGGTCGGCGACCCGCCAGGAACCGAGCCGGCCGGCCCGAAACCGAGGCGCGACGTGCTTCTACTGTTTTCCTTGTTTTCTTCTTATTCAAATTAGTAGTAGCTAGTAAGCCAGGCCGTCCACTGTGGACAAGCCATCTTCCGCCTTTGAAATCAACAGCTTGCAAAACCGTCAACCCTGTGCGCCGAGCCCGGCGCCCGCTGTCGCGCCAACAGGGACAAGTCGGCGATGCGGCCCGCGGCTGTGGATAAGGTCGAGCTTGTTCAAGAACTGTCCCCAGGCTTGTTCAGGCGCGCGAATGGAGAGGGGCGCCGCATCAACCCTTGAGGGTCTGCTCGAGCACGTGCAGCTGCTGGTTGAGGTCCGACAGCTGCTGGCGCTCGCCGGCGATCTTGCGCACCGCATGCAGCACGGTGGTGTGGTCGCGCCCGCCGAACAGCTCGCCGATCTCGGGCAGGCTCTTTTGCGTGAGTTCCTTGGCCAGGTACATGGCGATCTGCCGCGGCCGGGCGATGGAGGCGGGCCGCTTCTTGCTGTACATGTCGGCAACCTTGATCTTGTAGTAGTCGGCCACCGTCTTCTGGATGTTCTCCACGCTGATCTGCCGGTTCTGGATGGACAGCAGGTCGCGCAGCGCCTCGCGGGCGAGCTGGATGGAGATCTCCTTCTGGTTGAAGCGCGAATACGCCAGGATCTTGCGCAGTGCACCTTCGAGCTCGCGCACGTTGGAGCGCACGTTCTTGGCCACGAAAAAGGCGACCTCCTCCGGCATCTCGGCGCTCTCCGCCCGGGCCTTGTTGATCAGGATGGCCACGCGCATTTCCAGCTCGGGCGGCTCGATGGCCACCGTGAGGCCCGAGTCGAAGCGCGAGACGAGGCGTTCGTGGATGTCGGCCAGGCCCTTGGGGTAGGTGTCGCTGGTCATCACGATGTGCGACTTCTTGGCCAGCAGCGCCTCGAAGGCGTTGAAGAACTCCTCCTGCGTGCGGTCCTTGTTGGCGAAGAACTGCACGTCGTCGATCAACAGCAGGTCCAGCGAGTGGTAGCGCTCCTTGAACTGGTCGAAGGTCTTGCGCTGGTAGGCCTTGACCACATCCGAGACGAACTGCTCGGCGTGGATGTAGAGAACCTTGGACTGCGGCCGGTCGGCCAGCAGGCGGTTGCCCACCGCATGCACCAGGTGCGTCTTGCCCAGGCCGACGCCGCCGTAGATGAACAGCGGGTTGTAGAGCTGGCCCGGCATGCCGGCCACGTGCATGGCGGCGGCGCGTGCCATGCGGTTGGCTGTTCCTTCGACCAGCGTGTCGAAGGTCAGGGCCGGGTTGAGCCGGGTCTTGAATGCACCCGGGTCTTCCACGGGGTCTGCGGTTTCCGCGGGCGCAGCGTCGTCGTCGGGCGCGCGTGCGGGAGCGACGAACGTCTTGGCGGGCGTTTCCCGGTGAGCAAGCGCTAGCTCCAGCTGAACGGGTTGACCATAGAGCCGCTCCAGCAGCGCGGCGATGCGGCCGGCGTACTGGGCGCGGACCCAGTCGAGCTTGAAGCGGTTGGCAACGAAGAGCGTGACCTTCGAGAAGTCTTCGGCCACCTGCACGGACAGGGGCTTGATCCAGGTGTTGAACTGCTGCTCCGGCAGTTCCTGGGCCAGTTGCTCGGTGCAGGCCTGCCAGAGGCTGTGACTGGTGCCGAGCAGGTCGCCGGGCGTGGCTGAATGGTGCGGCCCCTCACTCATGAATGCTTGTCGCTTCTGTGGATATTGTTGATCGGCGCAAACGCGAAAGTCTAACTTATCAAGGGCTTATCCACAACATTGCCCAGCAGGATGGGCCGCTGTGCAGCGGGTGCCCATGCCCTTCACGCTTGCCGGGCCTCAGCGTTTTGGCAGATAATCGCGGGTTTCCCCGAGACGTCACCATGAAACGCACCTACCAACCTTCCAAAGTGCGCCGCGCGCGTACGCACGGCTTTCTGGTTCGCATGAAGACCCGTGGTGGCCGCGCAGTCATCAACGCCCGCCGCGCCAAGGGCCGCAAGCGCCTGGGTCTCTGAGCACCGCGGCCCCGGCGCGGACGCAGCAGGCGGGTCGCCCGAAGCGGGCCGGCAAGTCGCCATGACCGCGCCGGTGCAGCGCCTGAAGACACGGGCGCAGTTCCAGGCGGTGATGGGCGGCCGCACCGTTTCGCGGACCACCCACTTCGTCCTCCACCGCGTTCTGCTCGAGGCCTCTCCGGCATCTCCCTCCGATCCTCGGCCCGCGCTCTTTCCGGTCCAGGCGCCCTGGCTCGGTGCCGTCATTCCCAAGCGCTGGGCACGCCGCGCAGTGACCCGCAATACCATCAAGCGCCAGATCTTCGCCATGGCCCAGGACGGATCCGCCGCATTGCCGGTGGCGGCTCATGTCGTGAGATTGCGCTGCGGGTTCGACCGCACCCGCTTTCCGAGCGCCACCTCCGAGGCCTTGCGCAAGGCCCTGCGGGCGGAACTGCAGCAACTCTTTCGGGAGGCTTGAATGAAGCGTGTGCTGATCGGCCTGGTCAAGGGCTATCGCCTGTTGCTGTCGCCGTGGCTGGGATCGAGCTGCCGCTTCACCCCCAGTTGCTCCGCCTATGCCCTCGAGGCGCTCGAGTGCCACGGCGCGGGCGCCGGAAGCTATTTCACGGTGGCTCGCCTGGCGCGATGCCACCCCTGGTGTGCCGGCGGGCATGATCCCGTGCCCGCGCAAGCGCCACGCCTTTTCCGGCGCCTGGCCACTTTCACTCAACCTGATTCGTCCACATGAACGACATTCGTCGATCGATTCTCTGGGTAGTCTTCGGCTTTTCACTGGTCATGCTCTGGGACCAGTGGCAGATCCACCAGGGCCGGGAGGCGACGTTCTTTCCGCGCCCCGCGGCAACGGCACCGGCACCCAGCACGCCGACGTCCGCTCCGGTGGCCGGGCGCGACGCGGCACTGCCGACCCCGAGCACACCTGCCGGCATGGCCACGCCGCCGGTGGACCTGGCCCCGGCGCCCGCCCGCGAGCTGGTCACCGTGACCACCGACGTGCTGCGCCTGAGCTTCGACACCGAGGGCGGGTCGCTGGTGCGCGCCGAATTCCTGAAGCACGCGGCCGACTCCGTGGCGGGCGGCAAGGGCGGCGACTACGTGCTGCTGGAACAGAGCAGCAACCGCGTGTACGTGGCCCAGAGCGGACTGATCGGGGGCGACTTCCCCAACCACAAGACGCCCATGACCTTCAGCGGCGACCGGGAGCTGCGGCCCGGCGCCGACCAGCTGGTGGTGCGTTTCGAGTCGCCGGTGAAGAACGGGGTCAAGCTGGTCAAGACCTACACGCTCGCACGCGGCTCCTACGACATCCCGGTGCAGCACCAGGTGATCAACGCGGGTGAGCAGCCGGTGGCGCCGCAGCTGTACGTGCAGCTGGTGCGCGACGGCAACCCGCTGCCCGGTGAGTCGTCGTTCTATTCGACCTTCACGGGTCCTGCGGTCTACACCAACGAGAGCAAGTACCAGAAGATCGATTTCGAGGACATCGAGAAGAACAAGGCCGACTTCCAGAAGCAGGCGAGCGATGGCTACATCGCCATGGTGCAGCACTACTTCGCCAGCGCCTGGATCCTGCCGCAGGGCGTGCAGCGCGACTTCTTCATGCGCAAGGTGGACAGCAACCTCTACGCCGCCGGCATGATCGCGCCCATGGAGCCCGTGGCCGCAGGCGCGAGCCAGGCCCTCACGCCCGTGCTCTTCGCGGGGCCCCAGCAGGAAAAGATGCTGGAGCAGGTTGCCCCGGGCCTGGACCTGGTCAAGGACTACGGCTGGCTCACCATCCTGGCCAAGCCGCTGTACTGGCTGCTGGACAAGCTGCACGCCTTCATCGGCAACTGGGGCTGGTCCATCGTGGCGCTGGTGCTGGTGATCAAGATCGCCTTCTACTGGCTGCAGGCCAAGGGCTATGAAAGCATGGCCAAGATGAAGGCCATCAACCCGCGCGTCATGCAGATGCGCGAGCGCTTCAAGGACAACCCGCAGCAGATGCAGCAGGAGATGATGCGCATCTACCGCGAGGAGAAGGTCAACCCGCTCGGCGGCTGCTTGCCGATCCTGGTGCAGATCCCGGTGTTCATCGCGCTGTACTGGGTGCTGCTGTCCAGCGTGGAGATGCGCAACGCGCCCTGGATCCTCTGGATCAATGACCTGTCCGCGCCCGATCCCTTCTTCATCCTGCCGCTGGTGATGGCGCTGACCACGCTGCTGCAGACGGCGCTGAACCCGCAGCCGCCCGATCCCATGCAGGCCAAGCTGATGTGGTTCATGCCTCTGATCTTCTCGGTCATGTTCTTCTTCTTCCCGGCCGGCCTGGTGCTGTACTGGATCACGAACAACGTGCTGTCGATCGCGCAGCAGTGGCTGATCAACACGCGCATGGGCGTGCCGCCGCAGTTCAACCTGCCCAAGTTCCGCTGAACCTCGAAGCAGCAAGCCAGGGGCCGCGCAAGCGGCCCTTGTCGTTTGCTGGCCCACGTACCATCGCGCCCATGCTGACCCACCGGGACGACTCCATCGCCGCCATCGCCACCGCCCCGGGGCGGGGTGCGGTGGGCATCGTGCGCGTCTCCGGTCTTGCCGTCGCGGCGGTGATGCAGGCGGTCTGCGCCCGCGCCCTGGCCCCGCGCGAAGCCCGCTACCTTCCCTTCCTGGACGAGGCCGGCCGCCCCATCGACCAGGGGCTCGCGCTGTACTTCCCCGGCCCGCACTCCTACACCGGCGAAGACGTGCTGGAGCTGCAGGCGCACGGCGGCCCGGTGGTGCTGCAGCTGCTCCTCGCGCGTTGCCTGGAGGCCGGGCGGGAGGCCGGGCTGCGCGTGGCGCAGCCCGGCGAGTTCACGCAGCGCGCCTTCCTCAACGACAAGATCGACCTGGCGCAGGCCGAGGCCATCGCCGACCTCATCGACGCGAGCACCGAGGCCGCGGCGCGCAGCGCGAGCCGGTCGCTGTCGGGCGAGTTCTCGCGCGAGGTCGATGCGCTGCTGGCGCAGCTGGTGCAGCTGCGCATGCTGGTGGAGGCCACGCTCGATTTCCCCGAGGAGGAGATCGACTTCCTGCAGCAGTCCGACGCCGTGGGGCAGCTCGCCCGGCTGCAGGAGCGGCTGCGCGCCGTGCTCGAACGCACGCGCCAGGGTGCCCTGCTGCGCGAAGGCCTCAAGGTCGTCATCGCCGGGCAACCCAATGCCGGCAAGAGTTCGCTGCTCAATGCGCTGGCCGGCGCCGAACTGGCCATCGTCACGCCGATTGCGGGCACCACGCGCGACGTGGTGAGCCAGTCGATCCAGATCGAGGGCGTGCCGCTGCACGTCATCGACACGGCGGGCCTGCGCGAGAGCGAGGACCCGGTCGAGCGCATCGGCATCGAGCGGGCCTGGGCTCAGATCGCGCTAGCCGACGCCGTGCTGTTCCTGCACGACGCCTCGCGCCGCGCCGATGCCGACTGGCAGGCCGGCGATGCCCGCATCCGCGAGCGCCTGCGGGCCCACCTCCCGCAGGGCGTGCCGGTGATCGAGGTCTGGAACAAGCAGGACCTGCTGGCGCCCGCGGAGGGCCAGGCCCTCGAAGGCCTGCCGCTGTCGGCCCGCACGGGCCTGGGCCTGGACGGCTTGCGCCGTCGCCTGCTGGACGTGGCCGGCTGGCAGGCGAGCCCCGAGGGCGTGTGGATCGCGCGCGAGCGGCACGTGCAGGCCTTGCAGCGCGTGGGCGAGCACCTGCGCGCGGCCGGGGCCCATCTCGCGCCCGAGGCGCTGGCGCTGGACCTCCTGGCCGAGGAACTGCGCCTGGCGCAGAACGCGCTGGGCGAGATCACCGGGGCGTTCAGCGCCGACGACCTCCTGGGCGTCATCTTCTCCAGCTTCTGCATCGGCAAGTAGGCCGGCGCGACGCCCTGCTCACACCGCCAGGAGCTTCTCCTCGGCCAGCGCCAGCGGTTCGGCGCGGCCACTGAGCACCAGGGTGTCCCCGTCCTGCAGCGCGAGGTCGTCCCGCAGCTCGAGGGTGCGGCCGCCGCCGCGCCGCAGGCTCAGCACGCGCACGCCCAGTCCGTGCAGGGCCAGCTCGCCCAGCCGTCGCCCGTTGGCGCTCGCCCCCCGGGGCAGCGTCACGGTGGCCAGGCGCTCGGCGCCCGGGTCGTCGGGCGGATCGTCGGCGCCGTGGAAGTAGCCGCGCAGCAGGTTGTAGCGGGCATCGCGCTGCTCCTGCACGATGCGGATCACGCGGCGGATCGGCACGCCCACCAGCGCGAGCGCATGGCTGGCCAGCATGAGCGAGCCTTCCAGGGCCTCGGGCACGACCTCCGCGGCACCCGCGGCCTGCAGCTTGTCCAGCTCGCGGTCGTCCTGGGTGCGCACGATCACCGGCACCTGCGGCGCGTGCGCGCGGGACACCGCGAGCACTTTCATGGCGCCGGGCACGTCCAGGTAGGTCACCACCACCGCGCTGGCGCGTGCCAGGCCCGCGGCCATGAGGGCCTGCAGGCGCGAGGCGTCGCCGAACACCGCCGAGTCGCCGCCGGCGGCCGCCTGCCGCACGCGGTCGGGGTCCAGGTCCAGCGCGATGTAGGGAATGCCTTCGTGCTCCAGCATGCGGCCCAGCGTCTGGCCCGTACGACCGTAGCCGCAGATGATCACGTGGCCGCTGGTGTTGATGGCGCGGCGCGCGATGCTCGTCATCTGCAGGGACTGCTGCAGCCACTCGCTGGAGACCAGCTTCATCACGATGGCGTTGCTCCCCATGATGATGAAGGGCGTGGCCAGCATGGACAGCACCATGCTCGCCAGGATGGGGTTGAACAGGGCCGGGCTCAGCAGGCCGTTCTGCTGGCTCAGCGTGAGCAGCACGATGCCGAACTCGCCCGCCTGCGCCAGGTACAGGCCGGTGCGAAGGGACACCCCCATGGAGGCGCCGAGCCCGCGCGAGAGCAGCGTCACCAGGCCCAGCTTGAACAGCACCGGCATGGTGACCAGCACTGCCACCAGTCCCCAGCGCTGCGCCACCCAGCGCCAGTCCAGCATCATCCCGATGGTGATGAAGAACAGGCCCAGCAGGATGTCGTGGAAGGGCCGGATGTCGGTCTCCACCTGGTGCTTGTACTCCGTCTCGGAAATCAGCATGCCGGCGATGAAGGCCCCGAGGGCCAGCGACAGGCCGGCCAGCTCCGTGAGCCAGGCCAGGCCCAGCGTGATCAGCAGCAGGTTGAGGACGAACAGCTCCTCGCTCCTGCGCCGCGCCACCAGCGTGAGCCACCAGCGCATCACGCGCTGGCCGCCCGTGAGCAGCAGCGCGATCAGCACGGTCGCCTTCAGCAAGGCGAGGGTCAAGGCGCCCAGCAAGGCCTCGGGCTTGCTGCCCAGGGCGGGAATGAGCACCAGCAGCGGCACCACGGCCAGGTCCTGGAACAGCAGCACGCCCATCACGCGCTTGCCGTGCTCGGTCTCCAGTTCCAGCCGCTCGGCCATGAGCTTGACCACGATGGCCGTGCTGCTCATGGCGAGCGCACCGGCCAGGGCGATGGCGGTCTGCCAGCTCACCTGCGGCACCCGCACGAAGGCGGGCAGCAGCAGCATGCCGGCACTGGCCAGCGCGATGGTCAGCACCACCTGGAACAGGCCCAGCCCGAATACGTGCGCCCGCATGGCGCGCAGCTTGGGCAGGTTGAACTCCAGGCCGATGACGAACATGAGGAACACCACGCCGAACTCGGCCAGGTGCCGCACGGCATCGGAGTTCTCGGCGAAGCCCAGCGCGTTGGGCCCGATCATCACCCCCACCACCAGGTAGCCCAGCATGGGCGGCAGCTTGAGGGAACGGCACGCGACCACGCCCACCACCGCGGCGAGCAGGTACAGCAGCGTGAGTTCCAGCGTGTCCATGGAGGGGGATCGTAAGCTGCCGCTGTTGCGCCGGCGATCCGCCGCCAAGCCAAGGACGCGTTCGTACAATGGCGGCCATGCCCGCCGCGCCTGCTTCCGATACGCCTGCCAGCTTTGATCCGTCCCGCGCCATCCGGCTCGCCCATGAGACCTTCGACATCGAGGCAGCCGCCGTCCTGGGCCTGAAGCAGCGCACCGGCGAAGCCTTCAGCCGCGCCGTGCAGGCCATGCTCGATGTGCGCGGGCGGGTGGTGGTCATGGGCATGGGCAAGAGTGGGCATATCGGCCGCAAGATCGCCGCCACCCTGGCCTCCACCGGTACCGCGGCCATGTTCGTCCACCCGGCCGAGGCGAGCCACGGCGACCTGGGCATGATCAAGCCGGTCGATCTCGTGCTGGCCATCTCCAACGGCGGCGAGAGCGACGAACTCACGGCCATCCTGCCGCTCCTCAAACGCCTGGGCGCGCCCCTGGTGGCGATCACCGGCCGGGCCCAGTCCACCCTCGCCCGCCACGCCGACATCGTGCTGGACAGCGGCGTGGAAAAGGAAGCCTGCCCCCTCAACCTCGCGCCCACCGCCAGCACCACCGCCCAGCTCGCGCTGGGCGACGCGCTCGCCGTGGCGCTGCTCGATGCGCGGGGCTTCCGCCAGGAGGACTTCGCGCGTTCGCACCCCGGCGGCGCGCTGGGGCGCAAGCTGCTCACGCTGCTGTCGGACGTGATGCGCTCGGGCGACCAGGTCCCGCGCGTCGGGCCCGACGCGGGCTTTTCCGAGCTGATGCGCGAGATGAGCAAGAAGGGCCTGGGCGCATCGGCCATCGTCGATGCCGAAGGCCGCGTCCTGGGCATCTTCACCGACGGCGACCTGCGCCGGCTGATCGAGAAGGGCGCCGACCTGCGCGCCCTGCGCGCACGCGAGGTCATGCACCCGAACCCGCGCACCATTCGCATGGACACGCTGGCGGTCGAGGCGGCCGAGTTGATGGAGCAGTACCGCATCACCAGCGTGCTCGTGGTCGATGCCCAGGACCGCCTGTGCGGCGCCGTCAACAGCAACGACCTGATGCGCGCCAAGGTCATCTGAGCGTCCTGTCCATGGCGCCCGCGCAGTACTTCGCACCCGACTTGCTCCTGGCGGCGCAGGGCGTGCGCGTCGCCTTCTTCAGCGTCGATGGCGTGCTGACGGACGGCGGCCTCTACCTCGGTGCCGAAGGCGAGTCGTTCAAGCGCCTGCACATTGCCGACGGCCTGGGCCTCATCCTGCTGCAGCGCGCCGGCATCGTACCGGTGGTCATCACCGGGCGCGACTCGCCGCCGCTGCGCGAGCGGCTCGCCGCGCTGGGAGTGGTGCATGCCTACTTCGGCGTCGAATACAAGGCGCCGGCCGCCGAGAGTGCCCTGCAGGCGCTGGGCTTCGGCTGGAACGAGGCGGCCGCCATCGGCGACGACTGGCCTGACCTGCCGGTGCTGCGGCGCTGCACCTTCGCCGCCGCGCCTGCCAACGCGCACGTGGAGGTCCAGGCGCTCGCGCGGCACGTCACCGGTGCGCGCGGCGGGCAGGGCGCCGCGCGCGAGTTCTGCGACCTGCTGCTGGTGGCCAGCGGCCGCTACGCCGAGCTGCTGGAGAGCTACCGTTGAAGGCCGGCGCGCCCGTGCAGCGCGGCGTCGCCACGGTCCGCAGGCTCGCGGACCGCGTCGCCGTCTACCTGCCCGTGCTCCTGATGGCGCTCATGGCGCTGGGCAGCTACTGGCTGGTGCGCAACACGCCCACCTTCGGCCCGCCGCCCACGCCCGCCGCCGCCACGCACGAGCCGGACTACTTCATGCGGCGCTTCGCGGTGCGCAACTTCGACGCCGCCGGCCGCCTCAAGAGCGAGATCTTCGGCAGCGAGGCGCGCCACTACCCCGACACCGACACGCTGGAAATCGACAACCCGCGCGTTCGCGCCTTCAACGAACGCGGCGAACTCACGGTGGCGACGGCCCGGCGCGGCCTGACCACCGGCGACGGCAGCCAGGTGCAGCTCTTCGGCAACGCCGTGGTCACGCGCGAAGCCAGCCGCGACGCGCAGGGCCGCCTGCAACCCCAGATGCGCATCAGTGGCGAGCACCTGCACGCCTTCCTGGACACGGATCGACTGACCTCCGAGCAGCCGGTGGTGCTGCAGCGCGGAGAAGACCGCTTCACCGCCGACCGCCTCAACTACCAGCACGGCGACCGCGTGCTGCAGCTTGACGGCCGGGTGCGCGGCCTCATCGCCCCGGCCGGATCGCGCGAGCCCGCCTCGTGAGCGGACTGGTCTTCATCACCGGTGCGTCCAGCGGCATCGGCCAGGCCCTGGCCGATCGCTATGCCCGCGCCGGCTGGCGCCTCGCCCTGGTGGCGCGGCGCACCGAGGCCATGGACGCGTGGGCGCTGGAACGCGGCCTGGGCCGCGGGCAGTACGCGATCTACGGGGCGGATGTGGGCGCGGTGGACAGCATCGTCGCCGCCGGCCACGCCTGCCTGGCCGGCCAGGGGCTGCCGGACGTGGTGATCGCCAACGCCGGCATCAGCCAGGGGGTGGACACCTCCCAGCGGGAGGACCTGGACGTCATGGCGCGCAGCTTCGCCGTCAACACCGTGGGCCTGGCGGCCACCTTCCAGCCCTTCATCGAGGCCATGGTCCGGCGCGGCAGCGGCACCCTGGTCGGCATCGCCAGCGTGGCCGGCGTGCGCGGCCTGCCCGGCCACGGCGCGTACTGCGCGAGCAAGGCCGCGGCCATCAGCTACTGCGAGTCGCTGCGGGGCGAGCTGCGACCCACCGGCGTGCGGGTGCTCACCCTCAGCCCCGGCTATGTCGCCACGCCGCTGACCGCGCGCAACCGCTATCCCATGCCTTTTCTGATGCAGCCGGCCGACTTCGCCGACGCGGCGTTCCGGGCCATTGCCTCGGGCGCGGGCCACCGCGTCATTCCCTGGCAGATGGCCTGGGTGGCGCGGGTGCTGCGGGTGTTGCCGGACGCCTGGTTCGACCGCCTGCTGGCCGGCCAGCCGCGCAAGCACCGGCACAACGAAGGCTGAAGGCAGCGCCTGCAATGAAAAACGGGGCCGAAGCCCCGTTGTCCTGATGAACCGGCCGCGGGGCCGGGTTCGATCGATCAGTAGCCGCCGCGATTGCCGCCGCCGCGCGGTCCCGAGCCGTAGGGGCTGCGGAAACCACCGTCGCTGCCGCCCCGGCCGCCGCCGCCGCCGCCACCACCGTAGCCGCCACCGCCGCCGCCGCCGCTGCGACCGCCGCCGTAGCCACCACCGCCACCGCCGTAGCCGCCGCCACCACCACCACCGTAGCCGCCGCCACTGCCGCCGCCGCCGAAGCCGCCGCTGCGCGGACGCGACTCCATCGGACGGGCCTCGTTGACCACGACACTGCGGCCGCCCAGGGGCTGGCCATTCATGCCGGTGATGGCAGCCTGCGCCTCGGCGTCGCTGCCCATTTCAACGAAACCGAAGCCCTTGGAGCGGCCGGTTTCGCGTTCCATCATCACCTTGGCGCTGGTCACGGCGCCGAACTGGCTGAAGGCTTGCTCGAGATCGCTGTCGCGCACCGAGTAGGGCAGGTTGCCCACGTAAAGTTTGTTGCCCATCTGTCTGGGACTCCTAAAAGAAACAATTGGCCGAGCGATGAGTCCCGAAAGCGCCTTCAACTGAGCAACAACGCGAAAGTGACCTGTTCACCGCAAACTCGCGGGGTTTTGCTTGACCCACGCGTGGACATTATGAACCACAGGTTCGGGGGTAATGCAAGGGCGCAAACCCGGCGGGGGCGAAGCAATCGATCAGGAACCGCTGTATCGAGGGGCGTTACCACTGGGCCATGGCAGAGCATTCGGCTCGGTAATGGAGGACTTCGCCATGGACACACAACGCTCGGCACGCCCGCGACCAGCCACTTCGCTGGGCTCCGGGTTGGCAACGCCGCAGCCGCAGAGGGAGCGCGATTCAAAAGGGCCTGCCGCATCGGCTATTTCGCCGCCTCTGCAACAGCGAGTGGAAGCACACCAAGTGGAACCGCTGGTCGAGGACGACTTTCGCACTCCGCAGGCGGACACCAAGCAGGGAGCTGCCAGGCGGGACACGAGTGCTGCTGGTCCGGCGAGCAGTCCTGAAGGCCAGAGCAGTAGCAGCCTTGATTTCGGCGAGCTGCCGCCCGACGATCCGGTCGTCGCGTGGGCGCGGCTGGCCCACCACGCAGCAGGCCTGGCGCGTGGCGGGCAGGCACTGACAGCAGTGCTGTCGAGAATTCATCCGCCTGCCTCCCGGCCGATCACGGCAGCCGATGTGGAAGCGGCGGACAGACTGGTTGGCCTGTTCGAAGAGGGCCAAGCTTTCGATGTTCAACGCCTCGGTGCGCTCCACGCGGTCTACGCCAAGTACATCCCCAAGGAAATCCAGGAGTCCGACCCCCAGCGCACGGCCGAAACCTTGAAGGCAGCGCTCGAACTGGACATTTCGCCAGAGACCCTCAAGCGCGCCCTGGACATGGCATGGACGCGCGACCTGATCTGCCAGGTCGCGGCGTCCACTATCGGCTACATCCTGTCCTGGTTCAACGGCGCTCAGCTGTCCATGCGCGCCGTGCGGGACGACTGGCCCGACTCGCTGCGGCGGCTGGTCGTCTCGCTGGACATCGCCATGGGCTTGAAGGTCGCGGCCAACTTCCTGCGGGTTTCGGGCATGGGCGGGGGCTGGACCCGGCCCGTCGCCATCGCGCCGGACGGAAAAGCCGTGGCCCCGCTGGAGACCCGGCAGGGCCAGTACCGGACCTCCAGCGTCTATGCGCCCTTCACCCCGGGCATGCTGGCGTCCCGCTACCTGAGCGAGGAACCCGCGGCGGCCCCCAGCCGGGAGGTCGCCGTGCAGCGATCGCTGGCGCGGCAGGACATGCGGGCCAACCTCAACTTTGTCTCGACCCTCGGCGTGGCGCTCATGCGCTACTTCTACGCCGCGCCCGCACGCGATTACTGGTGGCTCGACGCCGTCGACAAGCCCGGCGACCAGGTGGGCTTTCGCAGGAGCGTCATGGCCGGCGCCGTTCGCGAACTCACCGATCCAGTCGCCACCGCCCGCGCGGCGCTGGAGTACATCTGCGTGCGGCCGTTGATCCCGCTCTACGAAGCCTTGGCCATCCCCGACGCCGTGCACGCCCTGCGCACCCGGTTCCCGGACCGATTCGGTGCCCCGGACGATGACCGGGTGAGGCGCGGGGCCCTGAGCGCGGAAGAACGCAACGAGAGCCGCATGATCGCGCTCAAGACCCTCGGCCTTGTCGTCGGTGCCGTGCTCCTCTACCAGATGATCGACAAGGTGGCTGGCGACTTCTCCAACGAGCCCTGGCTGGCGCCCTTCAACGACGTGGCCGTGCTGCTGCCCCTCTGGGGGCTGGTGCTGACCCAGCAGGACCGTGAGACGGCCCGCAGCCCCGCCGTGCGAGCGGGCAACGACTACCGGGCCACGCAGTGGCATCGGGACCTGGCCGCTCGCGCGCCAAGGCCGTCCGAAGTGGCGCCGGCAGGCGCCAACCCGGTCTAGCCCCTGACGCACCACATCATCGGAGACCGTCATGTCCGCAAGCACCTTCACATCCGAGCCCGAGACCAGCGCAGCTCCCGAACTCGACGAATCCCTCGATGCCATGCTGCAGGACCTCGGCGAGATGGGCGACACGTTCCGGGCCAACTCCGCCGCCCGCTTCCAGGCCATGCTCCCGCGCATGATCACCCGGGTGCTCGGCGAGGGCGATGCCGCACGCCAGGCGCTGGCGGACGGCGGGTTCGTCATGAACGAGGCCACGGTCGTCCTGCGCCTGAACCCGGATACCGACCAGGTCGAGATCTTCTGTGACGTCGGCGTGCCGGACCCGCACGGGCTCGAGCGTGCCTACCGCGCCGCGTTGGAGTTGAACCTGTGCCGGACCTACCCGGGGGTGGTGTTCGGCGTGCATCCGGAGTCGGGCCGCATGGTCGCCACCACGGCCATCAGCAGTGTCATCGCCCTGGATGACCAGGTCTGCATCAATGCGCTGGAGATGCTCACCCTGCATGTGCGGCAGCTGCGGGCGAGCCGCACCCTTCCCTTGCTGGACGAAGAGCCCGCCTTCGCTTGAAAGGCCGAGCGGGGCCGCGCGATCGCTATACTGCCGCCCCATCAGCGCCGATTTGCTTCCGCTTGCGGGCGCTTCAACAAGTTCAGCTAAAGCCGAAGCCCGTACGCAAGAACCGGCCTCGCACTTTGGCGACGCCGGTTTTTTCGTTTGTCGATGACGCTGATCGCGCAACCGCAGTCCATGCACTTCGCCGAGCCGCTGGCGCTGCGAAGCGGCGCGCGTCTCGCCGACTACCACCTGGCCTACGAGACCTACGGCACGCTCAACGCCGAGCGCAGCAACGCCGTGCTGGTGTGCCATGCGCTCAACGCCTCGCACCACGTGGCCGGCGTCTACGAAGGGCAGGAGCGTTCCGAGGGCTGGTGGGACAACATGATTGGCCCGGGCAAGCCGGTGGACACCGACCGCTTCTTCGTCATCGGCGTGAACAACCTGGGCTCCTGCTTCGGCTCCACCGGGCCGATGCACACCAACCCGGCCACCGGCCGGCCCTGGGGGGCGGACTTCCCGGTGGTGACGGTGGAGGACTGGGTCGATGCGCAGGCGCGGCTGGTGTCGGCGCTGGGCGTCGACACGCTCGCGGCCGTCATGGGCGGCAGCCTGGGCGGCATGCAGGCGCTGTCCTGGACCCTGCAGTACCCGCGGCGCGTGCGGCATGCGGCGGTGATCGCGAGCGCCCCCAACCTCAATGCCGAAAACATCGCCTTCAACGAGGTGGCGCGCCGCGCCATCGTGACCGACCCCGACTTCCACGGCGGCCACTTCTACGGGCACGGCGTGCTGCCGCGGCGGGGCCTTCGCATCGCCCGGATGATCGGCCACATCACCTACCTCTCGGACGATGTGATGAACGCCAAGTTCGGCCGCGAGCTGCGCAGCGCCGTGGGCTCCGACTACCGCTACAGCACCCAGGAGGTCGAGTTCCAGATCGAGAGCTACCTGCGCCACCAGGGCGACAAGTTCAGCGAGTATTTCGACGCCAACACCTACCTGCTGATCACGCGCGCGCTCGACTACTTCGACCCGGCCCGCCTCACGGGCGGCAACCTCACGCGCGCCCTGGCCGCGGCCGCCGCGCGCTTCCTCATCGTGAGCTTCAGCACCGACTGGCGCTTCTCCCCGGCGCGCAGCCGCGAGATCGTCAAGGCCCTGCTGGAGAACCGGCGCGAGGTGAGCTACGCCGAGATCGATGCGCCGCACGGCCACGACGCCTTCCTGCTGGACGACCCGCGCTACCTCTCGCTGGTGCGCGCCTGGTTCGACCGGATCGCCTCGGAGCCGGCAGCATGAGCGACCGCACCATCATCCGGTCCATCGCGCAGATGGTGCCCGTGGGTTCGAGCGTGCTGGACCTCGGCTGCGGCGACGGCGCGCTCCTGGAGCTGCTGCAGCGCGAGCGCGGCTGCACCGGCTACGGCGTGGAGATCGATGACGCCAACGTGCTGGCCTGCACCCGCCGCGGCGTGAGCGTCATCCAGCTGAACCTGGACGAGGGCCTGGCCATGTTCGGCGACGACAGCTTCGACGTGGTGCTGCAGATCGACACGCTCCAGCACCTGCGCAACACCGAGACCATGCTGGTGGAGACCGCGCGCGTGGGCCGCCAGGGCATCGTCGCCTTTCCCAACTTCGCGCACTGGCCCAATCGCCTGGCAGTGCTGCGCGGCCGCATGCCGGTGACGCGCCGCCTGCCCTACCAGTGGTACGACACGCCCAACATCCGGGTGGGGACCTTCAAGGACTTCGAGGTGCTGGCCACGCGCAACCGCCTGTCCCTGCTCGACGCCTTCGGCCTGCAGGACGGGCGCGAGGTGCGGGTGCTGCCCAACCTGCTCGCCTCCACCGCGGTGTTCCGCTTCGAGCGGGGCTGAGAAGCTGTGAACGGATCCGCCACGCCCGCCTCGGCCGCCAAAACGCGGCCCCTCTGCGTTGCAAATGCTCGCCATAGCCCGGGCTATGGCTGCGCTTTGCGCCTTGATCGGCCACGTTTCGGCGACCGCTTCGGACGCGCCGAATCCATTCACAGCTTCTGACGCCGTGCCCGCGGTGCCCTTCGCCCAGGCGCTGCGCTTCTGGCTCAAGCTCGGCTTCATCAGCTTCGGCGGCCCGGCGGGGCAGATCGCCGTCATGCACCGCGAGCTGGTCGAGCGCCGGCGCTGGATCTCCGAGCGGCGCTTCCTGCATGCCCTGAACTACTGCATGCTGCTGCCCGGCCCGGAGGCGCAGCAGCTGGCCACCTACATCGGCTGGCTGATGCATGGTCCGATCGGCGGCATCGTGGCGGGCGCGCTGTTCGTGCTGCCCTCGCTGGTGATCCTGGTCGGGCTGAGCTGGGTGTACATGGCCTTTGGCGACGTCGCCGCCGTGGCGGGCATCTTCTACGGCATCAAGCCCGTGGTGGCCGCCATCGTGCTGCAGGCGCTGTGGCGCATCGGCGGGCGCACGCTGCGCGACGCGCAAGGGCACGCCCGGCCGCTGATGGCGTCCATCGCGCTCGCGGCCTTCGTCGGCCTCGCGGTACTGGGGTTGCCGTTCCCGCTGGTGCTGCTGCTGGCCGCCCTGGCGGGCGTCGTGGGAAGCCGCCTGGTTCCGGGTCAGTTCGAGGTCTCGCCGCCGCCCGTCCACCTGGCCGGCGCGCGTGCATCCGCGCCCGCCCTCATCGACGACGACACGCCGCCGCCGCCCCACGCCCGCCACGACCGCAGGCGCGTCCTGCGGGTGCTCGGCATCGCCGCCACGCTGTGGATTGGATCGATGGCGCTGGTCGTGTCGCTCCACGGCGCCGATGGCACGCTTGCGCGCATGGCCTGGTTCTTCACCAAGGCCGCCCTGCTCACCTTCGGCGGCGCCTATGCCGTGCTGCCCTACGTCTATCAGGGTGCGGTGGAGCAGGCGCAGTGGCTCACCGGCGCGCAGATGATCGATGGACTGGCCTTGGGCGAGACCACGCCGGGGCCGCTCATCATGGTGGTGGCTTTCGTCGGCTTCGTGGGTGGCTGGACGAAGGAGGTGCTGGGGGAGTCGCTGGTCCTTGGCGGCGTGCTGGCCGCCTGCGTGGCGACCTGGTTCACCTTCCTGCCGTCCTTCGTGTTCATCCTGGCGGGGGGACCGCTGGTGGAAGCCACGCACGGGCAGTTGCGCTTCACGGCGCCACTCACGGCCATCACCGCCGCCGTGGTGGGCGTCATCGCCAGCCTGGCGCTGTTCTTCCTGGTCCACGTGCTGTGGCCGGGCGTCGGCGCATTCGACGCGGTGGCCCTGGTGCTGGTCCTGGCGGCCGCGGCCGCGCTGCTGCGCTGGCGCGTCGGTGTGATCCCGGTCATCGGGGCCGGTGCGCTCGCCGGGCTGTTGCTGCGCCTTGCGGGCTGGGCTTAGCCGCTATGCTGCGGCGTCTTCCGCCGAACGCTCGCCCGCATGCCCCGCTTCGCCGCCAACCTTTCCCTGCTCTATCCCGAACTCGATTTCCCGGACCGCTTCGAAGCAGCCGCCCGCGATGGCTTCGAAGGTGTCGAGTGCCTGTTTCCGTATGCCTGGGACGCCGGCGAGCTGGCGGCGCGGCTGCAGGGGAACGGGCTGCAGCAGGTGCTGTTCAATGCCCCGCCGGGCCGGCGCGAACGCGCGGAGATCGAACGCGCCTGGCAGGCCGGCGACAAGGGCCTGGCCTGCGTGCCGGGCCGCGAAGCCGAGTTCAAGGCGGGGGTCGCGCTGGCCCTGTCCTATGCCGCCGTGCTGCAGTGCCCGCGCGTGCACGTGCTGGCGGGCGTGGTCCCGGCCGGCCTGACGCGCGAGGCGGTGCAGCCGCTCTACGTGGAAAACCTGCGCTGGGCGGCGCGCGCCGCCGCGAAGGAGGGGCTGCGGCTGATGATCGAGCCGATCAACACGCGCGACATCCCGGGCTACTTCCTCAACCGGCAAGACCATGCGCATGAACTGCTGGAGGAGATCGGCGAGCCGAACGTGCAGGTGCAGATGGACCTCTACCACTGCCAGGTCGTCGAGGGCGACGTGGCCACCAAGATCCGGCGCTACCTGCCGACCGGCCGCGTGGGCCATTTCCAGGTGGCGGGCGTCCCGCAGCGGCACGAACCCGACTGCGGCGAGCTCAACGCCGGTTACCTGTTCGGGGTGATCGACGAGGTGGCCGCGCAGTGCGGCTGGGACGGCTGGGTCGGTGCCGAGTACCGGCCGGCGCGCGGCAGCGAGGCCGGCGGCACCAGCGCGGGGCTGGGCTGGCTGCGCGCGGCGCGCGCGCAGGCGGCGCGCTGACTCAGACCTCAGACCGAGACGATCACGTCGGCGCCGTCGAGCAGTTGCTCGACCTTCGCGGCCGAAGGACCGACCTCGGCCACGGCTTCGCGCAGCTGCTGCTCATTGCAGCCGAAGCGCTTGACCCACCAGCTGACCTCCCTCGGGTTGTCCAGTTCGATGACGTTGCGTTGCGCCGGAATGGTCTCGAAGACGAATGACATGTAGCTCTGCTCCCGTGTTTGCTTTGGCCGAGATTGAAACGCAGGGCTTGAGGCGAGCCTGAACGAAGGTGGCGCGAGCATTCGTCGGCCTGCGCCTAACCCGAACGGTTTACCGGGTCCGCGCGATTGGCGGGGTCGCACGCCTGCGCTTACAGTGCGGCTGATTCACTTCCTTCCGCCATGAACGCACCCCTGCACCGCGAAATGCCCGCCGCCGCACTGGACGCGGCGGCCGCCCTGGACCAGATCAGCCGCCAGTGGGACGGCGACATCGTCCGGCAGCTGTCCGACTACATCGCCATCCCGGCCAAGTCCCCCGGCTTCGACCCCGAGTGGGCGGCCCACGGCCACATCGACACGGTGGTCCGCAACGCCGCCGCCTGGGTGGAGGCGCAGAAGGTGCCCGGGCTGTCCCTGGAGCTGGTTCGACTGCCCGGGCGCACGCCGGTGCTGTTCTTCGAGATCGCGGCCACGCGGGCGGAGGCCGGCTCGTCCGGCCAGACCGTGCTGATGTACGGCCACCTGGACAAGCAGCCCGAGTTCACCGGCTGGCGCGCCGACCTCGGGCCCTGGACGCCCAAGTACGAGGACGGCAAGCTCTTCGGCCGCGGCGGCGCCGACGACGGCTACGCCGTCTATGCCAGCATCGCCGCGGTGCAGGCGCTCAAGGCGCAGCAGCTGCCGCATCCGCGCATCGTGGGCCTCATCGAGACCTGCGAGGAGTCCGGCTCGCACGACCTGCTGCCCTACGTCGAAGCGCTGCGCCCACGCCTGGGCGAGGTGGGCCTGGTGATCTGCCTGGACTCGGGCGCCGGCAACTACGACCAGCTCTGGCTCACCACCTCGCTGCGCGGCATGGCCACCGGTACGCTGAAGGTGGAGGTGCTGACGGAGGGCGTGCACTCGGGCGATGCCTCGGGCCTCGTGCCCTCCAGCTTTCGGATCATGCGCCAGGTGCTGGACCGCCTCGAGGACAGCCGCAGCGGCCGCCTGCTGCCCGCGAGCTTCCACTGCGACGTGCCGGCAGAGCGCCTCGCGCAGGCCCAGGCGACCGCGGCCATCCTGGGCGAGGAGGTGTACAAGCGCTTCCCCTGGGCCCACTACGACTGCGGCGGATCGACCGCCTTCGCCCTGCCCACCACCACCGACCCGGTGCAGGCGCTCATCAACCGCACCTGGACGCCGACCCTGTCGGTCACGGGCGCCGAGGGCTTTCCGTCGCTGCGCGACGCGGGCAACGTGCTGCGGCCCTACACCGCTTTCAAGCTGTCGCTGCGCCTGCCGCCGCTGGTCGATGCGGCCAGCGCGGTGCAGGAGCTCAAGGCCTTGCTCGAGGACAACGCGCCCTACCAGGCGCGCGTCACCTTCGAGCCCTCGGGCGCGGCCACCGGCTGGAACGCACCGGCCTCGACGCCCTGGTTCGAGCAGGCGCTGCACGCGGCCTCGCGCGCCCACTTCGGCGCGTCCTGCGGCTACATCGGCCAGGGCGGCACCATCCCGCTGATGAACATGCTCAGCGCCGGCTTCCCTTCGGCGCAGATGATGGTGTGCGGCGTGCTCGGCCCGCGCAGCAATGCGCACGGCCCCAACGAGTTCCTGCACGTGCCGTATGCGAAGCGCCTCACGGCGGCGGTGGCCGAGGTGATCGCGCGCATGCCCTGAGAAGCTGTGCACGACGCGCCCCGGCATGCCTCGCAGCGATTCGACCCTGTCCACCTTCACGGCCGGCGACGGCGAGAACATCGCCGTCCAGCACTGGCGCCTTCCCGCCGGCGCGGTGCGTCGCGGCGCCGTGCTGCTGGTGCATGGCCTGGGCGAACATGCGGGTCGGCACGAGCGCCTGGCGCAGCGCCTGGTGGCCTGGGGCTTCGAGGTCCACGGCTACGACCAGTGCGGCCACGGGGAATCGAGCGGACGACGCGGCCGCATTCCCAGCATCCGCCGCCTCCTGCAGGACCTGCAGGACCTGATCGAGGCCACGCGCCGGCGCCTTGCGCCCGGCGAGCCGCTCATCGTGCTGGGACACAGCATGGGTGCGCTGGTGGTGACGCGCCTGCTGCTGCTGCGCGACATGCCGGTCGATGGCGTGGTGCTGTCGTCGCCGGCGTTCATGCTGCGGCTGGGCCCGGTGCAGCGATTCATGCTCCGCATCGTTCCGCGCCTCGCGCCGGACCTCGCGGTGGGCAATGGCATCGCCCCCGAAGCGCTGTCGCACGACCCGGACGTGGTGGACGCCTATCGCAGCGACCCGCTGGTGCACGACCGCGTCTCCGGCCGGCTCGCCCGCTTCATGGCCGAGGCCGGCACGCGCGTGCTGGCGCAGGCCGGGCGCTGGAAGCTGCCGACGCTGCTGGTCTGGGGCGGCAGCGACTGCGTGGTGGACCCGCGCGGCAGCCGGCGCTTCGCCGAACGCACGCCGCCCGGCGTGGTGCGCGCCTGCGCCTTCCGGGGGCTGTTCCACGAGGTCTTCAACGAGATGGAGGCCGAGCCGGTGTATGCGGCCCTGCAGCGCTGGCTGGAGGAGACGTTTCCACCGCCACCCCGCGGCGCAGCACCAGCCAGCCCAGTGCCGCAGCGCATGCCGCCACCGGCAGCACCGATCCCCAGTTGAGCAGGCTCCAGCCCTGGGTGGTGACCAGCACGCCCGAGG
Source organism: Ramlibacter rhizophilus (assembly GCF_004681965.1). GTDB lineage: Bacteria > Pseudomonadota > Gammaproteobacteria > Burkholderiales > Burkholderiaceae_C > Ramlibacter > Ramlibacter rhizophilus. Next base: position 204,436 of record NZ_SMLL01000006.1, on the reverse strand, counting down.
CCAGCGAGCTGAGCGCCAGCGTGGCGAAGACGAAGAAGTTGAGCGCGCCCTGGGCGCGGTCCTTCTCCTCCGGGGCATAGGCCGACAGCGACAGGGTGGTGCTGCCGGTGAAGAGGAAATTCCAGCCCACGCCGAGCAGGAACAGCGCCACCAGGAAGTTGTGCAGCTGCACGCCGGCCAGCGCGATGGCGATGCAGCCGGCCATCAGCGCCACGCCGGTGCCCATCACCCTGGGTGCGCCGAAGCGGCGGATCAGGTGGCCGGTGAAGAAGCCCGGCGCGAACATGCCGATCACGTGCCACTCCAGCACGAAGGCCGCATCCGAAAAAGGCAGCCCGCATTGCTGCATGGCCAGGGGCGTGGCCGCCATCAGCAGGTTCATCACGCCGAAGCTCAGGGCGCCGGTGGCCGCGGCCACGATGAAGATGGGTTGGCGCAGGATGGCCGACAGCGGCCGGCCGCCCTGCGCCGCCGTGCGCGGCGGCACCGGCGGGAATCGGACGAAGTGCATCAGCACCATGGCGAGCGCGGCCACCACGGCCAGCGCCAGGTAGGCACCGGCGAAAGGCACGCTGAACAGGTCGCGCGAGCGCGCCGCCAGGTTGGGGCCCAGCACGGCGCCGATGAGCCCGCCGGCCATCACCAGGGACACGGCTTTTTCGCGTGCGGCGGGCCCCGTGAGTTCGGCCGCGGCGAAGCGATACAGGCCGGCGTTGGCGTTGTAGTAGCCCGCGACCACGGTGGCCGCGCACAGCAGCCAGAAGTCGCGAGACACCGCCGCCCAGGCGCACAGCAGGGCCGAGAGCAGCGCCACCAGCAAGCCGAGCTGGAAGGCGCGCTGGCGGCCGAGCCGCTGCTGCGAGCGCGCCACGAGCGACGTGGACAAGGCACCGCCCACCACGTAGCCCATCACGGGCAGCGTCGCCATCCACCCGTAGGGCGCCAGCGCCAGGCCGACCAGGCCATTGATGGCGATGAAGGTGACGTTGTTCGTGAGGAAAAGGCCCTGGCAGGCCGAGAGCAGCCACAGGTTCCGGTTCATGCGCACCTCGTGTCGGATCGCGTGGCGCCCGCGAGCGTCAGGACGGCCAGGGCGGCCAGGGGTGCCGTCTCGGCGCGCAGCGTGCGCGCACCGAGCGAAACCGCTTCGAAGCCCTGCGCCTGCGCGGCCTCGATCTCCGCCGGGGCGAGCCCGCCTTCCGGGCCCGAGAGCAGCAGCACCGGGCCCTCGTCGGCGGTGAAGTGTCCGATGGGCCGGGCATCGGCGTCCAGCGAGAGCAGCAGGCGCCGCCCGCCGCCCGCCGGCAGGGCTGCGCACCAGGCGCCCAGCGACTGCAGGGGCTCTACGGCGGGCACGCGGTTGCGGCCGCACTGTTCGCAGGCCGCCGTGGCGATCGCCTGCCAGTGCGCCTGTCGGCGTTCGGCCCGCTCGCCGGACAGGCGCAGCACGCTGCGCTGGGCGGTCAGCGGGGTCAGGCTGGCCGCGCCCAGTTCGGCGGCCTTTTCCACCAGCCAGTCCATGCGCTCGTTGGCCGGCACACCCAGGGCCAGGTGCACGGCGCGGAGCGCTTCGCGCTCCGTGGCCCGGTGCGCACCCACGCGCACCTGCACCTCGCTGCGGCCCATGCGCTCGACGGTGGCGTCCCATTCGCCGCCCCGGCCGTCGAACAGCACGAGCCCGTCGCCGGGCTGCAGGCGCAGCACCTGCACATGGCGCGCGGCGCCGTCGCCCAATGCGAGCGAGCGGCCCGACTCCAGCGGGCCGGGGGTGAACAGGCGCGGGTCAGACGCGGCCAAAGGCGTAGCCGGTGGCGGCCTGCGTGCCCTCGACCTCGTCCACCAGGGCCAGCAGGGGCGCGAGCTCGCGGTAGCGCGCGGCGGTGGCGCGGATGTAGCCGATGAAGCGCGGCGCATCGGCCAGGTAGCGCGGCTTGCCGTCGCGCAGGGTCAGGCGGGCGAAGATGCCGGCCACCTTCAGGTGGCGCTGCAGGCCCATCCATTCCACGGCGCGCCAGAACTCACCGAAGTCGCGGTCCACCGGCAGGCCGGCCTTGAGCGCCTTCTCCCAGTAGCGGATGGTGATGTCCAGCACGAACTCCTCGTCCCAGCTCAGGAAGGCGTCGCGCATCAGGCTGGCGATGTCGTAGGTGATGGGGCCGTGCACCGCATCCTGGAAGTCCAGCACGCCCAGGCGCGGCTCCTGCGCGTCCAGGGGGATCATGAGGTTGCGCGGCATGAAGTCGCGGTGCACGTACACGGCCGGGGCGGCGAGATTGCGCTGCACGATGAGGCCGAACTGCTGCGACAGCGTCTCGCGCATCCGGCCCTCCACCGCCACGCCCCGGTGCTTGCCCAGGTACCAGTCGGGAAAGAGCTGGAGTTCGCGCTCGAGGAGGGCCGCGTCGTAAGGCGGCAGCACGCCGGGCCTGGAGGCGAGCTGCCAGGCGATGAGCGCATCGACCGCGCCCAGGTACAGCGGCTGGTTCGCAGGCGCATGCTCGCGCTCCAGCACCTCCATCATGGTCTGGCGGCCCAGGTCGTCCAGCAGCATGAAGCCCTGGGCCTCGTCCCAGGCGAGCACGCGGGGCACGAGCAGACCGGCGTCGGCCATGAGACGCGCCACGTGCACGAAGGGCCGGCAGTCTTCCCGCTCGGGCGGCGCGTCCATGATGATTAGGCTGCCGCCGTCCTGCGTGTCCACGCGCAGGTAGCGGCGGAAGCTCGCGTCGGCGGAGGCCAGTCGCAGGCTGGACGGGCGCAGCGCTTGGGTGTTCTGGAGATCGTCGAACCAGGCCTGGAAGGCGGCCTGGCGCCGGGGATCGGACCAGGTCAGCGGTGGCGAGGGCGGACTCGGGTCGGCGGGGGGCGCGTGATCGCTCATGGATAATCGATTCTACAAACGCAACCGACCCGCCCCGCCCGCCGCGGGCACCCCCCTTCCCCTCGATGCATCGCCGCTCCAGGAGCCGAACTGCCCCTCGTCCCGCCAGGCCACTGGCCTGGTTCCTGGCCGGGCTGGCCGCGGCCGGCATGGCCCAGGCGCAGGAGGACTTGCCGCCGCCCGCGCTGCGGCCCAGCCCCGCGCTGGCCGAGACCGTGCCGAGCGAGCTGCGCCCGCAGCTGCCCACCTTCGTGGAAGGCCAGAGCATCAGCGGCCGCCCCGAGCTGGAAACGGTCATCGAGGGCGATGCCATGCTGCGCCGCGGCGACACCGTCATCCGCGCCGACCGCATCGAATACGACCAGCCCCAGGACCTCGCCCGCGCGCGCGGCAACGTGCGCATCAACCGCGCCGGCGACATCTTCACGGGGCCCCGGCTGGAGATGAACGTGGAGGCCTTCGAAGGCTTCTTCACCGACCCGAGCTACCGCTTCATTGCCAACGACGCCTACGGCCGCGCGGACCTGATCGAGTTCCTCGACGACAAGCGGGCCGTGATCCGCAACGCCACCTACACCACCTGCACGCCCGAGCCGGGCGAGGGCTGGCTGCCCGAATGGCTGCTCACGGCGGACCGGCTGTACATCGACAACGAGGAAGAGACGGGGCTGGCGGTGGGTGCCACGCTGCGCTTTTTCGGCGTGCCGGTGCTGCCGGTGCCGGTGCTCAGTTTTCCGCTGACCGAGAAGCGCAAGTCGGGGTTCCTGCCGCCCACGCTGGCCCTGAACAACCGCAGCGGCCTGGAGCTGACGCTGCCCTACTACTGGGACATCGCACCCAACCGCGACGCCACGCTCTCACCCACGATCCTGAGCCGGCGCGGCCTGCAGCTGGGCGGCGAGTTCCGCTACCTGGAGCCGGGCTACCAGGGCGTGCTCGACGCCAGCTTCATGCCCAACGATGCCCTGCGCGACCGAGAGCGCTGGGCCTACAGCGTGCGCCACTCGCAGTACCTGCCGCAGGCGGTGCGCGGGGGCCTGAGCCTCAGCCTGAACCTCAACCGCGTGAGCGACGATGACTACTGGCGCGACTTCACCCGCTCGCCGGCCATCGTCTCGCTCACCCAGCGCCTGCTCGCGAGCGAGGGCGTGCTGGCCTGGGGCCTGGGCAACTACTCCGCCTTCGCGCGCGCGCTGCGCTGGCAGACCCTGCAGGACGTCACGGCGCCGATCGTGCCGCCCTACGACCGCATGCCCCAGGTGCAGGGCCGCTGGCAGAACACCTACCTGCCACTCGGTTTGAGCGGCTATGTCGAGGCGGACCACACGCAATTCCAGTCGGACAGCCGCCTGACCCTGCAGCCGAACTCGCAGCGAAGCTACGTGATGGCGCAGATCTCGCGCCCCTGGCAGGCGCCGGGCTGGTTCTTCACGCCGCGCGCGCAGTTCCACGCCACCCACTACGAGTTCGACGCGCCGCTGGCCAACGGCCGCCTGTCGGCGGACCGCACCGTGCCCACCTTCAGCCTAGACGCCGGCCTGGTGTTCGAGCGCGAGGTGCAGCTGCTGGGAATGTCCGTGCTGCAGACGCTGGAGCCGCGCGCCTTCTATGCCTACACGCCCTTCCGGGCCCAGAACTTCCTGCCCAACTACGACTCGGGCCTGCACGACTTCAACTTCGCAACCATCTTCACGGAGAACGCCTTCGTCGGGCACGACCGCATTGCCGACACCAACCTGCTGACGCTGGGGCTCATCAGCCGCCTGCAGGATCCGGCCACGGGCGGCGAGCTGGCGCGCTTCGGCTATGCCCAGCGCCTGCGCTACGAGAACCAGCAGGTCACCCTGCCGGGCGGCGCGCCGGTGGTGGACCGCTTCTCGGACGTCCTGCTGGGCGCCGCGATCAACTGGTCGCCGACCTGGGCCACCGAAACGACGGTGCAGTACAACCCCAAGACCGATCGCTCCGAGCGGGCTACTGCGGGCGTGCGCTATCACCCCGGCCCCTACCGCGTGGTCAGCGCGGCCTACCGCACGCAGCGGGGCTTGAGCGAGCAGTTCGACATCGGATGGCAGTGGCCGCTGCAGGATTTGCTGGGCGGCGAGGGGCGTTGGTACAGCGTCGGCCGGCTGAACTACAGCCTGAAGGACAATCGCCTGGTGGATTCCATCGTCGGCCTGGAGTACGACGGCTGCTGCTGGACCGGGCGCGTGGTGCTGGAGCGCCTGCAGGCCGGCAGCAGCGGGGCCAACAAGCGCATCCTGTTCCAGGTGGAGTTCCGAGGCCTTGCACGGCTGGGCTCCAATGCGCTTGGCGTGCTCAGGGACAATATCCCGCGCTACCAGCTGCTGCAGCAGCAGACCACCACCCCCAGCCGATTCACCCGGTACGACTAGTTCAGTGAAACAGCCATGATCGCAGGCGATTCCCCCCGGCTCCGCGCCTTTGCGCTGAGCCTTGCTGCCCTGGCCGCCACCGCCGGCCCCGTGATGCCGGCCGCGGCTCAGCTCGGCCTGGGCACGCCGGGCATGCCGCCCTCCACCGAGGCGCCCCGCGCCCGCGGCAACGAACCGCGGCCGGCCGACCACATCGTGGCCGTCGTCAACTCCGAGCCCATCACCTTCAACGAACTGCGCGCCCGCGAGGCGCGCGTCGCGCAGGAGCTCGAGCTGATGGGGCGCCGTCCGCCGAGCGGCGCCGAGCTGCGCGGCCAGGTCCTGGAACAGCTCATCGGTGAACGGGCGCAGCTCCAGATCGCCAAGGAACTGGGCCTGCGCGTGGACGACGCGCTGGTCGACACCGCCGAGCAGAACATCGCGCGGCAGAACCGCATCGACGTCGAGGAGTTGCGCCGCCGCCTGGCCAGCGAAGGCATCTCGCAGCAGTCGTTCCGGCAGGACCTGCGCAACCAGGTGCTGCTCTCGCGCCTGCGCCAGCGCGAGATCGAGCCGCGGGTCAAGGTGACCGAGCCCGAGGTCGAGCAGTTCATCCGCGAGCAGCAGAACCCGCAGGACCCCTCGGCCATCGAGCTGAACCTCGCGCACATCCTGGTGGCCGTCCCCGAGAACGCGGCGCCGTCCCTGGTGCAGGAGCTGCGGCAGAAGGCCGACCGCATCCGCGCCCGGGCCAGCGCCGGCGAGGACTTCTCGGCCCTGGCCCGCGAGGTCTCCGACGCGCCCGGTGCTGCGAGCAGCGGCGGCGTGGTGGGTCTGCGCACCGCCGACCGCTACCCGCCCCTGTTCGTGCAGGCGACGCGCCAGCTCGCCCCCGGCGCGCTGAGCGAGGTCGTCCGCTCGGGCGCGGGTTTCCACGTCATCAAGGTGCTGGAGAAGCGCCAGGGCGTGCTGCCCGGGGCCACCGTGACGCAGCACCGCGCGCGGCACATCCTGCTGCGGCCCGGCGGCGGCCTGACCGAGGCCGAGGCGCGCAAGCGCCTGGAGGGCTACAAGAAGCAGGTCGAGTCCGGCCAGGCGAGCTTTGCGCAACTGGCGCAGGCGCACTCGCAGGATGCCAGCGCCCGCGAAGGCGGCGACCTGGGCTGGGCCGGGCCGGGCATGTTCGTGCCGGAGTTCGAGGATGCCCTCGCGGCCCTGTCGCCCGGGCAGATCGCCGAACCCGTCGAATCGCGCTTCGGCCTTCACCTGATCCAGCTCGTGGACCGGCGCCAGCACACCCTCAGTGCACGCGAGCAGCGCGAGATCGCGCGCAACCTGCTGCGCGAGAAGAAGATGCAGGAGGAGTACCAGCGCTGGGCCAAGGAGGTGCGCGGCCGCGCCTTCGTGGACATCCGCGAGCCGGTGCAGTGAAGCGCGCCAGGCCGTGAGCCGCCACGTCGCGCGCAAGCGCTTCGGCCAGCACTTCCTGGCCGACCCCGCCATCCTGGACGCCATCGTCCGCGCCATCGCGCCGCGCCCGGGGCAGCCGATGGTGGAGATCGGCCCCGGCCTGGCCGCGCTCACGCAGCCGCTGGTCGAACGCGTGGGCAAGCTCACCGTGATCGAGCTGGACCGCGACCTCGCCGCCCGCCTGCGGGGGCACCCGCAGCTGGAGGTCATCGAAGCCGACGTACTCCAGGTCGATTTCGGTGCGCTGGCCGAGCGCGCGGGCGCGCCGATCCGCGTGGTGGGCAACCTGCCCTACAACATCTCCTCGCCCATCCTGTTCCACCTGCTGCCCTGGGCGGACCGGGTGCAGGACCAGCACTTCATGCTGCAAAAGGAGGTGATCGACCGCATGGTCGCCGCGCCGTCCACCGCCGCCTACGGTCGCCTGTCGGTGATGCTGCAGTGGCGCTACGAGATGGAGGACGTGCTCTTCGTGCCGCCCGAGGCCTTCGATCCGCCGCCGCGGGTGGACAGCGCCGTGGTGCGCATGGTGCCCCGCACCGAGCCCGCCACGGTGGACGCCGCTCGCCTGTCCGAGCTGGTGCAGGTGGCCTTCAGCCAGCGGCGCAAGCTGCTGCGGCACACCTTGGGACGCTGGCTGGAACAGCGGGGGTTCGCGGGTGAGTTCGACCTGCAGCGGCGCGCCGAGGAAGTGCCGGTCGAGGAGTACCTCGCGCTCGCGGCCGCCGGGGCCTGAGCGCCGGCGCCCCATGCAAAAAGGCCGGACAAGCCGGCCTTTTTTCTTGTGGGATCCGGGGGTGACCCGGATGCCCGCGTGCTGATCGCCTCAGGCGGCGGTGAGCCAGTACCCGGCGTTGAAGGGGCTGCTCATGCGCAGCGCCATGGGCGACACGTCCACGAGCTTGTCCGTGGGCATCTTCTCGCCGGTCTCGGTCACGGGGGCGGGCGCCGCAGCGTTCTCGCCTTGAGCCTCGTTCGCCCGTTCTGCTTGGCTGGTGTGTGCAGAACGGGCTACAGAAAAGAATAGAAGCACCGGAATGGGATCTTCCGGTCTCCCCAGTAGTCGGCCGTGTCGCGGAAGATGTCGAGCAGCTGCTCGCGCGCTTCCTTGTCGAACTTCGCGTGCGCCGGGATCTGCTCCAGCACGACGACGAAGCCGGGCTGCGGGCCCGATTTATGCACGGGGTCGGTCATGCAGTCGTACAGCGCATCGAAGTTCTTGCCGAAGTGCGCCGGCAGCATGAACTGCTGCGCGAGCAGGTCCAGCACGTCCTGCTTGCTCTGGGCCTGTGCCAGGTTGGCGTACAGGAAGTGGTGGCCCAGCGCGCTGGCGGCATCCTGCAGGTCCTGCACGCGGAAGGCGCGGATGGACTGCACGATGTTGCTGCGCACGCCCTTCAAAGGCGTTTCGCTGAGCTCGGGGCGAAGAGATTTGTTCATCTCCGCGTGTCTTTCCATGGTCAAGAACAAGTCCCGCTTCATTTCGGGTTCACTCCACAATCTTGCGAAAACTGGCGTAGTGGTCTGCGGTGTAGTAGCAGGCATGCGGTACGCGTGGCGGCCCTCCGCACACGATGCGCCGGGCTCCCCGGTCGCGCGAACCTGGTGTCTTCACGGTGTATTCCCGGTAGTAGCCCCGCTTGTTGGGCGGCAACAGACGCTCCCGATTGAAGAAGACCGTGCCGTCCTTGCTGTAGGGGAACGGCCCGCCTTGGCGGATCAGCTCGAAGGTCTCACGCCCCTGCCTGGGCAGCTCGGCCACGGAAACCGTGGCTGAAACTGCCGGGGCTGGATCCACCGGCGTCCTGGCGTCTGCCAGACCGGTGACCACTGCCGAAAACAAGATGCTAGTGAGCGCAAACTTGGTCGCGGCAACGCGCATGGACTGGGCCTTCTGAGGTGACCTTCAATTCGGAGAACGTCCGGGAAAACCCGAAAGTTCAGGTGCGCGAGTGTGAACGATCCGGTCGCGAAACGCAAGCTGGTGCCCAAATTTTGCGCAGGCCGTATGGCCTTTGGTGCATGGCTTGCGACCGGCCTTAGTTAGTGCCTGCTTTCGACCGAGGCCTTATCGGCTGGCGTTGGCGTCGGCCACTGTCAAAGCTGTCATATTGACGATGCGCCTCACCGTGGTGCTGGCCGTGAGGATGTGCACCGGCTGAGCTGCCCCGAGCAGCACCGGGCCGATGGCAATGTTGCCGCCCGCCGCCGTCTTGAGCAGGTTGTAGGAGATGTTGGCCGCGTCGATGTTGGGCAGCACCAGCAGGTTGGCGTCGCCGGCGAGCGTGCTGCGTGGCATGAGTTTCATGCGCGCGGCGCCGTCCAGGGCCACGTCGCCGTGCATTTCCCCGTCCACTTCGAGCCAGGGCGCCTGCACCCGCAGCAGCTCCAGCACCTGCCGCATCTTCACCGCACTGGGCTGGTTGCTGCTGCCGAAGCTGGAGTGCGACAGCAGGGCCGCCTTGGGCCGGATGCCGAAGCGCATCATCTCTTCGGCCGCCATGACGGCGATTTCCGCCAGTTGCTCGGCCGTGGGGTCGTAGTTGACGTGGGTGTCCACCAGGAACACCTGGCGGCCGGGCAGCACCAGGCCGTTCATGCAGGCGTAGGTCTGGCAGCCGGCGCGGCGGCCGATCACCTGGTCGATGTAGTGCAGGTGCAGCGAGGTCAGGCCCCAGGTGCCGCAGATCATCCCGTCCACTTCGCCCTTGTGCAGCAGCATGGCGCCGATCAGGGTCAGGCGGCGGCGCATCTCGATCTTGGCCATCTGGGCCGTCACACCCTTGCGCTCGGCCATGCGGTGGTAGGTCTGCCAGAAGTCGCGGTAGCGCAGGTCGTGCTCGACGTTGACCACGTCGTAGTCGATGTCGCTGCGAAGCCGCAGGCCGAACTTATCGATGCGCTGCGCGATGATGGCCGGCCGCCCGATCAGCGTCGGCCGGGCGATGCGTTCGTCCACCACGATCTGCGCGGCGCGCAGCACGCGCTCTTCCTCGCCTTCGCAGTAGGCCACGCGCTTGCGCGGCGCGAGCCGGGCCGCCGCGATGATCGGCTTCATGGTCGTGCCCGAGGCATAGACGAAGCTTTGCAGCTTCTCGCGGTAGGCGTCCATGTCCTGGATGGGGCGCAGCGCCACCCCGCTGTCCACCGCCGCCTGCGCCACGGCCGGCGCGATCTTCATCATCAGCCGCGGATCGAAGGGCTTGGGGATGAGGTAGTCCGGCCCGAAGGCGAGCTGCTGTCCGGCGTAGGCCGCGGCCACTACCTCGCTCTGCTCGGCCTGCGCCAGCTCCGCGATGGCGTGCACCGCCGCGATCTCCATCTCGTCCGTGATGGTGGTCGCGCCGGAATCGAGTGCGCCCCGGAAGATGTAGGGGAAGCACAGGACGTTGTTGACCTGGTTCGGGTAGTCGGTGCGACCGGTTGCGAGGATCGCATCCGGGCGCACGGCCTTGGCCTCGTCCGGGGCGATCTCCGGGTTGGGATTGGCCAGAGCCAGGATCAGCGGGTTGGGCGCCATGCTCTCGACCATGGCCGGCTTGAGCACGCCTCCCGCCGACAGGCCCAGGAAGATGTCCGCGCCCGCGACGATGTCGGCCAGCGTGCGCGCCGAGGTCTTCTGCGCGAACTGGATCTTGTCCTCGTCCATGAGCTCGGTGCGGCCTTCGTACACCACGCCGGCCAGGTCGGTGGCGAAGATGTTCTGGCGCGGAAGCCCCAGCTTGACCAGCAGCTGCAGGCAGGCCAGCGCCGCCGCGCCCGCGCCGGAGGTGACCAGCTTCACCTCCTCGATTTTCTTGCCCACGACCTTCAGGCCGTTGAGGATGGCCGCGCCCACCACGATGGCCGTGCCGTGCTGGTCATCGTGGAAGACGGGGATCTTCATGCGCTCGCGCAACTTGCGCTCCACGTAGAAGCAGTCCGGCGCCTTGATGTCCTCGAGGTTGATGCCGCCGAACGTGGGCTCCAGCGCGGCGATGACATCGACCAGCTTGTCCAGGTCGTGCTTCTCGTTGATCTCGATGTCGAACACATCGATGCCCGCGAACTTCTTGAACAGGACGCCCTTGCCCTCCATCACCGGCTTGGCCGCCAGCGGCCCGATATCGCCCAAACCGAGCACCGCGGTGCCGTTGGTGACCACGGCCACGAGGTTGCCGCGGCTGGTGTAGCGGAAGGCGTTGACCGGGTCCTTGACGATCTCTTCGCAGGGCGCTGCCACCCCCGGCGAGTAGGCCAGCGCCAGGTCGTGCTGGTTGATCAGCTGCTTGGTGGCCTGGATCGATACCTTGCCCGGCGTGGGGAACTCGTGGTACTCGAGCGCAGCCTGGCGCAGCAGGGCGCGCTTGTCTTCGGGTGGGGCCGGGGGGGTGCTGGACATGGGGAACTTCTCTCCTCGCCCGAGAGCCGCTGTCGGGGGCGCAGCCGGGCCTGTTCTGGGTGGCGCGGATTGTAGACCTGCCCCCTTGCGGGCCTACGCTCAGGCCGCAGCCGCAAGCGCCTCGCTGCGGGCGCGCTCGCGGCGGCTCCACGCCTTCTCGTGCACGAAGAAGGCGACCGCCTGGACCGTCGGCTCGATCAGGCTGAGGGTCAGCGACACCATCAGGTTGCCGGTGACGGCATAGGCCACCGTAATGGCGACCACGATGTGCATGAGGTAGTAGCTGGCGGTTTTCTTCAGGGTGGGAAGCTGAGCGATGGCAAGGCGGGCCATGGTGAACTCCAGGGGATCGACCCGACGAATGATAGGCATTCGCAATGATGTCGGGAACTTGGATTTGGCTAACCTATCGATAGCCGCCCCCCCCCGGGGCCTGGTGCCTCAATCCCGCATCAGCGCCTCGATCTCGTCCGCCTTCACCGGCACGCCGCGCGTGATCAGCTCGCAGCCGCCCTCGGTGACGACCGCGTCGTCCTCGATGCGGATGCCCAGGTGGTGGAAGGCCTCGGGAACGCCCTCGGCCGGCCGCACGTACAGGCCCGGCTCGATGGTGAGCACCATGCCCGGGCGCAGGATGCGGCTGGGGCGGTTCTTGATGATTTCGCCGGACAGCGGGTCCTTGCGCTCGCTCACCTCGCCGGCCTCGCCCGGCTCCACGTAGCTGCCGCAGTCGTGCACGTCCATGCCCAGCCAGTGGCCGGTGCGGTGCATGTAGAACTGGAAGTAGGCGCGCTGCGCGATCACGTCCTCCAGGCCGCCCACCTTGTCGCGGTCCAGCAGGCCCAGGTCGAGCAGGCCCTGCGACAGCACCCGCACGGTGGCTTCGTGCGGGTCGGTGAAGCGGGCGCCTGGGCGGGTGGACTCCACCGCCGCGTCCTGGGAGGCCAGCACCAGCTCGTAGAGCGCGCGCTGCGGGCCGGTGAAGCGGCCGTCGGCTGGAAAGGTGCGCGTGATGTCGCTGGCATAGCCGTCCAGCTCGCAGCCGGCATCGATCAGCACCAGCTCGCCCGCGCGCACCGGCGCCGCGTCGGCGCGGTAGTGCAGCACGCAGGCGTTGGGTCCTGCGGCGACGATGGAGTTGTACGCAGGCGCCTGCGAGCCGCCGGCGCGGAACTCGTGCAGCAGCTCGGCGTCCAGGTGGTACTCGCGCACGTCGTGGCCTTGGCGCAGCATGCGGGCGCTCGCCTGCATGGCGCGCACATGGGCCCGTGCGCTGATGGCGGCGGCCCGGCGCATGGTGTCCAGTTCGAGCGCGTCCTTGACCAGGCGCATCTCGTCCAGCACGGCGCACAGGTCGCGCTGCTGCTCGGGGCACAGCGCGCCGAAGCGCACCCGGGCCCGCACGCGGGCGAGCCAGCTCGCCACCTGCGCCTCCAGGCCGGCGTGGATCGCGAAGGGGAACCACACCGCGTCCCGGTTTTCCAGCAGGCGCGGAAGCTGCGCGTCGAGTTCGGCGACCGACATCGCGCTGTCCACGCCCAGTGCCCCGGGCGCGGCCTCGGGGCCGAGCCGAAAGCCGTCCCAGATCTCGCGTTCCAGGTCCTTGGGGGCGCAAAAGAGCGTGCTGCGGCCGTCCCCGGTGATCACCAGCCAGGCGTTCGGCTCGGTGAAGCCGGTGAGGTAGTAGAAGTAGCTGTCGTGCCGGTAGAGGAAGTCGCTGTCCCGGTTGCGCGGGCGTTCCGGGGCGGTGGGGACGATGGCGATGCCGCCGGGGCCGATGGCCCGGGCGACGCGGGCGCGTCGATCGGCGTGGACGGAGTGGTTCATGGTGCGTTGAGTTGGGCCAGGCGCTCCGGGGTGCCCACATCGGTCCAGCCCCCGGTCCAGAGTTCGGCCGTGACCGCGCCATTGTCCATGGCGGCGCGCAGCAGCGGCGCGAGCGGGGCGCGAAGGCCCTGCGGGTTGCCGGGGACGAAGCCGGCGAAGAAGGCCTTGCGGTACAGGGCGACGGTGGAGAAGGTGTAGCGCTCGGCGGCCTCGTTGACGGCCCGGCCGTCGCTCGCGAGGCCGAAGTCGCCGCGCGGGTTGTGCGGCGGATTGGGCACCAGCCAGAGGTGCGCCGACGCATCGCCCGCCATGAAGCGTTCGCGGGCCTGGCGCGCGAAGGGAAACTGCGGCATGAAGACGTCGCCCGCCACCACCCAGAAGACCTCGTCCAGCAGTGGCAGGGCACGCACGATGCCGCCGGCTGTCTCCAGGGCGCCGCCGAAGTCGCGGCCTTCGTGGGAATAGAGCAGCCGCTGGGGGCTGGCGTCGCTCCACTGCGCACGCTCGCCGAAGGCGGCCTCCACCTGCTCGCCCAGCCAGGCGGTGTTGACCACCACCGTCTCGATGCCCTCGCGCGAGAGGGCCTCCAGGTGCCACTGCATCAGCGGCTTGCCGCGCACTTCGAGCAGCGGCTTGGGGCACTGGTCGGTCAGCGGCCGCATGCGCTCGCCGCGTCCCGCCGCCAGCACCATGGCCCCTGCGGGCCGCTGCGGCGGGCTGGTCATCGGGGCGCCGCTCACGCCTCGTCGCCCCGGTCGAGCGAGCGCTGCTCGGTCCACTCCGGCGCGAAGCGCGCCACCAGGGCTTCCATCAGCGCACGGGCCTGCGCGGCCGAGTGCTCGTCCTCGCCGTCCAGGGCGATCTGCAGGTCCAGCAGCGCGCCGCGCGCGGCCGGTGCGGTGCGCAGGTCCAGCCGCGCACCGCGCATCAGGAGCACGCCCGAGACGGGGCCGTCGCTCTCGGTGCAGAACAGCTCGCCATGGGTTTCGAAGCCGCCCGCCTCGGCCACCTGCCGCAGCGCCGAGCGCAGCGGCTCGGCGGTGGACAGCCAGCCCGCGGCGCAGCGACAGCGGTACAGGTCGGCGGTGAGATGGAGCGCGCGCATCGCGGCACTTTAGACCATGGCCGCCCGCTGCGGCTTCTCAGCCGGTTCGGGGGGTGGCCGCTAAAATGCCGGGTTTCCCCCAGTCCCACCCCTCCCCGCCTTTTCCCCCGGAGCTGCCCTCGATGGCCAACCCCCTTCAGATGGCGAGCGCGATCCGCGCTCTGTCCATGGACGCCGTTCAACACGCCAACTCGGGACACCCGGGCGCGCCCATGGGCATGGCCGACATCGCAGTCGCCCTGTGGGGCCGCCACCTGCGGCACAACCCCCTGGACCCGCACTGGTCCGACCGCGACCGCTTCGTGCTGTCCAACGGCCACGGCTCCATGCTGATCTACTCGCTGCTGCACCTGACCGGCTACGAGCTGCCGATCGAGGAGCTGAAGAACTTCCGCCAGCTGCACAGCAAGACGCCGGGCCATCCCGAAGTCGGCATCACCCCCGGCGTCGAGACCACCACCGGCCCGCTCGGCCAGGGCCTGGCGAACGCGGTGGGCATGGCGCTGGCGGAAAAGCTGCTGGCGGCCGAATTCAACCGCGAGGGCCACACGGTCGTCGACCACCACACCTACGTCTTCACCGGCGACGGCTGCCTCATGGAAGGCATCAGCCACGAAGCCAGCGCGCTGGCCGCCGTGTGGAAGCTGAACAAGCTCATCGTCATCTATGACGACAACGGCATCTCCATCGACGGCCAGGTCACCCCCTGGTTCGTGGACGACACGCCCGCGCGCTTCAAGGCCTACGGCTGGAACGTCATCGGGCCCGTCGACGGCCACGACGTGGACGCAGTGGACCGGGCCATCGCCCAGGCCCGCGACTGCGCCGACAAGCCCTCCCTGATCGTCGCCAAGACGCACATCGGCAAGGGCAGCCCCAACCGGGCCAACACCGCCAAGTGCCACGGCGAGCCCCTGGGCCACGACGAGATCCGCCTCACGCGCGAGAACCTGGGCTGGCCGCACGAGGCCTTCACCGTGCCCCAGGAGGTCTATGCCGACTGGAACGCGCGCGATTCCGGCCGCAAGCGCCAGGCCGAGTGGGACCGCCGCTTCGCCGCCTACGCGCAGGCCCATCCCGAGCTGGCCGCCGAATTCACCCGCCGCATGCGCGGCGAGCTGCCCGAGAACTTCGCGCAGCTGGCGCTGGACGCCGCGCTGGCGGCCGTGGCCAAGGCCGAGACCGTCGCTTCGCGCAAGGCCTCGCAGCAGGCCCTGGAGGTCTTCACCGCCGCGCTCCCGGAGATGCTGGGCGGCAGCGCCGACCTGACCGGCTCCAACCTCACCAACACCAAGGCCACGCAGCCGCTTCGTTTCGGGGCGGGTGGCGAGGTCCAGCGTGCGGACGGCGGCGCGCTCGGCCGCCACATCAACTACGGCGTGCGCGAGTTCGGCATGGCCGCGGTGATGAACGGCATCGCCCTGCACGGGGGATTCATCCCCTACGCCGGCACCTTCCTCACCTTCAGCGACTACAGCCGCAACGCCATCCGCATGGCCGCGCTCATGAAGCAGCGCGTGGTGCACGTGTTCACGCACGACTCCATCGGCCTGGGCGAGGACGGCCCCACGCACCAGTCCATCGAGCACGCCGCCAGCCTGCGCCTCATCCCCGGCCTGGACGTCTGGCGTCCCTGCGACACGGCCGAGACCGCCGTGGCCTGGGCCGTGGCGCTGCAGAACGCGCAGCGGCCCACGGCGCTGCTGCTGTCGCGGCAGAACCTGCCCTACGCACCCAAGCCGGGCCTGGAGAACATCCGCCGCGGCGCCTACGTGCTGGCCGAGGCCGCCGAGGTCGGTCTCGATCGCGCACCGCAGGCGGTGCTCATCGCCACCGGCTCGGAGGTGCAGCTCGCGCTCAAGGCGCAGGAGCAGCTTGCCGCGCAGGGCCTGGCCGTGCGCGTGGTCTCCATGCCCAGCACCACCACCTTCGACCGCCAGGAGCGCGCCTACAAGGAGCAGGTGCTGCCCCCGGGCCTGCCGCGCGTGGCGGTGGAGGCCGGCGTGACCGACTTCTGGTGGAAGTACGGTTGCTCGGCCGTTGTCGGGATCGACACCTACGGCGAGTCCGCGCCGGCCAACGTACTGTTCAGGCACTTCGGATTCACCCCCGAGAACGTGGCGGACACGGTCCGCGCCGTCCTCGGACAATGACGGTTCTCGTTTTCAACCAGCAAGGGACAAGCACATGACGATCAAGATCGGGATCAACGGCTTCGGCCGCATCGGCCGCATGGTGTTTCGCGCCGCGGTGCAGAACTTCAAGGACATCGAGGTCGTCGGCATCAACGACCTGCTCGAGCCCGACTACCTCGCCTACATGCTGCGCTACGACAGCGTGCACGGCCGCTTCGAGGGCGAGGTGTCGGTGGACGGCAACACGCTGGTGGTCAACGGCAAGCGCATCCGCCTGACCGCCGTCAAGGATCCGGCCGAGCTGAAGTGGAACGAGGTCGGCGCGGACATCGTGGTGGAGAGCACCGGCATCTTCCTGACCAAGGAAGGCGGGCAGAAGCACCTGGCCGCCGGCGCCAAGAAGGTGATTATGTCCGCCCCCTCCAAGGACGACACGCCCATGTTCGTCTTCGGCGTCAACGACAAGAGCTACAAGGGCGAGGCCATCATCTCCAACGCCTCCTGCACCACCAACTGCCTGGCGCCGCTGGCCAAGGTGATGAACGACAAGTGGGGCATCAAGCGTGGCCTGATGACCACCGTGCACGCCGCCACCGCCACCCAGAAGACCGTGGACGGCCCGAGCAACAAGGACTGGCGCGGCGGCCGCGGCATCCTGGAGAACATCATCCCCTCCAGCACCGGCGCGGCCAAGGCCGTGGGCGTGGTCATCCCCGAGCTGAACAAGAAGCTCACCGGCATGGCCTTCCGCGTGCCCACTTCGGACGTCTCCGTGGTGGACCTCACCGTCGAGCTGGACAAGCCCGCCACGTACGCGGAGATCTGCGCCGAGATGAAGGCCCAGTCGGAAGGCGCGCTCAAGGGCGTGCTGGGCTACACCGAGGACAAGGTGGTCGCCACCGACTTCCGCGGTGACGCCCGCACCTCCATCTTCGACGCCGACGCCGGCATCGCCCTGGACGGCACTTTCGTCAAGCTGGTGAGCTGGTACGACAACGAGTGGGGCTACTCCAACAAGGTGCTGGAGATGGTCCGCGTCGTCGCCTGAACGTCGCGTCGGCCAGGAGACACGCCGGCGGCGCCACGGCCCGCCGGCGTTCCATTTCAGTGGTGATGCCCACCTTCGCCGTGCACGTGCCGGTGCGCGAGTTCCTCGGCGCTGGCCGGCCGCACGCCGGTCACCTTGATCGACAGCCGCAGGGTGCGTCCGGCCAGGGGATGGTTGCCGTCCAGGTGCACCGTGTCGCCCTTGATCTTGCTCACGGTGAAGGGCAGCGGATGGCCGTTGGGCCCGGGCATTTCCAGCTGGCCGCCCACCTTCACCCCGGGCGGGAAGTCCCGCTTGGGCAGGGTGCGCAGCAGCGCCTCGTCGCGCTCTCCGAAGCCCTCGGCGGGTGTGAGCACCAGCGACAGCTCGTCGCCCACGGTGCGGCCCTGCAGCGCCTCCTCGATCTTGGGAAAGGTGTTGTCGTAGCCGCCATGCAGGTAGGCCATGGGCTGCTTGCCGTCCTGGATCAGCTGGCCCTTGTCATCGGCGATGCGCACGCGCATCGTCACCACGGAATCTTTGTCGATGTTCATGGGCCGGATTGTGCAACCCGGCCCGCTACAGTCGCAGCCACATGAGCGAAACCGAATCCCAGTCCCCGCCGCCGCGCCCGGCCAAGGCCAGCCGCAAGACGGCCCGCGCGCCGCGCACCGTGCATCCCCTGCTGAACCGGCTGTGGGAGCTGTATCCGCGGCTCTTCGGCGCGCGCTTCCGGCCGCTCAAGCGCGGCGTGTTCGAGGACCTCATGGCCCGCCACCCGGGCGACTTCGCCAAGGACGAGCTGAAGCAGGCCCTGGGCCAGCACGTGCGGTCCACCCGCTACCTGGAGGCCGTGGCCGAGGGCGACGCACGCCACGACCTGGACGGCGAGCCGGTCGAGCCGGTCGCACCCGAGCACGTGCAGCACGCCATCGTCGAGGTCTTCCGCCGCCGGCAAGCCCGCGGTTCGGAGGCGGCCCGTGCCTGGGCGGTGGCGCACCTGGTGCGCACGGTGCAGGCAAGCGGCCTCTCGCGCGAGGCCTACCTGGAGCAGGTCCGCACGCAGGACGAGACGGCGCTGTCGCTGCTGGACGAGGCGTTTGCCGAACTGGCGGCGCAGACCGCGCGGCGCGAGGCCCTGGTGCGCGCCTTCAAGGCCAGCGGGCGACCCATGGACGAGTTCGCGGACATGTACGGCCTGGACCCGGCCGTGGTGCGACAGGCGGTGGAAGCGGGCGCCGGCTGAGCGCCGGACCGGGGCCGGCGGCGCAAAGCCGGACCGGTGCCGGCGCCGACCTACAGCCGGCGCGCAGGGGCGTGGGTACAACCGGCGGGATCGCCCATCCCCCTGCCAGGAGTCCCCCCGATGAACGCCTTGATCGAACGCGTGGCGCCCTATGCCACGCACATGATCCGCACCGACCATGCCCACGTGCTGGCCGCCTTCCACCAGTACCAGACCGACAGCGCGCCCCGGGTCAAGAAGGGCCTGGTGAACACGGTCTGCCTGGCGCTGGAGGTGCATGCGCAGCTCGAGGAGGAGATCTTCTATCCGGCCATGCGGGCCGTCTCCGACAGCGACTTCCTGCGCAAGGCCGTGCCCGAGCACAACGAGATGCGCCGGCTGATCACCCAGCTTCGCAACATGGAGCCCACCGACGCCGGCTACGACGGCACCTTCATGGAGCTGATGCGTGACGTGATGCACCACGTGGCCGACGAGGAGACCACCGTGCTACCGGAGGCCGAGCGGCTGATGCGCGACCGCCTCGGCGAACTCGGCGCCAAGATGACCCGGCGCCGGCTGGAGCTGATGGCCCCGCGCAGCGGCGCGATGGCCACCAACATGGCCCGGTCCCTGCCCGCCACGTCCATTGCGCTGGCCGCCGGTCTGGTCGCGGGCGGCGTGCTGCTCGGCAACCGCCTGCTTTCCAGCCGGCCGCATCGCTTCGGCAGCGGCACGCGAACGGGGGCAAGCGGCCGCTGGCTGTAGATCCCTTGCGGCGTTTCGCGTTGGAAATCCGAGACGTCGCGCAGCCGCTGATTGCCCTGTCCTACGGCTCGAGCTGTCCGCCTGGCCTAAGGTGGCGGCATGGAGATCGAGCGCCAAGCTGCGGTGAAACGCCGGCCGGCCCCTGAGGCCAAGGACTCGCCCGCTGCCCGCCGGGACGCCCCGCGCGCGCCGCTTCCGGCCGAAGTGGCCGAAGGCCGCCGCGAGGCCCGCGAACCCGAGGGGCCGAGCGAGGACGACGCCGCGCAGAAGGTCTGGGACGACCGTGCTGGCTGAAGCGCGCGCCCAGGAGCTGCGGGAGGCCCGTGCCAACCGGCGCCTCAAGATCGGCCTGTCGGCCTGCTTTTCGCACGCCGACCCCACGCGTTCCTTCTTCACCGGCAAGACGCTGCAGTACGTGGAGCAGAGCGTCGCGCACTGGCTCATGTCCTCGGGCGCGATGGTCGTCATGGTGCCCTGCCCCACCGGCAGCACGGCCCGCGGCGATGTCACCTACGAGCACTATGCGCAGTGGCTCGACGGTCTGGTGCTCCATGGCGGATCGGACGTCTGGCCCGGCAGCTACGGCGAAGTGCCCATGGAGGAGCGCTGGGCCGGCGACCGCATTCGCGACGAATACGACCAGGCGCTGGTCGCAGCCTTCGTTGCCCAAGGCAAGCCGGTCTTCGGCATCTGCCGTGGGCTGCAGTTGCTGAACGTGGCCTTCGGTGGAACGCTCTGGCAGGACATCAACACGCAGGTGCCCGAGTCCCTGGTGCACCGCGACGCCGCCATCTACGACAACAACTACCACAGCATCGACATCGTGCCGGGCACGCGCCTGGCGGCGCTGTACCCCGGCGTGCAGCGCGTGCGCGTCAACAGCATCCACCACCAGGGCATCAAGCGGCTGGCCGACGAATTCGTGGTGGAGGCCGTGAGCCACAGCGACGGCGTCATCGAGGCCATCCGCCGCAAGGACGCGGGCGCGAGCTACATCGCGGCCGTCCAGTGGCACCCGGAGTGGCACCAGCCCGGGTTGTCCGAGTCGATCGACGACACGGCGCTGCTGCGCGACTTCCTGGGGGCCGTGTCGGAGGCCAAGGCGCGCGCGGGGTGAGTGCGAAGCAAACTCCCTCCCTCTCTGGAGGAGGGTGGGGGTGGGGGCTGGCGCGCCGACAATGCCACCTCAGCGCGGCCCCCATCCCGGCCTTCCCCCAAAGGGGGAAGGGGGCTTCACCTACTGCCCCACCTGCTCCAGGTGCTTGCCCACCAGGCCGGCCAGCTCGAACATCGTCACCTGCGGCTTGCCGAACACGGCGCGCAGCTTGTCGTCGGCGTTGATCGCCCGCTTGTTCGTCGCATCCTGCAGGCCGTGGGCCTTGATGTAGTCCCACAGCTTCTTGATCACCTCGGTGCGGGCAACCGGTTCACTGCCCACCACGGCGGCGAGGGCCGGGCTGGGCCGGAGGCCTGCGGTGGTCTTGCGAGGGGCCTTGGGCGCGGCGCTCTTGGCGGCCACTGCCTTCTTGGCCGGCGCCTTCTTCGCTGGCGCCTTGCCGGCGGCGACCGTGCTCGTCTTGCCGGCGGGCGCGGCGCGCGCCGCCGACTTGGCCGCGAACTTGCCGGCGGCCTTGCGCGGCGGAAACTTGCTCGCGCGCGGCTCGAACTCGAAGTTCACCTTGCCGGCCTCGGCATCCCAGACCAGGAAGGCCTTGAACGCGCGGCGTGTGCGCGTGGACACGAACTTGTCCAGCAGGTCGGTCTTGCCGGTGGCCAGCAGCTTGTGCATCTGTTCGCGCTCGATCGGCTGCTGCAGGATGATCTGGCCGCTCTTGAAGTCGCACGAGGGCGTGGCCTGCGCGGGCGTGGGCAGGCTGTGCTCGCACACGTAGTTCTTCCCGAACTCGAACACCCGCGCGCCGCACTTGGGACAGGGGCCCAGCGCCTCCTGGCCGCTGAAGTCCACCAGCTCGCCGGTCTCGGACGGGTCGGCTTCGTCGCCGAAGTCGAACTCCAGCTTCCAGTTCCGGTCCTCCTCGCTGTAGGCGAGCGCGATCTCCGCGGTGAAGGGCCAGCCGGCCTTGGAGCGGAAGCCTTCCAGCGGTCCGATGCGCTTGTCGCGCAGGAACTGCTCCACCTCGTGCAGCTCGAAGGCGCGTCCGGCCGGCATCTTGGTAAAGGAGAAGCCGCAGGCGTCCTCGCCGGTGCCGCTCCTGCCGCTGCAGGTGTAGCGGCGGTAGTTCTCCTTGACCACGCCGCCGCAGTTGGGGCAGGGCGTCGACAGCGTGGCGTAGTCGCCGGGGACGGTGTCGCGGTCGTACTCCTTGGCCTTCTGCACGATGCGCTGCGTCATCTCCGCGATCTGCTGCATGAAGGCGTCGCGACTGAGCTGGCCGCGCTCCATCTGCGCGAGCTTGTATTCCCACTCGCCCGTGAGCTCGGGGCGCGAGAGTTCCTGCACGTCCAGCCCGCGCAGCAGCGTCATGAGCTGGAAGGCCTTGGCCGTGGGAATCAGCTCGCGGCCCTCGCGCAGCATGTACTTCTCGTTGATGAGGCCTTCGATGATGGCCGCGCGCGTGGCCGGGGTGCCCAGGCCCTTTTCCTGCATGGCCTCGCGCAGTTCCTCGTCCTCGATGTTCTTGCCGGCGGTCTCCATGGCACCCAGCAGCGTCGCTTCGCTGTAGCGCGCGGGGGGACGCGTCTTCAGGCCCTTGGCCTCCACGGCCTCGGCCAGCACCTTCTCGCCCGGCGCCACCGCAACCAGCACCTTGCTGTTCTCGTCGCCCTCGACGTCGGCTTCCTTGCCCCAGATGGCGAGCCAGCCCGGGCGGACCAGCACCTTGCCCTCGGTGCGGAAGCGATGCTGCTCCACCTGGCTGATGCGCGTGGTGACCAGGTGCTCCGCGCTCGGGAAGAACACCGACAGGAAGCGCCGCACCACCAGGTCGTAGAGCTTCTGCTCGGCATCGGACAGGCCGCTGGGGGCCTGCAGCGTCGGGATGATGGCGAAGTGGTCGCTGACCTTGGCGTTGTCGAAGATGCGCTTGCTCGGCTTGACGTAGCCCTGCTCGATGGCCTGCTTCGCGAACGGCGCGAGGTGGCCCATGCCGCTGGTCGCCAGCATCTGCATCGTCTGCTTCACGGTGCCGAGGTAATCCTCGGGCAGGGCGCGCGAGTCGGTCCGCGGGTAGGTCAGTGCCTTGTGGCGCTCGTACAGGCTCTGGGCGAGGGCCAGCGTGGTCTTGGCCGAGAAGCCGAAGCGGCCGTTGGCCTCGCGCTGCAGGGAGGTCAGGTCGAACAGCAGGGGCGAAGCCTGCGTCGTCGGCTTGGCTTCCTCCGTGACCGTGGCCCGCTTGCCGCGCACGGCGTCGGCGATGGACTGCGCCTGCTGCAGGGACCAGAGCCGGTCGGCCCGCTGCTCGGCGTCGTCCGGGTTCTTGCGCCACTGCGGGTCGAACCACTTGCCCGCGTACTCGCCCGCTTCGGCGGCGAAGGTGGCGTGCACCTCCCAGTAGTCGCGGCTGACGAACTTGCGGATCTGCTCCTCGCGCTCGACCACCACCGCCAGCGTGGGCGTCTGCACCCGGCCCACGGTGGTGAGGAAGAAGCCGCCGTCGCGCGAGTTGAATGCGGTCATGGCGCGGGTGCCGTTGATGCCCACCAGCCAGTCAGCTTCCGAGCGCGAGCGCGCGGCGTGGGCCAGGCCCTCCATCTGCCGGTCGGTGCGCAGCTTGTCGAAGCCGTCCCGGATCGCCTGCGGCGTCATGGACTGCAGCCACAGGCGCCGCACGGGCTTGCCCAGCGGCTTGGCCCCGCCGGCGTACTGCTCGATCAGCCGGAAGATCAGCTCGCCCTCGCGCCCCGCGTCGCAGGCGTTCACGAGCTCGGTGACGTCCTTGCGCCGGGCCAGCTTGACCACGGCGTTCAGGCGGCCCTTGGTCTTGTCCACGGGCTTGAGGTCGAAGTAGGGCGGGATCACCGGCAGGTGGGCGAAGCTCCACTTGCCGCGCTTGACGTCGAACTGCTCGGGCGCCTGGATCTCCACCAGGTGGCCCACGGCGCTGGTGACCACGTAGCGCTCGTTCTCGAAGTACTCGTCGTGCTTGTCGAACTTGCCCACGGCGGGCGTCAGCGCCCGCACGATGTCCTGGGCAACGGACGGTTTCTCGGCAATGACCAGTGTCTTGCTCATGTGTGTTTGATGGGGTTGGGCCCGGATTCTGAGGCGACCGGGCACCAGGTTGTTCCTACAATCGCGGCTCTCGCGCGTGCGCGCACGCGCCTGTGCACACCTTCAACTTACCAGAGTTTCCAGAGATGCCATCCACCGCCCCGGGCCGCGGCCGCAAGATCCAGGCTCGTCGCTCGGGAATCCACGGCCGCGGCGTGTTCGCGCTGCAGGACATCGCCGAGGGCGAGACCATCATCGAGTACGTGGGCGAGATCATCAGCTGGAAGGAGGCCCAGCGCCGCCACCCGCACGATCCCAGCGATCCCAACCACACCTTCTATTTCCACGTCGACGAGGACCGCGTCATCGACGCCCTGCACGGGGGCAACACCTCGCGCTGGATCAATCACTCCTGCGACCCGAACTGCGAGGCCGACGAGGTGGAGGGCCGCATCTTCATCAAGGCGCTGCGCAACATCCGCGCCGGCGAAGAGCTGAACTACGACTACGGGCTCATCATCGACGAGCCCTACACGAAGAAGCTCAAGGCCGAGTACCCCTGCTGGTGCGGCGCGGCGGACTGCCGGGGCACGCTGCTGGCCCCCAAGCGCCGGCGCTGACGATGGAGTGCGCCTGGCCGCTGCAGGCCCTGCGCGAGGAGCTCGCGCCGCTGATGCCCGGCGTGCGCGTGGAGCTCGCCCCCGAGATCGACTCCACCAACAGCGAACTCATGCGGCGCGCGCGCGCCGGCTCCACCCAGCCGGTGCTGCTGGTGGCCGAACGGCAGACCGCCGGTCGCGGTCGCCGCGGGCGGGCCTGGCAGGCCGATCCCGGCGATTCGCTCACCTTCTCCCTGGGCCTGCCGCTCGCACCGCGCGAGTGGTCGGGGCTGTCGCTTGCCGTCGGCGTGGCGGTGGCCGAGATGCTGCATCCGGCCGTTGGCCTGAAGTGGCCCAACGACCTGTGGGTCGGCGGGCACAAGCTCGGCGGCATCCTGGTGGAGACCGCCGGGACGGGCGAGGCCCTGCGCCAGGCGGTGGTGGGCGTGGGCATCAACATCGCACCCCGCGATGGCGCCGGCCTCTCGACCCCGCCGGCCGCACTGCGCGCGCTGTGGCCGCAGGCGCAGGCCGGCGAGGTGCTGCTGCGCGTGGCCGCGCCGCTGGCCCGGGCGCTCCGGGAGTTCGAGCAGGCCGGCTTCGGCGCCTTCGTGGAGCGCTACCGCGCCCGCGACCTGCTGTGGGACACCCCGGTGACCCTCAGCGACGGGCGCCTCGGCACGGCGTGCGGCGTGTCCGGATCGGGCGGGCTGCTGGTGCATACTGCGGCCGGCACGCTCTGCG
This sequence comes from Ramlibacter rhizophilus, assembly GCF_004681965.1. GTDB lineage: Bacteria > Pseudomonadota > Gammaproteobacteria > Burkholderiales > Burkholderiaceae_C > Ramlibacter > Ramlibacter rhizophilus. The sequence goes on along the minus strand of NZ_SMLL01000006.1, from coordinate 179,728 downwards.
TGACCAGCGAGGAGGTCAGCGTCCGACCGGCCTGAACCCTGCGCGCCGATCCCTTCTTCCATGCTCCGACCGCTCGTTCTCCTGCTGATCCTCGCCAACGCCGCCTGGTTCGCCTGGGCCCAGGGCCTGCTGCGACCCTGGGGCCTCGGGCCGGTGCCCCAGGCCGAGCCGCAGCGCCTGGAACGGCAGCTGCGCCCCGAGCTGCTGCGCGTCGGCGCCGCGGCACAGCACCTGGCGGCTCGCGCATCCGACCCGAACACCTGACCTGGAGACTTCGAATGACCCTGAAGCTGTACTTCGCCCCCGGCGCCTGTTCCTTCGTTCCGCACGTGCTGCTCGAACTCAGCGGCACGCCTTTCGAGCCGACGATGGTCAAGCTGCACAAGGGCGAGCAGAACGAGGCGGCTTACCGCGCGATCAACAGCCGCGGGCAGGTGCCCGTGCTGGTCGACGGCGACGTGGTCATCACGCAGATCCTGGCCATCATCGGCTACCTGCACGACCGCTTCCCCGAGCAGCGCTTCCTGCCCACCGAGCCCCTGGCCCGCGCCCGCGTGATGGAGCAGCTCGCCTGGTTGAACAACACCGTGCACCCGACCTTCACGCACGTCTTCATGCCCTACAAGTTCGTGGACGGCACCGAGGCCCAGGCGCAGGTCAAGGCCTTCAACGTCGGCGTCTACGCCAAGCTGCTGCAGGAGCTGGAGTCCTTCGCGGCGCGCGCCGTGGCGCAGGGCCCGTGGCTGGGTGGCGAAGCGGTCGGTCCGCTCGACGCCTATGCGCTCACGGTGCTGCGCTGGGGCGGCATCGCCGGCATCGACCCGGAGCGCTTCGTCACGCTGTGGTCCCAGGCGCAGAAGCTGGCCAAGGAACCCGCCGTGGCCCGCGTGATCGAGCGCGAGCGGCTGCAGCTCAATCTCTACAAGCCGGCCTGAGGCCAGCCGGTCACGCGATCGCGGCCGCGGGCTCGCGCGCGGTGAATCGCACGCTGATGCGCGTACCCGGCGGCGTGGCCCCGGGGTGGGCCTCGTCGATGCGGATCTCGGCGCCGTGCTGGCGCGCGATCTCCCGCACGATGGACAGGCCCAGGCCCGAGCCGTCCACGTTGGTCCCCAGGGCGCGGTAGAAGGGCTGGAACACCAGCTCGCGTTCGGAGGCGGGAATGCCCGGCCCCGTGTCTTCCACCTGCAGCACCAGCGCCTGCGCGGACGCGTCCGGTACCAGGCGCGCCGTGATCACGCCCGGCTGCTCGGCGCTGGAGGGCGTGTAGTTCAAGGCGTTGTCCAGCAGGTTGACCACGATCTCCTTGAGCAGCGTGCGGTTGCCGTGCAGGCGCACGGCAGGATCGCCCGGCTCGGGACCGTCGTAGCCCAGGTCGATGCGCTTGTCGAGCGCGCGCGGCAGCAGCTCCAGCACCGCTTCCTGCGTGATCTCGGCCAAATCGCAGCCCTGCAAGGCCACCACCGTGGCGCCGCTCGCCTCGGCGCGGGCCAGCGAGAGCAGCTGGTTGACCGTGTGGGTGGCGCGCATGCTCGCGCGGCCGATCTGCTTGAGCGACTGCTTGAGCGCCTGCGCGTTGGTGTCCTCGCGCTGCGCCAGGTCGGCCTGCATGCGCAGCCCGGCCAGCGGCGTCTTGAGCTGGTGCGCGGCGCCGGCGAGGAAGCGCTTTTGCAGCGAGATGGATTCCTTCAGGCGCGTGAGCAGGTCGTTCACCGAGGACACCAGCGGCGCCACCTCCAGCGGCACGGCCTTCTCGTCCAGCGGCGAGAGGTCGTCGGGACGGCGCGCGCGGATGCGTTCTTCCAGTTGCGACAGCGGCTTGATGCCGCGCACCAGCGCCAGCCACACCAGCAGCACCGCCAGCGGCAGGATGACGAACTGCGGCAGCATCACGCCCTTGATGATCTCGGTGGCCAGCACCGAGCGCTTGTCGCGCGTCTCGGCCACCTGCACCAGCAGCAGGTCGCCGCCGGGCAGGGCCACCCAGGTGTGGCCCACGCGCACGGGCAGGTCACGGAACACGTCGTCGCGCAGGCGCACCTCGCCCACTAGGTGCGGCTCGGTATCGGGCGGTGCCGGCATGTCGCGCTCGCCGCCCAGCGTGTCGCCCTTGGGCGCGCGGACCTGGTGGAAGACCTGGTCCGTGTCGTCGGCGGCCTGGAAGCTGCGTTCCGCGCGCGGCATGTCGAAGCCGGGTTGCTGGTCCTGCGCCGCCACGCGCTGCGCGAGCAGGTGCACGTTGTGTTCGAGCGCGCGATCAAAGGGCTTGGCGGCGATGCTCTGGGCCACCACCCAGGTCAGCGCCAGGCTGACCGGCCACAGCAGCAGCAGGGGCGTGAGCATCCAGTCGAGGATCTCCCCGAAGAGGGAGCGCTGCTCACGCTGGAAGAGGCGCATGGCTTCTTCAGCCCGGGATCTTCTCGAGGCAGTAACCCAGGCCGCGCACGGTGGCGATGCGGATCGGGCCCTTCTCGATCTTCTTGCGCAGGCGGTGGATATACACCTCGATCGCGTTGTTGCTCACTTCTTCGCCCCACTCGCACAGGCGCTCCACGAGCTGGTCCTTGCTGACCAGCCGGCCGGCGCGCTGCAGCAGCACTTCGAGCAGGCCCAGCTCGCGCGCGGACAGTTCCACCGCACGGCCGTCGATGGTGGCCACGCGCCCCGCCTGGTCGTACACCAGCGGGCCGTGGCGGATGCTGCTGCTGGTGCCGCCCATGCCGCGGCGCGTGAGTGCGCGCACGCGCGCCTCCAGCTCCTGCAGCGAGAAGGGCTTGGCCATGTAGTCGTCGGCGCCCAGGTCCAGGCCCTTGACGCGCTCTTCCACGCTGTCGGCGGCGGTGAGGATCAGCACGGGCAGCGAGGAGCCGCGTCCGCGCAGCCGGCGCAGGACCTCCAGGCCATGCAGGCGGGGCAGGTCCAGGTCGAGGATGAGGAGGTCGAACTCGTTGTTCGTCAGGAGGGCCGCATCGGCCTCGGACCCGCTGGAGACCTGGTCGGCGGCGGCGCCGGAGGCGCGCAGGCTGCGCAGCAGCGCGTCGGCCAGCACCTGGTCATCTTCGGCAATGAGGATGCGCATGGCTCGTCTCCTGTCTCGCCGCTCTCGACGCGCGCAGGAACGTGGCGGCTGTGGGCGCGATTCTAGGCCGCCGGTGCGGCCCAGGCCTCCAGGCCGATCTTCATGACCGTGGCCACGGCCTCGCCCACTTCGGCGTTGAACTCGGCCTCCGCCTGGGCGACCGCATCCCGGAAGGCCTGCAGCCAGGCCAGCCCGGCGGCCGTGAAGCACACCCGGCGGGCACGTGCGTCCAGCGGGTCGGGCTCGCGCACCACTAGGCCCCAGGCCTCGCACTGGGTCACCAGGTCGCCCATGGCCTGCTTGCTCATGCCGGCGCGCGCGGCCAGCTCGGTCAGGCGCGAGCCCTCCAGCGCGAGGTGGCGGGTCAGGTGCACGTGGGCGGCACCCACCTGCCCCCGGGCGGCCAGGTGCGACAGCGCCAGGGGCACGTCCACGTTGTGCGCCATGAGGTGCAGCACCCGCTCGTCGAAGCGGCGCGAGGCATGGCCGAGCAGGCGGCCCAGGTGGGTGGAACGCCAGCCGGCGTCGCGAATGTCGGGCATTCGCAAATGGTAAGGCAAACTGACCAAAAAACACGGGAAAGCAGCGCGACTCGCCGCTACAGTACTGGTCAGGCATCCAGCCTGTACTTTCCGCCACCGGATGCGAACACCGACTCAACGACCCCCGAAGGAGAAACCCATGGACGCGCAAGTCAAGGGCAGCAAGATCGCCGCCGCCGACACCGAGAAATCCAAGGCGCTGCAAGCCGCCCTGGCCCAGATCGAGAAGCAGTTCGGCAAGGGCACGATCATGCGCCTGGGCGAGGGCGAGAAGATCGAGGACATCCAGGTGGTCTCCACCGGCTCGCTGGGCCTGGACATCGCCCTGGGCGTGGGCGGCCTGCCGCGCGGGCGGGTGATCGAGATCTACGGCCCGGAGTCGTCCGGCAAGACCACCCTGACCCTGCAGGTCATCGCCGAGATGCAGGGCCAGGGCGGCACCTGCGCCTTCGTGGACGCCGAGCATGCGCTGGACGTGCAGTACGCGCAGAAGCTGGGCGTGAACCTGCCGGACCTGCTGATCAGCCAGCCCGACACCGGTGAGCAGGCCCTGGAGATCGTGGACAGCCTGGTGCGCTCCGGCGCCGTGGACCTGATCGTGGTGGACTCCGTCGCCGCGCTCACGCCCAAGGCCGAGATCGAGGGCGAGATGGGCGATTCCCTGCCCGGCCTGCAGGCGCGCCTCATGAGCCAGGCGCTGCGCAAGCTCACGGCCACCATCAAGAAGACCAACTGCATGGTCATCTTCATCAACCAGATCCGCATGAAGATCGGCGTGATGTTCGGCAGCCCCGAGACCACCACCGGCGGCAATGCGCTGAAGTTCTACGCCTCGGTGCGCCTGGACATCCGCCGAACCGGCACCATCAAGAAGGGCGAGGAGGCCATCGGCAACGAGACCAAGGTCAAGGTGGTCAAGAACAAGGTCTCGCCCCCCTTCAAGACGGCCGAGTTCGACATCCTCTTCGGCGAGGGCATCAGCCGCGAGGGCGAGATCATCGACATGGGCGTGACCGGGCGCATCCTGGAGAAGTCCGGCGCCTGGTATGCCTACAACGGTGAAAAGATCGGCCAGGGTCGCGACAACGCGCGCGAGTTCCTGCGCGAGAACCCCGAGCTGGCCCGCGAGATCGAGAACAAGGTCCGCGACTCGCTGGGCATCCCGCTGCTGCCGGCCAGCCTCGAGGCCGACGACAGCAAGTAAGCCGCATGCCGGCCCCGGCCCTCTCGCTCAAGGGGCGGGCGTTGCGCCTGCTCTCGCAGCGCGAGCACTCGCGCCGGGAGCTCGAACGCAAGCTGGCCGCGCACGAGGAAGAAGCGGGGCAGCTGCAGCGCGTCCTCGACGAGCTGCAGGCCAAGGGCTTCATCAGCGAGGAGCGGGTGGTGGAGTCGGTGCTGCACCGCCGCGCGCCGCGCCTGGGCGCGCTGCGCATCCGGCAGGAGCTGCAGGCCAAGGGGCTGGATGGCGAGCGCATTGCGCAGGCCATCGCGCAGTTGCGCGGCACGGAAGTGGCGCGGGCGCGGGAGGTCTGGCAAAGGCGTTTCGGCGAGCTGCCACAGGATGCGGCGCAGCGCATGAAGCAGGCGAGGTTCCTGGCCGCGCGCGGGTTCGGCGGCGAGGTGATCCGGAAGGTGCTGGGCGGCGAGGTCTTGGAGGAGTAGGGCGCTGCCGTGTCAGTGGCTTGGCTGGCGCGCGGGGCCCCCACCCCGACCCTCCCCCAGCGGGGGAGGGGGGTCTTGCACCTTCTCCCTCTGGGGGAAGGCTGGGATGGGGGCTCCCCCGGTTCAGACGCCCAGCATCAGCCGCAGGTTCTGCACCGCCGCCCCGCTCGCGCCCTTGCCCAGGTTGTCCAGCCGGGCGACCAGCACCGCGTGGTGGTGGTCCATGTTGTGGAAGACGCGCAGCTCCATCCGGTTGCTGTCGTTCAGGGCCAGCGCATCGAGCTTGCCGCTCTCGGTGGGCGGCTCCACGCTGACCCACTCGCTGCCGGCGTAGTGCCGTGCCAAGGCTTCGTGCAGGTCCTGCGGCGCGGGCTTGCCGGGCAGCAGGTCCAGGTGCAGCGGCAGTTGCACCAGCATGCCCTGGCGGAAGTTGCCGACCGAGGGCGTGAAGATGGGCCGGCGCGTCAGGCCCGTGTACTTCATGATCTCGGGCAGGTGCTTGTGCTTCAGGCCCAGGGCGTAGAGCTCGAAGGCCGGTGCGCGTCCCTGCTCGTAGTCCTCGATCATGGTGCGGCCGCCGCCCGAGTAGCCGCTGACGGAAGGCAGGGCGAGCGGCCAGTCGGCGGGCAGCAGGCCAGCGTCCACCAGCGGGCGCACCAGCGCGATCGCGCCGGTGGCGTAGCAGCCGGGGTTGCTCACCCGCCGGGCCTGGGCCACCGCCTCGCGCTGCCCGGGCGCGAGCTCGGGGAAGCCATAGACCCAGCCTTCGGCCGTGCGGTGCGCGGTGGACGCATCGATGATCCGGGGGCCGCGGCCCTGTTCACGCTCGATGGCATCGACCATGGCGGAAGATTCGCGCGCCGCGTCGTCGTGAAGGCAGAGGATGACCAGGTCCACGCCGGCCATCAGATCGCGCTTGGCCGCCGGGTCCTTGCGGCGCTCGGGGGCGATGCTGACCAGCTCGACCTCGGCCATTTTGTCGAGTCGCTCGCGGATCTGCAGACCGGTGGTGCCGGCTTCGCCGTCGATGAAAACTTTAGGCATGGAAAGCTCCCGTGGCAGGGCCGCTTCCCCACGGATGAGCGGCAGTTTGTCGCAGCGCACCATGATACAGTCGCCGGTTGCTGCTTCGGCACCCGCACCCCGGCCTGCCATCTTCGCGCCGGGACTCCCCCCAGTTTCCCGAGAGACACCCTCATGAAGATTCACGAGTACCAAGGCAAGGAGATCTTGCGCAACTTCGGCGTGCCCGTGCCGCGTGGCATTCCGGCATTCACCGTGCAGGAAGCGGTGGAAGCCGCGCAGAAGCTCGGTGGCCCGGTGTGGGTGGTCAAGGCGCAGATCCACGCGGGCGGCCGCGGCAAGGGTGGCGGCGTGAAGGTGGCCAAGTCGATCGAGGACGTCAAGCGCCTGGCCGGCGACATCCTGGGCATGCAGCTCAAGACCCACCAGACCGGCCCGGAGGGCCAGAAGGTGCGGCGCCTGTACATCGAGGACGGGGCCGACATCCAGAAGGAGTACTACGTCTCGGTCGTGACCGACCGCGCGACGCAGAAGGTCGCCTTCATCGCCTCCAGCGAGGGCGGCATGGACATCGAGGAAGTGGCGCACTCTTCGCCCGAGAAGATCATCACCGTCTTCGTCGATCCGCTCGCGGGCCTGACCGACGCGCAGGCCAAGGAAATCGCCGACGGCATCGCCATTCCCGCGGACTCCACCGCCCAGGCCGTGGACGTGTTCAAGAAGCTGTACCGCTGCTACATGGAGACGGATGCCTCGCTGGTCGAGATCAATCCGCTCAATCGTGACGGCAAGGGCACCATCACCGCCCTGGACGCCAAGTTCAACTTCGATTCCAACGCGCTGTTCCGCCACCCCGAGATCGTCGCCCTGCGCGATCTCGACGAAGAGGACCCGGCCGAGATCGAAGCCAGCAAGTTCGACCTGGCCTACATCAGCCTGGACGGCAACATCGGCTGCCTGGTCAATGGCGCCGGCCTGGCCATGGCCACCATGGACACCATCAAGCTGTTCGGCGCCGAGCCGGCCAACTTCCTCGACGTGGGCGGCGGCGCCACCCCGGAGAAGGTGACCGAGGCCTTCAAGATCATGCTGAAGAACCCCAAGGTGAAGGCCATCCTGGTCAACATCTTCGGCGGCATCATGCGCTGCGACACCATCGCCACCGGCGTCATCACCGCCTGCAAGGCCGTGAACCTGAACGTGCCGCTGGTGGTGCGCATGAAGGGCACCAACGAGGAACTGGGCAAGAAGATGCTGGCCGAATCGGGCCTGCCCATCATCAGCGCGGACACCATGGCTGAAGCGGCCCAGAAGGTCGTCGCCGCCGTCAAGGCTTGAAGGAATTCCCATGTCGATCTACATCAACAAAGACACCAAGGTCATCACCCAGGGCATCACGGGCAAGACCGGCCAGTTCCATACCGAGAAGTGCCAGGAATACGCCAACGGCAAGAACTGCTTCGTCGCCGGCGTGAACCCCAAGAAGGCCGGCGAGAAGATCTTCGACATCCCGATCTTCGGTTCCGTGAAGGAAGCGGCCGCCCAGACCGGTGCCACGGTCTCCGTGATCTACGTGCCGCCCGCGGGCGCTGCCGCCGCCATCTGGGAGGCCGTGGAGGCCGACCTGGACATGGCCATCTGCATCACCGAGGGCATCCCGGTGCGCGACATGCTCGAAGTGCGCAACAAGATGAAGGCCAAGGAGGCCGCCGGCGGCAAGCGGACGCTGCTGCTCGGCCCCAACTGCCCGGGCCTCATCACGCCCGACGAGATCAAGATCGGCATCATGCCCGGCCACATCCACCGCAAGGGACGCATCGGCGTGGTCTCGCGCTCGGGCACGCTCACGTATGAAGCCGTGGCCCAGCTCACCGAGATCGGCCTGGGCCAGTCCAGCGCCGTGGGCATCGGCGGCGACCCGATCAACGGCCTCAAGCACATCGACGTCATGAAGGCCTTCAACGACGACCCGGACACCGACGCCGTGATCATGATCGGCGAGATCGGCGGTCCCGACGAAGCCGAGGCCGCGCGCTGGTGCAAGGACCACATGAAAAAGCCCATCGTCGGCTTCATCGCCGGCGTGACGGCGCCCCCCGGCAAGCGCATGGGCCATGCCGGCGCGCTGATCTCCGGCGGCGCCGACACGGCCGACGCCAAGCTCGCCGTCATGGAGGAGTGCGGCTTCAAGGTCACGCGCAACCCGTCCGAGATGGCCAAGCTGCTCAAGGGCCTGCTTTAATCGCTGTCCGCCGGGTGTGGTGATCCACAACCCAGGGCCGGTTGTCCTCGCCGACAATCGGCCCTTTGTCCGTCCCTTCATTGCTGAACTGACCGCCGGCTTCGCTCGGCGCACAACAACATCATGGAAGCATTTGCCTCACCCGCCTTCTGGGTCGCCGTCGGCCAGATCATCCTCATCGACATCCTGCTGGGTGGTGACAACGCCGTCGTCATCGCGCTGGCCTGCCGGGGCCTGCCGCCCGCGCAGCGCAAGATGGGCATCATCTACGGCACGGCCGGTGCCATCATCCTGCGCGTCATCCTCATCGCGTTCGCGCTCGCCCTGCTGGCGGTACCGTACCTGAAGCTGGTCGGCGCCGTGCTGCTGGTCTGGATCGGCGTCAAGCTGCTGGTGCCGCAGGACGAGGACTCCCACGCCAACATCAGCCCCAGCGACAAGCTCTGGGGCGCGGTGAAGACCGTGATCGTGGCGGACCTGGTCATGAGCGTCGACAACGTGCTGGCCATCGCGGGCGCCGCCGAAAGCGCGGGCAACCACCAGATGGGCCTGGTGATCTTCGGCCTGCTGGTGAGCATCCCCATCATCGTGGCCGGCAGCCAGATCGTGCTGAAGCTGATGGACCGCTTCCCCATCATCATCACCCTGGGCGGCATGCTGCTGGGCTGGATCGCGGGCCAGATGGCCTACACCGACCCGGCCGCCAAGCCCTACCTGCCCGCCGACAAGACCTGGGAGTACGCGACAGCCGCGGCAGGCGCGCTGCTCGTCCTGGCCCTCGGCAAGATCGTGTCGAAGGTGCGGGCCAACCGCGGCTCGGCGGCGGCCTGAGGAACGGACCGGTCGGTGGCACGCCTTCGCGGCCGCCGACCGAGGCGACTCATCGCGCCTGTTGGCTGCCCACCGCACCCGGGGCCTGTTACAACGGCCGGGCGCCCGGCGTCCTTGTAAGCGTCTGTAAGCTCTGCTAACGTGGGCTCCGGTTCCGGCGCAGGCGCAGGGCGGCGGGGCCGCCCGCCTGCGATCGGCGAATGGGACTTCGGGTGGGCAGGCTAACTTCCAAGCGACTTGGCGCCGTCTGGCGCACCGAACCGCTGCTCGCGGCGGCGGTGGTGGTGGCCGTGCTGGCGCTGCACCTGGGCACCGACGCCATCGCCACCCTGGAGCGGCGCTTCTTCGACTTCGCCAGCACGCTGCGCGACCGCACCCCCTCCGACCGCGTCGCGATCATCGCCATCGACGACGCCAGCCTGGCCGCCATGGGCCGCTGGCCTTGGCCGCGCGACGTGCATGCGCGGCTCATCGACCAGCTCGCCGCCGGCGGGGCCAAGGTCGTGGTCCACACCTCGCTCTTCGTCGAGCCGCAGGCGGACCGGGGCCTGGCTTACGTGCAGCGACTCAAGCGCCTGCTGCCGCCCGCGCCCGGGACCGAGATCGCCGCCCTGCTCGCGCAGGCGGAGCGTGCGCTGGACCCGGATGCCGTGCTGGCCGACAGCCTGGCCCGCTCCGGCCAGGTCCTCCTGCCCGCGGTCCTGACCCTGGGCGAACCGCTCGGCCGCCCGGACCGCCCGTTGCCCGCCTGGGCGACGCGCAGCGCCCTGCCGCCCGCGCCCGGCCACATGCCGGCGGCGCGTGATGCGCTGGTCCCCATCGAGCCGATCGGTGCCGCCGCGGCCGGCATCGGCCACCTCAACCACCTCACCGACGTCGATGGCGCCGTGCGCGAGCTGCCCCTGCTGCTCGACTTCGATGGCCGCGCGGTACCTTCCATCGCCCTGCTGGCCGTTGCCCGCGCACTGAACCTGCAGCCTGCCGACATCCGCCTCGGCCCGGGGCAGGACATCCGCCTGGGCGGGCTGCGCATCCCCACCGACGAGCAGGCGCGCGTGCTGCCGCAGTTCTACGCCGGCACGGGCAAGCCTGCGTTTTCGATCGATGCCTTCCACGAGGTCGCTTCCGGCCGCATCGACGCGAGCCGGTATGCGGGCAAGATCGTCCTGGTCGGCGCCACCGCCGCGGGCGTGGGCAGCTTCTTCGCGGTACCGGGCCATCCGGCGCTCGCGCCCGTGGAGATGCTGGCGCACATCACCTCCAGCCTGCTGCAGGCGGACTCCATGGTCCAGCCGGCCTGGGCCGGCTGGGTCGCGACGCTGCTGGTGGGGCTGGTGGCGCTGTACCTGCTGGCGCTGCTCGGGCGCCTCTCGGCCCGCCAGGGTGCCTGGGCCACCGGCCTCCTGTTCGCGGGCCTGCTGGGGGCCGAGTTGCTGCTGCTCACGCGCAGCGCCACCTGGGTGCCCATGATGCTGCCGGCCACGCTGCTGCTGGCCGGCCACCTGGCCCTGACCACCCGCCGCTTCCTCCAGACCGAAGCCGGCAAGCGCCGCGCCGACGACGAAACCGCCGAGGCCCACCGCATGATGGGCCTGGCCCTGCAGGGCCAGGGCCAGCTGGACATGGCCTTCGACCGCTTCCGCCGCGTGCCCCTCGGCGAGGCAGTGATGGACAACCTGTACAGCCTCGCCCTCGATTTCGAACGCAAGCGCCAGTACAACAAGGCCGAGGCCATCTACCGCCACATGGCCGGCTGGGATGCAAGCTATAAGGACCTGCCATCGCGGCTCGCGCGAGCGCAGCGCTTGGCAGACACGGTCATGCTGTCGGGCGGGGGCGAGACCGCGGCCACGCTGGCCTTGGGTGGCGAGGGAGTCGAGCGGCCCATGCTCGGGCGCTACCAGCTGGAAAAGGAGCTGGGCAAGGGCGCTATGGGCGTGGTGTACCTCGGGCGCGACCCGCGCATCGGGCGCGCCGTGGCCATCAAGACCCTGGCGCTCGGCAAGGAGTTCGCCGGTCCCGAGCTGGACGAGATCCGCGAACGCTTCTTCCGCGAAGCCGAGACGGCCGGGCGCCTCGCGCACCCGGACATCGTGACCATCTACGACGCCGGCGAAGAGCACGACCTGGCCTACATCGCCATGGAGCTGCTCCAGGGCCACGACCTCACGCGGCACTGCGATCCGCAGCAGCTGCTGCCCGCGCGCACGGTGCTGTCCATCGCCGCGCGCGTGGCCGAGGCCCTGGCCTATGCGCACGCGCAGGGCGTGGTGCACCGGGACGTCAAGCCCGGCAACATCATGTACGAGCCGCGGTCCGACCAGGTCAAGGTCACGGACTTCGGCATCGCCCGCGTCATGGACGCGAGCCGCACCCGCACCGGCACCCTGCTGGGCACGCCCAACTACATGTCGCCCGAGCAGCTCGCCGGCCTGCCGGTGGCCGGCAGCTCGGACCTCTATTCCCTGGGCGTGGCCCTCTACCAGCTGCTCACCGGTCGCCTGCCCTTCGAAGGCGACTCGCTGGCCGCGGTCATGTATGCGGTGGCCCACCACCCGGCGCCCGACCTGCGCGAGCACGCGCCTTCAATGCCGCAGCCGCTCGCCGAGCTCGTCGCGCGCGCGCTTGCCAAGCACCCGGAGGCGCGCCTGCCCGACGGCCTGGTCTTCGCCGCCGAACTGCGCGCCTGCGTGGCGCTGCTCGCGCCGGCAGCACCGGCCGCCTCCGCACCGCAGGCCGGCGCATGAACTACCGCTTCTGCGCCCGCAGCGACGCAGGCCTCACCCGGCCGAACAACGAGGACTCGGTCACCGTCGATGCCGACCAGCGCCTGGCGGTGCTGGCCGACGGCATGGGCGGCTACAACGCCGGCGAGGTTGCCAGCGGCATGGCCACCACCTTCATCCGCAGCGAGCTGGGCCGCTGGCTGGCGCAGGCGGGTGGCCGCGCCAACGCCCGCGAGCTGCGGCGCGCACTGGAGATCTGCGTGGAGAACGCGAACCGCGCCATCTTCAACGCCGCGCATGCCAACCGCCAGTACGAAGGCATGGGCACGACGCTGGTGCTGGCCGTCTTCCAGGACCGCCGCTTGGTCCTGGGGCACATCGGGGACTCGCGCTGCTATCGCCTGCGCGGCGGGCGACTGGTGCAGCTCACGCGCGACCACTCGCTGCTGCAGGAGCAGCTCGACGCCGGCCTCATCACGGCCGACCAGGCCGCCACCTCCACGCAGCGCAACCTGGTCACCCGGGCCCTGGGCGTGGAGGACACCGTGCTGCTGGAGCTGGCCGAGCACCGGGTGGAAGCGGGCGACTGCTACCTGCTCTGCTCGGACGGCCTGAACGACATGGTCGACGACCAGGGCATCGCGGCGATCCTGCAGATGCAGGCGGACCTCGAGCACAAGGCCGACCGGCTGGTGGAGACGGCCAATGCGAACGGCGGGCGGGACAATGTCTCGGTCGTGCTGGCCTGCGCCGAGGCCGGCGGACCTCGCCGGGGGCTGCTGTCGCGGCTGCTGGGACAATGAGCCCGGCCGAACGGCCCCACAGGCTTATTCAAAGACAAGGACCAGGAGCGGGACCATGCCGAAGATGATCATGTCGATCGACGGTGTCGTCATCAAGGAAATCCAGATCACCAAGGACCGGACCACCCTCGGGCGCCGGCCCTACAACGATGTCGTGATCGACAACCTCGCGGTCAGCGGGGAGCACGCGGTGGTGCACATGACCGCGGAGGGTGTTTTCCTTGAGGACTTGAACAGCACCAACGGAACCTACGTCAACGGGAAGGCGGTCAAGCGCCAGGCCCTGCAGCCCGAAGACGTGGTGGAGATCGGCCGCTACCGCATCAAGTACCTGGCCGAGGCGCCGGCGCCGGGCGCGCAGGAGCAGGCGAGCGCGGCGCCGCAGGCGGCTGCGCAGCCGCCTGCCAGCCCGCAGGCGTTCGTCAAGGTCCTTTCCGGCGCCGCCACGGGGCGCGAGGTGCCGCTCGTCAAGGTGGTCACCACCCTGGGCAAGCCGGGCGTGGCGGTGGCCGCGATCACGCGGCGCGCCCACGGCTTCAGCGTCAACCACGTGGACGGCGAGCTGCGGCTGGTCCTCAACGGCGAGCCGATCGGCGCCGAGCCCGTCACGCTGCAGGCCGGCGACGTGCTGGAGCTGGCCGGCACGCGCATGCAGTTCGTGCAGGCCTGATCGTGGGCTGGACGCGTCCGCGCCTGGACTTCCTGCGCCGGCACGGGCCGCGCGTCCTCCTCACCCTGCTCCCCCTGGTGCTGGCGCTGCTGCATGCGGTCGGCGCCCTGCCCATCGGCCTGCTCGCCCGCCTGGACAACATCGTCTACGACGCGCGCCTGCAGGCCACCATGCCGCGCACGCTGGACGAGCGCGTGGTCATCATCGACATCGACGAGCGCAGCCTGGCCGAGATCGGCCGCTGGCCCTGGGGGCGCCACCAGCTCGCGCGCCTGACCGACGAAGTCTTCGACCGCCAGGGCGCGGCCGTGCTCGGCTTCGACGTGCTCTTCGCCGAGCCCGACGAAAGCTCCGGCCTGCGCCGCCTGCGCGAGCTGGCACGGGACGAACTGCGCGACCAGCCTGCCTTCGCGCAGCGCGTGCGGCAACTCGAAGGCGGACTGGACTACGACGGCCTCTTCGCCCGCTCGCTGCAGGGCCGGCCGGTGGTCCTGGGCTACTACTTCACCAACGACTCCCAAGGCCGCGCCTCCGGCGTGCTGCCCGCGCCCGCGCTGCCCGCGCAGCGCCTGGACGGCCGGCCGATCCGCTTCACCAGCTGGAGCGGCTACGGTGCCAACATCGAGCGCCTGGTCGCGGCCGCCCCGCTGGGCGGCTACTTCAACCCCATGGTGGACAGCGACGGCGTGGTGCGCGCCGTGCCGCTCCTGACCGAGTTCCACGGGCGCTACTACGAGTCGCTCTCGCTGGCGGTCTTCCGCACCCTGCTCGGGCTGCCCGAGGTCGAGCCCGTCTTCGTCCCCGGTGCGCGCGGCTACCACGCGCTGGACGCGGTGCGGCTGCGCCTGGGCGACAAGGCGCTGGACATCCCGGTGGCCGAAGGCGTCACGGTGCTGGTGCCATTCCGCGGACCGGGTGGGGTGGACGGCGGCTCCTTCCGCTACATCTCGGCGGCCGACGTCATCCAGGGCAAGCTCGCGCCCGAGAGCCTGCGCGGCAAGGTGGTCCTGGTGGGCACCACCGCCCCCGGCCTGAAGGACCTGCGCGTCACCCCCGTAGGCGAGGCCTATGCCGGCGTGGAGGCGCACGCCAACCTCGTCTCCGGCCTGCTGGACGGCCGCACCCTGGTCAAGCCCGACTACGCGGTGGGCTACGACGTGGTGGTGCTGGTGCTGGGCGGCCTCGCGCTCGCCGCGCTGCTGCCGGCGCTCTCGGCAGCGCGGGCCATCGGCGTGAGCGCGCTGGTGATCGCGGCCGGCGTGGGGCTGAACTTCTGGCTGTACCTGTCCATGGGCCTGGTGCTGCCACTGGCGGCCTTCCTGGCCATGGCACTCACCGCCTTCGCGCTCAACATGAGCTACGGCTACTTCGTGGAAAGCCGCAACAAGCGCGAGCTGGCGCAGCTGTTCGGCACCTACGTGCCGCCCGAGCTCGTGGACGAAATGGTCAAGAGCCCCGAGAGCTACAGCATGGCGGCAACGAACAAGGAGCTCACCGTCATGTTCTGCGACATGCGCGGCTTCACGCGCCTGTCCGAGCAGATGGAGCCCATCCAGCTGCAGGCCCTGCTCAATCGCCTCTTCACCCGCCTGACCGACATCATCCGCGCCAACCGCGGCACCATCGACAAGTACATGGGCGACTGCGTCATGGCCTTCTGGGGCGCGCCCGTGGACACGCCGCGCCATGCGGCCCTGGCCGTGAAGACCGCGCTGGAAATGGCGCAGGCCGTGGAGCTGGTCAACCAGGAACACCGCGCCGCGGGCCTGCCCGCCATCGGCATCGGCATCGGGCTGAACACCGGCACCATGTGCGTGGGCGACATGGGCTCGGACGTGCGCCGCGCCTACACCGTCATCGGCGACGAGGTGAACCTCGCCTCCCGCCTGGAGGGCCTGTCCAAGTTCTACGGCGGCGTGATCGTCGCCAGCGAAAGCACGCGCGAGGCGGCCCCGGAGTTTGCCTGGCAGGAGCTGGACAAGGTCCGCGTCAAGGGCAAGGAGCGCGCGGTCTCCATCTTCCAGCCGCTTCCCGACGCGGCGGAGGCTGACACGGAACTGAACACCTGGGCCGGGTTCCTGAAGGCCTGGCGGAGCCAGGACTGGCCGGCGTGCGAGGCCCTGCTGCACGGCCTGCGCGCGCAGCACGGCGACAAGGCGCTGTATGCGCTCTATGCCGAGCGATTGCAGGACATGCGCGCCCAACCGGCCGATCCGGCCTGGGACGGCGCCACGAATTACGAGACCAAGTGAGGCGGACGACATGAAGGTGCGCGTGTTGGGATGCTCGGGGGCGATTGCGCGGGACTGCCGCACGACCTCCTTCCTGGTGGACGAGGACATCCTGGTCGATGCCGGCACCGGCGTGGGCGACCTCAGCCTGGACGAAATGGCCGCCGTCACCGACGTCTTCCTCACGCATTCGCACCTGGACCACGTGGCCGCCCTGCCGCTCATGCTGGATGCGGTGGGCGCGCGGCGCACGCGGCCGGTGCGCGTGCATGCGCTGGACGCCACGGTGGCGGCCCTGCAGGCCCATGTGTTCAATGACGTCATCTGGCCCGACTTCACGCGCCTGCCGCACCCGCAGGACCCCTTCCTGCAGTTCCATGCCCTCGCGCCCGGCGAAGTGACCGAGGTTCGCGGGCGTCGCATCGAGGCGCTGCCCGCCCTGCATTCGGTGCCGGCCGTGGGCTATGCCGTCTCGGCGCACGCGGGCTGCTGGGTCTTCTCCGGCGACACCACGCGCAACCCGGCGTTCTGGCGCCGCGTGAACGAGCTGGACGTCGCTGCGCTGGTGATCGAGACCGCTTTCAGCAACCGCGAGCGTGACCTCGCCCGGCGCAGCCAGCACCTGTCGCCGCACAGCCTGGCCGAGGAACTGGACTGCATCGCGGGCGGGCGCGCCTACCCCATCTACATCACGCACACCAAGCCGGCGGAGACGGAGCTGATCATGTCGGAGATCGCCCGCTTCGACGCCGAAGCGCCCGGCGCCGACGGCCCCACCCACGACATCCGCTGGCTCGTCGCCGGGCAGGTACTCGAGTTATGACCCGCGGCTCGACACTCCCTGTCCCGGGTGTAGTCGAGCCCACCGCAGTGCCACGCAAGCCCGGCGTCCGGGGCGGCCTGCCCTTCGAGGCGCTGTTCTACCGCCAGCTGCAGCAGGTCACCACGCGCATCCACGACACCGAAGACGTGGAGCAGATCATGCTGGAGGTCAGCCCCGAGATCTGCCGCCTCTTCAACGCCGACCGCCTCACGCTCTACGCGCTCGCCGAGGACCTGAGCGCCATCGTCTCCAAGGTCAAGACCGGCCTGGCCAGCGCCCGCGCGCTGCGCCTGCCGGTGGGCCCGCAAAGCATCGCGGGCTACGTGGCCATGAGCCGGCATGCGCTGAACCTGCCGGACGTGCACGACCGCGCAGCGCTGCGGCGCATCCACCCGCAGCTGAAGTTCCTGGACGAGGTGGACCGGCGCTCGGGCTACAAGACCCGGCAGATGATGGCCCTGCCCATCATCGAAGGCGAAACGCTGTACGGCGTGCTGCAGATCATCAACAGCCTGGACGGGCGGCCCTTTTCCGCATTGGAGTTCGAAGGGGCGGTGCAGCTGTGCCGCACCCTGGCCACGGCCCTGCGCCAGCGCATGCACAAGGCTGCTGTGCACTCCCTGCGCCGGCCCACGCGCTACGACGGCCTGCTGGCCGACGGTGTCATCGACGCCCAGGACCTGCATCGCGCCATGGAACTCGCGCGCGAGGACGGCCGGCCGGTGGAGCAGGTGCTGCTCACGGACTTCCGCATCCGCGCCGCGCAGATCGGCGCCTCGCTCTCGCGCTACTTCGGCGTGCCCTACGAGCCGCACCTGCGCGCACGCATCCGCTCGGAAACGCTGCACGGTGTGCTCAGGCGCGAATTCGTCGTCGAACACGGCTGGATTCCCCTGGAGGACTCGCCCGACGGCCTGCTGGTCATGTGCCGCGACCCGGAGGTCGTGCGCGGCTCGCGCATCGTCCCGCAGGTGTTCCCGCGCGCCGCGCGCATCGCCTGGCGCGTCACCACCGAGACGGAATTCGAGCAGACGCTGCAGCAGCTCTATGGCGACGACGAGCGCGCGCGCGTGGACAACATGCTGGGTGACATCGGCCCGCCGCTGGACGACGAGAACGGTGGCGAGCTGGAATCGGCCGCGGCGGACAACGAGCTGGTCAAGTTCGTCAACAAGGTCGTCGTGGATGCGTACGAGCAGCGCGCCTCGGACATCCACATCGAGCCGCTGCCGGGGCGTGGCCGCACCGGCATCCGCTTTCGCATCGACGGCGTCCTGCAGCCGTACACGGAGGTCCCCGCGCACTTCAGGCGCGCGCTGGTCACGCGCCTGAAGATCATGTGCGACCTGGACATCTCCGAACGCCGCCGCCCGCAGGACGGCAAGATCCGCTTCCGCAAGTTCGGCCCGCTGGACATCGAGCTGCGCGTGGCCACGCTCCCCACGGCCGGCGACGTGGAAGACGTCGTCATCCGCCTCCTCGCCGCGGGCGAACCCCTGCCGTTGGACCAGCTGGAGATCGGTGCGCACACCCTGCAGGCGCTGCAGGCGGCCATCGCCAAGCCCTATGGCCTCTTCTACGTCTGTGGCCCCACGGGTTCGGGCAAGACCACCACGCTGCACGCCATCCTGCGCCACCTCAACACCCCGGAGGTCAAGATCTGGACCGCCGAAGACCCGGTGGAAATCACGCAGAAGGGGCTGCGCCAAGTGCAGGTGAACAAGAAGGCGGGCCTGGACTTCGCCATCCTCATGCGCGCCTTCCTGCGGGCGGACCCGGACATCATCATGGTCGGCGAGTCCCGCGACGCCGAAACCGTGGGCATGAGCGTGGAGGCCTCGCTCACCGGCCACCTGGTCTTCTCCACCCTGCACACCAACTCGGCCCCGGAATCCATCGTCCGCCTGCTGGACATGGGCATGGACCCCTTCAACTTCGCCGACGCCCTGCTCGGCATCCTGGCGCAGCGGCTGGCGCGCAGGCTGTGCGAGTGCAAGGAGGCTTATCTGCCGGGCGAGGAGGAGGTGCAGGCCCTGGTCGGCGAGTACGCCGAGGAACTGCGCGCCACCCCGGCTTGGCAGGCCGACCCGGCGGGCGAGGTGCAGCGCCTGCGCGAGGCGTGGCTGCGGGAGTGGGGACACGACGGGCAGCTGCGCCTGTACCGGGCCAAGGGCTGCGAGCGTTGCCACGGCACCGGGTACCGGGGGCGCGTGGGGCTGCACGAACTGCTGGTGCCGGACGCGCAGGTCAAGCGGCTGATCCAGCAGCGGGCGTCGGTGGGGGAGATCTTCGCGGCCTGCGTGGGCAGGGGGATGCGGAGCTTGAAGATGGATGGGGTGGAGAAGGTGCTGCTGGGCGTGACCGACCTGTCACAGGTGCGGGCGGTCTGCCTGCGCTGAACCGCCGAACGTGACGAAAATGTCAGGGTTCGGCGGTCGAAGGTGACGTTCTTGTTGAGTCGCGGTTTCGAAACGAGCTGCAAGTGTGTGTTTCTTAACGAAACGGAGCTGGCACAGCAGTTGCTCTATGAGCCGGGCTCCCCAACGCTTTTCACCACCGGAGGTTTTATGAAGCGTCAACTGCAAAAGGGTTTCACCCTGATCGAACTGATGATCGTTGTTGCGATCATCGGCATCCTGGCCGCCGTGGCCCTGCCTGCTTACCAGGACTACACCAAGCGGGCGAAGATGTCCGAAGTGGTGCTGGCGGCTTCGGCTTGCCGCACGACGATCACGGAGGTGTATCAGTCGGGTACGGCGACGACGTTCAGCGCGAACGGCTGGGGCTGTGAGAGCACCACCGCCTCTAGCAAGTACGTGGCGAGCATCACGACCGGCACGACAGGCGTCATCACCGTGACCGCGACGGGTTTCAACGACACCACGATCGATGGCAAAGCCGTGATGCTCACCCCCTACCACGACGACACCACCGCGAAGAACCCGGCTACGACCGGACACATGGGCGCTCCGGTGTTCAAGTGGATCTGCGGACCTGACGCCACCAATGCCATGCCCACCAAGTTCCTGCCCGGCTCCTGCCGCGGCTGATCTGGACATTACTTGAGGAAGGGGCCTTACGGCCCCTTTTCTAATTGTGTTGCGCAGCGACTTTCAATCGATGCCTACGCCGTGCGACGGCGAGGAACTTGAACTGACCATCTTGATGCCCTGCCTCAACGAGGCGCGGACAGTCCAGGCCTGCATCAGTGCTGCACGCGGTTTCCTGGCAAGCCACGGCGTGAAGGGCGAAGTGCTGGTTGCGGATAACGGCTCGACTGATGGGTCCGACCGGCTTGCTGCTGCCGCGGGAGCGCGAGTCATTCGTGTGGATCGTCGTGGCTACGGCGCGGCTTTGATGGCCGGTGTGCACGCTGCGCGCGGCCGCTGCATCATCATGGGCGACGCAGACGAGAGCTACGATTTCTCGACATTGGCCGCGTTCGTCGCCCGCCTGCGATCCGGTGCGGAACTGGTGATGGGCAACCGGTTCAAGGGGGGCATCGAACCCGGCGCGATGCCAGCATTGCACCGGCATCTCGGCAATCCTGTCCTCAGTTTCATCGGACGCCGATTTTTCCGGATCGCGATCGGAGATTTTCACTGCGGCTTGCGCGGATTTTCACGCGAATCCATTCTGCGGCTCAGCCTCGCGACGGAAGGCATGGAGTTCGCCAGCGAGATGGTTGCCAAGGCGGCACTCGCGGGATTGCGGATCGAGGAGGTTCCGACCGTTCTACGACCCGACGGCCGTGGTCGGCCCCCCCACCTGCGCACCTGGCGCGATGGCTGGCGACACCTGCGCTTCCTCCTGCTCTTCTGCCCTCGCTGGTTATTTCTTTATCCAGGTGTGGCGTTGTTTCTCGTGGGTGCCATGGGGTTCCTGGCCCTTCAAAGCAAGTCCGTGGTAGTGGCTTCGATCGGACTCGACATCCACTCGCTTCTTTACATGGCTGGGGCGGTTATTGTCGGGTTGCAGTTGGTGCAGCTCGCTGTCCTCACCAAATGGATTGGCGTCATGGCTGGCGTCGTGCCCAAGCCCCGATGGCTTGAGCGTGTCGAGCGCTTCGGCTCGATCGAGATGGGCCTGCTAGTGGGAGCGGCACTCCTCGTGGCCGGCTGCGGATGGTCGGTGAGCCTTGTGGATGCATGGAGTTCGTCGGGTTTCGGGAATTTGGATCCGCGGTCGGTGATGCGGCATGCCATCCCCGCGGTGACGCTGGTGGTGCTGGGCACCCAGACCGCCGCGGGTGCGCTATTTGCCGGCGCGGTGGCGCTGACCTGGCGCTCGTCGCCAAGCCATTCGAAAGCTTAGCTCTATGAATCTGGAGTCTTCGCCACCACGCTTGCTTCTTGCCTGCGAGCCGGCGTTAGTGTGGCTGCTGGGACTCTTTGCTTTCATGGCTGTGCCTGTCGCGCTCGGTGGGCTGGGTCTGAGCTGGGATGCGCTCAACCACCACGTTTATCTCGGATGGATTGCCCAGTCCCCAAGGTTCGACCGCGACCTCCTTGCGGCTGCTTCGCAGAGCAGCCAGTACCCCTATCTGTATTGGCCGATGTACCGCCTCGCGACTGCAGGGGTTTCAGGCGTTGTCGCTGGCGGCGCACTCGCGTCGATCGCGTCACTTGCCGTTCCCGCTGTCTGGATGATTGCCCGGTGGTGCTGCCCTGGCCGCACGTGGATGGACTTCCTGCTGCGACTGAGTGGCGTCTTTCTAGCGTTCATGGGCGGCGTAACGCTGTCGCTACTGGATTCAACCTCCAATGACTTCTTGGCTGCGATTCCTCTCCTTTGGGCGTTTGCTGTCTGCACGCTCCTTGACGGAGGTCCGTCTGACCGCCGAAAAGTGGCACTCTCCGGCCTGTTGGCTGGGATCGCGGTTGGATTCAAATTGAGCAACGGGCCAATTGCGCTTGTGATGCCTGTGATGTGGTTGATCGGCACCAAGGCGGTGCCGCAAGCCGCAGCACGCCTCTCGATAGGAATGCTTCTCTCCTTCATCGGTGGATTGATCGCTTATGGATGGTGGGGATTTCAGTTGTGGCAGCAGTACGGGAATCCGATCTATCCGCTGTATCACGAATGGTTTAGCAATCTAAATCGGTTCGCGGGAATTTTGTGATCCGCTTCAAACCCGACGACTGGGTCGATGTACTCATGAGGCCGTTCGATATGGTCTCGCCCGAAGCCAACATCTATGTGGAGATCCCCGCTCCCGATGTTCGGTTTGCTGTCGTCGTTTTGTTGGCGGCTGCTCTCTTTTGCTTCTCTCTCATGGGCAAGCGGCCGCCGCAGGAGCCCCGCCGTGCGGCACGGCTGCTCGTGGTCACCTTGCTGGCCACAGGTGCATGGCTCGCGACGTCCGGTAACGGCCGATACTTCATACCCATACTGGTCATCCTCGGTCCTTTGACGGTCGGGTTGATCCGCTGTCTTTCAGTCAGTCGAGGATTCCAGCTGTCGCTGGTGGCGATGATCATGGGGCTGCAGGCATTCCTGTTGGTGCAGTCGCCGCCGTGGAACACGTGGGCTTGGTTGCGCTGGGGCACTGCGCCTTACTTCCATGTGGACGGGGTCCCTCAGGAATCGTCGGTCACTTACGTCACCGTGACCAATATCTCCTACTCCCTGATTGCGCCCCTCTTTCCGAGCGGGGCGCGCTGGGTGAATCTGACGGTGATCGGACAGCGGGAAGCCGCGGCGCTGGAGCATCTGGTCAGTAGTTCGGAAACGGTAAGGCTTGTTCTACCGACGCTACCGTCCCAGACGGACACGAGTGGCCAGCCATCGGCCGGAGTGCGCCAAGCCGTTGACCAAATGCTGCACAGCCATGGTCTTTCGCTTGGAAAATCGTGTGGCTTGCTGCCGTCGCGGAGCATCGCGGCGATCTTGAAGCGCGAGCTGCCGGAGGGAGGGGGTGATGCGCCGCCAGTCGGGTTTTGGGTGTGCCCATTGGAACGGACGGATGATCGGCCCCCTGTCTCCGATCATCCGCCAGGAGCCAACCTGGAAGACGTTTTCTCGGCTGTCGAAAAGTTGTGCCCCAGATTCTTTCCACCGAAAACCAGTGCGACGACGAGGGTGGAGGGGGCGTTCGCGCGCATGTACAGCGACTCCGACACCAAGTTGTATGTGCTCGACGATGGCCGGGTCATGTACAAGTTCTGGCGGAGCCTCAACCCAGTTTTTGTAGGGACCGTCGATGAAGTTCGAGGGTCCGCGGCTCGGATCGACTGCAGCCAGATACGGGCGCCTAACTGGCGCAGCGGCGGCCCCTAGATGCTTAGGGTGCCCACGTGGCGCTCAGCAGGTTGATCCGATCGCGGCACGTGCTTGGTAGCGCAGACGCGAGTTGCTCGCCGAGCGGGTCGTTGTCAGCGACGCCGCATTTCCAACTCCTAGCTGACTGTCCGGCAGCGAAGTTTCCGCCGCCCACCAGAGGCGGAACGGCTGTCGCATAAGGCTTCAGGTAAATAAACCGCCCGCTCAAGTCATTGACGTTCTGCAATTGGATGCGGATTTCGCCATGCTCCGTTGTCTGAATTCGGCGAACAAATTTAGAAGATGCAACCACGGTTTCGCAGCCCCAATTACCAGCACCGGGAGAATTCACTTCGCGGGACCAGCCGTCCGACACCGCTGTGCGGCACGTACTTCCCGCAAGCACGGCTTCGGACATGTTCGCGCGCAGGGTATTGTCTCTGTAAAGCGGCAACGCAACCGCAGCCAAGATGCCGATGATTGCAACCACCACCATCAGTTCAATAATGTTGAATCCGCGAACGCGCTGCAGCGAAGTGCCGCACATAGTCAACTCCTGTAAAGCCGCAAGTGCACAGTACATTCTGTCACAGTATGTGGTGACGTGGTCGTCGTAAAACGTTCGAAGGGCGTACCTAGCGGGGCGCTGGCAACAAGCCCCGCCCACTGAGGATTTCAGCCAACAGAACACCTCGGAAAAGAAGCTCGTCAACCCACGAATGCCGCCGGCGGACCGGGGAAAGAAGGAGCCGCGCAAGCCGAGTGGCGCGGCCAGGGTCCAAGAACTGCTCTAGCTCGCGGCGCTTTTCGGGCGGTAGGTCGGACCCGTACACCAAACCGAAGTTGCGAGCCTGCCGAAATAGGATATGCGCCCAGCTTCGCTTGAGCATGAAAGCCAAGGTCTGCAGATACTGCTGCGCTCCAGCACCGCGGCCCACAACATTGCGAGCGTGCTGCCGGTACAAAATCCGAGACTCGTCGTCGAAGATCACGCAGCCGAGTGCAGAGACCACGAGGTAGGCCCACCAGTCGTGAAAATATATGTCTTCGAGGTTCCCGGTGCGTGCAACGGCCAACGCGGCGGATCGATTCAGCGCAGCAGTGCAGCCGGTCACGATGTTCTCGCACAGTGCATTACGGAACGACGGCGCGTGAGTGAACCGCTGCGAATGGGAGATAAAACGGAGGTCCGAGTCAACGAGCGTCTGACGCGAGCAATAAAGCACAGGGACGGTGGATGGACGCGACGAAATAGCCGCCAAGGCGCGCTGCATCTTCCCCGGGAGCCAAACGTCGTCCTGATCAGCGAAGAAGAAGACGTCGAACTTCTCGCTTGCCTCGCCTAGCAAGGTAAGGAAGCTGGCGGCGAATCCAAGGTTGGATCCGATAAGGAGCTCGATCCGGGGATCTTCGAGGCTCGCGATGACATCAGCTGTCCCATCGCTGGATCCGTCGTCACGAATCAAGACGCGACCCCCCGGTGGCAGTTGCGACAGGATCGATGCAAGCTGCTCTATGACGAAGTTGGCGCCGTTGAATGTAGACATCAAAACGGCAACCTGCGCACCGCTGGGCTCCGGGACAGCCGTATCAGACTGCACGTTAGCTGCCATGCTCAGGCGTGGGGGCGTGCCAGGAGCCGCTCTTGCCCCCCTGTTTTTCTAACAGGCGGATGCCGTCCATGACCATCCCCCGATCCACAGCTTTGCACATGTCGTAAATGGTGAGGAGCGCCATTTGGACGGCGGTGAGCGCTTCCATCTCAACCCCAGTCACACCCAGTGTTTCTGCTGTCGCAGCACAAAAAACCGCCGATCGACTTTCATCGACCTCGAACTCCACCGCCACCCGCGTCAACGGCACCGGATGACACAGCGGAATCAGCTCACTCGTCCGCTTCGCCGCCATGATCCCCGCGATGCGCGCCACGCCCAGCACGTCGCCTTTCTTTGCCGTCCCCGACTTCACCAGTTCCAGCGTCGCACGCTCCATGCGGATGCGCCCCTCCGCCTTCGCGATGCGATGAGTTACGGCTTTCCCGGACACGTCCACCATGTGGGCTTGTCCTTGGGCGTCAAAATGCGTCAATCCACTCATGGGAAGGTGCGAAAGCTGTTCGATGAAGGATTCGATGATACGAGGCCGCCGGCCGGGGCTCGCCGCGCTGGTGCTGGCCCTCTCGGTGGCGTTCACCCCTGCTGGGCCGGCCAGTGCGCAACTGCCCAGCCTCGGCGACAGCAGCGACATCTCCGCCAGCACCGAGCGCCGCATCGGTGACCGCATCGCGCGCGAGCTCTATCGCGACCCCGACTACATCGACGACCCTCTCCTGCACGAGTACGTGATGAGCCTGTGGCAGCCGCTGCTCGCGGCTGCGCGGCAGCGGGGCGATCTGAACACCGAGCTCGACCAGCGCTTTGCCTGGCAGGTCCTGCTCGGGAAGGACCGCAGCATCAACGCCTTCGCCCTGCCGGGCGGCTGGCTCGGCCTGCACCTGGGGCTGGTGGCCAGCAGCGGCTCGCGCGACGAGCTGGCCGCCGTGCTGGCGCACGAGTTGAGCCACGTCACGCAGCGCCACATCGCGCGGCTGATGTCGCGCGAGAAGCGCCAGACCCCCTGGATGATCGGCGCCATGATCCTCGGCGCCCTGGCGGCGGCCAAGAGCCCGGAAGCCGGCAAGGCGGTGATGACCGGCGGCCAGGCGCTGGCCGTGCAGAACCAGCTCAATTTCTCGCGCGAGATGGAGCGCGAGGCGGACCGGGTGGGGCTCGGCATCATGAGCCAGGCAGGCTTCCAGCCCCAGGGCTTTGCGGGCATGTTCGAGAAGCTGCAGCAGCAGTCGCGCCTGAACGACGACGGCGCCTACCCCTACCTGCGCACCCACCCGCTCACCACCGAGCGTCTGGCGGACATGCAGTCGCGCCAGGTCCTGGGCGGCCGCAGCGCCGCACCGGTCGATTGGGAGCACGCCATGATGGCCGCGCGGGCGCGCGCCTTGTCCGCCGGGGGGACTGAAGCCCTGCGCAACGTGCTGCGCGAGGCCAGTTCCACGCCGGCCGATGCCGGGGATCTGCGGCAGGCTGGCGTACTCTATGCGGGCGCGCTGGCGGCCTCCAAGCTGGGTGACCATGCGACCGCGCTGCGCCTGGTCGACCAGCTCGGGGCCAAGGTGCAGCAACAGCCGGCGGCCATGCGCGCTTCGCGCGTGCTCGCGGGCGAGATCGCGCTCGCGGCGAACGACAGGCAGCGCATCGCGCCGTGGGTCGATGAAGCGACGGGCAGCGGTCGGCCCGAGGTCCTGCTGTCGGCCCGGGCGGCTTTGCGAGCCGGCCAGCCCGCGCAGGCGGCGCAGAAGCTCCAGACCTGGGTGGCGCTGCATCCGCAGGACGGCACGGCATGGCAGCTCCTGGCGACTGCCCACGCCGCGCAGGGCCAGCCAGCGCGCGCCGTGCGCGCCGAGGCGGAGGCGCAGGTCGCCTGGATGGATTACGCGGCGGCCATGGATCGCTTGCGCGCGGCGCAGGACCTGGCGCGGCGAGGATCGGGGTCAGACCACATCGAGGCGTCGATCATCGACACCCGCGTGCGGCAGGTGGAATCACTTCTTCGAGAACAGGCGCTCGAGCGCTGAATCGATGATCACGCCCAGGAACGAGTAGATCAGGGAGCCCAGCAGCGCCGCGCCGAAGCCCCGCACATGGAAGCCGTCCAGCAGCCCGGAGGCGGCCCAGAACATCAGCGCATTGATCACGAAGAGGAACAGCCCCAGCGTGACCAGCGTCACCGGCAGGGTGAGCACCACCAGCACGGGCCGCACCACCATGTTCAGGAGACCAATCACGAAAGCCGCGATCAGCGCCGAGCTGAAGTTGGGCACGTCCACACCCGTGTAGATGTTCGCCACGAAGAGCAGGGCGATGGCGCTGAGGAGCCACTTGGCGATGAGCTTCATGGGCGGGGAGGATAGCATTGGCGCTTTCTTCGGACGCGTACGGCCTTGCCATCTCTCCAGAGTGGCGCGGCAGTGCCTAGCGTGGCTATGTGTCACCAACCAAACCATCGAGACGCAGTTTGACGCATCACGTCAACCAGGGGCCCCGCCAGCGAGACCTCCTGTATAGCGCGGCCGGACTCCTCCTGCCGCTCGCGGCGGCCATGTGCGCGCTTCCGATTCTCATTCAAGCGCTTGGGCTGACCCGCTTTGGGCTCTTGATGATGATGATGGCGGGTGTCCTCTATCTCTCCGTGCTTGATCTGGGGATCGGAACTGCGATCACCTACTGGTTGTCTCGCCGAAACTCATCAGCCGACGAGTCGGGCGGGGTCATCGGCAGCGCCACCACAGTCGTGCTTGTGATCGGTCTTTTCGTCGGCGCAGCTATGTTGTACTTTGCGCCGCGGCTGGCATCACTCGTGGGAGATGCCGACCTATTGGCCGATGTAACGCTCGCGCTACGCGTGCTAGGGTTGGCAGCGGCCCCCGTCTTGCTAGGCGCGTTGTATTCCGGTGTGCTTGCCGCCGAGCAGCGGTTCTGGGAGCTCAACTGGATCAGGTCGCTCATGGGCGTGCTCAGCTACGCTGGGCCTGCCGCGGCAAGCTTGTGGATGCCGTCGCTGTCGCTATCGTGTGCGGTCCTCGTCGCCGTGCGTGCCATATGGGCAGCCCTTCTGTTCCGCGAGTGCCATCGCCTCGCGCCCATTCGCCTCTCAGGTGCGGTCGACGCGGTTCTCACACTTCGCCCATTGCTGCGGTTCGGAGCATGGCTGACGGTCTCGAACCTTGTCGGGCCGATCATGATGTACATGGATCGCTTTTACCTCGGCCTAGTTCGATCCGCAGAGGACGTCGCCCGGTACGTGACTCCCTACGAGATCGCAACCCGTTTGACGCTCCTGCCAGCAGCAGTTATGCCCGTTCTTTTCCCTGCGTTCGTCCGACTCTTCGCGAACCGCGATACTCGGATGCCACCCTCGGCGCTGCCTATGCAGACGGCTTTCTGGATCGCAACTGCGTGTGCACTTGCGGCGGGGTCCTTGAGTTTCGGAGCGCCGGCAGTGATTAAGATCATAGGTGGTGGGGAGCTGGCCGAAGATAGCGTGAAGGTCCTCCGAATCCTCCTGGCCGCGACGCTACTGAACTGCTTGGCACAAGTTCACTTTGCACAAGTACAGTCGACGGGCCGAACCGATCTCATTGCGAAGGTGCACCTCGTCGAGGTGTGTCTCTACATTCCGGCGCTCTTACTGCTTCTGGATATCCTTGGGATCGTCGGTGTGGCGCTTGCGTGGGCTCTACGCGCTTCGATCGATGCGGGCGTCTTCTGCAGGATGGCTGGATCGAACGAAGATGCTGTGCAGCGTCAACGAAGCCGAACGCTGTTCTGGGGCGTAGCTATGTATTCACTGCTAATCACGGTCAGTGCGTTCGGCAGTGCGCAATGGTTAGATGTGTTGGTGCTTGCAATCCCGTTACTCGTGTGCTTTGGGGTGTTTGCGAATTTCCGCTCACAAGGTGCGCTCATGCGCTCCTTGCGAGCTATCTGGCGCGTCTGACATGCACGCTGGACCACTTGATTGGCCCGCGGGAGGGATTGAAGTTCTTGGCCGCTGCCCCGTGTGCTACAGCAATTCGCGGGAGTTGCTTCATGAACAGCTTCTGGATCGCCTTTTTGGCACGCCCGGGTTATGGACTTTGCACCGGTGTGAATGTGGCGTTGCCTACCTCGACCCGCGCCCACGCAGCGACTTTCTCTACTTAGCCTACCGGGACTACTACACGCACCAGCGCCAAGACGAGGCGGCTGGAATCGCCTCCTTGATGGTGCGAGCCAAGGCCTTGATCCGCCGCCAGTATGTCGGTGCGAAGTACGGTGTACGCACAAGGCACAGTCCCGGATATGCGCTCCTGCGCTTGTTTCCCGCACAGACCAATGCCCTCGATGCTTTCATGCGGCACATCCCCATGCCTTGGGGCGGGCGCAGACTGCTAGACGTAGGTTGCGGGGATGGCATGTTCCTGGCGCATGCGCAGCTGGCCGGCTGGAACGTCATGGGAACAGAACTTGATGCCAGGGCGGCAGCGCAGGCGAAATCAAGAGGTGTTGAGGTTTTCCTAGGAAAAGTGGAAGACCTCCTGCAATCAGGTGTTCGCTTTGAGCAGATCACACTCTCTCACGTGATCGAGCATGTGGCAGATCCAAGGGCTATTCTCAGCGCGGTCAGATCGCTTCTAGTGCCTGGCGGTGCATGCTGGATAGAAACCCCGAATATCGACGCGTATGGCCATCAGCTGTTCGGGCCGGCGTGGCGTGGGCTCGAGCCGCCGCGCCACCTGCAATTGTTCACGCGTGAGCGCTTGCGATTGCTTTGCGAAGCGGTCGGGTTTCAGGCGGTGGAGGACGCACCCTGGCACCCGGACGGATGGGTCGTGCTTGAGGCGAGCATGAAGCTTGCGCGACAGCTAGATTTGAAAATCGACAAAGGAGAGATAAAGAAGCTCAGGTATTTCGGCTCACAGGACCCGGAAAAGCGCGAGTTCATCACGCTTTGTGCTCGCTGCTGAATTCCAACTGCGTCTTATCGGAAGCGGCTCGTCTCTCTAACTATCATGCGGGCCGCGATTTTCAACCCTGACCTAATGGCCGCCATCCACATCACCGACATCGAGGCCGCCATCAACTACTGGCGCGAGAAGAAGCCCTCGCCTGATGGCGTCACCCTCGCCCCCGAGCTGCGCGCGCTGGCGGAGGTGTATGCGCTGATGGTCTTCTACCGCGAGGAGGAGGCCGCCGAGAAGGGCTTTCCGCCCGCCGCCTACGCCGCTTGGAAGGCCTGGTACGACAGCACCCCCGACACGCCCTGCATCGCCATCTGCTCCACAAGCCAGGGGGACGAGCAGTGCAAGGGCTGCGGCCGCAGCTTCGAGGAGGTGCAGCGCTGGCCGGAGATGAGCCCGGCGGAAAAGCGCCAGACCTGGCGGCGGATCACCCTGCAGGGGGACGCCTGGCGTTTCAACCGCTATCGCGAACGGGCCGGAAAAGACCTGGCTGTCAACGAGCCGGAGCCGCCCGCGTCGTCCTGAGGCGCGGGCAGGGGCGTCCTACTTCCACCGCCCCATCTCCACCTCCACGCTCCGCTCCCCATCCCCGATGAGGAGCCCCCCCTCCTGCACCGTCGCCTGCAGCTGCATGCTGCGCGCGGCCAGCTTCGCCAGTTCCTGGCTGCTCGCCGCACTGATGCGGAACACCTCCAGGTTCGACAGCCGCGAGAGCTTGCCCTCGATGCCGCGCCACCAGATGTCCGCCGCATGCGAGAAGGCATACAGGCGCACCCGGTCCGCCTTGCTGCAGGCCTTGGCGATGGGCTTGTCTTCGGGCTGCCCCACCTCGACCCACAGCCGCGTGCGCTCGGTGAAGTCGCGCAGATAAACGTCCGGGTCGTCCGGGTCCGAGAGGCCCGCGCCGAAGGCCAGGCGCCCGTCGCCGCCGCACATGGTCTGCAGCTCGTGTGCGTTGAGCGCCAGGGCCGCCAGGCGGACCATCATGCGTTCGTCGGTCTCGCTCGGGTGCCTTGCCAGCGTGAGAGCGTGGTCGGCGTAGTAGCCGTGGTCGATGTCGGCCAGCTGGACGTTGGCCTTGTAGATGGTGGACTTGAGAGCCACTGCGTGCGCGGCCTTCTTCAGGCCCGGCGCGCGAGCGCGGCGGCCATGCCGGTGTAGCCGGCCGGGGTGAGGGCGAGCAGGCGGTCCTTCTCGGCTTGCGGGATGTCCAGCGATCGCACCAGCGCGTGCAGGTCCTCGGGCCGTACGCTTCGGCCGCGCGTGGCTTCCTTGAGCTTCTCGTAGGCGCCTGCCACGCCGAAGCGGCGCATGACGGTCTGGATCGGTTCGGCCAGCACTTCCCAGGCCTGGTCCAGGTCCTGCGCCAGCGCCTCGCTGTTGAGCTCCAGCTTGGCCAGGCCGATGCCCAGCGAGTGGTAGGCCAGGGCCGCGTAGCCCAGCGCGACGCCCATGTTGCGCAGGACGGTGGAGTCGGTCAGGTCACGCTGCCAGCGCGAGACGGGAAGCTTCTCGGAGAGGTGCCGCAGCAGCGCGTTGGACAAGCCCAGGTTGCCTTCGGCGTTCTCGAAGTCGATGGGGTTGACCTTGTGCGGCATGGTCGAGGAGCCGATCTCCCCTTCGCGTAGCTTCTGCTTGAAGTAGCCGACGCTGACGTAGCCCCAAACGTCGCGCGACCAGTCCACCAGGACGGTGTTGGCGCGCGCCACGGCGTCGAAGAGTTCGGCCATGTAGTCGTGCGGCTCGATCTGGATGCTGTACGGCTGGAAGGTCAAGCCCAGGCCCAGCGGCTCGGGGGACTCGACCACCTTGCGGCTGAAGGCTTCCCAGTCGAAGTCGGGCCAGGCCGCCAGGTGCGCGTTGTAGTTGCCCACTGCCCCGTTCATCTTGGCCATGAGCTTGACGGCGGCGATGCGTTCGCGCGCCTGCGACAGGCGCACCACCACGTTGGCGATTTCCTTGCCCACGGTGGTGGGGCTGGCGGTCTGGCCGTGGGTGCGACTGAGCATGGGCACCTCGGCCCACTGGTGGGCCATGGCGCGCAGTCGGGTGATGAGCGCGTCCAGCGCCGGCAGGATCACCTGCTCGCGCGCGGCCTTCAGCTGCAGGGCGTGGCTGGTGTTGTTGATGTCTTCGCTGGTGCAGCCGAAGTGCACGAATTCGGCCGCCGCGCGCAGCTCCGGACGGGCCTCGAAGCGCGACTTGATCCAGTACTCCACGGCCTTGACGTCGTGGTTGGTGGTCTTCTCGATCTCCTTGATGGCGATCGCGTCGGCTTCGGAGAAATTCTTCGCCAGGCCCAGGAGGTAGGTGCGGGCACCGGGGGACAGCGGCTTGAACTCGGCGAAGCCGGCGTCCGACAGGGCGATGAACCAGCAGACTTCGACCTGCACCCGGCGGTGCATATAGCCCTGCTCGCTCATGATGGGCCGCAGCGGCGCCAGCCGGGCCGCGTAGCGGCCGTCCAACGGCGACAGGGCGGCGATGGTGGAAAGCGTCATCCGGCCGATTGTAGGTGGGGGTCCTCGAGGCGAGAGCCGCTCAGGTGCGGCACTAGAATCGCCTACCGATCTCAACCGAGCCCCCGTCTTCCATGAAACTCATCGGAGCGACTTCCAGCCCCTACGTGCGCAAGGTGCGCATCGTGATGGCCGAGAAAAAGCTGGACTACCAACTTGTGCTGGAAGACGTCTGGGCCGACGACACCGCCATCGCCCACTCCAACCCGCTCGGCAAGGTGCCCTGTCTGGTGATGGAAGGCGGCGAGGCGCTGTTCGACTCGCGCGTGATCGTCGAATACCTGGACACGCTCTCGCCGGTGGGCAAGCTCATTCCCGCGGTGGGGCGCGAGCGTGCGGAGGTCAAGACCTGGGAGGCGCTGGCCGACGGCGTGCTCGACGCCCTGGTGCTGGCCCGCCTGGAGAGGCACTGGGGCGGCCGCAAGGACGGCGAGCGCAGCCAGGCCTGGATCGAGCGGCAACTGCGCAAGACGGACACCAGCCTCAAGGCCATGAGCCAGGGGCTGGCCGACAAGCCCTTCTGCGCCGGCATCCACCTCACGCTGGCTGACGTGGCCGTGGGCTGCGCACTCGGTTATCTGGACTTCCGCTTCCCCGAGATCGCGTGGCGCGCCGACCATCCCAACCTGGCGAAGCTGTACGACAAGCTGTCGCAGCGTCCGAGCTTCCAGGACAGCCAGCCCGCCTGAGCGGATCGAGACACCTTCCCCCATTGGGGGAAGGCAGGGATGGGGGCCGCGCGAGAAGTGGCGCTGCCGGCGCGCGCGGCCCCCACCCCAACCCTCCCCCAGAGGGGGAGGGAGTGGCTACATCCCCGTCACGCGCTTGATGCTGGCCTGGTACAGCCGGAAGGGCAGCAGGCGCAGCGTCTTCATCCACCAGGTGAAGCGGCGCGGGAAGTGGATTTCGAAGCTGCCGTTGTGCCATCCGCGCAGGATGGCCTGCGCCGCCTGCGCCGGCTGCATCAGCGCGGGCATCTCGAACGCGTTCTGCGCGGTCAGCGGCGTGTCGACGAAGCCTGGGTTGATGAGGCTCACGCCGATGCCCTGCGACCGCAGGTCCAGGTACAGCGTTTCGGCCAGGTTGATCAGGGCCGCCTTGGTCGGGCCGTAGCCCAGGCTGAGGGGCAATCCCCGAAAACCCGCCACGCTGCTGACGATGCTCAGGTGACCGCCGCCCTGAGCCAGCAGCCGCGGCAGCACGGCGTCGAGCACGTGCAGCGCGCCGGAGTAGTTCACGCGTTCGTGCCGCTGCATTTCCGAGAGGTCATAGCGCGTCGCGCGTACCGCACGGTAGTAGCCGGCGCAATAAACCACGCAGTCCAGCAAGCCCTCGGGGGCGACCTGGGCCGCGGCGGCCAGGATGGCGGCGCCATCCTCGGCATCGACGGGCAGGGCGACGCTGCCCGGGTGCGCGTCCACGAAGGCCTGCAGGGGCTCGCGCCGACGCGCCGAGACGAACACGCGCGCGCCGCGTGCATGCAGCGCCTCGGCCAGCGACCAGCCGATGCCGCTGGACGCGCCGACGATCCACACGTTGCGCCCGGCCCAGTCCCGCTGCGGCGGGTTCATGGGCGAGAACAGCCAACGGCGTGGCGTGGGCGCCTTGGCGACGAGGGTTCCGGTGCTCATGGCGCGCCCCGCGTCGCTGCGGCGGCCGCGGGCCGCAGCAGCAGGAGGTACAGGCCCAGGCCCGCGAGCAGCTTGAGCGCGCAGGGCAGCAGGGCATAGGCCATGGACAAGGCTGCCAGCGCCTGGGGTTCGCGCGTGCCGGGGCTGTAACCCGCCAGTTCGAGCAGCGGAAGCGCCAGGCCGGCGGCCAGCGCGAGGCTCGCCTTGGCCGCGAAGTTCCACCAGCCGAAGTAGGCGCCCTCGTGCAGCCCGCGGTCGCCGGCCTGGGCGATGGTGCCCGCCAGCACGGCCCCGGGTAGCGCCAGGTCGGTGCCGAGCGCGGCGCCCGAGAGCGCGCACACGACGAGGAACAGCGCGCTGTCACCCGGCCCGAGCGCCAGCGTGCCGCTGAATGCGGCCACCGCCAGACCCATGCCGGCCAGCCAGGTGCGCGCGAGGCCCCAGCGCGGCACGAGCGCGAGCCACGCCGGCATGGCGAGCGCCGCGCAGGCGAAGTAGGTGGCCAGGAATGCCGGCTCCAGCGCGCTGGACGCCTGCAGCCGGTCCTGCACGAAGAACAGCACCAGCGTGGCCGGGATCGCGCTGGCCACCCCGTTGAGTGTGAAGACGGCCAGCAGGCCGCGGAAGGCCGGGCGCCGCAGCGGCAGACTGATGGCCTTGCGTGGCGCCCCGGACCGCGGCACTGGCGTGGCGCCCTGGCGCCAGGCCAGCCAGCCTGCGGCGAGCAGCACGGCGAAGAGCACGGCGGTGGCCGGCAGGCCCCAGAGCGTCGGGGCCACCGAGGCCAGCAGCACGCCCACCAGGCCAAGGCCTTCGCGCCAGCCGACGATGCGGCTTCGCTGGTGTTCGTCGCCTCCGAGCATCGCGCCCCAGGACTGGTGGGCCACGGTGACCGCGCTGAAGGCCAGGTAGGTGACCGTCAGCAGCGCGGCGGCCCAGGTGAGGGCAGCCTGCGGCTCGCGCACCGGCGGCAGCAGCAGCAGGGCGAAGGCCGGCGCGAGCAGCAGGCAGGCGGCGGCGGCGAAGCGCAGCACGGCGCCGGGTGAGCGCGCGAAGCGGCGGTCCACCCAGCGCCCGACGAGGGGGTCGACCACCGCGTCCAGCAGCCGCGTGCCGAGCAGGACCAGGCCGAGCGCCGCCAGCGGCACGCCGAACTCGCGGGCATAGTGGTTGGGCACGATCACGTACAGCGGGAGCGCCACGAAGGCGAGCGGCAGCCCGAGCAGGCCGTAGCGCCAGCCTTCGGAGCGGGTGAACCCGGGCGCGGTGTTCACGGCGTGGTACCCCGCAGCAGTTGCTCGCGCAGCGTGGGCTCTGAGGTGGCCGCGGCCAGCCAGATCGAGAAGAACAGCCGCGCGAAGACCGGGTCGGCCAGCTCGCCGATCGCCTGGCCGTTGTGTAGGAAGAGCACACCCCGGCCGGGCCGGTGCAGGCCTGAAAGGCGCTCGCCGGGCCGAATGTCCGGCAGGAGGCGGGCCAGCTGCTCCTGCCAGCGGGCCGCCGTCTCGGGTGCGAGGGAAGTATCGTGCCGCCGCATTTCCTCCAGCGACACCTTGGCGATGTCCCGCGCGCGCAGCTCGCGCAGATAGGTGAGCGTGAGCATGAACTCGTGCTGCTCGAAGCGCGCTGCGCGAAAGGCCGGCGCCGTCCACAGGGCGGCGTCATAGACCGCGAAGCCCCACCAGGTGAGGCGTCCGCCCCCGGCCCGAAGCAGCTCGCCCGAGGCTTGTGCGAGCTCCGGCGGCCTGGCGGCGGCTTCGCTGGCGGACGCGCCGGCCTGGACGGCCAGGGCCAGCGACAGCCCGAGGGCGGCGGTGTTCAAGGTCTTTGCAGCGTGAACTGCAGCACGTCGATGTCGCCCTGCCCGAAGGCGGCTTCGCAATAGGCGAGATAGAACTCCCATAGCCGGATGAACCCTTCGTCGAAGCCTTGCTGCAGCACCTGGGCCCGGGCCGCCAGAAAGGCGGCGCGCCAGCGGCGCAGCGTCTCTGCGTAGTCGGTGCCGAAAGCCATTTCGTCCACCACCTGCAGTCCCGCGGCCTGCGCTTCGCGGCGGAACTCGCGCGGACAGGGCAGGCAGCCGCCCGGGAAGATGTACTGCTGGATGAAGTCGGTGGAGCGGATGTAGCGGTCCCACAGGCGGTCGTCGATGACGATGCTCTGGATGCAGGCGCGCCCGCCCGGCTTGAGCAGCTTGCGGACCGATGCGAAGTAGGCGGGCCAGTACGCGCGGCCCACGGCTTCGACCATCTCGATGGAGCAGATCGCGTCGTAGGGCCCGTCGTCGATGTCGCGCCAGTCCTGCAGGCGAAGGTCGGCGAGTGGCCCGGCTCCGGCGGCGTCCATGCGCGCCCGGGCGAAGGCTAGTTGCTCCGTGGAGAGGGTCACGCCGGTGATGCGCGCGCCGTGATCGACCGCGCAGGCCTCGGCCAGCGCGCCCCAGCCGCAGCCGATCTCCAGCACGCGGTCGCCGGGTCGCACGCCGGCCATGTGCAGGGCGCGCTGCACCTTCGCATGCTGCGCCTGCGGGAGTGATTGCAAGCGGTCGCCCTGGAACCAGGCCGACGAGTAGTTCATGGTCTCGTCGAGCCAGGCCGCGTAGAAGGCGTTGCCCAGGTCGTAGTGCGCGTGGATGTTGCGGCGGCTGTTGGCGCGCGTGTTGCGCCGAAGCAGGTGACGCAGGCGGTAGAACAGGCGCCCGCTCCAGCGGCCGTGGATCACGTCGTCCAGCGCGCGGCGGTTGATCAGCAGGACGCGCAGCAAGGCGGGCAGGTCCGGCGTCGTCCATTCGCCCTGCACGAAGCCCTCGGCGAAGCCGATGTCGCCCGAGGCCAGCGCGGCGCGGCAGGCATTCCAGTTGCGAAGCGAGAGCGTGGCGTGCGGCGCCTCGCCGCTGCCGAAGCGGCGGCGCTCGCCGTCGGGCAACTGCAGCGTGAGCGTGCCGTGCGCCACGCGGGCAAGCAGTTTCAGCACGGTGCGTGCTGCCGCAGGCGCGCCGTGCGGCCAGGACATGGAGGGGGCGAAGGTCGCCGAGCTTGTCTTCATCGGGTCACGAAGCGGTCGGGTGGGGGAGGTTTGCGGTGGAAGGGAACGCCGCGCGCCCACAGGCGCAGGGCCTGCCAGTGGATGCGCGCGATCACCATCAGCGTCATGGCCGGATGGCGCCACAGGGCGCGCCGCACCGCGGCCCTCGTGAGCGGCTCCAGCCGGCCGGCCACGCTGGTGCACAGCAGCGGGCCGGCGTCGTCGTCGTGTTCGATGCGGGCCACGGTGCGCTCGCGCCCGGGTGTCACCAGGAAGCGGAAGCGGTAGCGGCCTTCGACCCGGCAGAAAGGCGAGACGTGGAAGGCCTTCTGCGCCTGCAGCTCGCGGCCGAAGGCGGGCGCGTCCAGCACGTAGCAGTGGCGTTCGCCAAACGTGTTGTTCACCTCGACCACGATGGCGCGCAGCGCGCCGTCGGCCCGGTGGCAGTACCAGAAGCTCACCGGCTTGAAGGTGTAGCCCAGCACCCGCGGATAGCAGTGCAGCCAGGCTTCGCCGGTGGCGTCGGTGATGCCCTGGGCGTGCAGCAGGCCATCGAGCCAGGCGAGCGCGTCCTCGCCGCCTTCGCCGTGGTCGCGGTCCCAGAAGCTCAGGGCGCCGGCCCGGTTGCGTGGCAACGCCGGCGTCCCGCTCGGGTGCAGGCTGCGCATGGGCAGCATCAGGAAGAAGGTGCGATAGGCGAAGGCGTGCCGGGCCGGCCGCAGGCGCGTGTGCCGGACCTCGCCGAAGCCGATCAGGGCGCCGGCAGTCATGGCGCGGCCGCGAGCGTGGCGGTGGAACCGACGGACGCGCCCGCCTGCGCGAGCAGCTGGCGCGCCGCCGAGAGGCCCGCCTTGAGCCCGTCCTCGTGGAAGCCATAGCCCATCCACGCACCGGCGAACCAGGTGCGCGCCTGTCCCTGCAGACGCTGCAGCCGGGCCTGGGCCTGCAGCGCGGGCCCGTCGAAGACGGGGTGCGCGTACGCGTAGCGGCCCAGCACCCGCGCCGCATCGGGCGCCCGCACCGGGTTCAGCGAGACGATGACGGGCTGTGCCCAGGGCAGGGGCTGCAGGAGGTTGATGAGGTAGTGCAGGCACACGCGGGATGCCTGCGCGCCCGCAACGTGTTCGTAGTTCCAGGCAGCCCAGGTCGCGCGGCGCGCGGGCAGCAGCGCGGCATCGGTATGCAGCACGGCTTCATTGTCCTGGTAGCGGATGGCGCCCAGGAGCTCGCGCTCCTGCGGGCTGGCGTCGGCGAGCAGGGCCAGGGCCTGGTCGCTGTGCGTGGCCAGCACGACCTGGTCGAAGTGCTCCCAGCCGCCCTCGGTGCGCAGCCGCACGCCGTCGCCGCTGCGGATCACCGCCTGCACGGGCGTGCGCAGGCGCGCATCGGACAGTTGCGCGACGATGCGCTCGACATAGCGGCGCGAGCCACCGGTGACCGTGCGCCAGGGCGGCCGGCCGCTGACCTGGATCAGCCCATGGTTGTGGCAGAAGCGGATCAGGCTGCCCACCGGGTAGCGCAGCATCTGTTCGGTCGGGCAACTCCAGATGCAGCCCAGCATGGGCAGCAGGTACCAGTCGCGGAAGGCCTGCGAGAAACCATGGGCCGCGAGGAAATCGCCCAGGGGCTGCACCAGGGCGATGTCGGCGTGCGCCTGGGCGATCCGTGTGGTGATGCGGTTGAAGCGCAGCAGGTCCCACAGCATGCGCAGGAACTGCGGCCGCAGCAGGTTGCGGCGCTGCGCGAAGACGGTGCCAAGGCTGCTGCCGCTCCACTCCAGGGCCGGGGACGCATCCGGGTGTCGCACCTGCACGGAGAACGACATCTCGGTGCGCGTGCTGGGCACCTGCAGCGCATCGAAGAGCGCGATCAGCCCAGGGTAGGTGCGCTCGTTGAAGACGAGGAAGCCGGTGTCAACGCCCTGCGTCAGCGGCCGGCCGTCGGGGCCGGGCAGGGTCACGTCCACCGTGTGGGCGTGGCCGCCGAACCAGTCCGATGCTTCGAACAGCGTCACGGCGGCATGGCCGTTCAAGGCCTGCGCGGCCGCCAGTCCGGCGATGCCCGAGCCGACGACGGCGACCCTCATCGGCGCGCTCCGCGCCCGGGACTGCGAAAAGAAAGATGCTGCGAAGCGCCCTGGAACGAAAGAGGGAGGGAGGGAGGAGGAGAAGAATCGCCCCAGGATTTCAGCCGGGCCCGAAGGCGCCGGAAGGCTCCGCAGCAGGAACCGGTCAACCCCCAGTGCCTGCTCCCAGCGCCGATGGACACCCCCCGTCGGGCCAGGGTTCCCGCTGGGATGGCGCGGACGAGGTAAGAGTTTGTGACCATGCCTGATGTCGAGTGAACTGGTTGGTATGGAGTATGACTGCGCGGTATCGATAGCGCAAGTCCGTCGCGGCGACGGGTTATGCGCCCACGGGCGCTTCGCGCGCGCCGCTTAAAATTCACGCAACCACGTCTTCCTCATGCTTTATCCCGAACTTTTCAAGCAGCTCGAGTCCGTCCGCTGGCACATGGACAAGGACATTCCCTGGGACCGCTTCGATGCGTCCCTGCTCTCCGACGAGCAGGCCCAGACCATCAAGATGAACGCCATCACCGAGTGGGCCGCCCTGCCCGCCACGGAGATGTTCTTGCGCGACAACCGCGACGACAGCGACTTCTCGGCCTTCATGTCCATCTGGTTCTTCGAGGAGCAGAAGCACTCGCTGGTGCTGATGGAGTATCTCAAGCGCTTCCGTCCGGACCTGGTGCCCACCGAGCAGGAACTGCACGAGATCCGCTTCGAGTTCGAGCCGGCGCCCGCGCTGGAGACGCTGATGCTGCATTTCTGCGGCGAGATCCGCCTGAACCACTGGTACCGCCGCGCGGCCGAGTGGCACACCGAGCCGGTCATCAAGCAGATCTACACCACCCTGAGCCAGGACGAAGCCCGCCATGGCGGCGCCTACCTGCGCTACATGAAGCGCGCCATCGCGCGTTGCGGCGACGAAGCCAGGGCCGCCTTCGCCAAGATCGGCGTGCTCATGGCGAGCGCGCGTCGCACCGCGCAGGCCCTGCACCCGACCAACCTGCACGTGAACAAGACCCTGTTCCCGCGCGACACCATCCAGAGCCGCCTGCCCGACCCCGAGTGGCTGGAGCACTGGCTGGACAAGCAGATCGCCTTCGACCTGCAGTGGGAGAACAAGGTGGTCGAGCGCATCCTGCACAACCTGGGGCTGCTCATGGACCGCAGCTTCAAGAACGTGCAGGAGCTCAATCGCTACCGCAAGGAGTTGACTGCCAGCCTCGCGGCGGGCGCTCTGCGCGAGGCCAGCGCGGCGTGAGCCTGGCGGGCTCCGGGGCCGGCGCGCCCGCCCCGATCGCCTTCCTGCGCAAGCTCGTGCCGCGCGAGCGCGCGGCCGAAGCGGCGGCGCGGCTGCCCCGGCCCGTGGTCTTCACCAACGGCGTCTTCGACGTGCTGCACCGCGGCCACGTCACTTACCTCGCCCAGGCCCGGGCCGAGGGAGCGAGCCTGGTGCTGGCGCTCAACACCGACGCCTCCGCGCGTCGCCTCGGCAAGGGTCCGGACCGCCCCCTCAACAACGAGCAGGATCGCGCCGCCATGGTGGCGGCATTGGAGTCCGTGGACCTGGTGACCTGGTTCGACGAGGACACCCCGGTGCAGCTCATCGCCGAGTTGCGGCCCGACGTGTACGTCAAGGGCGGCGACTACGACATGCGCCGCCTCGCCGAGACCACCCTGGTGGAAAGCTGGGGCGGCCGCGCGCTGGCGATTCCGTTCGTCGAGGGTTACTCCACCACCTCGTTCGTGAAGCGCGTCCGAGGCGCCTGAGCGCCTCCCTCAGCCGGCGCTCGCACGCTCTTCGTGCCGCCGGCCGCGCAGCCGCGCGACCATGCGGCGCACGAAGTGCTCCACGTCGTCCACGTACGTGAACACCACCGGGATCACCAGCAGGCTCAGCACCGTGGACGTGATCAGGCCGCCGATGACGGCAATGGCCATGGGCGAGCGGAAGCTCGGGTCCGCCGCGCCCCAGCCCACGGCGATCGGCAGCATGCCGGCGCTCATGGCGATGGTGGTCATGATGATCGGGCGGGCGCGCTTGTGGCAGGCGTCCAGCAGCGCCTCCAGGCGGCTCATGCCGTGGTCGCGGCGGGCGACGATGGCGTACTCCACCAGCAGGATGGAGTTCTTGGTCGCGATGCCCATGAGCATGATCAGGCCGATGAGCGAAGGCATGGAGAAGCTGGCATTGGCCGCCAGCAGCCCCACGAAGGCCCCGCCCAGTGACAGCGGCAGCGCCGCGAGGATGGTCACCGGGTGCAGGAAGTCCTTGAACAGCAGCACCAGCACGATGTAGATGCACAGCACGCCCGTGAGCATGGCCAGGCCGAAGCTGGCGAACAGCTCGCCCATGACTTCCGCGTCGCCGATCTCCACCACGCGCACCCCGGCCGGCAGCTTGCGGATGGAGGGCAGCTCGTCCACCACCGCCTTGACCTCGCCCAGGGGCAGGCCCGAGAGTTCGACCTCGAAGTTGATGTTGCGCGAGCGGTCGTAGCGGTCGATCACGGCCGGTCCGCCGGTGAGGTCGAAGCGGGCCACCTCGCCCAGCGGCACCGGGCCGCGCGCGCCCGGCACCTGCAGGCGCTCCAGCAGGGACAAGTCCTGCTGCGCCGACTCGGCCAGCTTGACCACGATGGGCACCTGCCGCTGCGAGAGGTTGAGCTTGGGCAGGGCCGCGTCGTAGTCGCCCACGGTGGCGATGCGCAGCGTCTCCCCGATGGCTGCGCTGGTCACCCCCAGGTCGGCTGCACGGGCGAAGTCCGGGCGCACGGAAATCTCCGGCCGCACCAGGCTGGCGGTGGAGGCCACGCTGCCCAGGCCCGGGATGGTGCGCAGGTCGCGCTCGACCGCGCGCGCCGCCGTGGCCAGGGCCTGCGGGTCCTCGCCGGTGAGCACCAGGATGTACTTCTCGCCCGAGCCGCCCAGCCCCACCTTGCTGCGCACGCCGGGCAGGGCCTCCAGCGCGCCGCGGATCTGGTTTTCGATCGGCTGCTTGCGCGGGCGCTCGCTGCGTTCGGCCAGCAGCACCGTGAGCGTGGCCTTGCGCACCTCGGCCGCGCCCCCGGCGGCGAAGGGGTCCCCGCCGGCGCTGCCGCCGCCGATGGTGGTGTAGACGCTCTGCACGTGCGGCACGCGTCCGATCAAGGTGCGCGCCTGTTCGGCGGCATTGCGCGTCTGCGCCAGCGTGGAGCCCGGCGGCAGCTCCAGGTACACCTGGGTCTGGGAGTTGTCGTCCGGCGGGATGAAGCCCGTGGGCAGCAGCGGGATGAGCGCCACCGAGCCGAAGAAGAACAAGGTCGCCAGCACCATGGTCGTGACGCGATGGCGCAGGCACCAGCGCGCCGCGCCCATGTACGCGGCCAGCCAGCGCGGCTCGCGTTCGGCGGTGACGATGGGCTTGAGCAGGTAGGCCGCCATCATGGGCGTGAGCACCCGCGCGACCACCAGCGAGGCGAACACCGCGAGGGACGCCGTCCAGCCGAACTGCTTGAAGAACTTGCCGGCCACGCCGCTCATGAAGGCCGTGGGCAGGAACACAGCGATCAGCGTGAAGGTGGTGGCGATCACGGCCAGGCCGATCTCGTCGGCGGCTTCCATCGCGGCCTGGAAGGGGCTCTTGCCCATGCGCAGGTGGCGCACGATGTTCTCCACCTCCACGATGGCGTCGTCCACCAGGATGCCGACCACCAGCGACAGCGCCAGCAGCGTCACCACGTTGATGGAAAACCCCAGCAGGTACATGCCCAGGAAGGCCGGGATCACCGACATGGGCAGGGCTACCGCCGACACGAAGGTCGCGCGCCAGTCGCGCAGGAACAGCCACACCACCAGCACCGCGAGCAGCGCGCCCTCGTACAGCAGCTTGAGCGAAGCGTCGTACTCCTGCTCCACCGGCGTGACGAAATCGAAGGCCTGCGTGAGCTCGATGTCCGGGTGGGCGGCGCGCAGTTCGGCGAGCGCCGTGCGCACGCCCGCGCCGACCTCCACCTCGCTCTCGCCCTTGCTGCGCGCGACCTCGAAGCCCACCACCGGCCGGCCGTCCAGCAGCGCCGCCGAACGCGGCTCGGCGTAGCTGTCGCGGACGGTGGCGACGTCGCCGATGCGAACCGAGCGGCCGCGCGGCACCGGGACGCGGATGTCCGCGACCTCACCAGCGGTGCGCACCGTGCCCAGGGTGCGCACGGGCTGCTCGCCGCTGCCGAGCTCGGCGCGTCCGCCGGCCACCTCCACCTGCACCTGCCGCAGCGCGCGCGAGACGTCCGCCGCGGTCACGCCCAGGGCCAGCATGCGCTGCGGGTCCAGGTTCACCTGGACTTCGCGGTCCACGCCACCCACGCGCTTGACGGCGCCCACGCCCGGCACGGCCAGCAGCTTGCGCGAGACCTCGTTGTCCACGAACCAGGACAGCGCCTCGGCATCCATGCGCGGCGAGGCGATGGCGTAGGCCAGCACCGGCTGGCCGGCGAGGTTCAGCTTGTTGATGACGGGGTCGCGCAGGTCCGAGGGCAGGTCGGCGCGGATGGCCGCGACCGCCGAACGCACGTCGTCGACGGCTTCCTGCGTGGGTTTTTCCAGGCGGAATTCGGCCGTGATGGTGGCCACGCCGTCCTGCACCTTGGTGTAGATGTGCTTGAGCCCCTGGACGGTCGCCAGGGCGTTCTCGATCTTGCGCGCGACGTCCGTTTCCATCTGCGCCGGCGAAGCGCCCGGCAGCGCCGCGCTGACGCTCACCGTGGGCAGGTCGATGTCCGGGAAGTTCTGCACCTTCATCGCCTTGAAGGACAGCAGCCCTCCGAAGGTGAGCAGCACGAAAAGCATGGCCGCCGGAATGGGATTGCGGATCGACCACGAGGAGACGTTCATCATCTTGGAAGCCTTGGTCCGGCGCGGCCGGTCACTTCGCGGCAGCGCCGTTGCCCGGCGCGGCGCCGTCGGGGGCGGCGGCGGCCACGCCCGGCTGCGGGGTCGGATCGACCACGCGCACCACGTCGCCCTCGTTCAGGAAGCTGCCGCCCGAGGCGATCACCCGTGCATCGGGCGCGAGGCCCTCGATGATCTCCATCCGGTCGCCCACGATGCGCCCGGCCTGCACCTTCACCTGCTGGACGCGGTTGTCGGGCGTGAGCGTCATCACGTAGCTGAAGCCGTCGCGCACCACCACCGCCGTCTGCGGCACGGTGAGCGCGGAGGCGCTGCCCAGGTCGAAGCTGCCGCGCGCGTACATGCCGGGCAGCGCGTTGCCGCCCTCGCCGACCGGCTTGACGTCCACATAGACCAGGGCCTGCCGGGTCTGCGGGTCCACCGTGGGGCCGATGGTCCGCACGCGGCCCTGCAGCCTCGCCCCACTCGCGGCCGTGACCTCGGCGGGGGTGCCGGGCCGAAGGCGGCCCAGTGCGTCGGAGGTGACCTCGGCACGCCACTCCAGGCGGCCCTGGCGGATCAGGCGGAACAGCTCGGTGCCGCTGGCCACCACGGCGCCCACGGTCGCATTGCGCGCGGAGATGATGCCCTCGTCGGGCGCCACCACCTGGGTCTGGCCCTGGCGCAGCTGCCGCGCGTCCAGCGCCGCGCGGGCTGCCTGCACCCGCGCCCGCGCCGTCTCGGCGGCGGTCACGTACTGGTTGATCTGCGAGGCCGAGAGCGCGCCGGTCGCCTCCAGGCTGCGCGCCCGCTGGGCGTTGGCCACGGCCTCGGCGGCCGCCGCTTCCGCCTCGGCCAGCGTGGCGCGGGCCTGCGCGGCTTCGGCATCGACGGTGTCGCGCGCGAAGACCGCCAGCACCTGGCCCTTCTTGACGCGGTCGCCCACGTTCACGCGCACCTCGGTCAGGCGCTGCCCGCCGGTCTCGGCCCCGATGCTGGCCTCCTGCCAGGCGGCGATGTTGCCGTTGGCGGCCAGCGTCTGCGCGAGCTGCGCGCGCAGCGGCGTGGTGGTGGTCACCGTCAGGGCCGGCTTGGGTTCCGGCGCGGTGGCGGCCGGGCTGCCTGAAGCGGCGTCCGG
This sequence comes from Ramlibacter rhizophilus, assembly GCF_004681965.1. Classification (GTDB taxonomy): domain Bacteria; phylum Pseudomonadota; class Gammaproteobacteria; order Burkholderiales; family Burkholderiaceae_C; genus Ramlibacter; species Ramlibacter rhizophilus. The sequence goes on along the minus strand of NZ_SMLL01000006.1, from coordinate 135,033 downwards.
CCCCTCGTTGCGCTGGCAGGCCGCCAGGACGAGCGCCAGCGCAATCAGCAGGAGGGGCGTGCGGAGGGTGGATGCGTGCATGGGAAGGCGTCCGGATGGGGGTTCAGGGCTGTGCGGCAAGGGCGGAGGCGTCGCGCTCCCAGCCACCGCCGGCGGCGCGGTAGAGGCTCACCCAGGCCGACTGCAGGTCGCGCTCGAGGCCGACCACCGCGGTCTGCGCGGCGAACAGGTCGCGCCGCGCGTCCTCCAGCTCCACGAGGCTGGCCAGGCCGCTGCGGTAGCGCGCTTCAACGGAGTCGAAGTAGGCCTGGAAGTTTCGGGCGGCGGTTCGTACCGAGTCGCCGCGCCGCAGCGCCGCGTCGATGGCCACCAGCGCCTGCTCGACCTCGCTCACCGCCGAGCGCACGCGGCCGCGGTAGAGCGCCACGGCCTCCTGGTAGCGGCCGATGGCGGCGTCCACGTTGGCTTCGCGGCGGCCGCCGTCGAAGAGCGGTACCGAGACGGCCAGCGGGCCGATGGCCCAGGTCTGCGCCTCCACCGTGTCGCCGCCGGTGCGGACCAGGCCGGCGCGGATGGAGCCCGACAGGGACAGGCGCGGGTAGCGGTCCGCGCGCGCGGCGCCGACCTCGGCGCTGGCCGCGGCGATCGCCTGCTCGGCCTGGAACACGTCCGGGCGCTGCGCCAGCACGCGCGCCGGCAAGGCCGCCACGCCGAACAGCGTGCCGGGTATCGCCGTGCGTGTCTGCGCCAGGCGCGCGGCCAGCGCGGGCTCGGCCAGGCCAGTCAGGGCCACCAGGGTCTTGAGCTCGATCTCGCACTGCGCCCGCTGCTGGATCAGGCGCGCCGCGCTGTCGGCGGCGGCGGCGCGGGCGAGGGCCGCGTTGGCGGGCGGGGTGAAGCCGGCGTCGGCGCTCAGCTGCGCGAGCCGCGCGGTCTCGGCCCGCGAGCCGGCATCGCCTTGCGAGACCTCCAGCAGGCGCTGGCAGGCGCGCAGGCGGAAGTAGCTGGCGGCGGTCTCGGCCGCGACGGTGATGCGGGCGTCATGCCAGCCCGCCTCGGCGCTGCGAAGCCGCGCCTGCGCCGCATCGATCGCGTACTGGCGACCGCCGAAGAGGTCGATCTCCCAGCCAGCTTCGGCGCCGACCTGCGCCGTGGTGGCCAGGGGCAGCGGCGCCTGCGCGTTGCCGCGCGTGAGGGAGGCGGCGCCGTCCACGCTGGGCAGCAGCGCGGCGCGGGACGCCGCCCGCGCCGCCCGTGCCTGCGCGATGCGGGCCTGCGCGGCGGCGATCGTGGGGCTGCCGGTCTGGGCCTGGTCGATCAGGTCCGCCAGCACGGCGTCGTCCAGCTCGCGCCACCAGCGGACCAGGTCCGCCAGGCGGCCGCCGTGCGGCATGGGCGCATACCACTGCGTCGGCGCCACGATCTCGGGCGGTGCGGGGGCGCGCGGGACGGCGCAGGCCGCCAGCCACAGCGGCAAGGCGCAGGCCGCGGCCAGGCGCAGGAAAGTCATCGAATCGTGTCCTCTCTCGGCGTGCGGAAGCTGCCGCGCCGCACGCGCATGTGTCAGCCGCGCAGGCCGGCGTGGGCACTGCGTTCGCGAAAAATCCAGCCGGCGATTGTCGCGGTTTCGTGTGACTTGTCAGTCGAAGACGGCGCGCCACAGCGCCAGCACGGCGTCGCGCTCGGTGGCCATGGCCTCGGGCGGCAGCTGGGTGGACTCCTCGTTCAGCCGCGCCAGGTGCTGCGCCCGGCGCAGGCTGCGGTAGGCGTCGGCCGCGGCGACCCCGACCGGCGCCGGCAGCAGGCCGCAGGCCTGCGCCCGCTGCAAGAGCGCGATGTTGCCGACATTGGGGATGAGCTCGCGGTGGCGCGCCGCGTGGGCCAGCACCAGGAACTGCACCGCGAACTCGGCGTCGACCATGCCGCCCGGGCTGTGCTTGAGGTCGAAGCGGCCGGCGCGCACCGAATGGGCCGCGCGCACCTTGTCACGCATGGCCATGATCTCTTCGCGCAGCGCGGCCGCGTCGCGCGGGGCGGTGATCACCGCTTCGCGCACGGCTTCGAAACGCGGCGCGAGCGCCGGCTCGCCCATGACGAAGCGGGCCCGCGTCATGGCCTGGTGTTCCCAGGTCCAGGCGGTGTTGCTGCCGCGGTTCTGCTGGTAGTTCGCGTAGGCCTCGAAGCTGGTGATGAGCAGGCCCGAGTTGCCGTTGGGCCGCAGCGCGGTGTCGATCTCGAACAGGTCGCCCTCGCCGGTCTTGGTGGTCAGCCAGTTGATCAGCTTGCGGACGAAGGCGGTGTAGCTCTCCGGGGCGGCCTCGTGCTCGTCCTCGTAGACGAAGACGATGTCCAGGTCGCTGCCGTAGCCCAGCTCTTTTCCGCCCAGCTTGCCGTAGCCGATGATGGCAAAGCGCGGCTGCGCGGCGTGGCGCGCCTTCAGGCGCTCCCAGCACCAGCCGGCCGTCACGCGCAGCACGGAGTCGGCCAGCGCGCTCAGGTCGTCGGCCACGTGCTCGACGCTCAGGCGCCCTTCCAGGTCGCGCGCCAGGGTGCGCATGATCTCGGCATGGTGGGCCCGCCGCAGCAGGTCCAGCAGCGCCTCTTCATCGTCCTGCCCGGTGCGGGCCAGTGCGGCCCGACGCGCCTGCAGTTCGCGCTCGAACTCGGCGGCGGCGAAGCGCTCGGCCAGGAAGGCCTCGCCCGCCAGCTCGTCGATCACGCCGGGGTGCTTGAGCAGGTAGCGTGCCGGCCAGCGCGCCGCGCCCAGCAGGCGCAGCAGCCGCTCGTGCACGCCCGGGCGCTCCAGCAGCAGGGCGAGGTAGCTCTCGCGCCTCAGCAGGGGCTCGATCCAGTCGGCCATGCGAACGGCCGCGACCTCGCTCACCCGGCCCTCCTCCAGCCACTGCGCCGTGCGCTCCATCAGGCGCAGCAGGCGCAGGCGCGCGTCCTCGCGCAGGGCCAGCACGCGCGGGTGCTGGCGCCAGGCCGCCACGCGCTCGCGCACCTGCGGGGGAAGCGTCGGCAGCAGCGCGTCCAGGTCCGGCGCCGCCAGCCGGCGGCCGTTCGGGCCGTGGCAGCCCCTGCACGCCTTGGCGCCGCCCAGCAGGGTGTCGAACTCCTGGGCCACCAGCTCGCGGTGGCTGTCCAGCTCGCGCAGGAAGGCGCAGCAGTCGGGCAGGCCCAGGGTGCGCGCGATCCAGTTCAGGTCGCCGTCGTCGCGCGGCTCGCAGGCCACGGGCAGCACATGGGTCTGCTGGTCGTCCAGGTACTGGATGCGGTGCTCGATGCGGCGCAGGAACACGTAGGCGCGGGCCAGGGCCTCGGCCGTGGCGGCCGGCATCAGGCCGGCGGCGGCCACGCGCTGCAAGGCGTCCAGCGTGGGCCGGGTGCGCAGCTCCGGGAACTGGCCGCCGCGCACCACCTGCAGCAGCTGCACGGTGAATTCGATCTCGCGGATGCCGCCGCGCGAGAGCTTCACGTCATTGGCCCGCTCGGGCCGGCCGGCGGCGCGCCGGGCCGCGTGCTCGCGGATCTGCCGGTGCAGATCGCGCAGCGACTCGAACACGCTGTAGTCCAGGTACTTGCGAAAGACGAAGGGCAGCACCGCCGAGCGCAGGGCCTGGGCGCTGCCGTCCTCGATGGCTGCGCGTGGCGCCACCACACGGCTCTTGAGCCAGGCAAAGCGCTCCCACTCGCGACCCTGGACCTGGAAGTAATCCTCCAGCGCGCCCAGCGAAACGGTCGATGGCCCGGAATTGCCGTGCGGCCGCAGCGCCAGGTCGATGCGGAAGACGAAGCCGTGCTCGGTGGTGTCGCCCACCAGGCCATAGATCAGCTTGACCGCCTTGCCGAAGTACTCGTGGTTCGAGATGCGGCCGCGCCCCTCGACCCCGGCGGTCTCGCCGTCGTGGTCGAAGACGTAGATGAGGTCGATGTCGCTGGAGACGTTGAGTTCGCGCGCGCCCAGCTTGCCCATGCCGACGATCCACAACCGCGCCCGGCCGCCGTCCGGGGCGATCGGTGCGCCGTGCTGGGCGTCGAGCTGCTCGAAGGCGTCCAGGCAGGCGCGGTCCAGGGCCAGCTCGGCCAGCCAGGTGACCGCGCGGGTCACCACCTCCAGCGGTGCGCCCTCGTCGCAGTCGAGGCGCACCAGCCGCTCCAAGGTGAGCTGGCGCAGCATGCGCAGCGCCACCGAGGTGCTGCCTTCCCGGGCGCGCAGGCGCTCGTAGCACTCGGCGAGCGACTCGCGCGTGGGGGCGCCCGCAGCCAGCAGGTCCAGGTCCGCGGCATAGCGGCGGCGCAGGCGCTGCACGAAGCGTGAATGCGAGGACGGTGCGGGGTCCGCGGAAAGGCCCTGACCGGGCAGGACCTCTCCTTCCTGCGCGGGATGGGCCGGGCCACCGGGGCTCATAATTCCTGCCACTTCCGAGTTTCCATGAACGATTCGCTGCTGCCCTCGCGCGCGCTGCGCGTGCTTTCTGCCGCTGCCGGCGCGTTGTGGTGGCTCCTGGTGGTCCTCTGGCTGGTGCTGGTGCTGGCCTGGGGGGCGCTGCACGGGTGGATTGTGCCGCGTATCGGCGAGTGGCGACCGCAGCTGGAAATGCAGGCCACGCGGGCGCTGGGGGTTCCGGTGCGCATCGGCGGCATCGCCGCGCGCAGTGAAGGGCTGGTGCCCACCTTCGAGCTGCGCGACGTGGTGATCGAGGGGCCGGCTTCGGCCACGCCGCTGCGCCTGGGCCGCGTCACCGCGTCGCTGTCGCCGCGCTCCCTGTGGAACCTGGGCTTCGAGCAGCTGGCCGTCGAGCGGCCGGAGGTCGAGGTGCGACGCACGGCCGCGGGGCGCTGGTCCGTCGCCGGTTTCGAGCTGTCCCCGGACGGCGGGGACACGCGCGCGGCCGACTGGTTCTTCCGCCAGAAGGAGGTCCTGGTACTCGGGGGCACCCTTCGCGTGGTGGACGAGCAGCGGCAAGCCGCGCCCATCACTTTCGAGGACCTGCAGTTCGTGAGCCGCAACGGCGTGCGCCGCCACGCCCTGCGCCTGGACGCCACGCCGCCGGCGGGTTCGGGCGAGCGTTTCACGGTGCAGGGCGTGTTCCGCCAGCCGCTGCTGTCCACCCACGCCGGGCGCTGGCAGGAGTGGACAGGGCAGCTGTACGCGCAGGCACCGCGGCTGGATCTGGCGCCCTGGCAGGCCTGGGGCTTGCCGGGCCTGGAGCTGCAGGGCGGCCAGGGGGGCCTGCGGGCCTGGGTCGATGTCGAGCAGGGCCACTGGCGCGCGGCGGTGGCCGACGTCGCGCTGGACGGATTGCGCCTGCGCGTGGGCGAGCGCCCGGCGCTGGCCTTGGACGCGGTCTCGGGCCGCGTCGGCGGACGGCGGCTGGAGGGTGGGTTCGAGCTGGAGACGCGCGGGCTGGCCTTCCGGACCGGCGACGGCCGGCGCTGGCCGGGCGGCGACGTGCACCTGGCCTGGACCGAGGCCGGCGGCCGCCTCGCGGCCGACCGCCTGGACCTGAAGGCCCTGGCGCAGCTCGCGACCCGCCTCCCTCTGGATGGCGCCCTGCTGGCGCAGTTGCGCGAGCGTGCGCCGGCCGGACGCATCGAGACGCTCCAGGCGCGCTGGCAGGGGCCGCTGCATGCGCCCCGTCGCTACCAGGTGCAGGGGCGCGCCACGGACGTCGCGGTCGAGGCGGCGGCGGGGCAGCCGGGACTGCGCGGCGCCTCGCTCGACTTCGAGCTGAGTGAAGCCGGCGGCAAGGCGCAGCTGACGCTGCGCGACGGCGCGCTCGACCTGCCCGGCGTGCTGGCGCCGGCGCGGGTGCCCCTGGACCGGCTGGACGCCGACCTGCAGTGGCGCACGGCCGGTGCGCGCAAGACCCTGGAGATCCGGAACCTGGACCTGCGCAATGCGGACCTGCACGCGCGCGGCCAGGTGGCCTGGCGGGCGGGCGAGGGGGCGCGGGGGCCCTTTCCGGGCGTGCTCGACCTGCAGCTGGAGCTGCCGCGGGCGGACGGCGCGCGCGTCTGGCGCTACCTGCCGCTCTCGCTGCCCGCGGATGCGCGCGACTACGTGCGTGACGCGGTGCGCGCCGGCAAGGTCTCCGACGGCCGCGTGCGCGTGCGCGGCGACCTGCGGGACTTTCCCTTCCCCCGGCGCCAGCAGGGCGAGTTCCTCGTCACCGCGCGGGTCCGCGACGCCACCTATGCCTTTGCCCCGGCGCCCGATGCCGCGGGCCAGTGGCCGGTCCTCACGCAGCTGTCGGGCGAGCTGGTCTTCGAAGGCAGGAGCCTGCAGGTGCGCCAGGCGCAGGGCCGCTTCGCCGGCGCGGCCGGCCTGCAGGTGCAGGCCGATGCCAGCATCGCCGACCTGGACGCGAGCACCGTGGTCGTCAACGGCGCCGTGCGCGGGCCGCTCGCGGAGTCGCTGGCGATCTTCAACGCCACCCCGGTCGCGGCCCGCCTCGAACAGCCCCTGGGCCGCGCCAGCGCCGGCGGTGCGGCCGAGGTGCGCCTGCGCCTGGCCCTGCCGCTGGCCCACATGGACCAGTCCCGCGTGCAGGGCAGCGTCACCCTGGGGGGCAACGACGTGCGGCTGCGTCCGGACCTTCCGCTGCTCGCGCGGGCGCGGGGCGTGGTCGGCTTCAGCGACGCCGGCTTCAACCTCTCGGGCGTCCAGGCGCGGGCCCTGGGCGGCGACCTGCGCATCGAGGGCGGCAGCCGCGACCTGCCCGCCGGCTCGACCGAGCCGGGCACCGTGGTGCGCCTGCAGGGCACGGCCACGGCCGAGGGCCTGCGCGAGTGGGGTGAGGCGGCCGGCTCGCTCGCCGGGCTGGCGCGCCGGGCCAGCGGGGCGGCCAGCTACAGCGCCACGCTCGGCCTGCGCCCCGAAGGCACCGACGTGGTGGTCGCCAGCGACCTGCAGGGCCTGGCCCTGGACCTGCCGGCGCCGCTGGGCAAGCCGGCCGAGGCTCCGCTGCCGCTGCGCTTCGAGCTGCGTGCGCTGCCCGGCGCTCGGCCGGCCAGCGACCAGCTCACGCTGGAGCTGGGGCGCATCCTCAGCGCCCGCTATGTGCGGGACGTCTCCACGCAGGAGCCGCGGGTGCTGCGCGGCGCGCTGGCCGTGGGTCTGGCCGAGGGCGAGGCGGCGCCGCTGCCGGACCGCGGCGTGCTGGCCAACATCCGGCTCGCGAGCTTCAGCGTCGATGCCTGGGAGTCGGTGCTGGAGGGTCTGTCCGGCCCCTCGCCCGGGCCGCGCAAGGGCAGCGCGTCCGGATCGACGGCGGCCTCGGACTACCTGCCTACCGTCATGGCCGTGCGCGCCCGCGAGCTCACTGCCCAGGGGCGCACGCTCAACGACGTGGTGGTCGGCGGCTCGCGCGAGGGATCGGTCTGGCGCGCCAACGTCGATGCGCGCCAGCTCAATGGCTATGTGGAATACCGCGAGGCGTCCCAGCGCCAGGCCGGGCGCGTGCTCGCGCGGCTCTCCCGCCTGTCGCTGGAGGCGGCTGCCGCCAAGGAGGTCGAGAGCCTGCTGGACGAGCAGCCGGCCAGCATGCCCACCCTGGACGTGGTGGTGGAGGACTTCGAACTGCGCGGGCGCGACCTGGGCCGCCTGGAGATCGAGGCCAGCAACCGCAATGCCGCGGGTGTGCCGGAATGGCGCCTGACCCGCCTGAGCCTGTCCATGCCGGAGGCCAGCTTCAGCGCCAGCGGCAACTGGGCCGCCCTTGGCTTGGACACCGGCCGGCCCGGCGTGCCCGAGCGGCGCCGCACGGTGATGAACTTCCGCATGGACATCCAGGACTCCGGCGCGCTGCTGGCGCGCCTGGGCATGCCCGGCGTGGTGCGGCGCGGGCGCGGCAAGCTCGAAGGCCAGGTGGCCTGGGCCGGCTCGCCGCTGTCGATGGACTACCCCAGCATGAGCGGCAACATGGCCGTCAACATCGAGTCCGGGCAGTTCCTCAAGGCCGACCCGGGCCTGGCCAAGCTGCTGGGCGTGCTGAGCCTGCAGGCGCTGCCACGGCGCCTCACGCTCGATTTCCGCGATGTGTTCTCCACCGGCTTCGCCTTCGACTTCGTGCGCGGGCACGTCGCCATCGAGCAGGGCGTGGCCACGACCAACAATCTGCAGATGAAGGGCGTCAACGCCGCGGTGCTGATGGAAGGCCGCGCCGACATCGCGCGCGAGACGCAGGACCTGAAGGTGGTGGTGGTGCCCGAGATCAACGCCGGCACGGCCTCGCTGGTGGCCGGGATGATCAACCCGGCCATCGGCCTGGGCACCTTCCTGGCGCAGATGTTCCTGCGCGAGCCGCTGATGCGGGCCGCGACCCAGGAATTCCACATCCACGGGACCTGGACCGACCCCCAGGTCACCCGCATCGACCGCCGGGCCGAAGCGCGTGCGCAGGCGCGTGCCGGGGCGGTCCACACGGCGCCCGGGGCGCTAGTCCGATGAAACCGAGAAATCGGCTGTGCGCAGGGGTCTGGCAGGGCGGGCGGCTAGGCGCGGCCCGCTGCCGAGGCCGGTGGCCTCGGCAAGGGGCGCAACGACGCAGCGCGCCCTGCCAAACCCCTGCCCGAAGGGTGGGCACCTGCGCGGGGCGCCCTCGTCGTTGCAAATGCTCGCCGGGTGTCCAACCCGGCTGCGCTTTGCGCCTAGATGGCGCCCCGCGCAGGTGCCCACGCACAGCCGATTTCTCGGTTTCATCGGACTAAGGAGTCACTGACATGCCGCTCGTCGCCGCCGTGGTGCAGATGGTCTCGTCCACCGTCCTGGAGGACAACCTGCGGGAGGCCCGGCGCCTGCTGGCCCGCGCCGCTTCCGAGGGCGCGGAGCTGGCCGTGCTGCCGGAGTACTTCTGCCTCATGGGCCATCGCGACAGCGACAAGCTGCAGGTGCGCGAGGACCTCGGCCACGGGCCCATCCAGGACTTCCTCGCGGCCTGCGCGCGCGAGTTCGGGCTCTGGATCGTCGGCGGCACGCTGCCGCTGCGCGCCGACTCCGCGGAGCACGTGCGCAACACGAGCCTGGTGTTCTCGCCGACGGGCGAGCGCGTGGCCCGCTACGACAAGATCCACCTGTTCTGCTTCGACAACGGCCGCGAACGCTACGACGAGGCGCGGGTGATCGAGGCCGGCCGCGAGCCGGTGGTCTTCGAGCTGCCGGCGCGGGACGGCCGCACCTGGCGCATCGGCCTGTCGGTCTGCTACGACCTGCGCTTTCCCGAGCTGTACCGCGACCTGGCCGCGCGCGGGGCCGACGTGCTGCTGGTCCCGAGTGCCTTCACCCACACCACCGGGCAGGCCCACTGGGAGACGCTGCTGCGCGCCCGGGCGGTCGAGAACCTGGCCTGGGTGCTGGCCCCGGCGCAGGGCGGCACGCACGAGAACGGCCGCCGCACCTGGGGCCATTCCATGGCCGTGGACCCCTGGGGCGTCGTGCTCGCCTGCCACGCGTCCGAGGGCGCGGGCGTGCTGATCGCCTCGCTGAACGCCCAGCGGCAGCAGCAGCTTCGCGAACAGCTGCCGGCGCTCACGCACCGGGTGCTGTAGGTGAGCGCCATCCTGCCCCTGTCCAGCTGGCGGCGCGCGGCCGGCGGCGCGCCGCGCCACTTCGGCTTCGGCTCGCGCTCGCTGCTGTGGGTGCTCCTCCTGGCGCTCGTCGCCGCGCTGCTGGGCCTGCTGGTCTGGCTGGCCGGACGCTACGAGGCGAGCCATGTGCAGTCCAACCTGGACCGCGACGCCGCCGCCGCGGCCGCGGACATCCGGGCCGGGCTCGCGCGCAACGCACAGAGCCTGCAGGCACTGCAAAGCTCGCGGGCCGACCCGCAGGCCTGGCTGCTCGACGCGGCGCGGCTGCTGCGCGAGCAGCGCGAGTGGCTTCGCATCGAGTGGCGCGACGCGCAGCTGAACCCGCTGGCGGTGGCCGAGACGCCCTACCTCATGCCCGTCTTCGAGCGACTGGGCCGGCCGCAGGCGCAGCAGGACCTGGCGCTGGCCTGCGCGCAGGCCCGGCGCGGCGGCGGCCCGGCCTATTCGGCCAGCTACTTCGTGCCGCAGGCGGACGGCCTGGGCATGGAGGTGATGGACCTGTGCCTGCCGCAGGTCCAGTCCGGCGAGCTCACGGGCTACGTGGTGGCGACCTACTCGCTCTCCGAGATCCTGGCCACCATGGTCGGCGCGCAGCTCACGCGCAGCCAGCAGATCTCCTTCAACGAAGCCGACGGCACCCGCCTGGCCCTGCACGGGGTCAAGCAGCGCGGCAACCGCACCTTCCAGTCGCAGCAGCTGCTCGACCTGCCGGGCAACACCATCGTGCTGCGCATGGAGAGCTGGCGCGCCGTGCCCGACCTGTTCCCCAACGTGCTCACCGCGCTGGTCACGGCCATGTCGATCACGCTGGTGGCGGTGCTGTCCATCCTGGTCAAGGACGTGCGCCGGCGCGTGCAGGTCGAGCACGACCTGGCCGATGCGCTCGCCTTCCGCAAGGCCATGGAGGACTCGCTGGTCACGGGCCTGCGCGCACGCGACCTGGAAGGGCGCATCACCTACGTCAATCCCGCCTTCTGCGACATGGTGGGCTTCAGCGCCGAGGAACTGCTCGGGCGTTCCCTGCCGGCGCCCTACTGGCCGCCGGAGCTGGCGGGGGAATACCAGACGCGCCAGGAGGTGCGCCTGACCGGGCAGCACTCGCCGCCGCGCAACGGCTTCGAGTCGGTCTTCATGCGCAAGGACGGCTCGCGCTTTCCGGTGCTGATCATCGAGGCGCCGCTGATCAACGCGCAGGGCGCGCAGACCGGCTGGATGAGCGCATTCCTGGACATTTCCGAGCAGCGGCGCATCGAGGAACTCTCGCGTGCCAGCCAGGAGCGGCTGCAGGCGACCGCCCGCCTGGCCACCGTGGGCGAGATGGCGTCGCTGCTCAGTCACGAGCTCAACCAGCCCCTGGCCGCGATCTCCAGCTACGCCACCGGCTCCCTGAACCTGCTGCGTGCGGGCGACGGCGAGAACCTGGAAGGTGCCTTGCAGCGCATCGCGCAGCAGGCCGAGCGCGCGGGCAAGGTGATCAAGAGCGTGCACGACTTCGTGCGGCGGCGCGACCAGGACCGCGAGCCCACGTCGCCGCAGGCGCTGGTCGATGCCGTCATGCCGCTGGTGACCTTGCAGGCGCGCAAGCTCGGCGTGAGCGTGGTCACGCGCCTGCCCGCGGGCCTCGCGCGCGTGATGTGCGACCGCACCATGGTCGAACAGGTGCTGCTCAATCTGGCGCGCAACGCCATGCAGGCCATGGACGAGGCGCGCGTGCTGCGGCCGTCCCTCACCATCCAGGCGCGCGCCGTGAACCCGGGCGAGGGAGCGGCCAAGCGCTGGGTGGAGTTCTCGGTGATCGACGTGGGACCGGGCATCTCCGCCCAGGTGCGCCAGCAGCTGTTCACGCCTTTCTTCACCACCAAGGCCGAGGGCATGGGCCTGGGCCTGTCCCTGTGCCGCACGGTGGTGGAGCAGCACGGGGGGGCGCTGGTGTTCGAGCCCCACCTGCCGCAGGGTACGATCTTCCGCTTCACCCTGCCGGTGGCCGAGGCCGGTGCCGAGCGCACAGCCGCCGCCGCAGAACACACCGCCGCCAACGCGGCGGACACCGCCTGATCCAGCTTCACGCCGCATGCAACCTGTCCTCGATGCCATGGTCTACATCGTCGATGACGACGCGTCCGTGCGCGAGGCCCTGGCCTGGTTGCTGCGGTCGCGGCGCCTGGCCAGCGAATGCTTCGCCAGCGCGGGCCAGTTCGAGGCCCTGCTCGCGCGGGGCGCCACGCAGACGCAGCCCTGCTGCCTGCTGCTGGACGTGCGCATGCCCGGCACCAGCGGCCTGGCGCTGTTCGACAAGCTCGCCGAGCAGGGGCGCATCGAGGCCATGCCGGTCATCTTCCTGACCGGCCACGCCGACGTGCCCACGGCGGTGGGCATGGTCAAGCGCGGCGCCTTCGACTTCTGCGAGAAGCCTTTCTCGGACAACGCCCTGGTGGACCGCATCGAGCAGGCGCTGGCGCAATCGGCCCGGGTGCTCGAACGCCAGCGGCGGCGGCAGGGTCTGCAGCAGCGCCTGGGCGAGCTGACGCAGCGCGAGCGCGACGTGATGCAGCTGGTCGCCCGGGGGCTTCCGAACAAGCTGATCGCCGACGCTTTGGACATCAGCGTGCGCACGGTGGAAGTGCACCGCTCGCGCGTGTTCGACAAGATGGACGTGAAGTCGGCGGTGGAACTGGCCAACGCCCTTCGCGATGCCGATGCCTGAGGCTCAGGGACGCGGCGGATCGTCCCCCGGCGGCGTGTCGTCCTGGCGCGGCGGCTCGCCCTTGGGCCGGCCCGAGAACATGGTCCACCACACGATGCCCACCAGCACCACGAGCGCGAGCAGGGCTTCCAGCAGAATCAGCAGCATGAGACGAGTGGCACGGTGGACGATGGCATGGGCGATTGTAGGAACGCTCGCGGGCTGCGGCGGCGTGCCGCAGTGGCCGGACCCGCCGGGTGCGCCGAATGCTTCGCCGGTCCCGCAGCCACCGCTCCAGCCGCCTCTCCAGCCGCCGCCGCTCGCCCAGCCGGCGCCGCCCGCCTCACCGGCGCCCGCCGTGCCCGTGACCGCCTCGCGCAGCCGCTGGACGCCCGTGCCCTGGACCGAGCTGGTCGGCTTCGACCAGGATCCGCTGCACGAAGCCTGGAACGCCTGGCTGCGAAGCTGCGAGCGCCCGCCGGTGCCGCTCGCGGCCCTGTGCCCCGAGGTACGGCGCCTGGCCATCGGCACGCCCGAGGAACAGCGCGCGTGGATGCGTGAGCGCCTGCAGCCCTGGCGCATCGAGCCGCACTCCGGCCCGGCCGAGGGCCTGCTCACCGCCTACTACGAGCCCCTGTTCGAGGCGCGCCGGCAGGCCGGCCCCGGCTTCGAGGTGCCCCTGCACGCCCTGCCCGAGGGGCACGGCCGCCAGCGCCCGTGGTACAGCCGGCAGGAGATCGACACCCTGCCGCAGGCGCGCGCCCTGCTGCGCGGGCGCGAGATCGCCTGGCTGGCCGACCCGGTCGATGCCCTCATGCTGCAGATCCAGGGCAGCGGCCGCCTGCTGGTCACCGAAGCGGACGGAAGCCGGCGCCTTGTGCGCCTGGCCTACGCCGGCAGCAACGACCATCCCTATCGCAGCGTGGGCGGCTGGCTGCTGCAGCAGGGCGCCGTGCGCGATGCGTCCTGGCCGGGCATCAAGGCCTGGGTCCGCGCCAACCCGCAGCGCGTGCAGGAGATGCTCTGGAGCAACCCGCGCACGGTGTTCTTCCGCGAAGAGCCGCTGAGCGAATTCGACGCCGGCTTCGGCCCGCGCGGTGCGCAGGGCGTGGCGCTCACGCCCGGGCGCTCCATCGCGGTCGACAAGGAGAGCGTGCCCTATGGCACCCCGGTGTGGCTCGCCTCGCCGGGGCCGCAGGTGGCGCTGAACCGGCTCGTGATGGCGCAGGACACCGGCAGCGCCATCGTCGGCGCGGTGCGCGCCGACTGGTTCGTGGGCTGGGGCGCGCAGGCCGGCGAGGTGGCTGGTCGCCTGAAGCAGCCGCTGCGCCTGTGGGCGCTCTGGCCGCGTGGGCTGCAGCCGCCCGGGAGCATCGACCAGGCGAGTCGCTGAACCGGTTTCACCGTTCCGTCACGCGCCCGCCATGGGCGTGTCATCGACCGTTCCTACGCTCGCGCCGTCCTGAACGACGCTTGAGTAACGAACGATGAACACCACCCACCTGCCCGAGACCGAAGACTGCAACACGAGCAGCAACCCCAGCCTCAACGAGATCCTGGACGCGCGCCTGTCGCGGCGTTCGGCCATGCGCCTGGGCGTCGGCGGAGCCGGCAGCGCCGTGCTCGCGAGTTTCGGCGTGAGCGCCTGCGGCGGCGGTGACGACGCCCTCGCGCCCCCGGCCGCCGCCCCGGCCCCGGCCCCCGCGCCCACCCCCATCACCCTCGGCTTCGAAGCCGTGCCCAAGAGCCTTGCCGACACCGTGGTCGTGCCCGCCGGCTACACCGCGAAGGTGATCTACGCGCTGGGCGACCCGATCGACGGCGCCACGCCCGCCTACAAGAACGACGGCACCGACACCGACTTCGACAAGCGCGCCGGCGACCACCACGACGGCATGGAGTACTTCGGCCTGAACGCCGCCGGCACCGCGCGCGACCCCGCCGGCTCGGAGCGTGGCCTGATCGCCATGAACCACGAGGCGACCAGCCACTCGGGCCTGGCCTCGACCTACCTCCATGCCGACGGCGGCACGGACACCCTGCCCCGACCGGCTGCCGAGGTCGACCGCGAGATCGCCATCCACGGCCTGTCGGTCGTCGAGGTGCGGCGCGGTGCCAGCGGTCATGCGGTCCAGGCGGCCTCCGGCTTCAACCGCCGCGTCACCCCGCTCACGCCGGTGCAGATCCTCGGCCCGGCCCGCGGCAACGCGCTGATGGTCACCCGGTACTCCGCCGATGGCACGCAGACCCGCGGCACCATCAACAACTGCGGCACCGGCAGCACGCCCTGGGGCACCTTCCTCACCGGCGAGGAGAACTGGGCCGGCTACTTCACCCGCGCCGCGGCCGACGACACGGCCCGCGGCGGCGCCACCGCCAGGAGCGTGGTCTCGCTGCGCCGCTACGGCCGCAATGCCGGCGCGGCCAGCCGCCATGGTTGGGAAACCGGCGGCGCCGGTGACGTTTACGCGCGCTGGAACATCAGCCAGACGGGCGCCGCGGACACCGACGACTACCGCAACGAGCTCAACACCTTCGGCTACATCGTCGAGATGGACCCGTACGACAAGACCCAGGCGATCCGCAAGCGCACCGCGCTGGGCCGCTTCGCGCACGAGAGCGCCTCCTTCGGCAAGGTGAGCGCCGGCAAGCCGCTGGCCGTGTACATGGGCGACGACTCGCGCGGCGAGTACATCTACAAGTTCGTCTCCAGCGCCAATTGGTCGGCGGCGGATGCCGACCCGGCCAACCGCATCACCACCGGTGACAAGTACCTGGACGCGGGCAAGCTGTACGTGGCCAGGTTCAACGCCGACGGCACCGGCAACTGGATCGAGCTGTCCATCGCCAACCTGGACATCGCCAACTACGCGACCTACGACTTCGCCGACCAGGCCGACGTGGTGGTGAATGCACGCCTGGCCGCCGACGCCGTGGGCGCAACGAAGATGGACCGTCCCGAGTGGTGCGCGGTGCATCCGGTCACCGGCGAGGTCTACTACACGCTCACCAACAACAGCAACCGCAAGCTGGAGCCCGCGAGCAGCTCGCAGATGGCGGTGGACGCGGCCAACCCGCGCAGCTACACCGATGCCAAGGCCGGCGTCACCGGTTCGGCCGGTAACGTCCACGGCCACATCCTGCGCCTGCGCGAGAACGGCTCGGAGACGGCCGCCACCGCCTTCACCTGGGACGTGTACCTGTTCGGCGCCGAAGCCGGCGCCGACCTCGCCAAGGTGAACCTCTCGGCGCTCACCGCCGACCAGGACTTCTCCGCGCCGGACGGCCTGTGGTTCAGCCCCAAGACCGGCCTGTGCTTCATCCAGACCGACGACGGCGCCTACACCGACGTCACCAACTGCATGATGCTGGTGGGCATCCCCGGCTCGGTCGGCGACGGCGAGGTCGTGCCCCTGAACTACACCAAGGGCGACGGCAGCACCGTGACGGTGAACGCCCGCGTCGGCGCCAAGCCCACGGCCTCCACGCTGCGACGCTTCCTGGTCGGCCCGGTGGACTGCGAGATCACCGGCATCTGCGAGACGCCCGACGGCCGCGCGCTCTTCGTCAACATCCAGCACCCGGGCGAGACCATCGTCAAGGCCGACATCGGCGATCCGGGCAAGTACGTGAGCCACTGGCCGGGCAATGCCGGCTACGGTGCCGGCGGCGCCAACGCCCGCCCGCGTTCGGCCACCGTCGTGATCACCCGCAACGATGGCGGGCTGGTCGCCGCCGATGGCACGGCCGTCCTGAACAACAACTAAGACCCCTTGAGATGCCCCAGCGGCCACGCGCTGCTGGTCTTGACCTCCCCCAGCGAAAAGCTGGTGTGGAGGTCTTTCACGTTGGGCAGGTTGATCAGCACCTCGCGCGCGAACTGCGAGAAGCTCGCCAGGTCGCGCGAGACCACCTGCAGCTCGAAGGTGCCGGTGCCGCTGATGTAGTGGCACGAGACGATCTCCGGGATGCGGCGGATGGCCTCCTCCATCTGCCGCGTGCCCTCCCCGGTGTTGCGCTCGGCGTCCAGGCGGACGAAGGCCAGCACGCCCAGGCCGATCTTCTGGCGGTCGATCACCGCCCGGTAGCCCTGGATGTAGCCGGCCTCCTCCAGCGCCCGCACGCGCCGCCAGCAGGGCGCGGCCGACAGCCCCACCCGCTGGGCCAGCTCGGTGTTGGTCAGGCGGCCATCGTTCTGCAGCTCACGCAGGATGAGCAGATCGAACTTATCGAGTGTTTCCATTTGGCACGGATGGCAGAAAGAATCTTGCTCATGGTAGCCAGTTCACGGCAAAGAAAGCAAAGACATATCCGGGCGGGCACCCTACACTGCGGCAAAAGCACAAGCCTGCGCGGCTTCGCTGCGCGCCACGACTGGAGACACGCCCCGCCATGAACGCACCGCTGCCCGAATCGGTCCGCCACGCCCTGGAAAACGTCACGCTCGACGACAAGTACGCCCTGGACCAGGGGCAGGCCTTCATGAGCGGCGTGCAGGCGCTGGTCAAGCTGCCCATGCTGCAGCGGCGCCGCGATGCCATCGCCGGGCGCAATACGGCCGGCTTCGTCAGCGGCTACCGCGGCTCGCCGCTGGGCGGCTATGACCAGGCGCTGTGGGCCGCGCGCAAGTACCTGGAGGCCAGCCAGGTGGTGTTCCAGCCGGGCGTCAACGAGGAACTCGCCGCCACGGCCGTGTGGGGCACGCAGCAGCTGGGCTTCGCGCCGGAGGGCGCCAACCGCTACGACGGCGTCTTCGGCATCTGGTACGGCAAGGGCCCGGGCGTGGACCGCAGCGCCGACGTCTTCAAGCACGCCAACATGGCCGGAACCACCCCCTGGGGCGGCGTCATCGCGGTGGCCGGCGACGACCACGTCGCCAAGAGCTCCACCGCCGCCCACCAGAGCGACCACATCTTCAAGGCCTGCGGCCTGCCGGTGTTCTTCCCCACCAGCGTGCAGGAGATCCTGGACCTGGGCATCCACGCCTTCGCCATGAGCCGCTACGCCGGCGTGTGGACCGGCATGAAGACCATCCAGGAGATCGTCGAGTCCAGCGCCACGGCCGTCATCGACCCGGCGCGCGTGCGCATCGCGCTGCCCACCGATTTCGCCATGCCACCGGGCGGCGTGCACATCCGCTGGCCGGATACGGCGCTCGAACAGGAGGCGCGCCTCTTCGACTTCAAGTGGTACGCGGCCCTGGCCTACATCCGCGCCAACCGCCTGAACCACAACGTGATCGAAGGGCCGCAGGACCGCTTCGGCATCATCGCCAGCGGCAAGGCTTACAACGACACCCGCCAGGCCCTGGCCGACCTGGGCCTGGACGACGAAGCCTGCCGGCGCCTGGGGATCCGGCTGCACAAGGTGGCCGTGGTGTGGCCGCTGGAAGCCCAGATCACGCGCCAGTTCGCCACCGGGCTGCGCGAGATCCTGGTGGTGGAGGAAAAGCGCCAGGTCATCGAGTACCAGCTCAAGGAGGAGCTGTACAACTGGCGCAGCGACGTGCGGCCCAACGTGCTGGGCAAGTTCGACGAGGTCGAAGGCGACTACTCGGGCGGCGAGTGGTCCAAGCCCAATCCCAGCGCCGACACGCTGCTGCGGGCCAATGCGGACCTCTCCCCGGCGCTGATCGCGCGGGCCATCGCCCGGCGGCTGAAGAAGCTGGGCGTCGACGCCGACACCGCCGCCCGGCTCGATGCGCAGCTGGCCATCCTGGAGGCCAAGGAGCGCTCCATGCAGGCGCTGGAGGTCAAGGCCGACCGCGCGCCCTGGTTCTGCTCGGGCTGCCCGCACAACACCTCCACGGTGGTGCCCGAGGGCTCGCGCGCCATGGCCGGCATCGGCTGCCACTTCATGGCCACCTGGATGGACCGCAGCACCATCGGCTTCACGCAGATGGGCGGCGAGGGCGTGCCCTGGGTCGGCCAGCAGCCCTTCACGCACGAGAAGCACGTCTTCGCCAACCTCGGCGACGGCACCTACTTCCACAGCGGCCTGCTCGCCATCCGCCAGTCGATCGCCGCGGGCGTGAACATCACCTACAAGATCCTCTACAACGACGCCGTCGCCATGACCGGCGGCCAGCAGGTCGGCGAGCGCCCCGAGGGCCACTCGGTGATGCAGATCGTCCAGAGCCTGCAGGCCGAGGGGGTGGCGCGTCAGGTCATCGTGAGCGACGAGCCGCACAAGTACGACGATGCGCCCCTGCCTTCGGGCGTGGCCGTCTTCCACCGCGACGAGCTGGACCGCATCCAGCGCGAGTTCCGCGAGATCCCCGGCACCACCGCCATCGTCTACGACCAGACCTGCGCCACCGAGAAGCGGCGCCGGCGCAAGCGCGGCAAGATGGTGGATCCGGCCGTGCGGGTCATGATCAACGAGCTGGTCTGCGAGGGCTGCGGCGACTGCGGCGTGAAGTCCAACTGCCTGTCCGTCGAGCCGCTGGAGACGCCCTTCGGGCGCAAGCGCACCATCAACCAGAGCACCTGCAACAAGGACACCAGCTGCCTCAAGGGCTTCTGCCCGAGCTTCGTCACCGTGGAGGGCGGGCAGATGAAGAAGAAGGCGAAGGCCGCGGCCATCTCGCCCTTCTCGCTGGGCGAGCTGCCGCTGCCCACGTTGCCCGCGCTGGACGCGCCCTGGGGCATCGTCGTCGCCGGCGTGGGCGGCACGGGGGTCATCACCATCGGGCAGCTGCTCGGCATGGCGGCGCACCTGGAGGGCAAGGGCGTCGTCACGCAGGACGCGGCCGGCCTGGCGCAGAAGGGCGGCGCCACGTGGAGCCACGTGCTGATCGGCGAGCGGCTGGAGGCGATCCGGACCACCCGCGTGGGCATGGCCGGGGCCGACCTCGTGATCGGCTGCGACCCCATCGTCACCGCCGGCAAGGAGACCCTGCTGCGCATGCGCGAAGGTCGCACGCACGTGGCCCTGAACGCGCACAGCACGCCCACCGCCGCCTTCGTGCGCGACACCGAATGGGCCAACCCCAGCGACGCCTGCGCGGCGGAAATCGTCCGCGCCGTGGGCGCGGCACGGGTGGGCGGCTTCAACGCCGAGGCGGTGGCCTCCGGGCTCATGGGCGACAGCATCTTCGTCAATCCCATGATGCTGGGCTACGCCTGGCAGCGGGGCTGGATCCCCGTGGGGCTGGAAGCGCTGATGCGGGCCATCGAACTGAACAACGTGGCCGTCGAGGCGAACAAGGCGGCCTTCACCTGGGGCCGCCGCGCCGCCCACGACGCTGCCGGCGTCGAGAAGCTGCTGCAGCCGGGCCAGGTGGTGCAGTTGCACCGGCGTGAGACCTTGGAGGCCGTCGTCGAGCGCCGCGCGAGCTTCCTCACGGCCTACCAGGACGCCCGCTATGCCCGCGAATACACCGACTTCGTGGAGCGGGTGCGCCAGGCCGAGGCGCCGCTGAACTCCACGCGCCTGGCCGAAGCCGTCGCACGCAACCTCTTCAAGCTCATGGCCTACAAGGACGAGTACGAGGTCGCCCGGCTGCATGCCGACACGGGCTTCCAGGAACGCATCGCCGCCCAGTTCGAGGGCGACTACACCGTTCACTTCCATCTCGCGCCGCCGCTGCTGGCCAAGCGCAACGAGAAGGGCGAGCTGCAGAAGCGCCGCTATGGCCCCTCGATGCTGCTGGCCTTCCGGCTGCTGGCCCGCCTGCGCGGGCTGCGGGGTACCGCGCTCGATCCCTTCGGCTACACCGAGGAGCGCCGCACCGAACGGGCCTTGATCGCGCAGTACCGGCACGACCTCGAGGCGCTGACCGCCGGGCTGCGCGCCGACACCCACGGGCTCGCGCTGGAGATCGCCCGCATTCCCGAGCAGATCCGCGGCTTCGGGCACGTCAAGGAGCGGCACCTCGGCCCTGCCCGCGAGCGCTGGCAGTCGCTCATGGCGCAGTGGCGCGGCCAGCGCCCCGGCGAGCGCCTGGCCGCCTGAGTCTCGGCCGGGCCGCTCCGACGGCCGGGGCCTGCCCGGGACATACAATCCCCGACTTTCGCCGAGCGGTCGGCGCGATCGCGCCTGCCCAGGGCACTTTGGCCGCCACCGCGACTCCAGACAACAACCCTCCAGGAGCCCTCGTGTTCATCTCGTCCGCCTTCGCCCAGACCGCGCCCGCTGCCGCCGGCAGCACGCCCTCGCTGCTCACGCAGATGCTGCCGCTGGTGCTGATGTTCGTGGTGCTTTACTTCATCATGATCCGCCCCCAGATGAAGCGGCAGAAGGAACACAAGGCCATGGTCGAGGCCCTGGCCAAGGGTGACGAAGTCGCCACGGCGGGCGGCATCCTCGGCCGCGTGTCCCGTGTCGGCGACACCTACATCGGTGTCGAGATCGCCAGCGGCGTCGAGATCCAGCTGCAGCGCAGCGCCGTGGTGCAGGTGCTCCCGAAGGGCACCCTCAAGTAAGGAAGTCATGAACCGCTATCCGGTTTGGAAGTACGCGATCCTGGTGGTCGCGCTTCTGGTGGGCATCCTCTATGCCCTGCCCAATTTCTTCGGCGAGGCACCGGCCGTCCAGGTCTCGCCCGGCAAGGCCACGGTCAAGGTGGACACCACCACCCTGGCCCGGGTGGAGCAGGCGCTGGCCCAGGCGCAGGTGCAGCCGGAGTCGATCACCCTGGAGAACGGTTCGCTGCGCGTGCGCGTGGACACGCCGGAGACGCAGCTGAAGGTGCGCGACCTGCTGCAGCGCACCCTGGTGCCGGACCCGGCGGACCCGGGCTACATCGTGGCCCTGAACCTGGTCTCGGCCTCGCCCTCCTGGCTGTCGGCCATCAATGCCAAGCCCATGTACCTCGGCCTGGACCTGCGCGGCGGTGTGCACTTCATGCTGCAGGTGGACATGCAGGCGGCCCTGACGCAGCGGGCGGACGCCATCGCGGGCGACCTGCGCACCCAGATGCGCGAGGCCGGCATCCGCCACGGCGGCATCAGCCGCGAAGGCCAGTCCATCGAGATCACCGTCCGTGATGCCGCCACCGCCGAGCGCGTTCGCCGCCTGGTGGCCGACCAGTTCGCGGACTTCCAGCTCACCGAGCGCGCGCAGGGCGAAACCACCCGGCTCGTGGCCACGCTGCGGCCGGAAGCGGCGCGCCAGGTGCAGGCGCAGGCCCTCAAGCAGAACATCACCACGCTGCACAACCGGATCAACGAGCTCGGCGTGGCCGAGCCCGTGATCCAGCAGCAGGGGCTGGACCGCATCGTCGTCCAGCTCCCCGGCGTGCAGGACACCGCCAAGGCCAAGGACATCCTGGGCCGCACCGCCACGCTGGAGATGCGGCTGGTGGACGAAAGCGCCGAGGCGCGGGCGGCCGAACTCGGCTCCGGGCCGGTGCCCTTCGGCTCCGAGCGCTTCATGGACCGGGAAGGCCGCCCCGTGATCGTGAAGAAGCAGGTCATCCTGACCGGCGACAGCCTCACGGATGCCCAGCCCGGCTTCGACTCGCAGACCCAGCAGCCCAAGGTGGACCTCACGGTCGATGCCAAGGGCGGGCGCATCATGCGCGACACGAGCCGCGAGAACCTCAAGAAGCGCATGGCCATCCTGCTGTTCGAGAAGGGCCGCGGCGAGGTGCTCACGGCGCCGGTGATCCAGGGCGAACTCGGCAACCGCTTCCAGATCTCCGGCTCCATGACCGTCAACGAGGCCGCCGACCTGGCCCTGCTGCTGCGCGCCGGCTCGCTGGCCGCGCCCATGGAGATCATCGAGGAGCTGACCATCGGCCCGACCCTCGGCGCCGAGAACATCGCCAAGGGCTTCAACAGCGTGGCCTGGGGCTTTGCCGCCATCGTGGCCTTCATGGTCGCCTACTACGCGGTCTTCGGCCTGTTCTCCGGCCTGGCGCTGGCGGTCAACCTGCTGCTGCTGGTGGCGGTGCTCTCCATGCTGCAGGCCACGCTCACCTTGCCCGGCATGGCGGCCATGGCGCTGGCCCTGGGCATGGCGATCGATTCCAACGTGCTGATCAACGAGCGGATCCGCGAGGAGCTGCGCGGTGGCGCGGCGCCGCAGACGGCCATCAACGTGGGCTACGACCGGGCCTGGGCGACCATCCTGGACTCCAACGTGACGACGCTGATCGCCGGGGTGGCGCTGTTGGCTTTTGGCTCAGGACCCGTGCGCGGCTTTGCAGTCGTGCACACCATCGGTATTCTCACGTCCATGTTCTCGGCCGTGTTCTTCTCGCGGGGGCTGGTCAATTTCTGGTACGGGCGCCAGAAGAAGCTCAAGTCGGTGGCCATCGGCACCGTCTGGCGGCCGGGCGCCGGCGACACCCTGACACGGGCCAACGGCCGATAAGGAAGGCAGCAAGTGGAGTTCTTCAGGATCCGGCGCGACATCCCGTTCATGCGGCACGCGCTGATTTTCAACATCATCTCCTTCCTCACCTTCGCCGCGGCGGTGTTCTTCCTGCTCACGCGCGGCCTGCACCTGTCGGTGGAATTCACCGGCGGCACCGTGATGCAGGTGAGCTACAGCCAGCCGGCCGCGGTCGAGCCGATCCGCCAGACCGTCGCCGGACTGGGCTTCACCGACGTGCAGGTCCAGAGCTTCGGCACGGCCCGCGACGTCA
Source organism: Ramlibacter rhizophilus (assembly GCF_004681965.1). Taxonomy (GTDB): domain Bacteria; phylum Pseudomonadota; class Gammaproteobacteria; order Burkholderiales; family Burkholderiaceae_C; genus Ramlibacter; species Ramlibacter rhizophilus. Next base: position 112,165 of record NZ_SMLL01000006.1, on the reverse strand, counting down.
TGATCCGGCTGCCGGCGCAAAAAGGCGTGAGCTCGGCGCAGCAGAGCGAGCGCGTGCTCGCCGCGCTGCGGGCACAGGACCCCAGCGTGAACCTGCAGCGCACGGAGTTCGTGGGGCCCTCGGTCGGCGAGGAGCTCGCGGTGGACGGCCTGCTCGCCCTGGCCATGGTGGTGGTGGGCATCATGATCTACCTGGCCTTCCGCTTCGAGTGGAAGTTCGCGGTGGCGGCCATCCTGGCCAACCTGCACGACGTCATCATCATCCTGGGCTTCTTCGCCTTCTTCCAGTGGGAGTTCTCGCTGGCCGTGCTGGCGGCGGTGCTGGCCGTGCTGGGCTACTCGGTGAACGAGTCGGTGGTGATCTTCGACCGGATCCGGGAGGCCTTCCGACGCTTCCGGAAGATGAACACCGAGGAAGTGATCGACCATGCGATCACCTCCACCATCAGCCGCACCATCATCACCCACGGTTCCACGCAGATCATGGTGCTGTCCATGCTGCTGTTCGGCGGTGCGACGCTCTACTACTTCGCGCTGGCGCTGACCATCGGCATCCTGTTCGGCATCTATTCCTCGGTCTTCGTCGCCGCGGCCATCGCCATGTGGCTGGGCGTCAAGCGCGAAGACCTGGTGAAAGCCACGCCGCGGCGCGAGGGCGATCCGAACGACCCGAACGCGGGCGCCACCGTCTGAGTCTGCCGAGGACCGCTTGACCGCCCCGGCGCCCAGCTCTCCCGACGCCCTGGCGCGTCGCGTGCGCGAGCGCTTTGTCGAAGACATCGACAACAGCCTCGCTCGGCTGGCCGAGGCCATCGGCGACCGGCTGCAGGAGCAGGTGGACAAGGCGCCGAGCTCGCGCGAGGCGCACCAGCGGCGCGACGCGCGCGTCCACTTCGAGGCCCGGCGCAGCCGCTGGGTGGAAAAGACCCGGCGAGCCCTGCGGCGAGCGTCCCAGCCCGCGGCCGAACCGGAGCCCGCACCCAAGGCCTTCAGCCTCGAGCTGCAGCTGATCGGCGACGACGTGGTCGAGCGCAAGATCATTGCCTCGCGCCTGGCCATGGCCATCCACGAGAAGGCGACCTGGGAGCTCGCCGACCTCAAGCTGCGCATGCAGGTGCTCGAAGGCATTGACGACTTCGCCAACGCCGACCTGCTGCGGCCCGAGGCGCTGTCGCTGCTGCTGATCGAGCAGTGGATGGACAGTGAGCTGTCCCGCCAGACCTGGCTGCAGGTGAGCGACCTCGTCCAGCAGATGCTGGTGCCGGTGACGGTGAACGCCTATTCGCGGGCCAACACCGAGCTGGTCCGCGCCGGGGTCGTGCCCGACATCGATGCAGCCCGGCGGGTCAAGCGCGGGGCATCGCCGGCGGCGCGACCCGTGGCCGAGCCCGCACTCACGCTGGCCGACGGGCCTTCAGCCGGCTCGTCCGCATCGCCGGGCATGCCCCGGGGCGATGTTGCTTCGGCTGCCGTAGCGTCGCTGCAGGGCGCCTCCCCGCTGGCCGGCATGCACGGGCAGGCGCCCATGTCACTGGGCACGCACGCGGTGCATGCGGGACAGGTGCCTTATGCGGCGCATCCTGGACATGCGCCTCACCCGGCGCACGCGGGACATGCACCTCACGCGGCGCATGCTGGACATGCACCTCACGCGGCGCATGCTGGACATGCACCTCACGCGGCAAATGCGTCCCACGGGTCCTTCATGCCCGCGACTGCGCAGGTCTCGGCCGCGCCCTTCGCCGCCTCGCCGGACGGGGCGCCGGCTGCGCCCTCCCTTCCGGCGTCCAGCGCTGCGCGGCCGTTCGCGGGACTCGGGTGGGAGGTGGTGCCGAGCGCCGCGTCCGGCTTCGGCGCGCTCGGCACCGGGGGCGGAGCCGTCGTGGCGGCCCATCCGGCCGCAGCGCCGGTCGCGATGGGCTTCGCACCGGGCCAGGCAGCGTCCTGGCCGGCCGGTGGCGTGCAGGCGGCCGGCACGCTGGGCGACGCTGGCCCGCCCGGGCTTGCGGCTGCGGATCGCGGTGCTTCGACGGCGGCTTCTTCCTTGCAGCGCGCGCGCGCCCGGGCGCAGAACCTCGTGGGCCAGCTGCGGCAGCTGCTCGTGGACCGCGTCGCCGGATTCGACCCGGGGCAGATGTCCGCACCTTCCTCGGCGCTGGCGCAGGCGCTGACCGTGCAGCAGACGCACATCCGAACCCTCGTGGAAGCGCGCGAGTCGGCCAACTCCCCGGGGCTGGTGGTGGACCAGGCCGCCGTGCAGCAGGTGGCGCGCGAACTGCGCGAGCGCAGCGGCGAACTGAAGCAGCAGGCGAGCCGAGCCGGCGAGAAGGCGGTCATCGAGATCGTCGCGCTCATGTTCCAGAGCATCCTGGCCGAAGAGCGCATCCCACCGGCCGTTCGCGTGTGGTTTGCGCGGCTGCAGATGCCGGTGCTGCGCATTGCGCTGTCGGAGCCGGAGTTCTTCGGCAGCCTGCAGCATCCTGCACGCCAGTTGATCGACCGCATGGGCTCCTGCGTGCTCGGCTTCGATGCGGGCACCATCGACGGCCGCGCCCTGGAGGCGGAGATCCGCCGGGTGGTGCAGACCATCGAGCAGTACCCGGAGACCGGGCGCAAGGTGTTCCAGCTCGCCGTGGAAGAGTTCCAGAAGTTCCTGGCCCGCTTTCTCACCGGGCGCGGCCGCACGCAACGCCTCGTCACCGTGGCGCAGCAGATCGAGCAGAAGGAGACCATGGCGGTGCGCTACACCATCGAGCTGCGCAAGATGCTCGAGGGCATGCCGGTGCGCGAGGAGATCCGCAGCTTCCTCTTCAAGGTCTGGGCCGAGGTGATGGCCGTGGCCGCCGTGAAGAACGGCTCCCAGCATGCCGACACGCTGGCGCTGCGCAAGTCCGCCTCCGAGCTGGTCTGGGCCGCCAGTGCCAAGCCCAACCGGGCCGAGCGCGCCCAGGTGATCCAGGGCCTGCCTGCCCTCCTGCAGCGGCTGCGCCAGGGCATGGGCCTGCTGGGGCTGGACGCGGCCGAGCAGGAAGCCCACATCAAGGTGATCGGCGACACCTTCGCCGACGCCTTCCAGTCCAAGACGGCCGCCATTCCGGCCGCGAGCATCGAGGCCATCGCGCGCCGCCTGGCCGACCTGGAGGACACGCTGGGCGAGGAGCCCGAAGGGGACCTGCCCCTGGTGGCCGAGAGCATCGAGCTGATGCTCGGCATGGACAGCAGCGGCATCGAAGTCATCACCGACGGCGGCAGCACGCCCGGTGCGGCCATGCTGGCCTGGGCCCGCGAGCTGCAGCCGGGCACCTGGTTCAGCCTGGACCACAACGGCCGCATGCACCAGGTGCAGTACGTCTGGCGCAGCGAACACGGGCAGCTCCATCTCTTCGTGTCTGAAGCGGGCCCGAGCTTCCTGGTGCAGCTCGGGCGCCTTGCGGCCTACCTGCAGGCCGGTCTGGTCCTGCCGGCCGAGGAAGAAGCGCTCACCGTGCGCGCCACGCGCGAGGCACTCGCCAAGCTGGACGCCAACCCGGAGCGCCTCTTCGCCTGAAGGTGTGAATGAATCTACTGCGCGGCCCGATCTGGCGCCTGCGCTTCTCGCCGTACGCTTGTACGGGTGCGATGCTCCGCGCCACCTCGGGCCGCTCGCTACGATTCCTTCACACCTTCTTCAGCGGACCTAAGGACCCGCTTTGTCTCTCCTTTGCGACCCGATCTGGCGCCTGCGCTTCTCGCCGTACGCTTGGAGGGCTGCGATGCTCCGCGCCACTTCGGGCGGCTCGCTACGATCCCTTCACACCTTCTCAACGGACCCTCAGGGCCCGGTTTCTGAGCTCAGTGCGGCAGCCGGCTGCGGGTGTCGTCGCAGAGTTCGTCGAGCACCAGCGCGTCCAGCTCGGTGCCGCAGCTCCAGTAGACCATCAGCACGATGATCTTCAGTTCGTCCAGCGACACCGGGTCGCCGGGCGCGGCCATGGCGCGATCGACGACGATCTCGCGCAGCGGCGGCGGCAGCACGCCGGCGGCGTCGAGGAAGGACAGGAAGCCCAGGCACTCGGCACCCAGGTGGTCCTGTTCGGCGACCGAATAGACGCGCAGGCTGGTGGGGGACGGGAGAACCGGCGCGAAGCCGGTGCTGGCGGGGCAGGCCTCGTCGGGGGCGAGCTGGGCGTTCTGCGCCGCGAGGGACAGTCCATCGAGCCAGAGCAAGGCTTCCTGGATCTCCTCGGGTTCGAAGCCGTGGGCGCTCAGCTTGCGCTCGAGTTGATGCAACTCGGGGCACGCGTCGCCGCGCCAGTAGTTTTCGTAGACGAACACCAGCACTTCAAACATGGGGCTCAATATAGCCCAGAAGCGCGGCCGCAATGCGCTCTTGCACGAGGCGCGTTGTTGCCCGTGCGCAGCACCTGCGTCAGGCCGACCCCATGCGCTGGTACAGCCCACCGGGCAGGCGCGCGAGTTCGCCCGCGAGTTCCAGTTCGAGCAGGCGCACCTGCAGTTCGGCGGTCGACAGGCCGGTGCGCGCCTGCAGCGCATCGAGGCTGACCGGGTCGTGGCCTGCGGCACCGAGAAGAGGGTCGGCGGAGGATGCGGCGAACGCTTCGGCAGGGATCGGGCGCGCGGTCGGTGCGCTTGCCGGGAGCAGTTCGTCCATCACGTCCTGCGCCGTCTCCACCAGCTTGGCGCCCTGCTTGATCAGCGCATGGCAGCCGCGCGACTGGACCGAGTGGATGGAGCCCGGAATGGCGAAGACCTCGCGGCCCTGTTCGGCGGCCATGCGCGCCGTGATCAGCGAGCCCGACTGCACGGCCGCCTCGACGACCAGCGTGCCGCGTGCCAGCCCGGCGATGAGGCGATTGCGGCGCGGGAAGTTCTCCGGCAGCGGGGGCGTGCCCAGGGGGTACTCGCTGACCATGAGGCCGTGCTCGTGGATGCGGTGCGCCAGCGCCAGGTGCTGGCGCGGGTACACGCGGTCCAGGCCGGTGCCTACCACGGCAACCGTAGCCGGGTGGTCCGCGCCGGGTGAGCCCTCCAGCGCGCCTTCGTGCGCCGCGCCGTCCACGCCGAGCGCCAGGCCCGAGACCACGCACCAGCCGGCCTGCGCGAAGCTGCGCGCGAACTGGCGGGCATTCGATGCGCCCTGGGCCGTCGGGTTGCGACTGCCGACGATGGCGATGGCCTGCCGGGGCCAGGGCAGTGAGGCCTGCCCCTCCACCATGGCGCCGGAGACCCACAGCATCAGGGGCGGATCGGCGATTTCGAGCAGCGCCTGGGGATAGTCGGCATCCGCCAGCGTGAGCAGGCGCCGGCCGGGCTGGGCCAGCCAGGCCCGCGTGGCCTCGCGCAGGCTGGGCAGGCCCTCGGGCTCGCCGCGCAGGGCGTTGACCTGGGCGCTCGTCGCGACCTGGGCCAGCGCCGCTGCCGAAGCGCCGAAGATGTGGTCTGGCAGGCCGAAGGCGGCCAGCAGCCGCCTGGCGGTGAGCGCGCCGACCTGCGGCGTGAGCGCCAGGCGCAGCCAGCCGTCCAGGCCCTCGAGCGCGTCCGCTGCCATGGGCGCGGGAAGGATCAGCGCGGCGAGACGAGGCGGTCGCCGACCTTCACGCCTTCGGAGGTCTCGAGCACCAGCGCATAGGACAGCCGGTCGAAACTGCGGAACACCATCAGCAGGCCGTTGCGCTCGTCGGGCAGCTTGATCTGCTCGCGATCGCCATTCTGGGCCCGGTCCAGCACGCGACGGCCTTCCTTGAGGATGGCCAGCACGTGCCCGGGTTCCAGGCCGTCGGCCCGGCCCTTGTTGAGGGTGACGATCTGGTTCTGGCCCGCGACCCCCACGGCGTTGCCGTACATGGAGACCACGGCGGCGCCCTGCAGCGGCTGCTGCGGGGCGCGGGGCACGTAGCTCACCAGCTCGCGCGGCGGCTCGGGCAGCAGGCGGTCGCCGACGCGGATCTCCTCGCGGGCGGAGACCACGTCCAGCGAAGCCGGGACCGGCAGCGTGCGGGTCTCGCCGTCGGCCGTGCGAACGGCCTCCTGCGATTCGCCGCGTACGAGCACGGCACGGGCCACGTACTGGGCCTCGTAGCCCAGCACCGCCCGGGTGACCGGGTCCAGCAGCGGACGGGCACTGCGGAAGATGCGGTAGGCATCGCCAGCGGCGGACGCCGCTTCGCGCAGCGGCGCCTCGGGCAGGCCGCGCGCGTAGGCGCGGTCGCCCTGGGTGATGAGCACGCGCGTGTCGGGCGCGGCGACGATGCGCGGCGCGCGCTCGAGCACCCCTTCCTCGACGATCAGCGGCTCGGCCAGGAAGGGCTCGATCAGGTGCGGCTGCAGCGTGGGCAGGGCCAGGTCCGGCAGGGGCTGCACGCGGGTGCGCGGCGACACGCGCACGGTCTCGATGGGCGCGTCGTTCGAGGGCTGGGCCAGGCGCAGGCGGGCGCGGCCGTCCACCTTCTCCAGCACCAGGCGCTGGCCAGGGTAGATGAGGTGCGGGTTGCGCACCTGGTCCATGTTCATGCCCCAGAGCTCGGGCCAGCGCCAGGGCGTGCGCAGGAACAGGGCCGAAATGCCCCAGAGCGTGTCGCCGCGCTTGACCGTGTGGCTGTCCGGCGCGTTGGGCGCGAGTTCCGACAGCGGCACGCCGGCCTGGGCCACCTGCTGCGCGGTGGCGCGCTGGGCCGGGGTGATGGGAAGGTTGGGGAAGCTCTGCGACAGGGCGGGGACCGCGGCCGCAGCCGCCAGGAGCGCCGCGGCGGCGCCGGCCAGGCGGGGCGGGGTGAGGAGGGGGGCGGTCTTCCGTCGTGCCGTCATGGATCGCTTTCCAGGCTCTTCTTGATAAGTCACGCGCGATTCTGGCCCCAAGCCCTTGACGGGGCAATGTAATTGGCGCCGGCGACGGGGAGGCTGGCGCCAAAGTGGCGGAAAATAGCGACACCCTTGCGACCCCGCCATGGCACTTCTTCCCATCCTCGTTTTTCCCGATCCCCGTCTCCACACCGTGGCCAAGCCGGTCGCGGCTATCGACGATCGCGTGCGCCAGCTCGTGGCGGACATGACTGAGACCATGTACGACGCCGAGGGCATCGGCCTGGCCGCCACCCAGGTGGACCGCCACGAACGCGTCATCGTCATCGACGTGTCCGAGCAGCGGAACCAGCCCCTGGTGCTGATCAACCCGGAAATCGTCTGGGCCAGCGAGGAAACGCAGGTCGGCGACGAAGGCTGCCTGTCCGTACCCGGCATCTACGACGGCGTGGAGCGTTCCACCTCGGTCAAGGTGCGTGCTTTGGACCAGGACGGCACCGAGCGGGTGATCGAGGCCGAAGGGCTGCTGTCGGTGTGCATCCAGCACGAGATGGACCACCTGGCGGGCAAGGTCTTCGTCGAGTACCTGTCGCCCCTGAAGCGCAATCGCATCAAGAGCAAGATGCTCAAGTCCCGGCGCGAGGCCGTGCGGGCCTGAGCACCGATGCGCCTCGTCTTCGCCGGCACGCCCGAGTTCGCCCGCGTGGCGCTGGAGCGCCTGCACCAGGCCGCCGGCTTCGAGATCGTCCTGGTCCTCACGCAGCCGGACCGGCCGGCGGGCCGCGGCCTGAAGCTGCAGCCGTCGGCCGTGAAGCAGTTCGCGTTGGCCGAGGCGCTGCCGGTGGCCCAGCCGCGGGGCCTGCGACTGGACGGTCGCTGGGCGGACGACGCCGCCGCGGCGCGGGACGCCATCGAGGCCGCGCAGGCCGATGCCATGGTGGTCGCTGCCTACGGCCTCATCCTGCCGGCCTGGGTGCTCGCGGCCCCGCGCCTGGGCTGCCTGAACATCCATGCGTCGCTGCTGCCGCGCTGGCGCGGCGCCGCGCCCATCCACCGCGCCATCGAGGCGGGCGACGCCGAGACCGGCGTCACCATCATGCAGATGGACGAGGGCCTGGACACCGGCGGCATGCTGCGCAGCCAGGCCCTGCCGATCGAGCCCGGTGACACCACCGGCAGCCTGCACGACAAGCTCGCGGCGCTGGGCGCGGACCTCATCGTCCAGGCGCTGCAGGACGCCGGCCGGGATGCCCTCAGGGCGCGGCCCCAGCCGGCCGAGGGGGTCACCTACGCGCACAAGATCGACAAGGCCGAGGCGCAGCTCGATTGGTCGCAGCCCGCCGAGGTGATCGCGCGCCGCATTCGCGCCTTCGACCCCGCCCCGGGTGCTCAGGCGCGGCTGTCGGGCGAGGTCTTCAAGCTCTGGCGAGCGCAGCCCCTGCCCGGCGAGGCCGAGGCGCCGCCCGGCACCGTGGTGGCGGCGGATGCCGGCGGCATCGACATCGCCTGCGGCACCGGCCGCCTGCGTGTCACGGAACTGCAGCGCGCCGGCGGCCGCCGCCTGCCCGCGGCGCAGCTGCTGCGCGGTTTCGCCATCGCGCCCGGCATGCGCTTTTCCGCAGGGGAGGCCGCCTGATGTTCTGGCGCCCCGAGCTGTACCGGCATCCGCAGTTCCGGGTCGGCGTGCGCGACATGCTGCCGCAGACCCCGGGCACCGCCGCCTGGGGGCTCATGACCGGCGTGGCCATGGCCAAGTCGGGCCTGTCGCTGGTGGAGTCGCTGTCCATGGCCCTGCTCGTGTTCGCGGGCAGCTCCCAGCTCGCCTCGCTGCCGCTGCTGGTGGCGGGCGCGCCGATGTGGGTCATCTTGGCGACCGGCTTCTGCGTGAACCTGCGCTTCGTCGTCTTCAGCCTGCACCTTCGCAACTACCTCATGCACCTGCCGCTGGCGCGAAGGCTGGTCACGGGCTACCTCACCACGGACATGAGCTACGCCATCCTCACGCGCCGCCACCCGCACGCGGCGGCCGACGAGGCGGGGCGCCACGGACAGCTCGCGCACCTGGCCGGAAGCTGCCTGGCGAACTGGCTGTCCTGGATGCTGCCCAGCCTGGCTGGCATCGTGCTGGCCAACTTCATTCCCGTGGAATGGGGCCTGGGCTTCGCCGGCATCCTGTGCCTGCTGGGGGTCATGGCCACGCTGGGCACGACCCGATTGCGCCTGGTGTCCGCCGCGGTGGCGGGAGCCACGGCCGTCGCTGCCTACGCGCTGCCCTTCAAGCTCAACATCGTGCTGGCCATCGGCGTCGCGGTGCTGGCCTGCCTGGCCCTGGAGGGCCGCCCCCGCCTGACGCAGGCCCAGCCATGACCGACGCCTGGACCTTCGCGGCCATCGTGGGCCTGGCCTGCGTCACCGTCATCACGCGCAGCTTCTTTTTCATCTCCAGCCGCCGCTGGCCGCTGCCGGCCTGGGCCGAGCGCGGGCTGCAGTACGCCCCGATTGCCGCCCTGGCGGCGGTGGTCATCCCCGAGATCGTCACGGTGCAGGGCGAGTTCATCGACACCTGGAAGGACGCCCGCGTCTTCGGCGCGCTGGCGGGCCTGGCCGTGTTCGCCTGGCAGCGCAGCGTGCTGTGGACCATCATCGTGGGCATGGCCGTCTACCTGCCCCTGCGCCTGGCCCTCGGCTGGTAAGCTTTCGGGCCGATTTTTCGCAGCCAGACATGAACATCCTTCGCTTTTCCGATCTGTGTGCCCAGGGCAAGGCCCGTGGTCAGCGCGTCTTCATCCGGGCCGACCTGAACGTGCCGCAGGACGAGGCGGGCCACATCACGGAAGACACGCGCATCCGCGCTTCGCTGCCCTGCATCCGCATGGCGCTGGACGCCGGCGCGGCGGTGATGGTCACCTCGCACCTGGGCCGGCCGACCGAAGGCCAGTTCAAGCCCGAGGATTCGCTCGCGCCCGTGGCCGCGCGCCTGTCCGAGCTGCTGGGTCGCGAGGTGCCGCTGCGCGCGGGCTGGATTGATGGCGTGGAGGTGGCTCCGGGCGAGGTGGTGCTGCTGGAGAACTGCCGCCTGAACAAGGGCGAGAAGAAGAACGACCCCGAGCTGGCCCGCCGGATGGCCGCCCTGTGCGACATCTTCGTGCACGACGCCTTCGGCACCGCGCACCGCGCGGAAGCCTCCACCTATGGCATCGCGCAGTTCGCCAAGGTGGCCTGTGCCGGCCCGCTGCTCGCGGCCGAGATCGACGCGATCACGCAGGCGCTGGCGAATCCGAAGCGGCCGCTGGCGGCCATCGTGGCCGGCTCCAAGGTCTCCACCAAGCTCACCATCCTGCAGTCGCTGGCGAAGAACGTGGACCAGCTGATCGTGGGCGGCGGCATCGCCAACACCTTCATGCTCGCGGCCGGCCTGCGCATCGGCAAGTCGCTGGCCGAGGCCGACCTGGTGGGCGAGGCCAAGGCGGTGATCGAGGCCATGAAGGCGCGCGGCGCCGAGGTGCCGATCCCGACCGACGTGGTGGTCGCCAAGACCTTCGCGGCCGACGCGCCGGCCACCGTCAAGGCCGCCACCGAGGTGGAGGACGACGACCTCATCCTCGACATCGGCCCCCAGACCGCGGCCCGCCTGGCCGAGCAGCTCATGGCGGCCGGCACCATCGTCTGGAACGGCCCGGTGGGCGTGTTCGAGTTCGACGCCTTCGCCCATGGCACCGAAACCATCGCCCGTGCCATCGCCCGTTCCACCGCCTTCAGCATCGCCGGCGGCGGCGACACGCTCGCGGCCATCGCCAAGTACGGCGTCGAGAAGGACGTGGGCTACATCTCCACCGGCGGCGGCGCCTTCCTCGAAGTGCTGGAAGGCAAGCAGCTGCCCGCCTTCGAGATCCTGGAAAAGCGCGCCTCGGCCTGAGCCTTCATTCGCCGCGGCCGCAGCCGCGGTGGAAGACCTGCCGGATCAGACATATCCGTTCGGCCTGAGCCTGTCGAAGGGCCTGTCCTGAGCTTGTCGAAGGGCCCGCGTGGTCGTCTCGCGCAGGGCTTGGACAGGCTCTCAACCAACAGCGAATCCACGGACCCCGTCGGGTCCCACCGTTCGGGCTGAGCCTGTCGAAGCCCATCGCGCGAGCCCTTCGACAGGCTCAGGGCGAACGGTGTCAAGCGACCGGAACAGGGTTTGTCGTTTGTTCACAGGCTCATCAGCTGGTCGGCTGTCCTGCGTAGTCCGTCCATCCATCGCGCCCGAAGTCATAGAGCTTGCACCGGCGCGCGGTGTCGAAGTACCAGCGCCAGGAAAAGCGCTGGACGATGATCCGCCCGGGCAGCATCTCCTCCAGCCGTGCCTGCGCCTGCTCCAGGCGGTACAGCGGAATGCTCATGTCCACGTGGTGCGCCGTGTGCTCCATGATGTGGTGCATCAGCGCGCCGATGCGCAGCGGGAAGGTGAGGTGCACCGTGGTCGAGACGAAGGGCTGCGACTGCTGCCAGGCCGCGCGGTCCGCATGCCAGTGCACGCGGGGGTGCGTGTGGTGCACGTACACCACGAAGCCGATCATCGAACACCAGAAGAAGAAGGGCAGCGCCACGCCGGCGGCCAGTACCACGGCCACCGATTGCCCGGTCGCCACCGCTGCCCAGGCCAGGCCGCCGACCCAGGCGGCGGCGAAGGCCGAGACCAGCAGGCCGTCCCAGGTGAACACCGGGCGGCGCGAGGGCATCTGGCGTGCGTTCGGGAAGAACATGCGCTTCCACCAGATCTCCACCAGGTAGTACAGCCCCGGCGCCCAGCCGCTTCGGTAGATGCGGTCCATGAGGCGTCCGAAGGGGCTCATGGCCTGGTACTCCTCGCGCGTGGCCGGCGCCCAGACGAAGTCCACGCCCTTGAGGTTGGTGAAGCCGTGGTGCACCACGTTGTGCCCCGCATCCCACAGGCTGTAGGGCGTGAGCGAGGGCAGGAAGGCGATGCGCCCCAGCCACTTGTTCAGGCGCCGGCGCGGGGTGAGGCTCTGGTGGCAGGCGTCGTGGCCGATGATGAACAGGCGCCCGGTCACGAAGCCGGCGACCCCGCCGCACAGGACCTTGGCCCAGGCCGCCTCCAGCAGCACGGTGCCGGCCAGGGCGGCCAGCCACAGGAGCGCGTCGAACGCCAGCAGCGCGATGGCGCGGGGCGTGGCGCGTTGCGACAGGGGAGCCAGCCATTGCCGGAGCACCTTGCGGTGCGGGAGGGGGGCGTCGGGAGCGAGCGGGCTGGCGGGGGCGGACATGAGGGTTCGAAGCGGCGGCCTGTTGCCGCGAGGATGCAAAGCCTCGCATCGTAGGAAGGTCCTGCGCCGATTCCATGACATGGATCAAGCGGGCTGCGTGAGAATGCCCTCTTTCCTGTCGTATCCGAGGAAGGTTTGTTCATGGCCCGTCGAGCCACCAAGATCGTTGCCACCCTGGGCCCCGCATCCAGCGACCCGAAGCTGCTGGAGGAGATGGTTCGCGCCGGCGTGAACGTCGTGCGGCTGAATTTCAGCCACGGCAAGGCCCAGGACCACATCGACCGGGCGAAGCTCGTTCGGGAAGTGGCGCAGCGCGCGGGCCGCGAGGTGGCCATCATGGCGGACCTGCAGGGTCCCAAGATCCGCGTGGGCAAGTTCGCCGAGGGCAAGGTGCTCCTGGAGCCGGGCAGCCGCTTCGTGCTCGATGCCTCGCGCGAGGCGCCGGGCGACGTGTACGGCGTGGGCCTGGACTACAAGGAGCTGCCGCGCGACGTGCGCGCCGGCGACGTGCTGCTGCTCAATGACGGCCTCATCGTGCTCACGGTCAATGCCGTGGAGGGCGAGCAGGTGCACACCACCGTCAAGCTCGGGGGCGAGCTGTCCAACAACAAGGGCATCAACAAGCAGGGCGGCGGCCTGTCCGCGCCGGCGCTCACGGCCAAGGACATGGAGGACATCCGAACCGCCATGAGCTTCCAGGCCGACTATGTGGCCGTGAGCTTCCCCAAGACCGCCACCGACATGGAGATGGCGCGCCAGCTGTGCAACGTGGCGGCCGCCGAGTACCGCCACAAGGCACACCTGATCGCCAAGATCGAGCGGGCCGAGGCCATTCCCAACCTGGAGTCCATCCTCAAGGCCAGCGACGGCATCATGGTCGCGCGCGGCGACCTGGCGGTGGAGGTGGGCAATGCGGCCGTCCCGGCGCTGCAGAAGAAGATGATCCGCATGGCCCGCGCCAACGACAAGCTGGCCATCACCGCCACGCAGATGATGGAGTCCATGATCACCAACCCGGTCCCCACCCGGGCCGAGGTGAGCGACGTGGCCAACGCGGTGCTCGATGGCACCGACGCCGTGATGCTCAGCGCCGAGACCGCCGCCGGCCGCTACCCGCTGGAGACCGTGATCGAGATGGCCAACATCTGCGCCGAGGCCGAGATGGCCGAGGAGGTCACGCTCGATGCCGACTTCACCAGCATGGACTTCCAGCGCATCGACCAGTCCATCGCCATGGGCGCCCTCTTCACGGCGCACCACCTGGGCTGCAAGGCCATCGTGGCATTGACCGACTCCGGCTCCACGGCCCTCTGGATGAGCCGCCACCGCATCCACATTCCCATCTATGCGCTCACGCCCCGGCTCAGCACCCAGCGCAAGATGGCGCTGTACCGCAACGTGCGTCCGCTGCTCATGGACCAGAGCGCCGACCGCGACACCGCGCTGCGCGAGGCCGAGGCGCACCTGAAGCGCCGCGGCATCGTGGGCAAGGGCGACATCTACGCCATCACCTGCGGCGAACCCATGGGCGCGCCCGGCGGCACCAACATGCTCAAGATCTGCCGGGCTGAGTAGGGCCGAGGGCCCTGTCGGGCCCGGACATAGCCCGTCCGGGCCATGTCGGGGCCGCGGCCGGGGGTGGCCCCGATAAAATCGTCCGCATCGCGCAGGCGCGGCCCGGCTGCCCTGCCCCAGTTTCCAACATCGATCGGACCCACCATGCCCCTCGTTTCCATGCGCGAACTGCTGGACCATGCCGCCGAGAACGGCTACGGCATCCCGGCCTTCAACGTCAACAACCTCGAGCAGGTCCAGGCCGTGATGGAAGCGGCCAAGGAGACCGGCGCCCCGGTGATCCTGCAGGCCAGCGCCGGCGCCCGCAAGTACGCCGGCGAGTCCTTCGTCAAGCACCTGATCCAGGCGGCCGTGGAGGCCTATCCCACCATTCCCCTGGTCATGCACCAGGACCACGGCCAGAACCCCGACGTGTGCCACGGCGCGATCGACCTGGGCTTCACCTCCGTCATGATGGACGGCAGCCTGGAAGCCGACGGCAAGACCATCGCCAGCTACGACTACAACGTGGACGTCACGCGCAAGGTCGTGGACCTGGCCCACAAGCTGGGCGTCACGGTGGAAGGCGAGCTGGGCTGCCTGGGCTCCCTGGAGACCATGCGCGGCGACAAGGAGGACGGCCACGGCACCGACGCCACCATGACCCGCGAGCAGCTCCTCACGGACCCCGAGCAGGCCGCCGACTTCGTCAAGAAGACCCAGCTGGACGCCCTGGCCATCGCCATCGGCACCAGCCATGGCGCCTACAAGTTCACCCGCAAGCCCACCGGCGACATCCTGGCCATCGACCGCATCAAGGAGATCCACCGGCGCATCCCCAACACCCACCTGGTGATGCACGGCTCCTCCAGCGTGCCGCAGGACCTGCTGGCCGTCATCCGCCAGTACGGCGGCCAGATGAAGGAAACCTACGGCGTGCCGGTGGAAGAGATCCAGGAAGCCATCAAGCACGGCGTGCGCAAGATCAACATCGACACCGACATCCGCCTGGCCATGACCGGTGCGGTGCGCAAGTTCCTGGCCGAGAACCCCGAGAAGTTCGACATGCGCGAGTGGATGAAGCCCGCACGCGAGGCTGCCAAGCAGATCTGCAAGCAGCGCTACATCGAGTTCGGCTGCGAAGGCCAGGCCGGCAAGATCAAGGGCGAGAGCCTGCAGGTGATCGCGCGCAAGTACGCGCAAGGCGAGCTGGCCCAGGTGGTGCATTGAGCCACCCGGCCGCTGCGTCAGGCCGCCTTCGGGCGGCTTTTTCACGCAGGCTCGCCCGCCCGGCTGCCGAGTTCGCGCAGCCGGTCAAGGGAACGACAATCAGCGACGGCTTCACTCCGACAAGCTCATGACATCCGCCCTGCATACCTCCACCCTCACGTCCCTGCCGCTGCTGGCGCGCGGCAAGGTCCGGGACAACTACGCGGTCGGCGAGGACCGCATCCTCATGGTGGCCACGGACCGGCTCTCGGCCTTTGACGTGATCATGGGCGAGCCCATCCCCGGCAAGGGCGAGCTGCTCACCCACATGTCCCTGTTCTGGTTCGGCAAGCTCGCGCACCTGTGTCCCAACCACCTCACCGGCGAGCTGCCCGAGAGCGTGGTGAGCTCCGCGGAGCTGCAGCAGGTGATCGGGCGCTCCATGCTGGTCAAGCGGCTCAAGCCCATCCCCGTGGAGGCCGTGGTGCGTGGCTACCTCGCGGGCAGCGGCTGGAAGGAGTACCAGGACGGCGGCACCGTCTGCGGCGTGCCCCTTCCGCCCGGCCTGACCAATGCCGCGCGCCTGCCCGAGCCGATCTACACGCCCGCGGCCAAGGCGGCTGTCGGCGAGCACGACGAGAACATCAGCTACGAGCGCACCGTCGAGATGATCGGCCCCCAGCTCGCGGCCCGGATCCGCGACACCAGCCTGGCGCTGTACCGCGAGGCCGCTGCCATCGCGCTGGCCAAGGGCATGATCATCGCGGACACCAAGTTCGAGTTCGGCCTGGACGAGGAAGGCACCCTGGTGCTGATGGACGAGGTGCTCACGCCCGACTCGTCCCGCTACTGGCCGGTGGAAGGCTACGAGGAGGCCGCCCGCCGCGGCGAGAACCCGCCCAGCTACGACAAGCAGTTCGTGCGCGACTGGCTGGAGCAGGTGCGAATCAACGGCAAGCCCTGGGACAAGACGCCGCCCGCGCCGCGCCTGCCCAAGGAAGTGATCGAGAAGACCGCCGCCAAGTACCGCGAGGCGCTGGAGCGGCTGACGAGCTGATCAGCTCAGCACGACGCTCGACAGGCGCCTGCGGTAGGTCGCCACCACCGGATCGTCGGGCGGGATCTGGCCGTCGGCCACCTTGGGCCGGGGCGGCTCGATGAGGTCGATGATGGCGATGTACAGCTTGCGTGCGGCCTCGTCGTTCCAGGCCTTGTCGCGCATCAGGATCTCCAGCAGCTCGTCCATGGACTCGGTCCATTGCTGGCGCGCGGCCAGCAGCTGGGCGCGGCCGAAGCGGGCTTCGAAGTCGCGCTTGTTGGCCGCGATGCGGGCGTCCAGCGCCTGCGCATTCGCCTCGGGCGTGGCCGCATAGGCCATGGCCTCCATCACGCGCTGCAGCGAGTCGAAGCGGCGCACCAGGGCCACCTTGTCCACCACCGGGGCGAAGGCGGTCTTGGCCTCCTCCATGCGGCCGGCCAGCATCAGGGCCTTCACGTAGCTGAAGCGGGCGTCGTCGTTGGCCGGGTCGGTGGCGACGGCGTGCTGGAGCTGTTCGAGCTGGACGTCGCTGCCGGCCGGGGCCTCGGGCGCGGCCTCCACCTCCTCCTCGGGCAGGTCCTCGGCCGGCGGCAGGTGCTTGTCCAGGAACTCCTTGAGCTTGCCTTCGGGCAGCGCGCCCATGAAGCCGTCCACCGGCTGGCCGCCCATGAGCAGGATGCAGGTGGGAATGCTGCGGATGCCGAAGGCGGCGGCCAGCTGCTGCTCCTGGTCGGAGTCGATCTTGACCAGCTTGAAGCGGCCTGCGTACTCCAGCTCCAGCTTCTCCAGCAAGGGGCCGATCACCTTGCAGGGTCCGCACCAGGGGGCCCAGAAGTCCACCAGCACGGGGACCTGCATCGAGGCCGCGATGACCTCGGTTTCGAAATTTTCCAGGGTGACGTCGATCATTCGGGTGCGCTCTGCGGGCAAATTAAACTCAGACCTTTTGGACGGCAGGCATGAGCACGGTTCAGGTTGGCGTGGTGATGGGGTCCGGCAGCGACTGGGACACCTTGCAGCACGCAGTGGCGATTCTCCAGGAATTCGGCGTGCCGCACGAAGCCCGCGTGGTCTCGGCCCACCGCATGCCCGATGACATGTTCGCCTACGCCGAGGCCGCCGCCGGGCGCGGGCTGCAGGCCATCATCGCCGGGGCGGGCGGCGCGGCCCACCTGCCGGGGATGCTGGCCGCCAAGACCACGGTGCCGGTGCTGGGCGTGCCGGTGGCCAGCCGCCACCTGCAGGGCGTGGATTCGCTGCACAGCATCGTCCAGATGCCCAAGGGCATCCCGGTGGCCACCTTCGCCATCGGCGCGGCCGGCGCGGCCAACGCGGCGCTGTTCGCCGTGGCCCTGCTGGCCACGCACGACGAGGCGCTGCGCGAGCGGCTGGAAGCGTTCCGGCGCCGCCAGACCGAAGCCGCACGCGCCACCACCCTTCCGCCGGCCGCGCCATGAAGCCCCAGACCCTGCTTGCCGGTGCCACGCTGGGCGTGATGGGCGGTGGCCAGCTGGGCCGCATGTTCGTGCACGCGGCCCAGCGCATGGGCTATTCCACCGTGGTGCTCGACCCCGACGCCACCAGCCCCGCCGGCCGCGTGAGCCACCACCACCTGCACGCCGACTACCTGGACACGCGCAACCTCGCCGAGCTCGCGCGCCTGGCCGACGCCATCACCACCGAGTTCGAGAACGTGCCGGCCGACGCGCTGGCCCAGCTCGCGGCGCACCGGCCGGTGGCGCCCGCCGGCGAGGCGGTGGCCATCGCCCAGGACCGGGCACGCGAGAAGGCGCACTTCACCCGCTGCGGCGTGCGCTGTGCCCCTTACGCGGTGATCGAGTCCGAGGAGCAGCTCGCGCTGGTGCCCGACGCGCTGGTCCCCGGCATCCTGAAGACCGCGCGACTGGGCTACGACGGCAAGGGCCAGGTCCGCGTGGACGGCCGCGAGGCGCTCGTGGCGGCCTGGGACGGCCTGGGCCGCGTGCCCTGCGTGCTGGAGCAGCGACTCGCGCTGGCTGCCGAATGCTCGGTGGTGGTGGCCCGCGGCGCCGGTGGCACGCTGGTGCACCTGCCGCCGCAGCGCAACCTGCACCGCGCCGGCATCCTGGCCGTCACGGAGGTGTTCGACGGCGTGCTGCCCGACGCGCTCGCACAGGAGGCGGTGCAGGCCACGCGGTCCATCGCCGAGGGCCTGGACTACGTCGGCGTGCTCTGCGTCGAGTTCTTCGTGCTCCAGGACGGCACGCTGGTGGTCAACGAGATGGCGCCGCGACCGCACAACAGCGGCCACTGGAGCCTGGATGGCAGCGACGTGTCGCAGTTCGAGCTGCAGGTGCGTGCGCTGGCCGGACTGCCACTGGTGCAGCCGCGCCAGCACAGCCCGGCCATCATGCTCAACCTGCTCGGGGATCTCTGGTTCCGCCCGGGCGCGGACGCACCCGTCGAGCCCGACTGGCCGGCCGTGCTCGCCCTGCAGGGCATGCACCTGCACCTGTACGGCAAGTCCGAGGCCCGCCCCGGCCGCAAGATGGGCCACCTGACCATCACCGGCGCCAGTCCCGTGGCCGTGCGCCAGGCGGCGCTTGCGGCCTGCGACGTGCTCGGCATCGAGCCGTTCTGACGCCGTGATCCTGGACGGGCGTTCTCCTTCGGCCATCGGCGAGGCCGCACGCGCGCTGGCCCGCGGCGCGCTGGTGGGCTTTCCTACCGAAACCGTCTACGGCCTGGGCGCCGATGCCGCGAGCGACGAGGCGGTGGCCGGCATCTTCCGCGCCAAGGGCCGGCCGAGCGACCACCCGCTCATCGTGCACGTGAGCGACGCCGAGGGCGCACGGCGCTTCGCCGCCGACATCCCGCCCGTGGCGCAGCGGCTGATGGACGCCTTCTGGCCGGGTCCGCTCACCCTCATCCTGCCGCGACGTCCGGAGGTCGCCCAGGCGGCGGCCGGCGGCCACCCGAGCATCGGCCTGCGCTGTCCGGCCCACCCGGTGGCCCGGGCCCTGCTGCAGGCATGCGCCCGGCTCGATCCGCCGCTGTCCGGCCTGGCCGCGCCCAGCGCCAACCGCTTCGGCCGCGTGAGCGCCACCACGGCCGCCCATGTGGAAAGCGAGTTCGGCGCCGGGCTGCTGGTGCTCGATGGCGGCGCCTGCGAGGTCGGCATCGAGTCGGCCATCGTGGACTGCACACGGGGCGTGCCGGTGCTGCTGCGCCCCGGCGTGCTCACGCGCGCGCAGATCGAGGCCACCTGTGGCGAGCGCCTGCGCGATCCGCAGGAACTGGCACAGCCCGCGCCGCGCGCCTCGGGCACCCTGGAGTCGCATTACGCACCGCAGGCCAAGGTCCGCCTCATGGACGGCAAGAGCCTGCAGGCGGCCCTGGACGTGCTGGGGCGGGACGCCGCCGGCATCGCGGTGTGGGCCCGCACCGGGCTGCGCACCGCCTCGCCCGGCTTGCTGCTGCGCCCCATGCCCGACGACGCCGCGCAGGCCGCGCGAGAGCTGTTCGCCGTGCTGCGCGAGTTCGACGCGCAGGGTGTGCGCCTGATCTGGATCGAGACGCCGCCCGATGCCCCGGAATGGGCGGGCGTGCAGGACCGCCTGCGCCGCGCGGCCGCCTGAAGTGAGCCTGGCTGCCGCTCGCTACACTCCCCGGCTGCCCTGATGTCCGTTCATCCCTGGAGACGAGTTCCATGAGTTTTCAACGCACGCGCCGCGCCCTGCTCGGAGCGGCCTGCCTGTCCGGCCTGCTGGCCGCCTGCGGTGGCGGTGAGGTCGAGTCGCAGCTGCAGCCGCGGCGCCTGGTCGTCTTCGGCGACGGCTTCGCCGACCTGGGCCAGGGCGGCTCGCGCTACACCATCAACGACGGCACGGTGAACAACTGGACGGCGCAGCTCGCGCAGCGCTACGGCCTGTCGCTGGCACCGTCCAGCGCGGGCGGCACCAGCTACGCCACCGGCAATGCCCGCGTGGTGGCCGAGCCCGACGCGGCCGGCAGCACCGCAACGCCCACGGTGGCCGAGCAGATCGACGCCTTCTTCGCCGGTGGCGGCAGCTTCGCCGAGAACGACCTGGTGGTCGTGGCCGCCGGCATCGCCGACATCGTGGCCGAGGTCGGCCAGACGCAGGCCGGTGCGCAGACCGCCGCGCAGGCCCAGGCTGACATCGCCGCTGCCGGGACGGCGCTGGGCAACCAGGTGCGCCGGCTGGTGAACGCCGGGGCGCGGCACGTGACGGTGGTGGGTCCCTACAACCTCGGCCGCACCCCCTGGGCCATCGCCACGAACCAGAAGGCGCTGCTGGAGAGCTACACCACGCGCTTCAACGACTCGCTGCTGATCTCCATCGTGGACCTGGGTGCGCGCGTGCTCTACGTGGACGCCGCCCTCTACTACAACCTGGTGACCGCCGGGCCGGGCGGCTACGGCCTGTCCAACGTCACGGAAGCGGCCTGCACCTCGGTCGATCCGGGCCCCGGCATCGGCATCGGCGCGGGACAGGTCAATTCGGCCCTGTGCACCCCGGACACGGTGCGTAGCGGCATCGACCGCAACGCCTGGTTCTTCGCCGACGCGATCTATCCCAGCCCCGCCGCGCAGCGCCTCTTCGGCGACTACGCCTACGACCGCATCCGCGCGCGCTGGTAGGCGCATCGCGCCTCAGGGCTCGCGCAGGGTCCAGTCGATCAGCGCATCGATCACCGGCCGGAACTCGCCGGCCCGGGGGTGGTTGGCGATCGCCACCAGCACGCGCCGGCGTCCGTCCGGCAGGTGCACATAGCCGGCCACGCCGGTCACGTCACGCAGGCTTCCGGTCTTCAGGTGCGCCCGCCCGGCGGCGAGCGCCCCGGTGCGGCGCGCGGTGCCGTCGAGCCCGCTGACCGGCAGTGAGGCGATGAACTCCGGCATCAGCGGCGAGGCCCAGGCGTGCTGCAGCAGGCGGGCCAGCTGCGCGGCGGTGATGCGCTCCTCGCGCGACAGGCCTGATCCGTTCCCCAGCTGGGGCGGCTCGCCGCCCAGGCGCTCGCGCCACCACTGCTGCACCAGCTCGCGCGAGGCCTGTGGCGTGCCCTGCCCCAGGCGCTGCAGGCTCAGGGTGAGGAACACCTGCTGGGCCATCACGTTGTTGCTGTACTTGTTGACGTCGCGCACCACCTCGGCCAGCGTCGGCGAGACCGACTCCACCACCGCCTGCGCCCCCGCGGGCGCCGCGCCCTCGCGCACCACGCCGTCCAATGCGCCGCCCAGCTCCTGCCACAGCCCGGCGACGGCACGGCCCGCGTGGGCGGCCGGATCGGCCCCGGCCAGGGGCCAGCTGCGCGCGCCGCACGCAGCCGGATACGTCCCCTCCAGGCGCACGCGCGCCGGGTCGCTGAAATCGGCCTTGAGCGCGCCGCGCCAGTCGTTGCACGGCCCGTTCGCCAGGGGCACGCTGCGCGGCACCTGCACGCCGGCCAGGGGCGGCTCCATCTGCACCCGGGCCGCGTCGCCCAGGGGCGTGAAGTGCAGCAGCACCGCCCGGAAGTTCACCAGCAGCGCGTCGGGCGCGGCGTTGTAGGGGCGCAGGGGCTCGCCGTCGAAGGCCGCCGGGTCCTGCGCGGGCACCGCGAAGGCGCTGCGGTCGATCACGATGTCGCCGGCGATGCGCCGGATGCCCAGGCCCTGCACGCGCCGCAGCAGCAGCCAGAGGCGCTCGGCCACGAGCTTGGGGTCGCCCTGGCCCTTCAGGTACAGGTTGCCCTGCAGCGTGCCGTCCCGCACCGGCCCGTCGATCAGCACGGGCGTGTTCCAGGTGAAGGCGGGCCCGAGCAGCTCCAGCGCGGCGAAGGTGGTGACCAGCTTGGTGACCGAAGCCGGGTTGACGCTGGCGTCGGTGCGGTGCGCCAGCCGCGGGCGCCGCCGCCCCTCGGCATCGGCCACCATCAGCGTCACGCTGTCCTCGGGAATGCGGCTTTTCGCCAGCGCCGCCGCGACCTCCGGCGGCAGGCCCCGGGCCGTGGCGGCCAGTGGCAGCAGGGACGTGGCGGCCAGCAGCAGCCAGCGGGCAAGGCGTGGGGGAGCGGGCATGCGGGATTATGGTCGGCGGGATAATCGCGGGTTCCCCCCTGCTGCGCCTGACGTGCCCCAGAACCTTCTTGCCTTCGACACCAGCACCGAGTCGCTGTCGGTCGCGCTCGCCTGGAACGACGGCAGCGGCCGGCGCCTGCTCGCGCGCGAGGCCGAGGGCGGCCGCGCCGCCTCGGCGGCGCTGGTGCCCGCGCTCATGGATCTGCTGCGCGACGCCTCGCTTCCCCTCGCGCGGCTCGACGCCATCGTGTTCGGCCAGGGGCCGGGCTCCTTCACGGGCCTGCGCACCGCCTGCGCCGTGGCCCAGGGCCTGGCCTGGGGCGCCGGCCTGCCCGTGCTGCCGGTCGAGACCCTGATGGCGGTGGCCGAGGATGCGCGCGAGCGCCACGGCGCCGAGCGGGTGGCGGCGGTGATCGACGCCCGCATGGGCGAGGTGTACTCGGCCGACTACGAGCACGCGCAGGGCCAGTGGCAGCGGCTGGGGCCGATCCGCCTCGGCCCGCCGGAGGCGCTGGTCGTGCCGGCGGGTTTCGTGCTGGCCGGCAATGCCTTCGCAACCCTCGGCGAGCGGCTTCCCGCAGGCGCCGAGCGCCTGCCGGCAGCGCCCACGGCCGCCGCGCTGTTGCGCCTGGCCCCCAGCCTCATCGCGCGCGGCGGCGCCGTGGCACCGGGCGAGGCCCTGCCGCTGTACATCCGCGATAAAGTCGCCCAGACGACGCAGGAGCGCCTCGCCGCCCGCGGCGAAACGTCTCCCGAATTTCCGGCTCCACCCGCAGTCGCATGAACGCCCTGGTCCACGCCGCCGAAGCCGAGTTCGAAGCCATGTCCGAGGCAAGGCTGGAGGCCGTCATGGACATCGAGACCCGGGCCTACGAGTTTCCCTGGTCGCGCGGCAACTTCAGCGACTCGCTGCGCGCCGGCTACCAGGCCCAGCTGCTGGTCGCCGAGGGCGCAGTGCTCGGCTACTTCGTGGCCATGAAGGGCCTGGACGAGGTCCACCTCCTCAACCTCACCGTCGATCCGGCCCTGCAGGGGCGCGGCTGGGGCCGCGTCATGCTGGAGGCGCTGGCCACCTGGGCGCGCGGCAAGGGGGCCGAGTGGCTGTGGCTGGAAGTGCGCGTGAGCAACCTGCCGGCGCAGCGCCTGTACGAGCACGTGGGCTTCCGCACCGTGGGGCGCCGGCCCGCCTACTACCCGGCCGCGGCCGGCCAGCGCGAAGACGCCATCGTCATGAGCCTGAAGCTGTGAGGACGCCCCGGTGAGCCTGTCCCTCGACGCCCGCCAGCGCGCGATGCTGGCGGAAATGGGCATCCGCCTGTTCGAGCCGCCGGCGTCGGATGCCGCCGTGCCCGCGCCCGCGCGTGCAAGCCCACCCGCGCGTGCGACCGTGCGCGAGCAGGCACCGGCCAGGCCGGTCGAAGCGGCGCCCGCCCCGCCGCCTGCGTTCGAAGCCGCGGCCGCGCCGGCCGCGGGCCAGGTGCCTGCATCGCTCGACGTCGAGGCCATGGACTGGGACACGCTCGGCCAGGCCGTGGCCGGCTGCCAGGCCTGCGGCCTGTGCCAGGGGCGCCGGCAGGCGGTCTTCGGCGCGGGGGACCGGCAGGCGGCATGGATGGTCGTGGGCGACGCCCCGGGCGAGGAGGAGGACCTGCGCGGCGAGCCTTTCGCCGGCCAGGCCGGTCAGCTGCTGGACAACATGCTGCGTGCCGTGGGCGTGGACCGGCAGCAGGGCGCCTACCTCACCACCGCCATCAAGTGCCGCCCGCCGGGCAACCGCCCGCCCGCGCCGCAGGAGCTCGCAAGCTGCGCGGCCCACCTGCGCCGGCAAGTCGCACTGCTCCAGCCGCGCGTCATCCTGGCCCTG
The DNA here is from genome assembly GCF_004681965.1 of Ramlibacter rhizophilus. Classification (GTDB taxonomy): domain Bacteria; phylum Pseudomonadota; class Gammaproteobacteria; order Burkholderiales; family Burkholderiaceae_C; genus Ramlibacter; species Ramlibacter rhizophilus. The sequence continues at coordinate 88,374 of NZ_SMLL01000006.1, read as the reverse complement.
GGCCGGCTGGCGGTGCAGAGCCTGCTGGGAAGCACCGAGCCCCTGGGACGCCTTCGGGGCGGCGTGCACGAGTTCCAGGGCGTCCCGGTCGTGGTGAGCTACCCGCCGGCCTACCTGCTGCGCAACCCGGGGGACAAGGGGAAGGCCTGGGAGGATCTGTGCCTGGGCCTCACGAAGCTGGAGCCGTAGCCGGGCTCAGAGCCGTTCCAGCTCCGGGTGGGCGATCTTGCCGCCCCGCACCAGCATCTTTCCGTACTCGGCGCACCGGTTCAGGGTGGGGATCACCTTGCCGGGGTTCAGCAGCCCTTGCGGATCGAAGGCGCGCTTGAGGCCCAGCATCTGCTCGCGTTCCTCGGGCGAGAACTGCACGCACATGGAGTTGAGCTTCTCCACGCCCACGCCATGCTCCCCGGTCACCGTGCCGCCCATGGCCACGCTGGTCTCCAGGATGTCGGCGCCGAAGAGCTCGCAGCGGTGCAGCTGGTCGGGGTCATTGGCGTCGAAGAGGATCAGCGGATGCAGGTTGCCGTCGCCGGCATGGAACACGTTGGCGCAGCGCAGGCCGTACTTGCGCTCCATGGCCTGGATGGCCAGCAGGATGTCGGCCAGCCGCTTGCGCGGGATGGTCGAGTCCATGCACATGTAGTCCGGACTGATGCGGCCCGAGGCCGGGAAGGCGTTCTTGCGCCCGCTCCAGAAGCGCAGCCGCTCGGCCTCGTCGCGGCTCACGGCGATGGCGGTGGCGCCAGCCGCGCGCAGCACCTCGCTCATGCGGCCGATCTCCTCTTCCACCTCCTCGGGCGTGCCGTCGCTCTCGCACAGCAGGATGGCCTCGGCCGTCAGGTCGTAGCCGGCGCGCACGAAGTCTTCCACGGCCGCCGTCATGGGCTTGTCCATCATCTCCAGCCCGGCCGGGATGATGCCGGCGGCGATGACGGCGGCCACGGCGTCCCCGGCCTTTCGCACGTCGTCGAAGCTGGCCATGATGCAGCGCGCCAGTTGCGGCTTGGGCACCAGCTTCACGGTGACCTCGGTGGTGATGGCCAGCATGCCTTCGCTTCCGACCGCCACGCTCAGCAGGTCGAAGCCCGGCACGTCCAGCGCGCGGCTGCCGAAGGTCACCGGTTCGCCTTCGACGGTGAAGCCGCGCACCTCCAGCACGTTGTGCAGGGTCAGGCCGTACTTGAGGCAGTGCACCCCGCCCGAGTTCTCGGCCACGTTGCCGCCGATGGTGCAGGCGATCTGGCTGGACGGATCGGGCGCGTAGTACAGGCCGTACGACGCGGCGGCCTCGCTGATGGCGAGGTTGCGCACGCCGCATTGCACGGTGGCCGTGCGGCTCACCGGATCGACCCGCAGGATGCGGTTGAAGCGCGCCAACGACAGCGTCACTCCCTCGGCGTGCGGCATGGCGCCCCCCGAGAGGCCGGTGCCGGCGCCGCGCGCCACCACCGGCACCGCCAGCGCATGGCAGGCCCGCAGCACCGCCTGCACCTGCGCCTCGGTCTCGGGCAGGGCCACCACCAGCGGCCGCTGCCGGTAGGCCGTGAGGCCGTCGCACTCGTAGGGCGTGGTGTCCTCGGACTGCCAGAGCAGGCCGCCTGCCGGCAGCAGCGGCGCGAGCGCCGCGACCACCTGCTGCTGGCGCGCGGCGCGCGCGGCAACCGGGGTAGGGTCGTGGGGGGCGTTCATGGGAGCGAGTGTAGGCAGGTGCCGCTCGCAGCGCTCTACTTGAAGATCACCGTCTTGTGCCCGTTCAGCAGCACCCGGTGTTCGCTGTGCCACTTCACGGCGCGGGCCAGCACCAGGCTTTCGGTGTCGCGGCCCAGGGTGGTGAGGTCCTCCACCGTCTTGCTGTGGTTCACGCGGGCGACGTCCTGCTCGATGATGGGGCCCTCGTCCAGGTCGGCGGTGACGTAGTGGGCCGTGGCGCCGATGAGCTTCACGCCCCGGTCATGCGCCTGGTAGTAGGGCTTGGCGCCCTTGAAGCTGGGCAGGAAGCTGTGGTGGATGTTGATGGCCCGGCCCTCCAGCTTGCGGCACAGCTCGTCCGACAGGATCTGCATGTAGCGGGCCAGCACCACCAGCTCGGCGCCCTCGGCTTCGACGATCTCGTACTGCCGGGCCTCGGCCTGGGCCTTGGTCGCGGCACTGACCGGGATGTGGTGGAAGGGCACGTTGTAGCTCGCCGCGAGCTGGTAGAAGTCGCGGTGGTTGGAGACGATGGCGCGGATGTCCAGCGGCAGCAGGCCGCTTTTCCAGCGGAACAGCAGGTCGTTCAGGCAATGGCCCTCGCGGCTGACCATGATCACGGTGCGCATGGGCTGCGCCGCCTCGTGCAGGCGCCAGCTCATTTGCAGGCCCGTCGCGAGCTGCGCGAGCTGGGTCTTGAGCTCCTGCGTTCCCAGCGCCTCGCAGGCGAAGCGCACGCGCATGAAGAACAGCCCCGTGTCGCGGTCGTTGTACTGCGCGGCCTCTTCGATGTTGCCGCCGCGCTCGAACAGGAACCCCGAGACGGCATGCACGATGCCCGGCCGGTCCGGGCACGAGAGGGTGAGGATGTAGGCGTGGCTCATAGGCCGCCGATTGTCGCAGCGCCCGCAGGGTGGCCGTCGGCGGCACAATGGGCCTTCGGGAAGTGAACGCAAGAAGGAGACTGGCATGGCCTACAACGATTTCGACACGGGCAACCACTGGCTGCCCTTCACCCCCAACCGGCATTTCCGCAAGGAGCCGCGCGTGTTCGTGCGGGCCGACGGCATGCACCTGACCACGCACGACGGCCGGCAGGTGATCGACGGCATCTCCAGCCTCTGGTGCGTGGGCGCCGGGCACAACCGGCGCGAGATCAACGAGGCCATCAAGACCCAGCTGGACACGCTGGACTACGCCACCACCTTCCAGGCATCCAACGACCGCGCCTTCGAGGCCGCCGGCATGATCGCCGCCCTCGCGCCCGGCGACCTGAACAAGGTGCTGTTCTGCAACTCGGGTTCCGAGGCGGTGGACACGGCGCTGAAGGTGGCGCTGGCCTACCACCGCGCGCGCGGCGAGGGGCACCGCAACGTCTTCATCGGGCGTGAACGCGGCTACCACGGCGTGGGCTTCGGTGGCATCAGCGTGGGCGGCATCCCGGCCAACCGCAAGGCCTTCGGCGTGGCCATGCTGCCGCGCGTGGACCACATGCGCTTCATCCACGACCCGGTGGACAACGCCTACATCCATGGCAAGGACCCGGTCTGGAAGGAAGACCCCTTGCTGGAGCTGGAGCAGCGCATCCTGCCCCTGCACGACCCGAGCAACGTGGCGGCGGTGATCGTCGAGCCGGTGGCGGGCAGCGCCGGCTGGTACCTGCCGCCGCAGGGCTACCTCAAGCGCCTGCGCGAGATCTGCGACAAGCACGGCATCCTCCTCATCTTCGACGAGGTGATCACCGGCTTCGGCCGCATGGGCACGCCCTTCGCGGCGGACTTCTACGGCGTGGTGCCCGACATGATGACCTTCGCCAAGTGCGTGACCAACGGCGTGCAGCCGCTGGGCGGCGTGGTCTGCCGCGACAAGCTGTACGACCAGATGATGAAGACCGATGCGCCCGAGCACGTGGTCGAGTTCTTCCACGGCTACACCTACTCGGGCCATCCGGTCGCCTGCGCCGCAGCGGTGGCCACGCTGCAGCTGTATCAGCAGCACAACCTCTTCCAGCGCGCGGGCGAGATGGGCAAGGTGCTGGGCGATGCCTTCCATTCGACGCTCAAGGGCCTGCCCAACGTCATCGGCATCCGCAGCCTGGGCTGCGCGTCGGCGGTGGAGCTGGCGCCCATCGCCGGAACGCCCGGCAAGCGGGCCTACGACATCTTCCTGGACTGCTTCAAGCGCGGCGCCTGGGTGCGACCGGCCGGCGACGTGCTGGTGATCGCACCGCCCTACATTGTGGAGAAGTCGCACATCGAGCAGCTCGTGGGCACGCTGGCGGAGTCGATCCGCCGCCACGCCTGAGGAAATTGCTGCGCGACCTGCCTCACCGGCCCATCTGCCGGCGCAGCTCGGCGCAGTAGTCCTTCTTCGGGGGCTGCGGCGGCCAGGTGACCGGCCGCACGGAGAGGTCTTCCCGCAGGTGGCGCGGCACGCCCAGCTCGGGGTCGACGTGGCCGCTGCCGGCCAGCAGGACCACGGTCGCGCCGCGCCGTGCCGCCTGCGCCAGGGTGCGCGCCATCGCTTGGTCGCGGGCCACCTGGATGCGGGCCATGGGGCCGAGGCGCTCGGCGGGGATCAGGTCGCAGTGGCCGGCGCGGATCGCCTCCCGGTGGCGGGCCATGGCCTCGGGTGGGAGCGCGGCGTCCAGGCGGGCATCCGCCATCGCACCGCGCATCTGCTGGCGGGGCAGGTTGGCGCCCAGCACCGGCACCCCGGCACGCACGGCCGCCATCACGGCCGGCGCGTAGGCCTGCCAGTGCCAGGCCTGTTCGCTCCAGCCGAGCGCGCTGCGCACGGCCGACTCGTCGGCGTTGCGTGGCAGGCCAGCCGTCGTGGCGCCCTCTTCGGCCATCTCCAGCACGAGCGCGGCCAGACGGCCGCGGCCGAGCAGGTCGACCACGGTCTGGTGATGCAGGCGCTGGTGCTCGGCCGCATCGTGCTGCTCACCCAGCAGGAGCAGGTCCACGTCCTTGTCGCCAGCGGCGGGCGGCGCGGCCGCGCAGCCGGCGGCCAGCGTGGCGCAGGCAAGCAGGAAGGAAAGCAGGCGCACGAGAGGTAAGCGCAAGAAGCTGTCCCGAAGCGGGCGCGGTGGGATCTGAAAGCGCGACCGCGGTCGGTGCAGCGCTCGCGCGCGGGAAGCGTCAGTGCATGACGAGCGGGTTCTGGGCCAGCTCGGCGTAGCCGTCCAGGGTTTCCTCGACCTCTTCCTGTGTCGGGGTGTTCACCTGCCAGGCGTTGATCTGGCGCTGGAAAGCCTCGGCCCAGCTGCCGTCGAGGTAGACCTCCTTGTTGGACCGCTTGTCGACGATTTCAAAGCCGTGACGCGCGATGCTAGGCTCCGGTTCGCCCTCCGACGGGGCGTTGGCCTGCATGTGCACGACGACGAAGGCGTCCGAGTCATAGAGCATTTGCATGGTTCTCAATCCCTTCTAGCCACAGAGGTGGCACCGATCCGGCGCTGTTCAAGAGCCAGAAGGGCGCCTTTCGGCTTCCATGGCGGCCAGATTAGGGGCGTGCGCGTTCAGGGCCTGTCGGTTGCGGACCAGCGCTGATCCATCCATTCCCCGTCCGGCTGTGTCAGACGCAGGCGCACCGGGGCGTAAGCGTGCCCGGGAGCCAGCCACAGTTCGAGCTGGCTATCGTGCGGCTCGCGTGGCCGCCGAAGCAGCTTGAGCGCCGGTACCGTGCCGGCGGGAAGGGACAGTGTTTCCTCGCCGGCCGCTTCGAATTCCCAGACCTCGGCGCCGCGGACGCCGGCCACCTGCATGGACACGCCGCTGCGCGCCAGCGTGGGATCGGCCGCCAGCAGGGCGGACAACTGCAGCACCACGCTCAGGCGGTCCTGGGCGCCGGGCAGCAGGGCGACCGGCTCGCGCGGGCTGCTGAAGACCAGGCGGCCGCGCTCGCGCTCGAAGTGCACGGCCTGCTCGCCGCGCCGCTGCTCCGAGAAGCGGTCCGGCGCCAGGCCCTGCGGCGTGACCCGGCCGCTGCTGCGCAAGGTGCGTGCGGGCGCGGGCAAGGCGCGCAGCGTCATGCGGGCTTCGTACCGGACGCCGTCGTGCGACCACTCGAGCTCGCCCTGGCCAGGCCACTCCAGTCCATGGCTGCGCAGGGTCAGCACGTACTGCAGCCGCACCGGCGCCGGGACCTGGACGATGGGCAGCGGCCTGGCAGGCTGGGCGGGGGTGGTGGGCGTGGCGGGCGTGGCCGGCGTGGCCGGCGTGGCCGGCGTGGCCGGCATGACGGGTGCGGCAGGCGTGGCAGCCACCGCCGGGGTGCGGGGAACCGGGCCGGACGGCGTCGCTTCGGCGGCGCGCGGCGGCGAGCGGGGTGCCGCGGACGGCGGCGATGGCCTGGGCGGCGTCCCGGCATCCCGCGGTGGCGCTGGCGGCGCCTCGGCCAGTCGGACGAGGGGCCGCAGGACGGGCGGCGCGGCTTCGGTGCGCGGAGACTGGGCCCGGGCCAGGCCTTCCAGGCCGCCGAGGTGCAGGGCCGACACGACGATCACCAGCAGGGCCAGCGCGCGGCCGTGCTGGCGCGGCGTCATCCCCGCCACCCCAGGTCGCTGGACAGCTGCGACGCACATTCCCGCAGCGGGCCGGCGACGGCGCCCTTCCAGTCGGCGTCGAAGCTGCCGGTCGGGCCCATGGCCACGATGCCGAGCGCGAGGTGCCCGTCGGCGTCGAAGACCGGGGCGCAGAAGCCCGCCACGCCGGGCAGCAGCACGTCCACGACACGGGCGATGCCGCGCTCACGGACCTCGACGAGCATGCGCTCCACCTCGGCCATGGTGGACGGCAGTTCGCGCAGGCCCTGGCGCCGTGCGCGGGCGAGTTCCTCGGTGAGCAGGGGCGCGATCGCATCGGCGGGCGCCCAGGCCGCGAAGCAGCGGCCCGTGGCAGACGACAGCAGGGGCATGACGTCCCCCAGCCGCAGGTTCACGGTCACCGCATGCGGTGGCTCTTCCCAGTGGACGATGGTCGGCCCGTGGTTGCCCCGGACCGCCAGCGCCAGCGTATGCTCGACGCGGGTCATGAGCTGGGGCATGCGTTCGCGGGCGAGCTTGACGGCGTCCAGCCGCGACAGCGAGGCCAGCCCCAGGCGCAGCGCCGCGGGGCCGAGGTCGTAACGGGTGCTCACCGCGTCCTGCACCACCAGGGCCAGGCGTTGGAAGCTCACGAGGTAACGGTGCGCCTTGGCGGCGCTCATGCCGGCGGCGGCCGCCAGGTCCCGCAGCATCAAGGGGCCGCGCGCCTGGCCCAGGACTTCGAGCAGCGAGAAGCCCACCTCGACCGACTGAATGCCTGCGCGTTCCTTCACGGTCGTCCCGTACAATTTCGTTTAGGTAAATTCATTTCACAATGCGTAACGACGCACTGTAACGCAGCCCACGGCTGGGAGACAAGCGGCATGAAACTCGCCACGTACAAGGACGGCTCGCGCGACGGGCAGCTGGTGGTCGTCTCGCGCGACCTGGCCGCGGCGCATTATGCGACCGGCATCGCCGACCGCCTGCAGCAGGTGCTGGACGACTGGAACTTCCTCGCGCCGCAGCTTCAGGACCTGTACGACGCCCTGAACCAGGGCCGAAGCCGCCACGCCTTCGCCTTCGACCCCGCGCGCTGCATGGCGCCCCTGCCGCGCGCCTACCAGTGGGTACGCGGCTCGGCCTACCTCCAGACCGACAGCTTGATCGACCAGGGTGCGAGCGACCACTTCCTGGGTCCGCGCGATCCCATCGTGCTGCCGCGCGAGGAGCTCGGGGTGGACTTCGAGGCCGGCCTCGCGGTGGTCACGGGGGACGTGCAGCGGGCTGCGTCGCCCGAGCAGGCGCTCGACGGGGTGCGCCTGCTGATGCTGGTCAACGACGTGAGCCTGCGCAGCCTGGTCGCGCCCGAGCGCGAGGCCAAGGACAGCGCCGGCGTGCAGGGCCGCCCCGCGACCGCGTTCAGCCCCGTGGCGCTCACGCCCGACGAGCTGGGCGAGGCCTGGCAGGGCGGCCGCGTGCACCTGAGCCTGCATAGCAGCTGGAACGGCCGCAAGGTCGGCCTGTGCGAGACCGGGCCCGACATGCGCCTGCACTTTGGCGAGCTCATCGCCCAGGTCGCTCGCCTGCGCCCCGTGCGGGCCGGCAGCATCGTCGGTTCCGGCGTCGTGAGCAATCCCGCCGTCGAAGCGGCCTCCGGCCGCATGGAATGGCCGCGCGGCTTCAGTTGCATCGCCGATAAGCGAGCCGCCGAAATCGTCCTCGATGGCCAGCCGAGCAGCGGCTACCTGAAGTTCGGCGACACCGTGCGCATCGAGATGAAGGGCAAGGACGGCCAGAGCCTCTTCGGCGCCATCGACCAGGAGCTCGCGTCCGGCGAGGCGTAGCGCGGTCCACGCGCCTACAGCCGCAACCAGGGCGTCCCGGACTCCTGCGCATGCGTGGTGCCGAGGTCCTCCAGGAAGGTGTCGCACCACCAGTGCACGTCCCAGCGCTTGCAGACCGCCAGCAGCGCCCGGTGCCGCTCGCGGCGCTCCTCCAGCGGCATCTGCAGCGCCAGGTGGATGGCCTCGGCCGTGCCTTCGCTGTCGTAGGGGTTGACCAGCAGGGCTTCCTTGAGCTGCTCGGCCGCGCCGGCAAAGCGTGAGAGCACGAGCACGCCCGGGTCCTCCGGATCCTGCGCCACGACGAATTCCTTGGCCACGAGATTCATGCCGTCGCGCAGCGGCGTGACCAGCGCCACCTGGCTGGCGCGGTACAGGCCCGGCAGGCGGGCCCGCGCCACCGTGCGGTGGATGTAGCGCACGGGCATCCAGTCGAGTTCGCCGTAGTTGCCGTTGATGGAGCCGCACAGGCTCTCCAGCTCGTGCAGGATGTCCGTGTAGGCGCCCACGTCCTCGCGGCTGGGCGAGGCGATCTGGATCAGCGTGGCGCTGCGGTGCGTGTCGGGGTAGTTCTGCAGCAGGGCGCGGAAGGCTTTCAGGCGGTGCGGCAGGCCCTTGGAGTAGTCGAGGCGGTCCACGCCCACCAGCAGCTTGCGACGGGAGTATTCGCGCTTCATGCGCTCGTACATGTCGCGTGCCTCGGGGGCCTCGGCCAGGGCGTTGAATTCCTCCACGTCGATGCCGATCGGGTAGGCGCCTGCGCACAGCGTGCGGTTGAACACCCGCCACTGGGCGCCCTCCAGCGATTGCGCGTGGAACTCGCCCTGGATGTACTGGCAGAAATGCGCATGGTCCGCCTGGCTTTGCAGGCCGACCAGGTCGTAGGAGCACAGGCCCTTCATCAGCCAGTCGTGTCCCGGGATGGCCGCGAACATGGGCGGCGGCGGCAGGGGCACGTGCAGGAAGAAGCCGATGCGCTGCTGGCAGCCCAGCGCGCGCAGCTCGCTGCCCAGGGGAATGAGGTGGTAGTCGTGCACCCAGACGATGTCGTCGGGCTGCAGCAGCGGCGCGAGCTGGCGCGCGAAGAGCTGGTTCACCCGCCGGTAGCCCTGGATGTCGCTGGCCTCGAAGTCGGCCAGGTCCAGCCGGTAGTGGCACACCGGCCAGAGCACGCCGTTGGAGTAGCCGAGGTAGTACGCGTCGTGGTCCTCGCGGCTCAGGTCCAGGGTGACCAGCTTGACCGGCCCGGCCTGCTGCGAGTGCATCTGCGCCTCGCCCGCGCGTCCGCCTTCGGCGGGCTCGACCACCTTGCCGCTCCAGCCGAACCAGATGCCCCCAGTGCTGTTCAGGAACTCGGCCAGGGCGACGGCGAGGCCGCCGGCGGAGGCCTTGCGCGGATCGGCCACGCGGTTGGAGACGACGACGAGACGGGCCATGTGAGACGACTCCTGGTGGCGGGACTTCAGATCACCGTGTCCCAGCTGGACGACAGGCGCGTGGCGGCATTGATCAGGCCGACCATGGAATAGGTCTGGGGGAAGTTGCCCCACAACTCGCCGGTCGTGGGGTGGGTGTCCTCGGACAGCAGGCCCAGCGGGTTGCGCAGCGTCAGCATCTGCTCGAACAGGGCCCGGGCCTCCTCGCGCCGGCCGATGCGCGCGAGCGCGTCGATGTGCCAGAAGGTGCAGATGTTGAAGGCGGTCTCGGGCCGGCCGAAATCGTCCGGGGCTTCGTAGCGGCGCATGTAGGGCCCGTCGCAGAGCGTGCGCTCCAGCGCCTCCACGGTGGAGACGAAGCGCGGGTCCAGGGGCTCGATGAAGTTGACTTCGGCCATCAGCAGCACGCTGGCGTCCAGGTCGCGCCCGCCGAAGCTCTCGGCGAAGGCGCCGCGCTCCTCGCACCAGGCCTCGCGCAGGATGCGCTCGCGGATCATCTCGGCGCGCTCGCGCCAATGGCGCTCCCGCGGCGGCAGGCCGAGCATCTGCGCCACCTTGGCCAGCCGGTCGCAGGCGGCCCAGCTCATGAGCGCCGACGAGGTGTGGATGCGGGCGCGCGTGCGCAGCTCCCACATGCCGGCGTCGGGCTCGGCGTGCACGCGGAAGGCCTGCTCGCCCACGGCTTCCAGGTAGCCGAACTCGGTGCGTCCGGAGCGGCGGAACAGCCGGTGGTCGTGGAAGGCCTGGGCCGCGCCCAGCACGATGTTGCCGTACACGTCGTGCTGGAAGTGCTCGGCGGCCTGGTTGCCCACGCGCACCGGCCCCATGCCGCGGTAGCCGGGCAGGTGGTCCATGACGGCTTCGGGCAGCATGTCTTCCTGGCCGATGCCGTACAGCGGCTGGATGTGCCCGCCCCGCGAGCGCACCACCACGTTGTTGAGCCAGCGCAGGTAGTCCTCCATGGTGCCGACCTCGGACAGGCTGTTGAGGGCGCGCACCACGAAGAAGGCATCGCGAAGCCAGCAGAAGCGATAGTCCCAGGTGCGGCCGCTGTCCGGCGCCTCGGGAATGCTGGTGGTCATGGCGGCCACGATGGCGCCGGTGTCCTCGAAGAGGGACATCTTCAGCGTGATGGCCGCGCGGATCACCGCGTCCTGCCATTCCAGCGGCACCGACAACGCCCGCGACCACCCCTTCCAGTAGCTGCTGGTCTCCTGCTCGAAGCCGCGCGCGGTGTCCTCGATGCCGGACAGCAGCGTCTCGTCCGGCCCCAGGATGAAGTTCATGGGGCGGTCGGCCACGAACCAGCGCTCGGACAGGATGTACGACAGCGGCGCGTCGCTGTTCAGGCGCAGCGCCGTGTGCTGGCCCACGTAGCGGATGTGCGTGCTGCCCTGCGTGATCTGCGGCACGTCGCGGCCCCAGTCGAAGCGCGGCCGAAGCAGCACCCGCATGCGCGGCGAGCCGCCCAGCACGCTGATGCGGCGCACCAGCGTGAGCGGCCGGAAGGTGCGGCCGCGGCTGAGGAAGCGCGGCGCGAAGTCGCTGATCTCGATGCCCTGGCCCTGGCGGTCGTACAGGCGCGTGCGCAGGATGGCGGTATTGGGCTCGTAGCGCTGCTCGCTGCGCTCGAAGTCCTCCAGCTCGAAGGTCCAGAAGCTGCCCTGGTCGCTCGCGTCCAGCAGCGCGTTGAACACCGGGTCGCCGTCGAAGCGGGGCAGGCAGCACCAGACGATGGCGCCGCGCGGATCGACCAGCGCGCTGTAGGCGCAGTTGCCGATGACGCCCAGGTCCAGCGATTGCGGCAGCATCGGCGTGTTCAGGCGACCGGGCGGGCCGCGCGTTCCACCAGGTTCCCCAGCTGTTCCCGCAGGGCCTGCGGCGTGTCGATGCGGTGGTCGGCGACGCTGGCGCCCTCGCCCACCTTGACCGCCACGCCCCCGAGGCGCTGCACCACGGCGAAGCCCACCTCGTCGGTCACGTCGTCGCCGATGAACACCGGCGTGCGGCCGGCAAAAGGCGCCTCGCGCAGGAAGTCCTCGATCGCGTGGCCCTTGCTCGCGCGGGCGGGCTTGGCCTCCACCACCATCTTGCCGTGCAGCAGGATCAGGCCCGGCGATTCGTCCACCGCGGCCTGCATGGCGGCCACGCAGGCGGCTTCGAGCTGCGGCGCAAGGCGGTAGTGCAGCGCCACGGCGCCGCGCTTGAGTTCCACCTGCAGGCCCTCGTGCTGCTGCGCGAGCTGGCGCGCCGCCGCTTCCACGCGGGCCGGCGGCTCGGCCTCCATGTCCACCCGGCTGCCGTCGGCGCGCCGACGCTCCACGCCGTGCACACCGGCCACGGGCAGGCGCTGCGGCGCGAGGAACTGGTCGAGCTGCTCGATGGGCCGGCCGCTCACCACGGCCACAGCGCCGCCCAGCCAATGCCCGAGCGCGTCGAGAAGCGGCGCCAGTCCCGCATCCACCTGCACCGCCTCCGGCCGCGGGGCGAGGTCCACCAGGGTGCCGTCGAAATCCAGGAAGAGGGCGCAGTTCGGGTTCAGGTACTCGGACAGATTCATTGCTCCCGAAGGTAACCCAAGCGCACGGCCGGGTCAGCCCCCGCCGCCCGCTTCGCCCTGTAGGAGCCGGCCGACAGCCGGGTTCGCCGTGCGCTTGCGCCTTCAGCGCGCGTACAGGCCGTCGAGGGAGCGGAAGCCCTTGATTTCGATGGGATTGCCGCAGGGGTCGCAGAAGAACATGGTGGACTGCTCGCCCGGCTCGCCCGGATAGCGCAGGTGCGGCTCGACGATGAAGGCCGTGCCCGCGTCGCGCAAGCGCTGCGCGAGCGCGTCCCAGTCGGGCTGCAGCAGCACCAGGCCGAAGTGCGGCATGGGCACCAGCCGGTCGCCCACGCGCCCGGTGAGGCTGGTGCGCAGGGGCTCGCCCAGGTGCAGCGAGAGCTGGTGGCCGAAGAAGTCGAAGTCCACCCAGGTGTCCGTGCTGCGCCCTTCGGTGCAGCCCAGCACGCCGCCATAGAAGCGGCGGGCCTGGTCGAGGTCGGTCACGTGGAAGGCGAAGTGGAAGAGGCTGCGCATGGGCGCCAGCTTAGCAAGCCGGCGACAATCGCCGTCTGCTTTGCCGATCGCGACCCCGCCATGCCGCCCCGCCGCCTGCACCTCCTCGCCCGCCTCGCGCTGGCCTGGCTGCTGCTCTGGGTCGCTGCAGCCTCCGCCGCACCCTGGCTGGGCGGAGGATCCGGCGAGTGGGTGTGCTCCGGCGGTAGCCTCAAATGGGTCGACGGCCAGCCCGATGCCACCCCGGGCGGCGGCCGGCCCATGCTGGAATGTCCGAGCTGCCTGGGCCTGGATGCGCCCGCGCCCCCGTGTGGCATCGCCCCGCCCGTCCAGGCCCCGCAGGCCAGCCGGCTCGCGCTTCCTGCCGGCGATGCACCACCGGCACCGCGTGCTGCAGCCCCCTTGCCGGCCCGCGGTCCGCCCGCGCACGCGAAGCACGCCTGATCCATCGCCATCCCGACGCTCGCGGCACCGGGGTCCAGGTCTCCACGCCGGAACACCGTCCCGCCCCGCCCGCGCCGTCCCATGTCCACCAAGCCTCAGTCATTCCCGATCATGAATACGTCACGTCAACGCACCCTCCTGCGCGGCCTCGCCTTCGCTTGTCTTCCCCTGGCGCTCGCCACGTTCGCGCAGGCCCAAGCTTCCTTGCAGGTTGAAGCCCCCTGGGCCCGCCTGAGCGTGCCGGGCCAGCAGGCCAGCGGCGCCTTCATGCGCCTCACGGCCGCCGAGCCGCTCAGCCTGGTGGGTGCGCGTTCGCCCGTGGCCGGGCGCGTCGAGGTGCACGAGATGAAGATGGACGGCGATGTCATGCGCATGCGGCCGCTGACCGCTTTGCCGCTGCCGGCGGGGCAGGCGGTCGAGCTGCGGCCCGGCGGCCTGCACCTGATGCTGCTGGACCTCAAGGCGCCCCTGCAGGCCGGAACGCTCGTGCCGCTCACGCTGCTGCTGCGCGACGCGCGCGGCGCCGAGCAGCAGCTTGCGCTGGACGTCCCGGTGAGCGCCCGCCCGCCCGGCGCGGCCGGCGGTGCGCGCGTGGCGCCGCCCGCCGATGCCCATGGTGGCCACGGCCACAAGCACTGAGGGCCTTCGTCCTCCAGGGCCGTGGGCCTCTGATAAGCTGGTTGGCCCACGGCCTGGAGGACTTCGATGAGCGACTCACAGAACTTCAGCGGCTTCGGCCAGTTCGTCCCGGGGTTCGACTTCCTGCAGAACCTCGCTAAGGGCGCCTCGGAAGCCATGCCGCAGATGCCCACCCTGTCCAGCTGGATCGCGCCCACGCTCAGCGTGGAGGAACTCGACAAGCGAATTTCCGAGCTGCGTGCCGTGCTCTTCTGGCTGGAGCAGAACCAGAAGGCGCTGGGCGCGACCATCCAGGCGCTGGAGGTGCAGAAGATGACCCTGGCCACGCTCAAGGGCATGGACCTGACCCTGGCCGACCTGGCCGAGGCGATGAAGGTCAAGCCCGCGCCCGCGTCGCCGGCGGCCCCCGCACCCACCGAAGCGGCAGCGGACGCTGCCGGGACGGAGAAGAAAGGCGCGACGCGCGCGGCGGGCGGTGCGAAATCCGAGCCGGCCCAGGTGGTCGATCCGGTGCAGTGGTGGACGGCGCTCACGCATCAGTTTCAGCAGATCGCCGCCAATGCGCTGCAGCAAGGCGCGCAAGCCGCCGCCGCGGCCGCGCCGGCAACGACGGGACAGCCACAGGGCCGCGCCGAGGGCAGTCCGGCCCCGGGCGAGGGACAGGGCGCCGTTGCGGCCAAGCCGCGCGCCCCGGCCGCGCGCAAGCGTGCGAGCACCCGCCCGCCCGGCAAGCGCAGCAAGCTCGCCTGAGGGCCGCGCCCGCATGAAGCTGTTCCCTTTCGGGCACGCCACGCATCCGCAGTGGCAGATGGCCGCCGGCCTGGTGCTGGCGCAGCTGCGCGCCCAGATGGCCCGCCCGGACTACGCGGGCGCGCCCACCCTGGGCCTTCTGTACATCACCGACCACTACGCCGGGCAGGCGCGGGACATCCTCGACCACCTCTCGGCCGAACTGCCCCTGGTCACCGACTGGACCGGCACCGTGGGCGTGGGCATCTGCGCGGGCAGCGCCGAGTACATCGACGAGCCGGCGCTCGCGGTCATGCTGTGCGCGGTGCCGCCGCACCAGTACCGGGTGTTCTCCGGCGTCGCACCGCTGGGGGCCGGCGAGGGCATGGGCTTCGAGGCGCATGCCGCCCTGGTGCATGCGGACGCGCAGACGCCGGAGCTGGCGGAACTGCTGGCCGAGATGGCGGGCCGCACCACCAGCGGCTACCTGTTCGGCGGCCTGGCCTCCAGCCGCGGCCCGGCGGTGCAGTTCGCCGTGGGCGGCAACGGCAACATGCGCGGCCAGGGCGCGGCCAGCGGCGTCTTCAGCGGCGGCCTCTCGGGCGTGGCCTTCGGCGAGGAGGTGGCGCTGGTCTCGCGCGTCACGCAGGGCTGCCAGCCGGTCACGGCGCAGCGGCGCATCTCCTCGGCCGAGGGCAACGTCATCCTGTCCTTGGACGGCGAACCCGCGCTGGACCTGCTGCTGCGCGAGCTGGGCCTGTCGCTGGACGAGCCGCAGGAAGCCATCGCCACCCTGCGCGCGACGCTGGTGGGCCTCACTTCCGCTGGCAGCCAGGCTGTCGACCGCACCGGCAGCTTCGGCACCGACGTGCGGGTGCGCCACATCATCGGCCTGGACCCGGGGCGGCGCGGCGTGGCCGTCGCCGACCAGGTCGAGGCCGGCATGCCCATGGCCTTCTGCCAGCGGCACGCCCGCGCGGCGCGGGCCGACCTCATGCGCGTGTGCGCCGAGATCCGCGAGGAGCTGGAGCCGCACGAGATGAGCCTGTCCACCGCCACCGCACTCGCCGCCGACGAGGCGCTGGCCGCACCCAGCCCGGCGCGCCGGATCGCCGGGGCCATCTATGTGAGCTGCGCCGGCCGGGGCGGCCCGCACTTCGGCGGCCCCAGCGCCGAACTGCAGATCGTGCGCCACGCCCTGGGCGACGTGCCGCTGGTGGGCTTCTTCGCCGGCGGGGAGATCGCGCGCCACCACCTCTATGGCTACACCGGCGTGCTGACGGTGTTCACCGCCTAGGCGTCGCCGGATGGAGTTCACCGACCTGCTTCTGTGGGTGCTCAGCGTGCTGCTGATCGGCGTGGGCATCGCCGGCACCGTGCTGC
Organism: Ramlibacter rhizophilus; assembly: GCF_004681965.1. Lineage (GTDB taxonomy): Bacteria > Pseudomonadota > Gammaproteobacteria > Burkholderiales > Burkholderiaceae_C > Ramlibacter > Ramlibacter rhizophilus. The sequence goes on along the minus strand of NZ_SMLL01000006.1, from coordinate 72,624 downwards.
CGGCCCTGCCCGGCACGGTGCTGGTGCTGGCGGGCATCGTGGTCGGCGCCTGGATCGACGACTTCACCCGCGTGGGCTGGGTGGCGCTGGCGAGCGTCACCGTGCTGGCCATCGTGAGCGGGGTGGTGGACTATCTCTCCGGTGTGCTCGGGGCGCAGCGCGCGGGGGCCAGCCGCCTCGCGGTGATCGGCGCGGCCGTCGGCACGGTGGCCGGCATCTTCATGGGCTTCGTGGGCGTGCTGTTCATGCCGCTGGTGGGCGCGGCCGTGGGCGAGTGGCTGGCGCGGCGCGACCAGGTGAACGCCATGCGCATCGGCGTGGCCACCTGGGTGGGCCTGATGATCGGCATGGTCGCCAAGGTGGCCCTGGCCTTCGTCATGGTGGGCATCTTCGTCGTCGCGCTGCTGGTGTAGCAGCGGATCGCTTTTTCACACCCCGCGCCGACGGTCCTCGCGGAAGGCCTGCGCCCAGGCCGTGAACCGTCCGGCGTCCAGCGCCTCGCGGATCTGGCGCATGGTGTCCAGGTAGAAGTGCAGGTTGTGGATGCTCGCCAGCATGGGCGCGAGCATCTCGCCGCAGCGCTCCAGGTGGTGCAGGTAGGCGCGCGAGAAGCCGCCCGACACGGTGCCGTCGGCGTTGGTCACGCCGCGGCAGGTGTAGCAGCCGCAGGTCTCGTCCAGCGGGCGCTCGTCGCCGCGGTGGCGGGCGTTGCGGATCTTCAGGTCGCCAAAGCGCGTGAAGAGGTGGCCATTGCGGGCATTGCGGGTGGGCATCACGCAGTCGAACAGGTCCACCCCTTGGGCCACGCCCTCGACCAGGTCCTCGGGCGTGCCCACGCCCATGAGGTAGCGCGGCTTGTGCGCGGGCAGGCGCTGCGGGGTGTGCGCCATGATGCGCAGCATGTCTTCCTTGGGCTCGCCCACGCTCACGCCGCCAATGGCATAGCCGGGGAAGTCCATCTCCACCAGCGCCTCCAGCGACTCCTGCCGCAGGTGCTCGAACATGCCGCCCTGAACGATGCCGAAGAGGGCGTTGGGGTTTTCAAGCCGCTGGAACTCCGCCTGGCAGCGCAGCGCCCAGCGCCGGCTCAGCTCCATGGAAAAGCGCGCCTCGGCCTCGGTGGTGCGATGCCCCTTGGTCTCGTAGGGCGTGCACTCGTCGAACTGCATGACGATGTCGCTGTTCAGGATGCGCTGGATCTGCATGGAGATCTCGGGCGTGAGGAAGAGGCGGTCGCCGTTGACGGGCGAGGCGAACTTCACGCCTTCTTCGCTGATCCTGCGCATCTCGCCCAGGCTCCAGACCTGGAAGCCGCCCGAGTCGGTGAGGATGGGTTTGTTCCACTGCTCGAAGCGGTGCAGGCCGCCGAACTGCTGCAGCACGTCCAGGCCCGGGCGCATCCAGAGGTGGAAGGTGTTGCCCAGGATGATCTGCGCGCCCATCTCCTCGAGCGAGCGCGGCGTCACGCCCTTGACGGTGCCGTAGGTGCCCACGGGCATGAAGATGGGCGTCTGCACCACGCCGTGGTTCAGGGTGAGGCGGCCCCGGCGCGCGAGGCCTTCGGTGGCAAGGAGTTCGAACTGGAGCATGGTCAGGAGCTGGCCCGGGCCAGCAGCATGGCGTCGCCGTAACTGAAGAATCGGTAGCGCTGCGCGATGGCGTGCCGGTACAGCGCCATCACGGGCTCGTAGCCCGCGAAGGCGCTGATCAACATCATCAGCGTCGAGCGGGGCAGGTGGAAGTTGGTGAGCATGAGATCCACGAGGCGGAACTCGAAGCCCGGCGTGATGAAGATGTCCGTGTCGCCGCTGGCCGCGCCCGAGCGCGCCCAGGATTCGAGCGTGCGAACGGTGGTCGTGCCCACGGCGACGATGCGGCCGCCGCGCGCGCGGGCGCGGTCGATGGCCTGCTGCGTGGCTTCGGGCACTTCGTACCACTCGCTGTGCATGCGGTGCGCGGCGAGGTCCTCGGTCTTGACCGGCTGGAAGGTGCCCGCGCCCACGTGCAGCGTGACGGCGGCGCGCTCGATGCCGCGCGCGGCCAGCGCGCCCAGCACCGCGTCGTCGAAGTGCAGGGCGGCCGTGGGGGCGGCCACCGCGCCGGGGCGCCTTGCGAACACCGTCTGGTAGCGCGTCTCGTCCTCGGCGCTGTCGGCGTGCTCGATGTAGGGCGGCAGCGGCACATGCCCATGACGGGCCATGAGTGCGTGCGGCTCGTCGTCGAAGGCCAGGCGAAACAGCGGGCCGTCGTCGTCGGGCCAGCGCCCGAGCAGCGTGGCCGTGAAGCCGCCCTGCATGGAAAGCCGCGTGCCCACGGGCGGCTTCTTGCTCACCTTCATGTGCGCCACGACCTCGCGCTCGCCGATCACCCGCTCGACCAGCAGCTCCAGCTTGCCGCCGCTGGGTTTCTCGCCGAAGAGGCGGGCCTTGAGCACCTGCGTGTCGTTGAAGACCAGCAGATCGCCGGGGTCCAGCAGCGTGGGCAGCTCGCGGAAGATGCGATCGATGGGGTCGGGGCCGCGGCCGTCGAGCAGGCGCGAGGCGCTGCGTTCGGGGGCCGGGTGCTGGGCGATCAGCTCGGGCGGGAGCTCGAAATCGAAATCGGACGTGCTGAAGTGGCGCATCGCTTGAGGGTCGGACGGACCCGTGCCAAGGAAAAGGGAGGAAGGGCCGGAAGAGGCAGAATTCTCCCATGCCCGCCGCCGCGCCCGCCCAGGCGCCCCTGTCCGCCCCCCAGAAGGCCCTGGTCAAACTGGGCCTGGCGCGCGACATCGACCTGGCCCTGCACCTGCCGCTGCGCTGGGAGGACGAGACCCGCATCACCCGCCTGGCCGACGCGCGCGAAGGCGAGGTGGTGCAGGTGGAGGGCGTGGTCACCGACAACCAGGTCGCCTTCCGGCCGCGCCGGCAGCTGGTGGTGACCCTCGACGACGGCAGCGACACCTGCCAGCTGCGTTTCCTGCACTTCTACCCTTCGCAGCAGAAGGCGCTGGCGGTGGGCACACGCATCCGCGCGCGGGGCGAACTGCGCGGCGGCATGTTCGGCCTGCAGATGGTGCACCCGGCCACGCGGCCGGCAAGCGCCGAGTTGCCCGACACCCTCACCCCCGTCTATTCCACCGTTGCCGCATTGCCGCAGGCCTACCTGCGCAAGGCCGTGCAGTCGGGCCTGGTGCGCGCCGACCTGGGCGACACGCTGCCGCCGGGCGCGGCGCAGGCCATGGGGCTGGATTCGCGCTGGGGCCTGCGCGAATCGCTCCGGTTCCTGCACCATCCGCCGCCCGAGGCATCGGCTGCGGCGCTCGAAGACCGCAGCCACCCGGCCTGGCAGCGCCTGAAGGCCGAGGAGCTGCTGGCGCAGCAACTCTCGCAGCTGGCGAGCAAGCGCGAGCGCGATGCCCTGCGCGCGCCGCGCCTGCCCACGCGCGCGGGTGGGCTGCAGGAGCAGCTGCTCGCGGCCCTGCCCTTCGCACTCACCGGCGCGCAGCACCGCGTGGTGCAGGAGATCGCGCGCGACCTGGACCGCGAGGTGCCCATGCACCGCCTGCTGCAGGGCGACGTGGGTTCGGGCAAGACCGTGGTCGCGGCGCTGGCGGCCGCGATCGCCATCGAGGCCGGCTGGCAGTGCGCGCTCATGGCGCCCACCGAAATCCTCGCCGAGCAGCATTTCCGCAAGTTGATCGGCTGGCTGGAGCCTTTGCTCGCCGGGCGCGCACGGTCCGTCGCCTGGCTCACCGGCAGCCAGAAGAAGAAGGACCGTGCGCCCATGCTGGAGCAGGTGGCCAGTGGCCACGCGGCGCTGGTGGTGGGAACGCACGCCGTGATCCAGGAGCAGGTGCAGTTTCAGCGCCTGGCCCTGGCCATCATCGACGAGCAGCATCGCTTCGGGGTCGCGCAGCGCCTCGCCCTGCGAAGCAAGATGCAGGTGGCGGGGCAGGAGCCGCACCTGCTGATGATGTCGGCCACGCCCATCCCGCGCACGCTGGCCATGAGCTACTACGCCGACCTGGACGTCTCCACCATCGACGAGCTGCCGCCCGGCCGCACGCCCATCGTCACCAAGGTCATCGCCGCCAGCCGGCGCGAGCAGGTGATCGACCGCATCCGCCTGCAGCTGGCCGAAGGCCGGCAGGTGTACTGGGTATGCCCTCTCATCGAGGAGAGCGAGGCGCTGGACCTGGCCGACGCCACGGCCACGCACCAGCAACTGAGCGAGGCCCTGCCCGATGCCCTGGTGGGCCTGCTGCACTCGCGCATGCCGCCGGCCGAGAAGAAGGCGGTGATGGCCCTCTTCACCGGCGGGCAGATGGGCGTGCTCGTCTCCACCACCGTGATCGAGGTGGGCGTGGACGTGCCCAATGCCTCGCTCATGGTGATCGAGCACGCCGAGCGCTTCGGCCTGTCGCAACTGCACCAGCTGCGTGGCCGGGTGGGGCGGGGCGCGGCGGCATCCACCTGCGTTCTGCTCTACGCCCCCAACGAGAACGGCCGCCTGGGCGACACCGCGCGCGAACGCCTGAAGGCCATGGCCGAGACCGCCGACGGCTTCGAAATCGCCCGCCGCGACCTCGCCATCCGCGGCCCGGGCGAGTTCCTCGGCGCGCGCCAGTCCGGCGCGCCCCTGCTTCGCTTCGCGGACCTGGAAGCGGACCGCGACCTGCTCGAGGCCGCCCGCGAGCTCGCGCCGCGCATGCTCGATCGGCACCCCGAACTGGCCGAGCGGCATGTGCAGCGGTGGCTGGGGGGAAAATGGGAGTACCTGAAGGCCTGAGACCCCATGACCCTCACAGAACTCAAATACATCGTCGCCGTCGCCCGCGAGAAGCACTTCGGCAAGGCCGCCGAGGCCTGCTTCGTCTCGCAGCCGACGCTGTCGGTGGCGATCAAGAAGCTGGAGGAGGAGCTGGAGGTCAAGCTCTTCGAGCGCAGCGCCACCGAGGTGGCCGTCACGCCGCTGGGCGAGGAGATCGTGCGGCAGGCGCAGAGCGTGCTGGAGCAGGCCGCCGCCATCAAGGAGATCGCCAAGCGCGGCAAGGACCCGCTCGCCGGCCCGCTGCGCCTGGGCGTCATCTACACCATCGGCCCCTACCTGCTGCCCGACCTGGTGCGCCAGGCCATCGCCCGCACGCCGCAGATGCCGCTCATGCTGCAGGAGAACTTCACCGCGCGCCTGCTGGAGATGCTGCGCACCGGCGAGATCGACTGCGCCATCCTGGCCGAGCCCTTTCCAGACACCAACCTCGCCATCGCGCCGCTGTACGACGAGCCTTTCATGGCCGCCGTCCCCAGCACGCACGCGCTCGCCTCACGCAAGACCATCACCGCCCAGGAGCTCAAGGCCGAGACCATGCTGCTGCTCGGCACCGGCCATTGCTTTCGCGACCATGTGCTGGAGGTCTGCCCCGAGTTCGCGCGCTTTTCCAGCAATGCCGAAGGCATTCGCAAGAGCTTCGAGGGATCGTCCCTGGAGACCATCAAGCACATGGTGGCCGCCGGCATGGGGGTGACGCTGGTGCCGCGCCTGTCGGTGCCCAAGGAGGCGCTGGACGCCAAGCCGCGCCGGCGCAAGGAAGACGAGAGCTACGTGCGCTACATCCCCTTCGACGGGGCCGACCAGCCCACGCGACGCGTGGTGCTGGTCTGGCGGCGCAGCTTCACGCGCTACGAGGCCATCGCGGCGCTGCGCAATGCGGTCTATGCCTGCGAGCTGCCGGGGGTGACGCGGCTGTCGTGAGCGCAGGCGGTCGCGCCCGGCCGCCTCAGCGGCGCTCGTCCTTGTCGAGCGACGTCACATCGGCGCTCGTCGGCGCGGCCGCTTGCGCCGGCCGCGGTGCCCGTAGCGGTGCGAGCCAGTCGATCAGCTCCCGGACGTTGCGGGAGATCCCGTTCCAGATGGCCGGCTGGGTGAACAGCACGCTGCTGGTGTCCAGCTTGGCCTTCAGGTGCTCCAGGTCGCGCTGCAGCGCCTCGGCCAGGTGCTGGCGTTGTTCCCCTTCGGCCGAGGTGACGAGTGCGCGGCGCGCGTTGAACGCGCCGGTGTACATGCCGACCACGTGGCGCGCGATGTCGATCACCATCTCGCGGTCGGCTCCCACCTCATCGGGCTTCAGGCCGATGAGGGCCGACTGGGCGCCAAGCCGCACCATGTCCAGCTGTTCCAGGGTCAGCAGGCCGGCCTCGGCCAGGGTGTCCGCCACCTCGTAGAGGCGACCATCGCGGCCGTCCAGGCGCGTGGCGGCGGACCAGCAGGCGTCGGCGAAAACCGGGGTGCGCCACTGCGGAACCTGTATCCATCGGGGCAAGAGCCGGAACAGGTCTTCCCCGGCGGATGTGCGCTCGCAGGCAAGGTGCGCTGCGCCTCCGCTTCGGTTCCACTGTCGGCCGGGGCTGCCGCCGCCCGCTTCGCTACCATCGCCCCATGTCCCGCCCGCACACGCCCGACCCATCGGATTCCCTGCGCGGGCGGTCGCCTGCCGGGGCCCTGCGCGAACGCCTCGCCCTCTGGCTCGACCTGATCCGCTTCAACCGCCCGGCCGGCTGGCTGCTGCTGCTGTGGCCGGGGCTGTGGGCGCTGTGGATCGCGGCCGAGGGCTTTCCCGGCTGGCACCTGCTGGCCGTCTTCGTGGGCGGCACCTTCCTCATGCGCAGCGCCGGCTGCTGCGTGAACGACGTGGCCGACCGCGACTTCGACAGGCACGTCAAGCGCACCGCGCAGCGGCCCGTGACCACCGGGCGCATCTCCGTGCGCGAGGCGCTGGGGGTGGGCGCGGCACTGGCGCTCGCGGCCTTCGCGCTGGTGCTGACCACCAACCGGGTGGCCGTGGCCTGGTCCTTCGCGGCGCTGGCGGTCACGCTGGTGTATCCGCTGGCCAAGCGCGTGGTGTCCATGCCGCAGGCGGTGCTGGGCATCGCCTTCAGCTTCGGCATCCCCATGGCCTTCGCGGCCGTGCAGGCGCAGGTGCCGCTTGTGGCCTGGGTGCTGCTCCTGGGCAACCTGTTCTGGGTGCTGGCCTACGACACCGAGTACGCCATGGTCGATCGCGACGACGACCTGCGCATCGGCATCAAGACCTCGGCCATCACGCTGGGCCGCGCCGACGTGGCGGTGGTGATGGCCTGCTACGCGGCGGCGCTGGCCGTGTGGGCGCTGGTGCTTGCCGGCCGCATTCCGCTGGTCGTGGTGGCGCTCACGGTGGGGGCCGCCGGGGCTCAGGCAGCCTGGCACTACACGCTGATCCGGGACCGCTCGCGGGACGGGTGCTTTCGCGCCTTCCGCCTGAACCACTGGTTCGGCGCGACGCTCTTTGCCGGCACCGTGGCGGGCTACCTGCTGCGCGGCTGAAACGGAGCGGCCTCAGCGGCCGAATTCCTCGCCCAGTTCCTGCGCGCGCCGCTCGGCCGCGTGCAGCGCTTTCTGGAACGCGGCCTTCACCCCGTCCTGCTCCAGCGACGTGAGTGCCGCGTAGGTGGTGCCGCCCTTGGAGGTGACGCGCTCGCGCAGCAGGGCGAGCGGCTCTTCGGACTGCCGCGCCAGCTCGGCACCGCCCGCGAAGGTGCCCACGGCCAGGCGCCGCGCCTGCGCTTCGTCCAGGCCCATGTCGAGGCCGGCTGCGACCATGGCTTCGAGAAAGTAGAAGACGTAGGCCGGGCCCGAACCGGACAAAGCCGTGACCGCGTCGAGCTGCGACTCGTGCTCCACCCAAAGGTGCTCGCCCGTGGTGGCGATCACGCGCTCCACGCGGGCGCGGTCCTCCCCGCTCACGCCGGGCCGTGCGTACAGGCCGGTCATGCCGCGCCCGACCAGGGCCGGCGTGTTGGGCATGGCGCGCACGATGCGCTCGGTGCCCAGCCAGCGGGCCATGCTGTCGGAGCGGATGCCGGCGGCCACGCTCAGGTGCAGCGCGCCCGCGCAGTGCGGTGCGGCCGCCGCAGCGGCCTCGGCGAAGGTCTGCGGCTTGACGGCCCAGACCACCAGCGCGGCGCCGGACAGGGCCTGCGCGGGCTGCTCGCTGGCCTCGACGCCGAAATGCTGACGCAGCCGCTCGCGCGCGCCCTCGAAGGGCTCCATCACGGCGATGTCGCCGGCCGCATGGCCCTGCTTCAGGAGGCCGCCGATGATGGCGCTGGCCATGTTGCCGCCGCCGACGAATGCAATGCGAGAAGCGCTGGAGTTCATGGCGCGATTGTCGCCGCGTGTCTCATTCGCTCGGCGGCGGCGCGGTGCTGCCCCGGTGCACCAGCTCCACGGGAAAGGCCTGGAAGGTCTCGCAGGGCAGGCCCTCCAGCCGGGCGACCAGCTGGTCGGCGGCGGCCCGCCCGATCTCGGTGATGGGCGTGGCCACGCTGGTCAGGCCCGGGGTCTGCGTGGCGCCCAGGTCGGTGTTGTCCACGCCGGTGATGGACAGGTCCTGCGGGATCCGCACGCCCGTCTTGCGGCAGGCGATCATCGCGCCGACCGCGAAGACGTCGTTGGTGGCGACCACGGCGGTGGGCCGCTCGGGCGCCGCCAGCAGCTGCTGCATGGCCGCCTCGGCGGCGGCCAGGGAGATCGGCGCGTAAGCGATGTGCCGCGGATCGAGCGTGAGCCCTGCCTCGGCCAGCCCGGCGCGCAGGCCCTCGCCGCGGGCGCGGGCGCGGTCGTTGCCCTCGGGCGGTGCGCTGAGCAGGCCGATGCGGCGGTGGCCGAGGCCGACCAGGTGGCGCGTGACGGCCAGCGTGGCGGCGCGGTTGTCGAAGCCGATGCTGGGATGGCGCTGGGCGCCGTCCACGCCCCAGGTGAGCACATAGGGCCGGCCGTAGTCCTGCAGCAGCGAGAAGAGGCGCTGTTCATGGTCCAGCCCCACCAGCACGAAGGCGTCGACACCGTGCTCCACCAGCTGGCCCGCGATGCGGGTCTCGGCGGCCAGCTCGTAGTGGTGCTCGGCCAGCACCAGCGCGTAGCCGCGCTCGTCCAGCCGCTGCTGCAAGGCGCTGGTGGTGCGCGCATAGAGCGCGTAGTCGAAGGACGGGACGATGGCTCCGACCATCTTGCTGCGGTGGCTGCGCAGCGTGCGCGCCGCGCCGTGCGGCACGTAACGCAGCTTGGCGGCCGCTTCCAGCACGCGCTCGCGGGTGGCCGGGTCCACCTGCTGCGAGCGGTTCAGCACGCGCGAGACCGTGGCCGTGGACACGCCCGCCAGCCGCGCCACGTCCTTGGCGCCGGAGCGGCCCTTGGTCGGCGGCAGGCTGGTGGGCTCGGGGGTCGCCATGGCGGCTCGGATGCTCCTGTAATCGGTTGCACGGAACCGGCAATGCCGATCCGCATGCGAGGCAATGTAACCGATGCGAAAGCACGCGCGCCGCAAGCGCTGGCAGAGGGAAATCCCTGAGAAAAGCGGGCTGACGCCGGCGCGCGGCCTGACTAGACTGAGGGTCGTGTAATCGATTGCATGGCATGTCGCCACGCCCCCCGCGTGCGAGCGCACGCATCCACACCAGGAGACAAGGCATGACCCAGGACGCGCACCCGGATACCGGCGCCACTTCCTCCGAGACCCCCTCCGCGACCCGTCGTCGCTTCATGGGCCAGGCGGCCGCGGCTGGCGCCGCGCTCGCCGGCACCGGCTGGATGGGCGGCGCTTTCGCCCAGGGGCAGGACGACCTGGCGCCGTACCGCAGCGCCAAGATCAACTGGCGCCAGGCCGAGGGTGAGCAGATCTCCGTGGCGGTCATCCCGGCCAGCTACTTCGAGAACCTGTTGACCTTGCTGCCGCAGTTCGAGGCGCTCACGGGCGTGAAGGTGCGCGCGGAGAAGGTGCCGCCGGGGCAGATCCGCCAGAAGGCCATGCTGGACCTGTCGTCCAAGACCGCCACCTACGGCACGCACGCGGCCGACCCCATGTACTACCCGCTGTACGTGGCCAACAAGTGGGTCGAGCCGCTGGACAAGTACCTGAACGACGCCACGCTCACGGACCCCGCCTGGTTCAAGTACGAGGACATCATCAAGGCCTGGCGCGAGGCCGACTCCGTGGACGGCAAGCCCTACGGCATCCCCTACGACGGCGAGGTGACGGTGCAGGTCTATCGCAAGGACCTCTACGACGCCAAGGGCCTCAAGCCCGCCGAGACCTACGAGCAACTGCTGTCCAACGCCAAGGCGGTGCACGACCCGGCCAACCGCACCTACGGCCTGGCGCTGCGCGGCTTCGCCGGCGCGGGGCAGAACATGTACATCTACCCGTCCATCCTGGGCGGCTTCGGTGGCGACTGGTTCCAGAACAAGCAGCTGGTGGTCAACAGCCCCGCGCACGTGAAGGCGCTGGAGTGGTACGTCAACGCCCTGACGCAGTACGCGCCGCCCGCGGTGCGCAACTGGAACTGGCCGGATATCGCCGACGCGTTCTCGCAGGGCACGGTGGCCACTTACATCGACGCGCATTCCTCGGCGGCCGTCATCACCAACCCCGAGAAGTCCAAGGTGGTGGGCAAGGTGGCCTACGCCCGCTGGCCCGCGGGGCCGAGCGGCCAGCGCGTGACCTCCATCTGGAACTGGGGCTTTCCCATCAACGCCGCGCTCTCGGACAAGGCCAAGCGCGCCACCTGGCTCTTCATCTCCTGGGCCGCCTCGCCCGAGACGCAGGCGCGCACCTCCTGGAAGTTCGACGGCCCGGCCAAGCGCTCCGGCCTGAACCGCATGGCGCTGTGGAAGTCGCCCGAGTTCGCGGCCGCCATGAAGAACGCGGGGGACAACTTCATTCCCGCCGCGCTGGCGTCGCTGGAGCAGGACACGAGTGTCGAGTGGCGCCCGCGCGTGCCGCAGTGGCCCGCCATCGGCGAGACCATGGCCACGGCCATCCAGTCGGCACTGGTGGGGCAGAAGAAGCCGAAGGAAGCGCTGGACGAGGCCCAGGCCCGCATCACGGCGATCATGAAGTCTTGATCCCCCCCGAAGCGCCTTCGGCGCCTCCCCCCAGGGGGGCGCCACCAGCGGCCCGGCAAAGCCGGTTCCGCGGTGGCCCCCGGTTTCGTCATCCGCACTCGAGCCGCGCGGCCAATTCAAGCATCGTGGAGACCTGAGATGAGAGCTACGCGCTCCCTGCCCGCGGGCGTGGGAACGCTCGCACGGCAGGAGCGGCGCTTCGCGCTGGCCCTGTTCGCGCCCGCGTTCCTGCTGCTGCTGATCACGACGACGGCTCCCCTGGTTTACCTGGGCTGGAACAGCCTGCACCGGATCGACATGAGCATGCCCTGGCTCTCGGGCTTCGCGGGCCTGGAGAACTACACCCGCATGGGCGAGGACCCGCGGTTCTGGAACTCGCTGTGGCTCACGGTGGTGTACACGGCCTCCACCGTGGTGCTGCAGGTGCTGATCGGCCTGTCGCTGGCCCTGCTGGTGCTGCAGATCCCCAAGGGTCAGGGGCTGCTGCGCGTCGCGGCGATCCTGCCCATCGTGCTGGCACCGGTGGTGGTGGGCCTGTTCTGGCGCACCCTGGTGCTGGCACCGGACGTGGGCCTGGTGGACGTGGTCACGCGCGCCCTCGGCCTGGGCAGCCACAACTGGCTGGGGGATCCGCAGCTCGCGCTCATCTCGGTCATCGCCATCCACACCTGGCAGTGGACGCCCTTCGCCTTCCTCGTGCTGCTGGCGACACTGGCCACGCTGCCGCCCGACGTGTACGAAGCCGCGCGCCTGGACCGCGCCAGCGCCTGGCAGCGCTTTCGCTACATCACCCTGCCCCTCATCCGCCCGGCGGTGGTGATGGTGGTGATCCTGCGCACCATGACCGCGCTGTCGGCCTTCGCCGCCATCTTCGCGGCCACGGGCGGCGGGCCGGGCACGTCCACCGAGATCCTGAACCTCTACGCCTACCGCACCTCCTTCACCGTGCTGAACATCGGCTACGGCTCGGCGCTCGCGGTGGTGCTCATGGCCATCACCCTGGCCGTCTCCTGGCTGCTGTTCAAGCGGCGCAAGGGCTACGCATGACACGCAGTCTCACCCGGCAGGGCATGCTGTACCTGGTGGCCGGCCTGCTGGTCTCGGTCTGGGTCTTCCCGGTGCTGTGGGCCCTGCTCACCTCCTTCAAGACCGAGCGCGACGTGCTGGCCTACCCGCCCACGGTCATCTTCATGCCCACGCTGGACAACTACCGCGAGGTGCTGTTCGGCGCCTCGTCCATCGTGCCCAACCTGTGGTCCAGCCTGGTGGTGAGCGTGTCGGCCACGGTGCTCACCATGCTTTTCGCCGTGCCGGCCGCCTATGCGCTGGCGCGCCTGCGCTACCCGGCCAAGCGCGCCAGCGGCTTCTACGTGCTGGCCACGCAGATGCTGCCGCCGGTGGGGCTCATCATTCCCTACTACCTGGTGCTGCAGCGCATCGGCGGACTGGACACCTACAGCGGCATGGTGGCCATCTACCTCACCTTCTCGCTGCCCTTCGCGATCTGGCTGATGGTGTCCTACTTCGAGGACGTGCCCTACGAGATGGAGGAGGCCGGCTTGCTGGACCGGGCGGGGCGCCTGCGCACGCTCTGGTACGTGATCCTGCCGCAGGTGCGCGGGGGCATCGCGGTCACCACCGTCTTCGTCTTCCTCAACGCCTGGAACGAGTTCCTGTTCGCCGTGGTGCTGGCAGGCAACACCGTGCGGCCGGTGACGGTGGCCATGTTCAATTTCATTTCGCTGGAGCAGACCCAGTGGGCGCGCCTGGCGGCCGGGGCCATGGTGGCCATGGCGCCGGTGATCGTCGTGGGCCTGCTGGCCCAGCGGCACATCGTCAAGGGGCTCACGGTGGGTGCGGTCAAGGGGGGAGGACGTCGATGAAGGGCAATGCGCAACTGCGCGGGATCGTGAAGCGGCACGGGGACACCACCGTGCTGCACGGGGTGGACCTGGAGATCGGGGCGGGCGAGTTCTTCGTGCTGCTGGGCCCCTCGGGCTCGGGCAAGACCACCACGCTGCGCATCCTGGCCGGCCTGGAGCCGGTGAGCGAGGGTCAGGTGCTCATCGACGGCGAGGACGTCACCCACGCCGAGCCCGGCGCGCGCGACGTGGCCATGGTGTTCCAGAGCTACGCGCTCTACCCGCACATGACGGTGGCCGAGAACATCGGCTTTCCGCTGCGCATGGTCGGCACCGACAAGGCCACGCTGGCGCAGGCGGTGCAGGACGCCGCCGCGCGCGTGAGCATCGGCCACCTGCTGCAGCGCCGTCCGGGGCAGCTCTCGGGCGGCCAGCAGCAGCGCGTGGCGCTGGCGCGGGCCATCGTGCGCCAGCCGCGCCTGTTCCTGCTGGACGAGCCCCTGTCCAACCTGGACGCCAAGCTGCGCCTGGAGACGCGGCTGGAACTGAAGCAACTGCAGCGGTCCCTGGGCGTGACCACGGTGTACGTGACGCACGACCAGGAGGAGGCCATGACCCTGGCCGACCGCGTGGCCGTGTTCATGGACGGGCGCATCGTGCAGATCGCCACGCCGCGCGAGATCTTCCGCCGCCCCGCGCAGGTGGCCGTGGCCGGCTTCATCGGCACGCCCCCCATGAACCTGCTGCCCGCCACCTGGAGCGGCGACCGCGTGCTGCTGGAGGGCGTGTCGCATCGCGTGGCCCACACCGCCCCGCAGGACCGCGAGGTGGTGCTGGGCGTGCGTCCCGGCGAGATGCGCGCCGGCACCGAGGGCAGCCCGGCGCGGGTGGAGTACGTCGAGGAACTGGGCGACCACTGCATCCTGGACCTGAAGGCCGGCGGCCAGCGCATCAAGCTCAAGGCCGACACGCAGGCCGCACTCGCCGAGGGCGAGCAGACGTTCCTCAGCTTCGAGCCGGGCAGCGTGCACCTATTCGACCGCGCGAGCGGCCAGCGACTGAACTGAACGCCACCGAAGGAAGGCCATGGCCAAGCAACCCAACATCCTCCTGATCCTGAACGACGACATGGGCTATTCCGACATCGGCTGCTACGGCGGCGAGGTCGAGACGCCCCACCTGGACCGGCTGGCGCAAGGCGGCCTGCGGTTTTCCCAGTTCTACAACACGGCCCGCTGCAGCCCCTCGCGCGCCTCGCTGCTCACCGGCCTGCATCCGCACCAGACCGGCATCGGCATCCTCACCTACGACTCGGGCCCCGAGGGCTATGCCGGCAACCTGAACCAGCGCTGCGCCACCATCGCGGAGGTGCTCAGGCCCGCGGGCTACCGCAGCTACCTGAGCGGCAAGTGGCACGTCTCCAGCAACCTCACGCAGCCCACCGACTCGTGGCCCATGCAGCGCGGCTTCGATGACTTCTTCGGCACCATCATCGGCGCGGGCAGCTTCTACGACCCCAACACGCTCACCCGCCGCAACGAGAACGCGGAAGCCGAGGCGCGTGCGCCGGGCTTCTTCTATACCGACGCCATCAGCGACGAGGCGGTGAAGTTCCTGCGCACCCACCGGAAGGAACACGGCGACCAGCCCTTCTTCCAGTACGTGGCCTACACCGCGCCGCACTGGCCGCTGCACGCGCACCCGGAAGACATCGCCAAGTACAAGGGCCGCTTCGACGCCGGCTGGGACCAGCTGCGCGAGCAGCGCCTGGAGCGCCTGGTGGCCTCGGGCATCCTGGATGCGCAGTGGAAGCTCACCGGCCGCGACCCGAGCCAGCCGGCCTGGACCGACGCGCAGCACAAGGCGTGGCTGGCCAACTGCATGGAGGTGTATGCGGCGCAGATCGACCGCATGGACCAGGGCATCGGCCGCATCCTCGCGGCCCTGTCCGAGATGGGGCAGCTGGAGGACACGCTGGTCATCTTCCTGGCCGACAACGGCGCCTGCGCCGAGGACATTCCCGAGAACGTCACGGTGGACGAACTGGTGAACAAGCTGATGATCGCGCGCTCGCACACGCGGGACGGCGCCGTGGTGCACTTCGGCAACAACCCGGACATCGCGCCCGGGCCGGAAGACACCTACCAGAGCTACGGGCAGGCCTGGGCCAACCTCTCCAACACGCCGTTTCGCCTCTACAAGCACTGGATCCACGAGGGCGGCATCTCGACGCCGCTCATCATGCACTGGCCGAACGGCATCGCGCAGCGCGGCGAGATCCGGCACACGCCGGGCTACCTGCCGGACATCATGGCCACCCTCTGCGACGTGGCCGGCGCCGCCTACCCGCAGCAGCTCGATGGCCGCAGCATCCTGCCGCTGGAAGGCCACTCCCTGCGCCAGGCCTTCGAGGCGGACCTGGGCGAGCGCCCGCCCATGTTCTGGGAGCACGAGGGCAATGCGGCCGTGCGCGTCGGCCAGTGGAAGCTGGTGCGCGAGTACCCCAAGGACTGGGAGCTCTACGACATGCAGGCCGACCGCACCGAGACGAACAACCTGGCCGCGCAGCACCCCGGGCGCGTGGCCGACATGGCGCGCCAGTACGAGGCCTGGGCCCAGCGCTGCGGCGTGCTGCCGCGCGACAAGATCGTGGCCCTGATGCGCAGCCAGGGCGTCACCCGCGCCTTCTGGGAAGACGAGTGAGCAGCTGCTGCATGCCGGCCGGCGGCGGTGCGACCGCCGCGTCCGTCATGCCCGCGGCCGGGACGGCGCAGGGGCAGGCCTGGGTGCGCCTTCCCGGCGGCGCCTTCCTCATGGGCACCGACGACGCGGAAGGCTTCGCCGAGGATGGCGAGGGGCCGGTGCGCGAGGTGCGCGTGAGCGCCTTCCGCATCGCGCCCACCGCGGTCACCAACGCGCAGTTCCGCGACTTCGTCCGCGCCACGGGCTACATCACCGAAGCGGAGCAGGTCGGCTTCTCCTTCGTCTTCTACCTGCAGGTGGGCCCGGACCTGCGCCGCAGCGCGCGCCAGGTCTCGCGCGAGTTGCCCTGGTGGCTGCCGGTGGAGGGCGCCTGCTGGCAGCGGCCGGCCGGCCCGGGTTCCTGGGTCCATGACCGCCCCGACCATCCGGTGGTTCACATCAGCTGGAATGACGCCGCCGCGTACTGCGCCTGGGCCGGCGCGCGCCTGCCCACCGAAGCCGAATGGGAGTACGCCGCGCGCGGCGGCCTGTCGCAGTGCCGCTATCCCTGGGGCGACGACTTCGAGCCCGGCGGCGAGCGACGCTGCAACACCTGGCAGGGGACCTTTCCCAACGCCCCCGCCGAGGGCTGGTCGCCCGGCACGGTCCCGGCCGCCTCGGGCCCGGCCAACGGCTTCGGCCTGCACCACATGGCCGGCAACGCCTGGGAGTGGTGCGCCGACTGGTTCAGCGCCGACTACCACCGCGCGACCGCCTCCGTGGACCCGCTGCAGGACAAGCCCACGGGCCGGCGCTCCATGCGGAGCGGATCCTTCCTCTGCCACGCCTCCTACTGCAACCGCTACCGCGTGGCCGCGCGCGGCGCGAACACGCCCGGCAGCAGCGCGAGCAACGGCGGGTTCCGGGTCGCGGCTGGGCTAGAGTAGCGCCCCCATGCAGTACATCCTCGCCCTCGACCAGGGCACGACCAGCTCTCGTGCGATCGTCTTCGACCATGCCGGCCAGCCGGTCGCCATGGCGCAGAAGGAATTCCGGCAGCTCTTTCCGCAGCCGGGCTGGGTCGAGCACGATCCGCGCGAGATCTGGGCGACGCAGCACGCCGTCGCGCTGGAGGCCGTGGCCCAGGTCGGCGGCATCGAGCACATCGCGGCCATCGGCATCACCAACCAGCGCGAGACCACGCTGCTGTGGGACCGCACCACCGGCCATCCGGTGGGCAACGCCATCGTCTGGCAGGACCGCCGCACCGCCCCGCGCTGCGACGAGTTGAGGGCGCAGGGCCATGCGGGGCGCATCCAGCGCAAGACCGGCCTGGTGATCGACGCCTACTTCGCCGGCACCAAGCTCGAATGGCTGCTGGACCACGTGCCGGGCGCGCGCGCCCGCGCCGAACGCGGCGAGCTGGCCTTCGGCACCGTGGACAGCTGGCTGGTGTGGAACCTCACCGGCGGGCGCGTGCATGCCACCGACGCCAGCAATGCCTCGCGCACCATGCTGCTGGACCTGCGCACGCAGGACTGGAGCGAGGAGCTGCTCGCGCTGCTGCGTGTGCCGCGCGCGGTGCTGCCGCAGGTGGTGCCGTCCAGCGGTGTCATCGCCGAGACCGAGCCGGCCCTGTTCGGCCGCGCGCTCCCCATCGCCGGCATCGCGGGCGACCAGCAGGCCGCCACCTTCGGCCAGGCCTGCTTCACGCCGGGCCTGGCCAAGAACACCTACGGCACCGGCTGCTTCATGCTGATGAACACCGGCGCGCAGCCGGTGGCAAGCCGCAACCGGCTGGTGACCACCATCGGCTGGCAGGGGCCGCCGGGGCCGCATCGCACGGCCTACTGCCTGGAAGGCTCGGTCTTCATGGCCGGCGCGACGGTGCAGTGGCTGCGCGACGGGCTGCAGATCATCCAGTCGGCGCCCGAGGTCGAGTCGCTGGCGGCGCAGGTGGACGACACCGAAGACGTGTACCTGGTGCCGGCGTTTGCCGGCCTGGGCACGCCCGATTGGGACGGCTATGCCCGCGGCACGCTGGTGGGCATGACCCGCGGCACGGGCCGGGCCCACATCGCCCGCGCGGCGTTGGAGGCCATCGCCTTGCAGTCGGCCGATGTCTTCGCCGCCATGGCGCGCGACGCCGGCCTGCCGCTGACCGAGCTGCGCGTGGACGGCGGGGCTTCCCGCAATAACCTGCTGATGCAGATGCAGGCCGACTTCCTGGGCGTGCCCGTGGTGCGCCCCCAGGTGACCGAGACCACCGCCCTGGGCGCCGCCTACCTGGCCGGCCTGGCCACGGGCTTCTGGCGCGATGCCGGCGAGATCGCTGCCCAGTGGCGGGCCGAGCGCCGCTTCGAGCCGCGCCTGGCCCCCGCCGAGCGGGAGGCCAAGCTCGCCCGCTGGCGCGAGGCGGTGGCACGCGCCAAGGGCTGGGCCGTATCGTGAGCGGCGCAACCCCCCTGGCCGCGCCGACCCGGCGCGAAGAGCTGCTTGCGCGCCTGGCCGCGCCGGGCACCTGGGACCTGGCGGTCGTCGGCGGCGGCGCCACCGGTCTGGGCGTGGCGCTGGACGCTGCCGCCCGCGGCCTGTCGGTGGTGCTGGTCGAATCGCACGACTTCGCCAAGGGCACCTCCTCGCGCGCCACCAAGCTGCTGCACGGCGGCGTGCGCTACCTCGCGCAAGGCAACATCGCCCTGGTGCGCGAGGCCCTGCACGAGCGCACCACGCTGCTGCGCAACGCGCCGCACCTGGCCCAGCCCCTGCCCTTCGTCATGCCGTCCTATCGGCACTGGGAGACGCCCTTCTACGGCCTGGGCCTGAAGGTCTACGACGGCCTGGCCGGACGCGCCGGCCTGGGCGCGACCGAATTCCTCGGCCGCCGCCAGACCCTGGCCTGCCTGCCCACGGCGCGCGGCGACGGGCTCAAGGGCGGCGTCAAGTACTGGGACGCGCAGTTCGACGACGCCCGCCTGGCCCTGGCCCTGGCGCGCACGGCCGCGAGCCGCGGCGCCCTCGTCGTCAACTACTGCGCCGCCACCGGCCTGCTGCACGAGCAGGGCCGGGTGAGCGGCGTCGCCTGCCGCGACATGGAGTCCGGCCGCGCCTTCGAGCTGCGCGCGCGCTGCGTGGTCAATGCCACCGGCGTCTGGGTCGATGCCCTGCGGCGCCAGGACGGCGCGGCCATCGGCCGGGCGGTCGAGTCCATGGTCGCGCCCAGCCAGGGCGTGCACCTGGTGGTGGACCGCGAGTTCCTGCCGGGGGACCATGCGCTGCTGGTGCCCAAGACGGCCGACGGCCGGGTCCTGTTCGGCGTGCCCTGGCTCGGCAAGCTGATCCTCGGCACCACGGACACGCCGCGCACGGACCTGCCGCAGGAGCCCCGGCCCTTCGCCGCCGAGCTGGACTTCATCCTGTCCGAATCGGCCCGCTACCTGGTCCGGGCGCCCCGGCGCGAGGACGTGCGCAGCGTCTGGGTGGGCCTGCGCCCGCTGGTGCGGCCGGTCGGCGACGACGCCGAGCGCACCCAGGCCATCAGCCGCGAGCACACGGTGCTCGTGAGCAAGAGCGGTCTGGTCACCGTCACCGGCGGCAAGTGGACCACCTACCGCGCCATGGCCGAGGACGTGCTGGACAAGTGCGTCCGGGCGGGCCTGCTGCCGACCGGGCCGACCGGCCTCACGCGCGAGCTGCGCCTCGTGGGCGCGCCCGGGCGCGAGGCCGCGGTGCACCCGATCGCCGCCGCCCCCGGCCCCCACCTGTATGGCAGCGAAGCCGGCCAGTTGGCGCAGCTGCCCGGACGCGAGCACCAGCTCGGCGGGGGGCTGTCCGAGGCCATGGTGCGCTTCGCGGCCCGCCACGAATACGCCCGCACGGTGGAAGACGTGCTCGCCCGGCGCAGCCGGCTCCTCTTCCTGGACGCCGCCCTGGCCGCCGCGCTGGGGCCGCAGGTCGCCGCCATCCTGCAGGCCGAGACCGGCGCCGATCCGCAGGCGGCGGCCTTCGCCGAACTGGCCGCGAGCTACCTGCGGGAAGTGCGGTAGAGCCCGACTGTTGACAAAGCCTTTCAATCGGTCATAATCGCGGGCTCGCCATTTTTTGGCGAACTTCTGCCCATTCGAAGCTTCGGCCTGCCGCTACCTGGCAGGGCGCTGCGACGGCGGGCCCAAGACTGCTCCGATGCCCTGTGGGATCGTCCTTCAGGGAGCCTTCGGAACAAGTTGGGAACAACACTGCAATGATCCAGACTGAATCTCGGCTCGAAGTTGCCGACAACACCGGTGCGAAGTCCGTTCTGTGCATCAAGGTGCTCGGTGGCTCCAAGCGTCGCTACGCCAGCGTGGGCGACATCATCAAGGTGAGCGTCAAGGAAGCTGCCCCGCGCGGTCGCGTCAAGAAAGGCGAGATCTACAGCGCCGTGGTGGTCCGCACCGCCAAGGGCATCCGCCGTGGCGATGGCTCCCTAGTCAAGTTCGACGGCAATGCCGCCGTGCTGCTCAATAACAAGCTGGAGCCGATCGGCACCCGCATCTTCGGCCCGGTGACGCGCGAGCTGCGCACCGAGAAGTTCATGAAGATCGTGTCGCTGGCCCCTGAAGTTCTGTAAGAGGACGCGTTCATGAACAAGATTCGCAAAGGCGACGAAGTGATCGTGCTCGCGGGCCGCGACAAGGGCAAGCGGGGCCGCGTGGTGCTGCGCAAGGACGAGGACCATGTGGTCGTCGAGGGCATCAACCTGGTCAAGAAGCACACCAAGCCGAATCCCATGAAGGGCACCACGGGCGGCATCGTGGAGAAATCCATGCCGATCCACCAGTCCAACGTGGCCATCTTCAATCCCGCGACCGGCAAGGCCGATCGCGTGGGCATCAAGGTCGAGGGCGACAAGCGCGTGCGCGTGTTCAAGTCCTCCGGCGACGAAATCAAGGCGGCCTGAGGGGCATCGACATGGCACGACTCAAGAAGCATTACCTCGAGAAGGTGGTCCCCGAGCTGACCCAGAAGTTCGGCTACAAGTCCCCGATGGAGGTCCCGCGCCTGACCAAGATCACCCTGAACATGGGTGTCTCGGAAGCGGTGGCCGACAAGAAGGTGATGGACAACGCCGTCGGCGACCTGACCAAGATCGCCGGCCAGAAGCCCGTGATCACCAAGGCCAAGAAGGCCATCGCCGGCTTCAAGATCCGCGAAGGCCAGGCCATCGGCACCATGGTGACGCTGCGCGGCACGCGCATGTACGAATTCCTGGACCGCTTCGTCACCATCGCGCTGCCGCGCGTGCGTGACTTCCGCGGTGTGTCCGCCCGTGCCTTCGACGGCCGCGGCAACTACAACATCGGGGTCAAGGAACAGATCATCTTCCCCGAGATCGAGTACGACAAGGTCGATGCCCTGCGCGGCCTGAACATCAGCATCACGACCACGGCCAAGACCGACGAAGAGTGCAAGGCACTGCTGTCCGGCTTCCGTTTCCCGTTCAAGTCCTGAGGTACACCGTGGCTAAGAAAGCTTTGATCGAGCGCGAGCTCAAGCGAGAAAAACTGGTCGCCAAGTACGCGAAGAAGCACGCGGAACTGAAGGCGATCACCGAAGACGCCAAGAAGACCGGCGAAGAGCGCGCTGCCGCGCGCCTGGCCCTCCAGCAGCTGCCCCGCAACGCCAACCCCACCCGGCTTCGCAACCGCTGCGAGATCACGGGTCGCCCGCGCGGCACCTTCCGCCAGTTCGGACTGGCCCGCAACAAGATCCGCGAGATGGCCTTCACCGGCGACATCCCGGGCGTGATCAAGGCCAGCTGGTAAGCCAGGCAGGAGAGACAGAACATGAGCATGAGTGATCCCATCGCCGACCTGCTGACCCGCATCCGCAACGCGCAGATGGTGGCCAAGGCCACGGTGAGCGTGCCGTCCTCCAACCTGAAGGTCGCCATCGCCCAGGTGCTGAAGGACGAGGGCTATATCGACGGCTTCCAGGTCAAGCAGGAAGGCGGCAAGAGCGAGCTCCAGATCGCCCTCAAGTACTACGCCGGCCGTCCGGTGATCGAGCGCATCGAGCGCGTGAGCCGTCCCGGCCTTCGCATCTACAAGGGCCGCGACGCCATTCCGCAGGTCATGAACGGCCTCGGAGTCGCCATCGTCACCACGCCCAAGGGCGTGATGACCGACCGCAAGGCGCGCGCCACCGGCGTGGGCGGCGAAGTCCTGTGCTACGTCGCCTAAAGGGAAGGAAAGAGCAATGTCCCGAGTAGGAAAGAACCCGGTCGCCGTCCCGCAGGGCGTGGACGTGCAGATCAAGGACGACCAGATCAGCGTCAAGGGCACCGGCGGCCAGCTGTCGCTGTCCACCAATGCCCTGGTCAAGGTCGTCAACGACAACGGCAAGCTGACCTTCAAGCCGGTCGACGAGTCGCGTGAAGCCAATGCCATGAGCGGCACCATGCGCCAGCTGGTCAACAACATGGTCGTGGGCGTGACCAAGGGCTTCGAGAAGAAGCTCAGCCTGGTCGGCGTGGGCTACAAGGCCACCGCGCAGGGCGCCAAGCTGAACCTGGCCGTGGGCTTCTCGCACCCGGTCAACAAGGACATGCCCGCCGGCATCACCGTCGCCACGCCCGCGCCCACGGAAATCGTGATCAAGGGCGCCGACCGCCAGCGCGTCGGCCAGGTGGCCGCCGAGATTCGTGCGATCCGTCCGCCCGAGCCCTACAAGGGCAAAGGCATCCGCTACGCGGACGAGAAGATCACGATCAAAGAGACCAAGAAGAAGTAAGGGGCCGCATCATGTTGACCAAGAAAGAGCAGCGCCTGCGCCGCGCCCGTCAGACCCGCATCCGCATTGCCCAGCAAGGCGTGGCGCGGCTGACCGTCAACCGCACCAACCTGCACATCTACGCTGCCGTCATCTCCGAAGACGGCAGCAAGGTGCTGGCCTCCGCTTCCACCGCCCAGAAGGACATCCGCGAGCAGCTCGGGGGTTCGGGCAAGGGTGGCAACGCCTCGGCCGCCCAGGTCGTGGGCAAGCTGATCGCCGAGAAGGCCAAGGCTGCCGGTGTCGAGAAGGTCGCCTTCGACCGCTCCGGCTTCGCCTACCACGGCCGCGTCAAGGCTCTGGCCGATGCCGCCCGTGAAGCGGGCCTGCAGTTCTAACGGACACGGATACACAAATGGCAAAAATGCAAGCGAAGCCCCAGGGTGACGGTCCGGAAGACGGCCTGCGGGAGAAGATGATCGCGGTCAATCGCGTGACCAAGGTCGTCAAGGGTGGTCGTATCCTCGGTTTCGCCGCCCTCACGGTGGTGGGCGACGGCGACGGCCGCGTCGGCATGGGCAAGGGCAAGTCCAAGGAAGTGCCCGCGGCAGTGCAGAAGGCGATGGAAGAAGCCCGTCGCAACATGACCAAGGTGTCCCTCAGGAACGGCACCATCCACCACAACGTGGTGGGCCACCACGGCGCCGCGCGCGTCATGATGGCGCCGGCCCCCAAGGGCACCGGCATCATCGCCGGCGGCCCGATGCGCGCCGTGTTCGAGGTCATGGGCATCACCGACATCGTGGCCAAGAGCCACGGTTCGACCAACCCCTACAACATGGTTCGCGCCACCTTCGACGCGCTCAAGAACTCCACGACCCCTGGGGAAGTGGCGGCCAAGCGCGGCAAGTCGGTCGAAGACCTGTTCGCGGCCTGACCGGAGCTATGCACATGGCTGAACAGAAAACCATCAAGATCAAGCTCGTTCGCAGCCCGATCGGCACCAAGGCCTCGCATCGCGCGACGGTCCGGGGCCTGGGCCTGCGCAAGCTCAATAGCGTGAGCGAACTCGAAGACACGGCCGCGGTGCGCGGCATGGTCAACAAGGTCGCCTACCTGGTACAGGTGCTCTGACATGGAACTGAACACTCTCAAGTCCGCCCCGGGTGCGCGCAAGGCGCGTCGCCGCGTGGGCCGTGGCATCGGCTCCGGCCTGGGCAAGACCGCCGGTCGTGGCCACAAGGGCCAGAAGTCGCGTTCGGGCGGCTACCACAAGGTCGGCTTCGAAGGCGGCCAGATGCCGCTGCAGCGCCGCCTTCCTAAGCGCGGTTTCAAGTCGCACCTGCTGAAGTTCAACGCCGAAGTCTCGCTCACCTCGCTGGACAAGCTGGGCGCGGACGAGGTCGACCTGCTCGCCCTCAAGGCAGCGGGCCTCGTCCCCGAGATCTGCAAGGTGGTCAAGGTCATCAAGTCCGGTGAGATCGCCCGCGCGGTGAAGCTCAAGGGCATCGGTGCGACCGCCGGCGCCAAGGCCGCGATCGAAGCTGCCGGTGGCAGCCTGGCCGAGTGAACGTTTCCTTCGAGGTAGCTTGCAGTGGCCACTAGTGCAGCCCAGATCGCGAAGACCGGCAAGTTCGGCGACCTGCGTCGCCGGCTGGTTTTCCTGCTGCTCGCGCTGGTGGTCTACCGCATCGGCGCGCACATCCCCGTGCCGGGCATCGACCCCACGCAGCTGCAGGCCCTGTTCCAGGGTCAGCAGGGCGGCATCCTGAGCCTGTTCAACATGTTCTCGGGCGGCGCGCTCTCGCGCTTCGCGGTGTTCGCCCTCGGGATCATGCCGTACATCTCGGCGTCCATCATCATGCAGCTGCTCACCTACGTGGTCCCCACGCTGGAACAGCTGAAGAAGGAGGGCGAAGCCGGGCGGCGCAAGATCACGCAGTACACGCGCTACGGCACGCTGGGCCTGGCCATCTTCCAGTCGCTGTCCATCGCCATCGCGCTGGAAGCGTCGGCGGGCCTGGTCATCAACCCCGGCTTCGGCTTTCGCATGACCACGGTGGTCAGCCTCACGGCGGGCACCATGTTCCTCATGTGGCTGGGCGAGCAGATCACCGAACGCGGGCTGGGCAACGGCATCTCGATCCTGATCTTCGCGAGCATCGCCGCGGGCCTGCCCAGTGCGATCGCCGGACTGCTGGAGCTGGTGCGAACCGGCGCAATGAGCATCCTGATCGCGCTGCTGATCGTGGCGCTGGTGGCGGTGGTGACCTGGTTCGTGGTGTTCGTCGAGCGGGGGCAGCGCAAGATCCTGGTGAACTATGCGCGCCGGCAGGTCGGCAACAAGGTGTACGGGGGCCAGTCCTCGCACCTGCCGCTGAAGCTGAACATGGCCGGCGTGATCCCGCCGATCTTCGCGTCGTCGATCATCCTGCTGCCCGCAACGGTGGCGGGCTGGTTCGCCACCGGCGACTCCATGCGCTGGCTGCGCGACATCGCGGCCACGCTCTCGCCGGGACAGCCGATCTACGTGATGCTCTACGCGGCGGCCATCATCTTCTTCTGCTTCTTCTACACCGCACTGGTGTTCAACAGCAGGGAGACGGCCGACAACCTGAAGAAGAGCGGCGCCTTCATCCCCGGCATCCGGCCGGGTGACCAGACGGCCCGCTACATCGACAAGATCCTGGTGCGCCTGACGCTGGCCGGAGCCGTGTACATCACGCTCGTGTGCCTGCTGCCGGAGTTCCTGATCCTTCGCTACAACGTGCCCTTCTACTTCGGTGGCACGTCCTTGCTGATCATCGTGGTCGTGACCATGGACTTCATGGCGCAGGTGCAGAACTACCTGATGTCGCAGCAGTACGAATCGCTGCTCAAGAAGGCGAATTTCAAGACAACGGTGGGCGGCTGAAGCCCCAGGCATTTAGGAGAAAGACACATGAGAGTTTCGGCTTCCGTCAAGAAGATCTGCCGCAACTGCAAGATCATCCGTCGCAAGGGCGTTGTCCGCGTGATCTGCACCGATCCGCGCCACAAGCAGCGCCAGGGCTGACCCCCAGAGTTACAGGAAATACGCACATGGCACGTATCGCTGGCATCAACATCCCGCCGCACCAACACGCTGAGATCGGTCTGACGGCCATCTTCGGCATCGGCCGCACGCGCGCCCGCAAGATCTGCGAGGCCTGTGGCATCGCCTATTCGAAGAAGGTCAAGGACCTCACGGACGCCGACCTCGAGAAGATCCGCGACCAGATCGGCCAGTTCACCATCGAAGGTGACCTGCGCCGCGAAACCACCATGAACATCAAGCGGCTGATGGACATCGGCTGCTACCGTGGTTTCCGCCATCGCCGCGGCCTGCCGATGCGCGGTCAGCGCACCCGCACCAATGCCCGCACCCGCAAGGGTCCGCGCAAGGCGGCCCAGGCTCTGAAGAAATAACCGGGAAAGAGATTCGATATGGCCAAGTCTCCCGCCAGCAACGCCGCCCAGCGCGTGCGCAAGAAGGTCCGCAAGAACGTGTCCGACGGTGTCGCGCACGTCCACGCCTCCTTCAACAACACCATCATCACCATCACCGACCGCCAGGGCAACGCGCTGTCCTGGGCGTCCTCGGGTGGCCAGGGCTTCAAGGGCTCCCGCAAGTCCACGCCCTTCGCCGCGCAGGTCGCCTCCGAAGTCGCCGGCCGCGCCGCGATCGAACAGGGCATCAAGAACCTGGACGTCGAGATCAAGGGCCCCGGCCCGGGTCGCGAGTCCTCGGTGCGTGCGCTCGCCGCCCTGGGCATCCGCATCAACTCGATCTCCGACGTGACGCCGGTGCCGCACAACGGCTGCCGCCCGCAGAAGCGTCGCCGGATCTGAGCCGCCCGGCTCACTCGACGCCGGCCGACTGAGAGGCCGGTTTTTTCGTTCAACCAAGCCCACCGCCGGCATCGACCGATGACCGGCTCCCGCGGCGGATGGCCGCGGCAGCATCAACAAGGACACGACTGTGGCACGTTACCTCGGCCCCAAGGCCAAACTCTCCCGCCGCGAAGGCACGGACCTGTTCCTCAAGAGCGCCCGCCGCTCGATCAGCGACAAGGCCAAGTTCGACTCCAAGCCGGGCCAGCATGGCCGCACCTCGGGCCAGCGCACCTCCGACTTCGGCCTGCAGCTGCGCGAGAAGCAGAAGGTCAAGCGCATGTACGGCGTGCTCGAAAAGCAGTTCCGCCGCTACTTCGAGGAAGCCTCGCGCCGCAAGGGCAACTCCGGCGCCAACCTGCTGGCGCTGCTGGAGTCCCGCCTGGACAACGTGGTGTTCCGCATGGGCTTCGGCTCGACCCGCGCCGAAGCGCGCCAGCTCGTCTCGCACAAGGCGATCACGGTCAACGGCCTGCCGGTGAACATCCCGTCCTACCTGGTCAAGGCCGGTGACGTCGTGGCCGTGCGCGAAAAGTCCAAGAAGCAGAACCGCGTGGTCGAGGCCCTGCAGCTCGCGCAGCAGGTCGGCATCCCCGCCTGGGTCGAAGTCAATGCCGACAAGGCCGAAGGCACGTTCAAGAAGGTTCCGGACCGCGACGAGTTCGGCGCCGACATCAACGAATCGCTCATCGTCGAGTTGTATTCGCGCTGATCCCGCATCCGCGCGCTGGTCTCACTGTTTTTTCGTTCCTGGCCGCGGGGCACCGCGGCCGGGCGCTTCACCAGCCTTACCGGTGTAACGAGCCGGGGGTATTGAGAGGAAGTCCTGCATGCAAACCAATTTGCTGAAACCCAAGTCCATCAACGTGGAACAGCTGGGCCCCAACCGCGCCGAGGTGACGCTGGAGCCCTTCGAGCGCGGCTACGGCCACACGCTGGGCAACGCCCTGCGGCGTGTGCTGCTGTCCTCGATGGTCGGGTATGCGGCAACCGAAGTCACCATTGCCGGTGTGCTTCACGAGTATTCGTCGATCGACGGCGTCCAGGAAGACGTGGTCGCGATCCTGCTGAACCTCAAGGGCGTGGTGTTCAAGCTCCACAACCGCGACGAGGTCACGCTGTCGCTGCGCAAGGATGGTGAAGGCCCGGTCACGGCCGCCGACATCCAGACCCCGCACGACGTCGAGATCATCAATCCCGAGCACGTCATCGCGCATCTGTCCCAGGGCGGCAAGATCGACATGCAGATCAAGGTGGAGAAGGGCCGCGGCTACGTGCCGGGCACCATGCGCCGCTACGCCGACGAGCCGACCAAATCCATCGGCCGCATCGTGCTGGACGCATCCTTCTCGCCGGTCAAGCGCGTGAGCTACACCGTCGAGAGCGCCCGCGTCGAGCAGCGCACCGACCTGGACAAGCTGGTCCTGGAGATCGAGACCAACGGCGCCATCACCGCCGAAGACGCCGTGCGCGCCTCGGCCAAGATCCTGGTCGAGCAGCTGGCCGTCTTCGCGCAACTGGAAGGCAGCGAACTGGCCGCCTTCGACCAGCCGGTGCAGCGCACCTCGCAGCAGTTCGACCCGATCCTGCTGCGCCCGGTCGACGAGCTCGAGCTCACGGTGCGCTCGGCCAACTGCCTGAAGGCCGAGAACATCTACTACATCGGTGACCTGATCCAGCGCACCGAGAACGAGCTGCTCAAGACCCCCAACCTGGGTCGCAAGTCGCTCAACGAGATCAAGGAAGTGCTCGCTTCGCGCGGCCTTACCCTGGGCATGAAGCTCGAAAGCTGGCCGCCCGCCGGCCTCGACAAGCGCTGAGACGTCCACTGAGAAATCGCTGCGCGACTTCTCAGTGGTTTTGAAAGTCAGTGTGGAGAGGTCCGGCGAAGCCAGATCCTCTCCACAGTAGGGACCGCGCTGCATGTTATTCGGGCGGTCCGAGTGGGGCCCTGGGGCCCCGGTGAAACTGGCAGTACCTGATCCGGCTGCCTTTGAGATAAGGAAAGGAAGATCACCATGCGTCACGGACACGGACTTCGCAAACTCAACCGCACCAGCGAGCACCGCCAGGCGATGCTGCGCAACATGATGGTGTCGCTGCTCGAACACGAAGCCATCAAGACCACGGTCCCCAAGGCCAAGGAACTGCGCCGCGTCGTCGAGCCCATGATCACGCTGGCCAAGGAACCCACGGTCGCCAACAAGCGCCTGGCCTTCGACCGCCTGCGCAATCGCGACATCGTGAGCAAGCTGTTCAACGATCTGGGGCCGCGCTTCAAGACCCGTCCCGGCGGCTACACGCGCATTCTCAAGATGGGCTTCCGCGTCGGCGACAACGCGCCCATGGCCTTGGTCGAACTGGTGGACCGTCCGGAAGTTTCTTCGGACGAAGCACCCGCGACCGAGTAATCGGCTTCGTTTCGGTCTATAATCTTTTTCTTCTGACGCGCGGTGGAGCAGCCTGGTAGCTCGTTGGGCTCATAACCCAAAGGTCGCAAGTTCAAATCTTGCCCGCGCAACCAATCCGATAACCCGCCGAGGTGTCTTCCAGACATCCGGCGGGTTTTCTCATGGGCGCGCCGCAAAGACGCCCCCTTCGCCCACCTCTCGGTTTCGCCTCGGCCATGGTCCTGCGAACAGGCAAGGCCTTTAGCGGCCACCGGAGTAGTAGGCGGCTCGGCACGAGGCGCGTGGAAGCACGGGATCACTCGCCAGCGCAGAAGGCGCTCAGACCATGAGGCGCCGCCTCGCCACAGGGTTACCGGTCATAATTTGTAACCGAACCTGTCAGTTCTGACAGGGTGTGAATGTCAGGCGCGGTGACATGATCCGGAAGCATTTGCCCGGAGCTTTCCTTTTGTCCACTGAATTCATTCAAGCCCTTCGACTTGCCGTCGATGACCAATGGAAGGTGATCCGCCAGGGCGCCTTCTGGCGCCAGGTCATGGACCGGCCGGTCACCCATGCCTTGTACCGTGACCTGATGCTTCAGGTATGGCACTACTCCAGGCATAACTCGATGAATCAGGCGGTTGCCGCATTCGTTCCGGCGCCAGAAGGACTGCTCAAGTTCGTCTACCGGCACGCCGCGGAGGAGTTGGGACACGAGAAGATGGTCGTGCACGACCTGCGCAGCATCGAACTGTTCGACGAGTCGGATCTCCTGCGGGCGCCGCTCCCTGCCACCGAGGCCCTGATCGGCTATTTGTACTATGTCTCCCTTCGGTATGGACCCGTGGCCCGCCTCGGGTACAGCTTCTGGGCCGAGGGCATCTATGAACACATCCAGGCCCCCTTCGCAAAGATCTGCGCCGATCTGAAGCTGACCAGCAAGAACGTCACCTTCTTCGGCGCCCATGCCGAAGCCGACGAAGAGCACATCAAGCAGGTCGAAGAGATGATCACCCGGTTCGCGCAATCGCCGCAGCAGCAGGCCTTGGTCCAGCAGGTGGCGCTCACCACGCTCTCGCTGACCGGACAACTGCTCGAGCAAGTGGCCGCCCGAAATTCCTAGGAGATTCCCATGAGCTTCATGCCAACCCAGGCCATTGCGGTGCGCTCAGCGCTTCCGATGGCGCTGAACAGCGATGTGGCTGACGATCCGGTGGTTCTGCGTCACCTGAAAACCCCGCAGGAGATCGAGGCCGTGCTTCCGCTTCGCGGCGGCATCGACCTGTCCGCTCACACGGCGGCAGGCGATAGCTTTGTCTCGCTCGAAAAAAAAGAGACGAATTGGGCTTTGTCGGTGCATTCGAACGCGGCGGCCGCCTGATCGGCACCATCCGGCTCGTTCCGATGGGCTTGGGGCTCACGCTAACCGATGATCTGCTCAAGCACCTTGGTCCGCAGGCACCTAGCCATCCGGGCACCTGCTGGGAAGTTGGACGCCTTGTGCTCGACGAGGCGCACCGCAGCGATGTCAACGCGTTGCGCCAGTGCCTGTTCCTGTCGCTCGACTATGCGTGCACGCTGACTCGCGTCGACAACCTGTACGCATCCTGCACGCACGTGCTGGGTCGCCTCTACCGGCGTTTCGCCTTCAACAGCTTCGCCGCTGACGTGCCCCTGGCGGGCACGGACAAGCGCTATACCCTGATTCATGGCTATGCGACGGAGGTGCTCGCCAGCCTCAGTGGTCGCCAGGTGACGGCGCACTGATCCTCGCCGAGGATGGAATAGGCCATGCTGACACTGATCCGAGATCTCCTGGACCGCTACCAGAGCTATCACGAGCGCGAGCCCATCATGCACTGGTACGCGGGCCTGCTTGGGACCGTGTGCTTTCCATTGTTCTACCTGCTTCGCTTCACGAAAGCAGAGCCGGTCTATGACGATCTGTGGCTGCGCCTTGCAGCAGCCGGGATGTGTGCGCTGCTGCTGCTGCGAAAGTACTGGCCGGAGCGCGCCCGGCCCTACTTCTATGGCTACTCCTACTTCGCCCTGATCTTCACCTTGCCCTTCATGTTCGTGTTCACGTCCTTGAAGAACGGCGGAGGCACCGTGGCCGTCGGCAACACGCTCATGGCCGCCTTCTTCGTCATCCTGATGACGGACTGGCGGAACATGATCTCGATGCTGACGCTTGGATTCGGGGCGGCCGCCATTGCCTTCTGGGCCTCGGACCCTGGCGCCACCGTCCCGGCGAACTACATTGCCCGGCTTCCGATTCTTGCGCTGGTCGTCGTTGGCGGAACGTTCTTCAAGCTCGCACTCGAACGCGCCACCGCCAACAAGGTTCGCGAGGCTTATGCGGCGATCGCTGGCTCGATCGCCCACGAGATGAGGCACCCCTTGGGGCAGGTTCATCACAGCATGCAGGAGGTCCAGAAGCTCCTGCCGGCTCCGGGCGCCTGGACGACCCAGCCCCTGGCTCCGTCCGACCTGGACAAGCTCTACCGGCACCTTGCCCAGGGAGAGCAGGCCATCGATCGTGGGCTGCAGGTGATTTCAATGACCCTGGCGCAGGTCAATGACGAGCGTCCCCTGGACAACGCGTCCTTCTGTCCGTGTTCCGCGGCAGAGGTCGTCCGCAAGGCGGTCGAGGATTACGGCTACGAGGATGCGTCGCTTCGCGACCGGATCGACGTGATCGTCCTGGAGGACTTCCAGTTCAAGGGCGAGGAGACGGCCTACCTCTATGTGCTGTTCAACCTGCTGAAGAACGCTCTTTACCTCGTGCCTTCGGCGCCGGCGATGCGGATCACCATCACGGTCGGCGGGCACGCGGTGAAAGTGCGCGACACCGGGCCTGGCATCGCGGCGGCGCGACTCAAGAGCCTGTTCGAGCCGTTCCGGTCCATCGGAAAAGAAGGCGGAACGGGCCTGGGGCTGCGGTACTGCCGCCGCGTGATGCGTGGGTTCGGCGGCGACATCACCTGCGACTCGCGCCTGGGCGAGTTCACGGAATTCACCATGCGGTTCCCCGTCATCCCCCTTGCGCAGCAAGAGGCTTACGCCGCGCAGGTCCTGGCATCCGCCAGGCAGGCGCTGTCCGGACGGCGCCTGCTGCTGGTCGATGACGACGCGGCCCAGCGATCGGCCACACGCCAGAAACTGCGCATGCTGGAAGTCAGCATCGATGAAGCGGGCGACGGCCAGCGTACCTTGGAAATGCTGGCGCTCACGCGCTACGACCTGGTGCTGCTGGATCTGCGGATGCCGATTGTCGATGGCTGGCAACTCGCCGGCAGGATTCGCCGCGGCGACGTGCCGCTCAACACCGATGCGCGCCTGGTGGTGTACAGCAGCGAGCCTGAACAGACCGCCCGCGTCAAGGCACGGCGTGTGGGCATCGATGCCTTCGTTGCCAAGCCCGGCTCGGAAGTGGCGCTTGCCCGGGCGCTTGCCGGCGCGATCACCCAGCCCGCCGGCGTGTCCCAGCGCCTGCTGGAAGGCCGCCGGATCCTGGTGGCCGACGACAGCGCGTCGAACCGACGGGCTGTCGTCGCCTTCCTCGGCGAAGCCGGGGCGCAGGTGGTCGAGGTCGACCATGGGCAGGCGGTGCTGCAACAACTGATGGCCGGCGTGGAGATCGATGCTGTGCTCCTGGACATCAACATGCCGGGCAAGGGTGGCCTGCAGACGGTGCAGGAGATCCGAAGCGCGACGGCTGCGTGGTCGCGCATTCCGGCGGTCGCACTGACCGCTCACTCCGATGCGCAGATGCTGGACGCTGCGCGCAAGGCTGGAATGGACGGGTTCCTCGTCAAGCCGGTGACGGCCGATGTGCTCACGGCCACGATCTCGAGGCTGCTGCTGTCCGGAGCGGGGCAGGCCTTCGAAGGAAGCGAGCCGGCGAAAGCGCCTGAGCCGCTGACGGAGCCGCTATTGGATTACCGCCGTCTGGAAGGCTACGGACGCCTGGACCTGCTGGACGACCTGCTGACGGAGTACGTCCCGGAGATTCAGCGCCTGATGGTCTCGCTTGAAGAGGTAGCCCGGCAGGATGACTCGCGCCGCCTGGAGGACCTGCTGCATTCGCTGCTGGGCTTGAGTGGGGAGGCTGGCGCCCAGGCGCTGCACCAGGCCGTGCGCAAGATCTACGTTCCCATGCGGGAGGAAGGTGCGTGCAAGGCGGCCGACGAATGGCTGCCGACGCTGAAGAAGCTGGCCCACGAAACAGAAAAGCAGTTGAGGGCCTACGCACAGCAACACACCGTGCCACCGCAGGTTTGACGAAAGGCGGTTTCCGATGCAGGTAGACGCACGGGGCATCCTGTTCGTGGATGACGAGTCCGTGTCGCGGCGCTGGTTCGAGCGGCGCTTTTCCGACGAGTTCGAAGTGAGCGTCGCTGGCAGCTTCCGGGAAGCGCTCGAACTGCTGGCAGAGCGTGGCAGCGATTTCGCCGTCGTGTGCACGGACTACCGCATGCCCGAAGGCAATGGCTTGCGGCTGCTCACCCACGTTCAGCGCAGCCACCGGCACCTCGTCCGCTTGCTCGCCTCGGCGTACGCGGACAAGCACGTTGCCATCGCCGCCGTGAACGAAGGACGGGTTCTGCGGATCCTGGAAAAGCCGCTGGACGACGGTTTGACGCGCGAGACATTGCGCGAGGCACTCGAGGTCTATCGGGTCGCCGCACTGCAGCGGGCACAAAACGAGAGCCGTGCCGTGGCGGTCCGAGAGACCTTGGGGTTCCTGGCGCATGAGCTGACGACGCCCTTGACGACCATTCGCGGCAGCCTCACCGCCATTCTCGATCGGCGCCTGCCTGACGCGCCTGGGGACGTCGCGCAGTTCCAGAACGCGTTTGGCGAAATACTGGGATCCCTGGAGCGCATCGGGCGCAGCGCTCAGTACTGTCAATCGCTGGTCCAATCCTTCCTGCAGTCGGCGCGTGACGCCTTCCCCG
This sequence comes from Ramlibacter rhizophilus, assembly GCF_004681965.1. Classification (GTDB taxonomy): domain Bacteria; phylum Pseudomonadota; class Gammaproteobacteria; order Burkholderiales; family Burkholderiaceae_C; genus Ramlibacter; species Ramlibacter rhizophilus. The sequence continues at coordinate 39,144 of NZ_SMLL01000006.1, read as the reverse complement.
ATGCGGCACCCCAGAAATTCAATGCTGCAGGCCTGCTCGATGCCCTGATAGCGGAGTACCCGTTCGAGGCCAGCGAGCGTGCCGTCGTGAAGGTGTCCGTGCAGCGTGACTTCGTGCTGCCAGGCCGGCGCGACCTGGTCTACCTGGTCCTCTGCACGCTGGTCAAGAACGCGCTTCAGGCACTTCAAGGCTGCACTGATCCCAGCCTGAGCATCGAGGTGGGCAGCGAGGTGGATGCAGGCGGGTCGGAGCATGGCTGGCTTCGCGTGGCAGACAACGGCCCTGGGATCGCGCCTGACATCCTGCTGCAGCTGACCAAGACGCGCGTCACCACCCGTTCGACGGTCGGCGGCAGCGGAATGGGGTTGATGTTCTGCCAGCGCGTCATGCAGGACGGGCGCGGCTCGGTGGAGATCGAGTCGACGCAGGGCCAGGGAACGTCCGTGACGCTGAAGTTTCTTTCAACGCTGCCGATGGGCTAGCGGCAGCAACCCGCCGTCGTCCGGCGGGTCTTCCATGGGCGGAAGCGCAGCCGAGGCCGCGTTCACTTCGCCCGCGGCTGCCTCACGATCTCGTCGGCCATGGCCTGCGCCGCGGAAGAGAGCGCCTTGCCTTTGCGACGGGCAAGAACGATGGGCCGCACCAGACTCGGGTCGCGCACGGGCACGCGCGCCAGCCCGGCGCGTTCGAAGTGGAACAGGGTGAGTTCCGGCACGACGCTCACCCCCAGGCCCTGCGCCACGAGCGACGCGACGGTCGCAAGGTGCTCCACCTCCAGCGCGCCCGGCTGACCGAGGGCATCGGGCCAGGCGGCCTCCAGCCGCTGGCGCACGCTGCTGCTGCGCGCGAGGTGCACCACCTCCTGCCCCTGCAGCTGCCTCAGCGTGACGTGGCGCTTGCCGGCCAGCGCATGGCCAGGCGGGCAGACGAGCCAGAAGCGCTCCTGCTTCAGCTCCACCAGGTCGAACTCCCGCAGATCGCCGCCGGCCGTGATGGCCAGGTCGACCGCGCCGGCCCGCAGCAGGTCCAGGCCATGCTGCGCCAGCGCGTCGAAGAGCTGCACGCGCACCTGCGGCCAGGCCGCGCGGTAGCGGGCGATCACGGGTGGCATCCACACGGCGGCCGCCGAAGGCAGGGCGGCCACCGCCACCTTGCCCACGCGCCGCGTCGTCAGGTCCTGCAGGCTCGCGAGGGCGTGTTGCAGGTCGCTGCGGATGCGCCGGACCTCCTCGGCGAAAGCCTGGCCCTCGGGCGTGAGCGCCACCTGCCGCGTGGACCGTTCGAACAGGCGTACCCCGGCGGCGCGCTCGATGCGCGCGATCTTCTGGCTGAAGGCGCTCTGCGACAGGTGGCAGCGCTCGGCTGCGCGCGTGAAGTGCTGCGTGTCGGCCAGGGCCAGGAAGGCCTCCAGGTCTCGGACCGAGAGATTCATTGTTCGTGTGGATGAATGCATTCGAAAAATCCATTTTACGGATCGGACCTGCAGGAAGAGGATCGCGCCATGGACACGCTTTCACCGCTGCGCATCGGTTGCGGCGCCGGCTTCTCCGGCGACCGCTGGGATGCCGGCTTGCCGGTGGCGCGCACGCTGGCCGCGCAGGGCGGACCGGCGGTGCTCATGTACGAGACCCTGGCCGAGCGGACGCTGGCCCTGGCCCAGCTGCGCCGGCGGGTGCAGCCCGATGCCGGCTGGGAGCCCTCCCTGGCGAACTACCTGCGCCCGGTGCTGGCCTTGTGCGTCAAGGCGGGCATTCCGATCGTCGGCAACTTCGGCGCCGCCAACCCGGCGGGCGCCGGGCGGCAGCTGCAACTGCTCGCGCAGGAACTGGGGCTGGGCCCTTTGAAGGTCGCCGTGGTCGAGGGCGACGATCTCATGGCCGCCCTCGCCCCCGATGCCTTGCAGTCGCTGCTGCCCGAGTCGCTGCGCGGGCGCGAGCTGGTCAGCGCCAATGCCTACCTCGGCGCGCGGGAGATCGCTCAGGCGCTTCGGGCCGGCGCGCAGGTGGTGGTCACCGGTCGCGTGGCCGACCCGTCCCTGGCCCTGGGGCCGCTGCTCGCGCACTTCGGCTGGGCCGAGGACGACTGGGACCGCATCGCGGCCGGCACCATGGCCGGGCACCTGCTGGAGTGCGGTGCGCAGGTCACCGGCGGCTATTTCGCGGACCCGGGCTTCAAGGACGTGCCCGGCCTGGCCGACGTGGGCTTTCCCATCCTGGAGGTGCATGCGGACGGGCGCATGGTCGTCGGCAAGGCCGACGGGACCGGTGGCCTGGTGGACCGGCGCACCGTCACCGAGCAGTTGCTCTACGAGATCCACGACCCCCGCGCCTACCTGACACCCGACGTGGTGGCGGACCTGGGCGAGGTGGAGGTCACGCGCCTGGCGAAGGACCGCGTGGAGGTGCGCGGCGTGCGCGGCCATCCCGCGCCGCCCACCTTGAAGGCCACCGTCTGCTACGAAGGTGGCTGGCTCGCCGAGGGCGAAATCTCCTATGCCGGTCCCAACGCCGCGGCGCGCGCGCGGCTGGCCGCGCAGGTGGTGCGCGAGCGTGCGGGGCGCATGCCCGAGCCGCCCGTCGCGCTGCGCTGTGACCTCGTCGGCGCGGCCAGCGTGTTCGCCGACGATGCGGGCCGCTGGTGGGACGGCGCTGCCCTCCCCGCCAGCGCACCGGAAATACGGCTGCGCGTCGCTGGCGCCTGCGCCTCGCGCGAGCAGGCCGCGGCCCTGGCCCATGAAGTGACTGCGCTCTACACCTGCGGCCCGGCGGGCGGCGGCGGCGTTCGCACCCAGCTCACGCCGCGCCTGCACAGCGATTCCTGCTACGTGCCGCGCGAATGGCTCGCGCCGCGCTGGAGCTTCGTCGAATGAGCACCGTCCCGCTGCACCAGCTGGCCCACGGCCGCACCGGCGACAAGGGCAACCGCTGCTCCATCAGCGTGATCGCGCACGACCCGGCGCACTGGCCGCTGCTGGTGGAGCAGGTCACCGAGTCGCGTGTTGCCGAACTCTTCGCTCATCGGCGGCCGACGGCGGTCAAGCGTTACCTGCTGCCCCGGCTGCAGGCCATGAACTTCGTCATCGACGACGTGCTCGACGGCGGCGTCAATGGTTCGCTCAACGTTGATGCGCACGGCAAGAGCCTCGCGTTTCTTCTCTTGAGCCTGCCCGTGCGCCTTCCCTAAACTCAATCGCTTCAACAACGGAGACAACCATGCCCTTCACCCGCCGGTCCCTCGCCATCCTGTCCGCCGCCCTCGTCTGGGCCGGCGTGGCCGCTGCGCAGACCTATCCCGCCAAGCCCGTTCGCGCGGTCGTTCCCTTCGCCGCCGGCAGTGCCACCGACCAGATCGGCCGTGCCTTCGCGCAGAAGATGTCGGAGACGCTGGGCCAGCCCATCATCATCGAGAACAAGCCCGGCGTGAACGGCATGCTGGGCGCCAGCGAAGTGGCCAAGGCCGCGCCCGATGGCTACACCATCCTCATCGGCACCAACAGCACCAACGCGGCGCTCAAGAGCCTGATGAAGCAGCTGCCCTACGACCAGGACACCGCCTTCGCGCCGGTGGCCTACATGGGTTCGGTGCCGCTGATCATGTCCGTCAACAACGACGTGCCGGCCAAGACGCTCAAGGAGCTGGTGGACCTGGCCAAGAGCAAGCCGGGCCACGTCACCTTCGCCAGCGCCAGCACCTCGCAGCTCGTCTCCACCGAGATGATGAACAGCATGGCGGGGATCAAGATGACCAACGTGCCGTACAAGAGCGGCCCGGCGGCCATGACCGACCTGATCGGCGGCCAGGTGATGATGTTCAGCGCCGACTTCGCGGTGATGCTGCCGCAGGTCAAGGCCGGCAAGGTGCGCGGCCTGGCCGTGACCTCCAGCAAGCGCTCGCCGGCCGTGCCCGAGCTGCCCACGGTCAACGAAGCGCTGGGCCTGAAGGACTACGAGCTGATCGCCTACTTCGCGGTGTTCGCGCCGGCCGGAACGCCGCCCGAGATCGTCAACAAGCTGAACCAGGCGGTGAACGCTGCGGCGCAGAACAAGGACATCCAGGAGAAGTTCGCGGCCATCGGCTTCGCCGTCGAGCCCGGAACGCCCCAGGCCCTGGCCGAGCGCAGCAAGCGCGAGACGGCCAAGTGGGCCAAGGCGATCAAGGAAGCCGGCATCGAGCCGCAGTAAGCACGGGCACCGCGACACGCCGGGGTCGCCCCGGCGCGCCGCGGATCGCGCTCAGTGACGGGTGGCGTCCGCCGACTTGTCCTGGGCTTCCGTGGCGGGCTCCTGCGAGGGCGCATCCAGGATGCGCCCTTTGTCGTTCTCGGGGGCCGCGCCCTGGATCTCGATGCGCCGGCTGCGCTCCTGCTGCACGGGCTTGGGCACGCGCACCGTCAGCACGCCGTGCTCGAAGCTCGCCCGCACCTGCTCCGGGTCGGGCGCGAAAGGCAGCTGGATGGACCGCTGGAAGCGGCCGAAGCTGCGCTCCATCACGTGGTAGTCCTCGCGCTCCTGCTGCGCTTCGTTCTTCTTCTCGCCACGCAGCGTGATCACGTTGCCCTCGATGCGCAGGTCCACGTCGGAGGGCTTGACCCCGGCCAGCTCGGCGCAGATGGCGATCTCCTTGTCGCCCTCGCGCACGTCCAGCCGCGGCACGGCCATCGGCGCGCCCTGCGACTGTGCGCCGGTCGGGGTGGCGCCGCCCACCAGGAAGTCGTCGAACAGCCGGTTCATGGCGTGGTGAAGCTCGTTGAACGGATCGCCCGCGCCCTGCGCGCGCGAACCGGTGCCGAACGGAACGACGAAACGGGACATCATCTTCAGCCTCCTTCACGAGTGGTTCGAGGCTCCTGAAGTGGGAGCCGCGCCGGCCGGCTTGAGTCGGACGGCGCCGCGACAGCGCGTCGGTGCCGTCCGACAGGGTCAGGCCCTTCAGTTGACGTGGAACAAGCTTGGCAGCGCCCGGCGCGGGTACGCTGTGCATCGTCCAGCCGCTTCGGAAGCCGACCATGCCTGCCAGCCGACCGCACCTGCGCCCGCGCCGCGACCTGCCGCGCGCGACGTCCTCCCGCCGCACGGCCCCGCGGCCCAAGCCGCTGCCGGCGCCGATGCCGCCGGACGTGGCACCCACGCCGGCGGTCGGACCGGAGGCCATCGACCTGCCGCTCAAGCTCGCCATCGCCCGGCTCGCGCACGGACTGTCGCCGGCCTCGCTGGCCCAGGCCCAGGCGGACTGGCTGGTCCACCTCATGGTCACGCCGTCGCGGCAGCTTGCGCTCACCGGCAGTGCGATGCAGAAGGCGATGGCGTGGTCGCGATTCGTGCTGCGTGCCATGCAGGGGCCCTGCGAGGACTGCATCACGCCCGCGCCGCAGGACAAGCGGTTCAGCCAGCCCGAGTGGCAGGCCTTTCCCTTCAGCGCCCTGGCCCAGGGCTTCCTGCTGACGCAGGCCTGGTGGGGCGAGGCGACGCAGGGGGTGCGAGGGGTCTCCCGCCACCATGAGGAAGTGGCGGCATTCGCGCTGCGGCAATGGCTGGACATGGCCTCGCCGTCCAACTTCGTGGCCACCAATCCCCAGGTGCTTCGCGAGACCGTCACCAGCGCGGGAATGAACCTCGCGACCGGCCTGGGCAACTGGTGGAACGATGCGATGCGCGTCGTGGCCGACGGCCGGCCGCGCGGCGTCGAGGCTTTCGCGCCCGGCCAGGGCGTCGCGCTCACGCCCGGGCGGGTGGTCATGCGCAACGCGCTCATCGAGCTGATCGAATACGCGCCCACGACAGAGCAGGTGGACAAGGAGGTGGTGCTCATCGTCCCCTCCTGGATCATGAAGTTCTACATCCTCGACCTCACGCCCGAGAGCTCGCTGGTGAAGTACCTGGTGGACCAGGGGCACACGGTGCTGATGGTGTCCTGGCGCAATCCCGGCGCGGAGGATGCGCACCTCGGCTTGGACGACTACCTGCACTTCGGCGTCCTCGACGCGGTCAAGGCGGTGGACTACCTGCACCCCGGCCGCGGCATCCATGCCATGGGCTATTGCCTGGGCGGCACGCTGCTGTCCATGGCGGCGGCGCTGCTGTGCGCGCGCGGCGGCTCGCCGCTGCGCACGGTGTCCCTGCTGGCGGCGCAGGTGGACTTCCGCGAGCCAGGCGAGCTGGGGCTCTTCGTGGACGAGAGCCAGATCGCCTTCCTGGAGGACGTGATGGCCGAGCACGGCTACCTCGACGGCCGCCAGATGGCGGGCGCCTTCGCCCTCATCAACTCCAAGGACCTGGTCTGGTCCAAGCTCGTGCACGAGTACCTCATGGGCGCGCACACGCCCATGACGGCGCTGCGCGCCTGGAACGCCGATGCGACCCGCATGCCGGCGCGCATGCACTCCGAGTACCTGCGGCGCCTGTACCTGCACAACGACCTGGCCGAGGGCCGCTACCGCGTCCACGGCGAGCCGGTCCTGCTCGACGAGATCCGCCTGCCGATGTTCGTGCTGGCCACCGAACGGGACCATGTCTCGCCCTGGCGATCCGTCTACGAGGTGCTGCGCCTTGCGCGTGCGCCCGCCACCTTCGTGCTCACCTCGGGCGGGCACAACGTGGGCATCGTGAACCCGCCGACCGGCCCCGACAGCCATCCCAAGGCCTGGTTCCACCACGCCTCCCACGGAAGCCGCCAGGCCGCCATCGACCCGCGGCGCTGGCTGGCGCACGCGCACCGGGAGGAAGGTTCCTGGTGGCCGGCCTGGGAGCGCTGGCTGCGCCGTCACTCGAGCGGCCACATCGACGCCGCCGCACCCCGACCGATGCACGGCGGCGCTGTGGCGGCGCCCGGTGACTACGTGCACCAGCGCTGAGGGGCCCGCAAGGGCGGCGCGTGCAGAGCGACGAGCTTGGCACTCGAAGCGCCCGCTGCCGACGACCAGCAGCCCCCGATCGCCTTCACGCCCCCCTTCGGCATCAACCTGTTCGTCGGCCAGGCGGTGTTCCGCCTGCCGCTCGCGGAGATCTGCCGCGGCACGCTCCCGTTCATTGCGGCGGCGATCGCCGCGCTGGCCGTGGTGAGCTACGTGCCCCAACTCTCGCTGGCCCTGGTGCGCTGGCTCTACTGAGCGACCGGACGCACGTCGGACGGGCGCAGCGCGCCGCCGCAGAACCGGCCGGCACCGCTGTGGGCCGGGATCGATGAGGCATCGGGCCTGCACGCGCAGGCCGCAACCGGCCCTTCCTACCGCGATCACCGGGCGTGCCTGACCGATTCGATGCGCCGCGTGGCCGAGGCTGGAGCCCTTGCACAAACTGCGGGAGTTCCCATGGCCCTGACCCACCGACGCGTGCTGCCGGCCCTGATCGCATTCGGGGTGTGCCTGTCACTTGCCACGCCCGCCCTTGCCGAGTCGCGGGCGTCGGAAGCGGCCGCATCGCGCGAAGCCGATGCGCAGCCGACGCCGAAGTCCGGCACCGACCACACCGGCAAGCCGCGCGTGGGCAAGGCGTCCTTCTATCACGACCGTTTCGTCGGCCGGAAGATGGCCAACGGCAAGCCCATGCGCGCCGAGGACGACAACGCCGCGAGCCTGACCTTGCCCCTGGGCACCACCGCGCGCGTGACCAACCTCGAGACCGGGCAGAGCACCGTGGTGACCATCGAGGACCGCGGCCCTTATGTGGACGGCCGCATCGTCGACCTGTCGCCTTCGAGTGCCGAGGCCATCGGCCTGACGCGCGAGCAGGGCCTGGCGCCGGTCGAGGTCGCGCCCATCGAGGTGCCGCTTCCGGACGGCACGGTGAAGATGGGCGCGGGCGCGGCGAACTGAAGCCGGCGCATCAGGGGGGCGGCGGCGCGAAGACGACGCGGATCGGGAGCGCCGGCTCCGATCCCTGCTCGCGCATCCAGCGCGCCGCGAACTCGCGCACGGTGCGCTCGGCCTGCGCCTGGGCGCTGGCCAGGTAGGGGGCCTGCTTGCCGCGCCGCGCCAGCTCGGGTCCGAGCTCGCGGATCAGCCGTTCGCGGTTCTCGCCCTTGGGCGGCGAGAAAATACCGTTCTGCTCGGTGACGATCTCCATGCTGTCCGTGGCGAACCCCACCGGCTCCTGCAGTTCCAGCGCAGGCACCGTCAGCCGGTAGTGGTCGCCTGCCCGGTGCAGGGTCCACTGCGCAGCCAGGGGCAGGCGGTACACGTAGCTGGCGCGCGCCCGCACCCGCGAGATCGTGGGAGGCAACAGCGAGGCGCAGTCGAAGAAGCGGCAGGTGTACTGCGACTTCCAGGCGAATTCCTCCAGGCGCTCCAGGGTGGTCACCTCCAGCAGGCCGCCAGGCGTGCGCAGGTGAACGATCTGCGCGGGATCCAGCTGGGTCACGCGTTCCTGCATGGTCTGGACCGTCCAGGACGGCATCAGGCGTGGCGCGCCGACGTACAGCGCAGCTGCCCCCAGCGCGAGGAGCACGGCGGCCGCAGCCCACCGGCGCCGCGGGCGTCCTTCAGAGGTCCCGGGCGTTTCTGCGGGGGGCACGGCGGGCTCCTGCGGCGACATGGTGATTGATGCTAGCGAAAACCCGCCGCCATGGCGCTAGTGGTCTCGACGATGGGCGACATGAGTGCCGGCTCACGCCGCATCGCCGACATCATCGGCGTGATCGACGGCATTGCGTTCCAGACCAACATCCTGGCGCTCAACGCCGCCGTGGAAGCGGCCCGGGCCGGCGAGCAGGGCCGTGGCTTCGCCGTCGTGGCCGCGGAAGTGCGCAGCCTCGCCCAGCGCAGCGCGGAAGCCGCGCGCGAGATCAAGCAGCTGATCGGCGAAAGCGTGGACTAGGTGGCCACCTGCTCGACCCAGGTGCAACTGGCGGGCGCCGACATGGCAGGGATCGTGCAGTCCGTCGAGCGCGTCACCGCCATGATCCGCGAGATCACCACCGCCACCGGCGAACAGAGCGCCGGCCTGCGCCTCGTCACGCAGGCCGTCGCCCAGCTGGACACGAGCACGCAGCAGACGCGGCGCTGGTCGAGCAGGGTTCGGCTGCCGCACACAGTCTTCAGGAGCAGGCGGCGGCGCTGTCGACCATGGTCCGGACTTTTCGCACCGAGGCGGACGTGGCCTGACCGCGGCGCCGGGCGGTGTGCGGGGGCGCGCACAGCTTGCCTGATCCTGCATGCACAAAAATGGAATTTGGATACCAAAGAGTTAGGTGAAATCACCGAGCAGACGGTTTATCGCTGGTTGTGAATTCATAATGCGGCGATGCTCACTGCCATCGCCGCGCCGGCCGCCTCCGAAGAGCGCGCTTACCTGGGTCTTCGCGACCTCCTGCTCGCGGGCGAGATCGAGCCGGGGCAGCGCCTGAACGAGGTTCGCCTGGCCGAGCGCCTGGGCATGTCGCGCACGCCGGTGCGCTGGGCGCTTATCGAACTCGAGCACATCGGCCTGGTCGAGGCGCTTCCGGCCGGCGGCTTCGTGGCCAGGCGGTTCACCCCCAGCGAGGTGGAGGATGCGATGGTCCTGCGCGGTTTCCTGGAAGGCATGGCGGCCCGGCTGGCCGCCGAGCACGGCTTGTTCCCGGGCCTGCGCCGTGAGCTGCAGGCCCTGGTCGCCGAGGGCGCCAAGCTGGTGGCGGGCGAACACGCCAGCCCCGAACAGCAGCGCGCCTACGCGCAGGTGAATGAGCGCTTCCACGCGGGCATGGCCCGGGCGAGCCGCAGTGAAGCGTTGCAGCGCGCCATCGACCACAACAACCGCCTGCCCTTCGCCGCGCCCAGCGCGATGCTGCCCGTGAGCGAGCCCTCGGCTGAAAGCCTCTTCTGGCTGCGCAGTTCACAGGCGCAGCACGAGGCGCTGCTGGAGGCGATCGAGGCCCGGCAGGGCACGCGCGCCCAACTGCTCGCCGAGGAGCACGCACGCATCGGCCGTCGTGGCCTGGCACGCGCGCTGCAGTCGCCCGAGCGGCTGCGCGCCTTGTGGCCCGGCCTGGCCAAGGCCGCTGAGCCCGAACCCTCTCGACACCAGGAGTAAAACCTATGCAACGGAGACATTTCATCCACGCCGCGGCGGGCTGCGCCGCACTCGCTGCGAGTCCGCTCGCCTTCGCGCAGGGCAGCGACTGGCCGAGCCGTCCCATCACCCTGATCAATCCCTGGCCGCCGGGAGGCGGGGCCGATGTGCAGATGCGCACGCTGGCGAAGATCATGTCGGACATGCTGGGGCAGCAGGTGGTGGTGGAGAACCGGCCCGGCGCAACCGGCAGCCTGGGCGCCGCCGCGCTCATGAAGGCCCGGCCCGATGGCTACACGCTCGCCCAGATCCACAACGGCGTGCTGCGCCAGCCGTACATCGCGCCTACGCCCTACGACCCGCTCAAGGACTTCACCTACCTGATCAACGTCTCGGACAACCCCTTCGGCCTGGTGGTCCGCGAGGATCGGCCCTGGAAGACCTTCGCCGAGTTCATCGCCCATGCGCGGCAGAACCCGGGCAAGGTGAACATCGCCGTGCCGGGCATCGGCTCGCCGGGCCACCTGATCTCGGAGCAGGTCGCGGAGCAGTACGGCCTCAAGTGGACGGTGGTTCCCTACCGCGGCACGGCCAACAGCATGCAGGCCCTGCTGGCCGGCGATGTCGATGCGGCCGCCGAGAGCACGGGCTGGGTGCCCTTCATCGAAGGGGGCAAGGTGCGGCTCCTCGCCACCTTCGGCAAGCAGCGCCTGAAGAAATACCCGCAGGTGCCCACGCTGATCGAGCTCGGCGTGAACGCCTCGGACTTCTCGCCCTGGGGTCTGGTCGCGCCGGCGGGGCTGGACCCGCAGATCGCGGCCAGGCTGCACGACACCGTCAAGAAGGCCATGGAGTCGCCCGAGTTCATCAAGACCCTGTCCACCCTGGCGCAGGAGCCGGTCTACATGAGTGGCGCGCAGCTGCGCGAGTACGCCCGCGAGACCCTGCCGCAGCAGAAGGCCATCGTTGACAAGTTCAACCTGAAAGCCAATTGATCCGGCTTGTGAACCATGCTCAGTCCTGAGAAGAACGAACTGCTCACGCGCGTGAGCCCCGGCTCCGAGGCCGCCGAGCTGATGCGCCGCTACTGGCTGCCTGTCGCGGTGAGCGCGCAGCTCGAGCAGCGCAATCCCATGCCGGTCACACCTTTCGGCGAGAAGCTTGCGCTGTTCCGCGATGCCTCAGGCAAGCTCGGCCTGATCGCAGACCGCTGCGCCCACCGCGGCACGTCGCTGTCCGCCGGCGCGGAGAACGTCAAGACGGCCGGGCGGCTGGCGCCCAACGGGCTGCGCTGTCCCTATCACGGCTGGCTGTACGACGCCACCGGGCAGTGCCTCGAGCAGCCCGGCGAGCCGCGGCCCTTCGGCGACAAGATCAAGCTCGCCTCCTATCCCGTGCAGGAGCGCGGTGGCTTCATCTGGGCGTACATGGGTCCGGGCGAGCCGCCCGAGCTGCCGCCCATCGACGCTTTCGCCCGCGAGGACGGCGTTCGGATCAACACCGTAGGGCGCTGGCCGTGCAACTACTTCCAGGTGCTGGAGAACCTGGTGGATCCGGTGCACGTGTCGGTGCTGCACCAGGACACCGATTTCGACCAGGCCAAGTTCCAGGCGATCCCCACGCTGAACGCCGAGCCGACCCGCTGGGGACTCAAGACCATCGCAGGACGGCCCGGCTACGAGCGGGAGGTGGAGTTCCTCTTCCCCTCGGCGGTGCGGCTCGCCCTGCCCATCATGGACCCGGGGATCATGCTGGCGTTCTGGATCGTGCCGGTCTCGCAGACCGAGACGCTGTCCTTCCACGCCTGGTTCCTGCCCCTGCCGGCCGACATGCCGGCCGCCGAGCGCGAGAAAAAGGTCGCGCGCATGAAGGCCTTCATCTACGAACTCGACGACAGCGACCCGATCCACCATGCGTCCAAGGTCAACGTGCAGGACAAGTTCGCGTGCTACAGCCAGGGTGAAGTCGCCGACCGCACGGTGGAGACCCTGGGCCGCACGGACATGGGCGTGAACCTGCTGCGGCGGCTCTACTTCGCGGCCATGGAAGACGTGAAGGCCGGGCGCGACCCGATCGGCGTGGTGCGTGAGCCGATCGGGGACGTCGTTCGCTTCGACAACGTGTTCTGAGCGCGCGACCGCTCGGAACGTGGAGGTGGCTCGAAGAGTGATCGCGGGTGATTGGCGGCAGGCGCTTTCTGCCGCTGCCGGGATGTCTTGCTAGGCCCGGCACCGGCGCCCCCCCACTCGGGGATGCGCCGTGGTGCGCAGGACGTGCTGTCCGTGGCTCGCCAACCTTGTCGCCGGTTGGATTTGGAAAGGGCGGCAGGTGCTCGGTTGCCCTGACTGCGCACGACGCCTGTGCCGCATCGAGGCCGTGCAGGCCTCAGGGGTTTCGTGCGTTGCAGGAACCCGTCGAAACCCCTCCGCAACCCCTTGGGAAACCTGGCTGTCGTGCACGGGGTGACCGGCGAGTAAGGAGGCTACGACCAACTCGTGGATCGCTGGGAGGACCGCCGCTGGCGCCTCTCAAGTTGCAAGCACGGCGGTCCAACCATGTCTAACCGGGGCGGCATCGCACACCCCAGGAGACGGAAGCCTTGCCGAGCAAGCGCGTAGGAACCCCCCCGCGCTCGCCCGGGGTCTCCTACGGACACTTCCCGCTAGCTCCCACGCAACTCGGCCAGTCCAAGCCCCACTGTTGGTACACGGGTGGCGGTTTGCTGCCCTCACGATAAGGAGCAATCAGATGCAATCAATGATCAAAAAACTGGCCGCCGTCTCTTCCGTGGCGCTGCTGTTCGGAGTGGCGGGTTGCACGCAGCGAGACGAGGTGGCCGAGCAATACCAGGATTTGCAGCAAACTCGTCAGGAGGCAATGCAGGAGATTCGTGAGGCACACCGCGAAGCCATGCAAGAGATCGCGGAAGCGCGTCGCGACCTGAACAACGCGATCGCCGAGCGCCGTGAGGAACTGCGAGACGTCGAAAAGGCAGACCTGGAGGCGCAGCGCGAGACGGCTGCGGTGGTCGTCGTCCCCGAGACGCGCGCGATGGGCGCGGGTGCAACCCCAACCCAGTAAGGCGCACGCGCTCGGCATCCCGGGTGCTAGATGTTCCGCTCGCTGAGCCTTGGCTCCCGGGCAAGGGCCGCAGGCGTACCAGAGGAGCGTGGGCGGGGTCGCCAATGACGGCATGCTCTCACCCCTCTCGCTGCGGACGCCGGGCCCGACCCGCGGAAGGTACCCTGCGGCAGCCGTTTACCGATCCGCGCCGGGTATATGAGATTGAGCACGAATGCACCGGTCAGCGCAGGTGCCCACGCACGGCAGCTGCGCACGAAGAGCGCGGGGCCGCTCCATGGATCGGCCGTCAGGGGTTTCGCCCCTGCCCGCACCCGCTCGAAACCCCTCTGCAACCTCGGAACCCCCGGCTGTCCGCGAACCCATGCGGACCCTCGGCAGTGCGAGCGCCCTGTCCACAATAGGAAAAGGTAGAAACGAAAACGCCACCGCGAAGGGTGGCGTTCTTGTCTTTGGCGCGGCTGGCGGGGATCGAACCCACGACCCTTGGCTTCGGAGGCCAATACTCTATCCACTGAGCTACAGCCGCGCGGGCAAACGCAGATTATGACCGAAGTGCGCCGCCCTCCCGGGGCTGCTCAGGCGCGCTGCCTATAATCGAGGGTTTGTTTTCAACGCAGCTCCGCATTTCCCCGAGGACGCCATGAGCGACAGCACGCAGCAGGAAGAAGCCCACTCCGGTCCGATCAAGACACCCGTCCAACTGCTCTGGGCCGCCTTCTTTGCGTTCGTGGTGCCCGTGATCATCATCATCGGCCTCGTGGCGTATGTGGTGTCGGACACCAAGCCCGCGGGCAGCCAGCTGGCGGACCGCCACGTCCTCGGCGGCCTCAGCGCCGAAGACCTGGAGCGCAACGTCGCCGCCCGCATCCAGAAGGTCGGCACCGTGGAGATCCGCGACGCCAACCGTCCTCTGCAGGCGGGCGAGGCCGTGTTCAAGGCGCAGTGCGCCGCCTGCCACGTGGCCGGCGTGGCCGGCGCTCCGAAGGTGGGCGACACGGCGGGCTGGGCTGCCCGCATCCAGACGGGCTTCGATGCGCTCGTGGCCGCGGCCCTGAAGGGCAAGGGCGCCATGCCGGCACAAGCCGGCGGCGACTTCGAGGACCTGGAGATCGCCCGCGCGGTGGCCTACCTGGCCAACACAGGCGGCGGCAAGTTCGCCGAGCCGAACCGGCCCGAGGGTGGGGCCGCCCAGAGCGCCGCCGCCGGCCCGGCCGCTGCGGTGCCCGGCTCGCAAGCCAATGTCACCATGACGGCCACGCCGCCGCTGGTTGCCATGGCCCCGAACCCGGCCGCCGGCGCCAACCCGCCCGCTGCACCCGCTGCACCCGCCGCAGCTCCTGCGGCCCCGGCCGCCGCGCCCGTGGCCGCCGGCGCGGGCGAGGCGCTCTACAAGCAAGCTTGCATGGCTTGCCACGCCGCCGGCGTCGCCGGCGCGCCCAAGCTGGGCGACAAGTCCGCCTGGGCGCCGCGCCTGTCGGCCGGTGTCGATGGGCTGCTGCAGTCCGTGGTCAAGGGCAAGGGCGCGATGCCGCCCAAGGGCGGCGCCGCGGCCGCCACGGAGGCGCAGCTCCGCGCCGCCGTCGAATACATGGTGGGTACCGTCAAGTAAAGCGTGCCGGCCGCGCCGGGCCGCGACGCCCGGCGTGCCGCTCAGGCCGCCCCGGTCCGCAGCGCCTGCGGACTGCGCACGAAGCCGAAGCGCGCCGGCAGGTCCGCGGCCGTGAGCTCGCGCGGCGACCAGCGCCCGGACTCCACCGCGTCGGCCGCCTGGCCCATGTCCAGGCTGTGCACCAGGCCGAAGCCGATGTCGCTGTCCAGGTAGAGGCGCCCGGCCTCGTCGATCACGCAATCGCGCACCTGCGCTGCCTTGCCGGTGTGGGCGCGCACGCTGAAGTCCTCGCCGATGCGCCACACCAGGGGCGCGCATTCCAGCTCCACGTACACGCGCTGCGGACCGTTCTGGAAGTACCACTGCCCCTCATCGTCGGGCGCGTAGTTGCGGTGGATGAAGTCGATCAGCTTGTCGTGACGCAGCAGCGAGCCCTTGTGCTGCGGGAACGGCCCGGCGGCCTGCACGCGGTCGTCGCGCATGTACCAGCCGCCGCGCGCATCCAGGCCGAGCCAGCCCCAGCAATGCGGCACGTTGGGCCACTTGGCCATGGCCTGGCGCACGATGTCGTCCATCGGCGCATTATCCGGCGGCCTCCGCCGACGCAGGCTCAGCGGATGAACGCGTCGTAGCCGGTCTTGAGGATCAGGGCCGAGACGACCGCGATGAAGACGATGCGCACGAAAGCCGCTCCGTGGCGCAGCGCCAGGCGCGTGCCCAGCAGGCTGCCGGCGACGTTCGCCACGGCCAGCGCCAGCGCGTAGTGCCACCACACATGGCCCTTGAGCGCGAAGAGCGTCAGGGCCGAGAGGTTGGTCGCCGTGTTCAGCAGCTTGGCCGCGGCCGAGGCATGCAGGAAGTCGTAGCCCAGCCAGCGCACGAAGAGGAAGACGAAGAAGCTGCCGGTGCCCGGCCCGAAGAAGCCGTCGTAGAAGCCCAGCACCAGGCCGATGCAGGCGGTGGCCGCGCGTTCGCCGCTCGCGGAGAGCGCCGGGCGGTGATGCCGGCCCAGGTCCTTGCGCGCGAGGGTGTAGGCCAGCACCGCCAGCAGCACCAGCGGCAGCAGCTTGCGCAGGAAGTCGCCCGAGACGATCGTGACGGCCCACGCGCCCGTGAAGCCGCCCGCCAGGCCCGCGATCGCCGCCGGCAGCAGGGCCGACCAGTTCATGTGCACGCGCCGGCTGAACTGTGCCGCCGCCATGGCGGTGCCCCAGACCGAGGCGCTCTTGTTGAGGCCGAACAGGCTGGCCGGCGCCGCGTTGGGAAAGATGGCGAAGAGCGCGGGCACGAGGATGAGGCCGCCACCGCCGACGATCGCGTCCACGAAGCCGGCCAGCAGCGACGCGAGCGACATCAGCAGCAGTTCCATCGGCGCGATTGTGGCACTGGCTCTGCAGTGCCCTGCCTTGGGGCGCACCAAAAACAAAAGCGCCCGCAGGCGCTTTTGCAGCCGACACATGTCGGGTGAGCGTATCGCTCTCTTTGCTTGTCTCCTCAGGCCTCTCGACGCTGCGCCCCGATGGGGTGCCGCGAGATGGGCGAACTGTACGCAAGCTCACCGGCATGGTGCATCGGTGATTTCCCGTTAGCGCTTTCGTGCTCGCTTTCGGGGTGAACGGTCGCGCTGCCCTGGATCCATTCGGCCGCGCGCTCGGCCATCATGAGCGTGGGCGAGTTGGTGTTGCCGCTGGTGATGGTGGGCATGGCGCCGGCATCGACCACGCGCAGGCCGCGCACGCCATGCACGCGAAGGCGCGCATCGAGCACGGCCATCGGATCGTCGGCCGGGCCCATGCGCGTGGTGCCCACCGGATGGAAGATGGTGGTGGCGATGTCACCGGCCAGGCGTGCGAGTTCTTCGTCGCTCTGGTACTGCGGCCCGGGTCGCCACTCCTCGGGTCGGTAGGGCGCGAGCGCCGGCTGCGCCGCGATGCGCCGCACCACGCGCAGCGACTGCGCCGCCACGAGGCGGTCCTCGTCGGTGCTCAGGTAATTGGGCGCGATGAGGGGCGCGTCCTCGAAGCGCGGACTGCGGATGCGCACGAAGCCGCGGCTCGTGGGGTTCAGGTTGCAGACGCTGGCCGTGAAGGCACCAAAGGCGTGCAGCGGATCGCCGAAGGCGTCCAGGCTCAGGGGCTGGACATGGAACTCCAGGTTCGGCCAGGGCTGCTCGGGTGAGCTGCGCGTGAAGGCCCCGAGCTGCGAGGGTGCCATGCTCATGGGACCGGTGCGGCGCAGGGCGTATTCCAGGCCGATGAAGGCCTTGCCCCACCAGTTGGCCGCCAGCACGTTGAGGGTCTTGACGCCATGCACCTTGTAGACCGCCCGGATCTGCAGGTGGTCCTGCAGGTTGGCGCCGACGCCGGGTGCATCGCGCAACACCGGGATGCCGTGCGACTGCAGCAACGCGCCCGGACCGATGCCCGAGAGCTGCAGGATCTGCGGCGAGCCGATGCTGCCGGCCGCGAGCACCACCTCGCGCGCCGCCCGCACGGTGACCATCTCGCGCTCGTTCCAGACCTGCGCACCCTCGCAGCGCAGGCCGCCGTCCGCATCGCGCGCGACCAGCAGCTGCTTGACGTGCGCGCGCGTCCACACGGTGAGGTTGGGCCGCTTGAGCACGGGCCGCAGGAAGGCCTTGGCCGTGTTCCAGCGCCAGCCGCTGCGCTGGTTGACCTCGAAGTAGCCCACGCCTTCGTTGCTGCCGCGGTTGAAATCCGGGCTGGCCGGGATGCCCGCCTCCTGCGCCGCGCGCGCGAAGGCATCGAGGATGTCCCAGCGCAGACGCTGGCGCTCCACGCGCCATTCGCCGCCGGCGCCGTGCATCGCGTCGGCGCCGCCGTGGTAGTCCTCGTGGCGCTTGAAGTAGGGCAGGCAGGCATCCCAGCGCCAGGCGGGGTCGCCCGTGAGTTGCGCCCACTGGTCGTAGTCGCGCGCCTGGCCGCGCATGTAGATCATGCCGTTGATGCTGGAGCTGCCGCCCAGCGTCTTGCCGCGCGGGTAGCGCAGCACGCGGCCGTTCAGGCCCGCGTCGGCCTCGGTCTTGAACAGCCAGTCGGTGCGGGCATTGCCGATGCAGTACAGGTAGCCCACCGGGATGTGGATCCAGGGGTAGTCGTCCTTGCCCCCCGCTTCCAGCAGCAGCACGCGCCTCTGCGGGTCGGCACTCAGCCGGTTGGCCAGCAGGCAGCCGGCGGTGCCCGCGCCGATGACGATGTAGTCCCAGTCGGCCTGGCTCATGGTGCTCCCGCGAAATCCGCAACCGGCCTCACGAGGCCGTGGGCATCACGAACTCGGCGCCCTTGCCGATGCTCTCGGGCCAGCGCTGCATGATGGACTTCTGGCGCGTGTAGAAGCGAACGCCTTCCTCGCCGTAGGCATGCATGTCGCCGAACAGGCTCTTCTTCCAGCCGCCGAAGCCGTGCCAGGCCATGGGGACGGGAATGGGCACGTTGATGCCTACCATGCCCACCTCGATGCGGCGGCTGAACTCGCGCGCCACGTTGCCGTCGCGCGTGAAGCAGGACACGCCATTGCCGTACTCGTGCGCGTTGACCAGGGCCACGGCCTCGGCCAGGTCCTTGACGCGCACGCAGCCCAGCACGGGGCCGAAGATCTCCTCGCGGTAGATCTTCATGTCCGGGGTCACGTGGTCGAACAGGCTGCCGCCGATCCAGAACCCGTTGTCGCAGCCGGGGCCGGCCATGCGCCCCTGGAAGCCGCGGCCGTCGACGACCAGCTGCGCGCCTTCGGCCTGCCCCTGGGCGATGTAGCCGGCGATGCGCTCGTGCGCCGCGGCGCTGACGATGGGGCCCATCTCGGCATCGAGCTCGCGCCCGTCCTTGACCTTGAGCGCGCGCGTGCGCTCGGCCAGTACCGGCACCAGGCGGTCGGCCGCCGCCCCGACCAGCACGCCGACGGAAATCGCCATGCAGCGCTCGCCGGCCGAGCCGAAGGCCGAGCCGATGAGGGCATCGGCGACCTGCTCCATGTCGGCGTCGGGCATGACCACCATGTGGTTCTTGGCGCCGCCCAGCGCCTGCACGCGCTTGCCGTGGCGGGCGCCGGTCTCGTAGATCTTGCGGGCGATGGGCGTGGAGCCGACGAAGGACAGCGCCTTGACGTCCGGGTGCTCCAGCAGCGCATCGACCGCGTCCTTGTCCCCCTGCACGACGTTGAAGACGCCGTCGGGCAGCCCCGCCTCTTTCAGCAGCTCGGCCATGCGGATGGAGGGGCTGGGGTCCAGCGGGCTGGGCTTGAGCACGAAACTGTTGCCGGCGGCGAGTGCCACCGGGAACATCCACATGGGCACCATCACCGGGAAGTTGAACGGCGTGATGCCGGCCACCACGCCCAGGGGCTGGCGCATCGTCCAGTTGTCGATGCCGGTGGAGACCTGGTCGGTGTAGTCGCCCTTGAGCAGTTGCGGGATGCCGCAGGCGAACTCCACGATGTCGATACCGCGCGTGACCTCGCCCTGGGCGTCGGTGAACACCTTGCCGTGCTCGGCGGTGATCATGCGGGCCAGCTCGTCGCGGTGCTGGTTGAGCAGCTCCAGGAAGCGGAACATCACGCGGGCACGGCGGATGGGCGGGGTGTCGGCCCAGGCGGGCCAGGCCTGCCGCGCGGCGGCCACCGCCGTGTCCACGTCGGCGGTGTTCGCGAGGGCCACCCGGCCACTGACCTGGCCGGTGGCCGGGTTGAAGACATCGGCGCGCCGCTCGCCGGTGCCACTTGCCGTGCGGCCGGCGATCCAGTGGTCGATGGAGGCGATTGCGGCAGGGGCGGCGGGGCGGTCGGGAGCGTTCATGGAGGACTTCGGGGTACAGCAGGGAAGTTCCGCAGTCTAGGCCCAGGCCACCCGCCGGGGAACTAGGGCTTGCCTTGCCACCGGAAGGCGCGGCGCTGATCTCTCCTACAGGCCGGCTCACACTCAGCCTTTACGATGAACTTCAGCATGCCCATGACCGCATCCGCCCAGGTCTCCGCCGACGCGCCCCGGATCGAAGCACCGATCGGCGCCGATTCGGCTGCCCGCGTGCTCGGGCGCTGGACCGCCGCGCAGTTCGCGCGGCCGCGATTGCTCAAGGGGCTGCAGGCGCGGCTCGCAGCCTTGCCGGCCACGCCGGCCTGGGACCTGCGCGAGGCGCAGCAGATCGATCACCTGGGCGCCCAGCTCCTGTGGGACCACTGGGGCCGCCGCTGGCCCGAGGCGCTCGCGGCCTCGCCCTCGCAACGCGCGCTGATCGAGCGCGTGGCCGCGCACGCGGCCCCCGCTCCGGCCAGGCCGCGCCGCACGCTCGCGGGCGAGTTCCTCGCCCTGGGTGCCTGGGTGCTGCATGGCGCCCACGAGCTGCGGCTGTTCCTCATGCTGGTCGGGCAGCTCGCGCTGGACCTGCTGCGGCTTGCCCGCGCACCGGCGCGCGGGCCCTGGCGGGACGTTTCCGGCCACCTGTTCCGCATCGGCGCCACGGCCCTGCCGATCACGGCACTGGTGGGCTTTCTCATCGGGGTCGTGCTGGCCTACCTCACCGCGCAGCAGCTGCGCACCTTCGGGGCCGATGCCTACATCGTGAACATCCTCGGCATCGCGCTCATCCGGGAGCTGGGACCCATGCTCGCGGCCATCCTCATCGCCGGCCGCTCGGGCTCGGCCATCACGGCGCAGATCGGCGTGATGCGGGTGACCGAGGAGCTCGATGCCATGCGCGTCATGGGCATCCCGCACGGCTTTCGCCTCGTGATGCCGCGCGTGCTGGCGCTCGCCGTGGCCATGCCCCTCATCAGCACGTGGACGACGCTGTGCTCGCTGGCCGGCGGCATGCTCGCGGCCGACCTGGCGCTGGGCATCGGGCCGGTGTACTTCTTCAATGCGCTGCCCGGCGCGGTGCCGCTGGGCAACCTCACGCTGGCGCTGGGAAAGTCCTTTGTCTTCGGCATCCTGATCGCGCTGGTGGGCTGCCACTACGGCCTGCGGGTCAAGCCGGATACGCAGAGCCTCGGGAGGGGCACCACGGCCTCGGTGGTGACGGCCATCACCGTGGTGATCCTGGTGGATGCGCTCTTCGCCATCCTGTTCCAGACGGTGGGGCTATGAACGAAGGGCGCGCCGACGTGCATCCGGTCGTCGACATCCGCGGCCTGTGGTCCGTCTTCGAGAAGGAGGGCCAGCGCAACGTGGTGCACCAGGACCTGTCGCTGCGCGTCATGTCCGGGGAGCTGCTGTCGCTGGTGGGGGGCTCCGGCACCGGCAAGACCGTGCTGCTGCGGCAGATCCTGGGCCTGGAGGCGCCCACGCGGGGGGAGATCGAGGTGCTGGGCGAGCCGGCCGCGCGACTGGGCCGGGAGGGCGCCGCCAGCCGCGTGGGCATGCTGTTCCAGCACGGCGCGCTGTTTTCCGCCTTCACGGTGCTGGAGAACATCGAGCTGCCGCTGCGCGAGCTGCGCACCCTGCCACCGGCGCTGGTGCGCGAGGCGGCCATGCTCAAGCTGCAGATGGTGGGACTGAAGCCGCAGGACGCGGCCAAGATGCCGGCCGACCTGTCGGGCGGGATGATCAAGCGCGCCGCGCTGGCCCGCGCGCTGGTGCTCGATCCCCCGCTCCTGCTGCTGGACGAGCCCACCGCCGGCCTGGACCCGGACAGCTCGGATGCCTTCGTGGCGCTGCTGCGCGCCTTGCACCGCGAGCTGGGGCTGACGGTCATCATGGTGACCCACGACCTGGACACCCTGTTCGAGCTGTCCACGCGCATCGCCGTGCTGGCCGAGCGGCAGGTGATCGTGAGCGGCCCGCCGCGCGAGGTGGTGGCTTTCGACCATCCTTTCGTCCACACCTTCTTCCACGGCGAGCGGGGGCAGCGCGCGATGGCGCTGCTGGACGCGCCGCCTTCGAGCTGATTGCAGGGAGCCTTCCATGGAAAACAAGTCGCATGCCCTCGCCGCCGGTCTTTTCGTCGCGCTCGTGGCCGCCCTGCTGCTGGGCCTGGCCTCGTGGCTCACGCGGGATACGGCGCAGTACGAGGTGTACGAGATCTCGACCCGCGAGTCGGTCACCGGCCTGCAGCCCCAGGCCCCGGTGCGCTACCGGGGCGTGGAGGTCGGCAAGGTGGAGGACATCCGTTTCGACCCCGCCAACCCCGGCAACGTGCTGCTGCGGCTGGCGGTGCAGCCCCGCGCGCCGGTCACCCGCGAGACCTTCGCCACGCTCGGCTTCCAGGGTGTGACCGGCCTGGCCTACGTGCAGCTGGACGACCAGGGTCGCGCCGCACCGCCGCTGGAGCCGGCGGACGGCGCGCCGCCGCGCATTCCGCTTCGTCCCGGCCTGGTGAGCCGGCTGGGCGACCGGGGGGAGGACATCCTGCAGCAGGTCAACCAGACCGCCGAGCGGCTCAACCAGCTGCTGTCGGACCAGAACCAGCAGCGCGTGACCTCGGCCCTGCAGAGCATCGAGCAGGCGGCGCAGAGCCTCACGCAGCTGTCGCAGCAGACGTCCACGGTGCTCAACGCGCAGCTCGGTCCGGACCGGGTCAGCATCCCGCAGGCCGTGAACAGCCTGGGTGCCGCGGCAGAGGCCCTGCGCGGCCTGGCGGTCGAGGCCCGCGCCACCCTTCAGCCGGTCGGGCAGCTCGCCCGGCGATTGGGCGAGGAAGGCGGCACCGTCGATCAGCTCAACCAGGGCGCGGCCGCGCTTTCGCAGGCCGCGGGCACCTTCGGCACCTCGACCCTGCCGCGCATCAACTTGATGGCCGAGGAAGCCACCCGGGCGGCGCGCCGGCTGCAGGGCGCCGCCAGCAGCCTGCAGGAGAACCCGCAGTCCCTGATCTTCGGTCCTGGCCGCGCGGCGCCCGGGCCGGGCGAGCCGGGCTTCGGCGGCGCGGGAGGCCGGCGATGAGCGGGCGTCGCACGGCCTTGCGCGGGCTGCTGGCCGCAGCCTTGCTCGGCTTGGCAGCCTGCGCATCCGTCATCGACAAGAGCGAGCCGCCCACGCTCTACGACCTCGGACCCCTGCCGCCCCCTGCGGCGGGCGCCGCACCGCAGGCCGGTGCGGCCCTGGTGCTGCCGAGCATCGAAGCCAGCGGCGGGTTGGACAGCACGGCGCTGTTGTACCGCCTGGGCTACGAGAACCTGCACGAGCTGCGTCCCTACGCCCAGGCGCGCTGGAGCGCGCCGGTGCCGCAGCTCGTGCACGAGCGTCTGGGCGCGCTGCTGGCGCGCGAGCGCGCCGTCATCGGCACCGGCGAGCTCACCGCCACGCCGCGCAGCGATGCCGGCGCGCCCCGGGTGCTGCGGCTGCAGCTGCAGGAGTTCGCCCATCACTTCGAGGCGCCCCAGCGCAGCCGGGGCACGCTGCGCCTGCGGGCCACCCTGCTGCAGTCCGGGCCGCTGGGCGACCGGCTGATCGCGCAGCGCAGCTTCGAGGTCCAGCAGCCGGCCCCCAGCCCGGATGCGGCCGGCGGCGTGCGCGCGCTCTCGCAGGCGGTGGACGCGGCCGCGCGTCAGATCGACGCCTGGCTGCGCGAAACGCGCGACGCCACCCCTGCGGCTTGACGCCGCTTGCGCGGCTGAGCTGGCTGCGCATAATCCGACGCACCCTTTAGTTTTCAAGGTGATCGGAATGGCAGACCATTGGTCGAGCGGCTACGTGGCCGACATGACTTATTCCTACGGCTACTACCACGAGCTTTCGCCGCCCTTCATCCGCTTTTTCCTGCTGATGAACGGCCTGGCCAATGCCAGCGGGTCCGGGCCCTACACCTATTGCGAGCTGGGTTTCGGCCAGGGCGTCTCCTGCAACCTGCATGCGGCCGCCAACCCGCGCGGCCGCTTCTTCGGCACCGACTTCAACCCCGAGCATGCCGTCTTCGCCCAGTCGCTGGCGGCCGAGGCACGGCTGGAGGCGAGCTGGTGGGCCCGCAGTTTCGAAGACATGCTGGACGCCGAGCTGCCGCCGCTGGACTTCGTGGTCCTGCACGGGGTGTGGTCCTGGATCGACAATGCCGCCCGGCACGCGGTGGTAGAGTTCCTGCGCCGCCACCTGAAGGTGGGGGGCGCCGTCTTCATCAGCTACAACGTGCTGCCGGGCTGGTCGGCGGAGAAGCCCCTGCGCGACCTGCTGTGGATGCACACCGACCTGGCCAGCGGCCCGGCCGAGCCCACGGCCGGCAAGATCCGCGAGGCGCTGCAGTTCGCCGAGCGCCTGCGCCAGGGCAAGGCGGCCTTCTTCGAGCGCAACGGCCCGGCCGCGCAGATGCTGGATGACATGCTGCGCGACGACCTGCACGTCGTCGCCCACGAGTACTTCAACCGCAGCTGGCACCTCACCTACTTCCCGGAGCTGGCGCAGGCGCTCGACGGCGCGGGCCTGTCCTTCGCCTGCTCGCTGCATCGCAGCGACCTCACCGGCGAGGTCTTCCACCGCGCCCAGTCCTTCCAGCTTTCGCAACTGCCGCTCGTGCTGCGACAGGCAGCGCACGACTTCATCCTGAACCGCCGGTTCCGGCGCGACGTGTTCGTGCGCGGCCCGGACCGGCTGCCACGCTCGGCGCGCGACGAACAGCTGCTGCGGGTGGGCCTGGTGCTGCTGCGGCCCGCGGCCTCCATTTCCGCCGTCCAGCAGACGCCCTACGGGTCGGTCACGCTGGACGCCACGATCACCCAGCGCGCCGTGAAGGCCCTGGAGGCGGCGGGCGGGCCGCTTCGCATCGGCGAGCTGATCGAGCGCGCCGACATGCATTCCTCGCCGCGCGAGCGTGTCTTCGAGACCCTGGCGGCGCTGGTGGCGCAAAGCCAGCTCGCGCCGGTGTTCGACGAGGACCGGGCGGCCGCCGAAGGCGCGCGCGCTGCGGCCATGAACCGGGCCATCGCTGCGCGAGCGCAGCATGACGACACCCTGCGCTACCTGTGTTCGCCGCTGACCGGGCAGGCCGTCGATGCGAGCCGGCTGGACCGGCAGCTCTGGCTGGCGTGGCAGGACGGTGCGCGTACGCGCCAGGCACTGCGCGAGGCCGTGGTCCAGGGCCAGGCGGTCGACCTCCCGGAAGGTGGCCTGGACGCGCACATCGCGCAGTTCCTGGACGTGACGGCGCCACAGTGGCAAGGTCTGGCCATCCTGGAGGCATGAGCATGATCGACCCCAGCGCCAAGAGCCGAACCGAGCAGCCGACGCTTTGGCTGGAGAACGAACACTGGTGGCTCTATGCCGTGCATCCGAGCTTCGCCCAGCTCTATGCGCGCTTCCATGCCCGCAACCGCCACTACCTGTGCATGGCCATGACCCAGACCCCCGAGCTGGAGGAGGTGGGCTACTGGAGCGGTGAACTCACGCGGCGGCAGTCCGCCATGCAGGCGGGCCAGGCCGTGCACCTCGTGGGCTTCTGCAAGCAAACCGACGGCCAGGAGATCGGCTGCCTGAACAGCTACTGGGCCATCGAGCACGGCGACTTCCGGGCCTGCACCATCAGCTTCATGCTCGACGAGCCGCTGGAAGGGCGCGGGCTCATGTACGCGGCGGCGCATCCGGCCTCGCGCGAGGTGCTCAGTCGCTACAACCTGCACCGCATCATGGCCACGCACCTGCCCGAGAACCTGCGCAGCGCCAAGCTGCTGCGCAAGCTCGGCTTCGCCGTGGAAGGCTATGCGCGCGACTTCGTGATGATCAACGGCAAATGGCGCGACAACGTGCTGCTGTCGCTGCTCGTGGATTGAGTCGGTCCGTTCAGGCGTAGTGCGTCCAGAGTGGTTCGGGGCCCACGCTGCCGTCCTCCGCACGGAGGTTGAACGCGTGGCGCCAGTGCCGCGCGATGCGCGCCATCTCCAGCAGGCTGCGGTGCAGCCCCGCTGCCGTAGCGGCGTCGCGGGGGCAGGCGTATTGCAGCAGCACCTCGCCGGTGGCCGGGTTGCGGCCGAAGGCGGGCGCGTCGGGGCCGAGCATCAGGAAGTTGGCGTCGGCCAGGGTGCGCCAGATCTCGAGTTCCCGCTCTGGGGCGGGCGCGCCGAACTCCACCAGCAGGCACAAGGTCGGACCGACGGGCTCCTGCGGCCGGTCGACGAGGCTGATGTCCACGTCGTCCAGGCGCAGCGTGATGCCCCTCAGCCCGCCGGCGTCGCTCACCCAGTCCTGGGGCGGCAGGCCCAGGCGTCCGCACAGGCCGGCCAGCAGCGGATCCGTGGCTTCAGGCATACCCGTGGGCCCCTTCGTTCCCTTCGTCGCGTGGCGGCGGCTGCCCGAGCAGGGCGCGCAATTCCATCGCGCCGTCCGCTCGGTCTCGTCTGACCTCCGCCTGCCAGTGCCCGCGCTCGACCAGGGTGCTGCGCAGGTCGATGAGCACCAGGAGCGCGCAGCGGGCGATCTCGGTCGCGCGTGCGGCCGCCGAGTCCGGCGCCAGGCTGATCGCTGCGCTGCCGGCCAGCTCGGCGGGAACGCCCAGCCAGGTGCGCATGCCGGCATGCTCGCGCACCCGCAGCCAGGTGGCGGGCGCATCGCGCAGGTTGCGCGCGAGCGCCGGCAGGCCCTCGGCCGGCTCGGGCTGCACGGCCAGGCTGCGACTGGCGGCCACGAGGCCGGTCCACAGGCGGCTGGCGAAGGCGTGCACGGCCTCCAGCGCCACCACCCCGGCCGACGCGGCAAGCTCGCCGCGCAGCCGCCCGCGCAGGCTGCGGTCCTCGGGATCGACCTCCAGCCAGTCCTGCAGCGCCGGCGTCAGGTGGCTCCGGTTGGCCACGATCAGGGCAAAGTAGGCCACGCAGGTCAGCACCAGGCGGGCGCGGGTGATGCGTGGATCCACCAGCAGCGGCGGCGCCGGCTCCCGCCCCCGCCCCATGGGAAGGGGCGGCTGCAGGGTCATGCCGGGCAGGGCCTTGTCCACCAGCTGGTTGCCCGCGTCCCGCACCAGGTTGCCAGCCATGCGCCCGAGGGAGGCCACCAGCACGCTGGCGGCCAGCGGCAGGCCGGCGGGCTGGTCCTGTGCGTCGTGCCGCAGGTACCACGCCGCCGTGTCCACCGACAGCGCCAGCGGCGCCGCGACGGCCAGCTGGCTCGTGAAGCCTTCCTCCCCCAGCAGCGGCGTGGCGCGGCTCATGAGGCAGCAGCCGCCCAGCGTCAGCACCAGCACGCTGCCCAGGGCGACCAGGGCGGCGTCCTCGTCCGACCAGCCGGCGCGCGCCGCCAACGCGGCGACCAGCAGGCTGCGCACCAGCCCGCCGAGCGCGGTGCTCACGGTCTCGCGGGCCGCGAACGCCGCGCCGATCTTCGCCGACAGGCCCACCGCCTGGCAGCGGCTCGCACGAGGTGCCTGCGCGGCCGGTGCGTAGACGGGGCCTTCCCAGTGCCGGGCAGCGCCGGGGGCCGGATGGATGCGGACGGACGAGGCGAACATGCCGCCGGTTATCGGCAGCCCGCATGTCACCCCGGTGAAACCGGCCGGGGTTGTCAGCTTCCGTCAGCCTTTTTCAGCGGCCGCCGGAGACCTCCACCAGGCTCATGGTCGTGTAGCTCGCGTCCTGGGAGAGCAGCCAGACGATGGCCTGCGCCACCTCCTCGGCCGTTCCGCCGCGCTGCATGGGGACCTGGTGCGCCAGCTCGCGAACGCGGTCGGGCCAGCCGCCCGAAGCGTGGATGTCGGTGTCGATCAGGCCGGGTCGCACCGCGTTGACGCGGATGCCCTCGCTGGCCACCTCGCGCGCCAGGCCCAGGGTGAAGGCGTCGATGGCGCCCTTGGCCGCGGCGTAGTCGATGTACTGCCCGGCCGATCCCAGGCGCGAGGCCGCGCTCGACACGTTCACGATCGCGCCGCCGCTGCCGCCATGCCGCGTGCTCATGCGCCGCACGGCTTCGCGGGCACAGAGCAGGGAGCCGAGCACGTTGACGTCGAACATGCGCCGCCAGCGCTCGACGCTCATCTGGTCCAGCCGCGCCGCCACGTCCACCACGCCGGCGTTGTTGACCAGGCCCGTGAGCGGGCCGAGTTTCGCGTCGATCCGCTCGAACATCCCGAGCACCTGCGCCTCGTCGGCGACGTTGGCCTGGATGGCCATGGCGCTGCCGCCGTCGGCGCGGATCTGCCGCACCACTTCGTCGGCGGCCAGCGAGTTGGCGGCATAGTTGACCGCGACCGCCCAGCCGCGGCGCGCCGCCAGCAGCGCCGTCGCCGCGCCGATGCCGCGACCGCCGCCGGTCACCAGGAGCACTTTGTCCATCGTTCACCTCCACCGTACGGACCTCGCTAAGCTTTGCGTCCGCCAACAACACACCGGGCCGCCATCGGCCGACCCCAGGAGACCGGCTTGAGCCAGACCATCGATTATTTCTTCGCCCCTGTCAGTCCGTGGACCTACCTGGGCCACGAACGCTTCGTCGAGCTCGCCCGCGCCCAGGGCGCGCAGGTCCGGGTGCGGCCCATGGACCTGGGCCAGGTCTTCCCGGTCTCGGGCGGGCTGCCGCTGGCCAAGCGGGCGCCGCAGCGCCAGGCCTATCGGCTCGTGGAGCTGCGGCGCTTCTCGGAGCACCTGGGATTGCCGCTGAATCCGCAGCCGCGCTACTTCCCCGTGGCGGGGGACGACGCCGCGCGCCTCATCATCGCGACGGACCGGGAGGACGGCACCGCGGCGGCGCTGCGCCTGTCGGGCGCGCTGCTCGCGGCCGTGTGGGCGCAGGAGCGCAACATCGCCGATCCTGCCGTGCTCGCCGAGCTGCTGCGCGAGCAGGGCCTCGCGCCCGAGCGGCTGGAGCAGTCGCGCGCGCCGCAGGTGCAGTCGCAGTACGAAACCCACACGCGCGAGGCCATCGACCTGGGCATCTTCGGTGCGCCCAGCTATGTGGTGGGTGGAGAGATCTTCTGGGGCCAGGACCGCCTGGACCTGCTCGCCCGCAAGCTTCAGACCCTCAACGACAAGGAGACTTCCCATGGGTGATTTCACCGACCTTCAAGCCGCCGACGGCCACCGCTTCGCCGCCTACGTCGCCCGGCCCGCCGGCACGCCGCGCGGCGGCATCGTGGTGCTGCAGGAGATTTTCGGGGTCAACTCGCACATCCGTTCGGTGGCGGACGGTTTCGCTGCCGAGGGCTACCTGGCCGTGGCGCCCTCGACCTTCAGCCGGGTCCAGCCGAACGTGGACCTCGGGTATGGCGAGCAGGACCGCAATGCCGGCTTCGCGCTCAAGTCCGCGGTGGACGCGCTGCCCGCGGCCGGCGTCATGCAGGACATCGAGGCCGCCATCGCCCACGCCGCGCAGGCGGGCAAGGTCGGCATCGTGGGGTACTGCTGGGGCGGCCTGCTCAGCTGGCGTGCGGCGGGCTCGGCGCCGGGCCTGGCCGCGGCCGTGTGCTACTACGGCGGCGGCATGACCAGCCCCGAAGAAGCCGGCCGCCAGCCGCGCGTGCCGGTGATGGCGCACTTCGGCGAAAAGGACCACTACATCCCGCTGGACACGGTGGAGGCCTTCCGCCGCGCCCAGCCCGACGTGGAGGTGCACGTGTACCCGGCGGACCACGGCTTCAACTGCGACCAGCGCGGCTCGCACGACGCCCAGGCCGCGCAGCTCGCGCGCACCCGCACGCTGGAATTCTTCGCGCGGCACCTGGGCTGAGCCCGGGCTACACAAGGTGTGAAGGAATCGTAGCGAGCGGCCCGAGGTGGCACGGAGCATCGCAGCCGTACAAGCGTACGGCGAGAAGCGCAGGCGCCAGATCGGGCCGCAAAGGAGATTCATTCACACCTTGTTCAGCGGCTGCTGCGGGCCAGGTAGTGTTTTCGCCAGAACACCAGGCCCAGCACGACCGCCAGCGCGAGCATCGCGAGCATCGCGAGCCAGAAGCCGCGCTCCTGGTGCAGCAGGGGCATGGACTCGAAGTTCATGCCGAAGATGCCGGTGATCAGGTTCAGCGGCAGGAAGATGGCTGTGAGCGCAGTGAGCGTGCGCATGATGTTGTTGGCGCGATGGCTCTGCGCCGAGAAGTGGATCTGCACCACCGCCTCCGCGCCCTGCTCCATGCGGCGCACCTGGTGCACCACGCGCTGGATGTGTTCGATGACGTCATTGGCACGCGCGACCAGCGCATCGCGCTCGGCCTGCGTGGACAGTGGGGGCGGCTGCTCGCGCGCCGAGTCCAGCCACTCCTGCATGGCGTCGTTCTGCTCCTCGCACAGGTCCTCCAGCTGGTGCAGTTCGGCACGCGCGCGCATCAAGGCCTTCCAGTCGGTGCGCTGGTTGCCGGGCTGCAGCAGCGAGTCCTGCCACTGGGCCAGCTCGGTCGCCAGCAGCTTGCGCAGCTCCAGGTAGCTGTCCACCATCTCGTTGACCATGCGCAGCATCAGGTCGGCGGGGCCGGTCGGCAGGCGGCTGCGCGCCGCGGCATGCAGGGTTTCGGCCTGCACGGCGTCGGCCAGGTAGCGCTCCAGGTAGCTGCGCGCCGTGGCGCAGTCGGCCGGGTGCACCGTCACCAGCAGGCGATCGAAGACGGCGAAGCCCATGGCCCGCGTGCGAATGCGCTCGAAGGTGGACAGGGCCGCCGGCATCGGTGCGCGGGAACGGACCGCCTCACCCGCGAGTTCCGCGTCCACTTCCGCGGCCGTCGCCAGGCGCCGGAAGATGACCAGGTCATAGACCGAGGTGTAGTCGTAGCGCGAGGGATGCGCGGGGTTGGCCAGGTCGGTCAGGTGCAGGTCCAGCAGCACCGAGCCGCCGAAGCGCTGGGCAGCCAGCTGCACCTGCGCGAGCTGCTGCGGCAACTCGTCGCGGGAAACGAAGATCCAGATGAAGCCGCGTTCGGGCGCCTGCGCAGGCAGGGCGTCGAGGAACCTGAGCGTGCCCTGCGTGAACTCGACGATCTGCATGCCCTAGCGCGGCAGCCGGGCGGCCACGTCCAGGGCAAAGTAGGTGAGCACGCCGTCGGCGCCCGCGCGCTTGAAGGCCAGCAGGCTCTCCAGCACCACCGCCTGCTCGTCCAGCCACCCGTTCGCCGCCGCTGCCTTGAGCATCGCGTACTCGCCCGAGACCTGGTAGGCGAAGGTGGGGACCCGGAATTCGTCCTTGACGCGCCGCACGACATCCAGGTACGGCATGCCGGGCTTGACCATCACCATGTCCGCGCCTTCGGCGATGTCCATGGCCACCTCGCGCAGCGCTTCGTCGCTGTTGCCGGGGTCCATCTGGTAGACCTTCTTGTTGCCCTTGCCCAGGTTGCCGGCCGATCCGACGGCGTCCCGGAACGGCCCGTAGAAGGCGCTCGCGTACTTGGCGCTGTAGGCCATGATGCGCGTGTGGATGTGCCCCGCGTGTTCCAGGCCGCGGCGGATCGCGCCGATGCGCCCGTCCATCATGTCGCTGGGCGCCACCAGGTCCACGCCCGCTTCGGCCTGCACCAGGGCCTGTTGCACCAGCACGGCGACGGTTTCGTCGTTCAGGATGTAGCCGGTCTCGTCGAGCAGGCCGTCCTGCCCATGGCTGGTGAAGGGGTCCAGGGCCACGTCCGTCATCAGCCCGAGGTCGGGAAAGCGCTTCTTGAGTTCGCGCACCACGCGCGGCACCAGTCCGTCGGGGTTGAACGCTTCCTTGCCATCCGGTGTCTTCAGGCCGGCGTCGATCACCGGGAACAGGGCCATCACCGGAATCTGCAGTTCGACGCAACGCTGCGCGACCGGCAGCAGCAGGTCCAGGCTCAGGCGCTCCACGCCCGGCATGGACGCCACCGGATCGCGCCGCTTCTGGCCGTCCTGCACGAACACCGGGTAGATGAGGTCGTGGGGGCCGAGGCGGTGTTCGCGCACCAGGTTGCGGGTGTAGTCGTCGCGGCGAAGGCGCCGGGGCCGGCCTAGCGGATAGGGTGCGTGAAGCGTCATGGTGAAAATTGTGCCCCATGGCTGCGTGGCGCCTGCCGTGCCAGGGCAACAGAACTGAGTATTAAAGAACTAATTGCGATGGGTTGCCACCTGAAATGAAATCTCAGCGCTTGATGCCACCACGGCCGTTTGCTAAATTGCCCCCGGGCGGCTTGCCGCTCCCCGCTTTTCCTCCCTGAGCGGGTGCCTTGTTGTGTGACAGCAAAAAGGCTTCCCACCCCGGCTTTGCGGCCGGGGTTTTTTTTCGCCTCACTACACTCGATCCATGCTTTGGGTCAAAGCCTTCCACATCGTCTTCGTGGCCAGTTGGTTCGCGGGCCTGTTCTACCTGCCTCGAATCTTCGTCAACCTGGCGATGGTGGACGCGGGCTCGCTGGCCGAGCGCGAGCGCCTCCTGCTCATGGCGCGCAAGCTGCTGCGCTTTACCACCCTGCTGGCGGTGCCGGCCGTTGCCCTGGGGCTGTGGCTGTGGGCGGGCTACGGCATCGGCTGGGGGCCGGGCAATGGCTGGATGCATGCCAAGCTCGCCGTGGTGCTGCTGGCGCTGGCCTATCACCACGCCTGCGGCGTCATGCTGCGAGGCTTCGTCGCCGGACGCAACCGGCGCGGGCATGTCTGGTTCCGATGGTTCAACGAGCTGCCGGTGCTGCTGCTGGTGGCGGCGGTGGTCCTCGTGGTCGTCAAGCCGTTCTGAGGCATGCGCCGGCACCAGACCTCGGCCTGGCCGCTGGGGCTCGCCTACGCAGCGCTCATCGCCTATGCGAGCCTGTATCCGTTCTCGGGCTGGCGCGACCAGGGCATCTCGGCCTGGGCCTTCCTGGCCAGCCCCTGGCCGCGCTGGTGGACGGAGTTCGACCTGACCGCCAACGCGCTGGGCTACGCGCCGCTGGGGTTCCTGCTGTCGCTCGGCTGGCTGCGTCGAGGCGGTCGTTCCGGCGAACGCGCGCGCAAGCTTCCGGCCGTCGGCCTGGCGACGCTGGCCGCGGCGCTGCTGTCGCTCGCGATGGAAGCCGGCCAGAGCTTCCTGCCGGCGCGGGTGCCGTCCAACCTGGATTTCGGCCTCAACGTGGCCGGGGCCTTGGCGGGGGCGGCACTCGCCGCGGGCCTGGAGCTTGCCGGCGCCATCGACCACTGGTCGCGGTTCCGGGACCGATGGTTCGTTTCCGACTCGCGCGGCGCCCTGGTGCTGCTGGCGCTGTGGCCCTTCGCGCTCCTGTTCCCGGCGTCGGTCCCCTTCGGGCTCGGCCAGGTCTTCGAACGGCTGGAGAACGCCCTGGCCGACTGGCTGCTGGACACCCCCTTCCTGGAGTGGCTGCCGGTGCGCGACGTCGAACTGCAGCCGCTCGTGCCGCTGGTGGAACTCCTGTGCGTCGGCCTGGGCGTGCTGGTGCCGGCCCTGCTCGGGTTCTCGGTCATGAGCTCGCTGAAGCGCCGCGCCGCCTTCGCCGCCTTCACCATTGCCGCCGGCGTGCTGGCCACGGCCCTGTCGGCCGCACTCAGCTGGGGGCCGGTGCACGCCTGGTCCTGGCTGACGCTGCCGGTGGCCGTGGGCCTGCTGGGCGGCCTCGCCGGCTCGCTGCTGCTGGTCGCGCTGCCGCGCCGCGCCTGTGCGGCCTTGCTGCTGCTGGCCGTGACCGTGCACCTGAGCCTTCTCAACCAGGCGCCGGCCAGTGCCTATTTCGCCGACACGCTGGCGACCTGGGAGCAGGGTCGCTTCATCCGCTTCCATGGGTTGGCCCAATGGCTGGGATGGCTCTGGCCCTTCGCCACGCTGGCCTATGTGCTCACGCGCTTGGCGATGCCGGATGCCGCAGCGGCCAATGCCCCGGTGCCAGCGGCCGACCCGGGGCCGGGTCGATAATCGCCACCCTTGCGCGACACCTCCGATGTACTACAAGCACCACATCTTCTTCTGCCTCAACCAGCGGGACAACGGCGAGACCTGCTGCGCGCAGTTCCAGGCCCAGCAGGCCTTCGACCGCTGCAAGGCGCAGGTGAAGGCCCAGGGCCTGTCCGGCGCGGGCCAGGTCCGCGTCAACAAGGCCGGATGCCTCGACCGCTGTGCGGCCGGTCCCGTCGCCGTGGTCTACCCCGAAGGCGTCTGGTACAGCTACGTGGACTTGCAGGACATCGACGAGATCGTCGAGTCCCACCTCAAGAACGGAGAGGTGGTCGAGCGCCTGCTCACGCCGCCGCACCTGGGGCGGTGAGCATGAACGCCCGCAGCGAACGCCTGCGCCTCGAAGGCGCCGCCGGCGCCGTCGAGGCGCTGCGCGACGAGCCGCCTGATGGGCTGCCGCGGCGTGGCGTCGCGGTGATCGCGCATCCCCATCCCCTGTTCGGCGGCACCATGGACAACAAGGTGGTGCAGACCCTCGCGCGCGCCTTCGTGCAGTCGGGCTGGACAGCCGTTCGCTTCAACTTCCGCGGCGTGGGTGCGAGCGAGGGGGAATACGACGAGGGGCGCGGCGAGACCGAGGACCTGCTGCACGTCGTGAAGGCCGTGGCGCCCGAGGGCCCGCTGTGCCTGGCCGGCTTTTCCTTCGGCGCCTTCGTGACCAGCCGCGCGCTGCAAGCCCTGTGGGGGCAGCGGGACATCGAGCGCATCGTCCTGGTGGGGACGGCCGCTTCGCGGTTCCAGGTCCCCGAGCTGGCCGCCGCGGCGCGAGAGCGTGCGCTCGTTATCCACGGCGAGCAGGACGATACCGTTGCCTTGCAGTCGGTCTTCGACTGGGCCAGGCCGCAGTCACTCCCGGTTACGGTCGTGCCCGGGGTCGAGCATTTCTTTCACGGACAATTGCCGCTACTGAAGAGCCTGGTGCTTCGCCACCTCCGTTGACTTTCCTTCCTCCCATGAACCGATGTATTGCCCGGGCGCTCGCCGCGCCCCTGCTGGCCCTGGCCTGCCTTGCCGCGCAGGCCCAGGCCGTCCAGCCGCCCGAAGTCGCCGCCCGCAGCTACCTGCTGATGGACGTGACGGCCAACCAGATCCTGGCCGGACGGGACATCGACACGCCCGTCGAGCCGGCTTCCCTGACCAAGCTCATGACCGCCTACGTGGTCTTCGACGCCCTGCGCAGCAAGCGCATCGACCTGAAGCAGGCGATGCCGGTGAGCGAACGGGCCTGGAAGATGCCCGGCTCGCGCATGTTCATCGACCCCAAGATGAAGGTGCCGGTGGAGGACCTGCTCAAGGGCATGATCGTGCAGTCCGGCAACGACGCCACCGTGGCCCTGGCCGAAGCGGTCGGCGGCACGGTGGAGCGTTTCGTCGAGCTGATGAACGACCAGGCCAAGGCCCTGGGCATGAAGAACACGAGCTACCGCAATCCCGAAGGCCTCACGGCCCCGGGCCACACCACCACCGCGCGCGACCTGAGCATCCTGGCGAGCCGGCTGATGCAGGACTTCCCGGAGTTCGTCGGCTACTACGCCACGAAGAAGTACCGCTACGAGGGCACGCCCGCGGCCAACGACACCAACCGCAACACGCTGCTGTTCCGCGATCCCACGGTGGACGGGCTCAAGACGGGCCATACCGACGCGGCCGGCTACTGCCTGGTGGCGACGGCCAAGCGGGACTTCCCCAACCTGGGTTCGCGGCGCCTCATCTCGGTGGTCCTGGGGGCCGCCAGTGAGAACGCCCGCGCCAACGAAAGCCAGAAGCTGCTGAACTGGGGCTACACCGCCTTCGAGGCAGTCAAGCTCTTCGACGCCAACCAGCCGGTGGTCACGCCGGAGATCTGGAAGGGCACGCAGTCGCAGGCCAAGCTCGGGCGGCACCAGCCGATCGTGGTGGCGGTGCCCTCGGGCACGGCCGGCAAGATCCGCACCGAAGTGCTGCGGCCCGACCCGCTGGTGGCACCGCTGACCAAGGGCCAGTCGGTCGGCACGCTCAAGGTCCTCGCGGCCGACCAGCCCCTGCTGGAGGTGCCGCTGGTGGCGCTCGAGCCGGTGGCGCAGGCCGGCGTGCTCGGTCGCGCCTGGGACGCGCTGCGGCTCTGGATCAAGTAGGGCCTGCTGCGGCCCCGCGCCCTCCAAAAGCCCGGGATTTGCCCGTCAGCTGGGCGCGGGCTATACTCGCGGGCTTTTCCGCTATTGGGGCGGAAAAGCTTTTTCTTTGCCCGCCACCTTCTGGCGGGCCTTGCGTTCTTCCACGTTTAGGGACGTTTTTTCAATGCCAACCATCAACCAACTCGTGCGTCAGGGCCGGGAGGTCGAACAGACCAAATCCAAGAGCCCGGCCATGCAGAACTGCCCGCAGCGTCGCGGCGTCTGCACCCGCGTCTACACCACCACCCCCAAGAAGCCGAACTCCGCGCTTCGCAAGGTGGCCAAGGTGCGCCTGACCAACGGCTTCGAAGTCATCTCCTACATCGGCGGTGAAGGCCACAACCTGCAGGAGCACTCCGTGGTGCTCGTGCGCGGCGGCCGCGTCAAGGACCTGCCCGGCGTGCGCTACCACATCGTTCGCGGTTCGCTGGACCTGCAGGGTGTGAAGGATCGCAAGCAGTCCCGCTCCAAGTACGGTGCCAAGCGTCCCAAGAAGGCCTGATCCCGTTCGTTCTTTCCCCGGTGCCGCATCCGCCCTGGCAGGCCGATCCGGCGTAGTGACCCGAAGCAGGCGCCGCCTGCGGGTCGAGTAAGTGAGGGTTCGATGACCCTCGAGGCCCCCGCAAGGGACCGGCCAACTGAAGCAATTTGAGAGGTAACCATGCCACGTCGTCGCGAAGTCCCTAAACGTGAAATCCTGCCGGATCCCAAGTTCGGCAATGTCGAGCTCGCCAAGTTCATGAACGTCATCATGCAAGGCGGCAAGAAGGCGGTCGCCGAGCGCATCGTCTATGGTGCGCTCGACCAGATCGAGAAGAAGAACCCGGGCAAGGACCCGCTGGAAGCCTTCACGATCGCCATCAACAACGTCAAGCCCATGGTCGAGGTCAAGTCCCGCCGCGTGGGTGGCGCCAACTACCAGGTGCCTGTCGAAGTGCGTCCCGTGCGCCGCCTGGCGCTGTCGATGCGCTGGATCAAGGAAGCCGCCAAGAAGCGCGGCGAGAAGTCCATGGCCATGCGCCTGGCCAACGAGCTCATGGAAGCCACGGAAGGCCGTGGCGGTGCCATGAAGAAGCGTGACGAAGTGCACCGCATGGCCGAGGCCAACAAGGCCTTCAGCCACTTCCGCTTCTAAGCCCTCCCCCTCCTGGCAAGCGGGCCCGCCACGAGCGGGCCCGAAGCCGTCAACGAAAGAGATTCATCATGGCTCGCAAGACGCCTATCGAGCGCTACCGGAACATCGGCATCTCCGCGCACATCGACGCGGGCAAGACCACGACCACCGAACGCATCCTGTTCTACACCGGCGTGAACCACAAGATCGGTGAAGTGCACGACGGCGCTGCCACCATGGACTGGATGGAGCAGGAGCAGGAGCGCGGCATCACGATCACGTCCGCTGCCACGACCTGTTTCTGGAAGGGCATGGACCTGTCCTACCCGGAGCACCGCTTCAACATCATCGACACGCCCGGCCACGTCGACTTCACCATCGAGGTGGAGCGCTCCATGCGCGTGCTGGACGGCGCCTGCATGGTCTATTGCGCCGTGGGTGGCGTGCAGCCGCAGTCCGAGACGGTCTGGCGTCAAGCCAACAAGTACAAGGTGCCGCGCCTGGCCTTTGTCAACAAGATGGACCGCACCGGCGCCAACTTCTTCAAGGTCTATGAGCAGATGCGTCTGCGGCTGAAGGCCAATCCCGTGCCCATCGTCATCCCGATCGGTGCCGAGGAAAACTTCACCGGCGTGGTGGACCTGCTCAAGATGAAGGCCATCATCTGGGACGAGGCGTCGCAGGGCATGAAGTTCGAGTACCGGGACATCCCGGCCGAGCTGGCCGACACGGCTGTGGAGTGGCGCGAGAAGATGGTCGAAGCCGCGGCCGAAGCCAGCGAAGAGCTGATGAACAAGTACCTGGAAGAGGGTGACCTCTCCGAGGCCGAGATCAAGCACGGCATCCGCACCCGCACGATTGCCACCGAGATCCAGCCGATGCTGTGCGGCACCGCGTTCAAGAACAAGGGTGTGCAGCGCATGCTGGACGCCGTGATCGACTTCCTGCCGTCGCCCGTGGACATCCCGCCGGTCGCCGGCACGGACGAAGACGAGAAGGAAACCACCCGCCGCGCGGACGACAACGAGAAGTTCTCGGCGCTGGCGTTCAAGCTCATGACCGACCCGTTCGTCGGCCAGCTGACGTTCGTGCGCGTGTACTCGGGCGTGCTCTCCAAGGGTGACACCGTCTTCAACCCCGTACGCGGCAAGAAGGAGCGCATTGGCCGCATCGTGCAGATGCACGCCAACAATCGCCTTGAGGTCGACGAGATCCGTGCCGGTGACATCGCCGCGTGCGTGGGCCTGAAGGACGTGACGACCGGCGAAACGCTGTGTGACCCCGATGCCGTGGTCACGCTCGAGCGCATGGTGTTCCCGGAGCCGGTGATCCGCCAGGCCGTGGAGCCCAAGACCAAGGCCGACCAGGAAAAGATGGGCGTGGCACTGGGTCGCCTGGCTGCCGAGGATCCGTCGTTCCGCGTGAGCACCGACGAAGAGTCCGGCCAGACCATCATCGGCGGCATGGGCGAGCTGCACCTGGAGATCATCGTCGACCGCATGAAGCGCGAGTTCGGCGTGGAAGCCAACGTCGGCAAGCCGCAGGTCGCGTATCGCGAGACCGTGCGCAAGCAGGTCACCGATGTCGAAGGCAAGTTCGTGCGCCAGTCCGGCGGCAAGGGCCAGTACGGCCACGTGGTGTTCTCGCTGGAGCCGCAGGAGGCCGGCAAGGGCTTCGAGTTCGTCGATGCGATCAAGGGCGGCGTGGTGCCGCGCGAGTACATCCCGGCGGTGCAGAAGGGCGTCGAAGAAGCGCTGAACACTGGTGTGCTCGCGGGCTACCCGGTGGTGGACGTCAAGGTCACGCTCACCTTCGGCTCGTACCACGACGTGGACTCGTCCGAGCAGGCGTTCAAGATGGCCGCGATCTTCGGCTTCAAGGAAGCCGCTCGCAAGGCCAGCCCCGTCATCCTCGAGCCGATGATGGCCGTGGAAGTCGAGACGCCTGAGGACTACGCCGGCAACGTGATGGGTGACCTCTCGTCCCGCCGCGGCATGGTCCAGGGCATGGACGATCTGCCTGGTGGTGGCAAGGCCATCAAGGCCGAGGTCCCCCTGTCCGAGATGTTCGGCTACTCGACCACGCTGCGCTCCATGTCCCAGGGTCGTGCGACCTACACCATGGAGTTCAAGCACTACGCCGAAGCGCCGCGCAACGTGGCCGAGGCGATCGTGGCGGCTCGGGCCAAGTAAGGCTCCCCCCGAAGCGGCTGCGCCGCGCTCCCCTCAGGGGGGCGCTGCCAGCGGCCCGGCAAAGCCGGAT
The DNA here is from genome assembly GCF_004681965.1 of Ramlibacter rhizophilus. Lineage (GTDB taxonomy): Bacteria > Pseudomonadota > Gammaproteobacteria > Burkholderiales > Burkholderiaceae_C > Ramlibacter > Ramlibacter rhizophilus. The sequence goes on along the minus strand of NZ_SMLL01000006.1, from coordinate 203 downwards.
CCGCGGCTGCCGCTGGTATTTGTCTTTGTCTTCGGCGCCGCATTGCGGTTGGCCTGCTGCCCGTGGTGGGGCCAGTGCCGGAGACGTTAAACAGGCACGGGCATTGTTCTTTTTCTAGGAATTGAGATGGCAAAAGGAAAATTCGAGCGGACCAAGCCGCACGTGAACGTGGGCACGATCGGTCACGTGGACCACGGCAAGAC
>NZ_SMLL01000005.1 GCF_004681965.1 Ramlibacter rhizophilus | reverse complement strand
CAGCCTGCGGCTCGCGCACCGGCGGCAGCAGCAGCAGGGCGAAGGCCGGCGCGAGCAGCAGGCAGGCGGCGGCGGCGGTGGCGCAGGACGCGGCCTTGGCTTGGGCGCGGGTGGCGGAGGCGGCGGCTTGGGCGCGGGCGGGGGCGGAACCGGCGCCGGCGGCACGGGCGCGGGCGCCGGCGGTGCCACCACGGGCGCGGGCGCCGGCGGCGGAAGGATTTCGCTGACCATCACCACCGGGAGCACCACCTCCGCGGTGCGGCGCACCAGGCCGTTCTGCAGCGCCCAGAGGGCGGCGACGTGCAGCAGAAGCACGCCGCTGGCGATGGTGAGGTGGCGGGGTGAGGTGAGCAAGATCCGAAAAGGCGCTGCGCAGGCGGGAAGTGTCGGTCAGGATTCGAGCGTCAGCCGCGCAGCGCCCACCAGGCGATCGCGACGACGGCGACCAGGCTCAGGCCGAAGCCGAGGACGAAATCCATACCGGCCGCTGCACCGCGGGGCGGGTGGACTGCAGGCCGGCCACCGGGTGGCAGGGACTGCACTGGGCGACGACTTCACGTGCGCATCCTTCGCACTGGCCGCACTGGGTTGCCACGCCCAGCTCGAGCTGGATGTCGCTGAAGTCCATGCCGGCATGCACATGGCGTGCGATGTCACGGTCGGAGACGCGGTTGCAGACGCAGACGATCATGGTGGAAAGCGGGCGGGGCTGGCCAGTGGATTTGCGAGCTGCCAGTATAAATGCGAATCGATCGCATTTGCAATCATCGCGATCAGATATCCCTACCGAGGAGAGGTGGCGCGTCGGCGAGCAGCAGGGACCGGTCGAGGTCAGCGAGGCGCGCCGCCCCGCACTGCGCCAGCGCCACGGCCAGCTCGTCCCGCAGCAGCCGCAAACCATGCGCGACCCCGGCGGCCCCCGCGCTGGCCAGGGCCCAGATCAGTGGCCGCCCCACCAGCACCGCCCGGGCGCCGAGCGCCAGGGCCTTGAGCGCGTCGGTGCCTCGAACCACGCCGCCATCCACCAGCAAAGGCAGCGCGCCCGCGACCGCGTCGGCCATGGCCGGGAGCGCCTGCGCCGTCGCGATCGCCGAATCGAGCGTGCGACCGCCGTGGTTGGAGACGATGAGCCCATCCACCTGCAGCCGCGCCGCCTCGCGGGCATCCTGTGGATGCAGCACGCCCTTGAGCAGCAGCGGCAGTCGCGTGCGCGCTTTCAGCCAGGCCACGTCGTCCCAGGTGGGCGCACGCGCGAGGAGCGCGCCGAGGGAGCCGGCCGATGCGGCTTCCGAGGCGGGGAGGTTGACCATGCCGACGCCCGCAGGCAGCTTGAAGCCGGCCCGCTGTTCGGCGGCGCGCGGTGTGCGGACGGCGGCATCGACCGTGAGCACCAGCGCCTCGTAACGCGCGGCCTCGGCGCGCTGGACGAGTTCGAGCGTCGCGGCGCGATCCGAGAGGAAGTACAGCTGGAACCACAAGGGCCCCCGTCCGGAGTCGTCCCTGCGCACGGCCGCCGCCACCGTTTCGAGCAGCGTGCTGGCCTGGCTGCTCAGGACGAAGCCGGCGCCTTGCGCGGCCGCGGCAAGTGCCATGCCGACTTCGCCGTCGGGATGGGCAAGTCGCTGCAGGGCCATGGGCGCCACGAGCAGGGGGCAGGGAAGGGGGCGGCCGAAGAGGGTCGCATCGGTCCGCACTTCACGGACGGCGCGCAGCACCCGAGGCACCAGGCCGATGCGGTCCCAGGCCGCGCGGTTGGCGCGTCGGGTGAGTCCATCGCCAGCGTGCGCGCTGAAGTAGGCCCAGGCGCCTTCATCCAGCCGCTGGCGCGCAGCGGCCTCGTAATCGGCCAGGCTCAGGATGCCGGGAGGGATCGGTTCCAGTGTGGCGCTCATGGGGTGGCCCACAGGCGCAGCAGGTTGTGGTACGTGCCCGTGAGCTGCACCAGGGCCGGGTCTTCGCCGCGCTGGCGCAGCTTGAGCAGGGCCATGTCCATCTCGAAAAGCAGCTGCCGCTTTTCGCCGCCACGCACCATGCTCTCGATCCAGAAGAAGCTCGCCAGCCGCGCGCCCCGGGTGACGGGCGTGACCTCGTGCAGCGTGGTGCCGGGATAGAGGAGCAGGTCGCCCGCGGGCAGCTTGAAGCGCCGCTCACCCTGCGGCTCGTGCACGAGCAGCTCGCCGCCTTCGTACTCGTGCGGCTCGGCCAGGAAGAGGGTGCAGGACAGGTCCGTGCGCACCCACTGCCCGGGCTCGCGCGAATGGACGACCGCGTTGTCCACGTGCGCGCCGTAGTGGCTCGCATGGGGCGTGTAGCGGTTGAACAGCGGGTTGAAGATGCGGCGGGGCAGGGCGGCTGAGAAGAAGAGCGGATCGCGCCCCAGCGCTGCCAGCACCAGGGCCTGCAGGCCGCGGCAGGCGTCGCTGTCCTGCGCAAGCTGCTCGTTGTTCTTGCGGGCGACCGCCTGGTCGCCCGCGCTGCTGCGCCCGTCGATCCACGGCGCCTGCGCATCGAGCAGCACCGCGCGCGCGGCACGCAGCTCGTCGGCCGTGAGGATGCCTTGAAGGTGCAGCAGCATGGGGGCTAGAACATCGCTTTGAGGGTCAGTTCCACCCGTCGCGGCGCGCCCGGCGCGTAGAAGCCGCGGTAAAGGGCATCGGCGTAGAGCTCGTCGGTGAGGTTGGTGACGTTCACCTTCGCGGACCAACGCTCGTCGAAGGTGTATTCGGCCATGGCGTCCGCGGTCACGAAGTTGTCGGCCAGCACGTGGCGGGCGCCCTCGGGGTTCTGCTCGCCGCGCCAGGTCAGGCCCGCCCCCAGGCGCAGCTGGGGCAGCACGCGGTAGGTGGTCCAGAGGCTGCCGCTGTGCCGGGGCGTGAGGCCCGGGCGGTCGCCCTCCACCTGTGCGCCGGTGCCGGCGGCATTGAGCTGCACGTTGCTCTCGTCGATCTGCGCGATCGGGATCCAGGTGTGATTGAAGAACACGTCCCACTTCGCGTTCACGCGCCCGGCCAGGTTGAATTCCAGCCCGGCGGCGTGGCGTTTGCCCGAGAGCAGCTCCTGCAGGGCGGCGCTATCCGGGTCGGTGTTGCGCTCGTTGAATTTCTCGCTGTAGAAGGCCGCGACGCCGAAGAGGGCGCGCCGCTCGAACAGCTCCCACTTGCCGCCCACCTCGAGGTTGCGGCTCTTCTCGGGCGGCGTGTTGGCGGTGCGCTGCGCGCCGGCAGTGAAGTTCACCGCGAACTGGTAGGCGTCGCCCGAGGTGTTGTACGACGTGCCGTAGGACACGTAGTAGGAGCTGGTATCGCTCGGCTGCCACAGCACGCCCACGCGCGGGCTCCAGAGCTTGTCGGTGCGCTCGCCGGTCACCGTGCCGGCGGCGTCGCGGTAGGAGGCGGTGAACCGGTCGAAGCGCAGGCCGCCCACCAGCTTGAGGGTGGGGGTGATGCCGTAGGTGTCCTGCGCGTACAGGCCGATGTCCTTTGCATCGAAGGTGTTGAACGGCGCGGGGCCGCGCGTATCGGGCCGCACCGCACCGTCGTTGGGCGTTGCCACCGTGGTCGTGGGCGAGGGAGCCAGGCCGGTGGTGAAGTTGTTGTTCCGCTTCGCGTCTTCGTGGTACAGGTCCACGCCGGCCAGCAGCTCGTGCGCGCCGAAGCGGCCCGAATAGTCGCTCGCGATCTGGGTGAGCTCGCTCTCGCCCTGGCGGGCCTTGGGCGCGCGGGTGATCACGGTGGCGTCGCCGAGGTTGGCCTGCGTGGTGCCGGGGGCGAAGCGGACGACGCTGGCCAGCAGGTCGCGTTCGAAGCGGCCGTGGCGGATGCGCGTGCGCAGCTCGCCGGGGTGGTCGAAGCGATGGACGTGCGAGAAGGTGGCGTAGGTGGCGCCGGTGTCGAGCCGGTCGTTGGCCAGGCCGTAGTAGTTGCGGGCGGGCAGCGAAGGAATGCCTTCGCCGTTCACCACGAACCAGGGGTGGTTGTAGAGGGGGCGACCCTCCACCTGCAGGTGGTACAGGCCCACGGAGAATTCGTTGCGCGTGCCGATGCCCCAGCGGTAGGTGGGGGCGATGCCCAGCTTCTCCTGCTCGGCGCCCCAGTTCCGCGCGTCGTGGACCATGGCGTTCAAACGGAATGCGGCGTTCTCGCCGGTGTGGAAGTTGAAGTCGCCCGTGAGCCGGTGGAAGTTGCCCGTGCCGACGGTGTAGTCCACCTCGTGCTGGGTCATCAGGAAGGGCTGCTTGCTCACCTGGTTGACCACGCCGCCGGTGGACCCCTTGCCGAACAGCATGGAGGCCGAGCCCTTGAGCACCTCGATGCGGTCGTTGTTGAAGGTGTCGCGCTCGTACAGGGCGCCGTCGCGCAGGCCGTCGGTGTAGATGTCACCGGCCTGGCCGAGCGAGAAGCCGCGCAGGCGCACGTCTTCTTCGCCGGTCTCGCCGGCCTGGAAGGTCACGCCGGCGGTGGTGCGCAGGACTTCGCGGAAGTCGTCGAGGTTGCGGTCGTCCATCAGGCGCTCGGTCTGCACGGTGACGGACTGCGGGATGTCCTTCAGCTCCTGGCTGCCCTTGCCGATCTGCGTCTTGCGCACCCGCAGGCTGTTCTTGGTCTGCGGCGATTCGGCCTGCTCGGTGACCGTGACGGTGCCCAGGGTGCGCTCGCCGCTGCGGGCCGTCTGCGCGGTTACGCCGGCCGACGCGGCCAGGAGCATGGCGCCCAGCGGCAGCAGGGCGTGGTCGGACAAGGAAGATCGCGGATGGGTCAGGGTCGCCAAGAAAGCCTCCGGCATCCCGCACGCGGCGGGTGGGTTGTCGATGAGGCTGGCTGGGGGGGCGCGGGACGCGCGAGCGTGGCTGGCCGGGTGGATCAGCCGCGGATGTTACATCAAATGCGAATCAATCGCATTTGCGGTGGTCGCGTGAAGGCGATCAGGAAGGCTCGTCCATGATGGACTGCAGGTAGTTCTGCAGCCCGACCTTGCCGAGGACGTCGAGTTGCGTCTCCAGGAAGTCGATGTGCTCTTCAGTGTCGCGCAGGATGTATTCGAGCAGGTCGCGCGAGACGTAGTCCTGGCCCTGCTCGCACGCGGCGATGCCTTCCTTGAGGGTGGTTTGCGCGCCGCGCTCGCTGCGCAGGTCGCAGTCCAGCAGCTCGGGAACGTCCTCGCCGATGAGGAGCTTGCCCAGGTCCTGCAGGTTGGGCAGGCCGCCCAGCATCAGGATGCGCTCCATCAGCTTGTCGGCGTGCTTCATCTCGCCGATGGACTCCTCGTACTCCTTCTTGGCGAGCTTGCCGAAGCCCCAGTGCTTGAGGATGCGGTAGTGCAGGAAGTACTGGTTGGTGGCTGTGAGCTCGTTGCGCAGCTGGGCCTGGAGGAGGTGGATGATCTTGGGGTCGCCTTGCATGGGTGCTCCGGGAGAATTCCCGGACGATTGTGGACCAAGTGACCCGGCCTGGGCGAGGGGGCGACAAGCCCTCGCCCAGGGCGCGATCAGGCCGGCGCCGTGGTGCGGATCAGGTGGTCGAAGGCGCTGAGCGCCGCCTTGGCGCCATCGCCTGCGGCGATGATGATCTGCTTGTACGGCACGGTGGTCGCGTCGCCCGCGGCGAAGACGCCCGGCATGGAGGTCTGCCCCTTCGCATCGACCACGATCTCGCCATACCGGGACAGCTCGATCGTGCCCTTGAGCCAGTCGGTGTTGGGCACCAGGCCGATCTGCACGAAGATGCCCTCCAGCGGCACCTGCTTGATCTCGTCCGTGGCGCGGTCCTTGTAGTGCAGTCCGGTGACCTTCTGGCCGTCGCCCGTGATCTCGGTGGTCTGCGCGTTCAGGATCACCGTGACATTGGGCAGGCTTTGCAGCTTGCGCTGCAGCACGGCGTCGGCACGCAGCTTGGTGTCGAACTCGATCAGCGTCACGTGGCCCACGATGCCGGCCAGGTCGATGGCCGCTTCCACCCCGGAGTTGCCGCCGCCGATCACGGCCACGCGCTTACCCTTGAAGAGCGGGCCGTCGCAGTGCGGGCAGTAGGCCACGCCCTTGTTCTTGTATTCCTGCTCGCCGGGCACGTTGATGTTGCGCCAGCGCGCGCCGGTGGACAGGATCACGGTGCGTGACCTGAGCGAGGCGCCGTTCTCCAGCTGCACCTCGACCATGTTCTCGTCCGCGTGCGGCACCAGCGCCTTGGCGCGCTGCAGGTTCATGATGTCCACGTCGTAGTGGCGCACGTGCTCCTCCAGCGCCAGCGCGAAGCGCGGGCCTTCGGTCTCCTTGATGGAGATGAAGTTCTCGATGCCCAGGGTGTCCAGCACCTGACCGCCGAAGCGCTCGGAGGCGATGCCGGTGCGGATGCCCTTGCGCGCTGCGTACACCGCGGCCGCCGCGCCGGCCGGACCGCCGCCCACGATCAGCACGTCGAAGGGTTCCTTGGCGGCCATCTTGGCGGCCTCGCGCTCGCCGCTCTTGCTGTCGATCTTGGCGACGATCTCCTCCACCGTCATGCGGCCCGAGCCGAACATGGTGCCATTGAGGAAGACCGTGGGAACGCCCATGATCTGGCGCTCCTTGACCTCGTCCTGGAACAGCCCGCCCTCGATCATGGTGGCCTTGATGCGCGGGTTCTGCACCGCCATGAGGTTCAGCGCCTGGACCACGTCGGGGCAGTTGTGGCAGGTGAGCGAGACGTACACCTCGAATTCGAAGTCGCCGTCCAGCGCGCGGATCTGGTCCAGCAGTGCCTGCTCCACCTTGGGCGGATAGCCGCCTACCTGCAGCAGCGCCAGCACCAGCGAGGTGAACTCGTGGCCCATGGGCAGGCCGGCGAAGCGCGGCCCCGTGCTGTGGCCGGGGCGGTGGATCATGAAGGAGGGCGTGCGATGAGGCCCGCCCCGGGTTTCCGTGATGGTGATGAGCCTGGAGCTGTCGGCCACGTCGCGCAGCAGCGCCTGCATGTCGCGCGAGGCCTGCGTGTCGTCCAGCGAGGCGGTGATCTCCACCGGCTGGGTGATGCGTTCGAGGTAGCTGGCGAGCTGGGCTTTCAATGCGGCTTCGAGCATGCGGATCTCCCGTGATTCGAGGTGTTCGGAAACGAAAAGGCCCGGGGGCAGGGTGCGCGCCCGGGCCTCCTGAGATGCGCCCAGAGGGCGCGCGCGGGCTTAGATCTTGCCGACCAGGTCCAGCGAAGGCTTGAGCGTGGCCGAGCCTTCCTCCCACTTGGCCGGGCAGACTTCGCCCGGATGCGCCGCGACATACTGGGCGGCCTTGACCTTGCGCACCAGGTCGGTGGCGTTGCGGCCGATGCCCTCGGCGGTGATCTCGATCGCCTGGATCACGCCCTGCGGGTCGACGATGAAGGTGCCGCGGTCGGCCAGGCCTTCGGCTTCACGCATGCATTCGAAGTTGCGGGTCAGCGCGCCGGTGGGGTCGCCGATCATCGTGTACTGGATCTTGCGGATGGTGTCCGAGGCGTCGTGCCAGGCCTTGTGGGTGAAGTGCGTGTCGGTGGACACGGAGTACACCTCCACGCCCATCTTCTGCAGCTGCTCGTACTGGTCGGCCACGTCGCCCAGCTCGGTGGGGCACACGAAGGTGAAGTCGGCGGGGTAGAAGAAGAACACCGCCCACTTGCCCTTGACCTGCTCGTCGGTGACCTCGATGAATTTGCCTTGCCGGAAGGCCTGGTTCTTGAAGGGCTTGATCTGGGTGTTGATGACGGACATTGGTTTCCTCTGGGTTGGTTGTCGCGCACATTCTTGGCGAACAGGCGCGATCTTAGAGGGACCTCATGCCGTGATCCATTCGATTGCTGCAATGCGCAAGATTTAGTTTGACTATCGGGAGGTGTCCGTCCATCGTCTGCACCGCCCCAATGGCGCTTCAGTACTCCAGCCGCTCCGGCCGCAACTCCTGCAGGATCGTCGTCGCGATCTCCTCGATCGACTTGGTGGTGGTGGACAACCAGCGGATGCCGGCCCGCCGCATCATGGCCTCCGCCTCGGCCACTTCCATACGGCAGTTCTCCAGCGCGGCGTAGCGCGAGTTGGGGCGCCGCTCGTTGCGGATCTGCGAGAGGCGCTCGGGCTGGATGGTCAGGCCGAAGATCTTCTTGCGGTGGGGAATGAGGGCGCCGGGCAGCTGCTGGCGGTCGAAGTCCTCCGGGATGAGCGGGTAGTTGGCCGCCTTCAGGCCGTACTGCATGGCCAGGTACAGGCTGGTGGGTGTCTTGCCGCTGCGGCTCACGCCCACCAGGATCACGTCGGCCTGCTCCAGGTCGCGGTTGCTCTGGCCGTCATCATGGGCCAGGCTGAAATTGATGGCTTCGATGCGGTCGTGGTAGGCCTGGCTCTGGCTCACGTCGGAGAACCGGCCCACGCGGTGGTTGGACTTCATGCCCAGCTCGATCTCCAGCGGCCGCACGAAGGTGCCGAACATGTCCAGCAGCATGGCCTTGCAGCCGGCCTCGATGACCTGCAGGATCTCCACGTTCACCAGCGTGGTGAACACGATGGGCCGCCGGCCCTCGATCTCGGCCACGTGGTTGACCTGCCGCACCACCTGATGGGCCTTGTCGACCGTGTCGATGAAGGGCAGCCGCACGTGGCGCGGCTTGAACTCGAACTGCGCGAGGATGGCGTTGCCGAAGGTCTCGGCCGTGATGCCGGTGCCATCGGAAATGAAGAAGACGGTGCGGTTGGGCATGGGGCCTTTCAGGGGCGGACAAGGGGCCACCGCCAGTGCAGCGCCGCCTACAATGGCCTCGATTATCCGAATTCCCCCTCATGCATCGCAGCTGCCCACCAGAACAAGCACAAAGCCGCTCGCCGTGTCATGGGAAAGAGCGCCCCGCGGGCGCCGCACAGGTTTCAACTTCCGGAGCTTTCCCATGTCTTCTTCCACCCGCTTCGAGGCGACCGCCCTGGTCGTTCCGTTTGAGAACCTGAGGATGACCGACGTCGAGGTCGTCGGCGGCAAGAACGCCAGCCTCGGCGAAATGATCTCGCAGCTGCCCGAGGGGGTGCGCGTGCCCACGGGCTTCGCCACCACCGCCCATGCGTTCCGGCAGTTCCTGGCCTATGACGGCCTGGCCGAGCGCATCCACCAGCGCCTGGAAACGCTCGACACCGAGGACGTGCGCGCGCTGGCCGCCGCGGGGGCCGAGATCCGGCAGTGGGTCGAGGCGCAGCCCTTCCCCAAGGACCTGGAAGCCGCGATCCGCGCCGCGTTCGAGACGCTCGCGGCCGGCAATGCCCAGGCCAGCTTCGCGGTGCGCTCCTCCGCCACCGCCGAGGACCTGCCCGACGCCTCCTTCGCCGGCCAGCAGGAGACCTTCCTCAACGTCGTGGGCATCGAGCAGGTGCTGCACAAGATGAAGGAGGTCTTCGCCTCCCTCTACAACGACCGCGCCATCAGCTACCGCGTGCACAAGGGCTTCACCCATGCCGAGGTGGCGCTCTCGGCCGGCGTGCAGCGCATGGTGCGCAGCGACCTGGGCGCGGCCGGCGTGATGTTCACCATCGACACTGAGTCGGGCTTCGAGGAAGTGGTCTTCATCACCTCCAGCTACGGCCTGGGCGAAACCGTGGTGCAAGGCGCCGTCAACCCCGACGAGTTCTACGTGCACAAGCCCATGCTGCAGGCCGGCAAGCGCGCGGTCATCCGCCGCAACCTGGGCTCCAAGCTGCTGCAGATGGTCTTCGCCTCGCCTGCCGAGCAGGCGGCCGGCGCCAAGCTGGTCAAGACCGTGGACGTGCCGCTGGAGCAGCGCAACCGCTACTCGCTCTCCGACGCCGACGTCGAGCAGCTCGCCCATTACGCCCTGGTCATCGAGAAGCACTACGGCCGGCCGATGGACATCGAGTGGGGCAAGGACGGCCAGGACGGACTGCTCTACATCCTGCAGGCCCGCCCCGAGACGGTGAAGAGCCAGGCGCAGGGCAAGGCCGAGCTTCGCTACAAGCTCAAGGGGAAGGGCACCGTGCTGGCCGAAGGCCGCGCCATCGGCCAGAAGATCGGCACCGGCCCCGTGCGGCTGGTCCACAGCACCAACGAGATGGACCGGGTGCAGCCTGGCGACGTGCTGGTCACCGACATGACCGACCCGAACTGGGAGCCGGTGATGAAGCGCGCCAGCGCCATCGTCACCAACCGCGGCGGGCGGACCTGCCATGCGGCCATCATCGCGCGCGAGCTGGGCATCCCCGCCGTGGTCGGCTGCGGCAACGCCACCGACACGCTCAGCGACGGGACGCTGGTGACCGTGAGCTGCGCCGAGGGCGACACCGGCTTCATCTACGACGGCCTGCTTGAGACCGAGGTGAGCGAGGTCCAGCGCGGCGCCATGCCCGCGATCGCGACCAAGATCATGATGAACGTGGGCAACCCCCAGCTGGCCTTCGATTTCGCGCAGCTGCCCAACGAGGGGGTGGGCCTGGCTCGGCTGGAGTTCATCATCAACAACAACATCGGCGTGCACCCCAAGGCCATCCTCGACTATCCCAACGTCGATTCGGACCTGAAGAAGGCCGTGGAGTCGGTGGCCCGCGGGCATGCCTCGCCGCGCGCCTTCTACGTGGACAAGGTGGCCGAAGGCGTGGCCACCATTGCCGCGGCCTTCTGGCCCAAGCCGGTGATCGTGCGCCTGTCGGACTTCAAGAGCAACGAGTACCGCAAGCTGATCGGCGGCTCGCGCTACGAGCCCGAGGAAGAAAACCCCATGCTGGGCTTCCGCGGCGCCGCGCGCTACCTCAGCGCGGAGTTCGGCGAGGCCTTCGCCATGGAGTGCGAGGCCCTGCGCCGCGTGCGCAGCGAAATGGGCCTGACCAATGTGCAGGTGATGGTGCCCTTCGTTCGCACGCTGGGGCAGGCCGAGCGGGTCACGACGCTCCTGGGCAAGTTCGGCCTGGAACGCGGCAAGGAGGACCTGAAGCTCATCATGATGTGCGAGGTGCCGAGCAACGCGATCCTGGCCGACGAGTTCCTGCAATACTTCGACGGCTTCTCCATCGGCTCCAACGACCTCACCCAGCTCACGCTGGGGCTGGACCGCGATTCCGGACTGGAGCTGCTGGCCGTCGATTTCGACGAGCGCGACCCGGCCGTCAAGGCCCTGCTGCAGCGGGCCATCGAGGCCTGCCTCAAGCAAGGCAAGTACGTGGGGATCTGCGGCCAGGGGCCCAGCGACCATGCCGACTTCGCCCAGTGGCTCGCGCAGCAGGGCATCTCGTCCATCTCGTTGAACCCGGACAGCGTGATCGAGACCTGGCAGAAGCTCGCGGGCTGACCTCTACAGGGTGACAGGGGTCGCCCGACCAAACACATCCGTTCGCCCTGAGCGTTTATTCACCGCGGCCGCAGCCGCGGTGACAGACATCCCCGATCACATCCGTTCGCCCTGAGCCTGTCGAAGGGCTCGCGTGGTGAGTCTCGCGCGATGGGCTTCGACAAGCTCAGCCCGAACGGTGCGACCCGACGGAGTCCGTGGATTCGCTGCTTGTTGAGAGCCTGTCGAAGGGCTCGCGTGGTCGTCTGGCGCAGGGGCTTCGACAGGCTCAGCCCGAACGGTTGGGGGCCGCTTACCCGGTCAGTCGTCGGCGATGACCCAGGGATGGTCGCAGCGGCGGCAGCGCACCTGGGTCATGCGGGCGCGGCGATCTTCCCCGGTCACCTGGAAGCGGCCGTACTCGCCGCACTCCGCGCAGTTGGCCTGGTGCGCCAGCGCCTCGGCCCGCATCAGCAGGTAGAGGTAACGGCGCAGGGCCCACAGTGCGATGGCGCCGCAGGCCAGGCCCATCAGGGCGTCGAGCAGGCGCTCGCCGCCGCTGCCGCCGGCGAAGGCTTCCACGCTGGCCAGCATGGCGAAAAAGCTCAGGAGCGCCAGCAGCATGTGCCCATGGCTGGACAGCAGCTGGCGCTCATACCACTTGCGGAAACCGTGCCGCGCGACCCCTTCGGCCAGGCGGGTGTCAAGCGCTTTTTCGGGCAGGATCTTCATGATGCCGGTCATCATGCGCCCCGGCCGCTGCGGCTCCAAGCTACAAAGCCCTGCACCGGCGTAGGTCGGTACCGCGGCCTCGGTGCGCGGCTTTCCCGGCGGCTTGAAGGACGTGCGGACCGGACTGCTACAATCGCCGGCTTTGCCTTGCCACACCACCTGGATTTCGGGGCCGCATGCCCGGGAAGTCCTCGACGCCCGGGCGCCAGTCCGGAAGGTGGGTGGCTTCATCCACAAGGAGAAAACATGCGTCATTACGAGATCGTCTTGCTGATCCATCCGGATCAGAGTGAACAGGTTCCGGCCATGCTGGAGCGCTACAAGGGCATGATCACCGCCGGCGGCGGCAAGATCCACCGCGTGGAAGACTGGGGCCGCCGCCAGCTGGCCTACCAGATCAACAAGCTCGCCAAGGCGCACTACCTGTGCGTGAACATCGAGGCCGACCAGGCCGTGATGAACGAGCTGGAGCACGCCTTCCGCTTCAACGACGCCGTGCTGCGCCACCTCACCGTCGTGCGCAAGAAGGCCGACACGGGCCCGTCCTCCATGATGAAGACCGTGGAGCGCGAGGAAGCCCGCAAGGCGCAGCAGGCGGAGTTCCAGCAGCAGCAGGCCTGAGCCGCGAGGGCTGCGCCGCACGCGTGAACCAGCTTGTCCTGAGTGCCCGTATCGCCGAAGCCTTCGTGCTGCGATACACACCGGCCGGACTCCCGGCCCTGGACCTGAGGCTCGAACATGAGTCCGAGGTCCGGGAAGCCGGAACCACCCGGCAGGTGAAGGTGGCCCTCAAGGCCGTGGCGTTCGGCACCGATGCCGAAACCCTGGCCCGGCAGGCGGTGGGAAGCCAGTGGCGATTCGCCGGCTTTCTCGCCAACCCGCGCAACGGCAAGCACCCCGTGCTCCACATCCAGCAGTTCCAGATTCAAGACTAGTTTTTCGAGAGAGGTCCCACATGGCCACGTTCAAGAAGTTCAACAAGGACAAGCGTCCGAAGCGCAACACCCAGTCGCTGCTGTTCAAGCGCAAGCGCTTCTGCCGCTTCACGGTCGCCGGTGTCGAAGAGATCGACTACAAGGACGTCGACACCCTGCGTGATTTCGTTGCCGAGAACGGCAAGATCATCCCGGCCCGCCTGACCGGCACGCGCGCCATCTACCAGCGCCAGCTCAACACCGCCATCAAGCGTGCCCGCTTCCTGGCCCTGGTGCCCTACACCGACCAGCACCGCATCTGAGGAGCGCCAGACCATGCAAGTCATTCTTCTCGACAAGGTCCTCAACCTGGGCAACCTGGGTGAGATCGTCAAGGTCAAGGACGGTTACGCGCGCAACTTCCTGATCCCCACCGGCCGCGCCCGTCGCGCCACGGAAGCCAACAAGGCGGAGTTCGAAGCCCGCCGCGTGGAGCTGGAGAAGGCTGCCGCCGCCAAGCTGGCGGAGTCGCAGTCCCAGGGTGAGAAGCTGTCCGGCAGCACCGTGAAGCTGACCCAGAAGGCCGGCGTCGACGGCCGCCTGTTCGGCTCGGTGACCAACCAGGACATCGCCGAGGAACTCGGCAAGATGGGTTATCCCGTCGCCAAGTCGCAGGTTCGCATGCCCAATGGTCCCATCAAGCATGTGGGCGACAGCAACGTGAGCGTGGCCCTGCACACCGACGTGGTGGTGGAGATCAACGTCACCGTGTACGGCGAAACGGCCTGAAGCCGCTTGACGCTGCACAAGCCGCCTTCGGGCGGCTTTTTTTCTGGGCGCCTGCTTTCATCCACGCACGAAGCGGCTTTGCGCCGCCGCGACCACGCCGCCCCTGAGCATCTGCAGCGCGTGTCCGCGCTGCTGGCTCGCGGCCGAGATGGTGGAGGTCGCCGCCACCACCAGTTCCAGCGGTGGGTGCACCCAGATCATCTGGCCTGCGTAGCCGCTGGCAAGGAAGGTGCGCCGCGGCGCTTCGCCGGGGATGATCCACCAGAGATAGCCGTACGGCATGGCTGCGGGCGGACCGCCCCGGTTCTGGGGTCGCGTGGCATCGGCGACGTAGTCGGCCGCGAGGATCTGCCGCTCGCCCCAGCGTCCCTGCTGGAGGAGCAGCTGTCCGAGCGCCGCCATGTCCCGGGTGCGCAGGTGCAGCTGTCCGTAGCGGGGCTCCGCCATGCCCAGGGGCTGCACCAGCTCGCGGCGCGCGAACTCCGGCAAAGCCATTCCCGAGACCCGCTCGAGCAGGCCGACGAGCATTCCCACCACCGCGTTGTCATAGGCGAAGCGTTCACCCGGGGCGGCGGCGAGCGCACGAGCCCACCCGCGCTGCGGCGGCATCTTCCCGCTGATGGCGGTGGCCGATCCCAGGTCGAAGCCCGGCGTCATGGTGAGCAGGTGGCGCACGGTGATCGCCTGCACGCGGGGATCCTCGTTCACGCCGGCCCACTCGGGCACCAGCGCGAGCACCGGCTGGTCGAGGCTGGCGACCAGGCCTTGCCGCAGTGCGACGCCCACCAGCGCGGACAGCGCACTTTTTTCGACCGATTGCACGTTGCGCAGCCGCTCGGGTTCGGCGTCGCGGTAGAACTCGAAGACGCTGCGCCCCTGCACGGCCACGTACATGCTCTCCACGTCGGACCAGCGCGAGCCCAATTCCGCCAGCACGTCGGCGAAGGCGCCTTCGTCCGCGGCGCGATCAGCGGCCAGGGGAGGGCGTATCTGCGCGAAGGCGCTCGCGCGCCACCCCAGGCCGGCCGCGCCGGTGGCTGCGATGACGAGGGCGCGCCGCACGAAGGAAGGAGGAGGTGTCACGCGATCACCCGCGCCACGCTGCCTCGATCGCCGCGACGTCGATCTTCGTCATCTGCATCATGGCCTCGAAGGCCCGCCGCGCGGCCGCGCGGTCCGGGTCGGCAATGGCCTGGGTGAGGACGCGCGGCGTGATCTGCCAGGACACGCCCCACCGGTCCTTGCACCAGCCGCAGGCGCTTTCCTGGCCGCCGTTGCCCACGATGGCGTTCCACAGGCGGTCGGTCTCGTCCTGGTCGTCGGTGGCGACCTGGAAGGAGAAGGCCTCGGTCTGCGGAAAAGCCGGACCGCCGTTCAGGCCCAGGCAGGGAATGCCCAGGACGGTGAATTCGACGGTGAGGACGTCGCCTTCCTTGCCGGCGGGATAGTCGGCCGGCGCGCGGTGCACGGCGCGGACCTCGCTGTCCGCAAAGGTGCGGGCATAGAACTGCGCCGCTTCCAGGGCGCCGCCGTCGTACCAAAGGCACAGGGTGTTCTTCGGATGCATCACGGGTCTCTCCTCGCCGGTGCCGCCGGCGGCCGCCGGGCAGTCTGCCACGAATGTCACGGCTTCGGGCCAGCGCAGGAGCTGCCCACAGCTTCCGGGCGGTTGTGCCCCGATTGACCACCTGTTTTCCACAGGCTTGTCCAGTGACCGGCGGGCTCATCCCCTCTACCATTGGCGCCCGAAAGAACCTCCATGTCTGCAGTACTGACAAGCGTCGAAGACGACTTCCCGCGCGACCGCGAAGTCGCGAAACTGAGGGTGCCGCCGCACTCCATCGAAGCCGAATCCAGCGTCCTGGGTGGACTGTTGCTCGATAACGGCGCCTGGGACCGCATGGGCGACCTGCTGTCCGACAACGATTTCTACCGCTACGAGCACCGCCTGATCTTCAAGGCCGTGGCCGACCTGGTGAACGCCACCAAGCCGGCCGACGTGATCACGGTGTTCGAGCACCTCCAGAGCCTGGGCAAGGCCGAGGAGGTCGGCGGCCTGGCCTACCTCAATTCGCTTGCGCAGTACGTGCCGAGCGCCGCCAACATCCGGCGCTACGCCGAGATCGTTCGCGAGCGCGCCATCCTGCGCAAGCTGGTCACCGCCTCGGACGAGATCGCCACCGCGGCCTTCAACCCGCAGGGCAAGGCCGTGGACAAGATCCTGGACGAGGCCGAGCAGAAGATCTTCCACATCGGCGAGGAGGGCTCGCGCAACAAGCAGGGCTTCCACGACATGGGGGCGCTGGTGGTGGACCTGCTGGACCGGGTCCAGGAGATGGCCGACAACCCCAGCGACATCACGGGCGTGCCCTCCGGCTTCTACGACCTGGACCGCATGACCTCGGGCCTGCAGGCCGGCGACCTGATCATCCTGGCCGCGCGGCCGTCCATGGGAAAGACCTCCTTCGCGATCAACATCGCCGAGCACGTGGCCATGAACGAGGAGCTGCCGGTGGCGGTGTTCTCCATGGAAATGGGCGCCGCGCAGCTGGCCATCCGTATCGTGGGTTCCATCGGACGCATCGACCAGGGGCATCTGCGCACGGGCAAGCTGAACGACGAGGAGTGGCCGCGCCTGACCGAGGCCATCGAGAAGCTGCGCAACGTGTCGCTGCACATCGACGAGACGCCCGGCCTCACCGTCAGCGAACTGCGCGCCAACGCCCGGCGCCTGGCGCGCCAGTGCGGCGGCAAGCTGGGGCTGATCGTCATCGACTACCTGCAGCTCATGAGCGTGTCCACCGGCATGAGCGACGAGAACCGCGCCACCGCCGTCGGTGAAATCTCGCGCGGCCTCAAGATGCTGGCCAAGGAGCTGGGCTGCCCCGTGATCGCGCTGTCGCAGCTGTCCCGCGGCGTGGAGTCGCGCACCGACAAGCGGCCCATGATGAGCGACCTGCGCGAGTCCGGCGCCATCGAGCAGGATGCCGACGTCATCATGTTCATCTACCGCGACGACTACTACAACAAGGACTCCAAGGAGCCGGGCGTCGCCGAAGTCATCATCAGCAAGCAGCGAAACGGCCCCACCGGCACGGTGAAGCTGGCCTTCCTGCGCCAGCTCACGAAGTTCGAGTCGCTCGCCTCGGGCAGCGACGACTTCTGATCCGCCTCAGGCGGCGCGCTCGCGCAGGCGCGCCGCGAGCGGCCCGCGCAGGCGCCGCACCAGGGCCTTCTCGCCCTCCGCGGCCAGGAACACGAAGAGTCCTGCGCCCACCACCCGCAGCCACTCGCCCACCGAGAGCGGCGCCGTTCCGAACCACTCGTTCATCTGCGGCGTGTACGTGAACAGGAGCTGCAAGGGCACGCAGGCCGCGATCGACAGCAGCACATACGGATTGCCGGTCAGTCCCTCGCGCGTGAGCACCGGCGCCAGGACGTAGCGGCTGTTCAGGAGGTAGAACATCTCGGCAGCCACGATGGTGTTCACGGCCATCGTGCGTGCCGTCTCCACGCCCGTGCCGCGCTCCAGCTCCCACAGGAACAGGCCGAGGGCGGCCACCATCATCAGCACCGACACCATCACGACGCGCCAGGCGAACAGGCCCGTCAGCAGCGATTCGCCAGGCGGGCGCGGCCGACGCGCCATGATGCCGGGCTCGGGCGGCTCGAAGGCCAGGGCCAGGCCCAGCGCCGCGGAAGTCACCATGTTGATCCACAGCACCTGGGCCGCGGTGAGCGGCAGCGTGAGCTCGAACAGGATGGCGGAGATGACGATCAGCGCCTCGCCGCCGTTGGTCGGCAGGATGAAGAGGATGAACTTGCGGATGTTGTCGTAGACCGCGCGGCCTTCGCGCACCGCCAGCACGATGGTGGCGAAGTTGTCGTCGGCCAGCACCATGGCGGCGGCCTCCTTGGCGGCTTCGGTGCCCTTGTGGCCCATGGCCGTGCCGATGTCGGCCTGCTTGAGCGCCGGCGCGTCGTTGACGCCGTCGCCCGTCATGGCCACCACCTCGCCGCCGGCCTGCAGCGCCCGCACCAGGCGCAGCTTGTGTTCGGGGCTGGTGCGGGCGAACACGTCCACGTCCTGCACCACGCGCCGCAGCTCCGCGTCGTCCATGAGCGACAGCTCGGCGCCGGTGAGCGCGGGCTTGCCGCTGCCGATGCCGAGCTGCGCACCGATGGCGCGTGCCGTCTCGGCGTGGTCGCCGGTGATCATCTTGACCTGCATGCCGGCGCTGCGGCACTCGGCCACGGCCGCCCGCGCCTCGGCGCGCGGCGGGTCGATGAGGCCCACCAGCCCGAGCATCAGCAGCTCGCCTTCCAGCGCGTCGCCGTCGAAGCGACCGCCGGGCAGCTCGCCGCTTCGCAGCGCCAGCGCCAGCACGCGCAGGCCCTGGCTCGCCATGTCGGTGGCGATGCGGCGCCAGCCGTCCACGTCCAGTGGGGCTTCGCCCGCGTCCGTCCATTGCGCGCGGCACAGGTCCAGCACGCGCTCCGGGGCCCCCTTGACGCAGATCCTCGCCTCGCCGCCAGCGGCGCGGTGCTGCGTGGCCATGAAGCGGCGCTCCGACTCGAAGGGGATGACCTTCTCGCGCGGCCAATCCTGCTTGCCCTGCTCGCGGGACCAGTTCGCCTTCTCGCCGAGCACCAGCAAGGCGCCATCGGTCGGATCGCCCTCGACGCGGCGGCCGCCGTCGCCCGCGCGCATGCGCGCATCGTTGCACAGCACGCCGACTTCCACGCACAGCCGCAGCGCCGGATGCGCGCCGGGGTCCACCGCGTGGTCGCCGATGCAGAAGGTCCCCTGCGGCTCGTAGCCCACGCCCTCGACCCGCGCCGCGCCGCCGGCCCAGGCCACGCGCTGCACCGTCATCTCGTTGCGGGTGAGGGTGCCGGTCTTGTCCGAGCAGATCACGGTCACGGACCCCAGGGTTTCGACCGCCGGCAGGTGGCGCAGGATCGCCCGGTGGCGCGCCATGCGCTGCACGCCCAGGGCCAGCGTCACGGTGAGGATGGCGGGCAGGCTTTCCGGAATGGCGGCCGCCGCCAGCGCCACGACCATCATGAACATCTCGGCGGCGGGTTGTCCGCGCCACAGCGTACCCAGGAGGAAGGTGAGCGCGGACACGCCGAGGATGGCCGCCGCAAGCAAGCGGCCGAAGCGGTCGATCTGCTGCAGCATCGGCGTGCGTGCCCGCTCCACCTGCGTCAGCAGGCGGTTGATGCCGCCCAACTCGGTGGCCGTGCCGGTGGCGACCACCACGCCTTCCCCTTGGCCCTGGACCACCAGCGTGCCCGAATAGGCCATGCCCTCGCGGTCGCCCAGGGGCGCATCGGTCGCCACCGGCTCCGTGCTCTTGTCAACGGGCACGGATTCACCGGTCAGCGCCGACTCGTCCACGCGCAGCTGCAGGGCGTTCACCAGCCGCAGGTCGGCCGGCACGCGGTCGCCGCTGGCGATCACCACCCGGTCGCCGGGCACCAGCGATGCGGCGGGCACCTCCTGCCGATGGCCTTCGCGCACGACCGTCGCGTGCGGCGAGAGCATCCGGCGGATGCCCTCCAGCGCGGCCTCGGCCTTGCCTTCCTGGAAGAAGCCGATGAGCGCGTTGACCAGGGCGGCGGCGAGCAGCACGGCCGTGTCCACCGTGTGTCCCAGGAAGGCCGTGATGCCGGCCGCGGCCAGGATCAGGTACAGCAGGACGTTGTGGAACTGGCCCAGGAAGCGACGCAGCGCGCTGCGTCGCGGCGGCTCGGGGAGGGCATTGGCGCCGTGCTGCGCGAGACGACGCTGCGCTTGCTCATGGCTCAGACCGCCCGGCGGCGACTTCAGGTGCTCACCGACTTGCGGCGCGTCGAGCGTGTGCCAGTCGGGCGTGGAAGGCCGCTCGGTCACGGGTACTCCTCGGCTGCAATGCGAACCCGCCACCGGCGGGGCCGCGGTATCCCCGAAGTCTGCCGTGATCCGTCGGCCCTGGCTTGATGAACCTCAAGCCGGGCGTCGGGCGCGACCGTCCTACAGGGCTTCGGACGCGAAGTCCGCCAGCCGCGAGCGTTCGCCCCGCGCCAGCGTGATGTGCCCGCCGTGCGGCCAGCCCTTGAACTTGTCCACGGCGAAGGTCAGGCCCGAAGAGCCTTCGGTGAGGTAGGGCGTGTCGATCTGCGCGAGGTTGCCCATGCAGATGATCTTGGTGCCCGGGCCGGCGCGGGTGATCAGGGTCTTCATCTGCTTGGGCGTGAGGTTCTGCGCCTCGTCGACGATCACGTACTTGTTGAGGAAGGTCCGTCCGCGCATGAAATTCATGCTCTTGACCTTGATGCGGCTGCGGATGAGCTCGTTGGTGGCGGCACGTCCCCACTCGCCGGCGCTGGTCTCGGTCTTGGCCAGCACTTCGAGGTTGTCGTCCAGCGCACCCATCCAGGGGCCCATCTTCTCTTCCTCGGTGCCGGGCAGGAAGCCGATGTCCTCGCCCACGCTCACCGTGGCGCGGGTGACGATGATCTCGGTGTAGCGCCGCTCGTCCAGCACCTGCGTGAGGCCCGAGGCCAAGGCCATCAGCGTCTTGCCGGTGCCGGCGGTGCCGGTGAGCGTCACGAAGTCGATCTCCGGGTCCATGAGCAGGTTCATGGCGAAGTTCTGCTCGCGGTTGCGCGTGGTCACGCCCCACACGGCGTGCTTGAGGTGGCCGTAGTCCTTCAAGGTCTTGAGCACGGCGGTGCGGCCGCGGATCTCGGTCACGCGGGCATAGAGGCTGGGTTCGCCGGGCGCCTCGAAGTACACGAACTGGTTGATCAGCAAACTCGGGACGATCGGCCCGCTGATCCGGTAGAAGGTGTGCAGCCCGCTCTGCCAGCTCTCCACCGTCTTGCCGTGCTTGGCCCAGAAGTCCGGCGGCAGGGCCAGGGCGCCGGAGTACAGCAGCTCCAGGTCGTCGATGGTCTTGTCGTTGCGGTAGTCCTCGGTCGCCAGGCCCAGCGCGCGGGCTTTCACGCGCATGTTGATGTCCTTGGACACCAGCACCACCTCGCGGGGCGCATGCTGGTCGCGCAGCGCCTGCACCACGCCCAGGATCTGGTTGTCGGCCTTGCCCTGCGGCAGGTTCTGCGGCGTGGTGATGGCCAGCGCCTGGGTCTGGAAGAACAGGCACCCGCCCGCTTCGCGGTGGCCGGTCGCATCCAGCTGGATGCCGGCGGCGATGTCGGCGCCGTTGGAGCCGGCCAGTGCGTCCAGCGAGCGGCTCGCCTGCCGTGCGTTGCGCGCCACCTCCGTGGTGCCCTTCTTGTGGCTGTCCAGTTCCTCCAGCACGATCATGGGCAGGAAGATGTCGTGTTCCTCGAAGCGGAACAGGCACATCGGGTCGTGCATCAGCACGTTGGTGTCGAGCACGAAGAGCTTGGCCGCGGCAGTCGCCTTGGCCTTGGGCTTGCGCGGCCGGCCTTCGCTTGCGGCGGCAGGGCGGCGGCGCGCGGTCTCCACCGGCGCCGGCTCGGGGGCGTCGATGACGACGATGTCCTCGTCGTCCACCTCGACTTCCAGCAGGGACTCCGCGTGCGCATCGCCGCCGCCGCTGCCGGGCCGCGGATCGAAGACCACGGCCTGGGGCCGCTCAGGCGCCTCCAGCGCCCCGGCCGCCGCCGGTTTTCGAGCCGCCTTGGACGAGGTCCGGGCCGGTGCCTCGTAGGCATCGGACGGAAGCAGGGCGGCGCGTTTGGTGGGGGCGGCGGGCAGCGGCATAGGCGAGGGTGTTCCCGGATGGAGTGGACTGCGGAAAAGAAAAAAGCCGCCCCGAGAACCGGGCGGCTTTTGCGGAGCTTGCAGCGGTGACGCGGCGCGTCAGGGACAACAGCATGCGGACCATTATGCATGCCCGAGGGGGCGTGGCAATGACGGGTGAACCGCTGTTGTGGCAGCGCCTCGAATCGGTGAAGCGAGGCGCGCCGGGCAGGTGAAGCTCAGGCAGCCTTCTTGAGGAGCTTGACGGCCTTGAGCACCTCGTCCACGTGGCCGGGCACCTTGAGGCCGCGCCACTCCTGCTTGAGGATGCCGTCGGCACCGATGAGGAAGGTGCTGCGCTCGATGCCCTTGACCTTCTTGCCGTACATGATCTTGTTCTTGACCACGCCGAACATGTGGCACATTTTCTCTTCGGTGTCGGCGATGAGTTCGAAAGGCAGCTCGAGCTTGGCCTTGAAGTCGTCGTGCGACTTCATGTTGTCGCGCGAGACGCCGAAGACCGTGGCGCCGGCCTTGACGAAGTCCTTGTACTTGTCGCGAAATTGCATGGCCTCGGTGGTGCAGCCGGGCGTGTTGTCCTTGGGGTAGAAATACAGCACCAGAATCTGGCCCAGGTGCGAGGTGTTGGACACCTTGAGCCCACCGGTGGCGTTCGCTTCAAATTCTGGAATGGGTTTGTTGACAACGATCGCCATGGACTTGTATCTCGCGTGACAGGGTTTTCTCGTGGCGGCGCCAAGGCGTAGCCGTGGCGTGGGTCGTCGATTTTAACCGATTTACATCTCTGGCCGGGGCGCAGGGTCCGTGCGCGGCCCCCACCGCCGGTTGTGCGCGTGCTTCAGGCCGGTGTTTCGACCACCAGCGCGGCGGCCACGCGACGACCTTCCTGGGCCAGGATGTTGTAGGTGCGGCAGGCCGCGGCCGTGTCCATGGTCTCCACGCCGATGCGTCGCGCGACCAGCGGCGCGAGCCACGCCGGCCGCGGGAAGCGGATGCGTGATCCGCTGCCGAAGATCACCACCTCCACGTCCAGGGCGGCCAGGGTCTCGAAGTGCGTGGGCTGCAGGGCTTCCCACGCAGCCGCGGGCCAGTCGATGCGCTCGCCCTGCGAGCCCACGATGACGCTGTGTTCGATGCGCTGTCCGTCCACGGCCACCCAGCCGGGTCCATGACCCGTGATGGTCGGTGCGCTGGAGCGGTCGGGCTGCAGTTTCATGGTGGTTCAACTATGGTCAAATTGTAGGTTTTCACCGCGAGACGCCTTGCCGGAGGCCCTTTGAAGACCATCCAGAAATCGGCCAAGCTGGCCAACGTTCTCTACGATATCCGCGGGCCCATCATGGACGCCGCCCGGCGCATGGAGGACGAGGGCCAGAAGATCATCAAGCTCAACATCGGCAACCTCGCCGCCTTCGGCTTCGACGCACCCGAGGAGATCCAGCAGGACATGGCCCGCAACCTGCCCAACTCGGCAGGTTACTCGGACAGCAAGGGCATTTTCGCCGCCCGCAAGGCGGTGATGCATTACACGCAGCAACAAGGCATCAAGGGCGTCACGCTGGACGATGTGTACCTCGGCAATGGCGCGAGCGAACTCATCGCCATGGCCACCAACGCGCTGCTCGACGACGGCGACGAGCTGCTCATCCCCACGCCCGACTACCCGCTGTGGACCGCAGCCACCACGCTGTCCGGCGGCACGCCCGTGCACTACCTGTGCGACGAGGCCAACGAATGGATGCCCGACGTGGCGGACATCCGCCGCAAGATCACGCCGCGCACCAAGGGCATCGTGGTCATCAACCCCAACAACCCCACGGGCGCGCTGTACTCGCCCGAACTGCTGCGCGAGATCGTCGCCGTCGCGCGCGAGCATGGCCTGGTGATCCTGGCCGACGAGGTCTACGACAAGGTGCTCTACGAGGACGCGCAGCACACGGCCATCGCCAGCCTGTCGGAAGACGTGCTCACGCTGACCTTCAACTCGCTGTCCAAGAGCTACCGGTCCTGCGGCTACCGGGCCGGCTGGATGGTGGTCTCGGGCGACAGGAAGCCCGCGGCCGACTACATCGAAGGCCTGAACATGCTCACCAACATGCGCCTGTGCGCCAATGTGCCGGGGCAGTGGGCCATCCAGACGGCGCTGGGCGGCTACCAGAGCATCCATGAGCTGGTCGGGCCCGGCGGGCGCCTGCGCCGCCAGCGCGACGTGGCCTACGAGATGCTCACGGCCATTCCCGGCGTCAGCTGCGTCAAGCCGCGCGCGGCGCTGTACATGTTCCCGCGCCTGGACCCGCAGGTCTATCCGGTCCAGGACGACCGGCAGTTCTTTCTGCAGCTGCTGCAGGAAACGCGCGTGATGCTGGTGCAGGGCACCGGCTTCAACTGGCCGCGGCCCGACCACTTCCGCATGGTCTTCCTTCCCCATGAAGACGACCTTCGCGAGGCCATCGGCCGCATCGCGAAGTTCCTCGAAACCTACCGCAAGCGTCACTCCTCATGAAACCCATCCAAGTCGGCCTGCTGGGCATCGGCACCGTCGGCAGCGGCGTCTTCAACGTCCTGCAGCGCAACCAGACCGAGATCACCCGCCGGGCCGGGCGCGGCATCGAGATCGCCATGGTCGCGGACCTGGACACGGAGCGCGCCCGCACCGTGGTGGGCGAGGGCGTGCGCGTCGTCGCCGACGCGCGCGCCGTCATCGCCAATCCGGACATCGACATCGTGATCGAGCTGATCGGCGGCTACGGCATCGCCCGCCAGCTCGTCATGGAGGCCATCGAGGCCGGCAAGCACGTGGTCACGGCCAACAAGGCGCTGCTGGCCGTGCACGGCACCGAGATCTTCGCGGCGGCGCACCGGCGCGGCGTGATGGTCGCGTTCGAGGCGGCCGTGGCCGGCGGCATCCCCATCATCAAGGCGCTGCGCGAGGGTCTCACGGCCAACCGCATCGAGTGGATCGCCGGGATCATCAACGGCACCACCAACTTCATCCTCTCGGAAATGCGCGACAAGGGCCTGGACTTCGAGGCCGTGCTCAAGGAGGCGCAGCGCCTGGGCTATGCCGAGGCCGACCCCACCTTCGACATCGAGGGCGTGGACGCGGCGCACAAGGCCACCATCATGTCGGCCATCGCCTTCGGCATCCCGGTGCAGTTCGACAAGGCCCACGTGGAAGGCATCACGAAGCTCGGCGCGCAGGACATCCGCTATGCCGAGCAGCTGGGCTACCGCATCAAGCTGCTGGGCATCGCCAAGCGGCGCGACAGCGGCGTGGAGCTGCGCGTGCACCCCTGCCTGGTGCCGGCGCGGCGGCTGATCGCCAACGTCGAGGGCGCCATGAACGCCGTGATGGTCCAGGGCGATGCCGTGGGCACCACGCTCTACTACGGCAAAGGGGCCGGCAGCGAGCCCACGGCCAGCGCGGTGATCGCCGACCTGGTGGACGTCACGCGCCTGCACACGGCCGATGCCGCGCACCGCGTGCCGCACCTGGCCTTCCAGCCCGACAGCCTCTCCGACCAGCCCGTGCTGTCCATGAGCGAAGTCGTCACCAGCTATTACCTCCGGCTGCGCGTGGCCGACCAGGCCGGCGTGCTCGCGCAGGTGACGGGACTGCTGGCCGGGGCCGGCATCTCCATCGACGCCATCCTGCAGCGCGAGGCGGGCGAGGGCGAGAACCAGACCGACCTCATCATCCTCACGCACGACGTGCGCGAGGGCACCATGGACGAGGTGCTGGCCCAGGTGCAGGCGCTGCCCACGGTGGTGGCGCCCATCGTGCGCATCCGCAAGGAAGAACTCGCCTGATGCGCTACCTGTCCACCCGCGGCCATCCGGATCGCAAGCGCTTCAGCGAGATTCTGCTCGAAGGCCTGGCGCCCGACGGCGGCCTCTACCTGCCCGAGCACTACCCGCAGGTCGATGCGGCCACGCTCGCGCGCTGGCGCGGCCTGCCCTATGCGGACCTCGCCTTCGAGATCCTCTCGCTCTACATCGACGACATCCCGGCCGAGGACCTGCGCGCCATCTGCCGCAAGACCTACACGCAAGAGGTCTTCGGCACGCGCGAGATCGCGCCGGTGGCGGCGCTGGCGGACGGCCTGTACCTCCAGGCCCTGTCCAACGGCCCCACGCTGGCCTTCAAGGACATGGCCATGCAGCTGCTGGGCCACCTGTTCGAGTACGAGCTGGCGCGTCGCGGCGAGGAGCTCAACATCCTGGGCGCCACCTCGGGCGACACGGGCAGCGCCGCCGAGTACGCCATGCGGGGCAAGAAGGGCGTGCGGGTCTTCATGACCTCGCCGCATGGGCGCATGAGCCCCTTCCAGCAGGCGCAGATGTTCAGCCTGCAGGACGAGAACATCCACAACCTGGCCATCGAAGGCGTCTTCGACGACTGCCAGGACATCGTCAAGGCCGTCTCCAATGACCTGGAGTTCAAGCGGCGCTTGCGCATTGGAACGGTCAACTCCATCAACTGGGCGCGCCTCGTGGCCCAGGTGGTGTACTACTTCGCCGGCTGGTTCCAGGCCACGCGCGGCGAGGGCGAACGCGTGAGCTTCGCCGTGCCTTCGGGCAACTTCGGCAATGTCTGCGCCGGGCACGTCGCGCGCATGATGGGCCTGCCCATCGAGACGCTGGTGGTCGCCACCAACGAGAACGACGTCCTCGACGAGTTCTTCCGCACCGGCATCTACCGCGTGCGCGGCGCCGCCGACACGTACGAGACCTCCAGCCCCAGCATGGACATCTCCAAGGCCAGCAACTTCGAGCGCTTCGTCTTCGACCTGCTGGGGCGTGACGGCGAGCGCGTGCGCGCGCTGTTCGCAGCGGCCCTGCAGCAGCAAGGGCGCTTCGACCTGTCCGCCGAGCTGCCGCTCGCCCGCGATCGCTTCGGGTTCCGCAGCGGCCGCAGCACGCATGCCGACCGCCTGGCCACCATCCGCGAGGTGTACGAGAAGCATCACCGGATGATCGACACGCACACGGCCGACGGCCTGAAGGTCGCGCGCGAGCACCGCCAGCCCGGCGTGCCCATGATCGTGCTGGAGACGGCGCTTCCCATCAAGTTCGCCGCCACCATCGTCGAAGCGCTGCGGCGCGAGCCCGAGCGGCCGGCGCGCTTCGAGGGCATCGAGCTGCTGCCGCGCCGCGTGACGGTGCTGCCGGCCGACGTGGGCAGGGTCAAGGACTACATCGCGGCGCATTGCGCGTGAGCGCGGCACGAAACGGCAGGACGACATGAAGGTAGTGGGTTTCGCCGGCTACTCCGGCTCGGGCAAGACGACGCTGGTCGAGCGCCTCATTCCTGCGCTCAGGCTGCGCGGGCTGCGCGTATCGGTGGTCAAGCATGCGCACCATGCCTTCGACATCGACCATCCGGGCAAGGACACCTATCGCCACCGCGAGGCCGGCGCCTTCGAGGTGGTGGTCGCGTCCGAGCGGCGCCTGGCCCTGATCCGCGAGTTCGAGCAGCCCGCGCGGCTGTCGGTGCACCACCTCGTCGCCGAGCTGTGGGAGGGCGTGGACTGGGTGCTGGTCGAGGGCTTCAAGGAGAGCAACCTGCTCAAGGTCGAGGTCTGGCGGGCATCCGCGGGCAAGCCGGCGCGCTACATGGATGACGACTTCATCGTCGCCATCGCCACGGACGAGCCGGCGAATCTGCCCGAGGCGACCCTGCGGCCCGTGCTGGACCTCAACGACCCCGACGCGGTCGCCCAGTGGCTGACCGACAATGGCGAGCGATTCGACTATCGCCCGGAGATCTACGCATGAATGCGGCGCGTCCCACCCTGCGGCCTTTGGACGATGCGCTGGCCGAGCTGCTGGCGCACGCGCGGCCGCTCGCGGGCCGCGAGACCGTCTCCACCTTCGACGCCGACGGGCGCGTGCTCGCGCAGGACCTGGTCTCGGCCCTGCAGGTGCCGCCGCAGGACAACAGCGCCATGGACGGCTACGCGGTGCGCAGCGCCGAGGTGGCGCGGGCCCTCGAGCAGGGCGCGGCGCTGCCGGTGAGCCAACGCATCCCCGCGGGCGCGGCGGCCGCGCCGCTCGCGCCCGGCAGCGTGGCGCGCATCTTCACCGGCGCGCCGGTGCCGCAGGGCGCCGACGCCGTCGTCATGCAGGAAGACACCGCGCCGGCGCAGGAAGAAGGCCAGGTCCGCATCCTCAAGCCGGCCCCGGCCGGCGCCTGGATCCGCCGCAGCGGCGAGGACGTCACGCGGGGCGCCACCATCCTGCGCGCCGGTGAGCGCCTCGGCCCCGCGGCCCTGGGCCTGGCCGCCGGCATCGGCATGGCGCGGCTGGAGGTGGCGCAGCGTCCTCGCGTGGCCCTGTTCTCCACCGGCGACGAGCTGGTCATGCCCGGCGAGCTGCCGCCCGAGCGCATGCCGCCCGGGGCCATCTACAACTCCAACCGTTTCTTCCTGCGCAGCCTGCTGCTGCGCCTGGGCTGCGAGGTCTCGGACCTGGGCATCGTGCCCGACCGGCGCGAGGCCACGCTGGAGGCCTTGCGCTCGGCCGCGGGTTCGCACGACCTGATCCTCACCAGCGGCGGCGTCTCCGTGGGGGAGGAAGACCACATCAAGCCGGCCGTGCAGCAGCTCGGCCGGCTGGACCTGTGGCAGATCGCCATGAAGCCGGGCAAGCCCTTCGCCTACGGTGTCGTCGGCAGGCAAGCGGACGGCGAGTGCCACTTCATCGGCCTGCCGGGCAACCCGGTGTCCAGCTTCGTCACCTTCCTGCTGCTGGTACGGCCCTTCCTGCTCAAGCTCCAGGGCGCCACGCAGCTGGCACCGGTGGCCAGCGCGCTGCCCGCCCACTTCGACTGGCCGCGCGCGGACAAGCGGCGCGAGTTCCTGCGCGTGCGGCGCGACGGCGAAGGCGGACTCGCCTTGTTCCCCAACCAGAGCTCGGGCGTGCTCACCTCGGCGGCCTGGTGCGACGGGCTGGTCGATGTCGCGGCCGGCCGCACCATCCAGCGCGGCGAAGCGGTGCCTTTCCTCGACCTTGCGCAACTGCTGTCATGAAGCTCTCGCTGCGTTACTTCGCCTCGGTTCGCGAGGCCATCGGCACCGCCTCGGAAACCATCGACACCGAGGCCACCACGCTCGGCGCGCTGCGCGAGCAGTTGATCGACCGTGGCGGGCGCCATGCCGAAGCGCTCTCACGCGAGCGGGCCCTGCGCATGGCCATCGACCAGGTCATGGCCGATGAAACCACGGCCCTTCGCGAGGGGGCCGAGGTCGCGTTCTTCCCCCCGGTCACCGGGGGCTGAAGGGGATGGCCATGGCGTCCGCGCGCGTTCGCATCCAGGCCGGGGACTTCGACCTCGGCGCCGAAGTGGCGGCCCTGCGCGCGGGCGACGCAGGGGTGGGCGCCGTGTGCAGTTTCGTGGGCACCGTGCGGGACCGCAGCGAGGGCAGCGCCGTGAGCGCCATGGAGCTGGAGCACTACCCCGGCATGACCGAGGCGTCCATCGAGGCCATGATCGACGAGGCCCTGCGCCGCTTCGACATCCGCGCCGTGCGCGTCATCCACCGCGTGGGGCCGCTGCAGCCGCAGGACCAGATCGTGCTGGTGGCCGTCACCTCGGCGCACCGCGGCCAGAGCTTCCAGGCCTGCGAGTTCCTGATGGACTACCTCAAGACCCAGGCGCCGTTCTGGAAGAAGGAGCGCACGCCCGAGGGTGAGCGCTGGGTCGATGCCCGGGTGAGCGACGACGCGGCGCTCGCCCGGTGGGGAATCGCCGGTACCAACGCCGGCTGAATGCTCACTTGGGCTCGAAGCCGCTGGACCGGATGATGCGCTCCCAGGTCTGGCCGTACCGGCGCACCGTGCCGGCGAACGCGGCCTGCGGCTGGTAGCCCACGTTCAGGCCCATGGCCGTGAGACGCTCGCGCACCTCGGGCATCGCCACCACCTTCTGCAGCGCCTGGCCGAAGCGGTCCAGTTCGGCGGCCGGCGTTCCGGCCGGCGCGAAGACGCCGTAATACGGCAGGTCGTCCAGGTTGGAAAAGCCCAGTTCCGCGAAGGTGGGCACCTCGGGCAGCAGGGGCTGCCGCTTGTCGCCGATCACGGCCACGATGCGCAGCTTGCCGGCGCGGTGGTTCTCGATGAAGTCGGGGATGGAACCGATGCCGGCCTTGATCTGGTTGCCCAGCATGTCGGCCATCATGGGAGCGCTTCCGCGGTAGGGCGCGGCCTGCAGGTCGAGCTGGTATTTCCGGCCGATCATGTCCACCAGGAACTCGGGGATGGAGCCCGGTGCCGGCACGCCGATCGTGTCCTTGCCGCCCGTGCTGCGCACCGCCTTCACGTACTCGTCCACGCTGCGCGCCGGGGTGCCGCTCGAGACGGCCAGCGCGTTGGCGAAGGTGGCGAAGCCGGCCACCGGCACGAAATCCGTCGCGGGCGCGAAGCCGGGGTTGCGCGTCACCAGCGGCAGGATGGCGACGGTGTGGTCGTGGCTCAGGAAGAAGGTGCGGCCGTCGGCCGGCGCGGCCTTCAGGGCCTGGGCGGCGATCTGGCCGCCCGCGCCGGCGCGGTTCTCCACCACCACCGGTGCGCCGAGCACGTCCTTGAGCTTGTCTGCCAGGGTGCGGGCGATGGCGTCGCTGCCGCCGCCGGGCGGGAAGCCCACCAGCAGGCGGATGGGCGAGGCCGACTGTGCGAAGGCGCAGGCCAGGGGTGAGAGCGCGAGTGCGGCGAGCAGGTGGCGGCGGGTGGAAGAGGGAGAAGAAGGCATTGTTGAAGAAGGTAGGTGTCTGACGGCGGCCGATCAAACACATCCGTTCGCCCTGAGCCTGTCGAAGGGCCTGTCCTGAGCTTGTCGAAGGTCCTGTCCTGAGCTTGTCGAAGGGCTCGCGTGGTCCTCTGGCGCAGGGCTTCGACAGCCTCAGCCCGAACGGTTTGTGGGCCGAGACGGGCTTGAGGGTCCGCTGTTTGTTGAGCCCTCGTCTGCTCGAACGGAGTGGATGGGACCGCGAGTCGCCGAGGATACCCGCAGCCAGGCGGCGACCTCAGCTGGGGCATTTGCCTTCATTTGACGCAGCGGCGCGACTCCTGCGATGCGGCGCCGGCGCATCGCGGCGCGGCCGCAGTACGCTGATGCGGGCCGGATGACCCTTGAAATCGCGGGGTCGGGCCTAAAGCTGCGGTGCAACCAGGAGCGTTGGACAACATGCGACTCGACAAACTCACCACCAAGTTCGCCGAAGCCCTGAGCGAAGCGCAGAGCCTCGCGCTGGCGAACGACCATGCCTACATCGAACCGGAGCACGTGCTCGTGGCCATGCTGCGCCAGGAGGATGGCCCGGCCGCGCTGCTGCAGCGCGCCGGCGTCAACGTGCCCGGGCTGCTGGCTTCGGCCGAGGCTGCCATGCACAAGCGCCCGCAGGTGCAGGGCCAGGAGCAGGTGCAGATCGGCCGCGAGCTGGTCACCCTGCTGCAGGGGGCCGAGAAGGAAAGCCTCAAGCGCGGCGACCAGTACATCGCCAGCGAACTCTTCATGCTCGCCGTGGCCGACAGCAAGCAGGATGTCGGCCGCATCGCGCGCGAGCACGGCCTGTCGCGCAAGTCGCTGGAGGCGGCGGTGGACGCCGTGCGCGGCGGCCAGAACGTCAACAGCGCCGAGGCGGAAGGCCAGCGCGAGGCGCTCAAGAAGTACTGCCTGGACCTCACCGAGCGCGCCCGCATGGGCAAGCTGGACCCCGTGATCGGCCGCGACGAGGAGATCCGCCGCGCCATCCAGGTGCTGCAGCGGCGCACCAAGAACAACCCGGTCCTGATCGGCGAGCCCGGCGTGGGCAAGACCGCCATCGTCGAGGGCCTCGCGCAGCGCATCGTGGCCGGTGAGGTGCCCGAGACGCTCAAGAACAAGCGCGTGCTTTCGCTGGACATGGCGGCGCTGCTGGCCGGCGCCAAGTACCGCGGCGAGTTCGAGGAGCGCCTGAAGAACGTGCTCTCCGAGCTGGCCAAGGACGAGGGCCAGACCATCGTCTTCATCGACGAGCTGCACACCATGGTGGGCGCCGGCAAGGCCGAGGGCGCCATGGACGCAGGCAACATGCTCAAGCCGGCGCTGGCGCGTGGCGAGCTGCACTGCGTGGGTGCGACCACGCTGGACGAATACCGCAAGTACATCGAGAAGGACGCCGCGCTGGAGCGCCGCTTCCAGAAGATCCTGGTGGGCGAGCCCACGGTGGAGGCCACCATCGCCATCCTGCGCGGCCTGCAGGAGAAGTACGAGGCGCACCACGGCGTGGACATCACCGACCCGGCCATCGTGGCGGCGGCCGAGCTCTCGCACCGCTACATCACGGACCGGTTCCTTCCGGACAAGGCCATCGACCTCATCGACGAGGCCGCCAGCAAGATCAAGATCGAGATCGACTCCAAGCCCGAAGCCATCGACCGCCTGGACCGCCGCATGATCCAGCTGCAGATCGAGCGCGAAGCCATGAAGAAGGAGACCGACGAGGCATCCCGCAAGCGCTTGGGCCTGATCGAGGACGAGATCGGCAAGCTGCACAAGGAGATCGCCGACCTGGAGGAAATCTGGAAGGCCGAGAAGGCCACGGCGCAGGGCAGCGCGCAGATCCGCGAGGAGATCGAGAAGGTCAAGTTCCAGATCGAGGAGTTCAAGCGCAAGGCCGACTTCAACAAGGTCGCCGAGCTGCAGTACGGCAAGCTTCCGGAACTGGAAGGCAAGCTCAAGGACGCCCAGGCGCAGGAAAGCGGCAAGGCCAAGTCCGGCAAGCCGCAGCTGCTGCGCACGCAGGTCGGCGCCGAGGAGATCGCCGAGGTCGTGGCGCGCGCCACCGGCATCCCGGTCTCCAAGCTGATGCAGGGCGAGCGCGAGAAGCTGCTGCAGATGGAGGAGCGCCTGCACCAGCGCGTGGTCGGCCAGGACGAGGCGATCAGCGCCGTGGCCAACGCCATCCGCCGCTCGCGCTCGGGGCTGTCGGACCCCAACCGCCCGACCGGCTCCTTCCTGTTCCTGGGCCCGACCGGCGTGGGCAAGACCGAGCTGTGCAAGGCGCTGGCGAGCTTCCTCTTCGACACCGAGGAGCACCTCATTCGCGTGGACATGAGCGAGTTCATGGAGAAGCACTCCGTGGCCCGCCTGATCGGCGCGCCCCCGGGTTACGTGGGCTACGAGGAGGGCGGCTACCTCACCGAGGCCGTGCGGCGCAAGCCCTACAGCGTCATCCTGCTCGACGAGGTCGAGAAGGCGCACCACGACGTCTTCAACGTGCTGCTGCAGGTGCTGGACGACGGGCGCCTGACCGACGGGCAGGGCCGTACCGTGGACTTCAAGAACACGGTCATCGTGATGACCAGCAACATCGGCTCGCACATGATCCAGGCCATGGTCGGCAAGCCCTACGAGGACGTCAAGGAAGCGGTCTGGGACGAGCTCAAGTCGCACTTCCGTCCGGAGTTCCTCAACCGCATCGACGAAACGGTGGTCTTCCACGGCCTGGGCGCCGCGCACATCGCGCAGATCGCGCGCATCCAGCTGCAGGTGCTGGAGCGGCGGCTCGCCAAGATGGACCTGCGCCTGCAGGTCTCAGAGGCGGCGCTGGAGGAACTGGCCAAGGTGGGCTTCGATCCGGTGTTCGGCGCCCGGCCGCTCAAGCGGGCGATCCAGCAGCGCATCGAGAACCCGCTGTCCAAGCTCATCCTGGAGGGGCGCTTCCCGCCCAAGAGCGCGATTCCGGTCGAGGTCGATCCGGTGCGCGAGCCGGGCGTGTTCAAATTCGGCAACGCGCAGCCGGCGGCCGAAGAAGCCGAGGCCTGAACTATCGGGCGCGAGGGCTGTCACACGGGGCGGGGACGCGGTCCCCGCCTTGTCCATTGACGACGGGGTTCAGCCCGTCTTCTCCATCAACGACGCACTCGAATGAATGATTTCCTCGGGCGGCTCCTCCGTCTCCTGACCAGCCTCGTCCTGCTGGCCGTCGGCCTGGTCGTGGCCCTGAGCCTGGCCTTTGCCGGCCTGGTGCTTCTGGCCGGCTGGGGGCTGTACGCCGGCTGGGCGCGCCTGACCGGCCGGCCCATCGTGCCCTTCGCCATGCGCATGGACCCGCGCGCGGGTTTCGGGCGCTTCTACCGGGCGGCCGCCGAGAAGGCGGCTCCGGCGAGCCGCACGCCGCGCGCCGACGCGAACCGCAGCCATGTCCCGAACCGGCGCCTCGGCGTCACTGACGTGGAGGCGCGTGAGCCTGAAGGTGTGAAGGAATCGTAGCGAGCGGCCCGAGGTGGCGCGGAGCATCGCAGCCGTACCTGGGTACGGCGAGAAGCGCAGGCGCCAGATCGGGGCGCGCAGTAGATTCATTCACACCTTCAGTTCCCGGCCGGCACCTGCAGCCCCAGCGCGTTGGCCAGGACCGACGTGGGCATGCTGCCCTCCTTGACCACCACCTCGCCGGTCACGGCGTGGTTGGCCACGATGGTGGGCACGCTCGCGAAACCATAGCGGTTCATGAGCGCGGTGTTGGCGGCCACGGCCTGCTTCTGTGCCTCGATGTCCGCGGCCGGCGCGATGCCGCCCTGCTTGGCGAGGATGGACGCCTCGTGGCGGTCCATGGCCTCCACCGGGTCGCTGGCGGCCAGGAGGGTCGCGCCCTGCAGGGTGCTGTTCGGGTTCATGAGCCCCACCGGGATCCAGATGAAGCGCGCCTGCGAGCGCAGGGGCTTGGCCGCCTGCCACAAGGCCGCGCAGTGCGGGCACTGCGGGTCGAAGAAGACGAAGACGCGCCGCACGTTCATCTCGGAGCCGACGGTGAAGCCCTTGGCTTCGGCGGCGATGGCGGCCGGGGAGGGCGCCTGCGTGGCCGATTGCGTGCCGGTGGGGCCGGCGGGCGCGGCGGAGGTGGTGGCAGGCTTGTCGCCGCAGGCGGCCAGCAGGGTGGCCGACAGGGCGGCCGCGAAGAACTTCAGCTTCAGGCTCATGGCATGACAGAACGTGGAATGAACGGGCCGGACCTTACCAGAGCGCGTCCGGCCCCTCGGAAGCCAGCGGCTTTCAGTTGTAGCTGAAGCGGTAGATCAGGTCCACGGCCGTGCGCCCGCCGGTCTCGGCCCGCAGCGTGAGGCGGCTGGTGATGTCGTAGAAGACGTAGAGCGTGCCCAGCGCCCCCGAGAGGCTGCGCTCGAAGGAGGCGTAGAGCTTCTCGCCGATCTGCTTGCCGATGGCCAGGGCGGCACCCGACTCGTCGCTGCGCCGCACCGACAGCTCGTCCAGTCCGATGAGGCCGGCGATGCCGCCCGCCCCGCCGCCGGTCCCGCCGCCGCGGCTGGTGAGCAGGGCCAGCGCCGCCCGCTGCAGCAGCGCCGCCTCGGCACCGCCCGTGCTGGACGAGCGGCCCAGCACCAGCATGGACAGCTTTTCCGCCTCGGACATCGGGGCAGCCGAATAGAGGCGGATGTCCGGCGCCTCGGCGCGGCCGGTGACCTGCACGCCGACGGCCGGCTCCATGCGCGGCCGCACGGCCAGGATGTCCAGCGCCGGGTTGGTGGCCGGCCCGTTGAAGCGCAGGATGCCGCGTTCGATGTTCAGCCGCTGGCCGTAGGCGGCGAATTCGCCCCGCACGATGCGGACTTCACCGTTGACCTGCGGCTCGGCGATATCCGTCCCGCTCACCTGGAGTTGGCCGCGCAGCCCGGCATCGATGCCGCGTCCGCGGACCTGGAAGTCCTGGCCCAGGTCGATGGCAAGGTCCAGCCGCAGGGGCAGGCCGCCGCCGGCCGCCCGGGCCTCGGGCCGCAGCACCACGCCCGGCGGCAGGTTGGTCACGACCACGTCCTCGCTCAGCTGGGGCGCCGTTTCGTCGGGCAGCACGATCAGGGCCCGGTCCACCCGCAGGTCGCCCGTGACCTCTACGCCTTGCGGCCCGACGACCGCGCGGGCATCGCCCGAGACCGTGAGCTGCCGGTCGTTGCGCACGCTGGCGCGCAGCTGGTCCAGGTCCGCGTCCAGCCGCAACTCGAAGCCGGACGGCCCCAGGCCGGCGCTGCCCGTTGCGGTGAGGGTGCCGCCATTGGCGCCTGGGCCGCGGAACAGCAGTTCCTCGATGACCAGCCGCTGGCCCTCCAGTCGCGCGCGCAGGCGCCCGTCCTGCAAGGCGATGCCTTCGGTGATCGAGCGCACCGCCAGGTCCTGCGCCGTCACGGTGCCGTCCAGGCGCGGTTCGTCGATCGTTCCGCCCACGTCCACCTGCGCCTGCATCGAGCCGCGCACGCGCCAGCCGGGCGGCGCGAGCAGGGACCAGGCCCGCAGGCGCGGCAGCGAGGCGCGCAACTGCCCGGACAGCGGCGCCGGTTCGGTCAGCTCCCAGCCGAGCGGCCCGCCGCGCGCCAGCGGGGTGGAGACCTGCCCCTGGATGCTCCCGGCGCGTTCGCTGTCGAACTGCAGCCCGGCGACCAGGCGCTGGCCGTCACCGCGCAACGTGAGCTGCGCCTCGCGGATGCCGGCGGGCAGGCGCAGCGTTTCGCCGTTCGCACCCTCGGCCAGCACGAAGAGGTCGCCCGCGCTGCGCTCCACGCTGGCCTGCAGGTCCAGGGTGTCGCCGCCGGTGCGAAGCTGCCAGCGGCCGTCGAAGCGCAGGTCGCCGGCCAGTTGCCCGCCCAGCAGCTCGCCCCCGGTGAAGAGGGAGACCCACTCCAGCGGCACGCCCTGGATGCGGCCGGCCGTCCGCAGATTGCCCGGCTCCCACTGCGTGGCCTCCCAGGCGATGCGGGCAGGCTGCGTGCCTTGTCCGGGCGGCTGCAGCGTCGCGCTGCCGGGTGACAGCTGCAGGACGCCCCCGGGCTGCCAGAGGACGCTGACGGGCTCCTGCAGGGCCAGGCGCCAGTCGCCCGGCACGCCGCCGATGCCGCTGGCGGCCAGCCGCAGAGCCTCCAGTTGCAGGCGCCAGGCGTCTGCGCTGCGCTGCACGTCTGCCTCCACCTGCACGCGCGCGCGCAGGTCCTGCATCACGGCCGTCGCTTCCAGGGCGACCTGCGCGTCGTCGAGGTCGCCGTCGAGGTCCAGCGCGAGGTCGCGCAGAACGAGCGGCTGCCCGCCTTCCTCGCCCGCGGCCGGTGGCAGTCGCAGCTGCGGCGCCCGCAGCTGGGCCTGTAGTTGGGGGTCTTCCCAGCCCCCGCGCCAGTCCAGGTCCAGGCGGGCCGTGCCCTCCAGGGGTGGAATCAGGTCCTGCGGCACGCGCGGCAGGCTCTGGATCCAGCGGGTGGCGCGGGCGAGTTCGCTGGCGCGCACCTCCAGGGTTCCGCCCCCGCTGCGCGCGGCCAGCTTGCCGTCGAACAGCACGGCCAGGCCGGGCGCCTCCAGTCGCAGCCGCCCTTCGCCAGAGGGCGCGCCGGGCTGCGCCTGCAGCGTGCCCCGCAGCCGCGCGTCGGCCGTGCGCAGGTCCAGCCCGGAGACGCTCAGCTGGCCGTCCGACCAGCGTGCCCTGGCGTCCAGCGCGCGCACCTGAAGGGCCTGCAGGAGCTCGCGCCAGTCGCTGCGAAAGTTCGTCGCGGCCGAGGCATCGAAGCGCAGCTGCGGCGCCTTCACGTCCACCTGCACGCTGGGGTTCTCCCAGCCGCCTTGCCACTGCAGGTCGACATCGGCGCGGCCCTGCAAGGGCGGGATCAGCTCCTGCGGAATGCGCGGGAGGGTGCGGATCCAGCGCAGGGCCCGCGCCAGATCGCCGGCCTGCAGGTCCAGCGTGCCCTGGCCGCTGCGCGCGGCGATGCTGCCGTCGATGCGGGCGTTCATGCCGGGCGCCTGGAGCTGGAGCTTGCCCTGGCCGGAGCGTTCGCGCGGGTTCACGCGCAGGCTGCCGCGCAGTCGCGCGTCCTGCGTCTGCACGTCCACGTCGGGCAGGATGAGTTCGCCCTTGGACCAGCGCGCCTTGCCGATCAGGCGGCGCAGCTTGAGCGCCTCGAGCAGGTCCCGGAACTCCTGCTGCGGTGCTTCAGCGGCGGGTGCGGCCGGCGCCGTGGAGGCCGCAGGCGGGGCCGCGCTGGCGGGAGCGGTCGGTGACGCTGCGCCGGGTGGGGACGGCGCCGCGGCCGCGGGCCGCGCCGGCGCCGTGGGCGCCGAAACCCAGGTGAGCGCGGGCAGCGTCATCGCGCCCGCGAGGCGCGCCCGCGGGGCCGGAGCGACCGAGCGACGCTGCGCCGGCGCGGCGCCCGGCGACTGCAGGTCGATGTCCAGTTCGAAGTCCTCGCCCTGTCCGCGGACGTTCACGCCACCGGTCAGCGGCTCCGAGCCCATCTCGGAATAGACGAGGGAGGGGTCGAGCGCACGCACCTGCGCGTTGAGCTCGAAGCCCTTCTCCGGATCCCAGCGGCCCTGGCCCTCGGCGCTGCCCGCGCCCACCTGGGCGCGGAACTGCTCGACGACGGCCGCCCCGCCGGGGCGCCAGTCGCCCCTGGCGTCGATTTGCGAGAAGGGAAGCCGGCCCCGGTCATAGGGACCGGGCAGGCGGTTGGACAGCTGCGCCTGCAGGGCCAGCGTGCCTTCGGCCTGGGGCGTGAGCTGCAGCCGGCCGGCCAGGTCGGACTGGGGCAGGCCAGGCTGCAGGATGGCCAGGTCCAGGTTCTCCACCTGCGCCTGCGCTTCCTTCACCGGCGCCTCGGCCCAGGGAGCCACCACGGCCTGCACGTCGGCCGACGGGACACGGCCCGCGGCGAAGGCCTGTGGGTCGCCGCGCAGCTGGGCACTCACGGCGAGCTGCGTGAGCGGTCCCTGGGCGCGCGCCTCGAAGCGCAGCGGCAGCGGCTGCGCGCGGCCCGGCACGGGCGCGCGCAGTTCGCCCTTGAAGGCAGCCTGCAGGGGCAAGGGGGCACGGTCGCCCAGGGTCAGCTCGCCCTGGAGACGGCCCTGGTCGAGTTCCACGTTGCCGATCTCCAGCCGGTGCTGCGAGCCGTCGTAGCGGTACTTGCCGGTGAGCTGGCGCGCCTCGACCGGCGTGGTGCCCAGCCAGCGCAAGCGGCCGACGGCGAACTCCTCCAGGGCCACGGGGAAGGGCAACTCGAGGGACTCGGGCGGGGCGTTCGGCCCGGCCTGCGCCGGCCGCTCGTCCACGATGTCCAGGGACTCGGCCCGCAGCCGGTCCACGCGCAGCTGGCGGCCGAGCAGGGCGCGCGGGTCCCAGGCCAGGTCCACGCCGCGCGCCTGCACCTGCAGCCCGTCGCTTTCCCAGCGCAGCTCCTGGGCCAGCAGGCCTTCGCGCAGCGAGCCGGTGGCCCCCTGCACCCGCAGGCCGGCCGGCTCGCCGAAGCGCCGCAGCGCCCAGTCGAGCGAGCCTTGCGTGCCGCTCCACCACCACAGGGAGGCGGCCGCCACCAGCAGCAGTGCGAGCAGGCCCAGCAGCACGAAGGCCAGCGCCCGCACCGTCCGCCGTGGGAGGCTGCGGGTACTCAAAACACCACTCCCACCGACAGGTGCAGCCGCAGCCGCCGGGCATCGACGCCGTAGGCGATGCTGGCCTGCAGCGCACCGATGGGGCTGAGGTAGCGCACGCCGGTGCCGATGCCCAGCTTGGGATCGAGCTGGCCGGGCTCGTCGGCCACGGCGCCGGCGTCGATGAAGAGCGTGTGCTCCAGGTTGGTCGGCTGGTCGTTGCGCCGGATCGGCCGCATCCACTCGATGCTGCCCACCACCAGATAGCGCCCCGGGGCATCGACGCCGTTGGCGCGGGTGACCCCGATCTCGCGATAGCCGTAGCCGCGCACGGTGGTGTCGCCACCGGTGCGAAACAGCGAGGTGGACGGGATCTCGGCCTCGTCGGCGGCGAATACGGCGCCGGTCTCGGCGCGCAGCAGCAGGCGCGAGGATTCCAGCGGCACGTAGCGGGCTCCGCGCAGCACGGTGCGCTGGAACGGACTGCGCTCGCCGGTGAGCGTGTAGCCCGCCCCCAGCTCCACGCCCACGCCCCAGCCGCGGGTGGGCAGGGTGGGACTGTCGAAGTAGCGCCAGGTGACGTTGTAGTTGGCCGTGATGGCGCTGCCGTCGCCGCGCTCCACGCTGGGAAGGCCGGTGGTGTCGCGCACGCTCGCGCGGTCGAGCTGCAGGTACATCTCGCGCTCGATGTTGTCGCTCAGCCGGCTGCGGCCGCCCCGCAGGCGCAGCGCCCGGGTCTCCAGGCCGTCGTCGTCCAGCAGGCGCGAGGCGCGGGCGAGGCCGCCCCAGCGCCAGCCGTCCTCACCCGGAATGGACAGCAGCTCCACCTCCGCCACGGGGGCCTTCTTCTCGATCTGCAGCCGCGCCTTGGTCAGCCAGTAGGACGTGGGCCAGGCGTTGTTGCGGTACTCGACCGAGGCGTGCGGCCCCAGGTCCGTGGTCAGGCCGACGCCGAGCACCCACTTGTGCTGGTCGGCCTCGCGCACGTTGATCTGCACCGGTGCCGCCTCCGGGTTCTGGGCCGAATCGACGAAGATGAAGGCGGTGTCGTAGTAGCCGCTGCCGGTCAGGCGCAGCTGCGCGTCGAAGATGTCCTGGCGGTCATAGACGCTGCCCACCGCCAGCCGCGCGATGCGCTCGGCAATGACCTTCGGGTAGCGCTCGGCGCCGATCACCACCGGCTCGCCCAGGCGCACGAGCGGCCCGGAGTCCAGGCGCAGGCCCAGGCGTGCGCGCGAGGCGCCGGCGTTCACGGCAGCCAGGCTGTAGCTGATCTTCGCCAGCGGGTAGCGCTTGGCCAGCAGGACCTGCAGCGCCTGCTCCTTCGCCTCGCTCCATGCTTCCTGCGTGAAGCGCTCGCCGGGCGGCAGCGCCCACTCGTCGCGGATGGTCTCGCGCTGGGCGACGGCGGTCGGGTCGCTGCTTTGCGCCACGGCGCCTTCGAATCCGATCTCCACCGCCTCCACCTGTGCGGCCTCGCGCGGCTGCACCACCACCACGACGCGCGTGGGCTGGCGCTCGCGCTCGATGCGGATCTCCACCACGGGTGCGAAGTAGCCCTGCGTGGCCACGAGCTGGCGCACTTCGGTCTCGGCCACGGCCACGAGGCGCTCGATCTCGGCGTCCTCCAGGTCGGGCACGTCCCGGAAGCGCTGCAGGCTCAGGTGCTTTTCGAGCAGCTCCTTCAGCTCGTCCGGTGCGCGCACCTCCAGGTCGAAGGCCTTGGCCTCGCGCTCGTCTTCGACCGCATTGGCTGCGGACGGGGCGGCGGCCGGGTCGGCCGGCGCGGGGGCGGCCTGGGCGGCGAGCCGCAGGGGCATCAGGAGAAGGGCGGCCAGCAGCGGCGCCGCGAGCAGGCGCAGCGCGGCGCTCGCGGAAGGACCCGGGACACGGTACTGCATCGATCCGCGCCCCTTACAGCACCGGCGCGAGCAGCGTCGCCAGACGTTCGTGGACCTTCTCGCGCACCGGGCGGTGCTGCCACTCGGCCAGCGTGATGCGGTGGCACAGCCGCAGGTCGGCCTCGAAAAGGGCGGTCATGCGCGCGGCGAACTCGCGGTCGTACACGTTCAGGTTGGCCTCGTCGTTCAGGTGCAGGGAGCGCGGGTCGAAGTTGGTCGAGCCGACCGAGGTGAGGATGCCGTCCACGATCATCACCTTCACATGGAACATGGTGGGCTGGTACTCGTACATCTCCAGGCCGTGTTCGAGCAGGTCACCCCACAGGCCGCGCGAGGCGCGCCGTACCGTGGCCTCGTCCGTGTGCTTGCCGGGCGTGATCACGCGCACGCGCACGCCGCGCTTGAGGGCGGCGCAGATGGCCTTGCAGCTGATGGCATCGGGGACGAAGTAGGCGCTGCCGATGTCGATCGTGCGCACCGCGGCCGTGATGGCCAGGTGAACCATCAGCGTCATGCTCTCGCTGCCGCCGCTGGGGGAGCTGGCGAACATCTGCGCGGGCTGGTCCCCCACGGGCTCGAGCGCGGGGAAGTAGTCCTCGCCGTGCAGGATGCAGCCGGTGGTCTTGCTCCAGTTGGACAACATCACGCTTTGCATCTGCGCGACGACCGGTCCCTCGACCCGGAAATGCGAGTCGCGCCAGTGCTCCGGGTCCTGGGCGTTGCCGGTCCACTGCGGCGCGATGCCGACGCCGCCCGTGAAGCCGATGCGGCCGTCCACGATCAGCAGCTTGCGGTGGGTGCGGTTGTTCATGCGTCCGAGGTGGTACCAGTGCAGTGGATGGAACAGGCGCACTTCGACGCCTGCTTCGCTCAGAAGCTTGGGCACCTCGGGATCGACCCGGAGGCTGCCCAACCAGTCGAGCAGCACATGCACCTTCACGCCGGCGCGCGCCCGCTCGGCCATGGCCTGCGCGAGCTGCGTGCCGATGTCGCCCGACCAGTAGATGAAGGTCTCGAAGAGCACCGTCCGCTGCGCGCCGCGAATGGCTTCGAGCATTTCGGGGAAGATCTGGTCGCCGTTGACCAGCTCCTTGATGCGGTTGCCGTGCGTGATCTCCGGACCGAGCAGCAGCCCCATGGAGCGGAAGAACTGCGGATCGTCCAGGCTGTAGAGGTGCTCGACCTCCTGCTCCACGCGGCGCTCGCCCACGCTCAGGTTGACCACGACG
Source organism: Ramlibacter rhizophilus (assembly GCF_004681965.1). Taxonomy (GTDB): domain Bacteria; phylum Pseudomonadota; class Gammaproteobacteria; order Burkholderiales; family Burkholderiaceae_C; genus Ramlibacter; species Ramlibacter rhizophilus. The sequence goes on along the minus strand of NZ_SMLL01000005.1, from coordinate 404,775 downwards.
AGCGCGATCAGGATGGTGACGAGGATGGAAAGCGCAACCAGCACGACCCCGAGCATCGCAGCCCGCGCGATGGCTCAGCGTAGGACGGCTGCCAAGGCTCACCCGCTGGCGAACCCCGGATTGCGGCCCGGCGCGCCCGGCTCGACGCGCGGCAGGTGGACGGTGAAGCGGCTACCCAGGCCGGGGCCGTCGCTCTCTGCGCTCACGCGGCCGCCGTGCAACTCCACGAGCTGGCGCACCAGCGACAGGCCGATGCCCAGTCCACCCTGCGCCCGTGCCAGCGCGTCGTCGGCCTGGATGAAGAGGTCGAACACGCGCGGCAGCATGTCCGCGGGGATGCCGCAGCCGTTGTCGGAGATCCGCATCCAGGCGCCCTGCGCATCCTGTCCCGCTTCCAGCAGGATGCGGCCGCCCTCGGGCGTGTGCTTGCCCGCGTTGTTCAGCAGGTTGATGGCCACCTGCGCCAGCCGGGTGAAGTCACCGTTGACGCGGATCGGCTCGTTCGGCAGCCGCAGGACCAGGACGTGGCCGCTTCGATCGAGGGCCGGGCGGCAGGCCTCCAGGGCGCTGTCGATCACTTGCTGCAGCACCAGCGTCTCGCGCCGCAGCTCGATCTTGCCGCGGCTGATGCGCGAGACGTCCAGCAGGTCGTCCACAAGCCGGATGAGGTGCGAGAGCTGGCGCTCCATCATGTCGCGCGTGCGGGCCGGCGATCCGACCAGCTTGCCGGTGCGACGCAGGATTTCCAGGCCGTTGCGGATGGGGGCGAGCGGGTTGCGCAGTTCGTGGGCCAGGGTGGCGATGAAGTGGTCCTTGCGCCGGTCAGCCTCGCGCAGCGACGCGTAGAGGCTGGCGTTCTCGAAGCCCGAGGATGCGATTGCGGCCAACTGCACCAGCACGGCCTTGTCCTCGCGGGCGAAGGCGCCGTCCCGCGGATCGGACAGCTGCATCCGTCCGAGCAGCTGGCCCGCATGGCCGGTGTGCTTCACGGCCAGGGTGCGGTGGGCGTGCGGGTGCGCCTGCGTCGGCGTGGCGCCCTGGCGGACGGCTGCCTGGGCCGTCGAGACCACGTGCAGGGACTGGCCCTGGAGGAAGTCGCCAGCCAGCCAGGTTTCTGCACGGCCCGCGCCGATGATCCGCCGGGCCTGTTCCGTGAGCACCCGGGCGATGTCCTCCGCCGAGAGGCTGCGATGGACCAGGCGCGAGGCTTCGGCCAATCGCACCAGAAGGCGCGTGCGGCGGCGCAGGCTGCGCTCGGCGCGCCGCCGCTCGGTTTCGTCGTGCAGGACGGCCAGCACCTGCGCCACCTGGCCGGCCGCGTCGAACTCGGGCACGAAGCGGCCCTGCAGGTGACGGCGCCCGGTGGGCGCATCCACATCGAAGTTCACGCGCTGGACCAGCCCGCCGCGGAACGCCTCCTCGACAGCGACCTCCCAGCGCCGGCACACGCCGGTCGGCAGGCCGATCTCGCGGGCCGTGCGGCCGAGGAACTGCGCGGGAGCGTGGCCGGTGAGGCGCTCGATGGCCGTGTTCGCGAAGCGATGCCGCATCTGCCGGTCGAAGCGCAGCAGCACGTCCGGCGTGTTGTCGGCCACGGCCTGCAGCTCGCGCTCGCGCGCCTGCAGGGCGGCCTGGGCCTGGCGCAGGGGCGTGATCTCGATCGAGACGCCGCAGACCGCATAGGTGTGGCCCGAGCCATCCACCAGCGGGAACTTGCTGGACAACCAGCGCGTGGGGGCGTCCCGCGGCCCCCCGCATTCCTCCACCACGATTCGGCGACCATGGGCCAGCACCTGCCGATCGCTGGCCCGCACCGCCCGCGCCATCTCCGGGTCGAACACGGCGTCGTCGGTGATGCCGCGCGCACGGTCCTCGTCGATCCCGAAGTGCGCCTGCCACGCCTGGTTGGTCATCAGGTAACGGCCCTCCAGGTCCTTGGCGAAGACCAGTGCGCCGGCCCCGTCGATGATGGTCTGCATCAGGCGCTGGGCCTGCCGCAGCTGCTCTTCGGCCTGCTTGCGGGCGCTGATGTCGACCCAGCTCACGATCAGGCCGCGCCCGTGGTAGGGCCGCCGCGCGTGCATCATCAGCCATGGCTGCGGCCCATGGCCCTGCCAGCGGTACTCCAGCAGGCATTCGGGCAGCTGGCGATCGAGCAGCTTCTCCAGGCCCTCCAGCACGGCCACAGCGCCCGGATCGTCACCCGCCTCGGCGGCCTGCCGGCACAGCGCGAGGTAGTCGGCGCCCGGCCGGGCGGTGGCCAGGCCCGCAGGGTGCGTGCCGGCGCAACGCAGGAACGAATCGTTGACGGCCTCGATGCGGCCCTGGTCGTCCAGTACCAGGACCTGCTGCGGCAGTGAATCCAGGATGCCGCGCAGGAAAGCCTCGCTGCGCTGCAGGTGCGCCTCGTGCTCGCGCAACTGCCGCTCGTGGGACCAGCGTACCTGCGCGTTGTCGATCGCCCGCGCCAGTCCATGCGGGCTCAGCCAGGCCTGGCCGATGTAGTCCTGCGCGCCGGCACGCAGCAGTGCCGATCCCTGCTGGCGCCCGGTGCCTTCGGTGACCACCACCACCGGACAGGGCGGCAGGCCGGCCCCTGCGCCCAGGCGCGCGAGCAGCGCCTGGGCCGCCATGTCGTCCACGCTCGCGGCCAGGAGCACGCCGGGCCGGCCGGCCAGCGCCCGCACCGCGGCCAGCGCCATTTCCCCGGAGACGACCGGCTGGACTGCGAAGTCGCCCGTCATGCCGATCTCCAGCAGCTCGCACAGCCACTCGCGATCGTCGTGGCGACTGCCCGCGGCGATGACCTGCAGGCGCGCCGGCGGGCGCCTGGTGGCGGGCCGGGCCGGGCTCGTGAACGTTCCTGGGAAAGCGGACATGGGAAAGAGTTCTTTAGACTTGACTGAGTTAAAAAGTATAAAAACTCTTGAAGGCCGCTTGCCGCTCCTTTTGCGTGCGATTCGCACGGAATGCGCGGGCGGGCGACTCACCACGGGGAGATCTCACATGGGCACAGGCAGGGGCCGCGGGCTGGCCTGGATGCTGGCGGGCGTTCCGATCGGGGCGGCCTGCCAGTTGCAGCAGGCGCAGCTCGCGCCTGCATGGGCGTGGTGGGCCGCGCTTGCAGCGTCGGCCGTGGTGGCCATCCTGATGGCATCGTCGCGGCGTCCGCGCGCCACCTGGGCGGGGCGTGCCGCGCTGCTGCTCGTAGTCGCGTCGGCCAGCTTCACGCTGACGGGACTGCGAGCCACGCACTACGCCCGCGGCGCGTTGCCGGCTGGCCTGGAGGGCCGCACGGTGCTCGTGCAGGGCCGCGTCGCCGCGATGCCGCAGCGCGTCGAGGGCGGGTTGCGCTTCCTCTTCGAGCCCGATGCGTCCGCGCGTGCGGGCCGGGCGGTGGAACTGCAGGGGCCATTCCTGCTGGGCTGGTACGCGTGGCCGGACCGCGGGGCAGCGGCCCCCTTGCCCGTCCTGCGCGCCGGCGAGCGCTGGCGCCTGTCGGTGCGGCTGCGTGCGCCGCATGGACAACTCAATCCGCACGGCTTCGACCACGAGCTGTCCTTGTGGGAGCAGGGCGTGCGTGCGACCGGCTATGTCGTGGGCACCGGAGAGCGGCTCGATGCGGGCGGTCCGGGGATCGAGCGCGCGCGGCAGTCGGTGCGCGACGCGATCCTTGCCCGTATCGCCGACCCCGCGTCGGCCGGGATCGTGGCCGCGCTCGTGGTGGGGGACCAGCGCGCCATCCTGCGGGCCGACTGGGACGTCTTCCGCGCCACGGGCGTGTCGCACCTGGTGAGCATCTCAGGCCTGCACATCACCCTCTTCGCCTGGCTGGCCACGGCCGCCCTCGGACGGCTGTGGCGCTGCAGCTCCCGGCTGTGCCTGGCCGTGCCGGCGCAGCACGCCGGGCTGCTGGGCGGGGTGCTGCTGGCGGCGGCCTATGCGGTTTTCAGCGGCTGGGGCGTGCCGGCGCAGCGCACGGTCTGGATGCTGCTGGCCGTGAGCCTGCTGCGGCTGTCCGGGCGGCAGTGGCCCTGGCCGCTGGTGTGGCTGCTGGCCATGGCCGCGGTCGTGCTGGTGGACCCCTGGGCACTGGTGCAGCCCGGCTTCTGGCTCAGCTTCGCCGCCGTCGGCGTGCTGTTCGCCCGTGGTGCGGAGCCGGGCGGGCGCCTGCTCGGGCTGCTGCGCGAGCAGGCGGTCGTGACGGTGGCTCTGGCACCCCTGACGCTGCTGCTCTTCGGGCAGGTCTCGCTCATCGGCCTGCCGGCCAACCTGCTGGCGGTGCCTTGGGTGACCCTGGTGGTGACGCCGCTCGGCCTGGCGGGTGTGCTCGTGCCGCCGCTGTGGGACTTGGCCGCCGTTGCGGTCGAGGGCCTGGGCTGGGTGCTGCGCGCGCTGGCCGAGGTGCCCGGCGCGGTGTGGCAGGCCGCCACGCCGCCGCTGTTGCTGGCGGCCTTCGCCGCTGGCGGGGCCTTGCTGCTGGTCCTGCCGCTGCCGCCCGCGCTGCGCGTGCTGGGCCTGCCGCTGCTGCTGCCCGTGCTGCTGTGGCAGTCCCCGCGACCGCCGCCGGGCACCTTCGAGCTGCTGGCCGCCGACGTGGGCCAGGGCAGCGCGGTGCTGGTGCGAACGGCCCGCCATGCGCTGCTCTACGACACCGGGCCGCGCTGGGGTCCGGAGAGCGAGGCGGGCTCGCGCGTGCTGGTGCCGCTGTTGCAGGCGCTGGGCGAGCGGCTGGACATCGTCGTGGTGAGCCACCGCGACGTGGACCACATCGGCGGCGCACCGGCGGTGCTCGCGGCGCAGCCCGGGGCTCGGCTGTGGTCGTCCATCGAAGCGGACCATCCGGTGGCGGCGCTGCGCCGACCGACGCGCTGCGAAGCCGGACAGCGCTGGCAGTGGGATGGGGTGGAGTTCGAGTTCCTCCACCCCGCGGCCGCCGACTACGAGGCCGGCCGCCAACGGCCGAATGCCCTCAGCTGCGTGCTGATCGTCACCGCGGGCGGGCGCTCGGCCCTGCTGACCGGGGACATCGAACTGGCGCAGGAGCGCCAGTTGCTGGCCCGCGCCGCGCAGTCGCGCTCGCCCGACAAGCCGGCGCCCTTGCAGGCGGACTTCCTGCTGGTCCCTCACCACGGCAGCCAGACCTCGTCGAGCGCGGTCTTCATCGAGGCGGTGCGGCCGCGACTCGCACTGGTGCAGGCGGGCTGGCGCAACCGCTTCGGCCATCCGGCGCCGGGCGTGCTGCAACGCTTGCGCGAGGCCGGCGTCGAGCTGCGCTCCACGGTCGAGTGCGGCGGCGCGACCTGGTCCTCCGCTGCGCCCGACCGCATCGACTGCGAGCGCGAGCGCCGCCGACGCTACTGGCATCACGTTCCCGCTGAATCGCCCGGATGAGCAGCGCGTTTTCGGGAAGTCCGCAGGGCTCGGGCGGCCCGGATATTGCTATGCTGCCCCGAGGAGCTGCGAATGAGAACCTTCGACGAGATGCTGGCCCGCCCGCCCGAGGGCACGGGACCGCTGCAGTGTGATCCGGCCGCCGTGCGGCCGCACTACGGAAGCTATGCCCGCTGGCTGGCCCGCCAGAGCGAAGAGGCCATGCGGGCCCGCCGCGTGGAAGCCGAGCTGATCTTCCGCCGGGTGGGCATCACCTTCGCGGTCTACGGCGCCAAGGACGAGGACGGCGCCGGCACCGAGCGGCTCATCCCCTTCGACCTCATCCCGCGCATCATCCCGGCGCACGAGTGGCGCACCCTGGAGCAGGGCCTGGTGCAGCGCGTCACGGCACTCAACCGCTTCCTGCACGACGTCTATCACGAGCAGGAAATCCTCAAGGCCGGGGTCATCCCCGCCGAGCAGGTCCTGGGCAATGCGCAGTTCCGCAAGGAAATGATGGGCATCTACACGCCCCACCGCGTGTACTCGCACATCGCCGGCATCGACATCGTGCGCGCGCCGAACGAGCAGGGGGAGGGCGAGTACTACGTGCTGGAGGACAACCTGCGCGTGCCCAGCGGCGTGAGCTACATGCTGGAGGACCGGCGCATGATGATGCGCCTCTTCCCGGACCTGTTCAGCCAGTACCGCATCGCGCCGGTCATGCACTACCCGGACCTGCTGCTGGAGACCCTGCGCGCCTCGGCCCAGCCCGGCGCGGCCGATCCCACGGTGGTGGTGCTCACGCCCGGCATGTACAACAGCGCCTACTTCGAGCATGCCTTCCTCGCCCAGCAGATGGGCGTGGAACTGGTGGAGGGGCAGGACCTCTTCGTCAAGGACCGCTTCGTCTACATGCGCACCACGCGCGGTCCGCGCCGGGTCGACGTGATCTACCGCCGCGTGGACGACGACTTCCTCGACCCGGCGGTGTTCAGGCCCGACTCCACCCTCGGCTGCCCGGGCCTGCTGGACGCCTTCGCGGCCGGCAACGTGACCATCTCCAATGCCGTGGGCGCGGGCGTGGCGGACGACAAGTCCATCTACCCCTATGTGCCGCGCATGATCGAGTTCTACCTGGGTGAAAAGCCGATCCTCAAGAACGTGCCCACGTACGTGGGCCGCGAGCCCGACCAGCTGGACTACATCCTCTCCCACCTGTCCGAGCTGGTGGTCAAGCAGGTTCATGGCGCCGGCGGCTACGGCATGCTGGTGGGCCCGGCGTCGAGCCGGGAGGAAATCGAGGACTTCCGACGCGCGGTCCAGGCGCACCCGGCCGGCTACATCGCGCAGCCCACCCTCAGCCTGTCCACCTGTCCCACGTACGTGGACGCCGGCATCGCGCCGCGCCACATCGACCTGCGCCCCTTCGTGCTGACCGGCAGCCAGGTGCAGATGGTGCCCGGCGGGCTCACGCGCGTGGCGCTCAAGGAGGGTTCGCTGGTGGTCAACTCCTCGCAGGGCGGGGGCACCAAGGACACCTGGATCCTCGAGGCGTGACGACAAGGACGACACCATGCTTTCACGCACCGCCGACCACCTGTTCTGGATGTCCCGCTACACCGAGCGGGCCGAGAACACCGCCCGCATGCTCGACGTGAGCTACCAGACCTCGTTGCTGCCGCAGTCGGCCGCGGTGGCACAGCTGGGGTGGCAGGGGCTGCTGTCCATCAGCGAGCTGCTGCCGGCCTACACCATGCGCCATGGCGAGATCACGCCGCAGGCCGTCATGGAGTTCATGGTCAAGGACCCGGACAACCCCTCGTCCATCGTCTCGTGCCTGCGCGCCGCGCGCGAGAACGCGCGGGCCGTGCGCGGCACGCTCACCACCGAGACCTGGGAGACCCAGAACCAGACCTGGCTGGAGGTCAATCGCATGCTCGCCGTCGGCGAGTTCGAGCGCGACCCCGGCCAGTTCTTCGAGTGGGTCAAGTTCCGCTCGCACCTGTCGCGCGGCGTCACCGTGGGCACCATGCTGATGGACGAGTCCCTGCACTTCATGCGCCTGGGTACCTTCCTGGAGCGGGCCGACAACACCGCCCGCCTGCTGGACGTGAAGTTCCACGCCGTGCACAGCGACTTCTTCGGCACGGCCACCCAGCAGGACCAGGAGTACGACTTCTACCACTGGAGCGCCATCCTGCGCAGCGTCTCCGGCTTCGAGATCTACCGCAAGGTGTACCGTGACGTGATCAAGCCCGAGCGCGTGGCCGAGTTCCTCATCCTGCGCGCCGACATGCCCCGGTCCCTGCACGCCAGCCTCAACGAAGTGGTGGCCAACCTGGCCGTGGTGGCCAATGACCAGTCGGCGGAAACCCAGCGCCGCGCCGGGCGCCTGCGCGCCGAGCTGCAGTACGGCGCCATCGACGAGATCCTGGCCACCGGCCTGCACGCTTTCCTCACGCAGTTCCTGGACCGCGTCAACGAGCTGGGCGGACGGATCAGCCGCGACTTCCTCGTGCCGGCTGGAAACTGAAGAGCAGTTAACGCTCTGCAATCTGGAGCGAAGACGCGCATCGGGCGAAACCCGGGTACCGCGATCAAGTCCACACGAAGCCGGGCGTTTGTCGTTACGCTCTGGCTTCGGCCTGCGGGTCGTTCCACCTCGAGGAGTCATGTCCGCGTCCTCTCCCACGCCCACGGTGCAGGCCGCCGATGCCTACCGGCGGATGGTCGACAGCGCGTTCGACTACGCCATCGTCAGCTGTGACGACGCGGGGACCATCCTCACCTGGAGCGAAGGCGCGCGGCGCCTCTTCGGCTGGACCGAGGCCGAGATGCTCGGGCAGCCGATGCAGCGCCTGTTCACGGCCGAAGACGTGGCGGCGCGAATCTTCGAGCAGGAGTGCGAAGCCGCCCGCGTCCACGGCCGCGCGAACGACGAGCGCTGGCACGTGCGCAAGAGTGGGGACCGGTTCTGGGCGTCGGGTGAGCTGATGTGCCTGGCCGCCGCGCCGGGGCTCGCCCCGGGTTATGTGAAGGTCGTGCGCGACCGCACGCACCAGCGGCGCGAGGACATGGCGCGGCGCCAGATGGCGGCCGACATGGAGTTCCTGGCGCGGGCCAGCGACGAGCTGGCCGACCTGGACGACCTGCAGGCCACGCTGGACAAGATCGCCCACCTCGCGGTGCCGGGCTTTGCCGACTGGTGCACCGTGGACCTGCTCGAGGAGGGCAATGCGCTGCGCCGCGTGGCCATGGCCCACCAGGACCGCGAGCGCCTCGCGCGGGCCCAGGAGCTGCAGGCGCAGTACCCCCCCGATCCCCGCACCACCGGCGGCGTGTGGGACGTGCTGCGAAGCGGTCGCGCCCGGCTGGTGGAGGAGCTCACGCAGGACACCCTGCAGCGCTTCGTTCCCGACCCCGGGCGGCAGGCGGCCGTGCGCGAGCTCGGGTTCCATTCCTACATCATGGCGCCGCTGGTCGCGCACGGGCAGCCCTTCGGCATCCTGAGCTTCGCCACGGCCGAATCGGGCCGGCGCTACAACCAGGACGACCTGGCGCTGGCCGTGGACCTGGCGCGTCGCGCCGCGGTCGCGATCGAGAACGCCCGACTGCTGCGGGCCCTGCGCGACGCGGACCGGGCCAAGGACGTGTTCATGGCCACGCTGGCCCACGAGCTGCGCAATCCGCTGGCGCCGATCTGGAACGGTTTGTCGATCATCAAGCGCGTCTCTGGCGACCGCTCGCGTGTCGAGCAGGTCAGCGGAATGATCGAGCGGCAGGTCGCGCAGCTTTCGCGCCTGGTGGACGACCTGCTCGACGTTTCGCGCATCGCCGCCAACAAGCTGGAGCTGCGGCGTGAGCGCACCAGCCTGGTGCGGGTGATCAATGCAGCGGTGGAGATCGCGCGGCCGCACATCGAAGCGCTGCACCACAAGCTCAGCCTCGTGTTCCCGGACGAGCCGGCCGAGATCCTGGGCGACCCGGGCCGGCTCTCGCAGATTTTTTCCAACCTGCTGATCAATGCCGCCAAGTACACCCGGCGCGGCGGCCACATCGAGCTGCTGGTGGACGTGCAGGACGACGAGGTCGTGGTGCGCGTGCGGGACACGGGCATCGGCATCGCCCCGGACATGCTGGGCCGCGTCTTCGGCCTCTTCACGCAGGTGGAGCAGTCGGAGGACCGGCGCCAGGGCGGCCTCGGGATCGGCCTGTCGCTGGTGCAGGGCCTGGTGCGCCTGCATGGCGGCCGCGTGGAGGCCCGCAGCGCCGGGCTGGACCAGGGCAGCGAGTTCTCCGTCTGCCTGCCGCGCCTGAAGCCCGGCGACGTGCCGGACACGGTGGAGGAGACCGAGGCCAGGCCGCCCGCCGTGGCCACCGCGCGGCGCATCCTGGTGGTGGACGACAACCTCGACGCGGCCAGTTCGCTGGCGGACCTGCTGGTGCTGGCCGGCAACGAGGTGCAGGTCGCGCACGACGGGCAGGGCGCGGTCGAGCGCACGGAGAGCTTCCGACCCGACGTCGTGCTGCTGGACATCGGCCTGCCCGACTTCAGCGGCTACGAGGCCGCGCGGCGCATTCGCAAGCTCGAGGGGGTGCGCCAGCCCCTGCTCATCGCCCTGACCGGCTGGGGGCAGCAGCAGGACAAGGAAGACGCCGCCGAGGCCGGCTTCGACCAGCACTGGACCAAGCCGGTGGACCCGGCGCACCTGCTGGCGCTCGCATCGCGCTAGCATGGCCGCATGCTGCGAACCCTGAAGGACCTCTTCGATTCGATCGCCGCGCCGCAGAAGGACCCCGGCGACCGCGAGCACTCCCTGCAACTGGCCACGGCGGTGCTGCTGGTGGAGGTCATGCGCGCCGACGAGGGCTTCGGCGAGAGCGAGCGAGAGGCCGTGCTGCACGCACTGCGCCAGACCTTCCCGCTGGCCGAGGATGAAGGCGAGCGCCTGGTCGAGCTCGCGCACGAGCATGCGCGCTCCTCCTCGGACTTCCACCAGTTCACCTCGGTCCTCAACGAACGCCTGGAGACCGAGGAGAAGATCCGCATCGTCGAGTACATGTGGCGGGTGGCCTATGCGGACGGCCACCTCGGCGCGCACGAGAACCACATCATGGCGCGCATTGCCAGCCTGCTGCACGTCACGCACGGCGAGTACATCGCGGCCAAGATGAAGGCCAAGGGCGAACCCCTGTCGCCCCTGTAGTCCCGTTCCCACAGCGGCGCGCAGGTGCGCTCTACACGGCGCGTGCCGCCGCATGGCCATAGTGCTCCATCGGCGGCGCAGTGCCAGGCGGGGGCGGCCCTGCGGCTGCGCCGCCTCCCAAGGAGTGAGCACATGAAGGACAAACCCGGCGCGCGCGACGCGACGCGACAGGCCGATCCCTCGCAGGCGGCCGAGCACCAGCGCGAGCTGCAACGCGAGCAGGACCGCAAGGACAAGGAGAGAAAGACGTCCGAAGGGCAGGGCGCCTCCGGCCAGAAGGCCGTGCAGGCGGGCGCGCGGCGCCAGCCCGAGGACCTGCCGGCCCAGCACCAGCCCAAGCCGGGCCTTGAAGCCGACATGGAGCTCAAGCCGCGCTTTGACGCGCCGGATTACCGCGGCAGCGGCAAGCTCGAAGGCATGGCGGCGCTCATCACGGGGGGCGATTCCGGCATCGGCCGCGCCGTGGCGGTGCTCTATGCGCGCGAGGGCGCCGACGTTGCCATCGTCTACCTCAGCTCGCACGAGGACGCCGAGGAAACGCGCCGCTGCGTGGAAAAGGAAGGCCGGCGATGCCTGCTGATCGCAGGGGACGTGAAGGACTCGGTCTTCTGCAAGAAATCGGTCGAGCAAACCCTCAAGGCGTTCGGCAAGCTCGACATCCTGGTGAACAACGCGGCCTTCCAGGAGCACGCGGACAGCTTGGAGGACATCACCGACGAACGGCTGGAAGAGACCATGAAGACCAACATCTTCGGCTACTTCCACATGGCCCGCGCCGCCGTGCCGCACCTGAAGGCCGGCGCGTCCATCATCAACACCGGCTCGGTGGTGGGGCTGCGCGGCAGCGGACAGCTTTTGGACTACTCGGCCACCAAGGGCGCCATCCACGCCTTCACCATGTCCCTGGCGAGCAACCTGCTGGACAAGGGCATCCGCGTGAACTGCGTCGCCCCGGGCCCGGTCTGGACGCCGCTGAACGTGGCGGACCGGCCCGCCGAGAAGGTCGCGGAGTTCGGTAAGGGCAGCGACATGAAGCGGCCCGCGCAGCCGGAGGAACTGTCGCCCGCCTATGTCTTCCTCGCCTCGCCGGTCTGCGCCAGCTACATCACGGGCATCGTGCTGCCGGTCACGGGCTCGGTGGGTGCGAGCTGAAACAGGACTTTGTGATTTCAATGACCTGAGATGCCCGGGCAGGCTCCCGCCACCCCCTCCACGGCCGGCCGACGCAAGGCGCGCGACTTCCTCAAACTGCATCGCAACGGCCGAGCAACCGTTACAGAAAACGTAACGTAAGTCTCTGCGTGTACAGCCGCGCCTCAGAGTGTGAACCGCTTTGCACAATGAGCCCGGCAAGCTGATGGTCGAGGTGGAGTTGCCCGCTCGGCTTGCGAGGAAAGGCTCCCCGCTTGCTCGCCAGCACGATCAGGATCAGCTTCGGTGCCGCCGTGTTCGCCTGTTCGCTGGCGGTGCTGGCCCAGCAGAACGTCATTCAGCTCGAGAACGCCAAGCCCGGCCATAGCGACTGGCCGCTCACGGCGCTCGCGGACAACCCCACGGTGGAGGGCTACGCCTCCCACACCAGCGTCAACCGCGGCGAGACCATCCGCTTTTTCGTGAGCAGCGCTGCGCCCAGCTACACCATGACCATCTACCGGATGGGCTGGTATGGCGGGGCGGGCGCGCGCCGGGTGCATACGGTGACCCTGCCGGGTACGCGCCAGCCGGTCCCCGCGCCGGACCCGGTGACCGGCATGGTCGATGCGGCATGGGCGGAGTCATACCGCCTGACCATTCCGGCCACCGGGGACTGGCCCACCGGCGTCTACCTGGCCAAGCTCACGCCGAGCACGGGCTCGCAGAGCTACATCATGTTCGTGGTGCGCGACGACGACTCGCGCGCGCCCTTCACCTTCCAGAGCGCCGTCACCACGCACCAGGCCTACAACAACTGGGGCGGCAAGTCGCTCTACCCCTACAACAGCGGCGGCGCACCCGCGCGCAAGCTGTCCTTCAACCGTCCGTACAAGCGCCAGGGCTGGGCCGATGCCGGCACGGGCAAGTTCCTGAACTGGGAGATCTACTTCCTGCGCTTTTTGGAACGCGAGGGCTACGACCTCAGCTACATCACCAACCTGGACCTGCACCGCGACGCCGCGCGCCTGACGCGCCATCGCGCGCTCCTCATCGCCGGGCACGACGAGTACTGGACTTACGAAATGAAGGCCGGGGTGCACCAGGCGCAAGCCCAGGGCGTGCACCTGGGCTTCTTCTCGGCCAACCAGACCTACTGGCAGATCCGCCTGGAGCCGAGCGCCTCGGGCCAGGCCGACCGCACCATCGTGGCCTACAAGGAAGCGGCCCAGAGCCAGGACCCGCTGGCGCTGGATGCCGACCGCAGCAACGACCGCTACATCACCGCGCGGTACCGCGACCTGGGGCCGGTCTTCGGCGTGAACGACCCCATTGCACGGCCCGAGAACGAGCTGGTCGGCGTGATGTACCACGGCGACCCCTTCAACGGCGACATGGTGGTGTCCGATCCCGGGCACTGGAGCTTTGCCAACACGGGCGTGGCGCTCGGCACGCGCTTCGGCGGCCTGCTGGGCTACGAGACCGACGCCATCTTCGACAACGGCTTCTCGCCGCCGGGGCTGCGGCGCCTGGCCGACTCGCCCGACCCCTGGGGCAGCTCGCACATGACCACCTACACGACGGCCAGCGGCTCGATCGTGTTCGCCACCGGCACCATGCAGTGGAACTGGGGCCTGGACAACTACGGCTGGCGCAACCTGGAAAACGAGGCCGTCAAGCAGACCACGCGCAACGTGCTGGCCCGCTTCGCGAGCGCGGCGCTGCTGGCGCCCACGGGGCTCACGGCCCTGGCCGCGGCCGATCGCGTGGACCTGAGCTGGACGGCGCCGACGGGCGCGACCTCCTTCAATATTTTCCGGGGCACGTCGCCCGGGCAGATGGGCGACACGCCGTACCGCACGGGCATCACCTCGCCCAGCTTCAGCGACACCGGCCTTGCACCGGGCACCTGGTACTACCAGGTCACGGCAAGCAACGGATCCACGGAAAGTGGCCGCAGCGGCGAGGTGTCGGCAACAGTGGTGACGCCCGCACCTGCACCTGCGCCTGCGCCTGCGCCAGCGCCAGCGCCAGCGCCAGCGCCAGCGCCCGCGCCAGCGCCCGCGCCTGCACCGGCACCGGCACCAGCACCAGCACCAGCACCAGCACCAGCACCAGCACCAGCACCAGCACCATCCTGCAGTTATGCAAGCTGGAATGCCTCGACGCGCTACCTCAGTGGTGATCGTGTGCTGCGGCTCGGTGAGGCCTACGAGGCGCTGCCTGTTTCCTCCACGGTCTGGAACGTCAACAGCCCGCCGGAATGGACGCCGTCGTACTGGACGCGCATCAGTTGCGCGGCGCCTGCTCCGGCACCCGCACCCGCGCCTGCGCCGACACCAGCGCCTGCGCCCGCGCCTGCGCCCGCGCCTGCGCCGGCACCAGCACCGACACCAGCGCCAGCACCCGCACCCGCACCCGCACCCGCACCTGCACCAGCACCAGCACCAGCACCAGCACCAGCACCAGCACCCGCGCCAGCACCAGCACCAGCGCCTGCGCCAGCGCCTGCGCCTGCGCCAGCGCCAGCGCCAGCGCCAGCGCCAGCACCTGCACCGGCACCGGCACCGGCACCAGCGCCTGCGCCTGCGCCGGCGCCGGCGCCAGCACCTGCACCTGCACCTGCACCTGCACCCGCGCCAGCACCCGCGCCTGCGCCTGCGCCTGCGCCGGCACCGGCACCGGCACCAGCTCCCGCACCGAGCTGCAACTTCGCCAGCTGGAGTTCGTCCACGCGGTACTTGGGTGGGGCGCGTGTCATGCGGCTGGGGCTTGCCTACGAAGCGCTGCCGATTTCCTCGACCGTGTGGAACATCAACAGCCCGCCGGAGTGGACGCCTTCGTACTGGACGCGGATCGACTGCGCGGCACCAGCACCGGCACCGGCACCCGCACCGGCACCCGCACCCGCACCCGCACCCGCACCTGCGCCTGCGCCTGCACCTGCACCTGCACCTGCACCTGCACCTGCACCTGCACCTGCACCTGCGCCTGCGCCTGCGCCTGCGCCTGCGCCAGCACCCGCACCTGCACCTGCACCTGCACCTGCACCTGCACCCGCACCCGCTCCCTCGTGCACCTACCCGCAGTGGGTCCGCTACCAGAACTACCCGGCAGGGTCCATCGTGAGCTACCAAGGTGGCCTGTACCGGGCCAGGTTCGCCAATCCCGGCTACGTACCCACCATCAGCACCTACTACTGGGAGCCCTACACGTGTTGACGCGCCTGGCTCGAAGGACGCCGATGCGTCCGCTCCTTCTTCTTCTGTCCCTTGCGGGCGCCGTCGCGGCTTCGGCCCAGGAGATCGGCACCGAGGCCTGGTATGCGGTTCCCGACGCGCGCGGCGTGCAGGTGGTGAACATCGTCTGCGGTCCCAACTTCATCGACCCGCGCGAGGTCGTGGTGGAGCCGGGCGTGCCGGTGGAATTCCGGGTGCGGGCGCAGGGTCCTGCACGAGAGGAGTTCGTGAGCGGCCTGGGCCGCAGCATCGCCGCGGAGCGCAGTGCCCGCAGCCTGAGCGTGACGCCGCCCGGGCGGGGGCGGCACGTCATGGAGTGCCGCCAGCCGGGCGAGGCCGCGGCCAATGCGAACCCCAGGCGCAAAGGCGTGCTGCACGTCGGAAATCCGCATCGACGCGAGTGAGCGATGCGCTGGCCGTTCGCGCCTTCCGGCGTCCCGCCGTCCGGCCGGTCCTCTGGCTCCACGTGAACGCTCCTGGCGTCGCCGCTACCATGCGCCGATGCAAAGACTGACCATCGATTTCGTCTCCGACGTCGTGTGCCCCTGGTGTGCCGTGGGGCTGGGCTCGCTGGAGGCCGCGCTGCGGCGGCTGGAGGGCGAAGTGGAAGCCGAGGTGCGCTTCCAGCCCTTCCAGCTCAACCCGGACATGCCGCCCGAAGGCGAGGACATCACCGAGCACCTGGCGCGCAAGTACGGCTCCACGCCCGAGCAGCAGTCGGCTGCCTGGCGTTCGCTGCGCGAACGGGCGGCGGCCGTCGGCTTCGACTTCCGCGAGCAGGGGCGCGGGCGTACCTGGAACACGTTCGACGCCCACCGGCTGCTGCACTGGGCCGGCGAGCTCAGCCTGCAAGCGCAGCGCAGCCTCAAGCGCGGCCTGCTCGAGGCTTATTTCGGCCAGGGTGAGAACCCGTCGGATCCCGCGGTCCTGCTGCGCGAGGCCGAGCGCGCCGGCCTGGACGCGGCGCGCGCAGCCGAAGTTTTGGCAAACGGGGAGTTTGCCGACGAGGTGCGCAGGCAGCAGGCCTTCTACGCGGCCCATGGCATCCGGGCGGTGCCCTCGGTCATCGTGAATGGGCGACACCTGCTGCAAGGCGGCCAGCCGCCCGAGGTATTCGAGGCAGCCTTGCGGCAGATCGCGGCGGCGCCGACCTGAGTTCCGGGAACACTGGCACCCGGCCCGGTCTGTGAAGCGATTGGTCGTCACGACGAGTGCCAAAGCTCGCTCGGCCCGAGGTCGTGCGACTCCTGCGGATGCAACGGTCCGGTTTTGCAGGGTGGCCTGGGGTACCATGGCCTGCCCCGTCGAGCGCCGGACAGCGTCGATCCGCGTTGGCCGGCCGCGTCGCCTCGATCGACAAGCGCTCGTCTCCTGAAAGGATCCAGCCTCTTTTGGACCCCATTGGACAACGAACTGACCGCTGATCCCCCTCCGCTGCCCGCCCAGGCAGGCGCGGCCTTTGCTGCGGAGCCGGCGGTGCGCGGCACCCAACTGCTGGTCCTGGTTGTCGAGCGGGATCCCCACGTGCGGCAACTGGAGGCCTATTTCCTGCAGCAGGCCGGCTTCCAGGTCGCATTCGCTGCCGACGGCCGCGACGCCCTTGCCCAAGCCCGCGAGCAGCTCCCCGATGTCCTCATCACCGAAGTCCTGGTGCCCAAGCTGGACGGGCTGGCGCTGTGCCGCCAGCTCAAGCAGGACGAGCGCACCAAGCAGGTCGCGGTCCTCGTGTTCAGCATTCTTGCCGCCAGCAGCCGCGCCGCCGAAGCGGGCGCTGACGCATTCCTCATGAAACCTTTGGCCGAACAACGGTTGATCACCACCGTGCAGTCGCTCATCGAAGCCAACCGTCGAAAGGCCACCTCCCCATGAGCTCCTTCCCTGCAGCAGGTGTAGAACCACCTGAAACGAAGACGCTCGACCGCCTGAGCACCGGCAACCCGGAGCTCGACACCGTGCTGAGTGGCGGCTTCCCCGCCCACTCCATCAACATCCTGATGGGCGAGCCGGGCAGCGGCAAGACCATCCTGGCCGAACGGCTGATGTTCGCCAACGCCCAGGAGGGTGGCCGCCCCATCCTGTTCTTCACCACGCTGTCCGAGCCGGTGGACAAGGTCGTGCGCTACCTACAGCAGTTCCGCTTCTACGACGAGAGCAAGCTCGGCACCGTCATCCAGTACAGCTCGATCGGCGAGCAGCTTGCAGAGCAAGGGGTGGGTGCGCTCGTCGACATCATCGCGCAGGCCATCACCGAGATGCGCCCCCAGATCATCGTCATCGACTCGTTCAAGGCCATCCACGACCTGTCGACCTCGGTGCCGCAGATGCGCAAGATGCTGTACGAGGTGGCGGGCCTGCTGACGGCCTACGAGACCACCGCCTTCCTGGTTGGCGAGTACAGCGCCGACCAGATTTCCACCTACCCCGAGTTCGCGGTGGCCGACAGCATGGTCGAGCTGGCGCGCAACAAGCTCGGTTCGCGCGACGAGCGTTACCTGCGCGTGCTGAAGCTGCGCGGCAGTGCGTACATGGAAGGCCTGCATGGCTTCCGCATCTCGGATGATGGGCTGGTGGTGTTCCCCCGGCTCGTCAGCCCCGCACGTCCACCCGCCTATGACCTGCTGACCGAGCGCGTGCCCACGGGCATCGACGGCCTGGACAAGCTGCTGGACGGCGGCCTGCGGCGCGGGCGCTCGACCTTCGTGCTGGGCCAGACGGGCGCGGGCAAGACGACGCTGG
This sequence comes from Ramlibacter rhizophilus, assembly GCF_004681965.1. GTDB lineage: Bacteria > Pseudomonadota > Gammaproteobacteria > Burkholderiales > Burkholderiaceae_C > Ramlibacter > Ramlibacter rhizophilus. The sequence continues at coordinate 387,086 of NZ_SMLL01000005.1, read as the reverse complement.
CCATGCAGTTCGTCATCGAAGGCGTTCGGCGCAACGAGCCCTGCATGTACGTGTCCTTCGAGGAGAACCCGACCCAGCTGGAGGTCCAGCTGTCGGCATTCGGGCTGGATGCGAAGCAGGCCCAGGCGCAGGGCCTGCACTTCTACTACGTCTCGCCGGTGGAACTGCAGATCGACAGCATCGTCGCGACGATCTACCGCACGGTGAAGGCGTCGGGTATCAGGCGCCTCGTGGTCGACGCGGTCGGCGACTTGATGATGACGACCACCGACCCGCACCGCCTGCACAGCTACCTGTATGCATTGGCGCAGCATTTCGCGGTGGAGGGCGTCTCCAGCGTGTTCACCTACGAGACCATCGGCAAGGACATGTTCACCGAGACGCGCATGAGCGCCCTGGCCGACAACGTCCTGCTGCTGAGCATCCAGTTCGAAGGCCGCCGCGCGCAGCGGACGCTGCGCGTGGTGAAGGCCCGTGGCATCGCCCATGACATGGACGAGCACGACCTGGCCATCACCGCCAACGGGATCGAGGTGGGATGACATGGCGCTCGGCTCCTTCCAGGTGGACAAGCGGGCCCAGCAACTGCGCAAGCTCACGGAGATCAGCCGCGCGCTGACCTATGCCGTCTCGCTGGGCGAGGTCCTCGACCTGACCGTCCGCCGGGCCGCTGAGCTGCTGGAGTCGCATCGCTCGGTCCTCATGCTGACCGACGACCAGGGGCTGCTGTCGGTGCAGGCGTCCTTCGGGCTGGACGACGCGATGCTGGACACCTTCCACGAGCCGCTGCAGGAGACCCTCATCGCCCGCCTGGAAGCCCTGCTCGTCAAGGGACCGAACGAGCGTTTCCTGGGTGTGCCGCTGGTTGCGGGGGGCGACGTGACCGGTTTGCTCGCCGTCGCCAAGCCCACCACCGAGGGCACGAGCGACGAGGACGACGACGAATGGCTGCTCTCGGCGCTGGCCGACCAGGCAGCGGTTGCGCTGGAGAAGTCGCGCCTGGACGAGACCGCCGAATTCCGCGAACGGCTCATCGGCATCGTCAGCCATGACCTGCGCAACCCCGTTGCGGTGATCATGCTGGCGTCGAGCGTCCTGGCGCGCTGGGAGCAGCTCGAGCCGGCCGCAGTCAACAAGCTGATCACACGCATCCAGACCGCCGGGCGGCGCGCCTCGGACATGATCCGGGACCTGCTCGACTTCACGCAGGCGCGGCTTGGCAGCGGCATACCGATCGGGCGCAAGGCGACGGACTTGCATGGCATCGTTCGCCAGGTGGTCGAAGAGGTCGAGATTGCCCATCCCGAACGCACCTTCTCGCTGCACCACAGCGGCAACGCGCAGGGCCAATGGGACCCCGACCGCCTCGCCCAGGTCATCGGAAACCTGCTTTCGAACGCCATTGCCTACAGCCCGAAGCAGTCGACGATTCGCATCACGACGGACGGCACCGCGGCCGACATCGTCGCGCTGGTGATGGAGAACGACGGCCCGGCCATCCCGGCGGAGGTGCTGCCGCACCTGTTCGAGCCCATGCGGCGGGCTTCGGCCGAGCTCACCAATCTCAACCGCAGCGTCGGGCTCGGCCTGTACATCGTCAAGCACATCGTCGAGGCCCACGGCGGCAAGGTGAGCGTGACCTCGGCCGAAGGTGCCGGCACGGCGGTGCGCGTGGAGTTGCCGCGCCGCGTCTAGTCGATCGTCGCAACAGAGACGTTGCAGCGCCTGCTGCAATCAGCGCTCGCCGGCTTCCCGGGAACCGCTCGCACCGTCCCGGCGGCCATCGGCGAAGGCCGCACACCAGGCGATCAGTGCATCCGACTCCATGGACTTGTCGAAGACCTCGTCGCTGCCGAGCGCCATGCACTGCTCGCGCACCGCCTTGCTGGCCGTGGCGGTGAGGACCACCACCTTCTGATCGGGCTGTCGCGTGCGCAGGGCCCGCAGCACGCCCAGACCGCTGCCCTGGCCTTCGAGGATGAGGTCCACGATGGCCAGGTCCCAGGGCTGTCCCGCCTCGTCCAGCCAGCGCAGGGCTTCACCTTCGCTCGCCGCCGTGCCGGTGGTCTCGATGCCGGCCATCTCGGACAGCGCGCCGGACAATCCCTCGCGGATGGCCAGGCTGTCTTCGACGATGAAAGCGGTGACGGGCACGTTGGAGGCAAGCGCTGGGGGCGGCTTCAGGCTGCCCGACCACGCCGCCATGATGCCCTGAGCCGTGCCCGCGCCGCAAGACAGTCTTCAGTGCTCGTCCTGCTGGATGGGCAGGCAGGAACAGAAGAGGTTGCGGTCGCCCCAGGCGTTGTCCACCCGGCCCACGGGCGGCCAGTACTTGGCGTGCCGGCGCGCGTCCAGCACGGCCGCGCCGGTCTCGCGCGGGTAGGGGTGGGTCCACTCCTGGCGCAGCAGGCTCGCGGCCGTGTGCGGTGCGTGCTTGAGCGGGTTATCGTCCTGGGGCCACTCGCCCGACTCCACGCGGCGGATCTCGCCCCGGATGGCGACCATGGCCTCGATGAAGCGCTCCAGCTCGTCCAGCGTCTCGCTCTCGGTGGGCTCCACCATCAGGGTGCCGGGCACCGGGAAGCTGAGCGTGGGCGCGTGGAAGCCGTAGTCGATCAGCCGCTTGGCCACGTCCTCGGCCGTGATGCCGCAGCGCTCCTTGATGGGCCGCAGGTCCAGGATGCACTCGTGCGCCACATGGCCGTTGGGGCTGGCATAGAGCGTGGGGTAGTGGTCCTTCAGGCGGGTGCTGATGTAGTTGGCCGAGAGGATGGCCACCTCGGTGGCCTGGCGCAGGCCCTCGGCGCCCATCATGCGGCAGTACATCCAGCTGATGGGCAGGACGGCCGCGTTGCCCAGCGGCGCGGCCGAGACGGCGCCCACCGCGCGCCCGGTCATGCCGCTGCTCGCATGCCCCGGCAGGAAGGGCACCAGGTCCTCGACCACGCACACCGGCCCCACGCCCGGGCCGCCGCCGCCGTGGGGAATGCAGAAGGTCTTGTGCAGGTTCAGGTGGCTCACGTCGCCGCCGAACTCGCCGGGCGCGGCCACGCCCACCAGCGCGTTCATGTTGGCGCCGTCCACGTACACCCGGCCACCGTAGCGGTGCACCATGGCGCACAAGTCCTTGACCTGCGTCTCGAAGACGCCGTGCGTGCTGGGGTAGGTGATCATCACCGCGGCCAGGCGCTCGGCATGCTGGCGGCACTTGGCCTCCAGGTCCGCCAGGTCCACGTTGCCGGCCGCGTCGCAGGCGGTCACCACCACCTGCATGCCCACCATCTGCGCGCTGGCCGGGTTGGTGCCGTGCGCGGAGGAGGGGATGAGGCAGACCTTGCGATGGCCTTCGCCGCGGCTTTCATGCCAGGCCTTGATCGCCAGCAGGCCCGCGTACTCCCCCTGCGAGCCGGCGTTGGGCTGCAGGCTGATGCCGGCGTAGCCCGTGGCCTCGCACAGCCAGGCGCGCAGCTGCGCGTCCAGCTCGGCATAGCCCTGCAGCTGGTCGGCCGGCGCGAAGGGATGCACCTGGGCGAATTCCGGCCAGGTGATGGGGATCATCTCGCTGGTGGCATTGAGCTTCATGGTGCAGCTGCCCAGCGGGATCATGGTGCGGTCCAGCGCCAGGTCCTTGTCGGACAGGCTGCGGATGTAGCGCAGCATGCCGGTCTCGCTGTGGTGCGTGTTGAAGACCGGGTGGGTCAGGAAGGCGCTCGTGCGGCGCAGCTGCGGCGGGATCGCCGGCTCCAGGCCGCGTTCGAAGTCCGCCACCTCCGGCAGATCCTGGCCGGGCCGGGCGAAGATGGACCACAGCAGCGCCAGGTCCTCGCGGGTGGTGGTCTCGTCCAGCGAGATGCACAGGTACTCGCCAAAGTACACCCGCAGGTTGGCCCCCAGCGCATGGCCGCGCGCCAGCAGCACCTGGGTCTGCTCGCCGGTGTGCAGGGACAGGGTGTCGAAGAAGGCCTCGCTGCGCGGCTGCCAGCCCAGCTGCTCCAGCCCGCGCGCCAGGATGGCGGTGTAGCTGGCCACGCGCTGCGCGATGCGCCGCAGCCCCTGGGGGCCGTGGTAGACCGCGTACATGCTGGCCACCACTGCCGGCAGCACCTGCGCCGTGCAGATGTTGGAGGTGGCCTTCTCGCGGCGGATGTGCTGCTCGCGCGTCTGCAGCGCCAGGCGATACGCCGGGTTGCCGTGCGCGTCCACGCTCACGCCCACCAGGCGGCCGGGCAGCGAGCGCTTGTACTCGTCGCGGCAGGCCATGTAGGCCGCGTGCGGGCCACCCGCGCCCATGGGCATGCCGAAGCGCTGCGTGGTGCCCACCACGATGTCGGCGCCGAACTCACCCGGTGCCGCCAGCAGGGTGAGGGCCAGCAGGTCCGCCGCCACGATGAAGGCCGCCTGCCTGGCATGCACCGTGACCACGTCCGCGCGCAGGTCGTCGATGCGGCCGCTGGTCGAGGGGTACTGGGCCAGCACCGCGAAGTAGTCGCCGGCCAGGGCCTCGGCCCATTCGGCGGCCGAGTTGGCCACGCGCAGTTCGATGCCCAGCGGCGCCGCGCGGGTCTGGATCACCTCCAGCGTCTGCGGGTGGCAGTCACCGGCCACCACGAAGACGTCGCTCTTGCTGCGCACGCTGCGGCGCGCCAGCGTCATGGCTTCGGCCGCGGCGGTGGCCTCGTCGAGCATGGACGCGTTCGCGATGGGCATGCCGGTGAGGTCGCAGACCATGGTCTGGAAGTTCACCAGCGCCTCCATGCGGCCCTGGCTGATCTCGGCCTGGTAGGGCGTGTAGGCGGTGTACCAGGCCGGGTTCTCCAGCACGTTGCGCAGGATGACCGGCGGCGTGATGGTGCCGTGGTAGCCCTGGCCGATGAAGCTGCGCATGACCCGGTTGCGCGAGGCGATGGCGCGCAGCTCGGCGAGCGCCGCGGCTTCGCCCACGGGCGGCGGCAGGCGCATGTCGGTGTTGCGGGCGATGGCGCGCGGCACGATCCCCTCGATCAGCGCGCGGCGGGAGGCCTCGCCGACCACCGACAGCATCTTGGCCTCGTCGTCTGCGGTGATGCCGATGTGGCGCGGGATGAATTCGGCGGCGTTTTCCAGTTCGCCGAGCGGGCGGGCGGTGGGCATCAGCATCTGAGGGCGTTCCGTGGCGGGGCGGGGGTGGCGTCGATCAGGCGTTCTTCGCGAATTCGCCGTAGGTGGTCTCGTCCATGAGCGCGTCGAGCTCGCCGGGGGCGGCCAGGCGCACCTTGAAGAACCAGCCCTGGCCCAGGGGGTCGCTGTTGGCGAGCGAGGGGTCGGCACGCAGGGCCTCGTTGACCTCGGTGACCTCGCCCTCCAGCGGCATGTACACGTCGGCGGCGGCCTTGACGGACTCCACCACGCCGGCGACTTCGCCCTTGGCATAGCGGCGGCCGACCTCGGGCAGATCGACGAAGACCACGTCGCCCAGCGCGTCCTGCGCGTGGGCCGTGATGCCGACCGTCGCGGGACCATCGCCCTCGGTGCGGATCCACTCGTGTTCCTGGGTGTACTTGAGGCTCATGGGTTCTCCTTGGTATGAATGGGTTCAGGCGGCCGGACCGCGCCAGTAGCGGTTCGCGACGAAAGGCATGGGGGACACCTCCACCGGCACGGGCTTGCCGCGCACCAGCGCGCGCAGGCGGGTTCCGGCGGCGGCGTGCGCGGTCTCGACATAGGCCATGGCCACGGGCTTGTCCAGGCTCGGCGCGAGCAGGCCGCTGGTCACCTCGCCGACGCGCCGGCCGCTTTCGTCCTGCAGCTCGGTGTGCTCGCGCACGGGCACCCGCTCCAGTGCAACGAGGCCCACGCGCTTGCGCTGGACGGGCACCGTACCCTGGAGCTGGCCCAGGACGCGATCCGCGCCGGGGAAGCCGCCGGCGCGCGCGCCGCCCGCGCGGCGGACCTTCTGGATCGCCCAGTTCAGGCCTGCCTCGACCGGCGTGGTGCTGGTGTCGATGTCGTTGCCGTACAGGCACAGGCCCGCTTCCAGGCGCAGCGAGTTGCGCGCGCCCAGGCCGACGGGCTGCACCTCGGGCTGCACCAGCAGCGTGCGGGCCAGGGTCTCGGCATGCGCCGCGGGCACGGAAATCTCGAACCCGTCTTCCCCGGTGTAGCCGCTGCGGGTGATGAACAGGCCGATGCCCTGCCAGTCGAAGCCGCCGCCGGTCATGAAGACCAGCGCCAGCACGCCGGGCACCAGCCGCGCCAGCGCGTCGGCGGCCTGCGGCCCCTGCAGCGCGAGCAGGGCGCGGTCCGGCAGCGGCACGATCTCGCAGCGGGTGCCGATGCGCGCCTGCAGGTGGGCGATGTCGCCGTCCTTGCAGGCGCCGTTGACCACGACGAAGTAGTCGGTCCCGCGGTTGATGAACATCAGGTCGTCGATGATCGTGCCCTCGTCGGTCAGCAGCAGGCCGTAGCGCTGCTTGCCCGCGGGCAGGTCGATCACGTCCACCGGCATGAGCGACTCCAGCGCCGCGCCGGCCCCGGGGCCGCGCACCAGCAGCTGGCCCATGTGCGAGACGTCGAAGAGGCCAGCGGCCTGGCGGGTGTGGTGGTGCTCGGCCATGAGCCCGGCCGGGTACTGCACGGGCATGTGGTAGCCGGCGAAGGGCACCATGCGGGCGCCCAGTTCGAGGTGCAGCGCGTGCAGCGGGGTGTGCCGAAGCTCGGCGGTGGACGGTGGGGCGGCGGACATGGCCTTCCTTTTCTGGAACCCAGGCTGCGAACCATGGCCGAGGCCATGGAGGAGCCCGGCTGTCCGCTTTACCTGAGAGATTCACCCCTGGCGGGGTTTGCTCCTTCGGTGGGTCCGCGCGAGGCGGACCTCTCTCCAGCTGGGAAAACGCCGGCTGCACCGGCGTGTCCGTCAGTCCCTTGTACCTGAGCGTTCGGCAGTCAAGCCTGCGCCTTCGGTGGCTGAGGCCTTGGGGCGACAGCGCTCTCCTGACGGACGCCGCATTCTAGCGAGCCTGCGCGGGGCCGTGCCTACATGTTGGTGTAGTTCGGGCCGCCGCCGCCTTCGGGAACGACCCAGACGATGTTCTGCGTCGGGTCCTTGATGTCGCAGGTCTTGCAGTGCACGCAGTTCTGGGCATTGATCTGCAGGCGGTCCTGGCCGCCCTCGTCCTTGACGAACTCGTAAACGCCAGCCGGGCAGTAGCGCTGCTCCGGGCCGGCGTACAGCGACAGGTTCACCTGCACCGGAACGGCGCCGTCCTTGAGCGTGAGGTGCGGCGGCTGGTCCTCGGAGTGGTTGGTGTTGGAGATGAACACCGAGGAGAGCTTGTCGAAGGTGAGCTTGCCGTCCGGCTTGGGATAGGCGATGGGCTTGCACTGGTCGGCCGGCTTGAGGTAGGTGTGGTCCGGCCGCTCGCGGTGCAGGGTCCAGGGGATGCGGCCGTTGAGCAGCAGCTGCTCGATGCCGGTCATCACCGTGGCCACGGTCAGCCCCTTCTTGAACCACTGCTTGAAGTTGCGCGCCTTGTTCAGCTCGGCATGCAGCCAGGAGCGCTCGAAGAGCTCCGGGTAGGCCGTGAGTTCGTCGTGCTGGCGCCCTTCGGCCAGCGCGGCGAAGGCCGCCTCGGCCGCCAGCATGCCGGTCTTGATGGCCGCATGGCTGCCCTTGATGCGCGAGGCGTTGAGGTAGCCCGCATCGCAGCCCACCAGGGCGCCGCCGGGGAACACGGTCTTGGGCAGGGACAGCAGCCCGCCCACGGTCAATGCCCGCGCGCCGTAGCCCAGGCGCTTGGCCGGCCGGCCGCCGGCAGGCGTGTCGAAGTACCAGCGAATGTTGGGGTGCGTCTTGAAGCGCTGGAACTCCTCGTAGGGCGACAGCCACGGGTTGGCGTAGTCCAGGCCGACCACGAAGCCCACCGCCACCTGGTTGCCTTCCATGTGATAGAGGAAGGAGCCGCCGTAGGTGCTGCTCTCCAGCGGCCAGCCGGCGCTGTGCAGGGCCAGGCCCGGCGTGTGGCGGGCCGGGTCGATCTCCCAGACTTCCTTGATGCCGATGCTGTAGCTTTGCGGGTCGCGCCCCTCGTCGAGCTTGTAGTGGGCGATGAGCTGCTTGCCCAGGTGGCCGCGCGAGCCCTCGGCGAAGATGGTGTACTTGGCATGCAGTTCCATGCCCAGCTGGAAGCCCTCGGTGGGCTGGCCGTCGCGGCCGATGCCCATGTTGGCGGTGGCCACGCCCTTGACCGAGCCGTCCTCGTTGTAAAGGACCTCGGCGGCGGGAAAGCCGGGGAAGATCTCCACGCCCAGCGCTTCGGCCTGCTGCGCCAGCCAGCGCGTCACGTTGGCCAGGCTCACGATGTAGTTGCCGTGGTTGCCGAAGTTGGGCGGCAGCATGACGTTGGGCGTGCGCACCGCGCCGCGTTCGCCCAGGAACAGGAAGATGTCCTCGGTGACCGGCTGGTTCAGTGGCGCGCCGCGCTGCTTCCAGTCCGGGAACAGCTCGGTGATGGCGATCGGGTCCATGATCGCGCCGGAGAGCACGTGCGCCCCGGGCTCGGAGCCTTTTTCCAGCACCACGACGGAGACCTCGCGGTCTTCCTCGGCGGCCAGCTGCTTGAGGCGGATGGCGGTGGACAGGCCGGCCGGTCCGCCGCCGACGATCACCACGTCGTACTCCATGGACTCGCGGGGTCCGAATTGGGCCAGGATCTCGTCGTTCGTCATGGGGTCTCGCTCATAATGTTTTTCGTGATTCGCGCACCCCGGGGGGTGCGCGCGGCTGCCCGGAATTCTATGCGTCAGTGTTCGGCCGGCCGCGGCCGCCAAAGGAGATGAGCAGGTGAGCTACAGCATCGATCTTTCCGGCCGCGTCGCCTTCGTGACCGGCGCGTCCAGCGGCCTGGGGGCGCAGTTCGCGCGCACCCTGGCCTGCGCCGGCGCGGCCGTGGTGCTGGCGGCGCGCCGCGTGGACCAGCTCAAGGACCTGCGCGCGCGCATCGAGGGCGACGGCGGCGACGCGCACGTGCTGCCCCTGGACGTAACCGACCTGACCAGCATCCGCGCCGCCGTGGCGCATGCGGAGACCGAGGTCGGCTCCATCGATATCCTGGTCAACAACGCGGGCGTGAGCAGCACGCAGCGACTGGCCGACGTCACCGAGGAAGACTTCGACTACGTCTTCGACACCAACGTCAAGGGCGCCTTCTTCACGGCCCAGGAGGTTGCCCGCCGCATGCTCGCGCGGGCCCGCGGCGCGGCGCCCGGCACCTTCACCGGGGGACGCATCATCAACATCTCGTCCACCGCGGGCCTGCGGACGCTGCCGCAGATCGGCCCGTACGCGATGAGCAAGGCCGCCGTCATCCACATGACCAAGGCCATGGCGCAGGAGTGGGGGCGCTACGAGATCAACGTGAACGCCATCTGCCCGGGCTACATCGACACCGAGATCAACCACCTGCACTGGGATACCGAGCAGGGCCGCAAGCTGGTGCAGATGCTGCCGCGCAAGCGCGTGGGCAAGCCCGAGGACCTCGATGCGCTCATCGTGCTGCTGGCCAGCAGCGAAAGCCACTTCATCAACGGCGCCGTGATCCAGGCCGACGACGGCTTCGCGCTCTGAGCCCCTCCATGAAGATCGACATTCCCGAAAAGAAAAAGCTGGTGCATGAGATGACCCTGGCCATCCGCTGGGGCGACATGGACGCCATGGGGCACGTGAACAACACGGTGTACTTCCGCTACCTGGAGACCATCCGCATCGAGTGGCTGCGCTCCCTGGGCGGACCGCCGGACCCGAAGGGGCAGGGCCCGGTGATCGTGAACGCCTTCTGCAACTTCCACCGCCAGCTCGAATACCCCGGCGATCTGCGCGTGCGCATGTACGCGAGCGACCCGGGCCGCAGCAGCTTCGAGACCTGGGCGACCATCGAGCGACTGGACGATCCCGGCGTGGTCTATGCCAGTGGCGGCGCGACGACGGTGTGGGTGGATTTCCCGGCCGGCAAGTCGGCCGCGTTGCCCGACTGGTTGCGCGCGCAGCTCGGATAGCCCTCCGACTTCCGCGAGCGCTGCCGTCCGACACGGCATGCGGATGGCCGCGATCCCCGGCGCTGACTGGCGCTCGCTAGGGTTCGGCCATGCTGTTCCGAAGTGAAGTCCTCCGCTGGGCGCCACGCGCCGCCGCCGCATCATGGGTGCTGGCCGTCGCGGCCTGTGGTGGCGGTGGCGGTGGGCAGACGGCCGCGGCACCGGAGCCGGCCGCGCCTCCCGTGGCGGCGGCACCCGACGCCGCCGGCGTCCAGGTGCGCGAGCTCGATACCACCCTGGATCGACCCTGGGGGCTGGCCTTCCTTCCGGACGGGCGCCTGCTGGTGACCGAACGCGGAGGCGGACTCAGGCTGCTGTCGGCTTCGGGCGTGGCTTTGCAGGACATCGCCGGCACGCCCGCCGTGGACACGCGCGGGCAGGGCGGCTTGCTCGGCATCGCGCTCGATCCGGACTTCGCCCGCAACCGCCGCGTCTACCTGAGCTTCTCCGAGCCCGACGCGCAGCAGCCGGCGCTGACCGGCACTGCGGTGGCGCGCGCCGTCTGGCCCGAAGGCGCGCAGCGCCTGCAGGAGGTGGCCGTGATCTGGCGCCAGCAGCCCAAGGTGGATGCGACTTCGCATTACGGCTCGCGCCTGGTGTTCGACGGCAGCGGCGCCCTGTTCGTGACGACCGGCGACCGCAACCGCGCGGACCAGCGCGCGCTGGTGCAGGACCCTGGCGCGGGCCCCGGGAAGATCGTTCGCATCACGACCGAAGGCCAGGCGGCGGCAGGCAACCCCGGCTGGGACGATCCGGACGCCATCCCCGGCTTGTGGAGCCTGGGCCACCGCAACGCGCAGGGTGCCGCGCTGCACCCCGGCACGGGGGAGTTGTGGATCAGCGAGCATGGCCCCGACGGTGGAGACGAAATCAATCGCGTGCTGGCCGGGCGCAACTACGGCTGGCCCCGCGTGAGCCGCGGCTACGAATACGGCACCACCGAACCCGCCGGCGCCGCGAGCCTTCCGGCCATGGAGGAGCCGGTCTGGAGCTGGGAGCGCGAAGACGGCGCCCCCTGGACGGAAGGGCCGAAATCCTCCATCGCCCCGGCCGGCATCGCCTTCTACACCGCCGCCGCCGTGCCACAGTGGCGCGGCAGCCTCTTCGTCACCTCGCTCGCAGGGCGCTCGCTCTGGCGGCTCACGCTGGAGGGCAACCGGGTGGTCGGCCAGGAGCGCCTGCTGGCTTCGCGCGGCGAGCGGCTGCGTGACGTGGCGCAGGGACCGGACGGCGCCCTCTACCTGCTCACCGACAGCGGCAAGCTGCTGCGTTACGGCGCGCCCTGACCGGGTGCCGCCTCGGCAGCCGGCTTGGCTCTGGGAACGCGGCCCAGCAGGTAGAACTCCGCGTTGGGCTGCATGTCCGAGAAGCTCGCCATGCGGTTGGACAGGCCGAAGAAGGCGGTGATGGCGGCGATATCCCAGGCATCCTCGTCGCTGAAGCCGTGGGCGTGCAGGGCCTCGAAGTCGGCGTCCCCGATCTCGTGCGAGCGCTCGCAGACCTTCAGTGCGAAGTCGAGCATGGCGCGCTGGCGCGGCGTGATGTCGGCCTTGCGGTAGTTGACCGCCACCTGGTCGGCCACCAAGGGTTTCTTCTCGTAGATGCGCAGGATGGCGCCATGCGCCACCACGCAGTACAGGCACTGGTTGGCCGCGCTGGTGGCGGTGACGATCATCTCGCGGTCGCCCTTGCTGAGGCTGCCGTCTTCCTTGAGCATGAGGGCGTCGTGGTAGGCGAAGAAGGCGCGCCACTCCGCCGGCCGCCGCGCCAGGGCCAGGAAGACGTTGGGGATGAAGCCGCTCTTTTCCTGGACCTCCAGGATGCGCTGGCGAATGTCCTCGGGGAGGGCGTTGAGGTCGGGGTGGGGGTAGCGGGGCATGGTGCTGCAGGGGCTGGGGGCGTGAAGCGGGAGGCTAGGGGAAGGCGCAGGGAAGAGGGGAGGCGGTTTGCCCTAGGCCACAGACCCCATCGGCCCCCAACCGTTCGGGCTGAGCCTGTCGAAGCCCTGCGCCAGACGACCACGCGAGCCCTTCGACAGGCTCAGGGCGAACGGATGTGTTTGATCGGCATGCCGTTCACCGGGGCCTTGGCCGCGGTGAATAAAAGCTCAGGGTGAACGGATGGTTGCAGCCCCTAGCCCCTGGACCCTTCTCTCTCCACCCTGGCCTGGATGCGGTCCCGCAGCCGCAGCCGTCCCGCATCCGCCAGCATGCGTCCGGCCCAACGGTAGACGTTGTTCTCCTGCACGGTGGTGCGCAGGCTGGCCATGCGCTCGCGCTGCTCGGGCTCGGCCATGGTGAGGGCGCGGTGCATGGCGTCCGCGGTCTCTTCCACGTGGTAGGGGTTGACGATGAGCGCCTCGCGCAGCTCGCGGGCCGCACCGGCGAAGCGGCTGAGGAGCAGCACCCCGCGCTCGTCGTCGCGCGCGGCGACGAACTCCTTGCACACCAGGTTCATGCCGTCGTGCAGGCTGGTCACGGCGCACAGGTCGGCGGCGCGGAACAGCTCGTTGACGGCATCGTGGTCGTGGTGGGTGGCCAGCAGCCGCACCGGCTCGTAGCCGGGCTGGCCGAAGCGGCGGTTGATGCGCTGCGTGACGCGCTGGATGCGGTCCTGGAAGGCCTGGTACTCCTCCAGGTCGCTGCGGGTGGGCGCGGCGACCTGCACGAAGACGAAGCGGCCGCGCCATTCGGGGTACTTCTCCAGCAGGCGCTCGACGGCATGGAAGCGCTCCAGGATGCCCTTGGTGTAGTCGAAGCGGTCCACGCCCACGCCGATGCGCGCGTCGGGCGGCAGCTGCAGGCGATCGATGACGGCCTGCCGGCATTGCGCGACCGGCGCCCAGCGCGCCACCGTCTCGGGCGTCGGCCATTCGATGGAGATGGGGTAGTTCTCGATCAGCGTCTCGGCGCCGCCGAAGGTGACGGTGGCGTGCTCGGGCTCGATGCGTGCCTCCAGCAGCCGGTCCACCGTCTCCATGAAGTTCTTGCAGTGAAAGCGCGTGTGGAAGCCCAGGATGGTGCTGCCCAGCATGCCCTGGAGGATCTCGCGTCGCCAGGGGCAGATGCCGAAGGACTCGGGGTTCGGCCAGGGGATGTGCCAGAAGGTGAGGATGGTCGCCCGCGGCAGGCGTTCGCGGATCATCGCGGGCAGCAGCGCGAAGTGGTAGTCCTGGACCAGCACCACCGGGTCCTCGCTGCGCGCCTCGGCCACCACCGCGTCGGCGAAGCGCTGGTTCACCGCCTTGTACTGCTGCCAGTCTGACTCGCGGAACACCGGCCGCACGTGGGCCACGTGGCACAGCGGCCACAGGCCCTCGTTGGCGAAGCCGTAGTAGTAGCCGCGCTCTTCCTCCTCGCTCAGCCAGATGCGGCGCAGCTGGTAGTCGGGGTGTTCGGGCGGCACGCCCACGCGGTCGTGGGCATCGACGGTCTCGCGATCGGCCGAGCCGCCGCCGTGCGCGATCCAGGTGCCCGAGCAGGCCCGCATCACGGGTTCCACCGCCGTCACGAGACCGCTGGCCGGCCGGCGCACGACCACGCCCGTGGGGCTTTGGTCATGGATGTAGGGCTCGCGGTTGGAGACCACGATGACCTGGTCGCCGCGCAGCTGCGTCTGCAGCAGGCTGCGCAGGCGCTCGGGGCTCCAGGAGGTTTCCATGCCCTGAGCGCGGCGGAACTCGTCCTCCAGGTCGCGCAGCCGGTGGCGCAGCTCGTGGGCCAGGGGTTCCAGTTCGGGCGCCGTGGTGGACACGGTCCCGGTGGGCGGCAGCAGCAGCCCGTCGCCGCGCAGCAGCGAGCGCGCGCCGGCCATCCAGCCGCGCCAGCTCAGTTGCGCCACCACCATGGTGATGAGCGCCACCAGCAGCCCCAGCCCGCCCATGAACGCCAGCAGGTAGCGCTGCGTGTTCTGGCTGCGCAGCTCGGCGAAGCGCACGTCCTGCATCAGCGCGATGGACACGCGCTGGCCGTTCTCCAGCGTGATCTCGTGCAGGCCCAGGTGCACCGGACCGCCCGCCACGGTCACGCGCGGGTCCTCCTGTGCGGCGACGGATTCGATGTCACGGCAGCTCAGGTCGGTCGGGAAGGACGGGCTGCGCCGCAGGGGATTGCGGTCCTGCCCGCACACGGCCATGGCCACCAGCCGTTCGTCCTTGGTCGCGCGTTCGAACAGCGCCTGCAGCCGCGCCGGGCGCCGCTCGCTCAGGGCGTCGCCGACGGTGTCGGTCAGTGCCGCCGCGATGGCGGCACCGCGCACGTTCAGGTCGCGGGTGAACCAGCGCATGGTGAGCTGGTCCAGCAGCGACGAGGCGAGGTAGGCCGCGCCGGCGAGCGCGAGAAGCAGGGGGAGGAGGAATCGAAGCTGGAGTCGGAGGGTCTTCATCAAGTGCAGGTTCGCCCGCGGCCGCTGGCGCGCGGGTGGGATGGGGAACCGGCCATTATGCAAAGGCCCTGCTACGCAGCCCCCGCCATGAGCTTGTGCACCAGGTCGGCGGTGGTGTTCGCCTTGTACTTGCGCATCAGGCGCGCGCGGTAGATCTCCACGGTGCGATGGCTGATGGCCAGGGTCTTGCCGATCTCCTTGGAGGTCATGCCGTCCAGCAGCCGGGCGGCGACCTCGCGCTCGCGGGCCGTGAGTTCGGCTTTCACGGGGCGCTGCGCGCTCAGGTCCTCGAAGGACCAGATGCCCGCTTCGTGCGGGGCCGCCCGGTTGAGCGCCCGCCCGGTCACGTGGCACCAGAACACCTCGCCGCCGGCGCGCATCATGATGCGGTCGTCGGCGTAGTGGCCGCGCGCATTGAGGATGGGCGTCATGCGCGCGCCCAGGCGCTCGTATTCGTCCACGCTCGGGTACAGCACCTGGAAGGACTGCCCGATCAGGGCTTCGCGGTCGCTTGCGAACATCTCGCACAGCTGCCGGTTGCAGTCCACGATGTGCCGGTTGCGCGACACGCACAGCCCCACCGGGGCGAGGTCGAAGACGCTGCGGTAGTCGATGTCCATGGGGTGTCCCTCTAGGAATTTCTACGTATTGGAATACGTAGTATCGTAGCGCTCCCTCCGGCCTCGCCCTGCGGCCTCGCCGTGCCTGCTTTTCCACTGAGGAGACACTTCGCGTGAACAAGCTCTTTCCCAGCGCCGCTGCGGCGCTCGACGGCATCGTCCGTGACGGCCAGCTGCTGGCGGTCGGCGGTTTCGGCCTGTGCGGCATCCCCGAGGCGCTCATCGACGCACTGCGCGACAGCGGCGCCAAGGACCTCACCGTCATCTCCAACAACGCGGGCGTGGACGGCTTCGGCCTGGGCAAGCTGCTGGAGACGCGGCAGATCCGCAAGATGATCTCCAGCTACGTGGGCGAGAACAAGGAGTTCGAGCGGCAGTACCTGGCCGGCGAGCTGGAACTGGAATTCACGCCGCAGGGCACGCTGGCCGAGAAGCTGCGCGCCGGCGGCGCGGGCATCCCGGCCTTCTTCACGAAGACGGGCGTGGGCACGCTGGTGGCCGAGGGCAAGGAGCTGCGCGAGTTCGACGGCGAGACCTATGTCATGGAGCGCGCCCTGGTGCCCGACGTGGCCCTGATCAAGGCCGACGTGGCGGACCGCTCGGGCAACCTGCGGTTCAACCTCACGGCACGCAACTTCAACCCGGCCGCGGCGACGGCGGGGCGCATCTGCATCGTGGAAGTCGAGCGCGTGGTCGCCACCGGCGAGATCGCACCGGACGACGTGCACCTGCCGGGCATCTACGTGCACCGCATCGTGCACAACCCCACGCCCGAGAAGCGCATCGAGAAGCGCACCACCCGCCCCCACAAGTAAGGAGACCGACATGCCCTGGACCCAAGACCAGATGGCCGCGCGCGCGGCCCAGGAACTCGAGGACGGCTTCTACGTGAACCTCGGCATCGGCATCCCCACGCTGGTGGCCAACCACGTGCCCGAGAACAAGGAAGTGTGGCTGCAGTCGGAGAACGGCATGCTGGGCATCGGCCCCTTCCCCACGGAAGACGAGATCGACGCCGACCTGATCAACGCCGGCAAGCAGACGGTCACCACCCTCAAGGGCTCCTCCATCTTCGGCAGCGACCAGTCCTTCGCCATGATCCGCGGCGGCAAGATCAACCTGTCCATCCTCGGGGCCATGCAGGTCAGCCAGAAGGGTGACCTCGCCAACTGGATGATCCCCGGCAAGATGGTCAAGGGCATGGGCGGCGCCATGGACCTGGTGGCCGGCGTGCCGCGCGTGATCATTCTCATGGAGCACGTGGCGCGAAAGAAGGACGGCACCGAGGACCTGAAGATCCTGCCGGAGTGCACGCTGCCCCTCACGGGCGTGGGCGTGGTGGACCGCATCATCACGGACCTGGCGGTCATGGACGTCACGCCCGGGGGGCTCAAGGTGGTCGAGCTGGCGCCCGAGGTGACGATGGAGCAGCTGCAGGCCAAGACGGGCGTGAAGCTGCTGGGCTGAGGCGCGTCTCGCTTGCCGGGGCACCCTGCTTGTGTCCCGGCCCCGATCGGCGCAGCATCGGATGCTTCGTCGGGATCGGGAGAGCCGTCATGAATGAGCAGGCACGGGTCGGTGACGCGTGGCATCAGGGCGATGCCTACGAGCGCTACATGGGACGGTGGAGCGAACGGCTGGCGGCACCCTTCCTCGACTGGCTGGCAGCCGAACCGGACCAGCGCTGGCTCGACGTCGGCTGCGGAACGGGGGCACTGTGCGCGGCCATCGACCGCCACGCCCGCCCGGCCTTCCTCCTGGGCGTCGATCCCTCGCCGGGATTTCTCGCGGCGGCGGCGCAGCGCCTGCCCGCATCCGTGCGTCTGGCCCCCGGCAGCGCCGAATCCATTCCGGCGGGAGACCGCTCGGTGGACATCGTGGTGTCCGGCCTGGTGCTGAACTTCCTGCCCGCGGTGGGGCGCGGTCTGGCCGAGATGCGGCGTGTCGTTCACCCGGGCGGAACGGTGGCGGCCTATGTCTGGGACTATGACGAGGGCATGCAGATGCTGCGCCTGTTCTGGGATACGGCCGCCCGCCTGGATCCTGCCGTGGGCGGGCTGCAGGAACGACTGCGCTTCAGCCTCTGCCGGCCGGAGGCCCTGCGCGCCGCGTTCGAGGCGGCGGGCTTCACGGGCGTGGAGATCGCGCCCCTGGAGATACGCATGCAGTTCGCGGACTTCGACGATTTCTGGAGTCCACTGCTCGGCGCCACGGGGCCGGCACCGGCCTACGTCGCCTCACTGGACGAGGCGCGGCGCGGGCAGTTGCGCGAACTGCTGCGCGAGAGCCTGCCGACCCGGGGCGCGGCTGGGTTCGCGCTGGGAGCCCGGGCGTGGGCGGTCCGGGGCAGGGCTTGAAGGCGTTTGCTCATCCGGCGTCACCGCTCATTGCACTTGTCACGGGCATGGCACAACCGCAGGCGCTGCCTCAGCCGAAGATGTCCTCATCGTGATCCGACATGGGAGGACCGCCATGAAGCCGTTCAAGTCCTTGGCCAGCGCGCTGTGCCTGTGTGCCGCTGGCCCGGTGCTGGCGCAGTGCTACACCGTGTATGACGCGCAGAACCGCGTGCTCTACCACGCGCGGCAGTCGCCCGTGGACATGAGCCGGCCGCTGCACGAGACCGTGCCCGCGGCCTTTCCGGGTGGGCACCTGGTGTTCGACAACTTCAGCCAGTGCGACGAGTTGCGGCCCCTGGTGCCGCCGATCGCGGCCGCACCGACCGAACCCGACACCGCCCGCATGGGCGCGGCACCGGCCCGGCCGAACAAGGTGATCACCGAGTTGCGCGATCCGCCGCTGCGCGTCATCCGCGAGGGCGACCGGCTGACCATCGAGCAGATCAAGAAGGACCTCTGAGCACGCCCCGGTCGGCGGCTCAGTCGCCCAGCTCCGCCAGCGCCTGGATCGCCAGCGCATAACCCTTGACGCCGAAGCCGGCCATGACCGCGCGGGCCGCCGGCGAGATGTAGCTGTGGTGCCGGAAGCTCTCGCGCGCGTGCACGTTGCTGATGTGAAGCTCGATCACCCGCGCGCCGGCGCCCTTGATGGCGTCGTGCAGGGCGATGCTCGTGTGGGTGTAGGCGCCCGCGTTCAGGATGACGCCCACGGCCTGCCCCTGCGCCTGTGCGCGGCCGGCTTCATGGATCCAGCCGACCAGCTCGCCTTCCATATTGGTCTGCCGGAAGTCCAGCTGCAGCCCCTGCGCCTGGCAGGCATCGCGGCACAGCGCTTCGACGTCGGCCAGGGTCTGCGAGCCATAGACCTGCGGCTCGCGCGTGCCCAGGAGGTTGAGGTTGGGGCCGTTGAAGACGTAGGCGGTTTTCATGCGGCGCGAGCGTAGCAGAGCCCGCCAGGCGCCCGGCGACGCATCATCGCGCGGTCTCGCGCAGCGCCTCGCCCAGGGCCTCGAAGGTGCTGCGGGCCGCGTGGCAGGCCCGCTCGATGTCCGCGGGCGTGCTCACCCGGGCTTGCAGCCGCTCGCGAAACTCCTTCCAGAGGCGGCCGGTGTGCAGGCCGCGGCCGGTGAAGTAGCGCCCGCCGTCCGTGTCCGTGACGCCCAGGGTGTCGCGCAGGTGCCGCCCGATGACCTGGCCGCCGAGCGCGGAGCCTTCCAGCACGTAGAGGGAGCCGAAGGCGCTGGCGGCGCAAGGCAGGCCGATCTGCGGTGCGGCGCGGGGTGCCAGCCGCGGTGCGCCGAGGGCCTGGAGGTCCTGGGCCGCCCAGGGTCCGCGCCGGTGCGCCTCGAACCAGTCGCGGTCCTCGCGCGGCAGGGCGGCCGCGACGCGAGGCTCCCAGTCGGCCAGGAAGGCGTCGAAGCCCTGGAGCGTGGCGGCCAGGCGGGCCCGCGAGTCGAGCTGCTCCAGGTGGAGCTGCGCTTCGATCGCGCGGTGCTGCGCCGCGGTGGCGGCGCGCAGGGCGGCGAGAGTGTCGATGCTTGGCGGACCGGCGCCGGTCATGCCGGCCGGCCGAGCTGCGCGAGCAGGTCCGCCTGCACGATCTCGATCCAGTAGCCGTCCGGGTCCTTGATGAACACCACGTTCTTCATCTTGCCCTGGTCCGCACGCTTGACGAACTCGACGCCGTTCTCGTCGAACCATGTTGACGCGGCCTGCAGGTCCGGCACGGAAAAGCAGATGTGGCCGAAGCCCTGCGGCTGCGCGTTGCCGTCGTGGTAGCGGAAGTCCGCCTGGTCCTCGGTGCCCCAGTTGTGCGTCAGCTCCAGGATGCCCTCCTGCTGGAAGGTCCACGCGGTGCGCTCGCCCACGTCCTGCGGCACGTCATGCTTTCCGTCCTCCAGCCGAGCGAGGAAAAAGAGCGAGAACTTCATCTCCGGAAAGTCGAGCTTGCGCAGCACGCGCATGCCCAGCACCCGCGAATAGAAGGCGAGGGAGGCCGCCGGGTCCTTGACCCGCAGCATGGTGTGGTTCAGGCGGAAGCCCCGGGTGGCGGGCGGCACCTCGGCCGCGACGCCAGGATGTTGTTCGCTGAAGGTGGTCATTGCGTCTGGAGTCGATGGTCGGAAACGGCGAACCATTCTGCCCCGATGCGGCCCCCGGGTGAGGGCGTGGGGCTACCGCAGCAGCTGTGCCAGCTCCTCCGCGCTGAAGCCCGCGCGAGCCCGCGCCGCCTCGTTGAACGGCGGATGCAGGCGCGGCGCGGCATGGCGCTCCACCAGCACGGGATAGTGCGCCACGGGATCGAGCCCCTCGCGCTCGCACAGCCACCGGTACCAGTGATTGCCGATCGCGACATGGCCGATCTCGTCGCGCAGGATCACGTCCAGGATCTCGACCGCACGACGCGCCTCGGGCGTGCCGACCTGGGCCAGCTTGCGCTGGATCTGCGGCGTGGCGTCCAGCCCGCGCGCTTCCAGCGTGCGGGGCACCAGCGCCATGCGGGCCAGCACGTCGCCGGAG
Source organism: Ramlibacter rhizophilus (assembly GCF_004681965.1). Lineage (GTDB taxonomy): Bacteria > Pseudomonadota > Gammaproteobacteria > Burkholderiales > Burkholderiaceae_C > Ramlibacter > Ramlibacter rhizophilus. The sequence goes on along the minus strand of NZ_SMLL01000005.1, from coordinate 367,096 downwards.
GTCTTCTCGCACATGGCCCAGAGGCCGTCGTGCGCGTCGAAGTCGCCGTAGTCGTGGCCGAGCGAACGCAGGTGCTCGCGCAGCAGCGTGAAATGGAAGGCTTCCTCGGCGGCCACGCGCAGCCAGTCCTCGTGGAAGGCGCGCGGCAGGCCCTCGAAGCGCCAGGCCGCGTCGGCGGCCAGGTTGATGGCATTGAACTCGATGTGCGCGATGGCGTGCAGCAGGGCGGCCAGGCCCTCGCTCGTCGCCGGCGAGCGGCGGGGCACGCGTGCGGGGTGGACCAGCGCGGGACGCTGCGGCCGGCCCGGAAGGGGCGCGGTCGGCAGGGGGGCGTGCGCGGCCAGCGGCAGGTCGGCCGCAGCGGCGTGCAGTTCGAGCGCGAGCTCGCGCTTGGCCTGCGGATCGGCCGCGCACAGCACCGCCAGCGCACCGGCCCGCAGTTCGGCCGGCGGCGGGCCGGTCACGCCTGCAGGTCCTCCGCCCAGGTGGCCGACTCGGTGGTGGCGGCGCCGGCAGCGCGCGGCAGCTCCACCGCCAGCACGATGCGGCTGGGGTCCACCAGGTCCAGGTGGCCGCTGGCCGCGGTTTCCAGGTGGCAGGGAACGATGAGGACCCGCCGCTCGGCGGTGGCCTGGTGCTCGGACAGGGTGAGGGCCTGCAGCAGCAGCGCCGCATCCTGCGCGGGCCCGCCCGGTGCGCCGCTCGCATCGACGAGTTCATAACCGAAGATGGCCTTTTTCCGGTCGAGGATGGGATGGCGGGCCACCGCGACGGGCGCAGCGGGCTCGAGCTCACCGGGAGCGAGGGGTTCTTGAAGAGTATTCATGCGGAGTCAGACGGCGGATTCTAGGGACCGCAGCGAGGCCCGCGTCGCGCGAATGAGCCTCCCTACAATGCCTCTTTTTCATGCTTCGACGGGACCCAAGCCCATGGCTCTCTATGAACTCGACGGTACTTCGCCCCGGCTCGCCGCCGGCGCCTGGGTGGCCGACAGCGCCACGGTGATCGGCGCGGTGGAACTGGGCGAGGACGCCAGCGTGTGGTTCGGCGCCGTGGTGCGCGGCGACACCGAGCCCATTCGCATCGGCCGCAACTCCAACGTGCAGGACCTGTCGGTGCTGCATGCCGATCGGGGCAAGCCCCTCGTCATCGGCGAGAACGTCACCATCGGCCACCAGGTCATGGTGCATGGCTGCACCATCGGCGACAACTCGCTCATCGGCATCGGGGCCATCGTGCTCAATGGGGCGCGCATCGGCCGCAACTGCATCGTCGGCGCCGGCAGCGTCGTCACCGAGGGCAAGGAGTTTCCCGACAACTCCCTCATCATCGGCAGCCCCGCCAAGCTGGTGCGCAGCCTGGACGAGGCCAGTGCGCAGAAGCTGCGCCAGAGCGCCGAACACTACGTGGACAACGCGCGCCGCTACGCCCGGGGCCTGCGTCGCATCGACTGAGACACTGCATTGAACGAAGTCCACAAGTTCCTTTTCGAAGGCCTGCCGGTGCGCGGGATCATCGTGCGCCTGACCGACGCCTGGACCGAGATCCTGGAGCGCCGCCGCGCCAACACCGCCACCGGCCCCTGGGCGCCGCCGGTCGCCGAACTGCTCGGCGAAATGGCGGCCGCCGGTGCGCTGATGCAGTCCAACATCAAGTTCAACGGCGCGCTGGTGCTGCAGATCTATGGCGACGGGCCGGTGAAGGTGGCCGTGGCCGAGGTGCAGCAGGACCTGGCCCTGCGGGTGACGGCCAAGGTCGTCGGCGAGGTGCCCGCGTCGGCACGCCTGCCGGACATGGTCAATGTCCACAACCAGGGCCGCTGCGCAATCACGCTCGATCCGCGCGACAAGCTGCCGGGCCAGCAGCCCTACCAGGGCGTGGTGCCGCTGCACGGCGACCAGCGCGAGCGCATCGACCGCCTCTCGGACGTGCTGGAGCACTACATGCTGCAGTCCGAGCAGCTCGACACGCGCCTGGTGCTCGCGGCCGACGAGAAGGTCGCCGCGGGCCTGCTGATCCAGCGCCTGCCCATCGAAGGCGAGGGCAATCTCGCCGGCAGTATGGTGAGCCAGGCCAACGAGGACGAGATCGGCCGGAACGAGGACTTCAACCGCATCGCCACGCTGGCGGCCAGCCTCACGCGCCAGGAACTGCTGGAGCTGGACGTGGACACCATCCTGCGGCGCCTGTTCTGGGAGGAGCGCCTGATGCGTTTTCCGCCGCAGAACCCGCGCTTCGACTGCAGCTGCAGCCGCGAGCGCGTGGCCGGCATGCTGCGCGGCCTGGGCCGCGAGGAGGCCGAAAGCATCCTGGCCGAGCGCGGCGACATCGAGGTGGGCTGCGACTTCTGCGGCCGCCAGTACCGCTTCGACGCGGTGGATGCGGCGCAGCTGTTCGCGTCGCCGGGCGACCAGCCGCCGGGGTCGGCGACGGTGCAGTGAGGAATTTCGCTCCCTCCCCCTGTGGGGGAGGGTAGGGGTGGGGGCGGCGCGCGCCGACCATGCTGCGTCGCGCGAGCCCCCATCCCAGCCTTCCCCCAGAGGGGGAAGGTGCCTCGGCCCGAACGGAACCGGGGCAAGAAACCGTTCGCCCTGAGCCTGTCGAAGGGCCTCTCCCGCCTCACCCCGCCGCCTGCAACCCATTCTCGAAATGCGCCTTCATGCGGCTGGCCGCCAGCTGCGGGTCGCGCGCGAGCAAGGCTTGCATCACCGCCTCGTGCTCGGCCAGCGACTCCTGGACGCGGCCGGCCTTGAGCAGGGAGTTGTGGCGATTGAGCTTCATCACCTTGCGCAGGTCCGCCACCACCTGGTTGCGCCAGCGGTTGCCCGCGATCTCCAGCAGGCGCATGTGGAACTGCTCGTTGAGGGCGAAGAAGCGCTCGCGCTTGCGGGTCGCCGCGGCCAGGGCCTCGTGCAGGCCGCGCAACTCGGCGAGCTGGTCCTCGCTTGCCTCCCGGGCCACCACGGCTGCGGCATCGCTTTCCAGCAGCGCCAGCAGGTGATAGACCTCGCGCAGGTCCTGCTCCGAGACTTCCGTGACATAGGCGCCGCGCCGCACCTTCATGGTCACCAGCCCCTCGGCCGCCAGCACCTTCAGTGCCTCGCGCAGCGGCGTGCGGCTGATGCCGTACTCCTGGGCCAGGCGCACTTCGTCGATCCAGCCGCCGGGCTCCAGGTCGCGCGAGAAGATGCGCTGGCGGATCAGTTCTGCAACCTCTTCGTACAAGGCGCGCGGGGCGAGGGAGAGTGCGGTCATGCGGGCCGGGTGGCGAAGCGAAGGTGCCGTAATTATGAATGATGTAGACTGCCGGGCAATCTCCGCCGGGGCCCGCGGCCCGGGTTTCGTCCACGCCGAAGTCTTCACTCGATGAGCCAAGCACCCGAATTCCCCACGACCCGTCTGGAGGACTGGGCCCGCGCCGCAGCGCGCTCCGCACCCGGGGGACAACTGGACGCGCTGAACTGGGTCACGCCCGACGGCATCACCGTCAAGCCGCTCTACACCGCCGCGGACCTGCAGGGCCTGCCGCACGCCGACACGCTGCCCGGCTTCGAGCCCTACCTGCGCGGCCCGCAGGCCACCATGTACGCGGTGCGACCGTGGACCATCCGCCAGTACGCGGGCTTTTCCACGGCCGAGGAATCCAACGCCTTCTACCGCAAGGCGCTCGCGGCGGGCGGGCAGGGCGTATCGGTGGCCTTCGACCTGGCCACCCACCGCGGCTACGACAGCGACCATCCGCGCGTGACGGGTGACGTGGGCAAGGCCGGCGTGGCCATCGACTCGGTGGAGGACATGAAGATCCTCTTCGACGGCATTCCGCTGGACAAGGTGTCGGTGTCCATGACCATGAACGGCGCGGTGCTGCCCGTGCTGGCGGGCTACATCGTCGCGGCCGAGGAGCAGGGCGTTGCGCAGGACAAGCTGTCCGGGACCATCCAGAACGACATCCTCAAGGAGTTCATGGTCCGCAACACCTACATCTACCCGCCCGCGCCGAGCATGCGGATCATCGGCGACATCATCGAGTACACGGCCGGCCACATGCCGCGCTTCAACTCGATCTCCATCTCCGGCTACCACATGCAGGAGGCCGGCGCCAACCAGGCGCTGGAGCTGGCCTTCACGCTGGCCGACGGCAAGGAGTACGTGAAGACCGCGCTGGCCAAGGGCCTGGACGTGGACGACTTCGCGGGCCGGCTCTCGTTCTTCTGGGCCGTGGGCATGAACTTCTACCTGGAGATCGCCAAGATGCGGGCCGCGCGCCTGCTGTGGTGCCGGATCATGAAGGGCTTCGGCGCGAAGAACCCCAAGAGCCTCATGCTGCGCACGCACTCGCAGACCTCCGGCTGGTCGCTCACCGAGCAGGACCCCTACAACAACGTGGTCCGCACCACCATCGAGGCCATGGCAGCAGTCTTCGGCGGCACGCAGTCGCTGCACACCAACAGCTTCGACGAGGCCATTGCGCTGCCCACCGAGTTCTCCTCGCGCATCGCGCGCAACACGCAGCTGATCATCCAGGAGGAGACGCACATCACCAGCGTGGTCGATCCCTGGGCCGGCAGCTACATGATGGAGAAGCTCACGCAGGACATGGCCGACGCGGCCTGGGCCATCATCGAGGAAGTCGAGGCCATGGGCGGCATGACCCGGGCCGTGGACTCGGGTTGGGCCAAGCTCAAGATCGAGGCCGCCGCCGCCGAGAAGCAGGCGCGCATCGACGCCGGCCGCGACGTGATCGTGGGCGTCAACAAGTACCGCCTGGCCGAGGAAGACCCCATCGAGATCCTGGAGGTGGACAACGTCAAGGTGCGCGAGCAGCAGGTCGCGCGCCTGGCGGCCCTGCGTGAGCGGCGTGACGCGCAGCAGGTGCGGCAGTGCCTGGAGCGGCTCACGCAGATCGCCGAGAGCGGCCAGGGCAACCTGCTGGCCGCCAGCATCGAGGCCATCCGCGCCCGCGCCACGGTGGGCGAGGTGTCCGATGCGCTGGAGAAAGTCTTCGGGCGCCACCGCGCCGACACGCAGAAGGTGACCGGTGTGTACGCAGCCGCCTACGACTCGGAAGAAGGCTGGAGCCAGCTCCAGCAGGAGATCGCGCAGTTCGCCCAGGAGCAGGGTCGCCGCCCGCGCGTGATGATCGCCAAGCTCGGCCAGGATGGCCACGACCGCGGCGCCAAGGTGGTGGCCACCGCCTTCGCCGACCTGGGCTTCGACGTGGACATGGGGCCGCTGTTCCAGACACCCGAGGAATGCGCCCGGCAGGCGATCGAGAACGATGTGCATGCGGTGGGCGTGTCCACGCTGGCGGCGGGCCACAAGACCCTGGTGCCGGCCATCATCGCCGAGCTGAAGAGGCAGGGCGCGGACGACATCGTGGTGTTCGTGGGCGGGGTCATCCCGCGGCAGGACTACGACTTCCTGTACGAGGCGGGCGTCAAGGGCATCTATGGGCCGGGGACACCGATTCCGGCCAGCGCGAAGGACGTGCTGGAGCAGATCCGGAAGGCGCACGGTTGATTCCGCTAGACTGTATGACAGTCACACGTGTCATACGGAGCTGCCATGGCCATCCTGTCCATTCGCCTCGACCCCGAACTGGAGCGCCAGCTCGACCTGGAGGTCGCGCGGCGTCGCACCACGCGCAGCCGGCTGGTCCAGGAGATGCTGCGCGCCTCGCTCGCGCCGCAGAACCCGGCCCGCCTGCTCCAGGAGGCGCGCGCGGCCTACGAGCTGCCAGACCCTGCCACGGTGGAGACGAAAACCGATCTCGCCGCAAACACCAAGTCGCTGGCCCGCCAGGCCGTGGCCCGCAAGCGCGGCAAGCCAGAGCCGGGCGAAGCATGAGCTTCATCCTGATCGATGCCAGCGTGATGGTGGCCTTGTTCAACGACGCCGAGCGGACGCACGCCCACTACGCCAGCCTCATCGGCCGCCTTGGTCGTGACCGCCTGGCGACGACCTGGCCCTGTGTGACCGAGGCGAGCTACCTGCTTGCGCCGCGCAATCACTTCGCGCTCCTCCATTGGCTGCACCACGGTGCCGCCACGGTCGTGAACTTCGAGACCGAGGACCTGATGCAGATCGTGCCGTGGATGCGCCGCTACACGGAGCTGGGCAAGGCGCTGATGGATCTGGCCGATGCCTCGCTGGTGTGGCTTGCCATGCACCTGGAGACGCGTCGGGTGCTGACCGAAGACCACCGCGACTTCATTCGCTACCGCTTGCCGGACGGCAAGGCCTTCGAGCTGGTTTCATGACCGCGGTCACGCCCGAGCAGCTCCTGCACACCGGCCCCGCCCAGCGCCGCGCCGTCGCCAAGGCCATCACGCTGCTGGAATCCACCCGCCCCGACCACCGCGCCCAGGCGGACACCCTGCTGACCGAACTCCTGCCCCACACCGGCAACAGCTTCCGCCTGGGCATCAGCGGCGTCCCCGGGGTCGGCAAGAGCACCTTCATCGAAGCGCTGGGCCTGTACCTCATCGAGCAGGGCCACCGCGTCGCCGTGCTGGCCATCGACCCCTCCAGCAGCGTCTCGGGCGGCTCCATCTTGGGTGACAAGACGCGCATGGAGCGCCTGTCGGTCCACGAGCGCGCCTACATCCGCCCCAGCCCCGCCAGCGGCACCCTGGGTGGCGTCGCGGAGAAGACGCGCGAGGCCATGCTGGTGTGCGAGGCCGCGGGCTACGACGTGGTCATCGTCGAGACCGTGGGCGTGGGCCAGAGCGAGACCGCCGTGGCCGGCATGACCGACCTCTTCGTGCTCATGCAACTCCCCAACGCCGGCGACGACCTGCAGGCGATCAAGAAGGGCGTGATGGAGCTGGCCGACCTGGTGGTGATCAACAAGGCCGACCTCGACCCCGACGCCGCCACGCGCGCGCAGGCGCAGATCACCAGCGCCATGCGCCTGTTCACCCAGCACGGGCGGCACCACGACGCGCACGCCGACGCGGCTGGCAAGGTGCTGCAGCTCAGCGCCCTGCAGTCCACCGGCATCCAGGCCTTCTGGCAGACCGTCACCCGCCTGCGCAAGCAGCGCAGCGCCGACGGATCGCTGCAGGCGCGCCGCCGGCACCAGGCTTTGGCCTGGATGTGGGAACGCATCGAAGCGGGCCTGCGCCAGGAGTTCCGGCAGCACCCGGCCGTGCGGGCGCTGCTGCCCACCCTCACCCAGGACGTGGAAGCCGGGCGCCTGCCGGCCTCCACCGCCGCGCGCGAACTGCTGAACGCGCGCCACACCCGCTGACAGGCAAGGACCCGACTCATGCAAGACATCCTCGAACAACTCGAACGCAAGCGCGCCGCAGCGCGCCTGGGCGGCGGAGAAAAGCGCATCGACGCCCAGCACCGCAAGGGAAAGCTCACCGCGCGCGAACGCCTCGAGCTGCTGCTGGACGAAGGCACCTTCGAGGAATGGGACATGTTCGTCGAGCACCGTTGCACGGACTTCGGCATGGCCGACCAGAAGGTGCCCGGCGACGGCGTGGTCACCGGCTACGGCATGATCAACGGCCGCCTGGTCTTCGTCTTCAGCCAGGACTTCACCGTCTTCGGCGGCGCGTTGAGCGAAGCGCATGCCGAGAAGATCTGCAAGGTGATGGACCAGGCCATGAAGGTGGGCGCGCCGGTCATCGGGCTGAACGACTCGGGCGGCGCGCGCATCCAGGAGGGCGTGGCCTCGCTGGGCGGCTATGCCGACGTGTTCCAGCGCAACGTGCTCGCCTCGGGCGTGGTGCCGCAGATCAGCATGATCATGGGCCCCTGCGCGGGCGGCGCGGTGTATTCCCCGGCCATGACGGACTTCATCTTCATGGTCCGCGACAGCTCCTATATGTTCGTGACCGGGCCGGAGGTGGTGAAGACCGTCACCCACGAGGAGGTCACCGCCGAGGAACTGGGCGGCGCGAGTACGCACACCGCCAAGAGCGGCGTGGCGGACCTGGCCTTCGAGAACGACGTGGAGGCGCTGATGATGCTGCGGCGCCTGTACAACTACCTGCCGCTGAACAACCGCGAGAAGCCCCCCATCCGCCCGAGCAACGACCCGGTGGACCGGCTGGACCACTCGCTCGACACGCTGGTGCCGGACAACCCCAACAAGCCCTATGACATGAAGGAGCTGATCGTCAAGACGGTGGACGACGGCGACTTCTTCGAACTGCAGCCCGACTACGCCAAGAACATCGTGATCGGCTTCGCGCGCATGGAGGGCCAGACGGTGGGCATCGTCGCCAACCAGCCGCTGGTGCTGGCCGGCTGCCTGGACATCCGCAGCAGCATCAAGGCGGCGCGCTTCGTGCGCTTCTGCGACGCCTTCAACATCCCGGTGATCACCTTCGTGGACGTGCCGGGCTTCATGCCGGGCACCAGCCAGGAGTGGGCCGGCATCATCAAGCACGGCGCCAAGCTGCTGTACGCGTATGCCGAATGCACCGTGCCCAAGGTGACGGTGATCACGCGCAAGGCCTATGGCGGCGCCTATGACGTCATGAGCTCCAAGCACCTGCGCGGCGACGTGAACTTCGCCTGGCCCAATGCGGAGATCGCCGTCATGGGCGCCAAGGGCGCCGTGGAGATCATCTTCCGCGAGGACAAGGGCAACCCCGACAAGATCGCCGCGCGCGAGGCGGAATACAAGGCCCGCTTCGCCAACCCCTTCGTGGCCGGCGCGCGTGGCTTCATCGACGACGTGATCCTGCCGCACGAGACGCGCAAGCGCATCTGCCGGTCGCTGGTGATGCTGCGCGACAAGAAGCTCGAGAACCCGTGGCGCAAGCACGGAAATATCCCTCTCTAAGGAAGGACACGCCACGATGTTCAACAAGATCCTGATCGCGAATCGGGGCGAAATCGCCTGCCGCGTCATCAAGACCGCCCGCAAGATGGGCATCAAGACCGTCGCGGTGTACTCGGATGCCGACCGCGAGGCGCGGCACGTGCGGCTGGCGGACGAGGCCGTGCACATCGGCGCCGCGCCCAGCCGCGAAAGCTATCTGCGCGCCGACCGCATCATCGAAGCCTGCCAGCGCACCGGCGCGCAGGCCGTGCACCCCGGCTACGGTTTCCTGTCGGAGAACGAGCAGTTCGCGCGCGAGGTCGAGGAGGCGGGCATCGTCTTCATCGGGCCCAAGCACGCCTCCATCGCGGCCATGGGCGACAAGATCGCGTCCAAGCGGCTGGCCAAGGAAGCGGGCGTGAGCACCATTCCGGGCTGGAACGAGGCCATCGAATCGCCCGAGCGTGCCGTGGCCATCGCGCGCGACATCGGCTACCCGGTGATGATCAAGGCCTCGGCCGGCGGCGGCGGCAAGGGCCTGCGCGTGGCCTATGACGACAAGCAGGCCTTCGAAGGCTTCAGCTCCTGCCAGAGCGAGGCGCGCAACAGCTTCGGCGACGACCGGGTCTTCATCGAGAAGTTCGTCGAGGAGCCGCGCCACATCGAGATCCAGGTGCTCGGCGACGCGCAGGGGAACGTGATCTACCTGAACGAGCGCGAGTGCTCCATCCAGCGGCGCCACCAGAAGGTGATCGAGGAGGCGCCGTCGCCCTTCATCAGCGACGCTACGCGCCGCGCCATGGGCGAGCAGGCCGTGGCGCTCGCCAAGGCCGTGAACTACCAGAGCGCGGGGACGGTGGAGTTCGTGGTCGGCAAGGACCAGTCCTTCTATTTCCTGGAGATGAACACGCGGCTGCAGGTGGAGCACCCGGTGACCGAGTGCATCACCGGGCTGGACCTGGTGGAGCTCATGATCCGCGTCGCGGCAGGCGAGCCGCTGCCCCTGAATCAGTCGGACGTGAAGCGCAACGGCTGGGCCATGGAATGCCGCATCAACGCCGAGGACCCCTTCCGTGGCTTCCTGCCCTCCACCGGCCGGCTGGTGCGTTTCCAGACCCCGCGCGAGACGCTGTTTGCCGGCGGGGGCGAGCCCGGCGAGGCCGTGCCCGAGGGCGGTGTGCGCGTGGACACCGGCGTGGTCGAGGGCGGCGAGATCCCCATGTACTACGACTCCATGATCGCCAAGCTGATCGTGCACGGCCGCGACCGGCAGGATGCTATCGCCCGCATGCGCGAGGCGCTCAATGGTTTCGTGATCCGGGGCATCTCCAGCAACGTGCCCTTCCAGGCTGCGCTGCTCGCGCACCCGCAGTTCCAGGCCGGCCAGTTCAACACCGGCTTCATCGCCGAGCATTACGGCCAGGGCTTCCGCGCCGAGGACGTCGCCCATCCCGACCCGGCCTTCCTGCTGGCGCTGGCCGCCTACGTGAACCGGCGGGCGCTGCAGCGTTCGGCCGGCATCACCGGGCAGCTGCGCGGGCACGAGTTCAAGGTCGGCACGGACTTCGTGGTGGTGCAACTCGCTCCCGATGGTGCCCACCGGCGCCACCCCGTGCGGGTGACGGACTTCCAGGCCGTCTCCGGCTCCAGCGTGGTGGAGATCGAGGGCCGGCGCTTCGAGATCTGCTCGCAGTGGCACCTGGGCGCCGCGCGCATCCGCGGCACGGTGGACGGCCGGCCCTTCACCGCCCAGGTGGAGCGGGGCCTGCCGCGCCATCCGCTGGGCATCGCCATCAGCCACGACGGCAGCCGCCTGGAGGCGCTGGTGCTCACCCCGCGAACGGCCGAACTGCACGCGCTCATGCCGCACAAGGCGCCGCCCGACCTGAGCCGCTTCCTGCTCTCGCCCATGCCGGGCCTGCTGGTGGACCTGGCGGTGCAGCCGGGCCAGAAGGTGCAGGCGGGCGAGCGCCTCGCGGTGATCGAGGCCATGAAGATGGAGAACGTGCTGTTCGCCGCGGCGGACGGCGTGGTGTCGCGCCTGCTGGCCACCCGCGGCGAATCGCTCGCGGTGGACCAGGCCATCCTGGAGTTCGAATGACGAAGGACGAATTTCTCTCCCGGCTGCGCGCCGAGGGCTTCGCCGAGCCGGTGGCGGTCGAGCGCGACGCCGGCTACCGGCTCGACCTGCACGATCATCCCTTCGAGGCCTACGCCCTGATCACCGAGGGCGAGCTGAGCATCGAGGTGGACGGCGTGGCCACGGCCTACCCGGCCGGCAGCACCTTCCGCCTCGCGCCGCACACGCCGCACCGTGAGTGGGCGGGCGCCGCGGGCGCGCGCTATCTGTCCGGCCGGCGCGAATCCGCAAAGGGGCAGCCATGAGCGCGCGGCCTTTCAAGGTCCTGGGCCTGCAGCAGATCGCCATCGGCGGTGAGAGCAAGGCGCGGCTCGCCCGGCTCTGGGTCGATCTCCTGGGCCTGCAGGTGACCGGCACCTTCCGCAGCGAGCGCGAGAACGTGGACGAGGACATCTGCGCGCTCGGCGCCGGTCCGTTCAAGGTCGAGGTGGACCTGATGGAGCCGCTCGACGCCCAGAAGAAGCCGGCGGTGCACGCCACGCCGCTGAACCACGTGGGCCTGTGGATCGACGACCTGCCGCGCGCCGTGGAATGGCTCACGGCGCAAGGCGTGCGCTTCGCCCCAGGCGGCATCCGGCGCGGCGCGGCGGGCTTCGACATCACCTTCATCCATCCGCGCGGCAGCGAGGAAGCGCCGCTGGGCGGCGAGGGCGTGCTGATCGAGCTCGTGCAGGCGCCGCCCGAGGTGGTGAGCGCCTTCGAGTCGCTGGCGCGGCAGCCGGGGGCGGGCGCAGCGTAGACAATCGCGCCCCATGGACCTTTCACGCTTTCCCCGCCGGCGCTACACGCCCTACGCCACCCCCATCGAATTCCTGCCGCACTTCAGCCGCGCCCTGGCGCAGAGCTGCCCCGGCGGGCAGGGACCCGAGGTGTGGATCAAGCGCGACGACATGCTGGGCCTCTTCCCTGGCGGCAACAAGACGCGCAAGCTCGAATTCCTCGCGGCCGACGCCCTGGCCCAGGGCGCGGACACCCTCATCACCTGTGGTGCGCCGCAATCCAACCACTGCCGCATCACCCTTGCCGCCGCGGTGAAGGAAGGGCTGCGCTGCCGCTTCGTGATCGAGGAGCGCGTTCCGGACAGCTACCGCCAGGACGCCAGTGGCAACAACTTCATGTTCCGCCTCATGGGCGTGGAGAAGGTGAATGTGGTGCCGGGCGGCAGCAACATGGCCGCGGCGATGCAGCGCATGGCCGACGAGCTGGCGGCCGAGGGCCGCAAGGGCTACATCATTCCCGGCGGCGGCTCCAACGCCATCGGCGGCCTGGGCTACGTGGCCTGCGCCCAGGAAATGCAGCAGCAGCTCTTCGACATGGGCCTGCAGATCGACCAGCTGGTGGTCGGCTCCGGCAGCTCCGGCACGCACGGCGGGCTGGTGGCGGGCTTCCTCGGCAACCACATCCGCATTCCCATCATCGGGATCGGCGTGAGCCGCGACCCCGCCGACCAGGCCCCCCTGGTGCTCAAGGAAGCGCAGGCGGTGGCCGACCTGCTGGGGCTGGGCCTGCGCGTGCCCGCCGAGTCCGTGGAGTGCGTGGGCGGCTACTGGCAGCCCAAGTATTCGGTGCCCAATGCGCGCATGGCGGAGGCGGTGCAGATGCTCGCCCGCACGGAAGGCATTCCGCTGGACCCGGTGTACACCGGCAAGATCATGGCGGGCCTGATCGGCCTGGCGCGGCAAGGCCGTTTCAAGCCGGGCGAGCGGGTGCTGTTCCTGCACACGGGTGGGCTGCCGTCGCTGCACGCCTACGAGGCCCAGGTGCTGGACGCGACAGGCCTGCCGGACTGAATCCGGCGCGCTCGTGGGCCGATATGGGCGGCCGCGGGGAGGCTTTTTCTCTCATGGCGTGAGGAGGGCGCTGGCTAATCTGGGGGCCTGACTTCGCAAGGAGCCCCTCATGCCACCGCTCAGACACCTCGCGTCCCAGTCGCCTTCGATGCAGCCGCACCCGGCCTCCATGGCGCGCCTCATGGGTGCGGTGGAGCGCCTGGGCCCGGAGCGGCTGGGCGACTTCAGCCTGCGGATGGCCAACCACGGCCTGAGCGTCAGCAGCTCGATGATGCGCCGCGACCCACGGTACGCACTGGAGCAGCTGCACCACGCACATTCGCTTCCGGATCAAGGCCTGCGGGAGATGGCCAGCGGGCTGGCAGAGGAGCTGCAGCGGCACGCGGACGAGACGGATACGGTGAGTTGAGGGAACGCCCCTCAGGACAGGGCCCTTCGACAGGCTCAGGGGGAGCGGGGTTCGTATTTGGGAACAGGCTCGCCCAAGGCCGTTCGGGCTGAGCCTGTCGAAGCCCTGCGCCACCAACCCCCTCACCCCATCGTCCGCGACGCCCCTCGTCGCGCCTTCGCCCGCGCCAGCGCCGCCTCGATAACAGCCCGCTTGCGCTCCGCCTCGATCCCTTCCGCCCCCTCTGTCGTCCCGGGCAGGTCGGCCAGCTTCGCCTCGGCCTTGGCTTCCAGCCGCTCCTGCTGCGCGAGTTCCTCTCGCGCCAGGCGCTCCCGCCTCGCCCCGTAACGCGCAGCCGCGGTGTCCGCCTCAGCCTGCGACCAGGCCGCCCACCCCGTGCGCCCGCCGCTCACGTTCTGCATCGCGATGCAGTCCACCGGACACACCGGCAGGCACAGCTCGCAGCCCGTGCACCAGGGCTCGATCACGGTGTGCATGCGCTTGTTGCCGCCGAGGATGGCGTCCGTGGGGCAGGCCTTCAGGCACAGCGTGCAGCCGATGCACCAGGCTTCGTCGATCACCGCCACCGCGCGCGGGCCTTCGTTCCCGTTGGCGGGGTTCAGCGGCAGCACGGGCCGCCCGGTCGCGCGGGCCAGGCGCTCGATCCCCGCGGCGCCGCCGGGCGGGCACTGGTTGATCTCCGCGTCCCCATCCGCCAGCGCTTGGGCATAGCCGGCGCAGTCCGGAAAGCCGCAGCGCGTGCACTGCGTCTGCGGCAGGAGGGCGAGCAGGCCTTGGGCCAGCGGGGTCACGCGGCGTTGCTGTCGGCCTCGGCTTCGCTGGCGGCGGCGGAGCGGCGGGCGCGCGCCGGCTTGGCGGCCGCGAGCGGCTGGTCGAAGCGGCGGATGAAGTCACGCACCTGCGGGTAGATGACGTCGCGCCAGCGGCGGCCGCTGAAGATGCCGTAGTGGCCCGCGCCCTTGACCTCGATGTGCTTCTGGCGGTCCTTGGGCACGCTGGTGCACAGGTCGTGCGCCGCGGCGGTCTGGCCGGAGCCGGAGATGTCATCGAGTTCGCCCTCGATGGTCAGGTGCGCCGTGCTGCGGATGTCCTGCGGCCGCACGCGCTCCAGGTCGCCCGAGGGCGCGCGCACGTCCCAGGTGCCGTGCACCAGCCGAAACTCCTGGAACACGGTGCGGATGGTGTCCAGGTAGTAGGCGGCATCCATGTCGAGCACGGCGTTGTACTCGTCATAGAACTTGCGGTGCGCCTCGGCACTCGCGTCATCGCCGGCGATGAGGTGCTCGAAGTAATCGTAGTGGCTGGACAGGTGGCGGTCCGGGTTCATGGCCACGAAGCCGGTGTACTGCAGGAAGCCCGGATACACCTGCCGGCCTGCCCCCGGGAAGCTCTGGGGCACCCGGTAGATCACGTTGTTCTCGAACCACTGGTAGCTCTTGTTCATCGCCAGGTTGTTCACCGCCGTGGGCGATTTGCGCGCGTCGATGGGGCCACCCATCATGGTCATGCTCAGCGGCGTGGTCTCGCCGCGCGAGGCCATGAGCGAGACGGCCGCCAGCACCGGCACGGTGGGCTGGCAGACGCTGACCACGTGGCAGTTGCCGTAGCGGTCCTGCAGGTGCCGGATGAACTCCTGGACATAGTTGACATAGTCGTCCAGGTGGAAGATGCCCTGCTCCAGCGGCACGGTGCGGGCGTTCTTCCAGTCGGTGATGTAGACCTTGTGGTCCTGCAGCATGGCGCGCACCGTGTCGCGCAGCAGGGTGGCGTAGTGGCCGGACAGGGGCGCCACGATCAGCACCACGGGCTGCTTCTTCATGGCTTCCAGGCGCACGGGGTCGTCCGTGAAGCGCTTGAAGCGGCGCAGCTCGCAAAAAGGCTTGTCGAGAGCGACCGACTCGTGGATGACCACGTCCGAGTCGCCGATCTTCACGGTCTTGATGCCGAACTCGGGCTTTTCGTAATCCTTCCAGAGGCGGTACATCAGCTCATAGCCGGCGGAGACGCGCTGCGAGACGGGATTGGTCCCGAAGGGGGAAAGTGGATTGCTGTAGAGCTTGGCGGCTGCCTGCGCGAAGTCCGCGAAGGGTTCCATCAGCGTGCGCTGGGCTTCGTAAATCTGGTAGAGCATGGTCCAAGTCCAATCCGGATGGTGCAATGCAATATATCAGCGCCGCCCGGCTCGTGCTGGAAACGGTTGAGCTAATGCGGGTGGAGTTCGGATACCGGCAGTTCGTCACGAACGGCCGGCGGCAACAGCGGGGCGAGCTCTGATTCGACCGTAGGAGCACGCGCTGCGCTCAATGGAAAAGAGCCGCAGTCCGGCGGCTCTTTTCTTCTTCAGATCGGCCCGAGGCGCCGTTCTGTTACAGCACCTTGGCGATGGACTCGCAGACGTAGTCGATGTTCCGCGAATTGAGCGCCGCCACGCACATGCGGCCACTGTCGGTGCCGTAAACGCCGAATTCCTCACGCAGCCGGACCATCTGGTCCTTGCTGAGGCCCGAGTAGCTGAACATGCCGATCTGCTCGGTGATGAAGGTCATGTCCTGCTTGACGCCGGCGGCCTTGAGCTTTTCCACCAGGGCCAGGCGCATCTGCTTGATGCGAAGCCGCATCTCGCCGAGTTCGCGCTCCCACAGGGCGCGCAGCTCGGGCGTGGTGAGCACCATGGTGACCACGGTGGCGCCATGGATGGGCGGGTTGCTGTAGTTGGTGCGGATGGCGATCTTCAGCTGCGAGAGCACGCGCGCCGCCTCGTCCTTGCCCTGGCACAGGACCGACAGCGCGCCCACGCGCTCGCCGTAGAGGCTGAAGCTCTTGGAAAACGAGGTGGCCACCAGGAAGGTGAGGCCGGAAGCCACGAACTTGCCCACCACGGCGCCGTCCTCCTCGATGCCGTGGCCGAAGCCCTGGTAGGCCATGTCCAGGAAGGGCACCAGCTTGCGCGACTGACAGGCCGCGACGACTTCGTCCCACTGGGCCGGGGTGATGTCGTAGCCCGTGGGGTTGTGGCAGCAGGCGTGCAACACCACCACCGTGCCTTCGGGCGCGCCGCGCAGCGCGGCCAGCATGCCTTCGAAGTTGATGCCGCGCAGCTGTGCGTCGTAGTAGGGGTAGGTCTCCACCGGGAAGCCGGCCTGGCTGAACAGGGCGCGGTGGTTCTCCCAGCTGGGGTCGCTGATCAGGACCTTGGCCGAGGGATTGATCTTCTTGAGGAAGTCGGCCCCCACCTTCAGGCCACCGGTGCCGCCCAGGGTCTGCACGGTGGCGACGCGGCCTTCCTTCACGGCCGGGCTGGCTTCGCCGAAGACCAGGTTCTGCACGGCGCGGTCATAGGCGGCGATGCCGTCGATGGGCAGGTAGCCGCGCGGCTTGGGGCTGCTCATCATCTGCTGCTCGGCCTTGAGCACGCATTCGAGCAGGGGCAGCTTGCCCTGGTCGTCGTAATACACGCCCACGCCGAGGTTGACCTTGTTCAGGTTGGTGTCGGCGTTGAACTGCTCGTTGAGGCCGAGGATGGGGTCGCGCGGTGCCAGTTCGACGGCGGAAAACAGAGACATGGAAATCCTTTGGGAAGGTGGGTGCGTGAGGTCCGGGCCGGGTCCCGGAGGGCCGGGATGCGCTACGCTTTCCGGCTGCCCGCGATTTTATGCGGGCCACTAGGTCGAACTTCTCACCCGCCCCGATGCCCGAAACCCTCGAAGAAGTGCCCGCCGGCGAGCGCGCGGGCGAGTTCGTTCGCTACCCCGGTTCCCCCTTCGAGCTGTTCCAGCCCTACCCCCCGGCGGGCGACCAGCCCCAGGCCATCGAGAAGCTGGTGGAAGGGGTGCAGGACGGCGAGGTGTACCAGACGCTGCTGGGGGTGACCGGCTCGGGCAAGACCTTCACCATGGCCAACGTCATCGCGCGCCTGGGCCGCCCGGCCATCGTGTTCGCGCCCAACAAGACCCTGGCCGCGCAGCTTTACAGCGAATTCCGCGAGTTCTTCCCCAAGAACGCCGTGGAGTATTTCGTGAGCTACTACGACTACTACCAGCCGGAGGCCTACGTCCCGCAGCGGGACCTGTTCATCGAGAAGGACAGCTCGATCAACGAGCACATCGAGCAGATGCGCCTGTCGGCCACCAAGAGCGTGCTGGAGCGGCGCGACACGGTGATCGTGGCCACGGTGAGCGCGATCTACGGCATCGGCGCGCCGGAGGACTACACGCAGATGCGCTTCATCACGCGCGTGGGCGACAAGATCGGCCAGCGCGACGTGATCGCGCAGCTCATTCGCATGCAGTACACGCGCAACGAGCACGACTTCTCCCGGGGGACGTTCCGCGTGCGCGGCGACACCATCGACGTGTTCCCGGCCGAACACAGCGAGCTGGCCATCCGCCTGGAGCTGTTCGACGACGAGATCGAGTCGCTGCAGCTGTTCGACCCGCTCACCGGGCGCATCCGCCAGAAGGTGCCGCGTTTCACCATCTACCCCTCCAGCCACTACGTCACCCCGCGCGAGAAGGTGCTGTCGGCGGTGGAGTCCATCAAGCTGGAACTCTCCGAACGCCTCAAGGAGCTGGTGGCCGCCGGCAAGCTGGTGGAGGCCCAGCGGCTGGAGCAGCGCACGCGCTTCGACCTGGAGATGCTCAGCGAGGTGGGCCACTGCAAGGGCATCGAGAACTACACGCGCCACCTCTCGGGGGCGCCGCCGGGCGCGCCGCCCTCCACGCTGACTGACTACCTGCCCAAGGACTCGCTCATGTTCCTGGACGAGAGCCACCAGATGATCGGCCAGCTCTCGGCCATGTACAACGGCGACCGCGCGCGCAAGACCACGCTGGTGGAGTTCGGCTTCCGCCTGCCCTCGGCGCTCGACAACCGGCCGCTGAAGTTCGAGGAGTTCGAGACCCGCATGCGGCAGGTGATCTTCGTCTCGGCCACGCCGGCCGATTACGAGAAGACGCATGCCGGCCAGGTGGTCGAGCAGCTGGTGCGTCCCACCGGCCTCATCGACCCCGAGGTGGAGGTGCGCCCCGCCACGCGGCAGGTGGACGACGTGCTGCAGGAGATCCGCATCCGGGTGGAGAAGAACGAGCGCGTGCTGATCACCACCCTGACCAAGCGCATGGCCGAACAGCTCACGGACTACCTGGGCGACAACGGCGTGAAGGTGCGCTACCTGCACAGCGACGTGGACACCGTCGAGCGCGTGGAGATCCTGCGCGACCTGCGCCTGGGCACCTTCGACGTGCTGGTGGGCATCAACCTGCTGCGCGAAGGCCTGGACATCCCCGAGGTCTCTCTGGTCGCCATCCTGGACGCCGACAAGGAAGGGTTCCTGCGCGCCGAGCGCAGCCTGATCCAGACCATCGGCCGCGCGGCACGCAACCTGCACGGCAAGGCCATCCTCTACGCTGACGTCATCACCGAGTCCATGCGCAAGGCCATCGGCGAGACCGAGCGCCGGCGCGCGCGCCAGATCATGCACAACGAGGCCCACGGCATCACGCCGCGCAGCATCGTCAAGCAGGTGCGCGACCTGATCGATGGCGTCTACAGCGAGAAGGCGGGCAAGGAAGCCGAAAAGCAGGAGCTGCAGCGCGCCCTGGCCCAGGACATGTCCGAGAAGGACGTGGCCAAGGAGATCAAGCGGCTGGAAAAGCAGATGCTGGAACACGCCCGCAACCTGGAATTCGAGAAGGCCGCGCGCGTGCGCGACCAGCTGGCGCTGCTGCGCGAGCAGGCCTTCGGCGGGCCGGGGCACGACAACGTGGTGGTGCTGGGCTGGCCTTGAGCGTCTGCTTAGCCGTTCAGAACTACCCCTGTCATTTTTGCCGTCTTGATATAGCAGCAAAGTAAACAATCCACCTCCTAATAAGGAGGAAGGGATGCGTTTACTCGTTGCGCTGCTCGCGCTGCTCCTTGCATGCCTCACGGCAACGGCGCAAACAGCCGACCCGCGATTCGGCGGTCCCGCTCCGCGGCCTTCGTGCTCGGTCGCCGGCTGGCCGCAGTGCATCGCAGCCCGGTGGGTGCAGGGCGCGCAGGCAGCCGTGCAGGCCCATTGCGAGCAGTTCGCCGCGGCTCACGTGGCCGGTGGAGGCATCGTGTTCTGCGGGCAGGTCGGCTCCACCTCGACCACCTGCGAACTCGCCAATCCCGCCATCCCCGCCGGCTATGAGGGCGGACAGTGGGCCAGCACTCAGGTGGTCATGGGCGGGCGCGACGTGGAGCCCTTCAACTTCGGGCAGGGACCGGTCTGGCGCACCTGGGGTCCGTCCACCTACGCGGGCCCGACCTGCGCCTGTCCGGCCAACGCCCTCATCACGCCGGACGCGAGCTGCGCCTGCCCGGCCCGGATGCGGTGGGATGCGAACGCTGCCGCCTGCGTGCCCGGACCGCCCACGCCTTTGCGCATCCAGCTCACCGGACGGAGCCGCACCCGTGCCTTGCCGGCTGGCCCGGTCCTGCCGCTGGCGGCCGTCGTCACCAAAGGCGAGTCGCCTGCTGCAGGGATTGCAGTCACGATCAGCCAGGACGGCCATACGGTGCTCAGCGGCAGCACCGACGCGGCCGGCCAGCTGCCTTTCACATGGGTGCCGCCGCAGCTGGCAGCCGGACAGGTCCGGCTCACGGCCGCCTGCTCCAACTGCGAGAACACCGACACCAAGACGCTGGTGGCCGACCCCGTCCAGACCTGCGACGCCTCCTACGGCAACCCCATCCAGCCGGCCAGTGGACAGAAGCTGCAGGACGAGCGGGATTGGGAGGACCAGGCACCGCATGCGCTCACCTGGGGGCGCCACTACCGCAGCCAAGGCAATGTCCCGGCAGGCCTTGGCGCGGGCTGGAGCCACCGCTACGCAGGACGCCTGCGTGCCGACGGTGAGTCACTGCGCATCGTGGAGCTGGGCGAGGGCACGCAGGTGCGCTTCGAAGCCGGCCAGGCGGGCTGGCTCCCGGACAACCGGCGCGATGCGCTCTTCCCCGTGGACACCGGCTGGGTCTATCAGCGTGCCGCCGACGACTCGCAATTCTTCTTCACGGCCGAAGGCCAGCTCACCCGCATTCGACAGCGCAACGGCTGGACGGCGCAGCTGGCCTACGACGCCGCGGGGCAACTGATCTCCGTCACCAACGCCTTCGGCCGGCGGCTCAGCCTGGGCTACAGCGCTGGCCTGCTTACGCAGGTCCATCTCCCGGACGGAGGCCGCGTCGACTACGGCTACGACGGCGCCGCCCGCCTTGCGTGGGCACGCTGGCCGAATGCGGCCGTGCGCCAGTACCTGTACGAGGACCCGCGCTGGCCGCAGGCGCTCACCGGCATCGTCGACGAAGCCGGCGTGCGCAGCGCTACCTACGCCTACGACGCGCAGGGCCGGGCCGTGGCCACGCAGACCGAAGCGGGCACCTATGGCGTGCAGTTCTCCGGCGGAGTGTCTGGCACGGGCAGCGTGGTGATGGGCCGCAGCATCGACCCCGCGCTGTACCGGCTCGACGCCTGGCTCACCGACCCGCAGGGCACCCGGCGCCAACTCACCTGGACCGGTGGCGACGGACAGGTGCGTAGGGCCGGCACGAGCGAAGCGCTGCCTGGAGAACCCGCGGCCCAGCGCCAATTCGACATGGCCGGTCTGCCGGTGCTGGAGCGTGACTTCCTGGGCGTGGACACCACAACGCAGTGGGACCCGCGGCGTCGCCTGCCGCTGGCCGTCACCCGCGCCGCGGGCCTGCCCGAAGCGCAGACCGTGCAGACGCAGTGGCACGCGCAGTGGCGGCTGCCCGTGCTGGTCACCGAGTCGGGCCGCAGCACGGCCTACGAGTACGACGCGGGCGGGCACCTCATTGCCCGCACCGCGACCGATCTGGCCACCGGCGAGCAACGCCGCGAAACCTGGACCTACAACGCCCAGGGCCTCATGGCCACGGCCACCGACGCGCGCGGCGCACATTGGCGCTTCGCCTATGACGACGCCGGCATGCTGGTCGCCCGCATCGATCCGATGGGACAGCGCACCGACTACACCTACGACGGCGCGGGCCGTGTGCTGCGAATGACCGAGCCCGGCGGACTCCAAACCGACTACCGCTACGACCCGCGCGGACGGCTGCTGACCCACACGCGCGGCGGCGAAACCACCGCCTATGCCTGGCACCCGACGGGCGCCCTGGCCTCGCTCACCCTGCCCAGCGGCCAGGTGCTGCGCTATACCTACGACAGCGCAGCGCGCCTCGTTCGGATCGAGGACAACCGTGGGGCGGTGGTCCGCTATGGCTACGACGCGCAGGGCGCAGCCATGCAGGAGGAGGTGCTGGGGGCAGGCGGCGAACTCGCGCAGCGCACGCGCACGGTCTTCGACCGGCTGGGGCTGGTCGCCGGCATCCAGGATGGAACAGGCGCCTGGACCCGGCGCACCTACGACGCCAAGGGCCAACTCAGCGCCGAGACCGACCCGCTGAACCAGAGCACGCGCTGGACGCTCGACAGCCTAGGTCGCCCGATTCGCACCACCTTCGCCGACGGCTTCTCCGCCCTCATGCATTGGGATGCGCAGGATGCGCTGGCCCAGGTGACCGACCCCATCGGCGTGGCCACCACCTACACCCGCAGCGCCTTCGGCGACATCACCGCCGAGACCAGTCCCGACAGCGGCACGGTGCGCTACGGCCTGGATGCCGGTGGTGAGGTGATCCGCATCGAGAACGCACGCGACCAGGTGACCGACATCGAACGCGAAGCCTTGGGGCGCCTGCAGCAGGTTCGCTTTGCCGATGGCACCGAGCAGCACTGGAGCTACGACCCCAGCGGCCGCGTGAGCCGCATCGATGATTCGTCGGGCAGCACCTCCTTCCAGCGCGACGCGCTGGGCCGCATCACGCAGCGCACCCAGACCGTCAACGACAACCCCCGCGCGCCCAGCCGCTTCAGCGTCGGGCAGGGCTGGGAGGCCGGCGAGCTCGCGCGCATCCGCTATCCCAGTGGCCTGCGCGTTTTCTACCAGCGGCAGGCGGGCCGCATCGTCGGCATCGACGTGCAGCTGCCGGCGCGCGGTGCGCCACGCCAGCCCTGGATCACCGACATCCGCTACACCGGCCTGGGCCAGCCCAGTGGCTGGCAGTGGCGCTCGGGCGCGCGGGCCCAGCGCAGCTTCGATGCGGCCGGGCGCATCACGGCCACCGAGTTCGCGCAGTTCACCCATGATGCAGCCGGCCGCATCGCGGCCATCGACCAGACTCTCTGGGCCCGCGGCCCCCGGCGCCAGCACATCGCTGCCGTGCTGCGCTTGCGGGCCGGCCACGACGTGCGCAACCGCCTCACGCGCTTCGCCCGAGAGGGTGCCGAAGTTCTCTACACCTACGACCCGAACGGCAACCGCCTCAGCGTCGTGGACCAGCGCAGCGCCGAGGCCGACCTGCAGGGGCAGGGCGGCACGCGCGAGCAGCGCCTGACCATCGCGCCGGGCAGCAATCGCCTGGTGGGCATCACCAGCAGCGCCAGCGACGGCATCACCGACGCGGTCACCTGGACCCTGGACGCGCAAGGCGCGCTGGTGGACGACGGCCAGCGCCGCTACGGCTACGACGTCGCCGGCCGCCTCGCCACCGTGCGCTGGGGAGCGCCGGGGCGGCAGATGCAGGTCCATCACCTGCACAACGCGCTGGGCCAGCGCGTCTTTCGTTCCGAGCCCGAGCCCGAGCAACGACAAGCGGCTGCGCCGCGAGGCGGCGGCCTGATCGCTTGGCTACGTGCGCTGCTGCAAGCCTTTGTCCCGGTGCACCTGGGCACGGCCTACATCTACGGCGACGGCGAAGGCCCAATTCCCGCCTGGGCGCTGCTGGGCGAGTACGACAACGGCAGCGCCGCCGGCCGCGGCCGCACGGAGTACCTGTGGTTGCCGCTGGAGGATGGCTCTGCGATTCCCGTCGGCCTGTTCCGCGACGCTCGGCTCTACGCCATCCACACCGACCACCTGGGCACGCCGCGGCTGGTTACCGATGAGGAGGGGCAGGCGGTGTGGCAGTGGCCGTACTCGGGCTTCGGTGACAACGCGCCTACGGGGGTGCTGCGGGCGGTTGGGCGAGCGGACGGTGACACGTCAAATCAGCCGCTGTCGCTACGTAGCACCTCGGCGGCGCTGGAGCTGAACCTGAGGTTTCCAGGGCAGTATGCGGATGGGGATACAGGGTTGAGCCAGAACTACTTTCGGTTCTACAGTGCGGAGCAGGGGAGGTATTTGTCGAGCGATCCGGTTGGAATGGCCGGAGGTATGAATAGATTCACCTATGTGGAGGGGAATCCAACAAGTCGAGTCGATCCATTAGGACTCGAGTGTTGGACTGTTGGCTTCTTCCCGGGTGTAGGGGGGCAAATTACGTTCGGCCAGAATCCTAACGGTTCAGGGTTCACCTCACTTCAGTTCGGCTGGGGCCTCGGCGGCGGCTTCACCTACAACCCGCTTGGCAAGCAGCCTGGATACGATGAGTGTCAGGGTGCTTCGTGGGGAATGGGAGCCGGTATCTACGCCCAAGCTTCATTCAGAGCCGGGCCCGTAGGTGCAAGCGCCGGTGCGAACCTAGGGCGGAACTTTAGAGCGACTGGCTCGGAGCTCTACCGCGGCATCCCGACAAGCGCTGGGATGAAAGACAGGATGTCTGGGCTTAACGCAAGTATGTCTGGTGGTGGGCAGATGACTTTATTCGGTGGCGGCACCGCCAGAGGGGCATGCACATGTGGACGCTGAGCAAGCCGAAGGTCAGGCACCTGCTGGCACTGGTGATATTCGTGCCGCTGCTGCTGCTGACACTTTATTTCGTCACCATTAATAGTGATGACTACGAAGAGGCCCTTCGGTTCGTTTCAGAGGATGCGCGAGTGGCTAATTCGATTGGGCGTGTCAGCAGAGCTGACTTCAAGTTCTGGAGCGGCTTTGATTCAGGCGGCGGAATCGCACACTATTCCTTTGAAGCCGCAACCGAAACCGGTGTCTTCGGGATTAAGGTTAGATTGAAGAAAATTTCTGGAAGTTGGCGAGTCGAAGCAGCAGACATTCATGCGCGCGACGGCACAGTAAAGCGCATCGCGGTGATTTGACGCTTCACCTATGTGGAGGGGAATTCGGTGTAGCGAGGCCTACGATTACGGCGCTTGCTGCCGGTGGTAGTCGAATTGCATATGCTGGCTTGGTAAAAGCTGGCTCTCTGCTTGCCTCATCGGGGGCACAGGCAAGCGCGTTCAGGTCTACTTCGAAAACAGCGTTCCATGGTGGGTTTGGGTGCAACTGGCGCCAGCCGAACTTGGCAGGCAAGACGGACGCGCAGCTACGCACTTCTGCTGGAAAGGCGTTTTTGGCGTGAACGCGTATGGTGCTGGTCTAGGTATTGCCGGAGGCATAGGCGCAGCGCAGTGTGGATGTTCTCGATGAAAACGACTCAGACGTTCAAGCCTAAGCTGCTTGCAGAAATGCTAGCGGTCTGTGCAGCACTCGCAAGCTTGGGGGCTTGGCTGACCGGATTGAGCTTCTGGATTCTTCGGTGCCATTTTGGTTGGAGCTGTTCTGGTGGATGGGTTGATTGCCACATGGGAGGAAGGGACGTCCTCGCTGCAAGAATCCGATAAGCAGCCGGATTAGAGCCCTTCGCGTGAGCGAAGCGGGCCGTGCAGTGGGCGCGCTGTTCAGTCTCTGCAGGCGCCAGCTGCGTATGGGCGGTGGCGTGCACGCTCGGTAAGCGATGATCCCTGTACCGCCGGGCAGGCGTACACTGATCCCAGCCTCCGCCGCCCGCTGCACCGCAGCAAATGAAGTGGGGGCAAGGAGACGAGGTTTGAAGAGAACCGACATCGCCAACCCGGGGTACTTCCACCAGGTCGTGGACTGCCAGTACGCCTGCCCCGCCCACACCCCCGTTCCCGAATACATCCGCCTGATCGCGCAGGGCCGCTACGGCGATGCCTACATGGTCAACTGGGCGTCGAACGTGTTCCCCGGCATCCTGGGGCGCACCTGCGATCGGCCCTGCGAGCCCGCCTGCCGGCGTTCGCGCGTGGAGGAGGCGCAGGCCGACAAGCCCGAGCCGGTCGCCATCTGCCGGCTCAAGCGCGTGGCGGCCGACTTCAAGGAGGACGTGCGGCACCGCATGCCCCGGCCCGGGCCGCGCAACGGCAAGCGCATCGCCTGCGTGGGCGCGGGGCCGGCATCGCTCACCGTCGCACGCGACCTCGCGCCGCTGGGTTATGAAGTCACGGTGTTCGACGGCGAAGCGCGGCCGGGCGGCTTCATCCGCACGCAGATCCCGCGCTTTCGCCTGCCCGAAAGCGTCATCGACGAGGAGTGCGGCTACATCCTCGACCTCGGCGTGGAGTTCGTCGCGGGGCGGCGCATCGAGTCGATGAAGGCGTTGCTGGAAGGCGGCTGGGACGCCGTCTTCGTGGGCAGCGGCGCACCGCGCGGGCGCGACCTTCAACTGCCGGGACGTGAGGAGGCCGCGGGGCAGATCCACATCGGCATCGACTGGCTGGCCTCGGTCTCATTCGGCCACGTGAGCCGCATCGGCGCGCGCGTGATCGTCCTGGGCGGCGGCAACACCGCCATGGACTGCTGCCGCTCGGCACGCCGGCTCGGCGCCGGCGACGTGAAGGTCATCGTGCGCAGCGGCTTCGAAGAGATGAAGGCCTCGCCCTGGGAAAAGGAAGACGCGCTGCACGAGGGCATCCCCATCATCAACTACCACGTGCCCACCGCCTTCGTCCACGAGGGCGGGCGGCTGGTGGGCATGCGCTTCGAAATCGTGCGGGCCGTGTACGACGAGCGGGGCCGCCGCTCGCTGGTGCCCACGGGCGAGCCGGAGGCCTTCTTCGAATGCGACGAGGTGCTGGTGGCCGTGGGCCAGGAGAACGCCTTCCCCTGGATCGAGCGCGACGCCGGCATCGCCTTCGACGCGCACGGCCTGCCGGTGCTCGGGGCGGACAGCTTCCAGTCCACGTTGCCGCAAGTCTTCTTCGGCGGCGACGCGGCCTTCGGGCCCAAGAACATCATCACGGCGGTCGCCCACGGGCACGAGGCGGCGGTGTCCATCGACCGCTTCCTGCACGGGCTGGACGTGGCCGAGCGGCCGGCGCCACAGACCAACCTGGTGTCGCAGAAGATGGGCATCCACGAGTGGAGCTACGACAACGACACCTCGCTGGAGGCGCGCTTTCGCGTGCCCTGGGCCAAGGCCGAGATCGCGCTGGCCAGCATCAAGGTGGAAGTGGAGCTGGGCTTCGATGCCGCCACCGCATTCCGCGAGGCGCAGCGCTGCCTGAACTGCGACGTTCAGACGGTCTTCACCGACTCGGCCTGCATCGAATGCGACGCCTGCGTGGACATCTGCCCCATGGACTGCATCACCTTCACCCAGGACGGCGAGGAGTCCGAGCTGCGCGGCCGCCTGAAGGCGCCCGCGCGCAACCCCACGCAGCCGCTCTATGCCTCCGGGCCGCTCAAGACCGGCCGCATCATGGTCAAGGACGAAGACGTCTGCCTGCACTGCGGCCTGTGCGCCGAGCGCTGCCCCACCGGCGCCTGGGACATGCAGAAGTTCCTGCTGGAGACCACCAAGGCGGGGCCGGCCTGTCGCGGCGGCCAGGCCGCGCGGGCAGGGGAGGCGGTGGCATGAACCGCATCGAGGCCGTCAACGACTTCGTCATCAAGTTCGCCAACGTCAACGGCTCCGGGTCCGCCTCCGCCAACGAGCTGTTCGCCAAGGCCATCCTGCGCATGGGCGTGCCGGTGAGCCCGCGCAACATCTTCCCCAGCAACATCCAGGGCCTGCCCACCTGGTACGAGGTGCGCGTGAGCGAGGCCGGCTGGCTGGGGCGGCGGGGCGGAGTGGACATGATGGTGGCCATGAACCCGCAGACCTGGGACGCGGACGTGGCCGAACTCTCGCCCGGCGGGTACCTCTTCTACGACAGCACGCGGCCGCTGCCGGCGGCGAAGTTCCGGCCCGATGTCCACGTGATCGGCATGCCGCTCACGGAGATCTGCAATGCGGTGTACAGCGATCCACGCCAGCGCCAGCTGTTCAAGAACATCGTGTACGTGGGCGCGCTGTCGGTGCTGCTGGACATCGATGCCGAGGTGATCGAGAAACTCCTGGCCGAGCAGTACCGCGGCAAGGAGAAGTTGCTGGCCTCCAACGTGCGCGCCCTGCACCTGGGCCGCGACTTCGCGCGCGAGCACCTGCAGCCGGTGGGCCTGCGCGTGCGCCGCGCCGACGCGGTGGGCGGGCGCATCTTCATCGACGGCAACAGCGCCGCGGCCCTGGGTTGCGTGTGGGGCGGCGCCACGGTGGCGGCCTGGTACCCGATCACGCCCTCGTCCTCGGTGGCCGAGGCCTTCCAGAAGTACTGCGCGAAGTACCGCGTCGATCCCGCGACGGGCGAGCAGCGCTACGCCATCGTGCAGGCCGAGGACGAGATCGCCTCCATCGGCATGGTGGTGGGCGCCGGCTGGAACGGCGCGCGCGCCTTCACCGCCACCTCGGGTCCGGGCATTTCGCTCATGACGGAATTCATCGGCCTGGCGTACTTCGCGGAAATTCCGGTCACCATCATCGACGTGCAGCGCGGCGGTCCTTCCACGGGCATGCCCACGCGCACGCAGCAGGCCGACCTGCTCGCCTGTGCCTACGCCTCGCACGGCGACACGCGGCACGTGCTGCTGCTGCCGCAGGACCCGCACGAGTGCTTCGAGCACGCGGCCTGCGCGCTGGACCTGGCGGATCGGCTGCAGACCCCGGTCTTCGTCATGAGCGACCTGGACATCGGCATGAACCAGCGCCTGTGCGAACCCTTCCAGTGGGCGCCGGGCCGCGCCTACGACCGCGGCAAGGTCATGAGCGCCGAGCAGCTGGAGGCCGGCGCCGAGTTCGCCCGCTACAAGGACGTGGACGGCGACGGCATCCCCTGGCGAACGCTTCCGGGCACGCACCCCACGCGCGGCAGCTTCTTCACCCGCGGCACCACGCGCGACCCGCAGGCGCGCTACTCGGAGCGCGGCGCCGACTACGTCTACAACGTCGAGCGGCTGCAGCGCAAGCTGCGCACCGCCGCCGACCTGGTGCCCCAGCCCGTGCTGCGCCGCGCGGCCGAGCCGACGCGCCTGGGCGTCATCTACTTCGGCTCGACCAGCCCCGCGATGGACGAGGCGCTGGCGGCCTTGCCGGGGCAGGGCATCCAGCTGGATGCGCTGCGCCTGCGGGCCTACCCGTTCGCGGACAGCGTGTCGCGCTTCATCGCCGAGCACGAGCGCGTGTTCGTGGTCGAGCAGAACCGCGACGCGCAGATGCGCAGCCTGCTGGTCAACGAGCTGGAGGTGGACCCCAGGCGGCTGATCAAGGTGCTGCACTTCGACGGCACGCCCATCACCGCCCGCTTCATCATCAGCGCCATCGCGCAGCACGCCTGCACCTTGCCGCACCTGGGCCGACGCGTGCCCGACGCGCCCGCCGACGCCGAACCGGAGCAAGCCGCATGACCTGGATCGCCAAGCCGCCGCTGCACCACCCCGAGCTGCGCAGGAACCGCGTGGGCTACACGCGGCGCGACTACGAGGGCAAGGTCTCCACCCTGTGCGCCGGCTGCGGGCACGATTCCATCTCGGCGGCCATCATCCAGGCCTGCTGGGAGCTGGACATCGAGCCCCACCGCGTGGCCAAGCTCTCCGGCATCGGCTGCAGCTCCAAGACGCCCGACTATTTCCTCGGCGCCTCGCACGGCTTCAACACCGTGCACGGGCGCATGCCCAGCGTGCTGACCGGCGCCAACCTCGCCAACCGCGAGCTGCTGTACCTGGGCGTCTCGGGCGACGGCGACTCCGCCTCCATCGGCCTGGGCCAGTTCGCCCATGCCATGCGGCGCGGGGTGCGCATGACCTACATCGTCGAGAACAACGGGGTCTATGGCCTCACCAAGGGCCAGTTCTCCGCCACCGCGGACACCGGCTCGCGCAGCAAGAAAGGCGTGGTCAACAGCGACAGCCCGGTGGACCTCGTCGGCATGGCCCTGCAGCTGGGCGCCACCTACGTGGCCCGCAGCTTCTCCGGCGACAAGGCGCAGCTCGTGCCCCTCATCAAGGGCGCCCTGCGGCACGGCGGCGCCGCCTTCGTGGACGTGGTGAGCCCCTGCGTGGCCTTCAACAACCACGAGGGCAGCACCAAGAGCTACGAGTACGTGCGCGAGCACAACGAGGCCGTGAGCCGCATCGACTTCATCGCCCCGGGCGCCGAGCTGGCGCCCCGCCCGGCAGCGGACGGCGCGCTGGACGTCCCCCAGGGGGATGGCACCGTCCTGCGCCTTCGCAGCGTCGCGCCAGGCTACGACCCCACGGACCGCCGGGCCGCCCTCGACCTGCTGCAGGAGCGCCATTCGCGCGGCGAACTCGCCACCGGGCTGCTGTACGTCCAGGCCGACCCGGAGGATTTGCACTCCGCCTTGAACACCACCCGCCGGCCGCTCAACGAACTCGGACTCGCCGAGCTGTGCCCGGGCACAGCTGCGCTTGAAGCGCTCAACGCCGGCCTGAAGTAAAGACCCTCCCCCTCTGGGGGGAGGGTAGGGTGGGGGCCGCGCGCGCCGACCAAGCCACTTCTCGCGCGGCCCCCATCCGGGCCTTCCCCCAGGGGGGGAAGGTGCCTCAGCCAAACGCCGAGGTGCTGCGGTCGATTCCTGACGGAACCACTTCGCGACTGGCCAGTCTACTTACCCGACAAGTCCGTTAGGTCTTGGTGTATACTTGACGGAAATTGTCAACAAAGCGTCAGCACGGCCTGGCCATCCGCGGCCGGAGCAATCGAACGAGGGGCGGCCACGTGCCGCGACAAGGGTGGAGACGGGCCTCGGCGGCAAGGTCGCAGGGGGTGATCAGAAGTTTGGCCAAGCACAAGGAGCTTGCGATGCGTCTCACAACCAAAGGCCGCTTTGCGGTCACCGCGATGATCGACCTGGCGCTGCGCCAGAACAATGGTCCCGTCACGCTGGCGGCCATCAGCCAGCGCCAGCAGATTTCCCTGTCCTACCTGGAGCAGCTGTTCGGCAAGCTGCGCCGCCACGAGCTGGTCGAGTCCACCCGCGGTCCCGGCGGCGGCTACACGCTGGGCCGCAAGGCCAGCGAGATCACCGTGGCCGACATCATCGTCTCCGTGGACGAGCCCATCGACGCCACGCAGTGCGCCGGCAAGGAAAACTGCACCGGCGACGGCGGTCGCTGCATGACCCACGAGCTGTGGTCGCAGCTGAACCAGCGCATGGTCGAGTTCCTGGACTCCGTGTCGCTGCAAAAGCTCGTGGACGAACAGCTCGCCAAGGGCGTGCAGGTCGAGGACAAGCCTTCGCCCAAGCGCGCGATCTCCAGCGCACCGGTCGTCAAGCCGATCCGCGTCAACGCACCCAACTCCGTTTTCGCCCTGGGCAGCGCCCTGGCCAAGGGCTGAACCCGCACCAGACAAGAAGCCACATGGACACGACGCCTCATTTCCCGATTTACATGGACTACGGTGCCACCACGCCGGTGGACCCGCGCGTGGTCGACGCCATGATCCCCTGGCTGCGTGAGCACTTCGGCAACCCGGCCTCGCGCAGCCACGCCTGGGGCTGGGAAGCGGAGCAGGCGGTGGAGAAGGCGCGGGGCGAGGTGGCCGAGCTGATCGGCGCCGATCCGCGCGAGATCGTCTGGACCTCCGGCGCCACCGAATCCGACAACCTGGCGATCAAGGGCGCGGCGCACTTCTACAAGACGCGCGGCAAGCACCTGGTGACTGTAAAGACCGAGCACAAGGCCGTGCTGGACACCATGCGCGAGCTGGAGCGCCAGGGCTTCGAGGTCACCTACCTGGACGTGCAGGAAGACGGCATGCTGGACCTGGAGGCCTTCAAGGCCGCCCTGCGCCCGGACACCATCCTGGCCAGCGTCATGTTCGTGAACAACGAGATCGGCGTCATCCAGGACATCGCCGCCATCGGCGCCATCTGCCGCGAGCGCGGCATCGTCTTCCACGTCGATGCGGCGCAGGCCACCGGCAAGGTCGAGATCGACCTCAAGACCCTGCCCGTGGACCTCATGAGCCTGGCCTCGCACAAGACCTACGGGCCCAAGGGCATCGGCGCGCTCTACGTGCGGCGCAAGCCCCGCGTGCGCCTGGAGGCGCAGATGCACGGCGGCGGCCACGAGCGCGGCATGCGCTCCGGAACGCTCCCCACGCACCAGATCGTCGGCATGGGCGAGGCCTTCCGCATCGCCCGCGAGGACATGGCCAAGGACCTGGCGCATGCTCGCGCGCTGCAGAAGCGCCTGCTGGACGGCCTCGGCGACATCGAGCAGGTCTTCGTCAATGGCAGCCTGGAGCACCGGGTGCCGCACAACCTGAACATGAGCTTCAACTTCGTGGAAGGCGAGTCGCTCATCATGGGGATCAAGGGGCTGGCCGTCTCGTCGGGCTCGGCCTGCACCTCGGCCTCGCTGGAGCCCAGCTACGTGCTGCGCGCCCTGGGCCGCAGCGACGAGCTCGCGCACAGCAGCCTTCGCATGACCATCGGCCGCTTCACGACCGAACAGGAGATCGACTACGCCGTCGACTCCATCCGACGCAACGTGAGCAAGCTGCGCGAACTCAGCCCGCTCTGGGAGATGTACCAGGACGGCATCGACATCAGCACCATCCAGTGGGCCGCCCACTGAGCCGGTGAAAGCAACAGGAGCAGAACATGGCTTATTCGGAAAAGGTCGTTGACCACTACGAGAACCCCCGCAACGTCGGGTCCTTCGAAAAAGGCGACGAGACCGTCGGCACCGGCATGGTGGGCGCCCCGGCCTGCGGCGACGTGATGAAGCTGCAGATCAAGGTGAACCCGTCCACCGGCGTCATCGAGGACGCGCGCTTCAAGACCTATGGCTGCGGCTCGGCCATCGCCTCCAGCTCGCTCGTGACCGAATGGGTCAAGGGCAAGACGCTGGACCAGGCGGCCGCCCTCAAGAACAGCCAGATCGCGGAGGAGCTGGCGCTGCCGCCGGTGAAGATCCACTGCTCGATCCTGGCCGAGGACGCCATCAAGGCGGCGGTCGAGGACTACAAGAAGAAGCACGCGCACTGATTCACGACATGGCCGTCACGCTGACCGATGCTGCCGCCAGGCACGTCAACCGATATCTTTCCAAGCGCGGCAAGGGCGTGGGCGTGCGCCTGGGCGTCAAGACCACGGGCTGTTCGGGCTTGGCCTACAAGCTCGAGTACGTGGACGACATCGCGCCCGAGGACGTGGTGTTCGACACCCAGGGCGTCAAGCTGCTGATCGACCCCAAGAGCCTTGCCTACATCGACGGGACGGAACTGGACTTCGTGCGCGAAGGCCTCAACGAGGGCTTTCGCTTCAACAACCCGAACGAACGCGACCGCTGCGGCTGCGGCGAATCCTTCCGCGTGTGAACCTTCAGGACGACGACTTCGCCCTGTTCGGGCTGCCGGCGCGTTTCCGCCAGGACCGCGCCGCCGTCGACGCGCGCTGGAAGGAACTGCAGCGGGAAGCCCACCCTGACCGCTTCGCCGCACAGGGCGCCGCCGCGCAGCGCGTGGCCATGCAGTGGTCGGTGCGCATCAACGAGGCCTACCAGCGCCTGAAGGACCCGCTGCGCCGCGCCGCCTACCTGTGCGAGCAGCGGGGCGCACCCATCCAGGCCGAGAGCAACACGGCCATGCCGCCGCAGTTCCTGGTGCAGCAGCTCCAGTGGCGCGAGGCCCTGGAAGAGGCCAGCAGCGCACAGGAGCTGGACGCGCTGGTCGAGACCCTGCAGGCCGCGCGTGCCCAGGCGCTGCAGGCGATCGAAGCCGCGCTGGACGAACAGGACGACGCCCAGGCCGCGGCACGGCAGGTGAGGGCGCTCATGTTCGTCGAGCGCTTTGCCCATGACGTCGAAGCGCGCTTGGACCAACTGGAACAATAGCCCGCATGGCTCTCCTGCAGATCTCCGAACCCGGCCAGGCGCCGGACCCGCACGCACGGCGCGTCGCCGTCGGCATCGACCTGGGTACCACGCACTCGCTGGTGGCCGCGGTGCGCCACGGCGTGGCCGAGTGCCTGCCCGATGCGCAGGGCCGCGTCATCCTTCCGTCGGTGGTCCGCTACCTCGAGAACGGTGGCCGCCAGATCGGCCACGACGCCGCGGATGCGCAGGCGACCGACCCGCACGACACCATCGCCTCCGTCAAGCGCTTCATGGGCCGTGGCCTGGCGGACATCGCCCATGCCGGCAAGCTGCCCTACCGCTTCGTGGACCAGCCGGGCATGGTGTCGGTGGAGACGCGCGCGGGCCGCAAGAGCCCGGTGGAGATCAGCGCGGAGATCCTCGCCACCCTGCGTTACCGCGCCGAGGACACCTTCGACGACGAGCTGTACGGCGCCGTCATCACCGTGCCGGCCTACTTCGACGATGCCCAGCGCCAGGCCACCAAGGACGCCGCGCAGCTGGCCGGCATCAACGTGCTGCGCCTGATCAACGAACCCACCGCCGCCGCCATCGCCTATGGCCTGGACAACGGCAGCGAGGGCGTCTATGCCGTGTACGACCTGGGCGGCGGCACCTTCGACATCTCCATCCTGCGCCTGTCGCGCGGCGTCTTCGAGGTCATTTCCACCGGCGGCGACTCCGCCCTGGGTGGCGACGACTACGACCGCGCGCTCGCCGAGGTCATGCTCGCCCGCGCAGGGCTGCAAGCCGCGTCCGCCGCCGACAAGGCCGGCATCAAGACGGCGGCCCGGAGGGCCAAGGAAGCCCTGTCCGAGGCGGATCAGGCCACCGTCACGGCGCGGCTGGGCGAACGCGAGGTGAGCTTCACCGTCACGCGCGCCGAGTTCGAGGCGGCCACGGCCGACCTCACCGCCCGCACCCTCGCCGCGGTGCGCAAGGCCCTGCGCGATGCGCGCCTGGCCAAGACCGACGTGAAGGGCGTGGTGCTCGTCGGCGGTTCCACCCGCATGCCGCAGGTCCGCCGCGCCGTCGGCGACTTCTTCGGCCAGGAGCCGCTGGTCAACCTCAACCCGGATGAAGTGGTGGCGCTGGGTGCGGCCATCCAGGCCAACCAGCTGGCGGGCAACGACGCGGCCGGTGACCTCCTGCTGCTGGACGTGATCCCGCTGTCCCTGGGCATCGAGACCATGGGCGGGCTGGTGGAGCGCATCGTCCACCGCAACGAAACCATTCCCACGGCCAAGGCCCAGGACTTCACCACCTACCGCGACGGCCAGACGGCCATGGCGCTGCACGTGGTGCAGGGCGAGCGCGACCTGGTGCAGGACTGCCGCAGCCTGGCGCGCTTCGAGCTGCGCGGCATCCCGCCCATGGCGGCGGGCGCGGCGCGCATCCGCGTCACCTTCACCGTCGATGCCGACGGGCTCCTGAGCGTGAGCGCGCGCGAGCAGACCAGCGGCGTGCAGGCGCACATCGACGTCAAACCCTCCTATGGCCTGGGCGACGACGAGATCGCCCGCATGCTCAAGGAGAGCTTCTCCACCGCCGAAGAAGACGTGCGCGCCCGCGCACTGGCCGAGGCGCGCGTCGATGCCGACCGCCTCCTCATGGCCACGCGCAGCGCCCTCGCCGTGGATGGCAACCTGATCGGCGCCGAGGAGCGCGCGCGCATCGAGGAGGCCATGGGCTACCTGGCGCACATCGCCGCCGAGGCGCAGGAGGCCGCCGCCATCGAGGCCGCCACGCAGGCCCTGGCCCAGGCCACCGAAAACTTCGCCGCCGAACGCATGAACCACAGCATCCAGCAGGCCCTGGCCGGCCGCAACGTGGAGTCCCTCTGATGCCGGTCATCAAGATCCTGCCGCACCCCGAGTACTGCCCGCAGGGCGCCGAGATCCAGGCGCCCACGGGCACCAGCATCTGCGAGGCGCTGCTGGACAACCACATCGAGATCGAGCACGCCTGCGACATGAGCTGTGCCTGCACCACCTGCCACGTCATCGTGCGCGAGGGCTTCAACTCCCTGGAGGCGATGGACGAATGCGAGGAAGACCTGCTCGATCGCGCCTGGGGCCTGGAGCCCAACTCGCGCCTTTCGTGCCAGGCCATCGTGGCGCAGAAGGACCTGGTGGTGGAAATTCCCAAGTACTCCATCAACCACGCGAAAGAGAAGCACTGAGGGTCGGGGGAGGAGCGGGCTAGCTCTAGAATTGGCGCCCATGCGCCAGATCGTCCTCGACACCGAAACCACGGGCCTGTCCGCCGAGACTGGCGACCGCATCATCGAAATCGGCTGCGTCGAACTGGTCTCGCGCAAGCTCACGGGCAACAACAAGCACTTCTACCTGAACCCGGGGCGCGACAGCCACGAGGACGCGCTCAAGGTCCACGGCATCAGCAACGAATTCCTGCGCGACAAGCCCAAATTCGCGCAGGTGGCCGACGAACTGCTGGACTACCTGCAGGACGCCGAAATCATCATCCACAACGCCGCCTTCGACGTTGGCTTCCTGAACAAGGAACTGGAGTTGATCGGCCGGCCCGCCTTCCGCAGCTTCGTGGGCAGCATCACCGACACCCTGGCCATGGCCAAGGAGATGTACCCCGGCAAGCGCAACAGCCTGGACGCCCTGTGCGACCGCCTGGGCGTGGACAACTCCGGCCGCACCCTGCACGGCGCGCTGCTGGACGCCGAACTCCTTGCCGACGTCTACATCAACCTCACCCGCGGCCAGGACGCGCTCCTCATCGACCTGTCCCCGAGCGACACCGTGGCGGGCATCACCACCCAGGTGGACCTGCGCCAGTTCACGCTCCCGGTCCTTCTGGCCAGCGACCAGGAACACGAGGCGCACGAGGCCGTGCTGCAGCAACTGGACAAGGCCAGCGGCGGCAAGACGCTCTGGCGGCTCTTCAGCGCGGCGGAGGCCGCCAAGCCTGTGGCATAATCGTGGGCTTCTCCGGTGCACAGCCGGAAAGGGTGATTAGCTCAGCGGTAGAGCACTGCCTTCACACGGCAGGGGTCGCAGGTTCAAACCCTGCATCACCCACCAGTTTTCAGAGTTTCTCGTTTGAAATCAGTGAGTTAGGCGCACGCTTGCGGCGATTTTCGCAACAGATCACGGCAGTGATCATTGGAGAATCGAAGTGCGCAACTTCACTGCAAAACGCATCGATCTGGCCAGCGCTGTCCGCTCGGTAGCGGACCAGCCTGCGGCCGATCTGACCCTTTCTGAGCTGGCGCGAGCCTATGCGGTTGCCACGCTGGACGCGAGCGGCGAGCGGATAAGAAAGTGGCTAGAGGCCTTTGGCTCGGAGCCCGCCTGGGCCGTTAGCTCAGAACGCCTGGAGGTCGCCGCCCAAGCCATGCTTGAGCATGGCTACGCGCCGGCATCCGTCAACCGAGACCTTTCCACCCTTGGCAGTTGCTACCGCTGGGCCGTAAAGCAGCGGCTCGCTCCACGGGCTTTCAAGAGCCCGACCGTAGGGGTGCGCCGGTTTGATGAGGGCATCCGTCGGGTCCATGTCGAACGCGAGCAGCTGCGGGCACTGCGATCGCGCGCTCTTGCTTTCAAAGATCGCCGGTTCGGAGTTTTCGTCGCATTGCTTATCGATACTGGGGCGCGCAAGGGCGAGATCCTGGAGCGGCGTTGGACCGACGTGAACCTCGATAAGCGGGAGATCCTCGCGCCTATGACAAAGAACGGAACGCCCCGCGTACTGTTCTTCAGCGAGGAGACCGCGGCACTGATCACCAGGGTGTACCCCGAGGCGCAGCGGCGCCCGGAACGACTTCTTTTCGAAGGCCGAGTGCCCGGGCAACCGATCTCCTACCGCCGCATCTGGAACCAGGTCGCGGCCGAGGTTGGGCTGGCCGATTTCCACATCCACGATGTGCGGCATGCAGCAGCGGCAAGTCTGTTGCGTGCTGGCGTGACTCTGGCCGTGGCTGCGCAGGTGCTCGGTTATGACCCGGCCGTGCTGTCCCGCCGATACGGACATCTTGAGACCGAGGCGCTGCGACGCGCGCAAGAGTCCGCCTGGCGCTAGTGCCG
The DNA here is from genome assembly GCF_004681965.1 of Ramlibacter rhizophilus. Taxonomy (GTDB): domain Bacteria; phylum Pseudomonadota; class Gammaproteobacteria; order Burkholderiales; family Burkholderiaceae_C; genus Ramlibacter; species Ramlibacter rhizophilus. Next base: position 329,929 of record NZ_SMLL01000005.1, on the reverse strand, counting down.
GCCTAGAAGTCTTCTGTGAGTGGGAAAAACGCGGTTCGGTGCATGTATGCATGCCGCGGCCGAGGCGTGCCTGATGCGGGCAGTGCCCTTCCTGGGTTGCTTCGATCGGCACGGGAGGCGAGGCAATACCGTTCGTAGCGTGAGATTTAGCGTTGATCGGTGCCTCCGCTATATGAGTAAGGTGTCGCGAAGGAACTCCACCTGGACGCCGCAAGCCTCGTCGAAGCGCTCGCTCGGGTAGTAGATCAGCCCGAAGTGACCGCCCCGGATCTCATACCAGACCTTCTCGGCGACTACGAGGTCGAACGCCTGGCGGCTTACCTTTGGGTTCGCCCCCACCATCTCGTCGTCCGGGGCCACCATGAACATTGTGCGTGCTTTCATGAATGGAGCACAGATAAAGGGGAGGAAGGGTATTGGAGTAGGGGGCGCGATACGCGTCACCCGGTTGACCCACCCTGAGCCCGGCCGGCCGCCCCAGTCGATAAACCACCGAAACGCTTGGATCGGCAGTAGCAGGGAGGGGACGCTCGCTGGGTCAAATGAGACGACCGGCAGCGGTCCGGTGGTATGCGCCAGCCCTCCACTCACGTCCCCGCCCAGCAGGGTCTCTCTCGTGAGCCGCAGCGCCTCTTCGCTCGGCTCCACTTCGGGTACTGTGGCACCGAGCGACGGCGTCTGCGCAATCACCGCTTTTGGGCGAGGGTCACACGCCGCGACCAGGAGAACTTCTCCTCCTGCAAAGCTATCGCCCCATAGCGCCAGTCGAGAGGCGTCGACCTCAGGCTGTACTTCAGCGAACGTCAGTGCGTCAACAAACCCGCGACACTGCACCCAAGGGTTGATCTCGCCTCGCGGCTCTCCGTCGCTGAAGCCGAGATTCCGATGGTCGTAGATCAGGGCGGCCAAGCCTGCGCGGGCGAACGCGCGCGCGTACTCGATGGCTACCATCTGCACAGTCGCGGAGGTGCCGTGGCCTAAGACTACACATGGCCTTGACCCCGACGCGCTCGCTGCTGTGATCAAGAAGCCGCGAAGCGTCGCCCCTTCTGATGTGAATTCGACGGCGCGTTCGCGAAGTTCTTCCATTTGGCCCTCACGGTCAGCTGCGACTAGTGACCATCACAACAGGGTCCCCGGTGCCGGTCAATCACGTCCGTTCGGTTCTCTGGCGAGAACCGTTTGTCACTGTCGCGGGGACGTCGCGCTCCTGGACTACCCTGCAGCCGCGGCACGGAGGAACAGTGCCGCATGAGGTCAGCGATTGACGACACTCCTCGGCTGGGAACGGCTGCTGGCGTCCGAAAAAGCCGACCAGCCGCGCTCACGCAGGACGGCTGAGGACGCTGTCGCGAGCAGCGCGCTGTTCCGGCGCATGTACCTACAAGCTCATCGAAACCAGACTCCTTACGATCCTCCGATGCCACACAAAAAGGGCCTCATCCGCAGCGGGCGCGCAGGCATTGCTGCAGGCTCCGAAAGAAAGTGCCCAGCGCGACGGTTGAGTCCGGCGCTGAGTCACGCCCCCGACGCGGCCATCGGGCATGTCCCTGCATTTTGAACGCGTCGGTTCGGGGCGGCCGCTGCTGATGGTCCACGGGCTCGGGGCGAACCTGCGCACCTGGGATCCCATCCTGGGCGCCTTGCGCGACTCACGCGAACTGATCTTGGTCGACTTGCCGGGACATGGCCGGTCGGACGCGCTCGCCGGCCCGCAGACGGTCGAGGCGTATGCCGACGCCCTTGCGTACTTCGTGCAGTCGCAAGGCCTCTCGAAAGCAGACCTGGTCGGCAGTTCAGTGGGGGGCCGACTAGTGTTGGAACTGGCCCGGCGGGGGATCGGTGGGCAGTGCGTCGCGTTCGACCCCGGCGGCTTCTGGCGCGGCTGGGAGACGCGCTGGTTCCATTGGACGCTCGCAGCCTCGATCCGCCTGGTGCGCATGTTGAGGCCCTTCCACCGGAGCCTGTCACGCCACGCCTGGACGCGCACGCTGCTGCTGGCCCAACTGTCCGCCCGCCCGTGGCTGTTGCCACCGCACCTGGTGATCGGTGAGTTGCAGAGCCTGGCGGCTACCCCGGTGTTCGACGCCATGTTGCGTGAACTCGCCCATGGACCGCTGCAACAGGGCTGCGCGCGGACCCCTGGCAGGGTCACCATCGGCTGGGGCCGCCAGGACCGCCTGCTGCTGCCACGGCAAGCCGCGCGTGCCCAGGCCGCATTCCCGTCGGCCCGCCTGCACTGGTTCGAGCGGTGCGGCCACTTCCCGCATTGGGACCACCCTGCCGAGACGGCGCACGTGATCCTTCAGACAGTTGACGCGGACGCGTCATGAAGGCCTCGATGCGCGCGGGGCGCACGGGCGCGGGGGGCAGGGGCGCAAGGCTCACTGAAGTTGACCCCTTTTCGCGGACACCTTACCGTTCTGAACGGAGGAGTTCAACGTGTCCAAATCAAGGCCGCCATACCCGGCGGAGTTTCGCCCGCAGATCGTCGAACTTGCCCGTGCCGGCAAGACGCCGGCGGAGTTGTCGCGTGAGTTCGGTCCAACCGCGCAGAGCATTTCCAATTGGATCGCGCAGGACGCGCGCGATCGGGGCATAGCGCTGCCCGGCAAAGAGGGGCTGACCAGCGCCGAGCGGGAGGAGCTGGCGCGGCTGCGCCGACAGGTGCGGCAGCTGCAGACCGAGCGCGACATCTTGGCAAAGGCTACGGCCTGGTTCGCCGGCAGAAGCGAGAATACGTTCACGCCGTCTACGAACTCGTGAGCGCGAGCCAGGCCGACGCCAAGAGGGCTGGCGTGCAAACTTGTTGCCGGGTCCTGGGTGTATCAGCGAGCGGCTACTACGACTGGCTTCGGCGGCGCCCCAGTGCTCGGGCCGTGGCCAACGTTGTGCTCATGGAGGCCATACGGCAGGTCCACAAGGACTCGGACGAGACCTACGGCATGCCACGGGTGCGAGCCGAGTTGCGCGACGCCGGACATTCGGTGAGCCGCAAGCGCGTGGCCCGCCTGACGCGCGAGGGGCGCATTCGCGGCGTCAGCCGCAGGCGAGGTTACGTGGTGACCACCGAGCGCAACCTGCGCCAGCGTCCTGCACCGGATCTCGTGAACCGATTGTTCCGTGCGGACGCACGCGATCAGCTCTGGGTCGCCGACATGACCTACGTGCCGACCTGGAGCGGCTTCCTGTACTTGGCTGTCGTGCTCGACGCCTACAGCCGCAAGGTGGTGGGATGGTCGATGGGCGAGCAGATGACGGCCGATCTGGTGATCGCGGCGCTGAACATGGCGCTGCACACTCGTAGGCCCGAATCGGTGATCCATCACTCGGACCAAGGCAGCCAGTACACCAGCGTGGCGTTCGGCAGCCGCTGCCGCGAGATGGGCGTGCGCCCCTCCATGGGCACGGTGGGAGATGCCTACGACAACGCCATGGCCGAGAGCTTCTTCGCCACGCTGGAGTGCGAGCTGCTCGATCGGCGCAGCTGGAAAACGAAAGCCGAGGCGAGGACGGCGCTGTTCACCTGGATCGAGGGTTGGTACAACCCGCGCCGACGCCACTCGGCGCTGGAATACCTTTCGCCCATGGCGTTCGAGGAGAAACACGGCACGGACAACAACCGCGCCCGAGAACACGGGTTAAACCACTGCGTCGGTCGGTTCGTCGCAAGCGCCGACCGCCGCCGTGGATAACCCTGCACCTGTGAACGCTTGAGAATCAAGCTCAAACCCGTCCGTCGGATGGGGTCAAGACCAAGACCAAGTCCAAGACCATCTCTGGTGCTGATCAAGGGTTCACCATACGTCCGCGGTGGCGTGTAGTCGACCCCAATTGGGTACCACTCCGGATGGGACCAACCAGCCATTGACCGGATTAGATCAGCGCCTTCATTCGGCAGCGCTCGCGCCGGCGAAATATCAGCTTTCTGCGCGGCTCACAAAAGCGGTGTAACGACTACCAGGTCGACTTAGGAAGCGGCTGCAACGAAGACCTGACGATCGGAATGGCGCGCGCAGGTGGTGGGCAGCACCGTTACGGCCAGACGGCCGAAGACCTGCATGAAAGTTTCAATGAAGAGTTGTCCTTGCTTGCGGCCGCTGTTCCTGCGCAAGCAGCGGCTGAAGCTGGTTCCAGTCGCCGGCGTGGTCACCGAACCCGTTCGGGCTGGTGCGGCGTGATCCGAACAGCGTTTGCCTGCTGCCTGAATCTTGCCTGGGGCGCGGAGGCGTGGCTGCTGGTCCGCGTGCCGATGGCATGAGCCATCCGCGGCGGCCGAAAGGATTGGCAGTGGTCCTCGACGGGGAGGGCGAGGCAGGGCGCTGCGGTCGCGGTCAGATGCTGTCGATCCCACTGGTGTTCCTGAATGGACCGACGATGACCGGCTGACCCCGGGAAGCCGCACGCACGTGCGCTGGCGCGGCGGAGGAGCCACGTGCGTGCTCATCGCACAGGCAGGAGCGGCTCATGCTGCGCTGCCGCCGCCGAACTCGCTGCGCCGCTGGCGAAACCGGTGGGCGGCGAGCTTTAGGTGCAGTTGCATCAGGTCGCGCGCCAGCTCCGGGCTACCGATGCGCACGGCTGCGGCCAAGTCGCGGTGGTGCTGCAGGCTCTGCAACAAGTCGGGTGGTCGGCTGATGAAGTAGGAGCGGATTACCACCGGCATGTCGATCAGGCCGGCCAGCATGCTCCGTAGCCGCGGTGAGCCGCTGGCCTCCAGGATGGCGCGGTGGAACTGGGAATTGATCTCCTGCATCTGCTCCGCCGTGTCCTCGCCGGCCCGCGCGATGATTTCCTCCATCCGCGCGTTCAGTGCGTCCAGGCGGTCGGCGAGCTCGACGCCGCCGCGGCGCGCGGCCAGTTCGGCCGCATGGCCTTCGAGGAGGCGGCGCAGTTCGTAGGTCTCGTCCACGTCGGCCTCGGTCCATTCGGCCACCCGCACGCCGCGGCCGGCGTCGGCCGTGGCCAGCCCGTCCTGCACCAACCGCTTCAGAGCGGCCCGGATCGGCGTGCGGCTGATCGCCAGCTCGCGCGCGATGTGCTCCTCCTTCAGCTGGGCGCCCGGCGCGAAGGCGCCGGCCACCACGCGCTGCTTCAGGAGCATGTAGGCCTTCTCAGAGGCAACGGCCATTTGTTCACCTTTTGTACTTCGCGATACCCCACTGGGTGAGTTCCCCCTTGCAAGAGAACCTCGGTCCGCTTACGCTCGCCTTAGATTGTTTTTTTATTGTATGTTCTGGGTCGGCTTGGCCGGCGTCCACCTGCTTACCGTCCCACTTCCCACGTTCTTCCCAAACTTGGCCCCGGAGGGCCCAGCACACAGATGATCGGACTTCAGATTCTCGAACGGAAGCGCCAGGTTTCCGAGCGCCAGGTCCAGGCCATGCGCGGCCTTCCCGTGGCCAATATCAGCGACTGCATGTCCCGCATGACGGCGGCAGGCCCGCGTCTTCGCCCAATGCACAAGGGAGGACCGCTCGCCGGCCCCGCGCTGACGGTGAAATGCCGCCCCGGCGACAACCTCATGATCCACAAGGCGCTGACCATGGCGCAGCCCGGCGATGTCATCGTGGTCGACGCGGGCGGTGACCTGACTAACGCGCTGTTCGGCGAACTCATGGTCGCGACGGCCATCGCCCGGGGCGTGGCCGGCGTCGTCCTCAACGGCGCCGTGCGCGATTGCGCCGAGATCGCCGCCGGCGACTTCCCGCTGTACGCCGCCGGCGTGACGCACCGCGGCCCCTACAAGGACGGGCCGGGCGAGATCAACACGCCGATCGCCATCGATGGAATGGTCATTCACGCTGGCGACTTGATCGTGGGCGACGCCGACGGCCTGCTGTGTGTGCCCTTCGACGAGGTGGAGCAGGTGTTGGCCGCTACGCGCCAGAAGATGGAGGCCGAAAAGAAAACGCTAAGGGACATCGCCGCCGGCACCCTAGACACCTCCTGGATCGACGCCACGCTCACGCGTCTGGGCTGCGACCCGCGGCCGCGCTGATCGCCATGCCCGCCGCCGAATTCCGCGTGGTGCGATCGGACCTCTGGATATCCGACAGCTTCGACCAGCGCCTGGCACGTGAGCCCGGCGTGTCGGTGAGCGTGTTTCCGGTGCGCCACCAGCCCGCCATGGCCTGGGACCTGCTCGCCGCTGCGCATGCCTACCACGTGTCCGCCGCCAAAGATGAACTGCCCGGCGAGTGGTTCGTCACCGCCGAACTGATCGCGCGCTGCCCGCACCTGCTGTGCGTGTCTTCCAGTGGCGCCGGCTACGACACGGTGGACGTGCCCGCCTGTACCGTGGCCGGCATCGCCGTGGTCAACCAGGCTGGCGGCAACGCCGCGTCGGTTGCCGAACACACGCTGGGCCTGCTGCTGGGCGTGTCGCGCCGCATGGTCGAGTGCGATCGCCGCATGCGACGCGAAGTGGGTTTTACCCGGGAAGACGTGATGGGCCACGAGATCCGTGGCCGCACGCTAGGCCTGGTGGGCCTGGGCCACGTGGGCACCCGCGTGGCGGCACTGGCCGCCGCCTTCGGCATGCAGGTGATCGCATTCGACCCGTACCTGGACGCCGCCGAGATCGCCCGGCGCGGCGCGCAGGCCGTGTCGCTCATGCAGTTGCTGGCCCAGGCCGACGTGGTCTCGCTGCACTGTCCGCGCGACAGCAGCACGCTGGGCATGGTCGACGCAGCGGCCTTCGCCCGCATGAAGCAGGGCGCGATTTTCATCACCACCGCGCGCGGCGGCATCCACGACGAGGCGGCCCTGGTGCAAGCGCTGCGGTCGGGCCACCTGGCCGGCGCCGGCATCGACGTCTGGGACCGCGAGCCGCCGCCGCTGGACCACCCCCTGCTAGCCATGGACAACGTGTACGCCACGTTCCACAACGCCGGCGTCACGCACGAGGCGCGGCGCAATGTCGCGCAGATTGCGGCCGACCAGATCGCGGCGGTGGCGGTGGGCGAGCGCCCGCCACGGCTGGTGAACCCGCAGGTGTGGAACGCCTACCAGGCGCGACGCGCCCGCGTCCTCGGCTGAAAGGCGCCTTCTTTCTTTTCCACCCACGAACTTCCACCAAAGACAACAGGAGACAACGACCATGCAACGCATCCCCGCCTTCCTTCGCCGCCTCGTGCCGGCCCTGCTGCTGTCGGCCGCCGCGGTGGCGCCCACCGCCGCGCTGGCCGTTTATCCCGAGCGCCCGATCAAGATCGTGGTGGCGTACGGGCCGGGGGGCGGCACCGACATGACGGCGCGCCTGATCGCGCCCTACATCGCCAAGTACCTGGGCAACAACGCCAGCACCATGGTGGTCAACCGCCCCGGCGCGGGCGGCGGCATCGGCTTCGCCGAGCTGGCCAATGCCCAGCCCGACGGCTACACCATCGGCTTCATCAACACGCCCAACGTGCTCACCATCCCGATCGAGCGCAAGGCCAACTTCCACTGGCAGCAGTACGACCTGCTGGGCAACATCATCGATGACCCGGGCAACTTCTCGGTGCATGCGGACACCCCCATCAAGAATCTGGCGGAACTGGTCTCCTTCGCCAAGGCCAACCCGGGCAAGGTGACCTACGGCACCACCGGGGTCGGCTCCGACGACCACCTGGCAGCACTGATGTTCAGCCGCGCGGCCGGCGTGCAGCTCACGCATGTGCCGTTCAAGGGCGCCGCCGAGGTGCACCAGGCGATCGCCAGCAAGCAGATCACCATGGCCGCCATGAACATCGGTGAGGCGTTGCAGTACGCCAAGGGCGGAACGCCGCTGCGCAACCTCGGCCAGATGAGTACCGGCCGCACCAACCTCGCCCCCGACCTGCCGACCTTCGCAGAGCAGGGCCACGACATCGTGATGGCCTCGCTGCGCGGCATCGCCGCGCCCAAGGGTCTGCCGCCGGCCGTGCGCGAGCAGTTGGTAGGCGCCATCCAGAAGGCCGCCGCGGACCCCGAGTTCCAGGAGAAGGCCGCCAAGTCCTTCGCTCCGCTGCGCTACATGGCGCCGGCGGCCTACGAAGCCGAACTCAAGGGCGCAGAAGCCAACTTCAAGCAGTTGTGGCAGGCGATGCCTTGGGGAGAGAAGTAAGCCTCGATGATGGCCACAGATCCTTCGGCCGGCCGCGTGGCCCCGGCGGGCCACGCCCCAGCCGTTTCTTCCCCCGAGAGGCCTGCGGCCCTGCCGGCCCGACTGGGCCAGGTACTCTGCCTGGACGACTTCGAAGCCGCCGCGCGCCGGCACCTGCCGCGGCCGGTGTTCGCCTACGTCTCGGGCGGCGTCGAGCGCAACCGCTCGCTGCGCGCCAACGCGCAGGCCTTCGATGCCTGGGAGTTCGTCACCCGGGTGCTGATCGACACCTCCAGACGCAGCACCGAAACCGCGCTGCTGGGTAGCACCTGGTCCGCGCCGGTCGGCATCGCCCCCATGGGCCTGTGCGCGCTCTCGGCCTACCGTGGCGACCTGGCGATCACACAGGCTGCCGCGCGCGAGAACGTGCCCATGATCATGAGCGGCTCCTCGCTGATCCGGCTGGAGGAGATCGTGCAGGCGAACCCCAAGGCCTGGTTCCAGGCTTACCTTCCCGGCACCGAGGCGCAGATCGTCGCGCTCATTGAGCGGGTGAAGGCGGCGGGCTACGGGACGCTGGTGCTTACGCTGGACGCGTCCATCGCCTCCAACCGCGAGAACAACATCCGCGCGGGCTTCTCCACGCCGCTGCGGCCGAGCTTGCGCCTCGCATGGGAAGGCCTGACGCACCCGCGCTGGCTCTTCGGCACTTTCCTGAAGACGCTGGCGCGGCACGGCATGCCGCACTTCGAGAACAACCACGCGCACCGGGGCGTACCCATCCTGTCGAAGAACGTGCTTCGCGATTTCTCCGACCGGGGCCACCTGGGTTGGCAGCACATCCGCATGATCCGGGCGATGTGGCCCGGCCAGCTGGTGATCAAAGGCATCCTGGACGTGCGCGATGCACGGGCCGCCGTGGAGACCGGCGCCGATGGCCTCATCATCTCCAACCACGGCGGGCGGCAGCTGGACAGCACCGTGTCGCCACTGCGCGTGTTGCCGGACATCGTGCAGGCCTGCCCCGAGGTGCCGGTGATGATCGACAGCGGTTTCCGACGCGGCACCGACGTGCTCAAGGCGCTCGCGCTCGGCGCGAAGTTCGTCTTCGTCGGCCGTCCCTTCAACTACGCCGCGGCTGTGGCAGGCCAGGACGGCGTGCGCAAGGCCATCTCGCTGCTTCGCGAAGAGGTTTCGCGGGACATGGCCATGCTCGGCGTGACGAGCGTGACCGACCTGTCCACCGACTGCCTCATGCCGGCCGACCCCCGGACCGCGTCGTCCTCTTGCTGAGCCTGGAGCTGCCTGCGATGAACGCATTCGACACCACCGCCCGGGGCGTCTACCTCATCACCGTCACCCCCTTCACCGACAGCGGTGCGCTCGATCTTGCGAGCACCGACCGCATGGTGGACTTCTGCCTGGAACGCGGCGTCACCGGCCTGACCATCCTGGGCATCATGGGCGAAGCCACCAAGCTCACCGCCGACGAGGCGCAGGCTTTCACCCGCCAAGTAGTGCAGCGGGTTCGTGGCCGGGTGCCGGTGGTGGTGGGCGTGTCCTCGCCCGGCTTCGCGGCCATGGGCGAGCTCACCCGCGCCGTCATGGACCTGGGTGCATCCGGCGTCATGGTGGCCCCGCCCTCGACCGTGCGCACGGATGACCAGATCGCCGCGTATTTCGACATGGTCAACGAGACGCTGGGGCCGGTGCCCTGGTGCCTGCAGGACCACCCCGTGGCCACCGGCGTGCAGATGTCGCCGGCCGTGATGCTGCGCATCCTGAAGCAGTCGCCGCGCTGCGTGATGGTCAAGCACGAGGACTGGCCGGGCCTGGCCAAGCTTGCCGCCTTGCGCGCCGCCAGCGACAAGGGCGAGGTCGGGCGCGTGTCCATCCTCACCGGCAACGGCGGCGGCCTGTTCCTGCCCGAGGAACTGTCCCGCGGCGCCGACGGCGCCATGACCGGCTTCGCCTGGCCGGAAATGATGGTGGATGTTGTCGCCGCACACTGCCGGGGCGATGTGGAACGCGCCCATGACCTGTTCGACGCCTACCTGCCCCTGGCCCGGTACGAACAGCAGGCCGGCATCGGCCTGGCCGTACGCAAGCACCTGCTGCACAGCCGGGGGGCCATCGCTTCGCCTTTCGTGCGCAAGCCGGGGCCCAGGCTCTCGGAGCGGGACGTGGCCGACATCGCGCGGCTGGTGCGGCGGCAGGACAAGCGCCTGGCTGAGCTCGTATAGGGACGGCGATTTCGATCGGGGTGTGTTGGGGTGGCTGTCTCGTCGACCACGAGCCGGCGCGCCTGGTAGAGCTCATGGGAGAACAAGAGGCCAATTCCACGCAGGTGCAGGTGCAGGCGCGATTTCGTGCCGTCCCCACCGCGAGTTGTGCCGTCGCTTACGAAGAATCGCTGCGGGGTAGCGCCGCCGGCTCCCGAAAGAGGACATGGGCGCTGCGGCTGATCCTGCTGTTCCTGCTGCAGGCTGTCGCTTTCGCACTCCTGCCGCTGCGCCGGCCGGGCGTGCTCCATGGGTTGTTCACCCTCGCTTTCAGCAGCATCGTGGTCGAACTTTCCACCGCTGCCAAGCAGGCGCCGACCCGGGTGACCATCGTGCGCGGCCCCGCCGCGATCGCGGCGCTGTTCGCCTTCGTCTAGCATGTGGTTGCGAGGACGAGGACCTTTTTTTGACGGCCGGACTTGCAGCGCCGTGGTTCCGAAGTCGAAGGATCGGTCGATGACCGGCTGCTCTTTGTTCGCGTTTGTGCTATGTTTGTAGTCCGTTCGTCGCAGCGGACGCCTTCACACGGCAGGGGTCGCAGGTTCAAACCCTGCATCACCCACCAGACACCGAACCCCGCAAGTCGATGGCTTGCGGGGTTTTTTCTTTTCACACGCGCTCATCGACTCGGACACCAGGGCCGTGTGATGTCGACGGACATCGACCACTGGGGTGATGTGTTGAAACGCGCGGGCATCAAGCGAGTAGCCGTGTGCTGGATCAGCGCATCCCACTCCTGCGGCGCGGCCATTTCGGCGTCATGCTGTGGAACGCAGCCACCAACTCCAGTTGCCCCAAGGCCCAGTTCAACGCGGGCACCATCCCGGTCAACCGGCACTTTCCTCCAGCTTGTCGGGGTGCAGTGGCTTGCCGGTGATTGCAGCGGCATGCCGCAATAGCCCGTGCCGGAATGTCTCCTCGTTGAATCGCCTGAAAACATCCGTGCGGGCGCGCTCGCCCATCTGGGCGTAATAGCTGGCATTCGCGGGGTCAACCACGTGCAGCAAGGCAGCCCTCAGGGACTGGGGCTCCGGCGCCACAATGACGCCGGTTACCCCGTTGACGATGTAATCGGAAACGCCAGGCGCGTCAGTCACGATCACAGCCTTGCCAAGCCCCATCGCGTTCAGATAGGTCTGCTGACCGGCACTTCGAACCGTTCTGCGTAAAGGGATGACAACTGCACGCGAGTTGGCCATCAAGGACATGAACTCCTCGTGCGAAGTGGGGTGGGCGCGCAGGTGGGGCAAGCCGAGGGTCGGCTCCCAGCTCGTGGCTGCACGCACCTCGATGGACGTGCCCTTGAGCGCCGCCTCGAGCAGGAGGTAGTCACGGACGGAGTTCCCGCCGGTGAACAGGTAGTCCTCGTGCCGAGTGGCCATTCCGCGGGACGCATGCAGGGTGTTGGGGAATGGCTGGAAGACCACGCGATGTGCGTCGACGCCCCATGAGCGCGGAAACGTCTCCAACTCCTTGCTGCTCAGCACCGCGTAGTGCACATGCGGCGCGTCCATCGCGCGGATAGCCAGTCGGGCGAGGGCGGGAAGGAGTGGCTTCAGAAACGGAAGGCTTCGGCCGAGTGACTGGCTGTCGGGTTCCCATGTGGCGTCCTGGATCAGGACCGGCGTGCGGTTGCCGGTCAGCTTCAGAAGAATCGCGAAGATGAGGTCCCGGTAACGCTGCCGCCGCCCCACCGATCCGTTCAGCAGCAGCAGCTCACGCCCTTTTGAGAGTTTCAGCAGTGCGCGGTAGTCGCTGGGCGTGCCGCCATTGCGCGGGAGGTAGTCTTCGACGTACCTGTTCCACGTGGCATCGCCTCCGGGCATGGTGGCGAGAATGGGTTTGGTGGCGCCCGCTCCTCGCAGCGGTAGCGGCGACACGGTGGGCTCGGCTGAGGGGGACGCCCCTTCGTTGGCAATCATGGATCAGTCACCGGGAAGCTTGTCAGGAGCGGCAAACGGAATCGTGGGGTCGCGCACAGGCACGCAGAGCATCGCAACGGTGCGCAGCCACCTCAATCCGAACCCGTGGTGTGCTGATCGCCCCAACAGGTGAAGGGCCGCACGCCTGTCGCCCGCCGCGAGGTACTCGCGCGCAATACCGATTTCCTGTTGCGCAACGAACCACAACGCAGACGTGGTGTAGCGTGCAGGTACACGTCCTGCCAGTGCACTCTCCCGCATGCGAGCGATGAAGCCTGGAACCATCACCCCGCTTCGCCGCGCCGACAGCGACGCGCTCGCATTTCGCCGGTACGCTGCCAAGGGCGCATGCACGTGCGCAATCGGCGTGCGGTCCGACAACCTGAACCAGAGGTCCAGGTCCTCGCCATGCGATTCACCTGGGAAGAAGCAAGGCTGCATCTGCCGCAGAAGCCGCGTCTGAACGGCGACAGTGCCGATGCAGAAAAGGCGCGATCGCATCCAACGGCGTCGCAAGTTATCGATTCGTTCGATTGGCGGCCGTTGGTCCAGCGGCCAGTCCACGCGATCCGCGACGAATGCTTCAGGCACCTGCAGGAATCCGGCCGTGAGTACCTGCGCGTCGGGGTGGGCCTCATGTGCGCGCTGCAGCTCTGAAAAGAGGCGTGGGTGCTGCAGGTCATCTGCGTCGAGGAAGGCGACCCACTCCGAGCTCGCAAGGTCAATGCCACGATTGCGCGCCTTCGCCACGCCGGCGTTGAGCTGCCGCACCAGTCGGACGCGAGGGTCGCGCAGCGACTCGACTTGCGACGGCCCATCATCCGCTGAGCCATCGTCGACGACGATGACCTCGCTCACCGGCGTGGCCTGCCTGAGAACGGAGCGAACAGCCTCCTGAACATAGCGGCCCTTGTTGTAGAGCGGCATGACGACCGTGAAGCCAGGAACGAGCGGTGCGGTGGTGTCGTGTGTCATCGTGCTTGCAATGGGGATTCGGCGGCTTTGCCTGGGCTCTGGAAGTGAGGTGCGGGCGAACCGGGCAGACGGACACGGCAGCTGCACTGGCAGCGCGGACGTCGGTATCAAACTTCACCATCATTCCGTTCCGACCGTAGCTGCTTCTGAGACTTCGGCTCGATGGCCCTGAGGTCTTCCATCAAGCGGCCGTACTGCTCAATCCCCATTAGTAGCACGGCCGCGATCACGACCATCGCAAGAACAGGCGTCCAGCCGGTTTTCGACATCACATACAGCGCAAGCAGGAACGGCAGGACGATCAGTAGGCCGACCGCGACGGGTAGTGCCGAACGCATCAGCCTCACGAGACAAGGATTGAGTTTCATACGCTGGTTCAGTCTTGCTTGCACCAGCCGAGGGAGCGCGCTTAAAAGCGGCAAGTACATCGAATTGTGCGGGAGTGCGCGCCGCCTTCTTTACGGTAATAGTTTGAGACGGAGACCCGGGAATGCGCCGCCAAGGACACAGGTTATGCGGGAATTCACTCGGAAATCGGGTAATCGGCAGGAACCACAAATAACAGGCGAATTGGCGGAAATCTTCCGTGGCAGAGTGTTCGGGCTGCCGGTCGCGCTCGACTCCTCGCGACTACATGAGTAGGGGATTGCGGATGGTGGTTTGCGCACTCGCACCGACGTGCATGGGGCCCGATAGCGCCAAGATCCCTGTGAATGGTCCTACTTACCAAGAAACTTGTTTTTGGGTCTCTCGCAGCGACTGCCGCAATAATTATTGCGGTAGTCAATGCGATATCCGTCCGTAGTGGCGCCATCGCCCTGCTGACATTGGCGGCGAGCATGGCGCTTGCCACTCTGCTATTCCTCGTCTTTCAGCATCTCAAGCTCATGCACGAGCGCCTCTTGACGCAGGAAAACGAACTGGATCGCCGGGAAGAAGCTTTCAAGCGCCACTAGCGCGGACCGGTTGATGGTCAATGGTGATGGCTGCTGAAAACCGGGCGGTTACGCGGCGATCGATGGGTTTCGCGCGATTGCATGCATGCGCATTTCGCGGTTCGCGCCGATCGCGTGCGCGGGAGGCTTTGACAGGGATGCTGGGGGTGGCGGCGGAGAGCTGCGCCGCAAGAGCATCCTGGTCCGATTGGACTTGAGACCGTCACCAGGCTGATCTCAAGGGGGGCGCCACACTGAGAAGTGCCAGCCCGGCTCTGGTCCCATGCGCTGAATGGGAGCCGCTGCCCGTTCCATGGCCGCCCCCCGCATAGAAAGGCATCCCCCCATGTCACTCCATGCTCAGCTCGTCCAGCGCGCCACCCGGAAGCGGCCGATCCGCGTCGGGCTCATCGGTGCCGGCAAGTTCGGCTCCATGTATCTCGCGCAGGTGCCGCGCACGCCGGGGGTGCACCTGGTGGCCATCGCCGACCTGTCGCCGGACGCGGCGCGCCGCAACCTGGCACGGGTCGGATGGGAGGCCCAGCGCACCGACGCCGCGTCGATCGACGAGGCGCTGCGCACCGGCGCCACCCACGTCGGCGAGGACTGGGAGGCGCTGGTGAGCCACCCGGACATCGACGTGGTGGTGGAGTGCACCGGCCATCCGATCGCGGCGGTCGATCATTGCCTGCGCGCCTTCGAGCACCACAAGCACGTGGTCAACGTGACCGTCGAGGCGGACGCCTTCTGCGGCCCGCTGCTCGCGCGCAAGGCAACCCTGGCCGGGGTGGTGTATTCGCTGGCCTTCGGCGACCAGCCCGCGCTGATCTGCGACCTCGTGGACTGGGCCCGCACCTGCGGCTTTCCGGTGGTGGCCGCCGGGCGCGGACACAAGTGGCTGCCGCACTTCTGCGAATCGACGCCCGAGACGGTCTGGGGCTACTACGGCCTCACGCCCGAGCAGGCGCAGCGCGGCGGCCTGAACCCGAAGATGTTCAACAGCTTCCTGGACGGCTCCAAGCCCTCCATCGAGAGCACGGCGGTCGCGAATGCGACCGGCCTGGCGGTGCCCAGCGGCGGCCTGGCCTATCCCTCGGGCTCGATCGCGGACATCCCGTCGCTCACGCGTCCGCGCAGCGAAGGGGGCGTGCTCGAGAGGAAGGGCATGGTGGAGGTGATCTCCTCCCTGGATGCGCAGGGCCGACCGATCGACTACGACATCCGCATGGGCGTCTGGGTCACCGTGGAAGGGGAGACCGAGTACATCCGGAACTGCTTCGAGGAGTACAACGCGCACACCGATCCATCCGGCCGCTATTTCACGCTCTACAAGCGCTGGCACCTGATCGGATTGGAGGTGGGCCAGTCGGTCGCCTCGGTCGCACTGCGCGGCGAGCCCACCGGCGTGGCCACCTGCTGGAACGCGGACGTGGTGGCCACGGCCAAGCGCGACCTCCAGCCCGGCGAACTGCTGGACGGGGAGGGCGGCTACACCGTGTGGGGCAAGCTCACGCCAGCCACGGCGTCCCTGCGCGACGGCGGGCTGCCGCTGGGCCTGGCCCACGACGTGAAGCTCGTGCGCCCCGTCAAGAAAGGGTGCTCGCTCACCTGGGACGACGTGGCCGTGGACAGCACCACCCGGGCGTACGCGATCCGCCGCGAGCTCGAGGCGCTCGGCCCGGACTGGACGACGCAGGCCGCTTGAGCCCGGCTCGGGCAAGCAACTCGCCGAGCGCTGGACTGCCGGCGGCGGACGCTCGGCGCGTCGATGGCGGGCGGGGGCCATAGTGGCGCGCAGGCCGCAGGCACCGGGTTGAGCGAAGCGGGCGCCGATATGAGTAGCAAACCACCCGG
Organism: Ramlibacter rhizophilus; assembly: GCF_004681965.1. Taxonomy (GTDB): domain Bacteria; phylum Pseudomonadota; class Gammaproteobacteria; order Burkholderiales; family Burkholderiaceae_C; genus Ramlibacter; species Ramlibacter rhizophilus. Next base: position 313,893 of record NZ_SMLL01000005.1, on the reverse strand, counting down.
TCGTGGTCGAACGCCAGCCGTTCGGTGTTCCGAACTCGGATTTGTTGCCCGCGTGCCCCTGTCTAGAGGCGCTCGTCACCGAAATCGTTCGCTGACCCGCTGACCCGCTGACCCATTAAAGAGTCCGTGGGCTGAGTCCCGGACCGCCTCAGTACCGCGGCCGCCTCCAACGAAAAAACCCGACGCGACTTTGAAGTCGCGCCGGGCCTAAGCGCCTGCTCGGATCGCATTGCCCGCGCGAAAGGGTGCAGCCTGAGGCGCGGGCCGCCGGAGCTTACTTGCCGCCGCGAACCTTGCTGATTTCGACGTGAAAGGCCTTGACCACGTCCTCGCCGATTTCGCGGGTGAACTTGTCGGTGACGGGCTTGACCTTCTCGCGCATGCGGGCGCGCTCGGCGTCCGATACTTCGGTGATGGTCACGCCCTTCTGGCGAACCTTGGCGATGGCGCTTTGCTCCATTTCCCGCGACACGCGGCGCTGCTCGATGCTGGCCTCGCGAGCGGCGGCCAGCAGGATCTCGCGTTCGGCGGCCGAGTAGGAGTCCCAGGCCTTGCGGCTGATCATGACCATCAGCGGGTTATAGACGTGGCGGGTGGTGGAGAGGTGCTTCTGCACCTCGTCGAACTTGTTGGTCTCGAATGCCACGATCGGGTTGTCCTGGCCGTCCACTGCCCGGGTCTCCATGGCGGTGAAGAGTTCCGTGAACGCGAGCGGTACCGCGTTGGATCCGAGCGCGTTGAAGGTCTCGATCATCAGCGGCGCCTGCAGCGCGCGCAGCTTGAGTCCGCCGAGGTCTTCCGCCTTGGCGATCGGCCGCTTGCTGTTGGAGATGTTGCGAAAGCCATGGTCCCAGTAGGCCAAGCCCACCAGTCCCTTAGGGGCCTGGTCGAGGAAGCGCTTGCCCACCGGGCCGTCCAGCACCGCGTCGGCTTCCTGGAAGCTGTTGAATAGGAAGGGCAGGTCGAAGGCGCCGTATTCCTTGGACAGTCCAACCAGCAGCCCTGGGGGCATGGTGGTCATTTCGATGGTGCCTCCCTGCAGGGCCGAAACGGTCTGCAGGTCACCGCCCAGGGTGCCGTTGGGATACCCGCGGACCTTGATCTTGTTGCCGCTTTTCTTGGCCACCAGCTCGGCGAACTTCTCCACGCCGTACCCCATGTGGCTTTCCTTGGGCTGGACGTACGAGAACTTGATGGTGCGCGGCTGGATGTCCGCCGCGTGGCTCGCGGTTGCGGCCAGCAGCAGCGGGGCGGCCAGCGCGAGGAACAGGTTTCTGATGGGGCGAATCACGGAAGGTCTCCAATAGTTTGGTTGAAGGTCAGGGGAAAATTCGAATCCGTCAGCGGGCAAACCACTGGGCGGGGACGGTGACGAGCTGCGGGAACAGCACCAGCAGGAACAGGACGACGAACTCGGCGACGAGGAAGGGCCAGACGCCCCTGACCACCTCGCCCATGCGCAGTTTCGCGACGCCGGCCACGACGTTGAGCACCGTGCCCACCGGGGGCGTGATGAGGCCGATGGCGCAGTTCATGATGAAGAGCACGCCGAAGTAGATCGGGTCGATGCCGGCAGCCTTGACTACCGGCAGCAGGACCGGTGTGAGGATCAGGATGGTGGGCGTCATGTCCATTGCGGTGCCCACCAGGATCACCAGTGCCATGATCATCATCAGCAGCAGGACCTTGTTGTCCATCCACGGCTCCAGAAGGTCGACCACGAGGCTGGGCAGGTCGGCCACAGTGATCATCCACGCCGACACCATGGCGGCCGCGATCAGCAGCATCACGACGGCCGAGGTCTTGGCCGTGGCGACCAGGATGCCGTACAGGTCGCGCAGCTGCAGCTCGCGGTAGATGACCATCGCCACGAACAGCGAATACACCACCGCGACCACGGCCGCTTCAGTCGGCGTAAAGACACCGAACTTCAGGCCGGCGATGATCAGCACAGGCAGCAGCAGGGCCCAGAATCCCTGGGCCAGGGCCTGCATGCGTTCCCTGCCGGTCTGGCGCGGTGCCGTGGCGATATCTTCCTTGCGCACCACCAGCCACCAGGCGACGGCCAGCGAAGCTGCCATCAGCAGGCCCGGGACGATGCCCGCCAGGAACAGCTTGGTGATCGACAAGCCGCCGGCCACGCCGAAGATGATGAAGCCGATCGAGGGCGGGATCACCGGGGCGATGCAGCCGGCGGCGGCCACCAGGCCGGCCGAGCGGCTGCGGTCGTGCCCCATGCGCGTCATCATCGGCACCAGGAGGGCGGACAGTGCGGCAGCATCGGCCACCGCCGACCCGGACAGCGCCGCCAGCACGCAGCCGGCCAGGATGGCCACGAAGCCCAAGCCACCCTTGACATGGCCTACCAGGCCGATCGCCACGTTCACAATCCGGCGGGACAGGCCGCCCGCGTTCATGAGCTCGCCTGCCAGCAGGAAGAAGGGAACGGCCATCAGCGGGAAGCTGTCGGCGCCGTTGATCAGGGTCTGTGCGACGATCTGCGCATCGAACATGTCCATGTGGAGCATGAGCGCGATGCCGCACAGAATGAGGGCGAAGGCGATCGGAACGCCCAGCGCCATGGTGCCGAGCAGGGATCCGAGGAAGATGGTCAGGGTCATGGCGCGCTCCTACGCCGCTTCGGCGGTGGTACGCCCTTGCGCGTGCTTCGCGGCATTAGCCACGCCGGGCACCGCACCTGTGGCACCGGCCAGCGGCCCGGCCTCGCCCACAGGTTCGTGCACTTCAACTTTCCCGGTGAGCGCGCGATACAGGTCATGCAGGATCAGCAGGCCCACCGACACGCTGAAGATCACGCCCACCCCGTAGACCGTTGCCATGGAAATGCCGGTCACTGGCATTTTCACGTCCAGATTGATCACCGACTGCGCCCAGCTCCCCTGCAGGAACAGCCCGGTAGCGAACAGCATGAGGACATTGCCGGTCACTGCGCAGGCCCGGCGGCCCAGGGGAGGCAAGCGGCGCACCACGGTGTCCACGCCTAGGTGCAGGTGCTCGCGCATCGCGACGATCGCCCCGAGGAAGGTGAGATAGACGAAGAACAGCCGGGCCACTTCTTCGGAGACCGTAATCCCGGAATTGAACGCATAGCGCAGGACAACATTGCCGAACACGAGCACGACCATGCCTGCCAGGCACACCGCCATCAATAGCTTTAACAGGCGGAAATACGCCTCGACTGCTTTCGTCACGAAGGTCTCCTGACTCGTGGAGCGGCGTCCAAGCCCTCGCCGCCGGTGTGCGGCGCGATTCCACGGGAATTGATTGCTGGAAAGAATGGCGCCGCGTGCTTGCGCGGCCCCCGTGCGTGTCACTCAAACATGTCGGGCTGGGACTTGGTCAGGTGGTCGTAGATCGCTTGAAAATGCAGCCAGCCGATGTATTCGCTGCCCACGTGCTCGCGGCTATAGCGCGAACGCTCGGGCGAGACCAGGATCGGCTTGGCGCCGGTCGCCTCCACCATCAACTGCTGGCGGCAGCAGCGCTCCAGGGCAATGAACCAGAAGGCGGCGGCCTCGATGCTGTGGCGGCTGGCGGTGAGCAAACCGTGGTTCTGGTGGATCGCGGCCTTGACGCCCTTGAAGTAATCCGCGACCGACAGGCCCGCCTTCTCCTCGACGGCGACCTGGCCGGCTTCCTTCAGGATCACCACGTGGTCTTCGAAGAAAGCCGCGGCGTCCTGCGAGATCGGCTCCAGCGGCCGGCCCAGCGCAGCGAAGGCGGTGCCGTACACCGTGTGGGCATGGCACATGGCGACGATGTCCGGGTGGGCCTCATGCACCGCGGCGTGCAGCACGAAGCCGGCCCGGTTGATGGCGTAGGCGCCTTCCACGACGCGGCCGGTGTGGTCGGCCAGGATCAGGTTCGACAGCTTGACCTGGGCGAAGTGCACGGCCATGGGGTTGGTCCAGTACAGCTCGGGGTATTCCGGGTCGCGCACGGTCAGGTGCCCGGCGAAGCCGTAGTCGAAGCCTTCCAGCGCGAAGGCGCGGCAGGCCGCCACCAGGCGCTGCTTGCGGTGCAGGCGCTCCTCGGCGAAGCAGGAGAACTCCGGCTCGAGCGGGAAAATCAGGCCTTCCTGCTTGGGCTGGTAGATCGACACCGAGCGGCGCACGGGCGCCGGAGCGGCGGGGGACGAGGGTTGGCGGTCGAGGATGGCGGCCATCACAGTGCTCCAGTTTTTGTAGGTCGAAATCGAGGTGAATCGCGTAGACCTGCACGATAGGCAAGCGCCGCCCGCGCATCCAGCGGCCTGCCGCGATAAGACTTATGGCGGCAGGCAATAAATGGATGGATGCAGGCGGGGGCGGGCGTCAGCGCCTCAAGCCGCCGTCCAGGGCGGCGTCTCGAAGGTCTCGGCGAAGTGGTCCACGAAGGCGCGTATGCGCGGCACCAGCTTGCGCTCGGGCAGGAACAGGGCGTGGATGGCCGTGTCGTCCTGCGCCTGGTAGTCGGTCAGCAGCGGCACCAGCCGGCCCTCGCGGATGGCCGGCGTGGCCAGGTGCTCGGCCAGCCGCATGATGCCCACGCCGGCCAGGCACAGCTGGTAGAGGGTGGGCCCGTCGCTGCTGCGGAAGTTGCCGCGTACCGAGATCTCCTCGCGCTCGCCCTGCATCACGAAGGGCCAGCGGTTGAGCCGCTCCATGGGCGACTGCCACATCAGGCAGTTGTGCCGGTCCAGCCCGCGCGGCGTCACGGGCGCGCCGTGGCGCGCGACGTAGGCCGGCGCGGCCACCACCACCCGCTGCAGCTTGCACAGGCGCCGGCTCGTCAGGGACGAGTCGTGCAGCCTGCCCATGCGGATGGCGACGTCGAAGTTCTCCTCCAGCAGGTTCACCAGCGCGTCCGACAGCGACAGGTGCAGGTTGATGCGCGGGTATTTTTCGAGGAAGGCGGGCAGCTGCGGCACCACCTGGTCCATGCCGAAAGCCAGCGGCGCGCTCACCCGCAGGTCGCCGGCCGGCTCGTCCGAGCGCACCTGGTCCTCGGCCTGCTCCACCTCCTCCAGGAGGCGGCGGCAGGAGGCCAGGTACACCGTGCCTTCACCGGTCAGGCGCTGCTTGCGGGTGGAGCGGTGCAGCAGCTGCACGCCCAGGCGCCGCTCCAGGTTGTGGATGGACTGGCTCACGAAGGGCTGGCTCACCCCCAAGAGGCTCGCCGCGGAGGTGAAGCCCCCGGTCTCGCACACCGCCTTGAACACGCGCATCTCCAGCAGGCGGTCATCACGCACGAGGGCCTACCTCCGCCGGCCTGCGCGTGGCAGCCGGCCATGAACAAGGGCATTCCAGCATGGGCGGAACTGTAGCGGCAGCTACTGCGTGGCAGGCCTGAGCGCTCAGTGAGGGGCGTAAGGCGGCGCAGGAGGCTTGGCTTCCAGATGTTTTGGACAAATTCAAAGGTTTGTCTATCATTGACGGCATGGACAAAGTCACTGCGTCTGAAGCCAAGCAGAAGCTGGGCGAGTATCTTGAGCGCGCCGCGTCGGCTCCGCTGGCCATCGAGCGTCACGGCAAAGTCGTGGCGGGACTGGTTCCGCCGGAGTGGTTGTCGCGTGCAGAACTTCTCGACGAACGCAGGCAGGCGCGCCAGGCACAACAGCGTATCGAGCAAGAACGCCTGCTGGCGCATCACCGGATCGCGATGGAGCTGCTCGTCGACAAGCGGCGGCGGCAGGAGCTGCTCGATACGGCCAGACGGGAAGTGCGCCGCTGGTCGCAGCAAGGCCTGTGCAGCCAGGACTACATCGATCGGTGGAGCGAATGGCTGTCGCTTCCTGCGGCCGAACTGGCCAAGCAGATGTGCTCGGACGCGAACGGGTGGGGAAACGCAATGAGGCAGAACTCGCCGTTCGGCGTCGCCGTCGATGAACGTTGATTCGCTTTTCAACCTTTTGACAGAGGCGCACCGGCTTTGCGGCCACACGCGCTACGTCATCATCGGCAGTCTTTCCGTGCTCGGCATGTCGGAGGTCACGGCGATTCCCCGCGACATGACCATGTCGATCGACGCTGACTGCTACACGCAGCTCGACCCTGGTCGCGTGCACGACCTGCAGCCCGCCCTCGGCGAGGGCAGCCCATTCCACAAGGCCCACGGCATCTATCTGGATCCCGTCAGTCCCAAGCTCCCGACGCTGCCTGACCGGTGGGAAACCAGGCTGATCGAAATGGAGAGAAGGAAGGTTGTCGCACTCTTCCTGGAACCCCACGACGCGGCCGTTTCCAAGCTGGCGCGAGGCGAAGAGCGGGATGTCCGATGGGTGTTCGCAGGGGCCAAGGCGAACATCCTTTCCCTGCCCACGGTTGCAATCAGGATGAGGGCCACACGCTTTCTCGACGATGTCGAGAAAGGCGTGGCTGATGCTCTCTTGAAGAAGGTCCGCAATGAGCTGGCTCGGGCTTCGGCCTGAGACGCCGACCACGGGACACGCGCCGTAGCGCGCAGAGGGTGAGTTCCTACACGCCAGGCATGGGCGGCCCCGTAGCGTGCACGGCTGCATCGAAGCTCACCCCCCATGCCCAAATCGCCCCCTCCCTCCAAACCCAGCAACAACAAGGCCGCGGCCAAGTCCGCGGCTCGCAACACCGACAGCGGACCCAGCCGCATCGGCACCGCTGGAGACGATCCCAACAGCCGCAAGATGGCCGAGGTGCAGGACCTGTCCGCCTCGATGCCCTTCAACGCCACCAAGGCTGCCGAGCACGGGTTCACGAGCGGTGTGGCGCCCGTGCAGGGTGCCAGCAGCCAGCCGGCATCGCGCCTTGCCACCGGCAGCACGCTCTCCGAATCCAATGAGTTGGCCAAGACTGGAACCGTCGCGCCGGAAGGCGTCAATGCCACGGTGGCTCCGCTGGACCGCGTGCGCGTGGATTCGGCCGGGCAGGTCCTCACGACCAACCAGGGCGTGCGCATCGCGGACAACCAGAACTCGCTCAAGTACGGGGTGCGCGGGCCGGCGCTGCTGGAAGACTTCATCCTGCGCGAGAAGCTCACGCACTTCGACCACGAACGCATTCCCGAGCGCATCGTCCACGCGCGCGGCTCGGCGGCGCACGGTTATTTCGAGTGCTACGAGCCCTTGAGCGACCTCACCATGGCCGCCCCCTTCCAGTCCAAGGGCAAGGTGACGCCGGTGTTCGTGCGCTTTTCCACCGTGGCGGGCGAGCGCGGCTCCAAGGACACGGCGCGTGACGTGCGCGGCTTCGCGGTGAAGTTCTATACCGACGCCGGCAACTGGGACCTCGTGGGCAACAACATGCCCGTGTTCTTCATCCAGGACGCGATGAAGTTCCCCGACCTGGTCCACGCCGTCAAGCCGGAGCCGCACCACCAGATGCCGCAGGCGGCCAGCGCGCACGACACCTTCTGGGACTTCGTCTCGCTCATGCCCGAGTCGACGCACATGCTGATGTGGTTGATGAGTGATCGCGCCCTGCCGCGCAGCTTCGCGACCATGCAGGGCTTCGGCGTGCACACCTACCGCCTGGTGAACGCGCAGGGCGAATCGGTGTTCGTGAAGTTCCACTGGAACCCGGTGGCCGGCACGCATTCGCTGGTCTGGGACGAGGCCGTGAAGATCTCCGGCGCAGACCCCGACTTCCATCGCCGCGACCTGTGGGAGCGGATCGAGGCCGGCGCCTACCCGGAGTACGAGCTGGCCCTGCAGGTGTTCACCGAGGAACAGGCCGAGCAGTTCAGCTTCGACATCCTGGACGCCACCAAGATCGTTCCCGAGGAACTGGTGCCCCTGCGTCCGGTCGGGCGCATGGTGTTGAACCGCAACCCCGACAACTTCTTCGCCGAAACCGAGCAGGTCGCCTTCTGCACCGCGCATGTGGTGCCGGGCATCGACTTCTCCAACGACCCGCTGCTGGCCGGTCGCATCCACTCCTACGTGGACACGCAGATCAGCCGCCTGGGCGGACCCAACTTCCACGAGATCCCGATCAACTCGCCGATCGCGCCGGTGCACAACAACCAGCGCGACGGCATGCACCGCCAGGCCATCCACCGTGGCCGCGTCGCCTACGAGCCGAACTCCCTGGGCGGAGGCTGTCCCTTCCAGGCCGGCGCGGCGCAGCAGGGCTTCGTGTCGGTGCCCGCCCGCATCCGCGCCGACGAGGAGCAGGGCAAGGTCCGGGCCAAGCCGGAGAAATTCGCGGACCACTACACCCAGGCGCGCCTGTTCTTCGACAGCCAGACGCCGGTGGAGAAGGACCACATCGCCAACGGCTTTCGCTTCGAGCTGTCCAAGGTGACGGTGCCTGCCATCCGCGAGCGCACGGTCTCGATGCTGCGCAATGTCTCGGATGAACTGGCCCGCAAGGTCGCCATGGGCCTGGGGATCGATCCGCTGCCCGAGGCGATGCCGCCGGTGCTCGCCAACCCGGCCGAGCCGGAGGTCACGCGCTCGCCGGCGCTGTCGCTGCTGGCACGGCCCGGCGACGGCTCGCTCATGGGCCGCAAGATCGCCTTGCTCGTGGCACCCGGCGTGGAAGGTGAGTCACTGACGTCCATCCAGGCCGCGCTGGTCGGGCAAGGCGCGGTGGCCCGTCTGGTGGGACCGCACATCGGCCGCATGCGGACGGCCGGCGGCGACATGATCGATGCCGATGCGTCGATGGAGAACGAACCCGGTTTCCTCTTTGACGCGCTCGTGCTTCCCGATGGCGAGGAGGCCGTCGCCGCGCTGGCCCAGGATGGCCACACCGGCGAGTTCATCCGGGACCAGTTCCGCCACTGCAAGACCATCCTGGCCCTGGGCGCCTCCAGCCGCCTGCTCGCGGCCGCCGGGCTTCCGGCCAGCATGGACAAGAGCTTCGAGCAGGGCAGGACGGGCATCTTCATCTTCGACGCGGCCCGCGTGGAGGACGCGGCCAAGGCCTTCATCGAGGGCGTGTCCCGGCACCGGCACTTCGGCCGCGAGATGGACCCGCCGATGGTCTGAACGCATGCTGACCATCGACACACGGAGTGATCCCATGAACGATCCCAAGGACGCCTGCCTGTTGCTCGACGCCGACCACCTGGCCGTCAAGCACCTGTTCGTCGAGTACGCGCGGCTTGCCACGCGGCTGGACGCGGACAGCGCCGCCGAGCGCCAGACGCTGGCCATGGCGATCTGCGACGAACTGAGCGTGCATGCCCGCATCGAGGAGGAGATCTTCTACCCCGCGCTGCGCAAGGCACGGCCTGACGCGGCCGCCCTGGTGGACGAAGGCAAGGAGGAGCACGGCCAGGCCAAGGCGCTGATCGCCCGGATCCGCGCGCTCGGCGCGGCCGACGGCACCATGGATGCCCTGGTGGCGCAGCTCGCTGAGCTCGTGGAGCACCACGTCAAGGAAGAACGCGACGCCTTGTTTCCCAAGGCCCGGACCTCGCTGGACCTGAAGGCCATCGGCGAGCAATTGCGTGATCGGCAGCAGGAGCTGCGCGCGGGCGCGACCGCGTGAGCGCAGCGTCGGAGACGGGACCGGCCGCCATGTCGTCATCAGCGGACCGTATCCCCGCGCCGTCTCCGTGGGCGCGGCGCTTCGAGGAGCGGGTCGTGGTCGTCACCGGCGCCGGCTCGGGCATCGGCGAAGGCATCGCGCGCTGGTTCTCGGCCGAGGGTGCGAACGTCGTCCTGGCGGGGCGCCACCGGGACAAGCTGGACCGCGTGGCCCAGGACCTGCCCGCCGAGCGCACCCTGGTCCAGGTGGGCGACGTGAAGGCCTATCCGCAGGTCGAAGCCCTGGTCAAAGCCGCCGTCGACCGCTTCGGGCGCCTCGATGTGCTCGTGAACAACGCGGGGATCGCGCCCGAGGGCACGGTGACGCAGGCCAGCCTCGCGGACTGGGAGGCGACCATGGCCACCAATGCCGGTGGCGTGTTCCACGGCTGCCGGGCCGCGATGCCTCATCTGCTGCGCACGCGCGGCTGCATCGTGAACATCGCCTCGGTCTCGGGGCTGGGCGGCGACTGGGGGCTGTCGTTCTACAACGCGTCCAAGGGCGCCATCATCAACTTCACCCGGGCCCTCGCGCTGGACCATGGCCGCGACGGCGTGCGCGTGAATGCGGTGTGCCCCAGCTTCACGCTCACGCCGATGACCGAGGACATGCAGGACGATCCGGCGATGCTGGCCAGGTTCGCCGAACGCATGCCGCTGGGCCGCCCGGCCACGCCCGCGGACGTGGCCGCGGTGGTGGCCTTCCTCGCCAGCGCGGACGCCGCCATGGTGACGGGGGTGGCGTTGCCGGTCGACGGCGGCGTGACGGCATCGAACGGGCAGCCGAACATGGGCTGAAGGGCCTGCCGCGCTTGAGTCCCAGCGGCCCTGCAGCGAGAATTGCGTCGTTCTCGTTCTCGTTCTCGTCTTCGCGCCCGCCCGGCCCCTGCCGGCGCGACGGCTGCGAACCCCCGCCAACTCCGCTGCCGACGCACGACCTTGCGCCTTCTCTTCCTGCGCCGATTTTCCGGCCCCTCAGCCTTCGCACCGCTCGGCCTGTGCGGCCTGCTGCTCGCCGGCGCCGCGCAGGCTGCGCCCGTGGACCCCCAGATCGCCCGCTGGAGCAGCTCCCTCGCCGAGTTCGCCGCGGCCGACGAGGCCACCCCGCCGTCGCAGGGCGGGGTGCTCTTCGTCGGCAGCTCGTCCATCCGCCTGTGGCCCCGCATGGCGCAGGATTTCAGCGAACAGCCGGTGGTCATCAACCGCGGCTTCGGCGGATCGACCATGGCCGACTGCCATCGCCTCGTGCGGCAGCTGGTGATCAAGTACCGGCCGCGCCAGGTGCTGGTCTATGCCGGTGAGAACGACCTCGCCGAAGGCCGGGCGCCCGCCGATGTGCTCCAGAGCTTTCGCGCCTTCGTGGCCGCCGTGCGGGCCGAGCTGCCCGGCGCGCGCATTGCCTACATCTCCGTCAAGCCCAGTCCGCTGCGGGCCCACCTGATGGAGAAGGTGCGAGAGACCAACCGGCTGCTTGCCAGCCATGTCGCCGGCATGCACAACGCCGACTTCGTCGACGTGTTCACGCCCATGCTGGACGCCACCGGCGCGCCGCGCGCCGAGCTCTTCGGGCCCGACCGGCTGCACATGAACCAGGCGGGCTATGCGCTGTGGCGGCGCACGCTCGCCCGGCACCTTACTGCCCCGTCGGCTTCTGCCGCAGCCAGCCGCTGAAGAACCGGGCCAGGCGCCCGGGGGGCTGCTGCTCCAGCCACAGCGTCAACCAGCCGGCCGCGTAAAGGCTCGACAGGGCCACCGCCAGCAGCGGCACGTCCACCGACCAGGCCCGGTCCTGCTGGGCCCCGAAGAGGCTCAGCGTCAGCAGCACGACCACCAGGTGGGCGCAGAACACCGCCAGCGAGGCCGCACCCAGCGTCTCCAGGAACCGCAGCCGCGGCAGGTGCGAGGCCAGCCACGGCCCGAATCGGATCACCAGCACCATGAGCGCCATCAGGTTCAGAAGACGCAGCGGCCCCAGGTGCCACTTGTCGAACAGGAGGTTGAGCGTGGCGTTGCCGGGAAAGGGCACCTGGCCCACGGCATGGCGCCAGACGAAGCACACCAGCGCGGCGACCGCGGCGATGGCGACCGCGCTGTTCGGGAAGGTGAAGGGCGCCGGCTCGGGCTCGTGCCGGGAGGCGCCCATCCACAGGCCCATCATCCACAGGAACTGCCAGGCCAGCACGTGGAACGAGCCGGTCTGCGCGTAGGGGACCGGCAGCGGCGTGGCCGCCGCCACCGCCTCATAGAGCCACTGCGCGAGCCCGAACTGCGCCAGCAGCCACACGGCCAGGCTGGCCGCCATGACCGGCGCCCAGCCCGCGCGCAAGGCCAGCACCAGGGCCCAGGGGCTCACCAGCATGAAGATCACGTACATCGGCAGGATGTCGAGCAGGGGCGGCTGGTAGATCAGGATCAGGCCACCCACCAGCGCATCGAGCGGATGCTGCAGGTAGTAGGCCATCAGGTTCTTCACCGCCGGCTCGTCCACGCGGATGCCGATGAGCGCGATCACGGTGAACAGGAAGAGCAGCAGCGCCGCGTGGCAGAGGTAGACCACATGGGCCCGGCGCGAGAAGGCGCGCCTCATGGCGGCCACGCCTTTTTCGACCGCGGCGCGGCCGTACACCAGTCCGGCCATGTAGCCCGACAGCAGCACGAATCCCTCGGCGGCGGACACCAGGCCGAAGGGCTGGCCGAAGGGCTCGCTCAGGCGCGTGGGCAGGTGCGTGAGCGTCATCAGCATCAGCATCAGCCCGCGCAGGGCATCGATCTCCCAACGACGTCGGTTGGACATGCAGGAGCGCACGCGGCGGTAGTGGAGGGCAGCGGAGTGTGGTGTGCCCTGGCATGGCCCGGGGTAGGCGCAAAGCCATTCCACGCACCGGAGGCGGCCGCACCACGCCCCGCCGCTCGGGTGCCGCCTCGCGCCCCCGGCCCCCGCGGCGATCGACCAGCCGCTCAGCGCGCGCCGGAGACCTTGAAGTCGTACACCGTGATGTCGCCGGTGCCCACCACCGGCTCCACGCCCAGCTCGATGCTGGTCACGTACTCGCGGCCCAGCGCCCAGCGCTCGCCGCAGCGGTCGGTGCGGGTGGCCACGTAGTTGATGATGGCGGCCAGGTCGATCTCGCCGGGGTCCGCCGGCAGCACCGCGGGCACGAAGGCGATCATCTTCCAGCCGCTCTTGCCATGGGCGCCGTTCAGGCCGCCGAAGTCGTAGCGCAGGCAGCCGTCGCTGCCCTTGGTGGCATAGACGTGGTAGGTCTTGCCGCCGATGGTGGCGGTGTGGTCGAACCAGCCGGGGTTGCGGCCGCCGGGCACGTTGTGTCCGCCGTAGTTGCCCCAGTTGGACAGCGGAATCATGATCTCGTGCGTGATGGACGCCGCGGTGAAGCCGTGGCCCTGGTCCGGCGTGGACTGCAGCCAGATGTCGAAGGCCAGCTGGCCCTGGCCCGTGGGCGCGGCGTTGTGCTTGAAGGCGTACTTGGCCTTGAGCGACTGCACGGGCATCTGCAGCGGCAGGATGGTGCCGGGCGTGGCACCCGCCGGGGCGACCTGCGACACGGCACCGTCGGGCAGTTCGATGGGGTTGCCGCCCATCAGGTTGTTGCTGCTCGCATAGCCGGGCTTGCGACCGTAGAGCACTGCCGGGTAGCCCTTGACCTCATTGACGCCCTGCGGCCAGCGCCACTTGGTGCGGAACGCCACCTCGCCGTTCGCGCCCACCTGCGTGCTGCGGCCGGTGTACTGCTCGTACTGGCTGGCGCTCACGCCTTCCGTCACGCCGTTGGCACCCCAGCGGTTGTCTTCGACGAAGTAGGCGTCATTGGGGCTGCCGGCCTGCAGCCAGCGCTTGCTGTTGCTGGCCACCGCGATGTCCGGTGCGGAGCCGGACGGGGCGGCCTGCGGCGCGGGTGCGGGCGCGGGTGCGGGCATGGGCGCGGGGAAGGACGCGGGCTGCTGCAGCGTCGGAGGATTCCCGAGGGTCGGCGTGGTCTGCGCTACGGTGCCGCCACCGCCGCCGCCACAGGCGGCGAGCACGCCGAGGGCAACGATCGAAAGGGCGCTGGAGAAGATTCGTTTCGTCATGTTTCGATGCGTCCAGGGGTGATGGGCCGAGAGACCCGTTGCATGCGCTGAGGCCCGCCCTCGGGCTCTGGCTCAGCAGTTGGGCGCGAATCTAGTAGTCCTGGTCCCACAAGATGTAGGAACTTGACTACGAACGTAACGAAACATGAGCCAGGTTGGCCGTGACAAAGTCCCCGGTCCTTGGCGTTCAGCGAGGCGGTGTGGCGTGCCCGGCGCCAGGGAGCCGCGCCTCGAGCTCAGGCATACGGGGCACGGCGCGCCGGCTGCGGTGTCGGCTCCGGCACACGCGCGGCGCACCGCGACGCGCTTCGGGGCGGCGGCCGCAGAAATGAAAAGTTACGATCTCAGCGCCCTGCCGGGGGAACCGGGCCGAGGCCGGGTGGTTCGCCGCCCGCCCACCGCTGCAGCACCCGCCCCAGCAGCTTGTCGTCGATCGGCTTGGCCAGGTAGTCGTCCATGCCGGCGGCGAGGCATGCGTCGCGGTCCTGGGTGACGCCGCCGGCGGTGAGGGCGACGATGGGCCAGCGGCAGCCCCGGGCGCGCAATTGGCGCGTGGCCTCGAAGCCGTCCATCACCGGCATCTGGCAGTCCATCAGCACCAGGTCGAACGCGTGCGATTCGCACAGCGCCAGCGCCTGCGCGCCGTCGGCAGCCGTGACCACTTCGGCCACGCCCAGGCGCTGCAGCAGGGCCTCGGCCACCATCTGGTTGATCGCGTTGTCCTCGACCAGCAGCACCCGCCTTCCCGGCGGCAGGGCAGGCGGGCCGTCGGGCGCGAACGCGCGCGCCGGGGCCGCGGGCTGCACCAGCGCCAGTTCCAGCTGGAACGACGAACCGCTGCCCGGTTCGCTTCGCACCGTGAGCTCGCCGCCCATGAGGCGCGCGAGTTCGCGCGAGATCGACAGGCCCAGGCCCGTGCCCTGGCTCTGCTGCCACCCCGCGACGCCCACCTGGCTGAAGCGCTTGAAGAGCCGCTCCTGGTCGGCCGCGCTGATGCCGTTGCCGGTGTCCCACACGGTCAGCAGCAGCGCCTGCGCGTGGCGGGAAGTCGCCTCCACGCCGGCATGCACGCCGATGCGCCCGCGCGGGGTGAACTTCAGGGCGTTGGCCAGCAGGTTCAGCAGGACCTGCCGCAGTCGCTGGGGGTCCACCACCACCTGCCTGGGCACCTGCGGCGCGATCCGCCTCGTCGTCGGACGGCGGGCGCCGGCGTGCTCGGGTCGGGTGGGGCTGCTTGGGCTCGTGTCTGGCCGGTTTGTCTCGTATCGGGGGCGGCTCGTGCGGGCTCTTGCCCGCCGCCTCGTTCGCGCCGAAGCGCTGGCCCGAACTATCGGCTCGGCTGCGACAGTTTGTTGTCGGGAGTTCTTGATGCGCTTCGTGGGGAGGGCATTTTCGCCGCACTTTCCGGGGGGCCGCAGGGCGAGCGGCGTGGCGCTCCCGGCCACCTCGCATCGTTGCGATACTGTGCGCCTGCACATCCTTCATTGCAGCCCGCGCGCCCGGCCGGGTATCGGGTCATCCCCGACGGGGAGAGCTGTGCGTGGAGAGGAAGAAGGATTTGGGCAAGTTGTTTCTGGTCGATGACCATGCCGTGGTGCGCGAGGGCCTGCGCGCCCTGCTCGAGGGCGCGGGACATCGCGTGGTCGGCGAGGCCGACGAGCCGACGGCGGCCGTCGCGGGGGTCATGCAGACCCGCCCGGACCTGGTGCTGCTGGACTTGTCGCTGGGAGGGTCCCGCTC
The DNA here is from genome assembly GCF_004681965.1 of Ramlibacter rhizophilus. Classification (GTDB taxonomy): domain Bacteria; phylum Pseudomonadota; class Gammaproteobacteria; order Burkholderiales; family Burkholderiaceae_C; genus Ramlibacter; species Ramlibacter rhizophilus. The sequence continues at coordinate 298,553 of NZ_SMLL01000005.1, read as the reverse complement.
CGGGTTGGAAGTGCTGGAGGACCTCGCACGGCGCAAGGCGGGCGTGCCGGTGCTGGTGCTGTCCATGTCCAGCCAGCCGCGCACGGTGGCCGATGCCATGCGGCTGGGCGCGCGCGGCTACGTGCTCAAGGGCTCGCCCAGCGCCCGGGTGCTGGAGGCGATCCGCACCATCCTGGCGGGCCGAAGCTACCTGACCGATGACGAAGCCGTCCTGGCCCTCCAGGGCCTCACCGACAAGGAAGCCACCTGGGACGACCTGTCCTCGCGCGAGCGGCAGATCCTGGTCATGGTGGCGCGCGGCTATTCGAGCACCGAGATCGGGATCCAGCTGCACCTGTCGGCCAAGACCGTGGACACCTATCGCAGCCGCATGATGGCCAAGCTCGGCCTCGGCGATGTGGCCGGCGTGGTTCGCTGGGCCATCCGCAACGGGCTGGTGTCGGCGGAGGAGTAAGGACCCATGGCTCCACTGGAAGACGACTTGCCCCTCCAGGCCCAGCGGGTGCTTGCGACCGCGGTGCGCAGCGAGACCACGCACGGCGGCTGGCGCATGGTGTGGCACGTCTGGGGCAGCGGGCGGCCCGTGGTGCTGTTGCACGGCGGCAGCGGCAGCTGGACGCACTGGCTGCGCAACGTGGAAGCGCTCGCCCGGGCGGGATGGCGCGTGTGCGTGCCGGACCTGCCGGGCTTCGGCGATTCGCTGGCGCCGCCCGAAGCCCGCGATGCCGCCGACCTGGTGGCGCCGCTGGCCCAGGGCGTGCGCGAGGTGGCCGGCGAGGCCTGCCCCTGGGTGGGCTTTTCCTTCGGTGGGCTCACGGCGGTGCTGACGGTGGCCGCGCATCCGCAGCTCGCGACGCGGCTGGTGCTGGTCGGCGTGCCCGGCCTGGGGCTGCGGAACCGGCGCCTTGCCCTCACGCCGTGGCTCGGCCTCTCCGACCCCGAAGCCCGCCGACGCGCCCACCGCCGCAACCTGCAGGTGCTGATGCTGCACGACCCCGCGAGCATCGACGAGGACACCCTCGCGCTTCATGCGGCCAACCTCGTGCGTGACCGCATGCGCCAGCGCAAGCTCGCGCTGACCGACGTCGTGGCCCGCACGCTGCCTTCGCTGCAACTGCCGGTCGATGCCATCCTGGGGGAGCAGGACGCGCTCTACGCAGGGCAGCTGGAGGCCGTGGAGGCCCTCCTGCGGCAGGCGCCGTCCTTCGGCCGCATGCTGCGCATCCCGCAGGCGGGCCACTGGGTGCAGTACGAGGCGCCGGAGCGCTTCGATGCGGCGCTGCTGGGGCTCCTGCGCGACTGACCCCCGGCGCAGAGCCGCCGGGTGGCAGCAGGTAGCATGCCGCCGGATGACGCAAGCCTCGACGTCCCCCTCCGCCACGGCGGAGGCTGCGACACCCTTCGCACCCTACCTCGAGGCGCCGCGCCTGCAGGCCCTGCAGGACTGGTGCCAGCCCGAGGCCTTCGCCGCGCTGCCGGACGACTGGCTGGTCTTCGTGGCCGACATCGAACAGTCCACCCGCGCCATCGAGGCCGGGCGCTACAAGCACGTGAACGCCGCGGGCGCGGCCTGCATCGTGGCCGCATCCAACGCCTGCGGCCGCGACGATTTTCCGTTCTGCTTCGGCGGCGACGGTGCCACCGTCGTCGTGCCGCCGGTTTTCGACGCGGCGCTGGCGAGCGCCTGGTCCGGGCTGCAGGCGCAGGTGGCCCAGGGGCTGCAGCTGCACCTGCGCGTCGGCCGCGTCCCGGTGGCCGAGCTGCGTGCGCGCGGGGCCGATCTGCGCGTGGCGCGGCGGCGCCTGACGGCGGGCTTCGACATGGCCCTGTTCGCAGGCGGCGCCCTGAGCCTGGCCGATCACCTGGTCAAGTCCGATCCGGCACGCTACCAGCTCGCCGCGGCCGCGGCGCCCGCCGCCTCGGTGGAAGGCCTGGAATGCCGCTGGAACGACGTGCCTTCGCGGCATGGGCGCATCCTCACGCTGCTGGTGCAGGTGCGCCACCAGGACCCGGCCGTGCTCGCCGAGGTCATGGCGCAGGTCGAGCAGACCCTGCCCGTCGCGGCGCCGGTGTCCCTGGACAACCTGCCGCCGATCTGGCCGCCCCGGCACCTGGGCGTGGAGATGGCCTTGCGTCGCCCGGGCCGCTGGCGGCGCCGGTCGCTGTTTGCGGGCCTCTGGCTGGAGTGCGTGTTCTTCGCGCAGCTGATGCGGCGGCACAAGCGCGACCCGAAGAAAGCGGCGGGCCGCTATGCGGCGGAGCTCGTGACCAACACGGACCACCTCAAGCTCGACGACACGCTGCGCGCCGTGCTCGACGTGAGCGACGCGCAGGCGGCGCGGCTGGAATCGGTGCTGGCGAGGCTGCAGGCCGCCGGCAAGATCGACTACGGCCTGCACTACAGCGACCATGCGCTCATCACCTGTTTCGTTCGCTCGCTGGACCGCCACCTGCACTTCGTCGACGGCGGCAGCGGCGGCTATCACCTGGCGGCGTCACGGCTCAAGGCGAGCCTGGCGTCGTCGGAAGACTCATGAGGAGACCACTCACCATGCATCCCCCGTTTTCCCCGAACGACGGCAGCCCCTCTGAACCCCAGCCCCTCAGCGCCGGCGGCGTTCCCGTCGTGGCCGATGTGGACGTGGTCGTCATCGGCGGCGGCCCGGGTGGCTTTGCCGCGGCGCTGCGCGCGCGGCGCGAAGGCTGCAGCGTGCTGATGGTCGAGAAGTTCGACATGCCCGGCGGCGTCCACACCAGCGGCCTGCAGGGCGCGGCCAACCCGGGCGTGGGCGGGATCCACACCGAACTCATGGAGCGCTTCCACCGCGAAGGCTGCATCTACGAGGCCAACGAGAAGAACCTGCCGGACTGGGCCGGCAACCCGCTGTCGCACTACGACTACTACCTGCCGCCCGGAAGTCCTTTCAAGCGGACCTCCTTCAACCCGGACGGCGCCGGCAACGTGATGGTCAGGATGCTGGAGGAGGCGGGCGTGCAGGCGCTCTATGGCGCCAGCTTCGTGGACGTGGAGATGGTGCAGGACGGCACCGAGCGGCGTATCACGCACGCCATCATCGAGACCGTCTCGGGCCGGCAGGCGATCCGCGGGCGCGTCTTCGTGGAAGGCAGCGGCACCGCCGAGGTGGTGGCGCGCGCGGGCGCACCCTTCGTGCGGGGCGGCGGCCGCCAGCCGCAGACGCTCACCGACGGACAGAGCCGCCCCATTCCGGGCGGCCTGCTGTGGATCATGGGGGGCATCGATTTCGCGCGCACGGTGGCCTACCAGCGGCGCGAGGACGACCCCGCCCTCGGCAAGCTGATCGACCGGGCCCGCGCCGCCGGCGACATCCCGCCGCAGCTGTACCGCCCCCGCATGGCGGACAAGGGCGTCTATGGCGACCACTACATCGGCCATCCCACGGTGGACATGAGCCCCATCCACGGGCCGGGCAGCTTCATCCTCTGGCAGAACGTGCCCTACGAATGGGCCCTGCACATGGACGACGACGCCGCCGATGCGTCCCGCGCCAAGAAGGAACTGCGCCGCCTAATCGACGCCGAGGCGCGCTTCCTCGTGAAGTACGTGCCGGGTTTCGAGAACGCCTTCATCTCGCACGTGGGCCGCTACGTGGGCGTGCGCGACGGCCGGCATCCGATCGGCGAATACGTGTTCTCCATCGACGACGCGCGCGAGCAGCGACGCTTTCCCGACGCGGTCACGCGGCCGATGACCAAGACCTTCTTCTGGGACGCCTACGCGAAGTACAGCTTCGAGGTGCCGTACCGCTGCTTCCTGCCGCGGGAGGTGAACAACCTGCTGCTGACCGGCGCGTCGCTGTCCTTCACCTTCGAGACCATCTTCATGGTCATGCGCAACTTCCCCTGGTGCACCCAGACCGGCGAGATCGCGGGCCTGGCCGCGGCGCGCTCCATTCGCCAGGGCATCACGCCCAAGCAGCTGGCGTGGACCGAACCGCTGTTCTAGGGCCTGCGCCCCTTCGACCGGCTTTCAACAGACAGCGAACCCTCAACGCCGTTCGCCCTCCTAACCCGTTCGGGTTGAGCCTGTCGAAGCCCATCGCGTGAGACCCGCCACGCGAGCCCTTCGACAGGCTCTCAACAAACAGCGAACCCCAAACCCCGTTCGGGCTGAGCTTGTCGAAGCCCATCGCGCGAGACTCACCACGCGAGCCCTTCGACAGGCTCAGGGCGAACGGGATCCGTCCGTAGAGTCGCACACACCCAACCGTTCGGGCTGAGCCTGTCGAAGCCCATCGCGCGAGACCCGCCACGCGAGCCCTTCGACAGGCTCAGGGCGAACGGATGTGTTCTATCGGGGATGTCTTTCAACGCGGCCTCGGCCGAGGTGAATAAGCGCTCAGGACGAACGGATGTGTCTGATCGCGCATGTCGCTCAACGCGGCCACGGCCGCGGTCAACAAACGCTCCGCGCGAACGGGATCAATCCGTGGAGTTGCCCACCACCCGTTCGGGCTGAGCGCCGTCGAAGCCCCCGTGTCGCGTCCCCGTCACGAGGACGCCCGCCCCTCATCGGGCTTCAGCGCAGCTCCGGCGTCACGCTCACGCGCACCGGGATCGTCGCGCCGGGCTGCTCGCGGGTGAGGGCGGTGCCTTCGTGGCCGCGCCAGTCGTACACGACGCGGTAGCCCGTCAGCCGCTGCTGCTGGTCATACACGGTGCGGCAGCTGCGCACCTCGCGCTGCATGGGTTGCGCGACCACCGCCGGGGTGGCTCCGCTGCCGGCGAGCCGGTCGCCCACCAGCGCGCCGGCGACGGCGCCGGCGGCCGTGGCGGCTTCGCGCCCATGGCCCTTGCCGATCTGGTTGCCCAGGAGGGCGCCGGCCACGCCGCCGACGATCAGGCCGCCATAGCCGTTGGCGCCGATGCCGCCGGACGCCGGTGCGGGTGGCGCGACCTGCTCGGTCACGAGCTGCACGCTGCACTCCTCGCGCGGCACCTGCACCAGCTCGTACTGCGGCTGCACGGAGCGCACGCGTGCCTGCTCGGAGAAGACCGCCACGGCAGGCGCCGGCGCAGCCGCCGGCAGCGGCGCGGGGGAGGGGGCGACATAGGTCTGGGCCGAAGCGGCGCCGGCCGCCAGCAGCAGGGAACAGACGAGGGGTTTGGCCATCATGGGAAGCGCTCCTTTGCGGCTGAGCTTAGCGTCTCCGTCGCGGCGGTTTACCCAATAGCCGAGCAAACCCATCGGCGGCGCGGAAAAGGTCCGGCTTCGTGGCAAAGGCGCGCCTGCCCCATGACGGCGCGAAGTCAGTTCGTCCGCGCAAGCGCAACGGCCAGGGCGCGTCGTCCTACTGCCGGGCCTTCGTGCCGCGCTTAAGGTAAGCACCATCAGGCCAGCGCGATTGCGCCGATGGAGTTTTGCGCCATGCCCGGATCCGATCCACCTTCCTCTTTCGGCGAGGCCGCTGCGCAGCGGCATGCGCCCGAGGAGGCCGGGCCGGCCGAGGCGCCATCCGGCTGGCCGGGGCGTGGGCGCCGATGGGGCGATGCGGGTGGAACCTCCGGCATGGCGCCGCTGCGGGTGGCCGCGGCCGCCGTCACGGGCGTCATCGTGGTGGCGGGCCTGTACTTCGGCCGCGAACTGCTGGTCCCGCTCACCGTCGCGTTTCTTCTGAGCTTCGTGCTCGAACCGGCGGTCGTGCGCCTCAAGCGCCGGCGACTGCCGCGCGCGGCCGCGGTGGCGGTCGTGGTGACCTTGATGCTGGCGGCGCTTGCCGCGGCGACGCTGGTGCTGTCCGAACAGGTGCGTGCGCTCAGCGCGGAGTTGCCGCGCTACGAGGCCACCATCCGCGGCAAGATCCGCGACCTCAATCGCACCCTCACCCAGCCCGGCGCGCTGGAAGGCGCCGCGAGGACCCTGGAGACCGTGCGCCAGGAGGTCAAGGAGGCGCAGCCGAAATCGCCCTTGCCCACCGTGCAGGTGGAGACGGCGCCGCCTTCGCCCCTGGACGCCGCCATGGCCTGGCTCGAGGCCGTGGGCGGACCGCTGGCCAGCGCCGGCATCTCCTTCGTCTTCCTGGTGCTGATCCTGCTGGACCGGCAGGCCTTGCGCGACCGGATGCTGCGGCTGCTCGGAGGCGACCTGCATCGCACGACCGACGCGATGGACGAGGCCAGCGGCCGCATCAGCAAATACCTGCTGATGCAGCTCGTGGTCAACGCGACCTACGGCATCCCCATGGGGCTGGGGCTGTGGTTGATCGGGGTGCCGGGCGCCATGTTGTGGGGCGTGGTCGCGGCGCTGATGCGGTTCATTCCCTTCATTGGTCCGTTCATCGCAGCGGCCTTTCCCCTGACCCTGGCCTTTGCCGTCGATCCTGGCTGGAGCATGCTGGTGTGGACGGCCCTGCTCATCACCGTCCTGGAGCTGGTCAGCAACAACGTCGTCGAGCCCTTGCTGTACGGTCCCAGCACCGGCCTGTCGGCCATGTCGCTGATCGTCTCGGCCACCTTCTGGGTGCTGCTGTGGGGGCCCGTCGGTCTGGTGATCTCCACGCCGCTCACGGTCTGCATCCTCGTCTTCAGCCGGCACATTCCGGGCTTGCAGTTCATGGAGGTGCTGCTGGGCAGTCAGCCCGTGCTGGATGCACCCACCCGCTTCTACCAGCGCCTGATCGCCGACGACCTGGAGGAAGTGGTGGACATGGCCGAGGAGCACGTGGCCGCCGACGGCCTGGTGGCCTTCTATGACGACATCGCCATTCCCGCCTTGCGGCTGGCCAGCCTGCATCGCCAGCATGCGGCGGATGCGGAACACCGCCTGCGGGTGCTCGAAGGAATGGAGCGCGTGATGGTCGAGCTGGAGCAGCGGCCGGCGCCCCAGTCGCCCGCGGCCGGACCGCCGCAGGTCGTGGCCATGGGCGGCAAGTGGGAGATCGATCTGCTGGCCGCGCGCATGGTGGTGCAGGCACTCCAGGAAGCCGGGGTGCCGGCCCGCGTGCTGGACGGCGACTTCACCAGCAGCTCGTTCTTCCAGCGCCTGGACCTGCACGGCGCCAGGATCCTGTGCCTGTCGGTCTTCGCCGCCGAGCCGCAGGCGCAGGTACGCTTTCTGTGCCGACGGCTGCGCCGCCGTTGGCCTGACCTGAAGATCGTGCTGGCGGCCTGGAGCGCACCGGCGGAAAACCTGGCGTCCGTGCGGGACAGCGGGGTGAACGCCGTCGCCTCGGGCGTCAAGGAGGTGCTCGCCGCCACGGCGCAACTGGCAGGCCCGTCGGCCGCCGCCGGCCACGAGCCCGCGCCCTTGCCCGAGGACGAACCGCAGCGCCTGGCCGCGCTGCGCGGCAGCGGCATCCTGGGTGAGTCCCACCGCCCCGCCTTCGACCGCATGGCCCGTCGGGCCGCCGACATCTTCGACGTGCCGATCGCGCTGGTCACCGTGGTGGACGAGGAGTTGCAGCACGTCGTCGGCAGCAGCGACGCGGCCTCCGGCACCGGGCGCGATGCCCCGGCCGGGGACGCCGGTGCGCCGCCGGCGCGCGGCGGCGCCCTGGCGAACGCCTTCCGCTGGGCGCGTTCCGATTCGGTGTGCAGCCATGTCGTGCACGAGAAGTCCACGGTCGTGGTGGAAGACGTCGCGCGCGACCCGCGCTTTGCGGGCAACGCGGCCCTGCAGGCGCAGGGCGTGCGCTTCTATGCCGGCGCGCCGCTGGCCGATCCGCAAGGGCAGGTGTTCGGTGCCCTGTGCCTGATGGACACCCAGCCGCGCGAACTCAGCGAGCGCGAACGGCGCCTGCTGCAGACCATGGCGCAGGACCTGATGGAGCCGCTGTTCGCCGCACCCGTGGCCTCGCCCGAGACGCCGGCCGACGAGCCCCCGGCCGCGTCCTCCGCCTCCACCACGGTGGGGCAGCCGGTGCCGGAGTAAGAGGGCGCACTTGCGCGGCTCTGGGCGCCGGCGCAACGGTCGGCGCAGGATTCCAGCATTCGGCTTCTGTTGCCCATGTTGCCGAGGCGCCTATGGAACAATGCCTCTTTGATACCGGAGTCCAAGCGATGTCCATTGCCAAGCGCAACAACGTCCAGGTCGCCGGATCCGGGCCGGCCACCATGGTCTTCGCGCATGGGTTCGGCTGTGACCAGAACATGTGGCGGCGCATCGCGCCCGCCTATGCCCGACGATTTCGTACGGTCCTGTTCGACCTGACCGGAAGCGGCAACTCCGACCTGTCGGCCTACGACCGCAGCAAGTACGACCGCCTGGACGGCCATGCCGCCGACGTGGTGGAGATCGTGCAGGAGTTCGCGCAAGGGCCGGTGATCTTCGTCGGCCACTCGGTGAGCGCCATGATCGGGCTGCTGGCCAATCTGCGGGCGCCCGAGTGCTTCGCGGCGCAGGTCATGGTGGGGCCGTCCCCCTGCTACATCAACGACGGGGAGTATGTCGGCGGCTTCGACCGCAAGGACATCGATGGCCTGCTGGACACCCTGGAGGCCAACTACCTGGGCTGGGCGAGCAACATGGCACCGGCCATCATGGGGGCGCCGGAGCAGCCGGAGCTCGCGCAGGAGCTCACCAACAGCTTCTGCCGCACCGACCCGGAGATCGCCCAGCACTTCGCGCGCGTGACCTTCCTCTCGGACAACCGCGCCGACCTGCCGCGCCTGCAGGTGCCGACGCTGATCCTGCAATGCAGCGACGACATCATCGCGCCGCGCACGGTCGGCGAGTTCATGCGTCGCACCCTCCCGCGCGCGACCCTGGCGATCATCGAGAACTTCGGCCACTGCCCGCACCTGAGCGCGCCCGGTGCGAGCGCGGATGCCATCGACGGGTTCCTGGCGGCGAACGGATTCTGAAGTGGACGAGCACGGACCCCCGGCACCCGCGGTCCAGGCCGTTCTCGACCGGGTGCCCTGCGGGCTGCTTCGCACCGACCGCAAGGGCGTGATCCTGCGCGCCAACGAGACCTGCTGCCGGTGGCTGGGCTATGAGCGCAGCGAACTGATCGGACGCGGGATGTACGAGCTGCTCACCATCGGCGGGCGCATCTTCCACCAGACGCACATCGCCCCGATGCTGCACATGCAGTCCTCCGTGGCCGAGGTCAAGCTGGAAATGCGCCACCGCGAGGGTCAGGCCGTTCCGGTCGTCCTCAACGTGCAGCATTTCCCCGGGCCCCAGGCGTTTTCGGAGCTGGCCTTCTTCGTCGCCCGCGACAGGGACTTGTACGAGCGCGAGCTGCTCCTGGCAAGGCGCCATCTCGAAAGCGTGGTCGCGGAAGAAAAGCTCCGGCGCGCCGAAGCCAAGGACCGCGCGCTTCTGGCCGAGCAGATGGTGGGCATCGTCAGCCACGACCTGCGCAACCCCTTGCAGACCATCCAGATGGGCGCGGGGGTGCTGCTGCATGGAGAGCACACCGAGCAGCAGGCGCTGATCCTCGGCCGCATCGTGCGCGCCGGTGAACGGGCGCGCCGGCTCATCTCGGAACTGCTCGATTTCACGCAGGCGCGCCTCGGTCACGGCATCTCCGTGCATGTGCAATCCCTGGACCTGCATGCGCTGGTGCGCGACGTGCTGGAGGAGTTGCGGCAGGCCTTCCCGGAACGGGCGCTGGTCCACGAGCCACTGGGCGCGGGCCCCTGCGCGGCCGACGGCGAGCGCATCGCGCAGCTGGTCGGCAATCTCGTGGGCAACGCCATGACCTACGGCGACCCTGAGGCGCCGGTCACGGTGCGCACGCAGGTCGGGCCCGAGGGGTTCCGCGTGGCGGTGCACAACAGCGGCGCGGCCATCCCGGCCGAGGTGCAGGCCCGCATGTTCGAGCCGCTCGTGCGGGGGACCACGGCGGACAGCGCCACCCGCAGCATCGGCCTGGGCCTGTTCATCGTGCGCGAGATCGCCAAGGCCCACGGCGGACAAGTCACGGTCGAGAGCGCCACCGGCAGGGGCACCACCTTCACCGCCAGCATTCCCTCGTCGACCGTCTAGGGCGTGGCCTCCTACAATCGCGAGCGGCATGCCCGCACCCGACCAAGCCTTCCACGACAACCTCTCGTATCGCCTGTCGATGCTGCACTTCCTCATCGGGCGGCGCATCGCGCAGGCGTACGCGGCCGAGGAACTCACCACCCACCAGTGGAAGGTGCTGAGCGTCGTGTGCGAGTTCGCGCCCCTGGCGGCCACCGAGGTGGAGCGCTGGGTGACGCTGGACAAATCCGCCATCTCGCGCGCGGTCAAGGCGCTGGTGGAAAGGAAGCTGGTCACGCGGCGCGCCAACAGCGACGACTCGCGCAGCATCGACCTGCTGCCCACGGCCGCCGGCCGCCAGTGCAACGGCCGCATCGCGCGGAAGGTGGGCCGGGTGCAGGGCGAGCTGCTGGAGCGCCTGCCCAAGCGGGATGCCGAGCGCCTCTTTCTCGTCCTGGACCGCCTGGAGCGCGAGCTGCGCGGCCCGCAGGACTAGCGGCCTGGAACGGCCGGCGCCGTGTTAGCCCCCTTTGTGCTGGGCTTGTCCAGCGCGGCCAGTGGTCGGTGAAAGACAGGCCCGATCAGACACGCATCCGTTCGTCTTGAGCGTTTATCCACCGCGGCCACGGCCCCGGTGGAAGACATTCCCGATCAAACACATCCGTTCGCCCTGAGCCTGTCGAAGGGGCTCGCGTGGTGAGTCTCGCGCGATGGGCTCGACAGGCTCAGCCCGAACGGTTGGGGGGGGCGAGCGGGGCGGGGATCCGCTGTTTGTCGAGAGTCGGTCGAAGGGCCTGTCCTGAGCCGAGTCGCAGGGCGTTCGCGCCCCCCGCCTAGCTGGTCTTCAAGCCCACCTGCCGCACCAGCTTGCCGAAGCGGTCCACCTCGTTGGCGATGACCTGGCCGTAGGCCTGCGGCGAGCTGGGTTCCGCATCGAAACCGAGCGCCGCCAGACGCTGGCGCACGTCGGGCTGCGCGAGCACCTTGGTGATGGCGGCGTTGAGCTGCTCCACCACCGGCGCGGGGATGCCGGCCGGTCCCACCAGACCGACCGACAGCACGTATTCGGCCTGCGGCACACCCGCCTCGGCCACGGTGGGTACCTCCGGCACCAGCCGCGAGCGACGGCTGGACGTCACCGCCAGTGCGCGCAGCTTGCCCGACTGCAGGTGGCCGATGGCCGAGATGTCGCTGATGGCGAAGGCCACCTGGCCGGAGAGCAGGGCCAGCGTGGCTGGCGCGGCGCCGTTGTAGGGCGTGTGCAGGAACTTCACGCCCCCGGCGCCCGCCAGGGACTCGGCCACCAGGTGCGAGCCCGAGCCGTTGCCGGTGGACGCGTAGCTCACCGCACCGGGCCGGGCCCGCGCGTCGTCCAGCAGGTCCTTGAGCGAGCGGTAGGGGCTGGATGCGTTCACCAGCACGAAGTAGGTGCCCGCGCCCACCTGCGAGATGCTGGTGAAGCTGCGCACGGGGTCGTAGCTCAGGTTGGGGAACAGGGCGGCCGAGACCGCGTGCGTGCCCGGCGCGATCAGCAGCAGCGTGTGGCCGTCGGGCGGCGCCGAGGCGACCTGGGCCGTGGCGATGGTGCTGCCGGCGCCGGGCCGGTTCTCCACGATCACCGGCTGGCCCCATTCGGCGGCCAGCTTCTCGGACAGGATGCGCGCGGCGCTGTCGGAGGAGCCGCCGGGCGGGAAGCCCACGACGATGCGCACGGTGCGGCTGGGAAAGCCCGCCTGCTGGGCGCGCAGCGGCAAGGCGGCGCCGGCGGCCATCGCGGCGAGGGCCAGCACGGCCTGCCGGCGGCCCGGCAGCGGGAGTGGGTGTCGGGTGTGCTGCGCCATGCGATGGGCTCCCATTCGGTTGAAGATGACAACTGACGGCCATTCTCTGTCCGCCCACCGCGGTGCGTCAATCGATGGAAAGCATGGGCTTGCCGAAGGTTGCAGGCTACAACTAAACTGGCGCGGATGGCCCTCGTGGGCAGGAGAGCTTCGCGTTGAACACGGTCCCCAGCCCCGCGCCCGCCGCTGCCCCCGGCGACGACGACCTCACCCGCTGCGCCCCCGGAACGCCCGGCGGCGACTACCTGCGCCGCTTCTGGCAACCCGTCTACCACGCGGCGGACCTCGCGCCCGGGCGGGCCGTGCCGCTGAGGATCATGGGCGAGGCCTTCACCCTCTACCGCGGCGAGGACGGCCAGGCCCGCCTCGTGCAGGCGCGCTGCCCGCACCGCGGCACGCAGCTGTCCACCGGCTGGGTCGAAGGCGAGGGCCTGCGCTGCATGTACCACGGCTGGAAGTTCGCGGCGGACGGCCGCTGCCTGGAGCGTCCGGCCGAGGCCTCCGCCGGCGGCGAGCGCATGGGCCTGGCGACCTGGCCGGCGCGGGAGTACCTGGGGCTGGTGTTCGCCTGGCTGGGCGGTGGCGATCCGCCGCCGCTTCCGCGCTACCCCGAGTTCGAGCAGTTCGACGGCCTGCTGGAGATCGACTCCTACGCGCGCGAATGCAACTACTTCCAGAACCTGGAGAACGCGCTGGACATGTCGCACGTGGGCTTCGTGCACGGCGACAACCGGGCCGCATTCCAGGGCATCGGCCTGGGCAGCGCGCTGCGGGCCGAGGAGTCTCCCTGGGGGGTGACCTACACCTTCACCCGCAGCGACGGGCGCCGCCGCGTGCAGCAGTTCGGCATGCCCAACGTCTTCCACATGACGGCGCTGCCCAACGAGGAGGACGTGGACTGGCAGGAGTCGCTGTTCTGGTGGGTGCCCATCGACGATTCAAACCACATGCAGTTCAGCCTGCACCGCGTGCCGATCCGCGGCGACGCGGCGCTGCGCTTCAAGGCGCGGCGCGAGGCACGGCGATCGCAGATCGACCTGGCCCACCAGGATGTCTGCCGCGACGTCCTCGCCGGCCGCCTGTCGATGCGCGACGTGCCTGCGCAGCGCGTGGACCTGGTGCGGCTGCAGGACGACGTGGCGCAGGTGGGGCAGGGCCTCATCGCGCACCGTGACGCCGAGCACCTGGGCCGATCCGACGTCGGCGTGACGGTCATCCGCCGTCTCTGGCGCCGCGAGCTGGAGGCCCTGCGCGCCGGCCGCCCGCTGCGCCACTGGACGCGCCCGCCCGACCTCCTGCCGCAGGTCTGGGGCTTGCGCGAGGACCAGGCCCATCCCGAACTGGCCCGGACGCAGGAGGGCGCACGCGCCGAAGTCATGGACATCCGCCCGCACGTCGAGGTGCGCTTCCAGCTCGCGCTGCTGCACGGCGCGAGCCCGCGCCCGGCATGAACGCACACCCGCCTTCCCGTCCCGGTCCGGTCCTCACGCTGGCCGAGCGCGACCGGCGCTGGGCGGGCCTGCGCCGGTGCATGGCCGCGCGCGGCATCGACGCCCTCGTCGTGGGAAGTTTCCAGGGGCGCGAGCGGCTGGAGTCCTACCTGGTGGACGACTTCATCGACGGCATGGTGCTCCTCGGCCACGGCGGCGAGCCCACCGTGCTGGGCTTCGCCACCGGCCGCATCTCGCGCGCGTTCGAAAGCGAGCGGCGCGGCTGGCCGCTGTGGACGCAGGACTATCGCGTGGGCAGCGGCGCGGCGGCGCTGGTGAAGCTGATCGAGGAACGCGGGCTTGCCAGGGCCACCCTGGGCATCGTCGGCTTCGGCCCCACCGCGCCGGGCGAGGCCGACGGGCTGCTGCCCCTGGGCGTGTGGCGCGTTCTGAGCGAGGGGTGTCCCGGCGTGCGCTGGGAGGACTTCACGCGCGACTTCACCGATTTCATGCTGGTCAAGAGCGCCGAGGAGCTGGCCCTGCTGCGCCACGCCGCGCAGGTGAGCGAAGCGGCCTGCCGCGTCATGGCCGAGGCCTGCGCGCCGGGCGTGTCGGAGGCGCTGGTCTATGCCGAGGTCGTGCGCGAGGTGCTGCGCCACGGCTGCGAGCTGCGCTACCCCTTCCTGTCGCTGCAGTCGGGCCCGGACAACATCGGCTGGGGCGTGCCGCGCTGGACCTTCCGCGCCGAGCACCCGCGCACGCTGGCGCGTGGCGACCTGGTGCAGGCCGAGATCCACACCACCTACGGCGGCCAGGAGGCGCAGGTGCAGATGTGCGTGGCCCTGGAGCCGGTGCACCCGGACGTGCGCCGCTGCGAGGCGGTCGCGCGCGAGTCCTACCGCCGCGGCGTCGAGGCCGTGCGGCCGGGCGCGAGCTTCGCGCAGGTGGTGCGCGCGATGGAGGCGCCCATCGCGAGCGCCGGCTGCTGGAGCAAGACGCCGCTCGCGCACACGCTCACCTTCGGCTCGACGGGCTTCACTGCCGTCAACCGCGAACAGCTCGCGGGAACGCGCGACGAGCGTGTCGAAGGCGGCCAGCGCCCCGGCGTGCGCCGCGGCGACCTGCTGCTGGCCGAAGGCATGGGCCTGGAGCTGGAGCCCAATGCCTGCCTGGGCATGCTGCGGGTGAACATCGGCGCGGGCGTGGTGGTGGGGCCCGAAGGCGCGCTCGAACTCAACGAGCTGCCCACGCGGGTGTTCTACAAGGACTGAGCGCCATCCGGCGCATCCCAGCGCGCCGCCGCCGCGCGCAGCTTGTCGATGGCGGCGTACAGCGCCACGCGCTCCTCGCGCGTGAGCGCCTCCAGCAGCAACTGCTGGCGCCGCAGCACCACCGGCCGCAGCTGCGCGACCAAGCGCTGCGCCTTGCGCGTGAGCGCCAGCGTCACGCTGCGGCTGTCGCCCGGGGTGGGGCTAGGTTCCACCAGTCCCTGTGTCTCCAGCGAGGCGACGCAGCGGCTGCACAAGGACTTATTCATGCCCGTGGCCTGCGCGACATGGGTGAAGGTGGCGCTGCCCGACGCCGCCAGGGTGGCGACCACGCGCCATTCGCCCAGGCTCAGCCCCACGGTGTCGCGCATGTAGCGCGTCCATTGGCGTTCGAAGGCCATCGACAGCTGGTTGATGCGGAAGGTGACGAAGGCGTCGAAGGGCAGGGGACCGTCCCTGTCCAGCAGGCTCAGCGGGTCGGGCGATGGATCAGCCATGGCGCCGATTATCAGCCGGTCACGCAGGCGATGCCGTGGACTTGGTTGACAAGTAAACAAAGTTGGAAAAGAATGCCGCATCCCTTTTCCGACGCGAGGTTTCCCATGCACCGTCGTCTCTTCCTGGGCGCCCTGGGCGCGGCGCTTCCCCTGGCCGGCTGGTCGCAGTCGGCCGGCACTCCCCTGAAGCTGCTGGTCGGCTTTCCGCCGGGCGGCGCGGTGGACGTGGTGGCCCGCCAGCTCGCCGAGGCCCTGCGCGCCGGCGGCTACACCGTGGTGGTGGACAACCGGGCCGGCGCGGCCGGCAAGCTGGCCATCGACGCCCTCAAGGCGGCCCCGCCCGACGGGGAGACGCTGATGGTCATGCCCAACTCCATCATGACGATGGAGCGCGGCCTGTACCGCAAGCCGCGCTTCGAGCTGGCCGAGTTCGCGCCCGTGTCGCCGGTGGTGGAGAACTCGCAGGCCTTCGCCGTCACCGCGTCGCTGCCTCCGCGCAGCCTGCAGGAGTTCCTGGCCTGGGCGCGCGAGAACCCGGCCATGGCCAACTTCGCCTCGCCCGGCCAAGGCACGCCCTTCCACTTCATGGGCATCGAGTTCGCCCGCGCTTCGGGCGTTCCGATCCAGCACGTTCCCTACAAGGGGGGCGGGCAGGCCATGCCGGACCTGCTGTCCGGGCAGGTGCCCTCCATGTTCTCCAGCACGCCCAACCTGCTGCCCTTCCACCAGCGCGGGCAGGTGCGCATCCTGGCCGTCTCCACGCCGCAGCGCCTGAAGTCCCTGCCGGACGTGCCCACGTTCGCGGAAGCGGGTTTTCCCATGCTGGGCGACGTGGAGCAGTTCGGCGTCTTCGCACCGGCCCGCACGCCGCCCGAGGTGGTCGCGCGGCTGTCGCGTGACATCGCCAAGGCGGTGCAGACGCCCGCACTGCGTGACGGGCTCGCGAAGCTGGCGCTCGACGCGGTGGCCAGCTCGCCTTCCGAGTACGCCAGGCGCCTGCAGGAGGATGCGCAGCGCTGGCAGGAACGCATCGACAAGGCGGGGTTCAAGGCCGATGCCTGAGCGGACGAGCCCGGCACGCCCGCCCAACATCCTGCTGATCACGAGCGACCAGCACCGCGGCGACGCCTTCGGCTTCGAAGGCAAGCCCGTGCACACGCCGCACCTCGACCAGCTCGCGCGCGAGGGCACGCGCTTTTCCGCCTGCATCACCCCCAATGTGGTGTGCCAGCCGTCCCGCGCGTCCATGCTCACGGGCCTGCTTCCGCTCACGCACGGCGTGCACGACAACGGCATCGACCTGGACGAGGACACGGCGGGCCGCGGCTTCGCGGCCCGGCTCGGGCGCGCCGGCTGGCGCACCGCCTTCATCGGCAAGGCGCACTTCTCCACGTACCACACGCACCAGCCCACCACCCGCTGCGAGAACGTGCAGGGCTCGGCCGGCTACCTGGACGACTGGCGCGGACCCTACATGGGTTTCGAGCAGGTGGAGCTGATGCTGATCGGGCACAACTACTGGCTGCCCGAGCGCCGCCCGCGCGGCATGCACTATGAGCGCTGGTACCACCAGGACGGCCTGGGCGACCTGAAGGACGCGCTGTACCGCGAGCATGGCGGTCCCAACGGCGGCGCGGCGCAGACCCACCAGTCGTGCCTGCCGGTCGCCTGGCACAACTCCACCTGGGTGGGTGATCGGACCATCGAGCTGCTGCGCGAGCACGCGCGCGATCCGGCGCGGCCGTTCTGTGCCTGGGTGTCCTTCCCCGACCCGCACCATCCCTTCGATGCGCCGCTGCCCTGGAGCCGGCTGCACGATCCCGCCGCCGTGCCGCTGCCCCGCCACCGCGAGCGCGATTTCCACCGGCGTCCGTGGTGGCACCGCGCCGCGGTGGAGAGCGAGCCGGCCACCCCCGGCGAGATGGGCCGCGTGCGCCGCGAGTACTCCCGCATGGATCCGCAGGGCGACGAGGCGCTGCGGCACCTGATCGCCAACTACTACGGGATGATCTCGCTCATCGACCACAACGTCGGTCGCATCCTGTCGGTGCTGGACGAGCTGCAGCTTGCCCGGGACACGCTGGTCGTCTTCACCTCGGACCACGGCGAGTGGCTCGGCGACCATGGGCTCATGCTGAAGGGACCGATGTTCTACGAGGGCCTGCTGCGCGTCGGCCTCGTCGTGCGCGGCCCGGGCGTGGGCGCCGGCCGCGTGGTGGCCGACCCCGTCTCCACCCTGGACCTGGCCGCCACCTTCACCGACTACGCCGGCCTGCCGCCGGTCGACTGGCACAGCCACAGCCTGCGTCCGCTGCTGGAGGGCCGCGCAGGCAGCGCCCGGGACTTCGCCCGCTCCGAATGGAAGCTCGGCCCGGCCCGCTGTGGCGTCGCGCTGGACCTGCGGGCGGTGCGTACCGCGCGCGCCAAGCTCACGCTGGAGCGCGGCACCCGAACCGGGGAGCTCTACCTGCTGGGCGAGGACCCCGAGGAAATGCACAACCGCTGGGACGACGCCGCCTGCCGGGGCGTGCGCGAGGAGCTGGTGGACATGATCCACGCACGCCCGAGGGATGAACTCGCGGTGCTGCCGCAGCCCATCGGCGCCGCCTGATCCCCGCGCCGCGGCCGGGCGCGGCGTGCTGGCGTCATGCGATCATCCGCGCCATGCCATCGCCTGCGCGCCGCGCCGAGTTCGCCGAGTACTGCGCCGAGCTGCTCGCATCGGCGGGCGCCGTTCAGCTGCGGCGCATGTTCGGCGGCCACGGGCTGTACGTGGACGGGCTCTTCGTGGCCATCATCACCGGGGAGCGCCTGTACCTGAAGGCCGACGCCGAGACCGCGCCCGCATTCGAGCGCGCGGGCGGACAGCGCTTCAGCCATCGCAGCCGCGAACGCGTCGTTTCCCTGCAGTTCTGGACCCCGCCCGCCGAAGCCATGGACTCGCCCGCCCTCATGCAGCCCTGGGGCCGCCTGGCGCTGGCCGCGGCGCTGCGCGCGCGATCCGTCCCCAAGCCTGGCCGCCGCAGGGCGGCCACGTGACCTGCACCATGTCCGACCTGCCACCGCTTCCCCCCACGGCCCCCGGCCGCTATCGCCACTACAAGGGCGGCGAGTACGAGGTGCTCGGCGTCGTGCGGCACAGCGAAAGCCTGGAGCCCCTGGTGCTGTACCGCGCGCTCTATGGCGAGCAGGGCCTGTGGGTGCGGCCGCATGCCATGTTCTTCGAAAGCATCGAGGTGGATGGGGTCGTGCGGCCGCGCTTCGCGCCGGTCCCCACGCCCTGAGCCGCGCCGCGCTTGTCGTGCGGCGTGCGGTCGGTGAAGATGCGTCGCATGCTCCGCGTCGCCGCCGTCGTCCTGCTGTCCCTGGGGGCCATCGCGCTGGCGGCGGGTGACGGGCATCCGGGCGCCCCGGCGGCCACGCACCTGCTCACGGCCGGCCAGCAGGATGTCCAGCAGAAGCTGTTCGGCACCTGGCTGCGCGAGCAGACGCGCGAGGGCGTCCACACGCGGCGCCTGCTGCGGCTGGACCCCGACGGCGCCTTCACCGAGCGCGTGCGCATCACCGAGCAGGACGGCCGGGTGACGCAGCTGGACCACGGTGGCAGCTGGTTCTATGACGGCACCAACCTCAAGCGCAAGTACACCCTCATGAGCGGCCGTCCGCCTTCGCGCCTGAACCTGCCCTTCGCGACCTTCCAGGTCCGCTTCGAGACGCGCAACGAGTTCCTGGGCACGGACCACGTGGGAAAGCACCAGGTGCGCTACCGCCGCGTGCAGCCTGAGACCGAGCTCTGATTGGTGCGCGAAGGCAGGCCGGTTGCCGGCCCCGGCTTCTCAGTCCACCCGCTCGCCCAGCCCGCGCCCGAAGAGGGCGAAGGTGCGCTGCAGGCTGCCCAGCCCCGCCTTGAGCTGCGGCTCGGGGGCGCTGAGCCACAGGCGCACCTCGCCGGAATAGAGGAAGAAGAACACCTTGGCCACTTCCGCCGGGTCTTCGCCGGCCGGCAGACGCCCGCGCTCGCGGGCCTGCGCGGCGATGGCCTCCAGCCCGGCGAGGATGCGCTCGCGGTTGGCCATGAACTGGCCGGCCTGCTTGCCCTGCGAGAAGAACACCAGCTCGCGCAAGAGGAGGCGCGCGAGCGTGGCGCGGGGGTGGAAGGTCTCATAGAAGCGCGCGAAGACGGCGTAGACCTGCTGGGACAGCGCCTTGCGCCCGTCCACCTTGGCGAAGGCCGCGTCCACCAGCCGGTCGAGGTCGTCGTTGAAAACGAGGAACAGCAGGTCGCGCTTGTCGTCCGCGTATTCGAAGACGGTGCCGATCCCCACGTCGGCGCGCTCGGCGATTTCGCGGGTGGTGGTCGCGTCGAAGCCCTTGGTTTCGAAGAGGTGCAGCGCCGCCTCGCGGATGCGATGGAGCTTGTCGCGCTTGTTCCGCTCGCGCAGCCCGAGCTTCTCGGGCTGCGCTTCCGGGCTGGCGGCGGAGTCGTTCGTGGGCCTCACGCCGGCAACTGTAATCGCAGCCGAGAGGCGCAAGCCCAGCGGTTCAGTCACGCAGCTTGAGCTGCGACAGCAGCTTGCCCTTGGCCTGCGCGTCGTCGGTGAGCCGGCGGGCGAAGGCGTCGCGGTCCAGGTAGGTGGCGTTCTGCTGCAGCGTCTCGGCCTGCTTCTGGTAGGCGGGCGTGGCGACGATGTCCTTGCACAAGCCCTCCAGCCGGCTGACCACCTCGGGCGCAGTTCCGGCGCGCACGAACAGCCCGCCGTAGGCCGAGGGCAGCACCTTCGCACCGAGTTCGGCCGTGGTGGGCACGTCCGGGAAGGCCTTGGAGCGCTCCGGCGCGAACACCGCCAGCGGCCGGAACTTCAGCTGCTGCAGCATGGACGTGGTGACCATGCCGGCGTCCAGCACGCCGGCCATCAGGTCCGGGCCGAAGGCGGTCTCGCCCCGGTAGGGCACGTCGGTAGCGGACACGCCCAGGCTGCGCCACATCTCCTCGGCCATCAGGTGCGGCGCGGAGCCGGTGCCGGAGTGCCCGTAGCGCAGCTTGCCCGGCTGCGCCTTCAGGTGCTCCAGCACGCCCTTGGCGCTGGTGTGGGGCGAGGAGGACGGCACCGCCAGGAAGAACACGTTCTCGAAGGTCTGGCACAGCGGCACGAAGGAGTCCATCGCGTAGCTCGTCTTGGTGCGGTGCGGCTGGATGGTCAGCGGCGTGACCGGCGTGAAGGCCAGCATGTGGCCGTCGGCCGGCGCCGCTGCGACGTTCTGCATTCCGAGCATCAGGCCGGCGCCCGGCTTGTTCTCCACGACGACGGACTGCTTCAGCCGCTGCGACAGCTGCTGCCCGAACGCGCGGGCCAGCACGTCCACCGTCGAGCCCGGCGGCAGGGTGACGACGATCGAGACCGGCCGCTGCGGATAGTCCTGCGCCGACGCGGATGCGACGAGCAAGCCCAGCAGGGTGGCGGCCACGAGGGCCCGGCGGGAAAGCCTGGAAGGGGAATGCATGCTTGTCTCCTGTTGTGTACGGGGGGTCATCGGCGCACGCCGAGCGCCGTTTCCTTCTGGTCGATCACCGACAGCCCGGCCGCCTTGAGCAGGCCATAGATCGTGTCGATCTCGATCTGCCGCGGCGCCGGCATCGGGGGACGCATGAAGGGGTTGGGAATGTGCCCGCGCAGCCAGGCGGCCACCTTGTAGCGCACGTGCAGGCGGCCCATGTCGGCCACGTACTCGTGCAGCTGCGACAGTCCGCCCTGCCAGACGGCGCAGGCGGCGTCGATGTCGCGCCGGTCCCAGGCGTCCAGGTGGTCCAGCATGGATTCCATGCCGTAGTTCCAGAAGCCGCTGAGCGTGCCGTCGAACAGGTCGGTGGCGCGGTACTCGTGGAAGCGCGAGGCGAGGGCGGCCATCACCGAGACGCGGCGCGGCAGCTGGCGCAGCGCCTTGCCGACGATGCGGTAGCCGTCGTAGCCGTAGGTCATCTTCCAGCCGACGATGTTCGGGATTTCCTTGCAGATGGCCACCGTCGCCGCGACCGGCAGGCCCGGGGTGAAGGGCGCGGCCGAGCCGGAGACCGGGTGCGTGATGATGGGCAGGTCCACCGCGCGGTCCTGGGCCTTGATCTGGTCGGACCAGACTTCGGGGTAGTTGTCGGCGTCCCAGCAGGAGGTGATGTCCTGCGCGCCACCGGGCGGCGTGACGAAGATGCCGTCGACGCCCAGCGCCTTGGCGTCGCGGGCCGTGTCCACGACCTCGTCGGTGGTCAGGGCCCAGGTGCCGGCGATGACGGGCACCTTGCCGCCCACCTCCTCCATGGCGATCTCCAGCACGCGGCGCTTCTCTGCGCGGGTGAGATAGAAGATCTCGCCCGCCTCGGGGTTGATGCACAGGCCGCCGCGCGCGACGAAGCGCGGATCGCCCAGGAAATAGCGCAGGTAGTGCCGGAAGGCGTACTCGTCGACCTTCAGGTCGGGCGTGAACGGCAGCAGCACCGCCGCATAGCAGACGTCACCCAGTGATCGCATTTGGTAATCCTTTTCTCGATGTGGCCGCAGGCCGTGTCGCGAAGCCCCAGTGGCTTGCATTGTTCAATTCTGAGCGCGATCGAAATTGAACAAATAGGGTCAAACCCGCGATGAGCTGGCCGGCGGCATCGGCTCGGGCACGTCGATTGCCCCGTTGCGTGGCAAGGAAAGGACGAACGCATGAGTGCTCTGCTGCAAGGCGACATTGCCATCGTCACCGGCTCGGACTCCGGCATCGGCCAGGCCAGCGCCATCGCGCTGGCGCGCGAAGGCGCGGACGTCGTGGTCACCTGGTTCGGCGACCGGGAAGGCGCCGGCCGCACCGCCGAAGCCGTGCGCGGCCACGGCCGGCGGGCGCTGGAAGTGCGACTGGACGTGCGCGATCCGCAGTCGGTGGAGCAGCTCTTCGAGCGGGCGGTGCGCGAGCTGGGCACGCCCACCATCCTGGTGAACAACGCCGGCATCGACAGCGTGAGCGCCAACGTGAAGGACATGCGCATCGAGGACTGGGACCGCACCCTGCGCACCAACCTCTACGGCCCCTTCTTCTGCTGCCAGCAGTTCATCCGCCGCATCGAGGGCAGCGGCCGGCACGGCAGCATCGTGAACATCACCAGCGTGCACCAGGAGGTGCCGCGCGCCGGCGGCTCGGCGTATGACGTGTCCAAGGGAGGCCTGCGCAACCTCACGCGCACGCTCGCGCTGGAGCTGGCGCAGAAGGACATCAACGTCAACAACGTCGCGCCGGGCATGATCCTCACGCCCATGAACCAGGAGGCGCTGGACGATCCGCAGGCGCGCGAGCGCCAGGTGCAGTCCATCCCCATGAAGCGCGCGGGCCGGCCCGAAGAGATCGCCGAGGCCGTGGTCTTCCTGGCCTCGCCCAAGGCGCGCTACGTGCACGGCACCACGCTCATGATCGACGGCGCGCTCACGCTGTTCCTGGGGCAGGGGGCCTGAGGGGGGATTGCCTGCCGCGCTTCGTGGCCACGGACGCCTGTGCGAGAATCGGCCCCGCTCCGGGGTGCACGCTGTCGTGCTGAGATCCAGACCCGCGAACTTGATCCGGTTCATACCGGCGTAAGAAGAGCCCGCCTCACCGGCCCCTCCCTTCGTGGGATGCGTGCCGGTCGCAGGTCACTCCTTCGGGGCACCACATGGCCGCCATGAAGGAGAACGCTTGAACCTCGCCGCATCCCCCGCCGCCGCGCCCGCGCTGCGCTATCCGCGCGTGCTCTCCATCGCCGGCTCCGACAGCGGCGGCGGCGCGGGCATCCAGGCCGACCTCAAGACCATGGCCGCCCTGGGCTGCTACGGCATGACGGCCATCACCGCGCTCACGGCGCAGAACACGCTGGGCGTGCGCGGCATCCACGTCGTGCCCACCGAGATGCTGCACGCGCAGATCGACGCGGTGGTGGAGGACATCGGCGTCGATGCGGTCAAGGTCGGCATGCTGGGCGCGGCCGAGACCGTGCGCGCCGTGGCCGCCGCCATCGACCGGCATGCCCTGTCCTGCGTGGTGCTCGACCCCGTCATGGTCGCCACCAGCGGTGCGCGCCTGATCGACGAGGAAGCCGTCGCGGTGCTGGTGCGCGAGCTGTTCCCGCGCGCCCGCCTCGTCACGCCCAACCTGGACGAAGCCGCGCTGCTGGTCGGCCGCGCCCTGCGCAGCGAAGCCGATATGCACGAAGCCGCCGAAGAACTCCTCGCGCGCGGCGCCCGCGCGGTGCTGCTCAAGGGCGGCCACCTGCCGGGCGACACCGTCTGCGACCTGCTGCTGCAAGCCGGCGAGGCGCCGCTCGTGATGCGCTCGGCCCGCATCGACACGCCCAATACCCACGGCACCGGCTGCACGCTCTCCAGCGCCATCGCCTGCGAGCTGGCCCTGGGCCAGCCCTTGCCGCTGGCCGTCGAACGCGCGCGCGACTACGTGCGCGGCGCCTTGCAGGCCGGCGCCGCCGTGCGCACCGGCGCCGGCAGCGGACCGCTCAACCACGGCTGGCAGCCGCGCGTCCTGCAGGGACGGCCATGAGCCCCTTGATGCCCGCCACCGAAGCCCTCATCGCGAAGCTGCTCGGCTTCATCGCGCAGGACGGCTGCGACGAGGCCGGCTTCGACGCCCTGGCGCTCGAGCTCTTTGCGCACCAGTACGCGCACAACGAGCCCTTGCGGCGCTTCTGCCAGCGCCGCGGCATCACGCCCCGGCGCGTGCGCGGCTGGCGCGACATCCCGGCGGTGCCGATCAGCGCCTTCAAGGACGCCACCCTCAGCTGCGAGCCCACGGCCGCCTGCGAGCGCGTGTTCATGACCAGCGGCACCACGCGGCCCGAGCTGCGCGGGCGCCACTGGCATCCGCGCATCGCCGTCTGGGACGCGTCCATGCGTGGCGGCTTCGCGCGGCACGTCATGCAGGGCACGGCGCGCCTGCCCATGGCCATCCTGTTTCCGCCCGAGGACGAATTGCGCAACTCCTCGCTGGCACGCTACCTGGCCCAGGCGGTGCGCGAGTTCGGCGCCGCGGGCAGCGGCTGGTTCGTGGGCGCGGACACGGGCATGGACCGGGAGCGCCTCCTGGCCTGGCTGCGCCAGGCGCAGCAGGCCGGCGACCCGGTCGCGGTGCTGGGTGCGAGCTTCAGCTTCGTGCACCTGATGGATGCGCTCGCGGCGCGCGGCGAAGCGCTGCGCCTGCCGCCCGGAAGCCGCCTGCTGGACACCGGCGGCTACAAGGGCCAGTCGCGCGAGCTGCCGCTGGAGGACTTCTACGGCAGCCTCTCCGCGGCGCTGGGCGTGCCGCGCGAGCGCTGCATCAACATGTACGGCATGACCGAGCTCAGCTCGCAGTTCTACGACGCGGGCAATGCCGCGGTGCCCTCGGTCAAGCGCGGCCCGCACTGGGTCCGCTCGCGCGTGGTGGACCCGCTCACGGGCCGCGAGCTGCCGGCCGGTGAGCGGGGCCTGCTCGTGCACTGCGACCTCGCCAGCTTCAACAGCAGCACCACCCTCCTCACCGAAGACGTGGGCGTGCAGCAGGACGGCGGCTTCCTGCTCCTGGGCCGCGCCCAGGGCGCGCAGGCCCAGGGCTGCTCGCTCGCGGCCGAGGAATTCCTGCAGGGGGCCTCGGCGTGACCACGTTCCAGGCCGGCCAGCTCCCCGCCGCCTTCGCGGACGCGGCGCAGTGGCACGCGCTGTCCTTCGACGGCGGCGCGCTGCAGGTGCGGGTGCCCCGGCTGGACCCCGCGGCCATGCGCGCGCTGGCGGCCCATGTGCGCGAGGGCGCGCGGCGCGAGCTGCAGGCGCTGCGGGTCTCGGAGATCGTGGCGCTGATCGACCGCGCGGTGATGCGCCTGCTGGACGCGGACGACCCGGCACGCCGCGAGCTGGACGAACTGCTGCCGCGCGTCACCGGCTACGACCCGCAGATGGTGCGCCTGGGCCTGGGCGCCTACCTCCAGGCCTTCCGCGCGCCGCAGCTGCATCGCTTCGTGGCCGAGGACTTCGCCAACCCCAAGGTGCTGGACGAGTTCCAGCCGGCCCGCAAGGGCGGCTTCGTGCGGGCCATCGGCCCGGCGCTGCTGGTGCACCACTGGGCCGGCAACGTGCCGGGCCTGCCGCTGTGGAGCCTGGCCAGCGGCCTGCTGGTCAAGGCGGGGAGCGTGGGCAAGCTGCCCAGCGCCGAGCCGGTGTTCGCGTCGGTCGTCGCGCGGCTGCTGTGCGAGCTGCATCCGCCGCTGGCCGATGCCCTGGCCGTCACCTGGTGGCCGGGCGGCGAGCCGGAGCCGGCGAGCACGCTGCACGCGCAGGCCGACACGGTGCTGGCCTATGGCGGTGACGCGGCCATCGCGCAGCTGCGCCAGCAGGTGCCCGCCGGCACGCGCTTTCTTCCCTACGGGCACAAGCTGGGGCTGTCCCTGGTGGCGCGCTGCGCGCTGGATGCGCACCGCGGCCCGCCGCTGGCCCGGGCGGCGGCCCTGGACGTGGTGCGCTGGGAGCAGCAGGGCTGCTACTCGCCGCACGTGATCTACGTGGAGCGGGGTGGGGCCGTCGCGCCACGCGACTTCGCGCAGTACCTCGCCGCCGAGCTCGCGCAGCTCGCGCAGCGCTTCGCGCGCCGCCCGCTGTCGCTGGAGGAATCCGCCGCGCTTGCCGGCTGGCGGCATGCGGCCGAGGCGCGCGCCTGGGGCGGCGAGGGCGACGAACTCTTCGCCGCCGACGACGGCGCCTGGGCCGTGGCCTTCAGCCCGCGGGCGCGCCCGCTCGCACCCACGCCCGGCTGGCGCTGCGTGCAGGTGGTCGCGGTCGACGCGCTCGAAGCCGCCGCCGACGCGCTGGCGCCGCATGCCGGCGTGCTGCAGTCGGCGGGCGTGGCGGCCGCGCCGGCACGCCTCTTCGCCCTGGCCGAACGCCTGGCGAGCGCGGGCGTCACGCGCATCGCGGCCCTCGGCGCCCTCGCGCTGCCCGAGGCGGGCTGGCACCACGACGGGCGCTTCAACCTGCTGGACCTGGTGCGCATGGTCGAGATCGAAGCGTCCGCCGAACGCGCCGCCGATCGCCTGGCGCCCTACGCGCAGGAGGACGCACCGTGAGCACGGCCTTCCTGGAGCTCAAGGCGCTGTCCTTCGCCCACGGCGGCGCGGCGCCCACGCTGGCCGGCGTGGACCTGGACGTGCCCCGGGGCGAGCTGCACTGCCTGCTGGGCCGCAGCGGCTGCGGCAAGACCACGCTGCTCAAGCTCGCCGCCGGGCTGGTCGAGCCCCGCTCGGGCCACGTGCGCCTGCGGGGGCGCCCGCCCGCACAGGCGCGGGCCGACATCGGCTTCGTGTTCCAGTCGCCCACGCTGCTCGAATGGCACAGCGTGCTGGACAACGTGCTGCTGCCCATCTCGCTGCAGCGCCGTCCCGCTCCGGCGGACCGGGACCGCGCGCTGCACCTGCTGGCGCGCCTGGGGCTGGACGGCCTGGCGCAGCGCCATCCGCGCCAGCTCTCGGGCGGCCAGCAAAGCCGCGCCGCGCTGGCCCGCGCGCTGCTGCCGGCGCCGCCGCTGCTGCTGCTGGACGAGCCCTTCGCGGCCCTGGACGCCATCACCCGGGAGGAACTGCAGCAGGACCTGCTGCGCCTGTGCGCCGACGAGGGCAGCACGGTGCTCTTCGTCACCCACGACATCGCCGAAGCGGTGTACCTGGGCGACCGGGTCAGCGTCATGGCGGGCGGCCGGCTCGCCCGGACGCTCGTCGTGGACCTGCCGCGCCCCCGGCCGCCCGGCCTGCGTGCCCATGGCACCTTCGCGCGCGCCGTGGCGCGCGTGCGCGCAGCCCTGGAAGACAGCGCGGGGGTGTGCGCATGAGCGCCGCGGGCTGGCGGCTGTGGGCCGGCTCGGGCTTGCTGGGCGTGGCGCTGGTCGCCGCCTGGGAGTGGTCCGCGCGCAGCCTGGGGCTGCCGGCGCTGGTGCTGCCGGCGCCCTCGGCGGTGCTGGCGGCGCTGTGGCGGGGTCTCGCGAGCGGCTACTTCCTGCCGCACCTGGCCGCCACCGCGCAGGCGCTGGTCCTGGGCGCGGTCCTGGGCTGCGGCGTCGGCTTCGCGGCCGGCGTGGCCATGGCCGAATCGCGCCCGCTGCGGGCGCTGCTCACGCCCTACGTGGTCGCCAGCCAGGTGGTGCCCAAGCTGGCGCTCATGCCGGTGTTCATCCTGTGGTTCGGCTTCGGACTCACGTCCACCGTGGTCATCACCGCGCTGGTCTGCTTCTTTCCCCTGCTGGAGACCACGCTCACCAGCCTGCGCCAGGTCGCGCCCGAGCGGCTGGAGCTGTTTCGCATGCTCGGCGCCACGCGGGCGCAGGTGCTGTGGCGGCTCAAGCTGCCCACGGGCCTGCCGGGCATCCTGGCGGGCCTGCGCGTGGCCGTCATGCTGGCGCTGGTGGGCACCGTGGTCGGCGAGTTCATGGGCGCGAGCCGCGGCCTGGGCGCGCTGGTCATCGCCGCGCAGGGCAGCATGGACACGCCCCTCATGTTCGCCGTGCTGCTGCTCATCGCCACCCTGGGCGGGGCCGCCTACCAGGCCACGCTGTGGCTGGAGCGCTGGCTGCTGCGCCCTTATTCATTCGTCCCCGCGCCCCCCGTCCAAGCCCATGCCTGAGGAAGCAACGATGCCCCTGCACACCCTGACCCGCCGCCACCTGATCGCGGCCTCGGCCCTGGCGGCGATCCCGCCCGCCCTGCGCGCCCAGCCGGCGCCGGAGAAGATCACCGTGGCCGGCTGGAGCAAGCCCATCACCGAAGTCATGCCGCTGCTGGCCGAACCCGACAAGGGCTTCTACAAGGCGCAGGGCATCGAGCTGGCCTACGTGCCCGGCGCGGGCGGCGGCGACGCCATCCGCAACATCCTGAGCGGCCAGGCCGACGTGGCCTTCACCGACCCCGGCTCGCTGTTCGCGGCGCTGGACAAGGGCGAGAAGCTGCGCGCCATCTACGACATCTACCCGCGCAACGTCTTCAACGTGGTGGCGCTCAAGTCCAGCGGCATCACGCGCCCGGCCGACCTCAAGGGCAAGCGCATCGGCGTCTACAGCCTCGCGAGCGGCACGCGCCAGAACCTGCTGGTGCTGCTGCACCAGGCGGGCCTGGCCGAGCGTGACGTGGAGATCGTGGTGACGGGGCTGCTGAACTTCGCGCCCCTGATGCAGGGGCAGGTGGACGCCACCGCCGCCACCGACACGGGCCTGGCCGTCGCCCGCCGGCGCGGCGTGAAGGACGTGAACGTGATCGAGGTGGGCGACTCGCTGCCCGTCTCCAGCGACCTGTTCGTCGTGCGCGAGGCCGTGTTCCAGCAGCGCAAGGAGGCGCTGCGCCGGTTCCTGCGTGCCTACCGCAACGCGGCCGCGTGGATGATCGCCCAGCCCGACGAAGCCGCGCGCCTGGCCGTCACGCGCGCCATCGACGGCAGCGACCCGTCGCTCAACGCCGAGATCGTGCGCCTGCGCAACGCCTCGACCGTCTCGCCGCTCACCGAGCGCGCGGGCCTGGGCGCGATGGACCTGGCCTCGCTGCAGAAGGCGGCGGACGTGTACCACGCGCTGGGGCTCGTCTCCCGGCCGCTGCGGCTGGACGGCGTGGTCAGTCCCGAGCTGCTCGCCGCGCCATGAACTTCGAAGGCAAGGCGGTGCTGGTCACCGGCGCGGGCCGGGGCATCGGCGCGGCCATCGCCCGCGCCTTCGCGCGCGAGGGCGCGGCGGTCGCGGTCAACTACCTGCGGGACGAAGCGGCCGCCCGCACGGTGGCGGCCGACTGCCGCGAGGCCGGCGGCGTCGGCGTGGCGCTGCAGGCCGACGTCACGCAGGTGGCCGAGGCCGAGCGCCTGGTCGGGCAGGCCGTAGAGGCCTTCGGCCGGCTCGACGTGGTGGTGAACAACGCCTTCCGTGCCCATGCCTTCGACCCGGAGCGGCGCCGCCGCTTCGGCGAGCTGGACTGGGCCGACTACCAGTCGCAGTTCGACGGCGCGGTGGGGGCCGCGCACCACGTGTGCCGCGCGGCGCTGCCGCACCTGCAGCAGCGCGCCCGCGGCGCCATCGTCAACGTGGCCAGCAACCTGGTGGAGCATCCGCTGGTGCCCTACCACGCCTACACCACCGCCAAGTCGGCGCTGGTGGGCTTCAGCCGCAACCTCGCGGCCGAACTCGGCCCGCTGGGCGTGCGCGTCAACTGCGTGGCGCCCGGGCTGGTCTATCCCACCGCCGCCAGCGCGGACACCCGCGCCGCGCTGCGCGACCAGATCGCCGCCGCCACGCCGCTGCGCCGCATCGCCCGGCCGGAGGACATCGCCGGGCCCGTGCTGTTCCTAGCTTCCGAGTGGAGCGGGTTCGTGACCGGGCAGGTGCTGTTCGTCGATGGCGGACTCGTCATGAAATGAAGGCCCTTGTGAACACGTCGTTGTCGATCGAACTCCTTGGCGCGCGCGCGCTGGGCCTGCCTGCCGCCGACATTCCCGCGCACGCGGCCGGCCTGCGGGCGCGCGGCGGCGCCACCGTGTGCGTGCTGGACGTCCCGCAGCCATCCGGCGGCAGCCTGCACTGGCTGGAAGCCGGGCACGCCCGCGGCTGGGTGCGCCTGGATGCGGCCGCGCCCGGGGACTTGGCCGAGCGCGTGCGCGCGGTCTTCCCCGTGGCCACCCGGCGCGGCTTCGTGGCCGCGGACGCGGCGCTGCTCGCCCTGCACGAGGCGCACGGCGGCGAGCTGCCACGCCTGTCCTGGGGCGACGCGCCGCGCTTCGAGCCGGCTGGCCCGGTGGCCGGCGCGAAGCCGATGGGCCTGTACGCGCTGGTGGACAGCGCGGCGCGCCTGGCGCAGGTCATCGAGGCCGGCGTGCACAGCGTGCAGGTGCGCATCAAGACACCGCGCGATGCCGATGCCGCGTGGCAGCGCGGCCTGCACGAGGAACTGGCCCGCTGCGTCGCGCTCGCCCGCGAGGCCGGGGTCGAGCTGATCGTGAACGACCACCAGGCCCTGGCCGCCGAGCTCGGCGCCCCCGGCGTCCACCTGGGCCAGGAGGACCTGCTGGCGCTGGGCGACGAAGGTCGCGCCGCGCTGCTCGCGCGCGGGCTCACGCTGGGCATCAGCTCGCACAGCGTGTGGGAGCTGTGCCGGGCGCGCGCGCTCGCGCCGCGCTACATCGCCTGCGGGCCGGTGTGGCCCACGACGACCAAGGACATGCCCTGGGTGCCGCAGGGCCTGGACAACCTCGCCTGGTGGTGCGGCAGGGCCGGTGCGCCGGTGGTCGCCATCGGCGGCATCCTGGAGGCGCCGCAGGTGCGCGCGGCCGCGGCCGCGGGCGCGGACGGCGTGTGCATCGTGCGCGGCCTGGGCGAGGTGCCGGCGCGCGTGGTGCCTGCGCTGCGCGAGGCCTTCGAGGCGGGGCGGGCCGAGGCGGCGGCGGCGACCGTCCCCGCCTGGCCGCATCCCAGCCTGCCGGCGGGGGAGGGCGCATGAGCCTTCGCATCGCCATCGCCGGCGCGGGCCTGCTCGGGCGCCTCTTCGCGCTGCACCTGGCGCGCGCCGGGCACGCGGTGCGCGTCTTCGACCCCGCGCCCGACGCGCAGGCGCGCGGCGCGGCGGGCTGGACGGCCGCCGGCATGCTCAGTCCGGTCGCCGAGCTGGAGTGCGCCGACGAGCAGGTCTTCGCGCTGGGCCTGCGCAGCCTGGCCCTGTGGCCCGCGCTGGTGGCCAGCCTGCCCTCGCCGGTGGACCTGCGCTTTGCCGGGAGCCTGCTGCTCGCGCACCGCGGCGACGAAGGCGCGGCCCGGCGCGTGATCGACCTGCTGGCCGCCAAGGCGCCGGCCGGCCGCGCCCCGCAGCCGGTCACCGGCGAACAGCTGCGCGAGCTGGAACCCGACGTGCAGCGCATGGCCCATGCCTGGCTGCTGCCCGGCGAAGGGCAGATCGACACCGTGCAGGCCATGGCCGCCCTGGCGGAAGCTGCCGCGGCGGCGGGCGCCCGATTCCACTGGAGCCGTCCCGTGGAGTCGCTCGGTGCGGGCTGGGTGCAGGCCGCGGGTGAGCGCACCGAGGCCGACTGGGTGATCGACGTGCGCGGCACCGGCGCGCGGCCCGAGCAGCCGGTGCGCGGCGTGCGCGGCGAGATCATCCACCTGCATGCTCCGGGCCTGCACCTGAACCGCCCGCTGCGGCTGCTGCACCCGCGCCACCGGGTCTACATCGTGCCGCGCACGGGCGATCGCATCGTCGTGGGCGCCAGCGAGATCGAGAGCGAGGACCGCTCGCCCATCTCGGTGCGCAGCATCGTGGAGCTGCTCACCGCCGCGCACAGCGTGCTGCCTGCGCTGGCCGAGGCGCGCCTGCTGCACACCGACACCAACCTGCGTCCGGCCCTGCCGGACAACCTGCCCGAGCTGCGCTGCGCGCCCGGCATGCTGGAGGTCAACGGGCTGTTCCGCCACGGCTGGCTCATCGCTCCGGCCCTGGTGGAAGAGGGCCTGGCCCGGCTGGGCGTGGCAGGCGCGACCGACGGGAACCCGCCATGAGCGACGACACCACGACCACCATCACCATCACCGTCAACGGCGAGCCGCGCGAGGTTCCTGCGGGCAGCTCCCTGGAGCAGCTCGTGGCCTGCCTCACGCCCGCGCCCCAGACCCTGGCCACCGCCGTCAACCAGCAGTTCATCGCGCGGGAGGCCCGCGCGGCCTGCGCGCTGCGCGAGGGCGACGCCGTATTCACGTTCCAGGCCATCACCGGAGGCTGATTCCATGCCATTTCACATCGGCGGCGCCGCGCTGGACAGCCGCTTCTTCCTCGGCACCGCCGGCTATCCCTCGCCGGCCGTGCTGCGCGAGGCCATTGCCGCCTCGGGCAGCCAGGTCGTCACCGTGGGCCTGAAGCGCCAGCTCGCGGGCGAGGGCAAGCCCAACGACTTCCTGCAGATCATCCGGGACAGCGGCGCGCGCCTCCTGCCCAACACGGCCGGCTGCCGCAGCGCGCAGGAGGCCGTGACGCTTTCGCGCATGGCGCGCGAGCTGTTCGGCACGCACTGGATCAAGCTGGAGGTGGTGGGCGACGAGCACACGCTGCAGCCGGACCCCTTCGAGCTGGTCGAAGCCGCGCGCACGCTGGTGCGGGACGGCTTCGAGGTCTTCCCCTACTGCACCGACGACCTGGTCAGCTGCCAGCGCCTGCTGGACGTGGGCTGCCGCATCCTCATGCCCTGGGGCGCGCCCATCGGCTCGGGCCAGGGCCTGCTCAATCCCTTCGCGCTGCGCACGCTGCGCGCCCGCCTGCCGGACGTGCCGCTGATCGTCGATGCCGGCATCGGCTCGCCGCGCGACGCGGTGGAAGCCATGGAGCTGGGCTTCGACGGCATCCTCCTGAACAGCGCCGTGGCGCAGGCGCGCGATCCGGTCACCATGGCGCGCGCCTTCCGCCTCGCGGTGGAATCGGGGCGCCTGGCCTGGGAGGCCGGCATCATGGCCCGCCAAGACATGGCGGTGCCCAGCACGCCGGTGACGGGGCGGCCGTTCGTGCTGTGATGCGCGGTCCTACAGGGCAGGGCGTGCGCGCCGGGTAGGCTCGTCGGCAGCCATGCCTTGCTGCCGCCCATGCCCGTGCCTCTCGACCTGAACCTGCTGGACCTCTTCCTCCTGCTTGTCATCGCGCTGGGCCTCTTCGGCGGCTGGCGCCAGGGCTTCGTTGCCGGCGCCGCGCAGCTGGCCATGCTGGTCGCTTCCTTCGTGGCCGCGCTGTGGGGCTGGCGGGGCGCGGCGCGGATGCTGGAAGGCGGGGGCCTGCCACTGGGCGTGTGGACGGAGCCGCTGGCCTTCGTGCTGATCCTGCTGCTGGTGCGGCTCGCGCTCGGGCTGCTGGTCGGGCGCGCCCTTGCGGTGCTGCCCCGGCGCGTGCACGGCCATGCGGCCAACCGGGTGCTGGGACTCGTGCCCGGGCTGGCGGTCGGGCTCGTCCATGCCGCGCTGCTCGCATTGCTGCTGCTCACCGTGCCCTGGCTGGACCGGGTGAGCACCCTGGCGCGCGAGAGCACGCTGGCCGGTGTGCTGGTGCGCCCGGCCGAATGGCTGGAGGCGCAGCTCGCGCCGGTGTTCGAGGACGCGGTGCAGAACACCCTGGGCCGCCTGATCGTGAAGCCGGGCTCCGACGAGCGCGTCGCCTTGCCCTTCGCGGTGGCCCAGGCACCGGCCCGGCCCGAACTGGAGGCCCGCATGCTGGACCTGCTGAACGCGGAGCGCACCCGCCGCGGACTGCCTCCGCTCGCGCCCGACCCGCAGCTGCAGGCGGTTGCGAGGGCGCATGCGGCCGACATGTTCACGCGGGCCTACTTCTCGCACGTCACGCCCGAAGGCGCGGGCCCCTTCGACCGCATGCGCGCGGCGCGGGTGCGCTTCCTGCTCGCCGGCGAGAACCTGGCCTTCGCCCGCAGCCTGGAACTCGCGCACCAGGGCCTCATGGACTCCCCCGGCCACCGCGCGAACATCCTGCGCCCGGGCTTCGGCCGCGTGGGCATCGCGGTGCTCGATGGCGGGCGCTATGGGTTGATGGTGACGCAGAAGTTCAGGAACTAGGGGCAGGGAGTCGGGGGAAGGGACGCGCGCCGCTCAGGCGTGGGCACCTTCCGCAACCGCGCCGACCGCCTGCGCGAACTGCTGGGTGTCGGTGTACTGCTGGAACTTCGCCGCCTTGCCGGCGCGCAGCGACCACACATGCGCGAACTGTGCCTGTACCGGCTTGCCCGTGGCCTTGTACGTGCCGCGGTAGGTGCCCAGCGCCACGACGCGATCGCCGGCGTCGAGCAGTTCCTTGGGCTGGACGGAGAAGCCATCCCATTCGGCGCCCAGCCGGGCGAACACCCCGTTGACCACCGCCTGCGGGCCGCGGTACGGACTGCCGTCCGCGTAGGGGAAATGGTCCGCCTCGATCCACTCGATGTCGTCGGCGAAGAGGGCCAGCACCGCGGGCACGTCGCCGCGGGCGAAGGCTTCATAGATGGACTGGACCAGGGTGACGTTCTGCTGGGACATGGCGGTCTCCAATGCGGTGGGCGAAACGGGAGCGCGAGGAGGGGTGCGCGCATGCTGCGCGGCTTGAGCGCTCCCTTGCCAGGCCGGCAGGCGCAAGAACTTATAGCACTGCGTCCCCGTCGGCCACCCCGGAGAATCCGCCCGGGAGGGTGGCCAGACGCTCCTGGCTCACAACACCGAAGCGAAGCTGCGCCGCGCCAATTCCATCTCGGGCAGCAACTGCTCCACGATCTGCGGCAAGTCCATGCGGCTGGTCGCCACCGAGAGGCTGAGCGCGCCCACCAGCTCGCCGCGGCCGGTGCGGATGGGAACGGCGATGGAGCGCAGGCCGATCTCCAGCTCCTCGTCGCAGACGGCCCAGCCGCGCGCGTGCACCTGATCGATCTGGTCCAGGATCTCGGCCAGCCCCGTGCGGGTGTGCGGCGTGAGCGCCGGACGGCTCATGCGGTTGAGGATGAACTCCACGTACTCGCGCGGCTGCTCGGACAGCAGCACGCGGCCTGTCGCACTGCAGTAGGCGGGCAGGCGCGCGCCGATGCCCAGGCCCCAGGAGAGGCTGGTGCGGTGCGTGGCGCGGGCCACGAAGACCACGTCCTGCGCGTCGAGCACCGCCACGGAGGCCGATTCGCGCGTGCGTTCGGCGGTCATCTCAAGGATGGGCTGCGCCACGCGGCTGAGCGGGTCCGAGGCGACGAAGGCGTGTCCCAGGCGCAGCGAGCGCGCGGCCAGCTGGAAGTCGCGCCCGTCCTGCACGGCATAGCCCAGGCGGCACAGGGTGAGCAGCGAGCGGCGTACCGAGGCCTTGGAATGCCCCGTGATCTCGGCCAGGCGCGTGAGCGTGGCCGGCCCGCGCACCTGGCCGAAGGCCTCGATGACGGACAGGCCTTTTTCCAGGCCCATGACGTATTCGCGTTCGTCGGCGGGTGCGGGAGGGGGCAGGGAGGCGTTCGCAGTGAGCATTCGGGCGGGGGAGTTCGCAAAGCGCAGATTATTGGCCCATGGCGAACTTCACGGCGGGCGAAAAAAAAAGCCCGCAGGAAGCGGGCTTGCAAGACGACCCGAGGTCGTTAGGAGACAAGAGCCCACAGGCTAGGGGTTTGCCCGGATGCCTGTCAAGCGCGTGGGTGGGAGTTGGTTTGGGCTTCGACGGGCTCTCAAAAAACAGCGAACCCAACCCCTACCCGTTCGGGCTGAGCCTGTCGAAGCCCATCGCGCGAGACGCTCGAACGGCGCGAGTGGGCCGCCAGCCTCAATGCCGCGTCACCGTGCCGCGCCAGGCGCCGCTCTCGTGGCCCTGCGACTCGATCCGTTCCTTGAAGCGCTTGAGGTTGCCGCGCGCGGTCTTGCGCACGCCCCCCAGGGCGTCGCCGATCTTCTCGGTCATGTCCTCCGGTTCGTAGTCCATCTGCAGCATCACGCGGGTGCGGTTGTCGCTGAGCTTGTGGAAGGTGACCACGCCGGCGTTTCGCAGGCCTTCAGTGCTGCGCCAGGCAATGCGCTGGTCGGGCGTCTGCTCGGTGATCTCGGCCACCCACTCCTTGGTCTTGCCGCCGATGTTGGCGCGCCAGCGCAGGTGGGTGTCGTCGATCTGCTGGATGCTCTCCACGTTGTCCATGAACTTGGGGAATTCCTCGAACTGCGTCCACTGGTTGTAGGCCGCGCTCACCGGCACGTCGACGTCGATCGACTCCTTCACGCCGGAGTTCGATCCCGGCTCCCGCCGCTTCTTCAACTGCTTGGACAGCAGCCAGCCGCCGACCGCCAGCGCGGCCACCTTGGCCATGGTTCCCATATCAGATTCCTCTTGGTGAAGTCGGGCCGCACACACGGGCCCACGCCCAGATGGTGCCGAGCACGCGCGCGGGCGGGCGCAACAGATTGCAAAGCAATGGCAGCGGCCGATGCAGGCATGGCGCGTGGCTCTCGCGGGCAGCGAGGGCGGCCCCAGCCCGGAAAAGCGTAACCGTCTGCATGAGCTGAGCGCCGACTCAGCTCTGCCGTAGGCAACCTGAACCGTTCGAAGCGGTGGCTCAGGTGGTGTACGGCCGAGCCCGCCAAACCCCTGAGCTTGCAGGGCTCCCGTCCCACAGGCGTGTGCGCCGACTCCTACGCATGTAGGACGCTCGGGCGCTGCTTTCGTGAAACTCCTCACGAAACGTCCAAGCTCATGTTTCGTAACGTCTGTAGTCACTTGCCTACTGGCTTGTCGGACTGCGCCTACTACATTCGCGGCTCTTGCTGAGGTCAGTCCTGAGCTGAGCCGAGTCGCAGAGGATCTGCGGCGAAGCGAAGCGGCAGGCCGTCGATGCCTCGGCTCATCTTTCAACCCCCCGGGCTCCGGGCTCCGCGCCCCGCCACCTTCATTCGAGTTGTTGAACCATGAACCGACGCCTTTTCCTTCATACCGGCTCTGCCGCAGCAGTGTTCACCCTGACCGCCTGTGGCGGCGGCGGGGGTGGCGCGCTGGGCGTCGAGACCGTCGGCTCCGCCGTGCCCGTGACGCCCGTGGACAGCGGCCCGCAACCCGTGACGCCGAGTGCCGCGGCGGTCGAATCCGTGGCGGCCAAGGGCCTGCCCGACAAGATCCTGGGCTGCTACTACACCACCTGGGACACCGGCCGCTTCAAGATCACCGACGTTCCGGTCGAGTTCAACGTCATCTATCTCTTCCATGCCAAGCCCGAGAGCCGCGGCTCCGACGGCAGCTACAACAACGGCGGCAACGGCGCCTTCTTCTTCGAGCACTACGACGCGGTCAAGCCCGAGCAGATCCAGGCCTGCCGCGCCCGCGGCCAGCGCGTGATCCTCACGGCCGGTGGCGCGCAGGCCGGCTACGCCTGGGACAACCGCACCAAGTCCACCAACTTCGTCGAATCGATCAAGGTCATGTATGCCCGCCTGGGCGGCTTCGACGGCCTGGACTTCAACAACTTCGAGGCCCACATCCTGAGCGCAGGCAACGTGGCCGCGGTCTCCACGGAGATGGTCTGGATCGCCAGCCAGCTCAAGGCGCTGTACGGCTCCGAGTTCGCCATCACCGCGCCGCCGCAACCCAACTCGCCCGAGCAGCAGCGCCTCATGGCCGACATGGCCAAGGCCGGCGTGCTGGACTATGCCGGCCCGCAGTTCTACGACTGGTCCGGCTTCAATGCCCCCGGCTACATCAAGGGCCGCGTGGACACCTGGGTCGGCCTGCTGGGCGACAAGAGGACGGTGGTGGGCCTCTCGGCCAACTACAGCAACGGCCCGTCCATGGCCGACTGCCTGCGCGAGTGGGACGCGGCGAAGGCGGCCCACCCCGGCCTGCGCGGCATGTTCTGCTGGAGCGCGCAGACCCAGCTGGCCGGCGGCAACGCCTGGGCCAAGGAAATGGCCAAGCGCCTGTAAAGCACGGCCGCTGCGCGGCCTCGGCCGGGGGCGCCGTCCTACAGGAGCAGCCCCGGCCCGATCCGAAGCTTGCGCCATGAAGTTTGCGCGCAGCGTCTTCAAGGCCTACGACATCCGCGGCGCCTATCCCGCCGGCATCGACGAAGCGCTCGCCACCGCCGTCGGCCACGCCTTCGGCCGGCAGGTGCTGCAGGCCGGCGAGCGCGCCGTGGCCCTGGGCCGCGACGGCCGCCTGAGTGGTGCGGCGCTCGCGCAGGCCCTCTCCCAGGGCCTGCTCGCAGCAGGCGTCGATGTGATCGACCTGGGGCGCGTCACCACGCCCATGATGTACTTCGCCACCCACACGCTGTGCGCCAGCGGCGTGCAGGTGACCGCCAGTCACAACCCCAGCGGCGACAACGGCTTCAAGCTGGTGCGCTCGGGCCGGACGGTCTTCGGGGCGGACCTGCAGCGGCTGCGCGAAGCCATGGAGGCCGAAGCCGCGCCGCACGCGTCTTGCGGCACGCAGCGCGCCCACGACATCCTGCCCGCCTACCGCGAGCGCATCGCCGCCGACATTCGCCTGGCCCGGCCCATGAAGGTGGTGCTGGACTGCGGCAACGGCGTGGCGGGCGCCTCCTCGCCCTCGGTGCTGCGGGCCATCGGCTGCGAGGTGGTGGAGCTCTACACCGAGGTGGATGGGCGCTTCCCGAACCACCACCCGGATCCCAGCCGCCCGGAGAACCTGCGCGAGCTGGTCGCGCTCGTGCAGTCCACCGGCGCCGAACTCGGGCTGGCGCTGGACGGCGACGGCGACCGGCTGGGCGTGGTCACGCCCTCGGGCCAGATCGTCTTTCCGGACCGGCAGATGATGCTGTTCGCGCGCGACCTGCTGTCGCGGCTGCCGGGCGCGCCCATCGTGTTCGACGTCAAGTCCACGCAGCGCCTGGGCGAAGCCATCGCGGCCGCCGGCGGGCAGCCCGTCATGCACAAGAGCGGCTATGCCGCGCTCAAGGCGCGCATGCGCGAACTGGGCGCGCCGCTGGCCGGCGAGATGAGCGGCCATGTGTTCTTCGCGGAGCGCTGGTACGGCTTCGACGATGCCACCTACGCCGCCTGCCGCCTGCTGGAAATCCTTGCGCGCGAGGCGGACGCCGGCGCCATGCTGGAG
Source organism: Ramlibacter rhizophilus (assembly GCF_004681965.1). GTDB lineage: Bacteria > Pseudomonadota > Gammaproteobacteria > Burkholderiales > Burkholderiaceae_C > Ramlibacter > Ramlibacter rhizophilus. Next base: position 259,975 of record NZ_SMLL01000005.1, on the reverse strand, counting down.
GCACTTCCCAACAGCTTCGCGACCCCGGAGCTGCACGTGCCATGCGAGGAGGGCGAGGCCCACCGGGTGGCCCAGGCGCTGGTGACGCATGGCGACTTTCCCCGCGCGGCGCAGGCATGCACCGTCGACGGGTTGCGTCTCGACTGGCCGGATGGTTTCGGCCTGGTGCGGGCCTCCAACACGACCCCGGTGCTCACCTTGCGCTTCGAGGGCCACACGCCGGACGCGCTGGACCGCATCGAGGGCGAGATGATGGTGCTGCTGCGCCGCATCAAGCCGGACGCGCGGATCGCAGGGGCGCACGAGGGCCGCATGTCTCCATGACGCGGAGGCCAGGGTGTCCAGCCCAAGTGCGACTCGGCCAGCGTCGGCAGCCAGCTCAGGGAATGTCGTGGAGGTATTCCTGGACAACGCCCCCGTGCGGTCGCCATCCGCGGATCGCGCGCCCGCGTCCGTTCACACGTTCAGTCCACTTTCGCCCCCGAGTCCCGCACGATCTTTCCCCACTTGGCCGATTCCGCGCGCATGAAGCCCGCGAACGACGCGGGGTCTCCGCCGACGATCTGCATGCCCAGTCCCTGCAGCTTCTCCTGCACCTCGGGCGTCTGCAGCGCCTTCGCGACCTCCGCGTGCATGCGGTTCACCACCGCCGGCGGCGTGCTGGCCGGTGCCAGCAGCCCGAACCACTGCAGCGCCTCGAACCCCGGCAGGCCCGAAGCGGCGACGGTCGGCACCTGCGGTGCCACGGGAGAGGGCTTGGCGTCGGTGACGGCCAGCGCGTTCAGCTTGCCGCTGCGCACGTGCGGCAGGAATGCGACCGCCGTTCCGAAGGCGACATGCACCCGGCCAGCCACCAGGTCCAGCGTCATGGGCGAATCGCCCTTGTACGGAACGTGCTGCAGGTTCAGCCCGGCGAGCGACTTGAAGTACTCGGCGGTGAGGTGCGAGACGCTGCCGTTGCCCGTGGAGCCGAACATCAGTTCGCCGGGCTTCGACTTCGCGTGGGCGACGAACTCCGTGACGTTCTTCGCCGGTACCGAGGGGTGCACCACCATGAGGATGGTGGCCGTCCCGAGCAGTGTCACCGGCGTGAAGTCGCGGGACGGGTCGTAGGGCGGCTTGGCATAGAGGCTGGGGGCGATCGCGTGGGTGCTGCTGGTGCCCATGAGGAAGGTGTAGCCATCGGGGGCCGCCTTGGCCACGAGGTCGGAGCCGGTGGTGCCGCCGGCTCCGGCCCGGTTGTCCACCACGACCGGCTGACCGAGGGACTGCGTGAGCTTCTCGCCGATCAGGCGCGCGACCACGTCGGTGGAGCCGCCGGGCGGGAACGGGACCACCAGACGGACCGGGCGGGTAGGCCAGTCGGTCGCCGGGGCGGATGCGGGGGACTGCGCGACGGCGGCCCCGCAGGCGAGGGACAGGCCGAGGGCGGCGGCGAGGAAGCGGCGGGTGGAGCGGGGCATCGAAAACTCCTCGGGTCGGGTGGATCAGGCGCGGGCCAATGCGGGCGTCGGCCGTGCGGCCGCCGAGGGCTCGCCGAGCAGGGCCGTGGCGATGCGCTGCGCGGTGTTCAGGGAATCGGTGAGACCGAGGTGTCCGTGGCCCGTGGCGAGCCACAGGCCCGGGTGCCCCGCCGCCGGGCCGACCACGGGCACCGAGTCGGGCATGCACGGGCGGTGCCCCATCCAGGTGCGCGTGGGGATGTCGTCCAGGCCTGTGAAGGTCTCGCGGGCGATTCGACCGAGCACCGCCGCGCGGCGTTCGTCCGGTGGTGCATGCAGCCCGCCGATCTCCACCGTGCCGCCGACGCGCAGGCCGTCTTCCATGGGCGTGACGAAGACCTTCCTGTCGGCCAGCACCACGGTGCGCGACACGAGGTCGTGCGCGCCCAGGAACTGCAGGTGGTAGCCGCGCTGGCTCTCCAGCGCGAGGTGCACCCCCAGCGGCGCCAGCAGCTCGCGCGACCAGGCACCCGCGGCGACCACCGCGTGGTCGCAGGCGATGCCGTCCGCGCCGCCAGCCCGCCGCAGGTGCCAGCCATCCCGATCACGCACGAGCGACTGCACCTGCCCGCGCACGATGCGCCCTCCGGCGTCCGCGAAGGCGCGGGCCATCGCCTGCACGTAGCGGAAGGGGTTGCGGATGGTGGCGTGGTCGGCCAGGTACATGCCCACCCGGTAGCGCGCGGCGACGCGGGGCTCCAGCGCCTCGATGCCGGCGCGGTCCAGGCGCTCGGCCCGGAAGCCGTAGGCCTCGCGCAGTCGCCAGCCGCCGGCATCCTTCGCCAGCGCCTGCGCGTCGGGGTACAGGTGCAGGTGGCCGCGCCGCAGGAACAGCTCGGGCACGCCGAGCTCGCGCGTCATGGCCTCGTGGGCATCGAGCGCGCCCGCATGCATCTCGTGCAGCTTCTTCGCCGCGGCCTCCACCGCGGCCGGCCGCGCGGACGCGACGAAGCGGGCAAGCCAGGGCAGCGCCTGCGGCAGGTAGCGCAGGGGCAGGTACAGCGGGCTCTCGTCGTCCAGGAGCATCCCGGGCACGGAGGCGAGCACGCCCGGCATGGCCAGCGGCGCCACCGAGGCCGGGCTCACCGCGCCGGAGTTGCCGAAGCTGCAACCGTGGCCCGGCTCGTCGCGGTCCACCAGCAGTACCTCCGCCCCGCGCCTGACCAAGGCGAGGGCGATGCTGGTGCCCACGATGCCGGCGCCGACCACGGCCACGCGGGGCTGGGCGCTGGCGTTCACGTCAACGCGCCTTCGCCCGTTTGTCCGACACGAGCCGGCCGTCCTTGAAGACGAGCTGCAGCCGGCGCACGCTATTGATGTCCTCCAGCGGATTGGAGCCGACCACGATCAAGTCGGCGATCTTGCCCTTCTCCACCGTGCCCGACTCGTCGCCCATGCCGCAGATGGCCGCGCCGCTGCGTGTGGCGGCCACCAGCGCCTGCCAGGGCGTGGCCCCATCGCGCACCCACAGCCCCAGCTCCAGCAGGGCGGCGTCCTTCAGCGGACGGATGTCGGAGCCCAGCGCCATCTTCACGCCGGCCTTCAGCGCCTTCAGGAAGCCGGCCTGGTGCACGTCGGAGGCGGCGTCCGCACGACAGCACAGGGAGTGCGAGAGGTTGCGGTTCTTGACCCAGCGATGCTCCCAGTCGTTGGTGGCCTGGCCCGGCGTGAGGTGGCTGATGGACAGCGTGGGCACGTACCAGCAGTCGTGCTCCAGGAACAGCTCGATGCACTCGTCGTCGAGGATGTAGCCGTGCTCGATGCTGTGCGCGCCCAGGCGGATGGCCGCCTTCACCGCCTGCGGGTTGGTGGCATGGGCCATCACCTTGAATTCGCGCAGCTTGCAGATGTCGAAGGCGGCCTTGAGCTCGTCTTCCAGCAGGAAGGAGTGCCGGTGCAGGTCCCAGGCCGGACCCATGATGCCGCCCGACAGATTGAGCTTGATGTGGTCGACGCCGTTCTTGATTTCCTCGCGGATGGCCTTCACCCAGCCATAGGGGCCGTCCACTTCCTTCGCGTGCCCCGAGGTGAGGAAGTGCCCGCCGGTGGTGGTGAGGAAGTGCCCGGAGGCGAACAGGCGCGGACCGAGGTGCTGCCCGGAGTCGAAGGCCCGCTTCCAGGCCACGTCCATGTAGTGGTGGGCCCCCGCGCAGCGGAAGCCGACGATGCCCGATTCGAGCAGGGCCGCCTGCAGTCGGTGGCCGAACAGCGTCACCTGGTCGGCCAGAGGAACGTCCGACAGCTGCAGGTAGTCGGGGTGGATGTGCACGTCCCACAGCCCGGGCATCAGGTAGGCGCCCTGCAGGTCGATGACTTCGGCGTCGCCGACGGCGGGCGCGTGGCCCGCCTGGAAGATCTCCTGGATCCGGCCGTCTTCCAGCAGCACGGTGCAATCCGCCTGCGCGCGCGGCTCGACGCAGTCGATCAGCGTCGCCCGGGTCAGGAGGGTTCTCATGGCTTGGTCACTGCGTTCATGCAGGTTCACTCCGCGACGATGCCGACCTTGGCGGCCAGGTCCTTCCACTTGCCGACCTCGCCCTGCACGAAGCGGCCGAACTCGTCGGGCGCCTGCGGCGAGGCGATGATGCCGCGGTCGCTGAAGGCCTTCTTCAGCTCCGGCGAGTTCAGCGCCGCGACGGTTTCCTTGTTCAGGCGGTCCACCACCGCGGAGGGCGTCTTCGCCGGCGCGAACAGGCCGAACCAGGTGCCGCCACTGAACGCCGGCAGTCCGGCTTCGGCGAAGGTGGGCACCTGCGGCGCACCGTCCAGGCGCTCACGGGCGGCGACGGCCAGGCCGCGCAGCTTGCCGGCGCGAACGTGCTCGAGCACCGCCGGCGGCGTGTCGAAGGTGTACTGCACCTGGCCGCCGATCAGGTCGGTGATGGACGGACCGCTGCCCTTGTAGGGGATGTGCGTCGCCTGCACGCCGCTCACCGACTTGAAGAACTCGCCGGCGAGATGGTTGGAGGTGTTGTTGCCGAAGGAGGAGTAATTGAGCTTGCCGGGGTTCGCTTTGGCATGGGCGATGAACTCGGACAGCGTGTTCGCCGGCACCGAGGGGTTCACCACCAGCACGAAGGGAACCTGCCCGACCAGCGTGATCGGCTGGAGGTCCTTCACCGGGTCGTAGGGCATGGCCTTCATGGTGATGGGCGCGATCGACACCTCGGGCGAGGCGGCCAGCATCAGCGTGTAGCCGTCCGGCTCGGCCCGTGCCACGGCGCTGGCGGCCACCGTGCCGCCAGCGCCCGGACGGTTCTCCACGATCACCTGCTGGCCCAGGCGGCGACCGAGCTGCTCGGCCAGCAGCCGACCGGCCACGTCGGTGCTGCCCCCCGGCGGATAGCCGATCAGCAGCCGCACCGGCCGCGAAGGCCAGGCGGCGGACTGGGCCAGGACCGACCCGTGCGCCATCGCAGCGGCCGAGGTGAGCAGGAAGGTACGACGTTGCATCAGGATCTCCAGGCAGGCGGCCGCGGCCGCGTTTCAGAGGGATGGACGACGCACTGTAGGCGGCTGGTGTATCGGAAGGCAATATGGGATTATCGGCATGCGATAAACCTCGGAGAGACCCCGATGCCTGGATCGATCATCGTCGCCGCCGCCCAGACCGGAAGCGTCGAGGACGGCGACCTGAAGACGATCGCCGACGCCGCCCATGCCATGCTGGACGAGGCCGCCCGGCTCGGCGTGCGCCTGCTCACCTTCCCCGAGCTGTTCCTCACGCCCTTTTTCGCCAACCGGCTGGAGGAGCAATTCGATCGCTGGTTCATGGACGAGCGGCACGAGGTGCTGCAGTCCCTGCGCGCGAAGGCCCGCGGGCACGGCATCGCGCTCGTGCTGCCCTTCGCGGAGCGGGCGGCCGACGGCTGGTTCAACAGCGCCTTCGTCTACGACGAAACAGGCCGCGAGGTCGGCCGGTACCGCAAGACGCACATCCCGGCGTACTTCCCCAGCGCCGGCCCGGGCGGCACCGGGAGCTTCGAGAAGTTCTATTTCGCGCCTGGTCCGTCGCTCGGCACCTTCGCGGTGGCGGGCACGCGGATCGGCATCCTGATCTGCAACGACCGGCTCTACCCCGAGGCGGCGCGCGCGCTGGCCCTGGACGGTGCGGAGCTGATCGCCATGCCCATCGCGTTCTCCACCTACGCCGATCCGGCGCAGCGTGCCTCGATCTGGGAGGTGCCGCTGCGGGCGCGGGCCTACGAGAACGGCGTCTATGTGCTCGCCTGCAATCGGGTCGGCATCGAGGGGCCGAGGCACCATCTCGGGCGCAGCATGGTGGTCGACCCCAGGGGCATGGTCGTCGCCGAAGCCGGCACGCACGAAGCGCAGCTCCTTGCGGCCGAGATCGACCTCGATGCGGTCTCCGCTGCCCGCAAGCAGTTTCCGTGGTGGCGCGACCGGCGCCCCGACCTGTATGGCGCGCTCGTCCCCAGCCGCTGAGCGGACCGGCGTCGCTCCGGCAGCCCGCACGCCGCGCACGCGCACTGTCGCGGCCGGCGGCGACAGCCGCCTCTTCATGGGCTCGCTCGCCAAGGGCTTCCAGGTCCTGGAGGCACTCAACGCGGCGGGTCGCCCGGTGGGTCTGACCGAACTTGCGCAGCTCGCGCGCCTCGACCGCAGTGGCGTGCAGCGCATCACGCACACCCTGCGCGTGCTCGGCTACCTGCGCCAGGACCCGGGCTCCAAGGCATTCCGCCTGTCCGGCCGGATGCTGGAATTCGGCCATACGGTGCTCGCGACCGACCAACTGCGCGAGCGCGCGCACCCGCACCTGGAGGCGCTGAGCCGGCGCACCTGCGAGACCGTGAACCTGATGGAGCTGGAGGGCGACGAGATCGTGTACGTGGCCCGCTGGCCCAGCGTGCACGCGGTGAGCGTGGACCTGCACGTCGGCTCGCGCCTGCCCGCCTTCTGCACGGCGGCCGGCCGGGCGATCCTCTCGCGGATGGACCCGGCCGACGCGCTCGCCCGCCTCAAGGCCGCGACCCGCACAGCCATGACGCCGCGCACCGTGACGGACCTCGCCGGCCTGCGGGCCGCGCTCGATGCGGCGCGGGAGCTGGGCTACGCGCTGAACGACCAGGAAGCCTTCATCGGCGACATCTCCGTCGCCGCGCCCCTGGTGGACCGCGACGGCCAGCCGCTCGGTGCGGTCAACGTCGCCGTGCCCTCGCCGCGGTGGCTGCTGCGCGACGTGCTGGCCCGCCTCACGCCGCAGTTGCTCAGGACGGCCGCCGCGATCAACCGCGACCTGCGGTACCTGTAGTGCGTTCAGGCTGAGAGCAAGGACTCCCTCACGGGGTGGTCTCGAGCAGGGCTTCGACAGGCTCTCGACAAACAGCGAACCCTCAACGCCGTTCGCCCTCCCCATCCGTTCGGGCTGAGCTTGTCGAAGCCCATCGCGCGAGACCACCCCGTGAGCCCTTCGACAGGCTCAGGGCGAACGGATGTGTTTGATCGGGCATGTCTTTCAACGCGGGCTCGGCCGGGTGAATGAACGCTCAGCCCGAACGTGGTTTTTGCTCGGCCCGGAACGCCTTTCGGTAAGACCCAGGGCGATCGGACGTGTCCGCTCAAGCTCCCGCGTCCTTGCGCGCCGGATACACCACCCGCGGCCCGTCCGGCCCGGGGGGCAGGTCCACGCGCTTGCACAGGAACACTTCCTCCTCGGGGTGGGCGATCACGCGAAAGCCCGCGCTGCGCAGCATGGCCGCGCTGCACGCCGCGTTGGGCAGCCACCAGTTGGTCTCGTCGTGCGAGTACTTGTTCTCCACGAAGTGCAGCCGGGGATAGCCGGGGCGCTCGAACACCTCGGTCTCCCAGAAGTCGTAGTCCTCCCGCAGCGGCTCCACCTCGGCGCTGCCGCGCTGCAGCGACTGGTACACCAGCAGGTCGCGCGCGACGTGCGCGTGGATCAGGTCCAGCGCCAGCAGCGGGTGGCGCAGGTGGTAGACCAGGCCCATGAACAGCACCACGTCGAAGCGCTCGCCCAGGGCGCCGACGTCGTAGACCGACAGGCGCCGGAATTCCACGTCGCGCACGTCCAGCACCTCGGCGGCGAAGCGCGCCTGGTTCAGGAAGTAGTCGTCGAAGTCGATGCCCAGCACGCGGCTTGCTCCGCGGCGCTTCATCTCGAAGGAGTAGAAGCCTGCGTTGCAGCCGATGTCCAGCACCGACTGGCCGGCGAGGTCCTGTGGCAGCAGGTGCGCGAAGCGCTTCCACTTGATGGTGGGGAAGTCGCCCAGGAAGTGCGCCGGTGCGGTGTGCACGCCCTGCAGGTCCAGGTTGTGGAACCAGTCGCCCAGCTCGCGCACGCGCTGCTCGATCTGCGCCCGCGTGAAGGGGGCGGCGGTGCCGGACGGGGGCGCGCTGTCCGGGTCCGCGCGCGCGGCCATGGCCGGTGACCACGAGGAGGTGGCCACGCTCGCGTCCTTCTGCAAGGGCGTGCCGGCATGGCTGCAGATGGTGGTGGACCGTGGGCCGGGTGTGTCGGTGGCCAGCTTGCTATTGAGCAAAGCCAGTGCCTGCCGATAGCCGTTGAGCGTGCCCACGTCCACGTAGGCCGCGCCCGCGCGCACGCCCAGCGCCTTGCCGCCACCCTGGAGGTAGGCGTTGACCAGCGTGCCCATGAACTCGTCGCGGCGGCCGCGCGCCTGCCACAGGGCATGCAGCGCGTGCAGCACGTGGCCGGGCATCCTGAAGGCGCCCCAGATCCAGTGCGAGCGCGCATCCGGGTGCTTGACCTGGATCTCCTGCACCCAGCCGGCCTCGTCGGTCACCACCGCGTCGAAGTCCTGCGGGCGGTCCACGGGGAACAGCAGGAAGGAGAGCACCTCGTCCGGCAGCTCGCACAGGCCGTTCTCGGGGAACCAGATGGTGTCGGGCAGCCCGACGACGACCGGCTCGTCGGCCCGGATCAGCGAGCAGGCGCGGAAGATCGCGTCGCACAGGCCCCCCGCCTTGGGCTGCACCACGTAGCACAGCTCGGCCGGTCCGACCGTGGAGCCGTAGTACTGCACGATGTCCGACTTGCCCGGCCCCACCACGACGCAAATGCGCGTGGCACCGGCCAGCAGCATGCGCTCGACCAGGAACTCGCTCACGGCACGCGGGCGCTCCACGTCGCCCACGCGGCTGCTGCCCACCGGCAGCAGTTCCTTGGAAAAGCCCAGGGGCTGGATGCGCGTTCCCATGCCGGCGGCTGGAATGATTCCCCACATCGTCCTGGTCCCTTCTTCACGCGGTCGCGGGCTCTCCCTCAGCGGCCGGGTGCCGCGCACCCAGCAGGTCTTCGAGCTCGATGGCGCGCCGGGCCGAGGTGTGGCAGGCCAGCACCCTCTCGCGCGCAGCGTGCGCGATGCGGGCGAGCTCGGCGTCGCTGCGCTCCAGGGCGTCGATCACGTCCTGCGCGCCGCGCGCGAGCAGCAGCTCGCGCCCGGGCTCGAAGAAGTCGGACAGGCCAGGCCAGTCGTCGCTCACCAGCGGCGTGCCGCAGGCCGCGGCCTCGAACAGCCGCCCCGAGGGGCACCAGCCGTTGTCGGCCATGGCGCGGCGCGTGACGCTCAGCGTCAGGCGCGAGGCGCTGAAGAAGGCCGGGTGCTCCGGCGGTGGCAGGTGGCGCACGAAGCGCATGTTGGGCGTCCACGGGAAGTCGGCCGGGTACTGCGCGCCGCCGACGAGGAAGCTGCGCTGCGACAGCCGCCGTGCCGGCTCGATGAACAGGGCCTCCAGCCGATCCTGCCGGTCGGCCGCGTAGGTGCCCAGGTAGGAGAGCTCGCTGCGCAGGTGCGGCTGCGGCGGCACGCGGTGGTGCACCTGCGGGTCCACGTGCCCGTACAGCGTGGCCACGTGCCGGGCACCCAGGCGCTCGCGCAGCTCGGTGAGCGCCGCGCCGCCGGTGTAGCTCAGGACCAGGTCGAAGTCGCGCAGCCCCCGCCCGCTTAGGTAGGCGACGGGCCGGCCGGCGCGCAGGTTCTCCAGCGTGACCGGCGTGTCCATGTCGTAGAACACGGTGCGCGCGCGGCCAGCCTGTTCGGCGAGCAGCGCCGTGGCGGCGACGCCGTCGGGACAGTAGGAGGTGACGATGGCCGCGTCGGCCCCAGCCAGCTCGCGCCGCGCACGCGGCAGCACGGCGGCCCAGTCCTCGTAGAGCACCAGCGCGCCCGAGGGCGGGTCGGTCCAGTCGCGGTGCTCGGCGTAGTAGGGAACGTCACGCTCGAAGAAGCTGAGGTGGTGGCCGCGCTGCGCGAGGGCGCGCCACAGGCCGCGCCAGAGCGTGGCGTGGCCGTTGCCCCAGGACGAGCTCGCCGTCAGGCCGAAGATCAAGAGCCGCATGGCCACTCCGGTGGAGGAGATTTGCCGGTGCGGTGGGGGACCTGGGCCATGCGCTTGGAATCCTCGTGCAGCAGCTTGCGTTCCCGGAATTGGGCCGAGGGGCCGAGGAGGGGCCAATCGGCAGGACGCCTGCCGGAACGTAGGACGGGTGCGGTGCTGCCGCCGCGCAGGCGCGCCGAAGGAAAGCTACGACAGCCCCGAGACCGGAACCGCCGCGCCGTGCACCGCACGCGCTGCCGGTGAGGCCAGGAAGCGGATCACCTCCGCCAGCTCGGCCGGCGCCACCCAGCGCGCGGGATCGGCCTGCGGCATGGCGGCGCGGTTCTCGGGCGTGTCGATGATGGAGGGGAGCACGCAGTTGACGTTGATGCCGCGCTCGCGCAGCTCGGCGGACAGGGATTCGGTCAGGCGGATCACCACCGACTTGGAGGCCGCGTAGGCGCCCATCTGCGCGCCGCCGCGCAGCGCCGCCCCGGCCGCCACGTTCACGATCCAGCCCCGGGACTGCGCGAGCAGCGCGGGCACGGCGGCGCGGGAGGTGTTGAGGACCGTGCGGGCGTTCAGGCCCATGAGGGCGTCCCAGGTCTCGTCGCTGGTCTCGTGCACCGCCTCGCCCATGCGAAAGCCCCCGGCGATGTTGCACAGCACGTCCAGCCGGCCGAAGCGCGCGAGCGCCGCATCGACGGCGGCCTGGGCGCCTTCGCGGGTGAGCAGGTCGGCCGGCGCGACCAGCGTCTGGCCCGGCATGCCGGCGGCCACCTGCTCCAGCGCCTCGCGGCGCAGGTCCACCAGCACCACGCGCTCGCCCTGGGCGAGGAAGGCCTGGGCCACGGCACGCCCGAGGTTGCCGGCCGCACCCGTGACCAGCACCACGCGTTCGCCTCGTTCCTGCATCGCTCAGCCCTCCTGCTGCGGGTGGTGGTAGCTGCCGCTGCCGCGGTGGATCACCTCGTCCTGCGGCAGGACGTCGCCGGGATCGTATTCCGGCCCCGAGCCCAGGCGTTCGTACAAGGGTCCGAAGTCGATGCGCGACAGCGCCAGCAGTTCCTCCAGGTCATCGAGCACGAAGTAGGTTTCCTGGAAGTCGTCGATGCGGTAGCGCGTGCGCATGACGCGCTCCAGGTCGAAGCGGATGCGGTTGGGCGAGTCGCTCTCCAGGCAGAAGCGGCTTTCGGTATAGGACGAGGCGATGCCCGCGCCATAGATGCGCAGCCCGTCGCGCTGGCGCAGCAGGCCGAACTCCACCGTGTACCAGTACACCCGGGCGAGCTGCGGCAGCCGGCCCAGGCGCTGCGCGCGCAGGCCCCCTTCGCCATAGGCCTGGATGAAGTCGGCGATCACCGGGTTCATCAGCATGGGCACGTGGCCGAAGACGTCGTGGAAGACGTCGGGCTCTTCCAGGTAGTCGAGCTGGTGCGGCTTGCGGATGAAGTTGCCGGCTGGAAAGCGGCGGTGCGCCAGGTGCTCGAAGAAGACCTCGTCCGGCACCAGGCCCGGCACCGCGACCACCTGCCAGCCGGTGCGCTTCATCAGCACGTCCGAAAGGCGCCGGAAGTCGGGGATCTCGTCCGCGCCGATGGGCAGGGCGCGCATGCCTTCCACGAAGGCATCGCAGGCGCGCCCGGGCAGCAGCCGGGTCTGGCGCTCGAAGAGCGTCTTCCACACCGCATGCTCGTCCGCGGTGTACTGCTCCCAGCCCTGCGGAATGGTCCAGTCGGGGCTGGGCGCTGCGGCGGCAGCGCCGGCGGCCAGGCCGTGCTTGTCGGATCGTTCGACGGTCGAAGAATCGGGGTTCATGGCAGAGGCTCCTGGGAGGATGCGTCGATCCACGCATGATGCGTCGGAGGGCGCGCATGCATCGTGTGGATCGAGGCGCGCAAGCGGGGTTCTGTGCAGGAAGCTTGCGCGTGCCGGTTGCGCTGCTTCACGCAGGCCCCCATCCCAGCCTTTCCCCAGAGGGGGAAGGGGCAGCCACTCCCTCCCCCTCTGGGGGAGGGCTGGGGTGGGGGCCTCGAGCGCCAACCCGGCACCCCACGAAGCCCGCCATCCCGCTTAGACTGGCCCAGCCGCCACACCCCGCGGCACGCCGGCGCCCCCGCCCACCCGGCGAGCGGAGCCGTCCATCGACCTTTTCGCAGGCACCCCCTGCGCGAGGAGCGTTGCATGAGCGAACCCCAGGCCTTGCGCCTGCACGTGCCCGAGCCGACCGGAAGACCCGGCTGCGCGACGGACTTCTCCTATCTCCACCTGTCGCCGGCGGGCGCCGCGCGCAGGCCGCCGGTGGATACCTCCCATTTCGACACCGCCGACCTGGCCTACGACCTGGTGCGCGTGCTGGACGAGGAGGGCCGCGCCGTCGGTCCCTGGGCCCCCGAGGTGGATGTGGAGCAGCTGCGCCGCGGCCTGCGTGCCATGATGAAGACGCGCGCCTTCGACGCCCGCATGATGGTGGCGCAGCGGCAGAAGAAGATTTCCTTCTACATGCAGTGCCTGGGCGAGGAGGCCATCGCGGTGGCGCATGCGCAGGCGCTGCAGCCGGGCGACATGTGCTTTCCCACCTACCGGCAGCAGGGCCTGCTGCTCGCCCGCGAGGACATCGACCTGTCCGAGCTGATCTGCCAGCTCATGAGCAACGAGGGCGACCCGCTCAAGGGCCGCCAGTTGCCGGTCATGTACTCGTACAAGCGGGCCGGCTTCTTCTCCATCTCCGGCAATCTCGCCACCCAGTTCATCCAGTCCGTCGGCTGGGCCATGGCTTCGGCCATCCAGGGGGACACGCGCATCGCCTCCGGCTGGATCGGCGACGGGGCCACGGCCGAGGCGGACTTCCACACGGCGCTGACCTTCGCCCACGTGTACCGCGCGCCGGTGGTGCTCAACGTGGTGAACAACCAGTGGGCCATCTCCAGCTTCCAGGCGCTCGCGGGCGGCGAGTCCACCACCTTCGCCGCGCGCGGCGTGGGCTGCGGCATCGCCTCGCTGCGGGTGGACGGCAACGACTTCCTGGCCGTGCTGGCCGCCTCGCGATGGGCCGCCGAGCGCGCGCGCGGCAACCTGGGGCCGACGCTGATCGAGTGGGTGACCCTGCGCGCCGGCGCCCATTCCACCTCGGACGACCCGTCCCGCTACCGCCCGGCCGACGACTGGTCGCGCTTTCCGCTGGGCGACCCCATCGCGCGGCTGGCCGCGCACCTCACGGGGCTGGGCGCCTGGTCGGCGCAGGAGCACGAGGAAGCCCGGCAGGCGCTGGAGGCCGAGGTCGCCGCCGCGTTCAAGCAGGCCGAGGCCAAGGGCACGCTGCTGGACGGCCACATCCCCAGCGCGGCGAGCATGTTCGAGGACGTGTACGCCACCGTGCCGCCGCACCTGCGCGCGCAGCGCGCGGCGCAGGCCGCCGAAGGAGGGCCGTCCCCATGCTGACCCGCACGCAGGAGGCCCGGCTGGCCGCCGAGGCCGGCGAGAAGAAGCCCATGACCATGATCCAGGCCCTGCGTTCGGCCATGGACGTGATGATGGAACGCGACGACAAGGTGGTCGTCTTCGGCCAGGACGTGGGCTACTTCGGCGGCGTCTTCCGCGTCACCGAAGGCCTGCAGGCCAAGTACGGCCGCTCGCGCTGCTTCGACGCGCCCATCAACGAGGGTGGCATCGTCGGCGTGGCCGTGGGCATGGCGGCCTACGGGCTGCGGCCGGTGGCGGAGATCCAGTTCGCGGATTACTTCTATCCGGCCTCGGACCAGATCGTCTCCGAGGCCGCGCGCCTGCGTTATCGCTCGGCGGGCGACTTCACCTGCCCGCTCACCATCCGCATGCCCTGTGGCGGCGGCATCTTCGGCGGCCAGACCCACAGCCAGAGCCCCGAGGCGCTGTTCACCCACGTGTGCGGCCTGCGCACGGTGATGCCGAGCAACCCCTACGACGCCAAGGGCCTGCTGATCGCCGCCATCGAGTGCGAGGACCCGGTGATCTTCCTGGAGCCCAAGCGGCTCTACAACGGCCCTTTCGACGGCCACCACGACCGCCCCGTCGTGCCCTGGTCGCGCCACGCGCTGGGCGAGGTGCCGCAGGGCTACTACACCGTGCCGCTGGAGAAGGCCGCGGTCCTGCGGCCCGGCTCGCAGCTCACGGTGCTCACCTACGGCACCATGGCCTGGGTGTCGCACTGCGCGGCCGAGGAGACCGGCCTGGATGCGGAGATCATCGACCTGCGCTCGCTCTGGCCCATGGACCTGGATGCCGTGGTCGCCTCGGTGAAGAAGACGGGCCGCTGCGTGATCGTGCACGAGGCCACGCGCACCAGCGGCTTCGGCGCCGAGCTGTCGGCCCTGGTGCAGGAGCACTGCTTCTATCACCTGGAGGCCCCCATCGAGCGCGTGACCGGCTGGGACACGCCTTATCCGCACGCGCAGGAATGGGCCTACTTTCCCGGGCCCGCGCGCGTGGGCGCGGCCATGCGGCGGGTGATGGAGTAGTCATGGGTATTCACGCGATCAAGATGCCCGACATCGGCGAAGGCATCGCCGAAGTGGAACTGGTCGCCTGGCGCGTGCGGCCGGGCGAGGCGGTGGAGGAAGACCAGGTCCTCGCCGACGTGATGACCGACAAGGCCACCGTGGAGATTCCGTCGCCGGTGCGCGGCCAGGTCGCCTCGCTGGGCGGCGAGGCCGGGCAGATGATGGCCGTGGGGGCGGAGCTGATCCGGCTGGAGGTGGACGGACCGGGCAATGTGCGCGAGGCGGCAGCCCAGCCGGTGCGCGAGCCGGCTGTTGCGACTCAGGCGCGCGAGCCGGCGCCGGCAGGGCCGGCAGGGCCCACGCCGTCCCCCGCCGCGCCGCAGGCACCGGCTCAAGCCCACATGCCCGCGGCCTCGGCCGCGTCGCTCGCGCCGGGCGAGCGGCCCCTGGCCTCACCCTCGGTGCGGCGCCACGCGCGGGAGCTGGATATCGACCTGCACGGCGTGCGCGGCAGCGGCCCGGGCGGGCGCATCACGCACGAGGACCTGGAGGCATCGCACGCCGCGCAGGGCCGGGCCCCCGAGCCCCAGGCGGGCGAGGGCGAACACGCCGTGCCTCTCACGGCCCTGCGCCGGCGCATCGCGCAGCAGATGCAGGAGTCCATGCGGCGCATCCCGCACTTCAGCTACGTGGAGGAGATCGACGTCACCGAGCTGGAGCGGCTGCGCGGCCAGCTCAACGAGCGGTTCGGCGAGGCGCGCGGCCGGCTCACGCTGCTGCCCTTCATCGCCCGCGCGATGGTGCTGGCACTGCAGGAGTTTCCACAGCTCAACGCCCGCTTCGACGACGAGGCCGGCGTGGTCACGCGCTTCGACGCGGTGCACCTGGGCGTGGCGACGCAGACCGATGCCGGCCTCATGGTGCCGGTGCTGCGGCACGCCCAGGCGCAGGACCTGTGGGGCCTGGCCCGGGAGATCGCGCGGCTGGCGCAGTCGGTGCGCGGCGGGCGCGCGCCGCGCGAGGTGCTGGGTGGCTCGACCATCACGCTCACCAGCCTGGGCGCCCTGGGCGGGATCGCCAGCACGCCGGTGATCAACCACCCGGAGGTCGCCATCGTCGGGGTGAACCGGGTGGTGGAGCGGCCCATGTTCCAGGGTGCCGCCGTGGTGCCCCGGCGGCTGATGAACCTGTCCTCGTCCTTCGACCACCGGGTCATCGACGGCATGGACGCAGCGCGATTCATCCAGTCGGTGCGGGGCTGGCTCGAGTGCCCGGCCCTGCTGCTGGTCGACGGGTCGCCGGGGCATGCCCGGCCGCGCACAGGCACTGCCGAACCCGAGGGCGGCGAATCGCTCCTACAGGAGCGCCCGGTGCGCGGCGCATAAGGTAGCCCTGCGGCCCGCCTTTGGGGCAGTGCCGCAGCCGCACCTTCCATGAGTTTCGTCGCCCGGGTCCTTGTCGTCATCGCGCTCGTCGCCACCGCCCTGCTGGTGTGGCACCTGCGGCACGTGGCGCTATTGGTCTTCGGCTCGGTCATCGTCGCGGTGATCGTCAGCGGACTGGCCGGGCTGATCGCGCGGCTGGGCATGACGCACCGAATGGGCGTCCTGGTGGCCGTGATCCTGATCGCCATCCTGGTGGCCGCCATGGCCTGGATGGTGGGCGATGCGCTGGCGGCGCAGTTCGACAGCCTGCGTGCCAACCTGGGCTCCGCCGTCGAGGCCCTGCGGCAGTGGCTGCGGGAGCAGCCCTTCGGCCGCAGCATCCTCGACCTCTGGGACGAGAGCGTCGGCCAGGACCTGGCCATGGGCCGCATCGCGTCCGCCGCCAGCGTGACCCTGAACGCGACCCTCGACCTGGTGCTCATCGTGCTGGGCGGCGTGTACCTGGCGGCCGAGCGGGAGCTGTACCGCGGCGGCGTGGTCCGCCTGGCGCCGCAGAAGTACCGCCCCTTGCTGGCAGACACCCTGGACCGCTGTGCCGGGGCGCTGGTCGGCTGGTTGAAGGGGCAGGGCGTGTCGATGGTCGTGGTGGGCGTGGCCACCGCCGCCGGCCTCGCCTTGGTGGGAGCGCCGCTGCCCATGGCGCTGGGGCTGCTGTCCGGCCTGCTGGAGTTCGTACCGTATTTCGGGCCGCTCGCCGCGGGGCTGCTGGCGGTGCTGTTCGCCTTCACCGAAGGGCCGCAGATGGCCTTGTACGTGGCGCTGGTGATGCTGGCCGTCCAGCAGCTCGAGTCGAACCTGTTGATGCCGCTGGTGCAGAAGTGGGCGGTTCGCCTGCCGCCGGTGCTGGCCTTGTTCGCGGTGCTGGTGTTCGGCAGCATGCTCGGGGTGATGGGGGCGGTGCTGGCGACCCCGCTGATGGTGGTGCTCATGGTGATGGTGCGGCACCTGTACGTGGAGCACACCCTGGAAGGTGGCAGGCAGGATGGAGGACGCAACGATGGCTGATCTCTTCGGCGAAGCGCCCGCGCGGTCCAGCCGATGGCGCGGCGGGCTGCTGGTGGCCGGCGCGCTCGCGGGCGCGACCGCCGCCTGGGTCCACGAGCGGGCCCGACGGGCCGAGCGCGAGCATCCGCCGACCGGACGCTTCATGCACCTGGACGGCGTGCGCCTGCACTACCAGACCTGGGGGAGCGGGCCGGACCTGGCGCTGCTGCACGGCAATGCCTTCTATTCGGCCGACCTGCTGGCCAGCGGCCTGGTGCAGCGCCTGGCGCGCGACTACCGCGTGATCCTGTTCGACCGGCCCGGCTTCGGCCACAGCAGCCGGCCGAGGGACCGCCTGTGGACGCCCAGGGCGCAGGCCGCCTTGCTGCACCGGGCCTTGGGGGCGCTCGGCGCCGACCGGCCGCTCGTGCTGGGGCATTCGCTGGGCGCGCTGGTCGCGCTGGCCATGGCGCTGGACTACCCGGCCAGCGTGGCCGGCCTGGTGCTGGCGAGCGGTTACTACTACCCCACGCTCTACGGACCGTCCTTGATGGTCGCGCCGGTGGCGCTGCCCGTGCTGGGCGATGCGATGCGCTACACCGTCTCTGCCGTCTCGGCCCGCCTGCTGCTGGGGCATACGGTGCGGCAGGCCTTCGCGCCGCGCGAGGTGCCGCCGGACTTCTTCCAGCAGCTCGCGCGCGAACTGCTGCTGCGACCGTCGCAGTTGCGAGCCGCCGCCGAGGACGGCGCCCTGATGCTGCCGCAGGTGCGCCTGCTCGCGCCGCGCTATCCCCAGCTGCGCGTGCCGGTGGCGGTGCTGGCGGGCGCGCACGACCGGGTGGTCGATCCGGACACGCATTCGCGGCGCCTGGCCGCGGAGCTGCCCCACAGCCGGCTGCACATCGTCCGCGGCGCCGGGCACATGGTCCACCACGCCGCGCAGGAGGCGGTGGAGGAGCAGGTCCGCGCCGTGCTGGAGGACGCGCGTCGCCCCCGTCCGCCGGGTGACACGCAGGCGGCCGCCCGCGCGCAGCTCGATGCGCTCGCGCCGGACGGCCTGGCGACGGTCACTGCTTCTGGAAACCCACCTGCTTGACCATGGCGCCCCACTTGTCATAGGCCGAGCGCATCTCCGCCGCGAGTTCGGCGGGGGTGGTGGGCGAGGCCTCGTAGGCGCCCTTGGCGATGAAGTCCTTCACGTCCTGCGTGCGCAGCGCCTGCGTGAACAGGGCATTGACCTTGTTGACGATGGCCGGGGGCATGCCGGCCGGGCCGACCACCGCGATCCAGCTGGTGAGGTCGAGGTTGGGCACGTTCTGCTCGGTGAAGGTGGGCACCTGCTGCGCCGCCGGCATCCGCTGCGGCGCGGCCACGGCGATCATGCGGATGCGCCCGCCGGCGGCGTTCTGGATGGCGGTGGGCGCGGCGTCGAAGTAGGCCTGCACGCGGCCTTCGAGCAGGTCGCGCGCGGCGTCGGCCGTGCCCTTGTAGGGCACGTGCGTCACCTCGATGCCCACCGCCTTGGCGAAGGCCACCGCGTACAGGTGCGAGGAGGTGCCGGTGCCGAACGAGGCGAAGTTGAGCTTGCCGGGGTTGGCCTTGGCCCAGTCCACCAGGTCCTTGACGTTCTGCACCGGAAGCGACTGGTGCACGGTGAGCACCAGCGGGCCCTTGGTGGCCAGGGTGATGGGCGTGAAGTCCTTGAAGGGGTCGTAGGGGACGCTGGCGAGCGTGTGGGGGTTCTGCGCGAAGATGGACGAGGGCGCGAACAGCAGGGTGTGCCCATCGGGCTGCGCGCGCATCACCTCGGTGGCCGACAGCATCATGCTGGCGCCGGGCTTGTTCTCCACCACCACCTGCTGGCCGGACTGCTCGGTGATCTTTCGCGCGATGGAGCGCGCCTGCGCATCCAGCGAGCCGCCCGCCGCCAGGCCCACGACGAGGCGGATCGGCCGGCCGGGCTGGGGGAAGTCCTGGGCCAGCAGGGGCAGGGGGGCGGGCAGCGTGGCCGCAGCGGCCAACAGGGCCAGCGCGTGGCGGCGTGAAAAACGGGTGGCGAACATGCGGGCGGACATGGGGCGGGTCTCCTGGTGTTGAGGGCGAGCTTGCGGATTTTGGTCGCAGCGTCCAAAATCCGCAAGACATGGTCATCGATGAAAACCCGAAGGACGCGCCGCGCGGCGACACCGTGAGCGCGCTGGAACGCGGCGTGGCGGTGCTGCGCTGCTTTACCGAAACCCGCCGCGTGCTCACCCCCACGGAGCTGGCGCGCCTGACCGGCGTGCCCCGGCCCACGGTCACCCGCCTGGCCGGCACGCTGGTGGCACTGGGCCTGATGAAGCAGGACCCGGTGACCGAGGCCTACATGCTCGGCCCGGGCGTGGTCTCGCTCGCCCGCGTGTTCCTGGCCGGCCTGGACGTGCGCGCCATCGCCCGTCCGCGCATGGCCGAACTTGCGGAGGCGACCGGCGGCGCGGTGTATCTCGCGCTGCCCGACGGCCTGGACATGGTGCTGATCGAGGCCTGCCGCCCGCGCGCGAGCATGCTCGCGCCGCGCCTGGACGTCGGCTCGCGCGCGCCCATCGCCACCTCGGCCCTGGGCCGGGCCTATGCCTGGTCGCTGCCCGCGCCCCAGCGCGAGGCGCTGCTGGAGAGCCTGCGCCTGGCGCGCGGCGTGGACGGCGAGGCGGCCGAGGCCGGCCTGCGCCGCGCCGTGGCGGAGGCGGACCGCCTGGGTTGGTGCCTGTCGGCGGGGGAGTTCCACCGGGAGATCAATACCGTGGCCGTGCCGCTGATCGGCCCGGGCGGCGAGCCCATGGCGCTCAACTGCGGCGGCGCCGCCTTCGTCTTTACGCCGGAGCGGCTGCGCGACGAGGTCGGGCCGAAGTTGGTCGAGATGGCGAAAGCGCTGGCCGCCGACATCGGCGGCAGCGTCCCATGAAGCCACCCCTTCCCCCTCTGGGGGAAGGCGGGGATGGGGGCTGCGCGAGAAGCAGCATGGCCGGCGCGCGGGCCCCCACCCCAACCCTCCCCCAGAGGGGGAGGGAGTTCCACAACCCTGGAGACCTGACATGACCCCTCCGCGCAAGCTGCGCAGCAACTTCCCCCGCGGCTCCTACCTCTGGGCCGTGCGCAACGCCCAGTGGCAGGCCATGGGCATCCCCGAATCCGACAGCGAGAAGCCCAAGATCGCGGTCGTCAACAGCAGCTCGGAGCTGGCGGCCTGCTACAGCCACCTGGACCAGGTGGCCAAGGTGGTGAAGGAGGCGATCCGCGCCGCGGGCGGCGTGCCCTTCGAGATCCGCACCGCAGCGCCCAGCGACTTCGTCACCGGCGCGGGCGCGCGCGGGGCCTACATGCTGGGCGCGCGCGACCTGGTCACCAACGACATCGAGGTGGCGGTCGAGGGCGCGCAGCTCGACGGCATGGTGTGCCTGACCTCCTGCGACAAGACCGTGCCCGGCCAGCTCATGGCCGCCGCGCGCCTGAACGTGCCGACGATCCTGGTGCCCTGCGGCTACCAGGCCAGCGGTGAATGGAAGGGCCACCACAACGACATCGAGGAGGTCTTCATCCACTCCATGCACGCCCAGGTGGGTGGCGCCACCTCCGTGGAGGACGTGGTGGAGATGAGCCGCAGCGCCATCCGCACGCCGGGCGTCTGCTCGGGCCTGGGCACGGCCAACACCATGCACATCGTCTGCGAGGCGCTGGGCCTGGCGCTGCCGGGCAGCGCGCCGGTCGCGGCCCTGTCCGAAAAGATGTTCGCGGATGCCCGCAGCGCCGGCGAACGCATCGTGCAGATGGTCTGGGACGACCTCAAGCCGCGCGACATCCTCTCGCCCGGCGCCTTCGCCAACGCGGTGCGCGCGGTGCTGTCCATCGGCGGCTCGCTCAACGCCGTCAAGCACCTGCAGGCGGTGGCCACCGAAGGCGAGACGGGCGTGGACGTCTACGGGCTCTTCGAGCAGCTCGGGCCGCAGACGCCGGTGCTGGCCGGCCTGCGACCGATCGGCGAGCACCTGATCGAGACCTTCGAGGCCGCGGGCGGCTGTCGGGCGCTGATGAAGCAGCTCGCGCCGCTGCTGGACACCTCGGCGCTCACGGTGACCGGCCGGTCCGTGGCGGACAACCTGCAGGCGGTGCGGGTGGGCGACGAGGAGGTGATCCGGCCCATCGAGCGCCCGGTCTCGCCGCGCCCGGCCATCGTGCTGCTGCGCGGCTCGCTGGCGCCCGAGGGCGCCCTCATCAAGCCCGGCATCGGCGAGCGCAAGGTGCGGCGCTTCACCGGGCCGGCGATCTGCTTCGATACCTCGGACGCCGCCGTCCAGGCGATCCGCGACAAGGCCATCCGCCCGGGGCAGGTGATCGTCATGCGCGGCGCCGGCGCGTGCGGGGGCCCGGCCATGGGCGGCGGCGCCTCGCGCGTGGTCTTCGCCATCGACGGCGCGGGCCTGGGCGAGGAGGTGGCCATGCTCACGGACGGGCACCTGTCGGGACTGGTGTGCAAGGGCCTGGTGGTGGCGGAAGTGGCGCCCGAGTCGGCCGTGGGCGGGCCGCTGGCGCTGGTGCGCGATGGCGACACGGTGACGGTGGACCTGGACCAGCGCGTCGTGGACCTGGAGGTGGACGAGGCCGAGATCGCCGCGCGGCGGGCGGCGTGGCAGGCACCCAGGCCGCTGTTCGACAAGGGCTGGCTGCAGATCTACCGGGCGAACGTGGGGCCGCTGAACGAGGGGGCGGTGTTGGTGAAGAAGTGATGGGTCCCGGAAGCACCTTCCCCCTCTGGGGGAAGGCCGGGAAGGGGGCGCGAGAGAAGCGGCATGGTCGGCGCGCGGGGCCCCCACCCCAAGCCCTCCCCCAGAGGGGGAGGGAGTTCACACACCGCCGAACTTGCATTTAATGGACGCCACGTCCAAAATAAGCCCAATGAAAACCATCACCCGCACCGACGAGCGCATCCTCACCGCGGACATCTTCGACCGCGACGCCAAGCCCCCGCGTCCGCAGCTGGGCACCGTGCACGAGCCCGGCCGCGACATCCCCGTGTACCGCGAGTGCGAGGTGCTGGTGGTCGGCGGTGGCCCGTCCGGCACGGCCGCCGCGGCCGCCGCCGCGAAGCAGGGCGCCGACGTCGTCCTGCTGGAGCGCTATAACCACCTGGGCGGCCTGTCCACCGGCGGCCTGGTGATCTGGATCGACCGCATGACGGACTGGGAAGGCCAGCTCGTCATCCGCGGCTTCGCCGAGGAACTGTTCGACCGCCTGCCGCAGGACGCCGTCGCCGGCCCGCCGCAGCCCGACTGGGGCTCGCAGGACGCGGCCAAGGCCCACCACTGGTCCTTCCGCACCGCGGCCTACCACGGCGTGGTCACCTGGTCGCCCACCATCGACCCCGAGCGCCTGAAGCTCCTGAGCCAGGAGATCGTCATCGAGCGTGGCGTCAAGCTCGTCTATCACTCCTGGGCCTGCCTGCCGCTGGTGGAGGAGGGCAAGGTCGTCGGCGCCACCTTCGAGAGCAAGGAAGGCCGCATGGCCATCCGGGCCAAGGTGGTGGTGGACGCCACCGGCGACGGCGACCTCTTCGCCCGCGCCGGCGCCGCCTTCACCAACGACATCGAGGAGGCGGACGTTCACCACTGCATGAACACCTCCTGGCTCTTCGGCGGCGTGGACATGGACCGCTGGATCGCCTTCCGCTCGGGCAACCCGGACGGCTACAACGCTTTCATGGCCGGCGGCCGCGAGGCCTGCGGCCTGTTCGAGCGGCCCTTCGTGTCCTGGCGCAACGACATCGCGCTCTTCATGGGCCCGCGCCAGAGCGGCTACTCCGCGCTCGACGTGGACGACCTCACGGCCGTGGAGGTGCGCTCGCACCGCGCCATGGCCGCGCACCTGGCCTACTACCAGGCCAAGGCGCCGGGCTTCGAGGGCGCCTACATGCTGCAGTCGGCCCCGCAGATCGGCGTGCGCCACGCGCGGCGCCTGAAGGGCGTGGGCGCGGTGCTGCGCTCGCAGTGGCCCGAGGGCCGCGCGCTGCCCGACGAGATCGGCGTGTCGCCGGCCGTGAGCCCCAAGTTCCCCAACATCTCCATCCCCTACGGCGCGCTGGTGCCCGAGACGCTGGACGGGCTGCTGGCCTGCGGGCGCCACATCTCCTGCGACCGCAACTCGCACGGCTTCATGCGGGAGATTCCGCAATGCTGGATCACCGGGCAAGCCGCCGGCGTGGCTGCGGCGCTGGCGGTGCAGGCCGGCGTCCAGCCGCGCGCGGTCGACATCGCGCAGCTCCAGCGGGCGCTGCAGTCGCAGGGCGTGTTCCTGCGCACCACGGAAACCGTGGAGGCCTGAGCGTGCAGCTCACCGACATCGAAAAAGCCATGCGCGACGGCGAGCAGGGCGCCGCCGTTGCGAAGGCCATGGACCTGTTGATCCGCTACGGCGAGGCGCTGGGCGCCGAGCGCCTCGTGGAGACCCGCAACGTCTGCGGCACCGTCACCGCCACCACGCCCTTCATGCGCGACTTCGCGTTGAACAAGGGTGGGCTGGACGCGGTGTTCAGCGAATTCAACCTGGACTCGGCCGAAGTCGTTCCGGTGCCCAAGGTCAAGGCCTTCAGCTCGCACCTGCAGCTCGGCTTCGATCCGCACCATCCGCAGGAGATGGGCATCAGCGAGCAGCAGCTGCGGTTCTACGAGCGCAGCGAGGCATCGGCCGCGCGCATGGGCGTGCAGATCCTCAACACCTGCACGCCCTACCAGGTGGGCAACGTGCCCACCCGCGGCGAGCACTGCGCGTGGATGGAGTCCTCGGCGGTCATCTACTGCAATTCCGTGCTGGGTGCGCGCACCAACGCCGAGGGGCGGGAGAGCACGAGTGCGGCCATGATCACCTGCCGCATCCCGGACTGGGGTTTCCACCGCGACGAGTTCCGCCTCGGCACCCTGGGCGTGCAGCTGGACATCCCCGTCGAGAGCGTGGAGGACTGGGGCCTGCTGGGGTACTGGATGGGCCAGTGGGTGCAGGACCGCGTGCCCGTGATCCACGGGGTCGGCGCCGTGCCCAACCTGCCGCGCCTGAAGCACTTCGGGGCCGCGGCTTCGTCCTCGGGCGGCGTGGAGATGTACCACATCGTCGGCGTCACGCCCGAGGCCAATACCGCCGAGCAGGCCTACGGCGGCCGGCGCGCGCTCGAGGTGCGGCACTACGGCGCAAGGGAGCGGCGCGAGACGCTGGAGCGCATCAACGCCAATGGCAGCGAGCGCAAGGTCGACTACGTGATGCTGGGGTGCCCGCATTACACGATCGAGCAGATCTGGGAGGCCGCGCAGCTGCTCGAAGGACGGAAGATCCACGCCGACTGCGCGCTGTGGATCTTCACGCCGCGTGCGATCAAGGAGGTGGCCACGCGCAACGGCTACACCCGGATCATCGAAGCCGCGGGCGGCAAGATCATGACCGACAGCTGCTCCGCCATGAGCCGCGCGGTGCCGCCGGGCACCCGGGTCGTGGCGCTGGACTCGGCCAAGCAGGCGCACTACCTGCCGGCCATCCTGGGGCTGCAGGCCTGGTTCGGCACGACGGAGCAGTGCATCGAGGCCGCGTGCAGCGGGCAGTGGAGGGTGGCATGAAGTCTCTTGAAGCTTTTTCTTCACACGCGGCCCCCACCCCGACCCTCCCCCAGGGGGGGAGGGAGCAAGTCATTCCCTCGGTGGAGGGCCTTCGACCCCCTCCCCGCTTGGGGGAGGGCGGGGGTGGGGGCCCCGAGCGCCAACACCCTTCCGATACCGAAACCATCACCATCCGCGGTCGCAAGGTCGTCCCCGGCGTGGCCGAAGGCGAGGCCCTGGTCACGCGCGAGGAAATCTCCGGCTGGGGCGGCGTGGACCCACGCGACGGCACCATCGTCGAGACCCGCCACGAGCTGCGCGGCCAGAGTTTTGCCGGCAAGGTGCTGGTCTTCCCCGGTGCGAAAGGCTCCTCCGGCTGGTCGGCCCAGTTCCACGTGGCCCGCGTCATGGGCACCGCGCCGGCCGCGTGGCTGTTCAACAAGATGACCACCAAGATCGCCCTCGGCGCGGTGGTGAGCCACGCCCCTGCCATGACCGATTTCGACCGCGATCCGCTGGAGATCATCCGCACCGGCGACTGGGTGCGGGTGGACGCCGACGCGGGCCTCGTGACCATCACCCGCAAGACCCTCAAGAGTTCCTGAAGGAGACACGCACGTGACGAAACCGTTCACCCCGCAGCGGCGCGCCGCCCTGCGCACCCTCGCGGCCGGCGCCGCCGCCCTGGCCCTGCCGGCCGTCCGCGCCCAGGGCGCCTGGCCCACGGCCAAGCCGATCCGCCTGGTGATCGGCTTCGCGCCCGGCGGCGCCTCGGATGTCATCACGCGCGTGGTCGCCAAGGGCCTGTCGGCGCAGATCGGCCAGCAGGTGATCGTGGAGAACAAGCCCGGCGCCGAGAGCACCCTCGCCGCCATCGACGTCATGCGCTCGCCGCCGGACGGCTACTCCCTCCTCATGGGGACCAACACCGCCATGGTGGCCGTGCCCTCGCTGCGCCCCAACCCGCCCTACGACACCTTCAAGGCCTTCACGCCGCTGTCGTCCATGGGCGAGTTCTCCATGTTCCTGGCGGTCTCGCCGCAGCTGCCCTCGAACAACCTCAAGGAGTTCCTGGACCACGTGGCGGCCAACCCCAACAAGTACAACTCGGCCTCCAGCAACAGCGCCTCGGAGCTGGCCATGCTGCAGCTGCTCGGAACGCGCGGCGGCAAGGTGGTGAACGCGCGCTACAAGGGTGACCCGCCGGCGCTCAACGACATGATCGGCGGCCAGATCCACATGATGTTCTCCACCGGCACGCTCATGCCCAGCATGGTCAAGGACGGCCGCCTGCGCGCGCTGGTCACGCTGCTGCCGCAGCGCAGCCCCCTGTTGCCCGACGTGCCCACGGCCGCCGAGCTGGGCCTGGGCAGCCTCACCATCACGCCCTGGGCCGGCTTCTTCGGCCCGGCCGGCATGCCGCCGGAGCTGGCCGAGCGCATCAGCCGGGAACTGCGCACGACGATCGAGCGGCCCGACGTGCGCGAGCAGATGCAGGCGCAGGGCTTCTCGGGCTACGGCATGACGCCGGCGGACTTCACCGCCTTCGTCAAGCGCCAGCACGAGGGCTTCAACAAGACGGTGAAGGAGAACAACGTCAAGTTCGATTGACGCGCTGGGCCCAGCGCGCCACCTGCTCGCGCCACGCGGCCGACCCCTTGCGGGCGGCCGCGTTGCCTTGCACCAGGCGGTCGATGCAGGCGTCCTGCGTCGCGCTCAATTCGTCCGGAAAGATCGGCTGCACCGTCACCAGGCAGTCCGTCGCCAGCCCGTGAGGGCCGGGAAAGCCCTGCGCGCGCAAACGGTAGGTAAGGGCGCCCCGGCGCAGGCGCATCTGCTGCAGGCCCGAAGGCGTGGGCACCTCGATCCAGCGCTCGGCCATCCAGGCGAAGCCGTCGACCGGCATGTCGCAGCGCAGGCTGCCGTCCGGCTCGATGCGGAACAGCTCGTGCTCCTGCAGGACCACGCGCGGCCGAACCCTGAGGCTGAATTCGCCTGTATCGCCCTTCGCGCGCGCCGCCTGCGCGGGCAGCTCGCCTTCGCGAGTTCCGGCAGGAATGGTGATGCGGCAGCGCCAGCGGCCCCGCGTGCGCCGCCCCGCGCCCGCACAGGCCGCGCAGGGCTCGCCGACGTTGCCGGTGCCCTCGCAGGCCTGGCAGGCCACGGCGGGCGTCACCCATCCGAACCACAGGGACTGGCGAATCCCGCCGGTACCGCCGCACGCCGTGCAGGTGCACGCCTGCCGCCCGCTGCCGGCGCAGTCCGTGCAGTCGGCCACGAGTTCGCCCTGCACGGTCTTGACGCAGCCGGCCAGGGCTTCTTCCAGGGTGACGCGCACGATGCGCTCCACTGCGGGCTCGTCGGGCGCGGTCTCGGCCGCCGGTTCGGGTTCGCGTGCGACGGGCTCGGCCCGGGCGCGGCGGATCTCCTCGATGGCGCGGTTGATCCGCTGCATCTTCAGCACCGCCTGCGGGCTGTCGTTGCGGTCCGGGTGCCAGCGCGCGACGAGGCGGCGCCAGGCGGACTTGAGCTCCTCGTCGGAGCACTGGGGCTGCAGTCCGAGTTCGCTGTAGCAGTCGTCAACGGTCAAGGGAAGCACCTCGGGTAGTCGGCCAGGCTGTTGCAGCGCAGCATGGTAGCGTCTCCCCCGCCGGCCGCGCGACGCGTTGACGCATCCCGTGTGCTTTGTCACGCGGGTGAGGGCGCATTGCCGCTACGGGCGGGCTGGTGCGGACCCGCGCCCCAGTTCGTGCGCCATGCGCGCGAAGAGGGCCGTCCACTGCGCGGTCGGCGGCCCCTGCTCGCGGCCGTTGCGCGCGATGACCACCCCGTTGTCGGGCGAGACGAAGATGAACTGCCCGTACTTGCCCAGGGCGTAGAAGGCATCGCCCCAGCGCGGATCGCGCCGGCCCCACCAGAACAGCTGGTAGTACAGGCCCGGCTGGCGCGCCGACAGGTCCGCCGCACCCTCGGGCGACGTGAGGAGGCGCACGGTCCGCTCGCTCAGCACGCGCCGTCCACCTTCCGCCGTGCCGCGGGCAAGCATCAGCTGGCCGAGCCGCGCGAAATCGAGCGTGCGCGCGTTCACGCCGCTTTCCATCTTCTCGAAGCCGGCCGCCTCGCTGTCCAGGCTCCAGCTGGCCGCCGCGGCCATGCCCGCGGGCTGCCACAGGCGCTGCTCCAGGTACTTGGCCACCGGCATGCCCGTGGCGCGCTCCAGCACCAGGCCGAGGAGCAAGGGGTGGTAGTTGTTGTAAAGCCAGCCCGTGCCGGGTTCGCCGTCGATCCGGGACTGGTCCAGGGCGAGTGCGCGCAGGTCGGGCCAGTAGTAGGTCTTGGCGTCGTCCCCATGGGGCAGTCCGGTCTCGACGTAGCGGATGCCCGTGCGCATGCCAAGCAGGTGGCGCAGCGTGAAGCGCGCGAAGCGCGGATCGCGCCGACCCAGTTCGGGCACCCGGCGGGTCACGGGCTCGTCCAGATCCAGCAGGCCGTCCTCGGCCGCGGCGGCCACGAGGGTCGCGAGGACCGACTTGGCCGCCGAGAACGATGTCGCACGTTCGTCCCGGCCGTGGCCGTTGTAGTAGCCCTCGTAGATCACGCGGCCGTGCTGCAGCACGACGAAACCCAGGGTCTGCTGCGCGGCCATCCAGGCGTCCAGGTCTTCGCCCTGAACGGCGGCGGCGAAGGCCGCACGCACCCGCGCGGGCTGGGCATCGGCGGGCAATTCGACGGCGCCAGGCCGCGCGAGCAGTTCGCGGGCCGGGAAGCGCAAGCGGTCGTCCACGTCGGACTCCCCCCAGGCCAGGGTGCGAAAGACGTACTGCGCCGGGTACACGGCCAGGCTCCAGGCGAGTGCCAGGACCATCAGCAGCAACGCCGCGAGGGCGAGACGTTTCACGGCGCGGACAGTGGAATGCGGGGACAAGCGGGAGGGCTCCAGCGAGGAGAGGCCATTGTGCCGAGCGCTGTCGCGCCCGCGTCAGCCCTAGGGAAGAACCTGGGCGGGAATCCGCAGGCCCCTTGCCAACCTGCGTGGCGCTGCACGGTGATCCAGCCACGCAAAAAACCAGCAAGCAGACACGATGAAACACGCAGTGAGGAAACCAGCCTCGCGGTCGGCTCCGTCGGCTACCTGCGCGGCCTGATCGCGCAGCAGGGGCGTTCCTGCCCGCGCTGCGGGGGTGGACGGGACCTGCGCGAGGCTGCAGCATCGCGTGGTGGTGGCGGGCGCGCGTGCGCCCCGCCGAACCCTGATGTCCAAGCACTTGCCAGGAGACCGCATGACCCCCAAGGACCCCGAGATCGGCCGCAGCGTGCAGGCCGACGGCCTGCAGACCAACTACCTCGAGCAGGGCGAGGGCGAACCCGTCGTCCTGATCCACGGCTCGGGCCCGGGGGTGACGGCCTATGCGAACTGGCGGCTGGTGATGCCGGAGCTGGCGCGGCACTACCGCGTGCTCGCGCCGGACATCGCCGGCTTCGGCTACACCGAGCGCAAGGCGGACCCCGACTACACGCTGGACGGCTGGGTGCGCCACCTGGTCGCCTGGATGGACGCGGTGGGCGTGCCCAGGGCGCGCATCGTGGGCAACTCCTTCGGCGGCGCACTGGCGCTGGCCATCGCGGCGCGGCATCCCGAGCGCGTGGAGCGCCTGGTGCTCATGGGCTCGGTGGGCGTGGACTTCGAGCTCACGCCCGGGCTCGATGCGGTGTGGGGCTACGAACCGTCCGAGGACAACATGCGCCGCATCGTCAAGCTCTTCGCGCACGACAGCCGCATCCTGAGCGAGGAGCTGGTGCGCTCACGCTTCCAGGCGAGCATGCGGCCCGGCTACCAGGCGTCCTTCTCGCGCATGTTCGCCGCGCCCCGCCAGCGCCACATCGCGGCCCTGGCCACGCCGGAGGAAGCGATCCGCCGCATCACCCAGCCCGCGCTGGTCGTGCACGGACGGGACGACCAGGTCATTCCCGTCTCCAACGCCTGGAAGCTCAACGCGCTGCTGCCCAACTCGGACCTGCACGTGTTCGGCAACTGCGGCCACTGGACGCAGATCGAGCGCAAGGACGACTTCTGCCGGCTGGTGCTGGATTTTTTCGCCGACGCGCGCTGAACGCTGCCCCGTCCACCCTCGGGGAAGGCAGCCCGGCGCTGCGTCCTGCGGTGCCCGCCGCAGCGCCCCATCCTCCACACTCGGGATCCCCATGCACCGTGCATCGCCATCGCGGCCGCCGACCCGCCGCCTCGTCCTCCTCGCGTGCGGCCTGGCCGGCCTGCCTGCGCAGGCTGCGGACCGGCCGGTCGACGCCGCTTTGCGCGCGGCGGCGCAGCGCAACGACGCCGCCGCTTTCGAGCGGCTGCTGAAGGAAGGCGCGGACGTGAACGCACGCGATGCGCAGCTCGACTCCGCGTTCCTCGTCGCCGCGCGCGAGGGCCATGCCGAGCTGGTGCGCCTGGCGCTGGCCGCCGGCGCGGACGTCCGCAGCCTCAACCGTTATGGCAGCACCGCGCTCATGGGGCCGGCCTACCGCGGCCACCTCGACACCGTGCGCGTGCTGCTCGCCACGCCCATCGACCTCCACCACGTCAACAACCTGGGCTGGACGGCGCTGCTCGAAGCGATCGCGCTCGGCACCGACGGACCCACGCATCGCGAGATCGTGCGGCTGCTGATCGCGCATGGCAGCGACGTGAACGCAAAAGACCGCGATGGTGCCAGCGCGCTGCAGCTTGCCGAGCGCAAGGGACAGGGCGAGGTGGCGCGGATGCTGAGGGCGGCCGGGGCGCGGTGAGCGGCTGCGCCGTGGCACCGCGTGTCGCACCTTCCTCCTCTGGGGGAAGGCTGGGATGGGGGCCTCGTGCGAAGATGCGTCACCGGCGCACGGCGCCCCCACCCCGACCCTCCCCCAGAGGGGGAGGGAGCCCAGGCGAGGAGACAAATTCATGCTCAGTCACGACAAGAACGCCCTGCTGACGCAGACCGGCCCGGGCACCCCCATGGGCCGCTTCATGCGCGCGTTCTGGATTCCGGCCATGACGGCCGCCGAAGTGCCCGCGTGCGACGACGCGCCGGTGCGCCTGCAACTGCTCGGCGAACGCCTGGTCGTGTTCCGCGACAGCGACGGCCGCGTCGGCGTGCTGGACGAGCACTGCCCGCACCGCGGTGCCAGCCTCTTCTTCGGCCGCAACGAGGAGGGCGGCTTGCGCTGCGTCTACCACGGCTGGAAGTTCGACGTGGACGGCCAGTGCCTGGAACTGCCCACCGAGCCCGCAAGCAGCCGCATGCGCCTGAACATCCGCGCGCGCTCCTATCCCTGCCGGCTGGCGGGCGGCTTGCTGTGGGTGTACCTGGGCGAGGCCGACACGGCCCCCGAGCTGCCCGCCTTCGAATGGCTGGGCGTGCCCGAGGCGCAGGTCTACGCCTCGCGCTGGCAGCAGGACTGCAACTACGCGCAGGCCATGGAAGGCGAGCTGGACAGCGCGCACGTCGGCTTCCTGCACCGCCTCGTGGACAAGAAGGACACCGACCACCGCGCGCTCACCGGCCGCTATTTCACCGACGACACGGCCCCGGCCTGGAAGATCCTGCCGACGCCGGCCGGCTTCATGGCCTGCAACGGGCGGGCGGTCGATGGCGACCGGCGCTACTGGCGCCTGAACCAGTTCCTGCTGCCTTTCTTCACCATGATCCCGCCGCGCCCGTCGGAGGCGCAGCTGGTGCGCATGTGGGTGCCCATGACGGACGAACGCTGCTGGGTCATCTGCGTGACCTACCGTCCCGACGGGCCCCTGCAGGACGACGAGCTGGCCTTGTGGCGCAACGGCGAGGTGAACCACCGCAAGGTGATCCCCGGCACGACCATCCCCACCGAGCGCCTCGACAACGACTACCTCATCGACCGCGAGAAGCAGAAGACCACGTCCTTCACCGGCATCCACGGCATCCGCGCGCAGGACGCGATGGTGACGGAGACCGCCGGCCCCATTGCCGACCGCACGCGCGAGCACCTGGGCAGCAGCGACCGCGCGGTGGTGGCGATGCGCCGCACCCTGTTGGAGGCGGCGGGCGCGCATGCCGCCGCGGGCGAGGTGCCGCAGGCGGTGGCGTCGCCGTGGCTGTATGGGGTGCGGGCCACCCAGGCGGTGCTGCCGGAGGGCGTGGAGCCCGACGAGGCCGACGAGCTCATGGCGCGGGCCAGGCCGGCGCCTGCCGCAGTGCGCGCCTAGTTACGCAGCGCCGCCCAGGCGCTCCTGGCTCAGGGTATTCCCTGGCTTTGCCGCCTTGACGGCGGCGTTGTGCGCTTCGACACTGGGTTTGAAAACGTTTTCTTGGACGTTTGGAGCCCGACGATGCGCCTGCGTTTGACGAGTGCCTCCCCTTTCGCCCGCAAGGTACGCGTGACCGCGCACGAGCTCGGCATTGCTGACCGCATCGAGCTGGTTCCCACCGTGCTGCGGCCAGCCGACGCGGACTTCCTGGCGCAGAACCCGCTGGGCCGCGTGCCCGTGCTGGAGACCGCCGACGGCGAGGTGTATGTCGACTCGCACGTCATCTGCGAATGGCTGGACGCCACCTTCGGCGGCCATCGCCTGCTGCCGCAAACAGGACCGGATCGCTGGCGTGCGCTGAGCCTGGCGGCCATCGCGGGCGGCGTGGTCGAAGCCGCGATGCACGTGCGGCGTGAGCGGGCCCGCCCGGAAGGACAGGCGGATGCGGCGCTGGTCACGCACGCGCTGGGGCAGGTCAACCGCGCGCTCGACCGGCTGCAGCACGATATCGCGGCGCCTGCCCTGGCGGGAGCGCGCGGCTTCGATCACGCGGCCATCGCCCTGGCGTGCACGGTCGGCTGGCTCATATTCCGCTTTGACGACAAGCTCGCCTTCGAAGCCCGCCCGACGCTGCACCGCTGGTGGACCGGGCACGTGCTGCCCCGTCCGTCCATGCAAGCCACCTTGCCTGCCTGATGCCCAGCCCATCGCTCGCCCGGGCCGGCCGGCCCATCACCGTGGTGGACGTGGCACGCCAGGCCGGCGTGTCGCTGGCCACCGTCTCGCGCGTGATCAATGGCTCGGCGACCGTCTCCGCGCTCAAGCGCGAGCAGGTCACGCAAGCCATGCTGGCGCTGGACTTCAGGCCCGACCCCATGGCCCAGGGCCTGCGACGCGGGCAGGGCAATGCAGTCGCCCTGCTGGTGGGCGATATCGCGCAGCGCCACTTCGCCGAGCTGACACAGCATGTGCAGCGCGCGCTGGAGGGCCAGGGATACGACCTGCTGCTGTTCAATCTGGGGCACCAGCAGCAGCGACTGGAGCAGTTCCTGGCCCGGGCACTGCGCATGAAGTTGCGCGGCGTGGTGCTGGCCACGTCGGACGCGCTCACCCGGCCGGTGTTCGAGGCCGGCCGCCAACTCCTGGCCCAGGGCGTGGCAGTGGTTTCCCTGGGGCAGGACCTGTCCCGCGAGGGCATCGGCTCCATCGTGCACGAGGAACGCAGTGCCACGCGCCGTTCGGTGGAGCGCCTGCTGGCGCTGGGGCACCGGCAGGTCGCCTACGTGGGCCGCGTGAAGGGCTCGGCCATCGGCACGGAGCGCTTCCTCGGCTACCGCGACGCGCTGCAGGCCGCCGGCACCTTCGATCCGGTGCGGGTCTGGGACATGTCCTTCCGCTACACGGCCGGCCACGAATCGGTCATGCGCGCGCTGGACGAGGGCATCTCCTTCACCGCATTGCAGGCCGGCAGCGACGAGATCGCCATGGGCGCCATCGCGGCGCTGGAGGACCGCGGCCTGCGCGTTCCGCAGGACGTGGCGGTGGTCGGTTTCGGTGACATCGACCTGGGCGCCTATCTTCGGCCTGCACTCAGCACGCTCAGCTCCAGCCCCCAGCTAGCGGCCACGCAGCTGGCCGAGCTGCTGCGCGCGGCCGAGGCCCCGGCCGCCGGCCCAGTGCGTATCGAGCTGCCGCGCGAGTTGGTCGAGCGTGCCTCCTCGCAGGGAGCAAGAAAGCCGTGAAGCCATCGACCCCTGTCCTTCTCGACGTGCATGCCCACCTGGTGCCGCTGGTGGGCTCGGACCTCGCGGACATCGAGGGTGTCCAGTGCACACCGGCCGGGCGACTCGTGGTCGATGGCCATGAGCTGGCCAACGCGCAGGTCTACGAGCCGCAGCAGCTGCTCGAATGGATGGACCGCCATGGCGTCGAGGCTGCGTGGGTGTCCGTGCCGCCAACGCTGTACCGTCCCGCGCTGGATGCCGCTTCCGCGCAGCGCTGGAGCCTGCGCCTGAACGAGGCGCTGGACCGGATGGTCGCGGCGCACGCCTCGCGCCTGTCCGCGCTGCACCACCTGCCCGTGCAGCACCCGGAGGTGACGGCCATCGTCGCGGCGGAACGCATCGCCGCCGGGCATGCACGATTCGCCATGCCGGCTGGCGACCCCGTCGGCCTGCGCGTGCTGTCCGACGCCGCCTACGAGCCGCTCTGGTCCGCGCTCGATGCGGCAGGCGCCTTCCTTTTCCTGCATCCGCCGCAGGCTTGTGACCCGCGCCTTCGGGCGCTCTCGCTCACCAACCTCCTCGGTGGGCCCGGCGAGACCGCACTGGCCGGCGCCCACCTGGCCATGGGCGGCATCGCCGAACGGCATCCGCGCATCACCTTCTGCCTGGCGCATGGCGGGGGCTCACTGCCCGCCGTCGCGGGACGGCTCGCACGCGGACAGGACACCGGGCGCGAAGGCGCCTGGCTGGGCGGCGAGAAGGTGCGCAAGGCCCTGCGGCGGCTGTGCGTGGACTGCATCACCCACGACGCCGATGCGCTCGCTCTCGCGGCGAGCACCTTTGGCACGGACCGCGTGCTGTTCGGATCCGACTGGCCCTTCGCCATGGGGGTCCAGGAGCCCGGGCGCTGGCTGGAATTCCTGCCGCGCGAGCTGGCGGCACGCATCGCCCAGGACAACCCGGCGCAGCTGCTGGCGCGCCACGGCCGCCCGGGCGGGGAGGGCGCGGCATGAGTGCCGGCGTACCAACCCGGCCGCCCGAGCTGGTGATGACCCCCGAGCGCATCGCCGCCATCGTGCCCACGCCCTTGAGCTTTCCGCGCAGCGCGATGCGCGAGCTGGTGCGCGGGCGCTGGAAGGTGCACAAGCTGCGCTTTGACCTGGACGACGAGGGCCGCGGCGAGGTGCTCTACCAGCTGGAAGGCGCGGGCTGGCTGTTCCACTTCTTCCTCATCGCCCAGAAGCTGGACGAGGCACAGAAGACCGACCGCAACTTCGCCGCGAGCTGGGACGCCATGGGCGTGCTGTGCCAGGGCGAATGGACGCCCGAGCGCGAGGCGCGGCTGCGTCGCGAGGTGCCGCGCCAACGCGCCGGACTGGCCGACTACGACACCCTCATGTACGCGCGCGGCAATCGCAGTGCCCGTGTGTTCGATCCGGTGGTCGACAGCCTGGCGCGCGGCGAGCAGCCGGACCTGCGCCTCATCGCACCGGTGGGCTACATCCTGCGCACCACGGCCTTCATCGGCAACGGCCAGCTCGGAACGCGCGCCTTCGCCGGCCTGGAGCCGAACCATCCGCTGCGCCGGCCCTATCACGCGCAGTTCTGCTCCGGCTTCATGCTGCGCGAGTACGTGTTCGACCTGGTGGACCACCTCGCCCGCGTGCGCGACCCGCGTCGTGCCGTGCGGCTCGCGCCGGCCTGGCGCCGCTACATCGGGTTGGGCAATTCGGCGGCCACGGGCCTGGCTGCCTTCGCGGCGAACCACCCGCACCTCATGCACCAGTGGACGCAGGCCAACGAAGCTGCGCT
Source organism: Ramlibacter rhizophilus (assembly GCF_004681965.1). Lineage (GTDB taxonomy): Bacteria > Pseudomonadota > Gammaproteobacteria > Burkholderiales > Burkholderiaceae_C > Ramlibacter > Ramlibacter rhizophilus. The sequence continues at coordinate 224,837 of NZ_SMLL01000005.1, read as the reverse complement.
CACACTGGCCAGGGAGCGCGCGGCGGACCCGGACGCCCCCAGCGTGCATCGATTCGCCGAGTTGCTCGACAAGGCCATCCGCCACTTCGAGGAGGGGGCGCGCGAAGACGACGGCGTGTTCCTCGCGCCGCAGGCGCTGGCCCGCGAGCTTGCGCGCATGCGCCCGCTGGTGCGCGAATTCCGCGACGCGGGGACGCTGGACGGTGCGCCGGCCGATCGACCCTGGGCGCGCTTGTGCGAGGCGGCCGCGGCGCGGCTCGCGCCTGAAGCGCTGGCCGTGGTGCAGGCGCTGGTGCTGGAGGTCCACCCCGACATCGTCGAGCGCTTCCGCGACGCCTTCTTCGCGGATGAACGCCTTGAACTCGACCCCGCCATGCGTGCCGGCGAGCTCGCCGCGATCCTGGATGCCCGTTACCGTTGGGCGCTGGACGCGAGCGACTCGCCAGGGGCGGGGCACTACTTCTGGTACCGCTGTGCCAGCGCGCCGCGCGACGTGCGGCGCGGGCCACGAGGGCGCGCGCCCGAGCACGAGCACGAGACCACGCTGGACACCGCGCGCCAGGTGCGGCGGCTGCGCGAGCAGCTGGCCTCGGTGCCGCCGCAGTCCTTCGTGGCCGATCTCGCCTGCGCCCGCCCGGACCTGCGCCAGGCGATCGCCCGCGTGCAGTCGCTCGCCGGGCTGGCCTATGCCGAGCTGCGGCAGGATTACCTGGACGCCCAGTACGCCCCCTTCGCCAGCATCCGCTTTCCACTCAGCTTCTTCGGCATGGAGAAGCTCGAAGCCGCGCCGCCCAAGTCCGTGCGCGGTGTCTTCCTGCAAGGCGCGCCCATCGCCGAGGACGTTGCCGCCGGGCGGGAGGGCGACTGGCCATACCCCCTCATTGCGCAGCCAGGCGATCCGCGGGAAGCGCTGGCACCCCTGCCGTCGGCTGGGGTAGGTGCCGTGCCCCGCCGCCTGTCGCCGCACGCGGACGTGGCCCTGCGCATCGCACCCGGCGAACTCGCGCGCATGCTGCAGACGGCCATGCAGGGCCACGGCGCCAGCCTGGGCGTGGCCCGTGAAGCCGGCGCGCTCGCGACCCTGGCGCAGGTGCTGGGGGAGCCCGCGGTCCCGGCGGTGTTGTCCCAATGCGAGGCCGGGCAGTTCGCGATCACCGGCACTCGGGACCTGCGCGATGCGGCGCAGCGCAGCCCGGTGCGCGCGGTGCTGCGCGCCGAGGGCGGACCGGCGCTGGCCACGGCACCGTCGGCCTTCGACCTCACGTGGGCGCGCGCCTCGCGCAATGAGTTCGGACTGGCGACCTGCCTGGTCACGCAGGCTGCGCAGCCCTGGCTGGTCCAGGGGCTGGTGCTGCGGTGTGCGCAAGCGGGGCGGGTCGGGATCGTCTGCTGGGATGCGGCGCAAGCGCAGCTGGACGGGCCGCAACCCCCAGCCGGTTTCGCCCTTGCGCTGCCGACGGTGGACGGTGCGCTGCTGCTGCGCGCTGCGCTGCCGGCGGCGGCAGCGGTGCATCGTGGCTTCCAGTGCGGCGAAGAGGACCCGCTGGCTGCGAGCGGCCTCGGCGCCCTGGTGCGGCCTGCGCAAGGCGCCCTCTGGGCCGCGCAGCTGTCGGACCTGCTGCGCCCCGCGGCGCCGGCGCCGGGCCCTTCCGGCTACCTGCTGGTGGTGGCGCCGGCACCCGATGCCCAGGCCATGGACGCCGTGGGCGCGGCGCTGGATGCGCTCGGCCTGCGGGCGCAGCGGCTCACGGCCCAGGAGCGGGAGCAGCGCGAGCGCCAGGCGCAGGAGCGTGGCCTCCTGCTGGACCTTGCCCTGTTCGAGCGGCTCGACCGCGCGGGCCGCGCGCTGCTGGTACCGCAGGAGGCCGAGCCGCGCTTCCTTCCCCCCGGTTTCGATCCGCTCAAGGGTTTCTAGGCACTGGATTCGGAGAACCTCACGCCATGAACGAACTCACCATCCGGCCGGAGGGCGTCGATTTCGCCGGCCGTACCTACGCCATCGTCGATGGCCTGTCCATGCCCACGCCCGAGCGGCGCTGGTTCGAGCAGTACCGCGGCGCGCCGCTCGCGGCGGTGAACATCACCATCTCGGTGTGGGAGAACGCCAGCGAGACCATGGCGCTGCTGGGCAAATGGCGTCAGGTGCTGGCCGCCAACCAGGACCTCGTGGCCCAGGCCACCAGCGTGGAGGACATCGAGGCCATCCGCCAGTCGGGGCGCACCGCTCTGGTCTTCGGCTTCCAGAACACCGCGCCGGTGGAACACAACCTGGACCTCTTCGGCGTGTTCCGCGACCTCGGCGTGTGCATCATGCAGCTGACCTACAACCTGCAGAACTACATCGGCTGCGGGTACTGGGAGGAGAAGGACACGGGCATTTCCTCGCGTTTCGGCCGCAAGGCGCTGGAGGAGATGAACCGCCTGGGCATCCTCATCGACCTGTCGCACTGCGGCGAGCGCACCACCCTGGAGGCCATCGAGCTGTCGGCGGTGCCCGTGGCCATCACGCATGCCAACCCGCGCGAATTCGTGGGCAAGGGCGTGTACGGCTCGAGCCGGCAGAAGACCACGGAGGCCATCAAGGCCCTGGCCGCGCGCAAGGGAGTCATCGGCCTGTCCCCCAACCGCAACATGACGCAGTTCGGCGCCGCCACCACCCTGGAGCAGTTCGGCGACATGGTGGCCTGGGTGGCCGATCTCGTGGGGGTGGATGCCATCGGCCTGGGCAGCGACTACTGCCCTGGCCACACAGGCGCGGTGCGCACCTGGTGGCGCTATGCCCGCTGGTCGCGCGAAAGCGCGCCGGCCGAGCAGATGACCATGGCGCCGCACGAAGGCTGGTCCGATTGGGTCAAGACGCCGGCCGGCCTGCACAACCTCATTCCGGAGCTGGACCGGCGCGGCTTCAGCCTGGGCGAGATCGACCAGATGATGGGCGGCAACTGGATGCGCCTGTTCGCCCAGACTTTCGTTCCCCGGCCCGGCGGAGCCGCCTGACTGCCCACCGCCACTTCCCTGCACCCTTCGACCTGAAAGGAACTGCCATGTCCCGCTCCCGAAGACTGCTTCCGGCCGCTGCGGCGCTCATGCTGCTGGCTGCCACCGGTGCCAGCGCCCAGGACTATCCCAGCAAGCCGATCGTGCTGATCGTCCCCTTCGCGCCCGGCGGCTTCGTGCATGCCGTCGCGCTCATGCTCAGCGAAGGCATGAGCAAGACACTGGGCCAGTCCGTGGTGGTGACCAACCAGCCTGGCGCCAACGGCATCGTCGCGGCCAACGCCGTGGCCAAGGCGGCGCCCGACGGGTACACCATCTTCCTGCCCACGGCCAGCATCCTCACGGTGAACCCACACCTGTACAAGAACGTGCAGTACGACCCGCACACGGACTTCGCGCCCATCGGGCAGATCGTCAACACGAGCAACATGTTCGTGGTCAAGTCCGAAAGCGGCATCAAGAGCTTCAAGGACCTCGTCGAGCGCGCCCGTGCACGGCCCGAGGCGGTGTCGTACGGCTCCTCCGGAGCGGGCAGCGTGCAGCACCTGGCCGGAGAGGCGTTGCAGCAGCAGGGCAAGGTCAAGTTGATGCACGTGCCCTACAAGGGGATCGCACCGGCGCTGACGGACGTGGTGGGCGGGAACCTCACGGTGGTGTTCTCCGATGCATCGGCCATTCCGCACGTCAAGGCGGGCAAGCTCACCGCCATCGCGGTCTCGCCCAAGCGCTTGGATGACCTGCCGGGCGTACCGTCTCTGGCCGAGGCCGCCGCCGAGGCAGGCCTGTCCGGTTACCAGGCGCCCACGCTCTGGTATGGGCTGGTCGCGCCCAAGGGCACACCGCCGGAGGTGATCGCCAAGCTCAATGCCGCCATGTCCGAGACCATCAAGCGCCCGGACGTGCGGCAGAAGATGACGGCTGCGGGAGCCACACCATCGGAAGACACCAGCAGCCAGTTCTTCGCCAGCACCATCAAGGCCGACCACGAGCGGTATGGCAAGTTGATCAAGGACCTGAACATCAAGGTCGAATGAACGAGCACGACATGCACCAGCACCTGGGTGAGTTCTATATCGACGGCCGCTGGGTCGCGCCGTCTGGCGGCCGCGAGCTGGACGTGTTCGATCCGGCCACGGGGGAGCCCTTTGCACGCATCGCCGTGGCCGGCGTCGAGGCCGTGGATGGCGCGGTGATGGCCGCACGGCGCGCCTTCGAGGACTGGGCCGCCTCCAGCGTGGCGCAGCGCATCGCGCTGCTCTCGCGCGTCGAGCAGGGCTTCCAGGCGCGCCAGGACGACCTGTGCCGCGCCATGTCGCAGGAGATGGGCGTCCCCATCTCGGCGGCGCGCAGCATTCATTTCGGCAGCGGACCGGCGCATCTGAAGGAAACCATGCGCGTACTGGAGCGCTTCGCGTTCGACGAACTGCGCGGCACCACGCTGGTCACGCGCGAGCCCATCGGCGTGTGCGCCCTCATTACGCCGTGGAACTTCCCCATCAACCAGGTGGTGTGCAAGATCGCGCCGGCGCTGGCGGCCGGCTGCACCATGGTGCTCAAGCCCAGCGAGGTCTCGCCCCTGAGCGCGCTGATCATCGCCGACATCCTCGACGAAGCCGGCGTGCCCGAGGGGGTGTTCAATCTCGTCAACGGCGATGGCGCGGGGACCGGCCAAGCGCTTGCCTCGCATCCCGAAGTGGACATGGTCTCGTTCACCGGTTCCACACGCGCGGGTATCGCGATCGCCAAGGCGGCCGCCGACACGGTCAAGCGCGTGGCCCAGGAACTGGGCGGCAAGTCGCCCAATATCTTGCTGGCCGACGCCGACTTCCCGCGCGCGGTCACGCTCGGGGCCAACCGCTGCTTCAACAACAGCGGGCAGTCCTGCGTGGCGCCCACGCGCATGCTCGTGCCGCGCGCGCGGATGCAGGAGGCCGCCCACCTTGCCGCCGAGGCGGCGCGGACAGCCCGCGTGGGGCAGCCCTCGGATCCGCAGGCGGCCCTGGGACCGGTGGCCACCCGCGCGCAATTCGAGAAGGTGCAACGCCTGATTGGCGAGGGCATCGCGGCCGGCGCGCGGGTCGTCGCCGGCGGACCGGGTCGCCCGGAGGGCTTCGAGCGCGGATGGTTCGTGCGGCCTACGGTGTTCGCCGATGTCGATCCCTCGATGAGCATCGCACGCGAGGAGATCTTCGGTCCGGTGCTGTGCCTCATCGCTTACGAAGACGAGGAGGACGCGATCCGCATCGCCAATGACACTTGCTATGGACTCGCGGCCTATGTGCAGTCGGCCGACCCGGCACGCGCACGGCGCGTCGCGCGGCGGCTACGAGCCGGCAATGTGCAGCTGAACTACCCGCCGGTGGACCGCGGCGCGCCCTTCGGCGGCTACAAGCAATCCGGAAACGGCCGCGAGTGGGGCGAGTTCGGTTTGCACGAGTACCTGGAGATCAAGGGCATCCAGGGCTGGGAGCCGCCCGCCTGAGCGATTGCCGCCGACGTCAGCGATCGCGGCGAGTGCTTCCTGCGAAGGTCGCCAGCTGCCGGTCGATCTCCGCCACGAAGCTGCGCTCGTTCGGGTTCTGGTCCTGCGCGTGCGAGATGCCCTGGGTGGCCTTCACCCGGTCCTGGTTCAGGTCGACGACGAAGCCTTCGCCGCTCTTGAAGCGGTTCATGGGCACGGCCAGGCGCTTGTCCTCTCCGGCCCATTGCGCATCGAAGCGCACGACCGCGTAGTTGGCCCGCTGCTGGTTCAGGTGGACCACGAGGTCGTGGATCTTCCCGATCGGCTCGCCCTTGGCGCTCTGTACCGGCTGGCCAATGAGGCTGCTGCCGCGCCGCAGCTTGGGCGCAGACCCGAGGGGCCGGCCGAGGCCCCAGGCGCGGTCCAGCGCGGCCAGTCGCTTGGCATCCTGGAGCCAGGCGTCGCTCCATTCGGCCTTGGCAAGCGCAACGCCCTGCAGCCGGTCGCGGTTGGGGCTGTAGCTCAGGCGAGGCTGTTGCGGGTCCAGCTTGAATTCGGTCATGGGCACGGGCACGAGCCGGTCCGCACCGAGCAGCCCCGGCGCGGGCTCCAGAACGAGGTAGCGGACCCGTGCGTTGTTCGCGTTGACGATGAGGTCGCGCACGGTGCCCACCGCCTCGCCCTTGGGGCTTTGCACCGGCATGCCGATGAGGCGGCTCATGCGCACGGCGCGGAACTGCGCGACGCTGGCCTTGGCGGAGTGGGACGCGCCGGCTTCGGCGCCGGGGGTGGGCGATGTCGCGGGCGCCGTGGTTTGCGCACCCGCGCCGCCGGCCAGGGCGAGCAGGCTCAGCAGGCAAGCGGATCGGGCTGCCATCCGCGCGGCGATCGAATCGAGCATCTGCATTCCTCCTTGCAGCCAGAGCATGCGCCAGTGTGCGGCCGCGCGCGACAGGCCGTTCGCACCGGCATCGCCTTGTTACGCATTGCCCGCCTTGCCCATCCCTGGCGAGCTGTACACTCATACAGTGGAATTGAACTCCAAGCTCGCCATCCTCGCCGATGCCGCCAAGTACGACGCCTCCTGTGCCTCCAGCGGCGGCACCCGCCGCGACTCCACCCAGGGCCGCGGCCTCGGCTCCAACGAGGGCATGGGCATCTGCCACAGCTATGCGCCGGACGGCCGCTGCATCTCGCTGCTCAAGATCCTGCTGACCAACTACTGCCGCTTCGACTGCCTCTACTGCGTCAACCGCGCCAGCAGCGACGTGCCGCGCGCGCGCTTCACCATCGACGAGGTCGTGCAGCTCACGCTGGACTTCTATCGCCGCAACTGCATCGAAGGACTGTTCCTGTCCAGCGGCATCATCCGCTCGCCCGACTACACCATGGAGCAGGTGGTGGAGGTGGCGCGCCGCCTGCGCGAGGAGCACGACTTTCGCGGCTACATCCACCTCAAGACCATCCCGGACGCCGCGCCCGAGCTGCTGCAGCGCGCCGGCCGCCATGCGGACCGCCTGTCCATCAACATCGAGCTGCCCACCGAGTCCGGCCTCACGGCGCTCGCGCCGGAGAAGAACGCCATGTCCATCAAGCGCTCCATGGCGCGGGTGCGCATGCAGATCGACGAGGCCCGCGCGCAGCAGCAGGAGGCGCAGGCCCAGGCCATGACCTTCCTGCCGCGCGCCCGCCCGGCGCGCGCGCGGCCCGAGCCCTTTGCCGCGGCGGGCCAGAGCACGCAGATGATCGTGGGGGCCGATGGCGCGGACGACGCCACCATCCTTTCGACCAGCGCCACGCTGTATGGCGCCTATCGCTTGAAGCGCGTCTATTACTCCGCCTTCAGCCCGATCCCGGACGCCGCCTCGGCCCTGCCGCCGCAGGCGCCGCCGCTTCAGCGCGAACACCGCCTCTACCAGGCCGACTGGCTGATGCGCTTCTACGGCTTCGGCGCCGAGGAGATCGCGCCCCCGACCGGCGGCGGCATGCTGCGCCTGGACGTCGATCCCAAGCTCGCCTGGGCGCTGGCGCATCCCGAGCGTTTCCCGGTGGACATCAACCGCGCACCGCGCGAGCTGTTGCTGCGGGTGCCAGGCCTGGGCGTCAAGGCCGTGGACCGGCTGCTGCTCGCGCGGCGCGTGCGCCGGCTGCGGGCGGACGACCTGCAGCGCCTGCACGTGCCGCTGCGCAAGGTGCTGCCCTTCACCGTGGCCGACGGGCACCGGCCTTCGCGCGCGCCCGCCGCGACGGCGGCGACCGCGCGCGCGGCGGTGCCCCGCGCTGCGCCCCCCGTCCAGGCCGCGCTCTTCTGAACATGCGGGCGCGCCTGGCGCACGAGACCGACCTCGCGGGCTTCCGGCGCGAAGCGCGCCGGCTGCTCGCGGCGGGCGTGGCGCCGCAGGCGGTGGCCTGGTCGGTGGGAGAGGGCGCCGGCGACCTGCTCGACGAACACGCCTCGTGCGGCGACGTGCACGGCGAGCCGACAGCCACCCGGCCCCTCACCGTCCCCGCGGCCTTCCTCACCCTGTGCGAGGCCGTGGTCCTGCACCGTGAGCCGCAGCGCTTCGCCCTCTTGTACCGGCTGCTCTGGCGGCTGTCGAACGAGCCCGGCTTGCGCCATGACCCGCTCGATCCCGACATGCTGAAGGCCCAGCACATGGCGCGCGCGGTTCATCGCGACATGCACAAGATGCGCGCCTTCGTGCGCTTCCGGCCCGTGGCCCGAGAGCACGGCCTGCCGCCGCTGCACGTGGCCTGGTTCGAGCCGCAGCACCGCATCGCCGAAGCCAACGGTCCCTGGTTCAGCCGCCGCTTCGCCAACATGCACTGGGCCCTGCTCACGCCCGACGCCTGCGTGGAGTGGGACGGGCAGGCACTGCAGGTGCGCGGCGGCGCCCGCCGCGAAGACGCTCCGCCGCCCGACGCGGGCGAGGCCCTGTGGCTCACCTACTACCGCAGCATCTTCAACCCGGCGCGCCTGAACCTGCCCATGATGCGCAAGGAGATGCCGCGCCGCTACTGGCACAACCTGCCGGAGGCGCAGGCCATCGGCGAGCTGGCCTCGGCCGCGGCGCAGCGCACCGGCCGCATGATCGAGCAGCCGGCTTCGAGCGGCTCGCGCCGCATCCCCCTGTGGGAGGCGCCCGAGCTGCCGGCGTCCGGCAGCCTGGACGAACTGAACCGGCGCGTTCAGCAGTGCCGCGAGTGCCCCATCGGCGCGCGTGCAACGCAGGGCGTGTGCGGCAAGGGGCCGCAGGGCGCGGCGGTGATGGTGGTCGGCGAGCAGCCGGGCGAGCAGGAAGACCTGCAGGGCCGGCCCTTCGTCGGTCCGGCCGGGCAGCTCTTCGACCGCGCCCTGCAGCGGCTGGGCATCGGGCGCGAGACGGTCTTCGTCAGCAACGCGGTGCGGCACTTCAAGTTCGAGCTGCGGGGCAAGCGGCGCCTGCACAAGACGCCCTCGCAGCAGGAGGCACTGGCCTGCCGCCATTGGCTGGAGGACGAAATCGCGCAGGTGCGTCCCGGTGCGCTGGTGGCCCTGGGCGCCACCGCCGCACGCTCGCTGCTCGGGCGGCCGGTGGCGGTGCTGGAGGAACGCGGGCGCTGGCTCGAACGCGAGGACGGCCTGCGCGTGCTGGTGACGGTGCATCCGTCCTACCTGCTGCGGCTGCCGCAGGGTGAGCAGGCGGAGGCCTTCGAGCGCTTCGTGCGGGAGCTGGGTCAGGCTTGGGGCGGCGCAAGCGAATTGCATGCGGGTCGAGATCGAGAGGCGGCGTGCTGAGATTTCGTCGCCAGGAATCTTCAGGTGTCGTTCGGGCTGGGCCTGCCGAAGCCTGTTGGCGCGCGCGGCCCTTCGACAAGCTCAGGGCGAACGGTGGTTGAGGGGCTCCGTTCGGGTCGAGCCTGTCGAAGCCTCTTGGCGTGCGAGACCTGCGTTGAACGCTACAAGGGCGAACATCGTTGCCGCTGGCTCGCCCGCGCGCCCCCTCATCGCGCTACCCTGCGCGCATGCTGCGCCAGCACCAGTCCCTGATCACCGTCTCCACCCCCGGCCGCGGCCTCGTCGATGTCACCGGACAGGTCGAACGCGAACTCCAGGCCAGCGGCATCACCACCGGTCTCCTGAACCTCTTCGTGCGCCACACCTCGGCCAGCCTCCTGATCCAGGAGAACGCCGATCCCGAGGTGCGCCACGACCTCGACCGGTTCTTCGCCCGGCTGGTGGAGGACGGCGATCCGCTGTTCCGGCACGACAGCGAAGGGCCCGACGACATGCCGGCCCATGTGCGCGCCGCGCTCACGGCCACGCAGCTGTCGGTCCCCGTGCAGGGCGGCCGCCTGCTGCTCGGCACCTGGCAGGGCATCTACTTGTGGGAGCATCGCACCCACGGGCACGCGCGGGAACTGGTCCTGCACGTGCTCGGCGAATGAACCGCGCGCCTTTTCCACCCGAGCCGTCGTCATGAACACTGCAAGCCCGTCCCGCATGCCGGCCGCCTTCATCGGCCACGGCAGCCCCATGAACACGCTGGAGTCCAACCGCTTCACGGAGGCCTGGCGCGCGTTCGGCGCCGCGCTGCCGCGGCCGCGGGCCATCCTGGCGATCTCGGCGCACTGGTTCATTCCCAGCACGGCGGTCACGGCCATGGACCGGCCGCCGGTCATCCACGACTTCTACGGTTTTCCGCCCGAGCTCTTCGCCTTCGACTACCCGGCGCCCGGCGCGCCCGAGGTCGCGCAGGAGATCGTGGACCTTCTGAGCCCCGCCTTCGTCGGCCTGGACCAGGACAGCTGGGGCCTGGACCACGGCACCTGGTCGGTGCTGGCCCACCTCCGGCCGGATGCGGACGTGCCGGTGCTGCAGCTGTCGATCCACAGCGCGCAGCCGCTGGACTACCACATCGACATCGGCCGGCGCCTCGCGCCGCTGCGCGAACGGGGCGTCTTCATCCTGTGCAGCGGCAACGTGGTGCACAACCTGCGCCTCATCCAGCGCCGCCCCGACCTGGCGTTCGACTGGGCCGAGCGGTTCGACGCGGCCACCCGCGCGGTGATGACCTCGCGGCCCGCGTCGCTCGCGTCGCTGGCCAGCCATCCCGATCTCAAGCAGAGCGTGCCCACCCCTGAGCACTTCCTGCCGCTGGCTTACCTGTGCGGGCTCTGCGACGCCGCGGGCGAGGCGGCCACGCCTTTCGCGGAGGGTGCAACGATGGGGTCCATCAGCATGACCAGCTACGTGCTGGGCGCCTCGGCAGGGTCACCGGCCGGCAAGCCGGCCGCCGCGCTGCCGGAAGGGGTTCCGGCGCAGCAGACGAACACCTGAGCGGCGCGGGGGAACGGGCGGGGGGGCGCGCGGCGTCAGGGCCGCTGCTGCTGCAGCCAGCGTTTCATCTGCGCCACCTCGCGCTCCTGCTGCTCGATGATGTGTTCGGCCAGGGCCCGGTTCTCCGGGTCCCGGCCGCTTTGCAGTTGGATGCGCGCCATCTCGATCGCGCCCTCGTGGTGCGCGATCATGCCCTGCACGAAGGCCACGTCCGGGTCGCCGTGGCTGAGGCCGGCGGCCATGTCCTGGTGCATCCGGTCCATGCTGGCGTCGTAGGCGGACCGCCAGGTGGAGGGATCCACGGCCTGCGCCCGCTCGCGCTGCGCGGGGAGGACGGCATGCGTCGCATGGTGCGTTCCGGCCGAGCCCGCCTGCCGCGCCTGCACGACGCCGCCGTCGGTGCCGTAGAACAGCCGGTGCAGCCCCCAGTAGCTGCCGGAGAAGAACAGCAGCGCCGCCACCAGGGTGGGCGGGATGCTCCACATCGAGCGCCGCAGGGCGAAGCGCACCTGCGGTGTCGGGTCCGCCGCAATGGCGACGATGACCGCCATGATGAGCGCGTGGCCCACCAGGTCGATCCGTCCGAAGGGATACACCGCCGCGTTGAAGATCACGAACAGGGCGACGGCCGAGAGCCTTCGCACCAGTGCGGTCCACAGCAGCCCGAAGCCCATCGTGAACTCCGCCACCCCCGCCATCGGGATGAAGACGTCCCGCGGCATGCCGAAGGTGAGGAAGGGCTTCTCCTCCACCAGCGGATAGAACCAGTCGGGATAGGCGAACTTCTCCAGGCTCGACCACATGAGCGCGATGGCGACGCCCCAGCGCAGGACCTCGAACCGGTACCTGCGCCACTCCTCGCGGTCGGACGACTCCAGCACCAGGTACGCCGCCACGGCCAGGCCGAGCGAGAGGTAGTCCAGCAGGTGGAAGAACTCGTAGTCGCTCAGCGCCAACACCCACAGCAGCACGATGCCGAGCGCGGCCAACGGCCGGGTGCGCCGCGAGAACACCAGCGCCGCGATGAGCAACTGCATCCAGGAGACCCACTCGTGCGGCGTCTCGAGGTCGGGCGTGAGGTACACCCCGCCCACGGCGAAGATCGCGACGAAGAACGCGGCGATCACGAAGCGCATGAAGTCGTCGAGGCGCACCCACAGCGGATGGGTGAGCTTGTCGATACCGCGCAGGATGGCCTGTCCGGCTCCGGTCCGCTCGATCGAGCGTGTTGCAAGGAAGAAGACCAGCACCAGCGCGATGCCGGTCCAGAACCAGGGGTTCTCCAGCGTCCTGCCGATCTGCTGCGGAGGGGCCTCCACGAAATAAGGCGCGAACCACTTCACGTGGGCTTGCGCCGGCGCCGCGGCGACGGCGGTTACGCCCAGGGCTGCGATCGCCCGCGCCGCGCCCCCTCCACGCGGTCGCGTGGGCGGGCGCCCGGCTCGGTCAAGGTCGGGTGTGGAGGTCATCGGGTTCCTGCGTCGTTGCAGAAACCTTAACGCAGGAGCGCCCCGCCGGGGGGCGGGGCCGCATCAGCCGGCGCTGTCGATCTCCCGGAACACCTCGCGCGCCACGCGGAAGCTGTCGAGCGCAGCCGGCACGCCGCAATAGATCGCCGCTTGCAGCAGCGCTTCCTTGATCTCGTCGCGCGTCACGCCGTTGTTCAGCGCGCCGCGCACGTGCAGCTTGAGTTCGTGCGGCCGGTTGAGCGCGGTGAGGAAGGCCAGGTTGAGGAAGCTGCGGGTGCGGCGGTCCAGTCCCTCGCGGGTCCAGACCTCTCCCCAGCAGTACTCGGTCACCAGCGCCTGCAGCTCGCGCGTGAAATCGTCGGCCTCACGCAGCGACTTGTCCACGTGGGCGGCGCCGAGCACTTCGCGGCGTACGGCCAGGCCCTTGTCAAAGCGTTCACTGGGCATCTCGTTGCACTCCTTCGTTCGGTTGCGGTCAGGCGCGGCCATGCTAGCAACGGCGCGGCGACACGCGCCGCCGCCGTGCCCTGCCTGATCGTTACCCCTGCCGGCGCGAGCCGGTGCTGTAATGCCGCTCTCCAACCCGGAGAAGCGCATGCCATCACCCATCGTGCTCTTGCGTCACGCTGAAAAGCCCGATCCGGCCCGCGGCATCGGCGGCGTGGACGAGCGCGGCGCGGCCGACGATCGCAGCCTGAGCGTGCGCGGCTGGCAGCGAGCCGGCGCCCTGTCCCGCTGGCTCGCGCCCGCCGAAGCGCCGGGCCCCTTCGGCGAAGCCGCGGCCTGCTGGGCCGCCGGGACCAGTGCGGTGCACACCAGCCTGCGACCGGTGCAGACGCTCGTGCCGCTCGCGCGCCGCCTGGGACTGGGACTGCGCGACGACCTCGACTCGGACGAACCGGACGGCGCCGCAGCGCAGATGCCCGTGGCCGGCGGCACGCTGGTCGTCGCCTGGCGCCAGGACAGCCTGCCGGCGCTGGCCCGCAGCGTCGCGGCGCGCCTGGGCGCTCCGGCCAGCATTCCGCCGCAATGGCCCGCGGACTGCTTCGACCTGCTGTGGGTCTTCCGGCCGCACGCGGGCGGCTGGCGATTCGAGCAGCATCCGCAGCGGCTGCTGGACGGGGACCGCACGAGCGGGCTGCCGCTCGCCTGAAGGAAAGGCCCAGGTGGCTGCGCACATGCCCGGCGCCGAGTCCCGCGAGCGTGAGGTCAAGCTGGTCGTGCCCGAGCCGGCCTGGGAGGCCCTGCGCGAGGAGATGTCCGGTCCCGATGCGGCCGTGCAGGACCTGCACGCGCTCTACTACGACACGGCCGACGGACGGCTGGCCGCCTGTGAAGTGGCGCTGCGCCTGCGCAGCGACGGGCGGCAGTGGGTGCAGACGCTCAAGGCGCCGGGCGCCGGCGCCCTGGAGCGCATCGAGGACGAGGTGGCGGTCGGCGCCGTCCACGAAGGACAGGCGCGTCCCGTTCCCGAGCTGGACCGGCACCGTTCGGAGGACGCGCAGCGCGTGTTGCGCGCCGCGCTGGAACTGCGCCGCGACGAGCCTTGGCCGGCCCTGCAAGCCGTGTACGAAGTCCGCGTTCGGCGCCGGACGCGGCGCGTGGTGCAGGGCCGCTCGCGCATCGAGCTGGCCCTGGACGAAGGGCAGCTGAGGGCAGGCGGCGCGCACCGCGAGCTGCGGGAGCTGGAGCTGGAACTGGTCCATGGCGAGCTGGTGGACCTGCTCGCGCTGGCCCGGCGCTGGCGCCGGCGCTTCGGCCTGTGGGTCGGCACGGCCAGCAAGGCGGCCAGGGCGCAGCGGCTCGCGCGCGGTGAGCGCTTCGCGCCGCCGCGGCATGCGGTCCCGCCGCGCTTCGCGGCCAAGCCCGGGATGGGGGACTTCACGGCCGCCGTGCTGGACAGCTGCCTGGAGCAGGTGCTGGCGAACGCGGGCGAACTGGCCGAAGGAAGCCCGGACGACGAGCACGTGCACGAGCTGCGCGTCGGCCTTCGGCGCCTGCGCACCGCGCTGCGCGAGCTGCCGGGTCTGGGCAAGGATGCGGCGGCGCACGAGGCGGCGCTGGTGCGCGTGTTCCGGCGGCTTGGCGAGCGCCGGGACCGCACGCACGTCATGCGCAGGATCCAGCCCCGGGTGGAGGCGGCGGGCGGTGCGCCCGTGCGCGACCCCGCGGCCCTGGAGGACGGGGCGGACCCCGCTGCCCTGGTGCGCGACGACGACTTCCAGGATGCCTTGCTGGCGCTGCTGGCCAGCAGCGAGCGGCTCAGGCGCTCGGGTGGCAAGGGCGTGCGCCGCACGCTGGCCGCGCGGCTGTCGAGCCTGCACGGCAAGGTGACGCGCGAGGGCCGCCGCTTCACGCGGCTGGAGGAGGGCCGGCAGCACCGCGTGCGCAAGCGCCTGAAGCGGCTGCGCTACCTGAGCGAGTTCGCCGCGCCGCTGTACGACGCCCGCTCCGTGGAGGCCTTTCTCGCGCGCCTGAAGCCCGCCCAGGACGCCCTGGGGCAGTACAACGACGAGATCATCGCCCAGGGCCTTTACGAGGAACTCGCGCGCGGCGACGACCCGGGCGCGCGCTTCGGTGCCGAGTGGCTCCAGGGCCAGCGTGCCGGCGAGGCGCGGGCCTGCCGCAAGGCGCTGCGCCAGCTGGAGGACGCGAAGCCGTTCTGGAAGCGCTGACCCTGGGGAATACCCGGTCACGCCCCGCCGGCCCCCTGGCAAGAATGCATTCAAAGTTTGAATGCAAAGTTTGCTCCGTCCATGCCCATCGAATTCAGCGTCATCGACCACCTCGACCGGCAGGAAGGTGTGCCCATCCACCAGAGCTACGACAGCCGCATCGAGCTCGTGCGTCGCTACGACGATGCGGGCTTCACCACCTTCCTGTTGACGGAGCACCATTTCACGCCGCTGGGCCTGGCGCCTTCGCCGCTGATCTTCCTGGCGGCCGCTTCGCGTGTCACCCGGCGCATCCGTCTCGCGCCGCTGGTGCTGATCCTGCCCCTGTACCACCCGCTGCGCGTGGCCAGCGAGATCTGCATGCTGGATCACCTGAGCCATGGCCGCCTGGACATCGGCCTGGGCCGTGGCATCTCGCCCTACGAGCTGGCCTACTTCAACGTCAACCACCTGGAGTCGCGCGAGATCTTCGAGGAGGCGCAGCAGGTGCTCATGCAGGCGCTGACGCAGGACGCGGTGAGCTTCCGCGGGCACCACTTCAAGTTCTTCAACGTGCCCATGGAGCTCAAGCCGCTGCAGCCGCGCCTGCCCATGTGGTTCCCGTGCAGCAGTCCGGAGGGTGCGCGCCAGGCAGCCATGCATGGCGAGAACACCTGCTTCCTGGCCCCCGCGCCGCGCGCGCGCCTGATGGCGGATGCCTACAAGCAGGCCTGGGCCGAGGCGGGCCACCAGGGACCCCTCCCCAAGGTGGCGATCACGCGCCACATCTACGTGGCCGAGACCGACGCCGAGGCACGGCGCCGCGGTATCCAGGCCCACCAGCTCTGGTACCAGCGCTTCGGCTATCTCTGGGCCAAGTTCGACCCGCGCATGCCGGCGGCCTACGACGCGGACAAGCATCTGGCCACCGGCACGCTGATCTTCGGCTCGCCGCAGACGGTACGCGCGCGCATCGAGGAAGAGGTGGCCGCCACGGGCGCCAACCACTTCGTCACGCGTTTCGCCTTCGGCGACCTGCGGCACGAGGAGAGCCTGCGCTCGCTGGAGCTGTTCACGCGCGAGGTGATGCCGAGGTTCGGCGCAGCCAGCGCGGAGGCTTCCGGTTCCACGGCGCCCTGAACGCATGTCGCGGCACCCGCTGACTCCGCTCTACGACATGCCGGCGCACCTGATCCGCCGGGCGCACCAGCAGGTGACGCAGGTCTTCGAGCGCGAGATGGGCTACCTGGGCATCACCGCCAGCCAGCTGGGCGTGCTGATCGCGGCCCACCTGCAGCCCGGGCTGCAGCAGCGCGAGCTCGCGGGCACGCTGCACTTCGACGAGGCCACCCTGGGCGGCATGGTGGGCCGCCTGGAGGTGCAGGGCTACATCGAGCGGCGCAGCAGCAGCCGCTCCACGCGCGGACGCGAGATCTACCTCACGGCCGAAGGCCGGCGCCTCTACGCCAAGATCGAGCCGCACGTGCGCAACATCCAGCGCGAGCTGCTGGCCCGCCTCTCGGCGCGGGAGCAGAAGGAATTCCTGCGCCTTCTGAGCAAGCTGATCGACGCCGAGAACAGCCACCACCCGGCGACCGTTCCCCACGACAAGGAGACATCATGAAGCGTTCGACATCGCCCCGACTGCGCGGCCTGCTCGCGGCCTGCGCGTTCCTCGCGGCCGGCACCGCGGCCGCGCAGACCACCGTGCTGCGCTTTTCCGACCTCTTCCCGGCCGCCTATCCCTTCGGCCAGCTGAGCGCCCAGTTCGCCAAGGACGTGAAGGAGCGCAGCGGCGGCAAGGTGGAGGTGCAGGTGTTCCCCAGCGGCACGCTCACGCCGCCGCCCCAGTGCTACGAAGGCGTGCTGCAGGGCCTCTCGGACATGTGCCAGGCGGTGCTCGCGTACACGCCGGGGCGCTTCCCGGTCATGGAATCGGTGGACCTGCCCGGCTATCCCACCAACAGCGGGCGCCTGACCACGCGCGTGGCCAACGAGATCTACCAGAAGTTCCAGCCCAAGGAGCTGGACAACGTGAAGGTGCTGTACCTGCACGCGCACCCGCCCGGATCGATCATGACGGTGGACAAGCCCGTGCGCACGCTGGACGACCTCAAGGGCATGAAGATCCGCTCCACCGGCCTGTCCGCCCGCATCGTGACGGCGCTGGGCGGCTCGCCGGTGAGCATGCCCATCACGCAGGCCTATGACCCGCTCAAGCGGGGCGTGCTCGACGGCACCGACGGCACCTTCAACACGCTCAAGTACTACCGCTTCGCGGAGGTCACCAAGCACACCACCATGGCCACCGACGTGGGCTACGTGTCCACCTTCGCCGTGGTGATGAACAAGGCCAAATGGAATGCGCTGCCACCCGAGGCGCGCAATGCGCTGGAGGCCGTCTCGCGCGAGTACGTGGCCAAGGCCGGTGAGCTGTGGGACCGCATCGAGCGCGAGGGCCTGGAGTGGGGGCGCGAGAAGGGGCACGATTTCATCAAGCTGCCACCGGCTGAAATGGAGCGCTGGCGCGCGGCCGTGATCGAGCCGCTCTATGCGGACTACACCCAGCGCGCGTCCGCCGCGGGGCTGCCGGGGGCGGACATCGTCAAGGCCAAGCGCGAGTCCATCCAGCGCCATGCGAAGGAGTTCCCGGCACTGGACGTCCCCGGCAAATAGGGCATGGCGCCGGACCTCGAAGGTCGTAGCCGCTGGGGCCGCGCGCTGGCGCGCCTGTCGGACGCCTGGCTGGCCTTCGCCAAGGCCTGCATCGCCGGCATGGCGGTCCTGGTGACGCTGGACGTCATCCTGAGGCTGGTCGCCCGCGCGCCCATCCAGGGCGCCTACGAAGTGGTGGGCCTGCTCGGGGCGCTGGCCCTGTGCGGTGCGCTGCCGCACGCGCAGCGCTCGCACGCCTTCATCGTCGTGGAGACGGTGACCGAGGCGCTGAAGGGCAGGGCACGGGCCCTCCTGCAGCGCGCCATGCTGGCCCTGGAGACCCTCTTCTTCGGGCTGCTGTCGCTGCAGTTCCTCGCCGCAACGCAGGCCATGCGCGTCTCCCGGCAGGTCACCGACATCCTGCACCTGCCGGTGTGGCTGGCCTATGCGGCCATCGGCGCCGGTTTCCTGAGCGTGACGCTCGTCTGTGCCTGGCAGCTCGTGCAGCCGCTGGCCCGGGAGGGCGGCGATGTCCGCTGAAGTCGCGGGACTGGTGGGGGTGCTGGCGGCCTTGCTGCTGATGTTCACCGGCGCCAACGTGGCCATCGCCATGGCGGCGGTGGGCATGGTCGGGGTGAGCCTCTTCGTGGGCGTGAACGTGGGCTTCGACAGCCTGGCGCCGACGATCTTCTCGCGCATCTCCAACTACGACCTGGCGGTGCTGCCACTGTTCATCCTCATGGGCCAGCTGATGTTCGCCAGCGGCGGCGGCGAGCGGCTCTACGCGGCCGCACGCGCCTGGATGGGGCACCTGTCCGGCGGCCTGGCCGTGGCCACGGTGGCGGCCTGCGCGGGCTTCGCCGCCATCTCCGGCTCGGCCATCGCCACCGCGGCGACCATCGGCGCCTTCGCCTTGCCCGAGATGCGCAAGGCCGGCTATCCCATGGGCTTCGCGGGGGCGACCGTCGCCGCGAGCGGCACGCTGGGCATCCTCATCCCGCCCAGCGTGACCTTCATCATCTACGGCATCCTGGTCAACGAGAGCATCGGGCGCCTCTTCATCGCGGGCATCGCGCCCGGGCTGCTGATGGCCCTGGGCTTCGTGGCCGTGGTGGTCTGGCGGGAACGGCGGCGTGTCGGCGGGGACGGGCGCCCGCCCCGTGCGTCCTCGCGCGAGCGCCTGCGGGCGCTGGGCGGCCTCGCCGAGCCGGCCTTGCTGCTGGTGGTGGTGATCGGCGGCATGTTCGGCGGCGTCTTCACGCCCAACGAAGCCGGCGCGGTCGGCGCCATGAGCGCGCTGGCCACGGGCCTGGCGCGGCGGGCGCTGTCCTGGCCGGCGATCTCGCGCGCGCTCACGGAGACGGTGGTCACCTCGGCGGTGGTGATCTTCATCATCGCGGCCTCGGCGGTGCTCAGCACCTTCCTGACCGTCACGCGCATTCCCTTCACGCTGGCCGACACCATCAACGGCTCCGAGCTGCCGCAGTTCGTGGTGCTGGGGCTGATGGTGCTGGGCTATCTGGTGGCGGGCATGGTGATGGAGATCCTGCCGGTGATCATCATCACGGCGCCGATCTTCGCGCCCATCGTCGTCAACATGGGCTACGACCTGGTGTGGTTCGGCGTGCTCATCGTGGTGCTGGGACAGGCCGGCATGATCACGCCGCCGGTGGGGGTGAACATCTTCGTGGTCAAGCGCATGCTGCGCGAGGCCACGCTGGGCGAGCTGTTCCGGGCCGTGTGGCCCTTCGTGGGCGTCATGGGCGCCATCGTGGCCCTGATGCTCGCGTGGAAGGGCTCGATCGACTTCTTCCTGGGCCTGTTCGAATAGGAGCCGCGCGCCATGGACAACTCCCTGCGACACGCGCTGGACGCCCGCCGGGCGCTGCTGGTGGTGGACATGCAGCGCGACTACTGCGTGCCCGAAGGAATCATCGGCATGCTGGGCCACGACACCTCGCACTTTCCGCAGGTCGGCGAGCGCCTCGCCGCTTTCGTGGCGCGGGCACGCGGCTCGTTCGACCAGCTGGTCTTCATCCGCACCGACTTTCCCGCCTGGCCGCGCTCGCGTGCGCAGCGGCTGCACTACGGCCGCAACGCCCTCGCTCGCCAGCGCGACCCCTCGCTCACCGACTGGTTCGGCGTGCGGCCGCAGCCGGGCGATCCGGTCATCAGCAAGGCCCGCTACTCGGCCTTCCGCGACACGCAGCTGGACGCGCTGCTGCGCGCGAGCCGCATCGAGACCGTGGTCGTGTGCGGTGCCACGACCGACGTGTGCGTGGACACGACGGCGCGCGACGCCTTCATGCACGACTACTCGGTGGTGGTGCTGTCCGACTGCTGCGGCGCCTCCACGCCCGAGCGGCACCGGCACGCGCTGGACGTCCTCGATCACTTCTTCGCGCGCGTGCAGACCAGCGGAGAAGTCGCCGAAGCCCTGGAGCAGCTCGGCCCGCCGCCCGCCGGCTAGGAAGCGCTGCGGCCGAGCCACACGGCTCGCGCGCCTTGTCCTATCCTGCTGCGGGTTCATCTCACCGCCGCCAAGGACATGCCATGAAGGACAAAGCCGACTCGCATCCGCTGAGCGATCTCGCCTACGACTGGATCACGCTCATGCAGAACAAGGCGCAGGCGCTGGTCGCCTACGACCAGTACATCAAGGACGCGCAGGCGGCGAACTCGCCGGAGTGCGAGGCCTTCTTCCGCAAGGTGCACGACGCCGACAAGGCACAGCTCGAAGAGGCCAAGCAGCACCTGGTGGCGGTGCTGCAGGGGAAGATGGGGTCGTCGCCCAAGAAGTGAGGCGCTGTCCGGCTCGCGCCCGCCCGCCCGCGGCTCGACTCACTTAGCATCTGCTCCACACCCCGGCGCATCTCCGCGGCCGGGGCACCTGGAAAGGATCTCCGTGGCGAACGAGTGGATGGGCCCGCGCGGCCATCGTGTCCTGGTGCTGTTCAGCGAGTCCACGCGCGCGGCCTACGCGCGCCGGGCGCACGAGCAGGGCCAGACCTACACCTTCACCGGCGCCGCGGGCGAGCCGGTCACCTGGCTCAAGGGCGAGCATGCCTACCTCGCGCCGAATGCGGCCAGCGTGTTCCTGGCTCGCTGCAACATCAAGCACGACATCGTGTCCGAGGAGCAGCTCACCGAAGCCGTGCTCCAGGGCTGCGATGCCATCGTGATCGCCAACGCCGCCCACCTCCAGGCGGCCACCATCGCGCAGCTGCAGGCCTGGCTGTCGTCGCATCCCGGGCGAAGGCTGCTGGTCACCGGCCGCACCAACCTGCCGCCCTCGCTGCTGGGCCTTCGCTCGCTCGCGCCGCAGGACGTCACGGGCTACACGGGGTGGCGGTGGCTGGAGGACAGCCCCTTCGCCGGGCCGGCCTGGGAGCCGATGTACGTGAGCGGGTATCGCGGGCACTCGGTGAGCACGGTGGATCCTGCGCAAGGCAGCCGCGTGCTGGCGCGCCTGCTCGCCTTCAGCGGCGACCTGAGCAGCGCAAGCACCGTGACGGCAGAGGACATCGGCCCCGGCGTGGTCGCTTCGCCGCAGGTGCTCTACGTGGCCAATCCGGTGTTCGAGCTGATCGGGGGCATGCTGCAGGCCCACCTGAACGTGGAGCCGGTTCGCCACTGGGCCAACCCGACGCACTGGGGCGATACCTTGCTGTTCTTCCTGCGCCGGCTGCTGCTGGACGCCGGCTGGGGTCCCTTGTGGCAGGCGCGCCTGCGGTCCTTCGGCACCTATGCGGGCGTGCTGTCCTTCCGCCACGACGTGCACGGCATGCGCGACTACACCATGCTGGACTACCAGGTGCAGAACCTGATCGCCGCCAGCTACGACATCGAGAATCCGGGCTTTTCCACCAACATCACCGAGCCCATGGCGCTCGACTGGGTGGCGCGCACCACACGCAACAGCTTCATCGAGCCGGCGCTGCACAACGACAGCTCCATCGGCGACCCGCCGAAGGCCATCCTCGGCAAGGGCCTGTTCACGCACATCATCAACGCGCAGGAAAGCCTGGGCTTCACCGTGTGCACCTGCGGCCGCCATGCCGGCGGGCACATGCACCCGGAAACGCTGGACGCGATGGACTACCTGTACACGCACCAGGCGAGCGTGCTGGGCATGTGTACCTTCTGCTACTACCACATGATCGAGTACGGCGTGCGCGACCCCAACGTGATGGTGGGCGGCGACACCATCGGCGGCAAGGAGCTCACCTACGTCACCGACCTGCGCCGCACCATCGCCACGCCGGGGATCTGGTATCCCTTCCACGCGGTGGTCACCACCGACGCCGAGTGGCGCCCGATGCGCGGCTGGGACCGCACGCACGAGTACGACGCGGCCTTCGAGCTGGTGGAGACCATCTATGGCGGCCACCACTCGCGCCTGAAAATGGACGACCAGCTGGAGAACGGGGTCTACAGCTTCCAGTACCACCCGGAGCTCGCGCGCGATCCGTCCATCAACGACGGCCGCGGCACGCTGGACTACCTGCGCTACTGCATCAACCTGGCCGAACGGCTGGACTTCTGGATCGCCACGCAGAAGGAGCTGTACCAGCGCATGGGCGACTGGCAGGACCTGGTGATCGAGGTCGGGGGCGGCGGCCGCGAGATCACCGTGCGCAACCCCACGCAGCGCCGCATCCAGGCCATGGTGCTGGAGCAGCGCCTGCCCTTCGCGAGCGTGTGGGATGGCGACGGCGAGCTGGTCCACGTGGTGCGGGATGCCTTCGTCACCGTCCCGCCCCTGGCGGCGGGCGCCGAGCTGCGGCTTCGCTTCAGCGACGAGCGTTGCGACGAGCCGCTGGTGCGCCAGCCCTCCAACAAGGGGATCACCGTGCTCGATGCGCGCCGCCTCCGGGACAGCGGCGAAACCGTCATCCGGGTGAGCGTCTGCCGTACGCAGCCCCTCTGCGTGGAAGGGGTTGACCCCGAGGGCGCCTACCGGGTGCAGGTGGACGACGAGCCGGCGCGCTACCACGCCCCGCGCATCGTCAAGACCATCCAGGCCCAGTTGAGCAACAGCAAGACACAGGCGGATGCCGAGGCGTCGCACCGGCGTGCCAAGGTCCCCGGCACCACCACCTTCCTGGACCTGGTGGTCCAGGGCCATCCCGACCACTTCATCGAGCGCACCGTGCGCATCCGGGCGCTGCCGCCGGAGCAGGCCGCCCGCGCCCGCATCGCGATGCTCGCGGCCACGCCGGCCAAGACAGGGCGGGTGACGCCGTTCATCGAATCGGTGCCGGCGGATTGAGGCGAGAGCGGCGGCCGCGCGGACGGCGGGCCTATCCGGGCGTGCCGCCCAGGTAGGCCACGCGGATGCGCGGGTCGGAGATGACCTGCGCCGCCGGCGCGGCCAGGAACAGCCGCCCGAGCTCCATCACGATGCCGGTGTCGGAGACCTGCAGCGCGCCGTGGGCGTTCTGTTCGACGACCAGGACCGTGAGGCCCTGGCGGCGCAGGTCCGCGATCATCTGGAAGATCTGTTCCTGGTTCAGCGGCGACAGTCCGAGGGACGGCTCGTCCAGCAGGAGCAACTTGGGCGAGGTCTCCAGCACCATCGCCGTCTCCAGGATCTGCTGCTCGCCGCCACTGAGGTTGCCGGCGAGCACGTGGCGCTTGGCCGCCAGCAGGGGGAACTGCTCCAGCACCCGCTCGATGGCCTGCCGCACCGCCGGGCCGCGCAGGGTGTAGGCGCCCAGGTCGAGGTTCTCGGAGACCGTGAGCAGCGGGAAATTGCAGCGGCCCTGGGGCACCAGTCCGATGCCGCGCCGCAGCCGCTCGCGCGGCGCGAGGCGTTCGATGGGCTCGCCCTCCAGCCGGATGCTGCCGGCGAAGTGCCGGTTCAGGCCGTACACCGCCTTGAGCAGCGTGGACTTGCCGGCGCCGTTGGGCCCGATGATGGTCGTGATGCTGCCGGCCGGCAGGCTGGCGCTGAAGTCGCGCACGATGGGCTCGTCGCCGTAGCCGACCGACAACGCGTCGAACTCGAGCAGGGGCTTCACTCCCGAGGCCGGCGCCCCGGGCGCAGCCTCCGGGCGGGCGGGTGTCGACACCGTCATGGCGTGGCCTCCAGCGCCCTCGCGCCGCCCGGGCCGAGGTAGGCCTCCAGCACGCGCGGGTCGCTGCGGATCAGGCCGGGGGGACCGTCGGCGATCTTGCGGCCCGATTCGAGCACGACCACCCGCTGGCACAGGTTCATGATGAAGTCGACGTTGTGCTCGACGATCAGCAGCGCAACGCCCTGGGCGTTGAACTCCCGGATCACCTCCTCGATGTGCCGGACCATGGTGGGGTTCACCCCTGCCACGGGTTCGTCCAGGATCACCAGCCGCGGCCGGGCCATGACGCTGGCGGCGATCGCCAGCAGCTTGCGCTGGCCGTAGGACAGGACGGCAGCCGGCGCATCGGCGTAGCGCGAGAGCCCGACGCTTTCGAGCAGCGCGCCCGCGCGCTGCGCGGCGCGGGCTTCGCTCTCGCGCAGCGGCGCGCTGCGGCGCAGCGCGGAGAACCACCCGTGCCCATCGCTCTCCTGGGCCGCCACGCGCAGGTTCTCCAGCAGGCTCAGGTCCTCGTAGGCACGCACGGTCTGGAAGGTGCGGGTCAGCCCCAGCGCCGCGATGCGATGCGGGGGCACGTCGCGCAGCTTGTGCCCGTCCAGGAACCAGTCACCGGCGTCGGCGCGCTGGAATCCGCTCACGCAATCGATGCTGGTGCTCTTGCCCGATCCGTTGGGACCGATCAGGCCGACGATGCTGCCCGCTTCGACCTCGTAGCTCAGGCCGTCCACCGCCGTCAGGCCCAGGTAGCGCTTGGTGAGGCCGCGCACCTGCAGCAGCGGCGTGCTGCTCACGGGCGGGCCTCCTGCTTGTCCTCGGTCTCGCCATAGGGGAGCTTGCGCCAGCGCTCCAGGCGGCGGCGCTGGAACCACTCCGCGAAGCCGCCCGGCATCACCAGCATGGCGGCGACCAGTACCAGGCCATAGAGCACCATGCGCAGGTCCGGGCTGAATCGCAGCAGGTCGGGCAGCACCGTGAGGACCGCGGTGCTGGCCAGCACGCCCCAGAAGCTGCCGGCGCCGCCGAGGATCACCATGATCAGCATGGTCTCGGTGTAGTAGAAGTCGAAGATGGTCGGGTCGACGATGGTCAGGTAGAACACGAAGAGCGCGCCGACCATGCCGCTGAGGAAGGCCGAGAAGGTCACGGTCAGCAGCTTGTAGCGCAGTGGGTTGATCCCTTGCGACTGCGCGAGCGGCTCGTTCAGCTTGACCGCCCGCATGGCCCGCCCGATGCGCGAGGTGACCAGCAGGTACACCAGCCCGTGTGCCAGCAGCGAGAACGCCATCAGCAGGAGGTAGAAGTCGGCCGGCTTGTTCAGGCGCCACGAGGCACCGCCCGGCAAGGCGAGCGAGGGCACCGGCAGCCCCGGGATGCCCATGGCGCCGCGCGTGAGGGAGACCCAGTCGCGCGAGACGATCATGCACAGGAGGGCAAAGCTCAGGGTGACGATGGCGAAGGCATGGCGAGACAGCCGCAGCGACGAGTACCCGATGCCCAAGCCCAGCGCCGCCGCCAGGACGGCGCCCGCCAGCGCGGCGGGCCACAGCGACCAGTTCAACTCAGTCACCAGCAGGGCGGCGGTATAGCCGCCGATGCCGAAGAAGGCGACCTGCGCGAAGGACAGCAGCCCGGTGTAGCCGTAGACCAGGTTCAGCCCGGTCGCCAGCACCGAGAAGGTGGCGAAGCTCACGCCCAGCGCCAGCAGGTATTCGTTCCGGCTGAACAGCGGCAGCGCCAAGGCGAGGGCCAGCACCAGCGCTGCGGCTGCCATTGCCGGCGTCCGCGCCGTCATACCCGGACCCCGCGACCGAACAGGCCCTGGGGCCGCACCAGCAGCACGAGGATCATGGCGGAGAAGGCGATGCCGTCCACCATCACCTGCGGCAGGAAGCCGGCGATCAGGTTCTCCAGCACGCCCAGCGCCACGGCCACGATGGCGGCGCCGGACACGTTCCCCAGGCCGCCGATGATGACGATGGCGAAGGCCTTGAACACGAAGGCGAAGCCCATGAGCGGGTGCACCGCGTACACCGGGGCCAGGGCCGCGCCCGCGAGCCCCGACATGCCGATGCCGATGGCCACCGCCAGCCGGGAGACCGCGCGCGGGTCGATGCCCACCATCAGCGCGGCCTCGCGGTTCTGCGCGACCCCGCGCATGGCCTTGCCGACCTGCGTGCGGTGCAGCACCAGGAACAGGGCGATGAAGGCCGCGAGCCCGATGCCCAGCGCGAAGAGCCGAAGCACCGGGACCTGCAGGGGGCCCAGCGACACGTTGCTGTAGGTCAGCGGGCCCTGGATCATCTTCGGTGTCGTGGTGAACAGGAAGATGGCCAGGTTCTGCAGCACCATCGACAGCCCCAGCGTCAGCAGGATGCTGCGCTCGAAGCCCTTGCCGTCGATGCGCACCAGCAGGACCTCGTAGAGCAGGTAGCCGATGCACAGGCCGCCCGCGAGCGCGAGCAGCACCGTGGGCCAGTAGCCCACGCCGACCTGCGTGGCGAGGAAATACGCCCCCATGGCACCGAGCATGTAGAACTCGCCATGCGCGAAGTTCACGATCTCCAGCACCCCGAAGATCAGCGAGAGACCCATGGCCACCAGAGCGTAGATCACGCCGATGACCAGTCCGTTGAGCACGAGTTGCAGCAGGAAAGCGGGATCCAAGCCTTGCTCCGTCGGAGGCCCCGGTGCGTCTGCCGGGGCCGTGATGTGCGTGGGGCCGGGGCGGCTCAGTGCGCCGCCGCCAGCCCTCCGGGAACCCGTGTCAGGTCTTGCTGAAACCGAGCACGACGACCTTGCCGTCGCGAACGCCCAGGATCACCGCGTTGTTGTGGATCAGGTTGTTCTTGTCGAACTCCAGCGTGGTGCCCAGGATGGAGTCGTACTTCGTCTTGGCGAGCGCGTCGCGGATGGCTGCCGGTTGCGTGCTGCCGGCGCGCTTGATCGCATCGAGCAGGATGCGCGTGGCCTCGTACGACTCGAATCCCACCATGATGGGCGCCGTGCCGCCGGACTTCTTCTTGTAGGCCTCCACGAAGGCCTTGTTCGCCGGGGTGTCGATGTTCACGTCGTAGGGCTGCACCGCGGTCGTGCCGTCCAGGACGCCGGTGGACATGATTTCCTTGGGCACCTGGTCCACCAGCACGCGACCGGTGAGCGGAACGCCCCCACCCATGCCGTTCCACTGGCGCATCATGTTCTGGAAGTCCGCGTCGATGGCATAGAGCGCGAGGGCCGCCGGCTTGCGCGCCTTGATCTTGGCCAGCACGCTGCTGAAGTCGGCGGTGCCCTTCTGGTAGAAGTCGGTCATGGCCAGCTTGTGGCCGCGCTTCTTGAGCGCTTCCTCCAGCCCGGTGGAGCCGGCGCGGCCGAAGTCCGTGTCTTCGCCCAGGAAGGCGATGTTCTTCGCCTTGCCTTCCTTGTCCAGCCAGGCGACCAGCGCGTCCAGCATGCTGGCGTCGGTGGGATTGACCTTGAAGGTCCACTTGTTGCCGCCGACCCCCGATTTCTCCGCGATGGAGGTGGCCGAGGCGTTGGCCACGACGAAGGGAATCTCGGCGCGCTCGACCAGGGGCATGATCGCGAGCGCGGCCGAACTGCACAGGCCGTCGAAGATCGCCACGTACTTCTTCTGGGCGATCATCTGGGTGACGCTCTTGACCGCCTCGGCGGGGTTGCAGCGGTTGTCCTGGTAGTCGATCTCGACCTTGCGCCCGAGCACGCCGCCGGCGGCATTGGCTTCTTCCATGGCGAGCTCGGACCCCCACCTCGAATGCTGCCCGAAGGTGGAGACGCCGCCGCTCATCGGAATCGAGGCACCGATGACGATCGGTTCCTGCTGTGCGATGGCGAACTGGGTCGCGGTGACGGCCAGGACGGCCAGAAGGGCGCGGCGCATCTTGTGCATTTCGGATGTCCCCCAGGTGGGTTGCGGCTCGGCATTGCGCGGGCCGGGCATCGCCAGCGCAATGCCGAGGGACTTTGTAGCACAGGCTCGTGCTGCGGTGGCGTGCTGCGCGTGCGCCAAGCGGACCGCGGAAAGCGTCGCCCGCGGGGCGACTCGGGAAAAACGCGGGGCTCGCGCGCGCCCTGGCTCAGCCGAGCCGCGCCAGCGGCACCACGTCGTAGCTATAGAGCTGCTTGCGGAACTCCGCGTGCGCCGCCAGTTCGGCATCGCGCGCCTGCAGGTCCCCGGAGAGCGAATCGACGCGCAGGCCGTGCTTGCGCGCGCCGAGCTGGACCTCGGCCACGCGCTCGCGGCGCAGGCGGTCGTAGGCGAGCAGGGCCTGCGGAACCTCGGCGGGGCTGGCCTGCGCCAGCAGGGTGGCGAGGGCCATGCCGTCCTCGATGGACTGGTTGGCGCCCTGGCCCAGGTGCGGCAGCATGGGATGCGCGGCGTCTCCAAGCAGGGTGAGCCGGCCCTGGGTCCACCCCGGCAGGGGCTCGCGGTCGTACAGCGCCCAGCGGAAGGTCTTGTCCACCTGCGCCAGCACCTCGGTGATGCGCGGGTCCCAGCCCTCGAACTCGCGCCGCAGCACCTCGGGGTCACCGGGGGCGGACCAGGACTCCTTCATCTCCTCGTCGGCCGGCACGAAGCCGACGTAGTTCACCATGGTGCCGTGCCGCACGGGGAAGACCAGGAAGTGCTTCGACGGGCCGGCCCACATCTCCCAGCGGTCCATGGGCCAGTGCGCAAGCCGCTCGCGCGGCACGAGGCCGCGATAGGAGATCGTGCCGTGGAACACCGGCGTGGACGGCGGAAACACGTGGGGCCGCAGCTCCGAGTGGATGCCGTCCGCGCCCACCACGACATCGCCCTGCGCCGTGGCGCCGTTGGCGAACTTGACGCGTGCCACGTCGCCGTCCTGCTCGAAGCCCACGGCGCGGTGGCCGGTGCGGACGATGCCCGCAGGCAGGTTCTCCGAGAGGAACTGCACGTAGTCGGCGCGGTGCATGCCGAAGCAGGCGTTCCAGCCTTCGGCATCCGCCACCTGCACCGGCGCGATGAAGGAGCCATCGTGGCGCCGGTAGGCGGAGTCGGGGCCGACCCGTGCGCCCCAGCGCGCCACGGCCGGGCCGAGCCCCACGCGTTCCATGTGACGCACGGCGTTGGGCGTGACGAACACGCCGGCGCCGATCTCGCCGAGCGCGGGCGCCTGCTCGTACACCTCGACCTGGAGGCCTTTGGAAAGCAGCGCATTGGCGGCGAAGAGCCCGCCGATGCCACCGCCGACGATCACGACCTTGGGAGTTGCAGCCATGGCTGCATGATGCCAGCGGCCTGCGCCTCAGCCGGTCCGCTGATCGAACGCACCGAGGCCGTTCGGGCAACGAACCCGTAGTGGAGACCCTGTTGGTGACCCACCGGTCACCGCGTATACCTCCCACCCACACCAGACCATGGAGACAAGATGATCCGCAAGCTCGCCACCCTGCTGCTGGCCGCCCTGACGCTGTCGGCGCTGCCCCTGGCCGCGCAAGCCCAGAAGTACCCCGGCGGCCCGGTCACCGTCGTGATCCCGCTGGCCGCAGGCGACGGCGGCGACACGGCCCTGCGTGCCATGGCCGAAGCCCTGCAGAAGCAGCTGGATGCTCCCTTCCTCGTGAACAACCGGCCCGGCGCGGGCGGTTCGCTGGGCGTGCAGAACGTGCTGGCCGCGAAGAAGGACGGCTACACGCTGCTCTTCGCGCAGAACAGCCCGCTCACCATCCGCCGCGTGATGGAACCGGAGACGGTCAACTACGACCCGCAGAAGGACCTCATCCCCCTCGGGCTCACCACCCGCACGCCGTCCCTCCTGGTGGTGCGCAAGGAAGCGCCCTACAACACCTTCCAGGAACTGGTCGCTCACGCGAAGAAGTCGCCGCGCAGCGTGCGCATCGGCCACCCCGGTGCGGGCTCCAGTGGTGACCTGAGCGTGCAGCTGATCAACACGCAGGCAGGCATCGAGCTGCTCGCCGTCCCCTACAAGGGGGCCGCGCCGGCCGTGACCGACGCGCTGGGCGGGCAGATCGACGGTGTGATCCTGGCCCTGGGCGCGGTGAGCGCGCACATGAAGAGCGGCGCCTTCAAGCCCATCGCCATCTCCAGCGCCTACCCGGCGCTGCCGGACGTGCCGACGCTGGCCAAGCTGGGCTACAAGCAGGATTTGATGGGGATCTGGTTCGGCTTCTATGCGCCGGCGGGCACGCCTTCGGAGGTGGTGCAGACGCTGGTGCCCGCCCTGCAGAAGGTCGCCGAGGACGGCGCCATTGCCAGCCGGCTGCTGCCGCTGGGGATCGTGCAGGAATGGGAGCCGCCGGCCCGGCTGGCGGAGGCCATCCGCACGGAGTACGAGGCGGTCGGTGACCTCAACAAGCGGCTGCAGAAGAAGTAGGCCGCGCTCGCGGCCTGGGGACAGGCCCCGTGGACGTCCTTCGATGAGATGACGGCCGCGGGCGATGCCGTCCGACAGGCTGCTGTTCCGTCAGAGCGCATGATGGATGCCTACTCAGCAGCGGGACATGAATTCGATGCACAAGTCCAAGACACAGGCTCCTGCGAAGGTGCTCACGCCTTTCGACTGGTTCCAGCCGCTCGAGGCCGAGGCCACGCCGCGTCGGGCCGCGAAGTCGAGGCGCACGGGTGCGGCTGCCGCCCCGCAGACCGCCGCGTCCCGGACCGCCCGGATCCTCGCGCACCGCTGGGGCAGCCCGTACTCCCGGGCCGGCTGGCCCTGAGGCGCGACGCCGTCGCGTACGCGGGCTGACGCGCCTCTGCTCGGCGCGGCCCTCAGACGCCCAGGTACTGCTCCAGCAGCTGCGGCTGGCTGCGCAGCTGCTCGGAGCTGCCCTCGAACACCACCTCGCCCTTGACCAGGATCACGTTGCGGTCCGTGACCTGCGTGACGTGCTTCCAGTTCTTGTCCACGATGACGCTGGAGATGCCGCTTTCGCGGATGAGGCCGCAGATGCGCCAGATCTCGCGCGCGATGAGTGGCGCCAGGCCCTCGGTCGCTTCGTCGAGGATCAGCACGTCGGGATTGGTCATGAGCGCGCGGCCGATGGTGAGCATCTGCTGCTCGCCGCCCGAGAGCTGCTGGCCGCCGTGGTTCAGGCGCTCCTGCAGGCGCGGGAAGGTCTCCAGCACGCGCTCGAAGGTCCAGTC
The DNA here is from genome assembly GCF_004681965.1 of Ramlibacter rhizophilus. GTDB lineage: Bacteria > Pseudomonadota > Gammaproteobacteria > Burkholderiales > Burkholderiaceae_C > Ramlibacter > Ramlibacter rhizophilus. The sequence continues at coordinate 194,054 of NZ_SMLL01000005.1, read as the reverse complement.
GCGCTGGCCGCGCGTGCCGGGGCGCGCCGCCATCTTGAGGTTCTCGGTGACGCTCAGGTTGCCGAAGATGCCCCGCCCCTCGGGCACGTAGGCGATGCCGCGCTGGGCGATCTCGTAGGGGCGGCAGCCGGTCATGTCGCGGCCGGCCACGTGCACGCGCCCCTCGCGCGGGCGCACCAGGCCCATGAGGCTCTTGAGCAGCGTGCTCTTGCCCATGCCGTTGCGGCCCATGAGGCCGATGGTCTCGCCCCGCGCCACGCGGAAGTCGATGCCGCGCAGGATGTGGCTCTGGCCGTAGTAGGTCTGCAGGCCGCGTGCGTCGATCAGCAACTCGCTCATTCAGTGCTCCTCGCCCAGGTACGCGGCCTGGACGTTTTCGTCCGCCCGCACCTGCGCCGGCTCGCCGCTCGCGATGACCTGGCCGTTGACCATGACGGTGAGCCGGTCCGCCAGGGCGAAGACGGCGTCCATGTCGTGCTCCACCAGCAGCACCGCGTGCTCGACCTTCAGGCGCTGCAGCAGGGCGACCATGCGCTCGGCCTCCACGGTGCCCATGCCGGCCAGCGGCTCGTCCAGCAGGAGCACGCTGGGCTCGGTGGCCAGGGTCATGGCGATCTCCAGCTGGCGCTGCTCGCCGTGGCTGATGGCGCCGGCCACCATGTCGCGGCGCGGCGCGAGGCCGGCCAGCTCCAGCGCCCGCTCGGCCCGCGCGTTGGTGTCGGCGAAGGAGGTGGCTCGGGCCAGCCAGTGCGCGGCGCGCGGCGCACGCGATTGCGCGGCCAGGCGTACGTTCTCCCAGACGGTGAAGGGCAGGAAGATGTTGGTCTTCTGGTAACTGCGGCCCAGGCCGGCGCGCGAGATGCGCTCCGGCTTGCGGCCGGTCACGTCGCGGCCCCCCAGCTCGATGCGGCCGGTGGTGGGCGGCAGGTCACCCGAGAGCAGGTTGGTCAGCGTGGACTTGCCGGCCCCGTTGGGCCCGATGACCGCATGGATGCGGCCGCGGAACAGGTCCAGCGACACGTCGTTCACGGCCGCCAGGCCGCCGAAGCGCTTGGTCAGCTGCGTGGCGCGCAGGAGGGGCTCGCTCATGGCTGGCCCCCCTGTTCGGCCGATCGAGGCGGTGCGGCGGCGGGCGCGGGCGCCGCGGAGCGGCCGCGGAAGAGGCGTTCCAGGAGCCCGAGCAGGCCGCGCGGCGCGAAGGTCACGATGAAGACGATGAACAGGCCCATCCACAGCTGCCAGTGCTTGCCCGTGTTGAAGTCGCCGATATAGGGCAGGTCCTTGAACCAGTGCAGCAGGTACTCGAAGGCGAAGGCGCCCACGATGGCGCCGGCGAAGTTGCCCATGCCGCCGAGGATCACCATCATGATCGCGTGCGCGCTCAGGTGGAAGCCGAGCAGCTCGGGGTTGATGAAACCGGACTGCATGCCCCAGAGGTAGCCCGCGAAGCCGGCCAGCGCGCCGGCCAGCGTGAAGGCCGCGAGCTTGTAACCGAAGGTGCCGTAGCCCATGGCGCGCATGCGGTGCTCGTTCACGCGGATGCCCGCCAGCACCCGGCCGAAGGGGCTCCACAGGAGGCGCCGCAGGAAGCCGTACACCAGCAGCAGGGAGGCGAAGGTGAAGTAATAGAAGACGCGCTTGTCCTCCAGGTCGAACAGGCCGGCGACGGGGCGGAAGTTGACGTACACGCCGTCGGAGCCGCCCAGGGCCTTGCTGTCGAAGAACACGTAGAACAGCATCTGCGCGAAGGCCAGCGTGACCATGATGAAGTAGATGCCGTGCGTGCGGACCACCAGGAAGCCGATGACGAGGGCCGCGAGGGCCGAGACGGCGACGGCGGCGGGCAGGGTCCACCAGAGGCTCACGGGTTCGCTCACGGGCGTCATGAACGCCAGCGCATAGCCGGCCAGGCCGAAGAAGGCCGCATGGCCCAGCGAGACCAGGCCGGTGACGCCCTGCAGCAGGTCCAGGCTCATGGCGAAGATGGCCAGGATCATCATGCGGGCGACCACCTGGGCGTAGTAGTCGCTGCCCACCAGCGGAAACGCGGCAAGCGCGAGGAAGGCCAGGGCCAGCAGCAGCTGCACGCTGCGCGGCAGGGCTTCGAGGTTGGAGACGGGTGCGCTCATTGTTTGAACAGCCCTTCGGGCTTCCACAGCAGGACGGCAGCCATCAGCACGTACACCAGCATGCCGGACATGGCCGGCAGCAGCACCTTGCCGAAGGTGTCCACCAGGCCGACCAGCAGGGCCGCGATCATGGCGCCGCGCACCGAGCCAATGCCGCCGATGACCACCACCACGAAGGCCATGATCAGCACCTGCGAGCCCATGTTGGGGTACACGCTGGAGATGGGGGAGGCGATCATGCCGGCGATCGCGGCCAGGGCCACGCCGAGTGCGAAGACGATGGCGTAGAGCCGCCGGATGTTGATCCCCAGCGCCTCGGCCATGTCGCGGTTGAAGGCGCCGGCGCGGATCTTCATGCCCAGGCGGGTCTTGGAGATCAGCAGGTACAGGCCGATGGCCAGGGCGATGCACACGCCGGAGATGAACAGGCGGTAGACGGGGTAGGAGAGGGTGTCGGTCAGGGGAATGGAGTCGGACAGCAGGGCGGGAACGCGCGTGCCGTGCACGTCGTCGCCCCAGATCAGCGAACGCATTTCCTCGAAGATGTAGATGAGGCCGAAGGTGAGCAGCACCTGGTCCAGGTGGTCGCGGGCATAGAAATGCCGGAACAGCAGCCGCTCCAGCAGCAGCCCGAACACGATGGCCAGGACGGTGCCCAGCACGATGGCCAGCGCCAGGCTTCCGAGCTGGCTGGAGAGCGACCAGGCGGTGTAGGCGCCCAGCATGTAGAAGCTGCCGTGGGCCAGGTTGACGACGCCCATGATCCCGAAGATCAGCGTGAGGCCCGCGGCCAGCATGAACAGCAGCAGCCCGTACTGGACGCTGTTGAGCAGTTGAATGAGGAAGTTGGCGAGGTCCATCGGTTCAGGCGAAAAAAAGCGGCGGAGGGCTCCGCCGCTCTGCGCGAGCGATTGTCGCGCGATCCAAGGGCGCGCGACCTTCGCTCAGGCCATGCGGCAGCCGGCGCCGGAATCGGCGAGGTTGCGGGCGGCGATGCCGATCACCTTGTTGTCCTTGTTCTCGACGCGGCGAAGGTAGAAGTCCTGGATGGGGTTGTGCGAGTTGCTGAAGGTCCAGCGGCCGCGCGGGCTGTCCACCGCCTGTTTCTCGACGGCCTGGTACAGCGCCTTCTTGTTGCTGGTGTCACCCTTGACGGCGGCCAGCGCCTGCACCAGCACCTGGCCGGAGTCGTAGCCCTGCACCGCGTACACGTCGGGCTGCATGCGGAAGGCCTTGGCGTACTCCAGGCGGAACTGCTTGTTGCGCGGCGTGTCCAGCGAGTCGGCGTAGTGCATGGTCGTCATGACGCCCTCGGCGGCCGGACCGGCGGCTTCGAGCACGCCCTCGGTCAGGAAGCCCGAGCCCCACAGCGGGATGCTGTCCTTCAGGCCCGCGGCGGCGTAGTCGCGCATGAACTTGGCGGCGCCGCCGCCCGCGAAGAAGCAGGCCACCGCATCGGGCTTGATCGAGGCGATTTCGGTCAGCAGGGCCTGGAACTCGACGTTGGGGAAGGGCAGCGACAGCTCCTTGACGATGGTGCCGCCGGCCTTGGTGTAGCTGTCCTTGAAACCTTCGAAGGCCTCTTCGCCGGCGGCGTACTTCCAGGAAATCCAGACGGCGCGCTTGAGGCCCTTGTCCATCATGGGCTTGCCCAGGGCCAGCGTGGGCTGGCTGTTGGTGAACGAGGTGCGGAACACGTTGGGCGCGCACAGGGCGCGCGTGGCCGCATGCACGCCGGCGTTGGGGATGATGTTGAGCACGTCCGTGCCGCGCACCACGCGATGGATGCCCATCTGCACGCCCGAGTGCACGGTGCCGACGAGGATGTCCACCTTGTCGCGCTGCACGAGGCGCTGCGCGTTCTCGACGCCCTTGGAGGGCTCGGATTCGTCATCGACCTTGAACCATTCGATGGTGCGGCCGCCGAGCTTGCCGCCCTTCTCGTCGATGGCCATGCGCACGCCGTTCTCGATGGCCACGCCCAGCTGGGCGAAGGTGCCGGTGTAGGGCAGCATCAGGCCGACGCGGATGCGGTCGGACTGCGCGCGCACGATCTGCGGCAAGAGCAGGCCCGTGGAGGCGGCGCCCACCAGGGCGGCGCCGCGGGAGAGGACGAGTCGGCGAGTGGTCATGGAGTCTCCTTGGAGTTGGATGATTCTTTCAGCGCCGCCCGTTGACACGGCGGGCTGTGCGGTGGCGACGTTTTTACCCGATGGGCGGCCTTGGGCGGCACATGGCTAACCCTCACGGCCGCCTTCATCCCTGCTGCCCGGCGCGCAGCCGGAAGCGCTGGATCTTGCCCGTGGCGGTCTTGGGCAGCTCCGGCACGAACTCGATCCAGCGCGGGTACTTGTAGGGCGCGAGCTGGTTCTTCACGTGCGCCTGCAGGTCCGCCGCCGAGGCGCTGTGCCCTGGCTTGAGCACCACGTAGGCCTTGGGCTTGACGAGCTGGTCGGTGTCGGCCACGCCGATGACGGCCGCCTCCAGCACCGCCGGATGCGAGGCCAGCGAGCCCTCCACCTCGAAGGGGGAGACGTAGATGCCGCCGACCTTGAGCATGTCGTCGCTGCGGCCGCCGTAGGTGTAGTAGCCGTCGGCGTCCCGGGTGTACTTGTCGCCGCTGCGGGTCCAGTCGCCGCAGAAGGTGCTCTTGGTGCGGGCGCGGTTGTTCCAGTACATGAGCGCGGCGCTCGGGCCCTTGATCTGCAGCTCGCCGATCTCGCCGTCACCGCACTCGCGCCCGTCGTCGCCCACGATGCGCAGCTCGTAGCCCGGCACCGCCCGGCCGGTGGTGCCATAGCGCACCGCGCCCGGCCGGTTGGACAGGAAGATGTGCAGCATCTCGGTGGAGCCGATGCCGTCCAGGATCTCGACCCCGTAGGCCTCGGTCCAGCGCCGGCCGATCTCCGCCGGCAGCGCCTCGCCCGCGCTGGTGCACACGCGCAGGGCGAGCTCGCTGCGCGCCGGACGCGTGGCCTCGGCCAGCAGGCCCGCGAAGAGCGTGGGAACGCCATAGAACACCGTGGGCCGGAAGTCCTTGAGCACGCGGAACACGTCCTGCGGCGTGGGCCGCGAGGGCAGCAGCACCGTGGTGGCGCCCACGCTCATGGGGAAAGTGAGGCTGTTGCCCAGGCCGTAGGCGAAGAACAGCTTGGCGGCGGAATAGACCGTGTCGTCCTCGCGGATGCCCAGCACGGCGCGCCCGTACAGCTCGGCGGTCTGGATCAGGTGGCTGTGCAGGTGCACCGTGCCCTTGGGCGTGCCGGTGGAGCCGCTGGAGTAGAGCCAGAAGCAGGGCTCGTCGGCGCAGGTGGGGGCCACCTCGGGCGTGTCCGGCGCGCCCTGCAGCCAGGCGGCCAGGCTGTCATGGCCGTCGCCCCCCGCCACGGCCACGTGGCGCAGCGTCTGCACGCGCTCCAGCAGCGGCTCGAAGGCGGGCAGCAGCGGGCGCGAGACGACGAGTGCCTGCGCGCGCGAGTCGCGCAGCATGAACTCGAAGTCCGCCGTGGTCAGCAGCGTGTTCACTGCCACCGGCACCACGCCCGCGAGGATGGCGCCCAGGAACACGACCGGCCACTCGGGCGTGTCCAGCATCGCCACCATGAGGCGCGACTCGGGGGCGATGCCGCGGGCCCGCAGCGCGTTGGCGAAGCGATGCGCCTGCTGCGCGAGCTCGCCGTAGCTCAGGGCCTGGCCGCTGGAGGCGTCGATGAAGGCGGGCTTGCCGGCGCGCCGTGCGTTGCGCGCCAGCAGGTCATGCGCGGCGTTGTACTCGCGGGGAATGTCCACCCGGGGCGGGCTCGTCGTGTGGTCGGCCTGGCTGGTGTTCATGCGTGTCTCCTCACTGTCTCGTGGGCGGGTTCAGGCCGGGGCGCCTGCCGGGCGCAGCGCGAGCTGCAACCACTCGCGGCACCAGGCGGCGCCTTCGGCCTCTGCCATGGTTCCTTCGCTGGCATCGTGGCACCAGACCTCGCCGATGCGGCGCGCGCCCAGGTCGCTCAGGCGCTGGTCGAACTTCTTGCCGCCGAAGCAGAAGGTCTGGGCGTAGCCGCTGTCGCCCAGGGCGATGACGCCGTAGCGCACGTGCCCGAGGTAACGCGGCGCGGTGTCCAGCGAGTCGTACAGCTCGTACGCGTTGTCGGGCACGTCGCCCGAGCCGTAAGTAGACGAGCAGATGAGATAAAGTGCATCTTCGTCGAAGGCGCTGATGTCCAGGCCGTCCATCAGGCACACCTCGATCTCGTCCACCAGATCGGCGCAGTCCATCTGGATCGCCTGTGCAACGTCATCGGCGGTACTGGTCATCGTTCCGACCAGGATCTTCAGCTTCATCCTTCACATCTCCGAAGGTCGGATGCAGTAAACTGCTTGACACCCTGTTTGCAGGCAGTATAGTGCAAGGCACTTGACGCGGCGCAAGCCCCGCCGAAAAAAATCCGCCATGCAGCTCACCACCGACCCCGACGCCTCCCGTGCCACCCTGGCCGAACTGGGGGCGCGCGTGCGTGCCTGGCGGGCCCGGCGCGGCATGACGCGGCGGCAGCTCGCAGCCGACTCGGGCCTGTCCGAGCGCTTCCTGGCCGACGTGGAAAGCGGCAAGGGCAACGTCTCCATCAACTCGCTGGAAGCGGCCGCGCGCGCCCTGAACATCAGCATCCTGGAGCTGCTGCAGGACGCGCCCCGCCCGGCGCTGGCGCGCGTGCAGGTCCTTCTCGCGCGACTGGACGATGCGCAGCTCGAGCAGGCTCATGCAAGCCTGGCTTCACAGTTCGCCGTGGCCGACGAGCGCGGGCGCGAGCAGCGCATCGCCCTCATCGGCCTGCGCGGCGCCGGCAAGAGCACGCTGGGCGCGCAGCTGGCCGCGCAGCGCGGCGTTTCCTTCGTGGAGCTGGACCGCGAGATCGAGCGCGAGGCCGGCACCAGCATGAACGAGATCCTGCTGCTGCACGGGCAGGCTGGCTACCGCCGCTACGAGCGCCGGGCCTTGATGCGCATCGCCGACGACAACCCCGACGGCGTGGTCATGACCACCGGCGGCAGCATCGTGAGCGAGCGCGACACCTTCGAGCTGCTGCAAAGCCGCTTCTACTGCGTGTGGCTCAAGGCCAGCCCGCAGGAGCACATGAGCCGGGTGGTGGCGCAGGGCGACCTGCGTCCCTTCCATGGCCACCGCGATGGCGTCACCGCCAATGGCGCGATGACCGAGGCGATGGAGGACATCCGCCGCATCCTCGCCAGCCGCGAAGACCTGTACGCACGCGCCGACGCGGTGGTGGACACGGCCGCGCGCAGCGTCAAGCAATCCCTCAAGGACCTCGAGCGTGCGGTGCCCCAGGCCCGCGCGCCGCGCAGCAACCCCGAAACCACTTCCAGTTGACCCCCCGCCGTGCCGGCCGGGCGGGCCGGGCACGCGTCCTCGTGGCGCGGGCCCGCCGCAGCGGCAGCAGGCGGTTCACACACCCCCAGGAGACAGCGATGAATGCAATGACCGAGCCCCTTCTGTTCAAGCAGGGCGACCGCGAGCTGGTGAGCTTTGCCACCCACCCCGGCAACTACCAGCACTGGAGCCTGAGCGTCGAAGGCGACGTGGCCCGCCTGAAGCTGGACATCAACGAGGACGGCGGCATCAAGCCCGGCTACAAGCTCAAGCTCAATAGCTACGACCTGGGCGTGGACATCGAGCTGCACGACGCCCTCAACCGCATCCGTTTCGAGCACCCGCAGGTCAAGGTGGTGGTGTTCGAATCGGGCAAGGACCGCATCTGGTGCTCGGGCGCCAACATCTACATGCTGGGCCTGTCCTCGCATGCCTGGAAGGTCAACTTCTGCAAGTTCACCAACGAGACCCGCAACGGCCTGGAGGACTCCTCGCGCAACGAGGGCCTGAAGTCCCTGGCGGCCGTGACCGGTGCCTGCGCCGGCGGCGGCTACGAGCTGGCCCTGGCCTGCGACCGCATCGTGATGGTGGACGACCGCTCCTCCACGGTGAGCCTGCCCGAGGTGCCGCTGCTGGGCGTGCTGCCCGGCACCGGCGGCCTCACGCGCGTGACCGACAAGCGCAAGGTGCGCCGCGACCTGGCCGACATCTTCTGCACCACCAGCGAAGGCGTGCGCGCCGACCGCGCGGTGCAGTGGAAGCTGATCGACGCGCATGCCAAGCCGCAGCAGTTCGGCCCGCTGGTGCAGTCGGAGATCGACGCGCTGCGCCAGCAGTCCGGCCGCAGCGGCCCTGACAAGGGCATCGAGCTGCCGCCCGTGGACGGCCGCATCGACGAGCAGGGCTACCACTACAGCCTCGTCGATGCGCAGGTGGACCGCGCCACGCGCGTGGCCACGCTGGTGGTGAACGCGCCCGCGCAGGAGATCGAGTCCACGCCCGAGGCCATCGTCGCCGCGGGTGCGCAGTGGTGGCCCCTCAGGCTCGCCCGCGAGCTGGACGACGCCATCCTCAACCTGCGCACCAACGAACTGGAAGTGGGCACCTGGGTCATCAAGACGCGCGGCCAGGCCGACCTGGTGCTGCAGGCCGACCGCGTGCTGGAGCAGCACAAGGACCACTGGCTGGTGCGCGAGACCCTCGGCGCGCTGCGCCGCACCCTGGCCCGCCTGGACGTGACCAGCCGCTCGCTCATCGCACTGGTCGATGCCGAGTCCTGCTTCGCCGGCACCTTCTACGAACTGGCGCTGGCCTGCGACCGCATCTACATGCTGGACCTGGGCGACGCAGCCGAGGCCCCGGCGCTGCGCCTGTCGGCCGCCAACTTCGGCCGCTATCCCATGGTCAATGGGCTCACGCGCCTGCAGACGCGCTTCAACGAGGACGCTGCTGCCGTCGACGGCCTGCGTGCCGAACAGGACCAGCCCCTGCGCGCGGCCCGCGCGATGGAGCTGGGCCTGGTCACGGTGGCGCCGGACGACATCGACTGGGAAGACGAGATCCGCATCCTGCTGGAAGAACGCGTCGCGCTCTCGCCCGACGCGCTCACCGGCATGGAAGCCTCGCTGCGCTTCCCCGGCCGCGAGACCATGGAGACGCGCATCTTCGGCCGCCTCTCGGCCTGGCAGAACTGGATCTTCATCCGCCCGAACGCCGTCGGCGAGGAGGGCGCGCTGAAGCTGTTCGGCACCGGCAAGAAGGCCAAGTTCGACTGGAAGCGGATCTGATCGGCGCTCAGGTTCAAGGCACTCCCTTGGCCCTGAGCGTGCCATCCGTTCGCCCTGAGCGTTGATTCACCGCGGCCGCAGCCACGTTGAAAGACATCCACGGTCAAACACATCCGTTCGCCCTGAGCCAGTCGAAGGGCCCGTCCTGAGCCAGTCGAAGGGCCTGTCCTGAGCCAGTCGAAGGACGACGACGGGCTCAGCATTGAACGGGCGGTGGTGCTCCGGACTACTCAGCGGGTCGGCTTGTCCTTGCCCGTGCCCAGCGGTCCCTTGTCCGCCGCGACCGCCGACTCGCGCCGGGTCGCATCCATTCGCTCCACGTCGACATCCTTGCGCCGCACCGTCTCGTCCACGGTGTGATCGCGCTCGCGCACGTCCTTGCCCACGCGCACTTCCTCGACCACGCGCGCCTGCTTGGACACGACCGGTTCCTCGACCGACTCGCGCACCTCGGCCACCGTGCCTTCGCGGAAATCGGACCGCTCGCCGTCGGTGACTGGCCGGTCAACCTTCCTGCGATCGACCGTGGCGACTTCCTCGCGCAGCTTGACCACCTCGTGCACGGGCTTTTGCGACACGCGCTGCACAATGCGCACGCCGCCGTGGTCCACGCTGCGCTTGCCGACCTTCACTTCCTCCTGCACCACGTTGGCCGAGCCCTGCTGGCCGGCGCGCAGGTCAGCAACCTTGCCGCTCGCCGAACCCGTGCCGGCCACTTGACCCGGCGCCTGGCCGGGCGGCATGCCGGCGGCTGCCCCGGCGGCGACGCCGCTGGTGCTGCCCGTGCCGGAACGCCACTGCCGCGCCCGCTCGTCCACGTCGTAGGCGCCCAGCCCGTGCAGGATGCTGGCGGCCTTCTGGGCTTCGGATTCGCTGTGCGTGTCCACCACCACGACATAGCTGCCGCGCCGCACGGCCTCGTCGTAGTCGCTGGAGTAGTTGCTGCTCTCGTCGCTGCCGAACAGCGACTTGAAGAAGCTCCAGCCGCCGCGGTCCTCCTCGTTGCGGGCGGCGCCGGTGGCGTCGCCGTGCTCGAGGTGGACCTCGCGACGGTCGTACCCGGCCTCGTAGAGGCGATCCACGGCGTGCTGTGCGCCGGACTTGTCGTCGAATGCTCCGATGACGGTGTGCATGGTTGCTCCTTGCGGTTTCGTGGGGTTGGACTCACGCGCCTTCGTCGACGCGCCACTGCTGCGTGTCGGGGTCGAAGCGCTCGACGATCACGCGTTCGCGACGCAGCGGCACGTCCGCATGCGCCGGCCGCGTCTCGCGTCGGCGCGTGACCCTGATCTCTTCGACCAGGACCAGCTCCGTGCGCGTGATCACCCGCTCCTCGACCACCGGAATCACCAGCACCTCGCCCTCGTGCCGAACGGCCGGGGCTTCGGTGACCACCCGATCGAGACGCACGCGCTCGATCTCGGCGGTCTCCGACACCACGGCCTCGTCCACGCGGACCGTGACCTCCTCCACCTGCTTGCGCAGGCGCACCGCCCCGGTGTCGGTGACCCGATGCTCGACGCTGAGGCGTTCCTCGAGCACGGGCACGACGGCCGTGTCGGTTGAAGAGGGGTGTGTCCGGTCCATGGGCTGCTTGCTGGTGATCAAGAGCGGCCCATTCTTCGCGCCCCTGAGGCCACGGGTGTGCGGGATGCCCCTGGACCTCGGTAGTCCCGGGACTACCCTTGGCGCGATCACATCGGGAAGACCTCGGCAACGCTGCGCCGCTAGAATGGCGGCCAGTCGGAGCGTAGCGCAGTCTGGTAGCGCATCTGGTTTGGGACCAGAGGGTCGTAGGTTCGAATCCTATCGCTCCGACCATCCTTCCCCTCTCGGCGCGCTCGCCGGGCTCGCCGACCCCGGGTCATCCGGTCCACACCCTCGTCACCCAGGCCTGCTCCTCCTCGTGCAGCGGCTCGCGCGCGGCGGTGAGCTTGTCCAGCGCCTCCACGTCCGCCTCGGACGCGTCGCCCCGGCGGCCGGCTACGCGTTCGCGCAGCACCTCGTGCGGCGCCTCGCAGGCCACGATGGCGAAGTCCACGCCCAGGTCGCGCGCCATTGCATGGGCCGCGTCGCGTTCGGCCCGGCGCAGGAAGGCAGCGTCGATGATCACCGGCCAGCCCGCCTGCAAGGCCGTGCGGGCCTTTTGCATCAGGACCTCGTAGGTGCGCACGCCGGCCGCGGGTCCATAGACGCTCATATGCAGGGCGCTCGAGTCCTCGAACATGCCCAGGCCGAGGAGGCGCTTGCGTTCCACGTCCGAGCGCAGCCGGATGGCGCCCTGCTGCTCCAGGAGCTGCTGCGACAGCTGCGTCTTGCCGGAGCCCGGCAGGCCGTGCATGAGGGTCAGCTTCGGCGTCGCCCCGCGGCGCCACGCGAGGGCGCCGTCGCGATAGCGCTGCGCCACCTCGCGGTCACCCCGCAGCACCGCCACCTGCGCGCGCACCAGGGCGCGGTACACGAGCGAGAAGCGCAGCACGCGCAGCGCGTCGTGGTCGCCGCTGCGGTCCAGCCAGCGCACCAGCAGCCGGAAGGCGAGGTCCGGGCGGCCCCGGGCCGCCAGGTCCATCACCGGGAATGCCAGGTCGTCGGCGACGTCGATCCACCGCAGCGCCGGTGCGAACTCGACGGCGTCGAAGGCTGCCGCACCCTGGTGCGGCAGCCACAGCAGGTTGTCCAGGTGCAGGTCGCCGTGGCATTCGCAAACGCAGCCGCCCGCCTGCCGTGCGGCCCAGGCCGAGGACAGCGCTTCGGACTCGTCCCGGACCCATCGAAGCAGGGCATGGGACTCGTCCTGCGGCGCCAGGGCCGCGGCGCCGCGCACGGCCGCGAGGCCCAGGCGGCGACGTTGGCGCGGACTGCCGTGATCGGGGTCCGGACGTTCGCGGCTGGCCTGCGCGTGCCAGTGCGCCAGTCGGTCGGCGATGGCATCGACCTCCTCGGGCCGCAGCAGGCCGGCCTGGAGGCGGTGGCTCACCAGCGCCGAATCGGGAAAGCGTCGCATGTGCACGGCCCAGTCCAGTGGCTCGCCCTGGATTTGCGGATCGAGCGCGGCGTGCGCATCGCCTACGTCCGCCCCGCTGCGCAGAAGCTGCCACCACTGGGTGGCCGGAACCGCCTGCACCGTCGCCTGCCGCGCGTCGCCGGCGCCCAGGCGTCCAGGCCAGCGGCCCGTGACCGCTGCCACGCCCAGGTACAGGCCCGGCGCGAAGCGATCGTTGAGGCGGCACTCCTCCTCGCAGTAGTAGCGCCGCAGCGCCGGCGTGGAGAAGTCCAGGAAGGGAAGGCGCAGCGCCTTCTTGATCTTCCAGGCGTCCTCGCCAGCCAGCAGGACCCAGGAGATGTGCGTTTCGACGATGTCGGCGCCGACTTGCGCGGCGAGGCCGCGCACCAGCTCGGCCTGGCGGCGCAGCGCCGGAGAGTCGGTGCGCACGCTGCCCCCACGGGGCGTGCGACGCAGGTAGCGCGCAGGGCGTTCCGCGCCCGCGCTGCCTGCCGCGTTGTCGGAGGGCAACTTCACGGCGCGCGGTTTACTGGACGGTGATCTTCCGGCCCTCCTGCGGCGCTTTCTTCGGCAGCGTGAGCTGCAGAACCCCATCGGCGTATCGCGCCTCGACCTTGCCGTCGTCGATGTCGCTGGCCAGGCTGAAGGTGCGCGAGATCGTGCCGTAGTAGCGCTCGGTACGCAGGACGCGCTCGCCCTTGGCCTTGGCGGGGTCCTGCTGCTCACGCTCGCTGCGCGACTCGGCATCGATCTGCACCACGTTGCCGTCCACGCGCACCTGGATGTCTTCCTTGCGCACGCCCGGCAGCTCGGCTTGCACCTGGTAGGCCGCCGCCGACTCGGTCACGTCCAGTCGCATGCTCATGAGGGGTGTTCCGGTGTCCGCCAAGGCGGGCGAGAAGAAGCGGCGGAACGCGGCTTCGAAGGGGTCGGTCGCGGACTCGCGAAGGCGCAGTTGGCTCATGGGTTCCTCCTGGCAGAAGTTGAACGGCGCGAGCCTCGGGGCCCGCGCGGTCACTGTAGGAAGACCCCGTCGCGCGGGTCTTGATCCAACTCAAGGTCCGCCCTCGGGCGCTCCTGCCGAGTTGTCCCGGCGCCCGCGGTCCTAGCGGGTTCCTTCCGGCGACCCCATGTCATAGGGATCCATCGCGCGGCATGGCCCCAGCACCGTCATGGCGATGATGCCCTTGCGCACCTCCTGCGGCGTGCGGAAGGGGCGGTGGTGGCGCACGCGCACGGGCGGCGGTGTGCGGCGCTCACGCTCGCGATCTCGCTCGATGGTCTGCGCGAGCGGCGTAGGCGCAGGGACGTGCTGCGGGGTGGCCGGCGGCAAGGGCAGCGGCGCGGCTTCCAGCAGTTCTTCGGGCAGCGGCTCGTCGTGGGCGCGCCCCCACCCGTCCGCCGTGAGCGGCGCGGGTGCGGACCGTGCCCGCGCCTCGGTGCGAGCCCGCTCGGCGGCGGTATGCCGGATCTGCGCGGCGGCCTCGCGGGCGCGCTCGCGAAGCGTCTCCTGCGCTTCACGAGCCGCATCCAGCTTGTCCTCCACGCGCTCGCGCAGCGCCTCGGCCCGCCGGTCGGCGCGTCGCTTCCACTGCTGCACCAGGTTGAAGACGATGGTGGCGAGGATGAAGAAGATCCAGACGATGACTTCGATGCCGTCCACGGGTGTGCCTCCTGGCGACGATGCCGGCGATCAGCCGCGGGAGCCGGGCGGCGGCGGCGGCGGCTGCAGGTCGCTGGTGCCCGCAATGTCGCGCCGCATGTCGGTGTCGGCCTGCAGGTTGCGCATGCGGTAGTAGTCCATGATGCCCATGTTGCCGCTGCGGAAGGCCTCAGCCATCGCGCGCGGCACCTCGGCCTCGGCCTCGACCACGCGCGCGCGCATCTCCTGCTCCTGGGCCACGGCCATGGCCCGGCGTTCCTCGGCCTTGGCCTGCGCGATCTGCTTGTCCGCGTCGGCCTGGTCGATCTGCAGCTTGGCCCCGATGTTCGCGCCCACGTCCACGTCGGCGATGTCGATGGACAGGATCTCGAAGGCCGTGCCCGCGTCCAGGCCGCGACTGAGGATGTGCTTGGAGATGTGGTCGGGGTTCTCGAGCACGCTCTTGTGGTTGGCGGCCGAGCCGATGGTGCTGACCATGCCCTCGCCCACGCGGGCGATGATGGTTTCCTCGCCCGCGCCGCCGACCAGCCGGTCGATGTTGGTGCGCACGGTCACGCGCGAAACCACGATCAGCTGGATGCCGTCCTTGGCCACGGCGGCGATGCGCGGCGTCTCGATCACCTTGGGCAGCACCGACATCTGCACCGCCTCCAGCACGTCGCGTCCGGCCAGGTCGATGGCGGCAGCGCGCTTGAAGGGCAGGGGGATGCTGGCCTTGTCGGCCGAGATCATGGCGTTGACCACGCGCACCACGTTGCCGCCGGCGAGGTAATGCGCCTCCAGGTCGTTGATGGAGACATCGATGCCGGCTTTGACGCCGCTGATGCGCGCGGTGACGATGGTGTGCGGCGGCACGCGCCGCAGGCGCATGGCCACCAGCGTGAACAGTCCCACGTAGGCGCCCGAGGCCCAGGCCGATACCCAGAGCCGGATCGGCACCATGTACAGCACCAGCAGCAGCAGCGCCAGGACGATGATGAGCAGGCCGAAGCCGCCGATGAGACCTGATTCGATGAACATGGGTCGCTTCTCCGTGGGTTATTCGTGGGCTTGTCGGGAAGGGGGGTGCCAGCTCGGCGCGCGGCGCACCACGATGCGGTTGCCGTCCACGCGCATGACCTCGACGGGCTCGCCGGCCTCGATCAGCTCGCCGTTGGAGACCACGTCCCAGCGCCTGCCGTCGATCTCGGCGATGCCCGCCGGCCGCAGCACCGACCAGGCACGGCCGGTGCGTCCGAGCAGGCTTTCCTCCTCGGGCGGCGGCGAGGCATAGCCCTGGCCGGCGGTGAGCCTGTCCTCCAGCACCAGGCGGCGAGCGCCGGGAATCTTGTTGATGAAGCGAAGCAGCAGCAGGCTCAGGCCCACCGCCAGGAGCAGCGAGAACACCATCCGCGCCGCGACCGCCGCAATGAAGGCCGCCGTGGCGCCGGCGCCGGTCATGCTCAGGACCAGCCCCGCGAGCAACGCGAGGATGCCCAGGATGCCCGCGATGCCGAAGCCTGGGATGACGAAGAACTCCAGCGCGAGCAGCACCAGGCCGATACCCGCCAGCAGCATCTCCTCCATGCCCGCGAGCTGGGCCAGCCAGTGGCCCCAGAGCACCAGGCCGAGGCTGGTGACGCCCAGCAGGCCCGGGATGCCGAAGCCCGGCGTGCGCAGCTCGATCAGGATGCCCAGCATGGCCACCGTCACCAGCAGCGAGCTGACCAGCGGCTGCGTGAGGATGCGCACCACGTTCTCGGCCCAGTTGGGTGCCACGCGGCGGACTTCCGCGCCGGCCAGGCCCGCCTGCTGCAGCACCTCCTCCAGCGTGTCGGCCCGCCAGTCGGCCACCTTCAGGCGCAGCGCCTCGGTGGTGCTGAGCGTCACGAGCTTGCCCTTTTCCACCACGTCGGGGATGGCCACGTCGGCATCGACCATGGCCTCGGCGATGAGCGGCGGGCGGCCGCGTTCCTCGGCGGTGGAGCGGAACTCCTTGCGCACATAGGAGACGGTTTTTTCGCTGGTGGGCCGCGTGTCGCCATCGGCGCCACCCATCTGCACCGGCGTGGCCGCACCGATGGTGCCGCCGCCGGACATGGCGATCTTGTGCGCCGCCAGCGAGATCAGCGCCCCCGCGGAGATGGCGCGCTTGTCGATGAAGGCGATGGTGGTGGTCTTGCTGCGCAGGAGCGCATCACGGATCTGCACCGCGGCGTCGACGCGGCCGCCGAAGGTGTTGATATCCAGGATGACGGCCTGCGCGCCGGCCTCCTCGGCCTCGCGCAGGACCCGCTCGATGTAGGGGGCCAGGCCGAGGTCGATCATGCCTTCGATGGGCGCCACATAGACCACGCGCTGGGCACCCGATGTCGCCGGCCCGGTCTGCGCGAAGGGCAGGCCGTGCAGCACCGCCACGAAAAGCAGCAGCACGCAGTGGAAGGCCAGGCGGGGCAGGGACATGAGCGCAGTCTAAGCGCGGCGGGACGAGGGTGCACGGAGACTCTCATCCCCCTGTGCGCGGCCCAGGGTGACCAGGGCATCGACCGCGACGCGTACCCGCGCCGGCAGGTGCCGCGATCGCGGGACCACCACGCTGATCGGGTCGGCCGGCGGTCGCGCGGTGGGCAGGACCTCCACCAGGCGGCCTTCACCCAGGGCCTGGGCCACCATGTAGTCGGGCAGCTGCGTGAGCCCCAGCCCCTGCAGGGCCGCCTGCGCCATGCCTTCGCCGTCGCTGATCTGCACCCGCGAGGCGGGCTCGATCTCGATCGTCTGCCCGCGGGGGGTGAGGCGCCAGGGCCGCAGCCGGCCCGAGCTGGGCATGCGGTGCACCACGGCCGCATGCTCATGGAGCTGGTCGATGCGCTCGGGCGTGCCGTGCCGCCGCAGGTACTCGGGGCTGGCGCACAGCACCATCTGCTGCTGCGCGAAGCGCCGCGCGACGAGCTGCGAATCGGCCAGCGGCCCGACGCGCACCGCCAGGTCGATGCCGTCGCGGATCAGGTCGGTGTAGCTGTCGTGCAGCCGCACGTCCAGCTTCAGCTCCGGATGGCGCTGCACCAGCTGGCCCAGCACCGGCAGCAGCACCACGCGCCCATAGACGATGGGCAGGTCCACCCGCAGCAGGCCCGAGGGCCGCGCGCGCGTGCCGGACGCTTCGGCATGCAGGTCCTCCACCTCGGACAGCACGCGCTGGCAGCGCGCGAACAGGCGCTCGCCGTCGGCCGTGAGGTTCACCTGCCGCGTGGTGCGGTGGAACAGCTTCACGCCCAGCGAGTCCTCCAGCCGCGCCACGGCCTTGGCGAGCGTGGAGGGCGCGCTGCCCAGCTCGCGGGCGGCGGCCGCGAAGCTGCCGCGCTTGGCGGTTTCCGCGAAGGCGACCAGCTGCTGAAGACCCTGCATGGTGTCCCACCCATTGACGACGAAATGTCGGCAATCCTAGGACATCGGCGCATCTTGTGGATGGATGTGAGCGGCTGGACACTGCCGCACCGGCGCGCGAATCGCCGGTATTCCACAGGCACCGAACCAGGAGAACCGCATGCTCGTCCATCCTCAATTGCAACCCGAACCCACGGCCATTCCCGGCATCCACCACGCCACCTGGGCGGGCGCCGATGAAGGCCTGGCCCAACTGAGCCTCTGGCGCCAGTCCATTGCCCCGGGTGGCGCCACGCCCCCGCACCGCCACGACTGCGACGAGGTCGTGCTGTGTTCCGGCGGTCGCGGCGAGCTGCACCTGGGCGGCCAGGTCCATGCTTTCGGCGGCGGCGAGACGGTGGTCGTCCCGCGCAACGCCCTGCACCAGATCTTCAGCACGGGGGAGACGCCCCTGGAGCTGATCGGCGTCTTCGGCAGCGCCCCGGTCGAGGTCTTCCTGCCCGATGGCGAGCGCCTGCCGCTGCCCTGGCGCAGCTGAAGCGCGCCGGCCCCAACCCCATGCGAAAATCGCGGCCGCTTCCGCAGGCTGCCCGTAGCTCAGTCGGATAGAGCAACGGCCTTCTAAGCCGTGGGTCAGGGGTTCGATTCCTCTCGGGCAGGCCATTTGAACGATTCGCTCTGTGCGAGCTTCCCGTCCGACGCTCTGGATCCCCGTCGGACACTGAAATGGTCACTATCGTCTGCCTTCGGGCAGCAAAGGGAGGAGAGGCCATGAAGCTCAGCGTCGCACCCGGCGACGTCATGTTCGGGAAGCTGGACGATCACTACGAGCAACTGAGCTTTTCCGGCGGTGGCCTGCGCTGCTTCTGGCAGGGCGGCGCGCTGGACTCGCTGCAGGAGGTCTTCACGATGGCTCCGGCCCGTATCGCCGCCGCCAGCGGTGGTGCGCTCGCGGCGGCGTGCTTCATCTCCGGGCGCGGCGGCAAGCTGATCGACGCCTTCTGCGACCGTCTGCGGCGGCACGACCGCAACGTGGCCCCGGATGCCGTGCTCGACGGGCGGAAGCTCACGCCGCACGAGCGCATCTATCGCGAGGTCGTCGCCGACGTGCTCGATCGACAAGCGTGCGAGGCGGTGGCTGAGGGTCCTCAGTTCGAGGTGCTCCTTGCCGAACCACCCCGCTGGCTTCCTGCAGCCGCGGCCGCCACCCTCACGATGGTCCTGTACGAAGCCGACAAGCACATTCGCTCCACGCCGCACGGGCGTTGGGCTCGGGCCGCCGGCGCACGGGAGCTGCGCGTGGACGGCCGCCAGGCGGCACGGGAGGGCTCGCTCGTCGAGCTGATCTGCAAGGCCGCGACCATCCCGCCGATCTTCGACATGCGCGAGCGTCGGGGCCGCCCCGTGATCGACGCAGGAACGATCGACAATGCGCCGATGCCACGGGGCAGCAGCGGCAGCACGCTGGTGCTCCTGACGCGCAGCTACCGCAAGCTGCCGGAGGTCGAGGGGCGAACCTACCTCTTTCCCTCGCACGCTACCGAGGCCGACAAGATCGATTTCACGGACGCCGACGCGCTGCACGCCGCCTACTCGCAGGGCCGCAAGGACATCGAGCAACTGCTGGCCCAGCGCGGATAGGCGCGGGCAACTGCATCGGGCCGCAGCAGCCTCTCGCACGGCCCAGGACCGCGTCGGCCGCGCTTGCGCAATCAGCGGAGTCTGGCCCGGCAAGTGCTGGAGTACCTCGCACGTTTTCGGGCAAGGGTGTACGCTGATTCGACAGCCCCATGCCCGACCTTCGCGTTCTCCTCCTGATGGTCCTGCTCGCCGGTTCCGCACGGGCCGAGGCGGCCTGCACCGACGCCTTCCACCGCAGCGTCGAAAGCCGGCTCGGGACCGGCGATGCCCAGGGTCATGGCCCGGATGTGGGATCGCCGGAGTGGAAGTCTGCCGTCGAATTCAAGCTCGGCCTCAGGGGCCGGGCGGACGTACCCCGGCGCGACAGCCAGGCATGGTGCCGCTACATCGATGAGCGCCTCACCGAATGCAGCCGTTCTTCCGCGCGGCGGGCAGCGGGGCAGGGGCCGTCCTCAAGCCGGCTGCGCCAGCGGGCCCTGCGTTCGTGATCGCGCCATCTGCAGCACCACCCCCAGGGCCAGCAACGGCACGAGCCAGACCACCCGCGACTGGAAGCGGTCCAGCGGCGCGGCGAACACGGCACAGATCACGGCGTTGGCCACCACGCCCGCGCCGACCACCAGCAGCAGGCCGTCGAAGCCCGGCGGGCGCGCCAGCCGGGCGCCCTGCCGGCGCCAGGCCAGGAGCAGCAGCGACGCTGCCACCGTGGCATAGGTCGCGCCGCTCAGCCAGCCGTCGAAATCGCCGCCTTGGACTCCGCGGGTGCGGCGCATGTCGGCCAGGACTTCCTGCGGCACGTGACCCGCGTAGAACCTGTCCGTCGCGTTCGGACCGTAGTGGCCGATGTCCACCTTGAACGTGCCCAGCTGCACCAGCACGTCGGACGCCAGCCCGCGCACGACGCCCACCGGATCGAAGCGCAGCACGTCGAGGGCGAAGGCGAACTGTTCCTCGCCCATGCGGCGCTTGGCCCGCGCATCGGCCAGCCAGAAGGCGCCTTTTCCGGGCTCGGTGGAGAACAGGAAGTCGTCCCAGTGCGTCGGGAAGTTGGCGACGTAGTCGCACACCTGGTAGCCCGCCTGAGGGCAGTTCTGCCGCAAGTACGCCGTGCCGGGGCCCATCTCGACCAGATGGGCCATGGTGTGGGGCAGGCGCACCGGGGGCGCCCCGACGGCCACGGTCATGGCCTTGTTGAACACCCACTCGGCGGCCAGGCCGCCCAGCACGCAGGCACCCAGGAGCACGATCGCCGGCCCCGGCGTGCGCAGGCCCACGCGCAGCAGCCTGAGGCCCAGCACCACCAGGACGATGGCGGCGGCCAGCGCGAGATGGCTGGGATGCGCCGCGATGGCGAACAGCAGGAGGGCGGCGACTCCGATGCGCTCCCAACGTCGCAACCGGTGCCAGTAGGCTGCGAGCACGCCGCTGCACAGCACCGTGAGGCCGGCGAACAGATCGGGCATCAGCAGGCCCGTGAAGGCGCCCAGCGGCGTCAGCAGGGCCAGCCCGGCGCCGGCGGCCAGGAGCGCTATTCCGCCGAATCCCCACAGCCGCACGATCAGCAGGTACAGCAAGGCGGCCACGCACAGGGCCTGGGCCACCACCGCCAGCCACAGGCTGCCGGCCGCATACGCACCGTAAAGCAAGGCACCGTAGTAGACGGAGCGCCCCGCCAGGTTCACGCTGCGGTCCTCTTCTACCGGCGTGGCCGCGCCAGCCGGCGTGGCGTCGCCGGCCGGTGCGGGTCCGGCGGCGGCGCGCGATTCGATGCTCCACGGCTTGATGCGCTCCGCGCCCAGCACCTTGGCCAGGCCCACCTCGGCCCGTCGCACGTACACGGGTGTGTCTGGGTAGAGGAAGGGCTGGCCGTTCAGCACGGCGGGCACGCACAGCAGGGCGGCGGTGACGAGCAGGGCCAGGCGGGCGAAGGCGCGGGCCAGTCGGTCGGAGCGCCGGGGCGCCCCGTCAGGGGCCGACGTCATCGATGCGGTCCGCTCGGGCGCCCCTGGGACTGCAGGAGTTTGCTGCATGTAAGTACCTGTGAAAGTGGCGGCAGGATTGCACGCAGCGGCCGGGCTAGGGCATCTTCCCGGGTAACCGGCGTGAGCGTTTGTGAGGCGGTGACGCCCATCCGCTCGCATCGAAACTTCCTGCGCGGTCGCGTCAGAATCCCTGCATGAGCCCGTTGGAGAAAACCGCCTGCTTCGCGACGAGCCGCCCGGCTGAAGGGCCCGAGCGGCGCCTTGCCGCATGACGCTCTCCTGGACCGTGGCCGGCGCCGTGCTCCTGGGTGCACTGCTGCATGCGGGCTGGAACACGCTGGTCAAGTCCAGCACCGACAAAGCCCTGGACAACGCCTTGATCAGCCTGTTCGGTGCGCTGCTCGCGCTTCCCCTGGTCGCCGGGCTGGGCCTGCCGGCGGCGACGGCATGGCCCTGGCTGCTGGCCTCGGCACTGATCCACGTGGGCTACTACATCGCCCTGACCCAGGCCTATCGTCATGGCGATCTCGGTCTCACCTATCCCTTGATGCGGGGGACCGCGCCCTTGCTGGTCGCCCTGCTGTCCACACTCGTCCTGGGCGAGCCCTTGCGCCCGCTGGCGTGGGTCGGCGTGCTGGCCGTGTGTGGCGGCGTGCTGATGCTGGGGCTGTCCCGACAGGCACTCGATGCGCCGCGCGCCGTCGGCTTCGCCCTGGTGAACGCGGGCCTGATCGCCGCCTATACCCTGGTGGACGGAATCGGCGTGCGCGCCAGTGGCGACGCGCTGCGCTATGCCCTGGCCCTTTTCGCCCTGAACGGCTGGTTGTTCAGCGGCATGGTGCTGGCGCGCCGGGGCGGCGTCGCTGCCTGGGCCTACGCGCGCCAGCGCGCTCCCCTCGCCATCCTTGGCGCCGCGGCCAGCTTCGGCTCCTATGCGCTGGCGCTCTGGGCCATGATGCACGCGCCCGTGGCGGTGGTCGCCGCGCTGCGGGAGACCTCCGTGCTGTTCGCGGCGCTGCTGGGCACCTGGGTGCTGCGCGAACGTTTCAGCGTGCGCCGGGCGTTCGGCACGGCCGCGATCGTCGCCGGGGCTGTCGGGCTGCGGCTGGCGTAGCGCGGATGAGGACGCGCGCCGCGGCCACTCGGCATGCCTGTCGAGATCCGTTTCGCGCTGGGCTGCACGGCCGGGTGCCGCCATACTGCTGCGGCGCCGGCCACCGAGCCGTAGGCTTGTTCCGACAGCCACGAACTCGCACAGCCGACAAGGTGACGGGAATGGCAGAACCAGCATGCTGCAGGCTGCGTTCCCTGGTTACGGCAGGCGGGTCGCTGCAGCACCCCAACACCAGATCGAGATGAGCCGAGCACGAATGTCCACCCTTGCTTCCATCACTCTGTCCGGCGCCCTCCTTGGCGCCTGTCTTGGCCTCGCTGCCGTCCTGCCTGCGGCGTCGCACGCGGGCGCACCGGCCGCCGACGCACCCAGGCTGAGCCGCACCGTGGTCATGAGCGGCCTGCAGAATCCCTGGGACATCGCCTTCACACCCGACGGCGTGATGCTGTTCACCGAGAAATGCCGCGGCCTGTCGGCGCGCCTGCCCGACGGAAAAACCGTGCGCCTGTTCGGGACGGCGGGCTCGGCGCTGGTGGCGCCGGACCTGTTCTGCCAGGGCCAGAGCGGCGTGCACGGCATCGCCGTCGATCCGGAGTTCGCCAAAGGCAAACGCGACCTCTACCTGTTCATGGCCTCCCGCCGCAGCACGCCGGCGACGAACCGCGTCGTTCGCCTGACGCTGAATGCCGATTCAACGGGTGTGTCCAATCGCACCGACATCGTGGACGACATCGCCTTCAAGGAGTCGGCCAATGCCGTCGGTTCCGCGGGTGCCCACAGCGGCGGCATGGTGCGTTTCGGCCCCGACGGATTCCTCTACGTGACCAGCGGGGACAACCACAACGCCACGCTGCCCCAGGACCTGAAGCGTCTCGGAGGCAAGGTGCTGCGCGTGAACCGCGACGGCTCCGCGGCGCCGGGCAACAACACGCCGGCCGGGGGCGATCCGCGCATCTTCACCTACGGCCACCGCAACGTGCAGGGCATCACCTTCAGGCCGGCGGGGCAGCCCAATGCGGGCCAGCCCTTCACCGGCGAGCACGGCCCCAACCACAGCGATGAAGTCACGGCGCTGGTCGCCGGCGGGAATGCGGGATGGGATCCGCAGAACCGGCCGAGGCTGCGTTGCCCGGACGACTACTGCGGCTACGCCGGCGACCCCACCACCATGCCCATGACCGACACCCAGCGCTTCCCGCAGGCGATGCCGCCGAGCTGGGTCCACAACGGCAGCGGCCGCGGCATGAGCGCGGCGCTGTTCCTCGATGGAGCGCAGTGGAAGGCGTGGAACGGCGACCTGCTGGTGAGCCTGATGCGCGGGCAACGGATCGTCCGGCTCGACCTGGATGCGCGCGGCATGGCCGTGGCCGATGCCACGGTCGACCTGCCGTCCACGCGCACCCGCACGCTGGTGCAAGGTCCCGACGGGAACCTCTACACCGCCAACGACGACGGCGAGATCTGGCGCGTCGCCCCGAACTGATCGCGCGCTCCCGCCCGCACCGTCACATCCGCCCCACGAGCTCCGCGTACTTCTTCCAGAACGCGGCGTCCTGGGTCGCCGCGAAGTTGATGCGCATCAGCGTGCTGGGCTTGCGCTCGGCGTGGAAGAGGGCGCCGGGGGCGATCAGGTAGCCCTCGTCGAGCATGCGCTGGGCCAGCGCGTCGGTGTCCACGCCGGTGTCCACCCAACCGAACAGGCCCGCCGGTTCCGCGGCGAAGCGGCAACCGGCGTTCAGGGCCAGCTTGACGCTGCGGCTGCGCGCCGCCTCCAGGCGGGTGCGGATGCGGTCGGCATGCCGGCGCAGCTGCCCCTGCTCGATGCACAGCGCCATGGCACGCTCGAGCAGGGCCGGCGTGGTCAGCGTGGTCAGCAGCTTGGTGTCCAGCAGTTGCTCCACCAGGGCGGGGTTCGCGGCGACGAAGCCGATGCGCCAGTTGGGCGCGAGGATCTTGGCGAATCCACTCACGTAGATCGTGCGCTGCAGCCCGTCCAGGGTGCACAGGCGCGTGGCGTGATCGGGCGCGAGATGGCTGTAGGTGTCGTCCTCCAGCACATGGAAGTCCCAGCGGTTGGCCAGCTGCAGCACCCGGTGCGCGCTGCCGGGCGACAGGCAGTAGCCGGTGGGGTTGTGCAGCACGCTCACGCTCACGTACAGCTTGGGGCGATGGGCTTCGCAGTAGCGCGCCATCACGTCCAGGTCGGGACCGTCGGCCCGGCGCGGCACCGGCAGCAGCCGCATGCCCAGCGCCGTGAGCCGTGCGAACTCCACCGCCCAGCCCGGCTCCTCCACCATCACCGGGTCGCCGGCGCGCAGCAGGCTGCGGCTCACGATGTCCAGGGCCTGCGTGGCCCCGACCGTGGTGATGATGGCCTCGGGGCCGGCATGCACGCCCAGGGACGCCAGCTTCTTGGACAGGGCCCGCCGCAAGAGGCTGTCGCCCATCGGCTCGCCGTACTGCAGCGAGAACGCCTGGAGCGAGGGCGTGGCCGAGACCTTGCGCACGGCGGCCGGCATGAACGCCGACTCCAGCCAGTCGGGCGGGAACACGCCGATGCCGGGCTGCGGCTTGCTGCTGCTGCGGTGGAACATGCCGCGGATCAGGGCGGTGGCGTCCACGGGGGCCTGGGATGCTGGGGCCTGCGGGGGCCGGGGCGGTGCCACTTCGGTCGGTGCGTCGCGCTGTGCCGGCTCGCGCACGAAGAAGCCGCGGTTCTTGCGGGCCTCGACCAGCCCTTGCGCCAGCAGCTGGTCGTAGGCCGCCACCACCGTCGAGGGGCTCACGCCCTGCTGCTGCGCGCACTGCCGCACCGATGGCAAGCGCGTGCCCGGCGCCAGCAGCCGGTCGCGGATGCGCTGGGCGAAGCGCGCGCAAAGCTGCTCGGTGAGCGACTGGGAGGAGGTCTTGATCAGCATGGGCGCGGGATGCGTGTACTGCTTGACGGGGCGGTACAGAGGTTCATCTGACCTGTCCAACTGTACTGACGGTGTATTGGTGCCGGAGCTTACAGTGGCCTGCATGTCCCCTGCAACCGACCCGACCGCGATGAGCCGCCGCATGAAGCCGCATGAAGTCCGCGGGCTCTGGCTCGGCCTGCTGGGCGTCGCCATCTTCGCCATGACCCTGCCGATGACGCGGCTGGCCGTCGGCACGCCGGAGGCGCCGCAGATGTCCGGCCTGTTCATCGCACTCGGGCGCGCCGTGGTCGCCGCGGGGCTCTCGGCCGCGTTCCTGCTCGCAGCGCGGGCGCCGCTGCCGCGCCCTGCGGACTGGCCCGCGCTCGCCGTCACCTCGGCGGGCGTGGTGTTCGGCTTTCCGCTGCTCACGTCCATCGCCATGCGGGAGGTGCAGGCGGTCCACGCCAGCGTCATCGTCGGCGCGCTGCCGCTCGCCACGGCGGTCGTGGGCGCCCGGCTTCACCGGCAGCGCCCTGGCAGCGGCTTCTGGCTGTGCGCGGCGCTTGGCAGCGGCCTCGTGATGGCGTTCGCGCTGCACAAGGGTGGTGGCGGCGGCCTGTCCCTGCATGCGGCCGACCTGCTGCTGCTGGGGGCCGTGGCCTGCGCCGCCGTCGGCTACGCCTGGGGCGCGCGACTGTCGCAGCACATGCGTGCCGACCATGTGATCTGCTGGGCGCTGCTGCTGTCGCTGCCCCTGAGCGCGCCCCTGGCCTGGGCCCACCTGCCGCAAACGCCGCTGCCGCCCTCGGCCTGGTGGGCCTTCGGCTACCTGGCCGTGTTCTCGATGTGGCTGGGTTTCTTCGCCTGGTACCGGGGCCTGGCGCTCGGCGGAACCGTGCGCGTCAGCCAGGTGCAGCTGGTGCAGCCTTTCCTGAGCATGGTGTTCGCCGTGCCCTTGCTCGGCGAGGCGCTGGACCTCTCGACGCTCGCCTTCGCGCTCGGCGTGGTGGCCACCGTCTTCGTCGGCAGGAAGATGCCCGTGCGGGTTGCGGCCTGATCGTGGCCGCCCGGCCCTGCGACCTGTTCAACCCAAGCCAACGTTCCGCATGATGCTCTCCGAAGCCCGCTCCCCCTGGACCCTGGCGCGCCGCGCCGCGCGGATGAATCCCTCCGTGCTCCGCGAGCTCCTCAAGCTCACGGAACGTCCCGGCATCATCAGCTTCGCCGGTGGGCTCCCGTCGCCGGCGACCTTTCCCGTATCCGAGTTCGCCGCCGCCAGCGCGCAGGTCCTGCGCGACGACGGTCCCGCGGCCCTGCAGTACGCCGCGAGCGAAGGCTTCGGGCCGCTGCGCGAGCAGGTCGCCGCTGCGCTGCCCTGGCCGGTGGATCCAGCGCAGGTCCTGATCACGACCGGTTCGCAGCAGGGATTGGACCTCGTGGCCAAGGTGCTGGTCGATGCCGGCTCGCGCGTGCTGGTCGAGACGCCGACCTACCTCGGCGCCCTGCAGGCTTTCGCGCCCATGGAGCCCGAGGTGGTCGGCGTGCGAAGCGACGAGGAGGGCGTGCTGCTGGACGACCTGGAGGCCAAGGCGGCCGGCGCGCGCTTCCTCTACCTGCTGCCGAACTTCCAGAACCCCACGGGCCGCACGATGAGCGAATCGCGCCGCGCCGCGCTGAGTGCGCTCGCGAAGCGCCTGCAGCTTCCCATCGTCGAGGACAACCCCTACGGGGAGCTGTGGTTCGACCGGCCGCCGCCCGCGCCCCTGAGCGCGCGCGACCCGCAGGGCTGCATCTACCTCGGCTCGTTCTCGAAGGTGCTCGCCCCGGGCCTGCGCCTGGGCTTCCTGGTGGCGCCACCCTCGCTCTATCCGAAGCTGCTGCAGGCCAAGCAGGCGGCCGACCTGCACAGCCCCGGCTTCAACCAGCGCATCGCCGCGCGGGTGGTCGAATCCGACTTCCTGCAGCATCACGTGCCCCGCATCCGCGACCTGTACCGCGCGCAGCGCGATGCGATGCTGGCGGCGCTCGCGCGCGAGATGGCCGGGCTGGGCGTGGCGTGGAACACCCCCAGCGGCGGCATGTTCCTGTGGGCCCGGCTGCCGCGCGGAATGAGTGCGTCCGCCTTGCTGCCCGCCGCCGTGGACGCCGGCGTGGCCTTCGTGCCCGGGGCGGCCTTCTACGCGGACGCAGCGTCCGAGCCGGACGCCGAGCGGACGCTGCGCCTGTCCTTCGTGACTGCGACCGTGCCGCAGATCGACGCCGGTGTGGCGGCGCTGGGGCGCGCGATCAGGGCGCAGGCCCCACCTTGATCCCGCTTCACGCCGCAGCCACGCGGACGGCGCGCGAGCGCACACGCCAGTGCGCGGCTGCGCAGGCCGAGTGCAGGATCAACATCGCCCCGAAGCCCGCCGGGTAAGCCCACCAGAGCCCTGGCAGGCCGAGCCGGGACTCCAGGACCCAGGCCGCGGGGAGCTCGACCGCGAGGATGGCAAGCATGCCCAGCGCCGTCGGAAGCAGCACGATGCCGCTCGCGCGCAGGGCACCGTTGAGAACGTTGCTCCACCCGAGGAGCACGACACTCCATGCGACGGTGCGCAGCATGCCCACGGCCACCTCCAGCGAGGCCGGATCGTGCAGGAACAGGCGCAGCGCCGCTGGCGCCATCAGTGAGCCGGCGAGCGCGAACAAGGTCGTGACGCCGGCGTTCAGCGCCAGCCCGCAGCGAATCACGGCGGGCACCCGGTGCGATCGTCCGGCGCCGATCACGTGGGCGCTCAGAATGGCAGCGGCGATGCCGACGCACATCGCGGGGAACTGGATCCAGCTGAGAAGCTGGGTCGCGGCGCCATAGGCCGCGGTAACGGTGGACCCGTGCCGATTCACCAGGCCCAGCAGCACGACTTCGGCCAGTGCCATGGACAGCATCTGCAAGGAGGCCGGTACGCCGATGCGCATCATGCGCGTGCCGGTCGCAAGGTCGAAGCGGACATCACGGGAGCGCAGGCCGTCGGCAAGAAGCGGGTGACGGGCGCGGACCCAGCGGCCCAGAAGCACGCCGGAGGCGACGCATTGAGCCACGATGCTGGACGCGGCGGCGCCCGCCGCCCCGAGTGCGGGCAAGCCTCCCCAGCCGGACACGAGGACCGGCGTCGCCACCGCGCCCACGCCTGTCGCGGCGAGGATGGCCCACAAGGGCGACTGGGGGTCGCCCGCCCCGCGGCTCAGGGCCATGCAGGTCCACAGCGTGAATGTCAGGGGCATGGCGACCAGCACGGTCCGCGCATAGGAGGTGGCCTCATGCAGGATGTCCGGTGGTGTGCCGAGCAGTCGCATGAGCGGCTCGGCCCCAGTGAGCGCCGCGAGCGCCAGCGCGAGGCCCAGCACGAAGGCCACGCACAGGGCCGTGCCTGCCACCCGCCGGACCGCCCGGAAGTCGCCCGCGCCCCAGGCCTGGCCCACGAGCACACTCACCGCGGCGCTCAGTCCGATGATGACCGACAGGATCACGAAGAACACCGGGAAGAAGGACGAGATTGCCGCCACGCCGGTGATGCCGAGGAGCCGCGCGACCCACAGGCCGTCGAGCAGGCCGCCGACGCTTTGCAGCATGTGGGCGAGGACGAGCGGAACCAGCAGCTGCAGGTAGGGCGCGAGCAGGGACTGCTGCCGGTCCGCTGCCGAAGAAGGAGATTTCATGGGTGCTTTCGGTGAAGGAAATGCGGCGCAGGCTGTGGGCTGTTGCCGTTGCCGCTGGGAATGGCGTGAATATTACCCGGGTAAATTAATGGGCGTCAATATCGCCCGGGTAAAATAGCGACATGAAGTCCAGTCCCCAGCCCACTTACACCGCCTTCTCCGGCATGGAGCGCCTCGCCTGCGGTGCGCTCGAAGACGTGGCGGTCGCCGCGGCCACGGCGCAGGAGGCGCGAACGGCCGCGCCATTGGTCTTCAGCGATGCGTCCGGCGAGCAGGTCGAGCTGGACTTGCGGGGAGGAGAGCGGGCGGTTCGGGCGCGCTATGCGGCGCCTGCATCAACGGCCGCCGAGCCCGCGCGGGGGCGTGGACGACCCCGGTTGGGCGTGGTTGCGCGCGAGGTGACGCTGCTGCCGGAGCAATGGGACTGGCTGGCCGCGCAGCCGGGCGGCGCGTCGGTGGCGCTGCGCAAGCTGGTGCAGCAGGCGCGGCGCGCCGGCGGTGCGCGCGAGCGTTTGCGCCGCGCGCAGGAGCGCAGCTATCGCGTCATGGTGGCGCTGGCCGGCAACCTGCCTGGCTTCGAGGAGGCGGCCCGAGCCCTCTTCGCCAACGACCTCGCGGGCCTGCAGGCGAGGATGCGCACCTGGCCCAAGGATGTCCGCGACCACGTGACGGCACTTGCCGACCCGGAGGCCATCACCGGGCAAGAGGATTGAAGCAAGTCCGCGTAGCCGAACAGGCCCGGCTGCGCTTCGCACTACAGTCCTGGCCATGCAGACCAAGTGGCTCGAGGACCTGATCGCCCTGTCCCAGACCGGAAGCCTCACCCGGGCCGCGCAGCAGCGGCACGTGACGCACCCCGCCCTGGGCCGGCGCCTGCGGGCGCTGGAAGCCTGGGCCGGTGCGCCCCTCGTCGAGCGGCGGGGAACGTCGGTCGGCTTGACGAGCCAGGGCGAGAAGTTGCTGGGCCTGGCGCTGCAGGTGGTGCCTGCGATGTCGCAGGCCCGAAGCGAGATCGCCGGGACGGCCGAGGCCCGCGGTGCGGCGACGGTGACCTTGCTCACCGGCCGCACGCTGGCCCGCACGGTGGCGGCGGACTGGTTCGTGCGGATCCGCCGGCAACGCGCCGGCGTGCGCGTGGTGGTCCGCACCGGGCAGATGACCGAAACGCTGCATCGCTTCGAGCGCGGGGAGGCGGACTTCATGCTCAGCTACCACCATCCGCAGATCGCCCTGAGCCTGAGTTCCCACCAGTACCTGCAGCGGACGGTGGCGCGGGATCGCCTGGTGCCGGTGGCCAAGGTGGATGCGCGGGGGCAGGCGGCGTTCGCGTTCGGTGCCAGCGACCCGGTTCCCTATCTGGCTTATGCGGAGACGCTCGCGCTGGGGCGCCTGGTCGCCGACCACCTGAGCAACCACCCCAAGGCGCCCCGCCTGGTCGAGACCATCCAGTGCGACTCGGCCGACGCCCTGCTCGAGTACGCGCTCAAGGGCCTGGGTGTCGCTTGGCTGCCCTGGTCGCTGGCGGCCGGCGCCTGCAAGGCACGGCAGCTGGTCGCCTTGGGCGGCAAGCCCATGGAGATCGGGTTCGAGGTGCGCCTGGTGCGGGCCAAACGCAGGCTGTCGCCGGCGGCCGAATCGTTCTGGCAGACGGTGGACCCGGGCTGACTGGTACGCATCCGCACGCGCCCGTGCCGAAACGGCACGTTCTGGCCGGGGCCGACCACCAGAATGCGGCCCACCACAGGAGACGAACCATGAAGCACCCGCTTGTCCTTCGCGCCGCACCGCTGGTGGCGCTTGCCGTCATGGCCACGCCGGCCCTCGCGCAGGAGGCCGCCTACCCCAACAAGCCGATCACGGTGGTGGTGGGCTACCCGCCTGGCGGGAGCACCGACCTGACCGGGCGTGCGGTGGCCGACCAGCTCGCCAGGAAGCTCGGTGTGCCGGTGGTGGTGGAGAACGCGGGGGGCGCCGGCGGCGCCATCGCGGCCGCCCGGGTGTCCAAGGCGACGCCGGACGGCTACACGCTCCTGCTGGGGGCGAACAACGAGATCGCCATCAACCGGCTGATCACGCCCGCGACCGTGAAGTACAGCTACAAGGACTTCACGCCGGTCGGCCTGGTCGCCTCGCAACCCATGGTGCTGGTCGCCTCGCCACAGACCGGCGTCAAGGACGCGGCCCAGTTCCTGGCCACCGTAAAGGCGGCGCCGGGCAAGTTCAGCTATGGCAGCAGCGGCGTCGGAACGGCCCTGCACCTGGCCGGCGAGATGGTCAAGCAGCAGGGCGGCCTTTTCATGACGCACATCCCCTACCGGGGCGTGGCGCCGCTGACCGTGGACCTCGTGGGCGGGGCCCTCGACTACGGCGTGTTCGTGCTCTCCAGCGGCTTGCCGCACATTCGCAGCGGCAAGGTCGTCGCGCTGGGCCTGACGCAGAAGGACCGCTCGGCCGCGGCGCCCGAGATCCCGTCCCTGTCCGAGTCGCCGAGCCTGAAGAACATGGACATCGGCGTGTGGTTCGCGCTGATGGCGCCGCCCAAGCTGCCCGAGCCGGTGCTGGCCAGGCTGCGCACGGCGCTGCGCGAGACGCTGCAGACGCCCGAGTTCCGCAAGAAGCTGGAGGACTCGGGCTCGACCATCGCGCCGGCGGACGTGGACATGGACCGCTTCCTCGCCCAGGAGACGGCCAAGTACCAGAGGATCGTCGACTTCGCGAACATCCGGGAATGACCGAGCTGCGCTTCCAACTCCCGCGCCCGGACCTCGGGCCCTGGCGCGCCGGCAACACCGGCACCGAAGGCGTCTGGCACTTCGAGTCGGGCCGTCCGGGCCGGCGGGTCATGGTCACGTCCCTCGTTCACGGCAACGAGCTTTGCGGTGCCTGGGCGGTGCGGGGCCTGCTCGAAGCGGGCGTGCGGCCACTGCAGGGAAGCCTGACGCTGGCCTTCTGCAACCTCGAGGCATTCGACCGCTTCGACCCGGCGGCGTTCGACGCGTCACGCTTCGTGGACGAAGACCTGAACCGCCAGTGGTCGGCGGATCGCCTGGCCGACGCGAGCAGCTCGGAGCGGCGCCGGGCTCGCGAGTTGCTTGCCTTCGTGCAGCGCACGGACTGGCTGCTGGACCTGCACTCGATGCACGAGCGCGGCAAGCCACTGCTGCTGGTCGGCCCGCACGCACGCAACCTCGCGCTGGCGCGGCGGCTGCGCGCGCCCGAGCACGTGGTCGTCGACGAAGGCCATCGGGACGGCACCCGCATGCGCGACTTCGGGGCCTTCGGCTCCCCGGACGCGCAGGCCGGCGACACGCGCTCGCTGCTCGTGGAGTGCGGATTCCATGGCGACCTGTCCAGCCGCGATGTCGCGCGCGACCTGTGCGTGCGCTTCCTGCTCGAGGCGCGCGTGCTCGACGCCGACACGCTCTTGCGCGCGCTCCCGGGCTGGCGCCGGCCGGACGCGCAAAGCCAGTGGGTGCTGCGCGTCACCGGGGGCGTGACGGCGCGCAGCAGCGGCTTTCGCTTCCTCGGCGCGTTCGACGACCTGCAACGCGTGTCCACCGCGGGCACGCCCATCGGCGACAACGACGGGGAGACGGTCGTGACGCCGTACGACGACTGCGTGCTGGTGATGCCGTCCGTGCGCCAGGCGCGAGCCGGCGTGACCGTCGTGCGGTTCGCGAGGATGGAGCCCTTGCGCTAGGCGCGCCCGTGAGCGCCCTGCGCCGCGATGGGCGTCAGTCCGTGGCGCCCCGGGCTGCAGCGAGCGCCGGCAGGACCACCGTGAAGGTGCTGCCCTTGCCCACGCCTTCGCTGCGGATTCGTTCACGGCTTCTCAGCCCTGCGGACTTTCCGCCATCGGCGCGCAGTACTTCTGCAGCGCCTGCGGCAAGTCGTCGGGGCACACGCCGCATCCCCGGTTGCCGGGCACCGCGTGGTCGATGAACTTGGGGTAGGGCAGGTCCAGCGACGCCATGATGCGCTGGAACTCGGCCAGGGTCTTGCCGCCCCCCAGGCGCGGGTTGCGCGCCTTCTCCTGCGCGATGGACGAGACGTGCCGGCCGCTGTAGTCGTGGGCGGGGTAGACCAGCGTCTCGTCCGGCAGGGTAAAGAGCTTCTGCGTCACGCTGCGGTACAGCGCCTGGGCGTCGCCGTTCTGGAAGTCGGTGCGGCCGCAGCCGTCGATGAGGAGTGCATCCCCGGTGAAGACCCGCTCGCCCACGCGGTAGGCGAAGTGGCCGTCGGTGTGGCCGGGCGTGTGCAGGCCGTCCAGGACGATGGAGCCCACCTGCAGCGGCCGGCCTTCCTCCACGCCGACGTCGGTGCAGGGCAGGCGGTCGAAGGCGGGCGCCGCGATGCGGCTGCCGGTGCGCTTCTTCAACTCCAGCGCGGCGGTGATGTGGTCCGCGTGGATGTGCGTGTCCAGCGTGCAGGCCAGCCGCAGGCCCAGCGACTGCAGCACCTGCAGGTCGCGGTCCATCGAATTGACGACCGGGTCCACGAGGATGGCGTTTCCCGTCTCGGGACAGCCCAGCACGTAGGTGTAGGTGCTGGACACGGGCTCGATCAGCTGGCGGAAGATCATCTGCGGCTCCAGTGTCGGTCACTCGTCGAACGAGTCCGATTGTCTCGCCGCCGTCTTCCGCCGGGGACCCATGCCCGCATCCCCTGCGCCCGGATGCCTCAGCGAGCGGCAAATTCCCGCCCGCCCGGCGCAGCGCTTGCCATCGGGCCCGGCGACTGCTGGCGCCAGTAATCCGCCTCACCCGACGACGGATGCCAGCCCGCCTCCAGCGAGGAGATCAGGGCCTGCCGCACATCGGTCCGCGTCAGCGACGAGGAGGCGGGTGCCAAGGCGCGTGGCCGCGGGGCTTCACCGCGGGGCAGGCGCACGCCGCGGTCCAGCGCACTGTCCAGCGAGGCACGGACGGCCTCACGCGTGCGTTCGGAGCCGGTACGGAAGGGCCCCGGGTAGCCGATGGCTTCGCCGGACGGCGGATGCCAGCCCTGGTCCAGCGCCGCCATCAATTCCGCACGGACCTGTGCGCGCGTCTTGCCGGCCGGTGATGCCGTGCCCGCGGTCGTGGTCGCGGCGGCGGCGCAGAAGCTGGAGGCGACCAGCCATGCCATGGTTCTTCGGTACGAGTTCATGATGTGTCCTTTCACTCGTGCGGTGCAGCCGGGATGGCTGCATCCGGCGGCCACGGGCCGCCGTCATCGGGTAGTTCGGTGCGCCGCGCAAAGGGTGACGCAGCGATACGAAGAAACATGGCCGGTGTCGCGTGGCCCGGCCAACATCGGGTTACAGCACCCCGGCCATTGGGCTCTACAGTTCCGCGATGACTGACCTGAGGAAGTTTCCCTGCCGGCCGACAAGCCGGGCTTGCCGTTCCGCCGTGCTCTGCGCGGCATCCCTGTCCCTGTTCGCCGGCGCTGCGACCGCGCAGACGCCAGCGGAGTGCAGCGGGCTGCCCGACGAGAAGGCGCGCCTGGCCTGCTACGACCAGCTGTACCCGCCCGCACCGCGCAGCCCCGTGGCCGAGCCCGAGCTCACGGTGCCGCTGCCACCCCCACCCGGCGAACTGGCCGTGGGCCGCGCGTCCGCCGTGGTGCAGAACACCTGGGAGCTGGCGCCTTCGGCCAAGCGCGGCACCTTCTCGCTGCGCACCTACCGGCCCAACTACGCGCTGGTGGCGGACTACACCAGCGACATCAACGAGAACCCGTCCAGCCCGACCCGCACGGCCCAGCCCGTGACGGGGCGCGACCTGAAGGCGGTGGAAGCCAAGTTCCAGGTGTCCCTGCGGGCCAAGGTGGTGGAAGGACTGGTCTTTCCGAACGCGGACCTCTGGTTCGGCTACACCCAGCGCTCGCTGTGGCAGGTGTGGAACCCCTCGCAGTCCTCGCCCTTCCGCAGCACCGACTACGAGCCCGAGGCCATCTACGTGCTGCCCGTGGGCGAGCGCGCGGCGCGCTGGCCCGGCGGCGTGCGCTGGGAGATGGTGCAGCTGGGTGTGTCGCACCAGTCCAATGGCCAGAGCGAGCCCTTCTCCCGCAGCTGGAACCGGGTGTGGGCGTCCACCACCTTCACCCGCGGTGACTTTGCGCTCAGCACCACCTTCCACCGCCGCCTGCACGAGGACCTGGCCGACGACGACAACCCGGACCTCACCCGCTTCATCGGCAACACCGAGCTGCGCGGCACCTGGTTTCCGGGGGTGGCCGCCACCACGCTCACCTGGCGCACGCACAACAAGACGCTGGACAAGGGCTCGCTACAGCTGGACTGGAGCTACCCCATCGACCGGACGAAACCGCAGGGGCTGCGCTGGTTCGTGCAGGTGTTCTCCGGTTACGGCGAGACGCTGCTGGACTACAACCACCGGCAGAACCGGGTCGGCTTCGGGCTCACGCTGTTCAGGCTTTGAGGGGCGGGGGCGTGAAGGGCTTCGACAAGGCTCTCAACAACAGCGAAGCCTCAACGCCGTTCGCCCTCCCAACCCGTTCGGGCTGAGCCTGTCGAAGCCCATCGCGCGAAACCACCACGCGAGCCCTTCGACAGGCTCAGGGCGAACGGATGTATTTGATCGGGCATGTCATTCAACGCGGCCTCGGCCGCGTTGAATGAACGCTCTCAACAAGCAGCGAACCCAGCCCGAACGGCGTCGTGCGCGGCGCCCCGGCGCGCGCCCGTGGGAACTGGTAGATGGTCTCGTTCAGATGGCGCGTGACCTCGTCGATGTCCGCCTCGCTCCACTGCAGCCGGGCCGTTCCCTGCCAGCGCTGCACCTGCGCGCGCAGGCTGTCCCAGTCCTGCGCGAGGCGCTGGTCGCGCCAGTGCATCTGGGTGGTGTGGCACTCGATGCAGTGTGTTTCGTAGAGGAGCCGGCCGCGGTCGGGCACCTGCGCCGACACCGGTGGCGCCAGCAGCAGGGCGGCGGCGAAGATCAGGGCGGGGCGGGGGATCGCTTGCATGGCAGCCTCCGGTCCATTCTGGGCCCGCAGGCGCGTGACCCGGCTTGATCCGCGTCAAGTCGAGAGCGCCGCCTCGAACTGTTTCGCCCGTGCTTCGTCGATGGCCCCGTGCCGCAGCGCGAGCTCGATGGTGGTCTGGCACATCGTGCGGTAGAAGGCCTGCATTTCGGGCCCGAACTCGGCCAGCGCCGCCACGTGCTTCTCCACCGAGCCCACGTCCCCGCGCGAGACCGGCCCCGGCATGCCGCCGGCCACGCCCGCGGATTCGATGGAGGCCAGCGTGCCGCGCACCATGGGCATCATGGCGCGCACCACGTCCTCCTCGCTGGCGCCCCAGGAGGCCCAGACCGTCGCCGCCTGGGCGAACAGCACGTTCACGAACTGCGAGGTGAAGCCGGCGCTGGCGTGGTAGCGCGCCCGCATGCCGGCGGGCAGGCGGTTGATGCGGCAGCCCAGGCGCGTCACGAGGGTGCCGAGCAAGGCGTCAAGGCGCGCGTCCTGCGCCTCGACCGTGATGGTGGAGCCGGGCAGCGACGCGACCGCCGCATCCGGGTCGCCGAAGGTCTGCATGGGATGGAAGCCGCCGATGGCCGCTCCCTGCTCGCGCGCCGCCTGCAGCACCTCCACGTCGGTGACGCCGCTGCAATGCACCACGCCCATGCCGGGGCGCCAGCGCAGCGCCGTGGTGGCGCGTTCGATGACGCCGTCGGGCGTGGTGACGAAGACCAGGTCGCAGGCGTCGGCCACCGCCTGCGCGGACACCGCTTCGCTGCGCGGGATGCGGGCGCACAGCGCCTGCGCTTCGGCCGGCTGGCCACTGGCCGCGTGCGTGACGCGCAGGCCCCGGCCGGCCAGGCTCCAGGCGAGCGCGCAGCCCAGGCGGCCAGCGCCGATGAAGCCGATGCGGACGGTGTCCGGCGTTCCCAGGTCCGCGCTCATGTCCGTCCCTCCCAGGTGCGGAAGGCGGCCAGCCGGGCGAGATCGGGCTGCGCGCCCAGTCCCGCGCCGCTGGGCACGGGCACGGTGCCCTCGGTCACCGGCAGCAGCTCGCCGACCACCGCCTCGCGCCCGACGTTGGGGTGGCAGTCGAACTCCAGCAGCCCCGCGCCGCCTGCCGCCGCGATGAGGTGCAGCGAGGACAGCAGCGAGATGCCGCCGCCGAAGTAGTGCGGGCAGTAGCGCTTGCCGGCGGCCACCGTGGCACGGGCCACCGACCAGTTGCCCGTGATGCCGCCCCATTTGGTCACGTCCGGCTGGATCACGTCCAGCACGTCCGAGGCGATGGCGGCATCGAACTGCGCGCCGTGGAAGTTCTCGCCGCCGGCCAGCGGCGTGGTGGAGGCGCGTGCCAGCTCGCGCCAGTCGCTCGCCGGCGCATCCACGCGCAGCGGCTCCTCGAACCAGCCGAGTTTCAGCGGCTCGACCGCGCGGCAGAAGTCGATGGCCTGCGCCAGCGTGTGGGTCTGGTTGGAGTCGCAGGTGATGACGGCCTCGGGACCGAGCACCTCGCGCATGGCGCGCAGGTTGCGCACGTCCAGCTCGTGGCCGAAGCCGGTCTTGAGCTTGAAGGCGCGGTGGCCCTCGGCCTGGCGCGCGGCGGCGAAGCGCTCGGGCTCGTCGGGGTTGATGCCGGTGGCGTACACCGGCACGCGGGTGGCCTCGCGTGGCGACAGCAGGCGGTGCAGCGGCTGGCCCGCGCGGCGCGCGGCCAAATCCCACATGGCGATGTCCAGGCCGGCCACCACCTGCGCGATGGGCCCGACTTCCAGCGTCTGCAGCACCAGCACCTCCAGCGAGGCGCTGAGCTTGTTGAAGAACTCCTCCGGGGTCTCGAAGGTCTTGCCGACGAGCCGCTCGCCGATGTCCACGGCCAGGCGCGCGCGGTGCTCGGCGCCCACGGCCGGCCAGTTGGCCCAGACCTCGCCCCAGCCCTGCGCGCCTTCGCTGTCGGTGATGCGTACGAGCACGAAGGGGCGGTCGCGGAAGGTGCCGAAGGCGACCTTGATGGGCGAGGCCACCGGCACGCGGAAGGAAAAGGCCTCGATGGAGGCGATCTGGATGGGTTTCATGGCGGGGGTCATCAGGCGGCCTGCGCCGCGCGGGCATCGAAGGCGTGTTGCGTGGAAAAGCGGGGTTCCGGCAGGCCGCGAACGCCGGGCTCGAAGGCGAGCAGAGCGCCGGCCAGCGGCTGGGCCTCCAGCTCGGCGGCGCTCATCTTCTGGCTGCAGGTGGTCACGTAGAGCGTGGCCAGGTCCGGCCCGCCGAAGGCGCAGCAGGTGGGCCGCTGCACGGGAAGCTCGACCACGCGGTCGATGCGGCCGTCCGGCGCATAGCGCACGAGGCGGCCGGCGTCGAACTGCGCGTTCCAGAGGAAGCCTTCGGCGTCCACCGCCGAGCCGTCGGGAAAGCCCGGCGGCTCGGTGGTGGCGAAGACGCGCTGCGCGCCCATGTGGCCGGTGGCGGGGTCGTAGTCGTAGGCGTAGAGGCTGTACTTGAGCGAGTCGGCGAAGTACATGGTGTGGCCGTCGGGGCTGAAGGCCAGGCTGTTGGGGATGGAGATGCCGCCTTGCACCGGCTCCAGCCCACCTGGGCCTTCGAGCCGGTAGAGCACGCCTTCGGGCGCCCGCGTGAGGTTGTGCATGCTGCCGACCCAGAAGCGCCCCTGGCGGTCGCAGCGCCCGTCGTTGAAGCGGTGGCCGGGCATGCGCCCGGGTACCCGGGCAAAGGCCTCCAGCCCGCCGGTGCGGCTGTCGAAGAGCGCGAGGAACTGCGGCAGGGCGACCAGCAGCCGGCCTTCCTCCGTGAGCGCGATGGAGCCCACCAGGTCGGGCATGGTCCAGGTGTCGATGCGTCCGGTGGCCGGGTCCAGCCGACGGATGGCGGGGCGCCGGATGTCCACCCACCAGAGGCATTCGGTGCGCTCGTCCCACAGCGGGCATTCGCCCAGGATGTCGCGCTGCGGGCCGATGCGGCGCAGTTCGCCGGAGGGGGCGGGCTCGTGTGTCATGGAGCGGCATCGTAGGAGCGGGCGGCACGGGCGGCCATCTGCTTTGCGGCAACCGGGGTTTCGAAGCCTGCGAAGTCCAGCCTTCGCTTTGTGCGTAGAGGGCATTGCCGAACTTCCAATTCCGGCGCGGCGCGCGGCTACCTAGCATCCGCCTCCATCGAGAACGAACCTGGAGACCGGCAGTCCGCTGCCCCACCGCCCATGACCGTCGCAACCCCCGTCCCCGGCGCGAGCGCCGACACCCAGCACCTCTACCGAGGGCTCGCGCCCGCCTCGCTGTTCTCCCTGGAGGGCAAGGTGGCGCTGATCACCGGCGGCGCCGGTGGCATTGCGCTCGGCCTGGCGCGCGGCTTTGCCGCCGCCGGCGCGCGGCTCGTCCTGGCCGACTTCAACGAGAGCGTCCACCAGCGGGTGGCCGAGTTCCGCGAAGCCGGCGCCGACGTGAGCGGGCTGGTGTTCGACGTGACCGATCCGCAGGCCGTGGCCGGTGCCATCGAGGACGTGGTTGCGCGCTGCGGGCGCATCGACATCGCCGTCAACAACGCCGGCGTCATCGTGCGCACCCACTTCCTGGACCTCTCGCCCGAGGAGTGGCAGAAGGTCATCGACACCGACCTCACGGCCTGCTTCCTGGTGGCCCAGCAGGCTGCGCGCCGCATGGTGCGGCAGGGGTCGGGCCGCATCATCAACATGGGCTCGATCATGAACCACGTGGCACGGCCCAACCTGGTGCCCTACGTGGCCGCCAAGGCCGGGGTCTCGGGCTTCACCCGCGCGCTCGCGGCCGACCTCGCCGGCACCGGCGTGACCGTCAACGCGCTGGCGCCGGGCTACACCGTGACGCCCTTCAGCCAGGCGGGCGACAAGGACTTCAACGCCTTCGTGAGCGACTGGACCCCCGCCAAGCGCTGGGGCCGTCCGGAGGACATCTGCGGCGCCGCGCTGCTGCTCGCATCGGATGCCGGCGCCTACATCAACGGCCACACGCTCTACATCGACGGTGGCTTCCTTGCGGTGACCCGCTGAGGCCCGCCGTGGACACCACCTCGCAACGGGAGAACGACATGCGCTCGATGACAGCGACTGCCGCCCACCTGCCGCCGCGCCATCCGGCGCCCGCGGCGGCCAGCGGGCTCGCCTCCACCACCACGGCGGCCGACGTGGCACCGGCCGCGCCGCTGGCCCCGCCCGCGACCCGGGGCCCCGGCCCCGTTCGACGCCTCGCACGCCAGCGCTGGTTCATCGCGGTGCGCGCCTTCGCGGTCTTCGCCGGCCTGTGGTGGGCGGTGCACCTGTGGAACGACAACCCGCTGCAGTTGCCCTCACCGCTGGCCGTGGTGTCGGCCGCGTGGGAGCTGGCCGCCAGCGGCGA
The DNA here is from genome assembly GCF_004681965.1 of Ramlibacter rhizophilus. Taxonomy (GTDB): domain Bacteria; phylum Pseudomonadota; class Gammaproteobacteria; order Burkholderiales; family Burkholderiaceae_C; genus Ramlibacter; species Ramlibacter rhizophilus. The sequence goes on along the minus strand of NZ_SMLL01000005.1, from coordinate 154,047 downwards.
ATTGTTCGAGCACGCGGTCATCAGCACCACGCGCCTGTCCATCGCGCTGGGCATCTCCATCGCGCTGGCCGTGCCGCTGGGCTTCTGGATGGGGGTGAGCCGGCGCGCCGAGGGCTTCATCGACCCGCTGGTGGAAATGCTGCGGCCCATCTCGGGCATCGCCTGGCTGCCGCTCGCGCTCTTCATCTTCGGCGTGGGCAACACCCTGCCGGTGTTCATCATGGTGTACGTGGGCTTCTTCCCCATCCTGCTGAACACCGTGGCCGGCGTGCGCCAGGTGGACCGCAAGCTGCTGGCCGCCGCCCGCACCATGGGCGTGGGGCGGCGCGCCATGCTCTGGCACGTGCTCGTGCCCTCGGCCCTGCCCACGGTCATGGTCGGCATCCGCCTCGCGTTCGCCGCGTCCTGGGCCGCCATCGTCGCCGCCGAGCTGATCGGCTCGCCCAGCGGCCTGGGCTTTGCCATCGAGTGGTACCGCCAGCTGCTCATGACCCCGAAGGTCTTCGCCTTCATCCTGGTCATCGGCGTCGTCGGCTATCTGTGTGACCTGGGCCTGCGCGCCTTTCAGCGCGTGCTCACGCCCTGGTCGGAAGGGACGGGACTGCAATGAACACCGCCATCGCACGATCGAGCTCGCGCTTCGCGCAATTCGCCCAGGCCGGCGCACTGCCCCTGGTCCTGCTGGCGGCCTGGCAGGCCTGGGCCATGAGCCTGCCGGCCAACAGCCCGGCGCCGGCGCCGCTGAAGGTGGTCGCCACCGGCGTGGACCTGATCGCCAGCGGCGGGCTTCCGAATGCACTGATGCAGAGCCTCGGCCGGGTCGCCCTGGGCTTCCTCGTCGCACTGACGCTGGGGGTGGTCCTGGGGGTCCTCATGGGGTCGATCCGCAGCGTGCGCGACAACCTGGACCCGATCATCGAGAGCTTCCGCCCGATCGCGCCCATGGCCATCCTGCCCATCGCCATCCTGTGGTTCGGCACGGGCACCCCCTCGGCGCTGGCCATCGTCGGGTACGCGGCCTTCTTCCCGGTGCTGGTGAACACGGTGCATGGCGTCAGCCGCGTGGACCGCAAGCTGGTGATGGCGGCGCAGACCATGGGCATCCCGCGCACCACCATCCTCACCCGCGTGGTGCTGCCCGGGGCGCTGCCCAGCATCCTGCTCGGCTCGCGCCTGGCCATGGGGGTCGCGTGGACGGCCATCATCGCCGCCGAACTCGCGGTGGGCGCCAAGTCCGGCGGCGGCGGCTCGGGCGGCATCGGGCAAATGATGTTCGTCTTCTATGCCTACAACATCGACCTGAACGCCATCGTGGTCTGCATGATCGTGGTGGGGCTGGTCGCGCTGCTGATCGATCGCATCTTCCGGGCCGCCGAAGGGCGCCTGCTTCCCTGGAGACACTGAGCATGACCCCCCAAGCCACCCCCACGACCAAGCTGCGCCTGCGCAGCGTGAGCAAGAGCTTCATTCAGCCGCGCACGGGCCACACCACGCTGGCCGTGGCCGACGTGTCCCTGGACATCGCGAGCGGCGAATTCATCTGCATCGTCGGCCCCTCGGGCTGCGGCAAGTCCACCGTGCTGAACATGATCGCCGGGCTGGACACGCCCAGCGCCGGCGCGATCGAGAAGGACGGCGTGGCCATCACCGGGCCGGGCGCGGACCGGGGCGTGATGTTCCAGGACTATGCCCTCATGCCCTGGCAGACGGTGCAGGAGAACGTGGGCTTCGGACTGCACCACGGCACGCCCGGCAAGGGCTTCACGACCCAGCAGCGCCAGGAGCGCGTGCGGCACTTCGTCGAGCTGGTGGGACTGACGGGCTCCGAGAAGAAGTACCCGCACCAGCTCTCGGGCGGCATGCGCCAGCGCGTGGCCCTGGCGCGCCTGCTGGCCAACGGGCCGGACGTGCTGCTGATGGACGAACCCCTGGGCGCGCTGGACGCGCAGACCCGCCTGGTGCTGCAGCAGGAGCTGCTGCGCATCTGGGGCCAGACCGCGCCGCGCGCACAGCGCAAGACCGCCATCTTCATCACCCACGACATCGAGGAGGCCGTGTTCCTGGCCGACCGCGTGGTCGTCATGAGCAGCCATCCGGGGCGCGTGCGCGCGGTGATCGACATCGATTTGCCGCGCGAGCGCAACGAGCACACGCGCGCCGACCCGCGCTTCGGCCAGCTGAGCGAGCAGATCTGGAACCTGATCCGCGACGAAGCCTGGCGCGCCGCCGGCGCGGCCGCCGCCCCGCCGGAGGCGGCCGCCACGCCCGCCTGATTCACCTCTCAGTTCCTTCCCACCGCTTCAACTCGAACCCCCAGGAGACTCCCATGACCACGCCCACCTCCCTGAACGCCACCCGCCGCCAGCTGATGCTGGGAAGCGCCGCCGCCGCTGCAGTCGCAGGGGGCGCCACGCTCGGCATGCCGGCCTATGTGCGCGCCCAGGGCTCGCGCGAGAAGCTCAAGATCTCGGTGGGCCGCATCCCCTGGGCCGCGGGCAACTCGCCCATGAGCCAGTACATGATCAACAACAAGCTGCTGGAAAAGCGGGCCGCCGAGCAGGGCTACGACCTGACCGTGGACTGGCGCGAGTACCCCACGGCGCTGCCCATGGTGGAAGCCATGGTGGGCAACAACCTGGACATCGGCATGTGGGGCAACACGCCCATCACGCGCGGCATCTCCAGCGGCCTGCCGATCAGCCTGCTGTGCGTGGGCGAAGGCCACCTGCGCTTTCTCATCACCACGCGAAAGGACTCGCCGATCCGCAACTTCGCCGACCTCAAGGGCAAGACGATCGGCGTGTCGCTGGGCGGCGACCCGCAGAGCGCGCTGTTCCAGATGCTGCGCTTCGAGATGGGCGTGGACGACATCAAGGACACGGGCATCAAGTTCGTGAACATGCCCACGCATGCGCAGGCCGCCTCGGTGCCCACGGGCGTGGACGCCACCTGCACCATCTCGCCGGCCTATTACGCCGCGCAGTCCAGCGGCACCACGGCCATCGCCAACTCCTTCGGCTACACCGAAGCGCACTACGACGGCCCGGCCGGCAAGGGCGCGGGGCACCTGCTGCCCAACGCCAAGAAGTCGCCCTTCTGGCCCGACGGCTACTACCTGCACCGCTCCTTCTGGATCGGCCGCAACGGCCTGATCGAGAAGCACCCCAAGGCGGTGCTCGCCTTCCTGGTCGCACAGCAGGAAGCGGTGGCGGCGCTCACGGCCATGGACCCGGCCATGGTGTCGCAGCTGGTCAAGGAGTACTGGAAGCTCGACCCCGAGAACGGCGCCAAGGTGGTCAAGGACGACGTGCTCTTCGTGCGCGGCTGGTCCTGGCCCACCGAGGCGGATGCCCGCGCCGTGCTGGAGACCTCCAAGTTCATGGCGGACAACAAGGTCATCCCCAAGCCGCTGCAGTGGCAGCAGGTCAAGGACGCCTTCGCCCGCACCGCGCCGCTGGTCAAGCAGGCCTACGACACCCTGGGCAACAAGCCCGCAGCCATCGAGTTCCAGCGCACCGATGTCGCCGACCTGCGCGGCAAGCCGGTGTGGGAGCTGAACCAGTGGGGCGACCGCACCTGAGCGGCGTGCGCACCTTCACCCTTCATCACGGAGTCATCGAATGAAAGTCGGATTCATCGGCCTGGGCGTCATGGGCGCGCCCATGGCGGCCAACATCCTCAAGGGCGGCCACGAGCTGACCGTCTACGACCGCAGCGCCGAGGCCGTGGCCCGCCTGGTGCAGGCCGGCGCCCGCGCCGCGGCCAACGGCCGCGAAGTCGGGGCGGCCAGCGACATCGTGGTCACCATGCTGCCCGAGCCGCAGCACGTGGAGCAGGCGGTGCTGGGGCCGGACGGCGTGGCCGAGGGCCTGCGCGAAGGCGGCATCGTCATCGAGATGAGCACCATCGACCCCGGCACCTCGCGCCGCGTGGGTGATGCGCTGCGCGCGCGCGGCATGGAACTGGTCGATTCGCCCGTGGGCAAGACCAGCGAGCACGCCGCCACCGGCACGCTCACGCTGATGGTGGGCGGCAACCCGCAGGCCATCGAGCGCGCCATGCCGGTCCTCAAGTGCATGGGCACCGACACCTACTTCTGCGGCGGCCCGGGCACCGGCCATGCCATGAAGATGACCAACAACCTGCTGGCCACCACCATCATGATGGCCAACACCGAGGCGCTGGCCATCGGCATCAAGGCCGGGCTCACGCTCGAACTCATGCAGGAAGTCATGCGCACCACCATGGCCTGGAACCAGCAGCTGGCCGTGGCCATGCCCAAGAAGGCGTTCCTCGGCGACGACAGCCCCGGGTTCGCCATCCGCCTGGCCTGCAAGGACGTGCGCCTGGCCTGCGAGGCCGCCGAGCAGATGGGCTTCGAGGCGCTGGTCGGGCGCGGTGCGCAGAAGACCATGGAGGAGGCCATGGCGCAGGGCCTGGGCGACCGCGACACGGCCGCCATCATGTTCATGCGCGAGAAAGCGCTGGGCATCGAGGTGCGCCAGCAGCCGGCCGAGGCGCTGAAGAAGGCCGCCTGAGCCGAGCGACTTTCATGCCCGCCTACGTCATCAACGACATGGAGGTGCTCGATCCGGCGCTGCTGGACGAGTACAAGAAGCTCTCGCCCCCCACGGTGGCGCAGTACGGCGGGCGCTTCCTCGCGCGCGGCGGCCGCACCGAGGTCCTCGAAGGCAGCTGGACGCCCCGGCGCCTGGTGATCCTGGAGTTCCCCAGCATCGAGCAGGCCCGCGCCTGGGCCGAGTCGCCCGAGTACGCACCGGCCAAGGCGCTGCGCCAGCGCGCGGCGCGGTCGAACATCGTGGTGGTGGAGGGGGCGGCGCCGGGGTGAGGGTGAGGCGTCCGGCATCTGGAACGACCCGGCTGCGGCCGGGTTTTCTTTTTGTCCTTGCTGGGGCTGATCTGGGCTTCCGGTCGCCCTTCGACAAGCTCAGGGCGAGCCCTTCGACAGGCTCAGGGCGAACGGATGTGTTTGATCGGGGATGTCGTTCACCGCGGCTGCGGCTGCGGTGATTAAACGCTCAGGACGAACGGATGTGTTTGATCGGCATGCCGTTCATCGGGGCCTTGGCCGCGGTGAATAAACGCTCAGGGCGAACGGATGTTGTCACCCCGTCACTTCCGCGTTGCCCGCGTGCGAAGGCTCGTTTGTCCAAATTCAGCTTCCGGCCGCAGCGGCTGCTTCCTAGCATGCCTCCATGCACGGCGCCTTGCGGCGCTCGCGTGCAGCCACTGGAGACACCATGCAGCAGCACCCCACCCACCCCTTGCCCAAGATCGCCTTCGAGGGCGTCACCAAGCTCTACGAGTCGCCCAGCGGCCGCACCGAACCCACGCTCGCCCTGGCCGAACTGGATCTGCGCATCGCGCCCGAGGAGATCGTCTCCATCGTCGGGCCGACCGGCTGCGGCAAGAGCACGGCGCTGAACCTGCTCGCCGGCTTCGAGCAGGCCTCGGGCGGCGTGGTGCGCATCGACGGGGAGCCGGTCACCAGCCCGGGCCCGAACCGCGGCATCGTGTTCCAGCAGCCGTCGCTGTTTCCCTGGATGAACGTGCTGGAGAACGTGGTGCTGGGCGCCCGCTGCCGGGGCGTGCGCCGGGACGATTACGAGCCGCGCGCCTTCAACCTGCTGGAGGAAGTCGGCCTCAAGGGCTTCGAGCGGCACTACCCCTACCAGCTCTCCGGCGGCATGCAGCAGCGCGTGCAGATCGCGCGGGCGCTGCTGAACCAGCCGGACATCCTGCTCATGGACGAGCCTTTCGGCGCGCTGGACTACCAGACGCGCCTGCTGATGCAGAAGCTCCTGCTGCGCCTGTGGCAGCACTTCCGGCCCACCATCCTCTTCATCACCCATGACGTGGGCGAGGCGGTGTTCCTCTCCGACCGCGTGATCGCCATGTCGCGCCGGCCCGGCCGCGTCAAGCGCGAGGTGCGCGTGGCCGCGCCCAAGCCGCGCGATTACGAATTCCTCGGCTCGTCCGAGTTCACCCGCCTGGAGCACGAGCTGGTGCTGGCCGTGCAGAGCGAAGTCGAGGGCGACGAAGCCCTGGCCCATTGAACAACCCCGAACAGGAGACGAACATGCAACCGACCCGCTGGCTCAAGACCCTCGCCGCCACCGCTGCTTTCGCCTGCAGTGCCGCCTTGGCGCAGACTGCACCGGCCAAGCCGCCCATCGAGTTCAACTACGGCATCCCCACGGCCGACCACGTGACGGTGTACGTGGCGCAGGACCTGGGCCTGTTCGAGAAGGCGGGCCTGAAGCCCAAGTTCTTCAACTTCCAGTCGGGCGCGCCGCTGCTGGCGGGCCTCAAGAGCGAAAGCCTGGACGTGGTCACCGCCGGCCTGGCGCTGACCTTCGCCCTGGGGCAGGACATCCCGCTCAAGTTCCTCTTCTGGCAGGCGAACAATGCCGCCGCCGAAGGCCTGGTGGTCGATCCCAAGGGGCCGGTCAAGAGCTACCAGGACATCGCCAAGTCCAAGAAGATCGGCGCGGCCACCGGCACCTGCGCGCAGGTGTCGCTCTACCTCATGGCGAAGAAGGCCGGCGTGGACTGGGGCAAGCTGGACGTGGTGAACGTGCCCGCGCCCCTGCTGCGCAACGCCTTCATGAGCGGCTCCATCGATGCCGGCGTGGCCTGGCCCCCGTACTCGCTGCAGCTGCAGTCCGAGGGCTTCCCGGTGGCGAACTTCGACGAGGACTACACCCCGCCCGGCGGGGTCTGCCCGGGCCTGACCGCCGCGCGGCCGGCGTTCCTGGCCAAGCACCCCGAGGTGGGTGCGCGGCTGGTGCAGGTGGAGGCCATGGCGCGCGAGGCGCTGGCCAAGAACCCGCAGCTGGGCGTGGACGCCTTCGTCAAGCGCCTGGGCGTCACGCCCGAGGTGGCCAAGGCCACGCTGGCGCGCCAGTGCTGCGGCCGCATTCCGAGCTTCGAGGAGCAGGTCAAGCCCGACTCGCCGTTCTCCATGACCGCCAAGGAGGGGGGCCTGGCCGGCAAGCTGATCCTGGCTTCGGAGGTGCTGCACGCCACCAAGGCGATCCAGTCGCCGATTCCCGCGGCGCGGATCCAGGAGGCGATCGAGCCCAAGTACATCCTGGAGTACCTGCAGGGTGCCAAGGCCAGGTGAGGCGGACATGAGCGCGAACATGAACATGCCCCTTTCCGCCGCCCCGGCCCGCACCGAAGCGAGCGCCGCGGCGCCTGCCGCCAACCCGCCCCTGAAGCCTCGTGCGGCGCGTCGCCGCCGCCACGTGCCCGACTGGGTCTGGTCGGTCACGTCCATCGCCGCCTTGCTGGCACTGTGGTTCGGCGTGACCCGCTCGGGCCTGGTCAAGCCCGGCTACCTGCCCGCGCCCGAAACGCTGTGGACCACCTTCCTGGAGCTGTTGGAGAACGGCTACCAGGGCCAGCCGCTGTGGGCGCACATCCAGTCCAGCCTGCTGCGCACGCTCAGCGGCTTCGCCGCGGGCGTGCTGGTGGGCGTGCCGCTGGGCCTGTTCACCGGCTACAACCGGCTGGCCGGCGCGGTGGTCTCACCCATCATGGCCTTCATCCGTCCCATTCCGCCGATCGCCTTCATCCCCATGGCGGTGCTGTATTTCGGCCTGGGCGAGCTGGGCAAGGTGGTGCTGATCTTCTTCGTGTCCTTCAACTACGTGCAGACGAACGCCCACGCGGGCGCGGCCAACTTCCCCATCGCGTATCGGCGTGCGTCCGAGTCGCTGGGCCTCACGCGCTGGCAGACCTTCGTGCGCATCGTGCTGCCCGGCGCACTGCCGCAGATCTTCACCGGCCTGAAGGTGGCCCTGGCCCTGAGCTGGGCGGTGGTGGTGGCGGCCGAACTGGTGGGCGCGCAGAGCGGACTGGGCTTCATGATTTCCGACGCCGCGCTGCTGTTCCGCATCCCCGTGGTCTTCATCGGCATCGCGCTGATCGGGGCCATCGGCCTGGCCCTGAACCTCACGCTCAACGCCATCGAGGCGCGCGTGGTGCACTGGAAGGGCCGCTGAGGCCTTCGACACGAGCAAACATTCAAGGAGACGAAGCATGAAATTTCATGGACTCATCGCGGCCCTCGGCCTGTGCGCCGGCATGGCGCTGCAGCCGGCCGCTGCGCAAGGAAGCGCCTCGGCGCCGATCGAGATCAACTACGGCTACCCGACGGCCGATCACGTCACGCTCTACGTGGCGCAGGACCTGGGCCTGTTCGAGAAGGCGGGCATCAAGCCCAAGTTCTTCACCTTCCAGTCGGGCGCGCCCCTGCTGGCGGGCCTCAAGAGCGAGAGCCTGGACGTGGTGACGGCCGGCCTGGGCCTGGCCTTCGCGCTGGGGCAGAAGATTCCGCTGAGCGTCATCTACGTCAACTCCAACGACGCGACGGGCGAGGGACTGGTGGTCAACAAGAACAGCCCCATCAAGTCCTTCCGCGACATCGGCAAGGCCGGCAAGATCGGCGCCGCCTCGGGGACCTGCGCGCAGGTGGCGCTCTACCTCATGGCGCAGAAGGCCGGCGCGGATTTCGGCAAGCTCAACGTGGTGAACATCCCCGCGCCGCTGCTGCGCAATTCGTTCCTCAGCAACTCCATCGACGCGGGCGTGGCCTGGTCGCCGTACTCGGCGAGCCTGGACCAGGAGGGCTTCAAGGTGGTGAGCTGGGACCCGGAGTACACGCCCGGCGGCGTGTGCCCGCGCATGACGGCGGTGCGGCCGGAGTTCCTGAAGAAGCATCCGGACATCGGCGTGCGCCTGCTGGAGGTGGAGACCCAGGCCGGCGAGGCGATCGCAAAGAACCCTCAGCTGGCGGTCGATGCCCTGGTCAAGCGCCTGTCGCTGGCGCCCGAGGTTGCCAAGGCGGCGGTCGAGCGGGTGTACATGCAGCGGCCCACGCTCAAGGAGCAGCTGGACCCCGCGTCCTCGCATTCCCTCGTGTCCCGTGAGCAGGGGCTGGTGGGCAAGCTGCAACTGGCCATGAACGTGCTGCACGAGACCAAGACCGTGCCCGAGCCCACGCCGCTGGCAGCGATCCAGCAGATGGTGGATCCGACGCATCTGCAGCGGTTCATGGACAAGCGGAAGTAGCTGGATCCTTGGTCGGAATGCGATGGCCCGGACAAAGGTCCGGGCCATTTTCTTGGGCTGACGGGCGGCGTGAGATCCCTCCCCCTTTGGGGGAGGGTAGGGTGGGGGCTGGCGCGCCGACCAGGCCGCTTCTCGCGTGGCCCCCATCCCAGCCTTCCCCCAGAGGGGGAAGGGGTAGTCACCGCAGCGGGCCGTGCTCCCCCAGGTCCGGTGCCTGCCGGAACTGCGCGTCGTCCCACTCCGTGCGGTACGGCGTCGCCGGGACCTGCACCGTCTCGCCGTGGACCGTCATGGGCGTGGTGCGCAGCTGCGGATGCGCGATGAGGTCGTCCACCGAGTTGATGGCGCCGTAGGCCGTCTGCGCCTGCGAGAGGCGATCGACGGCCTGGGCGTAGGTCAGCTGGCTGAAGACGGCCTGGACTGCGGCTTCGAGCGCGTCGCGGTGGCGCGTGCGCGCGCCGTTGCTGTTGAAGCGCTCGTCGCCGCACAGGGCCTCTTCGCGCAGGACGACGCGGCAGAAGCTGGCCCACTCGCGCTCGTTCTGGATCGACAGCACCAGCTCGCGGCCGTCCGCGCAGGTGAAGGCGCCATAGGGCGCGATGCTGGGGTGCCTCAGGCCCACGCGCTCGGGGGCGCGGCCGCCGTAGCGCGTCTGCAGGTAGGGCACCGCCATCAGGTCGGCGGCCGAGTCGAAGAGCGAGACCTGCACGCCGCTGCCGTGGCCGGTGCGCTCGCGCTGGAGCAGGGCCTGCTGGATGCCGATGAGGGCGTTCATGCCGGCCGTGATGTCGCACAGGGACACGCCGATGCGGCCCCAGGGGCCCGGCGCGCCGCTCACGGCCACCAGGCCGCTCTCGGCCTGCACCAGCAGGTCGTAGGCCTTGAGCTGGTGCAGCGGCCCGGATTCGCCGTAGCCGCTGATGTCGCAGGTGATGAGGCGCGGATTCCTGGCGCGCAGCGCGGCCGAGCCGAAGCCCAGGCGGGCCGCGGCGCCGGGCGCGAGGTTCTGGATGAAGACGTCGGCCGAGGCCAGCAGCTCGCGCAGGCGCGCCTTGTCCGCGTCGTCACGCAGGTTCAGCACCAGCGACTCCTTGCCGCGGTTGGTCCAGACGAAATACGAGGACTCGCCGTGCACGGCGCTGTCGTAGCCGCGCGCGAAGTCGCCTTCGGGCCGCTCGATCTTGATGACGCGCGCGCCTGCGTCGGCCAGGCGGCTCGAACACAAGGGCGCGGCGACCGCCTGCTCCAGGGCGACGACCACGACGCCGTCGAGGGGTTTGCCTTCTGGACTGCTGCTCATGGCGTGCACCGGATCATTCGTAGCGGTTGACGATGGTCTTGGTGGTGCTGAGTTCCTCCAGCGCCAGCAAGCCTTTCTCGCGGCCGTGGCCGCTGCGCTTGGTGCCGCCGAAGGGCAGTTCCACGCCGCCGCCGGCGCCGTAGCAGTTGATGAAGACCTGGCCGGAGACGATGCGCCGGGCCATGCGCTGCTGGCGCGCTCCGTCGCGGGTCCACACGCCCGCCACCAGGCCGAACTCGGTGCCGTTGGCCAGCGCGATGGCATCCGCCTCGGTGTCGAAGAGCTGCAGTGCCAGCACCGGGCCGAAGACCTCCTTGCACACCAGCGGGTTGTCCGCCGGGACCGGGCCGAAGACGGTGGGGGGAACGAAGAAGCCCTCCGAGAGCGCGGCGGGAACGGGCGCCTGCGCGATCACGGGCAGCCGGTCGGCGCGGGCGTTCTCGATGAAGTCCAGCACGCGCCGCTGCTGCGTGGCGTTGATGACCGGGCCCAGGTCGGCGTCGTCCTCGGGTCGCCCGATGCGCAGCGCCGCGAAGCGCTGCGCGAGCAGTTGCTGGAAACGCTCGGACACGCTGCGCTGCACGATCACGCGGCTGCCGGCCGAACAGGTCTGCCCGGCGTTCTGCGTGATGGCCTGGCAGACGGTGGCAGCGGCGAGCTCCAGGTCGGCGTCCTCGAACACCACCTGCGGCGACTTGCCGCCCAGCTCCAGCACCACGGGCACGTGATGCCGCGCGGCGGCCTCCTGGACCAGCCGGCCGACTTCGGGCGAGCCGGTGAAGGAGACGAAGTTGATGTCCGGATGCGCGGTGAGCGCGGCGCCGGCTTCCTCGCCCAGGCCGGTGACGATGTTGAGCGATCCGGCCGGGAAACCCACCTGCCGCGCGATCTCGCCGAACTCCAGGCAGATGAGGCAGGCTTCCTCGGCCGGCTTGAGGACCACCGCGTTGCCCATGGCCAGCGCCGGCGCGACCGTGCGGCCGAACATCTGCGCGGGGTAGTTCCAGGGCGTGATGTGGGCCGTGACGCCCAGCGGCTCGCGCACCACGCTCACGTTGTAGCCGTTGAGGTAGGGGATGACTTCGCCATGCACCTTGTCGGCGGCGCCGCCGTAGAACTCGAAGTAGCGGGCCACGGCGCGGATGTCGGCGCGGGCCTGCGAGATGGGCTTGCCGGTGTCGTGCGCCTCCAGCCAGGCGAGGCGCTCGACCTGCTCGCGCACGCGGGCCCCGAAGGACGCCATCAGCTGCCCGCGCTCGGCGGCCGTGAGGCGCCCCCAGTCGCCGTCCAGCGCCCGGCGCGCGGCCTGCACGGCCGCGTCGATCTGCGCCGCGCCGCCGCGTGCGATCCAGGCGAAGGGGCGCGCGGTGGCGGGCGCCAGCACCGCCAGCGGCGTGCCGGCGCCGTCCACCCATTCGCCGCCGATCAGGTGGCCATAGACCGGTTGCGCGTCGTGACGGCCGCGTGCGGTGGGAAAGAGGGCGTCGGAGTCGGAGTGCATGCCAGGGGTCCTCGGGTGATGGCCCGGCGTGCGCGATGCGCGGGCGCCGGTGGGGATGCAGGCATTCTTCGAATTGCAGGGGCCAGCGTCCATGGGAATTTGGGCAATCCGGGCTTGTGCAATTTCGAACCAGCGGCGCGCGCGCGGCGGCACCATGCGAAGCCATGGAACCCGCCGCCTCCCGCGCCCTGGCGCGCAGCTACCTGTTCGTGCCCGCCGACCGCCCTGACCGCTTCGACAAGGCCTGGGACAGTCCGGCCGACGAGGTCATCCTCGACCTGGAAGACGCCGTCGCACCCGAACGCAAGGCGGCGGCGCGCGAGGCCGTGGCCGCATGGCTGGATCCGCGGCGCCCCGTGTGGCTGCGCGTGAACGCCCTGGACACGCCCTGGTTCGAGCAGGACCTCGCGCTGGTGGCCGCGCCCGGCGTGGCGGGCGTGATGCTGCCCAAGGCGGAGACGGTCCCGACCGAGCTGGACCTGCTGTGCGAGCGCCGTGGCACCGGGCTGATGCCGCTCATCGAAACCGCGCAGGGCCTGCGGCGCGCCTTCGAGCTGGCCCGCACGCCCGGCGTGGTGCGGCTGGCGTTCGGCGCCATCGACTTCCAGCTGGACCTGGCCATCGAGGACGAAGGAGAAGGCCTGCTGTTCTTCCGCTCGCAACTGGTGTGGCAGTCGCGCCTGGCGGGCCTGCCGCCTCCGGTGGATGGCGTGAGCCTGCTCCTGGATGACGCCGAAGCCATGCACCGGGAGGCGCATCAGTCCCGCCGCCTGGGCTTCGGCGCGCGCCTGTGCATCCATCCGCGGCAGGTGGCCGCGGTGAACGACGCTTTCGCGCCCGGCCCGCAGGAGCGTGCGTGGGCCGCGCGGGTCTGTGAGGCGATGCAGGGCGCGGCGGGAGGCGCGGTCGCGGTGGACGGCAGGATGGTGGACCGCCCGGTGTGGCTGAAGGCGCAGCGCATCCTGGCCGCGCCCGAGCCGGGCCGGCCCGCGCGGCTGCGCACGGTCTGAAAGCTCACAGGTCCTGGGAGCGATCGCGGCTCAGGTACTCGAGCAACTGGGCGACCGAGGTGTTGGACATGCGCTCCTTCTTCACGCACACCAGCATCCGGCGCACGGCCCATTCTTCGGCAAGCGGTCGCACCACCAGGCCCAGGCCGGCGGCCAGCACGCTGGCCGCCTGGTAGGGCAGCAGCCCCAGGCCCAGGCCCACCTGCACCATGCGGCAGACGGCCTCGAAGCTGCGCACTTCCACCCGCAGGTGCAGGGTGCGCTCGGCGATCACCGCCTGCGCGGCCAGCAGCCGCATCATGGAGGAGTTGGCCTCCAGGGCGACCAGGTCGTAGTCCAGCAGGTCGGTGAAGCTCATCTCCGCCCGCCGCGCGAGCGGATGGTCGGACGGCACCACGGCGGCGATCCGGTCGCTGCTGTACTCCATGGTCTCCAGGCCTTCGGTGCGGGCACCCTCGACGATGATGCCCACGTCACCCTCGGAGGCGAGCAGGGCGCGCACGATCTCGTCGCTCCACTTCTCCTCCAGCACCAGGCGCACCTCGGGGTTCTGGCGCGCGAAGCCGGCGACGTCGTCGGGCAGCGATTCGGTCATGACCGAGGTGTTGGCCAGGATGCGCAGCGCGCCCTTGCGGCCGTCGGCATGGTCGCGCATCTCGGCCTGCATCTGGTTGATCTCGACCAGCAGGGCCTTGGCATGCGGCAGCAGCGAGGCGCCGGCGGGCGTGAGGTCCACCCCGCGCGAGGAGCGCTCCAGCAGGGGCGTCTTGAAGCGGTGTTCCAGCAGCGCCATGCGCCGGCTGGCCGCCGCCAGGCCGATGTGCGAGGCTTCGGCCGCCTTAGTCAGGCTGCGCAGCTCGGCGGCGCGGACGAAGAGGGCGAGGGAGTCGATGTCGGGGAGCATGCCCCCCTATTGTTCAACTCGCGGCGGCGGCGAAAGAGGGCGGTTTCCCCTAGGCGCCGCCGGTTCAGCGACCAGCGCTGCTGGACGAGCTGCTGGACGAGCTGCCAGCCGGTGGCGGCGCCTCCCGGTCCAGTGCGGCTTCCACGCCTGATCGCAGGTTCTTCAGCACGAACACGATGGGGTCCTCCGATTGCGGGCCGGGTGATGGGCCGGCGGCGGCCACGGGCTCACGCGGGAAGCTCGCAATCTCGGTGTCGAGGAAGGATAGCGCTGCTTGCAGGCAGGCGCCGCGGGCCTCGCGCTGCTGCGCGGACGCATCGGCGGCGAGCGGCTGCAGGACGGTGTTCACCACGGCGGCGTAGTCGCTGCCGAGCCGGTGTCGGATGTCCTGGCGGCGTTGGGCCGGGTGCGGCTCGGGGCTGGTGAGGTCGACGGGCGCGCCCTCCGCCTCGCGCAGCAAGAGCTCGACGGACGCGCCTGTCGCCGCGCGCGGCAAGAACTCCACAAGGAGCTCGTTGCGGCGCGCGTCCTCGGCGGCCACGGCCACCCGCTTGCGCGCTTCCAGGCAGTCCCGCAGCGTCGCGGGCGAGATGTCCCGGAACAGATGGCGCAGGATGCGCTCCGGCGGGCACCCGGGCCTGGGCTCGTCCAGGAACGCTCCGAGCAAGCGGGAAATCGATGCGGCAGTCAGCGGTGTGGCCTGGCGGGACGCCGCGAGGAAGTCCAGGGCTTGGAGGCGCTCGGACCAGGGCGCATCCGCGCGTTCCCATTCGGTTGCCCAGGCGTTCGGCTCAGCCAGGCCCAGTCGAAGGCCCAGGCGGATGTGGGCCGGGAACGTTTCCTTCAGCAGCTCCTGCGCCTCCTTCCGAGCGAAGCGGCCATAGTGGTACGCAAGTTCGGTCTGAATGGCTGCCGGGGGACCGAGAGCGGAGCCGTCGGGTGCGGCGCCGGTGATCAGGCGGCGCAGCTGTCCGCCGTCGAAAACAGAGGAGGAGGTGGGATCGCTGGCCTGGAGCTTGCACAAGGCTTCGACCAGCCTCTGCCGCTCTGGACCATCGAGATGCTCCGCAGCCAGGACGACGCGGTGCAGTCTGTCGGTCGAGACCGGCGGGTCGAAGAGCATTCCGAGCTGTTGCCCCGGCGCGGCAAGGATGGCCCGAACCAGGAGCCGACAGGCCTGCACGGACAAGTTCTCACAGTCGGCATCGTGGTCCCATGCCAGCCAGGCGCTGGTGACGGTTTCAATGCGCCTGGCCGCATCGGCATGGGGCAGTGTCGCCGGCAGCAGCGCTCGGAGAAACTGTCCCTTGGACACCTCGGTGAACTCAGTCGCGTTGTGCACGTAGCGCGCAACCTGGCGGAGAGCTTCCGTATCGATGCCAGACTCGATGGCACGACAGATCCAGGGTACATCGACGTCGAACTCGGGTTGCGCTCTCAGCGCTTCGGCGCTGGCCTGGGCGACCATCCAGATCAATCGCCCCCGGTCCTCGTCGGTGACGTCCCGCCGAAACCCTGCGTATTCACCGCGAGTGATCTCGATGGTTCCGCGCCTTTTCACGATCGCGTCCAGCAGTTCAATGCCATTGCGCTGATGGGTGGTGGACTGATCCTGATCCTGGTCCTTGTCCTGCATCAGCCCACGGACGGCCGCCACCAGCGCGAGCGACCGGTCGGGGGCCTTCAAAGCCATGTCGATCCAGCGATGCCGCAACGCATCGCGGACCTCCGAGGCGGTTCCCATGGCGGGGTTTGCATGAGCTCTCAATGCAAGCGCCCGGGCTTCGGCTTGGACGCCGTCGGGGCTCGTCTCGTGTACGCAGCGCTCGAGGAAACTGTTGAGGTCCCCCAGGATGTGCCTCCGTTCGGAGACGGCAGCATCGCTGATCTGCAAGGCTGCCGGCTGCCGCACGAGCGGGTGCTCGGCCGACAGGCGCGAGCGCTTCGTGTCGTGTTCCACCTCGTCTTCGCGCTTTCGCTTGGCCTGCGCCGCAGGCGCGTGAGGGGGCAGTTCGGTGACCGGGCGGCCGCGGGCGTCGTGGCCGATTGCGTCGGGGCCAGGCTGCGCCTGCGCGACGGGGGTGTGCCGGGTGGGAGAAGAGGACCTGGAGGGTGCGGCCATTGCAGTGCTCCTGTGGAAGACGCGCGATTAAAGCCGCGTCATGGCCCGCCAAGCGGTGGGCCCAGGCCCATCGTCAGGATGCACTCAGGATCGTGGCCAGCGCGAAGGGCGGCAGGGTCGCAGGCTCGCCCGGCGGGAGGAGGCGCCACGGGCTGCCGCTGTCGTCCTGCCCGCCGCGCGCATCCAGGCAGCGCCGTAGCCCTTGCCTGCCGCTCGACGACACCGTGATCGGGTCGTCCGTGATGTTCGCCAGCAGCAGGGATTCGCCTGATACGACAGCGGCGGCGCGGGACGGGTCGTTGACCGCGACCGCGTGGACGGACGGTCGCAGCAGTTCCATGACCAGGGTGGCCGCGGGCACCGTGCAGGCCGCCACGTCCTGGGACGCCAGGTCCGAAAGGTTCATCACCGTAGCCGCCTGCGCGCCCGCCTCCGCCAGCGCCGCCAGGAAGCCGACCATCCACGCGGCGCCGAAGAGCGCGCGGGTGCGCGGGTCCCGTGCGGCCAGCGCGATGCGGCGCGTCCCGTCGGAGGGTGGCCGCGCACCCAGGGGACTGCGCCGCGTCGCGATGCCGCTCGGCCCCACGCGCACCGGCACCCCCGGGTAGCGCTGCGCCAGCGTCTCCAGCATGGCGGGCAGGCTGCGCAGGCCGGCCATGACCGACTCGTCGTCGGCACCGTGCACCAGGGCGCTGGTGGTGAAGCTGAGGAAGTCGACGGGGCCGAGGTCCTCGGCGCGATTGAGCTGGGTGAAGAACCAGGGCGTGCCGCCGCCGACGGTCGACGTGGGGAAGCTCGCGCGAGCGGCCTGCACCACGGGCGGCGTGCTCGGGAAGACGGCGACCGCCTCCGGTCGCAGGCCCGCGGCCGTCACGGCAGCAGACAGGGCCTGCAGATCGGCCCATGCCGACTGTTCGCGAATGTCGAGCACGTCGACCCGAAGCGCCGCGCCAGCGGCGGCGACCAGGCCCGCCACGCCGGGCCAGTCCACCGGATGCGAGGCCTGCGGCAGTTCCAGGTGCAGGTGCGCGGGTCGCATGCGCGAAAGCGCGGCCAGTACCGGATCGCCGGCCTGCGCATCGGCGGGCGAGATGGCGATGCCGACGCGCATGCCGGGCCGCGCGGGTGTCGCTGGTTCGGACGCGACGGTGATGGCGGCAGGCGCTCGCGCCGGAGTCGCCGAAGCCTGCACCAGCACCAGCTCCACCGACTGCCGCAGGTCCTGCCCGCCACGCAGCCGGTAGGGCCGCGGCATGAGGTTGGAGCGGTTGTAGGTCTTGAAGGACGCATCGGCGTTGTTGCGCTGGTCCTCGAACTCGAACACGTCGCCCTCGAAGCGCGCCTGGGCCCAGCCGCCCGTGCCGAAGGCGTGGCCGATGCCGCGCACGCTCATGAAGGGGGGCCAGGGTGCCACCCGGCGGGGAAAGGTCGAGGTGCTGGTGCGGCCGTCGTCGTGCAGCACCTCGATGCGCTGCCCCGCGAGGCTTTGCGGATGCAGCAGGCACAGCCCGGTGCGGTTCGTGGCGATGTCGCCGTGCGGCGTCGCCACGCCTTCATAGCGGATGCGGCCAGCGGCATCGCCGTCGATGGTGATGCGCAGCTCGATGGGCGGCTGCACCGGCACGCAGGCGCGCACCTGGACCTGGAAGCCCTGCGCATTCGCGTGATGCTGGATGTGCTCCACCACGGGCTCGGGCGTCCCCCAGTCGCTGTCGCGGTACAGGAAGGCCACGCCGTGCCAGACCTCGTGTCCCTGCGCATGGATGGAGACGATGCGCGTGCCGCGCACGCGCACGGTGAGCGGGCCGGCCTGAAGGGTGAGCGCCGGCTCGATCGGCTCGTCGGTGCCGAAGAGAGCCAGGCGCCCGGCGGACATCAGATGGTGCGGCCGCCGTCCACCGGCAGCTCCACGCCGGTGATGAACTGCGAGGCGTCGCTGGCCAACCAGAGCGCCGCGTTGGCGACGTCCTGCGGCGTGGACATGCGGCCCAGCGGAATGCCCGCCACGATCTTGGCGCGGTTCTCGGGCGTGTCAGGCACGCCCAGGAACTGCTCGATGAGGCCGGTGGCGCCCATCACGGGGCAGATGGCGTTGACGCGGATGTTGTCCGGTCCCAGCTCGGCGGCCATGGACTTGGACAGCAGGTTCACCGCGCCCTTGGAGGCGTTGTACCAGGTGAGCCCGGGCCGCGGCCGCAGGCCCGCGGTGGAGCCGATGTTGATGATGGAGCCGCCCCGGCGCTCGCGCATGAGCGGCACCACGGCGCGGGCCATGTGGTAGATGGACTTGACGTTGACGTTGAAGACGCGGTCGAAGGTGGCCTCGTCCACCTCCAGCATGGGCTGGTTGCGGTGCGTGGTGCCGGCGTTGTTGACGACGATGTCCGGGGCGCCGAAGGCCTCGGCGCAGGCGGCCACCGCGCGCGCCACCTCGTCGCCCTTGGAGACGTCGCAGGCGACGGCGCGCGCGGCCGGACCGAGTTCTTCCGCGAGCCGGGCGGCCTTGGCGCCGTCCAGGTCCGCGATGAGCACCTTCGCGCCTTCGGCGACGAAGAGGCGGGCGATGCCTTCGCCGAAGCCGCCGGCGGCGCCGGTGACGATGGCGATCTTGTCCTTGAGCTGGCTCATGATGGCTTGTCCTTCCCGTTCAGGGCCAGAGCATCTGCGTCTCGACCGAGAGGATGGGCGAGACGTCCTTGGCGAAATTGGGCAGGTCGGCCAGCAGGGTGCGGCCTTCCTCGCTCTGCAGCGCGGCGGTGAGGTCGGCCTCGGAGTCGAACCAGAGCTCGGAAAAACCGTCGTAGTCGAAGTGGGGGAAGCGCCCGCGGTCCACCAGGTTCACCGAATAGCGGCGCAGGCCCGGCAGCTTCATGCACAGGGGCGCGTGGCGGTTCATCCAGTGGTCCACGAACTGCTCGTGCGTGAGGCCGTCCTTGCGGCGAAGAATGCCCAGGCGCTTGGTGTACGTCTTTCCCATGAGGTCTCCTGAAATCGGCTCGCGACCGCGGGCCGACAGGGCCGCCGCGAAGCGAAGCCGATGCTACGGCGCGGGGACGCGCCGCGCGTTCGAATTCAGGCAAACGCGGCTATGCGGGACGCGAAGCCGTCCCCTGTCCCATGTACTGCGCATGGATCTTCTGCATGCCCCCGATCCAGCGGTCGTAGTCCTGGCCCTTGGCCTGGAAATACTTCAACACCTCCGGGTGGGGCAGGGCGAGGAAGCGCTCCTCGTGCAGGGTCTGCACCACGGTGTCGGCCACCTGCTCGGGCGTGAGCATGCCGTCCTGGCCGGCCGAGCCGCCGCCCTCGCGCGTCATCTCGGTCTGCACGCCCTGGGGGCAGAGGCAGGAGACGCGCAGGCCGCGCCGGCCGTAGGCGATGCGCAGCCATTCGGCGAAGGCCAGGGCCGCGTGCTTGGTCACGCCGTAGGGCGCGGACTCGACGATGTTCAGCAGGCCCGCCGCCGAGGCCGTGACCAGGAAGTAGCCCTCGCCGCGCGCGACCATCTCCGGCACCACCGCGCGCGCCGCCCACACATGGGCCATGCCGTGCACCTGCCACATGCGGTCCCAGAGTTCGTCCTCCAGCTCGATGCCGCCCATGCGGCCGAGGATGCCGGCGTTGGAGACGTAGATGTCCACGCCGCCGAAGCGCTCGCGGGTGCGCTGCACCAGCGCCTGGATGTCCGCTTCGCGCGTGACGTCGCAGGGCAGGGCGATCGCCCCGCATTCGCCTGCGACCGCCTCGGCCGCCTCCAGCCGCAGGTCGGCGGCGACGACGCCCCGCGCGCCTTCGGCCATGAAGCGCCGCACCAGCCCCGCGCCGATGCCGCTGCCTCCGCCCGTGACGATGGCCACTTTGCCCTGGATCTGCATCTTGCTTACCTCCGGTGAGCCAGGAGTATGGGCGTGGCTTGCCGGCTACGGCAGCCCCGGAGGCGACAGCCGGGCGCGATAGCATCGGGCCACCATGAGCAGCAGCAGTTCCGCCTCCGAAACCCTTCCACCCAACCCCCTGCGCCAGGACGCCGGGGTCATCGGGCTGGTCGGCGGGGCCCACCTCATCAGCCACTTCAGCCAGCTCCTGCTGGCGCCGCTGTTCCCCTGGCTCAAGGACGCCTTCCAGGTCGGCTACACGGAGCTGGGCTTCCTCATGACGCTGTTCTTCGTGGTGTCCTGCGCGGTGCAGGCCAGCGCCGGGTTCCTGGTGGACCGGCACGGTCCGCGTCCCATCCTGCTCGGCGGCCTCACCCTGCTGGGCATCGCGGCCTTCGGCATGGCCGCCTCGCCCAGCTACGGCGTGATGGTGGGCTGGGTCGTGGTCGCCGGGGTGGGTAACGGCGTGTTCCATCCGGTGGACTACACGCTGCTCAATCGCAAGGTCAGTGCCGCGCGCATCGGCCATGCCTACAGCGTCCACGGCGTGACCGGCAGCCTGGGCTGGGCCCTGGCGCCGGCGCTGCTGGTGCCGCTGACCATGGCGTTCTCCTGGCGCGTGGCGCTCGCGGCGGCGGGTGTCCTGGCCTTCGTGGTGCTGGCGGTTTTGTGGGTGAACCGGGAGCGGCTGCAACTGCCGCCCGTGCCGGTCAGGTCCGCTGCCGATGGCACAGCGGGCAACTTCGCCTTCCTGCGCATCCCGGCCGTGTGGATGTGCTTCTGGTTCTTCCTGCTGTGGGCCATCATCCTCACCGCCGTGCAGGCCTACGCGCCGCACGCGGCGCGTTACCTCCACGGCGTGCCGGTGGGGCTGGCCGCCATGTGCGTGACCGTCTACATGGTCTGCAGTGCGGGCGGCATGATCGTCGGTGGCTTCCTGGCCAAGGACCCGAGCCGCTGCGAGCGCATCGTGGGCATGGCCTTCGGCTTCGCGGCCCTGGTGGCACTGGTCCTCGGTTTCGCGAGCCTGCCGGTGCTGGCGGTGCCGGTGCTGTTCGGACTGATGGGCCTGGCGGGCGGCCTGGCCGGCCCCTCGCGCGACCTGCTGGTCAAGCGCTCCACGCCGGAGAATTCCTCGGGCCGGGTCTATGGCGTGGTGTATTCGGGCCTGGACATCGGGCAGGCGGCCGCCCCCCTGGCCTTCGGCCTGCTCATGGACCACCAGCAGTACCAGGCCGTCTGGCTCAGCCTGGTGGCGGTGCAGCTGCTGCTGATCACCAGTGCCTTCCAGATGCGCAAGGTGCCGCGCGCCGCGCCCCTGCCGGCCTAGGCGTTCGCGGCCGTCTGCCCGCGGCGTATCCTGTCGCCCCATGTACGCGCCGTATTTCGGGCTCCGCCAGGAGCCGTTCTCCATCGCACCGGACCCGCGCTACCTCTACATGAGCGAGCGCCACCGGGAGGCGCTGGCCCACCTGCTGTACGGCCTGTCCTGCGGCGGCGGCTTCGTGCTGCTCACGGGGGAGATCGGCACCGGCAAGACCACCGTGTGCCGCTGTTTCCTGGAGCAGGTGCCGCCCCACTGCAACCTGGCCTACATCTTCAATCCCAAGCTCACGGTGGTGGAGCTGCTGCAGTCCATCTGCGACGAGTTCCGCGTCCCCGTGACGCCACGCCCCGGCGTGCCGCCGACGGTGAAGGACTATGTCGATCCGCTCAACGCCTTCCTGCTGCAGGCGCATGCGCAGGGGCGCAACAACGTGCTGATCATCGACGAGGCGCAGAACCTCTCGGCCGACGTGCTGGAGCAGCTGCGCCTGCTCACCAACTTGGAGACCGCCTCGCGCAAGCTGCTGCAGGTCGTGCTGATCGGCCAGCCCGAGCTGCGCGACATGCTGGCCCGCCCCGAGCTGGAGCAGCTCGCCCAGCGCGTGGTGGCGCGCTATCACCTGCAGCCGCTGGACGAGGAGGAGACCGCCCTGTACGTGCAGCACCGCCTGCAGGTCGCCGGCCTGGAGCGCGCCGTTCCCTTCGACCGGCGCGCGATCCGGCGCATCCATCGCCATGCGCGTGGTGTGCCGCGCCGCATCAACCTGCTGTGCGACCGGGCCATGCTGGGGGCCTATGCGCACACGCGCGGCAGCATCGGCGCGGACACGGTGGACCAGGCCGCCCGCGAGGTGTTCGGTGCGCGGGAGGTCCGACGCGCCGGGCCCGCGCTGGCGCTGTGGGCCCTGGGGGGCCTCGCCGCCCTCGGGGCCGCGTACTGGGCCGGTACCGGAGCGTGGCGCGAGCTGCCCCTGGAGCGCTGGCGCACGGCGCTGCTGCCGGCCGCCGTGGCATCGCCGACGGCGGAGCCCGCGGCCGCGCCGGTGAACGCCAAGGTCGTCGAACGGGAGGCCGCGGCGGTGACAGCGAAGGCGCCCGAGCGGGAGACGGCCACGCGCCCCATTGCCGCCGTCGCCAAGGCGGACCCACCGGCCGCCGCCCCGGCGCTGCTGCGCAGCGAAGAAGCCGCGTGGCGCGAACTCGCCCTGCGCTGGAACGCGCCGCCACCCGCGGACCGGCCGGCCTGCGCCGCGCTGGCGGACCAGGGCCTGCGCTGCTTCAGCGGCACCGCGCCGCTGCCCCTCATCCGGCGCCTGGACCGCCCGGGCGTGATCACGCTCGACGCCGGTTCCGACCAGCCTTCGTATGCCCTGCTGGTGTCCCTCGGCCGGGATACCGCCACGCTGCGCGCCGGCGGCAGCGAACAGACGGTGACCCTGAAGGCCCTGTCGGCCCGCTGGAATGGCGACTTCGCCACCGTGTGGCGCACCCCTGTCGCCTACACCGGCACGGAGGACGACCTGCGGCGTGACAGCGAGACGCTCGCCTGGGCGGCGACGCAGCTCGCCCGCGGCAAGGTTCAGGAGCGCGACGAGATCATCCGCTCGCCGGCCACCCTGCGCAGCCGCCTGCGCCGCTTCCAGGCCGACCAGGGCCTGCCGGTCAGCGGCATGCTCACGCCCTGGACCTACATGCAACTCAATCGCGTGGCGCGCGTGGACGAGCCGCGCCTGCAGCCGCAACCCTGACCGTTTCCAGCACGCACATGTCCTTCATCCTCGATGCGCTGCGCCGGGCCGACGCCCAGCGCGAGCGCGATGCCTCCCGCGGAATCCACGCCCAGGCCGGACCCCTGCCCGGGACGAGCGCGCCGCCGCCGCGCGCGCGCAGACCCTTGGCCTTGGCGATCGGGGCGCTTGCCGTGGTCGCCGCCGGCGGCATGGCGTGGCAGTGGTCGTCCGAATCGGGGCGCGGCGGCCCGTCCACGCTGGCCTCGGCCGACAAGGCGTCGCCCGCCGCGAGCCCCTCGCCCGCCGTGCCGATCGCACAGCCCGTCGCGTCGGTGGCCGCGAGCGTGCGGCCCGCCGATGCCATCCAGCCACCGCCGCCCCCGCCTGCACCGCGAAAAGACGTCGACGAACGCGCGCCGTCGGGCGCCGGCGAGCCCGCCCGGTCCGCAGCGCAGGCCGCGCGGCCTGCGTCCGCGACGCGCAGCACCAGCACCCCGCAGCCGCCCGAAGTCCTGATCGCGCAGGCGCCCGATCCAGCGGTGCCGCCGCCGGGCGCCGACCGGAACGCCCCCACGCGGGACCCGAACCGCAATGCCCCGCCGGCAGCGGACGCCGAGCGTGATGGGCAGGCGACGGAGGCAGCGCAGGGCAGCGGCGAGACGGTCCAGCCGCCGATGCGGCCGTCCACGGTCAATCCGCCGGCCCCGCCGGCCGCGGCTCAACCCGCGGCTCAACCTGCGCCACCGCCACCGCCACCGCCACCGCCACCGGCCGTGGCGCCGGCTGCGCCCCCGCAACGCGGCGCCGCGCCCGGCGCCGCGCCGCGTCCGGCTGCGCCGCCCGGCAACGCGCCCGCGCCCGCGAACGCCGCCGCGCGCCGCTCGCCGCTCCCCGCTGACGCACCCGCCTTCAACCTCACCGGCGGCGTCTTCAGCCAGGACCCCTCGCGACGCATGGTGATCGTCAACGGGCAGGTGTACGGGCAGGGCAGCGAGCCGGTCGCCGGCGTGGTGGTGGAGGAGATCCGGCCGAATGCGGCCGTGGTGACGTACCGGGGGCAGCGCTACACGGTGTCGTACTGAGCGCCGGCGCGTCTTTGCCGGCGCGTCTTTACCTCAGTGCGCCAGGGGCGGCTGGAACACCGACCAGCGCCCGTCCCGGAACAGGTACAGCGCCGAGGACACCCGCTGGTTGCGCGCGCCCGCGTACAGGGCCACCGCGCCGAAACGCAGACGGGTGACGGCCTCTTCGTCGTCGGCCGGCGCGAACACCAGGCCGCCGCGCTGCGGCACAGCGGCCACCAGCCCTTGCGGATGACGCTGCTGCAACGCCAGCCAGAAGTCGCGGTCCAGGAAGTAGCTGCTGTTCAGGTCCGAAGCACGGCCATCGACCCGCATCAGGCCGCCTTCCCAGGCGCTCACGCGCGGCTCGCCGTAGATGCGGCGCAGGTTGCCGGCTGCCAGGCGCAAGGCCTGGTCCGCGTCAAGGCGCAAGCGGGCAAGGTCTTCGGGGGTGGCGCTTTGCAGCTTCTGCGGGCCGTCGAACACCAGGCGGATGTGCATGTCGCCCAGGTAGTGGTACCAGCTGGCCTCGATCTCCATCTCGCGGCCGTCCTCCAGCTGCATGGTCACCTTGCCCCAGGGCTGCAGCGCCTCGTCCTGCTTGTTCTCGCCCGCCGACTCGCGCAGCACCGCGACCAGGTGCGTCGCGCCCAGCGGCAGACTCTCCGATGCCCCTGCCGGTCCCACCGCGCCGGCCAGTCCCGCGAGCAGTCCCATGGTGGCCAGCAACGCGCGCGCGTTGGCCTGCCGAATTGCCTTCATGCCGAATCCCGTGTCCGTCCTCTGAAGTAGCTCATCCTGCCGATTCCGGTCTCCGGATGCAACGCCGCTTACAAATGCGCGGGGCACGCTGTTGCGGACCCACACTGGCCAAAGGTCACAGGCATCGAACTTCGTTACGAAACTTGCTCATCTGAGCATGGGCATACAGCTCAGCATTCCATAGCATCGGCGCTCCCTTCCAACTCAGAGAGAAAGAGGACCTCCGATGGCTTTGCAGTCTCCCTTCTTCAACAACAACAAGCGCGACGTGTCCGACGTGCCCACCCCCCGCGGCGCCATGCCCTCGCACGCCGCCGCCACGCCGGTGACGCCTGCGGCTGCCGCGGTGCCTTCGTCCATCGCTGCCGCTTCCTCCGCCGCGCCGGCCGCTGCCGCCGCACCGGTCCAGGAGACCGAAAGCCGCCTGACCGTCGGCCCGAACATCAAGCTCAAGGGCGTCGAGATCACCGATTGCGACACGCTGGTGGTGGAAGGCTCGGTCGAGGCCACCATGGACTCGCGCGTGATCCAGATCTCCGAGCGCGGCTCCTTCAAGGGCTCGGCCGAGATCGACATCGCGGAAATCCGCGGCCACTTCGACGGCAACCTCACGGTGCGCGACAAGCTCACCATCTTCGCCACGGGCAAGGTCACCGGCCGCATCCGCTACGGCAAGATCGTCATCGAGGAAGGCGGCCAGCTCTCGGGCGAAATCGAATTCGGCACCTCGGCCAAGGGCGGCCAGCGCGCGCCGCTGCAGCAGGTCGCCGGCTGATCGCAGGCACGGCTTGGATGAACGACGGGGACCTCGCGGTCCCCGTTTGTTTTTCGTTTCAGCCGCGCGCCGGTGCGAGGCTCGCATCCACGGCCTCGCGCTCGTCGAACACGAAGCAGCGCCCGCGCCAGTGCGCGCCGCCGGCTTCCTCGAAGTAGCGCAGGATGCCGCCTTCGAGCTGCAGCACGTGCTGCACACCTGCCTCCCGCAGATAGATGGCCGCCTTCTCGCAGCGGATGCCGCCCGTGCAGAAGCTCACGACGGTCTTGCCTTCCAGGTCCTGCTTGCGGGCCTGCACCGCCTGCGGGAATTCGCTGAAGCGCGAGAGGCGCCAGTCGATGGCGCCCTCGAAGCTGCCGTGGTCCACCTCGAAGGCGTTGCGGGTGTCCAGCGTGACCACGGGCCGGCCGGCGTCGTCATGGCCCTGGTCCAGCCAGCGGCGCAGGGTGGCGGCATCCACCGCCGGTGCGCGCCCGGCCTGCGGCTGGATGGCCGGGTGGTTCATGCGGATGATCTCGCGCTTGACCTTGACCAGCAGGCGGCGGAAGGGGATGTGCTCCGACCAGCTTTCCTTGACCGGCAGGCCGGCCAGGCGCGGGTCGGATTGGAGTTCTTCAAGAAAGCCCCGCAAGGCGAGGGCATCCCCCGCGAGGAACAGGTTGATGCCCTCGGTGGCGAGGAGCACCGTGCCCTTGAGGCCGGCGGCGAGCGCCTGGGCGTGGAGGCGCTCACGCAGGACGTGGGGTTCGCCCAGGGCGACGAACTTGTAGGCGGAGACGTTGAGGACGGGCGGCACGGGGTGGCGATTCTAGGAGAGGCGCCGCCCCGCGCGCCTCAGCGGGGGCTGGGCGCCGGGCGGTCCGAAGTGAACAAGGCCTCGACGCGGATGTCGCTGACCGACGGCGGCGCGGTGTCCTGGCCTGGAGTGAGCGTGCACGAGATGGTGTAGAGGATCGAGGGAGGCGACGCGATCGCCCGAACCCCGTCGAGGCCCGGGAACTGCGCCGCCTCGACCGTGCTGCGATGGGTCGTACGGAGGTCCCAGCGTCCATCCGCACGGCGCGTGGCCTCGTGGAAGGTCGTGTAGTCCTTCACCAGCGGAAACACGACTTCCGCGTTGAGGACGTCCGTCATTCGTGTGGTGTTGGTCTGGCACATGAAGCGGCTGGCAATGGTCGCCAGCATGTCCGCCTGGGCGCCTTCCCCGAATTCGGCGCGAAACTCGACGGTGAAATCTTCCTGTCTGTCCGTCATCCGCTTGCCATTCACGTAGAAGCGATCGCGGTTGCAGTCCTTCAACACCGTCGGGTGGAGTGAGAAGCCGGTGCTCGGGTCGACCGGCGGCGTAGCAAGCCGCGCACGGATGTCCTCCTCCATCCTGCGCTGCAGGTGAGAGGGTGAATGATCGACCGGCATCAGCGCCCCGAACGCGGCGCTGCGCAGGACGCCCCGCCCGTCGAAGACGGTGCGCTGGCCGCCGCACAAATCGCGCACGATGTGCTCGCGATAGGTCGGGGGAGAACTGGCGGCGAAGCGGAGGATCTCCGCGGCCCGCGCGAGCGACAGACCCTGTGCGCCTTCGATGATCCTGCGCAGGCCGGCCTGAGTGGCCGCGGAAGACAGCTCGCCGGGCCGTGCCGCGCAGTCGGCGAGCGCGCTGTCGAAACGTTGTTCGTCGCTCGGGCGTCCGTCGCGCTGCATCCCCGGGCTGCTCTCCAGCGGGGCGGTCCCTGCCAGGATGTTGGCGCGGCGGATCGCGTCGAGCACCTGCGCCTCGGAGAGGGTGTGCTTGCGGATCTCGCCCGCCAGCAGTTCCGAGACGCGGTGTTCCAGGTCGGCGCCCTGGAGCCCGTTGCGGGGGGCGTGGTCCTTCACGTACTGGGCGATCAGGCGCGCGTTCGCCTCCTGGGTCGGGCGTGAGAACTCCTGGGCGAACCGCAGGGCCGCGCGGGCATCGGCCACCGTGAGCGCGGAGTCCTTGCGGACGAAGCGGACCACCCGTTCCGCGATGGGACTGCCATAGGCCTGCTTCAGCGTTTCGAGGAAATCGGCCCGGACGCGGTGCTGTGCCTCGAGTGCCTTGTTGCGGTACGCCCGGCTGCCCCACAGGGCGACGTAGAGCCGCGAGTTGCCCCACAACCGGCTCCAGCGGGAGGGCGGGTCCACCTGCCTTCTCACGTCGATGCGCCCAGCACCGCCGTCAACGAGGCATTTGTCCTGGTCCCGCCAGCCTTTGGTGCTGACCGCGTTGATGTAGCGTGCCAAGCCGCTTGACTCCATGATGACCTCCGGTTGTCGGCCCGGTGACGATCGGGCCGCCCCCTGGAGTAACGCGCGAGGCGCTGGTCGTTCCGTGCTGCGGCGCCACATCGATCGCGCCCAGGAGCCGCAGGAGGGCAAACTTACAATCCCCCCATGTTCGTCCACCTGCGCCTGCATTCCGAGTTTTCCGTGGTCGATGGCACCTGCCGCATCGACGACACCGTGGCGGCGGCGGCGGCCGACCGGCAGCCGGCGCTGGCCATCACGGACCTGAACAACCTGTTCGGCGGCATCAAGTTCTACAAGGCCGCGCGCGGCGCGGGCCTCAAGCCGATCCTCGGCGCGGAGCTGTGGCTGCAGGGCCTGGGCAAGGACGACGCGCAGCTTTCCCGCATCGTGCTGCTGGTGCAAAGCCGCCAGGGTTATCTCAACCTGTGCGAGCTGCTGGCGCGGGCCTGGACGCTCAACGTGGTGCGCGCGCAAGGCGTGTGCAAGCTGGAGTGGCTGCGCGAGCTGGGCGAGGGGCTGATCGCCCTGGCCGGCGCGCAGGCCGGGCCCGTGGGGCAGGCGCTGGTGGCCGGCGACGCGCAGCGCGCGCGCGACGCGGCCCTGGCCCTGGCCGGGGTGTTCCCGCACCGCTTCTACATCGAGCTGCAGCGCGCCGGCCGCGCCGACGACGAAGCGCACGTGGGTGCGGCGGTGCAGCTGGCCGCACAGCTGCAACTGCCGGTGGTCGCCACGCACCCGGTGCAGTTCCTCACCGAGGAGGACTACGAGGCGCACGAGGCGCGCGTGTGCATCTCCGAAGGCGAGATCCTGGGCAACCCGCGGCGCGTGCGCAAGTTCACGCGCGAGCAGTATTTCAAGACCGCGGCGCAGATGGAGGCGCTGTTCGCGGACGTGCCCTCGGCCGTCGCGAACACGGCGGAAATCGCCAAGCGCTGCAACCTCACGCTGGAGCTGGGCAAGCCGCGCCTCCCCAACTTCCCCACGCCCAACGGCATGCCGATGGAGGAGTATTTCCGCTTCGCCTCGCACGAGGGCCTGAGGGAGCGCATGGCGCTGCTCTTTCCCGATGCGGCCGAACGTGACAGGCAGATGCCGCGCTACGTGGAGCGGCTGGAGTTCGAGATCAACACCATCCTGAAGATGGGGTTCCCGGGCTACTTCCTCATCGTGGGCGACTTCATCAACTGGGCCAAGAACAACGGCTGCCCGGTCGGCCCGGGCCGGGGCTCGGGGGCCGGCTCCCTCGTGGCCTATGCGCTCAAGATCACCGACCTGGACCCGCTGCAGTACAACCTGCTGTTCGAGCGCTTCCTCAACCCGGAGCGGGTGTCCATGCCCGACTTCGACATCGACTTCTGCCAGGGCAACCGCGACCGCGTGATCGAGTACGTCAAGGAGAAGTACGGACGCGAGGCGGTGAGCCAGATCGCCACTTTCGGCACCATGGCCGCGCGTGCCGCCATCCGCGACGTGGGCCGCGTGCTGGACATGAGCTACACCTTCTGCGACGGCATCAGCAAGCTGGTGCCGAACAAGCCGGGGCAGCACATCACCATCGCCGGCGCGATCGAGGCCGAGCCCCTGCTGGCCGAGCGGCTGGACAAGGAGGACGAGGTCAAGACCCTGCTGGGCCTGGCGCAGAAGCTGGAGGGCCTCACGCGCAACGTGGGCATGCACGCCGGCGGCGTGCTGATCGCGCCGGGCAAGCTCACGGACTTCACGCCGCTATACCAGCAGCCGGGTTCCGACTCGGCGGTGAGCCAGTACGACAAGGACGACGTGGAGGCCGCGGGCCTGGTCAAGTTCGACTTCCTGGGCCTGGCCACGCTCACCATCCTGGAGATCGCGCGCGAGTTCATCCGGGCGCGCCACAAGGGGCAGGAGGACTTCGCCTTCGAGAAGATCCGCCTGGATGACGCGGCCACCTACCGGCTCTTTTCCGACGGCAAGACCGAGGCGGTGTTCCAGTTCGAAAGCCGCGGCATGCAGGGCATGCTGCGCGACGCGCGGCCCACGCGGCTGGAGGACCTGATCGCGCTGAACGCGCTGTACCGCCCCGGCCCCATGGACCTGATCCCCAGCTTCGTGGCCCGCAAGCACGGGCGCGAGAAGGTGGAGTACCCGCACCCGCTGGTGGCCGACATGCTCTCCGAGACCTACGGGATCATGGTCTACCAGGAGCAGGTCATGCAGACGGCGCAGATCCTGGGCGGCTACACGCTCGGCGGCGCCGACCTGCTGCGTCGCGCCATGGGCAAGAAGAAGGCCGAGGAGATGGCCCAGCACCGCGAGATCTTCCGCGCGGGGGCGGCCAAGAACGGCATCAGCCAGGAGAAGGCGGACGAGATCTTCGACCTGATGGAGAAGTTCGCCGGCTACGGCTTCAACAAGTCGCACGCGGCCGCGTACTCGCTCCTGGCCTACCACACGGGCTGGCTCAAGGTGCACTACACGGCGGAGTTCTTCTGCGCCAACATGACCGTGGAGATGGACGACACCGACAAGCTGAAGGTGTTGTTCGAGGACGCGGTCAAGAACTTCGGCCTGACCTTCGAGCCGCCCGACGTGAACCGCGGCCGCTACCGCTTCGAGCCGGTCTCGGACAAGGTGATCCGCTATGGCCTGGGCGCCGTCAAGGGCACGGGCCAGCAGGCGATCGAGGCCATCGTGCGCGCGCGGGAGGAGGGCGGCCCCTTCAAGAGCCTGTTCGACTTCTGCGCCCGCGTGGACCGCAGCCGCCTGAACAAGCGCACGGTGGAGGCCCTCATCAAGGCAGGCGCCTTCGATGCGCTGCAGCTCAATCGGGCTGCGCTGGTCGCTTCCATCGACCGGGCCTTCGACTTCGCCGCGGCGCAGGAGGCCAATGCCAACCAGGGTGGCCTCTTCGACATGGCGGACGACGCGCACGGCGCGAGCACGCAGGAGCCCGAGCTGGTCCAGGCCACGCCCTGGGGCGTGAAGGAGCGCCTGACCTTCGAGAAGACGGCCGTGGGCTTCTATCTCTCGGGCCACCTCTTCGACGAGGTGGCGCCGGAGGTGCGCCGCTTCGTGCGCAGGCAGATCGACGAGCTGATCGACTCGCGCGAGCCGCAGCTCCTGGCCGGCATCGTGAGCGACCTGCGGGTGATCAACGGCCAGCGCGGCAAGCTCGCGATCTTCAAGCTGGACGACAAGTCGGGCGTGATCGAAGCCACCGCCGACGAGGCGGTGCTCAATGCCCACCGCCACCTGCTCAAGGACGACGAGCTGGTCATCGTCACCGCGCGCCTGCAGCCGGACCGCTTCAGCGGCGGCTTCCGCCTGTCGGTGCAGCAGGCGCTGGACCTGGCCAGTGCCCGCTGCCGCTTCGGCAAGTACCTGAAAGTGACGGTGAACGGCCACGCGCCCGACGTGCGGCGTTTGGTGCGCGAGTTTCCGCCCCAGCGCGAGGAGAGCGAGCACGGCGAGCTGGTGCGCGGCCTGCCCGTGCGCCTGTCACTGCGGCGCGAGACGGTGACGGCGGAACTGCAGCTGGGCGAAGACGCGCGCTTCTTCCCGAGCGACGCGGCCTTGGCCAGCTGGATGGCGCAGGCCGACGCGGGTCAGGCGCAGATCGTGTACGAGAGCTGAGATTTTCCGCCCGCTGAGAATGGCAGGTGGGGCGAAGGCCGCGCGCCGGCCGTGCGTCGTTACTCGTGGCCCCCATCCCAGCCTTCCCCCAAAGGGGGAAGGGGCAGCCTCAACGCCCGCCCGCCAGCTTCGCCCCCGGCTTGTTCATGCGCGCCTGCACGGGCCCCGCGGACTTCTTGCGCACCACCGCCGGCCGCGTCTTCTTGCTCGCGACCGATGACGACGCCGCCCGAGCCCGCACCGGCAGGTACACCACCACGTTCGCCCCCGGCTTGAACGAGGCCTGGGCGCTCACATCGTTCCAGTCGGCCACGTCCGAGGCCCTCAGGCGGTAGCGCGCGGCCACGCGCGCCACGTTGTCGCCCTTGCGGGCCTTGACCACCGTGCGGCGCGCGACGACTTCAGGCGCCAGGTGGAGCTGGCCGTTGTCCGCCACCAGCCCGGACACGTCGCCCTGCGCCTTGCCGTTGCGCGGCGCCAGCACGACCGAGCCGGCCCGAATGAGCATGCGCGGCGGGATGTTGTTGACGGTGCGGAAATCGGCTTCGCTCATGCCCACGTGGCGCGCCGCGTCGGCGACGCTCATGGTGGACGGCGCGGTCCAGGCGGTCCAGCTCGCATACTGGCCGGCGGTGTAAGCCTCGAAGTTGCGGCGGAACACCTTGGCGTTGTCCCAGGGCAGCAGGATCTGCGGCACGCCGGCCGCGAAGATGACCGGCTGCTTGAGCGAGGGGTTCAAGGCCTTGAAGTCTTCCAGGCGCACGTCGGCCAGCTTGGCGGCGAGTTCGACGTCGATGTCGCGGGTGATGTCCACCGCCTGGAAGTAGGGGTGGTTCTCGATCAGCGGCAGTTCGGCGCGCAGGCCCTCGGGGTTGGCGACCAGGTTCTTCACCGCCTGCAGCTTGGGTACGTAGTTGCGCGTCTCCGCCGGCATGTTCAGCTCGGTGTAGCTGGTGCCCAGGCCCGCGCGCTGGTTGCGCTGGATGGCGCGCGTGACGCTGCCCTGGCCCCAGTTGTAGGCAGCCAGCGCGAGGTGCCAGTCGCCGAACATGCCGTGCAGCATCTGCAGGTAGTCCAGCGCCGCGCGGGTGGAGGCGAGCACGTCGCGCCGGTCGTCGCGGAACAGGTTCTGCCGCAGCTCGAAGTCCGCGCCGGTGGCGGGCATGAACTGCCACATGCCGGCGGCGCGCGCACTGGAGACGGCCTGCGGGTTGAAGGCGCTTTCGATGTAGGGCAGCAGGGCCAGCTCGGTGGGCATGCCCCGGCGCTCCAGTTCCTCGACGATGTGGAACAGGTACTTGCGCGAGCGCTCGGTCATGCGCTGGATGTAGTCGGGCCGGCTGACATACCACCGCTCGTGCTGGCGGACCAGGTCACCTTCCAGGTCCGGCATGGCGAATCCCTGGCGGATGCGGTGCCACAGGTCCGGGGGTGGCGCGAGTGGCGCCACGCTTTCGGAGGCGAGTTCGGCCGAGGCGATGGGCGACAGCGGCCCCGAAGGCGCCATGGCGCGCAGCGGCGGCACGAAGACGGGCGTCGCCGCGGCCGCCGGCGGTGTGGCCGGCCCCGTCGCGGGCAGGGCGGGGGCGGGCACGGCGGCGGTGGATTCGGGGTCGGGGGCCGCGGCGGGCGCGGCGACATCGCCCGGGACGCTCGCGCATCCAGCCAGCCAGGCCGCCAGGGCCAGGATGGCCAGCTGCAGGGGTTTCTTCATCGAAATTCGTTCTTCCATTGACGGATGGCGGCGAACACGGCGACTTCGTCGTTCTCGTGGGCGCCGTTGTAGGCGTGCGCGGCGCGGATGACCGCCGGTTCACGCGTTCGCAGGAACGGGTTGATGGCGCGTTCCTGCGCGAGGGTACTGGGCAAGGTGGGCTGGCCGGCCGCGCGCAGCGCCTCGCAGTGCTGCTGGTAGCGGGCGAGGTCTTCGTTGTCCGGCTCCACCGCGCGGGCGAAGCGCAGGTTGGACAGGGTGTATTCGTGGGCGCAGCACACGCGCGTGGTGCCGGGCAGCGCGGCCAGGGTGTCCAGCGACTGCAGCATCTGCGCGGGCGTGCCCTCGAAGAGGCGGCCGCAGCCGCCGGAAAACAGCGTGTCGCCGCAGAAGAGCAGCGGCTGGCCGTCCACGTCGGGCGTGTAGTAGGCGATGTGACCGGCGGTGTGGCCCGGGACGGCGATCACCTGGAAGGACAGGCCGAGCGCCGTGCAGGCGTCGCCGTGGGCGAGGGCGGTGGCAGGCTGGGGGATGGCTTCGGCGGCCGGGCCGAAGACAGGTGCGCCTGTGGCTTCGCGCAGGGCGGCGACACCGCCCGTGTGGTCCGCGTGATGGTGCGTGACTAGAATCGCTTCCAACTGCGCTGCAGCCTGCCGCAGGCCGGTGAACACCGGCGCGGCCTCCCCGGGGTCGACCACCAGCGCCCGTTGCCCGTCTTGCAGAAGCCAGAGGTAGTTGTCCTGGAAGGCGGGCAGGGGAATCAACTTCATGAGCGAGCGAATTATAGGAATGCAGCAGTGGTTCGAAACCCCCCCGGGCCGCTATCTTCACGCCTGGGAACAGCAAGCCTTCGACGCAGCGGTGGCCGACGTCTTCGGCTACCACGCGCTGCAGCTGGGCCTGCCCGAGCTGGAGGCGCTTCGCATGAACCGCATCCCCCACCACTGGATGGGCCTGCAGCAGGGCGAGCACCCGCGTGAGCGCAACTACCACCTGGTCGCCGATTCGCACGCCTTGCCCTTCGAGGCCAACAGCCTCGATCTGGTCGTGCTGCCGCATTCGCTGGAGCTGAGCGCCGATCCGCACGCCACGCTGCGCGAGGTCGAGCGCGTGCTGGTGCCCGAGGGCCGGGTGGTCATCAGCGGCCTCAATCCGGCCAGCCTCTGGGGCCTGCGCCAGCGCCGCGCCCGCCTGCTGCAGCGCCTGGGGGTGGGGCAGCTGTTCCTGCCGGAGGCGGGCGAGTTCATCGGCTACCGGCGGCTTCGCGACTGGCTGCGCCTGCTGAACTTCGAGGTCGAGACCGGCCGTTTCGGCTGCTGGCGTCCCGCCCTGTCCACCGACAAATGGCTGGCCCGTTACGAGTGGATGGACGCGGTGGGCGAGCGCTGGTGGCCCATCTTCGGCGCCGTGTACTTCGTGGTGGCGATCAAGCGCGTGCGGGGCATGCGCCTGATGGGCAGCCCCCTCAGGCGCCGCGCGAAGATCGCGACCGCACCCGTGCCGCTGGCCAACCGCGGCCAGAGCGTCCATCAACGAGAAGAGACACCTTGAATTCGATCGAGATCTATACCGATGGGGCCTGCAAGGGCAATCCCGGCCCGGGCGGCTGGGGCGTGCTGCTGAAGTCCGGCACCGTCGAAAAGGAGCTGTTCGGCGGCGAGCCGTCCACCACCAACAACCGCATGGAGCTGATGGCGGTCATCCAGGCGCTGCAGGCGCTCAAGCGCCCCTGCCAGGTGACGCTGTGGCTGGACAGCCAGTACGTGCTCAAGGGCATCACCGAATGGCTGCCCGGCTGGAAGGCCAAGGGCTGGGTCACGGCGAGCAAGCAGCCGGTCAAGAACGTGGAGCTGTGGAAACAGCTCGACGAGCTCGCCCACAAGAGCGGCCACACCATCGACTGGCGCTGGGTGCGCGGCCACAACGGCGACCCGGGCAACGAGCGCGCCGACCAGCTGGCCAACCGCGGCTGCGAGCAGCACTTGCGTCGCTGACGCAACACCGCCCCCCTTCGGGACGCGGCCGATTCCATACGGCCGGGCGCATACGGCCGCGCACTGCTACATTGACGCGGCCCGCGGCGGTGGCCACCGCCTGCGGCCAGCCCGAAAGCAGTCCATGGCATCCAAACCCTTTTACGTGGTCGTCGCGGCGGTCGGCATCGCCGCGGCCTCCGGCGCCGCCTGGTGGTACCAGAACCAACCCCGATCGGCCGCGCGCACTGCCGAGGCACCCACTGCTCCCGCCGCCGCGCCCGCGGCCCGGGGACCGGCCGCAGGCGCGGGGGGCGCAGGCGCCGCGGCACGGCCACCGGCGGTGGAGGTGGCCAAGGTCGCGCGCGTGCGCCTCGTGGACGAGGCGCAGGCCGTGGGCAGCCTGCGATCGCGCCAGAGCGTGGTGCTGCGGCCGGAGGTGTCGGGGCGCATCGCGCAGATCCACTTCCGCGACGGCGAGCGGGTGCGCCGCGGCCAGCTGCTGGTGCAGTTGGACGACGAGCTGCCGCGTGCCCAGATGCAGCAGTCGCAGGCCGAGCTGTCCATCGTGCAGGCCAACCACCGCCGCAACCAGGAGCTGGTGGCCCAGGGCTTCATCAGCCAGCGCTCCGTGGACGAGAGCGCCGCCGCACTGCAGGTGGCCCAGGCCAAGGTGGCGCTGGCCAAGGCGCAGGCCGACCGGCTGCGCATCGTCGCGCCCTTCGACGGCACCACCGGCATCCGCAATGTGCACGTGGGCGACTACCTCAAGGACGGCTCCGACATCGTGAACATCGAGGACCTGGACGCGATCCTGGTCGATTTCCGCCTGCCCGAGCGCTACCAGACGCGCGTGCGACCCGGACAGGGCGCGGTGGTGACCGTGGATGCGGTGCCGGGGCAGCGCTTCCAGGCCCGCGTGCAGGCCATCGACCCGCTGGTGGATGCCAACGGCCGCTCGGTGGGCGTGCGCGGCTGCATCGACAACCGCGCCGGGCAGCTGCGCCCGGGCATGTTCGCCCGCGTGACGGCCGTCTTCGGCGAGCGCGAGGACGCGCGCGTCGTGCCGGAAGAGGCGCTGGTGCCGCAGGGCGGCAGGCAGTTCGTCATCCGCCTGGTCGATGGCCCGGACCAGGACGCCAAGGTGGCCCAGCGGGTGGAGGTGAAGGTGGGCGTGCGCCAGCCGGGGCGCGTCGAGATCCTCGAGGGCCTGGAAGCCGGTGACCTGGTGGTCGTCGCGGGCCAGCAGCGCGTTCAGCGCGATGGCATGCCGGTGCGGGTGGTGGAAGTCGGGCGCGGCGGGCCGGGGGGACCTGGAGGCGCTGCGCCGGAAAATGGCGCCAGCCCACGCTCGGCGAATCCGGCGGCGGCCGCGGCCGCGCTGGGCGCGGCCCCGGGCGGTGGGCCGGCCGCCGGTGCGCGCAAGGCGGCCGGCCCGAACCCGTGCCAGGTGGTCGCCGCCGCGGCCCCGGCGCGGCGCTGAGTTCCAGAGGGCCGGTCCATGCAGTTGCCCGAGATTTCCATCCGCCGGCCCGTGCTGGCCACGGTGCTGTCGCTGCTGGTCGTCCTGATCGGTGCGGTGAGCTTCCAGCGCCTGTCGGTGCGCGAGTACCCCAAGATCGA
The DNA here is from genome assembly GCF_004681965.1 of Ramlibacter rhizophilus. Lineage (GTDB taxonomy): Bacteria > Pseudomonadota > Gammaproteobacteria > Burkholderiales > Burkholderiaceae_C > Ramlibacter > Ramlibacter rhizophilus. The sequence continues at coordinate 117,392 of NZ_SMLL01000005.1, read as the reverse complement.
CGAACCGGTGGTCACGGTGAGCGTGCGCTACCCGGGCGCCTCGGCCGAGGTGATCGAGTCGCAGGTCAGCAAGCCGCTGGAGGACTCGATCGCCGGCATCGACGGCGTGGACGTCATCACGTCCATCAGCCGCGCCGAGCAGAGCCAGATCAGCGTGCGCTTCCGCCTGGAAAAGGACGCCGACGCCGCTGCCGCCGAGGTGCGCGACCGCACCTCGCGGGTTCGCAACCGGCTGCCGCAGGCCATCGACGAGCCGGTCATCTCCAAGGTGGAGGCCGATGCCTTTCCGGTGATCTGGCTGGCCTTCACCAGCGACACGCTCAGCCCGCTGCAGCTCAACGACCTGATCAACCGCCTGGTCAAGCCGCGCCTGCAGACCGTCAGCGGCGTGGCCGACGTGCGCATCTTCGGCGAGCGCAAGTACGCCATGCGCGTCTGGCTGGACGCCGACAAGCTCGCGGGCTTTCGCCTCACCACCCAGGACGTGGAGGACGCCATCCGCCGCAGCAACCTGGAGCTGCCGGCCGGGCGCATCGAATCGCAGCAGCGCGAGTTCAGCGTCACCTCGCAGACCGACCTGGTGCGGCCCTCGCAGTTCGGCGAGATCGTGATCAAGAACGCGGCCGGTTACCCGGTGCGCCTGCGCGACGTGGCGCAGGTGCGCGAAGGCCCCGCCGACGAGCGCAGCGCGGTGCGGCTCAACGGCCGGCCGGCCATCTCGGCCGGCGTCATTCGGCAGGCCACGGCCAACCCGCTGACGCTCTCGCAGGGCGTGCGCGAGATGCTGCCCCGGCTGCGCGAGGACCTGCCGGCCGGCGTGAACATCGACATCGCCAACGACAACTCGCTGTTCATCGACCGCTCGGTCAAGAACGTCTACCGCACCATCGCCGAGGCGGTGGTGCTGGTGGCGCTGGTGATCTTCGTCTTCCTGCGCACGCTGCGGGCCTCGATCATCCCTATCGTCACCATCCCGGTGAGCCTGATCGGCACCTTCGCGATGATGGCGCTGGCCGGCTTCACCATCAACACGCTCACGCTCCTGGCCCTGGTGCTGGCCATCGGCCTGGTGGTGGACGACGCCATCGTGATGCTGGAGAACATCTACCGCCACATCGAGGAGGGCATGGACCCGTTCTCGGCCTCCATCAAGGGCGCGCGGGAGATCGGCTTTGCCGTGGTCACCATGACCTTCACCCTGGTGGCGGTGTATGCGCCGCTCGCGTTCACGCCGGGGCGAACGGGGCGGCTCTTCGTGGAGTTCGCGCTGGCGCTGGCCGGGGCGGTGCTGGTGTCGGGCTTCGTCGCGCTGACGCTCACGCCCATGATGTGTTCCAAGCTGCTGCGCCACAACCCCAAGCCCGGCTGGTTCGACCGCGGCATGGAGCGCGCTCTGACGGGTGTCTCCAACGCCTACGGCCGGGCGCTGCGCTGGGTGGTCAGCGCCCGCTGGCGCGGCGCCGGCGCCGGCGTGCTGGGCCCCGTGCTGCAGGCGCGCTGGCTGGTGCTGGGCCTGATGGCCGCCAGCGCCTGGGCCATCGCGGCGGTCTGGCCGACCATGAAGCAGGAGCTCTCGCCGCTGGAGGACCGGGGTGTCGTGCTGGCGAGCGTGAACGCACCGGACGGTTCCACGCTGGCCTACACCGACCGCTATGCGCAGGCGCTGGAACGCATGGGCCAGCCCTATCCGGAGTTCGACCGCATCTTCGCCAACGTGGGCAACCCCACCGTCTCGCAGGCCAGCGTGGTGTTCCGCGCGGTGGACTGGGAGGACCGCAAGCGCACCACCCTGGAGCTGGCGCGCGAGCTCGCGCCGCGCTTCAACGCGCTGCCGGGCGTGAGCGCCTTCGTGATCACGCCGCCGTCGCTGGGCCAGGGCTTTCGCGAGCGGCCGCTGAACTTCGTGATCCAGACCTCCGACAGCTACGAGAACCTCAACCGCGTCACCCGGCAGTTCATGGACGAGATCGCCAAGAACCCCGGCATCGTGGGCGCCGACGTGGACCTGCGCCTGAACAAGCCGGAGCTGCGCATCGACGTGGACCGCGACAAGGCGGCCGACCTGGGCGTGAGCGTGGACGCCGTGGCGCGCGCGCTGGAGACCATGCTGGGCGGGCGCAACGTCACGCGCTACAAGCGCGACGCCGAGCAGTACGACGTGGTGGTGCAGGTGCAGTCCACCGGCCGCAGCACCCCGGAAGACATCGAGCGCATCCAGGTGCGCGCGCGCGGCGACACCATGGTGCCGCTGTCGGCGCTGGTGAAGGTGCGCGAAAGCGTGAGCCCGCGCGAACTGAACCACTTCGGCCAGCGGCGTTCGGTCTCCATCACCGCCAGCCTCGCGCCTGACTACTCGCTGGGCGAGGCGCTGCAGTTCATGGACGCGACGGCCGCGCGCATCCTCAAGGGCGGCTACACCACGGACCTGAACGGCACCTCGCGCGAGTTCCGCAGTTCGCAGGGCGCGCTGGCGGTGGTCTTCGTGCTGGCACTGGTGTTCATCTTCCTGGTGCTCGCGGCGCAGTTCGAGAGCTTCGTCGATCCGCTGGTGATCATGCTGTCGGTGCCGCTGTCCATGGTGGGCGCGCTGCTGGCGCTGAAGTGGTGGGGCGGATCGCTCAATGTGTACTCGCAGATCGGCCTCATCACGCTGGTGGGCCTCATCACCAAGCACGGCATCCTGATCGTGGAGTTCGCCAACCAGCTGCGCGAACAGGGGCTGGAGATGGTCGATGCGCTGGTGAAGGCCGCCACGCAGCGCCTGCGACCCATCCTCATGACCACCGGCGCCATGGTGCTCGGGGCCGTGCCGCTGGCGCTGGCCGAAGGCGCGGGCGCCGAGAGCCGCCAGCAGATCGGCTGGGTGATCGTGGGGGGCATGTCGCTGGGCACGCTGCTCACGATCTTCGTCGTGCCCACCATGTACACCCTGTTCGCGCGTCGGGGCGTGCCGGGGGCGAACAAGGCCGTGGCCCAGGACGCGGGCACGGCCCACCACGGTCCCGCCGAGCTGCTCGCCAAGTAGGCAGGCGCCGACACCCGCATCAGAAGCCCGAAGCCGCCGGTGGCCCCGGTGCGCCGACATGCGCAGGGGGGAGCCCTGCCTACGCTGGTTGCATCGAAGGAGATATGCGATGCGACAACTTCCCAAGGCGATCCCCGAGCTCGACGGTGGCCTGTTCCTACCCCGGCAGGTGGTGGACCTCCTCGAGGTCGTGCTGGACGAACATGACCGGATGCTGCAGGCGGGCGAGCGGCGCGAAAGCCGGGTGGTGCTGGGCGAACTGCGCGAGCTGCTGCGGATGACGGGGGCGCGCCCGTCCCTGCCTTCCGCGCGCGACCAGCTTGGACTGGCCGACCCGCAGCAGGAAATGCTGGCGAGGAACCTCACGCGCGGCTGATGGGCCTGGCGGACCGCCTCAGCTTGCGACAGTTGCGTCGACCGGTCGCTCCTCCAGCGCGAGCGGCACGACCTCCAGCAGCTGCGCGCGCAGCCACTGGTGCGCGGGCTCGTGCTGGTGGCGCAGGTGCCACAGGGCATACATGGGAAGCGGCTCGCAGGGCACCGGCGGCTCGCAGTGCGCGAGGCCCGTGAGCGTGTGCCGTGCGAGCAGCCCCGGCGCGGTGGCCACGAGCTCGCTTCCGCGCAGGAAGGCGGCCAGGGCGGCGAAGCCCGGGACCATGACCGCGAAGCGCCGATGCAGGCCTGACGCTTCCAGGCGCTGGTCCAGTTCGATCCCCCGATGCGGGTCATACACCACGGTGGCATGCGAGGCCGCGAGATACTCCTCGCGCAAGCGGGGCGGGGCGCGCCGGCTCGGGTCGTAGAAAACGCGCCAGCGGTCGGTGAAGAGGCGCTGCTGCAGCACGTCGGCGCCGTCCGGCGGCCGCGGGCTGATCACCAGCTGGCACTCGTCCCTTCGCAGCATCTCCAGGCGTGGGACGCCGGAGGGGATCACGCGCAGCACCACGCCCGGCGCGCGCACGCGCAGCCGGCTCGCAAGCGGCGGCAGCAGCAGGTCGCGCTGGAAGTCGTTGGCGGCGATGGTCACGACCGCCTCCCAGCGGGCCGGATCGAAGGTGCCGGGATGGGCGAATCGCCGCAGGGCATCCAGGATGTCCCGCGCCGGGGCGGCGAGCGCCTGCGCATGGGCGGTCGGCACGACGCCGCGGCCTGATTTCACGAAGAGCGGATCGCCCGTGAGCGCGCGCAGGCGCTCCAGGCCGTGGCTCACGGCCGACTGCGTCACGCCCAGCTGCTGGGCCGCCCGGGTGATGCTGCCGCTGTCCAGCACGGCCAGCAGCAGGTGCAGCAGCCGGCCGTCGAGTTCGGATCCATCGATGCGGTTCATGGGTCGGATGAAGAGAGCCCGGTTGATCGTTTGTAGGCCCGCAGCAAGACTGCCGGCATGACACAGGTCAACCCGATCCGCCCCGCCAGGCGCATTCCAGGCACGGTGCTCTTCGACGGCGCCCAGGCCCGCAAGGGCTACGCCCTGAACCGCATGTGCTTTTCCTTCAACGACGCGGACCATCGAAGCGCCTTCCGGGCGGACGAGGAGGCGTACATGCACCGCTTCGGCCTGGACGAGCAGCAGAAGCAGGCCATCCGCCGGCGCGACGTGCTGGGCCTGCTGGACGCCGGCGGCAACATCTACTACCTGGCCAAGTTCGCCGGCATCCTGGGCCTGGACGTTCAGGACCTGGGCGCGGCGCAGACCGGCATGAGCAAGGAAGCGTTCAAGGCCATGCTGGTGCGGCAGAACGAGCAGCCCGACACGCTGGAGGACTGAAGGCCATGGCACGCATCATCGGCGCCCTCACCACCTCGCATGTGCCCGCCATCGGCGCGGCCATGGCCAAGGGCCTGCAGCAGACCCCCTACTGGAAGCCCTTCTTCGACGGGTTCGGTCCGGTCCATCGCTGGCTGGAGGACGCGCGGCCCGACGTGGCTGTTGTGTTCTACAACGACCACGGCCTCAACTTCTTCCTGGACAAGATGCCCACCTTCGCGGTGGGCGCGGCCGCCGAGTACCGCAATGCGGACGAGGGCTGGGGCCTCCCGACCCTGCCGCCTTTCAGGGGCGAGCCGGAGCTGTCCTGGCACCTGATCGAGCACCTGGTGGAGCGCGAGTTCGACATCACCAGCTGCCAGGAGATGCGGGTGGACCACGCCTTCACGCTGCCGCTCACGCTGTTCTGGCCGCAGGGCGTGCCGGTCACCACGGTGCCGGTGTGCATCAACACCGTGCAGTTCCCGCTGCCGAGCGCCAAGCGCTGCCTGGCCCTAGGACGCGCGGTGGGCGAGGCGCTTCGCAGCTGGGAGAGCGACAAGAAGGTGGTGGTCATCGGAACCGGCGGCCTGTCGCACCAGCTCGACGGCGAACGCGCCGGCTTCATCAACAAGCCCTTCGACCTGAAGTTCATGGACAGCCTGGTGAACGAGCCCGAGTGGGCGACGCAGTTCTCCATCCACGAGCTGGTGGAAAAGACCGGCACCCAGGGCGTGGAGCTGCTGATGTGGCTGGCCGCGCGCGGCGCGCTGGAAGGGCCGGTGCGCAAGCTGCATTCGAACTACCACATCCCGATTTCGAACACGGCGGCGGGGATGATGGCGCTGACGGCCGGGTGAGCTTTCTTGCTCCTCCCCCCTCTGGGGGGAGGTTGGGAGGGGGGCTGCGCAAGAAGCCGCATGGTCGGCGCGCCGGCCCCCACCCTAACCCTCCCCCAGAGGGGGAGGGGGGAAGAAAAAAGGGCCGGATTCGCATCCGGCCCTTTCATTCATCACTCACGTGCTCACAGGCTGTCGATGAAGCTGCGCAGCTTGTCCGAGCGGCTCGGGTGCTTGAGCTTGCGCAGGGCCTTGGCCTCGATCTGGCGGATGCGCTCGCGCGTCACGTCGAACTGCTTGCCGACTTCCTCCAGCGTGTGGTCCGTGCTCATCTCGATGCCGAAGCGCATGCGCAGCACCTTGGCCTCGCGCGGGGTGAGCGAGTCCAGGATGTCCTTGACCACGTCGCGCAGGCCGGCCTGCATGGCCGCCTCGATGGGGGCGGTGTTGCCCGTGTCCTCGATGAAGTCGCCCAGGTGCGAATCGTCGTCGTCGCCGATCGGCGTTTCCATGGAGATCGGCTCCTTGGCGATCTTCATGATCTTGCGGATCTTGTCCTCGGGGATCTCCATCTTGGCCGCCAGGATGCCGGCGTCCGGCTCGAAGCCGAACTCCTGCAGGTGCTGGCGCGAGATGCGGTTCATCTTGTTGATCGTCTCGATCATGTGAACCGGGATGCGGATGGTGCGCGCCTGGTCCGCGATCGAGCGGGTGATGGCCTGGCGGATCCACCACGTGGCGTAGGTCGAGAATTTGTAGCCGCGGCGGTACTCGAACTTGTCCACCGCCTTCATCAGGCCGATGTTGCCTTCCTGGATCAGGTCCAGGAACTGCAGGCCGCGGTTGGTGTACTTCTTGGCGATGGAAATCACCAGGCGCAGGTTGGCCTCGATCATCTCCTTCTTGGCGTCGCGCGAGGCGGCCTCGCCTTCATTCATGCGGCGGTTGATTTCCTTGAGCTCGCCCAGCGGCACGACCACGCGCGACTGCACGTCGGCCAGCTTGGTTTGCAGCTCCTGGATCGGCGGGATGTTGCGCGCGATCACGGTGCTCCAGGGCTTGCCGGCGGCGGCCTGCTTTTCCACCCACTTGAGGTTCAGCAGGTTGGGCGGGAACTCCTTGATGAAGAGTTCCTGCGGCATGCCGCACTTGTCCACGATGATGCGGCGCAGCTCGCGTTCCTTCTTGCGCACGTCGTCCACCTGGGTGCGCACCATGTCGCACAGCTTCTCGATGGTCTTGGCCGTGAAGCGGATGGTCATCAGCTCCTCGGACAGCTCGTGCTGCGCCTTCTGGTAGGCCGGCGTGCCGTAGCCTTCCTTGTCGTAGATGCGGTGGATCTTCTCGAACAGCTCGGCGATGCGGCTGAAGCGCTCCAGCGCCTGGTTCTTCAGCTCTTCGAGCTTCTTGGTCAGCGCCTTGGAGCCGCCGTTGCCGTCGTCGTCATCGTCGGCGTCGAACTCGTCGAAGTCCTCTTCGGCCACGTAGTCATCGGCCTCGTTGGGATCGGAGAAGCCGTCCACCACGGTGGAGATGACGACCTTGCCTTCGCGGATCTCGGCGGCCATGCGCAGGATCTCGGCGATGGTGGCCGGCGAGGCGGAGATGGCCTCCATCATGGCCTGCAGGCCGCCTTCGATCCGCTTGGCGATCTCGATCTCGCCCTCGCGGGTGAGCAGTTCGACCGTGCCCATCTCGCGCATGTACATGCGCACCGGGTCGGTGGTGCGGCCGAACTCGCTGTCCACGGTGGACAGGGCGGCTTCAGCTTCCTCCTCGGCTTCCTCTTCGGTCGCGGCGGTCGGGCCGGTGTTGGTCAGCAGCAGGGTCTCGGCGTCCGGTGTCTGCTCGTACACGGCCACGCCCATGTCGTTGAGCATGGACACCACGACTTCCAGCGTCTCGGCCTCCACCAGCTTCTCGGGCAGGTGGTCGGTGATCTCGGCGTGGGTCAGGTAGCCACGCGTCTTGCCCAGCTTGATCAGCGTCTTCAGGCGCTGGCGGCGCTTGAGCATCTCCTCTTCGGTCAGGACGGTCTCGTCCAGGCCGAATTCCTTCATCAAGGCCCGCTCCTTGGCCTTGCTGATCTTCATGCGCAGGGGCTTGACCTTTTCGGTCACAGCCTCGGTGTCCGCGGCGGGCGTCTCTTCGGCGAACTCGGCCTCGATGTCGGAGAGGTCTTCGTCCTCGGTCTCGGCGGACTTGCCGGCGACGGCCGTGGTGGCGGCCTTGGGCTTGCGGCCGCGCTTGGCGGGCGCCTTGGCCGGCGCGCCGGACTCGGCGGAGGCGGCCTTGGGCGGACGACCGGGCTTTTTCTTAACGACAACCTCTTCCGTCGCAGCCGCCGTCTTCTTCAGCTCATCTTTCGCGGCAGCGGCGGTCTTATCGGATTTGGCGGTGGTTTTCGTCACAGGCACAGGCTTGGCTTTCGTAGTGGGCTGGGCCGCAGCCGAGCCCGAGGCCTTGACGACCTTGAGCTCGGGCTTGGCGGCAGTGGAGCCGGATTTGACTGCCTTCTTGGCAATGGGTTTCGCAGCGGCCGTCTTGGCAGGCTTCTGTGCGGGCATGAGCGAGTACCTTCAGGAATGCAACACCAAACACAAATCGCGCCAGACGCGGCGCACGGACGACGCGGGCCCTTGCCCTGCGCTGCGTGATGCAGGCCAGGGTGGGGGCGAGCGCCTTCAGGGGCAAGATGGGTGGGCGAACATTTGGAGTGCAGTCCTTGCGGTTGTTGGCGCTGTCGTGCCGGGAATTCCCGTCTGCACTGTCGGCCGGCCCGGAGGTGCTGCTGTCGCTCTTGCCGCGAGCAAACCGCACATTATAGCGATGCGGTCGGATTTCAAGGTCCTCAGGAGGGCTGTTTCGGCGCGGGGCGGCTCGCGGCCACGAGCTGCTTGAGCCTTTCGTACGCATCCGGATCGGTGGCCGCGCGCTGCGAGAGGGCCTTCATTTCCTCCGCTCGGCGGTGCTCGCGCTCGCGCTGGACGATGTTGGCCAGCTCGGCGGGGTCGTTCTCGATGGCCTCGGGCAGGCGCTCCATGAGCCTGGCGGCATAGTCTTCGTGCTCATGGCCGGCCAGCACCGGGCGCAGCGCCGGCCAGGGCACCGGACCGGCCTCGTGCAGGCGCGCGTCCACCCAGGTGAAGAGCGGACCGTGCGGCGCAGGCAGCTCGCACAGCAGGTGATGCTCCTCGCCGGACAGGCGCTCCCAGGTCCCCGGGTCCGACAGGACGATCTGCAGGGCGCGGTCGGCGCGGCCGAGGGGATGCACGCGGCCACGCACCCGAGCGGCCGGCTCGCTGCCCGGCTCGCGCCACGGGCGTCGTCGCTGGCCGCCGCCGGCCACGGGTCGGCCGGTCCAGACGGATTCGAGCTCCGCGCCCGACAGCTGGCACAGCCCGGCGATCTCGGACAGCAGCTGGCGCTTGAGCGTGCCTTCGGGCAGGGCGGTCCACAGCGGCTTGGCATTGGCCGCGAAGCGGGCCCGGCCTTCGGCGCTGGACAGGTCGCAGCCCTCGCGGGCGCTGTCGACCAGGAAGCGCGACAGCGGCGTGGCCTCGCCCACGTAACGTGCGAAGGCGTCCCGGCCATGCTCGCGGATGTAGCTGTCCGGGTCGTGCTCGGACGGCAGGAACAGGAACTTCACCGAGCGCAGGTCCGTGGCGTAGGGCAGGGCGCCTTCGAGCGCCTTGCGCGCGGCGCGGCGGCCCGCGGCGTCGCCGTCGAAGCTGAATACCACCGCGTCGGTGAATCGGAAGAGCTTCTGCACGTGCTCGGCGGTGCAGGCGGTGCCCAGCGTGGCGACCGCATTGGGAAAGCCGAGCTGCGCGAGCGCGACGACGTCCATGTAGCCCTCGGTGACCAGCACGTAGCCCTGCTCGCGCAGCGCCTGGCGGGCCTCGAAGAGGCCATACAGCTCGCGCCCCTTGCTGAAGACCGGCGTCTCGGGCGAATTGAGGTACTTGGGCTTCTCGTCCCCCAGCACGCGACCGCCGAAGCCGATGCACTCGCCCTTGACGTTGCGGATGGGAAACATCACGCGGTCGCGGAAACGGTCGTAGCGCTTGTCGTCCTCCTCGTGGACGATGACCAGGCCGGATTCGGCCAGGAGCGGGTCGTCGTAGTGCGCAAAGACGCTGGCGAGCGAGCGCCAGCCCTCGGGGGCATAACCCAGGCCGAAGCGCTTCGCGACCTCACCCGACAGTCCGCGGCCCTTGAGGTAGGCGACGGCGCGCGGCGCATTCTTCAGGTGCTGGCGGTAGGCCTCGGCGGCTTTTTCCAGCACCTCGGTGAGCGTGGCCTGCTGCTGGCGTTGCCGGTCGGCCCGTTCGCGCTCCTGCGGCGAGCGTTCGTCCTCGGGCACCTGCATGCCGAACTGGCCGGCCAGGTCCTTCACCGCTTCGACGAAGCCCATGCCCGCGTGCTCCATGAGGAAGCCGATCGCGTTCCCATGCTTGCCGCAGCCGAAGCAGTGGAAGAACTGCTTGCTCGGGCTCACGGTGAAGGACGGCGACTTCTCCGAATGGAAGGGGCACAGGCCGGCGAAGTTGGCGCCGGTTTTCTTGAGCGGGACGTAGCGGCCGACGATCTCAACGACGTCGGCACGGGCGAGCAGCTCCTGGATGAATGATTCGGGGATGGCCATCGATGGGTACTGCGTGCGCGGCCGCTATTGTGACCAGCCCGGCAGCGATCTCGCCCTCAGTCTCCCATGACCACGCCTTCGCGGCGTGGATCGGCCCCGCCGAACCAGCCGGTCGGCGTGCGCGCGATGGCCTGCAGGCCGCTGGTCATGGCTTGCTCGCGCACCTCGGCGCCGCGGGCGCGCAGGGCCAATGCCGTGGCCGTGGGAAAACGCCTGTCCTCCAGCAGCGTGGGGCCGTTGTTGGAGCCGAAGTTGGGCAGGTCGATGGCGCGTTGCGGATCGAGCCCCCAGTGGAAGACGCCCTGCAGCGTCTTGGCCACGTAGTGGATGATGAGCGCGCCTCCCGGGCTGCCGCCGGTCAGCGCCAGCTGGCCGCTGTCCTTGTCGAACACCAGCGTCGGCGCCATGGACGAGCGCGGTCGCTTGCCCGGCTGCACGCGATTGGCGATGGGGCGCCCCTGGGCGTCGGCGGGGGCGAAGCTGAAGTCCGTCAGCTCGTTGTTCAGCAGGAAGCCCTTGACCATCTGGCGCGCGCCGAACTGGTCCTCGATGGTGGTGGTCATGGCCAGCGCGTTGCCGAAGCGGTCCACGATGCTGATGTGCGAGGTGCCGAACTCCGGTTGCTCCGGCATGGGCGCCGTGCGCGCCGCGGCGGCGCCGGTGGGCGTGCCCGGCTGCGCCACTTTCATGCTCTGCTCGCCGATCAGGCTGGCGCGGCGCGCGAGGTAGGCGGGATCGACCAGGCTCATCCAGCTGCCGACGGGTGGCTGCACGAAGTCCGGGTCGGCGATGTACTGGGCCCGGTCGGCGAAGGCCAGCCGCGCGGCTTCGGTGTAGAAGTGCAGCCACTGCGCCGACGGCAGGCCGCTTTCCAGCGGAAGCCGCGCGGCCGGCGTGGCGTTCAGAATGCCCAGGATCTGCCCGACCGTGATCGCGCCTGAGCTGGGCGGCGGGAAGCCGCACAGGCGCCAGGGCTTGCCTGCGGCCGTCCAGTCGTGGCAGAAGGCCTCGCGCTTTATAGGCTGGTAGCCCGCGAGGTCGGCCAGGCTCAGGCGGCCGGGGTTGCCCGGATGCGAGCGGACCTTCTGCACGATGGCCTCGGCGATCTCACCCTCGTGCAGGGCTTTCGAGCCCTCGCGCGCAATCCGGCGCAGCACGGCGGCGAGCTCCGGGTTGCGCAGTACGTGGCCGACGTCGTGCGGCGCGCCGTCCGCCTTGTAGAAGTAGGCGGCGGCCGCCGGGTCCTTCTTCAGGTGCGCCTCGTTGGCCAGCAGCGTGTTCAGGCGCGGACTGACCCGGAAGCCGCGCTCGGCCAGCAGGATGGCCGGCTCGATCAGGCGCGCCCAGGGCAGTCGCCCGTGTTCGCGGTGCGCCAGCTCCAGCATGCGCACGGTGCCGGGCACGCCGACGGCGCGGCCCCCCACCACGGCTTCGTAGAAGGGCAGGGGCTTGCCGTCGGGGCCGAGGAAGAGGCGCTCGTCGGCGGCTGCGGGCGCGGTCTCCCGGCCGTCGTAGGCCTCGACCTTGCGGCCATCGTGATGCAGCAGGAAGGCGCCGCCGCCGATGCCGCTGGACTGCGGCTCCACCAGGGTGAGCACCATCTGCACGGCCACCGCCGCATCGATGGCCGAGCCGCCCGCGCGCAGCACCTGGAAGCCGGCGTCGGTGGCCAGCGGATTGGCCGCCGCCACGGCGAAGCGGTTCGTGGCCCAGCCCGGCTTGGCGCTCAGGCCGGAGGCGGCTTCAGGCTGGTCGGGCGGCTGGTAGCGGAACCCGGACCCGCCGCCGGCGCAGCCGGCGAGCAGCAGGGCGGCCACGAGCGAGCCGAGCGCGGGGAAGGGCATGGCAGGTCGCTTCTTGTTGGAGGACGGGCCATGCTAGTCGCTCCCGCCCGGCGCACCAAGCCTCAGCGCGGCGCCAGGCGGATGGCGCCGTCCAGGCGGATCACCTCGCCATTGAGCATCTCGTTCTCGAAGATGTGCCGGGCCAGCTTGGCGTAGTCCTGGGGCGTGCCCAGGCGCGAGGGAAAGGGCACGCTGGCGGCGAGCGAGTCCTGCACTTCCTTGGGCATGCCGAACATCATGGGCGTGCCGAAGATGCCCGGGGCGATCGTCATGTTGCGGATGCCATTGCGGGCCAGGTCGCGTGCGATGGGCAGGGTCATGCCGACGACGCCGCCCTTGGAGGCGCTGTAGGCGGCCTGGCCGATCTGTCCGTCGTAGGCGGCCACCGAGGCGGTGGAGATGAGGCAGCCGCGCTCGCCGGTGGGCTCGGGCTCGTTGCGGGCCATGGCCTCGGCCGCCAGCCGGATCATGTTGAAGCTGCCCACCAGGTTGACCATGACCGTCTTGGTGAAGGTGGCCAGCGTGTGGGCGCCGCTCTTGCCCACCGTCTTTTCGGCCGGGGCGATGCCGGCGCAGTTGACCAGGCCCATCAGCTTGCCCATGCCGACGGCCTGGGCCACCACGGCCTGCGCGTCGGCCTCCTGGCTCACGTCGCAGCGCACGAAGGCGCCGCCGATCTCGCGGGCCACGGCTTCGCCTTTCTCCTCCTGCATGTCGGCCACGACGACCTTGCCGCCGCACTCGGCCAGCATGCGCGCCGTGCCTTCGCCCAGCCCCGAGGCCGCGCCGGTGACGATGAAAACCTTGCCCTGGATGTCCATGAGTGCTCCTGAAAGACGTTGACGTTGACGTAAACGTCATTATTGCCGAGGGCTTGCCCGGCCCCCCAATGCAAGCAGCCCGGCGGAGCCGGGCTGCGCACGGGACCGCGAGGCGGCTTACTTGAAACCGACCCGGTCCAGCATCTGCTGGATCTTGACCGTGTTGGCGCCGACGGCGGCCAGCGGGATGGTCTCGGCCTTGAAGTCACCGCCGCCGCTCATGGCCTGCAGCGCGGGGTTGTCGGCCTTCACGCCCTTAGCGGTGGGCCACTCGTTGTTGCCGTTGGCAAAGTAGTTCTGCGCTTCGGGGCTGGCCAGGTACTCCAGGAACTTGACCGCATTGGCCGTGTTCCTGGCGTTCTTGGCAACGGCGCCGCCGGCGATATTCAGGTGCGTGCCCCAGCTGTTCTGGTTGGGGAACACCACCCCGACGCGCTCCATCAGTGCCCGGTCTTCGGGCTTGTCGGAGCGCATGAGGCGCGCGATGTAGTAGGAGTTGCTCACGGCGATCTGGCATTCCCCGGCACCCACGGCGCGGATCTGGTCGGTGTCGCCGCCCTTGGGGGCGCGGGCAAGGTTGGCGACCAGGCCCTTGAGCCACTGCTCGGCCTGCTGCTCGCCCGTGTGCTCCATGACCGAGCCGAAGAGGGACAGGTTGTAGGGATGCGAGCCGGAGCGGATGCACAGCTTGCCCTTGTGCTTGGGGTCGGCGAGCTCCTGGTAGGTGTCCACGTCGGCCTTGTTCACCTTGGCCTTGTCGTAGACCACCACGCGGGCGCGGGTGGAAAAGCCGAACCAGGGCGTGCCTTCGGCCGAGGCCGTGCCGCGGTACTGCGCCGGAATGGCATCTTCCAGCACCTTGGACTTGATGGGCTTGAACAGGCCGTCCACCTCGCCCTTGTGCAGGCGGGCTGCATCCACCAGCAGGATCACGTCGGCCGGGGACGCCGCGCCTTCGGCTTTCAGGCGGGCGAGGATGCCGGCATCGTCCGCATCGACGCGGTTGATCTTGATGCCGGTGGCCTTGGTGAAGTTGTTGTAGAGCGCCTCGTCGGTGGAGTAGTGACGTGCGGAGTAGAGATTGAGCACCTGCTCCTGGGCAGAAACGGAGGCGGCGGTCGCCAGCGCCAGTCCGAAGGCGACGAGGGTCTTGCGGGTCATGGGTTCAATCGTTGTCGATGGTGGAAAGTGCGGCGGATGATAAGCGAAAACAAGAATGATTCGCAATCAGTGATCAGACCGAAAAAAAGCCCCAGACTTTTGGGGCTGGGGGCGCAATAAAAAAGCCCCAGTCCTGTAAGACTGGGGCTAAGGATCCCTGAACCGCTACGGTGTCGAAAGGACCCGAGGAGACAACCTGAAGAACCCTGCCTGAAAGCTACAGGCGAGCGGTTCGTAACGAGGGCTCCGGATGAGTTCCTGCGAAGGAACTCAGCGCTTGGCGCGGGTGGTGGTGGTCGTCTTGGCGGCGTTCACGGCCGTGTTGGCGACGGCGTTGAAGTTCGCTTCCGCGACGTCGCTGGCCTGCTTGACGGCTTTCTGCACCGACTCCAGGGCATTGCTGCCGGCGGCGACGGCGCTCTTGAACACGGCCACGGCGGTTTCGCTGCCGGCAGGAGCGTTCTTGGCGGCGTTGTCCACCACGGCCAGGAACTTCTTCTGCGCGTCGGCGGCCTGGGCTTCGAAGGTCTTGCCGAACTCGGCGCCGGCGCCGGAGGCGATCTCGTACAGGTGGCGGCTGTAGGACGCGGTCTTCTCGGCCAGGGGCTGGAACATGGCGGCTTGCAGGGCCAGCAGTTCCTGCGCGTCCTTGGCGCTCAGCAGGGCCTGGGTCGTGCCAGCGGCTTCGGCGATGGCGGCCTTGGAGGCGGTCATGTTCAGTTCGACCAGCTTCTCGACGCCCTCGAAGGCTTTGGCGGTCAGGCCGAACAGGGTTTCGACGTTGGCTTTTTGGGAGGCCAGGATTTGCTCTGCGGTCAGCATGGGATAACTCTCCAGTCAGGTGTGAATCGGGGTGTACGCTGCTGGCTGGATGTCATGTTGCGCCGCAGCATGGTTCGAATTTTAAGGACGTCTGAGACGATTGCAAGCTTTTTTTGCTGCGATGCACAAAAAAGACGGCGAGGCTCATCCTTAGCTTGGGCTCCGGAGCCTTCCACAATGCCGGGATGCAGGTGTTTTTCGCCACCCAGTTCGTGCTGAGCCTGCCCGCCGGGCACCGCTTCCCCATGGCCAAGTACCAGCTGCTGCGCGATGCACTGGCCGCCCACGTTCCCGAGGTACGGCTGGAGCAGGCGCTCCCCGCGAGCGACGGCGAGCTGGCGCTCGCGCACACGCCGGCCTACATCCGCGCCATCGCCCAGGGCACCGTCGCGCCGCAGGTGCTGCGTGAGATCGGGTTCCCCTGGAGCGAAGCCATGGCCGAGCGGGCGCGCCGTTCGGTCGGTGCCACCGTCTCGGCGTGCCGCGTGGCCTTGAAGGAGGGTGTTGCCGCCAATATCGCCGGCGGAACCCACCACGCGCAGGCGGACCGGGGAGGGGGCTTTTGCGTGTTCAACGACGCCGCCGTCGCCGCGCGCCTCATGCAGGCCGAGGCGGGGCGGGCGCGCCGCAGCCCACTGCGGGTCGCGGTCGTGGACCTGGACGTCCACCAGGGCAACGGCACGGCCAGCATCTTCCGCAGCGACGACTCGGTGTTCACGTTCTCGATGCACGGGCAGAAGAACTTTCCCTTCCGCAAGGAGCCCGGCGACCTGGACATCGACCTGCCCGATGGTTGCGGGGACGAGGACTACCTCGTCGCGCTCGACCGCGGCCTCGAGGAACTGGAGGCCCGCTTCACGCCCCAGCTCCTCATCTACCTGGCCGGTGCCGACCCGCACGAGGGTGACCGGCTCGGGCGGCTGAAGCTCACCTGGGACGGCCTGGAGGCCCGGGACCGTCGCGTCTTCGAATGGGCCTGGCAGCGCCGCCTGCCGCTGGCCTTCGCCATGGCGGGTGGCTACGGGCACCGCATCGAGGACACGGTGCGGGCGCAGCTGAACACCTTCCGCGTGGCCGTGCAGTACTGGCGACGCTGGCAGAATCTCGCGCGATGAGTCCGACGGCCCCACCGCGAATCCAAGCCGAGCCCCGCGAGGCCTTCCGCGTCTTCCGTCCCATCGGCACCCGCTGGTCCGACAACGACGTGTACGGACACGTCAACAACGTCGTCTACTACAGCTGGTTCGACACCGCCGTGAATGCCTACCTGATCGAGCAGGGCGCGCTCGACATCCACGGGGGCGAGACCATCGGCCTGGTGATCGAGACCCAGTGCAACTACTTCGCGCCGCTCGCCTTCCCGCAGGCGGTCGAGGCCGCGCTGCGGGTCGCGCGCGTCGGCGGCAGCAGCGTGCGCTACGAAGTCGGCCTGTTCGCCGCCGGCGAGCCGCTCACCGCGGCCCGCGGCCATTTCATCCACGTGTATGTGGACCGGCGCAGCCGCCGTCCGGTGCCACTGCCCGCGCGCCTGCGCGACGTCCTGGAGAGCCTTACGTGAGTTCACCCCAAGTCAGCACCCGCATCGAGGACCCGGCCAGCGTCGATGCGGCCATCACCAGCCGCTTTTCCGCGCGCGCCTTCCTGCCGCGGCCGGTGCCGCGCGAGACGATCGAAGGCATCCTCGACGTCGCCCGTCGCGCGCCTTCGGGCACCAACACCCAGCCCTGGAAGGTGTACGTGCTGCAGGGCGCGAGCCGCGACGCGCTGGTGGACAAGGTCTGCGCCGCGCATGACGCGATCTATGCCGACCCTTCGCTCGCCGCCGAGTACCGCGAGGAGTGGGACTACTACCCCGAGCGCTGGGTCTCGCCCTACATCGAGCGGCGGCGCGAGAACGGCTGGGGCCTCTACGGCCTGCTGGGCATCGCGCGGGGCGAGAAGGACCGCATGCACGCGCAGCACCAGCGCAACTACCGCTTCTTCGACGCCCCGGTGGGCTTCATGTTCACCATCGACCGCGTGCTCGGCCGCGGCTCGCTGATGGACTGCGCCATGTTCCTGCAGAACGTCATGGTGGCCGCGCGCGCCCGTGGCCTGCACACCTGCCCGCAGGCGGCGTGGAACGGCTACTGGAAGATCGTGCTGCCGCACATCGGCGCCGGCGAGGACGAGATGCTGGTCTGCGGCATGTCCCTGGGCTGGGCCGACGAATCGGCGCCCGTCAACGGCTTCCATACGCCGCGCGAGCCCGTCCAGAGCTTCACGCGCTGGCTCGACTGAACCTTTTCCGCGAAAGCACTCCATGACCGCCAAGCCCTCCGTCCTCGTCGCCCGCGCCATCTTCCCCGAGGTCATCGCCCACCTCGAGCAGCACTTCGAGGTCACGCACAACCAGGCCGACGAGGCCTGGTCGCGCGAGCAGCTCATCGCCCGCCTGCAAGGCAAGCAGGGCGTGTTCACTACGGGGGGCGAACGCATCGACGCCGAGCTCCTCGCGGCCTGCCCCGAACTGCGCATCTGCGCCAACATGGCCGTGGGCTTCAACAACTTCGACCTCAAGGCCATGACGGCCGCCGGCGTGCTGGGCACCAACGCGCCCGACGTGCTGACCGAGACCACGGCGGACTTCGGATTCGCCCTCCTCATGGCCACCGCGCGCCGCGTGACCGAGAGCGAGCATTTCCTGCGCGCCGGCCGCTGGGGCAAGTGGAGCTACGACCTTTTCGCCGGGCAGGACGTGCACGGCAGCACCCTGGGCATCCTGGGCATGGGGCGCATCGGCCAGGGCATCGCCAGGCGCGGCGCGCACGGCTTCGGCATGAAGGTCATCTACCACAACCGCAGCCGCCTCACGCCCGAGCTGGAATCGGCCTGCAAGGCGCGCTACGTGGGCAAGGAGGAACTGCTGCGCGAAGCGGACCACCTCGTGCTCGTGCTGCCCTACACGCCCCAGTCGCACCACGCCATCGGTGCGGCCGAGATCGCGCTCATGAAGCCCACGGCCACGCTGGTCAACATCGCGCGCGGCGGCATCGTGGACGACGCGGCGCTGGCCCAGGCGCTGCGCGAGCGACGCATCGCCGCGGCCGGCCTGGACGTCTTCGAGGGCGAGCCCAAGGTGCACCCCGAGCTGCTCACCGTGCCCAACGTGGTCCTGACGCCGCATATCGCCAGTGCCACCGTGCCCACGCGGCGCGCCATGGCGCAGCTGGCTGCCGACAACCTGGTCGGCTTTCTCGTCAACGGCAAGCCGCTCACGCCGCTCAATCCCGAGGTGCTGGAGTCCGCTTGAACCTCGACCTGAGCCAGATACCGCCCCAATGGATCGCCGCCGGCTTCGGCCTGCTCAATCTCCTCCTGCTGATCGTGCTGCTCGCGCGGCGTGCGCCCTCGCAGGAGCCGCTGCGCACCGAGCTGCTCGCGGCCGGTGAGCGGCTCGAGCGCGAGCTGCGGCGCGAGGTGCAGGAGAGCTCGCGCGGCTCGCGCCAGGAGCTGGGCCACCACCTGGCCGACCTGCAGCAGGTGCTGGTCGCGCAGGCCGCCGAGGCCACGCGCACGCAGAATGCGCAGATCGACGCCTTCGGCCAGCAGCTCGCCTTGCTGCAAAAAGGCCTGGGCGACACCCTGCACACCCAGCTGCAGGCGCTGGGCGCCTCCAACGACCGGCGCCTGTCGGAGGTCCGCGGCACGCTGGAGACCCAGCTGGCGGCGCTGCAGCAAGGCAATGCCGCCAAGCTGGAGGAGATGCGCCGCACCGTGGACGAGAAGCTGCAGGCCACCCTGGAGACACGCCTGGGCGAAAGCTTCCGGCAGGTGGCCGAGCGGCTGGAGCAGGTGCACCACGGCCTGGGGCAGATGCAGTCGCTGGCGCAGGGCGTGGGCGACCTCCAGCGCGTGCTGACCAACGTGAAGACGCGCGGCGTCTTCGGCGAGGTGCAGCTGGAGGCACTGCTGGAGCAGGTGCTCACGAACGAGCAGTACGCCCGGCAGGTCGAGACGCGGCCCGGCAGCCGCCAGCGCGTGGACTTCGCGGTGCGGTTTCCCGGGCGCAGCGCCGACGGCGTGCCGGTTTGGTTGCCGATCGACGCCAAGTTCCCGCGCGAGGACTACGAACGCCTGGTCGAGGCCCACGACCGCGCCGATGCCGCCGGCGTGGACAGCGCCGCGCGTGCACTGGAACTTCGCATCCGCCAGGAGGCCCGCTCCATCTGCGAGAACTACCTGTGCCCACCGCAGACCACCGACTTCGCCATCCTGTTCCTGCCGGTGGAAAGCCTGTACGCCGAGGTGCTGCGGCGCCCGGGCCTGGTGGACCACCTGCAGCGCGAGCACCGCGTCACGCTGGCCGGACCGACCACGCTGCTGGCCATGCTGAACGCGCTGCAGATGGGGTTCCGCACGCTCGCCCTGGAGCAGCAGGCTTCAGAGGTATGGA
Source organism: Ramlibacter rhizophilus (assembly GCF_004681965.1). Taxonomy (GTDB): domain Bacteria; phylum Pseudomonadota; class Gammaproteobacteria; order Burkholderiales; family Burkholderiaceae_C; genus Ramlibacter; species Ramlibacter rhizophilus. The sequence goes on along the minus strand of NZ_SMLL01000005.1, from coordinate 98,050 downwards.
AGGTGCTCGGCGCGGTCAAGACCGAGTTCGAGCGCTACGGCGACTGGGTGGCGCGCATCCGCGAGCAGGTGCACAAGGCCGCCGAAACGCTGGACCGCGCCGATACCCGCACCCGCCAGATGCGCCGTGCCCTCAAGCACGTCGAAGCCCTGCCGGACGCGCAGGCGCAAAGCCTCATTGCCCTGGTCGATGAACCCGGCGACGACACCCCCGCCTGAGGCGGCCGAGGCCGCGCCGCAGGGGGGAGGCGGGCGCGAGCTGGCGCGGCTCATCGCCGGCCAGATGTGCATCCATGCCTGCATGGCCGGGATGCGAATGGCCGCGCCGCTCATGGCGCTGCGCGCCGGCTACAGCGAGATCGCCGTCGGCGTGCTGCTGGCGCTTTTCGCGCTCACCCAGGTCTTCCTGGCCTTGCCGGCCGGGCGCTTTTCGGACCGGCACGGTTTCAAGCGGCCCATCGGCATGGCCATTGCCGCCGCGACTTTCGGTGCCGGTGCCGCCACCGCCTTCCCCGTCTTTCCGGTGCTGTGCCTGGCCGCCATGCTCACCGGAGGCGCCACGGGCGTGGCGGTGATCGCGCTCCAGCGGCATGCCGGCCGGGCCGTGAGCGGCCCGACGCAGTTGCGGCGGGTCTTCTCCTGGCTGGCCATCGGGCCCGCGGTGTCCAATTTCTTCGGCCCCTTCGTTTCCGGACTCCTCATCGACCACGCGGGGTTCCGGGCGGCCTTCTTCACGCTGGCCCTGCTGCCGCTGGCCACGTGGTTCTGGGTGCGACCGGTCAAGGACCTGCCGCCGTTGACGCCGCCTCAGGGAGCGCGCACCGGCGCTGCCTGGGACCTGCTGCGCGAGCCCGATTTCCGCCGCCTCATGGTGGTGAACTGGCTGCTGTCCTCCTGCTGGGACGTGCATACCTTCATCGTTCCCGTGCTGGGGCACGAACGCGGCCTCTCGGCCTCGGTGATCGGCACCCTGCTCGGCAGTTTCGCGCTGGCGGCAACGGCGGTGCGGCTGCTCATTCCGCTGGTCGCGGCGCGGCTGCAGGAGTGGAAGATGATCTTCAGCGCGATGCTCGCCGCCGCCGCGCTGTTCGTGGTCTATCCGCTGCTCGGGTCCGCCTGGGCCATGGGGGCCTGCTCGGTCCTGCTCGGTTTCGCGCTCGGCTCGGTCCAGCCCATGATCATGAGCACGCTCCACCAGATCACGCCGGAGCACCGGCACGGCGAGGCGCTGGGCCTGCGCCTGATGGCGATCAACGGCTCCAGCGTGGTCACGCCCCTGCTGTTCGGCGCCGCCGGCGCGGCCGTGGGCATCGCGGGCGTGTTCTGGTCGGTGGGTGCGGTGGTTGCGGCCGGAAGCCGGCAGGCCTTGCTCCTGAAACCCGGGCGCTGAAGCACGACACCGGGGACCGCCCCTTGGCTGCCGGGCGATCGCCCGCTAGAGTTCGCCTCCGGTCGTCGTCCGGGCGGAGGTCTTGAGATGCGTTTCCTGAAGTACGGGCTCTACGTGGTGCTCGCCCTGGTCCTGCTGGCCGCCGCGGCGGTCTTTGCGGGCCTGCAACTGGGTGAGCGCAAGCTGCAGCGCAAGGTGGACGTGCGGGTGGCGGCGCTCGCCGTGCAACCGGCCAACGTGTCGCTGGAGCGCGGGCAGTATCTCTTCGCCTCCCGCGGCTGCGTGGACTGCCACGGGGCCAATGGCGCCGGCCGCGTGTTCGTGGACGATGGCAAGGGCCTGAAGATCAAGGGGCCCAACATCACCGGCGGCCCGGGCGGCGTGGTCGCGCGCTACAGCGACGATGACTGGACCCGCGCCATCCGCCATGGCGTCGCACCCGGTGGCCGGCCGCTGCTGGTCATGCCCAGCGAGGACTACAACCGCTTCACCGACCGCGACCTCGCCTCGCTGGTCGCCTATGTGCGCTCGCTGCCGCCGGCGCCGGGCGACGGTGCCGTCGTGCAGCTGCCCCTGCCGGCGCGGGTGATGTACGGGCTGGGCCTGATCGAGGACGCAGCGGCCAAGATCGACCATGCCCGGCCGCCGCAGGCCGAGGTCGCCGAAGGCGTGAACCTGCCGCACGGGCAGTACGTGGCCAATATGTGCATCGGCTGCCACGGCGAGCGGCTCACCGGCGGCCGGGTGCCGGGCGGTCCGCCCGACTGGCCGCCCGCGGCCAACCTGCGCCCCGGCGAGGGCTCGGGCATGGGACGCTACGAGCAGCCCGAAGCCTTCCTGGCCATGTTCCGCAGCGGCAAGCGGCCGGATGGTTCGGCGATCCAGGTGATGCCCTTCGAGTCGCTGCGCAACATGAGCGAGACCGACGTGCGGGCGCTGCACCTGTACCTGCGCAGCCTCAAGCCGCAGGGCTGAGGACCTGTGCTGCGCTACAGCTGGTAGAACGAACGAATCACCTCCCAGGCCGCCTGCGGTTCGTCGGCGTACTGGAACAGGGCCAGGTCGTCGGGAGAGATCACCCCTTCCTCGATCAGCGTGTCGAAGCAGATCAGGCGCTTCCAGTAGTCCGAGCCGAAGAGGACGATGGGCACCTGCTTGGACTTGCGGGTCTGCACCAGGGTGATGACCTCGAAGAGCTCGTCCAGCGTGCCGAAGCCGCCGGGAAAGGCCACCAGCGCCTTCGCCCGCATCATGAAGTGCATCTTGCGCAGTGCGAAGTAGTGGAACTTGAAGGACAGGTCCGGCGTCACGTAGGGGTTGGCGGCCTCCTCCATGGGCAGGGCGATGGACAGGCCCACGCTCACGCCCTCGGCCTCATAGGCGCCGCGGTTGGCCGCCTGCATGATGCCCGGGCCGCCGCCGGTGCAGATGAACAGCTTGTCCGCCGCGGGCTTGCCCGCGCTGTAGCGCGCCACCAGCTGGCCGAAGGCACGCGCCTGCTCGTAGTAGCGGGCATTGCGCACCAGGGTGCGGGCGCGGCGGATGGTGGCCTCTTCGCCGCCGGCCTCGGCCGCAGCCAGGAGCGCATCGGCTTCCTCCTGGCTGCGAAAGCGGGCGCTGCCGAACACCACGATGGTGTTCTCGATGCCGTGCTCGATCTGCGTCAGGTCCGGCTTGAGCAGCTCCAGCTGGAAGCGGATGCCGCGCGTCTCGCGGCGAAGCAGGAACTCGGGGTCGGCAAATGCCAGGCGGCTCGCGTCGGGCTGGAGCGGAAGTCCGGCCCCGGCATGGGCATGCAGCGTGGCCCAGGCATCGGCCAGCCTCTGGTCGTGGATGTTTCGGGTGGAAGCCATGCAGGCATTGTGAGGGCATTCACGAGCCCCCCGGGGTCCGGCATGGCCCGTTGGGACTATGCCGACGCGCGCGTGGAAAGCCAGCGCAGCAGCGATGGGCGGGCCGGCGCGAGCCCCTTGTAGGCGGCGACGGCCTCGCTCATGGAGGCGAGGCTGTCATGCAGTCGCCGGGCTTTCCAGGCTTCATCGACCGCTTCGGCCAAGGGCGCGAGCTGCACCCGGATCGTGAACACCGCAAGCCGGCGAGGACCCGGCACCGGGAAGAAGGTCTGCCGCTCGGCACGCAACCAGCAGTGCGCGGCGAGGGCATCGGCATCGGCCACATCGGGCCAGGGCTCGCGCGGATGGCGTCGCGGGTGCTGGTCATGCCGCCCCGACGGGCTCACGGTCCAGACGTGGCGCTCCCAGCGTTCGCCACCGGTGGCCAGCTGCACCAGCGGGGCGGCGGCGGCCAGCAGCAGCGCGTTGTCCGCCACCGGGGCATGCACGGCGGCGAAGGGCTGGCCCAGCTTGTCCTCCGGCGCCCAGTGCGAGGGCGCGCACACGCACAGCCAGGGCAGGGTGCCGGATTCGCCATCGAGCACGGCGAAGTCCTCCTCGAAGGCCAGCTCCAGCGGCGTGCCCTCCTGCGGCGTCCAGGCGATGCCGTTGCTGCGCGCCTGCTGCGCGATCGCGGCCAGCACGGGCCCGGCATCGAAGCCGGGCACGGCCAGCCGGGACCCGCTGCGGTCGAGCACGGCGCGCTTTTCGGCGTACAGCGGATGCACCGGATCGAGCGGCGTGAGCTGGCGTGCGGACGCCGGCAGCCGCGTGAGCCCCGGCCGCATGCGGAAGGGAACGCCGATCAGCTGGAAGTCGAAGTCCATCGCGGAAACGAAAAAGGCTCCCGCAGGAGCCTGTCGGGAGCGGCCGGGGCAGGCCTCAAACGCGGCGGCGGTACTCGCCCGTGCGCGTGTCGATCTCGACCTTGTCACCCTGGGCCACGAAGATCGGCACGCCGATCTCGAAGCCGGTGGCGATCTTGGCGGGCTTGAGGACCTTGCCCGAAGTGTCGCCCTTGACGGCCGGTTCGGTCCAGGTGATTTCGCGCTCCACGCTGGTGGGCAGTTCGACGGAGATGGCCTTGCCTTCGTAGAACACCACTTCGGCGCCCATGCCGTCTTCCAGGTAGTTGAGCGCGTCGCCCATGTTCTCGGCCTCGACCTCGTACTGGTTGTACTCGGTGTCCATCCAGACGTACATCGGGTCGGCGAAGTAGGAGTAGGTGCAATCCTTCTTGTCCAGCACGATCTGGTCCATCTTGTCGTCGGCCTTGAAGACGATCTCGGTGCCCTGGTTGGACAGCAGGCTCTTGAGCTTCATGCGCACCGTGGCCGCGTTGCGGCCGCCCCGGGCGTATTCGGTCTTGAGCACGACCCAGGGGGCGCCGTTTTGCATGATCACGTTGCCGGCGCGGATTTCTTGAGCGATTTTCATAAAGCGTGAGGGCTTGGGTTGGGCCGAGGCACCGGAAAGCTCGGTCGAGCCCTGCCGCGGCGGGATGCGCCGGTGCCTGGCTGTCCTGGCCGGCCCGACGGCAAAGCCCGCGATTTTAGCGCCTTCGCCGCCGCCCGCCCGAAAAGTGCTCCAGTCCACCGCCGCCAGGGACCGCCTCGTCCCGTTCCACGGTCATCAGGGTCGTGACGAGCTCGGGTTGGGCCTGCAGGCGGGCGCGGAAGGCCTCGGCCGCGGCTATCCAATCCCCGGTGTCGCCCGGCCAGTCGGCGCTCAGGCCGTTCCACGCCAGGAAGGCCTGACGCAGCGAGGCCGGCGGTGCCAGGAGGTCGAGGAAGGCGCGCAGCTTGGCCTCGTGGGCCTGGTCCTGCTGCGGATAGATCTGCCACACGAAGGGGCGGCCGGCCCAGATCGCGCGCACCAGCGAGTCCTCCCCGCGCACGAAGTTGAGGTCCGAGGCCCAGAGCAGCTCGTCGTAGCCGGCCTGGCTCAGCAGGGGGAGGAAAGCCAGTCGGGGGTGTGGCCGGGGCAGGGTGGCCAGCGCCCGGCGAACCGCGTCCCCGGCCCGGCCGCTGGTGACGAGCAGGCGCTTCGGAAGCCGCGACTCCCCCAGCTGCCGCAGGAGCGCGCTGAGCGCGGGTGGCTCGTAGCAGAAGAGACTGACCAGCGACTCGGCGGCCAGCGTCTCGGCAGGGATGGGCGCACCCGCCTCGTCCTGCAGCCGGGGCGCGATCTCCCGCAGCCAGGCCGCGCGATCGAAGCGCTGCTGCCGCTGCGCAAGTTCATGCTCGCGGATCAGCCCCCCCGTGCGGGGCGTGAAGCCCGGATAGATGAATCGTTTGACCAGCCCCGCGCCCGGGCCGTGGGCCACCGGCGAGGGCAGGCCGTGGAATCGCTCCACCCAGGTTTCGGCGCTGAGGTACTCCAGGTTGATCCAGGCCGGCTGCCGGCCCTGCGACCGCCAGCGCCGGGCCATCGCGGCGACGAAGGCCTCGTGTGGATCGCAGCCGAAGGCCTCCACCACGACATCGCCGGGCTCGGCGTCGCGGGCGTTCGCGTCCCAGCGCACCACGTCCACGCCATCGCGTCCGCCCGGCGCCATCCACGCCAGCGACGCAGGCTCGTCCACCCACAGGCGCACTTCCTCGCCACGCGCGGCCAGCTCCGCCGACAGGCGCCAGGTGACGCCCAGGTCGCCGTGGTTGTCGATCACTTTGCAGAAGATGTCCCAGCGCATGCGGTCGGGATAATAGGCGCGATGTCCGACGTGCATTCCGAACAACTGCTCGCGCAGGTCGCGGCGCTGCCGCAGCTTCCCGGGGTGTACCGCTATTTCGACGCCCAGGGCGGTGTCCTCTACGTGGGCAAGGCGCGCAACCTGAAGAAGCGCGTCTCCAGCTACTTCCAGAAGAACCACGGCGGCACGCGCATCGGCCACATGGTGGGTCGCATCGCCCGCCTGGAAACCACTGTGGTGCGCTCGGAAGCCGAGGCGCTGCTGCTGGAAAACAACCTGATCAAGGCGCTCGATCCGCGGTTCAACATCCTGTTCCGCGACGACAAGAGCTACCCCTACCTGAAGATCACCGGCGCGGCCGACAAGACCGGCGTGGAGGGCCAGGGCGCGGCCGTGTTCCCGCGGGTGGCCTACTACCGCGGCGCGGTGGACCGCAAGCACCGCTACTTCGGTCCCTATCCGAGCGCCTGGGCGGTCAAGGAATCCATCCAGCTGCTGCAGAAGGTGTTCCGCCTTCGCACCTGCGAGGACACGGTTTTCGCCAACCGCACGCGGCCGTGCCTGCTCTATCAGATCAAGCGCTGCTCGGGCCCGTGCGTGGGCCTGGTCGCGCCGGAGGACTACGGCCGCGACGTCGCGCATGCCGAGGCGTTCCTGCGCGGCGAGACGCAGCAGGTGCTGCAGCAGCTGGAGTCGCGCATGATGACCCACGCCGAGCGGCTGGAGTTCGAGCAGGCGGCGGAGCTGCGCAACCAGATGAGTGCGCTCTCGCGCGTGCTGCACCAGCAGTCGGTGGAGACCGCCTCCGACAAGGACGTGGACATCCTGGCCGTGCGGGTGCAGGGGGGCAAGGCCTGCGTGAACCTGGCCATGGTGCGCGGCGGCCGGCACCTCGGTGACCGGGCCTACTTTCCCACGCACGTGGAAGACGCGGCCGCCATGCAGGAAGCCGAGCAGGCCGAGGAGGGCGAGGGCGCAGGCCTGCTGCGGCCGGTGGAGGTTCAGGTGCTCGAAGCCTTCATCGCCCAGCACTACATCGGCGTGCCCGCGCCCCCGGCGCTCATCACCAGCCATGCCGTCGACCGCGCCCTGATCGCCGCGCTGGGCGAACAGGCCGGCCTTCGCATCAGCGCCGTCCACAACCCGCGCGAGCAGCGCCGCCACTGGCTGGAGATGGCCGAGAAGAATGCGGCCATCCAGCTGGCGCGCCTGCTGGCCGAGGAAGGCTCGCAGCAGGCCCGCACGCGCGCACTGGCCGAGGCGCTGGACCTCGCGCCCGACGACCTGGACGCGCTGCGCATCGAGTGCTTCGACATCTCGCACACGGCGGGCGAGGCGACCCAGGCCTCCTGCGTGGTCTACCAGCAGCACCGCATGCAAAGCGGCGACTACCGCCGCTACAACATCGAGGGCATCACGCCGGGCGACGACTACGCCGCCATGCGCCAGGTGCTCACGCGGCGCTATGGCCGCCTGGCCGAGGTCGGGCGCGACCCGCCCGATGCCGCACCGCCGGTGGAAGCCGCCGCGGAAGGCGAAGCACCGGCGGCCGCGCCGGTGGCCCGCAAGCGCGGCGGCGGGGGTGCCAAGCGCCTGCCGGACCTGGTGCTGGTCGATGGCGGCAAGGGGCAGGTGTCCATGGCGCGCGAGGTCTTCGCCGAGCTCGGGCTGGACCTGGGCGTGATCGTGGGCGTCAAGAAGGGTGAGGGGCGCAAGGTCGGCCTGGAGGAACTCGTGTTCGCCGACGGGCGCGACACCGTGGCGCTGGGCAAGGACTCGGCCGCGCTCATGCTGGTGGCGCAGATCCGCGACGAGGCGCACCGCTTCGCCATCACCGGCATGCGGGCGCGGCGCGCCCGCGTGCGCGTGGGGGGGAGTGCGCTGGAGGAGATTCCCGGCGTGGGCGCCAAGAAGCGCGCCCGCCTGCTGCAGCGTTTCGGCGGCATCCGCGGCGTCGCCGCGGCAGGCGTGGACGACATCGCCACGGTCGAGGGCATTTCGCGCGAGCTGGCCGAGGAGATCTACCGCGCGCTGCACTAGCCGGAAGAGCCATGAGCCGGCCGTGCCAGAATCGCGCCCATGTTTCTTACCGTCCCCACGATCCTGACCTGGACGCGCATCGTGGCGATCCCTCTGATCGTCGGCGTGTTCTACCTGGGGATGGAGCCGCGGCTGCAGAACCTGATTGCCACGGCCATGTTCATCGCCTTCGCGCTGACCGACTGGCTCGACGGCTACCTCGCCCGCCGGCTGAACCAGACCTCGGCCTTCGGCGCCTTCCTGGACCCGGTGGCCGACAAGTTCCTGGTCAGCGCCTCGCTCCTGGTGCTGGTCAACCTGGGCCGCGCCGACGTGTTCGTCGCGCTCATCATCATCGGCCGGGAGATCGCCATCTCGGCGCTGCGCGAATGGATGGCGCAGATCGGCGCCTCGCGCAGCGTGGCCGTGCACATGGTGGGCAAGCTCAAGACCACCGTGCAGATGATCGCCATTCCCTTTCTCCTGTTCGACGGCACCCTGTTCGGGGTGGTGGACACCGGCCTCTGGGGCGCCTGGCTGATCTGGCTGTCGGCCATCCTCACGGTGTGGTCCATGGCCTATTACCTGCAGAAGGCGCTGCCCGAGATCCGCAAGCGGGTGCCCTGAAGACGCTGCGAACGAATCCTGAGCATGTCCAGCGTCTCACCGCAGGCCGACCGCAACGAGCTGCTCCTGCGCAGCATGCCGGCCGTGTTCGTGCTGATCTGGGCGACGGGCTTCGTGGTCGCGCGCTTCGGCATGCCGCACGCGCCGCCCATGAAGTTCCTGGCCGTGCGCTACATCCTCTCGGTGGCGTGCTTCCTCGTCTGGGCCGGGCTGGCGCGCGCCTCCTGGCCCGTGGGGCGCAGGCAGTGGCTGCACCTCTCGGTCACCGGCGTGCTGATGCACGCCGGCTACCTCGGCGGGGTGTGGGCTGCCGTGAAGACCGGCATGGGAGCGGGCCTCGCGGCCCTGCTCGTGGGATTGCAGCCGGTGCTCACGGCGCTGTGGATCTCCTGGGGTGGCGGACGCATCTCAAGCCGGCAGTGGACCGGCCTGGCCCTCGGCCTGGGCGGGCTGGTGCTGGTGGTCTGGCAGAAGCTGGGCCTGGGCGAGGTGCATGCGCTCAACCTGCTCTTCGCCACCGTCGCGCTCCTGAGCATCACGGCCGGCACGCTCTACCAGAAGCGCTTCGTCCAGGCGTGCGACGTGCGCACCGCCAACGGCGTGCAGCTGGCCGCGGCCTTCGTGGTCACCTTGCCGCTGGCCCTGCTGGAGACCGAGTCGATGCGCTGGTTCCTGCCCGGCGGCGGGCTGAACCCGGAGCTGGCCGGCGCCATGGGCTGGTCGGTGCTGGCGCTCACCCTGGGCGGCAGCTCGCTGCTGTACCTGCTGATCCAGCGCGGCGTGGCCACCTCGGTCACCAGCCTCATGTACCTCGTGCCGCCCACCACCGCCCTCATGGCCTGGGTGCTGTTCGACGAACCGATCACCGCCCTGACCATCGCGGGCGTGGCGCTCACCGCCACGGGCGTGAGCCTGGTCGTGCGCACGCCGGCCACCGACAGCCTGCGCAAGGGGAGTGCCTGAGCCCATGCTGCTCGCGGACTTCACACCCATCGAGTTCGAGCGCGACGGCGTGCGGCTGCATGGCCGCCGCGCGGGCGAAGGCCCACCGCTGCTGCTGCTGCACGGGCATCCGCAGACCCTGGCCATGTGGCACCGCGTCGCGCCGGTGCTGGCACGCTCCCATGGCGTCGTGCTCATGGACCTGCGCGGCTATGGCGACTCGGGCCGCCCCCCGGCGGGCGAGGACAGCCGGGCCTACAGCAAGCGCGAGATGGCGCTCGATGCGCTGGCCTTCATGCAGTCGCAGGGTTTCACCCGTTTCGGCGTGCTCGCGCATGACCGCGGCGCGCGCGTGGCCCACCGGCTCGCCGCCGACCATCCCGACGCCGTTCAGGCGCTCATGCTGCTGGACATCGCCCCCACGCTCGCGATGTACGAAGGCAGCAACGAGCCCTTCGCCCGCGCCTACTGGCACTGGTTCTTCCTGATCCAGCCGCCGCCCTTGCCGGAGGCCCTGATCGACAGCGACCCGGTGCGCTACCTGCGCAGCGTCATGGGCAGCCGCCATGCGGGCCTGGGCGTGTTCGAGCCCTCGGCGCTGGCCGAGTACGAGCGCTGCATCGCCATCCCGGGCAGCGCGGCCGCCATCTGCGCCGACTACCGCGCCAGTGCCGGCATCGACCTGGCGCACGACCGCGCGGATGTCGCCGCCGGGCGGCGTCTTGCGCAGCCGCTTCGGGTGCTCTGGGGCGAGCATGGCACGGTGGGCCGCTGCTTCGACGTGCTGGCGCTCTGGCGCGAGCGTGCGCTGCACGTCAGCGGCGCCAGCCTGCCCTGCGGCCACTACCTGGCCGAAGAGGCCCCCCAGCAGGTGGCCACCGAGGCCCTGCAGTTTTTCCAGGAGACCATGCAATGAGCAGGAAGCGCATCGCCGTCATCGCCGGCGACGGCATCGGCAAGGAAGTCATGCCCGAGGGCATCCGGGTCATGGAGGCGGCGGCGACGCGCTTCGGCATCGACCTGCAGTTCGACCACTTCGACTTTTCCAGCTGGGACTACTACGAGAAGCACGGCCGCATGCTGCCGGACGACTGGAAGGAGCGCATCGGCGGCCACGATGCCATCTACTTCGGCGCGGTGGGCTGGCCCGAGAAGATCCCGGACCACGTGTCGCTATGGGGGTCGCTGCTCATGTTCCGGCGCGAGTTCGACCAGTACGTGAACCTGCGCCCGGCGCGGCTCATGCCCGGCATCGTCGCGCCCGTGGTGCGCCGCGACGGCAGCCCGCGCCAGCCGGGCGAGATCGACATGTACATCGTGCGCGAGAACACCGAGGGCGAATACTCCAGCATCGGCGGGCGCATGTATCCGGGCACCGAGCGCGAGATCGTCATGCAGGAGACGGTGATGTCGCGCGTGGGCGTGGACCGCGTGCTCAGGTTCGCCTTCGAGCTGGCGCGCTCGCGCCCGAAGAAGCACCTGACCAGCGCCACCAAGTCCAACGGCATCGCCATCACCATGCCCTACTGGGACGAGCGTGTGGCCGAGATGGCCAAGGCCTACCCCGACGTGGCGCTGGACAAGTTCCACATCGACATCCTCACCGCGCACTTCGTGCAGCGGCCGGACTTCTTCGACGTGGTGGTGGCCAGCAACCTCTTCGGCGACATCCTGTCCGACCTCGGGCCGGCCTGCACCGGCACCATCGGCATCGCGCCCAGCGCCAACCTCGACCCCGAGCGGCGCTTTCCCTCGCTCTTCGAGCCGGTGCACGGCTCGGCGCCCGACATCGCGGGGCAGGGCATCGCCAATCCGATCGGGCAGATCTGGTGCGGCGCGATGATGCTGGAGTTCCTCGGCCACAAGGACGCTCACGACGCCGTGCTGGCGGCCATCGAGAAGGTGCTCGATCCGGCGAGCGGCGCACCGCGCACCCGCGACATCGGCGGTACCGCGAGCACCGCCGACCTGGGTCGTGCCATCGCGCAGGCGCTCTGAAGCAAGACCGCGGCGCGCAGCGCTCGTAACGCCGCGCGCCGCGGCGCGCAAGAGGGACAGCCATTATCGTTCTCGCGGTTGTAACGCCACACGCCGTATTGACACCTCCAGGGGCGGTGGCTTTAATCACTCGGCAGTTGGGGTGGCTCAGCTGCAAGACACATCGAGGCTCCCCGTGCTGCCGCTGCGCCTGGCGTGCGCAGCGCGGGAGAGTCCCCAAGCCAATCTCCAAACACCTGCCCGAGGGACTCCGTGAACAAGACCGAACTGATCGACCACATCGCCAAGCATTCCGACATCTCCAAGGCTGCCGCCACGCGCGCGCTGGAGTCCATGATCGGTGCCGTGAAGACCACGCTGCGCAGGGGCGGCTCGGTTTCGCTGGTCGGATTCGGCACCTTTGCCGTCGGAAAGCGGGCCGCGCGCAGCGGCCGCAATCCCCGCACCGGCGACACCATTAAAATCAAGGCCGCCAAGGTACCCAAGTTCCGACCCGGCAAGGCGCTCAAGGACGCCCTGAACTAGTCGGAACTTACGGTGGGGTGCTTAGCTCAGTTGGTAGAGCGGCGCCCTTACAAGGCGTAGGTCGGCGGTTCGAGCCCGTCAGCACCCACCACCCCTGCAAAGGCGAACGGCAGTTCGCCTTTCGTCTTTTCCGGATAGCGAGGCGCTTGTCGCCGAAAGAGTCGCCATGTTTGATTTCGTCCGCAGGAACACGCGCTTCCTGCTGTTTGTCCTGTTCCTGCTGGTCATTCCCTCCTTCGTCCTGTTCGGGGTGGAGGGCTACATGAACATGGGTGACCGCGGGCAGGTGGTCGCCCGGGTGGACGGGCAGGACATCCGCCAGAGCGCATGGGACGCGGCCCACCGCCTCGAGGCCGACCGCCTGCGCCAGGCCATGCCCAGCATCGACCCCAAGCTGCTCGATTCGCCCGAGGCACGCTACGGCACGCTCGAGCGCATGGTGCGCGAGCGCGTGATCCGCGCCGCCGCGCAGGACGACCGCCTCGTCACGCCCGACGCGCGCCTGGCCGCGCAACTGCAGCGCGACCCCACCATCGCCTCGCTGCGTGGGCCCGATGGCCGCATCGACGCCGCCCGCTACCGCCAGCTCGCCGCCGCCCAGGGCCTCACGCCCGAGGGCCTGGAGGCGCAGTTCCGCGCCGACCTGTCCAACCGCCAGGTGCTCGCCGGCCTCATGGGCACGAGCTTCGTCACCCCGGCCCAGGCCGAGGTCGCGCTGGACGCCTACCTGCAGCGCCGCGAGGTGCAGGCCAAGACCTTGCGTCCCGCCGAGTTCGCCGCCCGCGTCAACCCCACGGACGAAGAGATCCAGGCCTTCTACCAGCAGAACCAGGCGCTGTTCCAGGCGCCCGAGCAGGTCAAGCTGGAGTACCTCGTGCTCGACCTGGACACGGTCATGAAGGGCATCACCGTCAACGAGTCCGACCTCAAGACCTACTACGAGCAGAACATCGCCCGCCAGACCGCACTGGAGGAGCGCCGCGCCAGCCACATCCTGGTCAAGGCGCCCGCGGGCGCGCCGCCCGCCGACCGCGAGGCCGCGCGCAAGAAGGCGCAGGAGCTGCTGGCCCAGGTGCGCCAGTCGCCCGAGCGCTTTGCCGAGCTCGCGCGCCAGCACTCGCAGGACCCGGGGTCCGCAGCCCGCGGCGGCGACCTCGACTTCTTCACCCGCGGCGCCATGACCAAGCCTTTCGAGGAGGCGGCCTTCAAGCTGAAGAAGGGCGAGATCAGCGACGTGGTCGAGACCGACTTCGGCTTCCACATCATCCGCCTGACGGACCTGCGCGCGCCCAAGCAGCAGACCTTCGAGGAAGTGCGCCCGCAACTGGAAACCGAACTGCGCCGCCAGCAGGCCCAGCGCAAGTTCGCGGAGACGGCGGACTCGTTCAGCAATGCGGTCTATGAAGCCGCCGACGGCCTGGCTGGCGTGGCCGAGAAGTTCAAGCTGCCCCTGCGCACGGCCGAGGGCGTCACGCGCGAGCCGGGTAACGGCGCGAGCGGCGTGCTGGCCAACCCCAAGCTGATGACGGCGGTGTTCTCGCCCGAGAGCCTGGAGAAGAAGCGCAACACCGATGCCGTCGAGGTTGGCCCGAGCCAGCTCGTGTCGGCCCGCGTGCTGGCGCACGAGCCTGCCCGCACGCTGCCGCTGGCCGAAGTCAAGGACCGCGTGCGCGAGCAGCTCAAGACCCGCCGCGGCATCGAGCTGGCGCAGAAGGCCGGCGCCGAGCAGCTCGAAGCGCTCAAGGCCAATCCGCAGAGCGTGCAGCTGCCCGCGCCCGTCGTCATTTCGCGCGAGAACCCGCGCGACTTGGCGCCCGAGGTGGTCGAGGCCGCCATGCGGGTCGATCCAAGCAAGCTCCCCGGTGCCACCGGCGTGGACCTGGGGGCGCAGGGCTATGCGCTGGTGCGGGTCCTCAAGACCCTGCCGCGCGAGGCCCCGCCGGCCGAGCGCGCCGCCCAGGAGCGCGAGCAGGTCGCGCAGTGGCTGGCCAGCGCCGAGGGCCGTGCCTACTACGAGCTGCTCAAGGAGCGCTTCAAGGTGAAGATCGAGGTGCCGCGCCCGGTGCCGGGCGCGACGGCGGACGCGAACCGCTGAGAAGGTGTGAAGGAATCGTAGCAGTAGATTCATTCACACCGTCTGAGAAGCTGTGAACGAATCCGCCACGCCCGCCTCGGCCTCCAGAAAGCGCCCCCTCGGCGTTGCAAATGCTCGCCATAGCCCGAGCTATGGCTGCGCTTCGCGCCTTGATGGGGCACTTTCCGGCGGCCGCTTCGGACGCGCCGAATTCATTCACAGCTTCTGAGCCCGACGCCTCAGGCCTGGCCCAGGCCCAGCAGGTACGCCAGGTCGCGCTTGGGCGTGGGCCGGTCCAGCAGCAGGTGGTGCTCCAGTGCGAGCAGGTGCTGCTCCATCAGCTGCACCGCCGCGTCGGCGTCGCCGCGTGCAATGCAGTCCACGATGCGCTCGTGCTCCTCGTGCTCGCAGGCGGCATTGCCCGGCGGCTGGTGGGTCGCCACCAGCAGCGAGCAGCGCGACACCGTCTCCGTGAGGTAGCGCCGCAGAATCGGATTGCCGGAGAGTTCGGCCAGCCTCAGGTGATAGGCACTGGCCAGCCGCGCCCAGGCGGGCTGGTCGTGCCGGTGCATCTGTGCATGCTCCTGTCGCAACTGCTCGCGCAGGCCCTGCAGGTCGGCCGGCGTGGCGCGTTCGGCCACCAGCCGCACGATGGCCGCCTCCAGCGCCCGCCGCGCCTCGAAGATCTGCTGCGTTTCCGCGCGCGTGGGCACCGCCACGATGGCGCCGCGGTGCGGGCGCAGCTGCACGATGTGGTCGTGCGCCAGCCGCTGCAGCACCTTGCGCACGACCGCGCGGCTCACGCCGAACAGCTCGCACAGGCGCGCCTCGGGCAGCTTGGTGCCGGGCGCGAGGCGCTGGCTCATCACGCCTTCGAAGACGCTGGCGTAGATGCGGGCCTCGATGTCGGCCGGCGTGCCCTCGCCGGCCGGGCGTGCGGGAGCGGAAGGAAGCTCGGCTTCTTCAGGGTCCAGGGACTCAGGCGATGCGCGCATGCAGCCTCCTTGCCAGGCGGATCAAGGCCAGGTCGCTGCCGGCGGCGCCGAGCAGGGAAATGCCGAGTGGCCGCGGCGCGTCCGAGCGCAGGGGCAGGCTCACCTGCGGCAAGCCCGCCAGGCCGGCGATGCAGGTGATCGCCATGGTGCGCAGGCGCACCGCGTCGACGCTCGCCGGGTCGGCATCGCGCCGGGGCGCGAGGCTCGCAGCCGAGGGCAGCACGGCCACGCCGTCCGGCCCGAGGCGGGCGCGCACCGCGGCACGGATGGCGCCGGCCTGCTCGCGTGCACGGGCGGCGTCTTGGGCGGTGACGGCACTCGCGGCGCGCCAGCGCGCGGCGATCGGCGCACCGAAGTGCGGCTGCTGGGCCTGGATCCAGGCCCCGTGCACCTGCCAGCCTTCGAAAGCGCCGGCGGTCGCATACACCTGGCGCCAGTCCGCCAGCGCCGCCTCGCCGCCCCAGGTGGCTTCCTCCACGGACGCCGACAGGTCGTGGGCCAGGGCATCGCGGGCCCGCTGCAGCGGCACCTGGAAGACTTCGTCCGCCAACGTCCAGGCGTCCCGTGGCACGAGGACTCGGCGGGGCGCCCAGTCCGCTTCGGGCAGCAGCACCGCGCCGACCCGTTCGAAGATGCCGGCCTCGTGGGCCAGCCAGGTGGCCGTGTCGAAGCTCGGGTGCAGCGGCACCAGGCCTTCGCGCGGCACCAGCCCGTGCGTGGTGCGCAGTCCCCACAGGCCCGCATAGCTCGCGGGCACGCGGGTCGAGCCGCCGGTATCGGTGCCCAGCGCGAAGTCCACCAGGCGCGCGGCCACCGCCGCCGAGGAGCCGCTGGACGAGCCGCCCGGCACGCAGTCGGGCGCCGCGCTGTTGACCGGAGTGCCGTAGTGCGCGTTGTCCCCGTGCAGGCTGTAGGCCAGCTCGTCGGTCAGCACCTTGCCGGCCAGCGTGGCACCGGCGTCCAGCAGCTGCTGCACCACGCCGGCATGGCGGGTGGGGATCGCATGCGTGGCCAGCCAGGTGGGGTTGCCGGCGCCCGTCGGATGGCCTGCGACGTCGAAGACGTCCTTGACCGCGAAGCGCAGGCCGTCCAGGGCGCCGCGCCGCGTGGGAGGCAGCATGAAGCGGCCGTGCGGCACCCAGGCGCCGACGCGGTCGTCGATGTCGAAATTCATGGGCGGGTTCCCTGTCGTCGATCAGCGGAATGCGTCCGGATCGGCTTCGGCGAGCCCGGACACGTGGGCGCAGATCGCGCCCGGGGTGGTGAACCACAGCTCGCCGCGCTCGCGGGCCGCGCACAGGTGCTCCAGCGCACGCCGCAGGTGGCGCAGGCGGTAGGGCTGCCCGACGAGGTAGGGATGCAGCGCGATGCCCATCACCAGCGGCTGGCTCTGCGCCTGGAGCTGCATCTCGTCGAACTGGTCGACGATCATCCGCGCGAAGTCCCTGCCGTCCATCTGGCGCGCGACGATCATGGGGATGTCGTTGAGCTCCTGCGGGTAGGGCACGGCCCACAGCGCCTGGCCGCTGCGGGTGCGCATCGTCATGGGCTGGTCGTCGTGGCACCAGTTGAGGGTGTAGCGATAGCCGGTCTCCGCCAGCAGGTCGGGCGTGTGGCGGCTCTCCGAGATCCAGGGCGAGAGCCAGCCTTGCGGCGCGGCGCCGCTTTCGCGCGCGATCCGCTCGCGGCAGGCGAGCAGCAGTTCGCGCTCCGCGTGCTCGGCCAGGTGCCCCTGCCGCTCGGCGTTGGTATGGCCGTGGCCCACGATCTCGTCGCCACGCGCGGCGAAGGCGGCCACCAGTTCGGGGCAGTGGTCGTACAGCGCCGTGTTGACCAGCGTGGCCGTCGGCAGGCCCAGCGAGTCGAACAGCTCCAGGCAGCGCCAGGCGCCCACGCGGTTGCCGTATTCGCGCCAGCTGTGATTGAGCACGTCGGGCTGCGGCGACGCCGGGCCGATGCCCGCGCCCAGGCCCTCGCCGAAGGCGAAGTGCTCCAGGTTGAAGCCGATGTAGACGGCCAGGCGCGCGCCGTTGGGCCACCGGTAGGGCTTGCGGCCCGTGATGGGACGGTAGTCGAAGCGGCCGTGGTCGGGCAGCAGGCCGGTGTAGGTGGGGAGGGCGCCGTCGCTCATGCGGCAAGCAGGCCGTGGCGCACCAGCAGCCATTCGGCGCTGTCGTTCCAGACGTCCATGTGCGTGATGAGGCCGTGGCGGACCACGTAGCGGTCCACGTAGCGGTTGCCCTCGAAGTCGGTGCCGTCCGGCCACTGCCCGTACAGGGTGCCCAGGCTGTAGACCACGGTCTCCTCGCCGGTGCCGCCGGCCACGGTCTCGGTGCGTTCCACGCGCTTTTTCACCCAGCGGTAGCGCCCGGCATTGAAGGCGGTGCATTCGGCCGGGTCGCGCATCGCGCGGCCGCCGGTGAAGCGGATGCGCAGGTCGGGCGCGATGAAGCGGCGCGCGGCCGCGGGGTCCGGGATCATCAGGAGGCGCAGGTACTCGTCGACGATCTGCGCGGGAGAGAGGGCCGCATCGGCCTGGGGCAGGGTGTCTGGCATGGATGCACGTTTTCGAGGATCGATGCACCGCAACGGGTTTCGCGGCCGCACCGGCGAGGGTGCTCGCAAGACACATGCCATCTTGTCGACAAGTTGATCTCCAGAGTGAAGACGTTCGAACTGCGCGCCTGCGAACGGATTGGCACGCGACTTGCGAACGGCTGGCGCACCGGCGCTGTCGCCGTCCATCAGCCCCCTTCCTTCAGGAGTTCTCCCATGCGCTCGTTCCGCTTCGATCCTTCCCGTCGCGCCCTGGTCGCCGCGCTCGCGTTGGCCGGTCTCGCCGCGACCGGCGGCGCCCACGCGGCCGATCCGATCAAGTTCGGCCTGGTCACGGCCCTGTCGGGCCAGTCGGCACTGGCCGGCGAGGCCATCACGCGCGGCATGCAGATCGCCATCGACGAGATCAACGCCAAGGGTGGCGTGCTGGGCCGGCCCATCGAGCTGGTGCGGCGCGACGACGAGGCCAACCCGGCCAAGGGTGTCACCGCTGCGCGCGAGCTGATCTACCGCGAGAAGGTGGCGGTGGTCTTCGGCGGCCTGGACACGCCGGTCTCCATGGCCATCGTGCCGCTGGTCAACCAGGAGAAGGTGCCCTTCGTCGGCCCCTGGGCGGCCGGCACCGGCATCACCAAGAACGGCGCCAATCCCAACTTCGCCTTCCGCGTGTCGGCGGTGGACGAGATCGTGGACGTGGGCATGCTCGCCTACGCGCAGAAGAACTTCAAGACCGCCAAGCCCGGCCTCATCCTGGTGAACAACCCCTGGGGCGAGAGCAACGAGAAGGGCCTGCGCGCGGCCATGGCGGCCAAGGGCGTCACGCCGGCCGGCGTGGAGAAATTCGAGGCGAACGACGTGGACATGGTCCCGCAGCTCACGCGCCTGAAGGCCGCCGGCGCCGACACGCTGTTCATGGTCGGCAACGTCGGTCCCTCGGCGCAGGTCGTCAAGTCCCTGGAGCGCATGGGCTGGAAGGTGCCGGTGGTCTCGCACTGGGGACCTGCGGGGGGCCGCTTCACCGAGCTGGCCGGTCCCGGCGGCAAGGACGTGCACTTCGTGCAGACCTACAGCTTCTTCGGCAAGCAGTCCCCGGTGGGCGAGCGGGTGATCAAGGCCATGGTGGCCAAGTACCCCAACGTGAAGGGACCGGCCGACATCACCCCCGCCGTGGGCGTGGCCAACGCCTACGACGCCACGCACCTGGCGGCACTGGCCATCCAGGCCGCCGGCTCCACGCAGGGCGACGCGGTGCGGCAAGGCTTCTACAAGATCGGCCGCTTCGAAGGCCTGATCAAGACCTACGACAAGCCCTTCACGCCCACCGTGCACGACGCCGTGACGGCCGACGACTACGTCTGGGCGCAGTTCATCGACAACCGCATCGTGCCGGTCGGCATGGGCACGAACTGAGCGCAGGCGGCGGCACGATGCTGGTTCTCTCCGCACTCGTCAGCGGCCTGGGGCTGGGCAGCATGTACGGGCTCATGGCGCTCGGCTTCTACGTCACCTACGCGGTCTCGGGCACCGTGAACTTCGCGCAGGGCAGCTCCATGATGCTCGGCGCGGTGCTCACCTTCGCCTTCGCCCAGACGCTGGGCTGGCCCATGCTGGCCGCGGTGCCGCTCGCCCTGGCCCTGTGCGCCGCCTATGGCCTGCTGGTGGAGCGGCTGGCCGTGCGGCCCTTCGTGAACCGCGGCTCGGAGGCCTGGCTCATGGCCACCGTGGCCCTGGGCATCGTGCTGGACAACGTGGTGTTGTTCACCTACGGCAAGGAGCCGCGCAGCCTGCCTTCGCCGCTCGCGCAGACGCCGCTGTCGGTCGGGGAGGTCGGCCTCGGGGTGTACCCGCTGCAGTTGATCATTCCGCTGGTGGGCCTGCTGCTGGCCGCGGTCCTGCATGCGCTGTCGAAGCGCACGCGCTGGGGCACGGCGCTGCTGGCCGTGGTGCAGAACCGCGCCGCGGCGCGGCTCATGGGCATCCCCATCCGGCGCGCGGTCGCGGCGGCCTTCGCGCTGTCGGCGCTCTTCGCCGGCATCGCGGGCGTGCTCATCGCGCCGCTGTTCAACGTCGCCTCCGACATGGGCACGCTGTTCGGCCTGAAGGCGTTCGCCGTCGCCATCCTGGGGGGCATCACCAGTGCCTGGGGCGTGATGATCGCAGGGCTTCTGTTCGGCCTGGTGGAGGCGCTGGTGACGTCCACGCTGGGCTCGGGCTATACGCAGATCCTCAGCTTCGCGCTGGTGATCGCGGCGCTCGCGTGGCGGCCCAATGGCCTCTTCGGGCGCGCGGAGGTGCGCAAGGTATGAAAGCGATGCCGTTCGCGCCGCGCGGGCGCGGCCTCCTTCCCTCCGGTGTCCTGCCGGGCGCGGCGCTGGTCGCGCTGCTCGGCCTGGCCGCGGGCCTGGCCCTCACGCTCAACGGCTACTGGGTGTTCGTGCTGGCGAACGTCGCCCTGCTGGCGGTCGTGGGCGCGGGTCTCAACATGCTGCTCGGCCTCACCGGGCAGGTCTCCTTCGGGCACGTGGGCTTCTATGCCATCGGCGCCTACACCGTGGCCATCCTCACCACCCGCGCCGGCCTGGACTTCTGGCTGGCCTGGCCGCTCGCGGCCGTGCTGGGCGGGCTGTCCGGCGCCCTGGTGGCATTGCCCGCCCTGCGCGTGAAGGGACCGTACCTGGCCATGGTCACCATCGCCTTCGGCTTCATCGTCGAGCACGGCATCGTGGAGGCCAGCGGCCTGACCGGCGGGCAGAACGGCATCATGGGCCTGCAGGCGCCCTCGCTGGGCGCGCTGGCCCAGGGGGAACGGGCCGTGGCCCTGCTGGCCATCGCGGCCGCGGGCGTGGCGCTGGCGCTCTACGCCCGGCTGTCGCGCGGCACCTGGGGCGCGGCGATGCGCGCCGTGCGCGACTCCGAGACGGCCGCCGAATCGCTGGGCCTGAACCCGCTGGTGATCAAGACCGCCGCCTTCGCGGTGTCGGCCGCGGTCGCCGCCGCCGCGGGCGCCCTGTTCGCGCCGCTGTCGGGGTTCGTCACGCCGCACACCTTCGGCTTCGTGCAGTCCATCCTGTTCGTGCTGGTGGTGATGATCGGCGGTGTCGGCTCGGTGGCGGGGCCGCTGGTGGGCGCGGTGATCGTCGGCCTGCTGCCGGAGCTGCTGGCGGGCCTGGAGGAGTACCGGCTGCTGTTCTTCGGTGCCCTGCTGCTGGTGGTGCTGTGGGTCGCGCCCGAAGGTGCGGCGGGCCTGGCCGCGCGCCTGCGCGAGCGCCTGTCGGCGCGCCGGGGCGGCGCGGGTGCCGCGCGCCACGCCGCCGCCGCGCGCACGCCTGCCACGCCGCGCCTCGCACACCGCGCCCGCAGCGCCCTCGCGGCGCAGGGCCTGAGCATGCACTTCGGCGGCGTGCGCGCCGTGTCCGACCTGCACTTCACGGCACCGGCCGGCGCCGTCACCAGCCTCATCGGGCCCAACGGTGCCGGCAAGTCCACGGCGCTGAACATGCTTGGCGGCTTCTACCGGCCCAGTGCCGGCAGCTTTTCGCTGGGCGGCGCACCGCTCACCGGCCTTGCGGCGCGGGAGATCGCGCGGCGCGGCGTCGCCCGCACCTACCAGACCTCGCAGCTTTTCGGCTCGCTGAGCGTCCTGGACAACGTGGTGCTGGCCATGCACCGCGGCCGGCTGGGGCCGCTGCTGGGCCAGGCGCGGCGGCACGATCCGGCCCTGCGCGGGCGGGCCGCCGAGCTGCTGTCCTGGTGCGGGTACCACGGCGCCACGGACGTGCCGGCGGCGGACCTGCCGCACGTGGACCGGCGGCTGGTCGAGATCGCGCGCGCCCTGGCGCTGGACCCGGAAGCGCTGCTGCTGGACGAGCCCGCCGCCGGCCTGTCGCGCGAGGACAAGCGCGCCTTGCAGCAGTTGCTGCGACGGATCGCCGATGCGGGCGTCAGCGTGCTGCTGGTGGAGCACGACATGGCCCTGGTGATGGGCCTGAGCGACCAGGTGGTCGTGCTCGACGCCGGCCAGCGCCTGGCCACCGGGACACCGGCGCAGGTCCAGGCCGACCCGGCCGTGCAGCAGGCCTACCTGGGCGAGTCGCTCGCCGCGCCGGAGGGGGCGCGCACGCGGGCGGCAGGTGCCAGGCCCGAGCTGCTGGGCGTGGGCGCGCTGGTGGCGGGTTACGGCGCCGAGCCGGTGCTGCACGGGATCGACCTGCAGGTCGGGCAGGGCGAGGTGGTGGCCCTCCTGGGCGCCAACGGCGCGGGCAAGTCGACCTTGATGAAGGCGCTTGCCGGCCTGCACCGGCCCGTGCAGGGCGGCATCCACCTGGACGGTCGGGAACTGCGCCACCTGGACGCCGAGCAGGTGGTGCGCCAGGGCGTGGTGCTCGTGCCCGAGGGGCGGCAGGTGTTTCCGGAGCTGAGCGTGCTGGACAACATCCGCCTGGGCGCCTTCCTGCAGCCGCAGGACCGCGAGGCGCGGATCGAGGCGCAACTGCGGCGCTTTCCGCGCCTGCGAGAACGCCTGCACCAGCGCGCCGGCCTGCTCTCGGGCGGCGAGCAGCAGATGCTGGCGATCGCCCGCGCGCTCATGTCCAGGCCACGCATCCTGCTGCTCGACGAGCCCTCCCTGGGCCTGGCGCCCAAGGTGATCGCCGAGCTGTTCGCCGCGCTGGACGGACTGCGCCGCGAAGGCATGACCCTGTTGCTGGTGGACCAGATGGCCGGCCTGGCGCTGGCCCTGGCCGACCGGGCCTACGTCATGGAAGGCGGCCGCATCGTCGCCCAGGGCAGCGCGGCGGAGATCGCCGCCGACGGCAGCCTCGCGCAGGCCTACCTGGGCGAGGGCGCCGAAGCCCCGGAGCGCGTGGCGGCATGACGTCCGGCGTTCGGAATGCGAAACGCCCGCCCCGATGCGGCGCTGGAGTGCTCATAATCTGGTGCACTGCAGCATTTGATCGGGTTGGGCGAGACGTGGACGCATCCGGCGGCGAACGCCGCTATTTCACCGTCCGGGACGCGGCGGGCAAGGACATGCCCGCGGTCGAGTACTGGGCGGGCTATTTCGAGCATGAGCAGGTGGCGCACCAGGTGGTGCCCCTGCGCCGGTTCGTGAAGCTGCTGTGGTCGGGCGAGCCGTTGCTGGAGCAGGGTGAGGGGCGCTTCGTCGGCCGGGTGAGCGGACGGGTGTTCATGGCGTCCGCGCCGGGCAGGCCGGCGTGACGGAGTTGCTCCTTCCACCTCTGGGGGAAGGTTGGGATGGGGGCCGCGCGGGAAGCAGCGCAGTCGGCGCGCGCAGCCCCCACCCCCACCCTCCCCCAGCGGGGGAGGGGGTCTCCTGGCCTCAGCCCGCCTCCGGCACGTACATGTAGCCCGCATTGCGCACCGTGCGGATCACGCGCGGCTCGCCGGCCGGATCGGGCTCCACCTTGCGGCGCAGGCGGCCGATGCGGATGTCGATGGAGCGGTCGAAGGGCTCCCATTCGCGGTTGCGCGTGTGCTGCAGGAGCTGGTCGCGCGAGAGCACCCGGTTGGGGTGGGCGAGAAAGGTGCGCAGCAGCTCGAACTCCATGGCCGTGAGCGTGACCTCCTGGCCGTCCGCCTCGAAGAGGCGCCGCGCCTGCAGGTCCACTTCGCAGCGGCCGAAGCGCTGGCGCGCCGAAGTGGCCGGGGGCCGGGCCGCCGCGCCCTCGCGCTCGTCGGCGGGCCGACCCTGCAGGCGCCGGAGCACGCTCTTGATGCGCGCGAGCAGCTCGCGTGGATCGAAGGGCTTGGCGATGTAGTCGTCCGCGCCCAGCTCCAGCCCCACGACGCGGTCCACCACGTCGCCCGAGGCCGTGACCATGATGATCCCGAGGTCGTAGCGCTCGCGCAGGTAGCGCGCCAGCACCAGGCCGTCCTCGCCCGGCAGGCGGATGTCCAGCAGCACGGCGTCGGGCAGGTCGCGCTCGATGCATTCGCGCATCTGGGCGCCGCTGGACGCTTCCGCGACGCCGTAGCCGTGCCCCTGCAGGTACTCGCGCAGCATGCCGCGCACCGACGGGTCGTCGTCCACCACGAGCAGGCGCGCGCTGGTAGCCATGGCCTGAAATTGTGCCGCGCGCGTGCGCCGGTGACGAGCGGCGATACATCTCGGATACCTGCGGCCGCGCTGGTGGTGGGGCTGCATACGAAGCGGCGACACGTTCGCCGGACCCGGACATGGCCGGGTTACCTGGGCGCAGGACAGTGAGTTCCAGCGCACCGCACCGGTGCGCGGTCTTCCCAACCTTCGCAACCAGGAGCCTGCCATGACCTCTACCGTCCATGCCCTGCCGTCCCAGCGCTATGCCCGCTGCATCGAAATCTCCAAGCGCGTGCGCTGGGAGATCGAGCGTGACGTGATCCGCGGCCGCCGCTTCGACTACGGCAAGACCTTCCTGCCCGCCAGCCTGTCGCTGGTCGGTGAGCTCGAGTTCCTCACCGCGCCCGACCGTCGCTTCCTGAGCCAGGTCCAGGGGCGCACCTATGCCTATGTGTTCGGCCTGGTCGAGCGCTTCATCAGCGCCAAGGTGCTGGACATCAGCCGTGAGCACTGGTTCGGCGACCAGCACGCGCTGGAGGCGCTGGTGCGCATGGGCGACGAGGAGATCAAGCACCAGGAGCTGTTCCGCCGCCTGGAATCACAGATGAGCGCAGACATGCCGTCCGGCTACGAGCAGACCGCCGACCCGAACGCGGTGGCCCGCGCCGTGCTGGGCAAGAGCACCTGGGCGGTGCTGGCGCTCACGCTGCACATCGAGCTGTTCGTGCAGGCGCACTACCGCAGCAGCATCGAGCCGCAGGCCGGCCTGTCGGACCTGTGGAAGGACGTGTTCCTCTTCCACTGGAAGGAGGAGGCGCAGCACGCGGTCCTGGACGAACTGGAGCTGGTGCGCGAGGACGCGCGCCTGTCCGCGCCGGAACGCGACGCGGCGGTCGGCGAGTTCATCGAGCTGGTGGGCGCGGTCGACGGCGTGCTGCAGGCGCAGGCGGCTGCGGATGCCCGCTACTTCCTGGCCCATGCAATGCAGGCCTACGACGCCGCGCAGGCCGAGCGCATTGCAGCCGGCGTGCTCAAGGCCTACCGCTGGCAGTACATCGTCTCCGGCGCGATGGAGCCACGCTTTCGCAAGCTGCTCTTCGGCCTGCTCACCCCGGAGCAGGCGCAGCGCGTGGGCGACGCGCTCGCGCCGCTGGCCTATGCCGTGCCGAGCCGCCCGGACGTGGACCTGCCGCTGGCGGCCTGACCGCCTGCCTTCGCCGCTGGAGATCGCCATGCAAGCCACCCGAACCCTCTTCGTCATCCAGGCCTGGACCCTCGCCGCCGGGCGGCTCGCCTCGCTGCACGAGGCCCTTGCGCTGCGCCGGCGCCGCGCCGCCGCTCGCCGCGAGTTCCAGGCGCTCGGGGCCGACACCCTGCGCGACCTGGCGCTCGGTCCCGCCGAGTTCGACTCATGCTGGGCCGAATCGCACGGCGAGGCGGCGCCCACGCGCCGGCGCATCGCGGACCCGATCCGCGTGGAGCGGTGGCCATGAACGCGGCGGCCTGGCGCATCACCCTGTCCGCGGCGCTGCTGATGGCCCTGGTCACCGGCAGCCGCGCCGCCGGCGCCCTGTACCTGTCGCCCCTGAACAGTGCGACGGGTGTCGGCCTGGCCGGCCTGAGCCTGGGCCTGGCGATCGGCCAGCTGGGCGTCGGCCTGCTGCAACCCGTGATCGGCGCGCTCGCCGACCGTCTCGGCGCCAGCCGCATCGTCGCGTGCGGCGCGGTGCTGCTCGCGCTCTTCACCGTCGCCCCGGCCGCGTGGCCACAGGCGGCACCGGTCCTGCTGGCGCTGGTGCTCGCGACGCTCGCGGGAAGTGCCGTCGCGAGCAACGCCCTGCTGCTCGGGCCCGTCAACCGCACCGTGCCCGCCGCACGGGCGGGGCAGGCCGTGGCCATCGTGGGCGCGGGCGCTTCGGCGGGCCAGCTGCTGCTCGGCCCGGCGACCCAGTGGGCCATCGAGGACTGGGGCTGGCGCAGCGCGCTCGTGGCATCCGGCGTGGTCCTCGTGTTCGCGTTGCCGCTGTCCCGCGCCTTGCGCGGCGCCCCGTGCGCGCCCGTGCGCCGCGAGGGCGGCGCCGGCACGGCGGGCCGCGCGTCGCTGCGCCGCACGGCGCTGCGAGATTCGCGCTTCTGGCGCGTGGCGGCGAGCTTCGGCCTCTGCGGCTTCCACATCGCCTTCCTGACCGCGCACATGCCCGGCGTGATCGAGCGCTGTGGGCTGCCGGTCAGCCTGGCCGGGCGCTGGATGGCCGTGTCCGGCGCGGCCAACGTCGTGGGCAGCCTGGCGGTCGGCGCGCTCCTGCGCCGCAGCGACCCGGCCCGCCTGCTGGCCGCGGTGTACGTGCTGCGCGCCCTGGGCATCGGCACGCTGCTGGTTGTGCCGGCAACCCCCACGCTGATGCTCGGCTTCGCGCTGGCGATGGGCGCCACGCACATGGCCACATTGCCGCCGACCAGCCAGCTGGTCGCACGCGACCACGGCGTGCAGCAGCTCGGCGCGCTCTTCGGCGTCGTCATGCTGGTCCACCAGCTCGGGAGTTTCGGCGGCGTCTGGCTGGGAGGCTGGGCGGCCGCGGCCACCGGTGGCGACGCCCTGCTGTGGCGCGTGGACCTGGGCCTGGCCCTCCTCGCCGCCGCGCTCGCGTGGTCCCTGCGGCCGCTCGGGCGGTGAACCCGCGCGCCCCGAGGCAGCTGCGTTGCAGCCGGATACGGGCGCGATACACGGCGGCCAGCCCGGTTGCATGGGCACCACCAAGCGCATCGCGACGCACGCATCCCCGATACCCCCGCGCGCGATGCTGGCGCCATCGTCCTTTCTTCATGCCAGGAGCGCACCATGTCCCAGACTCTCCACGCCCACCACCGCCAAGCCACCCAGGAGGAGCCGCGCATCCTGGCCCTGCATTGCAGCGGCAGCAGCGGCCGCCAGTGGGCCAGCTACGCCGCCCGCTGGGTTGGCCGGTTCGACGCGCCGGACCTGCTCGGCTATGGCGCGCAGCCCTGGCCGACCGGCCGGTCCCTCACGCTCGACGAAGAAGCCGAGCACGTCGCAGGGTGGATCGGCGCGGAGCCGGTGCACCTGGTGGGCCATTCCTACGGGGGCGCCGTGGCGCTGCAACTGGCCTTGCGCCACCCCGGGCGCATCGCGGCGCTGACGCTGTTCGAGCCCGTGCGATTCCACCTGCTGCGCAGCGACGCGGACAGCACGGCCTGGGACGAGATCGTCCGCCTGGCCCGCCGCGTGTGCACCCTGGCGCGTGCCGGCTTCGCCGCCGCCGCTGCGGCGCGCTTTGCGGACTACTGGTCCGGCGCCGGCACGTGGAAGGCGATGAGCGCTTCGAGGCAGCTCGCGCTCGCGCAGCGCATGCCCAAGATCGCCGCGGAGTTCCAGGCCATCTTCAGCGACACGGCGCCGCTGTCGGCCTACGGGGCGCTGCGCATGCCGGTGCGGCTCGTCGTGGGGACCGCATCGCCGCTGCCCGCGCGCCGCGTCGCGCACAGGCTGCAGGGCCTGCTGCCGCACGCACGGCACATCGACCTCGCGGGCATCGGGCACATGGGGCCGCTCACGCACGCGGACGCCTTCGCCGCCCTGCTGCCGCAGCGCAACGCGCCGGCGCCCTTGGCGCTGGCGGCGTGAGCGTCTGCCGCTGCTGGGTCGGTGTCAGTGTGCGGCCGGGCGCACGTCGGGCAAGCGGGGGCCGTCCCACTGGGTGCCGAGGCAGTCGACGAACCGGCCCGAATGCGCCACCAGGTAATCGACGAAGGCGCGCGTGCGCAGGGGAATGAACTTGCGGCTGGCGAGCACCGCCATCAGCGTGAGGTGTCCCGCGATCCAGCCGTCCAGCACCCGGCGCAGCCGTCCGGCCAGCGCCAGCGGCGCGATCAGGTGCACCGGCTGACAGCTGATGCCGGCGCCGGCCAGCGTGGCGCGCAGCAGCGAGTCCAGGTCGTTGGAGACGATGGCGGCCGCAGCGACCAGGCGAACGCGCTCGTGCGGCGCCTCTGGGCGATACAGCTCCAAGGGCCCGGGCCGGCGGGCGCCTCGGCGCAGTCGCAGCAAGCGGTGCTGCGCCAGTGCCTGCGGCTCGCCCGGCTCCCCGAAGCGGTCGAGGTAGGCCGGTGCGGCGCAGAGCACGTACTCGCTGTGGACCAGTGCGTGGCAGATGAAGTCCGGGTCCATGTGGCAGTCGTCGCCCACCAGGGCCAGGTCGTACTCGTGTACCGGGGGATCGGACGATTCGACCACGTCGATGTCGATGGCCACGCCGGGATGCAGGGCGAGGAAGCCCGCGGCCGCCGCCGCGAGCATGTGCGACGCAGCCACCGAAGGCGCGAGCACGCGCAGCTCGCCACCGATGCGGTGCGACTCGTCGCGCACCTGGATCTCCGCGTCGCCGAGCTCGCTCAGGATGGACTGCAGGCGGGCCAGGTAGACCTCGCCCGCGCGCGTGAGCGACAGGTGCCTCGTGGTGCGCTGCAGGAGTCGCACGCCCAGGTGCGCCTCCAGGTCGCTCACCAGGCGTGTGACCGCCGTGGGCGCCAGGTCGAGCTTGCGCGCTGCCGCCGAGAAGCCGCCTTCCTCGACCACTTGCTGGAACACCCTCATCGATTGCAGCCGGTCCATCTTCTTGATCGCGTGAGTTCCGGGGCGCGAATTCTGCGCCGCAGCACGAAGGCGCCAAGCACAGCGGCGCGATTTGAAGCGGGGACTGCCAACTGTGCACGCCCGACAGGAACCTCGGCAGGTCGAGCTCGAGCAGGCGGCGCGATTCTTGCCGGATTGGCAATGGGCCATGGCCCGCGCGGTCATGGGTGCAGCGCCATGTGCTGTCTACAGTGGCCCGCTTGCGCACGTGCAGCAGCTCTCCTGCCTGCACCGCGCAGCGGACGGCCGGCCCGAAGCCGGTCCGCAGACTCACTCCTGGAGGTTCTCATGAACACGAAGCACCTTGCGATCGCAGCCGCCGTGGCGGCCTGCACGGCGGCCTGGGCCGAAGGCCCGATCGTCGCGGACGCCGGCTTGGCGCCCTCGTTGAGCCGGGCGGAGGTCATGGCGGACTATGCGCAGTTCAAGAAGGCAGGTGGCAACCCCTGGTCCGCCTCCTACGACTACCGGCGCACCTTCAAGTCCGATCTCAGCCGCGCCGATGTTCGCCGCGACTGGCGCAGCGCCCGCGACGAAGCACACGCCCTCGCAGCGGAGGACAGTGGCTCGGACTACCTCGCCCGCAGCTATCGTGGTCCGATGCAGTTCACCCGCATGGGAGCTCCTGCGCAGTAGAGGTCCTGCAGAGGGAGAGCCGGGCTGCGCCGCTGCGTTCGCATGGCGCACACCAGCGGCGCTTCTGGGAAAACACCGTCTCCGTGCGCCGGCCGAGCGGCCCACAATGGCCGGCTCGACCAACATTCCATGGAGACGACATTGACCAAGAAGCCCGTGCGACACGCCCTGAACATGCTGGCCCTGGCCGCACTTGCCGCCAGCGGCATGGCGGCTGCGCAGGACAAGCCGGTGGAACTGCGCTTCGCCCACTGGCTGCCGCCCACCCATTCCCTGGCCAAGACCGGGTTCGAGCCCTGGGCCAAGTCGGTGGAAGCCGCTTCCAAGGGTTCGATCAAGGTGGCCATGTTCCCGGCGCAGCAGCTGGGCAAGGCGGCCGACCACTACGACATGGCCCGTGACGGCATTGCCGACCTCACCTGGATCAACCCCGGCTACCAGGCCGGGCGCTTCCCCGTCATCGCCGCCGGCGAACTGCCTTTCCTGATCGGCAAGCCCGGCCCCGGCTCGGCCGCGCTGGACGCCTGGTACCGCAACCATGCGGCCAAGGAAATGCCGGATGTGAAGTACTGCTTCGCGCACCTGCACGTGGGCACCATCCACGGCAAGAAGCCGATCACCGAGCCCGCGCAGATCAAGGGCATGAAGATCCGCTCGGCCAACGGCACGGTGGCCGCCTTCGTCTCGCAACTGGGCGGCACCAACGTGCAGGTCTCGGCCCCGGAGGCGCGAGATGCGCTGGAAAAGGGCGTGGCCGACGCCATCACCTTCCCCTGGGACTCCATCATCGGCTTCGGCATCGACAAGGCCGTCACGCACCACAGCGACATGCGCATGTACGCCTCGGACTTCGTCTGGGCCATGAACAAGAACTGGTACGACAAGCTCTCGGCGAACCAGAAGAAGGTCATCGACGACCACTGCAGCAACGAGTGGGCCGGCAAGGTCGGCGCCGCCTGGGGCGATTCGGAAGACGCCGGCCAGGCCAAGCTCGCCAAGATGCCGGGCCACACCATCGTGCCGGTCTCGGCGGCGCAGGTGGACCAGTGGAAGAAGGCGGCCGAGCCCATCTACGCCCAGTGGATGCAGGCGGTGCAGCAGAAGGGCGTGGACGGCAAGAAGGCGCTGGCGGACCTGCGCCAGGAGCTGGAGAAACGCAAGGCGAACTGACGTTCGCGGGCGCAAGGCGAACTGAGGTTCGCGGGCGCAAGGCGAACTGAGGTTCGGGCTCACTCCCTCCCCCCTTGGGGGAGGGCAGGGGTGGGGGCCACGCACGCCGACCACGCTGCTTTCCGCGAGCCTTCATCCCAACCTTCCCCCAAGAGGGGGAAGGTGCCAACCACCCGCGCAGCTCAGCGCATCGCGGCTATGCTCCGGGCCCATGCCCTCCGCCGCCCACCCCGCGCTCAATCCCGGTGTCCGTCGCCGCGAGGTGTTCGGTTGGGCCATGTACGACTTCGCCAACTCCGGCTACACCACGGTCGTCATCACGGCGGTCTTCGCCGCCTACTTCGTCGGCGGCATTGCGCAGAAAGCGAGTTGGGCCACGCTGGCCTGGACGGCGTCGCTCAGCCTGTCCTACCTCATCGTCATGCTCACGACGCCCACGCTGGGCGCGTGGGCCGACCTGCATGCATCCAAGCGGCGGCTGCTGATGGTCGTCACCGTGGGCTGCGCGCTGGCCACCGCCGCCCTCGCTTTCGCCGGGCCGGGCAGCCTGGCGCTGGCCATCACGCTGCTGGTGGTCTCCAACGTCTTCTACTCCTGGGGCGAGTCCCTCATCGCCGCCTTCCTGCCCGAACTCGCCCGGCCCGAGGACCTGGGCAAGGTCAGCGGCTGGGGCTGGGGCCTGGGCTACCTGGGCGGCATGCTCACGCTGGGGCTGTGCCTGGCCTATGTGCTGTCCGCGCAGGCGCGCGGCGAGAGCGCGGACGCTTTCGTTCCGGTCACCATGGTCATCACGGCCTGCATGTACGCGGGTGCCGCCGGGGTCACCTTCGCCCTGCTGCGCGAGCGCGCGCAGCCTAAACCCCAGGCCCTGCACGAAGGCGGCCTGCGCGCTTCCTTACACCGGCTGCGCCAGACCTTCGCGCAGGCGCGCCGCTACCGCGACTTCATGTGGCTCATGGCCTGCGTGGTCTGCTACCAGGGCGGCGTGGCCGTGGCCATCACGCTGGCGGCCATCTATGCCGAGCAGGTCATCGGCTTCCAGCCGCAGGAAACCATGGTGCTGATCTTCGCGCTCAATGCGGCAGCAGCGACCGGCGCCTTCGCCTGGGGCTACCTGCAGGACCGCATCGGCCACCGCCTGGCGCTGGGCGGCACGCTGGTGGGCTGGGTGGCCACCTGCGTCATCGCGGCGCTGGCGGTGAGCAAGGGGCAGTTCTGGGTGGCCGCCGCCATCGCTGGCGTCTGCATGGGGTCGAGCCAGTCGGCGGGGCGGGCCATGGCGGGCCTCTTCGCGCCGCCCGAGCGCCTGGCCGAATTCTTCGGCCTGTGGACCTTCGCCGGGCGGCTGGCCAGCATCATCGGCCCCTTGAGCTACGGCCTCATCACCTGGGCCACGCAAGGCAACCAGCGCATCGCCATCGCGGCCACGTCGGTGCTCTTTATCGGGGCGCTCATCTTGCTGATGAAGGTGGATGTGCGGCGGGGGCGGGCTGAGGCGCTTGCGGGGGGCGCAGGGGCGGTGCGAAGTGGGTAGGGTCCGTGGCGCAGCGGAGCAATTCCAGGCGCAGCTTGGCGGCGTGTGATTCGATGAAGGTTGGGGTCGTCCAGTTAATCGCTTCTTCTTTGTCGTGCTCGCGCCAGTCGGGCTTGCGTGCCCAGAGCGCGCGCAGCAGCAGGCCTCGGTCTTCAATGGCGTGATCGAGGTCGGGGCCCTGCAGCCGTTCCAGGCCGGCCGGGTTCCTCGCGGAAGCATGGATTTCATCCTGTCGGGTGGTGAGGACGCTCAGAAAGGCGGAGTAAAGCGCATGGCGCAGCCTGAAGGTGTCTTCGCGCGCCGTGTCCCTGCGCAGTACATTCCAGTCACGAGCGAACTCGTGCCACATGGTGACTTGCTGGGCGGGCGACACGACGCGGAGGATGTTCTTCTGCAACGTCGTCACGGTTGACTCGTAGGCGTGCCTATTCACCGCCGGATCGGCAGGAGTCGAACGCATGGCCCCGCGGATCAGTGCTGCTGCTTCACCTCCGCAAGCGAGCAGTTTCTGAAGCGCAAAACAACGAAGGTCCAGCTCAGCTTGAGACAAGGGTGCAGTGGGCTTCAGGAGCGACTGAGCTTCGACCAGACGTTCCTGGGGCGTCATCAATTCGTAGAGCGCGCGCAGGCACGCCTCCCTGACGACCACATAAACCCGGCGCGCTTCACCCTGCTGCCGAGGCACGCGCGATACGTTCTTGCAGCGCGCGAGCAGCGTCATCCTGTCCTCGGAAGTGCGAGTGGAGAGCAGGTCCTTGAAGCGGCTGACAACAACTTTTCGATGCGCGACGGCGCTGCCCACCGACGCGAGCCGGCATGTCTGTGTGAATAGACGGTCGTAGTGCTCCTTGGCTGCACCGGCCGGAAGGCCGCGAAGCCGACTGATCTCGTCCTGCCAGGTCGGCGCCGCGCCGCTGCCGGTCGCGGCTTCGGTCGCGGGTGCCTGGGTGGCGGGGCCGGACACCGAAGCAGTGGGGGGCGCGCCTTCCTGCGACGGGGCATCTCGCTGCGCTGGTTCAGGTACGCGGTCGATGGCGCGCGCGACAGGGTCCGGCTCCAGCGGGGGTGGACCGGATTCGGCTTCATCGCTGGTGGCTGTCCGCGACGCGTCGGCGGCGCCGGCGCTCGCCGGGAGCGGCTGCGGCTCGGGTCGGGCACGCGGAAGGTTGTCCTGCCAAGCCATGGTCAACAGCGCATCCGCGGCATCGACGAGGTGGTCGGAGATGACTGCTGCGTCGGATGCAGTGGGAGAGGTGGGCTGCGAGCGCTCCCGCTTTGTGCTTCGGAGAGGTTCGGCGACGTCATCGCGCTCGCGCTTGAGGCTGGCCCGTGCCGTGCGGGTGGCCAATAGTGGGGCCGCGTCGGTCGGGCTGGACGTTCCGGCCAGTGTCCAGTGGCGCGGAGAAGTCGCCTGTGGATCCCCGGTCGCCCTGCGCGCTGCAAACGGGAACGGTGAGGAAGACGAGGAAGACGAGGAGGAAGAGGAGGAAGAGGAGGAAGAGGAAGGCGGGATCGCTGTGCGCGAATAGACCCCGCTGCGGACGATGTCGGACATGAAGGCTACTGGCTGGAAGTACGGCCTGCAAATGCAGGCGGGCGGGCCGAAAAGCCTAGGGCCGCATGCCCTTCAACAAGCTGTCGATGAAGTGGCCGCCCACGCTCCTAGCCAGCGTGCCGCGGCGGCCTGCAAGGCGTGCGGCTCGCCGGAGCCGAGGAGCGTCACCTTTCCGGGCGCTTCGGTGTCCGTGCGCAGCGCGCCGCTCTCCAGCAGCCGGTTCACCTGTCGCGCCACGGGTTCACCTGTCTCCAGGATGCCCACCCCGTCCCCCACGAGCCGCTGGAAGGTGGCCAGCGCGAAGGGGTAGTGCGTGCAACCGAGCACCAGGGTGTCGATCTGCCCGGGTTCATGGCCGAGTGCGCCCAGGGCTTGCACGTAGCGGGCGCAGAGCGCCTCGACCTGCGACGCGTCGTCGCGCTCGATCGCCGCCGCGAGGCCGTCGCAGGGCTGCAGCCGGATGTCCGCGCCGGGACCGAGCGAAGCCAGCAGGCGCTTGAATTTGTCGCTCGCCAGCGTGCCGCGCGTGGCCAGGACGCCGACGCGGCCGGTGCGGCTGGCCTGCACGGCCGGCTTGAGCGCGGGCTCCACGCCCACGATGGGCAGATCCGGCCAGCTCGCGCGCATGCGCGCGATGGCGGCGGCGGTGGCGGTGTTGCAGGCCACCACCAACAGCTTGATACGGTGGCGGGCGATCAGCTCGCCCGCGATGGCGAGCGAGCGTTCGATCACATGGTCTTCGGTCCGCTCGCCGTAAGGCGCATGGCCCGTGTCCGCGAAGTACACGAAGTCCTCGGCGGGCAACGCGGCGCGCAAGGCGCGCAGGATGCTCAGGCCGCCGATGCCGCTGTCGAAGACGCCGATGGGAGCGCGCGTGCCGGACATGGAGGAAATAGGCGCACCGTCACGAGCGCGCCCGGGTTCTCAGGCTGCCGCGACCGGGATGTTCTTGAACTCGCCCGTGGCGATGCGCTTTTGCCACTCGGCCGGGCCGGTGATGTGCGCGCTGGTGCCGCCCGCGTCCACCGCCACGGTCACGGGCATGTCCTGCACGTCGAACTCGTAGATGGCTTCCATGCCCAGGTCTTCGAAGCCGACGACCTTCGCCGTCTTGATGGCCTTGGACACCAGGTAGGCCGCGCCGCCCACGGCCATGAGGTAGGCGCTCCTGTGCTTCTTGATCGCCTCGATGGCGACCGGCCCGCGCTCGGCCTTGCCGATCATGGCGATGAGGCCGGTCTGCGCCAGCATCATGTCGGTGAACTTGTCCATGCGCGTGGCGGTGGTGGGGCCGGCAGGGCCCACGGCCTCGTCCTTGACCGGATCGACCGGGCCCACGTAGTAGATGACGCGGTTGCTGAAGTCCACCGGCAGCTTCTCGCCCCTGGCCAGCATGTCCTGGATGCGCTTGTGCGCGGCGTCGCGGCCGGTGAGCATCTTGCCGTTCAAAAGCAGCGTGTCGCCCGGCTTCCAGCTCGCGACTTCCTCGCGCGTGAGGGTGTCCAGGTTCACGCGCCTGCTCTTTTGCGTGTCGGGCGTCCACTGCACGTCGGGCCACAGGTCCAGGCTCGGCGCGTCCAGGTACACGGGGCCGGAGCCGTCCATCACGAAATGCGCGTGGCGCGTGGCGGCGCAGTTGGGGATCATGGCCACGGGCTTGCTCGCCGCGTGCGTGGGGTACATCTTGATCTTGACGTCCAGCACGGTGGTCAGGCCGCCCAGGCCCTGCGCGCCGATGCCCAGCGCGTTGACCTTCTCGAACAGCTCCAGGCGCAGTTCCTCGGCCTTGCTGGCCGGGCCGCGCGCCTGCAGCTCGTACATGTCAATGTCTTCCATCAGCGACTCCTTGGCCATGAGCATGGCCTTCTCGGCGGTGCCGCCGATGCCGATGCCCAGCATGCCGGGCGGGCACCAGCCCGCGCCCATGGCGGGCACGGTCTTGAGCACCCAGTCCACCACGGAGTCGCTCGGGTTGAGCATCACGAACTTGGTCTTGTTCTCGCTGCCGCCGCCCTTGGCCGCCACGGTCACGTCCAGCGTGTTGCCGGGCACCAGCTGCGTGAAGATCACGGCCGGCGTGTTGTCGCGGGTGTTCTTGCGCTCGAACTGCGGGTCGGCCACCACGCTGGCGCGCAGGGTGTTGTCGGGATGGTTGTAGCCGCGGCGCACGCCTTCGTTGATAGCGTCCTCCAGGCTGCCGGAAAAGCCCTCGAAGCGCACGTCCATGCCGATCTTGAGGAACACGTTGACGATGCCCGTGTCCTGGCAGATGGGCCGGTGGCCCATGGCGCTCATCTTGCTGTTGGTGAGGATCTGCGCAATCGCATCCTTGGCCGCGGGGCTCTGCTCGCGTTCGTAGGCACGGGCCAGGTGGGCGATGTAGTCGGCGGGGTGGTAGTAGCTGATGTACTGCAGCGCGGCGGCGATCGATTCGATCAGGTCGGCTTGCTTGATGGTGGTCGGCATGGTGTTCCGGCGGTGATGGAGGGGCTCGGCGCCATTATCCCAAAGGCGGTCGGGCTGGCCGTGCCACGCTTCGACGGCACTTGGAACGCTTGGGGGCACGCTGCTGCAACGCTGTGCACCTGTACAAAACCAGCACAAACCGAGTGCGACTGCCGCATGGGTCGCCCAGAGCGCCAAGGTGCGCTATTGAGCTTGTTCCTGATTGGTCGCGCCCATCGAGATCGCGGGTAGCGACAGAAGCATCTGCGTGAGATCAACTTGCCGGCGTACTCCGGCCTTGTGCATGATCTCTCGCAACTGGGCTCGCACTGTCCAGACGCTGACCGCACGTGCGCTCGCGATCTGCTTGACGCTGTGACCATCCATAAGAAGGCACGCTACGTCAGCTTGGGCAGGGGACAAGTTCAACAGCTCCTGCATGAGATCCGGCGAGGGCCGTTGCCCATCGATTCGGCTCAAGTAGAGCAGCGTGACCCCGGAATACATCGTGATAGGAACGGCGCGAAGCCACCACTGAGAACGTCCGGCCTTCACCTTTATAGATGTGCCTGTGCGGGTCGCGGCAGCACTCAAAACCCGCCTCAGAACCAGATCCATTTCGGGGTCACGAGACCGCAAACTCCCAGCGTGCAGTTCGAATGGCGTGCCGAGTTTGAGCTGGGCTTCTCCCTTTTGATTCGCCAGGAGAAGCTTGCCCGTCGAACTGACGGCGAATACGGGCCACTGTAAAGCGTCAAGAGCGGCGATAGAGAGCCCCTTCGCGAGCTCTGCCTGCCGCAAATCCGATGACAACGCAGAGGCGCGGCCGATGTGCGTCGCCAGTCGCCGGAATGTCGATCCGGCGCTGTGATCGAAGCGCCGGTGGTCAGCGGGACGCTGCAGGCTAAGAGCCGTACAGCTCACTTTATCAACGTGCACCTTGCCGCCCGCGACGTATCGAATTCCGTGCCGTACTGCGAAATCCATGTATTCGGGTTCGGGCGTTGTGGCCGGATCCACTACCGACTCGCAGTCGAACCAGGCGCCGGGGTGCGCTGTCCGCGTGACCCGGAGAGTTGGGTCAATTGCCCAGTAATAGTCCCGGTACAGCTTTTGTGCTTCTGGGTCGTGGTTCAGCGCGCGAATCTCGAAAACACCGTCGAGGTTCGCGGTCGTGCGAAGGATTGCAACTCGCGGACTGTCGAAGGCCCTGCTGATCCCAGCTAGTGCCGCGGGCCACTGCTCATCGTGCGATACGGCCTCATATAAAGCAGAGATAGTGGAGTCCATCAACTTCTGATGAGTCGGCATGCTAACTACCCTTTGCGACACGGGGCTGGAACACGTTGAGCATAGCCGTCAATTACAAGAGGGGCAATCCATGCTGCTGGCTTAACAGCCACCGAACTCATCGTCAACTCATGTCGCAGTCCCCCGACCACCGCCAAAAAGGCGTCGAAAGCTCGTCTGATGTGATGCAAACGACAAATCGGCGAGCAAACGGATGCTGGGGCCAGGCTAGAATTAGTTTCGGGCTGCTCGTTCTGCTGCTTGATAAGCACCCTTCTGCGGAGCCACATCATTTCTCCGAGAGGTTCGTGGCTTCTGATCCCTACTACCAAGAATTCCTCATTTTCTATGGCTCCCGCTGGCTGCTTGAGAATGAGTCACGGCGGGATCGGCGTCTGTTCCTCGTGACGGTGAAAGGAGGGAGGAGAGCGCATTTGCACGACTTGCGCGGTTCGCCGCTAACCGCTGCTTGACGCCTGCGGAAACCGAAGTGCTCGGCCTACTCGCTGAAGGGATGGTGGTGAAAGCAATTGCTCAGCAACGCTCTTGCTCTCCGTACACCGTTCGGGCGCAGCTGGCATCATTGCTGCAAAAGACTGGCTGCCATTCCCAGCGCGAGGTGTTGACGAAGTTGGGTAAGCACTTAACTAGTTTGATTTCCATGGAACCATCGCGCGAGAGACGAGTCCTGTTTCAATCCGCATCGGCACGAAGGTGAATGACGCCACAGGCGTCATTCACCTTCAGCACGTCGCAACTTACGGTTGCGCCACTGAGTTCACCGTTTGCCCGCTATCGACCGCGTTGCCAGTGCGCGAGTGCGGTACCTGTACCTTGACGGAGCCCGTACAGGCACCTTCCTGGTCCGTAGCGCGGAAGTGGATCGTGTACACGCGACCGTCACCCGTACCCGCGCGTTCAGAACGCAGGTTCACCGTATCAGCTTTCTCACCGACAGTGATAGTTGCATCCGGTGCCGTGTCACCATCACCCGTGCCATTGATCGGCTCGTCTTGCGTCACACCAGTGATGCGGAGCGTGAAGGCCGTTGCATCGGGATCCGTGATGCCTTTGATCGTCACAGGCACCATGCGGTGATCGGGCGGCCACAGCTTCGGAACACTAGGCATCGCGAGCGAGCAGTTGGGCGGATCGTTGGCGTTCAGCACGTTGACCGTTGCATCTGCCGTTGCAGACCTGGGATTCGCAGCGTAGTTGTCCGTTGCTGTCATACGGAACGTCAGCGTTGATCCCCCTGCGTTGACCCATGGAGCAGTAAAGGACGGAGTAGCAGTATTTGCGCCGTTGAGCGTCACCGTCGGCCCAGTAAGCTGCGTCCAGGAGAAGCTAACCTGATCACCATCAGGATCAGTCGTTGCGCCACCGTTCAACGTAGCTGGCGTGCCCTCGTCAGTGGTGACTGGCACGCCTGCATTTGCTACGGGTGGGTTGTTGGCCGTGATCGGGATTGTGATTGTAGGTGACGTGCCGCTCAACTTGCCGTCAGAGACCGTCACCTTGAACGAGACGCTACCACCCCCGACTGGAGCAAGGAAGCTTGGAGACACTACGTTCGCGCCAGGACTCAACGTGACTGTTGGTCCACCAACCTGCTGCCACAAGTATGACGTGATGGCGTCACCGTCAGGGTCGTAGCTTGCGCTCGCATTGAGCGTCTTCGTAGCGCCTTCGCGAACACCAGTTGCGTCACCAGCATCACCAATTGGAGGGTTGTTCTGCTTGACAACTGTCACGTTTACGGTGTCTGGTTGGCTTGTAACTCCGCGTGAGTCCTTAACAATCAACTGGAAGGTCAGCGTTGTATTCGCATTCACGACTGGGGCGATGAATGACGCTGATGCGTTATTAACGTCGACTATCTGTACTTCTGGCCCGGCGGTCTGACTCCACAGGTAGGACAACGATAGATTGCTGGGGCTAGAGCCCCGCCCGCTCAACTGGACTGGTTGTCCTGAATCTACCGTTTGGTCCGAACCAGCATCTGCTATGGGTACTTGAACTTCTCCGGTCTGCGTCATATTTCGGACACCTATATAGCCACCAGAAAACCGAATCGCGGCTATTTGTGCTGTGGAGTATGAGAAGCCGATATAGCTGGGTGCGGGTAAGTAAGTTGCGTTGTTGGGTAGGTTAATCGTCTCGATTACGTTTCCGCTCGCATCTAATGCTTGGATGGATGTTGTGTAGCTGCTGCAGGCACCAACCCAATTGACTTCAGCAAGGAATCCGGAACGTCGTTCTGGAAAACTCAAGGTCATGTAACCAACGCCCGTGTTCAAGCCGAGCATTGGTGTAGTATTCCACTGACCTCGGTCACAAAACCCGTACCCACCAGTCCAACCAAACGCTGAGTTAGAGTGGGTACTAATCCACTTGAAATCAGACGTGACGACTGGTCCGCTCGTAATCTGGTTGTTCGCTGGTATGGGGATCGGGGTCCCACCAGGGAGAGTATTCACGACGGCCGCATTAGCCTGCCATGGGATGACACAGGCAAGCATGAGCCCAGCTAAGTGTTTGAGCATCTCTATTTCCCTAGTTTGAGGACAACATTTTCTCGGCGAGTGTGAGTGCGCTCACAGCTTGTGTGTTCTCGCCCAGCTTGCAGTGATTTGCGCCAGCGTCTCTTAAGGCCTTGGCTTGCATTGCAGTTCCCATGTAGTGCGGCGCGTGAATTGCCAGCAGGCTATCTACTCGAGTTAGTACCGCATTGCAGTCTTCAGTCTGTGCAAATGTTGAATTCCCTGACCAAGCGATTACGCTCCCGAGAACCACCCCGATGAGAGATTTAACTTTCAAAGTGAACTCCATGATTGGTTAAGAGATGCGTTGGGCCTGTTCGGCCTGGCCACGCTTCTGAGCTGGGATTTCCTCCCCACCTCCCCCACACGCAGCTAGGAGCGCTGCGGCAAAGACACTCAGCAATAGCTTCATTGAAAACTCCTTCACCTAACTCTGTCGGGCCAGAAAGTAGATGAGCCTCTAAAAGGTTGAGGCTCGCTTTGCTCATCAGCAGCGTAGTACGCGCGGTGCGCGTCTGCACTTACACGGACTATCGCTTGAAGCTTACGCATTTGATGAGCTCCCGCGAAGCAGGAGAGGTGATCGTCAGACAGTCGCGGAGCAGCCGTCCATAGTTAAAGCGAGGGATGGACCGAGCAGCGAGCGAATCCATGAGCTTCCAATTCCTTGATGCTGTGGATGAACTGGACTGCATGCTGCTCAACTAGCAGCTGCCGTTCCGTTGTGATGAAAACTTCTGCCGACCAGGTTGATGCCATGGCCGCCTGAACGCATCCTCCGTCGTGTTAAACGACATCGAGGATGCAATGGCTCTCACAGAACGCAACGGAATCTGGCACTGGCGCAAAGTCGTCCAGGGCCACACGTTCGCGCGCAGCACCAAGACTGGCGACAAGAAGCTCGCCGAACAGATCGCAGCCCTTTGGGAAGCGGAAGCGATCAAAGATGTCATTCTCAAGGGCACCAAGCCCGTCCTGCTGCACTCGGTCATCAAGGCCTTTCTTGACGCAAGGAAGGGGACGGCAGGGCACGCCAATGCGCAAGTCCACCTAAGGCACTTCCTTGCGTTGCCCAACATACGCATGGGCGACTTGACCCTTGCGCAGCTGCAAGGGGTCATCGAGAAGCGACGCGATGCTGGCGTGTCCCGCAACACGCTAGTCGTGTCCGTCAGCTACTGGAACGCGGTCGTGAAGTTCGCGGAGGAACGGAAGTGGGCGACCGCAGTGAAGCTCCCGCGCATGTACCCGGAGAAGACTCGGCTACGGTACCTGACTGCGAAAGAAGAGGCGGCCTTGTTCGCCGCGATTGATCCGAAGGCCAAGTACCCCGGCAAGTGCACCAGGACGGACAAAGCGCGGCAAGACAACACGGATCTCCTCCTGGCCCTGATCCATACGGGTTGTCGGTATCGTGAGATCGCCCGGATGACGTGGGCCCAAGTAGACCTGGAAAGACGCAAGCTCCGAATCCACCGGCAGAAGGGCGGTGTGGACAATACGCTCGTGATGAGCGATCAGCTCGAAGCGATGCTTTCGCGTTGAAAGGCCGAAGCAGCTGACGGGTGTTCCCTAGCAAGCGCCGCCATAATAATAATTATTCTTGGCTGCGAAATGCACTTGAGCGAGCCGGCATTTCCGGTGATGCGGGCAAGATTACTTTGCACACGGCGCGCCACACGTTCGCGTCGCGCATGCTACAGAACGGCATGTCTTTGGTCGAAGTGCAAGGGCTGCTCGGGCACAAGAATATTCAGTCCACGATGGTCTACAGCCACGTAGAGACCGGCGCAGTCGCGGAGAAGGCCGCCCGCGTCCTTGACGGCATGCAGCAGGCGCACGGGAAGGGCAGTTCCGCTCCGAAGCTATCCGTCGTGAGGTAACCCGACATGCAGCGCCTCCTATTCTAAGTCGCGGTGATCGTGTTGCTGCCGCACCTGCTGCGCTTTATGCAATGGCTGTTGACCGCCGCCTTCAAGCTGTTCCTGTGCTTGTTTGCGCTGGGTTTGCTGATCAAGCTGTTCGAGTAGCTGCTAAACGAAGACAGCGGGTGAACGTTTCGCATGTGCTCGCCGGGTAAATACTGGTGGAGGTATTTACCCGATGCGATACTACGAATTTGCAACGTTCTCCGAAGCAGTCGATTCGGAAAAGCAGGCCATTAAGGCGCAAAAGCAACGCGCGCAAGTGCAGCTGAAGAATGCCAGGCGGCAAAAGGAGCTTGCCAAGCAAGCCGACCTTCGACTGAAGCAGAAGCGTAGCCAAGAGACGCTCTCTAAGATCAACCGCACGCCAGTTTCGTAGCGCGGTTCAGCTCAAGCGGAGTCAAGCAGTCTGAACGCCCTGCAATTAAGTGGCCGTGGAACGTTACTAACTACTCTTTGTACATTTCCATGTTGAGCCTAGTGCCCCACGTCAGATAGGCTTGGGTGGCTTCGCTGTCATGCTCGAATAACAGCTCGTGGACTTCATAGTGAAGGCTCGTGTCGCTAGTCTCTGAGTAGACGTACAGGAACCCCATTGAGCCCAGCCAGTCTATAA
The DNA here is from genome assembly GCF_004681965.1 of Ramlibacter rhizophilus. Taxonomy (GTDB): domain Bacteria; phylum Pseudomonadota; class Gammaproteobacteria; order Burkholderiales; family Burkholderiaceae_C; genus Ramlibacter; species Ramlibacter rhizophilus. The sequence continues at coordinate 55,918 of NZ_SMLL01000005.1, read as the reverse complement.
ACTCGTCGTAAACTGGATCATTCGAAATAAGCTCTGAATTTCCGTTGATGAGGCGCTGCTCTTCAACGCTTATTACAACCGCCATAATCGATTCTCGCATAGGAGCCTGGATCTTTATTGTACGATTAATCCGGCAAATCTGCTCGTAATCTAAGCGAAAGCCAACACTGCCGCTGTCAGCCAGGCATCATGTGAGCAACGCCAGCTTGGGCGGTCACTCCGGCGTTGGCTCCGATTGGCGCTGCGCTTACCCCATGTGGGTCGCGACTCACGAAAATAGAAAGCGGTGCCATGGAATATAAGCTGTATTAAATGGGTGCGGCCAAGCCAGAAGGCATGCGGTCTCCGTGAATGAATTGTATTTGCGCAGAATTCGTGCAGAGTTGAGCGGATTTCCGTAGGAAATGCGTACTTTAAGCAGACGCCGGGATGGCTCGTGTGCAGGTTGACTCGGCAAGCGTCGTTGGTAGCCGTTTGCTAAATAGATTGCAAGCAGCGATCATGGTTGCGTGAGTTTTCAGCGGTGAGCACATGCAGTGCGCTCATAGATGTGAAGCCCCGTGATGCATGATCCGTCACGGGGCTTCTTCCTTTTCGACCTGATCGCTGCTGCCGGTAGTTGCACTTCCGAACGCAGTCCATCCTGACTGCTGTGCAGGCAATAGGGGTCAGTTTCCACGCAAGGTGGTTCTGTGCAAAACGGTCTGGCATATGACCCGTAAAGCGACCTTGCAACCAGCCTGGAAAATAACAAAGCCGCAGGTGATCGCGTTCTCCCGATGCGATCAGTAAACGACCTCCTGAAAAGGGTGAAGACAACCGGAGTTGCTGCACTGCCCATGCAGCTTGGAGTCTCCGTAGCGCCAGCTAGATGAAAACTCGGTCGATAAGTTGGTTAGGGATGCGAAGGTAGTACGGATGGCGCAAAGCGCTGGAACAAGCAGTCTGCATTTTCTGCTCGTTTCGTCTGGTCGTAGCTTCACGTGTTTACGTGTCATGTCTCCCAGATCATCACGGAGTCCTTCAAGAGCTTCATGAACTCTGTTCATGATCGCCGTAGTGTGTCAGGTGGTCGTCGTACTTACCAATGGTATTCGTCAGGTCTTTCCAGGCGCTTGCCAAGTTCGTCCGTTCCGTCCTCTTCACCCTACGGCTTTGTCTATGGATGGCAGACGGACGGATGATGCTCACGAGGAACGACACAACGACAGCACCGCGCGAGAGATCGTCCGATAGGGATGGCAAGCCACGAACGGTTACGCCGGCTTTTCGGGTTACACGGACTGCGGCTCTTTCTTCATTCGGTCGGGGGGCTTGCGTTGGGTAGCCTTGAGCGCGTCGTCAAGTTCGCCGGCATCAACTGCAGTCTTGGCTGCTTCGAGCAGCTTGATGGCGGCTTCGGCATCGGGGACTTGGAACTGCTTGGCGCCGTTCAACGTTAGGGCGCTGTTGGCGTTGCGGAAGGACAAGACGAACGTCCCGTCAGATTGCTTGCGGAACCACTTGCCCTTGTCGGCCCCATCGGCGATCGCCTTGACCGTGGCGTCCACGTGGGCTGCGAACTTGGCACGCATGCGCTCGACCGGATCGGCCGGGGTTTCCGGCTTAGTAAACGGCTGCGCCAGCTTGCCGAGTTCGGCCATGAATCCCTGGGAGTCGGCTTGCGCAGCTGGGTTGATCAGGTTCTTGACCTTGGACATGTTCGATTCACCTGTGGAACGCGGCGCAATCGCCGTATAGCCAATGATTGGTTCACCTGCATGATGAATCAACAAAAGAATGACGCTGCGTTGCAGAGTGGCTAGTAGTCGCCGACCAGCATCACCGTCGTGTAGCTTCGGTCTGCTTCTGTAATCACATAAATCGGCGTCCCGTCTTTCAACAGATACTTGGAAAGAATTCTTCCGCCGTGCAGCAGCGCTTGCTCATTGTCTTGCTTGTCGGAGCTTCCCAGGTTGCCCCAGTCGCCTCGCTGGTGCCGCTTTAGGTACGGCACGGCGCTTGCGCCAATTGAGACGAGATGATCGAGGCAGTTGCGCGTGGCGACTACGCGGCCTAGTTGGACGCGCATTCGGCCTCCACTTGAACGGGGTCGATTTCATTCGACTGCGCGATCTGTGCGACTGCTTCTTGATGCGTTGCCCCGACCGCAATCAATGCCAGGTACTCGGCGGCAAATGGTGCTTTGATTTGCGGGAGATACATCGGATCCTCTTGCATGCGTGCGATGCAGACGGAGGATGCGTTCTGGTCTCACGTGGATCAACTTAAGTTCTCGAACTTTGGGGTGGAGGCATGTCGCGGCCGTTCAGCTACTGAAAAAATGCTTGGCTGTTGCGTATCGGCAACACAAGGCGATTGCTTTGCTCGCCGGAAACTGGCATGCGCCAAATCAATTTGGCAAGTGCCTCCCGAGTGAAAACCTCCAAACTTTCGAGGATCGGCGCGGAAACTCCTGCCAGAAGCGCGACGTGGCGTCAACGGATTCCGCTTGCCTTTTAAATGGGCGTTCCGTAATCTGTGTCCATCCCAGCGACGCGAATCAATCGCTCGAGTGCGGAAGCATCCGAGTCGAGCGCTAGCTTTGCCCATTGCAATCTCAGGTCTGTGTGCCGTCGAGAGGGGATGACTTTGTTTTAATTTTCTGAAAGGAACCAACCATGAGCACGGCAACTGCAATCGCTTCCAACGGTACGCAATCGGACGGGCAAGTAATCGACATCAACCAACTGATCGCGGAACGGCAGCAGCTGATCAGCCAGCAAAAGGCCATCGAAGATCAGCTCGCAAAGCAGGCGGACCAGAAGGGCAAGATCATCGCTGCGCTGCGGCAGCAGGACCGAGACAAGTACGCAGCGCTGGGCCTGAAGCCGCAAGACGTGTGGCACGACCTCACCAAGCCCGCCGGTGAGAACACGACCGAGTCTGCGCCTAAGCAGCAGCCGCAGGATGCCAACGGCAAGGTGCCGCGTAAGAAGCCCGGTGAGATGCAGCCGACGCATAAGTGGACCAGCCCGGAAAGCGGCGTGACCTACTACTGCAATGCTCAGAGCCGGGGTAAGCGGCCTGACTGGATGAAAGTCAATGCGAAGTATGTTCTAGACGCCGACAACAAGGTCCGCTACGACGTGATGGATCCTTTCACCGAGGCAGACGTATGGCACTGGCGCGAATCGCTGAAAAAAAAAGCTCGTCGTACGTAAGGAAGTCGGATCGGCCCTTGTGGACGGGCGAGGACCCCAGCGAGTGGAATCCCGCTGAGCGCTATCGCTTCGATGAAGGCTATACGTTCAGCGGGTACGAATGGTACGTCAATAACCGAAACGGGCGATCCTACATTCCGCCAGAGCTGCGCGATGAATTCGAGCAGGTGCAGCAAGCGAACGCCGGAAGGCGCTACTAACAACTACGGAATGACGGGGCGATTCGAATGAAATCAATGTGTGACTTGCTGTTGTGTGAGCGCGACGATAACGTTTGAGGCGACGACCGCACCGATCGTCAAGCCATGGGGCTGCCAGACGTGCCTATGGGGCTGTAGGCCGCATGGGCGCGCAGTGCAGGCCGGGCGACCCAAGTAAATATTGCGAGAAAGCAGCTGCGAACGCAGACTGGAGTTCGGTCCAGCGTAGGCCGACATTAAGAGGAGATCAGCATGAAGCTGGCAGACCAAGAGTTGCGCAAGGTGCGCGACGCGTACAACGTACAGAAGAAAACCCAGGCCCGCCGCAAACCGGATCGCAACGGCCACCGCATCCAGGTCACGATGACCTTTGAGGAATGGCTGCAGGTCTGGATAGAAAGCGGCAAGCTGCACTTGCGAGGGAATGGGCGCGGCAAGTTCTGCATGGCGCGGAAGGACGATCTTGGCGACTACGCAGTCGGCAACGTGGTAATCAAGGCCTGCGAGGAGAACAGCCGGGAAGCAAAACTAGGGAGGTCCCACTCCGCTTGCACGCGCGACAAGATGAGCGCGAGTAGGGAAGGCGTCGCAAAGTCGCAGGACCACAAGGACAGCATCGCCGATGCACACTCGGCATTGCCCGTCGTCCGCTGCCCTCACTGCTCCAAGTCGGGCAGACAGGGCGGGGCAATGCGTCGTCATCACTTTAACCGGTGCAAGTCTGGTTGGCATGGGTTGGACATGCCCCAGCGGTAGACTACGAGAATGAAAGACGCGGACGAAGGGGATTCCCACGAGAAGATGCGCGCCAAATGGGCAGCAGAAGTGGGCAGGTTTGTTATGGCGTTTGGCTCTATTGAGGGCAGCACTTACGCTGCGGCACTGTCCCCGCGACCCAATCGCGCAGCCGCTGATCGAAGCGAATCTAGCCCTTCCACCGCGCATTGATCTGCTGACAGGAATTGTGGGGGCACGGAGCGGGTCGCACTGGGCAGCATTCCAAGCGGTGCAAAAAGAATTAAAGCGTTGGCAAAGAAGCGGAACCTAATCGCCCACAATGGGGTTGGACTTGCTGACGGGAAGCTTTGGAAGGCCACCACCTAAATGTCGCCCCGCTTGGCCTTCTGCTTTTCTTTCAACTCGTCGATGAGTCGGCGAGACATCATGCTCAAGCTGCTGGTCGAGATGTCAGATACGAACCGAGAAAGAGTGACCGAGCCTGCCGGCGAATCCGACCTGCATCGCTCTTGTTTGAAAGAGGCGCCAGCGCGAGTACTGACGATCTCTTCTTCGCATTGGAACTGGCTCGAATACTTTGTCAACAGCGCTGCTCTTACGTCGTCGTACCCGTTCGCGGTGAAGTAGAATGAAAATGAGTCCAGCACCCCATCTTTGAAATACACGTAGGGCGTGCTGTACTTGGATTGAATGCCGGCAACTGTGAACCCGTTCAGGTTCGGATGAAGCTGCTTGAAATCGGCTTCTGGCATTCCAAGATAGATGCCTTTAATTTCGATGGTTTGCGCAGAGGCGGCGAAGGAGCAGGCAAAGAGGCCGCACGCAAATACGTGCTTCAAGAATGGCGAATTCATCGAGCAGGTCATAGAGCAATGTTTTGCCAGTGGACGCAACATACTAGAAGCTAGAGCACTACAGCGATAGCTGGTTTGCCCCGCAGACTTTCAACTGCACAAGTAGCGACTTGGTGCTCTGCTAGTAGCTCATCATTGACGGGATGCCCTGCTGCTGGCATGATCGGCGCTCTGCTATTGAAGCTAGAACATGGACAAGGTAAAGCGCTTCTTCGAGTTCCTCTTCAGTAAAGATTCCCTGCTACGACTGCTGATCATCGCTGGCATCTTTGCGCTGCTTAGTGTGTCGGACGGCAGATTCAACATCCGTATCGACCATTACCACAACTTAACATATGGTGGCTTCGACGTCAACGTAAAAGAAAAGTGATGAAAGCAGCGGCGCTCATTCTAGGTCTCGCACTTTCAAGCGTGGGCAGTGCCCAAGCTGCGCTGGCTTATGAGGTTCCTGACTGCGGCACGTGGGTCCGGCAGGACGTTACGGGGCACCGCTGGTGGTTGCTAGGGTTTATCAGCGGCCTCAACTCGGCGCTTCGGCACGAAGTCAAAGAAGACCCTCTGCGCGGAGTTAAAGGGGATCAAGTTCTTCTCTGGATGGACAACTACTGCAAAGCCAATCCGCTGAAGAACATTCACGACGGTACGTACAAGCTTTACGAAGAGCTGCGTCAACGCGCCGGGATTAAGTGAACATGAGTAGAGGTTGGTTCAGACTTGGAGTGTTTGCCACGACGCTTTGGCTGCTAGCGGTGGTAGGCCTCTTTGCTTGGGAGCGGGTACACCTCTTGGGTTGTGGCCTCGGGCCATGGGTTGAATACGGCGGTAGAGACTATTGTGGCTATGTGTTCTGGTATTGGGTGAGTGATCCCCTTGCTCTGTTTGACACAAACTGGCTGACTAAGCATGGAAGCAGCCCCCAGTACCCATACACAGCACTTCCAGACTGGGTGCGGTTCGGAATGTTGCTGGTGCTGCCGCCTGCGTTCTTGTGGGGAGTAGCAGCAGGGCTGGCGTGGGTCAGGAGCGGTTTTGCGCAAGCAACGTAGGCGCCAACCTTCGGAACCAAGGTGGCGACAAGGTACGGGGCTTCTTAGGGCAACTACTAACTGTTCAGGCTACGCTTTTTACACGTGGTGTCTTACGATGGCCCCTTGGCCTTCTTCCTATACATCATCGGAGCGGTAGCCTTTATCGCTGGTCTGAGCGTGTTTGGCGCTTCCAAAGGCGCTATTCACGAGATCGAGGCACTCATGTTCATGGTACTAGGCGCCATTTGCATTTCGGGCGGGGGCATCATTGACGCGGTGAACCGGCTTGGAAAAAGGTCCGCTGTTGAGCCTCAAGCAGCGGGGCCGAGCGCAAGGCACGAGCCAACATGAATTGAAAGTTCGCCATGAGGATGGCGACTATTCGCGGATACTGAAGTGAAAGTCTTTCCGCCAGAGCTGGTGAATCACCATTGTCTACAGCTTGAAGTAGAAGTTCGCAACCAAAGGGTGTGAATGACCAGTGCCTTCTATGTTTCCCGAATTCTTGGCAAGAGGTCAAGCAATGCCGTTCAAAAAGAATGTCTCTTGACTTGGCAGCCACCTGAGTGTGGGCATCAGCGAGCACCGTAACAATAGAACAGCTATGGCTATGTGGCAAGAAAGACCAGATGCCACAAGAGCTTAGGTGATGTTCTTCACACTGGTACGAATGGTGCGTAAGTCATTGCCAAGGTACACAGGTGACCTTTTATTTGAACTCAAGAGAAAATGGACATTCGCCTGGCCGTGCAGGTCGTAGCGCGTGTTGTCCTTGCTGTAGATGGGCAGCGGGTCGTCGTGCTTGATGCTGAACAGGGGCTGGACGCTCACGGCCATCTTCCTGTGCGGCTGTGTGGCCGTGATGCGCAGGATGTTCATGGACATCCTTGATGGTGTTCCGCAGGCAGTCACAACGAATTGTACCGGTGGGGAAGTAGATCCCGTTGAAGAAACGGTCAACACTGCTGGTAGTTCGGGACTTCAGTACGATCCGCTCACCATGCAATACACGTATGTTTGGAAGACGGACAAGAAGTGGACTGGATGCCGGCAGTTAGCGATGAAGTTCAAAGATGGATCGACCTACCGCGCCAATTTCCAGTTCACCAAGTAGGTCCATCGGTGTGCCACGTATGACGACTCATCTCTGCACCGGCAGACAGGCGTCGTCGTGGTCCATTGAAGAGCACCGGACCGCTACCCGCGAGCAGATCACTCACTTGAGGGCTTTAAGGAGCGCTGCCGCCGCGAGCAGGATGGTGGGCGTCAACAGCAGCGCCCATGCGGCCAGCTTCCAGCCGGGGTGCTCCTTGTGCCAGTCGAATTTGGGCATGGGGTTCCTCCAACGCATGCACAGCATTGTCCCTGGCAGGCGTCGTCCACCCCGCTGCTCATCTGTCAGTCGGCCCCTGTCATCAATGTAGGTGAACAGCAGACATGGGCACATCAGTGGTCAGGTTTGTAGCCCATACGTATTCCTTTTAGGTGTTCTCGCCACACCCATGGGGTGCATCTGCAGGTCGTAGCGCGTGTCGTCGCCGTAGAACATGACGCGGTGCCAGTCACGGTGGTCTTCCACTCCTGCTTGTTGATGGTGACGCCGCCTGTACGTTGATGTGCAGCTAGCCGTCGCCCCACGTGTTCGGAAGCTCATGAGCGACTGCAGCGTGTGGTAGACGCCCAGCCCGTCCTTCTTGAGGTATTTGCCTCCCCTCCTGGGCGGTGTAGCCCCCATTCTCTGGATCTTTCGAGCTACAGTGCCGCACGCCATTCGGGCCCGCTACAGACGCTGGAACCGAATGACGTAGCGATCGCCGGTGAGTTCGTGGACTGAGCCTACGAGGTCATCGCGCAGGATGAACTCCTTGCGGATCTTGCTCGCGACCTCTCCGGCCTGCACTCGTCCAATCTGGTCTGTCTTGACGATGACCATTCTCACGCGACTTCCAGCGGCCAAAGCGCGGGCGACGTTCTCACGAAACTCTCTGTTCCCGTGCCCAGCCCAACGTTCGAACGAGTCAGCAAAGTCCATCATGCCGGGCGGGGCGCCGGGCAGGAAATGGTGATCCCAAAGGCTAACAACCAGATCGCCCGAAGGTGTCCACGCTGAAACTGACCATTGGGGGTTGTTTAGCGTTGCGCCGTAGGCTGCGAATGCGGCGTTGATCGCGAGCTTTGCCACGGCTACCTGCGCCGTTTGTTCAACGCGGTCCGCCGTGCCTGCAGCAGCTGCTTGGCTGGCTGGCCAACATAAATGCCACCGATGGCGAGCAACCCGGGGAGCGCGTAGCCAAGCAGGCTTTCCGGTACCCACCACAAGGCGTATGTCGGGAAAGCCTCTCTCAAGCCAGTCAGGGCCGGAAGCTTACTGAGGCTACGACTTGAGTTGATTGCGGTGGTGGTGACCCGACCGATTAAGCCGCTGACGATCAGAAAGCCGCCAAGCGCGAACAAGGACTGTCCAGCAAGAAGAGCAAGCTTGGGTGCCGCAGCAATCTGAATCTTGAGCCAGCTCATAGCTCTACTGTATACGAAGCAGAGATGTGCAGGACTGTGCCTTGTTGCACGGATTCAGCAGACGATGCACGCTCCGGTCACGATGTGAATGGAGTGGCCATGCACAGTCGTGGGCGAGAACACTACTGGCGCTTGAACCGAATGACGTAGCGATCGGCAGTAAGTTCGTGGACCAAGCCGACCAGATCATCGCGCAGGAAGAACTCCTTGCCAATCTTGCTCGCATCTTCCCCCGCTTCAACATGCGCAATCTGATCCGTCTTAGCAACTACTAAGCGAATGCGACTTTCCGCAGCATACGCCTTGCTCAAGTTCTCCCGGAACTCCTTGTTCCCATGCCCCGACCACCGAGCAAAGGAATCAGCAAAGTCCATCATTCCGGGTGGCGCTCCCTTACGGAAGTGGTGGTCCCAAAGACTTACGACCAGTTCGCCTGAGGGCGTCCAAGCGGATACGGACCATTGCGGATTTTTGAGTACGGCGCCGTACGCTGCGAAAGCTGCATTGATCCCGAGCTTCGCCATGTCTGCTCCAGCGCCTTTTTTCACATTACTGAAATATCACCTGCCGCAATCTTTCGGTCGAACTCATTCGAGTCGTATTCCAGTTGATCGGGCGGGCTGTTGTCGTGCGGATCATCCACCAACGTCAGAACGACAAGATGGGCATCCCTACTCGCTATCTGATAGATGACGCCGTTGATGAGGTAAATGGTGTCAGACATAAGCAGCTTTCATGACGCATCCGTCACACCAGCCTGTGTCGTTAACGCCGGCTTCGCGCGATGCGCTCGGGTCGTATAGCCAGCTTACTGCGTACGCGCGGCCTCCGCACAACATCAGCACGCTGCGCTGCACGCTGGCCGAAGCCGCTTGGGCTGACGCTTCCGCTGACTTCTGACTTAGCTTATGTACTGAGTGGTTCCAAGCCCGTTTGGGGAGTCGATTTAGGTCCGTTCGAAGAACGTCTTGATCTCATGGGCAACGTCTTTGGGTCGCACCATGGCCGGTAGATGTCCGCTTCCCTCCAACTCTACGAATTTGGAGTTCGGCAGTAGCGAGTCTAAGTAGTGGAAGTTACGCACATCGAACAGGGCATCTTTTTGCCCGTGTATCAGCAGCGTCGGCAGGGAAAAGGTAGCCAGTCGGGTTGGCCAGTCGATCTTGTCCTGAAATTCCACCATGAACAATCGATCGGCAATATCGGGTGGGGAGCGGAACAGGATGTGCATGCCCCAACGCCGGATGTGATCCACGTCCTCTTCCGGCGTGCAACGCTCGATAAACCAGCGCAAGTGTTCTTCGTGTGTCTCGCCTGGCCACTTGGACGGAGCGATGCGAGTCGCAACGGGCAAGCTTGGGTCGCGGACCTCCCCATGCCCGTTCAAGAGCACCAAGCCGTCGAACCGCTGCGGTTGCTGGACGGCGGCGCGCAGGACAGTAGCCGTCCCGCGCGAAAAGCCGCCCAAGATGCAGCGGTCGATCTGCATCGCGTCCATCACGCGGAAAACATCGTCAACGAGACTTTCGGACGTGATCGCTTCAACTGGAACGGGCGATTCACCGGAACCACGGTGGTCGTACACCACGACGCGCCAAGAGCTACTTAGCAGGGCAACGACGTCAATCCAGTCTTCGAAGTTGCTGATCCAGCCGCCATGCGCCAAAAGCGTCCTCTCCCCGCTTCCGAAGCTAAGGGCGAAAATCTTGTGTCCGTCGATCTGCAGAAACATGAGCGAACCTCGTTCCTGTGCTGGTGCTGGGCGCTAGCCGGCGACCCGCGCTTTTTCAAGGGAGGGTAGCCCGGAGTATTTGCAATGTGCAGGCGACGCCGACCCCAGGTAAACCCGATACTGCGGCGCTTGCTGGCTGCCTATCCTGGCTCGTTTCCAAGGAGAACATGCCATGATCAAGGTGAGCGTCATGTACCCTCATTCGAAGGGGGCCCGGTTCGACCATGCGTATTACCGGGACAAGCACATGCCGCTGGTCAAGCGTCGAATGGGTGATGCATGCCTTTACTACACAGTTGACAAGGGAATCGCCGGGGGAGCCCCTGGTTCCGAGCCTGTGTACGTCGGCAGATGCGACATCTTTTGCGAGTCGGTCGACAGCTTTCAAACGGCCTTCGGTCCGCACGCGAAAGAAATTATGGCGGACATTCCCAACTACACGGACATCCAGCCGCTCATGCAGGTCAGCGAGGTGGTTATCGAGCGATCTTAGGCGGTCGGACTGCCCAGGAAAATGTTCGCCGGCCGTGCGCGGCGCAACTTGCCCAAACAGTGCACGCGCCCGGCTGTGCGGCCCAGGCATCAGCAATGCCCAAGCAGCGGCTTCCGCAGCGTCCCCACGCTCCCGTCAAACCCGTCCGCACCACTTGCAAACTGGTCCGAGCAGCCCACAATGCTGGTGAACTGCAGCCGGATCGTCACTCATGTCCTTTTCCACCATTGCTGTCGTCACCGCAGTAGCGGCAATTCTCCTGGGCTTGGCTTGGCTGTTCGCTGGGGGCCTTCTGTTGCGTCGCTGGGGAATTGAACCTAGCCCAACCGGGTTGCTGATTGGAAGGCGAATCGGCTGCATCTATCTTGGCCTCGCGGCGTTGCTGCTCATGGTGCGAGCGACGTCAGCACCCGAAGCGCGGTGGGGCATCGCTGCAGGATTTGCTGTTGCGCTGAGCTTGCTAGCCCTCATTGGCATTTTCGAGCTGATCGCGAAGCGAGCGAAGCCCGGCATTCTCTCCAGCGTGGCGCTGGAAGCGCTGCTTGCTGCCGGTTTCATCAGCAGCATGGCGGTGACAAGCTAGTTCTCGCCGGCGCCCGTCAAAACCGGCACTGTTGCACACTATCTGCACGCTGCCCTACACGCTGGCCCATACCGCTTGGGCCGACGCTCTCGCCAGTCTCAGGCTTAGCTGATGTACTGCAGGGCGGCCGAGATGGATTCGATGAGGTCGGCGGCCTTGATCGTGGTGGGCATGCGGGTTCCGGCGGTGTGGTGGGGCAGGGCGGGATTATCCCAAAGGCTGTCGAGGCGCCTTCCGCCACGCTTCGGCGGCACTTCAAACGCTCGGGGCCACGCTGCTGCGACGCTGCGCACCTGCACAAATCAGCACAAAACGGCTGGGCGCGCTCAGCTCTAAAGATGCAGCAGTCCTCGCTTGCTCAGAACGGCCAGTGCGAGCCCCACGACGAAGCCGATTGCAACGTTCCCGATGCAAAGCGCAGCACAGACAAGGACAACGATCCCGCCCCTGCGACTCGCAGGAAGTGCACCCGTTCGAGCTGCGAGCTGGATGCCAGCAACGAACAGCACAACGCCAAGGACTGCCGTTCTTGCGCCGAAGGCCACGTGGGCAGCCATCCCGCCAGCCCGTGACGCATGGGGATGCCCGGCCATGTTGTGGCCGCGCACAAGCGCCTTGCAAACATCGTCACCCAGCGGCCGTCTTCATATAAAACGCGCTTCATGATCATTGAAATTGTCGGCGCATGTTTACTGGCGGTTGTCGTTGTGGCCCTGTTCATTACGGCCGACAGATGGTCCAACGCTTTATGGGCCAAGCACCGGGAACAAATCCCGCCGGGCGGTCTGCTCGGTCAGCTGTGGCGAAAGCTGACCCGCTCGAAGCAGAAGTGAGGCAGTTTGGGCGGCCGTTCGATCGGCAGAAGCTGTGCGTGGGACGTCACCCACGTGGACTCAACCGCCACTCCTGCGCGCCGCATCGCCCTATGGTGGCAATCTGAGATGGCTCGACAACAGAACAGGAGATTCAATGGCATGGAACCGCATCCAGGCAGCACGCCTGCTGTCCACCAAGGAGATGGCACTCTTCGAAAGCAGCTTGAGCGATCAGGCGCCGCAGATGGCCGACAAGGAACTGCAGGCCACGATACGGCGGACTCGAAATGAGCGTGACAAGTACCAGGACCTGCTGCGGCGTCAACGCGTATCGACGCGGGAGCGGAGTGGGACGAAATCCGGCCGCAGCGGAGTCGCCAACGCTCGGACCGATCAGAAGGTGCAGGTGTTTTCCGAGGCGCTTGGCCGCTTGGAGAAGCAGCAGGCTCAACGCGAACGACATTCCGAAAAGCCAGCCGCCAGCAAGCCTGGACGTAAGACGACCGTGCGATCCGCCGTTCGCCTCGCAGTGGAGTCGAAGGCAAGGAGTCGCACCAGCGACAAGCCTCAAGCAAGCCGCAGCAGCAAGGCGCCTAGCGACGGACCACGAAGCGCCGCTGCCAGCAAGGCCGCGACGCAGAGCCCCGCTACCACGCCGCACGCCAAGCGGGCACAGGCGATGGGACAGCAGCGGCCACTGGCACATGTCTCCTCGCGCGGAAGGCAGCAGCAGGCGAAACGCGATTCGAAATGAGCAGGTATCGCGCTGCGATGAACGCAGCCCCGGCCGACGCTTTCGCCAATCTCAGACCTAGCTGATGTATTGCAGCGCGGCGGCGATGGATTCGATCAGGTCGGCTTGCTTGATGGTCGTCGGCATTGCGTTCGGTCGGTGTTGGACGGGCTAATAATCCAACCATCTTCTGAGCGAAGCGATGGCTGTTCTCCAGGTCGAACGCCGCGGGGAGCAACGAAGTGCGACGAGCAAGTGAATTACAAAATTGATCGCTCTGGGATCAGACCTGCCCCGAGCGCCAGCGCAAGAACCTTGAACCTTGACTGAACGTTCCTGAAAACGTTGCCTTGGTGTTGCAATCACGAGCAAGGCGACAGGACCAAGCCTGTACGTGGCCACCGATGAAGGCGACATCACAAGATGACGCCGAACTGAAACCCGCCCTGCGCCGCGCGGCCCGGCCGGGCCGTGCGGCGTGTCCGATGAAGTACGAGGACCTGCCCATGCGCCATGCCGCCGCCTTCTCCGTGGCTTCCGTGTTCCTTGTGACCGTCGGCACCTCGCCGATGCCGACCTGTTCAGGAAATCCAAGTGCCTGGCCTGCCATGCGGTGGACCAGAAGCGCCTGGGTCCGTTGCTGAAGGAGGTGGCGGCCAAGTACCAGGGCGACAGCAGCGCCGCCGACAAGCTGGCCAGGAAGATCCGCGAGGGCGGCGTCGGAGTGTGGGGCCAGTTGCCGATGCCGCCACAACCCCAGGTCTCCGAGGCCGATGCCAAGAACCTGGCCGCGTACATCCTGTCGCTGTAGCGCTGCGGGCGCGGTGGATGGATCAGCCGGTCCCCGCGTCAGCGCTGGGTGCCCCCAGCTCCAGCCAGGCCGCGAACGAGTCCAGCCGGTGGGCCAGCCGCCACTCGTCGAGGACGGCGCGGGCTGTGGCGCGGGCCGCGCCCGGGGCGGCGCTGGCCTCCACGTGGTCGAGGAGCCACTGCTCGAATGCCTCCGGCTCGGGGTCGTCGCGCGCGACGCGCTCGAGCAGCTCGCGCCTCAGCGACAGGCCGATCGCGTCCGCGGTCTGGTCGCGCTTGCGGGCGCGGCTGCGGCCTTCGGCCGCGTCGAGCGCGGCCAGCAGGGCCACGCAGATGCGGGCCGGGCGTAGCGTTTCGGTCATTGCGGGCGCGGCATCGCCGGCGGCGCGGCAAGGTCTGCGAGCGAGGCATCCAGCGCGAAGCCGGGCTCGGGCGGACGCAGGAAGCCGCGCTCGACCGCCGCCAGGTCGAACTCGACGCTCTCGAGGTCCGTCACCATGATCTCGTCGGGCGGCGTCGCCTGCAGCGTGGTGCAGGTCTTGAGGTAGCCCGAGCAGCCGCTGCAGGTCTCGGCCGCGAACTTCGATGTCTGGCCCTCGACCACCAGCGTGCCCAGCGTGTCGTGGTCGGTGGTGCCGCAGTAGGTGCAGGCCAGGATGGCCATCGGCCAGCCCGTGCCGCAGCGGCCGCAGCGCAGGTGGCGTGTGCGTTCGATGCCGCGCAGTTCGGCGAACGCCGGCCACGCCCCGCACACAGGGCAGTAGCCCTGAGACCAGATGGGATCGGGCTCGGCCGCCCAGCCCCGCCCGCAGGCATGCAGGTAGGGCATGGGCAGCAGGCGGGCCAGGGTACGCCAGCCTTCGGGCGTGGCGCCCACGCGCGAAGCCTGCAGGTCCAGCGCCGCCGGGTCGTGGTTGATGGACGCCAGGAAGACGGCCAGGGCCTCTTCGGCCAGTGCGTCGTGCGCACCGGCCGACGTGCCCGTCAGCGCATGCAGGCCCTGCGCATGGGCGACGCCAAACAGTCGCTGCAGCAGTTGGGCGAGGGCGCCTGCATCGGGCCGCAGTCCGGCGCCGGCCAGTCGCGGCGCCCACTCCACGCCGGGCGCGAGAACGGGCGGGCCCGCATCCCAGGCAGGGTCGGACAGCGCGGGGAGGAGCTCGCGCACCACGCGCAGCCACGGCACCCATTCGGCGTGGACCTGCGCCAGTGCGTCCAGCCGGGCGACGGCGCCAGCGGGACGCCGGGGGGATGCCGCCGCCGCGCTCATGGCCGGACGAACCCGCGCGCGTGGTTCGCCGGCTCCAGCACCTGCATGCCGCCCTTGGCCTCGCGTTCGATGTCGTAGTAGGGGCGCGAGCCGGCATGCAGCTGCACGACTTCGGGGCGGTTGCCGACATCGCCGCCCGGGCCGCCGCCGCGTACGCGCTCGGCCTCCGGGGCATCGCAGGCGGCCAGCAGCACGGCCAACATCCACGGCAGCTGTCTCATGGCAGGTTGGCCTCCGGCACGAACACGATGGCGGTGCGCACGAGGAAGCCGCCCGCCAGCACCAGGGCGGCCGCCAGCGGCAGGCTGGCCAGGCGCGGCGCCTTGCGCGGCAGCGCCGCGACCAGCGGCAGAACCACTCCGACGACGACGCCCACCGCCAGCACGAACCCCCACACATTCAGCCAGCCGCGCGCGGCATCGCCGAGGTTGAGGAACAGCGCGAGCAGCACCAGCAGCTGCAGCCCCAGCAGCCAGGCCAGGATGCGCTGCAGTGCGGCCACCACCGGTATCTCGCCGCCCAGCCAGCGGGATCCCAGCACCAGCAGTGCCGCCGCCATGGCGACGGCGGACACGTTGAACAGCATGCCGAACAGCGGCGTGTCCGACCACACGGGCTGGTTCAGCACCGAGATCATGACGCCGGTGTAGCCGGTGATCACCAGCGCGAAGAAGGCGCCCAGCACCACCACCGTCGTGCCCAGCGCTCCGGGCGGGCGCAGGCGCCGGGCCCAGGTCCAGTGCGGCCGCCGCCACTCGGCAAAGGACGCGACGAAGGCCAGCAGGGCGAACAGGCCCAGGAACAGCACCGCCCAGGACCCGATCGACATCGGCACCCAGGGCTTGAACATCGGCTCCAGCGTGTGGTTGGCCAGCAGCATGTGCCAGAAGCGCTCGGGGCGCTTCAGGTCGACGATCAGGATGACGCCGACCACCGCCAGCAGCGGCAGCGTGGCCAGGTAGCCCAGCCGGGCCAGGCGGCGGTCGGCCTCGGGCCGGGTCAGGTCGATCAGGGCCGAGAGGAAGAAGGTGCCGGCAGCCAGTCCGCTCAGGAAGAAATGCAGCACGATCAGCCAGCCCCAGTGCGTGGGCACGGTGAACCAGGTGCTGCTGGGGGCGTCGAGCATCTCAGTCATCCTTGCCCTCGCGGGCGCCACGCTCTCGGAAGTTGAACAGGCTGACCAGCCCCACCACCAGCGCCCCCAGCGCGGTGAGCCAGCCACCGGGCTGCAGGTTGCGGCTGGGCATCTTCGGGTCGGGCGGCAGCCCGTACACCTCGGGCTTGTCCACCAGCAGGAAAAAGGCGTTCAGGCCCCCCAGCATGGTGTCGTCCGCGCCGTAGAGCCTGGCGCGCGTCTCGCCCGCTGCCTGCAGCTGTTCCACCCGGCGGCCGGCGCGCTGGCGCAGCTGCCAGATCGGTCCGAACACGATGGAGTCGGTCGGGCAGGCTTGCGAGCACGCCGGCTCCATGCCCACCTGCAGGCGGTCGTAGCACAGCGTGCATTTCTGTGCCGTGTTGGAGACCGGGTTGATGTCGATGACGCCGAACGGGCAGGCGCCGATGCAGGCCTTGCAGCCGTTGCAGGTGTCCGACTGGATGACCACGGTGTCGAACTCGGTGCGGATGATGGCGTTGGTGGGGCACACCTCCAGGCAGGCCGCGTTCACGCAGTGCTTGCACACGTCGCTCAGCATGGTCCAGCGGCCGTCGCGCCGGTCGTCGGAGAACTGCTCGACGAACTTCACGTGCCGCCAATGCGTGCCATCGAGCTTGCGCGTGTTGTCGTAGCTGTCGCCGGAGAGCGTGCTGCGCTTGTCGTCCAGGGCCGGCAGCTGGTTCCACTGCTTGCAGGCGACCTCGCAGGCCTTGCAGCCGATGCAGACGGTCGGGTCGGTGAAGAAACCCATCGGTTCAGCCATCGAAATACTCCTTTTCAGGCCTTCCGGAGGTTGCAGACGAAGGACTTGCCTTCATGCATGCTGGTGTTGGGATCGCCCACCAGCGCGCTCATCTCGTTGACCACGTCGCTGGTGGTCAGCCCCTCCCAGCCCCAGTGGAACGGCATGCCGACCTGGTGCACCGTGCGGCCGGCGATGCGCAGCGGCTGCAGGCGCTTGGTGACCAGGGCCTTGGCCACCACCGAAGCGCGCGGGCTGGTCACGCGCACGAAGTCGAGGTTGGCAATGCCCACTTCGCGCGCCAGCTCCGGCGACACCTCGACGAACAGCTCCGGCTGCAGCTCCACCAGCCAGGGATTCCAGCGGCTCATGGCGCCCGACAGGTAGTGCTCGGTCAGCCGATAGGTGGTGATGACATGCGGGTACAGCGGATCGCCCAGCCGCGCCAGCTCGTTGCCGGCCATCTTCCAGTACTTGAGCACCGGGCTGGATTGCTGCTTGTACAGCGGATTGCGCACCACCGACTCGGCCGGCTCGTAGTGGGTGGGCAGCGGCCCGTCGGCCAGCCCTTCCGGCACGAACAGCCAGCCCTTGCCGTCCGGCTTGAGGATGAACGCATCGGTGCCCGAGTGCGCCTCCATGCCGATGGCGCCCGGCTTGGCCGGCTCGGTCGGCGCCTTGTTCAGGGGAAAGTCGGGCACGTCCCGGCCGACCCATTTGCCGAGCGTCTCGTCCCACCAGATGTAGCGCTTGCGCTGGCTCCAGGGACGGCCTTGCGGGTCGGCCGAGGTGCGGTTGTAGAGGACGCGCCGGTTCGACGGCCAGGCGAAGCCCCAGCCCAGGTGCGCGCCCTTCACGCCGGGCGGGTCGGCCTGGCGGTTGGCCGAGCGGTTGTTGTCCGGCGAGGGGTAGACGCCGCAGTAGATCCAGGAGGCGCAGCTGGTCGAGCCGTCGGCGGCCAGTTCGTCCGGGCCGCCGAGGTGGCGCGTCGGGTCGGCGCTGTAGGTGCCGTTGATTTCCCGAAGGATCTTCTCGGACGAGGGTTCGCCGCGCCGGCGCTCGTGCGGGTCCGGGGATTCGTAGTCCCACACGAGGTGCTTGAAGCCCTCGTCGCGCGGCAGCGTGGAGCCGGCGTAGAGCTGCTTGAGCCGCTTGCCCAGCTCGTAGGTGAAGTACAGGTCGGAACGGCAGTCGCCCGGCGGGTCGGCCGCCTTGTAGTGCCACTGCAGCAGGCGCTGGGTATTGGTGAAGCTGCCGGCGTACTCGGCCACCTGGGCCGAGGGGAAGAAGAAGACCTCGGTGGCGATGTCGGCGCTCTTGATCTCGCCGGACCGCACCTCGGGCGCGGTCTTCCAGAACATCGCCGTCTCGTGCAGCCAGTTGTCCTTGACCACCAGCCAGTCGAGCTTGCGCAGCCCGGCCCGCTCGAGCTTGGCGTTGAGTGACGTCGCCGGGTTCTGGCCGATGCAGAACATGCCCTTGACGCGCCCCGCATTCATGGCGACGAACATCGGCATGTGCGAGTGGTCGCCGATGATCTTCGGATGCCAGTCGTAGCCGAAGTCGTTGGCGCGGGTGGCTGCCTCGCCGTACATGGACTTCAGGTAGGACACCATGAACTTGGGCGTGTTGGCCCAGTAGCCGGTGGGCGTGGTCTCCTCGACCAGCCACTGCGCCAGCGACCCGTGCGGCTTGAGCGCCGACGGGTGCGCCATGTAGCCGTGGATCGAGTGGTACAGCGTCGGGATATCGGTGGAGCCCTGGATGGAGGCATGGCCCCGCAGGGCCATGACGCCGGCGCCGGGCCGCCCCACGTTGCCCAGCAGCAGCTGCAGCAGCGCGGCGCAGCCGATGATCTGCACGCCGTAGGTGTGCTGCGTCCAGGCGACGGCGTAGGCGAAGGACGTGGTGCGCTCGGCCCCCGAGTTGTCCAGGATGGTCTGGGCCACCCGCAGGAAGGTCTCGCGCGGGCAGCCGGTCACCTGCTCGACCATCTCGGGCGTGTAGCGCGCGAAGTGGCGGCGCACGACCTGCAGCACGCAGTGCGGATGGGTCAGGCTCTCGTCGCGCGGGGCGGGCGCGTTCACCAGCGCCTGCACCATCGGCTCGTACGAGGGCGCGCCCGCCGCGGCCTGCAGCGCCCGTTGCGCCTGGGCGCCGAGCCCGCCGCCCTGGTCGCGCGCTTCGCCACCCGCGGCGCCTTGCAGGTCGGACTGCTGCTCGCCGGAGCCGAGCGTGTCGGCCGTGCGTCCTTCTGACTTCACGTCCCGGCCGGCGTACTGCCAGGACGCGCCCTTGTACTCGCCGACGAAGCCGTTGAACGGCCACTCCTTGGCGTCGCCGGTGTATTCCACCAGGCCGGAGAACACGCCGCCGAGTTCCTCGGTGTCGCGGAATTCCGGCGAAACCAGGGTGGCCGCGTTGGTGTAGGTGGTGACGAAGGTGCGGAAGAACGGGTCTCTGTTCCAGCGCTCGCTGTTCAGCACGAAGTGGATCAGGCCGCCGAGGAAGGCGATGTCCGAGCCGGTGCGCAACGGCGCATGGATGTCCGCCATCGCGCTGGTGCGGGTGAAGCGCGGATCGACGTGGATCAGCTTGGCGCCATGTTCCACCTTGGCCTTCATCGGCCAGCGGAAGGCGACCGGATGGTTCTCCGCCATGTTGGAGCCCATGATCACCACGCAGTCCGACTCCTCCATCGAACGCGGATACAAGGTGGCCGCACCGCGGCCCAGCCTGGTCCCCAGACCGGGGACACTGGAGCTATGTCATATTCGGGCCTGGTTTTCGATCGGCACGATGCCCAGGCCGCGCATCAGCTTTTGCTGGATGTGGTTCCACTCGTTGTCCAGCGTGGCACCGCCTAGCGAGAAGATCGAGGTGGTGCAGTTGACCTGCTTGCCGTCCGCCAGCCGCTCGATGAAGGTCTCGTCGCGCGTCTTCCGGGTCAGCTCGGCGACGCGGGCCATCGCCCGCTCCAGGTCCCATACCTCCCAGTCGGCCGCGCCCGGTGAGCGATGCAGCACCTGGGTCGGGCGGTTGGGATTCACGTGCAGCTGGAAGGTGGCCGCACCCTTGGGGCAGAGCGTCCCCTCGTTGACCGGGCTGCGCACGTCGCCTTCGATGTTGACGATCTTCCCGTCGACCGAATGGATCAGCGTCGCGCAGCCGACCGCACAGAAGGGGCAGATGCTCGGCGTGGTCTTGGCATCGCGGATGCGCAGCTGCTGGGCGCGCGCGGCGCTGGGGGCGAGGCTCATGCCGGCACCGACCAGGGCGCTGGCCGCCGAGCCGCCGCCGGCAAGCAAACGGCCGAAGTCGCGTCGAGAGATGTTCTGCATCGTGCGTTCCCTGCGTGTGCACTGTCGCGCAGTCATGCAACAGCGATTTCATAATATCGACAAAGATGGGACCCGTGGGGCAGCTTGCCCCGGCCTGCTGTCCAACCCGCGGTCCTTTCGTGATGCAACAAGACCTTCCTGCACCAACGCACTGCGCGACGAGCCTGGACGGGCCGCAGCCCGCGGAGCGTCCGCCCATCCCGTCGATCGACCGGCTGCTGCAGAGCGATCCGCTGCGCGCCCTCGTCGATCGGCACGGCCGGGTCCGGGTGCGCGATGCCCTGCGCGAGCGACTGGACGTGCTGCGGGCCCGCTGGGCTTCCCACCCTGCCTCGGCCTTCGACGCCGACACGCTGGCGCTGGGGCTCGGCCACGCGCTCGATGCCGCGGCGGCGCCTTCGTTGCGGCCGGTCGCCAACCTGACCGGCACCGTGCTGCATACCAACCTCGGCCGCGCCCTGCTGCCGGAAGAGGCCATCGAAGCCATGGGCCGCGCGGCGCGCACGCCCTGCAACCTCGAGTTCGACCTGCAGGACGGCGAGCGCGGCGAGCGCGACGCGCATGTGGAAGCGCTGGTGTGCGGGCTGACCGGCGCCGAGGCGGCACTGGTCGTCAACAACAATGCCGCCGCGGTGCTGCTGGTGTTGAACACCATGGCCGCGCGGCGCCCGGTGATCGTCTCGCGCGGCGAGCTGGTCGAGATCGGCGGGCAGTTCCGGGTGCCGGACATCATGGCGCGCGCCGGCGCCCGGCTGCACGAGGTCGGCACCACGAACCGCACCCACCTGTCCGATTACGAGGAGGCCATCGACGCGCGCACGGCGCTGTTGATGAAGGTGCACCCCAGCAACTACGAGATCCGCGGCTTCACCGCGGCCGTGGCGGTCGAGCGGGTCGCGCAGCTGGCGCGCGAGCGGGGCCTGGTGTCGTACTCGGACCTCGGCAGCGGCACGCTGGCCGATCTGCGCGCGTGGGGCCTGCCGCACGAGCCGACCGTCCGCGAGACGCTGGCCGCCGGTGTCGATCTCGTCAGCTTCAGCGGCGACAAGCTGCTGGGCGGTCCGCAGTGCGGCATCGTCGCGGGACGGGCGACGCTGGTCGCGCGGCTGCGGCGCAATCCATTGAAACGCGCGCTGCGGGTGGATAAGTTGACGCTGGCGGCGCTGGGCGAGGTGCTGCGCCTGTACGGCGACCCCGACCGGCTGGCCGCGCGGCTGCCGACCGTGCGACTGCTGGCCCGCCCGCGCGAGGAAATGGCCGGCGTGGCGGCTGTCCTGGCCGATGCGCTGCAGGCGCGGCTGCGCGGCTCGGCCGAGGTGCAGGTCGTCGACTGCGCCAGCATGATCGGCAGCGGCGCGCTTCCGGTGGCCGGCCTGCGCAGCGTGGGGGTGCGCATCGTGGCTCGCGGGTCGCGCCGCGAGCGCGACCGCGCGGCGGTGCGCCTGCTGGTGGCGCTGCGCAGCCTGCCGCTGCCGATCATCGGCAGGCTCGAGGATGGCGCCGTGCTGCTCGACTGCCGCTGCCTCGAGGATGCCGAACCCGTGCTGCTATCCTTGGCCGCGCTGGGCGGCGAGGCCTGAAGGCCGCCCGCGTCCAGGAAGAGCGACGTCCCTGGTGGGGCGCCCGGACTTCAAATCCGGCGGGAGGCGCGTCGCGCGTCTCCGGTGAGTTCGACTCTCACCTCTTCCGCCCCCACGGGGCCCGCCGCACGGGGGGCGCCACCCTCCGATGAGGCGGCCCACTGCTGCAGGTGGTCGTCGCGCATGCGGCGGACCTCGCCCACGCGCAAGGTGGCGCCGGCACGGTCCAGGCATTCCAGGATCTCGATGGCCAGCCCGCGGCCGGTGCCGATCGCGTCGCGGAACTGCGCCACAGTGAAGCTGCCATCGGGCGACGCGGCGGCCAGGGTGGCGGCCGTTGAGCCCAGGGAGGCCAGCGTGGTGCGCAGGCAGAAGCGGTCGGCGCCCACCCGGTGCACGGTGCCGGCGACGCGCCGGCGGTGCAGCATCTCGGTCAAGGCGCGCGGATCCACGCGGGCGGCCTGCGCGAGCTCGCGCGCCCGCGGCAGCACGGTGGATATGCCGCCGGCTGAGCCACGCAGCAGGGGATAGACGGCGTCCCACAGCTGCCGGTCAGCGGGATTGGCGGCCACGTCGTGCTCGGTCAGGCGCGCCCGTCCCTGGTGCACGGCCACCGCACGCGACAGTGACCCGCCGTGCAGCAGCGCTTCGAACGCCGGCAGGGGCAGCGCGGGTGCGACGCGGTCGCGCA
The DNA here is from genome assembly GCF_004681965.1 of Ramlibacter rhizophilus. Lineage (GTDB taxonomy): Bacteria > Pseudomonadota > Gammaproteobacteria > Burkholderiales > Burkholderiaceae_C > Ramlibacter > Ramlibacter rhizophilus. The sequence continues at coordinate 33,432 of NZ_SMLL01000005.1, read as the reverse complement.
GATCCTTCATCCGCATGCCGGGCATGGCCGGCTGCAGCGCGTGGAACTCTGCAAGGCAGTCGCGCGTGGCGCGTTCCCAGCCCGTGAGCCGGTCGTGCGTGATCCCGATGCGCGGGTCGCGCCCGAGCAGCTCGACGCCCAAAGCTTCGCGCAGCGCCTGTGCTGCGTCCGGCGCCAGGTTGAACATGCGGTCGAACTGGTCGAGGTCGCAGCCGCCCGGTGACTGCAGCAGGCCCGGCAGCACGTCTTGCGCGCGGCCTGCCGCGAGAACTTCCAGCATCTGCTGGCGTTCCGCGCCCCGGCGGCGGACGGTGGGAAAGGGATGGAGCACCATGCCTCCGCCCAGCGTGCGCCCGGCCGCCGAGTCGCGCAGGATGAAGCGGTCGCCGTGCAGTGCCGCCAGCGGCTCGTCGACCACCAGCTGGGCCCAGGTACTCTGGCCGGCGACCAGCCGCTGGCCGGCGATCGGCAGCACCCGTGCCATGACGTCGCGGCAGCCGTGGTGCAGATGCACGCGGGCCGCCGGACCGGGCACGTGCGCCCCGGGCAGCAGGCGCAGCCGCACATCGAGCCGCGAGGTCGGCCGGTGGATCGGGTCGGCGACGAGCCAGTCGCCGCGGTCGACGTCGCCCAGCGCGACATTCGCCAGGTTGATCGCGCAGCGCTGTCCCGCCCGCACGCTGGCCACTTCACTGGCATGCACGTGCAGGCGCCGTACCCGGGCGGCCACGGCGCCCGGCGAGACGAGCAGGCGGTCGCCGGCGGCCGCCTGCCCGCTGAAGACGGTGCCGGTGACCACCGTGCCACTGCCCTCCACGCTGAACGCGCGGTCGACGGCAAAGCGGAAATGCCGCCCGGGCTGCCAGCGCGCCTGCATCGCCTCGGCGGCGGCGCGCAGGAGCGCACCGATGGCTTCGATGCCCTCGCCGGTCACCGCGGAGGCTTCGACAATGTCCAGGCCCTGCAGGGCCGTGCCGGCGACGAGCGCTTCGATCTCGGCGCGCACCTGCAGCCGCCGCGCTGGTTCGACCCGGTCGACCTTGGTCATCACCGCCAGGCCTCGGGCCACACCGAGGAGGTCGAGGATCTGCACGTGCTCGACGGTCTGGGCCATGACGCCGTCGTCGGCGGCGACCACCAGCAGCGCGAAATCGATGCCGCAGACGCCGGCGACCATGTTGCGCACGAATCGCTCATGGCCGGGCACGTCGACGAATCCGACCAGCGGTCCCCCGGCCGGCGAACCGTAGGCGAAACCCAGGTCGATCGAGATCCCGCGGGCCTTTTCCTCCGGCAGCCGGTCGGTGTCGATGCCGGTCAGGGTGCGCACCAGCAGCGTCTTGCCATGGTCGATATGGCCGGCAGTGGCGACGATCATGATCCGGAGCGGGCCGCCGTCGAGGTTCGCCCGCGGTGAAAGCTGGAACCCCGGCGGTCATCGCCCTGAAGTTCTGGTGGCTGGATGGCGGCGCGGCGCATAGGGTCCCGGGCTCGAAGAAGGTGGCGGTCTGCGCAAGGCAGTCCCGGCGCGCACGGCGCGCCCGCGACGGTCCAGCTTAAGCCATCCATGTGCCCTTCGGGTGTAGGACCGCGTTGATCGAGCGCTGCAAGCCGGCGATCACGTCCTTGGGCGTGACGCTCGGCGCATTGCCGCCCTTGCCCTCGGCCACGAGGATGTCGCCGTTGGGCAGGAGCAGCGTCTGGAGCGGGATCTGCAGGTCGGTCGCGATGGCCGTGACGGTATGGCCCTGCGGCACCGTCGGACGCTGGTCACCCCAAGCGGCCGGATTGGCGATGTCCATTTCGGGCAGCAGGCCGCGCTGCGGCTTCGGCAGTTCGACCTGCGTGCCGAACTGCGGCGGCGGCACTTCCGCGCCGCAGCCGACCAGCAGGGCGCTGGTGGCAAGCCATGCCAGCACTTCCTGGGGGCCACGCTCAGCGACCTGGCGTACGACGGCATGCAGCGGATGGACGGCCTGTGAATACCTGGCAGCGAGGGTGTGGGCCGCGGAGATGCTCTCCTGTGCGCGGGTCACGATGAACCATGGGCGATGTGCAAGCCTTAGCGTCGTGCTCCCGCGCACGGGGGCGCGGGCCGGTGTCAGGTCGCCAGAAAGTGTGAGAAAGCTCGGCGCCAAGGAGGGGCGAGTCAGCCCGGCAGCAGGACCTTGTCCACCACGTGGATCACGCCGTTGGACTGGTACACGTCGGCGACGGTCACCACGGCGGCGTTGCCCTTCGCATCGGTAATGACGACCGCGTCGCCCCGCAGGGTGGCGGTCAGCGTGCCGCCGCTGGCGGTCTTCATCATGGCCTTGCCGCCGCCGGCCTGGATCTGCTGCGCCAGCGCCCTGGCGTCGATGTGCCCTGGCACCACGTGATAGGTGAGCACCTGGGTGAGGCTGGCCTTGTTCTGCGGCTTCAGCAGCGTGTCCACGGTGCCCGCGGGCAGCATCGAGAAGGCGGCGTTGGTCGGCGCGAACACGGTGAACGGGCCGCTGGATTTCAGCGTCGGCACCAGGCCGGCCGCCTGCACGGCAGCGACGAGCGTCGTGTGGTCGCGCGAGTTGACGGCGTTGTCCACGATGTCCCTGCTGGGGAACATCTCGGCGCCACCGACCATCTTGGTGCCGGCTGCGCCCATGGCGCTGCTGCCCATGGCAGTGCTGTTGCCGGCCATGATGGAGCCGGACACGGAGGCGTTCCTGTCGATCAGGACGCCACGCCCATAACCTTCGGCGGCGGCAGTGCCGGCAACGGCGAGCAGGGAGGCGGCGAACGTGGTGATCAGCGTGCGGTGCATGGAAGAGCTCCTTCGGATTGCGAATTCGGGGCCGACGGAATGGCCGACCCTCGCAGATCGATACGCAATGACGCAGACATCGGATGCAAACAAGCGTGCGCGCTGGATCGGAGGGTGGTGAGTTTCCAAGGAGGGTGGGTCAGCAAGCTGGAGCAGCTCGGCTTCTTCTTGCCGGCGTGCTGGCGCTGATCTGGTTGACCTCGACAGCGGGCACCGGTCGAGCAAGCATTCATGCGGGCGAGGTCTATGATGGGACGATCGGCGCCGCAGCGTGTCGGCCATTCGGTTCTCAGCGAGTTCAGTCCAGCCACTCCGGATGCGAAGAAAGGAGTGCGTCATGTACCAATTCCTTGCCGCCAACCGGGAAGAGCTGATTGCCCGGTGCAAGCAGAAGGTGGCGGCACGCCCGAAGCGCTCGGCGACGCCGCAGCAGCTGGTCCACGGCATCCCGATTTTTCTGGAGCAGTTGACGAGAACGCTGGAGGCCGAAGAGAAGGGCCAGGCCGCGGAAGGGACGCGGATTTCGGGGGCGGCGGGCGGGCAGGTTCTGTCGGCGTCCGAGATCGGTGTCACCGCTGCGGCGCACGGCAAGGAGTTGCTCGAGTTGGGGTTTTCGGTCGACCAGGTGGTCCACGACTATGGCGACCTGTGCCAGGCCATCACCGATCTCGCGGTTGAACGCGACGCCCCCTTCACCATCGACGAGTTCCGGACCCTGAACCGCTGCCTGGACAATGCCATCGCAGACGCCGTCACGGAATTCAGCGCGCTGCGTGACGTCTCCCGGGATCTCGCGCACGCGGCGGCAGAGAACCGGCGAATGGGCTTCCTGGTGCATGAGTTGCGCAATGGACTGGGCACCGCCAGCCTTGCCCTGAATGCTCTGGAGATGAGCAACATGCCCGTCTCGGGCGCCACCGGGGCCGTCCTCAAGCGCAGCCTCGCCACCCTCAGGACGCTTACCGAGCAGGCCATCGCGGAGGTGCGCTCCAACATGCAGCCGCTGGCGCAGACGGAGGTCTTTCTGGTCGCCGACTTCATCGCCGAGGTGGCGGCGGCTGCGCGGCTCGATCCGAAAGCAAGTCATTGCGAGTTCGCGGTCGATCCGGTGGATCCACGGCTCGCCATTGCGGGTAACAGGGGCCTGTTATCGGCCGCTGTCGGAAACCTGCTTCAGAATGCATTCAAGTTCACCCATGCGGGCAGCCGCGTTCAGCTGAGAGTCACGACGGCGCAGGATTCGGTGGTGATCGAAGTCGAGGACCGGTGCGGCGGGCTACGACCCGGCAGCATCGAGCGGATGTTCAGGCCGTTCTCCGAACGCCTGGACGAGACCACCGGGCTCGGCCTGGGCCTGTGCATCGCCCACCAGAGCGTGGAGGCCGATGGAGGTGTTCTGAGCGTGAGGAACCTCCCGGGCGTGGGCTGCGTGTTCACCATGCAACTGCCGGCGCACTCGCTCGGGCGCACCGAGGAGGTCGGGCCGGCGTAGTCGGCCTCGCACCAGGCCTCTGGCTCAGGTTCTGCATTTCCCGGCGCTCACAATGCGATCGGCAATTCGCCATCACTTCTGGAAAGCAGTCATGAAGCAGATACTTTTGGCGCTGGCATTGGCCATGAGCGGCTCGGCATTCGCCGCAGAATCCTGCGATGCGCAGGCGACGGCCCGCCAGCTCTCGGGCGCGGCCAAGACCTCGTTCATCAGGAAGTGCGAAGCCGGCGCGCCGGCCGGTGCCCTGACGTGCGACGCGCAGGCCGCGAGCCGCAAGCTCGCTGGCGCCGCGAAGACGAGCTTCATGAAAAAGTGCGAGGCCGATGCGTCCGCCGCCGGTGCCACGGCAGCCTGCGAGACACGGGCCACCGAGCGGAAGCTGGCAGGGGCCGCCAGGAACAGCTTCGTGAAGAAGTGCGCTGCTGACGCGAAAGGCTGAGGCCGCCTTCCGTCGGCCGACCGAACGCGGTTCCCGCCGCCCGGTGCGGCGTGGCCGCGGCCGTCGCTTCCCTCCGCGCCGCATGTGCTGCGCATGCTAAATTGCCGCGATGAAGCGCCTGTACAAGTATTTTTTCCGGGGCCTTCTGGCCGTGCTGCCGCTGGCAGTGACGGTGTACGTGCTGTTCCTGTTCCTGGGCTGGGTGGAGTCGCTCTTTCTCGGCGTGCTCGGGCCGGTCATCGGGTCCTTCTACGTGCCCGGCATGGGGCTGCTGTCCGGGGTGGCGATCATCGTGGGCATCGGGGCCGTGCTGTCCAAGCGGAAGGTGCGCGAGGCCCTGGCGTTCATCGAGCTGCCGTTCACCCGGCTGCCGGTGGTCAAGAGCATCTATTCCGCGCTGAAGAGTTTTTCCGACTATTTCGATCCGGGCACCCGCGCCAACAGCCAGCAGGTGGTCATCCTGCGCATGCCGGACCACGAGCTCGAAGTGGTCGGCCTGGTCACGCGGCGGCGCTTCGCGGACCTGCCCGCCGGCTTCCTGCCGGGCGAGCGGGTGGCCGTGTACCTGCCCATGGGCTACATGATCGGCGGCTACACCGTGTTCGTGCCGGCCAGCTGGGTCACGCCCATCAACATGTCGGTGGAGGAGGCGATGCGCTCCTCGCTCATTGCCTGGATGCAGACCCGGCCCGACCCGGCGCAGCAGGCCCGCACGCAGCCCACGCAGCATCCGCGTCCCGGCTTCTGAGCGTCCCGGTGCCGCGTCAGGCGCCGTCCGGCGCGACCGCCTGCAGGACATGGCGGGCGAAGGCGCCACCCAGGGCGGCACCCAGCACATCCATCACCAGGTCGGAGAGCGTGTCCACCAGGCCCAGCGGGCCCGCCATGCCCTCCAGCACCTCCCAGCCCACCCCCAGGGCCAGGCCCATGGCTGCGCACCAGCCCACGAGACTGTCGCGCCTGAGAACATCGACGCGCGCGTAAAGGAAGCCGATGGCCGCCAGGCCCGCGAAGCCCGTGTAGCCGTGGGCCAGCTCATCGAACCAGGGCACGTTGTCGAACCACCTGAAGAATCCCCCCGCGGCGTTGAGCAGGGCCGCCAGCACCAGCAGCAGGCGCAGCAGGCTGGGCAGGCGCGAGGGGACCCACGCGGCCGCCAGGCCGGCGAGCACGAACACCGCCAGGCCCGTGACCATGAGCATCCGCTGGGCGTGCCAGGCCAGCACCAGCTGGGCGGCGATGAGCAGCACGCCGGTGCAGGCGAAGCCGCGCCAGAGGGGGGCGTCGAATCGGGCGGTGTCAGAGCGGGTGCGAGTCATCGGAGGTGAACCCTAGGGCCAGCGGCCGCAGCCCCGTGTGGCCCGTCGCCTGATTGCGACGTCGTCTGAAGCCCAGGCTGGGCCGCGGTCCGACGCACGCTTACGCCCGCTTTCACATCCAGCCTGCGATCGCGCGCGTACTTGTCGTGCAGCCGACCCGGGCTGCCTTCTTCAACACCGACCGAGGACCTCATGAAGACTTATCACCTGGCATTTCCCGCGCTTGCAGGCGCCATCCTGTTCGGCGCGGCCTCGACGGCCGCCGCCGGTCACCTGAACCCCGTGCTCGAAGCCCAGCTGGACGGCAGGGAGGAAGTCGCGGCCAACGCCACGGACCGCCGCATGGTGGGCGACCCCAACGCGCGCGCGCAGGCCTATGTGTTCGGCGTGGATGGCGACCCGCGCACGCTGTGCTACCTCATCGTGGACGTCCGCAAGCTGGCCCAGACCGAACTGCCTCCCGGTGGCGGCCGCGCGGCGCACATCCACGAGGGCGCGCGCGGAACCAACGGGCCGGTGGTGGCCAACCTCGCCTGGCCGCAGGACGGCCAGGCCGCGGACTGCCTGACCGAAGGAGAGACCGACCCCTCGGGCCCCAAGTTCCCGACGGGCGAGCCCGGCATCGTGCAGCGCATCCTGGCCAACCCGAGTGCCTTCTACATCAACGTGCACAACACGGACTTCCCGGCAGGCGCGATCCGGGGGCAGCTCGGCGAAGCGGAGCACACGCACGGCAAGCGTTGACGCCAGGCCGCAGGCGCCGGCGGCGTCGGCAGAATGCGGGGATCCCATCGAGAGCCCCACGCCATGACCACCGACGCCACCCGCACGCTGCTCCAGCTTCTCGGCACCCAGTTGCCGGTCCTCCAGGCGCCCATGGCGGGCGTGCAGGGCAGTGCCCTGGCCATCGCGGTGAGCAATGCCGGTGGGCTGGGCGCCTTGCCCTGCGCCATGCTGGCGCCCGAGGCCATGCGCCGCGAGCTGGAGGCGATCCGGGCCGGCACGCAGCAGCCCTTCAACGTCAACTTCTTCTGCCACGAAACGCCCGCGCCCGATGCCGCGCGCGAGGAGGCCTGGCAAAAGGCCCTGGCGCCGTATTTCGCGGAACTGGGGCTGGACACGCAGGTGCCCGCGGGCGCGGGGCGTCTTCCTTTCGGCCCCGAGGCCGCTGACGTGCTGGAGGCCTTCCGGCCCCCGGTGGTGAGCTTCCACTTCGGCCTGCCCTCACCGCAGCTCCTCGCGCGCGTGCGCGCCTGGGGCGCGCGCGTGCTGTCCTCGGCCACCACGGTGGAGGAGGCGAAGTGGCTGGAGGCGCGGGGCGTGGACGCCATCATTGCCCAGGGCCTGGAGGCGGGTGGCCACCGCGGCATGTTCCTCACGGCCGACCTGAACTCGCAGCTGGGCACCATGGCCTTGGTGCGCCAAGTAGTGCAGGCGGTGTCGGTGCCGGTGATCGCGGCCGGCGGCATCGTCGATGCGCAGGGCGTGGCGGCCGCGCTCGCGCTCGGCGCGGCCGGCGTGCAGGCGGGCACCTGCTTTCTGCTGTGCCCGGAGGCGAGCACCAGCGCGCTGCATCGCGCCGCCCTGGCCAGCGAGGCGGCGCGGGTGACCGCGCTCACCAACGTCTTCACCGGACGGCCGGCGCGCGGCATCGTCAACCGCGTGGTGCGCGAGCTCGGCCCCATGAGCGCCGCGGCCCCGGCCTTTCCGCTGGCGACCGCCCGCATGGGCGTGCTGCGCGCGGCGGCCGAGGCGCGGGGCAGCAGCGACTTTTCTCCGCTGTGGTCCGGCCAGAACGCCAGTGGCTGCAGCGAGCGTCCGGCGGCCGAGGTCACGCGGGCGCTGGCCGCCGGCTGGGCCTGAGCATTCCGCACCGCCCCCACGTCGGTTCGCGCCGTCCGCAGGCCCTTGCGTCGCACGCCGGTGGTCTGCGCGCGCGTCCATGGACACCATGGCTTCCATCCGCAGCGAAGGAGCCCGCCATGGACATGTCTCCCGTCATCGCCGTCCACATGACGGCCGCCCTCACCGCCGTGCTCACCGGCCCCGTCGCGCTGTGGGCGCGGCAGGGCGACCGGTCGCGACCGCGCCTGCACCGCGCCTTCGGCTACGCCTGGGTCACGGTCATGCTCATCACGGCCATTTCCGCCCTGTTCATCCGCGACTTCAGCCTGCCCAACATCGCGGGCTACACGCCCATCCACCTGCTGGTGCCCGTCACCTTCCTGGGGCTCTTCGGTGCGTTCCGGCACCTCGCGCGCGGCAACGTGGCGGCGCACCGGCAGGTCATGCGCGGCCTGTACTACGGCGCCTGCGTGCTCGCCGGCGTGTTCACGCTGCTGCCCGGTCGCTATCTCGGCCAGCTGGTCTGGGGCGGGTTGGGCCTGCTATGAGCGCGCTTTCTAGAATCGACCGGCCATGAAGACGCTCGCCTCGCACGAGATCCCGGCCGCCAGCGCGGGACGCCTGCACTGGCCGGTCAAGCTGCGCCACTTCCTCCTGGTGCTGGTGTTCTGCCTGGGCATCGCGGTGCTGAACGTGGCCTTCTCGCCGGACAAGTCCTTCGTCGTATCGACCACTTATTCGCTGGCCATCGGCCTGGCCACCTGGTCGCTGATCGACTTCGGCCGCCACGCCTTCCCCTCCAGTGCGCAAACCGGCTGGCCGACCGGCCTGCAGGGCGTGCTGCTGGTGGCTGCAGGCGTGGCGCTGGGCTGGGCGGCCGGGGAGTTCGCGGCCTCGCACCTGCTGCAGCTTTTCGGCTGGAGCGAAGGCAGCGCCGCCGGCGCGGGTGCGATGCCGCGCTCGCTCCTCATCTCGGTGGTGGCCGGCGTCGCCGGCAGCTACTACTTCTACAACCGGGGCCGGCGCGAATGGCTGGTGCGCGAGATGGAGCAGGCCCGCCGCCACGCGGCCGAGTCGCGCCTGAAGCTGCTGGAGGCGCAGTTGGAACCGCACATGCTGTTCAACACGCTGGCCAACCTGCGCGCGCTGATCGGCGTGGACCCGCCGCGCGCGCAGCAGATGCTGGACCACATGATCGCCTACCTGCGCGCCACGCTGGAGGCCTCGCGCGCCACGCGCCATCCCCTGTCCGCGGAGTTCGAGCGGCTGCGCGACTACCTCGCCCTCATGCAGGTGCGCATGGGTGCGCGCCTTTCCTACGCGCTGGAGTTGCCGGCCGCGCTCGCCTCGCACCCGATCCCCGCGCTGCTGCTGCAGCCGCTGGTGGAAAACAGCATCCGGCACGGCCTGGAACCCAAGCTGGAGGGCGGACGCATCGAGGTTCGCGCCTGGCGCGAGGGCGACGCGCTGCTGCTGCAGGTGGACGACACCGGCCTGGGCGCGGCCGTCCCTTCGGAGGCAAGCGGCTTCGGCCTCACGCAGGTGCGCGAGCGCCTGGACGCGCTGTATGCAGGCCGGGCCGGCCTTCAGCTGGCGGCCCATCCCGAAGGCGGCATGCGCGCCACGGTGCGACTGCCCTGGCAGCCATGAAGGCCAGCGCCCTCATCGCCGAAGACGAGCCCCTGCTGGCGCAGGCGCTGGCCGACGAACTGCGGCAGGCCTGGCCCGCGCTGCAGGTGCTGGCCACCGTGGGCGACGGCCTGGCCGCGGTGCGCGAGGCCTTGGCCCTGCGGCCCGAGGTGCTGTTCTTCGACATCCGCATGCCAGGGCAGAGCGGCATCGACGCGGCCGTGCAGCTGGCCGACGAATGGCCCGAGGGCCCGCCGTTTCCCGCGCTGGTCTTCGTCACGGCGTATGACCAGTATGCGGTGCAAGCCTTCGAGGCTCAGGCCATCGACTACCTGCTCAAGCCGCCCCAGCCCGAACGTGTGCGCCGGATGGTGGCGCGGGTGCAGGAGCAGCTGGCGCGGCGCGGCGGCGCGGACCTGGACGCGGCCCTCGCGCCGCTGCGCCGGCTGCTCGCGGCGCCGGTTTCGGACCAGCCCACGCTCAAGGTGATCCAGGCCAGCGTGGGCACGACCATCCACATGGTGCCGGTGGACGAGGTGCTGGCTTTCGAGGCCGCCGACAAGTACGTGCGCGTGCTGACGCGGGACCGCGAGTACCTGATCCGCACGCCGCTAAAGGACCTGGCGCCGCAGCTGGATGCGCAGCTGTTCTGGCAGGTGCACCGCGGCACCATCGTGCGCGCCACCGCCATCGAGGCGGTGCATCGCGACGAGGCCGGCAAGCTGCAGCTGGCGCTGCGCGGGCGGCCCGAACGCCTGGCGGTGAGCCGCCTGTACGCGCAGCGCTTCAGGCCGATGTAGCGCCGGGCGCGCGGCCCGGGCTGCGCGGGGCGGTCAGGGCGCGGTCGCCGTGGCGAAGCTGAGGGGGCAGGGCTCGGCCATCACGAAGTTCTGGCGGTTGTTGCCCAGGTCCAGTGCGTCCTTGAGCAGGCCCATGCGCTGGCGCTCGGCGGCGGTGGCGAAGGCCGAGCCCGTGCGGCCCAGCATGGTGTCGGCAGCGTCCATCAGTTCGGCCACGGTGGCAAAGCCGCTCACGTGCGTGGTGGACTGGGCGGCGGGGGCATAGAGGATGGCGGACGCCGACACCTTGTTGGTGATGACGTTGAGCTTCATCGCGGCCAGCTGCGCGGAGAGCATGTAGGCCATGTTCTTGGCGCGGGCGCCCTGGATCCAGGTGCTCAGTTGAGCGGCCGTGGTCGGGTCGAACTTGGAGGCGTCTTCGTTGCGCAGGTTCAGGGCGTGCAGGGCGGCAAGTTCGCTGTCGCCGATCTCCGACTGTCCCTTGTTCATCCAGTAGCCGATGGTCCTGGCGAGCTGGCCGCCGTCGCCGGTGCAGACGTTGCCGAACGTCACCGCGGTCCCGGCCACCGTCGGCGTGACGCCGAGCGTATTCATCTTGTAGGTGCCGGAGACGGCCGTGACGACGATGGGTGTGCTCGTGGAGAAGGGGCCCGCATACACGTTCGTGGCGTACCACTGCGGCTGGTCGGGCATCAGCTCCCAGACGGAGTGCTCCTGCAGCGCCAGGCCGTTGAAGACGGCCTCGGTGCGAGCGGTGGCTTCCATGGTTCCGCGGCTCACGCCCACCAGCCAGCCGCCTTCGGCGCCGGTGAGGTAGACCTCGTCGGCGTTGCGCTGGCCGTCCACGTTCTTGTCGTAGAACTTGCGCACGATGATGGAGCCGGTGGTCGGCTGGGGCGGCAGGGGCGTGTCGCGCTCGGCCACCTTGAAGGTATCGGTCTTGGTGAGGTTCGGGTCGAAGTCGCGGCTCAGGCTGACCCAGAGCTTGTACTCGTTGCCGTTGTTGGGCGTGTCGTCGTAGCCCGCGCGGCTGGAGTCCGAGCCGCGCCTGAGGATGTCCACCAGCACGTAGCAGGTCGTGAACTTGCCGGTGGCGTCGGTCTCGATGGGCCGCTCATTGGGCGAGCCCACGCTGGTGCCCAGCACCACGTTGCCGGACGGGCTGGTCACGCGCACGTAGAACTTCGCCTCGGGCACCAGGCCGGCCGACTTCTCGTTCTGCGGCCCGCCCTGCACGGTGACCTGCGACTTGAGCGCATAAAGGTTCCTGTTGACCGTGTCGCACTGCTCCAGGGTGGAGGTGTAGACCGCTCCCTGCAGGTTGGACGCCTTGCTGGCGGTCGCCCACCAGCCGCTCGTTTCCTCCACCGGCACGCTGGCCGTGCTGCCGGAGCCGCCACCCGCCACGCCGCCGTCCGCGCTTCCGCCACCGCCGCAGGCGGCCAGGATCGACAAGGCCAGGGCCGAGGCGGCGAGCGGCCACGACCGCACGCGCTTGAGCGAAGAAGGATTCGTTTGCATTTGTGACGTCCGGTTACAGCCGGGACGCAATGTAGTCCCCCGCGCGCAGGCCTGCAAGTCACCCGAACGTGTCGTTTTTGAGAACGGTGTGCGTCCAGGCGCCTGGCCTGCTCAGCCGTAACCGTCTTGGCTTGCGTGTGTTGACACCGCCGAAACGGCCGCCGCATCATGTCCGTTTCCCTGCAAAAACCGCCTCTGGCCAGAAGGAGATCCCCATGCTGCGCATCAACGACACCGCCCCCAATTTCCAGGCCGAGACCACCCAGGGCCGCATCGACTTCCACCAGTGGATCGGCGATCAGTGGGCCATCCTGTTTTCGCATCCCAAGGACTTCACGCCGGTGTGCACCACCGAGCTGGGCTACATGGCCCGCATCGAGCCGGAGTTCACCAAGCGCAATGCCAAGCTCATCGGCCTGAGCGTGGACCCGGTGGACAGCCACCAGCGCTGGCTCGGCGACATCGAGGAGACGCAGGGTGCCAAGGTCAACTACCCCATCATCGCGGACCGGGACCTGAACGTCTCCAAGCTCTACAACATGCTCCCGGCCGAGGAGGCCGGCAGCTCCGAGGGGCGCACCGCCGCCACCAACCAGACGGTGCGCTCGGTCTTCGTCGTGGGGCCGGACAAGCGCATCAAGTTGATGCTGGTCTATCCCATGACGACCGGCCGCAACTTCGACGAGATCCTGCGCGTGCTGGACTCCATGCAGATGACGGCCAAGCACAAGGTGGCCACGCCCGCCAACTGGAAGCAGGGCGAGGACGTGATCATCGCGGGCTCGGTGAGCGACGAGGAGGCCAAGACCTTGTTCCCGGACGGCTGGAAGACGGTCAAGCCCTACTTGCGTGTGGTCAAGCAGCCGGGGAAGTGAGTTTGCTCAAACGGCCTGATCCATTGCGAGGACTTCACGTTCATTCCGGGCAAGGGTTCGCGTGGTGGTCTCGCCCAGCTAGCGTTCGCCCTGAGCTTCCATTCACCGCGGCGACGCCCCGGTGAAGCGCATGCCCGATCGAACACCTCCGTTCGCCCGGAGCCTGTCGAAGGGCTCGCGTGGTCGTCTGGCGCTGGGCTTCGACAGGCTCAGCCCGAACGGCTCGGGTGGCGGCGGGGCCGAGGGCCGCCGGGGCCTTGTTCCCGACTGCCTGAAGCCATGACATCGCTGCTCCCTTGGCTTCGTGATGCCGGCGTGGTCCTCGCCGCCGTCGTCGCCATGGAGGCGGTGGCCTGGCTCGCGCACCGCTACGTCATGCACGGATTCGGCTGGCGCTGGCATGCCTCGCACCATGAGCCGCGGGCGGGGCGCTTCGAGCGCAACGACCTGTATGCGCTGGTCTTCGCGGCCATCGCCATCGCGCTCATTGCCGCAGGCCAGACGCCCGAGCGCCGCGTGCTGGCGCTGCTGGGCCTGGGCATGACGATCTATGGCGCTCTCTACCTGCTGGTGCATGACGGCCTCGTGCACCGGCGCCTGTTCTTCCGCTGGCAACCGCGCAGCGGCTATCTCCGGCGCCTGATCGACGCCCACCGCCTGCACCACGCCGTGCGCTCGCGCGAAGGCTGCGTCGCCTTCGGCTTTCTCTGGGCTCCGCGGCCCGAGCGGCTACGGGAAAGCCTGCGCCGCAGCGGGGCGGCGCGGCGCGCAGACAGGTGATCTTGCGATTCAGAACGGCCGCTGGAACAGATGCACCGGCCGCGCCGGCAGCTCGATGGCGCTGGCCGCCAGCGCCACCCCTGCGCCCCGCGCCACGAACCACAGCTTCTCGCCCCGGCTGGTCGCCACGCGCCGCTCCAGCGCGCTCGGGCCCGACCGCTTGAGCTTGCGGCCGATCTCGCGGTAGATGCCGCGCGCCGTGGCGATGGACCAGGCGCAGCGCAGGGGCAACTCGCCGATGCCGGCCAGTGCCGACTGGTAGTACGGCTCGGCGGTCGCGACCAGGCGCGCGACCACGCGGGCCAGCGCCTCGCGGCGACCGGGATCCTGCACCTCGGCCAGCCCGTGCAGGCCTTCCTCGCGCAGCCAGCCGGCCGGCAGGTACAGGCGGCCGTTCGCCGCGTCCTCCAGGACGTCACGCGCGATATTGGTGAGCTGGAAGGCGATGCCCAGGTCGCAGGCCCGGTCCAGCGTGCGCGCGTCCGAGACGCCCATCACCCGCGCCATCATCACGCCCACCACGCCGGCCACGCGCCAGGCGTAGAGCAGGGTGTCGGCGAGGGTGCGGTACTCGGTGCCGCGCGCATCCATCGCGAAGCCGGCCAGCAGTTCCATGGGCAGTTGCGCCGGCAGGCCGTGGCGGCGGACCACCTCGGCCAGCGCCTGGAAGGCGGGGTCGTCTCCCGGCTTGCCCGCGCAGGCGGCGCGGGTCTTGGCCTGGAGTTCGAGGAGGCGGGTTTCGAGGTCGGCAGGGGAGGCCGTTTCGTGACTCGGATCGGTGGCGGGGCCTTGGCGACACGCTTCGACGGGCCTGTCCTGAGCTTTGTCGAAGGGCTCAGGGTGAACGGACCGTTCCTCGTTCGTCGCGTGTCCCAGCACCTGCCCGTCGATCAGGTCGTCGCAGTGGCGGCACCAGGCATAGAGCATCACGGCGCTCTCCCGCGTGCGGGCATCGAAGAGCCGCGCGGCCGCCGCGAAGCTCTGCGAGCCCTGCGCGATGCTGGCGCGGGCATGCTCCAGGGCCACCTGCAAGCGGGCGTGATCCAGCTCCTGCGCGTTCACGGGCTGGCCTCCAGCATGAGCCGCGCCGTGGCCTTGGCCGAGCCCACCACGCCCGGCACCCCCGCGCCCGGGTGCGTGCCCGCGCCGACGATGTAGAGGTTGGGGATGGCGTCGTCCCGGTTGTGCGGCCGGAACCAGGCGCTTTGCGTGAGCACGGGCTCCAGGGAGAAGGCCGAGCCCAGGTGCGCGCCCAGCGTGTCGCGGAAGTCGGCCGGCGTGAAGATGCGCTGCGTGACCAGGTCGCGGCGCAGGCCGGGCATGTAGCGCCGCTCCAGGTAGTCCAGGATGCGGCCGGCCAGGCGCGGACCTTCCACCGACCAGTCCAGCGGCACCTGCCCCAGGTGCGGCACCGGCGCGAGCACGTAGTGGCTGGAGCAGCCGGGCGGCGCGAGCGAGGGGTCCGTGACGCAGGGCGCGTGCAGGTACAGCGAGAAGTCCTCGGCCAGTTCCTTGCCATGGAAGATGTCGTCGATGAGCGCCCGGTACCGCGGCCCGAAGCACACCGTGTGGTGCGCCAGCTGCGGCTGCGGCCGCGCCAGGCCGAAGTGCACCACCAGCAGCGACATGGAAAAGCGCTTGGACTTCAGCCGCCGCGCCTCGCGCGCGCCTTCGGGCACGTGGCCCAGCAGGCGATCGTAGGTGTGCACCACGTCGGCGTTGGAGGCCACCTGGTCGAAGGCCAGGCACTCGCCCTGCACGCGCAGCGCACGGGCCTGCCCGCCCTCCACCTCGATGCGGTCCACCGGCGCGTCCAGCCGCAGCGTGCCGCCCAGGTCCTGGAACAGGCGCACCAGCGCCTGCACCAGCGCGCCGGTGCCGCCGCGCGGGAACCACACGCCCCATTCGCGCTCCAGGGCGTGGATGAGGGCGTAGATGGCCGACGTCTCGAAGGGATTGCCGCCCACCAGCAGCGAGTGGAAGGAAAAGGCCTGGCGCAGGTGCTCGTCGCGGATGAAGCGCGCCACCACGTCGTGCACGCTGCGCCATGCGCCCAGGCGCGCCAGCTGCGGGCCGGCCTGCACCATGCTGCGAAAGTTCAGGAAGGGCACGCTTCCCAGGCGCAGGTAGCCGTGCTCGAACACCGCGCGCGAGTAGGCGAGGAAGTCGCGGTAGCCCTGAACGTCGCGCGGCTCGCGCGTGGCGATCTGCGCGTCCAGCGTCGCCTGGTCGTTGGCGTAGTCGAAGTGCGATCCGTCCTCCCAGCACAGGCGGTAGAAGGGCGAAACCTGCAGCAGCTCCACGTAGTCGGACAGGCGCCGGCCCGAGAGCTGGAACAGCTCCTCCAGCGCCGTGGGGTCGGTGATGACCGTGGGCCCGGCATCGAAGGTGAAGCCCTGGTCATGCCAGACGTAGGCCCGCCCGCCCGGCTTGTCGCGGGCCTCGAACAGGGTGGTCTGCACCCCCGCCGACTGCAGGCGGATCGCCAGCGCCAGCCCGCCGAAGCCGGCGCCGATGACGGCGGCGGTGCGAAGGGGCAGGGCGCTCACGTGGGCACCTCGCGGCGGGCATCGTCCTGCGCACCGGCCTGGCCCCAGGCGGCGCGCCAGGCGGCGGCCAGGGGCACGGGCGGCTTGCCGACCAGCACGCGCAGCCGGTCCGCCGGGGTGCTGCGGCCGGCATAGAAGCGCTCGATCAGTCCTTCGGGCAGGCCATAGAAGCGCTGCATCACGCGCCAGCGGTCCTGCGGCCGGGCGGCCTGGAACAGCATGCGGCCGAGGAGGCGGTAGAAGCCCTGCGACCGCCAGCGCTGCAGCGCATGCGCGCGAAGCGCTTCGAAGAGCGCAGGCGCCGCGAGATCCGGCAGGGCGGCGACGACCTCGGCCAGGCGCACGGCCTCGGGCAGGGAATAGCCCGTGGTGGGGTGGAACAGGGCCGCGGCGAGCCCGGCCCGGGGCACGCCCGCGGCCTCGCGCCACAGGGCCTGCATGTCGCCGTCCAGGGCGATGGGCAGCACGCCCTGCTCCTCGCGCCGCACGGTGTCCACCTGCCAGCCCTGGGCGGCCGCGTAGTCGGCCACGCGTCGCCGCAGCTGTGCCGCGTCGAGCGTTTCGCCGTCGGCATAGCAGGTGTCCTCCACCAGCACGGTGCAGGGGTCCAGCGGCAGGCAGTAGATGAAGCGGAAGCCGTCGTGCTGGTCCACGGTGGCGTCCATCAGGCGCGGCACGGGCAGGCCATGGGGCCGCGCGAGCGTGAGCACCTGGCCCAGGAACTTCTGGAAGCCCAGGCGCAGGTGGTGCGTCGGCGGCAGGCCGCGCGCGTCGATGACGCCGCGCGCGCGCAGCAGCTCGCCGCTGGCCAGGCGCACGCTGGTGGGCGTGAGTTCGACGACCTGCGCACGCGGGCGCACCGAATCCCCCAGGGCCTGCGTGAGCACGCGGTGGAAGTGCTCGGAGGCGATGGACGCGTAGCCGCCGCCCAGGCGCCGGCGCAGGCCCGGGAAGCGCACCTCGTGGCCGGGCCAGCGCCAGCCCACCAGCGGTGCCATCCAGCGCTGCTGCGCGCGCGTGAGGTCGGCGTCGTGGAAGGACCAGGTGTGATTGCCGCCCAGGGTGCACCCGGCTTCGAGCACCCGCACGCGCAGCGCGGGGCGCAGCTGCGCGAGGCGCCAGGCGATCAGGCCGTTGGCCAGGCCGCCACCGACCAGGAGGAGGTCGGCGTCCGGTGGCGTTTCCAGGCGGGCCATCTCAGTCCAGCACGGTCGCGAGACCGGCGGGGCGTGCCGCCGTCGGCGAGTCGGGTGAAACCACCATGGCCTCGATCAGGTCCGCTGCACGAGGCGCGCCGCCGGCCTCGGGGATCCCGCGTCCCAGCGCCAGCGCGCGCTCGGCAAAACCGGCTTCCTCCAGCAGGCGCCGCAGGCCCCGGCGGATGCGGCCGGTGGTGGCCAGGCGCGGGTGCATCTGCAGCCCCGCGCCGTGCCAGGCCACCCGCGCGGCCGTGCCGGGCTGGTCGAAGGCCAGGGGCAGCGCCAGCATGGGCGTGCCGGCGGCCAGGCAGTCCATCACCGTGTTGATGCCCGCGTGCGTGACCGCAAGCTGGGCGTGCGCGAGCATGGCCGGCTGGGGCACGAAGTCGGTCACCCAGTCGGCGCCGGCGCGCTGGAGTTCGTGCGCCTGCGCCGCGTCCAGCAGCCCGCAGTGCGCGATCACCAGCTGCATTCCCTCCGCGCGGCAGGCCCGCGCGATGCGGCGGAAGAGGGCCAGCCGCCCGCCCTGCATGGTGCCCAGCGAAGCGAACACCAGCGGGGCCTCGGGCCGGCGCCGCCAGTGCGCGGGCCAGGGCACCTCCCTCGAGCCTTCGTCCGGCCGGCGCCAGGGGCCGGTGTAGTGCAGCTCGCGCGGCGCCGCCTGCAGCGGGAACTCGATGCCGCGCGTCATCTGGCTCAGTTGCAGGCGCGGCGACAGCAGCTCGTCCAGCCGGCGCAGCCGCCCCAGGCCGAAGCCGCGCGCCTGGTGCTCGATCTCGTCGTACAGCGGCGCCATGAGGCGGTCGTACACGCGCTCGCTCTCGTCGAGCACGCGCCTGCGCCAGTCCTGCGCATCGGGCGCGGGCCGCCAGGGCATCACCGCCAGCGGCAGGCCCGGCTCGCGGTTCAGGGGCATGGCGCAGGACAGCGACGCATAGGGCAGGCCCAGCCCGCGCGCCACCAGCGCACCGGCGGCTTCCATGGGGTCGGCCAGCACGGCCTCGGCGCCGAGGCTGCGCAGCGCCCCGGACAGCTCGCGGCACAGCATGCGCGTGCCCGCGGCCATGTCCTGGATGACGCGGCGCAGGCCCCAGGGCGAGCCGGGCGCGGCGGCGCGTGCCATCAGCCCGCCCAGGCTGCCCGGCGGGTGGCTGGACGCGCCCAGCGCGACGAACCCGATGCGCGGATCGCGCAGGGCCTGGCGTGCATCGGCCTGCTGGAGCCAGCTCAGGCGATGCCCGCGCGAGACCAGGTGGCTGGCCACCGATTCGAGCGCCCGCACATGGCTGGGAAAGGGCGGCGCGATGATGGCAAAGTGGGTCAAGGGCGGCTGCCTCCGCCGCGGATTCTCAAGTGGGCGCGATGTAGGACGGCACCGCTTCCGTGTGACACCCGCCTCATGAGGGCTCCGGCCCGGCTAGGCTCCGGCGCGTGAATGCAGCCCTTCGTCCGACGGCCGATCCGCACCTGGCTCCCGTGACGCCCCCGAGGGTCGCGGATGGCGACGCAGGGCTGCAGCCGCTGCTGGGCCGCATCGAGGCGCGCCTGTCGCAGCTGCTTCCTCCCCCCCGCGAGGGCGACCCCGTCGGCGCGGCCATGCGGGTCGCGGTGCTCGGGCCGGCCAAGCGGCTGCGGCCGCTGCTCACGCTGCTGGCGGGCGAGGCCCTGGGTAGTGAGTCGCCGGCGCTGCTGGAGGCCGCCTGCGCGGTCGAGTTCATTCATTGCGCCTCGCTGGTGCTGGACGACCTGCCCTGCATGGACGACGCCGCGCTGCGCCGGGGCCAGCCGGCGCTGCACCGGCTGGTGGGCGAGGACGTGGCCTTGCTCGCGACCGTCGGCCTGATGGCGCTGGCCTCGCAGGTGCTTGCCCGGGCGCCGGGGCTGGATGCGCTGCGCTGCTGCCGGCTGGTGGAGGTGCTCAACGCCGCCGTGGGTCCCGCAGGACTGGTGCAGGGCCAGTACCGCGACCTGCGCCTGGGCGCCACCGGCTGCGAGGCCGGTGACGAGCTCAACGAACTCAAGACGGGCGTGCTCTTCGCCGCCGCGCTGGAGATGGCCGCCGTCGTCGCCGGACGCGAGGACCAGGTGCCGGCCCTGCGGCAGGCGGCGCTTGCGCTCGGCCGGGCCTTCCAGTTGCGCGACGACCTGGACGACGCCGCTGCCGTCGGCGCGCGCGCCGAGGTGACCCTCGTGTCCCTGCTGGGGCACGCACAGGCCCAGGCCATGCTCGGGCGCAGCGTGGAGCGGGCGCGCACGCAGCTGTGCGAGGCCCTGCCCGCGCCGGACCGCATGGCCGCGCTGATGACGGCGTACTTCGGCGTCGCAAGCTGAAAAGCTGAGCCAGCAGCTCAGTCACGCGGCCGACACGGGGCGTGCGTCCAATGGCTTCGCACATCGAGCCAAGCCCCATGGACGACAACCCTTTTGCGCTCCTGTTTTTCTGCGGCCTGCTTCTGGCCGGACTCCTGGCCGAACTCTTCGACGGCTGGGACTAGAGGCGCAGGGCGGCCGCTTCGATTCCGCCTATTCCCCCCATCCGAAAGGCCAATCGCGGCGCCGCGCGTTGGCGCCTAAGCTGGCGGTCCTGGGCTGTCGAAACCCAGGCAGGTGCAGCCACGTTCGCCGCGGCGAACGCGTTTGCCAGAGTCACAAGAGATGAAGGAGAACCCCATGAGCGCCGAAACTGAACTCAAGTGCCCCGTCGCGCACGACGTCAAGCCCCGGCACACCCGCACCAATGCCCATTGGTGGCCCGACCAGCTCAACCTCACGGTGCTGCACCAGCATCGCAACCTGGGCGACCCGATGCTGGAGGACTTCGACTACAAGAAGGAATTCCAGTCGCTGGACCTGGAGGCGGTCAGGGCCGACCTGTTCGCGCTCATGACCGACTCGCAGGACTGGTGGCCCGCCGACTATGGCCACTACGGCCCCTTCTTCATCCGCATGGCCTGGCACTCCGCCGGCACCTACCGCATCTTCGACGGCCGCGGTGGCGCGCGCTCGGGCGAGCAGCGCTTCGCGCCCCTGAACAGCTGGCCGGACAACGGCAACCTGGACAAGGCGCGGCGCCTGCTGTGGCCCATCAAGCAGAAGTACGGCCGCAAGCTCTCCTGGGCCGACCTCATGATCCTGGCCGGCAACGCCGCGCTGGAGTCCATGGGCTTCAAGACCTTCGGCTTCGGCGGCGGACGCCAGGACGTCTGGGAGCCGCTGCCCATCGACTGGGGCCCCGAATCCACCTGGCTGGGCGACGAGCGCTACAGCGGCGAGCGTGAACTCGCCAAGCCGCTGGCGGCCGTGCAGATGGGCCTCATCTACGTCAACCCCGAAGGCCCCAACGGCAAGCCCGACCCGGTGGGCTCCGCGCGCGACATCCGCGACACCTTCGGCCGCATGGCCATGGACGACTACGAGACCGTGGCCCTGGTCGCCGGCGGCCACACCTTCGGCAAGTGCCACGGCGCCGGTCCCGCGCACCACGTGGGCGAATCACCCGAGGGCTCCAACATCGAGGAGCTGGGCCTGGGCTGGAAGAGCGCCTACGAAAGCGGCATCGGCGCGCACACCATCACCAGCGGCCTGGAAGGCGCCTGGACGCCCACGCCCACGAAGTGGGACATGAGCTACCTGGAGACCTTGTTCAAGTTCGACTGGGAGCTGACCCAGAGCCCGGCCGGCGCGCACCAGTGGAAGCCCAAGGGCGACGAGGGCCGCAACGTGCCCGACGCGCACATCCCCGGCAAGTTCCACCAGCCCATGATGACCACGGCCGACCTGGCCCTGCGCTTCGATCCGGCCTACGAGAAGATCGCGCGCCACTTCCTGGCCACCCCCGAGGAGTTCGCCGACGCCTTCGCCCGCGCCTGGTTCAAGCTCACGCACCGCGACATGGGTCCGAAGATCCGCTACCTCGGCCCCTGGGTGCCGAAGGAAGACCTGCTGTGGCAGGACCCGATCCCGCCGGTGGACCACCCGCTGGTGAACGACGCCGACGTCGAGTCCCTCAAGCAGAAGGTGATGGCCTCGGGCCTGACCGTCCCGCAGCTGGTCAAGGCCGCCTGGGCCTCGGCCTCCAGTTTCCGCGGCAGCGACATGCGCGGCGGCGCCAACGGCGCGCGCGTGCGCCTGGCGCCGCAGAAGGACTTCGAGGCCAACGACCCGGCCGAACTCGCCAAGGTGCTGTCCACCCTGGAAGGCGTGCAGAAGGACTTCAACGCCTCCGCGGGCGGCGGCAAGAAGGTGTCCCTGGCCGACCTGATCGTGCTGGCCGGCGGCGCGGCCATCGAGGCGGCGGCGAAGAAGGCGGGCCACACGGTCAAGGTGCCCTTCACGCCCGGCCGCACCGACGCCCCGCTCGAGCAGACCGACGTCAACGCCTTCGAGGTGCTGGAGCCGGCCGTGGACGGTTTTCGCAACTACATCCGCAAGGGCGCCGAGGGCAATGTGGCCAATGCCGTCATCGACAAGGCCAACCTCCTCATGCTCACCGCGCCGGAGATGACGGCGCTGGTCGGCGGCATGCGGGCGCTGGGGGCCACCAGCGGCAACGTGCCGCACGGCGTCTTCACCACCCGGCCCGGCACGCTCACGCCGGACTTCTTCGTCAACCTGCTGGACATGCGCACGGCCTGGAAGAAGTCCGAGCAGACGCCGGGCCTTTTCGAGGGCACGGACCGCAAGAGCGGTGAGCGGCGCTGGACGGCCACGCTGGCCGACCTGATCTTCGGCTCCAACGCGCAGCTGCGCGCGCTGTCGGAGGTGTACGCGGCCAAGGACGGCGAGGCGCACTTCGTGCAGGACTTCGTGAAGGCCTGGACCAAGGTCATGGAGCTGGACCGCTTCGACCTGCGCTACCCGAAGGCGGCCTGAGGCGCCGGGCGCAAGGCGGTCGCTCCGAGCCCGGCGGGGGCGGGGCGACCGCGACTTTTGGCACGCCCATTGCTTTCCAGCCGGGCCTGGCGCGTGCCGGCGCGCAAATTGCCGAGTTGTCCCTATGATGCGCAGGCCCTGCGCCGTGTGGAACCGCACGCCGTCGCCCCGGGCCCCCGGTTCCAGCGAAGCATGTCGTCCATGAAGTCCCCCGTCCCCTCGCGCTTCTTCGGCGCGCGTGGTTCCCTCGCGGCCGCGTGGGAAGCGCAGTGCTGGTCCGAGCACCCCCTGGGCCCTCCCGCGCAATGGCCGCCCATTCTCACCAGCCTGCTGCGGTCCATGAACCGCTCGCGCGGCCCCATGTTCGTGTGCTGGGGTGAGCAGGCGCATCTCCTCTACAACGAGCACTACGCCACCGTCCTGGCCGACAAGCATCCCGCGGCCTTCGGCCGTCCTTTGCGGGAGGTCTGGTCCGAGATCGGAACCCAGTTGGACGCCATGCTCGCGCGCGTGTTCGCGGGCGAGGGCCTGTATGGCGAGAACGTGCCCTTCCGCCTGCATCGCGACGGACGCGACGAGCCGGCGTATTTCACCTTCACCTGGAACCCCGTGCTGGACGAGGACGACCAGGTGCTGGGGTTTTCCTGCCCCTCGTTCGAGACCACCTCCGCCGTGCAGGCCGAGCAGGCGCGGGCGGCCGAAGCCAATCGGCTCATGCTCCTGTTCCAGCAGGCGCCCGGCTTCGTCGCCGTGCTGGAAGGCCCCGAGCACGTGTTCCGCCATGCCAACCAGGCCTACCTGGATTTCGTCGGCCGCAGCCACATCGTGGGCAAGCCGGTGCGCGAGGTCGCCCCCGAGGCCATCGCGCAAGGGTACGGGCAGGTGCTGGACGACGTGCTGCGCACCGGGGTGCCCTTCGTCGGCCACAGCGCCCCGGTGCGCTTGCGCCGCGACGAACACGGCGAGACCGAGGAGCTGTCGGTCAACTTCATCTTCCAGCCCATCCGCGGCGACGACGGCCGGATCGACGGCATCCTGATCCAGGGCTACGACGTCACGGCGGAGGTGCACGGCCAGTCGGCCCTGCGCGAGAGCGAGGCGAAGTTCCGCGCCATCGCCGACGCCATTCCGCAGATGGTCTGGACCACGCGGTCGGACGGTTGGGTCGAGTACTTCAACCGTCAGTGGTACGCCTTCACCGGCGCGTGCGAGGGGGACAGCGAGGGCCACGGCTGGCAGCAGGTGCTGCACTCGCAGGACCTGGCGCGCACCATCGATGCCTGGCGGCACTCGCTGGCCACCGGGACACCCTACGAAATCGAATACCGCCTGCGCAACCGGCACGGTGAGTACCGCTGGATGCTCGGGCGGGCCCTGCCGGTGCGCGACGACGCGGGCGCCATCGTGCGCTGGATGGGCACCTGCACCGAGATCGAGGACCAGGTGCGCTCGCGCGAGAGCCTGCGCGAGGACGACCGCCGCAAGGACGAGTTCCTCGCCATGCTGGCGCATGAGCTGCGCAACCCGCTGGCGCCGATCACCTCGGCGGTCGCCATGCTGCGGCGCGCGGCCGGCGACGCGCAGCGCGTGCGCTCGCTCACCGACATCGTCGAGCGGCAGGCCTCGCACATGCGCGGCCTGGTCGATGACCTGCTGGACGTCTCGCGCGTCACGCGCGGCGTGGTCACGCTGCGCCAGGAGGAGGTGGACCTGCGCGAGGTGCTGGCCGAGGCCCTGGAGCAGGCCCGGCCGCTGGTGGACGGCCGGGGGCACACCGTGGCCAAGGCCTTCGAGGCCGACCCGCTGCCGGCCTTTGCCGACCGCAAGCGGCTGGTGCAGGTCTTCGCCAACCTCATCAACAATGCCGCGCGCTACACGCCGGCGGGCGGCCGGATCCGCATCGCGGCGAAGGCGCGGCCCGGCGACACCGTGATCGTTGTCGAAGACAACGGCCAGGGCATGCGGCCCGAGCTGATCGAGCGCGTGTTCGAGCTTTTCGTGCAGGGCGAGCGCCGGGCGGACCGGCGCGAGGGCGGCCTGGGCATCGGCCTGGCCTTGGTGCGCAGCATGGTGGAACTGCACGGCGGCCGGGTCGCGGCCGACAGTGCCGGGCCGGGGCAGGGCAGCCGTTTCGAGGTGGTGCTGCCCGCGCTGGTGTCTCCGGCACCCCTCGCGGACACGCCGGAAACCGCCGGACCGGCGGCCAGTCCGGCGGGCGCGCGCGTGCTCATCGTGGACGACAACGAGGATGCGGCCACCGTGCTGG
This sequence comes from Ramlibacter rhizophilus, assembly GCF_004681965.1. Taxonomy (GTDB): domain Bacteria; phylum Pseudomonadota; class Gammaproteobacteria; order Burkholderiales; family Burkholderiaceae_C; genus Ramlibacter; species Ramlibacter rhizophilus. The sequence goes on along the minus strand of NZ_SMLL01000005.1, from coordinate 9,043 downwards.
GGCTGCTGCTGGAAGACCTGGGACACGAGGTGATGGTGGAGCACACCGCCGGTCGCGGCCTCGCGACCGCGCGCACCTTCCTGCCGCAGGTCTGCCTGCTGGACATCGGCCTGCCGGATGCCGACGGCCGCGAACTCGGCGCCCGCCTGCGCGGCTTGCCCGGCATGGAGCGCGTGATCCTGGCCGCGGTGAGCGGCTACGGACAGCCCAAGGACGTGGCGGCGACCGCCGCGGCCGGCATGGTCCATTTCGTCAAGCCGCTGGACCCGGAGGTGCTGGCCCGCTGGCTGGACGAAGTGGCGCCGGCTTCCTAGTTCCTCCGGGTTCCCGGCCGACACCGCTGGGCGCCGGGACTGCCTAGACTGGCCGGATGTCGCTCGCCCTCGATCGCATCCAGGCCCTGTGCTTCGACGTGGACGGCACCATTGCCGACACCGACGACCACCTCGTCACCCAGGTCGCCAGGCTCCTCTACGCCGTGCCGCTCATGAGCGGGCGCCGTGCGGAGCGGCTGGCCCGGCAGTTGGTGATGGGGGCGGCCTTGCCCGTGAACAAGGCCTACGGCTGGCTGGACCGGCTGCATCTGGATGGTCCTTTCCATCGGCTGCGCGCCAGGGCCGCGCGGGCGCGGCAGGCCAGCCCCGGGCCGGCCCACGCGCCCACCGCGCAGGCCGCCGACGAAGTGCCGCACGAGATGGTCGCGGGGGTGCAGGAGATGATCGAATGCCTGGCCGCGCGCTACCCCATGTGCGCCATTTCCACCGGGACGGTGCCGCGCATCGAGCGCTTCCTGACGCACTACGGTGTGCGTCGGCACTTCAGCGCCGTGATCGGCGCCCAGACCACGCGCCGCCTCAAGCCGCACCCCGAGCCGCTGCTCCATGCGGCCGAGGTCATGGGCGTCGCGCCCTCGGCCTGCCTCATGATCGGCGACACGCGCGTGGACATCGACACCGGGGTCGCGGCGGGCGCGCAGACGGTGGGCGTCCTCTGCGGCTTCGGCCGCGAGGAGGAACTTCGCGAAGCCGGTGCCGACCTCATCCTGCCCACCACCTCGGACCTGCTGGCCGTGCTCTTGCCGTCGCGCGATGCGCTGGGCAAGTCGGCCGTGCCGCATGCGACGCTTCCGCCCGCCGGCCTCGGCGCGATGCAGCGGTCGTGAACGCACCGCGCCTGGCTTCAGCTCCGCAGGACGCGCAGCCGCTCCTCGTACTCGCGCTGGTCGATCTCGCCGCGTGCGAAGCGTTCGCGCAGGACGTCCTCCGCGGATGCCCGACGGGGCTGATCGCCGCCGCGCGAGCCGGTGTCCCGCAGGATCCACCGCAGCAGCAGCGCGCCGGCGCCGACCAGCACCAGCCACCACAGCAGATGCATCACGGCGAAGCCGATACCCCAGCCGGCGCCGCCGGTGTCCCATCCCCACATCATTCGAATGCTCCAGTGCCTGATTTCATCGTTTTGTCTCCTGCGTGTGTGACAGCGTTGGCGCCGACCTTAACCGTGCCGGGCGAAAAGGGCTTGACGACAATCAAGGCCGCGGCCGGACGGGCCGCGTTCGCTCCCGAGGAACAGCCATGAAACCCGTCAAGCTGATCGGCGTCGTCCTGTTGGTCGTGCTGTCCTTGCTGGTGCTCGCCGCAGCGCTGATCGCCTGGCGCTTCGACGAGGCCTGGGCGAAGGACAAGCTCGTGCAGGCCGTCCAGCAGAAGACCCAGCGCACGCTCACGATCGACGGCGACCTGTCGCTGGCCTTCTTTCCCTCGCTCGGAATCGAGCTGAACAAGGCCAGCCTCAGCGAGCGCAACGCGCCCCAGGAGTTCGCCAGCATCGAGCGGGCGCGCGTGTCGGTGCGCCTGTGGCCCCTGCTGTCGCGCCAGGTGGCCGTGGACCGTCTCGAACTCGACGGCGTGCGCGCGCGGATCGTGCGTGATGCGGGCGGCAGCTTCAACTTCGACGACCTGCTCACGAGCCAGCCGCAGCCCGCTGCCGCGGCGTCTGCGGACACCGCCGGCGAAGCGCCGGTCGAGGTGGACATCGCCGGCCTGCGCATCACGCGCTCGTCGGCCTCGTTCCAGGACCGGCAGAGCGGCCAGTCGCTGCAGCTGAGCGAGGTGGAAGTGCGGACCGACCGGCTCGGCCAGGCGGGCAGTGGCGCCCTGCGCGTGGGGTTCAAGGCCCGGGGCGAGCAGCCGCGCCTGGATGCCGGCGTCCAGCTCGACGGCCGCTACCGCTACGAGCTGCCGAAGCAGCAGTTCGCGCTCGACCAGCTCGCCCTCACGCTGCGCGGCGACGTGCTGGACTTCAGCCAGCTCGACGCCTCGCTCAAGGCCGCGCATGTCGCGTATGGCGGCGCGCAGGGCAGCGTGGAAGCCAGGGACCTGGTCCTGGCGCTGAAGGGGCGGCAAGGCCAGGACGCCATCGAGGCGCGTGCCAGCCTGCCGCAGCTGGCCTGGGCGCAGGGCCGTGCCAGCGGGCCGCAGGCGAGCGCCGGCCTGAAGCTCGCGGGCGCCCAGCGCCAGCTCGATGCGAACCTGACCCTTTCGGCCCTGCAGGGCGTGGCGGCGAAATGGTCGGCGGACAAGCTCGCGGCGCAGTGGACGCTGCGGCAGGGGCCGCTCGCCACCAGCGGCACCATCGCCGGTGGGGTGCAGGCCGACCTGGCGCAGAAGGTCCTCGCGCTGCCCGGCCTGGCCGGCGAGGTGCAGGTCGCCCATCCCAGCCTGCCGATGAAGGAGGTCAAGCTGCCGCTGCAGGCGTCGCTGCGCGCCGACTGGGGCCGCTCGCAGGCCTCCGGCCAGCTGGCCACGCGGCTGGACGACAGCGCGCTGCAGGGCAAGTTCAGCGTCAGCCGCTTTTCGCCCCTGGCGCTCGGCTTCGACCTCGCCGTCGATCGCCTGAACGTGGACCGCTACCTGCCGCAACAGGCCGCCGCGCCGGCCCAGGCCCCTTTTTCGCCGCCGCCGGGAGCGAAGGCGCCCCCGGCGGGCGCGGACACCGCCGCCATCGACCTGTCCTTCCTGCGGGGCTTCGACCTCGCGGGCACCCTGCGCATCGGCGCCCTGCAGGCCCGCCAGCTGAAGTTCGACAAGGTGGCGGCCACCCTGGCCGTGAAGAACGGACGGCTGGACGCGGACCCGGTCTCGGCCGAGCTCTACCAAGGCAAGCTCGCCGCGGCGCTCAGCGCGCAGGCCGAGGGCAATCGCGTCGCGCTGCGGCAGACGCTGGACGGGATCGCCGTCGGTCCGCTGCTGCGCGACGCCGCGGGCAAGGACGTGCTCGAAGGCCGCGGCCGCCTGGTGCTGGATGTGCGCAGCGCCGGCGGCACGGCGGATGCGATGCTGCGGGCGCTGGACGGCAGCGCGAGCCTCGCGCTGCGCGACGGCGCCATCAAGGGCATCAACCTGGCCAAGGCGCTGCGGCAGGCGAGGGCGGCGCTGCGCGGCGAGTCCCGCGACGCGGCCTTCGCGGCCGACCGGGCCGAGAAGACCGACTTCTCCGAGCTCACGGCCTCGTTCCGCATCCAGGACGGCGTCGCGCGCAACGACGACCTCGATGCCAAGTCGCCCTTCCTGCGGGTCACGGGCGCCGGCACGCTCGACCTGCCGCGCGAGCGCATCGATTACCTGGCCAAGGCCACCGTGGTCGCGAGCTCCAGGGGCCAGGATGGACGCGAACTCGATGAGCTGCGCGGCCTGACCATCCCGGTGCGGCTCACGGGCCCATTCGACGATCCGTCGTACCGGCTCGAGCTCGGCGCCCTGGCCGGCGAGCTGGCCAAGCAGCAGGTGCGCAAGCGCGTCGAGGAGCAACTGGACAAGCAGCTCGGCGGCAGCAAGGGGCTCGGTGACCTGCTCAGGGGGCTGCGCCGATGACGGCCGGCGTGCCGCGGGCCAACGCCGTGTCGCTGAAGCGCCTGAAAGAGGCGGTGCGGCGGATCGCCTCCGGCGTGCTCGCCACGCCGGGCCTGGGCGTGCTGCTGCAGGCCGTGCGCAACTACGTCATGCACCAGAGCGCCAACCAGGCCGGCAGCCTCGCGTTCTCGTGGGTGCTGGCCGTGTTCCCGCTGCTGATCCTGCTGTCCGCCTCGGCCGCCTACATTGGCAATCCCGGCGACGCGGCGGCGCTGGTGGAACGCGTCATCGGCTATTCGCCGCTGCTGGTGCAGGAGGCGCTGCGGCCCGTCATCCAGCAGGTGCTGGCGCAGCGCAACCAGGCCTTGCTGGCCATCGGCATCGTCATCACGCTGTGGACCGGTTCCTCGGGGCTGCAGGCCATCCGCACCGCGCTGAACCGGGCCTATGGCATCCAGCGCGGCATGTCCTTCTGGAAGGCGCGCCTGAAGGTCACGATCTTCACGATCATCACGGGGACGGCCGTGCTCGTCGCGTTCAGTTCGGTGGTGATCGTTCCCTACATCCGCATGTGGGTGGAGGCGACGGCCGAGTCGCCGCAGGACCGGCTGTGGCTGCACTTCGGCGTGCGCTACGCCAGTGCGTTCTTCGTGCTCACGGCCGTGTACGCGGTGCTCTATGGCTGGCTGCCCGACGTGCGCCAACGGCTCTACACCGTGTTGCCCGGCGCCGTGGTCGGGGCGACCTTGTGGGTGGGCGCGGCGGCCACGCTCTCCTACACCCTGCGCACCGCCGGCAAGCTGGCCCTGCTCTACGGCGGCTTCGCGGGCGTGGTGGCCACGCTGGTGTTCCTCTACATCAGCGCCTCGACCCTGATCTACGGGGCCGAGGTCAACGGCGTGCTGCGCGAGCGGGGCAACCGGTCGGGGTCGTCGCCCGGTGAGTGAGGCCGCCGCGGGGCACCCACCCCGGCCTAGGTAAATGCCGACGTCCTGCAACGAGACGTCAACTGCGCAGCGCCGCGGATGCCTCCTGAGTCACTTCTTACGTTCGGAGACAGCCGCGCGGATCGCAACAGCTGAGCATCGCGGCTCCCCCAAAACGAGGAGAAGAGATGCATACGAAAGTCAGACCGCTGTTCCCCGTCGCCGCCCTGGGCGCGACCTTGCTCGTCACCGCCTGCGGCGGCGGTGGGGGCGGCGAGGCGCAAGGCACGGTGCGCATGGCCCTGACGGACGCACCGGCGTGCGGCTACGACCATGTGTACGTCACCGTGGAGAAGGTCCGCCTGCACAAATCCGACGAGGCCGCGGAGTCCGAGGGGGGATGGGAGGAGATCGTCCTGGCCACGCCCAAGCGGCTGGACCTGCTGGAACTGACCAACGGCACGCTCGAGGAGCTCGGCCAGACCGAGGTGCCGTCCGGCAGCTATCGCCAGGTCCGCCTGGTGCTGGCCGAGAACCAGGCCGGCGCGCCGCTGGCCAATGCGGTCCAGCCCACCGGCGGTGCGCTGGTGCCGCTGCGCACGCCCAGCGCCCAGCAGAGCGGCCTGAAGCTCAAGACCCGCATCGACGTCGAGCCCGCGGGCCTTGCCGACCTGGTGCTGGACTTCGACGCCTGCCGCTCCGTCGTGAAGGCCGGGAACTCGGGCGCCTACAACCTCAAGCCCGTGCTGTCGCTGGCCCAGCGGGTCCAGACCGGCATCCAGGGCTACGTCTCGACCACCATGACCCTGGGCAGCACGCTGGTCTCCGCCCAGCAGAACGGCGTGGTCGTCCGCTCCTCGGCCCCCGACGCCACCGGCCGCTTCGTGCTGCCCTTCCTCGGCGCGGGCAACTACGACGTCGTGATCACCTCCGCCGGCCGCGCCACGGCGGTGCTCACCAGCGTGCCGGTGTCCACCGCCACCACCACCCTCAACGGCACGGCCACCGCCTTCCTGCCGCCGACCTCGGCCATGCGCCAGGTCAGCGGCACGGCCCGCACCGGCACCGTCACGCCGACCACGGTCACCACCGCCGACGTGCGAGCCACCCAGCCACTGACGGGAGGCCCGGTGATCCAGGTGGCGGCGACCCCCGTCGATGCGACGGACGGGACCTACCGCTTCGACCTGCCCGCGGCCGCGCCGGTGAAGGCGAGCTACACGCTCGGCGGCACGCCCGTGTTCGCGGCCGATGTGCCGGTGGCCGGCAAGTACACGGTGCAAGCGTCCGCGCCCGGCTTCACGACGGGCGTGACGCAGGCCGCCGACGTCTCGACGGCCAACGCAGTGGTCGACCTGCAGTTCGGCCCCTGAGGCACCGCGTCCCGGCGCACGGCGACACGCCGGCGCCGGGGCGGCGGTGGCGCGAAGCGCCATCGGCACCGCTCAGAGGATGCGCCACTTCACCACCAGGTAGACCAGCAGGAAGACCAGCAGCACGATCAGCGGGAGGACGAAGCGGGTGACCTGCGCCTGGCGCGAGACGGCCACCCGCTGCAGCTCGATGCTCTCTTCCACGCTCCTGTTCGACCGTTCGAGCTGGCGCTGCGCGATCTGCAGGTGCTCCTGCTGCAGGGCGAGCGCCTGGCGCTGGTTGTCCTCGATGCGCGACAGCAGCTCGATCATTCGCAGTTCGGGTTCGGTCATGGCAGGCAAGCGGCAGAGCGTGGGCCGATGAGCTTAACGCGGACATCGCGCCGGGCCGACAATCCGTCGACCACAGCGCCCGCCGCACCGCCGTCCGCCCATGCTCGTCCAACTGACCGACCTCCACATCTGCGAGCCGGGGCAACTGGCCTGCGGACGCATCGACACCGCCGCCTTCCTGCGCACGGCCGTCGCCTCCGTGCTGCGCCTGAGGCAGCGGCCCCGGGCCGTCGTCATCACCGGCGACCTGGTCGAATCGGGGCGGGCGGCCGAGTACGCGCACCTGGCCGAGCTGCTCGCCCCGCTGGACCTGCCCCTCTACCTGCTTCCCGGCAACCACGACGAGCGCGGGCAGCTGCGGCGCAGCTTTCCCGGGCATGCGTGGCTGCACGAGGGCGGCGAGTTCATCCAGTACGCCGTGGACGTGGGTGGCCTGCGACTGATCGCGCTGGACACCAGCGAGCCGGGCGCCTCGCACGGCCGGCTGGACGCGCCGCGCCTGACGTGGCTGGAACGCCAGCTGCAGGCCTGCCGGGACCGGCCGGTGGTGATCGCCATGCACCACCCGCCGTTCACGACGCTCATCGGCCACATGGACGACATCGGCCTGCTGCAGGGCGCGGGCGAGCTGGAGGCGCTCGTGGCGCGCCATGCCAACGTGGAGCGGGTGATCTGCGGCCACCTGCACCGGGCCATCGACGTGCGCTTCGGCGGCACGATCGCCTGCACGACGCCATCGCCTGCGCACCAGATCACGCTGGACCTGGACCCGCGCGCGCCGGCGCAGTGGATGTTCGAGCCGCCCGGCTTGCGCGTGCTGGCGCAGGATGGGCGCGGACGGGTGGTCTCGCACGTCGCGGCCTCGGGCGAATTCGAGGGGCCGTATCCGTTCTGAAGCCGAGTGTCGAATCCGGGGGGCCTCGCTCGTCGAGCACGTGAAGCACCCGGCTTCCATCCCCATCCATCACACCAAGGAGTACTCCGTGCGTTTCATGATCCTGGTCAAGGCCACTGCCGACAGCGAAGCGGGCCGCATGCCCACCGAAGAACAGTTTGCCGAAATGGGCCGCTTCAATGAGGAGCTGGTCAAGGCCGGCGTGATGGAGGCCGGCGAGGGGCTGCATCCCAGCTCGCGCGGCGCCCGGGTGCGCTTCTCGGGCCCGCAGCGCGAGGTGGTGGACGGTCCGTTCGCGCCGGCCGGCGAGCTGGTCGCGGGCTTCTGGATCTGGAACTGCGCCTCGCTGCAGGAGGCGGTCGAGTGGGTCAGGCGCTGCCCCAACCCGATGCCGGGCGACTCGGAGATCGAGGTCCGCCAGATCTTCGCCGCGGAAGACTTCGGCGAGTCCTTCACGCCCGAGCTGCGCGAGCAGGAAGAGCAGTTGCGCGCACGGATGGCAGGGCAGTGAAGGTGGATGGGCCCGAATTCGCGGCAAAGTCGATCTTTTTCCACCTCTTCCGGGTAGCGCAATCGTAAGAACCGTGTGCGCATACCGCTGAGGCAGGCGCCCGGGCGCAGAGCGCGTCCAGCAGTGGCGGTGGCGGTGTTGCGCACCGCCCAGGCGGCTTCTTCGCCGCCACGCCCGTCGCCGCCAGTCGCGGCGCTGGCGCTGGCCCTGTTACGCCGTGTGTCGATTCGGATTAGCTCGTCGTTATGAAATGCAGGGATCGTGTCGTGCGCGCCAGGTCCCTGCCGGGACGCGCTCGAACGCACCGGTCCAGGGAGGTTTCATGAGCGCTTCTTTTCGGCTGAGTCGATGGCATTACGCCGGCCTGTCGGGCCTGTTCGCGCTGAGCGCGTGCGGCGGCGGCGGAGGCGACGAGGAGGGCGGCGGGCCGGTCGGCGTGGCCCCCCGCGTGGTCGCCGAGGGACTCTGGCGCGGCCTGGCCACCGATGGTTCCACGCTGACCCTGGCCGTGCTGGAGAACGGCAGGACCTGGGGCTTCTACAACCGGGACAACAGCCTGCAACGCGCCATCCAGGGGCAGGTCGCGAGCGCATCCAGTGCCAGCTTCAACTTCGCGGGAACCAGCTACAGCCTGCAGGACGGATCCATCGCGCCCGTGCGCCTGAGCGGCACGGTGGCCGAGCGGGCTTCGATCCTGGCCGATTCGTCGGCCGGCCCGTCGGTGCTGCTGTCGTACCGCCCGGACTACGAGCAGCCCGCCTCGCTGCAGCAACTGGCGGGCACGTACATCTTCGCCGAGGACTTCACCGCCACCGTCAACAGCGAAGGTGGCCTGAACCTCACCGGCCTGAACTGCACCGCCGTCGGCACCCTGCTGCCGCGGCCCAGTGGGCGCAACGTCTTCGACCTGTCCGCCGTCGTGGCGGGCGCTGCCTGCCCGATCGCGCCCGGAACCCGCCTGGGCGGCGTGGGCCTGCTCGACACCACGGTCGTGCCGAACCAGCTGCTGTTCCTGGCCGTCTCGGCCAGCGGCAATGACTGGCTGGCCGGGAACGGCGACAAGGAGCAAGTCGCCGGTACGCCGCCGCCGCCGCCGCCGCCGCCGCCGCCGCCGCCGCCACCGCCGCCGCCACCGCCACCGCCACCGCCACCGC
>NZ_SMLL01000004.1 GCF_004681965.1 Ramlibacter rhizophilus | reverse complement strand
GGAGCGCAGGGCGGCGGGGAAAAAGAAGCGGGCCGTGTCTGAGCCCGCAGGGCGAGTTTGGCCCGCTTCCCCCGCCGGCCGAGCACCGCAGGTGTCCCTCTTCACCGCGCGAGCGGTGAAGAGGGACACGTCCACCGGGGTCGCCTTTCTTTGCCTCCTTTCTTTGGCGAGACAAAGAAAGGAGGTCGCCCGCCGGGGCGAGACCCGGCAAGCCACGAACGAAGAACCGCAACTCGACGCGCCACCGCAAAAGGATCGAGTGGCGCACTTCAGCCGCCAGGTCCGGACACTGCACCAACCGGAACACCATGTCCGAAAACGGCCAGTCGCTGACCCGCGGCTGCGTATCATGCCCCGCATGTCCCCCGTGGCCGACGCCCTCGATCCCGCCGCCTGCTACGCCGCGCTGTGCTCGCGCGACGCGCGCTTCGACGGCCGCTTCTTCGTCGGCGTCACCTCCACCGGCATCTACTGCCGCCCGGTGTGCCGGGTGCGGCGGCCGCGCAGCGAGAACTGCCGCTTCTTCCGCCACGCGGCACAGGCCGAGCGGGAGGGCTTCCGGCCGTGCCTGCGCTGCCGGCCCGAGCTCGCGCCGGCGAGCATCGCCTGGTCGGCGCAGGATGCGGGGGCTCTGCTGGCCCGCGAGGCGGCGCGGCGGCTCGATGCGCCCGAGGCGCTGCCCGAAGGGCCGGTGATGCCGGCGCTGGCCGCGCGCCTGGGCGTCACCGACCGCCACCTGCGGCGCGTGTTCGAAGCGCATTGGGGCGTGTCGCCCCTGCAGTACCTGCAGACGCGCCGGCTCCTCACCGCCAAGCAGTTGCTGGCCGACACCCGCCTGCCGGTCACGCAGGTGGCCGCGCTGAGCGGCTTCGCGAGCCTGCGGCGCTTCAACGCGGCCTTCATGGAGCACTACCGGCTCAGTCCCACCGGCCTGCGCCGCGAAGGCACCGAGGCCGCGGGCGCGGACGCCTCCTGCACCGTCCGGCTGGGGCTGCGGCCGCCCTACGACGCGCAGGCCCTGCTCGCCTTCTTCGCCGCGCGCGGCCTTCCGGGGGTGGAACGCATCGATACCGACCGCGCCGAGTGGTCGCGCAGCCTGGCCCTGTCCTGCGGCGGTCAGGTGCATGCGGGCTGGTTCACGCTGCGCTTCGAGCCGCAGGCGGCCCAGGCGCGGCTGGAGGTGTCCGGCGGCCTGCAACCGGCGCTGCCCGCCGTGATCCGGCGCGTGCGCGAGGCGCTGGACCTGGACGCCGACCCCGAGGCCATCCATGCGGTGCTGGGCGCCGACTTCCCCGACGGCGCGGGCCTGCGCGTGCCCGGCGGCGCATGCGGCTTCGAGCTCGCCGTGCGGGCCGTGCTGGGCCAGCAGGTCACCGTGGCGGCGGCACGCACCTTCGCACAGCGCCTGGTCGCCCGTTTCGGCGAACCGCTCGCCACGCCCCTGCCCGGCATCGACCGGCTCTTCCCCCGCGCCGACGTGCTGGCCGCGGCGAGCGGCGACGATCTGGGCGCCCTGGGCATCGTGCGCCAGCGCCAGGCCGCGCTGCGCGCGCTCGCGCAGGCGGTGGCGCAGGAACGCATCGCGCTGCACGGCGGCGCGCCCCTGGCCGACACCGTCGCGCAGCTCGCGGGCCTGCCCGGCATCGGGCCCTGGACCGCGCAGTACATCGCGATGCGCGCACTGCGCTGGCCCGACGCCTTTCCCGCCGGCGACGTGGCGCTGCACCATGCGCTGGGCCTGCGCGAGCAGCGCCAGCCGCAGCGCGCCGCCGAAGCCCGCGCCGAGGCCTGGCGTCCCTGGCGCAGCTATGCGCTGGTGCGTGCCTGGGCGGGCCTGTACCGACCGAGGAGATCCCCATGAGCGCCCTGACCCTGCCCGCCACCCCCCGGCCGTCCATCGCGGCCTGCTGCACCTGCCCGACCCCGCTCGGTCCCCTGCTGCTGGCCGCCACCGCACAGGGCCTGGGCGGCGCCTGGTTCGAGGGCCAGAAGCACGCGCCGACCTTGACCGGCCGCTGGCCCGAAGACCCGGGGCACCCGGTGCTGCGCGAGGCGCGGGCCCAACTCGCCGCCTACTTCGAGCGGCGCCTGGCCCATTTCGAGCTGCCGCTGGACCTGCAGGCCGGCACCGACTTCCAGCGCAGCGTCTGGCAGGCCCTGTGCGCGCTGCCCCACGGCGCCACCACCAGCTACGGCGAGCTGGCGCGGCGCGTCGCGCGCCCGGCGGCGGTGCGCGCGGTGGCCGCGGCCATCGGACGCAACCCGGTCAGCATCGTCGTGCCCTGCCACCGCGTGATCGGCGCAGGCGGGGCGCTGACCGGCTACGCGGGCGGCCTGGATCGCAAGACCGCGCTGCTGCGGCTGGAGGGTGTGCTGCACTGATGCGGCAGCGGCATCAAAGCGCGCGAAAAAATCATCGGGTCCCATCCGAACGGATCCCCCTTACGACGGCACACTGCCTGCCCTCATGCCCCGCAACGCACTCGCCGACTTCCTCCTCCTGGCCGCGGTCTGGGGCAGCTCCTTCCTGTTCACGCGGCTCACGGTCGTGGAGTTCGGGCCCCTGGGTACCGCCGCCATGCGCTGCGCCATCGCGGCGGCCCTGCTCGTGCCGCTGGTGCTGCTGCGCGGCCTGGGCCCGCAACTTCGCCGCCACTGGAAGCCCGGCGCCCTGATCGGCCTGCTGAACTCCGGCATCCCCTTCGCGCTCTTCGCCTTCGCCGTGCAGCACGTGAGCACCGGGTTGTCGGCCATCCTCAACGCCACCGTCCCCATGTTCGGCGCGGTGGTGGCCTGGGCCTGGCTCAAGGACCGGCCCGACGCCGGCCGCGTGCTCGGCCTGGGCCTGGGCTTCACCGGCGTGGCCCTGCTGGCGGGGCAGACCGCCTCGGTGGGAACGGGCGCATCGGGCTGGGCCGTGCTCGCGGCGCTCGCCGCGTGCCTGTGCTACGGCATCGCTGCGAGCGCGGCCAAGCTGTACCTGGGTGGCATCGCGCCGCTGGTCACGGCCGCCTCCAGCCAGATCGGCGCCACCCTGGCCCTGGCGCTGCCGGCCCTGTGGTGGGCGCCGCAACACCTGCCCAGCGCCTCGGCCTGGGCCGCCATGGCAGCCCTCGGGCTGATGTGCACGGGGCTGGCCTACGTGCTGTATTTCCGGGTCATCGAGCGCGCCGGCCCGGCCCGTGCGATGACCGTGACCTTTCTCATCCCGGTGTTCGCCGTCGGGTACGGCGTCGCCTTCCTGGGCGAGCGCGTGACGACCTGGATGCTGGCGTGCGGCGCGGTCATCGTGCTGGGCACGGCCCTGTCCACCGGCATCTTGGGATTCAGCCGCCGAGCCGCGCCGGCGCGCTGAGCCGCCCCAGCAGGGATCCGAGCAGCACGCCTAGCAGGTCCTGCAGCACGCCCGCCAGGTTCGGATGGCGGCCGTCGGCGAAGAACTGCAGGCCTTCCGTCAGCAGGGCCAACGCGAGTCCGAAGACCGGCAGCTGCCAGCGTCCCTGGGGCGCGAGCCACCGCGTGTAGGGCCAGAGGAAGGCCAGTCCCGCGAACAGCAGCACGTGCGCCAGCGCGGCCAGATCCAGCGGACCGCCGATGCGGTCCAGGGCGCCGATTTTCCAGGCGCCCGGCATCAGGGTTCCGACGAAAAGCAGCACCAGCAGCAAGGGCACGCCGGTGCGGGAGAGGGGTTGCATGGCTGAGCATTCTGGCGTTGCGTTGCACCTGCCCGACGCGAATAGCCTGAAAGAGCCATCGCGAGACGGCGTTCTCCGACGCTCCAGCTAGCTGCGCACTTCCAGAATTCCCTGGACTCACCGCCTCAGGGACAAAAACACATGAACCCGCTGCTCGCCGCAACGCTGATCTGCCTTGGCTGCCACACGGCCGCCACCGCTGCCGAGGCGCAACCGGCGCCCCAACCCGTCGCGCAGGGCTTCGTGGTCAGTGCGGCCGCCGCCGCCGAGGTGCCGGTGGTGCGACAGGCCGCGGCACACGCCGAACCGGCGGCACGCTTTGCCAATGCCACACTCGCGCTGCAGTCGCCTGTGAACGCCCAGGACACTGCGCGTGAGGCGGCGCAAAACAACTCCAGCCCCCTGCTGATGGTGGGCCTGGCCCTGATCGCGGGCATTGCGCTACGACGCTGGGGCAGTGCCCGCCCATGACTGCCGCGACGCTGGCGAGCCTGGCCGAGAAGGCCGTCAAGTGGAGCGCCCTCACCACGGCCGCCCGCTTCGTGCTGCAACTGGGCGCGCAGGTCGCCCTGGCGCGCGCCCTGGGTCCGGGCAACTACGGCATCTACGGCATCGGCATCGCGGTCCTCACCTTCGCGGCCTTCCTGTCGGGTTCGGCCTTCAGCTGGAACCTGCTGCTGCAGGAGCGCATCGACGACAACGACATCCGCTTCGCCTTCACCTGGCAAAGCATCGCGGGCGCGGCAACGGCGCTGGGAATGCTGCTGCTCGCGCCGCTGTTCGCCGACTTCTTCGGCGACCCGCGCGTGACGCCCATGGTGCAGTGGCTGTCCCTGGCCTGCCTGCTGACGGCGCTGAGCGCACCGGCGGTGTGCCTGCTGCAGCGTGACCTGAACTTCCGCTCCCTGGGACTGTTGCAGCTGGCCAGCTACGGCGTGGGCTACCTGGGCGTGGGACTGCCGCTGGCCCTGGCCGGCTGGGGCGCGCAGTCGCTCGCCCTGGCCTGCGTGGTGCAGGCGGCAGTGACGCTGGTGGGCGCCTTCGTGCTGCGCCGCCATCCGGTGCGCCCGCTCTTCGCGCATGCCGCGGGAGCGCAGGCCCTGCGCACCGGGCGCACCGTCTTCGTGACCAACATCGTCAACTGGCTGCTGGGCAACCTGGACCGCATCGTCATCGGCCGCCTGCTCAACGCGCAGGCGGTGGGCCTGTACACGCTGGCCTACAACTTCGCGCAGATCCCCAACACGCTGCTGGTCAGCGCCATCCAGCCCACCTTCCTCGCCTCGGGTGCGCGCATGGCCCACGAGCCGCAGCGCCTGGCCCAGGCCTGGCTGCTGGTGCTGGCCTGCGTGCTGGTGCTGGTCACGCCGGCCGCCGTGAGCATGGCCCTGGTCGCGCACGACCTCGTGGCCCTCCTCTACGGCCCGGACTGGAACGACTCGGCCTGGGTGCTCGCGCTCATGTTCCTGTGCCTGCCCGCCTGGGCCGGCTGGGGCCTGTCGACGCCCGTGCTGTGGAACACCGGCCGCAAGCACATGGAAGCGCTGCTGCAGCTGCCGCTGCTGGCCGTCGCCGTGCCGGTCTGGTGGCTGCTCACGCCCCAGGGGCTGCGCTGGGCCGCGATCGTCTCGGCCGTGGTGGTCTATGCACGCATGCTGGTCACCGTGGCCGCGGGATTGCGCGCGCTGCAGTTGCGTTGGGCGCAGCTCGCACCGATGTTCGTGCGCGGCGCCCTGCTGGCGGCCTGGTGCGCGGCGGCCGCGCGCGGGGCGCAGCTCGCGGTGGCGCCCATGGACAACGCGGCCCTCTCGTTCGCGGCGGGCAGCCTGGCGTCATTCCTGGCCATGGCCGTGGTGGTGCTGGCCGCGCCGCAATGGCTGGGCGAGCAGGCACGCCTTGCACTGTCGCGCCTGCTGCCCTTCGTGCGCGTGGCCGAAGCGCCTGCCGCGGGCTCGGCCACCGCCCGGGAGAAACAAGCATGAAAGCCACCACCCGCCGCTCGGCCGGCCTCCTGCCCTGGGCCTTCCCGGCCATGCTGTTCCTCACGGCCGTGGACCTGGTCCTGGTCAACCGAGACCTCACGCAGCAGTTCCTGCACCTGCAGAGCGTGGCCGAGACGGCGCGCCATCCGATCACCACGGTGCTGCAGCGCGCCGTGTCGCTGTTCCTGCTCGTCGCCTCGGTCGAGCAGATCGCCAACCACTTCGCGCTCAAGCGGCCGCTGCCCTCCTTCACGCTGCTGATGGCCTTCGTGCTGTACTGGATCGGCACCGTCGGCGCGACCGCGCTGTTCGCCGCCAACCCGTATCTCAGCCACGAGTACATGTACTCGCTCGGCCTGGGCGTGGCCTGCTGCCTGGTCGGCGTGGCCGACCGCGAGAAGCTGCTGCGGCGCGCGCGCGACGCGCTGTTCCTGCTGATGCTGGCGGGCGTGCTGCTGATCCCGATCAAGACCACGATGGTCCTGGACATCTACTACACGCAGGGCCTCATTCCCGGCCTGCCGCGCTTCGGCGGCCTCACCGCCCACCCGGTCACGCAGGGCATGCTGGCCCAGGTGGCGCTGCTGCTGCTCTGGGTGATGCCCTACGAGCGGCGCAGCATCAACCGCCTGGCCTGGCTGCTGGGGCTGGGCGTGCTGTTCATCGCGCAGTCCAAGACCGCATGGATCGGCTGGGCGGCCTGCGCCCTGGTCCTGGGGGCCGTGCGCTATGGCGGCGAGTTCCTGCGGCGCCTTGGCAACCCGCGCGACAACAGCTTCGGCATCGTGGTCTGCCTGGCGCTCATCGTGGGCGTGGCGGGCCTCGCCGGTTGGGTGCTGATCGGCGACGCCTTCGGCGCGGCGCGCGATTTCGCCAACAGCCGCGGCGCCGTCGAGCTCATGACGTTGACCGGCCGCGACCGCATCTGGATCGCAGCCATCGAGGAGTGGCAGCTCAACCCCACCTTCGGCTACGGCCTCACGATCTGGGACTCGGTCTACCGCGCCGCCATCGGCATGCCCAACGCCACCCACGCGCACAACCAGTTCCTGGACGACCTGGCGCGCTCGGGCAGCGTGGGCGCCACCACGCTGGTCATCTATGCGACCGTGCTGCTGATCCTCGCCATCCGCGGCGCGCGCGCCAGCGGCGGGCTCTCGCTGGCGCTCTTCACCGCTGTGGCCGTGCGTTCCATCAGCGAAGTGCCGCTGTCCCTCATGGGCTACGGCACCGAGCTGTTCACCCATCTCCTGCTGGTGGCCACCCTGGCGGCCGCCAGCGCGCAGCGCCAGCTCGAGCCGCGGCGCGCGCCCCTCAGATACGGAGTCGTTTCATGAAGTTTTCGGTGGTGATCCCCCTGTACAACAAGGGCCGGTTCATCGAGTCGGCCGTGCAATCGGTCCTGGAGCAGACGCTCGCGCCGCTGGAGGTGATCGTGGTGGACGACGGCTCCACCGACGATGGTGCGGCGCGCGTGGCCGCACTCGCCGATCCCCGGGTGCGGCTGATCCGCCAGCCCAATGCCGGCGTCTCGGCGGCCCGCAATCGCGGCATCGCGGCGGCGCAGGGCGACTGGGTCGCCCTGCTGGACGGCGACGATGCCTGGCACCCGGAGTTCCTCGCCGCGCTGGCGCGGGCCCACCGGGCCTGCCCCGAGGCGCAGATGCTGGGAACTCGCTTCCACACCGTGGTCGAACACACCGGAAGGCCCTTCGAGCCCTGGCCGGTGCCCGAGGCCTTCTGCGAAACCGAACTGATCGACGACCTGCGCCTGCGCTGGATGAAGAACACACCGCTTTGCAGCAGCAGCGTGGCCATCCGCACCGAGCTGCTGCGCTCCATGCCCGAACGCTTCATCGAGGGAGAAGCCTGGGGCGAGGACCTGGACCTGTGGTTCCGCGTCTCCGACCTGGCGCCGGTGGCGGTGGTGAACGCGCCCTACGCCACGATCCGCGGCGAGGTGCCTGGCAGCCTCACGCGGCGCGACCTGGCGCGTGAGCTGCCGCCCTTCCTGGTGCGCATGCGCCAGCACGCCATGGACGGCACGATCCCGGCGCGCTACCGGCAGTCGGCCCTGTGGTTCGTGGCCCAGCTGCAGGTGACCATGGCCCGCGCCGCGCTGGCCGAGAACGAGCGCCTCGAGTCGCTGCGCTTTTTGCTTCGCGCGCGCGGCAGCATGCTGAGCCGGCGCTGGATGATGACCATGTTCATGACGCTGTTCGTGCCGGTCGGCCTGGCCGACCGCTGGCAGCGATGGCGCGTGCGCAGTGCCGATGCGTTCGCACAGGAGCCCGTGCAATGACCACCCGCGAACTACCCCACACCCGCCCCGCCCGCCTGACGGTGGTGATCAAGGCCCTCAACGAGGAGGGCCGCATCGCGCTGGCGATCGAGAGCGCCCTGCGCGCCGTGCAGCACATCGGCGGCGAGGTGGTGCTGGCCGACTCCTGCTCCACCGACCGCACGGTCGAGATCGCCGCGGCCTACCCCATCCGCATCGTGCAGCTCGCGCATCCCGACGAACGCTGCTGCGGCGCCGGGCCGCAACTGGGCTACCAGCACGCGCTGGGCGAGTACGTGTACCTCATGGACGGGGACATGGAGCTGCTGCCGGGCTTCCTCGACCGCGCGCTCGCCTTCCTGGCCCAGCACCCGGAGGTGGCGGGCGTGGGCGGACGCGTGGTCGAACGCAACCTGGAGAGCCTGGAGTACCGCGAGCGTGCGGCGCGCGAGCGCCTGGAGCCGCACCGCGTGCCGGGCCCCGTGGACCGCCTCGACGGTGGCGGCCTGTACCGCCGCTGTGCGATCCAGGAGGCCGGCCACCTGTCCGACCGCAACCTCCACAGCTACGAGGAGTTCGAGCTGGCGGTGCGCCTGCGCGCGCGCGGCTGGAAGCTCTGGCGCCTGCCCATCGATGCCGTGGCCCACGTGGGCCACGAGACGCCGCCCTACAAGCTGCTGATGCGGCGCTGGAAGAGCGGCTACATCTGCGGCTCCGGCGAGCTGCTGCGCTCGGCCCTGGGCCAGCCCTGGCTGCGCCTGGTGTGGCGCAACCAGCGCGAGATCCGCCTGTACCTGGGCGTGCTGGCCTGGTGGGCGGTGCTGCTCACCGTGCCGCTGTGGCCCATGGAGTGGCCGCTGCGCGCCGGCGCGCTCACCGCGCTCGCGCTCGCGCCCGTGGTCCTCATGAGCCTGCGCAAGCGATCGCTCGCGCGCGGCATCTATGCCGTCGTGTCCTGGTGCTTCAACGCGGCCGGCCTGGTGCGCGGGCTGCTGCATGCGCGCAAGCCCACCACCGAACCCATCGCCAGCCGCGTGCTGCGCGAACCCGGCGGGCCGGGCCTGTCCGGCCGCGGCGCCCCTGGCGGCGCCTCGCCCGGCGGCGCCTTCCGCAACGCCCCCCTGCCGCCCTCCCCGCCTTCGGCCCACCGTTCCTGACACATGCCCCAGCCCACCGCGCCCAGCTCGCTCGACGCCCCCGCGACCACCGACACCTCCTCGCTGCGCACCATCTACATCGCCTGCCCCTGGACGCCCGTCGGGGGCGGCATGTTCAAGGTCGCCGACTACCTGATCCAGGCCCAGGGTGAGCCCCAGCCCGGCCAGACCGCGCAGCTGCGGCCGCTGGACACGCGCGGCGCGGGCAGTGCCGCCGCGTCGATGCTGGTGCTGGCCCAGGCCCTGGCGCGCCTGGTGCGCGGGCGCCTCAGCGGCCGGCTGGCGGGCGTGCACGTGAACATGGCCGAGCGGCTGAGCCTCGTGCGCAAGAGCGTGGTCGTCGCCGCCAGCCGCGCGCTCGGGCTTCCCGTGGTGCTGCACCTGCACGCGGCGCAGCTGCACCGGGCCTACCCGGACTTCCCCGGCTGGGCCAAGGCGCTGGTGCGCTGGGTGTTCTCGCTGCCGCAGAGCGTGATCGTGCTGGGCCAGGCCTCGGCCGACTTCGTCATCCGCGAGCTGGGCGTGCCGGCGCGGCGGGTGGAGATCGTGATCAACGGCGTGCCGGCGCCCTCGGTACCCCGCGCCGCCGAGCGCCCGGGCCCGGCACGCATTCTCTTCGTGGGCAACCTGAGCGAGCGCAAGGGCGTCTCGGACCTGTTGCGCGCTCTGGCGCAGCCGCGCCTTGCCAGCCTGTCCTGGCAGGCCTGCTTCGCCGGGGGCGGGGACCTGGAGGGCTACCGCGCCAAGGCCGCCGGCCTGGGCCTGGCCGGGCGCGTGGATTTCGCGGGCTGGACCGATTCGGACCGCCTCGCGCAACTGCTCTCGCAGGCCGACGTGCTGGTGCTGCCCTCCTACGACGAGGGCCTGCCGCTGGCCATCCTGGAAGCGCTGGCCCATGGCGTGGCGGTCGTCTGCACGCCCGTGGGCGAGATCCCGCACGTGCTCACCGACGGCCACAACGCCTGCTTCGTGCAGGCGGGCGATGCGGACAGCATCGCCGGCGGCCTCGCGCGCGTGCTGGGCGACCCGGCGCTGCGCCGCGCGCTGGAGCACAACGGGCAGGCGCTGTTTCGCCAGCAGTTCTCCCTGGATCGCTTCTACGAGAACATCGCGGCCCTGCACGCGCGCCACTTCGGCATCGCCGGCGCGCCGCCCGTGCGCAGCGAGGCCGCTGCGAAAGGACGCGAATGATCGAGGACGCCCACCACCTCACGCCCGGCAGCGTGCTGCAGGCCGATGTGTGCATCGTCGGCGCGGGACCGGCAGGCGTCGCGGTCGCCCTCTCGCTGGCCGACACGGGCCTGTCCGTGCTGCTGCTGGAAGCCGGCCGCAAGCCCGGCGACAAGGCGGCCCAGGCCCTCTACGAAGGCGAAGTGGCCGACGAGGCCCTGCACAGCCCGGCGCACCGCTACCGCCAGCGCGGCCTGGGCGGCTCCAGCGCCATCTGGGGCGGGCGCTGCATGCCCTACGACCCGATCGACTTCGAACGCCGCCCCTGGGTGCCCGCGAGCGGCTGGCCCATCGGCTACGAGGACCTGCTGCCCCACTACGTGGCCGCCAACGCCCTGGCCGAGGCCGGCCGTTACGCCTACGACGCGCGCGAGGCCTTCCCGGACTCGCCGCCGCTCATCGCCGGCTTCGCCAGCGAGGTCGTGCGCAGTACCGGGCTCGAGCGCTTTTCCTGCCCGACGAACTTCGGACTGCGCTACCAGCGCCGCCTGGCCCTGGCGCGCAATGTGCGCGTGCTGCAGGGTGCGGTGTGCACCGGCATCCGCCTGGCGCCCGAGGGCGGCAGCGTGCGCACCCTGGACGTGGCCACGCTGGGCGGACCGCGCCTGCAGGTCAGCGCCCGCGCCACCGTGCTGGCCCTGGGCGGGCTGGAGACGCCGCGCCTCATGCTCGCCTCCAACGACGTGGTGCCGCAGGGCGTGGGCAACGAGCACGACGTGGTGGGCCGCTACTACATGTGCCACATCGCCGGCAACGTCGGCAACCTGGAGGTGCACGGCCGGCCCTCGGACGTGCGGCACGGCTACGAGATCGCGCCCGACGGGGTCTACTGCCGCCGGCGCCTGTCCATCGCCGCGCCCCGGCAGCGTCGCGAGGGCCTGCTCAACGCGGTGGCGCGGCTGCACTTCCCCCGCATCACCGACCCCTCGCACCGCAACGGCGTGCTCTCGGGCCTCTTCCTCGCGCGCCACTTCATCAGCTACGAGTACGGCAAGCGCCTGCACGACGCACCGGGCGCCTCGCCCGCGCTCTACCTGCGCCACCTGCTGAACGTGATGGCCGACCCGCTGGACACCGCGGCCTTCCTCACCCACTGGGTGCGCCACCGCACGCTCGCGCAGCGCAAGTTCCCCTCGGTGATCCTGCGCAACCGCCTGAACCGCTTCAGCCTGGAGCTGCAGGGCGAGCAGGTGCCGCAGGCGGCCAGCCGCGTGCGCCTGGGCGAAGGCGTGGACGCCCTGGGCATGCGCCGCCTGCACATCGACTGGCGCTACTGCGCCCAGGACATCGACTCGCTGGCCCGCACCCTGGACTGGATCGCCGCCGAGATGGCCCGCAGCGGCGCGGCGCGCCTGAGCTACTCGCGCGAGACGCTGGAGCAGGACCTGCTGCGCTACGGCGCCTACGGCGGCCACCACATCGGCACCGCGCGCATGGGCCGCGATCCGCGCGAGAGCGTGGTGGACCGCGACTGCAAGGTGCATTCCGTGGACAACCTCTACGTGGCCGGCAGCGCCGCCTTCCCCACTTCCAGCCAGGCCAACCCGACGCTCACCATCCTGGCGCTGTCCCTGCGCCTGGGCGCGCACCTGGCCGAGCGCCTGTCCACGCGCCGCGCCGCGCCGCTGGAGCTGTCGGCGGCGAATGCCACGGAGGCGAGCGCATGAGCACGCCGGGTCGCCCCAAGCGTTCAATCCCGGCGCACGCTGCGCGCAGGGTTCCCGGCGCACGCCGTGCGGAGGCAGCCCGATGAACCGCGTGCTGGTCCTCGGCGGCACGGGCTACATCGGAGCGCGCCTGGTCGCGCGGCTCGCCGCCGCCGGCATGCAGCCGCTGGCGGCGTCCTCGCGCGGCGGGCCCGGCGTGCTGCGGCTGGACACGCGCGACGAAACGGCCCTGTCCCAGGCCCTGGGGCAGTGCGACGCCGTGGTCAACTGCGTCGCCGGCAGCGGCCCGGCGATCGCCCTGGGCGCGCAGGTGCTGGCACGGGCCCTGGCGGCGAGCGAGTGCCGGCGGCTGGTCCACTTCAGCACCATGTCGGTGTACGGCGCGCAGGAAGGCCTGCTGGACGAGCAGGCCACGCTGAATGCCGGCCTGGGCTGGTACGGGCGGGCCAAGATCGACGCCGAGGCGCAGTTCGCCCGCCTGCCCGAGGCGAGCGTCACGGTGCTGCGCCCCGGCTGCGTCTTCGGACCGGGCAGCGAACTCTGGGTGGGCCGCATCGCGCGCTGGCTGGAGGCCGGCCGCCTGGGTGACCTGGGGCCGGGCGGCGACGGCTGGTCCAACCTGGTGCACGTGGACGACGTGTGCCAGGCCGCCGTGCTGGCGCTGCAGGCGCCGCCCCATCCCGACCAGCTGCGCACCTACAACCTGGCAGCGCCCGACAGCCCGCGCTGGAACGACTACTTTGCCGACCTGGCCCTGGCGATCGGCGCCACGCCGCTGCGGCGCGTGCGCTCGCGCCAGCTGCAACTGGACGCCTTCGTCGCCGGGCCGCCCCTGCACATCGGCCGCAAGCTGCTGGCGCGCGTGCGCCGCGACGCGCAGCTGCTGCCGCCCCCCATCACGCCCGGGCTCCTGGGCCTGTGGCAGCGCCACCTGCGGCTGGACGCCCGGGCCGCCACGCGCGAGCTGGCCCTGCCCTGGACGCCCTATGCCAAGGCCGTGCAGCAGTGCGCGCGCTGGTGGATCGACCGCACGCAGGAGCAGGCGCGGCCCTGGAACCCGCCGGCCCAGGCCCGCGCCGCCCGCCCTGACGGCAATGCGTGAAACGCCATGGCCACGGCGCCTTCGCCCCCGCGTGTCGCGCTGGTCGCCCACGACCGGATGAAGCCCGCGATGGTGCGGCTGGCGACCGAGTTCCAGCAGGTGCTGCGCCGCTGCGAGCTCTACGCCACCGGGACCACCGGCGAGCGGCTGCAGGCCGAGCTGGGCCTGCCGGTGCAGCGCATGCTCAGCGGTCCGCTCGGCGGTGACCTGCAGATCGGCGCGCGCCTGGCCACGGGTGGGATCGACTTGCTCATCTTCCTGCGCGACCCCATGACGCCCCAGCCGCACGAGCCCGACATCGGCGCCCTGCTGCGCGCCTGCGACGTGCACGACGTGGCCTGCGCCACCAACGTCGCCTCGGCGCGGCGCCTGCTGGCCACGCTCCTGGAGGCCCAGGCGGGCTCCTGAACGGCGCCGCGGCCCCTCGCAGTCGCGGCCGCGCCACGCTTCAGGCCCGCGAGGTGGGATTTTTATCAAGGGGCCGCCACGCCCCTTCCCTAGAATCGGCCAGCCCATCGGGCGCAAAGCCGAACCCGTGCAACCGAACCTCCCCCTGTCCGACGCGACCGTGCCGCAGCCGCAGGAGAGCCCCGTGCCGGAGCCGGTCGCAGCGGCTGCCTGGCGCGAGCAGATGCGGCTGCAGGGCGAGGCGCTGGACGGCATCGAGGTGGCGCTGTGCGCCTTCGACCTGGAGGACCATGCGCTGGTCTGGAACCGCGCCTTCCTGCGCCTGTTTCCCGAGCACCTGGGCCACATCCACGTGGGGGAGCACTACCGCCACAACCTGCGGCGCTTCTACGAGACCCGGCTGGAGCCGGACGAGATGCCCCGCATCGAGCAGTACGTCGCCGCCGGCGTGGAGCGGCACCGGCGGCAGACGCGCCCCTTCGAGTTCCTGCACGCAGGCCTGCGGGTGCAGGTGTCCTCCACCCTGCACCGTGGGCTTGGGCGGGTTCGCGTGTGGCGCACCCTGCAGCCGCTGCCGCAGGAGAGCGCGGGCGGCCTGGGTTTCCTGGCCGAGCAGGGCAGCGCCCTGCTGGAGGCCGTGCCCGAGGCGCTGGTCGTCTGCGCGCCGAACGGTCGCATCGCCTGGGCCAACGAGGGCTTCGCCAGGCTGTACGGTGCGCACTGCCCCCTGTCCGTGCTGGGCGAGACCACCATGACGATGTACGCGCGGGCCTGGGAGGCCGCCGGCGAGCCGGACAACCCCGAACGGCAGCGCGGCATGGCGCTGCTGCTCGAGCGCCTGCGCATGGCGGGCGCCCCCTTCGAAGTGCCGCTGCCCAAGCGGCGCTGGTGCCGCATCATCGCCCAGCCGGCGCGCAACGGGGCCATCTTCTACATCCACGCCGACATCTCCGAACTCAAGCGCTACGAGGCCGCGCTCCAGCTCACTCTGGACAATGCCGGCCGCGGCATCACGCGGCTGGATGCGCAGGGGCGGATCGTCCTGTACAACCGCCACATGCTCGAGCTGCTGGAGCTGCCAGAGTCCATGCTGGCCGGCGCGCCGCACGTGGACGAGATCGTGCGCTTCCAGGCGCAGCGCGGCGACTTTGGCGAGCACAACGAACTGCTCGATCCCGCCGTCCAGCCGCTGATCGCGCACCGCGGCGTCAACCACCTGGCGGCCATGGCCCACGTGCAGCGCTACCTGCGCCGCACGCGCGCGGGCCGCGTGATCGAGATCACCAACCATCCCCTGCCCGAAGGCGGTGCGGTGCGCACCTTCGCCGACGTGACCGACTACGTCCACGCGCAGGAGGCGCTGGCCGAGAAGACCCGAGCCCTGGAGATCACGCTGGACAGCATGAGCCAGGGCATCTCTGCCTTCGATGCGCAGGGCCGCGTCACGCTCTCCAACCGGCGCCACCAGGAGCTCTTGGACCTGCCCGAGGCGCTCATGGCGAGCCGGCCCACGCTGGAGCAGCTGGTGCGCTTCCAGATCGAGCGTGGCGACTTCGGCCCCCGCTTCGAGTACGTGGACGCGCAGGCGCGCGGCTACGTCTCGCTGGGCGACAAGCTCAGTGCGCTGCAGGGACCGGAGACCTACCTGCGCAAGACCGAGGACGGCCGCATGCTGGAAGTGCACACCCGGCCCCTGCCCGACGGCGGCGCCGTTCGCACCTTCACCGACGTCTCGGCCCATGTGCAGGCGCAGGAGGCCCTGGCGACGCAGCGCGCGCAGCTTGCCACGCTGGTCAACAACCTGCCCGACCGCGTCTGGCTCAAGGACGCCGAGGGCGCCTATCGCCTGTCCAACCCCGCGCACCGGCGCCACCACGGCCTGGCCGAGGAAGACGTCATCGGGCGCACCAGCCAGGAGCTCTTCGGGCCCGAGGTCGGCCGGCGCCACGCGGCCTCCGACGCGGCGGCGCTGCAAGCCGACGGCCCGCTGCTCTACGAGGAACGCATCGTGCGGCCCGACGCGAGCGTGCAGTACGTCGAGCTGGTCAAGGTCCCCATGCGCGACGAGCAGGGCCGCTGCCTCGGCCTGCTGGGCATCGCCCGCGACATCACCGCGCGCAAGGAGGCCGAAGCCGCCCTGATCCATGCCAAGAACGTGGCCGAGGCCGGCGAGCGCGCCAAGGCGGAGTTCCTGGCCAACATGAGCCACGAGATCCGCACCCCCATGAACGCCGTCATCGGCATGAGCGACCTGCTGCTGTCCACGCCGCTCACGCCGACGCAGCGCGAGTTCTCGCAGGCGATCCGCACCAGCGGCGACGCGCTGCTGCGCCTGATCAACGACATCCTCGACTTCTCCAAGATCGAGTCGGGCCACCTGGAACTCGAACGCGGGTCCGTGGACCTGGTCGAGTGCATCGAAAGCGTGCTGGAGATCATGGGCGGCGCCGCCGCCGACCGCGGCCTGGAGCTGCTGTACGACGTGGCCCATGACGTGCCGCCGCACGTGATGGGTGACGGCGGGCGGCTGCGGCAGCTGCTGGTCAACCTGGTGAGCAACGCGGTCAAGTTCACCCCGGCCGGCGAAGTGGTGGTGCAGGTGACGCGCCGCAACGACGCGCAGGGACGCGCGCTGCTGCACTTCTCGGTCCAGGACAGCGGCATCGGCATCCCGGCCGACCGCATGAACCGCCTGTTCCAGGTGTTCAGCCAGGTGGATGCCTCCACCACGCGCAAGTACGGCGGCACCGGCCTGGGCCTGGCCATCTGCCGGCGCCTGGTGACGCTCATGGGCGGGCGCATCTGGGTCGACTCGCGCGAGGGTGAAGGCTCCGACTTCCAGTTCGAGCTGCCCCTGGAAGCGGACCCCGATGCACCGCCGTCCAGCCCGCCCGCCTTCCACCAGGACGGCACGCTGCTGCTGGTGCATTCGAACGCCCGCGCCGGCGCGATCCTGTGCGCCCAGCTGCGCCGCTGGGGTTGGCAGGTGGACTGCACCCGCAGTGCCCAGGCGGCCCGCGAACGGCTCTGCGGCCCGCAGCCGCCGGCGGCGCTGGTGCTGGACGAGCGCGTGCCGGAAGCGTCCGACCTGCTGGACTGCATGGGCAAGTGCATCCCCGAGACGCCGTGGCTGCTGCTGCGCTGCGAATCGCGTTCCTCGCTGCCCGGGAACCTCGCGCCGAGCCAGGTCCTGCGCCGGCCCTTCCGGCGCGATGCCTTGCAGCAGGCACTCTCGGCCGTGCTGGACAGGACATCGCCCCCGGCGCCTGCGGCGGAAGCTGCCGCGCCCGCGCCGATCGCCCCGGCCACCGAGGGCGCACCGGCGCTGCGCGTCCTGCTGGCCGAGGACAACGACATCAACCAGATGGTGGCCGAGCACCTGCTCGCCAGCCTGGGCTACGCCGTGGAGATCGTCGAGAACGGACAGCTCGCCGTCGATGCGGTCGCGGCCGCCTGCGCGCCGGGTGGGCGGCCCTTCGACATCGTGCTGATGGACGTGCAGATGCCCATCCTGGACGGCCTGGCCGCCACGCGGCAGCTGCGCCAGGCCATCCCGGGCGGCCCGAAGCGGCCCTGGATCATCGCCATGACCGCCAACGCCATGCAGGGCGACCGCGACGAGTGCCTCGCAGCCGGCATGGACGACTACCTGAGCAAACCCATTCGCGCGAGCGACGTGGCGGCGGCGCTGCAGCGGGCCGCCACCGAGCTGGCGGCACGGGCCTGACAAGGCCGCTGCGCCGCCGCGCCCCGGCCCTGCGCGGGGCTCATCTCGTCATCTCGAACACCAGGCACGTCGTCGTCGCGTGCGCGTAGAGCGCGCCGTCCGGGCCGACCAGTTTCGCCTCGGCGGTGGCGAGCTGGCGGCCGCAGTGCAGCACCCGCCCCTCGGCCCGCACGCGCGGCGCCCGGGCACCGATGGCACGCACGAGGTTCACGCCCAGTTCCGCCGTGGTGTAGCCGCGCCCCGCGGGCAGGGCCGTCTGCACTGCGCAGCCGAGCGCCGAGTCCAGCAGCGTGGCGTACCAGCCGCCGTGGATGGTGCCCATGGGGTTCAGGTGCGCCGGGCCGGGCGTGCCCTGGAACACCGCCCGTCCCTCGCCCACCTCCAGCAGGATGAAGTCCAGCGTGCGCGCGATCGGCGCGTAGGGCAGCTCGCCGCGCAGCATGGCCTGCATGGCCGCCAAGCCCGTGAGCCCCGCGATCTGCTCCGGCCGGGCCACGCCGGGGCCGGGGCCGGCGTCGAGCACGGCGCGCACCGCCTGCTCCTGCGCCAGCCAGGTTTGAAGGACATCCTCGGCTCGATCCATGTCTGCTCCAATAGAGGTTGAAAAACAGCTTGCATATGCAACGGTTGCATCTACACTAATCGCCCATGGACGCCGTTGTCAAGCCGCAGGGCTGCACCAACTTCAAGCTGCGCCAGCTCATGCGGCGGGTGGCGCAGCATTACGACGCCGAGCTGGCCAAGGCGGGCCTGCGGACCACGCAGTACTCCCTCCTGTCCCATGTCGCCAGGCTGGGGCCGCTGCGGCCGGTGGACCTGGCGGCAGCCATGAAGATGGACGCCTCCACCCTCACCCGCAACCTGCGCCCGCTGGTGCAGGCCGGCTGGGTCACGCTGGCGCCAGGGCCCGATGCACGCAGCCGCACAGTGACGATCACCGCCGCCGGCCGCGACAAGCGCAGCCAGGCCCAGCGCCACTGGCGGGCCGCCCAGGAGGCGCTCAATGCCCGGCTGGGGCCTCAGCGCGTGATCGCCCTCCATGCACTGGTGGACGACTGCATGGAGCTGCTCGATCCCGCCTTCCACGAAGGGGCCGACGATGAATGAACCCCGCCTTTCGCCGTCCGCCGCGCCCGCCCTGTGGCTGGTGCTCTTCGCCGCGGCCGGCACCTTCGCGCTGACCATGGGCACGCGCCAGACCATGGGCCTGTTCCTCTCGCCCCTGAACACCGCCACCGGCCTGGGCTTCGCGAGCATCAGCCTGGCCTTCGCCTTCGGCCAGCTCTGGTGGGGCGTGACGCAGCCGCTCGCCGGCCTGGTGGCCGACCGCTGGGGTGCCGGGCGCGTGCTGATGGCCGGCGTGCTGCTGGTGACCCTCGGCACGCTGATCACGCCCTTCATGACGAGCACCCTCGGCCTGGTGCTGGCCGTGGGCGTGCTGGCGGCCGGCGGCGCCGGCATGGCCGGCCCGGCCGTGCTCATGGCCGCGACCATGCGCCTGATCCCGGCGCCGCGCCGCGGCCTGGCCACCGGCATCGTCAACGCCGGCGGCTCGCTCGGCCAGTTCGCGCTGGCGCCCCTGGCCGCCACGCTGATCGTGGGCATCGGCTGGGTCTCGGCCATGCAGGCCCTGGCGCTGCTGGTGCTGCTGTGCCTGCCGGCCGCCTGGCTGCTGCGCGGCGCGCCCTTGCCCGCCGCCGCACGAGGACCGCTGGCCGGCGCCACGGCGGGGATGGGCACGGGGGCGGCGATCCGCACGGCCTTCGCCCACCCGGGCTACCGGCTGCTGTCGGCCGGCTTCTTCGTCTGCGGCTTCCACGTGGCCTTCCTGGCCACGCACCTGCCAGGGGTGGTGGCGTCCTGCGGGCTGCCGACCCAGTGGGCGGGCTGGTCGCTCGCGATGCTGGGCCTGTTCAACATCGTGGGCAGCCTGGCCGCCGGCTGGGCGATCGGCCGCTGGCGCATGAAGTCGCTGCTGGCCTTCATCTACCTCGTGCGCGCGGCGGCGGTGCTGGCCTTCCTGCTGGCGCCCAAGACCGGGCCGGTGATGCTGCTGTTCTCGGCCGTGATGGGCCTCACCTTCCTGTCCACCGTGCCACCCACCGCCGGGCTGGTGGCCCGCTTCTTCGGCACCGCGCACATGGCCACGCTGTTCGGGCTGGTCATGCTCACCCACCAGGTGGGCGGCTTCTTCGGCGCCTGGCTGGGCGGCAAGGTGTTCGATGCGACCGGCAGCTTCGACTGGATCTGGTGGCTGGACATCGTGCTGGCCATCGGTGCGGCCCTGCTGCACCTGCCGATCCGCGAAGCGCCGCCGCGCCTGGCCGCGAGTGCCGCCTGAGACCGCCATGAACCGCCCCGACGACCCCTTCGACCTGGAACGCTTCACCGCGGCCCAGGACCCCGTTTGGACCGAGGTGCAGTCCGAGCTGGCACGGGGCCGCAAGCGCAGCCACTGGATGTGGTTCGTCTTCCCGCAGCTCGCCGGGCTGGGCCGCAGCACCATGGCGCAGTTCTACGGCCTGCAGGACCTGGAGGAGGCGCGCGCCTACCTGGCGCACCCCGTGCTGGGCGAACGCCTTCGCGCCTGTTGCGCCGCGCTGCTGGTCCACGCCGGCCGCCCCGCCGAGGACATCCTGGGCGCCATCGACGCCATGAAGCTGCGCTCCTCGCTCACGCTGTTCCTGCGCGCCTCGCCAAGCGAGCCGCTGCTGTCCGAATGCCTGGACCGATTCTTCGCCGGCCAGCCGGACGCTGCGACCGATTCGCTCCTGGCCAGGCACTGAAAAGCGGCCGCATCACCCCGCTTTTCCGCGCCGGCACACACAGGCGGCAAACCAGAATGGGTTGCACGCTTCGACCCTCGCGCATGCACGAGCCCGCTTCTTCCGCCTCTTCACCCGCCAGCCTGCCCCTGCGCAGCATCGGCTACGTCAGCACCGCCACCACGCCCCTGACACCCCCGCAGCTGCAGGAGCTGCTGGCGTTTTCACGCCGCACCAACCAGGAGGCCGGCATCACCGGGCTGCTGCTGCACTGCGGCGGCAACTTCATGCAGGTGATCGAGGGACCGTCCCTGGCATTGCAGGCGACCCAGGCCCGCATCCGCCGCAGCGCGGCGCACCACGGAATCATCCAGCTCTTCGACGAGCCCATCGAGGCGCGCGACTTCGCCGACTGGGACATGGCCTGCCGCTCCATCGGCCAGCCGCAGCTTCGGCAGGTGACCGAAGCCACGCCGTCGTTCCGGCGCCAGTTGCTCAAGGACTTCTGGGAGCGCAATCGCTGAAGCGCGGGTGGGCGCTCAGTCGGGCGTTCAGTCTGCGGCGTCCTCGTCCTCCAGTTGCTGCAGCTGGTAGAGGCGCTGGTAGAGCCCCCCGTCGATGGCCATGAGCTCGGCATGCGTGCCGCGCTCGGCGATCCGGCCGTGATTGAGCACGAGGATGCGGTCCGCATCGCGCACCGTCGAAAGCCGGTGCGCGATGGCCACCACCGTCACGCGGCCGCGCAGCCGGGCCAGGGCCTGCTGCACGAGCTGCTCGGTCTCCGAGTCGATGTGGGCGGTGGCCTCGTCCAGGAACAGGATGCGCGGCAGCCCGGCCAGCGCCCGCGCGATCGACAGCAGCTGCTTCTGCCCCACCGACAGGCGCGCCCCCCCTTCGCCGAGCGGCGTGTCGTAGCCCTGCTCCAGCCGCTCGATGAAGTCGTGGGCCTGCGCCGCGGCGGCGGCGGCCTGCACCTGCCCGTCGGAGAGCGCGCGCCCCATGGCGATGTTCTCGCGCACCGTGGCCGCGAGCAGGAAGGGCTCCTGCGGCACCAGGCCCACGCGGGCGCGGAATTCGTCCTCGCCGATGGCTTCCAGCGGGATGCCGTCGATGCGGATGCGGC
The DNA here is from genome assembly GCF_004681965.1 of Ramlibacter rhizophilus. GTDB lineage: Bacteria > Pseudomonadota > Gammaproteobacteria > Burkholderiales > Burkholderiaceae_C > Ramlibacter > Ramlibacter rhizophilus. Next base: position 601,175 of record NZ_SMLL01000004.1, on the reverse strand, counting down.
CCGCTTCGGCGCGATAGAACCGCAGCAGCAGCGACAGCAGGGTGCTCTTGCCGCTGCCGGTGTGGCCCACGATGCCGTGGAAGCTGCCGGCCGGCAGGTGCAGGTCGATGTCCCGCAGCACCGGAAGCCCCGGCCGGTAGGCGAAGTCGAGCTGCTCCACGCGGATCTCCCCACGTGTCACCGCGCCCTCCTCCGGCGCGGCCGGCACCTCCGCCTGCGCCAGCAGCGCGTGCACGCGCGAGGCGCCGACCAGGGCCTGCTGGAGCTGCGAGAACTGCAGCGTGATCTGGATCAGCGGCTCCACCACGCGCGAGATGTAGCTGATGAACGCATACAGCACGCCCACCTCCACCGCGCTCAGCGCGCCCCCGGCGGCACGGGCGCCGAAGACCCACAGCACCGCCGCCAGCAGCAGCACGTTGAGCAGGTCCAGCACCGGCCGCAGCAGCCAGGCATTGGCGCGCAGTTCGCGCAGCCGCGAGCGGTAGTGTGAATCGTTGAGCGCCTCGAAGCGGCTGCGGAAACGCCCGGTGGCATTGCTCGCCTGCAGCACCGGCATGCCGGCGATGGACTCGGCCACCTGCGCGTTGAGCTCGCTGCGCAGCTCGCGCGTGCGGGTCACGGCCGGCGCGGACAGGCGCTGGTAGACCACCACGATCAGCACCACGGCAGGCACGAGCGTGGCCACGATCAGCATGAGCCGCCAGTCCAGCCAGAGCATGGCCACCAGCGAGCCGGCCAGGATGATGAGGCTGTCCAGGATGACGAAGAGCACCTGCACGTAGAGGGTCTTCACGGCCTCGGTGTCGTTGGTCACGCGGCTGACCAGCTGGCCGGTGATGGCCTGGTCGAAGAAGGCCATGGGAAGCCGCAGCACGTGCCGGTACACCTCCTCGCGGATGCGCTGGACCGAGCGCATGGCCACGCCGGCGAGCCGCACGAGCTGCCGGTAGCGCAGCCAGCTCGCGACCAGCCCGGCGACGAGCGCGCCCCCGAGCAGGCCGGCGATGGCGGGCACATCCGTGCGGCGCGGCAGCAGGAAGTTGTCGATGAAGTACTTGCCCGCGAGCGGCCCCAGCGCCTCCAGGCCGGCGGCCAGCAGCAGCCACGCCACCCCCAGCAGCAGGTGACGGCGTTCGGGCGCGGCGGCGCGCACGAGGAGGGCCGCGGCCGGGCCGGTCAGGCGCGGGCGCTTCGCATCGGCGGTCTCCGCGCGGGCGGGCGTGTCGGCGAGGGATTCAGCTGGCATCGAGGCTGGCCTGCAGTTGCTGGTAGCGCCACTGGCGCGCGTACCAGTGGCCGCTGGCCACCAGTTCGGCATGGGTGCCGCGCTCGGCCACGTGGCCGGCCTGCAGCACGACGATCTGGTCGGCGTCCTGCACGGCGCTCAGGCGATGGCTCACCACCACCACGGTGCGCCCCACCCGCGCGCGCCGCAGGTGCGCCAGGATGGCCGCCTCGGTCTGCGTGTCCACCGCCGACAGCGCGTCGTCCAGCAGCAGCAGCGGTGCGTCGGCCAGGAGTGCGCGGGCGATGGCCACGCGCTGGCGCTGCCCGCCCGAGAGCGTGACGCCGCGCTCGCCCACCGGCGTGTCGTAGCCCTGCGGCAGGCGCAGGATGTCTTCGTGCACGGCCGCCAGCCGCGCCGCCTCCTCCACCTGGGCGCGGCTGGCGTCGGGCCGGGCCAGGGCGATGTTCTCGGCCACGGTGGCCGAAAAGAGGAAGGCCTCCTGGGGCACCCAGGCGATGCCCGCGCGCAGCGCCTGCAGCGTGTAGTCGGCCAGGGCCGTTCCGCCCCAGCGCAACTCGCCCCGCGAGGGCGCGTTCTGCCGCAGCAGGAGCCGCAGCAGCGTGGACTTGCCCGCGCCGGTCGCACCCACCAGGCCCAGCGTTCGGCCGGGGGCGAGCGTGAGCGTCACGTCGTGCAGCGCCCAGCGGGCGCCGGGCGCATAGGCGAAGCTCACCGCATCCAGCTCGATCGCGCCCGGGCGCACCTGCGGCACGCTGCCGTGGTCGTCCACGCTGAGCGGCGCCTCCAGCACCGGCTCCAGCCGCGCCCAGGCGGCCTTGCCGCGTTCCAGCAGGGACAGCACCCAGCCCGCGGCGAACATGGGCCAGATCAGCTGCCCCAGGTACAGGCTGAAGCTGGTGAGCTGCCCCACGCTCAGCTCGCCCTGCCAGACCAGCCAGCCGCCCACGCCGAGCACGAGCACGGTGGCGGCTGCGAAGCTGAAGCCCACCGCCGGTTCGTAGGCCGCCTCCCAGCGCTGCGCATCGAAGCTGGCCTGGGCGGCGGCGGCCGTGCGCCGGCCGAACTCCGCCTCGTTGCGCGCCGACAGGCCCAGCGCGCGCACGGTGCGCACGCCGGACAAGGTCTCCTGCACGTGGTCGTTGAGCGCGCCGAAGCGCTCCAGCGACAGGCGCGAGGCCTCGTGCACGTGGCGCGAGATCCACCAGAAGGCCAGCGCCATGGCCGGGAACGGCAGCACCGCGAAAGCCGCGAGCCGCCAGTCCACGCCCAGGGTCATCATGGCCAGCACCAGCACCAGCGTGAGCGTGCCGTCGAAGCCGGCGAGCAGCGCCTCGCCGGCCGCCATCTCGACGGCGTCGATGTCGTTGGTGGCCAGCGCCATGAGGTTGCCGGTGCGCCGGCCCTGGTAGAAGGACGCGCCCTGCAGGCTCAGGCGCTCGTAAAGCCGCGCACGCAACTCCACGCCCAGGCGATAGGCGGCCGCATAGAGCTTCAGGCGCCAGCCCACGCGCATGACGTACACCACGGCGCCGGCGGCGATGAGCCAGGCGATCTCGACCGCCAGCTCACGCTGGCCCAGGCGGTTGGCCACCAGCGCATCCACCACCTGGCCGATCTGGCGCGGGATCCACACCAGCAGCACGGCGATCACCAGCAGCATGAGCGCGGACGCGGCATAGGCGCTGCGGTGGCGCGCGACGAAGCGGGCGATGAGGTGGTGCAGGGGCATGGAGCTGGGGGCCCTGGCGGCGGGCGGAACCGGTGATTGTTGTCCAGACGCGGGGCCTCTTGCGCGCTTCGGGCTTCTTTGAAGTGAACGTCCTGGGTTGCGTGGCTTGCCGGGTCTCGGCCCGGCGGCCGACCTCCTTTCTTTTGCTTCGCCAAAAGAAAGGAGGCAAAGAAAAGGCGACCCGGGTGGCTGCGACCCCGCGGCGTCGCCGCGGGGCGACCTGCGCCGAAGCGCTTCGGCCGGGGTCCGCGTGAAACTCGCCCTGCGGGCTCAGACAGCACGCGGCCCTTTTCCCGGCCGAAACACTCCGGCGCAGGCGCATCCACACGGGCGGCAGAGAGGGACACGGCCTGCGGCCGTGTCCTCGGGTGGTATTGCTCCCTCCCCCTCTGGGGGAGGGTTAGGGTGGGGGCTGCGTGCGACAACCACGCCACTTCTCGCGAGCCCCCATCCCGACCTTCCCCCAGCGGGGGAAGGAGGAAAGCCAGGCCGAGCGCAGCGATGGCCCGAGACAGCTCCCCTGTGGACGTGCCGAGGAGCGCAGGGCGGCGGGGAAAAAGAAGCGGGCCTTGTCTGAGCCCGCAGGGCGAGTTTGGCCCGCTTCCCCCGCCGTCCGAGCACCGCAGGTTGCCCTCTTCACCGCAACGCGGTGAAGAGGGACACGGCCACCGGGGTCGCCTTTCTTTGCCTCCTTTCTTTGGCGAGACAAAGAAAGGAGGTCGCCCGCCGGGGCGAGACCCGGCAAGCCACGCAAAAGATAACGCAACCAAAAAAAGAAAGCTTAGGCCGCCCGCCGCGCCGGCACGTCCCGCCTCAAGCTGTGCATCGCCAGCGTGAGCGCCCTGCGCACGAACACCGGATTGCCCATCACGTAGCGGTGGAACAGCCGCTTCGGCTCCCTTCCCAGCCGGTACAGCCACTCCAGGCCGAGCCGCCGCATCCACTGCGGCGCGCGCGGGGTGCGCTGGCCGAGGAAGTCGAGGATGGCGCCGCCGCACACGATGACGCAGGGGAAGTTCAGGGCAGCGCGCAGCACGACGGCTACTTCCTCCTGGCGCGGCATACCCATGCCCAGCACGATCAGCCGGGGCCGGTGCAGGGCGGCCAGGCGCACGTAGGTGGCCGTGTCGTGGAAGCCGTGCGCCACCACGCAGGGCGAGCCCGGCGCGATGCGGCCGACCACCGCCTGGCGCGCCCGCGACAGCCAGGGCTCCTGGGTGCCGAACAAGGCCATGGTGCTGCCCTCGTGCCGGGCCATGATCTTGGGGATCAGGTCGGTGCCGTTCATGTTCAGGCCCGGGCGCTGGTTCAGCAGCTCCATCAGCAGCGACAGGCCGATGCCGTCACGCAACAGCACGTCGGCCGACATCAGCGCCTCGAAGAACCGCCCCGAGACCGCCGTGCAGTTCATGGCATGGGCATTGACGAAGCCCACCACCACCGGTTCGCGCGGCTCGCAGAGCCAGTCGAGCAGCTGCTGTTCGCCGTGGGCGGAGTGCACCCGCGCGATGGATCGCACCAGCTCCTGCCAGCGCGGCAACCATGCGTGGGGAGGCACTGCCGCCGTGACGTTCATGAGCGACCGGCTCCGTTGAGCACCGCGCCAACCACCGTGACGCCGAAGTCGCGCAGTTCGGCCGTGAGCGCCGAGACGGCGGAGACGTTGCTGGAGTCGCGGCAGGTGACGATCAGGGCCGCGCCGGCCCGCGCCGCCACGGTGGCCGCGTCGGCACAGCCCATGGCCGCCGGGGTGTCCACCAGGATCACGTCGAAGCTGGCGCGCAGCGAGGCCATGAGACGGGCCAGGCCCTCGCGCGCCAGCAGCTCCTGCGGGTTGGGGGGGCTGATGCCGGCGGGCAGCAGCGACAGCCCCGGCACGCCCTTGATGTCCACCACCGCCTCGGGGCCGCTGCGGCCGGCCAGCAGGGCCGACAGGCCGATGCGCCCGGGCACGCCGAAGATGCGGTGCTGGCGCGGCCGGCGCAGGTCGGCGTCGATCAGCAGCGTGCGCTTGCCCAGCTGGGAGAACAGCACGGCGAGGTTGGCGGCGATGTAGCTGCGGCCTTCGCCCTTCTGCGGGCTGACCACGGCGAGCGCGGCATGCCGGGCGTCGTTCTCGAACCAGCGCAGCAGGAGCTGGCTGCGCACCGAGCGCAGGTGCTCCACGGCCGGGCTGTCGGGCTGCCAGGCCGCGACCAGCTCGCTGCTCAGGCCCGATTCCCGCGGCAGGGCGATGTGCCCGAACTGCAGGGCCAGCGCGAGGCGCACGTCCTGCGCGGTGAGCAGGCCCATCTCGATGCCGGCTTCGCCATAGAGCTGGCCGGTGCGCTCCTGGTAGTCGTGGATGCGCTCGGCATCCTCGAAGGAGATGCGTCCGGTATCCACCAGCAGCGCGCCCATGGGCAGCACGGCTTCGCGCGGCAGGGCGAGGGCCCCCTCGGATTCCCGGGTGAGGGCGACGACACGGGTACTGGTGCTCATGAGGCGCTCCCGGGAGAGAAGGCGAGCCGCTGGCGTGCGGCCGGCAGGGCGGTGTAGCGGCCGCCGGTGGCGGCGGGAACGGTGCCCAGGACCGGCAGCTGCGTGGCCATGGCGACGTCGTCGATGCTGCGCACGCGGCGGTTGGCCAGCTCCAGCAGCAGGGCGATGGCCAGGCCGAGCAGCAGGCCGGCGGCGGCGGCGATGGTCACCGTCTGGCGCTTGCTCGGGCCCACCGGGTCCTGCGGCGCGACGGCCGGCGCCAGCGGGCGCAGGTTGGTCATGGTCGTGAGCGCCGCCAGGCGGGTCTTGGACGCGTTGTCGCTGACCTGGTTGAAGGCCTGCTGCGCCGCCTGCACGTCCTGGCGCAGCAGGGCGAGGGTGCCGCGTTCGCGGTTGAGGGACAGCACGCGGCTGCGCTGGGCATTGAGCGCGGCCTGCAGCTCGCGTTCGCGGGCGCGGCCGGTCTCGAAGCTGGTGGTGATGGAGCTGTTGATCCGGCCGGTCTCCATGGCCAGGCGGCTGCGCAGCGACTGGAGCTCGGCCTGCAGCTGCAGGATCTGCGGATGGCGCGGGCCCAGCGTGGCGCCGGCCTGCTGCAGCTGCGCCTCGGTGCGGCCGATGTCCGCCTTCAGGCCGTTGATCAGGGGGCTCTGGATGACCTCTGCCACGGTGTCGCCGTTGCCACGCTTGCTCATGGCGTCGGTGGTCTGGGCCTGCACCTGCGCGAGCTGCGTGGCCAGCGTGGTCAGGCGGGCCATCTCGTGGTCGGCCATCTCCTCGCCGACGATGCCGGCGCGCTGCTGGAACTCGGACAGGCGGTTCTGCGCGACCTCCAGCTTCTGGCGGGCGGCGCGCACCTGGTCGTCGAACCAGGCGGACTCCTGCTTGGCCGGATTGGTCTTGAGGTCCAGCGCCGTCTCGACATAAGCCTTCGCGAAGGCGTTGGCCACGCGCGCGGCCTCGGCCGCCTCGTCGCCGGTCCAGTCGATGTTGATGATGTTGCTCTCACGGGCGGGGCGCACGTTCAGGCGTTCCTGCAGCCGCTCGATCTGCTCGCGCCGCTGGCCCTCGGGGGTGGTGGCGCGCAGGGGCTCGCGCAGCGCCTCGGGCAGGTCGGTGCTGAGCATGTCCAGCACGCGCCCGGTGACCCGGTCGCCGCGGGCGATGTCCATCTGCGTGGACAGGTAACTGGACAGCATGGCCGGCGAGTAGCCGCCGCCCACGTCCTGCGCGTTCACGTCGACCAGCACGGGAGCCCGCGCGGTGTAGGCGCTCGGGCGCAGCAGCGCCCAGGCGGTGGCTGCGCCGACGACCAGCAGGAAGACCACCGCAGCGGTCACCCAGCGCGCGCGCAGGATGGAGAGGAATTGATGGAGGTTCATGGACGGGCCTTCACGCGATTCAGAACAGGCTTTCGCGCACGTAGATCACGTCGTTGGGCTGCACCAGGTCCGTCAGGCGCGGCGTGGTCTCGACGATGCGACCGTCCGGGCCGGGGCGGTGCAGCTTGAGTCGGTTCTCGCTGCCGCGCGGGGTCACGCCGCCGCCGGCCGCCAGGGCCTGCATGACGGTCATGTTGCGCTGGACGCGGTACGGGCCGGGCCGCTGCGCCTCGCCGTAGATGTAGAAGACCGGCGCCCGGCTCACGTAGAGCGTGTCGCCGTCCTGCACCACGATGTCGTCCTCGGGTCGCGTGCCCGCGAAGAGGGACGGGATGTCGATGGCCTTGCGGAACTGCTGGCCGTTGCGGCTGCCGGTGACGACCAGCACGTCGTCGCCGTCCTGCGTGACACCGCCCGCGGCCGCCAGCATCTCGCTGGCGCGCACGCCGGTGGTTTCGAGCGGGAAGCGGCCGGGCTTCTGCACCTGGCCGAGCACGGCGACCTGGTTGCCGCGCACCTGCAGCAGGTTCAGGTTGACCTGCGGCGACTTGAGGTAGCCGCCCCGCACCAGCGCATCGGCAATGCGCTTTTCGGCTTCACCGATGGACAGGCCGCCGATCTGCACGCTGCCGATCAGGGGGTAGCGGATGCTGCCGTTCTCGGACACCCGGGCCTCGACGGTGAGGTCCGGGTTCTGGAACACCTGCACGCGGATCGAGTCGCCCGGCCCGAGCTTGTACTCGGGCCCGGGCTGCTGCGCGCTCGCGGGTGCCGCCGCCGAGCGGGCCGGCGCCTGGGGCGTGCCTGCACGCACCGGCCCGCCCGCCTGGGCGAAGGCCGAGACGGCGAAGGCGGAGGCGAGTGCGCCGATGACGATTCGTTGCGTGGTGTTCATATTGATTTCTCCCTGAGCGTTTGCGTGTGACAGCGTTGGATGCCGCCCGGCGGTTAGAAGCTGTACTTCGCCGCCACGCCGACGATGTTGGCGCGGTAGTCGAAGGCGTTGACGTTGGAGTCGCGGCGCTCCTGGCGCACGGTGCCCGTGACCAGCAGGTTGCGGCGCGGCTCCCAGTCGACGAAGACACCGAAGGTGTTCACGTCGTCCTCACGGCCGGCGTCGGGCGCGGCGGCCGAGTTGGTGTTCCAGTCGCGCGTCTCGTGCGCGTAGCGAAGCCGCACCTGGGTCTTGGCCGTGGCCCGCCAGATCGGCTGGATGTAGGTGCGCCAGGCGCGGACGTTGCCGCCGCCGGCCGTCTCGTAGGCGCCGATGTCGCGCTCGAAGCCGCCGGTCAGGGAGGTCTTGCCGGTGATTTCCCAGGCGGCCTCGACGTTGGCGATCATGCCGCTGAAGTCCAGGCCCGCGGCCGCGGCGCCTTCATGGTTGCGCTCCAGCCAGCCCAGCTTGCCATTGACCGAGGTCTTGGCGGTCAGCGGCAGGCGGGCTTCGACGGCCAGCTCGTTTTCCTTGAAGTCGGCGGCGAGGTTGTCGTAGCTGCCATCGCCGCGGCGGTAGACGACCACGGCGCGTGCGCCCGAGCGGAACTCGTAGCCCGTGCCCAGGCGCAGGCTGGTGACCGAGGGGCTGGACTCGATGGAGCGGGCCACCTCGCTGTCGCTCGTGCGGTGGCTCAGGCCGGCCAGGGCCAGGAAGCCGCCGCCGGGGGCGTAGGTGCCCTCGAGCAGCTGGGTGCGCTCGGTGCGTACGAAGGCCTCGGTCACACCGGTCGTGGCCGTGGTGGTGTCGCGGTACTCGCGCTGGGTGGCGCTCAGCACGCCCGTGAAACGCGGCGTGAAGGCGTAGTTCCAGGCGGCGCTGTAGTTGAAGGTGCTGTAGTTCAGGTCCGAGAAGTCCTGGTGCCGGTAGGCCGCCAGTTCGGCGTCCAGCACGATGCGCTGCAGGCTGTAGCGCTTGTCGATCCGGGCGCCGGCCGAGAGGATGCCGATGGTGTCCGACTCACCGTTGGGCGCGCGCAGCACATTGGAGTCGTGCTCGACCCCGGCGCCGACGCGAAACTGCAGGGTGTCTCCGGTCTCGGGGTTCTGCGCGTGGGCCAGCGGCCAGGCGATGCACAGGCACGCCACCGGCATCCATGCGTTCGTTCTAAGTTTCTTGCTCACTTCTTTCCTCTTTCTTCGAGTCGTCTGCCCTCGCCCCGGGCCGGGGTGTTTTCCCGTGACAACCCGTCATGCATGTTGAGTGACCTGGGACCATCACAACAATGGCTCCTTCGGGCTAGACCCCACTCCTCAATACGCCGAGCTGTCTCGAAAGACGAGTCGGATCGTACGGAAGATGATGTAGAGGTCAAGGCGCAGCGACCAGTTGCGCAGATAGTCCAGGTCGTAGCGGATGCGTCCTTCCATCTTTTCCAGGGAGTCGGTCTCGCCCCGGTAGCCGTTCACCTGGGCCCAGCCGGTGATCCCCGGCTTGACCTTGTGGCGGACCATGTAGCTCTTGATCAGGGCGCGATAGAACTCGTTGTGGGCCACCGCGTGGGGGCGTGGACCGACGATGCTCATGCGCCCCTGCAGCACGTTGACGAACTGCGGCAGCTCGTCCAGCGAGGTGCGCCGCAGGAAGCCGCCGATCGGGGTGACCCGGTCGTCGTTCCGGCTGGCCTGGCGGATGGTTTCGCCATCCTCCACCACGCGCATGGAGCGGAACTTGTAGACCAGGATCTCCTGCCCATCGAGGCCGTAGCGGCGCTGGCGGAAGATGACCGGCCCGGGCGAGCTGAGTTTCACGGCCAGGGCCACGGCCAGCAGCACCGGCGTGAGCAGCAGCAGGATGAGGCTGGCCAGCACGACGTCGCTGGCGCGCTTGAGGACGCCGTCCGGTCCCCGGAAGGGGGTCTCGCACACCGAGATGACCGGCATGCCGCAGACCATGTCCGTGCGGCCCTGGATCAGGTCCGTCACGAACATGTCGGGGACGAAGTAGACCGAGGCGGTGGTGTCCTTCAAGGCGTCGAGCAGCTCCTTGATGCGTGGCTGCGACGCCATGGGCAGGGACAGGTAGATCAGCTGCACGCGCTGCACCTTCACGAAGGCGGCGATGTCCGCCAGCCGACCGAGATAGCGCAGGCGGCCGTTGTGGTGGTGGCGCCCGTCGCTGCGGTCGTCGAAGTAGCCGACCAGCTCGACGCCGGTGTCGCGCTCGTTCGACAGCCGCTCGGCCAGGGACGCGCCCTGCTCGTTCAGGCCCACGATCACCGCCCGCAGCGGCGGTCCCTGCAGCCGCACCAGGTGCGGAGCGGCCCAGCGCAGCGCCCAGTGCACTCCGAGCTGGCTGGCCGGCGCGAGCCAGAGCCAGTTGAGGATCACGCCGCGCGACATCTGGCCCAGGTGCCCGGTGGCGATCCCCGTGGCCATCAGCAGTCCGGCGATCCAGCACCAGTCGAGCAGGGTGGACGTCACGACCCGACCTGCGGGCGCCCGAAGCCGTGCCCGGCCGGGAAAGGACAGCGCGAAGGCCAGGACCGAAGTCACCAGCCAGGCGGGCGACAGGGCTCCTTCGACCCACCAGACCAACGCCCAGAGCGACAGCACCAGGGCGAGCGGGTCCAGCAAGGCCTCCAGGGCGCGCAGCAGCCGGCTTTCGCTGGGTGCGCCCGGCGCGAGCGACAGGGGTACCGGCGGGGCCAGCACCGGGTGCGGCGATCCATCAGGCATAGGCACCGCTCATTCGCGTGAGCTTGGCCACCGCCTGCGCGCGATTGGTCACGTCCAGTTTCGTGAAGATGCTCTTCATGTGGTTCTTCACCGTGAACTCGCTGATTCGCAGGATGCAGCCGATCTCCGGGTTGGTCTTGCCCATGGCAACCCAGACCATGATCTGCCGCTCGCGCTCGCTGAGCGTGCCCAGGGGGCCGACCAGGGCATCGAGTTCGCCGCGCTCGAAGCGCTGCTGGCGCGAGGGCGCAGCCGGCATGGCGCGCAGCGCCAGGTCGATGAAGGGCATGAGCAGGCGCAGCATGGCAGGCGCGCCCTCGCTCGCATGGGCCTGCTCGCTCAGGGCAGCGAAGATGCGCTCGGCGCCGGTGCGGGGGTCGCGCGTGCCGTGCACCACCGCACTGCGCATGCCGGCCAGCGACTGCCCCGCGGGCCAGCCCGCGGCGGCGGCGCCGAACAGCTCGGCGCATCCGCGCAGGTCCACCCGGCAGGCGCCGTGCCGCGCCGCCACCCAGCAGTCGCGCAGGTAGTTGACCAGCGGCATCAGCCGTGCAGGCCGGCATTCGTGCGTGCGCAGGCCCGGAAGGCTGGAGACCAGGTCCACCTGCACCTCGGGCGACTGGAAGTCGCCCCAGGCGACCAGCAGCAGTTCGTGCGGCAGCAGCGCCTGCACGTCGTCGCGCAGCCAGCGCCACAGGTCCGCATGTGTACTCAGGGCCGCTCCACGCGTGGCTACCCGGAGGAAGGCCGCCGCGTGGGGGCTCTGCGCCACCGGCATGTCCAGCAGATCGTTCATTCGCAAACTCCCCGCGATTCAGTACGCCCGCTTACAAGCGGGGAGGGTCGGCATGGCACGAGACGCGCCATCGGCGGCTCCAGCCGGCGTGGCGTGTGCCGACGCGTCACCTCGAACACGAGCATGGCGCTCGGCTTGCAGCGATGGACGACTTCGCGGCAGCAGTGTGAAATTGCACATTTTTGGGCCTCCCTCGGTAACGACAGGATGCAATCGTGCTGCAGCGGGACAGCAGCGCTGTGTAGGCGGCCGACGGACGCCGCTGTCGGAGCCGCGCCAGCGTCCTGATGTGCATATCCAAACTGTGGTTTGCGTGAGCAGATGTGACGGCAGCCCCCTTGGCGTTACATCGCTTCACGGGTTGGCGCTCGTGGATGAGCGAAAACGCGCTGCGCATTCGCAACGCGGCTGGGTGGCTGCGGCGCGATGACAACGGCCGCGTGAAGGTGTTCAGAACCGCGGCAGGTCCTGCAGCCGGGTGCCGCTCGGCTCCTCCCCCAGGGCGAGGGTTTCGCGGCCGGCCGGCGTGACGCCGACCTTGAAGTTGGGGCCCAGGGGGCCCATGCCCTGCTCGGGCGTCCAGGCCACCACCGGGTCGCCTTCCAGCAGGCGGTCGATCACGGTCGTGGTCCGGGTGGGCGCCGGCGCCAGGTCCCACTGCATGCGGTCGACGTCGAGCAAACCCATCATGGCCTCCTCGATCTCGTCGGGGCTGAGCCAGCGCAAGGCGGTGATGGCGTAGACGGCGTGTTCCATGCGCAGGGATTGTGGGTGGCTCGGGCGCGGCACCGATCGGGCAATCGCGACACGCGTCGTGGGAGGGAACCGACGGCGGCAGGCCTAAACTTCCCGGCCTCGTGAACGCCTCGTCCTTCTTTCCAGCGCCGCTCGGTCGCGCGCACGCACGACGGCTGCGCGAGCTGTACCGCTCGGCCGGCTGGCCCTGCCAGGACACGGTGGAGCTGGAACTGCTCGCAGCCGGCATGCTCGAGCGCCTGCGCGACGCCCACGGCCGCGAAACGCTGCGCCTGACCGACGCCGGCATCGGTTTCGCCGCCGCCCAGGCGCAGCGCAACCGAGCCGCGCTGTCCCTGCACGAATCGCTGGTGGACCTCGTGGCGCAGCACATGATGCGCGCCGGCCGGGTGGTATGGACGGGGCTGAGCCTGCGGGCGCAGGTACCCGCCGACGCGGCGGGCGAAGCGTCGAGCCAGGCGGCGGGGCTGCGCTGGTGCGTGGCCCGGCCGGACGTGTTCTCGATCCGGCACACCTCGGTGGAAGCCTACGTGGAACCGGTGGTGCACGAGATCAAGGTGCGCCGCGCCGACCTGCTGGCCGACCTGCGCCAGCCGGGCAAGCGCGCCGCCTACCAGGACCTGGGTGCCTGCTGGTACGTCATCGGGCTGGACCCGGGCGGCCGCCCCATCGCCGAACCGGAGGAGATTCCCGCCGAATGCGGCGTGCTGCTCGCGCGCGGAACGCAGCTGGAGTGCCTGCGGCCGGCACCACCGCGGCCGCGCAGCACCCTGCCCTTCGGCGTCTGGATGGCGCTGGCCAAGGCCACGCCATTGGCACCGGAGCCGCTCCTGGGTGCGCAGGCGCAACTGCGCGACGACGCGCCGCCGGCAGAACCGCCGGAGCCGCCGCCGGTCAGCGCCTAGGTCCTCACCTCGTGCGCCTTGGGCGCACCCGGCGCTTCCGGCTCCACCGGTTTCCAGTCCGGCTGGAACTCCGGTTCGACCGGCAGGCGCGTCGGGTTGGCCGGCTCGGGCGATTCATCCCCGCCGGGCTGGTCGGGATCGGGTTCGACAGGGTGGGTGGCCATGGGATCAGAACGGGCTGGGGTCGCCGGCCAGTCCGGTCGTCGTCCTGGCTTGCTCCTCGACGGACGCCGGCTGCGGCGAGGCGGGCTGTGGCGGCGGCGCGAAGCCATCGCCCAGGTCCGTGGGCTGCGGCGGTGCGGCGTGCAGGCTCGGATCGAGCTGGTAGGGAATCATCGGGGGCCTCCTTGCCTGCCATGGTTGCACCGCACAACCATCGCGGCACGCGGCGCGGCACCCGCGTGCCTGTCAGTGCAGGCCGCGGCGCGCGTCAGAGCTTCTCGTCCTCCGAGATGCGCTGGGCCTCGCGGCGCATGACGGTGCTGGGTTCGTGGGTGAAGGGCAGCTTGGGCAAACCGATCAAGCTCTGCAGGTGAGCATGGGCGCGGTCCATGTCGGCGCCGATCATGGCCAGAGCGACTTCATGGCCGGGCTCGTTCTTGGCGATCTCGAGGTAGGCGGCGCGAAAACGCTGGTAGTCGGCTTCGGCCCGTGCAACTTCCTGCTGCGCCGCGACCATCTTGGCGTACTCGGAACGGCTGTAACGCATGGGGGATCCTGGTGTCCTTTGCCAATCGACAAATCCTAGGCATCGCGGGCCGCGCGTGTGTTCCCAGACTGAAACAAACGCGTGAAGGTATCGCTGAGGAACGAGCGACGCAGGCGTGCATGCAATTTGCTGCGACGCCAGCGAAGTGCTCCTACAGACCGGTGGCTCGGCCTGGCCGACAGTCAGGGGTCGTGTAACTTCCAGCCTCCACCGGCCCATCCATGCGCGTTGCGGTTTTCAGCAGCAAGTCCTACGACCGTGAGTTCCTGGCCCGCGCCAACGCCGCGGGCCGCCACGAACTGGTCTTCCTGGACGCCCGGCTGGACGCGGCCACCGTGCCCGCAGCGCTGGGCGCCCAGGCGGTCTGCGCCTTCGTGAACGACCGGCTGGACCGCGAGGTCCTGCAGCGCCTGCAGGAGATGGGCGTGCGGCTGGTGGCGCTTCGAAGCGCCGGCTTCAACCACGTCGACCTGGAGCAGGCGCAGGCCCTGGGAATCGCAGTGGCCCGGGTGCCCGAATACTCGCCCTACGCGGTGGCCGAACACACCGCGGCCCTGGTCCTGAGCCTGGACCGCAAGATCCACCGGGCGCATGCCCGCGTGCGCGAGGGCAACTTCGCGCTGGAGGGCCTGCTCGGCTTCGACCTGCACGGCCGCACCGTCGGCGTGGTGGGAACGGGAAAGATCGGCGAATGCTTCCTGCGCATCATGGGCGGCTTCGGCTGCCGGCTGCTCGCCACCGACCCGCAGCCCAGCGAGAGCTGCCGGCAGCTCGGCGTGCGCTACGTCGAACTGCCGCAGCTCCTGGCGGACGCCGACGTGGTGAGCCTGCATTGCCCGCTCACGCCCCAGACGCGCCACCTCATCGACGCGCCGGCACTGGCCCGGATGAAGCGCGGCGCCATGCTGGTCAACACCAGCCGCGGCGCGGTGCTGGACACACGCGCGGTCATCGGCGCGCTCAAGTCGGGCCACCTGGGCAGCCTGGGCATCGACGTGTACGAGGAAGAGGCCGATCTCTTCTTCCGCGACCTGTCCGGCGAGGTGATCCGCGACGACGTGTTCGCCCGCCTGCTGACTTTCCCCAATGTGCTGGTGACGGCGCACCAGGCCTTCTTCACCGAGGAGGCACTCACGGCGATCGCGCAGGTCACGCTGCGCAACCTGGATGCCTTCGAGGACCGCGGCCAGCCCGAGTACCCGGTCACGCCGGCGCGCCTGGCCTGACGGCACCGGCCCCCATGAACGACCGCAGTCCCCTCCTGACCAAGCCGCACCCGCTGCTGCTGCCGGACGGCGGCCAGGCCTCACCGCAGACCGGCAAGCTGCTGCTGGCCACCGACTGGTCCGCCACGCCGCTGGGGCCCATGGACGGCTGGCCCATGAGCCTGCGCATCGCGGTGAGCATCTGCCTGAACTCGCGCTTCCCGATGTTCGTCTGGTGGGGGCCCGAGCTGGTCAACATCTACAACGACGCGTACGCGCCCGTCCTGGGGCGGCGCCATCCTGCCGCCTTCGGCGAGGCGGCGCGCACGGTCTGGCACGAGATCTGGGACGTCGTCGGACCGCAGCAGGAGGCCGTGATGCTGCGCGGCGAAGCCACCTGGAACGAGCGCGTGCTGCTGGTGATGGAGCGCAACGGCTTCACCGAGCCGACCTACTTCACCTGGTCCTACAGCCCCATCTATCGCGAGGACGGCCGCATCGGCGGCCTGTTCTGCGCCTGCACCGAGGAGACCGGCCGCGTCGCCACGGAGGTCGAGCGGGACCGCCTCGTCGCCGAGGCGCAGCACACCGCGCGCATGCTGCAGAAGTGGTTCGACAACGCGCCCGGCTTCGTGGCGCTGCTGCGCGGGCCGCGCTATGTGTTCGAGATGGTCAACAAGGCCTACTACCAGCTGGTGGGCCACCGCGACATCCTGGACAAGCCCGCCTTCGACGCCCTGCCCGAGATGCGCGCGCAAGGCTTCGAGGCATTGCTGGACGAGGTGGTCGCCACCGGGCGGCCGTATGTCGGCCGCGCCGTTCCCCTGAAGGTGCAGAAGGCACCGGGGGAGCAGATGGTCGAGCGATTCATCGACTTGGTGTATCAGCCGGTCTTCGACCCCGCGGGTCGGGTGGTCGGCATCTTTGCGCAGGGGCACGACGTGACCGAACAGGTGGAAGCGACACGCACGCTGGAAGACGCCGACAGGCGCAAGGACGAATTCCTCGCCACGCTGGCGCACGAGTTGCGCAACCCGCTCGCGCCCCTGCGCCAGGCGGCGCAGCTGGCCCGGGAGCCCGGCCAGGATGCGCGGCGCCATGCCTGGGCGATGGACGTGATCGAACGGCAGGTGGGCACCATGAGCCTGCTGATCGACGACCTGCTCGACGTCTCGCGCATCTCCCGCGGCAAGCTGGACCTGCGGCTTGCGCGCATCGACCTGCGCACGGTGGCCACGCACGCGATGGGCGCGGCCTCGGCGGCCCTGGACGCGCGCCGGCACGCGGCGGGGCTCGACCTCCCCGCCGAGCCGGTCTGGCTGCAGGCCGACCCCGTGCGCGTCGAGCAGGTGCTGTCCAACCTGCTGTCCAACGCCTGCAAGTACACGGACCCGGGTGGCCGCATCGAGGTGGCGGTGAAGCGGACGGAATCGGAGGCGGTCCTCACGGTGCGGGACAACGGCATCGGCCTGGCCGCCGCGGACCGCGAGCGGGTGTTCGGCATGTTCTCGCAGGTGCATGCCGCGCTCGATCGCGCCGAAGGCGGGCTAGGCATCGGCCTGGCCCTCAGCCGGGGCCTGGTCCACCTGCACGGTGGCCGCATCGAGGCCCACAGCGAAGGCGCCGGGCGGGGCTCGACATTCACCGTGCACCTGCCGCTGGCGCAGGCCGGGAGCGTGGACGGCGAGGATCCGTCGGCACCTTCCAAGCAGGCGGGCGGCGCATCGTCCGCGGCGCGTTCGGAGAATCGCCGCGTCCTCCTGGCCGACGACAACCGCGACGCCCTGGAGACCATGGCCCTGCTGCTGGAGGCGCACGGCTACGAGGTGCATACGGCCGGCGATGGAGAAGAAGCGCTCGCGGCGCTGCGGCGCCTGCGCCCGCGCGTGGCCATCCTGGACATCGGCATGCCGCGCCTGAACGGCTACGAGGTTGCCCGGCAGTTCCGCGAGGACGGCGAGGCGGCGGTCGCCGTGCGCCTGATAGCGCTCACCGGCTGGGGGCAGACACAGGACCAGGTGCGGGCGCTGGAAAGCGGCTTCGACTTCCACTGCACCAAGCCGGTGGAGATCGCCCGGCTGCTCGAACTGCTGGAGCGCACCGCGCCGGACTGAGTTGCCCCGCAGCCACTCAGCTCGGCTGTTCGTCGGCCTTCACGCCCGGTGCCCGCTCACCTTTGCTCTTGCCCTTGGAGGAATGGTGCTCCAGCAGCGCGTTCACCTCTGAGCCCAGCAGGATGGTGAGGCCCGCGATGTAGAGCCACAGCATGAGCGCGATCACCGCGCCGATGCTGCCGTACACCGCGTTGTAGTTGCCGAAGTTCTGCACGTAGAACGCGAAGCCGCCCGAGGCGACGATGAGCACCAGCGCGCCGATGACGCTGCCTGGCAGCACGTAGCGCAAGCGCTGCTCGGTGTTGGGTGCGTAGTAGTAGGTGATGACGAAGGCACCGAAGAGCGCCAGCACGATGATGACCCAGCGCAGCACGACAAAGAAGGTGAGCAGGGCCTGGCTGAAGCCGAAGCGGTTGCCGATCCAGTCCTGCACCACGCCGCCGAGCACGATCATGGAAAAGGCCAGCAGCACCAGGACGACGAACAGGATGCTCAGGCCGATGGCCACCAGCCGCGCCTTCACGAACGGACGTCCTTCGGGCACCTTGTACGACGCGTTGAGCTGCTGCATCACCGCGTACATGCCGGTGGAGGTGGCCCAGATGGTGCCCAGGATGCCGAAGGACAGCAGGCCGCCGCTGCGGTCCTGCGTCACGTCCTCGACCACGCCGGTGAACATCTCCGCCGCCTGCTGGGGCAGGGCCTGGCGCAGCAGGTCCATGATGGCGTCGTCCACCCGTGGGATCGGCAGGTAGGGGATCAGCGCCATGGTGAGGATGGCCGCCGGAAAAACCGCCAGGGTGAGATAGAAGCCGAGAACGGCCGCGCCATTGCTGATGTTGTCGCGGCTGATTTCCTGGTACAGCTCGCGCAGGAACTGGCGTGTCGTCATGCCATGGAACATGGAACACCTCGTGTGTGTCGATGGGGGTGGCGCCGCAGCCCGGTGGCCGCGGAAGATCTGGCTCCAAGCCTGCCTTCGCGCCATGGCCGACTTCGTAGGCGCTCGCCGCATGTGCCTGCGCGCAGGCGTGAGGCGTGCCGCAGAGGTGCGCGGCTTGAGCCCCGTGTCGCTCAGGCGCCTTCGGACACGGGATTGAGCACGAAGTCGTACTCGACGAGATAGCTGCCGTCGGGCTGGCGCACCCAGTCGGCGATCAGCGACTGGCGCACGCCGAACACCGCATCCGAGTCCAGGTAGGCATCGCCGTTGCGAAAGACGTGGGTGATGAGCGTCTCGTAGCCCGGCGCCTCGATCATGAAGTGCAGGTGCGCCGGCCGCCAGGGATGGCGGCGCGTCGCCTCCAGCATGTCGCCGACCGGGCCGTCGTGCGGAATGGGATAGGACTCGGCCAGGATGGACTTGAAGTGGTACTCGCCTTCCGGTCCCGTGCGCAGCACGCCGCGCCCCTGGGGCTGCGCGAGGCCCGGGCGCTGCACGTCGTAGGTGCCTTCCGCGTCGGCCTGCCACACGTTGAGCTGCGCACCCGGCACGGGCTCGCCGCCCAGTCCCCGCACATGCCCGCGGACCTGGCAGGGGATGCCGGCCGCGCCGTTGGCCACGTCGGCCCCGAGGTCGTACTCGGGCGCGCCCTCGACGTAGAACGGGCCGAACACCGTGGCCTCCGTGCAGCCGGCGGGCTTGTCGTTGTTCATCGCCACCGTGAGCATGGACAGGCCGAGCGTGTCGGACAGCAGGATGAACTCCTGCCGCTTGTCGTCGGTGATGTGGCCGGCGCGGGTGAGGAAGTCGATGCCGCGCATCCACTCGGCCTCGGTGAGCCTCACCTCGCGCGCGAAGGCGTGCAGGTGCTGCACGAGGCTGGTCATGATCTCCTTGAGGCGCGGATCGGGCGTGTCGGCGAAGCGGGCGATCACGGCCTGCGTGATGTTGTCCTGGGTCAGGTTCCTCATGGCGTCTTCCTCGGGGCGCGGGCCCTCGCAACGTGGAGCACTGTAGGCACGGCCGATAATCCGCGGAAGGGCCTGGCGGCAATTGAGTTTTCCACCGCCCGCAACAAAGGCCCGGCCCGCGCAGGAGACACTGTGGATCGATGGAGCGAGATGGCCTTGTTCGTGCAGGTCGCCGAGACCGGCAGCCTCAGCCGCGCCGCGGACGCGCTGGGCCTGTCCAATGCCGCCGCGAGCCGGCACCTGGCCTCCCTGGAAGAACGCCTGGGCGCGCGGCTGGTCGAGCGCAACACGCGCCGGCTGTGGCTCACCGAGCAGGGGCAGGAGTTCCTGCGCCGCAGCAAGTCGATCCTGGCCGAGCTGGCCGAGGCCGAGTCCGCGGTGAACGCGGCCGCGCTCGATCCCACCGGCACCCTGCGCATCAGCGCGTCGCTCTCCTTCGCCATGCAGCACATCGCGCCGCGGCTGCCCGAGTACACGGCACGCTTTCCGAACGTGACGGTGCACGTGGAGACGGCCAACCGCTACCTGGACCTGATCGACAACAACATCGACGTGGCGGTGCGCACGCGCGAGTCCGAGCCGGACTCGAACATCACCATCCGCCGGCTGGCCGAGACGCGCCGCATCCTCGCCGCCTCGCCGGGCTACCTCTCGCGCCGCGGCCGTCCGCGCGCGCTGGAGGACCTGCAGCGGCACTCGCTCCTGATCTACACCTACGCCAACAACCCGCACGAGCTGCGCTTCAGCCGGGGCGGCGAGACCACCACGCTCTCGGTGCGCGGGCTGCTGGAGTCCAACGACGGGCAGGTGCTGCGCGCGGCGGCCCTGGACGGCCTGGGCATCCTGGTGCAGCCCACCTACATCCTCTACGAGGACATCGTGGCCGGCCGGCTGGTGCCGGTGCTGGACGAGTGGGACCTGCCGCGCCTGGGCATCAACCTGGCCTACCCGAGCCGCAAGTACCTCTCGGCCAAGGTGCGCACCTTCATCGACTTCATGGCCGACCACTTCCACCGCATGGATTACGAACGCAAGTGGACGCAGCGCTTCGGCAGCTACTGAGGCCCTGCCTCCCCCATTCCCGATGATCGACACCGATGTCCTGGTCGCCGGCGGCGGCCCCTGCGGCCTCATGCTGGCCAACGAACTGGGCCCGCGCGGCGTGCGCCTGCTGCTGGTCGATGCCAAGCCCGGCACCGCCTTCAATCCCCAGGCCAACGCCACCCAGGCACGCACCATGGAGCACTTCCGGCGCCTGGGCTTCGCCTCCGAGGTGCGGGCACAGGGCCTGCCGGCGGACCACCCCACGGACATCGCCTACTTCACCCGCTACACCGGCCACGAACTGGCGCGCATTTCGCTGCCCACCGCGGCCGAGGCCGTGCGCCGCATCCGCGAGATGGGCGGCTCCTGGAGCGCGGCCGAACTGCCACACCGCATCTCGCAGAAGTTCGTCGAGGCCATCCTGCGCCGGCACGCGCAGGCGCACCAGAGCAACGACATCCGCTACGGCTGGCGCCTGGCCGCCTTCGAGGACCGCGGCGACCATGTGCTCGCGACCATCGAGCCCTCGGGCGGCGGGCCGGCGCAGCAGGTGCGGGCCAGGTACCTGGTCGGCGCCGACGGCGCGCGCAGCAGCGTGCGCCAGGCCCTGGGCATCGCCTGGGGCGGCGAGACCGGCGTGCGGCGCGAGTTCATGGGCGGGCAGATGTTCGCGGTGTACCTGCGTGCGCCGCGCTTCTACGAGGTGCTGCCGCACGCGCGCGCCTGGATGTACGTGTCCTTCAATCCGCAGCGGCGCGCCTTCATGGCCTCGGTGGACGGGCGCGAGGAGTTCGCGCTGCATGCCGCGCTCCATCCGGGCGAGGACCCGTCCACCTGGACCGAGGCCGACGCGAAGCGGGTGTACTGGGAAACGCTCGGGCGCGAGATCGACTGCGAGGTGCTGTCCTTCGGCACCTGGCTGGCCGGGCATGCCCTGCACGCGCAGTCCCTGCAGCGCGGGCGCGTGTTCATCGCCGGCGACGCGGCGCACCTGTTCACGCCCACCGGCGGCCTGGGCTACAACACCGCGGTCGAGGACGCGGTGAACCTCGCCTGGAAGCTGGCCCACGTGATCCAGGGCCGCGCCACGCCCGCGCTCCTGGACAGCTACGAGGCCGAACGCCGGCCGCTCGCGCAGCGCAACACCGCCTTCGCGCGCCAGTTCGCCGACTCCGTGGGCCTTTTTCCCGCCGCGCCGCGCCTGGAGGAGGACAGCCCCGAGGGCGAAGCCCTGCGGGCAGAAGCCTCGGTGCGCCTGGACGCGCATGCCCGGCTGGAGTTCAACATTCCCGGCGTGACCTTCGGCGGCCGCTACGACGGCTCGCCCCTCATCGTGGCGGACGGCACGCAGCCGCCGCCGGACCGGCCCAACGAATACCAGGCTACGGCCTGCCCGGGCGGAAGGCCGCCGCATGCGTGGCTCGACGACGGCCGCTCGCTCTACGACAGCTTCCATCGCGAATGGACGCTGCTCGCCCTGGGCCCGAGCCCGCCGGACGCCGCCCCCTTCATCGACGCGGCACAGGCGCTCGGCCTGGACCTGCGGGTGGTGGCGCACGAGTCGCCCGCACTGCGGGAGCTCTACGCGGCACCGCTCGCCCTGATCCGGCCGGACCAGGTGGTGGCCTGGCGTGGCGGCGATGCGTCGTCGGCAATCGCAGTCCTGCGGCAGGCGACAGGCAGTTGACCCCTTCCCCCTCTGGGGGAAGGCTGGGATGGGGGCCTCGCGAGAAGCAGTGTGGTCGGCGCGCGCGGCCCCCTCCCCAACCCTCCCCCAGAGGGGGGGGAGGGAGTAACTCCCTCACGCCGGCCGCCGCCCCTCCCACGCATCCTGCAGCAGCTGCCGCAATGCGCCGCGCTCCAGCGGGCGCGGATTGGGGTACTGGTTCTGCAGCGCGATGTCGCAGGCGCGGTCCAGGTCTTCCGCTCGAAGACCGATGTCGCGCAGCGCCACCGGGGCGCCGTTGTTCGCCGCCAGATCGAACACCGCCTGCGCAGCGCTGGTCCCGGCCAGCGCACGCGCGATGCGCGCCATGGCCTCGGGCGCGGCCGGCGCGTTGTAGGCCAGCGCGTGCGGCAGCACGATGGTGTGGGTCTGCGCATGCGGCAGGTCGAAGCTGCCGCCGAGCGTGTGGCACAGCTTGTGGTGCAGCGCCATCCCCACGTGGCCCAGCACCGTGCCGCACAGCCAGGCACCGTACAGCGCCTGCGCGCGCGCCTCGAGGTCCCCGGGGCGGGCGCGCACGGTCGGCAGGCTGCGCGCCAGCGCGGCGATGCCCTCCTCGGCCATCAGGTCCATGACCGGATTGCCGTCGCTCGCATAGAGGCCTTCGGCCGCATGCGCGATGGCATTGATGCCGCTGGTGACGCTGATATCGGCCGGCAGGCCGAGGGTCAGCTGCGGGTCATAGAGAACCGTTCGCGGCAGCACGCGCGCGTCGCGTCCGGTCTTCTTCAAGCCGCCCTCGGTGATGCCGTAGATGGGCGTCATCTCGCTGCCGGCGTAAGTGGTGGGAACGGCCAGGATCGGGAGCCCCGATTCGAGCGCGATGGCCTTGCCCAGGCCGGTGGTCGATCCGCCGCCGATGGCCACCGCGCCGTCGGCGCCGAGTTCTCGCGCCCGCTCCCGCGCCTGGCGCGCCACCTCGACCGGCACATGCATGGCGGCGCCGTCGAAGATGCCGGCCGCCCGCGCGCCCAGCAGCGCTGCCGCCTGCTCGGCCAGCGCGCGCTGCCCCGGCGTGCACAGCACCAGCGCGCGGCGCACGCCCAGGCGTTCGATCTCCTCGTCCAGCCGCGCCAGCGATCCGGGACCGAAGACCACGCGCGCAGGCTGGGCCGTGTAGGTGAAGGGCTTCACGGCGTCGCTCCTGCGTGAGCCGGCCGAGCCAGGTCGTTCATGGGGGTGTCCTCGGAAAAGCAAGGCCCGCTGAGCTTCCAGCGAGCGCGGGCGGCGCAAATTATGGGCACGCGGCCCCGCCTCCGGCGGGTACAGAGTTCCAGCTGGCGCAAAAGTCCTTTTCGCAGGGCGCCCTTACGCGGCTGGGGCCTGCGGCTTAGAGTGGCCGCTGCAAGGGCTGCCTGCCCTGACGAGAGGAGACACCCATGAGCGACGAGCTCAGCGAAGAACTGAAGATCCGCCGGCTGGTCGAGCGCTGGGCGGTATGGCGCGACGCCGGCGACTGGGAGCGTTTCGCGACCGTGTGGCACCCCGAGGGCGTGATGATGGCCACCTGGTTCCAGGGCCCGTACCGCGAGTTCATCCGCGTGACGCAGGAGGGCTGGGCCAAGGGCGTGAGCATCCTGCACTTCCTGGGCGGCTCGGCCATCGAGATCGCCGGCGACCGCGCCATCGCGCAGACCAAGATGACCATCTCCCAGCGCGGCCCCGTGGAGGGCGTGCTGTGCGACGTGGTGTGCACGGGCCGCTTCTACGACTTCATCACCCGCCACGAGGGCGAGTGGAAGCTGCTGCACCGGCAACCGATCTACGAGAAGGACCGCATCGACCCGGTGGACCCGGCCGCGCGCCTGAACCTCGATTCCGCGCGCCTGGAGCAGATGCCCGAGGGCTACCGGCACCTGGCCTACATCCAGACCGGCATCGGCTACCAGGTCAAGATGGACATGCCCATGCTCAAGGGGCCCGAGGTGCAAGCGCTGTACGCACGTGGCGCACGCTGGTTGGCCGGCGGCGCGCTCGAGCGCTGAGCGGCACCGCCCGATGTGGACCGGGGCATGAAGGTCATCATCGCGGGCGCGGGCCTGGGCGGCCTCACCGCGGCGGCCTGCCTGCTGCAGCGGGGCGTTTCCGTTCGCGTGTACGAACAGGCGCGGGTGCTGGGCGAGATCGGCGCGGGTGTGCAGTCGAGCGCCAATGCGGTGAAGGTGCTGGACAGCCTGGGCCTGCGCGAGGCGCTGGACCGGGTGGCCGTGCGGCCGAAGGCCTTCGAGTTCCGGCGCTGGGACAGCGCGGCGCTGATGCACCGCATCCCCCTGGGCGAGCAGCACGAGGCGCAGCACGGCGCGCCCTACTTCCACATCCACCGCGCCGACCTGCACGAGCTGCTGGTGCGCAAGGTGCGCAGCCTCGACGCCGATGCGATCGTGCTCGAAGCGAAGGCACAGCGCTTCGAGGAATCGGCGGACTCCGTGACGCTGCATCTCGAGGACGGACGCCGGGTGTCCGGCGACGTGCTCGTCGGCGCCGACGGCATCCGCTCGGCGATCCGCGAGCAGATCCTCGGGCAGACGCCGGTGAGCTACACGGGCGATGTCGCCTGGCGGGCCGTGGTGCCCGTGGAGCGCCTGCCGCCGGACATCATGGACCGCGTCTCCACCGTGTGGTGCGGGCCGAAGAAGCATGCCGTCATGTATTACCTGCGCAGCGGCGCGCTCATGAACTTCGTGGGGCTGGTGGAGCACGCACAGCCCGAGGGCGAGTCCTGGACGCAGAAGCGCCCCTGGGAGGACCTCAAGGCGGACTACGCCGGCTGGCACCCGACGATCCAGACCGTGATCGACGCCATCGACCGCGACGCGTGCTTCCGCTATGCCCTCAACGACCGCACGCCGGTGGCGGGCTGGAGCACGCAGCGGGCCACGCTCCTGGGCGACGCGGCGCATCCCACCCTGCCCTACATCGCGTCCGGCGCGGCCATGGCCATCGAGGACGCGGGCGTGCTCGCGCGCTGCCTGGCGGAGAGTGCCTCGGTCCCCGGCGCGCTCGCGCGCTACGAGCACGCGAGGACCGAGCGCACCGCGCGCGTGGTGCGCGAATCCACCGCCAGCCGGGGCCTCTACCGCATCGAGAGCGAAGAGGCCATGCGCGAAGCGTTTCGCCAGAAGGACCTCACGCGCAGCCGCGCCGAGTGGCTCTATTCATACGACCCGGTGACCGTCGCGCTTCCCGCGTGAACACCCTGGGCAGGACCCCATGAAAAAGATCGACATCTACAACCACGTGATGCCGCAGCGCTACCTGGCGCTGGTGCAGCAGCACTCGAAGGACCCCGGCATCGTCAAGCGCATGACCAACCTGCGCATGCTCTGGGACATCGAGGCGCGGGTGGACATGCTGCAGAAGTGGCCCGAGGTGCAGCAGGTGCTGACGCTGGCGCTTCCGGCCCCGGAAGTGCTGGGCAACCCCGAGCTCTCGCCCGGATTCGCGCAGGTGGCCAACGACGAGATGGCCGCCATCGTGGCCCGCTGGCCGCAGCGCTTCCCTGCCTTCGTGGCATCGCTGCCGATGAACAACATCCCCGCGGCACTCGCGGAGATGGACCGCGCCATCGGCGAGCTGGGCGCGCGGGGCATCCAGATCTCCACCAACATCAACGGCCGTCCGCTGGACGAGGCCGAGTTCTTCCCGGTGTTCGAGCGCGCCACCCAGACGCACGGCGTTCCCATCTGGATGCATCCGGCCCGGCCCGCGAGCCGCGCCGACTACGCGAGCGAGGACAAATCGAAGTACGAGATCTGGCAGGTGCTGGGCTGGCCCTACGAGACCAGCGCCGCCATGGCGCGCATCGTCTTCTCGGGCCTGTTCGACACGCTGCCGGACCTGCGCATCATCACCCACCACTGCGGCGGCATGATCCCCTATTTCGCCGGCCGCGCCGAGACACTCTGGGCGCAGCTGGGAAGCCGCAGCGCCGACGAGAACTACGAGGACGTCCTCAAGCGCATGGCCAAGCGGCCCATCGAGTACTTCCGCCTCTTCTTCGGCGACACCGTGCTGGGCGGCAATGCCTCCGCCCTGCGCTGCGGCCTGGACTTCTTCGGCGCCGACCGCGTGGTCTTCGCCAGCGACTGCCCCTTCGACCCCGAAGGCGGCCCCATGTTCATCCGCGAGGGCATCCGCTCGGTGGAATCCCTGGGGCTGTCCGAGGAGGACAAGAACAAGATCTACCTGGCCAACGCCCTCAAGCTCCTGGGCCTGCCGCCGCAGCCCTGAAACGAATCCCCACCACCCGAGGAAAGCGAATGAACACCTTGACCCGCCGATCTCTCGTTGCAGCCGGCCTGCTGCTGTCGCTGGCCGCCACGGTGTCCGCGCAGGGCTGGCCCCGCCAGACCGTGACCATCGTCGTGCCCTACACGCCGGGCACGGGCATCGACATCATCGCGCGCACCCTCGCGCCCCGGCTGGCGCCGCGCCTGGGCCAGGCCGTGCTGGTGGACAACAAGCCGGGCGCCAGCGGCAACATCGGCGCCAGCGCCGTGGCCAAGGCGGCGCCCGACGGCCACACGCTGATGATCACGGTCAACACCTTCACCATCACGCCCGCGCTGATGAAGAGCATGCCCTACGACCCGGTGGCCGACTTCGCACCGGTCACCAAGCTCGCGTACGGCTCGATGGCGCTGGTGGTGAACCCGACGGCCATGCCGGTGAACAGCCTGGACGAGCTGGTGCAGTACGCCAAGGCGCGCCCCGGCAAGTTGAACTACGGCTCCCCCGGCAATGGCACGCCGCAGCACCTGGTGATGGAAGTCCTGAAGGACCGCCTGGGGCTGAACATCGTGCACGTCCCCTACAAGGGTGCAGCGGGCGCGAACACGGACCTCCTGGGCGGGCAGATCCAGCTCATGGTGCTGCCCCTGCACACGGCGCTGCCCTTCGTGCAGCAGGGAAGGCTGCGCGTCATCGGCGTCTCGGGCGAGCAGCGCAACCCCCTGGCGCCGGACACCCCCACCCTGTCCGAGCTGGGCCTGAAGAACCTGGAGGCGGACCTGTACTTCTGGCTCGCCGCACCCGCCGGCACGCCGCCCGCGGTGCTCGAGAAGCTGCGCAAGGAGTCCCACGACATCCTCGCCATGCCCGAGGTCCGCGAGAGCCTGCTCAAGCAGGGCCTGGTGCCCTCGCCCAGCACGTCCGAGGAGATCGCCAGCACCATCCGCAACGACGTCCAGCGCTGGAAGAAGTTCGTGGCGGCGCAGAACATCACGGCGGACTGAGGGCCGCGGCGGGCATCGGCGCGGCCGCCAGGGCTGCCGTGGGAAGCCGTCCGTGGCGGCTTTCCACGAGCGCTTGCCACGCGTGCGGTGATACGCTCGTGCGGCCATGATCCGGGCGCATTCCGCCCCCATCGCCACGATGCCCAGAGCCCAGTACACCGGAGACTTCGTCGCCTGGACAGGCGGCGCGATGTTCATCGGCTCCGGCGGCGGCACCGTGCAGCCGCACGCGCACTACGCCATCCAGATCGTCGTGGGCGCGCCCGGTGGCCTGCTGGTGCAAGACGGCCGGCGCGGCGCCTGGACGCCCTGCGCCGGCGCCATCATTCCCTCGCGAACGGTGCACAGCATCGACGTCGGCGCATGCGCCTGGTCCGCCGTGGTGTTCGTCGAGCCCGAGACCACGGCGGGCAAGGCCCTGGCGGTGCGCACCGAGCGGCGGGTACGCTTCCTGGAACCGCAGGACCTGTCCGCCACCATGGGCGCTCTCGAACAGGCCTGGCGCGATGCCCGCAGCGTCGCCGCGGTGCGGGACGCCGCCCACCATCTGCTGTCGAGCCTTTCCGGAACCAGCGCCAGCGCCCCTTCCGACGCACGGGTGCTCAAAGTCATCGAGTACCTGCGAGATCGCCCGGACGAAGCGCCGAGCCTGGAAGACGTGGCACGCGCCGTCCATCTTTCACCCAGCCGCTTGCGCCACCTCTTCGTCGAGGAGACCGGGATGCCGCTGCGCACCTACCAACTCTGGCGGCGCGTGCTGCGGGTCTGGGAGTTCCTCATGCAGGGCGAAACCCTGGCCGGCGCTGCCCACGCCGCCGGGTTCTCGGACTCCGCGCACCTGTCACGCACCTGCCGGACCATGTTCGGGCTGGCTCCCTCGGCCATGCAGATGTCCGGACCCTTGAGCGAGCGGCTGCGTCGCCCACCGCACTACCTGGGCTGATTCACGGGGCCGTCGAGGGTTCGCAGGAAGGCGGCCAGGTCCGCGATGTCGCGATCGCCGAGCGTGATGGTCTGACGCTCCGCGTGCTTCTCACCGGGGCGTGCGAGCTCGCTGTGACCCAGGACCGCCCGGGGCGACTCGGCGTAATGCCGCAGCACGTCCTCCAGGGTGGCGAACTGGCCGGCGTGCATGTACGGAGCGCGCGCCGCCACGTTGCGCAGACTCGGCGTCCGGAAGGCGGCGAGGCTGCCCGGGTCGTCGCTGGACAGGAAGTTCAGCTCCCCGCACTGCGGCGGCTTCGCGTCGCTGTAGGGACCCAGGCAGTTGAACGGGTCGGCCAGCAGCTTGCGCAGGCCGTCGGCGCGGCCGCGGTCGGGCCTGGTCGGGTCCAGCGGCGGCACGCCGGTGTTGTGGAACGCATGGTCCGTCATCAGCGGCCCGTTGTGGCAGCTCACGCACTGACCCTTGCCCAGGAACACGCGAAGCCCGCGCACGTCCTGCGGCGAGAACACCGCCTGCGCCTGGCCGTCCCGTGCGAGCGTCGCTTCCACGTAGCGGTCGAAGCGGGAAGGACCGTAGCTGATGCGGCTCTCGTACGCGGCGATGGCCTTGCCCATGTTGGCGAAGACGCGGTTGACCCGGTCACGCGTCGGCTCGGGCATGGCGGCCCACGCCGCCTTCTCGGCCGGGCTGCCCAGCGGGCTGGCATCCGGCAGCGTCCCCAGCGCAGGCAATTCGCCGAACGCGCGCCGGTAGTCGTGGGCGTAGTGCTCCTGGATGATGCGCGCGAACTTCGCCCGGTTGCCGCCGTGCTCCGCCGGGTCCTCCATCGGACCGAGCGCCTGGGACCAGAGGCTGTCCTTGCGGCCGTCCCAGAACAGAAAGGGCGTGTGGGAGGCGCCCGGCAAGGGCATGGTGCGCCGCGTGCCCCTTGCCAGGCCTTCCCCCAGGCGCTTGCCGTCTTCGAACTGCCCCGAAGCCGAGTGGCAGCTCGCGCAGGACACGCGTCCGTTGCGGCTCAGGCGCACGTCGTTGAACAGCGCCTCGCCGAGGCGGGCTGCGTGCGGATTCGACTCGTAGGCGTTGGACGGATCCTGGGGGCGGGGTCCCGCCTCCCGGATGTGCATCGAGGCGAGCACCTGCAGCTCGGACGGGGACCAGAGGTCGCGCAGCGGCGCCAGTGCCTGCGCGGCGACGACGGACAGGCCGACGCCGAGCAGCGCGACCCACAGCGTTCCCATGGCCAGGGCATGGATGCGGGGCTTCATGGCGTCACCGGGACGGAATCGCCGGATCCACGACGATGTTGAAGGTGACCGCATCGGCGCCTTCGCTGCCTCGGATCCCGAGCTTCAGGTCCCACCAGCCGGTCATGCTGAACTTCATGCCGTCGAGCAGGTACGTTCCATCTTCGAGCTCGCGCGTCACCCGGGGTCGGGTCGGATAACCGTGGCCGTGCTGCGGCATGCCGCCGTCGACGGAGAACTCGGCGCCCTTGACCGGGCGGCCGTCGGCGCCGGCCAGCCTGACCTTCCAGGCGTGCAACTGGTTGACGGCAGGCGCCGGCGTGGGCGCCACGATGGCCACCCGGTAGTGGCCGGCGGCGGACGGCTTCTCGCGCGACAGGTCCAGCGTGGAGGGCGGTGTCATGCAGCCGGTGAAGCCGGCGCAGGATGCGATGACCGCGGTGGCGGTGAGGAAGCGGGTGAACGTTCGCATGGTGTGCTCCCGGGGCTTCACCTGGCCGTGTCGATGAGCGCCTGGAGGTCACGCGGCACGGCGGCCGGCCGCAAGCCGCTCGTTCGCGTGGCCCCCGGATTGCCCTTGGGCAGCAGCCCGAGCGGCGTGAAGACGGCAGCGGCCGCGATGCGCCAGAGCTGCCCGGCGGCTTCGGCGGTCCAGTGGTTGCGAACGGCCATCTGCAGCATCAGTCCGTGCACGCGCACGTGGTGATACGTCGAGCGCTGGCCGAGCACGTGGGCGCGTTCGAGGTGGCGCATCGCGGTGTGGAACTCGCCCTGCGCTTCGGCGCTCAGGGCCAGGCGGATCTCTGCATCCACCGATGGGCGGATTCGTTCGGTAAAGCTGTTCATGGCGGCATCTCCAGGAAGTGGTTGTCGATGGCGCCATTGTTCGAAGCGAGGGCCGGTGTGACTTGAACGAATCGGCCGCTGTCGCAGCCCTTTCGTACAAGCGCGCCCGCGGCTCCTGCCGGCACCATCCGGCCCTTTTGAAAGGAGCGATCGAATGGAAAGCAGATTTCTCGTCACCGGTTCCACCGGCCTGGTGGGTGGCCTCGTGCGGCGTGCGCTGGCTGCCGAAGGACGCGACGTGCGGGCCGCGACGCGGCGGCCGGCGGCACCGGGTGATGTCCTGTTCGACCTGCTGGACGAGAAGACCTTCGCGCCGGCCCTGGCGGGCGTGAGGACGGTGATGCTCATCTCACGGCCCGGCGACGAGGACGCCCACCTGCTCGCGGAGCCCTTCGTCGCATCGATGAAGCAGGCAGGCGTCGCGCGGGTCGTGGTGCTCTCGGCGCTCGGCAGCGACAAGCGCCCGGCGTTCTCGCTGCGGAAGGTGGAGCAGCTGGTGGAACGCTCCGGCATGGCCTGGTCCCACGTGCGCCCGAACTTCTTCATGCAGATGCTCGCGCTGCCACCGCTGTCGTCCGAGCTTGCGAGCCAGGGCAGCCTGAGCCTGCCGCTGGCAGACGCGCGCATCGCCTACGTGGACGCGCACGATGTCGCTGCGGTCGTGCACCGGGCGATGCTGGACCCGCGGATGGATGGACGTGCCCTCGACGTCAGCGGACCGTCTGCCTGGAACCACGACGAATTGCTGGCGGTGCTCGCCGCGCGGGCCGACCGGCCGCTGCGATACGCCCGTCTGACGCACGACGAGGCGCGTGAGCTGATGCTGGCGCGGGGCATGGCGCCGCGTCAGACCGAACGCGTGTTGACGTTCTACCGTCTCATTCGGGAGGGCTTCTGCGCCAAGCCGGATGCCGAAGTCGCCCGACTCCTGGGCAGGCCCCTGCGGACCTGGCCGGCGTTCGTCGACGCGCATCTCGCGGCCTGGTCGCCACAGGCCTGAAGCCGGTCCTCACGCGAGGACAGGTCCGCCGTGTGCAGCGACGCTGTCGGCGTGAACCACGGAAAAAGGAAAAGCCGCTGCAGGTCATCGACTTGCAGCGGCTATCCAGAGACTTGGCGGAGTGGACGGGACTCGAACCCGCGACCCCCGGCGTGACAGGCCGGTATTCTAACCGACTGAACTACCACTCCGCGTCGGGGTTGCTTCGCACTCCGGGTGGAGTCAAGTGCAACCAAACTTGGCGACCCTACGGGGATTCGAACCCCGGTACTCACCGTGAAAGGGTGATGTCCTAGGCCTCTAGACGATAGGGTCAAAACCTTTGGACTTTTTACGTTCCTTCTCGACGACTGGTGGAGGTAAGCGGGATCGAACCGCTGACCTCTTGCATGCCATGCAAGCGCTCTCCCAGCTGAGCTATACCCCCGTTTGGCGTCGAGACCGAGATTCTATACCGGTTTTTGGCCCATCAGCAGACGCGACACAACTTCTTTTCGATCGGACAGCGCGAGCACCGCATCGAGCGAAGGCGTCTGCGGCGTGCCCATGACGAGGACGCGCACCGGCATGGCCAGTTGCGGCATCTTCAGGCCCGTGGCGCGCAGCGTTTCCTTGATGGCGGCGCCGATGGACTCCGGGGTCCAGTCGCAGCCTTCCAGCATGCGCGCGAGCATGCCGATGGCCGGGCGCACGCTCTCACCCAGGTGCTTGCCCAGGTCCTCGGCCGAGGGCTGCACGGGCCGGTAGAACTTCTGCGCCCAGTCGGCCAGGACGAGAGTGGTATCGCAGCGGTCCTTGAAGAGCGCGCAGATGCCGGCAAGGCGCGCATCGGGCTCGATGCCGCGCGCGCGCAGCTGCTCGGCGACAAGCGCGGCAAGCGTTTCGTCGCTGGTCATCTTCATGTGCTGCGCGTTCACCCAGCGCAGCTTGGCCTCGTCGAACTGCGCGGCGCTGCGACCGAGGTGGTCCAGGTCGAACCACTGCAGGAACTGTTCGCGGCTGAAGATCTCGTCGTCGCCGTGGGACCAGCCCAGGCGCGCCAGGTAGTTGACCACCGCGTCGGCGAGGAAGCCTTCGTCACGGAATTGCGTGACCGGCTTGGCGCCATTGCGCTTGCTCATCTTCTCGCCCTTCTCGTTCAGCACGGTGGGCAGGTGGGCATACACCGGCGGCTCCTGGCCGAGGGCGCGGAAGATGTTGATCTGGCGCGGCGTGTTGTTCACGTGGTCGTCGCCGCGGATCACGTGCGTGATGCGCATGTCGATATCGTCGACCACCACGCAGAAGTTGTACGTGGGCGTGCCATCGGGCCGCGCGATGACGAGGTCGTCGAGTTCGTCGTTGCTGATCTCGATGCGGCCCTTGACCTTGTCCTCCCACGCCACGGAGCCGCCCAGCGGGTTGCGAAAGCGCAGCACCGGCTGCACGCCCTCGGGCACGGGCGGCAGGGTCTTGCCCTCCTCGGGTCGCCAGGTGCCGTCGTAGCGGGGCTTTTGTTTGCTCTCCATCTGCCGCTCGCGCAGGGCGTCGAGTTCGGCCACGCTCATGTAGCAGGGGTACACCAGGCCCTCGTCGCGCATCTGCGCGATGACTTCGCGGTAGCGGTCCATGCGCTGCATCTGGTAGTGCGGCCCCTCGTCGTGGTCCAGGCCCAGCCAGGCCATGCCTTCGAGGATGACGTCCACCGCCGCCTGCGAGGAGCGCTCCAGGTCGGTGTCCTCGATGCGCAGGATGAAGTCACCGCCCTGCGAGCGGGCGAAGGCCCAGGGGTACAGGGCCGAGCGGATGTTGCCCAGGTGGATGAAGCCGGTGGGCGACGGTGCGAAACGGGTACGGACTTTCACGGGTTCAAATCAGGTCCAGGCCGCGCGCGAGGTCGGCCTTGATGTCATCGAGGTGCTCCAGGCCCACGGCCACGCGCACGAGGTTCTGGCGGATGCCGGCGGCCTGGCGCTGCGCCTCGGTGAGGCGGCCGTGCGAGGTGCTGGCCGGCTGGGTGATGATGCTCTTGACGTCACCGAGGTTGGCGGTGATCGACAGCAGTTGCGTGGCGTCGATGACGCTGAAGGCGTTGCGACGCGCGGTGTCGGGGTCCTGCCCCTTCACGTCGAAGGAGACCACGGCGCCGCCCTTGCCGGACTGCTGGCGCATGGCCAGCGCATGCTGCGGGTGGCTCTCCAGGCCCGGGTAATAGACGCGCTCGACCGCGGGGTGCGCCTCCAGCCAGCGCGCCAGTTCCAGCGCGCGCTGCGACTGCGCTTCCATGCGGATGCCCAGGGTCTCCAGGCCCTTGAGGACCACCCAGGCGTTGAAGGGCGAGAGGGTGATGCCGGCACTGCGCATGACCGGGATCAGCTTGTCGCGGATCAATTGCTGGCTGGCGCAGACCGCCCCGGCGATGACGCGGCCCTGCCCGTCCAGGTACTTGGTGCCGGAGTGGACGACGATGTCCGCGCCCAGGCGCGCCGGCTGCTGCAGCGCCGGCGTGCAGAAGCAGTTGTCCACGGCCAGCAGCGCGCCGCCGTCATGCGCGATGTCGGCCAGCGCGCGGATGTCGCAGACCTCGGTGAGCGGGTTGGTGGGCGTCTCGGCGAAGAGCAGCCGGGTGTTGGGACGCATGGCGGCCTTCCACTCGGCCAGGTCGGTCTGCGAGACGAAGCTGCTTTCCACCCCGAACTTGCCGAACTCCCCCGCGATGAGCTTGATGGTCGAGCCGAAGACCGAACGCGAACACACGACGTGGTCGCCGGCCTTGAGCAGGCCCATGCACAGGAGCAGGATCGCGCCCATGCCGCTGGCCGCCGCGATGGCGCCTTCCATGCCCTCCATGGCCGCCAGGCGCATCTCCATGCTGGCCACCGTGGGGTTGGTGAAGCGCGAGTAGATGTAGCCCTCTTCCTCCCCGGCGAAGCGGCGGGCCGCGGTCTCGCTGTCGGGCTGCGTGAAGCTGGAGGTGAGGTACAGCGCCTCGGCGTTCTCGCCGTACTGGCTGCGCTCCACCGCGGCGCGCACGGCCAGGGTGTCGGGGTGCAGTCCTTCGGGCAGGGGTTTGGGGGTGCGGGGCATCATGCTTCCTGCGCGTTGGGCAGGGCCAGGCGGGAGGTGTCCTCGCCCAGCGGGTCTTCCTGGCCGACGCGCGCCTCGTTGATGCGCGCGATGTCGTTCGGGTCGATGTCCCCGGTGACGTACACGCCGTCGAAGCAGGACGCGTCGAAGCCATCGAGCTTCGGGTTGAGCGAGCCGACGGCGCGCTTCATGGCTTCCACGTCCTGGTAGATGAGGGCATCGCAGCCGATGATCTGGCGCACTTCCTCGATGGTGCGGCCGTGCGCCACCAGCTCGTCGGCCGTGGGCATGTCGATGCCGTACACATTGGGAAAGCGCACCGGCGGCGCGGCGCTGGCCAGGTACACCTTCTTCGCGCCGGCGTCGCGCGCCATCTGCACGATCTCGCGGCTGGTGGTGCCGCGTACGATGGAGTCGTCCACCAGCAGCACGTTGCGGCCCTTGAACTCGCTGCCGATGACGCTGAGCTTCTGGCGCACCGACTTCTTGCGCACGCCCTGCCCCGGCATGATGAAGGTGCGGCCGACGTAGCGGTTCTTCACGAAGCCTTCGCGGTAG
Organism: Ramlibacter rhizophilus; assembly: GCF_004681965.1. GTDB lineage: Bacteria > Pseudomonadota > Gammaproteobacteria > Burkholderiales > Burkholderiaceae_C > Ramlibacter > Ramlibacter rhizophilus. The sequence goes on along the minus strand of NZ_SMLL01000004.1, from coordinate 566,596 downwards.
GGCACGCCCAGCAGGTGCGCGAGCTGCGTGGCGCTGGGCCGGCTCGATTCCGGAATGGGGATGATCACGTCGATCTCGTTCGGCGGCACGGTGCTGATGACCCGCTTGGCCAGCGTCTCGCCCAGGTTCAGGCGCGCCTGGTAGACCGAGATGCCGTCCAGCACCGAGTCGGGCCGGGCCAGGTACACGTACTCGAACATGCAGGGATAGGACCGCGGATGCTCGGCGCACTGGCGGGCGTGCACGTGGCCCTGCAGGTCCACGAACACCGCCTCGCCCGGCGCGATGGGGCGCTCCAGCGCGTGGCCGGTGCTCTCCAGCGTGACGGACTCGCTGGCCACCATCACCGTGCCGTCGGCGCCGCGCCCCAGCGACAGCGGCCGGATGCCGTAGGGGTCGCGGAAGGCGACCAGGCCGTGGCCGGCGATGAGCGCCACCACCGCATAGGAACCACGCACGCGCCGGTGCACCGCGGCGACGGCGGCGAAGACCTCCTGCGCCTGCAGCGGCACGCCGCGCGAGGCCCGGTCCAGCTCGTGCGCGAACACGTTGAGCAGGACTTCGGAGTCGCTCTCGGTGTTGATGTGGCGGTGGTCGGTCGAGAAAAGCTCGGCCTTGAGGGCCTGCGCGTTGGTGAGGTTGCCGTTGTGCGCCAGCACGATGCCGAAAGGCGCGTTCACGTAGAACGGCTGGGCCTCCTCCTCGCTGTAGGCATTGCCGGCCGTGGGATAGCGCACCTGCCCCAGGCCCACGTTGCCGGGCAGGGCCCGCATGTTGCGCGTGCGGAAGACGTCACGCACCATGCCCTTGGCCTTGTGCATGAAGAACTTGCGCTCCTGCTGGGTCACGATGCCGGCCGCATCCTGGCCGCGATGTTGCAGCAGCAGCAAGGCGTCGTAGATCAGCTGGTTGACTGGGGCGTTGCTCACAACGCCGACGATTCCGCACATTGCCAATTACCCCGGTAGATACCGCCCGAACCGTTCGGGCAGCATCGGTTTCAATCCTCTGATCGCCGCGACGGCCAGGGGTGCCCCGGCCGATTCGCGCCAGGTGGGCGTGCTGGTCAGCGGCACCAGCAGGAACACCACCGCGATCGCCAGCACGATCACCACGCCGCGCATGACCCCGAAAGCCGTGCCCAGCACGCGGTCCGCCGGCCGCAGGCCGATGGCCGACACCAGCCGCCGCACCAGCGTCGCCACCAGGCCGGCCGCGAACACGGCCACGATGAACAGCAGCACGAAGCCCACGGCGTAGCGCAGCGGCTGGCTGGCCTCGCCCATCGGCAGCCAGCCGGCGACGTCGGGCGCCAGCCACTGTGCCACCACGAAGGCCGCGATCCAACCCAGCAGCGACAGCAGCTCGTACATGAAGCCGCGCCAGGCGCCGATCAGCACCGACAGGCCCAGCACGGCCACGAACACCCAGTCGAGCACGGACATCCGGCCGCAGGCCCTACAAGGTGAGGACTGCGGCGGGCAATTCCAGGCCCTTGATCTTCTGGGCCGCCTTGTCCGCCTCGGCCCGCTGCGTGAACGGGCCGACGCGCACGCGGATGCGCGGGCCCTCGGCCGTCTGCGCGACATGCACATAGGTCTTCACGCCCGCCCGCTCCAGCCGCTGGCGCACCTCGCGCGCCTTGCCCGCTTCGGCAAAGGCACCGACCTGCACCACGTAGCGCTCGGCCGCCACGGCCGAGGCAGCCCGGCCTTCGAGCAGCGCGCGGGCGCGGGCGGCTTCGTCGGCCGCGGCCTCGGCGCGGGTGGCAGGCTTGGGTTCGGCAGGCTTCGGCTCTGCGGGCTTGGGTTCGGCAGGCTTGGCGTCCGCGCCGGGCCGCGACTCGGCGGCGGGACGGGCTGGCGATGCGGCAGGCGCGGGCGGGGCGCTGTCGGCCTGGGCCACGGCTCGCTTCGCAGGCTCGGACGCGGGCGCAGCAGGCGGCGTGGCGGCGGGGCTCGCGACGCCGCCGGAGGTGGCCGGTGCGGGCGTGACCGCGCCGGCGGCCTCGGTGCCGGCGGCCAGGGGCGCCGCACGCTGGCGGTCGGGGATCTCGATGGGGATGTCCACGGCCACCGGACGGGGCTGCGTGTCGAACAGAAGCGGGAATCCGATGATGCCCGCCAGCACCAGCACCGCCGCGCCCATGAGGCGTTGCCGCGCGCGTCGCCGCATGGCCTCCACGCTCTCTGAGGGAGCGGGCCTGGCGACGGTTGCGCCCTCACCCTTGCGGAACTTGAAGAAAGCCATGGCGCCGGGTCTGGATGGTGTCAGTGACGCAGGTGCGGAGCCTGCAGGCGAGGCGTGCCGCCTTCGAGGATGCCGCCCACGGTGTAGAACGAACCAAAGACCACGATTCTATCAGTGGGGTCCGCCGCGGCCGCCGCGGCATCGAGCGCCTCGCGCGGGCTCGCATGCTCGCTGGCTTCGACCGCGCGCGGCCCGCGCACCGCCTCCCAGCGCGCGCGCAGCTGCGCGGCGCTCGCGGCGCGCGGCGTGGGCAAATCGCAGAAGTACCAGCGGTCGGCCAGCGGCTCCATGCGGCGCAGCATGGCCTCCAGGTCCTTGTCGGCCATGGCGCCCAGGACGACGTGGGTGCGCGGGTAGAAGCCCATGGCATCGAGGTTGGCGACCAGGGCCGCGACCGAGTGCGGGTTGTGGGCCACGTCCAGCACCAGCGCCGGCTGGCCGGGGATGATCTGGAAGCGCCCCGGCAGCTCCACCATCGCGAGGCCCGTGCGAACCGCCTGGGCCGTGATGGGCAGGCGCTCGCGCAGGGCCGTGAAAGCCGCCAGCGCACCGGCGGCATTGATCAACTGGTTGGCGCCGCGCAGCGCCGGATAGGCCAGGCCCGCATAGCGCCGCCCGCGACCGGCCCAGGCCCATTGCTGCTTGTCGCCCGCCACGTTGAAGTCGTGCCCGAAGCGCCACAGGTCGGCGCCGATCGCCTGCGCGTGCTCGATCACGCTGGCCGGCGGCACGGGGTCGCTCACGATGGCCGGCCGCCCGGCGCGCAGGATGCCGGCCTTCTCGCGGCCGATGGCCTCGCGGTCGGGCCCCAGGAATTCCTGGTGGTCCAGGTCGATGCTGGTGATGATGGCGCAGTCCGCGTCGATGACGTTGACCGCGTCCAGCCGGCCGCCCAGGCCCACCTCCAGGACCACCAGGTCCAGGCCGCGCGAGGACAGCAGGTCCAGGATGGCCAGCGTGGTGAACTCGAAATACGTCAGTGCGACGCCCTCGCGCGCCGCCTCCACGCGGGCGAAGTGCGGCACCAGCGCCTCGGCCTGCACCGCCTCGCCGCCGATGCGGCAGCGCTCCTCGAAGCGGACCAGGTGCGGCGAGGTGTAGAGCCCGCACCGCCAGCCGGCCTTGAGCGCGATCGATTCGAGCATGGCGCAGGTCGAGCCCTTGCCGTTGGTGCCGGCCACCGTGATGACACAGGCGTCGAAGCGCAGCGCCATGCGGTCCGCCACCGCGCGAACGCGGTCCAGTCCGAGGGCGATGGTTTTCGGATGCAGGCGCTCGCAGTGCGCCAGCCAGTCTTGCAGCGTTTCCATGAGGGGCCGATTGTCGGGCTTAGGATCGGGCGCCATGATCATCGTCCACGGCATCCCGAATTGCGACACGGTCAAGAAGGCGCGCGCCTGGCTGTCGGCGCGGCAGGTCGAACATCGCTTCCACGACTTTCGCAAGGACGGGCTCGATGCCGGGCGGCTGGCGCAGTGGATCGCGGCACTGGGCTGGGAGGCGCTGCTGAACCGGCGGGGCACCACGTGGCGCAAGCTCGACGAGGCCAGCCGCGCCGCCGTCATGGATGCGCGCAGCGCCAGTGACCTCATGCTGCGCGAGCCTAGCCTCATCCGCCGACCGGTGGTGGACTGGGGCCCGGGGCTGAGCGTCGGATTCGACGAGGACGACTGGGCGGAGCGGCTCGGCAGGACCTGAAGCGCGGCTTTTCACGCTCTTTACTCCAGGCGCATGGGCAGGAGGCTGCCGGGTGCCTAGAATTTCAACATCCCGTGCGAGCCGAGTCGTCATCATGAACACGCCCCTCTCCAAGCCCGTCGGCATCGCCGTCCTGGGCGCCCTCACCTTCCTTGTCTCGCCCGCCCTGCATGCACAGGAAGTCGGCCGCGTGATCTCCAGTGTCCCGGTCATCCAGCAGGTCGCCGTGCCGCGGCCGGTGTGCAACAGCAACCCGGTGCTGGTGCAGCAGCCGTCGAGCGGCGCCGGCGCGCTGATGGGCGCCATCGCGGGCGGCGCCGCAGGCAATGCCATCGGCGGCGGCAGCGGCCGCGCGGTGGCCACGCTGCTGGGCGTCATCGGCGGCGCCGCGCTGGGCGACCGCGTCGAAGGCCCGAACACCCAGCTGCAGCAGGCCACGAACTGCGTCACGCAGACCTTCTACGAGAACCGCGCCGTGGGCTACAACGTGACCTACGAGTACGCCGGCCGGCAGCACACGGTGCAACTGCCCTACGACCCGGGCCCCACCCTCTCGCTGCAGCTCGTGCCCGTGGGTGCTGCGCCCACCGCGCCGCCGGCCCCGGCTGCCGCCGCACCGGAGGCATCCCCCCTGCCCCCGGTCACCCTGCCCTCGGCCAGCCCGCCCGTCACCGTCATCCGCGAAGTGGTCACCGTGCCGGTCTATCCCCCGGCCTACGCGCCGGCCTATCCCTCCGCGGTCTATCCCTCCGCGGTCTATCCCTCCGTTTATCCGCCGCCCTACGGCTACTACCCCGCGCCCGCCTACCGGCCCTTCGTGCCCAACGTGTCGCTGCACCTGGGCTACGTGCGCGGCTCGCGCAGGCACTGGCACTGAGCGCGCGGCCGGGCCCGGGGCCCGGCGCTCGGCCTAAAATGCCCGGTTTTCCACGGCGAGACCGGGTCCATGAGCACCACGAGAATCGACGGCGTGTCCGTCACCCCCCAGGCCAATGTGTACTTCGATGGCAAGTGCGTGAGCCACAGCCTGGTCTTTCCCGACGGCACGAAGAAATCGGTGGGCGTGATCCTGCCGTCCACGCTCACCTTCAACACGGGCGCCGCGGAGATCATGGAGTGCGTGGCCGGCGCCTGCGAGTGGCGCATGGCCGGCGAGGAAACCTGGCAGCGCAGCGGCGCCGGTGAGCGCTTCAGCGTCCCCGCCAACGCGCGCTTCGAGATCCGCACGACCGAGCCCTACCACTACATCTGCCACTTCGGCTGAACCCGTCCCTTGCCCCCGCGCCTGCCATGAGCACCATCCTCGAACACGTTCCCGTCGGCCAGAAGGTCGGCATCGCCTTCTCCGGCGGGCTGGACACCAGCGCCGCCCTGCACTGGATGCGCGGCAAGGGCGCCATCCCCTACGCCTACACCGCCAACCTCGGCCAGCCCGACGAGCCTGACTACGACGAGATCCCGCGCAAGGCCATGCAGTACGGCGCCGAGAAGGCGCGCCTGATCGACTGCCGCCGCCAGCTCGCGCAGGAAGGCATCGCCGCACTGCAGTCCGGCGCCTTCCACATCTCCACCGCGGGCCTGACCTACTTCAACACCACGCCGCTGGGCCGCGCCGTCACCGGCACCATGCTGGTGGCCGCCATGAAGGAGGACGACGTCAACATCTGGGGCGACGGCAGCACCTTCAAGGGCAACGACATCGAGCGCTTCTACCGCTACGGCCTGCTGACCAACCCGGCGCTGAAGATCTACAAGCCCTGGCTGGACCAGACCTTCATCGACGAACTCGGCGGCCGCGCCGAAATGTCGGCCTTCATGAACAAGGCCGGCTTCGCCTACAAGATGTCCGCGGAGAAGGCCTACTCCACCGACTCCAACATGCTGGGCGCCACGCACGAGGCCAAGGACCTGGAGCACCTGAACTCGGGCATCCGCATCGTCAACCCGATCATGGGCGTGGCCTTCTGGCGCGACGACGTGGCGGTCAAGGCCGAGGAAGTGTCGGTGCGCTTCGAGGAAGGCCAGCCCGTGGCCTTGAACGGCCGCAGCTTCGCCGACCCGGTGGAACTCATCCTGGAAGCCAACCGGATCGGCGGCCGCCACGGCCTGGGCATGAGCGACCAGATCGAGAACCGCATCATCGAAGCGAAGAGCCGCGGCATCTACGAGGCCCCGGGCCTGGCGCTGCTGTTCATCGCCTACGAGCGCCTGGTCAGCGGCATCCACAACGAGGACACCATCGAGCAGTACCGCGACAACGGCCGCCGGCTGGGCCGCCTGCTCTACCAGGGCCGCTGGTTCGACCCGCAGGCCCTGATGCTGCGCGAGACGGCCCAGCACTGGGTGGCCCGCGCCATCACGGGCGAAGTCACGCTGGAGCTTCGGCGCGGCAACGACTACAGCCTGCTGGACACGGCCTCGCCCAACCTCACCTACAAGCCCGAGCGGCTCACCATGGAAAAGGCCGAGTCCATGTTCTCGCCACGCGACCGCATCGGCCAGCTCACGATGCGCAACCTGGACATCAGCGACACGCGCGAGAAGCTGGGCGTCTATGCCCAAGCCGGGCTGCTCTCCGGCGGTGACGCGGACCAGCTGCTCAAGCTGGCCGGCGGCAAGTAGCTCGTCGCTGCAGGCGCCGCCGACGCGCGGGTCGGCGCGCGCTGACGCCCAGCCGCGCCAAACTCGCGCTCGGCCCGGGCAGGCGCGGCCTCAAGCTGGCGGTTTTCAACGATCAACGAAGGAAACCGCCATGGCCCTGCTCAGAAAAGTCGTCATGCTCGCCGTCACGTCCGGCCTCGCCAAGAAGGCCTGGGACTCGTACCGCCAGAAGAATCCCTTGGCCGCCGCGCGCGCCAAGGACAAGCTCAAGGAGACCGGCCGCGATCTCAAGCAGGGCGACCGGGACCGTCCGAAGTCCTGGTAGGGCTGTGGGGTTCAGGCTCCTTCCCTCTCTGGGGGAAGGCTGGGATGGGGGCTGCGAGAGAAGTGGCATGGCCGGCGCGCGTGGCCCCCACCCCTGCCCTCCCCCAGAGGGGGAGGGAGTGAGTTCCAACATCAGACCACCACCGGCTCCGGCTCCAGCCGGATGCCGAAGCGCTCGTACACGCTGGTCTGGATGGCGCGGGCGAGCGTGACCACCTCCCCGCCCGTGGCGCCGCCCCGGTTGACCAGCACCAGCGCCTGCTTCTCGTAGACGCCGGCCTTGCCGACCGACTTGCCCTTCCAGCCACAGGCGTCGATGAGCCAGCCCGCGGCCAGCTTCACCGTGCCATCGGGCATGGGGTAGTGCACGATGTTCGGCTCGCGGGCGATGATGTCGTGGCACTGCTCGGGCGTGACCGTGGGGTTCTTGAAGAAGCTGCCCGCGTTGCCCAGCACCCGCGGGTCGGGCAGCTTGCTGGCCCGGATGGCGCAGACCCAGTCGTACACCTGGCGCGCCGTGGGGTCCTGCACGCCTGACTCGGCGCGCCGCCGCGCCAGGTCCATGTAGCCGAGCACCGGCCGCCAGGGCTTGGGCAGGCGAAAGCGCACACGCAGGATCAGCGCGCGGCCGCACAGGCCCATGTCGCCCGGCTTGGCCGGCGTGTGCTTGAAGACCGAGTCGCGGTAGTCGAAGGCACACTGGGCCGGGCCCAGGGTGAACACGTCCCCGGTGGCCAGGTCGATGGCGTCCAGCGACTCGAAGCGGTCCTGCACCTCCACGCCGTAGGCGCCCACGTTCTGCACCGGCGAGGCGCCCACGCTGCCCGGGATCAGGGCCAGGTTCTCCAGGCCGGGGAAGTCGTGGTCCAGGGTCCAGGTGACGAAGTCGTGCCAGTTGACCCCGGCGCCGGCCTCGATCACCGTGGCGCGCGGACCGTCTTCCACCACGCGGATGCCGGGGATCTCCACCTTCAGCACCAGCGGCTTGACGTCACCGGTCAGCACGATGTTGCTGCCGCCGCCCAGCACGAACTTCGGAGTCTGCGCATGCTCTCCATCGGCCAGCAGCGCCTGCACGTCGGCGTCGCCGCGCACGCGCACCAGCTCGCGCGCCTTGGCGACGATGCCGAAGCTGTTATGCGCCTGCAGCGGCACGTTGTGCTCGACGATCATGGGAGAATTGTCGCATCCGGATTCGGGACACGGAGCCTGTTCAATGCCATCTTTCGATACCGTCTGCGAACCCAATCTCGTCGAGGTGAAAAATGCCGTCGACAACGCCGCCAAGGAAATCGGCACGCGCTTCGACTTCAAGGGCACCTCGGCCCACGTCGAGATCAAGGACAAGGAAATCACCCTGCTGGGCGACGCCGAGTTCCAGCTCCAGCAGATCGAGGACATCCTCACCGGCAAGCTCGCCAAGCGCAGCGTGGACGTGCGCTTCCTCGACAAGGGCACCGTGCAGAAGGTCGGCGGCGACAAGGTCAAGCAGGTCTTCACGGTGCGCAGCGGCATCGAAAGCGAGCAGGCCAAGAAGATCCAGCGCCTCATCAAGGACAGCAAGCTGAAGGTCCAGGCCGCCATCCAGGGGGACGCCGTGCGCGTGACCGGCGCCAAGCGCGACGACCTGCAGGCCGCCATGGCCCTGATCCGCAAGGACATGCCCGACCTGCCCCTGAGCTTCAACAACTTCCGCGACTGAACACCCTGCCTCCCATGATCCGCCTGCCGATCCGGCGCGCCCTTGCCGCCTGCGCGGTGCTCGCCGGGGCCGGCTCGGCCCTGGCCCAGGCCGTCGCGCTGCAGGGCACCTTCGGCCAGCGGGCGCTTCTGATCGTGGACGGCGCGGCGCCCAAGGCGGTGGCCGTCGGCGAGACGCACCAGGGCGTGCGGCTGGTGTCGGTCGCCAACGACCAGGCCGTGGTGGAGGTCGGCGGCGTGCGCCAGAGCCTGCGCGTGGGCGAGGCGCCCGCCAGCGTGGGACAAGGCGCGGGCGGGCCGCGCGGCCACCGCATCGTGCTGACCGCCGGCACCCACGGCCACTTCACGGGGGTGGCCGCGGTCAACGGGCGCGCCATTCCCTTCCTGCTGGACACCGGCGCCTCCACCGTGGCCCTGGGCGCGCCCGACGCCGAGCGTGCCGGCCTGAACTACCGCGCCGGCCGGCCGGTGCGCGTCAACACGGCTAATGGCGCCACGCAGGGCTGGTTCCTCAAGCTGTCCTCCCTGCGCATCGGCGAGGTGGAAGCCTACGAGGTGGACGCCATCGTGGTGCCACACCCCATGCCGCACATGCTGCTGGGCAACAGCTTTCTCACGCGCTTCTCGATGAAGCGCGAGAACGAGCAGATGGTGCTGGAGCGGCGCTACTGATGCCCCCGGCCAAGCCGCCGCTGGAGACCCAGTCCGCCCTCGGCCCCCTGCGCCTGCCGGTGTTCCGCATGCTGTGGATCACCTGGTTCATGGCCAACACGACCATGTGGATGAACGACGTGGCGGCCGCCTGGCTCATGACCTCGATCGCGCCCACGCCCCTGTGGGTGGCACTGGTGCAGGCCGCCTCGACCCTCCCCGTCTTCCTCCTCGGCCTGCCCAGTGGCGCGCTGGCGGACATCGTGGACCGTCGCCGCTACTTCATGGTCACGCAGTTCTGGGTGGCCGGCATCGCCACGGTGCTGTGCGTGGCCGTGCTGCTGGAGTGGATGACGCCGGCGCTGCTGCTGTTCCTGACCTTCGCCAACGGGGTGGGGCTGGCCATGCGCTGGCCGGTGTTCGCCGCCATCATTCCCGAGGTGCTGCCGCGCCCCCAGCTGCCCCAGGGGCTGGCCCTGAACGGCATCGCCATGAACGGCTCGCGCATCGTGGGGCCGCTGCTGGCCGGCGCCATCATCGCGAGCGCGGGCAGCGCCTGGGTCTTCGTGCTCAATGCGGGCCTGTCGATGCTGGCCGGCTTCATCATCATGCGCTGGCGTCGCGAGCACCGCGAGAGCCCGCTCGGCCGCGAGCGCCTGACCAGCGCCATGCGCGTGGGCCTGCAGTTCGTGCGCCAGTCGCAGCGCATCCGATCCATCCTGCTGCGCGTCGCGCTGTTCTTCCTGCACTCCACCGCCATCCTCGCGCTGCTGCCGCTCCTGGCCCGTTCGCTGCCGGGCGGCGGGGCCGGTACCTTCACGCTGCTGCTGTCGGCCATGGGGGCGGGCGCCATCGTTGCGGCCCTGCTCATGCCGCGCATCCGCCGCGCCGTCACCATCCCCCAGCTCGTCTTCGGCGGCACCGTGGTCCAGAGCGCCTGCGCCGCCGTCCTGGCCTACGCCAACACCACCTGGGTGGCGGTGCCGGCCATGCTCATCTCGGGCATGGCCTGGATCTCCTCGGCCAATTCACTCACGGTGTCCGCGCAGATGGCCCTGCCCGACTGGGTCCGCGCGCGCGGCATGTCGATCTACCAGATGTGCCTGATGGGCGCCACCGCCGGTGGTGCGGCGCTGTGGGGCCAGGTCGCCACCGTCAGCAGCATCCACGACGCCCTGCTCTGGTCGGCTGGCAGCGGCCTGGTGCTCATGACGCTGGCCTACCGCCTGATGCCCGACCGCGGCACCGAGGAAGACCTCACGCCCTCCAACGTGCTGAAGGTGCCGGACATTCCCGTGCCCAAGGAAGCCGGCCGCGTCCTGGTGCACATCGAGTACCTGATCGACCCGGCCCGCGCCCGCGAATTCCGCGCCGTGATGTACCACAGCCGCCGCAGCCGCCTGCGCCAGGGCGCGCTGGACTGGCAGTTGCTGCACGACATCAACGAGCCCGGCCGCTATGTGGAGCAGGTGGTCGACGAATCCTGGACGGAGCACCTGCGCCGCTTCGACCGCATCACCAACGCCGACACGCAGCTGCGCGAACGGCGCCTGAAATTCCACATCGGCAGCGAGCCGCCGCGGCTGACGCGCTTCGTGATCGACGACCTCGCGCGCTGAAAAGCTCTCAGCGCGCCTTCTTCGCCCCCAGCCGCGACTCCGTCCCCTTCAGGAGCCGGTCGATGTTGGCGCGGTGCCGCCAGATCAGCAGCAGCCCCATCACCACCAGCGCCATCACCAGCGGCGCATCGGCCTGCCAGGCGAGGCGGTCGCCGAGCAGGAAGTAGGCCGGCGCGAACACCGCCGCGACCAGCGAGGCGAGCGAGGAGTAGCGGAAGAAGAAGGCGATGATGAGCCAGGTGAGACCGGTGGCGAGGCCCAGCAGCCAGTCGATGCCGAACACCGCGCCCAGGAAGGTCGCCACGCCCTTGCCGCCCTGGAAGCGGAAGAACACGGGGTACAGGTGGCCCAGGAAGGCCGCCACCGCGACCAGCCCCACCGTGCCCGACTCCAGCCCGTAGGGCGCGCCGAAGGCCTTGACCAGCAGCACGGGCACCAAGCCCTTGCCGGCGTCGAGCAGCAGGGTGATCAGCGCCGCCGGCTTGCTGCCCGAGCGCAGCACATTGGTCGCGCCCGGGTTGCCGCTGCCGAAGCTGCGTGGATCGGACAGGCCCATGAGGCGGCTGACGATCACTGCGAAAGCGAGGGAGCCGAGGAGGTAGGCGGCGACGGCGGCGAGGAGGGGCAGGAGGTAGGGCACGCCGCGGATTCTGCCAAACGCGGCCGTGGGGTCTGGGGATCGTCGCGCCGGCTACGCTGCTTCACGCGCAGCCCCCATCCCTGCCTTCCCCCAGAGGGGGAAGGAGAGGAACCCCCCTCCCCCTCTGGGGGAGGGCTGGGGTGGGGGCCTCGCCCGCCGACTACGCCACGTCCAGCGCGCAGCGAACCGCCTTCGCGTCCAGCAGCCGCACGCACACCCCCGGCTCGATCCCCACCAGATACCCCCGCCGTCCCCCATTGATCACGATCCGCGGCAGGGCCAGGATGCTCTCCTCCACGTACACGGGCATCTGCCGACGCGTCCCGAACGGCGAGGTTCCGCCCACCTGGTAGCCGCTGTGGCGGCTGGCCACCTCCGGCTGGCAGGGCGCGACGGACTTGGCGCCGATCTGGCGCGCGAGGTTCTTGGTGGAGACGCTGCGGTTGCCGTGCATCAGCACGACCAGGGGCCGCGCCTTCTCGTCCTCCATCACCAGCGTCTTGACCACCGAGAACGGGTCCAGCCCGAGCACCTGCGCGCTGTGCTGCGCGCCGCCATGCTCCACCCACTCGTAAGGGTGCTCGGTGAACGCGACGCCATGCGCCTTGAGGAAGGCGGTGGCGGGTGTTTCGCTGACGTGGGCCGCCTTGCGGGCCATGTCTCAGGCGGCGGGGTCGCGCATCTCCCAGCGGATCTGGTCGATCTGCGCGAGCAGTTCGGGCGACAGGCGCGTGCCCCAGGCGTCCAGGTCTTCGTCCAGCTGCGCGAGCGAGGTCACGCCGATGATGGTGCTGGCGACCTGCCACTTGGTGTAGCAGAAGGCCAGCGCCATGCGCGCCGGCGTCATGCCGTGGTCGCGCGCGAGCTGGTTGTAGCGGCGCGCGGCGGCCAGCGCCTCCGGGCGGCCCCAGCGCTGCTTGCGCACGCTCTCGTAGCGGGCGATGCGCCCGTCAGGCGCATCGGGCCCCTCCACGCCGCTCGCGTCGTACTTGCCCGTGAGCAGGCCGAAGCCAAGGGGCGAATACGCCAGCAGCGACACGCCCAGGCGGTGCATGCTCTCGTCCAGCCCGTTCTCCAGCGCGCGGCTGATGAGGCAGTACACGTTCTGCACGGTGGCGATGCGCGGCAGCCCGTGCTGCTCGGCCAGGCGCACGAACTCGTGCACGCCGTACGGCGTCTCGTTGGACAGGCCGATGTGGCGCACCTTGCCATCGCGCACCAGGCGGTCCAGCGCTTCGAGCTGCTCCAGGATGGGGGTCTGGCTGCGCTCCTTGGACGGGTCGTAGTAGAGGCTGCCGAAGGCCGGCACGCTGCGCTCGGGCCAGTGGATCTGGTAGAGGTCGATCACGTCCGTCTGCAGCCGGCGCAGCGACCCTTCGCAGGAGGCGACGATGTCGGCGGCCGTCATGCCCGCGCCCTCGCGGATCCAGGGCATGCCACGCGAGGGGCCCGCCACCTTGGTGGCCAGCACGATGCGCGAACGCGCCGACGGGTTCTTGCGCAGCCAGTTGCCGATGATGGTCTCGGTGGCACCGCAGGTCTGCGCGCGCGCCGGCACCGCGTACATCTCGGCGGTGTCGATGAAGTCCACCCCGCGCTCCAGCGCCCGGTCCAGGATGGCGTGCGCGCGGTCTTCGGGCACCTGCTCGCCGAAGGTCATGGTGCCCATGCAGATGGGGCTGACTTGGAGGTCGCTGTGGCCGAGTCGGACGGGGGTCATGCGTGCAATGGGGTCGAGTGGGGACGAAGCCGGCGAGTGTAGGCCGCATAGACCGGCCCGCGGGTCGGCTACACGATCAGCGTCGCCCGGAAATCGTTGACGTTGGTGCGCGTGGGCCCGGTGACGACCAGATCGCCCAGGGCCTCGAACCAGGAGTACGCGTCGTTGCGCGCCAGGAACTGCGGCGCCGACAGGCCCGCGGCCAGGCCACGCTGCCAGCTGTCGGGCCCGAACACCGCGCCGGCGTTGCTCTGGCTGCCGTCGATGCCGTCGGTGTCGGCGGCCAGGCCCCAGATGCGCGCGTGACCGGCCAGGCCGATGACCTCGCCCAACAGGAACTCGGCATTGCGCCCGCCGCGCCCATTGCCGCTCACCGTCACCGTGGTCTCGCCGCCCGAGAGCAGCACCGCCGGTGCGGCCAGGGGCTGCGCGAAACCGGCCACCTGCCGGGCCATGCCCGCGTGCACGCGCCCGACCTGCCGCGCCTCGCCTTCGATCGCATTGCCCAGGATCAGGGCATTCAAGCCCTGGCTGCGCGCCGCCTGCGCGGCCGCTTCGAGGGCCGACTGCGCGGTGGCGATGACGCGGCATTCGCGCGGACCCGCCGCGCTGCCCACGGCTGGCGCCGGCGGCGACACCAGCACGCGGCGGATGGACGGCGGCGGCGTGATGCCGTAGCGCGCCAGGATGTCGAGTGCGTCCGCGGCGGTGGAGTCGTCCGGCAGGGTCGGCCCCGAGGCCACGGTGCGCGGATCGTCGCCCGGCACGTCGGACACCACCAGGGTCCAGACCGCCGCCGCGCCCGCGGCCTGCGCGAGCCGGCCGCCCTTGAGCGTGGACAGGTGCTTGCGCACGCAGTTCATCTCGTGGATGTCGGCGCCCGAGCGCAGCAAGGACGTGGTGAGCGCGCGCTTGTCCGCCAGGCTCACGCCGTCGGCCGGCGCGGTCAGCAGCGAGGAGCCGCCGCCGGAGATGAGCGCGACGACGAGGTCGTCGGGGCCCAGCCCCGTCACCAGCGCACGAATGCGCTGCGCCGCCTGCAGGCCCGCCTCGTCCGGCACCGGATGCCCGGCCTCGACCACCTCGATGCGCTCGCAGGGCTCGCCATGCCCGTAGCGCGTGACGACCAGGCCCGACAGCGGCCCGTCCCAGGCCCGTTCCAGCGCCAGCGCCATGCGCGCCGCGGCCTTGCCGGCGCCCACCACCACCGTGCGCCCGCGCGGCCGGGGCGGCAGGTGGCGCGGCACGGCCTGCAGCGGATCGACCGCATCCAGCGCCTGGGCGAACAGGCCGCGCAGCAGTTCCCGGCCGGCTTCCGGCGTGAGCGAAGTGAAGTGTGTCGTCATGCCGCCTCCCGGGCGCGCGCCTCTTCCTGCAGGCGCAGCACGCGGCGCTGCACCTTGCCGGTGGTGGTCATGGGCAATTGCTCGATGAACTCGATTTCCTTGGGGTATTCATAGGGCGCGAGCTGCCCCTTGACATGCTCCTGCAGCTGGGCGACCAGCCGCGCCTCGTACGCGGCCTTCTGTGCGCGCGAGCGCTCCTCCTGCGCCTGGGCCGACAGCACCACATAGGCCTTGACCACCGCGCCGCGCTCGCGGTCCGGCTTGGGCACCACGGCCGCGTTGGCCACCGCCGGGTGCTTGACCAGGCAGTTCTCGATCTCGCCCGGGCCGATGCGGTAGCCGGCGGCCTTGAACACGTCGTCCGCGCGGCCCTGGTACCAGAGGTAGCCGTCCTCGTCGCGCACCGCCAGGTCGCCGGTGCGGCACCAGTCGCCGCTGAACTTGTCGGCGCTCGCCTTCGGGTTGTTCCAGTAGCCCAGGAAGAAGATGGGATCGGGCGCGCCGTGCGCGTCCAGGCGGTGCAGCGCCACGTCGCCGGCGACGCCGGGCGGGCATTCGTGGCCGTCCTCGTCGATCACCGCCACGCGATGCCCCGGGTAGGGCCGCCCCATGCTGCCCGGACGGGCCGGCCAGGCCACGGGCGAGTCGCGGCCGTTCATGGCGCAGTTGCCCACGATGTAGTTGATCTCGGTCTGCCCGAACATCTCGTTGACCACCACGCCCAGTGCCTCGCGGCACCAGTGGAAGACCGCATCGCCCACCGCCTCGCCGGCGCTCATGATGGCCTCCAGCCGCAGCTTGTAGCGGCGGCGCGGCTCGGGCACGGCCTTCATCATGGCCTTGAGGGCGGTGGGGAACAGGAAGCTGTGCGTGACGCCGTGCTGCTGCATCAGCTCGAAGGCCAGCTCCGGCGAGAAGCGACCGTTCCAGGCCACGATGGGCCGCCCGAAGTACAGCGTGGGCAGCAGCGCGTCCATGAGCCCGCCCGTCCAGGCCCAATCGGCCGGGGACCAGAACACGGCTTGCGAGGCGCGCGCGGCATGCTCCGGGTCGAAGCCGAACCAGTTCTGGCTGCACACGAAGCCGGGCAGGTTGCCGATCAGCGCCCGGTGCGGGATGAGCGCGCCCTTGGGCGGGCCGGTCGTGCCGCTGGTGTAGATCAGGACCGCCGGGTCCTCGGCGAGGGTGTCCACCAGCGTGAAGCGGGTGGGGCGGGTCGCGGTTTCGGCCGCCCAGTCGATGTCGGCACGCAGGGCCGCCGCGCCCAGGCCCACCAGGCAGCGCAGCGCGGGGCAGTCCTTGCGCACCGCCGCCAGCGAGGCGATGGCGGTCTCGTCGCACAGCGCCACCACCGCGCCGCTGTCCTGCAGGCGGTACTGCAGCGCCTCGGGACCGAACAGCATGGACAGCGGCATGGCCACCGCGCCCATCTGCAGGATGGCCATGTAGGCAATGGCGGTCTCGAAGCGCTGGGGCAGCACCAGCGCGACGCGGTCGCCGCGCTGGACGCCCAGGTCCGCCAGCAGGTGGGAGAGGCGGCTGGCGCGGCGCTGCAGTTCCGCGTAGCTCAAGGCGCCCTGCCCGTTCGGCGCCCCGTGGGCCAGGATGGCGACGCGCCCGGCGGCATCGTCCGCCTCGGCCCAGCGGCCGCAGCACGCCTGGGCGATGTTGAAGTGTTCGGGCACCTGCCACCGGAAGGCGCCGTGCAGCGCCGCGTGCGTGTCTCTGGCTTGACTGCCTGCCATCCGCCGTCTCCTATGATCGGCCGAATGTATCAACCCCGGCGCGAGGCGCGCAGCACGTTTGTCCCGATCCGCCAGCACCGCTACCACCTGCGCCTGTGGGGGGAGCCCTCGCCCGCGCAGCCGCCGCTGGTGCTGCTGCACGGCTGGATGGACGTGTCGGCCTCCTGGCAGTTCGTGGTGGACGCCCTCGAACAGGACCGCTTCATCGTCGCGCCCGACTGGCGTGGCTTCGGCCTGACCGAGGGCCCGGTGGTCGACCATTACTTCTTCCCCGACTACCTCGCCGACCTCGACTTCCTGCTCGACCACTTCGCCGGCGACGCGCCGGTGGACCTGGTCGGCCACAGCATGGGTGGCAACGTGTCCATGCTGTACTGCGGCGTGCGCCCCGAGCGCATCCGCCGCCTGGTGAACCTGGAAGGCTTCGGCATGCCGGCCTCCCGGCCCTCACAGGCGCCGGGCCGCTACGCCCGGTGGATGGACGAACTCAAGGAACTGCACCGGGGCGAGAAGACCTTGCAGACCTACGCCTCGGCCGAGGGCGTCGCCCAGCGCCTCATGAAAACCAACCGCCGCCTGCCGCAGGACCAGGCCGAGTGGCTGGCGCGCCACTGGGCGCGCGAAGGCGACGACGGCCGCTGGCACATCCTGGGCGATGCCGCGCACAAGGTGGTCGGCGCCCAGCTGTACCGCGTGGACGAGGCACTGGAATGCGCGCGCCGCATCACCGCGCCCGTGCTGTGGGTGGAAGCCGGCGACGACAGCCTGGACAAGTGGTGGCAGGGCAAGTTCACCCTGGCCGAGTTCCATGAGCGCCTGAAGCTCGTGCCCGTGCTGGAAAAAGCGCGCGTGGAGGACGCCGGCCACATGCTCCACCACGACCAACCGACGCGCGTAGCCCATCTGATCGAGACTTTTTTTGCGAAAAGCACCTGAGCTCAACGTAGGTCGCTTGCACCCGTTGTCGTAGGAGCACTCCTACCCTAAGCTGTAACCTCAGATTGCTGAGGTGAAGGCTTTGAAGTTCAAGATGCTTTCGGCGCTGCTCGCGGCGGCGCTCCTCGTCCCGGGCCTGGCCCGTGCGAACGACGATTTCCAGCAGGGGCTGGCCACCATGTGGGAAGTCCTGTGGCACCAGAGCGGCACGCCCACGCGCGTGGTGCGCTGGGAGAACGCGATCCACATGCGGCTGTCGGGCATCGACCTGGCAAAGCATCGCGCCACCGTCGTGCAGGCCATGGACGCCGTCACGCGCGAAGCCGGCGTGCGGCTCATCGACGTCACCGACCAGCCGGACGTCCATGCCAACCTCACCATCGAGATCACGCCCGACGTCGCGCTGGAGGACAACCAGCCCTGCGTGACGGTGCTGGGCTTTCGCAACGAGACCCACATCGAGAGCGCCTCGGTGCAGATGCGCAGCAAGGACGCCTGGCGCTGCGCCCACCATGAGGCCATGCATGTCATGGGCGTGCGCGGCCATCCCGCCGGCAAGACGGTGCTGAGCTATTTCCCGATCAAGGTGGACGGGCTGCTGCCCCTGGACCAGGTCATGCTGCGCGCCTGGTACTCGCCCCGGATGATGGGCGGCATGACCCCCTTCGAGGCCATGAACGTGCTGGCCGACGAGCTGGTCGCCACCCAGCCGGACTCCGCCCTGGCCATGGCCGAGCGCGACCGCTTCCTCTCCGACACGGTCAACCAGATGCGCGCCTTCGCCAGCGGCGCGGGCGACGTCCCGGCGGTGGTGCGCCGCTCGGGCAAGAGCACCGAGGACGGCATCCGCTGGGGCCGCACGGAAATGAGCTACTTCCTGGGCGTGGCCTACCTGCAGGGCGCCGGCGTCGCGGCCGACCGCACCCAGGCCATCCAGTGGCTGGAACGCGCCGCCAGCGCCGGCAACCGCCGGGCGCAGGCGCACCTGGGCAGCTTCAGGTAAGCACGAACAAGAGCGGAGGGCCGAGGGGCCGAGAGGCTGGGCAGGGGCCGGGAAGCGATTCCCGGCCCCTTCTCCTTTGGGCGCCCTCGCTCCACGGGGGGCGCGTGCCAAAATCCGCGTCTTTGGAAGACCCCTCCCCATGGACGCAGAACGCATCAACCTCATCGGCACCCAGCTCCAAGACCTCCAGTCCCGTTGCGCGGACTTACGGAGGTATCTTTGACTACGATGCCAAAGCCGAACGACTGAGGACCGTCAACGCCGCGCTGGAAGACCCCGCGGTCTGGAACGACCCCAAGAAGGCCCAGGAACTGGGCAAGGAAAAGCGGCAGCTGGACGACATCGTCCTGAAGCTGCAGGAGCTGGACCGCGAACTCGCCGACGACCTGGAGCTCTACGAGATGAGCAAGGACGAGGGCGACGAGGCGGGCCTGGCCACCATCGAGGCCGACGTCGCGCGGATCACGGAGCACGTCGAGGCGCTGGAATTCCGGCGCATGTTCAACAAGCCCGCCGACCCCATGAACGCCTTCCTGGACATCCAGGCCGGCGCGGGCGGTACCGAGGCCTGCGACTGGGCCGGCATGCTGCTGCGGCAGTACCTGCGCTATGCCGAGCGCAAGGGCTTCAAGGCCGCGGTGGAAGACGAGTCCGCCGGCGAGATCGCGGGCATCAAGAGCGCCACCATCAAGGTCGAAGGCGAATACGCCTACGGCCTGCTGCGCACGGAAACCGGCGTGCACCGCCTGGTGCGCAAGTCGCCCTTCGACTCCGCGGGCGGACGGCACACCAGCTTCGCCAGCGTCTTCGTCTATCCGGAGATCGACGATTCGGTCGAGATCAACATCAACCCGGCCGACGTGCGCGTGGACACCTTCCGCGCCTCCGGCGCCGGTGGCCAGCACATCAACAAGACGGACTCGGCCGTGCGCCTCACGCACGTGCCCACCGGCATCGTGGTGCAGTGCCAGGACAGCCGCAGCCAGCACAGCAACCGTGACGTCGCCTGGCAGCGCCTGCGCTCACGCCTGTACGACCACGAGATGCGCAAGCGCATGGAAGAACAGCAGAAGCTTGAGGACACCAAGACCGACGTGGGCTGGGGCCACCAGATCCGCAGCTACGTGCTGGACCAGAGCCGCATCAAGGACCTGCGCACCAACCTCGAGATCTCCAACACCCAGAAGGTGCTGGACGGCGACCTCGACCCCTTCATCGAAGCCTCGCTCAAGCAGGGCGTCTAAGGACACAAGCAATGCGTGAAGGACAGAACGCGGTGATCCACCGCGCCGACTACCGGCCGCCGGCCTTCTGGATCGACAGCGTGGAACTCTGTTTCGACCTCGATCCGGTCAAGACCCGCGTGCTCAATCGCATGCGGCTGCGCCGCAACCCGGACCAGCCCGCCCAGGCCCTGCGCCTGGACGGCGAGGAACTCAACCTCGCCCGCGTGCTGGTCAACGGCCAGGGCACGTCCTTCAAGCTGGAGGACAGCCAGCTCATCCTGGAGAACCTGCCCGAAGGCAACGCGCCCTTCGAGCTGGAGGTGTTCACCACCTGCGCTCCGGCGAAGAACACCAAGCTCATGGGCCTGTACGTGAGCAACGACTCGTTCTTCACGCAGTGCGAGGCCGAAGGTTTCCGGCGCATCACCTACTTCCTGGACCGCCCGGACGTGATGGCCAGCTACAACGTCACCCTGCGCGCGGACAAGGCCGCCTATCCCGTGCTGCTGTCCAACGGCAACCTGGTGGAGCAAGGCGACCTGGACGGCGGCCGCCACTTCGCGCGCTGGGTGGACCCGCACCGCAAGCCCTGCTACCTCTTCGCCCTGGTGGCCGGCAAGCTGGTCGCGCGCGAGCAGCGCATCACCACCGCCAGCGGCGCCGACCACCTGCTGCAGGTCTACGTGCGCCCCGGCGACCTGGACAAGACCGAGCACGCCATGAACTCCCTCATGGCCTCCATCGCCTGGGACGAGGGCCGCTTCAAGCTGCCCCTGGACCTGGAGCGCTTCATGATCGTCGCCACCAGCGACTTCAACATGGGCGCGATGGAGAACAAGGGCCTGAACATCTTCAACACGAAGTACGTCCTCGCCAGCCAGGCCACCGCCACCGACACCGACTACGCCAACATCGAGAGCGTGGTCGGCCACGAGTACTTCCACAACTGGACCGGCAACCGCGTCACCTGCCGCGACTGGTTCCAGCTCTCGCTCAAGGAAGGCCTCACGGTCTTTCGCGACCAGGAGTTCAGCCAGGACCTGGCCGGCGAGGCCTCGGCCCGCGCCGTGCGCCGCATCGAGGACGTGCGCGTGCTGCGCACCGCGCAGTTCCCCGAGGACGCCGGCCCCATGGCCCACCCGGTGCGGCCCGACCAGTACCTGGAGATCAACAACTTCTACACGGTCACCATCTACGAGAAGGGGGCCGAGGTCGTGCGCATGATGCAGACGCTCGTGGCCGGCGAGGGCGACCCGCTGGGCCGCGCCGGCTTCGCGCGCGGCATGGCGCTGTACTTCGAGCGGCATGACGGCCAGGCCGTCACCTGCGACGACTTCGCCCAGGCCATCGCCGACGCCAACCCCGGCTCGCCCCTGGCGCGCCTGCTGCCGCAGTTCAAGCGCTGGTACAGCCAGGCCGGCACGCCCCGCCTGAAGGCCCGCTCGCACTGGGACGCGGCCACCGGCACCTACAGCCTCGCCCTCTCGCAAAGCTGCACGCCCACCCCGGGCCAGCCGCACAAGGACCCCTTCGTCATCCCGGTGCGCCTGGGCCTGCTGGACGCCGAAGGCCGGCAGATCAGCGACGGCCTGCACGTGCTCACCGAGGACAGCGACACGCTCACCATGAGCGGCCTGGCCGGCGAGCCGGTGCCCTCCATCCTGCGCGGCTTCACCGCCCCGGTGATCCTGGAGTACGACTACACCGACGCGCAGCTCCTCATCCTGCTCGCGCACGACACCGACCCCTTCAACCGCTGGGAGGCCGCGCAGCGCCTGGCCATCCACCGCGCGCTGCACTTCATCCGAAGCGGCGAGCACGTGGAGCTGGACGCGCCCTTCGTCGAGGCCATGCGCGCCGTGCTGCGCCACCCCACGCTGGACTCGGCCTTCAAGGACCTGGTCCTCACCCTGCCCTCGGAAACCTACCTGGCCGAGCAGCTGGACGAAGTCGATCCGCAGCGCATCCACGCCGTGCGCGAAGCCATGCGCATGGGGCTGGCCACGGCCCTGCGGCACGACTGGGAATGGGTGTACGAGCAGAACAAGGACACCGGCGCCTACCGGCCCGACTCGCGCTCGGCCGGCCGCCGCGCCCTGGCCGGCATGGCCCTCACCCACCTGTGCCTGGCCGCGCGCACCAGCGGCGACCCGGTCTGGCCGGGCAAGACGCTGCAGCGCTTCAAGGACGCGGGCAACATGACCGACCGCTTCAACGCCCTGGCGGCCCTGGTCGCCTGCGGCCACGAGCTCGCCGCGCCGGCGCTGGCGAGTTTCCATGCCCTCTTCAAGAACGAGGCGCTGGTCCTGGACAAGTGGTTCGCCCTGCAGGCCGGCGCGCCCGACCATGGCGGCAACATCCTGCCCGTCGTCAAGCAGCTCATGCAGCACCCGGACTTCAACCTGCGCAACCCGAACCGCGCGCGCAGCCTGATCTTCAGCTACTGCAGTGCCAACCCCGGCGGCTTCCACCGCCGCGATGCGGCCGGCTACGTGTTCTGGTGCGAACGCGTCATGGAGCTGGACGCCATCAACCCGCAGGTGGCCGCGCGCCTGGCGCGCGCGCTCGATCGCTGGAAGAAGCTCGCCGACCCCTACCGCGGCGCCGCCCGCGAAGCCATTGCCCGCGTCGCGGCCAAGCCCGACCTGAGCCGCGACGTGCGTGAAGTGGTCACGCGCGCGCTGGCCGACTGAGCGAACACGAGGAGAACCCGACACCATGACCCAGAAGCGAATCTCCCTGACCCAGTACCTCGTCGAGCAGCAGCGCGTCGACGGCCTCATTCCCGGGCAGCTGCGCCTGCTGCTGGAAGTCGTCGCCCGTGCCTGCAAGCGCATCAGCCACGCCGTCAACAAGGGCGCGCTCGGCGACGTGCTGGGCACGGCCGGCAGCGAGAACGTGCAGGGCGAAGTGCAGAAGAAGCTGGACATCATCGCCAACGAGGTGCTGATCGAGGCCAACGAATGGGGCGGCCACCTCGCGGCCATGGCCAGCGAGGAGATGGACGGCATCTACCAGGTGCCCAACCGCTACCCCCAGGGCGAGTACCTGCTCATGTTCGACCCGCTGGACGGCTCGTCGAACATCGACGTCAACGTGAGCATCGGCACCATCTTCAGCGTCATGCGCAAGCCCGAAGGCGCCGCCGTCTCCGAGCAGGACTTCCTGCAGCCGGGGCACCGGCAGGTGGCGGCCGGCTACTGCGTCTACGGCCCGCAGACCACGCTGGTCCTCACCGTGGGTGACGGCGTGGCCATGTTCACGCTGGACCGCGAGATGGGCAGCTTCGTGCTGGTGGAGGAACACATGACGATCCCGGCCGACACCCGGGAATTCGCCATCAACATGAGCAACATGCGCCACTGGGACACGCCGGTGCGCCGCTACATCGACGAATGCCTGGCCGGCAAGGAAGGCCCGCGCGGCAAGGACTTCAACATGCGCTGGATCGCCTCCATGGTGGCCGACGTGCACCGCATCCTCACCCGCGGCGGCATCTTCATGTACCCCTGGGACAAGCGCGAACCCAACAAGCCCGGCAAGCTGCGCCTCATGTACGAGGCCAACCCCATGGCCTGGCTGGTCGAACAGGCCGGCGGCGCCGCCACCAACGGCTACGAACGCATCCTGGACCTGCAGCCCACCCAGCTGCACGAGCGCGTGAGCGTCATCCTGGGCAGCAAGAACGAAGTGGACCGGGTCACGCAGTACCACCAGGGCAAGGAGGCCCCGGGCACGGTGTGAGGGTCTGGCTATAATCGCCGGCTTCGGTCGCCGGAGTAGCTCAGTCGGTAGAGCAGCTCATTCGTAATGAGAAGGTCGGGGGTTCGATTCCTCTCTCCGGCACCATTTGACCAATCAGGTCGTCTCACCGAGCCTCAAAGTAAGCCCGTTTCCCACTGGAACGGGCTTTTTTTGTCTCAGCGCATGTGAGTCTCTGCCATGGCGTTCCATCACAGAGGCGGTACTTGGGTTGGCAGTCGGCTTGGCCCCGTTGGAAGTCCGCTGCTCCCTCTGAGCGCATTGAGGCCTATTTCGCCTTCAGCGCCTGCGCCGCGAACTGCTCAACCCGCTTGGTCGGCCCGGAGACGATCAGGAGGTCGCCGGGGCGTACCACCGTGTCAGGAGTGGCGTGCTGGAAGTCCTGGCGGGACCGCTTCACGCCCACGACCGTGACTCCGAAGCGCTCGCGCACGCCCGACGCGGCGAGCGACTGGTCCTGGCACATGGCCGGAGCCAGGATCTTGGCGATCGCGAACCCGTCCTCGAACTCGATGTAGTCCATCAACCGCCTGGAGATCAGGTGCGCCACGCGCAGGCCCATGTCCGCCTCGGGATAGACGACGTGATGGGCGCCAATGCGCTCGGCGATCCGCCCGTGCTCCGGTGTCATCGCCTTAACCCAGATGTCCTTGATGTTCAGCTCGGTGAGGGCCACGACGGACATCAGGCTGGCCGCGAGGTCGGTTCCGATCCCGACGATCCCATGCGCAAAGTCTGCTACCCCCAACTGCCGCAGTACGCTGACGTCGGTCGCGTTCGCCTGCACGGCATGGGTCAGGCGGTCGGCCCAGTGTTGCACGAGCGCGCCGTCGGAGTCGATTCCCATGACGTCGTGACCGAGCTCCACGAGCGACTGCGCCAGCGCACCGCCAAAGCGGCCAAGCCCGAGCACGACGACGCTGTCTCCCCGCGCGAAGGAGAACTGTTCAGTGAAAAGCAACTTACCCAACAATTGGATGCTCCTCTGCGTACCGATAAGGCATGCGCCGCCGGCCTAGCACCAGGGCAGCGGCGAGCGTGATCGTGCCGACGCGGCCGGCATACATCAGCACCGTGAGCACCAGCAGCCCGGCCGGGGGAATGTCGGCCGTGATTCCGGTGGAGAGGCCCACGGTGGCAAAGGCGGAGATGACCTCGAAGATCACCCTGTCCGCTGAATAAGGCGTCAGGCGCAGGAGGATCATGGTGCCGGCCGTGACCAGCAGCGCGCCCAGCACCAGCACCGTGATGGCCTGCCGCTGCGCGGTGGTGGAGATGCGCCGACCGAAAGCCTCGTTGTCGGGCAGGCCGCGGATCTCCGAGAAGACCAACAGGACAAGGATGAACACCGTTCCAACCTTCACGCCGCCGGCCGTGCCGGCGCTGCCGGCTCCGATGAACATCAGTGGATAGTGAAGCGCCCAGGTTTCCCGATACAGGGCCGAGATGTCCAAACTGTTGAAGCCGGCGGTGCGAGCCGAGACCGAGGCGAATGCAGCGTTGAGGACTTTCTCGCCCAAGGGCATGGGGCCGAGCGTGGCCGGATTCGTCCATTCGAACCACAGCACGAGGACAAATCCGACCGCCAGCAGAATGCCCGTGCCGAGCAGCGTGAGCTTGCTATGCAAGGACCAGTGGCGCGGGTCGCGCAGGCGCAGGCGCAGATCGTGCAACACGGGGAATCCGATGCCCCCAACAATGATGCCGAACATCAGCGGGACCAGGATCCAGCCGTCCCGCCCGTAGCGCATCACACTGTCCTCATGAATGGAGAAGCCCGCGTT
The DNA here is from genome assembly GCF_004681965.1 of Ramlibacter rhizophilus. Taxonomy (GTDB): domain Bacteria; phylum Pseudomonadota; class Gammaproteobacteria; order Burkholderiales; family Burkholderiaceae_C; genus Ramlibacter; species Ramlibacter rhizophilus. The sequence continues at coordinate 541,590 of NZ_SMLL01000004.1, read as the reverse complement.
GTTGAACGCAGACACTGCGTGAAACACCGCGTTCCATGCCGCCTCGCCCCAGCCGAGGCCATACCAGGCGTGCAGGCGCGCTGCCAGGATGGCGGCGATCAGCAACTCGCATACCGCGGTGACGACTAGCACCAGGCGGGCGACGCTCGCGACATCGCCCAGACCGATCACATGCGCTTCCACCTGGGTTACGAGCCGCGTCCGCAGCCGAAGGGAGCGGTTGACCATCACCCCCAGCAGCGTCGCGCCGGTCATGAAGCCGAAGCCGCCCGCCTGGAACAGCAGGAGGATCACTACCTGGCCGAACGGGCTCCAGTAGGTCCCCGTGTCGACAACCACGAGTCCGGTGACGCAGACCGCGGAAACGGCGGTGAAGAACGCCGTGACGGTCGGGGGCGGCTCGCCGGTCGCCGTGGCAACGGGGAGCATCAGCAGCAGGGTCCCAAGGGCGATGGCGAGTAGGAACGCCATCGCGACCGCCCGGGTGGGATGGAGCAGGGTTCTCATCGGGGTGGAGTCGATCTGCCTGGCGTGCTACTCATGTTGCGGCGTTCGCGAGTCGCGCAGGAATGTCATGCCTGGATGTTCGCACAGCCGAACCACAGGCTCGACCGCGCGCACACTGGCACAAACACAGTCGTGTAGTCGTCGCCACCGCTAGAAGCAGTAGCGCCAGATCAACTAGACTGGATCAACAGGCGCATGTGGCCGGAAGAGGACACTCTGGGAGTTGCCGGTATTTTTGGTGGTATTTTGGCCAGTCCGGGCTCGTGGCTAAGCTTGGTGCGCCCTGCAGCCCGGTTTTGGATTCCTCTCTCCGGCACCACCAGAAAAGGGCTTGCCGCTGCTCGATGCGCAGCGACCCCTTTTTCCGTTTCCGGCGCTTGGAGGCGGCCTGCAGATGTCGTGAGCAGGAAATGAACATCAGTGCCTTCTTGAACGAGCAGGTGGAACCCATCGTCGATGAGTGGGTCGTCTTCGCGCGGTCGAAGCTTCCTGCATCTCACCAATTCACCCGTCACGAACTTGCCGACCACGCGAAAGTGCTGTTGCTCGCGATTGCGGCCGACATGGCGCAAGCCCAGGGGGGCGGCGACCAGCACGACAAGTCCCAAGGCAACAAGCCGGAGAACGCGCCGAACATCACGCGCACCGCGCGCGAACACGCCGAACAGCGCTTCGACCAGGGATTTTCACTGGACCACCTGCTGTCGGAGTACCGCGCACTCCGTGCCTCCGTCATCCGCAGGTGGACCCAGCAACTCCAGGAAGCACGCAAAGACGACCTGGAACAGCTGACTCGCTTCGGCGAGAGCATGGACCAGGCGCTCTCCGAGTCGGCTTCCCTGTACTCGAAGAAGGTGGATGACTCGCGCAACCTCCTGCTGGGGGTCCTGGGGCATGACTTGCGCACGCCGCTGGGCGTGGTCCAGATGAGTGCGCAGTACCTCCTGCGGGCCGACACGCTGACCGGTGGCCAGACGAAGGCCGTCGCCCGCATCGTGACCGCCTCGGAGCGGATGCGGGACATGGTCAAGGACATCCTCGACTTCACCCAGACCGCCTTCGGTGTGGCGCTTCCCATCACCCCCGTCCCTGCAGATTTCGGCGTCATCACGACGAACATCGTCACCGAGGTCGCGGCATTGCACCCCGACAGCAGGATCGAGCTGACTTGCGAAGGGGACCTGAGCGGCCGCTGGGATGCCGCCCGGATCGGACAGATGCTCGCCAATCTCATTGCAAACGCGGTTCAGCACGGCGCAGCAGGGGCGCCCGTGAACGTCTCCGTGGACGCAGACGAGGAGGCTGTCCGCGTGAAGGTCACGAACGCGGGCCAGCCAATCCCCGCGCGAGCACGAGAGAACATGTTCACGCCGCTGCGCCAGAGGCCCACCGTCGAGGCAGACAGGCGGCCTGGCTCCTCCGGCTTGGGCCTGGGCCTCTACATCACCAAGGAAATCGCAGTCGCACATGGTGGCACCGTCGAACTGGCGTCGGATGACGAACAGACCACCTTTTCCGTGCGGCTGCCACGCGTTCCGCCGTTGGCAGCGGACAGGCGGGCCCAGAACCCCCAGCTGTCACTCAAGCCGCCGCCGCTCGGCGGCGCGGGGAACGCGCAGCCGTAGGGCTTGCCGAGGGCAACTACTACGTCAAGGGCGGAACCGGCCGCTTCGAGGAGGCGACCGGCACCGGCGCGCTCTTCGGAACCCTGCAGGGCGATCTCACGACCGTGGTCCAGCTCGTCTCGATGTCGGCCGAAGGGCGGATCAAGTACTGAGGAGCGCGGGCAGCAGAAAGCGGCACACCGTCACGCGGCCGCAAGGGTGGGCGGCCCATGCTCCTACTTGCCCTTCGTCAGCTTCCCCACCACCTCCAGCAGCCCGTCCAGCGTGAACGGCTTCTGCATCACCTCGTCCCAGGCGCCGTGCGGGTGCAACTCCGGCTCCACCGCGCTCATGATCACCACCGGAAGGTCTTTTCCTTGCGGGCGCTTGCGCACGGCTTCCACGAGGTCGTAGCCGGACACGTAGGGCATCATCACGTCGGTCAGGAGCAGGTCCGGCCGCACCTGCTCCAGCACCTCCAGCGCCTGGCGGCCGTTGCGCGCGGAGGTGGCCTCGTAGCCTTCCAGTTCCAGCACCGCGCAGATGGTCTGGACCAGGTCGTATTCGTCGTCCACGACGAGGATCCGGGTCACGACATGCCTCCTGCACTGCGCGGGAATCCGGAAAGAATCTGCTCCGCCGATTCGAACGAGCCGCTGACCTCGATGCCGCCTTCACGGATCGTGAATTCGCGGATGGACGTGTCGTAGCCGCTCTCGCGCATCTTCATGATCGACAGCAGGCGGTGCAACTGCGACTTGAGCTCCACGTACCGCAGCAGGATGACCGTTTCCACCACGTGCGCCAGCTCCGGGTGCGGCAGTTCGATGGAAGTGCCGAACATGGGCAGCTCCGCCGAGATGAGGGTGGTCACGTCCCAGGTGCGCAGCTGGTTGGTCAGCGCGGAGAGAAAGCGCGGCAGCCGGTCGTCGTACACCGCCGCGGCGGCGAAACCCTGCACGCCGTCGATGAAGAGGCGCCGACGCGCGGGCTGCTCGGCGCGCACGCGATCCAGCAGGGACTCGGCCAGGGCGTCCATGTAGTGCTCCAGGGGCGGCTGCCAGACCAACTCGATCATGCCCTGCTCGACATACGGGCGAAGGGGAATGCCCATGTGCTCGGCGCGCTCCAGAAGGCGCGGCGGCGGCTCGTAGAACGCGAAGTACAGGCCCTTGTGGCCCTGGCGAGCGCCTTCCACCAGGAAACTCAGGCCCAGCGTGGTCTTGCCCGAGCCCGGCGCTCCCAGCAGCGCAAGCGTGGAGCCGGACAGGATCCCGCCGTTCATCATGCGGTCCAGCTCCGCGATGCCGAAGCCCATGCGCTTGCGCTCCTCGTTCGCCAGTTCGGGCGGCGCGTCGAACTGGATTTCGATGCGTGGATGGATCTGGACGCCCAGCCCGGTGATCTCCACCTCGTGGCGGCCGCGCAGGTAGCCGCTGCCGCGGAACTTGTGGACGGTGAGCTCGCGCACGGCGCGGGGGCCGACCAGCTTGTCCGACAGCTCGATCACGCCATCGACCATCGCGTCCTCGTCCCGGCGCTGCTCACCGCCTTGCTCCACCGCGCACAGGAGCGTGGTGGTCTGCGTGAGCGCGGTGAAGGCCTGCAGCTGGTTGAGGAATTCGCGCGCCCGTACGCGGTCGCTGGCAGCCTGCTCGATGGATTCAAGCCCGTCGATCACCAGCAGGCCCGGCCGCTGCTGGTGCAGCGTGGACTGGATCAGGCGCAGCACGCCGTGCGGTCCTTCGTCGCGCAGCGTCTGGTAGGCCGCCATGTACTTGAGCCGCGATCCCACCAGCCTTGCATCGAAGAACCGGAGGCTGGACAGGTGCCGGACCATCTTGCCGTGCGACTCCGCCAGGACCGTGAGGTACACGCAGTTCTGGTCGGTGAAGGCGATGTGGTTGAAGCACAGCTGGTTCGCCAGGATGGTCTTGCCCGCGCCCGGAGGGCCGTAGAGCGTGTAGGTGCCGCCGCGGAAGAAGCCGCCCTTGAGGATGAAGTCCAGGCGCGGCACGCCCGTCTTCACGCGGCCGCCCTCGGCCGTCACGTCCTGTTCGGTCTCCGGCCTGGGCGGCTGGGGGTTCTCGTCTTCGGGTTTGGACACTGGCGCTGGCCTCCCATCGGCGGCAGGACTTCTCTTCGCGGGACGCAGAACGTAATGGGCAGGCGCCGCCGCTCCTGTAGGCGCGCACCCCGGCCCGCAGTGCGACGGCCCGGAAGGCTGAGGAAGCCGAATCGCCACTGACGATGTGCATGACTGCCGACGCGTGCAGGCGCGTGGGAGCAGATACCCTGTTGCATGCTCCGCGCGTCCGTATTCCAGTCCGTCTTCATGCAGTCCCCCATCGGGGAGTACCTGCTGAGCCCCAGCGAGGACCCGGTGATCCTGGCCGTCAACGACTGCGTCCTGCGCAGCGCCGGCCGCTCGCGGGAAAGCCTGGTCGGCCAGCGCCTCTTCGCGGCCTTTCCCGGCAATCCGGACGACCCGGGCGACACGGGCGTGCCGGCGCTGCGCAGCTCGCTCGCCCGGGTGATCGCCACCGGACTCAGCGACACCCTGCCGCTGCAGCGCTATCCGATCCGCACCACGCGGCCGGACGGCAGCGAGGACTTCGAGGAACGCTACTGGCGCGCCATCAACATCCCGATCCACGACGCCGAGGGCCGGCTCGTATGCATCGCCCACCGCACGGAGGACGTCACGGACCAGGCCCGCGTCGCCGACGCGCTGCGAAGCAGCACCGACCGGCAGACTTTCCAGTTGAACCTCGCCGACGCCCTGCACGAACTCGAGTCGCCCGAGGAGATCGCCCTCACCGCCTCGGCCATGCTGGGCGAGCAGCTGGGCATCACCCGCGTGACCTACGTGGAGGTGGACGACGTGAGCAGCACCTTCGTGCAGCGGCACTGGGAACCCAGGGGCTCCGAGCCATTGTCGACGGAGCGGCGGCGTCTCGACGAGTTCGGCCCGGAGGTCATCGCCACCTTGCGCGCGGGCGTTCCCCTGGTGATCCGCGACGTGGAGCAGGACCCGCGCACCGCACCGCACAAGGCCGCCTACGCGAGCCTCGGCGTGCGGTCCAACGTGGCCATTCCCCTGATCAAGGGCGGGCATCTCGGCATGGTGCTGAGCCTGCAGCACGACCAGCCGCGGGACTGGACCGACGCGGAGATCGGCCTGGCGGTCGATGTCGCGGCGCGGACCTGGTCCGCCGCCGAGAACGCGCGCGCCCAGATGGAGCTGCGCGACGCGAGCCGGCGCAAGGACGAGTTCCTTGCCATGCTGGCCCACGAACTGCGCAACCCGCTGGCCCCGATCAGCACCGCCGCGGAACTGCTCTCGCTGCAGCCGATGGACGAAGGCCGCCTCCAGCGCACGGCCGCCATCATCACGCGTCAGGTGCGCCACATGACGGGCCTGGTGGACGACCTGCTGGACGTCTCGCGCGTGACGCGCGGACTGGTGAACCTGGAGGAGTCCCCCCAGGACATGAAGACCATCGTCGGCAACGCGGCCGAACAGGTGCGTCCGCTCATCGAGATGCAGGGCCACCAGCTCACGCTCGCCCTGGCGCCGGTGCCGGCGCACGTCCTCGGCGACGGCAAGCGCATGGTGCAGGTGCTGAGTAACCTCCTGAACAACGCCGCCAAGTACACGCCCCCGGGCGGGCACATCCAGCTGGTGACGGAGGTGGACGAGGCGAGGGTGTGCGTGCACGTCAAGGACGACGGCATCGGCATTCCGAAGGACGTGCAGCCGCGCATCTTCGAGCTGTTCGCGCAGGCCGAGCGCACGCCCGACCGCTCGCAAGGTGGCCTGGGCCTGGGGCTTGCGCTGGTCAGGAGCCTGGTCGAACTGCATGGCGGCACGGTGTCCGTGGCCAGCGACGGCCCCGGCAAGGGGAGCTGTTTCACGGTCACGCTTCCACGCCTGCCGGAACCGGCCGGCAGCGGCCAGCCGGCGAGCGGCCCGGTGCCCCGCCCGAAAGGACGAGCGCTGGACGTGCTGGTGGTGGACGACAACCGCGACGCCGCGGAGACACTGCAGCTGCTGCTGGAAAGCGCGGGCCACCGCGTGCGCATCGAGCACGACCCGTTCCGCGCCCTGGAGGCCGCCGTGGCGCAACCGCCCCAGGCCGCCATCATCGACATCGGCCTGCCGGCCATGGATGGTTACGAGCTGGTGCAGCGGCTGCGGGCCAGGCCGGACACGGCCGATGGCGTGTACATCGCCCTCACCGGCTACGGACAGGCCGCCGACCGCGCGAAGGCTCGCGACGCGGGCTTCGACGCGCACCTGGTCAAGCCGGCAACGCCGGACGACATCCTCGCGCTCCTCGAACGCTCGTCGCGCGTGGATGGCCGCTGAGGCGCGCTGCGTTGCGCCTTCGCCGCAAGGCGCAATTGCTTACAGCCGCACCGCGGCGCCGCCAGTACAAGGCGCGCATGACGTTACTGCACAGCATCATCGCCCTCGCCATCGGCGCCCTGCCCCTCGCCGCCCTGGCCGACCGCGACAAACATGAGCACGGCTGGCGCGGCCACCACGGCGCCTACAAGCAGGAGTGGTGGGACGGCCATTGCAAGGTCGAGCGCAAGTACAAGTCCAACGGCGACTACAAGGAAGAGCGCAAGTGCCGGAACCCGCAGCCGCCGGCCGTGGTGTATGTGCCGGCGCCCGTCGTGGTGCCGGCGCCCGTCTACATGGCGCCGCCGGTCATCATGCCGGCACCGGTCTTCGTCGAACCGGGGCTCGTCATCCAGGGCACGGTGCGCGTGCGCTGAGGCTGTCAGGCGCGGCCTTGCGGCTCTACACTCAGCTCGTGAGCGCCTCCCCGCCCCTGGAGACCCCCATCGCGTTACGCCGCCCCGAGCTGGCAGGCGCCGCGAGGCGCTACGGCACGGCCGCTCTCATCGTGGCGGGCGCGGCCGTTCTGCGCTGGCTCCTGCAGCCCGTCGCTGGCTCGACGCCGCCCTACATCACCTTCTACTTCGCCGTGCTTGCGGCCGCCGCGCTGGGCGGGCTGGGACCGGGCCTGGCGGCGACGGCCCTGGGCGCGGCCCTCGGCTTCACGCTGGGGCGGCTGGAGGGCTACCAGCCCGCCGAGCTGTCCGAGCCGATGCGCCTGCTGCTCTTCGTGCTCCTGGGCATCGGCGCGAGCCTGATCGCCGGTCGCATGCACCGCGCCCTGGGCGCGGCCCACGAGACCGCCGAGCGCTTTCGCGCGAGTTCCGAGGCGCTGGCCCTCGCCAACGAGCGCCTGCGCGAGACCGACCGCAACAAGAACCGCTTCATGGCCGTGCTCGCCCACGAGCTGCGCAATCCGCTGATGCCCATCCGCAATGCGCTGACCATCATGGCCCAGGGCGATCCGCAGCGGACCCAGCGCATGCTGCAGGTCATCGCGCGGCAGGTGGGCCACCTCGAGAGCCTCGTCACGGACCTGCTGGACGTGACGCGCATCGACACCGACAAGCTCACCCTGCACCGCCAGCCCATGGACTTGCGCGAGCTCGTGCGCCAGGCCGCCGACGACTATGCCCCGCTGCTGGCCGCGCGCGGACTCGCGCTATCGGCCCAGGTGCCCGATGCGCCAGTGCCCCTGCACGGCGACCCGGCCCGCCTGGCGCAGGTCCTGGGCAACCTGCTGTCCAACTCGCTCAAGTTCACGCCCCCAGGCGGTGAGGTGCGCGTGCGGCTGGAGCGGGAGGCAGGCCAGGCACTGCTGCAGGTGGAAGACACCGGCTGCGGCATTCCGGCCGAGGCGTTGCCGCATATCTTCGACGCCTTCGCGCAAGGCGAGCACGAACGCTCCGAAGGCCTGGGCCTGGGCCTCACGCTGGTCAAACGGCTGGTGGAAATGCACGGGGGCCAGGTGCAGGCCACGAGCGAGGGGCAGGGGCGGGGCAGCCGGTTCGTGCTGGTGCTTCGCCTCGAGCCTCCAGCCCCCGGCTAGTCACTTCGGCCGCGGCCGCTTCAGGTCCTTGCCGGGAGCGCTGAGGCGGCCTTCACGCAACTCGGACACCGCCTGCGCCAGGGCACGGGCGGCGTTGCGGACTTCCTCCTGCACGGCGGTGTCCTCGTCCAGCGTGGCGTGGCTGGTGGCATAAGGTTCGTAATAGCCGATGTAGCGGTCCAGCCGCGCGGCGGGCCCGGCGTCGATCAGGCCCATCCAGTCCAGCCAGTCACTCAGGACCCGGCGCGTGTTTTCGATGCCGGCCACGTCGCCGTGCACCACCACGCCATAGGCTCGCCCGGCCAGGTGCTTGGGGTAGTCCCAGCCTGCCAGTTCCAGCGCCTTGGCTTCCTTGGGCGTCTTGCCGTGCGTCGTCGTCGGGTCGGGGTTGCCGCCGTCGGCGCAGACCAGCCGGTCCATCATCAGCTTGAGCGGGCTGGAGACGGTGTACCAGTGCGTGGGTGCCACCAGCAGCACCCCGTGCGCGCCGACCCACTGCTCGTAGATCTCGCCCATCCAGTCGTTCACCTGGCTCAGTTCGTGGTTCGGGTAGCAGCTGCAGGGCCAGTGGCACAAGGGCATGGCGGTGGACACGCAGCCCTTGCAGGGATGGATGTGGCGGTCGTAGTCCGAAGCCAGCCGGCTCAGGTCCAGGAAGTCGGTTTCCAGCCCCGCGCCCGCGAGCGTCTCGCGGGCGATCTGCGCCAGCCGGAAGCTCTTGGACATCTCGCCCGGGCAGGTGCCGTCGTTGCGGGGCGAGGCGTTGATCACCAGCACGCGCGAGGGCGTTCCCGCCTGGGCCCACCGGGCCTGCGCCGCGGCGAGCCTGCGGCTGGTGTCCATCCACTGCACCGACAGCTCGTGCGCCGGATCGGCGAAGCCCGCGCCCGCTGGCTTGGTCACCGGCGACTTGCGGGCTCCGCAGTAGCCCTGCCAGGCAATCTCCTCCAGCCGGGCGATGGCCTCATCCTCACTGCGGAACGCCGGGTCGAAGAAACGCGCACGAAAGCGCTCGCGGAACTCCTCGCGTGAATGCGCCTGCGGCGCCTGGCCTTTTCGCACGTCCACATTCATGCCGGCTTTCTCCTTCAGCTGGCGTTCACTGTAAGCAGATCGGACGCGGGCAGGGCTCCATGAGTCGCCACAGCGGTGGCAAGACGTATCGTGGCCCGACGCTACGCCAGCGCGGCGGGGCACCGCCGGCCGGACGCTGAAGCCGCCAAACAGCCGAGTCACGGTGCGCGAAGCAGTCGCAGGCACAACCATGCCCTCCGTCTTGCGAACCGGCCGCCGGAGGCGAGCCTTGCGGCGGGCCGCGCCGTAACATGCGGGCCTCCTGAGCTCCCACGCCACCCGCGCCATGAAGATTCTCGAAATCCGCGAACAGACCCTGCCCATCGCGAGCCCGATCCGCAACGCCTACATCGACTTCAGCAAGATGACGCTCAGCCTCGTGGCCGTCGTCACCGACGTGATCCGCGACGGCCGGCCGGTCGTGGGCTACGGCTTCAATTCGAACGGACGCTACGGCCAGGGCAAGCTGATGCGCGAACGCTTCATTCCACGCGTGCTGGAAGCGGGCGCCGACACGCTGCTCGACGAGCGCGGCATCCTCGATCCCCACAAGGTGTGGGCGGCCATGTTCACCAACGAGAAGCCCGGGGGGCACGGCGAGCGCTCGGTCGCCATCGGCACCATCGACATGGCCGTCTGGGATGCGGTTGCCAAGATCGAAGGCAAGCCCCTGTTCCAGCTGCTGGCCGAGCGCTATGGCACGGGCCAGCCGAACCGGCGCGTCTTCGTCTATGCGGCCGGTGGCTACTACTACCCGGGCAAGGACCTGGCCAAGCTGCAGGACGAGATGCGCAGCTACATCGACCGCGGCTACTCGGTGGTCAAGATGAAGATCGGCGGCGCCTCGCTGGATGAGGACCTGCGCCGCATCGACGCGGTGCTGGAGGTGCTGCAGGACGGCCAGCGCCTGTGCGTGGACGCCAATGGCCGCTTCGACCTGGATGCCGCCATCGCCTATGCCAAGGCGCTGTCGCCCTACGACCTCTTCTGGTACGAGGAAGCCGGCGACCCGCTCGACTTCGAGTTGCAGGCCACCCTGCGCAGCTACTACCGCAACCCGATGGCCACCGGCGAGAACCTGTTTTCCATGCAGGACGCCCGCAACCTGATCCGCTACGGCGGCATGCGCCCGGACCGCGACTGGCTGCAGTTCGACTGCGCGCTCAGCTACGGGCTGGTCGAATACCTGCGCACCCTGGACATGCTCCAGGCCCACGGATGGTCGGCCAGCCGCTGCATTCCGCACGGAGGCCACCAGATGTCCCTGGCCATCGCGGCCGGGCTCGGCCTGGGCGGCAACGAGTCCTACCCGGACCTGTTCCAGCCCTTCGGCGGCTTTCCCGACGGCGTGCAGGTGCAGGACAGCCACGTGGTCCTGCCGGACCTCCCCGGCATCGGTTTCGAGGGCAAGGCCGACCTGTACCGGCAGATGAAGGCGCTGTCGGACTGAGGCGCTGTCGGGCGGAGACGCTGTCGGACGGAGTCCCGGCGGCGGCGCTGAAAGGCGCCAAGCTCCCGCGCTGCCGCGTCCGCTGCGAAGGCGCGCCGTCCTACCGCGGCAGGCATTCGGCACCTCTATGGTTCGACTCCGATCCTTGTCGCGCGCTGCGCGGCAGGGGACCCCCGCCATGCCAGGACACGCGCGCTCGGCGCCGCCAGCCGATGGGGAGCCGCGAGTCCTGGCCCGGCGCAGAGCCTGGAGGAGCGTGAACGATGTGGAACGCAGCCGCCGTCACCCTGGGCGCCTTGGTCATCGTGCTGAGCGTGCTGCCGCTGCTGCGCAGCAAGGTGTGGTGGATCCGCGTGTGGGAGTTTCCCCGCCTGCAGCTGGGCCTGCTGGGCGTGCTCGCGCTGGCGTGGCTGATCAGCCTGTCTCCCCTGGACACCCTGCCCCGCCTGATCCTGGTGTCCCTGCTCGCCCTCTGTACCGTGGCCCAGTTCGCCGCCGTGTGGCGCTACTCGCGGCTCGCGCCGGTGGAGGCGCAGACCAGCGACGGCGCCGACCCGGACCGGCGCCTGAGCCTGACCGTGAGCAACGTGCTGGAAAGCAACCGCCAGGCCGATCGCCTGCTGGCCCAGCTGCGGCAGGCGGATGCCGACATCGTGCTCTGCGTCGAGACCGACGACTGGTGGCGTGAGCAGCTGGACGCGCTGACGGCGACCCATCCCCACACGATCGCCTGCCCGATCGCCAACACCTACGGCATGCTGCTGTACTCGCGCCTGCCCCTGCACGAGCCGCGGATCGAGTTCCTCGTGCAGGACGACGTGCCCTCCTTCCACATGCTGGTGGGCCTGCGCAACGGCCAGCGCGTGCGCCTGCACTGCGTGCACCCGCGTCCGCCGGCGCCCAGCGAGGCCGAGAGCTCGGTTCCGCGCGACGCCGAACTGCTCATGGTCGCGCGCAAGATCCGCGATGAGACGCTGCCGGTGATCCTCTGCGGCGACCTGAACGACGTGGCCTGGTCCCGCACGACCCGGCAGTTCCAGAAGGTGAGCGGCCTGCTCGACCCGCGCAAGGGACGCGGCATGTTCGCGACCTTCCACGCGCGCCTGCCCGGTTTGCGCTTCCCGCTGGACCACATCTTCCACTCGCCGGAGTTCCGCCTGGTCTCGATGGGCCGCCTGGGCTACGTGGGCTCGGACCACTTCCCCATGCACGCGGTGTTCAGCCTGGAGCCCTCGGCACGCCACGTCCAGAGCGCCCCGCAGGCCGACGCGGAAGACCTGCAGGAAGCGCGCGAGACGGTGGCGCAGGGCCTGCGCGAGGAAGCCACGCCGCGGCAGCAGGAAGCCGGCGCACCGACGCCGCGATGGACACCCTGAACTTTCTTTTGTATCGCCTGCGCGAGAAGCTGTGGGTCAAGCCCCTGCTGGCCTGCCTGCTCTCCGTGGGCGGCGCTCTGGCGGCGCAGGGCGCCGACGGGATCGACCTGGGCCGCAAGCTCCCGCAGGTGTCCGCCGACACCATCGAGGAGCTGCTCAAGCTGGTCGCGGCCAGCATGCTGGTGATGGCGACGCTCGCGGTCGGCTCGATGGTGGCCGCGTATGCATCGGCCGCCGGCTCCGCCACGCCCCGCGCCTTCCCGCTGGTGGTGGCCGACGACGTGTCGCAGAACGCGCTGTCGGCATTCACCGGCGCCTTCATCTTCAACGTGGTGGCCTTCATCTTCGTGAGCAACGGGTACTACGGTCGCGTCGGGCGCTTCACCCTGTTCGTGCTGACCGTCCTGGTGCTTGCGTTCGTGCGGGTGACCTTCGTGCGCTGGGTGGACCGCATCGCGCGGCTCGGCCGGCTGGGCATGGTGGTCGGCACGGTCGAGAAGGCGACGCTGCAGGCGCTCCAGGCGCGGCGCTGCACCCCGAACCTGCGCGCACGGCCCGGCGACGCGGCCAGCCACGACGGTGCGCCGGTGTACTGCGACGCGATCGGCTACGTGCAGTACGTGGACGTCGGCAAGCTGCAGGCGTGCGCCGAGGCGCTGGACGCCCGCATCGAGGTCACCGGCCTGCCGGGCACCTTCGCGGCGCCGGGGCGGCCGGTGGCGCGCGTGGTCAGGGGGGCGGCAGGCGGGCCGCTCCCGCCGGCGCAGCAGGAGCAGGTGGCGCGCTGCTTCACCATCGGCAACGACCGCAAGTTCGACCAGGACCCCCGCTTCGGACTGATCGTGCTGTCGGAGATCGCCAGCCGCGCGCTCTCCCCGGCCGTCAACGACCCGGGCACCGCCATCCAGGTCATCGGCGCCTTCGTGCGCCTCTTCGTGGCCTGGGGGCGCCCGCTGCAGGCGGACGAGGTGCAGCCGGTGCTGCATGACCGCGTGTCCGTGCTCCCCCTGTCCCTGGAAGACATGTTCGACGACGCTTTCTCGGCCATGGAGCGCGACGGCGCTTCCGTGGTGGAGATGGGCGTGCGCCTGCAGAAGGCCTTCGTGGCGCTGGGCGCAAGCGGACACCCGCAGATGCGCACGCTGGCGCAGACGCATTCGCGCCGCGCACTGGAGCGCGCCGCACGCAGGCTCGACGCCCCCGAGGATCTGGCGGCGCTGGCGAAGGCCGCCCGGACCCTGGGACCCCAGGCCACCGCGCAAGCGACGCCGGCCCGGACGGGCCAGGCCCGCACCAGCGCCTGAGCGCGCGCCCGGCCCACCCCCTGCAGGCCATCGCGCGCTGCGCGGGCAGGCTCAGTCCCCGCGAGTGAAATGCTCCGCCAGGTGGTCCACGAAGGCGCGCACGCGCGTCGTGGACTGGTGGCGCACGGGGTAGACCGCATGGATGTCGGCGGCCGGCGCCTGCCAGTTCGGCAGCACCTGCACCAGCCGGCCGCTTCGCAGGTAGCGCCCCACGTCCCATTCGGCGCGCAGCACGATGCCCAGCCCCGCCAGCGCCCACTGGACGGCGACCTCGCCGTCATTGGTGCTCAGGCTGCCGTGGACCTTGACGGCCTCCACCCGCTTGCCCGCGCGCAGGCGCAGCAGACCATAGGCCTGGTCGCCCTGGCGGATGGCGATCAGGCTGTGGGCCGCCAGCTCGCGCGGGCTGCGCGGCTCCCCCTGGCGCTGCAGGTAGGCCGGTGAGGCGCACAGCAGGCGCCGGTTGGGCGCCAGCATGCGTGCCACCACGCGGGCGTCCGGCGGTTCGCCGAAGCGCACGCAGACGTCGAAGGCGTCCTCGGACAGGGCGGGAGGGTTCACCGACAGCTGCAGCTGCACCTCCAGCTGGGGGTGCCGGCGCGCGAAGGCGGCGATGGCCGGCGCCACGTGCATGCGCCCGAAGCCCAGCGTGGCATTGACCCGCAGCAGCCCACCCAGCGCAGCGCGCCCGCCCTGCAACTCGCGCTCCAGGGCATCGATCTCGCCCAGGATTCGGCGCGACTGCGCCAGGTAGGTCTCCCCCTCCGGCGTCAGCACCAGGCGCCGGGTGGTGCGGTGCGCCAGGGACACGCCCAGCCGCGCCTCCAGGGCGGCGAGCCGCTTGCTCACGGCCGAAGGGCTGACCTGCAGGTCGCGGCCGGCGGCCGAGAGGCTGCCGCAGCGCACCAGCACGCTGAAGAACTGCATGTCCTGGGACGCGGTGGAGGACGGCATGGATTCGTGAGCCTGGAGTCAACAATGGCTTGAATTCTGATGCGTCTTTTCCTCGCCGGCGCCCCTAAAGTGCACCGCAGAAGGACACACCACGATGAAGACCTACAAGATCGCCTGCATTCCCGGCGACGGCATCGGCAAGGAAGTCGTGCCGGCGGGGCAGGAAGTGCTGCAGGCGCTCGCCGCGAGCCAGGAGCGCTTCCGCTTCGAGTTCACCAGCTTCGGCTGGGGCGGGGACTTCTACCGCGAGCACGGCGTGATGATGCCGGCCGACGGCCTGGACGCGCTGCGCGGGATGGACGCCATCCTGTTCGGCTCGGCGGGCGACCCGCACATTCCCGACCACGTCACGCTCTGGGGCCTGCGGCTGAAGATCTGCCAGGGCTTCGACCAGTACGCGAACGTGCGCCCCACGCGAATCCTGCCGGGCATCGACGCGCCGCTCAAGCGCTGCGCGCCGGCCGACCTGGACTGGGTCATCGTGCGCGAGAACTCCGAGGGCGAGTACGCGGGCGTGGGCGGCCGCGCCCACCAGGGCCACCCGATCGAGGTCGCCACCGACGTGAGCGTGATGACGCGTGCCGGGGTGGAGCGCATCATGCGCTTCGGGTTCCGGCTGGCGCAGTCGCGCCCGCGCAAGCTGCTCACCGTGGTGACCAAGTCCAACGCGCAGCGCCACGCCATGGTGATGTGGGACGAGATCGCCCTGGCCGTGAGCCGCGAGTTCCCCGACGTGCGCTGGGAAAAGGAACTGGTGGACGCCTGCGCCGCCCGGATGGTGACCCGGCCGGCTTCGCTGGACACGCTGGTGGCAACCAACCTGCACGCCGACATCCTGAGCGACCTGGCGGCCGCCCTCTCGGGCAGCCTGGGCATCGCGCCCACGGGGAACATCGATCCCGAGCGGCGCTACCCCAGCATGTTCGAACCGATCCACGGCTCGGCCTTCGACATCATGGGCCGGGGCCTGGCCAACCCGATCGGCACCTTCTGGAGCTGCGTGATGCTGCTCGAACACCTTGGCGAGACCGACGCCGCGGCGCGCCTGATGGCGGCGCTGGAAGCCGTGACCGCCGATCCTGCGCTGCACACGGGCGACCTCGGTGGGAAGGCCCGCACCGCCGACGTCACGGCAGGGGTTTGCCACCAATTGCTCCAGCGCTGATTTCCTGCGACAAAGCGCAGCGCCAGCCACTATCACCAACGACAGGAGACGCACCGATGAAACGAGTCCTCAGCACGCTGGCCCTTGCGCTGGCAGCACCGCTCACCATGGCGCAAACCGCCACGTGCCCGGACAAGAACGTGCAGTACTGGCAGGCCTTCCCGCCGGGCGGCGAATCGGACCTGTCCGCGCGCCACCAGCAGGCGGTGATGAAGAAGAAGTGCCCGGCCATCGAAACCGTGGTCCAGTACAAGGCGGGTGCCGGCGGCGCGCTGATGTGGTCGCAGATGAACCAGCTGCCGGGCGACGGCGTGAACGTGGTGGGGGTCAACCTGCCGCACATCGTGTTCCAGCCGATCCAGGGCGACGTGCAGTACAAGACGCAGGACGTCACCCCGGTGTTCTGGTTCCACTTCACCCCGGACATCCTGGTCGTGCACGGCGAAAGCCCCATCAAGACTTTCCAGGACTTCGTCGCCGCCGCCAAGGCCACCCCCGACAAGATTTCCCTGGGCGGCTCCGGCCAGCTCTCGGCCAACCACGCGGCGCACGAGCGGCTGAACAAGGCCTTCGGGATCAAGACCGTCTATGTGCCGTTCAAGGGAACGGGCGACATGGCCACCTCGGTGATCGGCGGCCAGGTGAACGGAGCCATGACCTACGTTCCCTTCGCCATCGCCAACAAGTCGCGCGTGCGCCCGCTGGCCGTGGCCATGGAGCAGCGCCACCCCCTGCTGCCGGACGTGCCCACCTTCAAGGAGCTGGGCGTCAACTGGGTTGACGGCGCCTACCGCGGCATCGGCGTGCCCAAGTCCACGCCGCCAGAGGCGCGCAAGCGCCTGTCGGACCTGTGGCGGGCCATGAACGAGGACCCGGAGATGAAGGCGCTGGCCGCCAAGAGCGGCTTCGAGCTGGTGAACGTCGGTGTCGAGGAAATGGACAGCTTCATGGCCGACAAGGTGAAGCTCTATACCGAAGGCGCGAGCCTGATCGGGCTGGGCAAGAAGTAAGGCGCCTGCGCAACGGGCTGTCCCTCGCGCAGCCCACTGCTCAACGAAAGGCAGAGACGACTAACTGATTCATATACCAAGCGGTACACCCAGCATGGTTTGATTTAGCTCCTCGACAAGAGAACCTTCGTGTAATAGCATGCACGGGGTCGGCGGGGGCATTCAGGTGTACAGCGAAGTAGGCGTGTTCGGCAGGGCAGCGCGCGGGGTCGTGAACGACTCCGCGGCTGATGCCTTCCTGGCCGATCTTTCGCCGCAGTGCGTGGGCGCCAACCCTGCCCTGCTGCGCCTCATGCAGGCGCGCCGTGTCCTTTTGCTGCAGGGGCCCGTCGGCCCCTTTTTCGACCGCCTGGCCGACTGGTTGAAGCAGCGCGGCACGGACGTCGCGCGCGTGGCCTTCAACGGCGGCGACCTGCGCGACTGCCGCAGCGTCCAGCCGGTGGTGTTCGACAAGGGACCCGCACAGTGGCCGCACTTCCTGGAGCAGCTGCTGCACCTCTGGGAGCCCGACACCATCGTGCTCTTCGGCCAGTGCCGCAGCCATCACCGCGTGGCACGCGAGCTCGCCGGCCGCCGCAGGCTCGCCTTGATCGTGACGGAGGAAGGCTATTTCCGCCCCGGGCACCTGACCATGGAGCTTGACGGCGTCAACGGCCTTTCCACGACGCTCAATCGTTTTTTCTGGGATCCCGCCGCGGTCCCTTCGGTCAGCCTGCCACCCGCGGGCCGCGAGACGTGGCTTTGGCAGAAGATGGCCCTGCATGCCTGCGCGCACTACCTCGCCCTGTGGCGCGGCCGCAAGGCTTTCCCCGACTACGAGCACCACCGCGAGACCTCCGTACTGAACTACAGCAGCTACTGGATCGGTTCGCTGGCGAAGAAGTACCTGCGTGCGCTCCCGGATCACCTGACCACCTCGAACCTGAGCGCCA
This sequence comes from Ramlibacter rhizophilus, assembly GCF_004681965.1. Taxonomy (GTDB): domain Bacteria; phylum Pseudomonadota; class Gammaproteobacteria; order Burkholderiales; family Burkholderiaceae_C; genus Ramlibacter; species Ramlibacter rhizophilus. Next base: position 524,254 of record NZ_SMLL01000004.1, on the reverse strand, counting down.
GCTCCTACTTCTTCGTTCCGCTGCAGCTGGAAAGCGACTCGCAGATCACGCAGCACAGTCGTTTTCCGGGCATTGCCGACTTCGTGGTTGAAGTCATGCACTCCTTCGCAAGGCATGCGTCCGATCACATGCAGCTTGTATTCAAGCAGCACCCCCACTCGCGCGGCGGTCCGGGCCATGCGGCGCTGATCCGCGCCACGGCGCGCGAGCTGAGGATCGCCGGGCGCGTGGTGCACCTCGTGGAGGGCCACACACCCACGCTGGTGGAGAACGCGCTGGGCGTGGTCGTGATCAACAGCACGGTGGGCCTGCAGGCGCTGGCACGCAGGCGTCCGCTCAAGGTCATGGGCGAGGCGCTGTACAACCAGCCCGGCCTCACCTTCCAGGGCGACCTGGACTCCTTCTGGTTCGAGCGCCCCGCGCCGCGGGCCCGGATCGTCGCCGGCTTCCTCGAACAGTTGCGCAACCTCACCCAGGTGCCCTGCCACGTCTACGGGCTGCGCGATACGCCCCTGCCCTGGCCCGTGGAGCCCTCGCGGCGGCGGCGCGGCACCGCGGCAGCGGTCCCGAAGGACCCGCGGTGAGCGCTACCCCCTCCCTCCCGGCGCCGCGCGCGCCGGGCCGCTCGCCCTGGCGCATCACCTGGCAGGTCTGGAACGCCCTGCTGCTGCGCGAAGCGCTCGCCCGCATGTTCGGCAAGCGCGCCGCGCTCGTATGGCTGGTGCTGGAGCCGGCGGCGCACATCGCCTTCATGGTGTTCGTGATGTCGGTGCTGCGGCTGCGACACATCGGCGGCATCGACACCGCCCTGTGGCTGATGACGGGCATGCTGGCCTTCTTCCTGTTCCGCCGGGTGGCCTCGCAGGGCGCCGCCGCCATCGACGCGAACATGGCGCTGTTCACCTACCGCCAGGTCAAGCCGGTGGACACCGTGATCGTGCGCTGCGTGCTGGAGGCGCTGCTCATGGCCATCATCGCGGCGGCCATGCTGGGCATCGCCGCCCTCCTGGGCGTGCCCATGCAGCTGGCGTCGCCGCTGATCGTGATCGGCGCCGTCGCGGGCCTGTGGCTGCTGGGCCTGGGCTATGCGCTGTGCGTCTCGGTGGCCAACCAGCTCGCGCCGGAGGTGGGCAACATCATCGGCCTGCTGCTGGTGCCGCTGTACCTGCTGTCCGGCGTGATCTTCCCCATCGCGGCCATTCCCTACCCCTGGCGCGAATGGATCCTCTACAACCCCGTCGCCCATGGCGTAGAGGCCGTGCGCGTGGGGCTGTCCGACTACTACCACGCAGCGCGCGAGACCGACCTGGCCTATCTCTATGGCTTCGCGCTCGTGCTGATCTTCCTGGGCCTGGCCCTTCAGGTGCGCCACCGGCGCAGGCTGGTGGCGCAGTGATCGAGGTCATCGACGTGCACAAGCGCTACCAGACCGACCACGGGCCCGGTCCCTGGGTGCTGCGCGGCGTGAGCCTGCGCATTCCGCCCCACACCAACGTGGGCCTGATCGGCCACAACGGCGCCGGCAAGTCCACCCTGCTGCGCCTCATGGGCGGCGTGGACGAGCCCACGCGCGGGCAGGTGCGGCGCAACTGCCGCGTGTCCTGGCCCATGGGCTTCGGCGGCGGCCTGCAAGGCACCCTCACGGGGCGGCAGAACGCCAAGTTCGTCTGCCGGGTCCACGGACACGAGAACGACATCGCCGACCGGCTGGCCTACATCCAGGACTTCGCGCAGATAGGCGCGGCCTTCGACGAGCCGGTCAAGACCTATTCCAGCGGCATGAAGGCGCGCCTGCAGTTCGCGCTCTCGCTGGCCTTCGACTTCGACATCTACATCTCCGACGAGGTGACCTCCACCGGGGACGCGGCCTTCCAGAAAAAGGCAGCCGCGGCCTTCAAGGCACTGGTCCACCGCGCCGGCCTCATCATGGTTTCCCACAGCGACGCCACCCTGCGGCAGTTCTGCAGCGCGGGCATCTTCCTGCACCAGGGCCAGGCCCACTGGTTCGACAACATCGACGACGCGCTGGCCGCGTACAAGCAGGGCGTGCCCGCATGACGGCCCGCAGCGTCTTCCGGTCATTCGTGCGCCGCGCGCCCCTGTGGGGCCTGGTGGCACTCGCCATCGCGGTGCTCGCCACCTTCTGGCTCTTCATCGCGGCCGACCGCTACGTCTCCGAAGCCCGCGTGGTGCTCCAGCGCTCGGACCTCTCGCAGGGCCAGACGGTGGACTTCGCCAACCTCATCGCCGGCGGCGGCGGCGGCAACCGCGCCGACCAGCTCTGGCTGCGCGACCACCTGCTTTCCACCGAAATGCTGCGCCAGGCCGATGCGGCCCTCAAGCTGCGGGCGCACTACAGCGAAGGCGGCGACTGGTGGACGCGCCTGTCCTCGGCCGACGAACCCATCGAGCTGTTCAAGGAGTACTTCCACCAGCGCGTCGCCATCGAGCTGGACGAGTTCGCCGGCGTGCTCTCCATCGAGGTGCAGGCCTACACCCCGGAGATGGCGCAGGCCCTCGCCGCCTTCCTGCTGCAGCAGGGCGAGGCCGCCATGAACCGCATGGGCCACAGCCTGGCGCAGGAGCAGGTGCGCTTCCTGGAGCAGCAGGTCGGGGCGCACAGCCAGCGCGTGCAGGCCACGCGGCTGGCGGTGCTGGAGTTCCAGAACAAGAAGGGACTGGTGTCGCCGCTGGCCACCACCGAGAACCTGGCCGCCGTGGTCTCGCGCCTGGAGGCCCAGCTCTCGGAGCTGCAGACCCGCCGCCGCGCGCTCCTGGGCTACCTGCAGGCCAGCGCGCCCAACGTGGTGGAACTGGACCTGCAGATCGCCGCCACCGAGAACCAGATGCGGCAGGAACGCGGCCGCCTCGCGGCTCCCGGGGGGCGCACCCTCAACGCCACGGTGGAGGAATTCCAGCGCCTGCAGCTGGAGGCCGAGTTCGCGCAGGAGGTCTACAAGACCGCGCTCGTGGCCCTGGAACGCGGCCGCGTGGAGGCCACGCGCACGCTCAAGAAGCTCACCGTGCTGCAGGCGCCCTCGGTGCCCGAGTACCCGATGCGCCCCCGCCGCTACTACAACACGCTGGTGTATTCGCTCCTGGTCCTGATGCTGGCCGGGGTCGCGCACCTGCTGCTCGCCATCGTGCGTGACCACCAGGACTGATCATGCGCATCGTCACCTCCCTCTCCGTTCTTGCCCTTGCCGGCAGCGTGTCGCTGCAGGCGGTGGCGCAGGTGGTGCCGACCACCGGCGCGGCACGCTCCACGGCACCCGCTGCCGCGGCTGCGCCGACTGCGTTGCCCGCGACCGCCCTTCCCGGCCTGCGTGGCGCCGTGCCTGCGGCGCCCGCGCCCGAGCCGGTCGCGCGCATCGCGCCGGTCACCTCCCAAGCACCCGCCACCACCACCGACGTCTTCGGCGCGCAGCTCTTCACCGGCGCCTTCGCGCGCGAAGGCGCGACCCAGTTCAACCCGGACTACCTCGTCGCCACCGGCGACACGCTGCAGGTGCGCCTGTGGGGTGCCTTCGACTTCGATGCGCAGCTCGTGGTGGACCCGCAGGGCAACGTCTTCCTGCCGCACGTGGGCCCGGTGCCCGTGCGCGGCGTGCGCAACCAGGAGCTGCAGGCGGCGATGGACACGGCGGTGCGCCGCGTCTTCCGCGCCAACGTGAGCAGCTATGCCAGCCTGGCCGCGGCGCAGCCGGTGCGCGTCTTCGTCAGCGGCTTCGTCGCGCGGCCGGGCCTGTACAGCGGCACCAGCATGGACAGCCTGCTGCACTACCTGGACCAGGCCGGCGGCATCGACCCGGACCGCGGCAGCTTCCTCGACGTGCAGGTGCAGCGCAACGGCCAGCAGCGCGCCGCCGTCAACCTGTACGAGTTCCTCCTCCAAGGCCGCATGCCTGCGCTGCAACTGGCCAGCGGCGACGTCATCTTCGTGCCGCCGCGCCAGAACACGGTGAGGGTCGGCGGCCTGGCCATGAACGCGAAGCGCTTCGAATTCAGCGGCGACTCGCGCAGCGTGGCGGACCTCATGCAGCTGGCCAAGCCGCAGCCTTCGGCCACGCACGTGCGCGTGGTGCGCAATACCGGCACGGTGCGCAACACCGAGTACTACGCCCTGCAGCAGGCCGCCAGCGTGGTGGTGCAGGACGGCGACGAGATCGAATTCACCGCCGACAAGAAGCCCGGAACGATCACCGTGCGCGTGGAAGGCGAGCACCAGAGCCCGCAGGAATACGTGCTGCCCTATGGCAGCCGCCTGGGCGAACTGCTGGACCGCATCGAGCCCAACCCGCGCTCGGACGTGGCGAACCTGCAGCTGTATCGCCAGAGCGTCAGGCAGCGGCAGAAGGAAATGCTCACCACCAGCCTGCGCAGCCTGGAAACCGCCCTCCTCACCGCCCGCAGCGGCAGCAGCGACGAAGCGCGCCTGCGCAAGGAGGAAGCCGACCTCACCCTGGCCTGGGTGGACCGCGCCAAACAGGTCGAACCCCTGGGCCAGGTGCTGATCGCGCAGACGCAGGACAAGTCCAGCATGCTGCTGGAAAACGGCGACGTGCTGCGCATCCCCACCAAGGACGACCTGGTGCTGGTGGGCGGCGAAGTCCTCTTTCCCAACGCCGTCGCCTTCCAGAGCGGCCTGAGCCTGAACGACTACATCCAGCGCGCCGGCGGCTTCACGCAGAACGCGGACAACGCGCGCGTCGTCGTGGCCCGGCGGGATGGCAGCTTCGAGCAGGTGGACACCGGCAAGCTGCTGTCCTTCACGCCCCGTCTGCAGGCCGGCGACCAGGTGCTGGTGCTGCCGAAGGTGGACGAGAAGAACCGGCAGTTCTGGAAGGACATGACGCAAATCATCTACCAGATCGCGGTGAGCGCGAAGGTGGTTTTGGGACTTTGACGGCAGCAGGCTTCAGCACGGGAATCCAAAAATGAATCGCATCCTCTATTACGTCGAGCCCTGGATCGAGCTGTCTCCGGACTTCCGGTTCGGCGCATTCAAAGATGCCGTTTTTCAGCTCGCGCAGCTGAAGAAGCACGCGCCGGAGCTCGACTGCCGCCTGCTCATTGGCGAGGGCATTTGCGAAGCGATCGCGCGCGACGGCTATACCGGCCATCGTGAGTTCGAGGTCGGTGTGCTGCATCTGGACGAACTCACCGCGGTCTACAAGAACGCCGGCAAAGCAGCCGAGGCCTTCCTGACAGGGGCAAGCTCGGAAGACGACCTCGAGCGGCTCGCACGGCTGTGCCGTCGCGCCTTGCCGGGTTTCGAGCCCGACGTCGTGCTGATGCACGAGACCCATGCGCCGTTCATCAGCAAGGCGTACCCGTCTTCCCTGGTGCTTCACAGCATGTATGGCATGAGCTACCGCATGCCCTTGCCGCGGCTGACCATGTTCGACCCTGCCGGCCTGTACCAGAACTCGCTGCTGGCACGGCATGCCGCCGACCTCCGCGCCGAGTGCCTGCCGGCCAGCGAGGCGAAAGCACTCTGCGACGCGAGGAACTGGTTCGTCTCGCAACTTGCGCCACATGACCCGACCTGGCAACTCATCGAACCGGAGCAGTCCCGGTTCGACAAGCTGCTGCTCGTGCCATTGCAAGTGGATGGGTACTACGCGTTCAACTTGTGCAGTGAGTTCGAGACGCAGGCCGAATTCCTGGAGACGGTGCTGCGTGCCACACCGCGCACGTGGGGAGTCGTCGTCACGGAACACAGTGAGTACAAGCCGTCGCTCGGCGAACTGACGGTCCAGCGGCTCAAGCGGTCGCATCCGAACCTGATCTACAAGAAGGAACTGAATGCGATCCCCTACGTCTCGCAGTTCCTGTTGGCGCACGTCGACGCGGTAGCCACCGTGTCGAGCTCGCTGGCGCTCCAGGCACTGGTGTTCGACTGCCCGGTGATCGCCGCCGGCAGCTCGCACATCAACGCCGTTGCAACCTGCGACTTGCGGAAGCTGGCGGATGTTTTCGAACTGCACCAGCCGCGAAGCCGGGATCCGCTGCTTCACTTCTTCCTGACCCGCTACCACTGGGCCACGGCAGATCACGTCCACGACGGCGCGGGACTGTACGCCCTCCTCTCCAGCTTCTGGAACCTGCATGAGAGCGGCATGCGCGGGCTCGAGCTGCTGCCCGCGCCCCGGTCGCTGCGGGATGTGCTCGAGCGGCTGAAGCACCACTCGCAGTGGCGGGCCTGGACCACCGAACTCAAGAAGCGGGGCATCGCGCCGAATCCCCACCCGGTCCATGCCAGGATCGTTTTCAACGAAGCGGTTTCATTCGATCTCTTCGACACGCTGGTCTGTCGCCCCTTCGTCCAGCCTCACGAACTGTTCCAGTTCATCGAGCCGCTTGCAAGGGAGCTGACCGGAAACATCTACTTCCCGTTTCACCACCTGCGGCGGGAAGCCGAGCGCCTGGCCCGGGCAGCCCATGGTCACCGGATCGAAGTCACCCTGGATGAAATCTACGCGCAGCTCGCGTCCATCACCAGCTTCCCCCGGCCGCTTCTGGAGCGGATCAAGGCACTCGAACTCAAGGCCGAACTCGCCCTCATCGCGCCGCGACGGGGGCTTGTGCGGGCCTGGAAACTGGCGGGCACGCTCGGCAAGCTGCGCTCGATCATCACCGACATCTACCTCGAGGAGCACGCGATCCGCACGCTCCTCGCGAAGAACGGGTTCGCAGACTTCGACCTCCTCTTCGTCTCGGCCACCGAGCGGGTCAGGAAGGAGGATGGAACCATCTATCCGAAGTACATGGCCGCGGTGAGGCAGCTTCAGCCGGCACTCAAGAGCTTCCTCCACGTGGGGGACAACGCCCGTGCGGATGGGGAGATGGCGCGTCGCTTCGGCATCGAAGCCCTCGTCATCCCGAAGGCGACCGAACTGCTACGCAGGACCCGTGCCGCCGAACTTCTCAAGGACGCTTTCGCGCAGCCCAGCTACGACACCAGCATCCTGGCCGGCATGCTGGCGAACCGGTTTTTCTCCGCGCCTTCCAGCGGAGCGGACCACGCCAGCCTGTGCGACGGGCACTTGTTCAACGTCGGGTATGGCGTGCTGGGCCCCTTCGTGCTGGGCTATGTCCAGTGGGTGATCCGGCGGCTGCGGGCGCACAAGGTCGACCACGCCTACTTCCTGGCTCGCGATGCCTACCTGGTCATGAAGGTCTTCGAGGAATTCAAGCGCTGGATACCGGACCTGCCGTCGTCGAGCTACCTTTACTGCTCCCGGCGCTCCGTACTCGTGCCCGGCATCAGTGAAGAAGAAGACATCTTCGAAATCGCCACGCTCAATTTCGGCACGACGACGGTCGAAAAATTCCTCAACACCAGGTTTGGCCTGAACGTGGCCGAACTGCCGCCCAAGCTGCTTCGTGAGCACGGCATGAGCGCCGACGGTTCCACCTTCATCGGCTACCCGCGAGACCTCGGCGCCGTGGTCAGGCTGGTGACGGACCTGAAGCCCTACATCTATGAGAAGGCAATGCAGGAACGCGCCACGTTCACGCGGTACCTGGAGCAGGAGGGTGCGACGGACGCGGGCCGCAAGAGCGCGTTCGTGGACATCGGCTATTCCGGAACGATGCAGCGAAAGATTTCGCAGCTCACCGGCGTCGATTACCACGGCTACTACATGCTCACGCACAACTACGTGCTGCACTACTTCCGTGACAAGGTCTTCGAGGCCTGGCTCGAGGAGTACGACAGCCAGCGCGCGCCGTACAAGCACTCCTTCAACCAGTTCATTCCCTTGATCGAAAGCCTGCTGAGCTCGACTGAAGGCAGTCTCCTGTGCTTCCGGGACGTGGGCGGCGCCCTGGAGCCGGAGTACCTGTACGCGAGCAACGAGCGCGAGCGGATCGCCTTCGTGGAGGGACTCCATGCCGGCGCCATCAGCTTCGTCAAGGATTACCTCGGGATGTTCGGCGAGTTCTCGGAAGCGGTGGAACTGTCGCCGCAGGTGGCGTCCTTCATCATGCTGCGCTTCGCAGAGGACCCCGCGCCCGCCGACGTGCGGGCCTTCGAAGGACTGATTCTCGAGAACATGTTCGCAGGGGCGGAGTTTTCAGTGATCAGCAACCCCGCACGGCTTCTCAACGCGAAAGGGGAGCTGACCGTCGCCGCCATGGAACACCTCGTGTCCGAATCCAAATGGAAGCAGGGCGCTCGCGTTTCGTACAGGCGCTACCTGCCGGCCGGCGCCACCGCCACCGCCACCGCCCCCGCGGCCACCAAACCGGCGGCGACACCGGCCGTGGTCCCGCGGCCGTCTGCGCAGCTCGACAGGCGCACGCGGCTTCGGAACAAGCTTCGCAACACGCCTGACCGGTTCTTCCTGGACTCGAAGTCGCGACTCCTCCGGCCCCTGGGCTATCTCTTCAGGAGCCGGGTCGCCAGCGCGCCCCTGCGCTTTGCCATTCGGAAGATCGTTTCTGCGTAAGGGAGGCGCGGCCACCGCCACCGGAGCGGGATTGATGCAGCAAGCACCCGAAGTCATCGCCGCCGGCTCGACCGGCATTCGCTCCATCCCCACGCTGCCCGCACTGCTGGGTGCCCCGGTGGTGGGTATCGGGGCGCTGCCGGCTTCGGGCGCACACCGCCTGCTCGTCGCAGCCTGGGGGCGCAAGCCGAGCGCGGTCCGCGCCGAGGCTTACGCACGCAAGCGCGGGCTGTCGGTGGTGCGGCTGGAGGACGGGTTCCTACGCTCCTATGGCACCGGTGGCGCATTCCCGCCTCTGTCGGTCACACTCGACCGACTCGGCATCTATTACGACAGCTCGCGGCCAAGCGAGCTGGAGGAGCACCTGCAGCACGCGGCCATTGATCAATGCGGGTCGGCAAGAACGGCCATCCTCCAGCACCGCCTGTCCAAGTACAACCATGCACCTGCTGCCTTCGCGCGCCAGGATCATGGAGGGCGCGGCAAGGTGCTGGTCGTCGACCAGACCCTCGGCGACCTGAGCATCGAGCTGGCCGGCGCCAGCCGGGAATCGTTCACCGCCATGCTCGCCGCCGCCCGCGCCGAGAACCCCAGCGCCACCCTCTACGTCAAAACCCACCCCGAAGTCAGCTCCGGCCGCAAGCGCGGCTATCTCACCCACATCCAGGACGACGACCGCACCGTCGTCATCCGCGAAGCCGTCAATCCCCTGAGCCTCATCGAGCAGATGGACCGCGTCTACGTGGTCACCTCCACCATGGGATTCGAGGCCCTGCTCGCCGGCAAGCCCGTCACCTGCTTCGGCATGCCCTGGTACGCCGGATGGGGCGTGACGGACGACCGGCAGACCTGCCTGCGGCGCACGCGCAAGCGCAGCGTCGATGAAATCTTCGCCGCCGCCTACCTGCACTACACGCGCTATCTGAATCCCGAGACGCACGAGCGCGGGACCATCTTCGACGTGATCGGCTGGCTGGTGCGCCAGAAGGCCATGGCGGACCGGCTCTACGCACCCGAGCGCCGCCGCAAGATCATCGGCGTCGGGTACCGGCGCTGGAAGGCGGCCAACCTGCAACCGGTGCTGTCGCTGGAGCCGAAGAACGTCACCTTCGTGCCGGACGCGCACGCGGCGCAGGCGCTGCAGCCCGCCGCCGGCGACTGGCTGGTGTACTGGGGCGCCACGGCACCCGCCGGCGTGGCCGAACTCGCGGCGCGCACGGGGGCCGAGTGCATCCGCATGGAGGACGGCTTCATCCGCTCCGTGGGCCTGGGCTCGGACCTGATCCGCCCGCGCTCCATCGCGCTGGACCGCAGCGGTATCTACTTCGACGCCACGCGCCCTTCGGACCTGGAGACGATGCTGCAGGAGGCCGCCTTCAGCGAGGACGACTTGTGCCAGGCGCGCCAGGCGCGCGAGTTCATCGTCGCCCAGGGCCTGACCAAGTACAACCTGGAGCCGCGCGCCACCCCGCAGTGGCCCGGCAGCGCCGGCCGGCGCGTGGTGCTGGTGCCGGGCCAGGTGGAGGACGATGCGTCCATTCGCCTGGGCTGCACCACGGTCCGCGGCAACCTCACCCTGCTGCAGGCGGTGCGCGCCGCGCGGCCCGATGCCTACATCGTCTACAAGCCGCATCCGGACGTGGCCAGCGGCAACCGCGCCGGGCGGCTTGCGCTGTCGCAGGCCCGCGCGCTTGCGGACCATGTGGAGACGCAGGTGAGCGTGGTCAGCTGCATCGAAGCCTGCGACGAGCTGCACACCATGAGCTCGCTCTCCGGCTTCGACGCCCTGCTGCGGGGCAAGCACGTGGTCACCTACGGCCAGCCCTTCTACGCCGGCTGGGGCCTCACCGAAGACCGCGCCGAGAACGCCACGGCTTTCGCGCGCCGCACGCGCCGCCTCACGCTGGACCAGCTCGTGGCCGGCGCGCTGATCCGCTACCCCATCTACTGGGATTGGACGCTCAAGGGCTACACCAGCTGCATGGCGGTGCTGCGGCAGATCGCGGCCGAACGCGACGCGCTGGAGGGGAGCGGCGGCCTGGAAAAACTGCGCAGCGGCTGGTGGCGCCGGCAGGGCCGCAAGCTGCGCATCCTCTGGAGCGCCTGGACCGCGCGCGCCTGAGAGGGCGGGACGATCAGTGACAATCCCCCCGCGACCCTCCCGCACGCACCTCCTCCCATGATCCTCGTCACCGGCGGCGCCGGCTTCATCGGCAGCAACTTCGTTCTCGACTGGCTCGCGCACAGCGACGAGCCGGTGCTGAACCTCGACGCCCTCAGCTACGCCGGCAACCTCGCCAACCTGCGCAGCCTGCAGGCCGACGCGCGGCATGTCTTCGTCCATGGCGACATTCGCGACCGGGCCTTGCTGGACCGCATGCTCGCGCAGCACCGGCCGCGCGCCATCCTGCATTTCGCGGCGGAAAGCCACGTGGACCGCTCCATCCACAGCCCGGACAGCTTCCTGGGCACCAACGTCCAGGGCACCTTCACGTTGCTGGAAGCGGCGCGCGACCACTGGAGTGGCCTGCCGGCCGCGGAGCGCGAGTGCTTCCGCTTCCTCCACGTCTCCACCGACGAGGTCTTCGGCTCGCTCGGGCCGGCCGACCCGCCGTTCCGGGAAGGCGACGCGTACGAACCCAACAGCCCCTACTCGGCAAGCAAGGCCGCCAGCGACCATCTCGTGCGCGCCTGGCACCACACCTACGGCCTGCCGGTGCTCACCACCCACTGCTCCAACAACTACGGGCCCTTCCAGTTCCCGGAGAAGCTGATTCCGCTGATGATCGTCAACGCGCTGGCCGGCAAGCCGCTGCCGGTGTATGGCGATGGCCTGAACGTGCGTGACTGGCTGTACGTGAGCGACCATTGCGCCGCCCTGCGCACGGTGCTGGCGCGCGGCCGCATGGGCGAGAGCTACAACATCGGCGGCTGGAACGAAAAGACCAACCTGGAGATCGTGCGCACCGTCTGCGCCCTGCTCGACGAGATGCGGCCCGATGCGGCCGGCCCGCGCGAGCGGCTGGTCACCTTCGTGGCGGACCGCCGGGGCCACGACCGTCGTTATGCCATCGACGCACGCAAGATCGAGCGCGAGCTGGGCTGGCGCCCGGCCGAGACTTTCGAGACCGGCATCCGCAAGACCTTGCGCTGGTACCTGGCCCACCCGCACTGGATCACGCAGGTGCAAAGCGGCGCCTATCGCGACTGGGTGTCCACGCAGTACGGGGCCAACGCCTGAACGATGCCGGCCATGAAGATCCTCCTCCTTGGGAAAGACGGCCAGCTCGGCTGGGAGCTGCAGCGCGCCCTCGCGCCCCTGGGTGAACTGATCGCCCCGGGCCGCAGCGGCGCGGCCGGCGCCTGCGGCGACCTGTCGCGGCCGGAGGAACTCGCCGCCACGGTGGCCGCCCTGCAGCCGCAGGTGATCGTCAATGCCGCAGCCTTCACCGCGGTGGACCGCGCCGAGCAGGAAACGGCGCTGGCCCGCCAGGTCAACGCCCTCGCACCGCAGCGGCTCGCGCAGGCGGCCCAGGCCCTCGGCGCCTGGATGGTCCACTTCAGCACCGACTACGTCTTCGACGGCAGCGGCGATTTGCCCTGGCGCGAGGACGATGCGCCGGCGCCGCTCAATGCCTATGGCCAGACCAAGCTCGAAGGCGAGCGGGCTGTGCGCCAGGCCTGCGCGCGCCACCTGGTGCTGCGCACGAGCTGGGTGTACGGCGCGCGCGGCGGCAACTTCGCCAAGACCATGGTTCGCCTCGCCAGCCAACGCGAGGCTTTGCAGGTGGTGGACGACCAGGTGGGCGCGCCCACCGGCGCGGAGCTCGTCGCCGACATCACGGCGCATGCGCTGCGCCATGCCCTTCGTGCCCCGCAGGTGGCGGGCACCTACCACCTCGCGGCCGCGGGTGCGACCAGCTGGCATGGCTATGCCACCCACGTGCTGCGGCGGGCCGCAGCACTCGGCCGGACGCTGAAGGTCGCGCCGGATGCGGTACGCCCCATTGCCTCGGCGGATTACCCCACGCCCGCCCGCCGGCCGCTCAACTCGCGGCTGGACACCCGCCGCCTGGCCGACACCTTCGGGCTGCACCTGCCGCCCTGGCAGCAGGGCGTGGACCGCATGCTGGACGAGTGGCTCGGCGCCGGTGAGGCGCCGGGCGCCTGAAGGAGATGGACATGGCTCGCAATCGAAAAGGCATCGTGCTGGCCGGGGGCTCGGGCACCCGGCTGCACCCGGTGACGCTCGGCATGAGCAAGCAGCTGATGCCGGTGTACGACAAGCCCATGGTGTACTACCCGCTCGCCACGCTGATGCTGGCCGGCATCGACGAGATCCTGGTCATCTCCACGCCGCAGGACACGCCGCGTTTCCAGCAGCTCCTGGGCGACGGATCCGCCTGGGGCATCTCGCTGCAGTACGCGGTGCAGCCCAGCCCCGACGGCCTCGCCCAGGCCTTCCTGATCGGCGAGGAGTTCCTGGGCGGTGCGCCCAGTGCGCTCGTGCTGGGCGACAACATCTTCTACGGCCACGACCTGTCCACGCGCCTGAAGGCGGCCGCGACGCGCGAGGACGGGGCCACCGTGTTCGCCTATCCGGTGCAGGACCCGCAGCGCTACGGCGTGGTGCAGTTCGACGACGCGGGCCGCGCCATCAGCCTGGAGGAAAAGCCGGCGCAGCCGCGCAGCCGCTACGCCGTGACAGGCCTCTACTTCTACGATGCCGGCGTGGTCCCGCTGGCCCGTTCGCTGTCGCCCAGCGCGCGCGGCGAGCTGGAGATCACGGACCTCAACCGCCTGTACCTGGAGTCGGGCCGGCTCGACGTGCAGCTCCTGGGGCGCGGCGATGCCTGGCTAGACACCGGCACGCACGATTCGCTGCTGGAAGCCAGCCAGTTCATCCAGACGCTGGAGAAGCGCCAGGGCCTGAAGATCTGCTGCCCCGAGGAGATCGCGTGGCGCCAGGGGTGGATCGGCGACGCGCAGCTGCGCACGCTGGCCGCGGGCCTGGGCAAGAGCGGCTATGGGCAGTACCTGGAGCAGCTGCTGGTGGATCGGGTGTTCTGATGAAGGTAATCGCCACCGCCATTCCCGACGTGAAGGTCATCGAGCCGCGCGTGTTCGGCGACGACCGTGGCTTCTTCATGGAGTCGTTCACGCAGCGCGCCTTCGAAGAAGCCGTCGGGCCGTGGTGCTTCGTGCAGGACAACCACTCGCGCTCGCGCCACGGCGTGCTGCGCGGACTGCACTACCAGCTCGCGCCCCATGCGCAGGGCAAGCTGGTGCGCGTGACGCGCGGGCGCGTGTTCGACGTGGCGGTGGACCTGCGACGCAGCAGCGCCACCTTCGGCCGCTGGGTCGGCATGACCCTGGACGACACCGAGCACCGGCAGCTCTGGATCCCGCCCGGCTTCGCGCACGGATTCGTGGTGCTGAGCGGCGAGGCCGACTTCCTCTACAAGACCACGGCGTACTACGCGCCGCAGGCGGAACGCTGCATCCGCTGGGACGATCCGCGGATCGGCATTGACTGGCCCGATGTGGGAAGCGAGCCGACCCTGTCCGGCAAGGACCGCGCCGGTGTCGCGCTGGCCGATGCAGACCACTTCGACTGACGCCATGTGGGGTGACCCCGTTCGCCCAGAGCTTGTCGAAGGGCCCTCACCAAACCCCGTTCGCCCTCAGCCCGCCGAAGAGCGTCGACAAGCTCAGCCCGAACGGAGTGGGACGGTTCGCCCCGAGCCAACACCCGTTCGCCCTGAGCCTGTCGAAGGGCCCCCACCCCCCCTGCGCACCCGCCGACTCCACTACTTCGCCGGCTTCGACCCCCGCGGCGCCGCCTACTACCACCGCCTGTGCCGCACCGAAGCCGCCAGGCCTCAGCCCCATGGCGGCGCGCTGCAGGTCGGCCCCCGCAAGAAGCTCTCGCCCCACACCAGCCGCTGGCCCGTCACCTGGACGCCCAGCACAGGCCACAGCGCCCCCGTCCACACCGAGCACGTCTACATGGGCTGGGACGACATCGTCCGCGCGCACTGGACCCGCCACCCCGGGGCGCTCGCGCTCGAATTCGTCCGCACCTACGTCCACATCTTCCGCCACATCGGCGCGGCCCGCGTCTGCCGACTGTACCGGCCCGCCTTCCATGCCGGCGCGCTGCCGCTGTGGATCGTCTTCGGCCCGCTGCTCGCGGCCCCGGGCCTGGGCGCTGCGTTCGGCGCCTGGGGCTGGATGGCAGGGGCGCTCGTCGCCGCCGCAGTGTGGGGCCTTGCCACGCGCGGCGGCCTCTTCTGGCTGCTGCGCATCTACACCTTCTTCATGCGCATGGCGCAGGGCCCCATACCGGGGCTGGCGCAGCGCACGCGCGAGTGGGTCGATGCCATCGTGGCCATGCAGCAGGCCGAGCCGGTGGACGAGGTGCTGCTGGTCGGCCACAGTGTCGGCACGCTCGTGATGACAGACGCCGTGGCGGCGCTCCTGCGGGATGCACGCTGGCAGGCCCTGCAGGCCGGCCGGCCCACCCTGCTGCTGACGCTCGGCCAGAGCTATCCCATGGTCGCCCTCGCTCCGTCCGCGCAGGCGTTCCGGGAGACCCTGCAAGGCCTTTGCACCCACCCGCGACTGCGCTGGTGGGACGTCACCGCGCGCATCGACCCGCTGTGTTTCCACGGGCTTGCGCCGATCGCGGGCACGCTCCTGGCCGGCGAAAAGGACGCCCGCTGGCCCGTGCGCCATGCCGCCCGCTTCATGCACATGTACGAGCCGGCCCGCTGGCGCCAGATCCGCGCCGACAAGCTGCAGGCGCATTTCCTGTACCTGCAGACGCCGCAGAAGCCCGGCAACTTCTCGCCGATGGACGTGCTGTACGGGCCCCGCGGGCTCGCGCAGCAGATGCAGGCGCAGGGAGAGCGGCTCCATGCCTGATTCGTGGCGCATGCGCCTGGCCCGCCGCTGGCGCCGGCATTGCGACCGGCATGCACGACGCTCGGTGCTGGTGCTGGGCGACTCGCACGTGCGCGTCTTCGAGCACTGGTGGTTCATGTGGGCGCTGCCGGACGTGCGCTGGCACATCACCTACGTGCCTGGCGGCACGGCAACGGGCCTGTACAACGCCGGCTCGCAGACGCAAAGCCGTGCCCGCTTCGAAGCCGCGCTGCGCGAGCACCCGCGCCCCGAGCTGGTCCTGCTGAACCTGGGCGAGGTCGATACCGGCCACACCGTCTGGGCCCGTTCGCAGCACGGCAAGGGGAGCGTCGACGCCCTGCTTCACCAGGCGGTGGACGCGTACTGCCGCTACATCGGCGAGCTGGCCCGGCGCTGCCGCCTGGCCGTGATCGGCGCGCCCCTGCCCACGCTGCCCGACGACTTCGTTCCCGGTGACGCGGTGGCCACCACGCGCCGCGCCGTCTCCATGACCCAGGCCGAGCGCACCGCGCTCACCCTGGCCTTCAACGACCGCGTGGCCGCCGAATGCCGCGCCCTGGGCGTGCCGCACCTGGACGACCGCGCCGAGAGCCTCGGCGCGGCCGGCACCGTGCGCCGCGAATGGGTGCGGCCCGACATGCCCGACCACCACTACCACCGCTTCACCTACGCCCGCTGGCTCGCCCGCTCGCTGGCGCCGCTGCTCACCGACGACCGTTCCCGATGACGCCGTTCTGCCCCGCCTACCCCGCGCCGCGCAAGAGCCGTGCCTCCACCCTGCTGATGTTCTTCAGCGCCCGCCACTCCTGGCTGGATGCGCTCTACGAACGCAGCTACGCCATGCACATGGGCGAGGTGCACCTGCCCGGCCTGGACCTGTACATGGTCAACGACCCGGCGCTGGTTCGCCGCGTGATGCAGGACGAGGCGGACAACTTTCCCAAGAGCCCGCTGCTCGGCGAGGCGCTCAAGCCGCTCCTGGGCGAGAGCATCTTCACCACCAACGGCGCGCAGTGGCAGCGCCAGCGCCGCATGATGAACCCGGCCTTCGAGCAGGCCCGGCTGCAGGTGGCCTTCCCGAAGATGCGCGAGGCCACCGCCGACATGCTGGAGCGCCTGGCCCGGCTGCCCGACGGGGCCGAGTACGACCTGGAAGTGGAGATGACGCACGTGACCGCGGACATCATCTTCCGCACCATCTTCTCCACGCCGATGCGCGGCGAAGACGCGCGCCGCATCTTCGAGGCCTTCGCACGTTTCCAGGCGCTGGCGCCGCGGCTGCTGCTGCCGTCCATCTACGGCGTGCGCTGGCTGGTGTTTCCCTGGGACGCCTGGCGCAGCCGCCGCGCCGCGCGCGAGATCCGCGGCCTGCTGGAAAAGCTCATTCGGCCTCGCTTCGAGGCGCACCGTGTCGGCCGACCCGGCGGCGAGACGGACATCCTGCAGGCCTTCATGGACGCGCGCGACGAGGCCACCGGCCAGCCCTTCGGCTTCGACGAGCTGGTGGACCAGGTGGCGATGCTGTTCCTCGCGGGGCATGAAACCTCCGCCAGTGCCCTCACCTGGGCCGCGCACCTGCTGGCCCACTCGCCGCACATCCAGGACCGCATGGTGGCCGAGCACCGCGATGTGATCGGCGCGCGCGAGCCGGCCGCCGGCGACATGAAGCAGTTGACGCTCACCTGGAACGTGTTCCGCGAAACCCTGCGCCTCTTCCCGCCCGTGGGCTTCATGGCACGCCAGGCGACCCAGGGCTGCCCCATGCGCAAGAAGCAGGTGGAGGCCGGATCGACCATCGTCGTCGCGCCCTGGCTGATCCAGCGGCACCGCGAAATCTGGCCGCAGCCCGATGCCTTCGATCCGGACCGCTACGAGGACGAGGCCTCGCGCGAGCCGCTGCGGCGCGGCTACCTGCCGTTCGGCATGGGCCCGCGCGTATGCCTGGGCGCGGCCTTCGCGCTGCAGGAAGCGGCCCTCATCCTCTCCAGCCTGGTGCGCCACCACCGGCTCACGCCCGTGCCGGGACACGAACCCCGCCCGGTGGGCCGCCTGACCATCCGCTCGGCCAACGGCGTGCGCCTGCAGCTGCACCGGAGGGCTGCGGCATGATGCGCGAGCGCCTCGCCGGGTTCCTGCTGATGTGCGTGGTGGTGCCGCTGGCGGTCGTGGGCTACCTGATGCTGGTGTGGATCGGCCTCTTCGGCCCCAACCAGCGCGGACGCGCGGGCGTGCGCGCGCTGGACCACTTCGTCAATGCCACGGTGTTCGACGGCTACGCCTGGGAGTCGATCTCCTCGCACGCCTGGCGCGTGCGCGAGACCAAGCGCTGGGCGCGCGTAGTGATCCGCATCACGGACCGGTTCCAGCCGGACCACTGCATGCGCGCCAACAAGCGCGAGCAGCAGGTGGTGGACCTGGTGCTCAAGGCCAAGCTGGACCAGCAGACGATCTTCTGAGCAAACTCCCTCCCCCTCTGGGGGAGGGCTGGGGTGGGGGCTCGCGCGCCGACCACGCTGCTTGACGCGAGGCCCCCATCCCAACCTTCCCCCAAGGGGGGAAGGAGGCGCCGTCCGCCCCTACTGCTCGATCCTGTAATTGAACTGCAGCAGCACCGTCGAAATCGTGTCGCGGCCGGCCCAGTTCACGGGTGGCACCCAGGCCAGGTTCACACCGAAACCCGATCGCTGGTCCGTGAGCGACAGCGTGGGCAGCACCGCGGGCACGAGCTTCATCGTGCCGCGCCACGACGTGGACTTGTAGTACAGGCTCGAGTACGCCCCCGCATGCAGGCGCCAGGTCCCGGTGTGGGCCACCTCGCGCATCAGCGCCACGCCGGCGTAGGAGCCCCAGAGCGAGCGGGAGTCCTCCAGCGTGGCGGCCACGTACCGCACCTGCCAGAGGCGGTCGGCCGCGCCGTTCCAGGGAATGCCCGCCACACGCCGCTCCAGGGCGAAGCTCTCGTGCCGCTCGTTCCATTGACGTCCTGCCACCAGCGTCTCGCGCGCGTGGCTGGAGACGCCGCCCAGGGTCATGAACCACTCGTCGTCCCCCTTGGGCTGGCCCGCAGTGCCGAAGGCCTGCGCCAGGGGTGAGTGCAAGATGCATGCGGTCGCGACGGCGCGCGCGATTCGGCTGGTACATCTCATGCCGGACTCCCTGATTTGTGAAGTCCAGCATAGAAGTCGCTGGCTCAGGCAGTGCATTGGCGTTGCAAGTGCAATTAGGTGAAACGCGCAGTAACGCTGCGGTAGGGCACGTTCAGACCCCGGGCGAAAGCGAAAAAAGTGCTGATTTCTGAATCGGTTGACCTGGATCGGCCATCGTTACATTACGATACGAGTCTTCCGGGCATCCAAGGTGTATCGATGCGGCAGCTCCACTTCCCCCAGGCCACCCGCGCGGTGCGCCTGCAGCCATGATGGCGGCCAGCCGGCAGGAGGCACGGGACTCCGCGTTCCGGCGCTCGGGCTATGGCGACCGCCAGCGGCCGCACCGCCTGGACCGCCACAAGCGAGACTGGCGCGAGGAAGGCCTGGCGATGATCCTGCTGGCGCCCGCTGCCAGTTTCGGCTTCACCTACCTGCTCACCAAAGGCGTGATCGACGCGGTGAACAAGGGCGACTTCACCTACCTGATGCTCTGGGGCATGGAGGCCCTGATCGCGGCCAAGCTGCTGTGGCCGGGGTTCCTGGACGAGGTGATCTGACGGGTCACGCGAGCCAGCGCCAGACCAGGAAACCGATCAGCCCCCAGAACACCAGGCACAGGACGACGCCCAGCCACACCCACGGGCTCAGCAGGAGGCTCTGGTAGCGCCTGTCGTGATCCAGGTCGGGTTCCATCGCTTTGGAACAAGGGTTGGTGCGCACAGCGACAACGGCACTGAGCATAGGGCGGCCAGCCAGCGCGCAAACGTATGCAAATGTCGAAATGTTTTCAGGCCCGCAACGTCCTGCCGAGCGCTCCCCCCTCCGGTTCAATCTTCAGAGCACTTCGTTGAAGGCGTAGCACACCCGTTCGAGGACCTTGTTGCGCAGGCCCCGCCGGCGCCACCGATCGAGTCGGATCTCGTTCGCCCGCGCGGCATAGCGCTCGAACACGGCATCCAGCCGGGCGGCGAGCGGGGTGTCCAGGATGCCCAGCGTGATCTCGTCGTTGATCTCGAAGGACCGGTCGTCGAAGTTGCTCGACCCGATGGCGCTCCACGCGCCGTCGATGGTCATGATCTTCTGGTGCAGCAGCGTGTGCGGGTACTCGAAGAGGCGCACGCCGGATTCGAGCAGGCGCTCGAAGTTGTGGCGTCCCGCGTGCTGCACCATCGGGTTGTCCGAGCCACTGGTGGAAGGCATGAGCACGCGCACGTCCACCCCGCGCCGCACGGCTTCGCCCAGGCTGCGGACGGCCTCGGGTTCGGGGATGAAGTAGGGGTTCTGGATCCACAGGCGCCGGCGCGCCAGGCAGATGGCCGCGTGGTGCAGGATCTTCACCGCCGGCGCCGAACCTTCCGGCTTGACGTAGGCGGCGAAGGCGCTCACGTCGCCGGCCGGCTCCAGCGGCGGGAAGAAGGCGTCGCCGACGAACATCTCGCCCGTGACCGCACCCCAGTTCTCGCTGAAGGCCGCCTGGATGCTGTGCACGATGGGGCCGTGCAGCAGCACGCTCACGTCCGCGAAGTGCTGTCCGTCCTCGGCGTCCCCCAGCCACTCGTCCACCACGCAGTGCCCGCCGATGAAGGCTTCGCGCCCATCGATCACGACCATCTTGCGGTGCGTGCGGTCGTTGAGCATGCCCAGCGTTTTGAAGGACAGCGGGTGGAAGCGCGCGATGCGGCAGCCGCTGTCCTGCAGTTGCCGGCGAACTTCATTCCCCATGCCGCGCGTTCCGGTGGCGTCGAGCGTGAGGCGCACCTGCACGCCGGCACGGGCACGCTCGCACAGCACGTCCGCCAGGCGCTGGCCGAGCACACCGTCCTTCCACAGGAAGGTCTCGAAGTGGATCGAGCGGCGGGCGGCCCGCAGATGCTCGACCAGCACGTCGAAGAAGGCGCCGTTCTCCAGCACCTGCACGGCGTTGCCCGGAGCGCACCGTCCGAGCGTGAGGCCCGCCAGCGAGGGCATCAGCTTGTCGATGGGAAGGTCGCAGCGCAGATCGAGCACCGGGTTGTTGTGGCGCCGCACGGACCACAGCACGAGCAGCGACCCCGCGGCCACCGCGGCGCTGATCGCCACCCACCAGCTTGCGTCCATGCGGCCAAGCGTAGGAACGCCGGCGCGGCCGGCGTGTAGGTGCCGAGCTTGAAAGCTCGTGCGTGGGACTACCCCATCCAGGCCGGCAGCCAGGTCGCGATGCCCGGCAGCCAGAACACCGCCGCGAGCAGCAGCAGGCTCATGAACACATAGGGCGCCACGGCCTTGAAGATGTGCAGCATGGTGACCGAGGGCGGCGCCACGCCGCGCATGGTCATGAGCAGCAGCCCGTGCGGCGGCAGCAGCAGGCCGAGCTGCATGCAGATGAGGAACATCACGCCGAACCAGATGGGGTCGATGGCGAGCGCCTGCACGATGGGCATGAAGATGGGCAGCGTGATCATCATCATGCTCACCTGGTCCACGAAGATGCCCAGGAAGATCAGCATGGCCATCATGCCGGCGACGATCATTTCGGTGGACCAGCCCTGCCCGGTGATGAGCTGAACCAGCCCGTTGCTCGCACCCGAGAACGAGAGGATCTGCGCGAAGGTGGTGGCCCCCAGGATGATGAAGAGGATCATCCCCGAGATGGCCGCCGTTCCCTTGAGCGCCTTGACCAGCGCGTCCCAGCGCAGCGCGCGGTAGGCGGCCGCGAGCACCAGCGTCGCGAAGGCGCCGAGCGCAGCGCACTCGGTGGGCGTGGCCCAGCCCAGGGTGAGCGCGCCCACCACCACGCCGAAAATCGAGAGCGTGGGGAGCACGTACAGAAAGAAGGGCCGCCAGCGCTCCCAGCCCGTGTGCGTGGGGGCGTCCTCCACCGCCGGCGCGAGCTGCGGGCGCAGCTTCACGCTGGCCACGATCCAGGCCACGAATGCGACCGAGAGGATGAGGCCCGGCACCACGCCGCCGATGAGCAGCTTGGAGATGGAGATGCCCGACAGCGACCCCAGCAGCACCGTGAGCGCCGAGGGCGGAATGAGCATGTCCACCGCGCCGATGGCCATGATGGGGCCGGTCGCCAGCTGCGGGTGGTAGCCGCGCGCCAGCATCACCGGCAGCAGCAGCGAACCCAGCATGGCGGTGGTGGCGATGGTGGAGCCGGAGATGGCCGAGAACACCGTGCCGGCCACCACCGCCACCACGGCCAGGCGGCCGGGGATGCGGCGGATCAGGCGTTCGATGCCTTCGATCACCTTGAGCGCCAGCCCGGTGTGGAACAGCACCTCCCCCATCAGCACGAAGAGCGGGATCGGGGTGAGCGAGAACGCGGTGACCGAGCTCACGCTGCTGCGCGCCAGCTGCATGAGGCCGGGCTCGCCGCCCATGTAGAGCCAGGCGCCGATGATGTTGACCGTGATGAAGGTCAGCGCCACCGGCATGCCGATCAGCAGCAGCAAGGTGGATCCGCCCAGCATCAGCCAGGCCGCGGCGACCCAGCCGGTCATGCGCCTGTCCCCTGTCTCATGCCGCGCTCACCGCGTCCTGCCGCGGTCCGCGCTCGGCGTGCCAGAGGCGCTGCATGCGAAAGACCATCTCGATGGCCAGCAGCACGAAGACGATGGGCAGCGGCGCGAGCGACCACCACTCGGGCGTTACCAGCGTCTTGATGCTGAGTGCGCCATCCGCATAGCTGGCCCAGGCGGCCCGGGCGCCGTACCAGGCGATGAAGAGGCAGCAGGTGAGGCCGATCACGTCGCCCACCCACTCCAGGGACCATGCGAGGCGCTTGGGCAGCGCCTGCAGCAGGATGTCCACGCGGATGTGCTGGCCCTGCCGCAACAGCCAGGGCGCGACGAGCACCGTGGTGAAGTACAGCATCAGCTCCGAGACCTCGTTGCTCCAGGCCAGGCCGCGCGGCAGCCCGGGCACGGCGACATTGCGCAGGAACACGTCGGCCACGATGACCAGCATCATGGCGAAGAGCACGGCGCAGCCGGCCAGCGCCAGGGCGGCGAGCAGGCGGCCGTAGGCGCGGGAGACCGCGCCTGCCGCTTTCCCTGGTGTGCGGGCGGGCGCGCCGCTCACTTGGCCGCGGGTGCGAACAGCGGCTTGAAGCGCTTGGCCACCTCGGGGCTCTGCTTCTCTGCGCCGGCCCAGGCGACCTCATAGGCCTTGTCGCGGAAGGCCTTGGAAGCGGCCGCGTCGAACTTGATGGCCTGGATGCCGGCCTTCTCCTGGCGCGCGGTTTCCTCGGCCTTGTACTTCTCCCAGAAGTCGTTCTGCGCCTCCAGCGCCAGCACCTGCTTGTTCAGGAAGTCGCGCTGCGCGGGCGTGAGGCGCCGGTAGGCCGGCAGGTTCATGATGAGCGAGACCTCGGCGTCGTAGAAACCGGGGTCGATGCGGTACTTGGTCTTTTCCTGCCAGTTCAGGTCGAAGATGCCGCCGATGGGCCAGCCGTAGCCATCGACCACGCCGCGCTCCAGGGCCGTGTAGACCTCGCCGGGCGCGGTGGTGACCACGTTGGCGCCCAGGGCCTGGAAGAAGTCGCGGTACACGGGCGTGATGCGGATCTTCTGGCCCGAAAGGTCCGGCTTGTCCACCTTCTTGTTCGTGTAGATGTGGAAGGGCTGGTTTTCCACCATGCGCCCCAGGTACTGCATGTTGGCCTTCTCGTTCCAGACCTTGTTGATGGCGTCGAAGGCACCGTTCTTGCGCTGCTGCGCGATGGGCACCTCGGTCAGCTTGAGGAAGTCGGCTTCCGGCATGACGTTGGTGTAGAACGCGCCGGTGGACATCGCCATGTCCACCACGCCGGTCTTCACGGCGTTGCCCACCTCGAAGGTGGGGATGGCCTTGGGGCCGCCGATGAAGTTGATCTGCAGCACGCCCTTGCCCTCGGCGTTCACCTTCTTGACCCACTCCTGCAGGCGCTGGGCATAGATGCCGTTCTCGGCGAAGGCGCTGACCAGCCGCAGCGTGGTCTCCTGCGCCAGGGCCGGTACGGCAAGGCCCGCGCTGAGCGCGAGGGCGGCGGTGGTCTGGATCATCAGGCGTCGTTGCATGGTCTTGTCTCCTGGTGGGTTGTGATCTTGTGGGCAGGGGCGCGTCGGACCATAAGCGCAGCCACCGTGCCGGTCAATTCAGGAAGACGCGAGTGCCGCATGGTCAGGACGAGGCGAGTGCCGCCTCATCAGGACGACGCGAGTGCCGCATCGAGTGCCCGGCCGTTCTCGTCGGCCAGCGCCGCGCGCGCCAGCGCCTGCAGGCGCTGGGCACCGCGTTCGTCGTTCTCCAGCGCGGGCAGCGTGGCCATCAGGCGCTCGAAGTTGCGCCAGCCGCGCGCATGCGTGTCGCCGTAGCCCTTGACCAGGCGCTGCGCGCGCACGACCTCCAAAGCCAGCGACGGGTGCGTGGCGGCCAGACGGCGCACCTGGCCCAGCCAGGCCTCGATGCGCGCCTGCTCCTGCTCGTAGCGCAGCGACCGCCGCCGCAGCCCGCGCAGCGAAGCGATGGCATAGAGCTGCAGGTAGCCGCCCAGCGAACTGGTGCGCACCACGCGGCCCTTGCGCGTGAAGGGCCCGAGCGCACCGCGGGCCCAGGACGTGTGCAGCAGCCAGCGGCCCAGGCCCGCCGGCAGGATGTCGGCGATCTCCTCCACGCGCGGGTGCATGAACTCGTTGATCTGCAGCATCTGCGCGGGCGCGAGGCGCACCTCGCCGGCCACGCGGTCGAAGCGGCTGCGCCGCGTCTTGAGGTCGGCCACGCGGATCGCGTCTTCATAGGACATCCACAGCGCCAGGTGCCGCGCGGTCTCCTGCAGCAGCTCGCCTTCGTCCTTGAAAGGGCGCAGCCGGTCCAGGTAGGCGGCCGCGTAGTCCAAATCCTGGTAGTCGGCCAGGCGCAGCACGCCGTGGCGCAGGATGTCCCGGGCCTCGGCCGAAAACTCGCGCTCGATGCGCTCCCCGAGCGGCGCGAGGCGCGGCCCCAGCGCCACGGCGGGCGCGGGCGCGACCGGCTCGTGCGCAGGCGCGAGCGCGGCCGCGTGCCCCGCGGCGAAGGCCTTCAGGCTGGCCTTGACGCCGACGCCGCCCCGCTCGATGGAGGCCTCGAACTGCTCGCGCGTGAAGGGCAGCGCGCCCGAGGCGGCCAGCGCGCCGTACAGCACCGGCGCGATGGGGCCTCCGGCCTGCTCGGCGAGCGAGGCGAAGTCGGCGGTCACCAGCCGGGCGGCGGCCGCGCGCGCGCCGTCCAGGAGCTTGTCCGCATCGACCCGGCCGTCGGCCATGGCGGTGCGCTCGGTCATGGAATAGACGCGGTGCGTGGACGCGATGAAGGTCGTGCGCTCGGGCGTGACCAGTCCGCGCTGCAGCGCGCGGCCGGCTTCCATCAGCTCGGAGGCGACGACCACGTCCAGTTCGCCCGGCACGGGCGCGAGGGCCAGCACGGGCGCCTGGCCGGCAGGCACCGCGTCGCGCGGGAACAGCTCCAGGTAGTACACCGTCGCGCCGGTTCGCTGCGCCACGCCGGGAACCGAGGTGGTCTGCGCGAAATAGCCGTTGTGCTCGCCCAGGTCCACGATCCAGTCGGCCAGCACGCCGCCGCCCTCGCCGCCCATGGCCAGCAGGGCGATGGTGATCGCGCGGGGTTGCAGGGTGGCGTTCATCACACCGCTCATGCCGCCAGCCCCGCGAGCCGCCGCTCGATGCGCGCCTGCAGGAAACCGATCACGCGCTCGCGCACGCGCTGCTTGAAGCGGTCCCAGCGGCTGGGGTTGTTGATGATCTCGGCGCGGTAGAACGAGGGGCACAGCACGGCCGCATGCGCCGCCTCGCCGCACAGGCCGCAGCCCACGCAGCTGTCCACCACCGCGGCCACCGGGTCGCGCCGCAGCGGGTCGGGGTTGTCGCGGATGGTGAGCGAGGGGCAGCCCGAGAGGCGGATGCAGGAGTGGTCGCCGGTGCAGGTGTCCGGGTCGACCCCGAAGCGCTCGCGCACCACGCGGCGGCCCTCGCCGATGGCCTTGCGCGTGAGCGGCTTGATGCGCCGCTGCTTGTTCAGCATGCACTCGCTGGAGGCCACGATCACCTTCGGGCCCTTGGTCTTGGTGGTGAGCGCCTCGCGCAGCGCATCGCGCATTCGCTCCAGGCTGTAGGTGTGGTCCACGGTGCGCACCCAGTCCACGCCAACGCCGCGCACGGCCTTTTCGATCGGATGTTTGGTCGAGCGAATGAGGTTGTCGGCCTTGGACGAGAGCACGTCCTGGCCGCCGGTGGCGGCCGAATAACCGTTGTCGATGACCACCAGCACGTTATCGCTCTGGTTGAACACCGCGTTGCCCACGCCGCTGGTCAGGCCGTTGTGCCAGAAGCCGCCGTCGCCCATGATGGCCAGCGTGCGCTTGTCGGTCTCGGGCGTGTTGAAGGCCGCGGCGCCGGCCCAGCCCAGGCCGTAGCCCATGGTGGTCGCGCCGAGGTTGAAGGGCGGCAGGATCGAGAACAGGTGGCAGCCGATGTCGCAGCTGATGTGGTGCGGACCGAGCTCACGCTCGATCAGCTTGATGGCGGTGAAGATGGGCCGCTCGGGGCAGCCGGTGCAGAAGGAAGGCGGGCGGCCGTGGACCTGGCTCGCGGCGTCCTGGATGGCGATGGTCTTGGGCGTGGGCGCGGGCAACTGCGGGCGGGCCGCGGCCGGCAGCTCGCGGCCTTCCAGCAGCGCCGGCGCGTGCTGCTCCACGAAGCGCGCGATGCCCTTGAGCAGCACCCCGCCCGTGTACTCGCCCGCCATGGGCAGCACGTCCTTGCCCTGCACGCGGGTCTGCACGTCGGCCTTGCGCAGCAGGGCGTTGACCGCCTGCTCGATGAAGTCGGGCTGGCCCTCCTCCACGATGAGGATGGCGCGCTTGCCCGCGCAGAAGCGCGTGAACTCCGCGTCCACCAGCGGGTAGGTCACGTTCAGCACGTAGAGCGGCACGCGCGAGTTGCCGAAGGCATCGGCCAGGCCCAGCAGTTCGAGCGCGCGCAGCACGCCGTTGTAGAGGCCGCCCTGCAGCACGATGCCGAAGTCCTGCGCGTCCTCGGCGAAGAACTCGTTGAGCCCGCGCTCCTGGATGAAGCGCAGCGCCTGCGGCCAGCGCTGCGTGACCTTCTCCTGCTCATGCAGGTAGGTGGCCGGCGGCAGCGCGATGCGCTCGGTGTCTCGGCGCGGCTGCTCGATGGCGTCCTTGAGCGTGAAGTCGGCGCGGCGGTTGTCCTTGGCGATGAAGCTGCCGTGCACGTGGCAGGCGCGGATGCGCAGCTCCAGCATCACCGGCGTGCGGCTGGCCTCGGACAGCTCGAAGCCCTTTTCCACGGCGTCCACGATGCTGGGCAGGTTGGGCCGGGGGTCGAGCAGCCACACCTGCGACTTCATGGCGAAGGCGTGCGAGCGCTCCTGCATGATGCTGGAGCCCTCGCCGTAGTCCTCGCCCACGATGATCAGCGCCCCGCCCGTGACCCCGCCCGAGGCGAGGTTGGCGATGGCGTCGGAGGCCACGTTGGTGCCCACCGTGCTCTTGAAGGTGACGGCGCCGCGCAGCGGGTAGTTCACCGAGGCCGCCAGCGTGGCCGCGGCCGTGGCCTCCGAGGCGCTGTGCTCGAAGCGCACGCCCAGCTCGCGCAGGATGTCGTTGGCGTCGGTGAGCACGTCCATCAGGTGCGAGATGGGCGCGCCCTGGTAGCCGGCCACGTACGACACGCCGGACTGCAGCAAGGCCTTGGTCACCGCGAGGATGCCCTCGCCGTGGAATTCGTCGCCGGCGCCCAGGCGCAGCTTCTGCACCTCGGCGGCAAAGGATCGTTCTGCCATGGGTTGTGGTGTCTCCGGCCGCGAATCTACCCGCGCGGGGGTCATTTGGCGAATGGGTTTTATGGATGACGTACATTGATCATGTGAATACCATCCGTTCGGGCTGAGCCTGTCGAAGCCCCTCGCCTGCCATGAACTTCCGCCATCTCGACCTCAACCTCCTGCGCGTGCTGGCCGCCATCCATCGCACCGGCTCGGTCACCGCCGCGGGCCGCGCCCTGAACCTGTCGCAGTCGGCCACCAGCAACGCCCTGGCACGGCTGCGCCAGTTCTTCGGCGACGAGCTCTTCGTGCGTTCCCCGGCCGGCCTGCAGCGCACGCGCCTGTGCGAGCAGGTGGCGCCGGCCGTGCTCGCGCACCTCGTCTCGCTGGAAGCGGTGGTCACCGGCTTCGAGGAGTTCGACCCGGCGCGCAGCGACACCACCTGGCGCCTGTCGCTGTCGGACCTCGGCGAGCGCCTGTTCCTGCCGCCGCTCACCGCCGCCCTGCGGGCGCGCGCGCCCCACACCCGCGTGGCCAACATCGCCGTGGCGGCGCCCGAAGTGGCGAGCGCGCTGGAAACACGCGAGATCGACTGCGCCGTCGGCATCCTCTCGCCCCAGCACCGGGGCGTGCACGCCGACCTGCTGTTCCGCGAGCAGTACGTCGCCATCACCGCGCCCGAGTGGCGGCCGGGCTCGGGCCGCGCCGGCCGCTCGCTCACGCGCGAGCAGCTGGCGCAGGCCTGGCTGGCGCTGGCCGCGCCCACCGCCACCTTCCACAGCAGCGTGGAGGCCATGCTGCTGGAGTTGAAGCTGGCCGAGCGCATCGTGCTGCGCGCCCGCCACTTCAGCGCCCTGCCGGAACTGGTGGCCCGCACCGACCTGCTGGCGATCGTGCCGGCCATGTACGCCGCGCAGCTCTCGGGCCTGCGCGTGTGGACGCTCGGCTTCGCCCCGCATTACGACGTGCGCCTGGTCTGGCACGCGAGCACGGCCCGGGAAGGCGGGCAGCAGTGGCTGCGCGCCTTGCTGCACGAGCTGTTCACGCGGGCGTGAAGACTCCCCCCCCCTCTGGGGGAGGGCTGGGGTGGGGGCTCGCGCGCCGACAACGCCGCTTCCCGCGCGGCCCCCATCCCGGCCTTCCCCCAGAAGGGGAAGGTGCAGCACCCCCTCTCCCTTTGGGGGGAGCGTTGGGGTGCAGGGCTCGCGCCACGCAACGCTTTGAAAAGCCCCACCTCATCGATATGATTTCCAGTCCAATCACGAGGAGAAGCAATGAGTGAATCCTGGAAGGCCGGCGATCGCCGAGCCACGGTCCTGAGCGTGGCAGCCTGCGCCCTGCTGCTGGCAGCCTGCGGCGGGGGCGGCGGCAGCGGCGGCGCCGGCAGTGGCGGGATCGGCGGTTCGTCGGCCGCGCCCCTGAAGATCACCGAGGCCAATGCCAAGCCGGTGGCGGCCAGCGCGCTGGAGAACGTCGCCAGCGAGGGCACCGGCAGCACCGCGGACCTGGTCTCGGGCCTGAAGGGACTCGGCATCGGCGGCGCCGCCTCCCCCACCCTGCAGGTGGTTCGCAGCGCCAGCACGCTGGCCGGCCTGGCGGCGAAGCGGGCGGGCCTGTCCACCACCAAGGCGGCCGTGGACGAGTCGGTCGCCTGTCCGCAAGGCGGCACCCTGCGCGTGAGCGGCAACGTTGCCGACGGCGAGACGCTCGTGGCCGGCGACCAGGTGAACCTCATCGCCACCGGCTGCCGCATGCTGGTGGACGGCGAGCTCCAAACCTTGGACGGCGGCCTGTCCCTCACCGTGCGCAGCGGCAGCTTTGCCAGCTCCTATCCCGCGCAGGCCGAGCTGGCCCTGGTCGCCACCAGCCTGCGGACCAGCACCCCCCAGTACGTCGTGGAGGCCGACGGCGACCTGCTGGCGACCTGGTCCGCCAGTGCGGCCACGCGCGAGAGCTTCGTGTTCTCCGGCACCCGCTTCACCAGCAGCCTGACCATGAGCGGGCAGACGCGTTCGATCACCTGGCGCGACTGGCGGCAGTCCGTTGCGGTCGATGGCGCGCAGACCACCCTGGCCCTCGCGGCCGCCATCGAGGCGACCGACGGGCGCCTGGGCTCCGCCCCGGTGAGCTACACCCTCACCACGCCGGTGGCGCTGGTTCAGGTCGGCAGCGGCCTGAGCGGCGAGCTGAAGGTGACGGGCGGCGGCTCCGCCCTGCTGCTGCGGCTGGTGGCCCCGGACAGCGCCACCCTGCTCGTGGACGCGAACGGCGACGGCGCGTACGAGCGCACCCTGGCCGGCACGCAGACCGAGCTGAGGTAGGCCCGCCGCCGTCCTGTAGGACGGCGCCGTGTCTGCGTCCGCGCGGCCCACGCCGGCCGCGCGGGCCGGCTACGCTGCCCGAACCCAGCCGGCCTTGTCCCCGGCGGAAGGAGGAACCGGCGTGCCCCCTGCGCAGCTTCACCCCCGGATCGCGGCACTGCGCGAGGCCGGCGAGACCCGCGTCAAGGTCGCGGCCAGCGACATCGACGGCGTGCTGCGCGGCAAATTGCTGCACATCGACAAGTTCGAGTCGGCATCCACCGGCGGCTTCGGCTTCTGCGACGTGGTGTTCGGCTGGGACAGCCAGGACGTGACCTACGACAACACGCAGGTGACCGGTTGGCAGCACGGCTTTCCGGACACCCTCGCCCGCATCGACCCCGACACCGCACGCCGAGTGCCCTGGGACGGCGACGTGCCCTTCTTCCTGGCCGAGTTCATATCACCCGACGGCAGCCCCTTCCCGCTGTGTCCGCGCCAGACGCTGCGGCGTGTCCTGGCCCGCGCCGAGAAGCTGGGCTTTGCCGTCATGACGGGCTTCGAGTTCGAGTGGTTCAACTTCCGCGAAACGCCGCACAGCTGGGCGGCCAAGCGCGGCGTGGATCCCGAGCCGATCACGCCGGGCATGTTCGGCTATTCGCTGCTGCGCATGGCGGACCACCCCGATTTCTTCCGCGCGCTGATGGACGAGATGGCGGCTTTCGGCGTGCCCATCGAGGGCCTGCACACGGAGACCGGACCCGGGGTGCTGGAGGCCGCGCTGCTGTTCTCGCCCGCGCTGGAGCAGGCCGACCGCGCCATCCTGTTCAAGACCGGCGCGCGCGAGATCGGCAAGCGCTTCGGCATCATGCCCAGCTTCATGGCCAAGTGGAGCGCGAAGTACCCCGGCTGCAGCGGCCACATCCACCAGAGCCTGTCCGACGGCCAGGACAACGTCTTCTTCGCGGCCGACCACCCGCGCCGCATGAGCCCGCTCTTCGAGAGCTACCTGGCCGGCCAGGTGCAGTGCCTCATGGAGTTCGCGCCGCTCTTCTGGCCCACCGTCAACAGCTACAAGCGCCTGGTGGACGGCTTCTGGGCGCCGGTCAAGCCGACCTGGGGCATGGACAACCGCACGGCCAGCTTCCGCGTGCTGGCCGGCTCGCCCAAGGCCACCCGGCTGGAGACGCGCTGCCCGGGCGCGGACGTGAACCCCTACCTCGCCATGGCGGCCGTGATCGCCGCCGGCCTGCACGGCGTGGAGCAGGGCCTGAAGCTCACGGCCCCGCCCATCACCGGCACCAACCAGGGCGCCGAGGGCATCGCGCGCGCACCGCGCACCCTGATCGAGACCACCCGCGTCTTCGAGCGCAGCGCCATTGCGCGCGACTGGCTGGGCGACACCTTCGTCGAGCACTTCGCGGCCACGCGCGACTGGGAGTGGCGCCAGTGGCTCGACGCGGTGACGGACTGGGAACGCCAGCGCTACTTCGAAATCATCTGAACGCCTGCGAGAGATGAGCCTGCACAGCTTCGCCTTCCCCACTGCCATCCGCTTCGGCCCCGGCGCGCGCAAGGAGGTGGCGAGCCACCTGGCGGCGCAAGGCCTGTCGCGCCCGCTCCTCGTGACCGACCGCGCGCTCGCGGCGCTGCCGGTGCTGGCCGAATTCCGCAGCCACCTGCAGGCCCTGGACGTGGCGGTGTACGACGGCGTGGCCGGCAACCCCAGCGCTTCGCAGGTCATGGCGGGCGCCGAGGCCTTCCGCACGCACGGGGCCGACTGCGTGATCGGCTTCGGGGGCGGTGCGGCGCTGGATGTCGCCAAGGTGGTGGGGCTCATGGCCACGCACGAAGGCCACATTCTGGAATACGCCTGGGACCATCCGCGCGTGCGCGCCATCGACCGCCCGCTGCCCTGGATCGTGGCGCTGCCCACGACGGCGGGCACGGGCTCCGAAGTCGGCCGCTCGGCCGTGGTGAGCGAGGACGACACGCACCTCAAGCGCATCGTCTTCAGCCCCCGCCTGCTCGCGCGTCAGGTCTTCGCCGACCCCGAACTCACCCTGGGCCTGCCGCCCGCCGTGACGGCCGCCACCGGCATGGACGCGCTCACGCACAACATCGAGAGCTATCTGTCGCCCAGCTGGCATCCGCTGTGCGACGGCATCGCGCTGGAAGGCACGCGCCTGGCGGCGCGCAGCATCGAACGCGCGGTGCACCAGGGCGCGGACCTGGGCGCCCGCGGCGAGATGATGATGGCCTCCATGATGGGCGCCATCGCCTTCCAGAAGGACCTGGGCGCGGTGCATGCCTGCGCCCATGCGCTGGGGGCCGTGGGCGGGCTGCACCATGGGCTGGCCAACGCGCTCATGATCGACACGGTGCTCGCCTGGAACCACGAGGCGGCGCCCGCGAAGTTCGACGAGCTCGCCCACGCCTGCGGGCTGGGGGACGACGGCGCTGCGCTGGTCCCCTGGCTGCGCGGCCTCAAGCGCCGCATCGGGCTGGACGGCAGCTTGTCCTCGCACGGCGTGCGCCGCGATCAGCTGCCCAGGCTGGTGGAGGTGGCGGTGGCGGACATCTGCCACCAGACGAACCCCAGGCCCTGCACGGCGGCGGACTTCGAGCGGCTGTTCCTCGAGGCGCTCTAGGAGCAGGGACTTCACCGGGGCCATCGCCACGGTGAACAAGCGCTCATGACCGCCTTCAGCGCGGCGCCTGCGTGGCCGTCTTGTACAGCAGGGGCTTGGCGTCGAAGGCGCCTTCGATCATGCCGTTCTTGCGCATCAGCTCCACCACGCGGTCCAGTGCCGCCGGATCCACGGTCTTCTCGAAAGGCGGCAGCACGAGGCCCTTGATGCGCTCGGGCGGCAGCTTGGTGTAGCCGGAGATGATGCGCAGCCACTCGTCGCTGCCCTTGTTGGCGTTGGTCCAGTCCACGCCCTTGTTGTAGGCGCGCACGAACTTCTCGATCACCTGCGGGTTCTGCTGGATGTAGCTGCGCGTGGCCACGTACTGGGCGATGGGCACGCGCTTTTGCACGTCGCTCCAGGGCCAGCCGATCACCTGCACGTCGCCCTGCTCCACGGCGGCGGACATGAAGGGGTCCATGACGAAGGCGGCGTCTGCACGGTTGCCGCGCACCGCATCGGGCATCTGCGGGAACGGCACCTCCACGTAGGTCACCTTGTCGGGGTCGCCGCCGGTGCTGCGCACCCATTCGCGCGCGTACATCCAGCCGATGTTGTTGCGCGTGTTGACGGCCAGGCGCTTGCCTTCCAGGTCCTTGCCGGTCTTGATGCCGCCGGCCTTGGTGGCAATGAGGCCGCCGAAGTCGGGCGCCTTGTCGGCCGTGCCGCTGCCGGCCGCGACGATCTCGAACCCCAGCCCCTGCTTGGCGCCCAGCAGCGTGGAGATGATGTTGCTGAAGGCGATCTGCACCTGGCCCGCGGCCAGCGCAGGCAGGCCCGCGGCGCCGCCGGCCATGGGCGTGGTGTCGATCTCCAGCCCCTCGTCCTTGAAGAAGCCCTTGGCCATCGCGACCTGCAGCGGCGCCGTGTCGATGATGGGGATGGTGCTCACGCGCAGCTTGGTGGCCTGCGCCAGGGCCGGGCCGGCGGCCACGAAGACCGCGGCGGCGACGGCGAGTCCGAGGGCACGGCGGCGAAGGGTGGTCTTCAACATGGCTGGCTCTCCTGGGTTGATGTGGACAGGGTCGGCGAGGCGGTAATCGATTTTGTTTCGCCCCATCGATAAAGATGGTCAATGTAGGCAGGAGCGGGCACGGTGTCAACGCCTGGGCCATGCAGGCGGTGGCGGCTGAGTCAAGCCCTTCGTCGTGGCGACGCCACTGTCCCATGGAGCGCGATGGAGGCAGGGCAGAATGGCTTCTGCTCAACAGCACAGCCGTCCCTTGCTCAAATTTCTTGTCGTCCTCGTCCCGCTCTCCGTGGCCGCGCTGCTGTGGCTCGCCGCGCCGGCCTGGCTCTCGCGCGAGCTGCAGGGCTGGGAGTTGCTCCTGGCCACGGCCGTCGCCTGGCTGCTGGCCGCCGCCTGGCGCCGCCGGATGCTGCGGCGCCAGCGCGAGCAGATCGAAAGCCTGCGCGACTCCGCACTGTGGTGAGCGGCCGCGGTGCCGTCGCGCACGTGACGGACGTGTCCGCCTGTGACCACGCAGAACCGCGCCAGCGCGATCTGAACCAACGTGCATGACACCGGCGCCGCTTCGCGCACGCCGGCCTCCACAACTTTGCAAGGAGCACTCATGCGCAAACACCTGATCACGTCCGCCTGCACGGCGGCGCTCATGGCCACCTCGGCCGCTGCCCTGGCCCAGGGCTCGTCCAGCACGCCGGCCGCCTCGGCCGCCAGCCCGGCCGCCACGGCGGGCGACACCAGCGGACAGGCCATGGAGAAGCTGCGCGCGGCGGCCCAGCACCTGCGCGAGTCGGTGCAGGCCATGGCCCAGAAGCAACCCGGCCCGGACCGCGACCGCGCCATCGACCAGGCCCACGACGCCCTGCTGGAAACGCAGCGCGCGATGGTCGCGCTGCCGCCCGACATGCGTGGCTCGGGCCGCATGCCCGACATCGAGGCCAGCCCGCCTTCGCAGCGGCGCGGCACCGCCAGCGTGTCCGATGCGGACTACCAGCGTTCCGTGACCCAGCTCATGCGGGCCGCGGACAGCCTGCGCCAGTCGGTGCAGCAGATGGCCCAGCAACCGGCGGGCGAGCGGCGCAATCGCGCGATGGAACAGGCGCGGCAGGCCTTGTGGGACACCCAGCAGGCCATGGTCGCGGCCTACGATCCAGGCTCGGCTTCACGCGCCATGGGGGCGCAGGGCGCCAACGCGTCCGCAGCCGCCGCGGGCGGCCAGCGCATGCGGCCGGACCGCAACTGACACGCTGGAAGCTAGAAGCGCTCGCCCGCGAGCAGGTGGCGCCACTGCCCCGGTGGCAGGGACGCCATCGGCACGCGGCCGATGCGGATGCGCTTGAGCGCCTCGAGCCGCAGGCCCACCAGCGTGCACACCGCGTCGATGCGATCGAGCACCATCCCTTTGCCGGCGATCCGCAGCCGGGTTTCGCTCTGCCAGCTCACGCGGGCCGGCGGCAATGATCGCCCCGCCGCCACCAGGCCCTGGCCCAGGCGCGCGAGGCCGCCCTCGTCGGTGTGGCCCGCCACCTGAGCGACAAGCTCCTGTTCGAGCAGTTCGGCGTCCTGGGTGAGCTTGCGCACGATGCCCGCATGCTGGCTGAACACCGCCAGCCCGCTGGCCTCTCGCGGCAGCGGCAGCAGGGGGGCGAGCCTGGCCAGATGGGCCCGCACCGGACGCACGTCCGAGGCATCGCCGCTCCAGCGACCGCCGGGCGCGAGCATCGCCAGCGCGTCCGCCTCGCTCGCGCCCGCGGGCTTGTGCAGCAGGAAGGTGACCGCCACGTCGTCCTGCAGCCGCGCCTTCGGATCGACCTCCACGCGCTGACCCAGCACGCGGAACTGCGGCTCCTCGACCACCACGCCATCCACGCGGACCCAGCCTTGCGCGATGTACTGCTCGGCTTCACGCCGCGAGCAGGGCAGCTGCGCCGCGACGACCTTGGACAGGCGCTGCGGGTCGGTTGCAGCCGTGGGCTCGTGATTCATGCGCGGATTGTCGTCGCGTCCGACGCTTTGCCGCCGGCCGAGCCCGTATGCTGCCGCGTTCATACGCCATCCAATGCAAGCAAAGGAGTCCCCCGCATGCCCATTGAAGACATCGGCCCGAAGCCGCAATCGTTCGATCTGGAAAACGAGACGCTGGCCAACACCAATTACCGCAGCGTCGCCTGGAGCGGGCGTTACCTGCAGCTGACCCTCATGTCCATTCCGCCCGGCGAGGACGTGGGCCTGGAGATGCACGCGGAGACCGACCAGTTCCTGCGCCTGGACGGCGGCCGCGGACGGGTGCAGATGGGTCCGGCCAAGGACAAGCTCACCTTCGAGAAGGAGGTCGAGGACGGCTGGTGCATCATGGTGCCGGCCGGCACCTGGCACAACGTGACCAACATCGGCGAAGAACCCATGCAGCTGTACGCCATCTACGCGCCGGCGCACCACAAGCCGGGCAAGGTGCACAAGACGCAGGCGGAAGACGAGTCCGACCAGGACGACGATCCGGCGGAGTGGTCCGTGCAGCCGGTGGCGCCGAAGCCGGACCAGCACGCCTGAACGGCGGCAGGCGACGGGGCCCCGCAGGGCCCTGTCCTTGCACCCGGCTCAGGGGCCTCCCACGGTGATGGCCGCGCGGTCGCGCGCGCGCTGCTGCTGGGTATGCATGGTCACGCAGACGCGGTGGTGACGGTACTCGCGCGTCGCGCAGAGAAAGACCGTGCAGAGCTCGTGGCCGAACCCGGTGTCCGGCCCGCAGGCGGCCTGCGGTGACGGACCGGGCACCGGGCGCTTGCCGCGCTGCGATGTCGGCTCCGGGCGTGACCGGCTGGCCGAAGCGCGCCTGGCCACATGCTCGACCCGCACCGTCTCCGGCTCGCGCGCCTTCACCGGACGCGGCTTGGGCGGCTCCGCGTCGAGCGGGCGGGCGGCCGGCAGGGGCTGCGCCTGTGGTTGCGGTTGCAGTTGCAGTTGCAGTTGCGGTTCCGGTGGCGGTTGCGACACGGGATTCTGCGCTGGCGGCGGGGATGCAATCGGCGGTTCGGCTGCGAAGGCCGGGGTCGGCTGCGATGCCGCGGGCAGCCGCAGGACCGGCGCCTCCAGCACGCCCTCCCAGCGCCGCCCGGGCGAGCTGTCCACGCGGACCGACCCGCGCTCGACCAGCTGACGCGCCGGCTCGATCGGCGCCACGCCGGTGAAGGCGCTCGCTATCCAGCCGAGCGTGATCAGGCAGGCAGCGGCCAGGCAAAACTCCACGCGCTGCACGCGCGCACCCAGGGCGTCGATGCGGGCGTTCGCCAGCCCCGCGGGTGGCCGAAGCGGTTCGGGCCGCGGCGCCACGGGCGGCGGCGGCGTCGGCCCGGGGCCCAGTCCCAGGGACGGGGCCAGGACGGCCTGCAGTGCTGTCGAGAACGCACCGGCGTCCTGGAAGCGCGCGTGCGGCTCCTTGGCCAGAGCGCGGGCGAAGACGGCGTCCAGGCTGGCCGGCAGCTCGCTGCGCAGCGCGTGCAGGCCGCCGGCGCCCACGCCACCGGCCGGCGGCATCGCGCCAGCCAGCAGCAGGTGCGCCAGAACGGCTGCCGAGTAGACATCGGAGCGGGCGTCGCCCGGCTGGCCGCGCTGCTGCTCCGGCGCGCGGTACGGACCCCTTGCCGTGACCGGCGTCCCGTCCTCCAGGCCACCCACCTTGAGCTGCCCGGTGCGCCCGAGTCGCAGGCAGTCAGGCCCGAGTTCTCCATGCGCGTGGCCCTGCGCATGCAGCGCCGCGAGGCCGGACAGAAGCTGCAGGACCAGCGCCAGTGCCTGGCGCACAGGCAGCCGGGGGACGCGTGCGAGGTACTGCGCCAGGGTTTCGCCGTCGGCCGGCTCGGGAACGAGGCGCACGCGCTCGCCATCGCCGCGACCCGGGAGCACCGCCGCGAGGTTGGGATGGCTCTGCCCGTGAAGGAGATCGCCGGGGCTGCGCTCGCCAGGGGCCGCTTGCTTGTGCATGGGCACCCATGGTCGAGATTCGGGTTGATGCCCGCTGTAGGACGGAGCAGCATCCGCGCGTGCGGTTTGCGGGTGCTGCGCTGCCCTGTGCCGGGTACCGCTGCTTGCGGGGCGCGCGAGTCTCAGCCGGCGTCGGTCAGGGGGCTCGCCCGCAGCGCGCCGCATTGCGGGGTGTCCCGCCTCGGGACGGACCACCTGAGAAGGAATTCGCCGACGGGCGGACGGCGCAATCCCGGTGATTCGATCGCCTTTTCAGGCACATCGACAAAGACCCGGAACCTGTCCGCCGGCCGCCTTCGATGGAGAGAACCGGAAGCCGGTGAATGAAGCATTCCCCGGCCTTGAATCGGCATGGTCGCCGATGCGAATCAGGCCAGGAAATCCTCCAGCGTCTTTCCCGAGGCGAGCGCATCGCGAAGCCATTGGGGCCGCGGTCCGCGTCCGCCCCATACATTGCCCTGCGCGTCCCGGTATTTGGCCGCCGCGCCCTTGCGGCCGCCGCGCTTGCCGGCACGCGGGGCGGCGGCAGCGCGCCGCCCACGCGGGGCGACACCATTGGAGGCAGGAAAGTTCAGGTCGCTCGCGCGCAACCCGTACACCTCGATGGCCTTGTTGATCTTCTCGATGACTTCGGCCAGTTCGGCCTCGCGCGCTTCTTCGGCTTCGCGTTGCAGGCGGACGATTTCATCTTGAATTTCAGCGTAGGTCTTGCGGGGCATTTCATGGACTCCGGTGAATTGGAAACGCGAGTGTATCCAATTGCGGATTGCAGCCGACGCCAATTAATAACCGTTCTACAAATCAGATCCTGATTGCAGATGGAACTCGCCGCCGATTCACTGCGCGGCGCCGGAGGCCACGCCACCCGCGGCATCCACTCGCATCGCCCGACGCAACCAGGCCAGCCTGGGCGGACGGGGAGCAATCAGCATGGACAGCGTTCGCCACCAGCGCAGCCCCGTGGCGCCATGCCGCGCCCGGGCCAGCCATCGCCACGCCAGGGCACGCTGTCCTTGCGCGAGGGCCATCCGGGCCAGGTCGACGTCGATGTGCGCGGCGAACGCGAGCGCCGACCGGCGCTGCGCAGGGGTGAGCACGCCCGATTCGGCCCGCTCGCGCAGGCGGACGACAAAAGGCGGCTCGAAGCCCAGGTGAAGGCGCGTGAGGCTGCCCTCGACGTCCATCCGATGCCCCACCAGCGGCGCATGCAGGAGCGCCACCGGCTCGCGCTCGGCCAGCCGGAGCCACAGGTCCAGGTCCTCGCCGCAGGACTCGCCCGGCGCGAAGCAGGGCTGCATGTCCTTGAGCAGGCCGGCACGGATCGCGATCGAGCCGGTGAAGAACGCCGGGCCTTGCCGCCATCGCCTGGGCAGGTCGGCGATGACTTCCAGGGGCGCGGACTCGCTCGGCTCCAGCGTGGGCCGCGCCGCCGTGAAGTCGGCGTAGCGCGTTGCCACCACCGAGGCGCCCGGCAGGCGGGCCTGGGCGGCCGCCAGCCGGGCGAGGAACTCCGGGTGCTGCCAGTCGTCGGCATCCAGGAAGACGATCCACTCGCCACGCGCGAGCGCAATGCCGCGATTGCGTGCGACGGAGACGCCTGCGTTGGCCTGCCGCACCACGACCAGCCGCGGGTCCCCGATGTCGGCCAGCCGCTCCACACCGCCATCGGTGGAGCCGTCGTCCACGACCACCACCTCCAGGTCTCCCAGCCGCTGGGCCAGCACCGACTCGACGGCCGCGCGCACATACGGGGCTTTGTTGTAGAGCGCAATCACCACGGAGAACCGCACCTTGGCGTCCGGTACTGCTGGGAACGTATCGGAGCGGGTGGCGTGGCCGCTCTTCGGAAGGGCCAGAGGTGCGAAATGATTCATACGGAACGTCGGCTCACGGTCAGCAGTCGTGAATGTGAGTAACGATTCCAAAAAATCTCAAGCTCGGCTATAGCTCTTTCGGGGGGTGGCTGCGGCGCGGCCTGCGTGCCGTGGGGCCGCAGGACGATGCGCCCAGCCCTGGAGGACGTTCCTCCCCTGTGCAGATCCGCGGCAGCGGCGCCCAATGGGTCGGCTTGCAAGATCGCCCTCCGCAGGAGCCTTCCATGCCTGCCGCTCACTGCCCGCCCCTCCTCGCGGCTGCCGCGCTGGCGCTGGGTGCGTCGGCCCAGTCCGTGCGGCCCACGCTCGAAGCCACTCCTGTCGCGCAACTTCGAGTCATCTACCTGGAATGTGCGCGGCAGAGCGAGGTCGAGCGCCTGCCGATCGAGGTGCTGGCGTACTGCTCGGAGGCCGCCGATGTGCTGCGCGAACGCGAGTTCGGCGGCAGCCTGGATGCCCAGGTGGCCTGGTGGCGCAGCGAGAAAGCGCGCCACCAGCCCACACCTGCGGCCCTTCCGCGTCGCCCGTCCGAGATCCTGCGCCGCTGACCGGCCGGCGCACGGGTTGTCCGCAGCGCGCTGCAGCGCTCGGTGAAAACCTGGATGGCGGCCCGCAGGGTCCTGCCCACAATCGCCGCTGCCGGCCGCACGGCGCATCCGGCCCACGTTTCAGGAGACTCCATGCCCCCCATCCATCCCCTGCGCCGTCGGCTCGGCCGCGGGCTCATCGCAGGCCTGCTCGCGAGCGCGGCCATGCTGCTGGGCGCGGCACCCGCATGGGCCACCGACGCGGCGGCCTTCCCGAGCAAGCCCATCACCCTCGTGGTGCCCTTCCCGGCCGGGGGCAGCCTGGACGTGACGGCGCGGATCATTGCCGAGCACCTGAAGGAAACGCTGGGCCAGCCGGTGGTCATCGCCAACCGGCCGGGCGCCGGCACGGCCGTGGGCGCCCGCTCGGTCGCCAGCGCGCCGCCCGATGGGCACACCCTGCTCATCACCTCGGGATCGGCCTACGGCTACCTGCACCTGCTGGTGCCCAATTTCGAGTTCAAGCTCGCCGACTTCGAGCCCATCGCCGCCGTGGCCGTCAATTCGTCCGTGATTGCCGCCAGCGGCAACTTCGCGCCGAAGTCGCTGACCGAGCTGGTGGAGTACGCCCGCAGCAAGCCCGGCGCGGTCAGCTTCTGCACCACCGGCGTGGGCGGCCTCAACCACCTGCAGCTGGAGATGCTCAAGGGCTTCGTGAAGGCCAAGACGGGTTCGGACTTCAACGTCACGCACGTGCCCTACAACGGACTGGCCCCGGCGCTGGTCGGTCTGCGCGGCAACAACGTGGAGGTCTGCACCCTGCCCTACGCTTCCCTGGTGAAGAACCTGCACGGCAAGGAGCTGCGCATCCTGGCCGTGCAGCGGCCCAAGCGCCTGCCCTCGATCCCGGACGTGGGCACGACCGGCGAGCAGGGCTACCCGCAGATGGATGCGAACGACGCCTTCGTCAACATCGCCGCGCCCAAAGGCACGCCCCAGCCGGTGCTGGCCAAGCTCGAAGCCGCGGTGCTCAAGGCCATGCGCGATCCGGCGGTGCGCAAGAAGATCGAGGACCTGGACATCGAGGTCCTCGACATGAACAGCCGCGACACCCGGGCCTGGCTGGAGCAGGACGTCAAGCGCCTGAGCGAGGTGATTCACAACGCCGGCCTCGCGCAGAAGCCGCGTTGACTAATTCACGCTTTCCCGATGTGCGTGAGCGCCACGCCTTGAATTGAGGTCCTTCGGCTGCGTAGACATGACAGGTTGGTGATGACGTGGGGGCCTGGCGCCACCCATACTCGCCCACAGAGCTGCACGCACGGCAGGTGACCAAGGTCCTGTTGCCGCTCTATTTTTTCAGGCCCGCTTCGGCGGGCCTGCTTTTTTCAGGGCCTCTTCGCCGATCCTGCCTTTTTTCGCCGGGTGCGCCCCGGCCCGCGATCGGTCGATATCCATCAGGCGTGCCGTGATGCGGTCCACATGCGACTGCATGGCCGCCACCACCGTGCGGAGCCGATCGCGCCCGAGCCGCTCGGCCAGGGTCGCGATGCTGATCGCGCCCACCACCCTGCCCCCCGCGTCCCGGATGGGAACCGCCACCGCGCTGGTGCCCGGCATCACGCCGACCGGCGCGTAGGCATGGCCCAGGCGCTGCGCGGCGGCCACCGCCGACAGGACCTGCCGCACGCTGCGGCCGAGCACCTGCAGGCGCACGGCATTGCCCTGCGTCACGGCCGCAGCCTCGGCCGCCTCGACGCCGGTCAGCAGCGCCACGCCGGACACGCTGGCGCCGAGCGGCCTGCGCGCGCCGACGTCGATGGACAGCACCTGGATGGTGTGCGAGCCGAGGAAGCGCCCGATGCAGACCGAGTCGGACCCGTGCCGCACACTCAGGAACACCGTGTCGCCGACCTCGGCCGCGAGCGCCGTGAGCGCGGGCTCGGCCACCGTGCGAAGCGCCAGGCCGGCCGGCCTGGCCAGCCCGAGCAGCGTGATCTCGTGGCCGATGCGATAGCGGCGCGTGGACGCATCCTGCTCGACGGCGGTCTCCTCCATGAGCACCTTCAGGAGGCGGTGCACCGTCGGCAAGGGCAGCCCGCACATCCGCGCCACGTCGGTGAGCCGCACGCCCCGGTCCTGGCCGGTGGCCACCAGGCGCAGGACCGCCAGGGCGCGGCGCACGCTTTGCGCGCCGTCGGCGCTGTCCGGCGGTAATCCAGGGCGGGCCATGCCGGGCACGTCGGATCAACCGTCGATAACGGTCTTCACCGTCTGCCCGACCGCGCGCAGGGTCACGATGCGGCCCAGCGTGGCGTAGTTCGGGCCGCCCAGGCGGCAGATCGGGTTGAGCGCCAGCGTGTCGATCTTGTAGTTGCTGGCCAGGCCGTCGCGGATGTGGAAGGCCAGCACCTCGCCCACGATGAATTCCGAGCCAGTCACGCCGAAGGCGATCGACTGGTGCAGGCGGCACTCCATGGCCACGGGCGGCGCGACCAGCCGCGGCACCGAGATGAAATCGCTGGCGGTGCACTGCAGCCCGAGCACCTCCACCTCGCTCACCTCCGGCGGATGCTCCTCGGCGCTCTCGTGCACCGCGTTCAGCAGCGACTCGTCGGCGATGTGCACCACGTACTCGCCGCGCTCGCGGATGTTGTTGCCGGTGTCCTTCATCACGCCGGCCTTGCGCCCCACGTTCACGCCCACCATCGGCGGCTTGTTGGACACGAAGGTGAACGCACTGAAGGGCGCCACGTTGAGCACGCCCTCGGGCGACTGGGTCGCGACCCAGGCGATGGGGCGCGGGACGATGATGCCGGTCAGCAGCTTGTAGGTCTGCTGCGGATCCAGGTCGGCGGCATTGATGCGCATGGCGTCTGTCCAAGCAATGGAAGTTCGGGTGCTCGACCCACCAGGCAGACGATCGTAATCGCCGCCACCGCCGGTGCCGAGACCATTTCCCCGCAACTTCCATCCCGTGGAAGCAATCGCCGAATCGGCGTTGATGGCCGTGGCGGGCCTGCCTAGAGTGGTGCGGCGACACGAACCACGACAGGAGACACCCCATGCGCAAGTTGATCGCCCCTTTGTCGGCCGCCCTCGCGGCCTTTGCGGTGGCCGCCGCTCCCTCCGTCCAGGCACAGGAATGGCCCAGCAAGCCGGTCCGCCTGGTCGTCCCCTATCCCCCGGGAGGCAACGTCGACGGGGCGGCCCGCATCATCTCCGGCGAGCTGCAGAAGCTGCTGGGCCAGCCCATCGTGGTCGAGAACAAGGCCGGCGCCGGCGGCATGCTGGCCGGGGAGCACGTCGCCCGTGCCGACCCGGACGGCTACACGCTCTTCATGGCGGCCAACGGGCCCCTGCTGTACTCGCCCACCATCTACGGCCGTCCGCTCTACCACTGGCAGAAGGACTTCGCGCCCATCTCGACCGTCTCGCTCACGCCGCTGCTGGTGCAGGTGCATCCCTCGGTGCCGGCGAAGACGGTGCCCGAGCTGGTCGCGCTCGCCAAGGCCAAGCCCGACAGCGTGACCATGGCCTCGCCCGGTGCCGGCACCACCAACCACCTCCTGAGCGAGATGCTGCAGAAGCAGACCGGCGCGAAGTGGGTCACGGCGCACTACAAGGGCAACGCGCCGGCCACCAACGACCTGCTGGGTGGACAGGTGCAGTTCAACATCGACCAGGTGTCGGTGGCGCAGCCTTTCATCAAGGACGGGCGCACCCGCCCGCTGGCGGTCATCGCGCCCAAGCGCGTGCCCTGGCTGCCGGACGTGCCCACCCTGCAGGAACAAGGCATCACGGGCGTGGAGGGCCAGACCTTCACCGGCGTGCTCGCCCCGGCCGGCACGCCCCCGGCCGTCATCGACAAGCTCAGCACCGCGCTGCGCACCGTGCTGGCCAACCCGGACGTGAAGGCGCGCTTCTACCAGGCCGGTGCCGACACCCAGTTCATGACGCCGAAGGAGTTCAGCGCCTACCTGGCGAAGGAGGAGTCCACGTGGCTTCCGATCATCCGTGCGGCCAACATCAAGGCCAACTGAGCGGGGGCCCATGGAGAGCCGACGCCAGACCCTCCACGTGGAGGGCTTCAGCCACGCCAACCCCATACCGGCCGCGGCGAAGGTCGGGCCGCTTCTCATGAGCGGCCTGATCAACGGCACCGATCCCGCGACCGGCCAGCTCGCCGGCACGCTGGAGGCGCAGTGCGCCCACATGTTCCAGCACGTGCGCAATGTCCTGGCCGCCGCGGGCGGCGGTCCGCAGCACCTGGTGAGGCTCACCGTCTGGCTGAAGGACCGCAGCCAGCGCGGACCGCTGAACGAAGAGTGGCTGGCCATGTTTCCGGACCCGCAGGACCGCCCCGCCCGGCTGTCGCTGCAGGCCACCGACCTGAGCGGCGGCATCCTGGTGCAGTGCGAGCTGACCGCCTACATCGACTGAACTCGAACGCCACGCATGTCCGACTACTTCCCCTTCCACCCCGAGCCGCGCGCACCCAGCCGGCCCGCGCTTGCGGGCGCCATCGACAGCCAGTTCCACATCTTGGGCCCGCGCGAGAAGTACCCGGTGCGGCCGGGCGCCGCCTACGAAATGCCCACGGCCACGCCGGAGGCACTCCAGCGCGTGCACCAGGC
This sequence comes from Ramlibacter rhizophilus, assembly GCF_004681965.1. Classification (GTDB taxonomy): domain Bacteria; phylum Pseudomonadota; class Gammaproteobacteria; order Burkholderiales; family Burkholderiaceae_C; genus Ramlibacter; species Ramlibacter rhizophilus. The sequence continues at coordinate 479,941 of NZ_SMLL01000004.1, read as the reverse complement.
CCTGGGCATCCGGCGCGGCATCATCGTGCAGACCACCACCTACGGCGAAGACCATCGCGTCGTGCTGGATGCGCTGGCCGCACTCGGCCCCGGCTACAAGGCCTGCGCCAATGCGCTGGTCTTCGAGTCCGCGAGCGACGCCGAGCTGCAGCGCCTGCACGATGCCGGCGTGCGCGGTGCGCGCTTCTCCTTCCGCCAGGCCCTGGGCGCCGTGCTCACCCGCCCCGCCTTCGATCGCGCGGTGGGCAAGCTGCGCGAGCTGGGCTGGTACATGAAGGTGCAGCCGGAGCAGACCGGCATCGTCGAAAGCGTGTCCTGGTTCGAGGACCTGGACCTTCCCGTCCTCATCGACCACATGGGGCGCCCGGACGCCACGCTGGGCCCCGATCGCGACCCGAACATCGCCAAGCTGCGCCAGCTGCTGGCTCGGGGCAACTTCTGGGTCATGCTCTCGCTGGGCGAGAAGATCTCGCGCACGGGCGCGCCGTATGACGACGTGGTTCCGCTCGCGCGGGTGCTCATCGATGCCGCACCCGCGCGCTGCGTCTGGGGCTCCGACTGGCCACATCCGGTCTCGAAGAAGCCGCCGCCCAATGACGCCGACCTGCTGGAGCTGCTGTACCGCTATGTGCGCAGCGAGGACGAACTCCGGCGCATCCTGGTGGACAACCCTGCCGAGCTGTTCGGCTACGAGGCGCTCGCATGAAAACCGTCGTCGGTTGCCTCCTGAACTTCCGCAGCGCCTGGGAGGCCGCGGAGCCCGCCATGCACCTCGCGCCTCACTTCAAGCCGCCGAGGAATCCGGTGCTGTACCTCAAGCCGGCCAACACCTGGCGTTCCAGCGGCGAGGACATCGTGCTGCCCGCAGGCGTGGACGAGGTGGAGGTCGGCGCCACGCTCGGCGTGGTGCTGGGCCGCTCCTGCGCCCGCGTGCGCGAGGCCGACGCCCTGGCGTTCATCGCCGGCTTTCGGACCGTCAACGACGTGACCGTGCCGCACGCCACGATCCTGCGCCCGCCCATCAAGCAGAAATGCCGCGACTCCTTCTGCCCCATGGGACCGGTGGTGCCGACTTCGCAGGTGGGATCGCCGGACCGGCTCGCGCTGCGTGCCTACTTGAACGGCGAGCTGAGGCTGAGCGAGGACACGGGCAACCTGATCCGGCCGGTGGCCCGGCTGCTGGCCGAGGTCACCGACTTCATGACGCTGGAAGCCGGCGACGTGCTCCTGGTCGGCGTGCCCGCCGGGCTGCCCCGCGCGCGGGCCGGCGACCGCGTGGCGGTGGAGATCGACGGCGTGGGCCGCGTCGAGAACACGATTCGCAGTGAAGGAGGCACGCCATGAGACAGGGACGCGTGGTGCATGGAGGCGCGGTGCACGGCTGCACGCCGTGGCCGGCGCAGGACGGCGCGTCCGAGGAGCGCGTGCGGCTGGCCGATGGCCGCGTGCTCGGCGCGCACGAGGTTCAGTGGCTCGCCCCCTTCGAGCCGCGCACGATCTTCACGCTGGCGCTGAACTACGCCGACCATGCCAGCGAGCTGGCGGCCAAGTCCTCGGCGGACCAGGCGAGTTTCCTCACCGCCCAGAAGGCCGAGCCCATCGTGTTCCTGAAGGCCGCCAACGCCATCGTCGGCCACCGGGGCTTCACGCGCAGGCCGCAGGACGCGGACTTCATGCACTACGAGTGCGAACTGGCGGTGGTGATCGGCCGCGAAGGACGCCGTATCCCTCGCGAGCAGGCCCTGGACCACGTCCTGGGCTACACGGTGGCCAACGACTACGCCATCCGCAACTTCCTCGAACCGTACTACCGGCCCAACCTGCGGGTGAAGAACCGCGACGCGGCCACCGCGCTGGGTCCCTGGCTGGTGCCGAAGGCGCTGGTGCCAGACCCCATGGCGCTGCGCCTGACGACGCACGTGGACGGACAGCTGGTGCAGGAGGGAACGACCGCCGACATGATCCACGACATCCCGTCGCTGATCGCCTACCTCAGCGACATCATGACCCTCTCGCCCGGTGACGTGATCCTCACCGGCACCCCGAAGGGCTCCGTGGACGTGAGGCCCGGCCAGGAGGTGGTCTGCGAAGTGGAATCGGTCGGCCGGCTGGTCAACACGCTGGTGGAGGACTGGGAGCCCGCGGACCTGCGCGGCTGAAGCCGCGCGCCGGTCCGCGGGGCGGACTCCCTCAGGACTTCATCGCGTTGATCTTCTCCAGCATGCCGGCGGGCCAGGCCTTGGCGTCGTCGGAGGCGAGGTAGACCTTCTGCGCGTGGGCGCGGAAGGCGTCGATGTTGGGCGTGTACACCTCCAGGCCGCCGGCCTTGAACTGCTCGGCCAGCTCGGCCTCGCGCTTCTGGTGCTCCGCGGTGCTCCAGGCCACCGCCTTGTCCACGGCCTGCTGGAAGGCGCGCTGGCGGCCCGCGTCCATCTTCTGCCACACCTTCTGGTTCAGCGTCAGCACGTCGAAGCCCACCAGGTGCGAGGTCAGCACGATCTGCGACATCACCTCGTTGAACTTCATGTTCTGCACGTTCGGCAGCGGGTTGTCCTGCCCGTCGATCGCCCCGGTCTGCAGGCCCGTGTAGGTCTCCGCATAGGCCATGGGCGTGGGGTTGGCCCCCAGCGAACGCCCCAGCAGCTGCCAGGCATCGCCCGGGGGCATGCGCAGCTTGATGCCCGCCAGGTCCGCCGGCACGCTGATCTTCTTCTTGGGCTTCAGGCCCACGTGGCGCGTGCCGAAGAACACCGGCGCGAGGATCTTCACCTTCAGCTGGTCCTCGGCCATCTTCTTCATCTGCGCGCCCAGGTCGCTGGCGAAGAACTGGTTCAGGTGCCCCGCATCACGGAACAGGTAGGCCGAGGTCAACAGCGTCCAGGCCGGCACCTGCTTGGAGATGTCCTGCGGCGAGATGTTGCCCATCTCCAGGTTGTCCCGCTGCAGCGCCACCAGCTCGGTGCCCTGGCGGAACAGCGTCGAGTTCAGGTGCGGCTCGATCTTGAAGTCGCCCTCGATGTCCTTGGCCAGCCGCCGGATCATCTCGGCGCGGATGTCCTTGTCCGAGAACACCGCCGCAAAGCGCAGCGTCTGCGGCGCCCCCTGCGCCCACGCCCCGGCGCCCGAAGCCGCCGCCAGCGCCGCCATCGCGCGCAGCACCGCGCGCCGGTCGAGTTGATGTCTCATCGCATGTCTCCTCAGTGGGTTGGAAAAACGGAAAGCGCGGGTCACTTCGCCAGGCGCCGGGCCACGGCGCGCAGCGCCATCTCGTAGCCGAAGGGACCGAAGCCGCAGATGACGCCGGTGGCCGCCAGGGACACCAGCGAGGTCTGGTAGAGCGCATCGCGGCGGTGGATGTTGGTCAGGTGGACCTCGGCGATGGGCTGGTCCAGCGTCTTGAGCGCGTCCAGCAGCGGAATGGAGCGGAAGGACAGGCCGGCCGGGTTGATCACCAGGGCGGCGGCCTTCTCGCGCGCCTCCTGCACCCAGTCCACCATCACGCCCTCGTGGTTGGTCTGCCGGAACTCGCAGGCAAAGCCCAGGGACTGCGCGACCTCCAGGCACTGCGCCTCGATCTCGCGCAGCGTGGTGCTGCCGTACAGATGCGGCTCCCGCACCCCGAGGAGGTTGAGGTTGGGTCCGTTCAGGACGTAGAAGGTGTCGCTCATGCGAAGGCTCACTGCGGTTGGGTCGTCGTGCGGCCCGCAGGGCGCGTGACGCGCTCCGCGGCTTGCGAGCGCCATGTTCTGGCCGGCGCGTGAATCACTTTCTAAAATGGAAACTCTTTTCGCTTTACGAAAACCATGAGCGTCGCACTCGACCGGGGCCTGTCCATCATCGAGCACCTGGCCCGGTACCCGGAGGGGCTGCCGATCTCGCTGATCGCGTCGGAGCTGTCCATCCCGCTCGGGGCCTGCCACCGCCTGCTGGCCGAGCTGCAGCGGCGCGACTACGTGCGCCAGGCGCGCCGGCAAGGCGACTACGTGCTGACCACCAAGGTGGTGTCGCTCGGCCTGGGTTTCCTCAGCAGCGCCGGTATCGTGGATATCGCAGCGCCGGTGCTGGACCGGCTGGCCGAGCAGACCAGCGAACTGGTCCGCCTGTCCATCGTGGACGAGGACCGCCTCACCTGGGTCGCCAAGTCCCAGGGCATGCGGCAGGCGGGCCTGCGCTACGACCCGGACATGGGCATGGACGCGCGCCTGTCCTGCACCGCCTCGGGCCACGCCTGGCTCATGACCCTGAGCGATGAACGCGCGCTGGCGCTGGTCTCGCGCCAGGGCTTCGGCCGGCCGGCGGACTACGGCCCGAAGGCACCGACCACGATCAAGGCGCTGCTGGGGCACCTGCATGCCGCACGGGTGCGCGGCTACGCGCTGATCGACGAAGTCTTCGCGCCCGGCATGAGCGCGATCGCCGCACCGGTGACGCGGCGCGGCAAGACCCTGGGCGTCATCAGCGTGGCCGGGCCGCGCGTGCGCCTGACGCCCGAGCGCCTGCATGCGCTCGCGCCGGCACTGCTGGCCGCCGCGGCCGAACTCGGCCCCATGAGCAGCACCTCCAGCCTGTTCGGCCGGCCGCCGCTCGGAAAGGGCTGATGCGGCGGCGGTGGCACCGGCGGGCCTTCTCCTAAACTCACCCCATGAACCAATCCGTACCGTCCGACGCGCCGCTTGCGGCCGGCGCGCCGAGCCGCAGCAACGACCCGGAGCGGACCAAGGCGGACATCATCGAAGTGGCCATGCGCGAGTTCTCCGAGAAGGGACTCGCGGGCGCGCGCATCGACCTCATCGCCGAGTCCATGCGCACCAGCAAGCGCATGATCTACTACTACTTCGGCAGCAAGGAAGGCCTGTACATCGCGGTGCTGGAGGAGGCCTACCGCCGCATGCGCGCCATCGAGGCGCAGCTTCACCTGGAGGACCTGCCCCCGGTGGAGGCCCTGCGCAAGCTGGTGGGCTTCACCGTGGACTACCAGCTCGCGCACCCCGAGTTCATCCGGCTGGTGATGACCGAGAACATCCACCGGGGCGAGTACCTGGCGCAAAGCCCCAGCATCCAGCAGTTGAACGTGCCGGCCATCGTGGGGCTGCGCGAGGTGCTCGAACGCGGCCAGCGCGAGGGCGTGTTCCGCCAGGGCATCGACGCCATCGACCTGCACATGTCCATCAGCGCGCTGAGCGTCTTCAACGTGGCCAACCGCCACACCTTCGCGCTGATCTTCAAGCGCGACATGGACTCGCCCGAGGCGGTCGCGCGCCGCCGCGAGAGCATCGTGGAGATGGTGGTGCGCTTCGCGAGCGTGTAGGCGGGGAGGGAGCCGACTCCTTCCCCCTCTGGGGGAAGGCAGGGATGGGGGCTCGCGTGGGCGCAATGCCGTCGGCGCTCGTGGCCCCCACCCCAACCCTCCCCCAGAGGGGGAGGGGGGCTCAGGGCCTCGCGGCCCGCACCCACCCAGGCAGCGGCCGCGGCACCCGCAGCACCGTCTCGGCCAGCCAGAGCGCACTGCGGTGGGCTCGCCCGGCGACCATGTCCAGCGGCAGCTGCTGGTAGTCGTCGTTGAAGACCTCGAAGCTGTAGTCGCCGGCGTAGCCCAGCGCATCCAGGCGCAGCACGAGGTCGGCGAGCGCCTCGCTGTGCACGCCTTCGCCCGGGAACACGCGGAAGGTGCGGGCGGTGGTGATGCGTTCCTCGAAGGTGGGCGTCTCGTTCCACATGAAGTCCGAGAGCTGCACGAGGAACACGCGCGCAGGGTCCAGCAGCTCGATGCCGTCCAGGGGCGTTCCGGCCGCGAAGATGTGGAAGGAGTCCAGCGCCAGCCCGAGGCTGGGATGGTCGGCCGCGCTCACCACGTCCCAGGCGGTGGTGTATTCGTTGATGGTGCGGCCCCAGGAGAGCCCCTCGTAGGCGACGCGCACGCCCAGGGGCACCGCCAGCGTGGCGAGCTTGCGCAGGTCGCGCGCGATGTCCTGCGGGTCCTGCGAGGCATGGCGCGAGGTGGACGAGCACGCCAGCAGCACGCGCGAGCCCAGCTCGGCGCACATGCGCAGCATGCCCTTGGCGATATCGACCTTGTAGCCGTGCAGGTGCCCCGACAGGCCCTCGAAGTCGCGCAGCACCTGGAAGCCGGTCGCGCGCAGGCCACTCGCGCGCACGGCCTCGACGGCCGCCTTGACACCCCCGGGATGCCCCACGACGTCGCGCGCGCTGAGCATGACCTGCTCGAACCCGGCCTCGCGCATGGCGGCGAGCTTGGCCTCCAGCGGCCCGGCCAGGGTGATGGTGTCCATGCCGAAACCGGCGATGCGGCGGTCCATGGCGGGCCTAGGTCGTGATGTGCACCAGCTCGAAGGCCACCGAGCCGAGCTGCGTGACGGTGAGCGCCCCGCGGTCGTCCGGATGCAGCTGGGTGGAGTCCACGAACTGCACGCCGCGCCCGCGCAGCTGTGCCACGGCGGCGGGCACGTCGGCCGCGCCGATGCCCACGCGCTGCAGGCTCTCGCGTCCGTCGTCCGCGTCGGGACTGGCCGGCTCGATCAGCTGCCACATGAAGCTGCCGCAGGGGCTTCGCATCAGCTTGCCGGCGGGCATGACGCCGAAGCGCTGGTCGTCGGGGATGTCGCCGAAGCCGAACAGCTGCTCGTAGAACGCCATCCACTCGGCGCTGCGGCCGCTGGCGATGTACTGGACCACGCCGAACCAGCGCTCGCCCGCGATGGCCGGCGGGTGCGGGTCCACCGTGGGAATGGGCGTGAAGTCGATGTCGTAGATGGAGAAGTCGCGCCAGCGGTCCACGAAGAAGAAGTGCGAGGCCCCCGGCCCCTGGATGCCGGGGATGTTCAGCTCCATGGCCTGCGCGTGCCCGGGCGTGTCCCAGGCCCCCAGGTCCAGGCAGCGCGCATGCGCCAGCCGCGCGTCGCGCACGCGAAAGGCCACGGCCGAAAGGACCGGATGGCCGCCCTCCGTGGCACTGGCCCGCGCGTCGTCGGGATGCGCGTTGACCACCAGGTTCAGGCCGCCCTGGCGGTAGAGCGTCACCTCGCGCGATCGGTGCCGGGCGACGGGTCGAAAGCCCATCATCTCCAGCACCTGGCCGAGCGCTTGCGGGCGCAGGGTGGCGTATTCGATGAACTCGATGCCCTCCAGGCCCAGGGGGTTGGGCAGCTCGGGGACGGCTTCGCGGTTGCTCGTCATCGCAGCACCTCTCTACTCGCCGAGGCCGGCGCCGACCAGGCGCCGGAAGTGGCGCTCCATGCGCTCGGGATCCGGCACCCGGCCGGTGAAATGTTCGAAGGCGCCGACGGCCTGGCCCACGGCCATGGCGCCGCCGTCCACCGTGCGGCAGCCCAGGTCGCGGGCCGCGCGCAGCAGCGGCGTCTCCAGCGGAAAGTAGACGATCTCCGAGACCCACAGGGAAGACCGCAGCAGGCCGGCATCCAAGGGCATGCCGGGAAGCTTGGCCATGCCCGTCGGCGTCGCGTGGACCAGGCCCGTGGCACCGTCAAGCGCCGACGCGGCATCGGCGCTGGCCTGCACGCGCGCCGCCCCGGCCCGTGCGTAGCGGGCGTTCAGGGCGTCCGCCAGGGCCGCGGCACGCGCGCCCTCGCTGTCCACGATGCGCAGCTGCTCGGTGCCCCACCGCAGCAGCGCATGCGCGATGGCCGAACCCGCCCCACCGGCCCCGAGCAGCACCACGCAGCCCAGGTCCGCGTCCGGCAGCGCCCGCCGCAGGCCCCAGGCCCAGCCCGAACCGTCGGTGTTGTGGCCGACGAGCCGGCCACCGCGGTTGACCACCGTGTTCACGGCGCCCATGGCGGAAGCCTCTTCGCTCAGTTCGTCCAGCAGGGGAATGACGGTCTGCTTGCAGGGATAGGTGATGTTCAGCCCGGCGAAGCCCATGATCCGTGCCGCCGCGATCAGCACGGGCAGCGGCTCGGGCACGGAGGCGGCGCGGTCCAGGTCGATCAGCTGGTAGTGCAGGCGCAGGCCGTGGTGGCGCGCCTCCTCCTCCTGCATGGCTGGCGTGAGCGAGCGCTGGATGCCGGCGCCGATCAGGCCGACCAGCAGCTTGGGCTGCACGTCGCTCATCCCGTGTACCCGATGAGGCGCGGCAGGAACAGCACGAGGTCCGGCCACAGGGTCACCAGCGCCAGCGCCGCGAGCATGACGCCGAGGAAGGGAAAGACATCGCGCAGGAGTTCGGCCATCGAGATGTCGGCGATCCTGGTCATCATGAACAGCAGCAGCCCGTAGGGCGGCGTCACCAGGCCGATCATGATGTTCAGCACCGCCACCACGCCGAAGTGCACGGGGTCGATCCCCAGCGACACGGCCGTGGGCAGCAGCACCGGCAGGATGATGAGGATGATGGTGGAGCCTTCCAGGAAGGCTCCCAGCACCAGCAGGATCAGGTTCACCAGCAGCAGGAAGGCCAGCGGCGACAGCTGGGTGCCCTGCAGCATGGCGCTGAGGGTGGCCGGGATGTTCTCGGAGGTGATGACGTAGTTGAAGACCAGCGCCCCGGCGATCAGCATGCCGATGGAGATGCTGGTGCGCGCGCTGGAGATCAGCGCCTCGTACACCTCGCCCCAGCGCATGCCGTACAGCGCCGCGGAGATCAGCAGCGCGTAGGCGGCCGCGAGGCCCGCGGCCTCGGTCGGGGTGGTGATGCCGCTGTACAGGCACCCGAGCAGGACGACGGGAAGCATCAGCGCGGGAAAGGCCTCGCGCGTGATGCGCGGCATCTCGCGCAGGGGCACCGGCGCCTCGACCGGGAAGTTGCGCCGCCGCGCCAGCACGTAGATGAGGGCCATCTGCACGGCCCCGAGGAGCAGTCCGGGAATGACGCCCGCCACGAAGAGATAGCCGATGGAGGTGCCCGAGACCAGCGCGTACAGCACCAGTGGAATGGACGGCGGCAGCACCGGCCCGATCACCGACGAGACCGCCGACAGCGCCGCCGCGAAGCCGCGCGTGTACTTGCCATCGCGCGTCATCATGGCCTGCATCATCTTGCCCGAGCCCGCCGCGTCGGCCAGGGCCGATCCCGACATGCTCGCGAAGACGATGCTTTGCAGCACGTTGACCTGCGCCAGGCCGCCGGGAAAGCGCCCCACGATCGCATTGCAGAAGCGCGTGAGCCGGTCCAGGATGCTGCCCGAGCTCATGATCGAGGCGGCCAGGATGAACAGGGGAATGGCCAGCAGCAGGAAGCTGCTGTAGGTGCCGTTCAGGAGCTGCTCGGCCGCCGCGCCCATGTCCATGCCCTTGAGGTACAGGTACAGGACCGAGCCGCCGATCATGGCGTGGCCGATGGGCACGCCCAGCAGGCTGAGCGCGAGGATGGCCCCGAGGGCCAGTGAGAAGGGGCTGGTGAAGTTCACGGGGCAGGTGGGGCGATCGACGCCTCGGGCTTGGCGGGCGCGTCGCCGCGCAGGAGGTGCGCGAGCGTGCGCAGGTTGCGGGCGATGACGGCGACCACGAAGAGCAGGTAGATCGAATACAGGACGTCCATGCGGATGTTCATGTACGAGCTCTTCTCCACCTTCATGAAGGTGACGTAGGACCAGCTCGCCGGCAGCGACATCGCGAACAGCACGATCACGCTCAGGGCCGCGACGATGCCGATGGCGCGCCGCGGGCCGCGGCCCACCGCGCGCGTGAGCATGTCGAGGCGGATCTCCTCATCGTCGCGCAGCACGAAGGCGGCGCCCCAGAGCACCAGCCACAGCCAGGCGATGAGCGACAGCTCGGTGGTCCAGCCGACCGGCCAGTTGAAGACGTAGCGCATCACGATCTGCGCGATGAAGGCCACGAAGATCACGGCCAGCAGCAGGGCTGCCAGCCACTCGGCGATTCGGTGCAGCCGGGCGAGCATGCTCAGAAGCTTCTCAGGACTTCATCGCGTTGATCTTCTCCAGCATGCCGGCGGGCCAGGCCTTGGCGTCGTCGGAGGCGAGGTAGACCTTCTGCGCGTGGGCGCGGAAGGCGTCGATGTTGGGCGTGTACACCTCCAGGCCGCCGGCCTTGAACTGCTCGGCCAGCTCGGCCTCGCGCTTCTGGTGCTCCGCGGTGCTCCAGGCCACCGCCTTGTCCACGGCCTGCTGGAAGGCGCGCTGGCGGCCCGCGTCCATCTTCTGCCACACCTTCTGGTTCAGCGTCAGCACGTCGAAGCCCACCAGGTGCGAGGTCAGCACGATCTGCGACATCACCTCGTTGAACTTCATGTTCTGCACGTTCGGCAGCGGGTTGTCCTGCCCGTCGATCGCCCCGGTCTGCAGGCCCGTGTAGGTCTCCGCATAGGCCATGGGCGTGGGGTTGGCCCCCAGCGAACGCCCCAGCAGCTGCCAGGCATCGCCCGGGGGCATGCGCAGCTTGATGCCCGCCAGGTCCGCCGGCACGCTGATCTTCTTCTTGGGCTTCAGGCCCACGTGGCGCGTGCCGAAGAACACCGGCGCGAGGATCTTCACCTTCAGCTGGTCCTCGGCCATCTTCTTCATCTGCGCGCCCAGGTCGCTGGCGAAGAACTGGTTCAGGTGCCCCGCATCACGGAACAGGTAGGCCGAGGTCAACAGCGTCCAGGCCGGCACCTGCTTGGAGATGTCCTGCGGCGAGATGTTGCCCATCTCCAGGTTGTCCCGCTGCAGCGCCACCAGCTCGGTGCCCTGGCGGAACAGCGTCGAGTTCAGGTGCGGCTCGATCTTGAAGTCGCCCTCGATGTCCTTGGCCAGCCGCCGGATCATCTCGGCGCGGATGTCCTTGTCCGAGAACACCGCCGCAAAGCGCAGCGTCTGCGGCGCCCCCTGCGCCCACGCCCCGGCGCCCGAAGCCGCCGCCAGCGCCGCCATCGCGCGCAGCACCGCGCGCCGGTCGAGTTGATGTCTCATCGCATGTCTCCTGGTTGCCGGCGGGTGGTCACCCGGCCCGTGGACAGGAATGTACGAAACCGTTAGTTCTTAAAAAATCAGGGATTACCCTGCGCCGATGACCTGGGCTCGCCGAACGCGCCGGCGCCCTCAGGCCTGGGTGTAGGCCGTCTTCACCGTGGTGTAGAACTGCGCCGCGTGCCGCCCCTGCTCGCGCGGGCCGTAGCTGGACGCCTTGCGACCGCCGAAGGGCACGTGGTAGTCCACGCCGGCCGTGGGCAGGTTCACCATGACCATGCCGGCCTGCGCATGGCGCTTGAAATGCGTGGCGTGCTTGAGCGACGTGGTGGCGATGCCGGCGGCCAGGCCGAAGGGCGTGTCGTTGGCCAGGGCGAGTGCTTCCTCGTAGTCCTTCGCGCGCAGCACGCTCACCACCGGGCCGAAGATCTCCTCGCGGTTGATGCGCATGGACGCCGTGGTGTCGGCGAACAGCGCCGGGCGCAGGTAGTGGCCGGGGGCGCCGTCGGCGTTGCGCTCCAGGGCCTCGCCGCCGGCCACCAGGCGCGCGCCCTCGGACTGTCCGAGCGCGATGTATTCCAGGTCCTGGGCGAGCTGGCGCTCGTCCACCACGGGCCCGATGTCGGTGCCGGGCTTGCGCGCGTCATCGACCTTCAGCGTGGCCATGCGGCGGGCCATGGCCTCGACGAAGCGGTCGTGGATGCCCTCGGTGACGATCAGCCGCGACGAGGCCGTGCAGCGCTGCCCCGTGGAGAAGAAGCCGCTGTTGACGGCGGCCGACACGGCCACCTCCAGGTCGGCGTCGTCCAGCACCACCATGGGGTTCTTGCCGCCCATCTCCAGCTGGAACTTCGCCATGCGCGCCACGCAGGCCGCAGCGATGCGCTGGCCGGTGGGCACCGAGCCGGTGAAGCTGATGGCGTCCACGCGCGCATCGTCCAGGAGGACCTGGCCCACCTCGGACCCGCGCCCCATGACCAGGTTGAACACGCCGCCCGGCAGGCCCGCGCGCTGCAGGATGTCCGCCAGCGCCCAGGCGCTGCCCGGCACCAGCTCCGCGGGCTTGAGGACCACCGCATTGCCGAAGGCCAGGGCCGGCGCGATCTTCCACGCGGGGATGGCGATGGGGAAGTTCCAGGGCGTGATCAGGCCCACCACGCCCACCGGCTCGCGCGTGACCTCGACGCCCACGCCGGGGCGCACCGAGGGCACCAGCTCGCCGTCGCCACGCAGCGCCTCGCCGGCGAAGAACTTGAAGATGTTGCCGGCGCGGACCACCTCGCCCACGGCCTCGGGCAGGGTCTTGCCCTCCTCCCGCGCGAGCAGGTCGCCCAGCTCGGCGCGCCGCGCCAGGATCTCGGCGCCGGCGGCGTCCAGCACGTCGAAGCGCTGCTGCGGCGTGGACTGGCCCCAGGCCCGCTGCGCCTGCGCAGCCGCCGCGACGGCGTCGCGCGCCTGCGCGGCATCGGCCTGCGCGTACTCGCCGATGACATCGCGGGTGTCGGAGGGATTGATGTTGCGCGTGCTGCGAGGGCCATCGACCCACTCGCCGCCGATGAGGTTCTTGAACATGGACACCTCGCCTACCGGACCAGCGCCGGCTTCTTGGGGTCGAAGGTCCAGCCCGGGACCAGGAACTGCATGGCGATGGCATCGTCGCGGGCGCCCAGGCCGTGCTCCAGGTACAGGCGGTGGGCCTTCTCCAGTTCCGCCTCGTCGATCACGATGCCCAGGCCCGGCTTCTTCGGCACCTGCACGTAGCCGCCTTCGATCTTCAGCGGCTCGCGCGTGAGGCGCTGGCCGTCCTGCCAGATCCAGTGCGTGTCGATGGCCGTGACCTTGCCCGGTGCGGCCGCGCCCACGTGGGTGAACATGGCCAGCGAGATGTCGAAATGGTTGTTGGAGTGCGAGCCCCAGGTCAGGCCCCAGTCGCGGCAGGTCTGCGCCACGCGCACGGACCCCGCCATGGTCCAGAAGTGCGGGTCGGCCAGCGGGATGTCCACCGATTGCAGCGCGAGCGAGTGCGCCATCTGCCGCCAGTCGGTGGCCACCATGTTGGTGGCCGTGGGCAGGCCGGTGGCGCGGCGGAACTCCGCCATCACCTCGCGGCCGGAGAAGCCCTCCTCGGCACCGCAAGGGTCTTCGGCATAGGCGACGACGCCCTGCATCCGGCGGCCCAGGCGGATGGCGTCCTTGAGCAGCCAGCCGCCGTTGGGGTCCAGCGTCACGCGGGCTTCGGGGAAGCGCTCGTGCAGCGCCGTGACGGCATCGACTTCCTCGTCGCCGCGCAGCACGCCGCCCTTGAGCTTGAAGTCCTGGAAACCATAGCGCTGGTGCGCAGCCTCGGCCAGGCGCACCACGGCCTCGGGCGTGAGCGCTTCCTCGTGGCGCAGGCGGAGCCACTCGTCCTGCGCCTCGGGCTCCGAGGCATAGGGCAGGTTCGTCTTGCGGCGGTCGCCGACGAAGAACAGGTAGCCGAGCATCTGCACCGCATCGCGCTGCTGCCCCTCGCCCAGCAGCGCCGCCACCGGCACGCCCAGGTGCTGGCCCATGAGGTCCAGCAGGGCCGATTCCACGGCGGTGACCGCATGGATGGTGGTGCGCAGGTCGAAGGTCTGCAGCCCACGGCCGCCGGCGTCGCGGTCGGCGAAGGTCGTGCGCATGGCGTTCAGGATCGCCTGGAGATTGCCGATGGCCTGGCCCTCCACCAGCGGGCGCGCGTCCTCCAGGGTCTGGCGGATCTTCTCGCCGCCGGGCACCTCGCCCAGGCCGGTGTGGCCGGCATCGTCGGTGACGATGACGATGTTGCGCGTGAAGAAGGGCGCGTGCGCCCCCGAGAGATTGAGCAGCATGCCGTCGCGGCCCGCGACGGGGACGACGCGCATGCGCCGGACGATGGGAGAGGTCATGGACAGAGGTGAAGGCAGGGAGGTCAGGTGACCGGCGCCGGGTTGAACAGCACCAGGGCGTTGTGCAGCTTCCAGTGCTCGGCGTGCGTGCGCCGGCGTCCGCTGGCCACGTCGAGCATCAGGCGGAACAGCTCCCAGCCGAGGTCCTGGACGCTGGCCTCGCCGTCGGCGACGCGGCCGGCATTGAGGTCGATGAGGTCGTGCCAGCGCGCGGCCAGCTCGGTGCGCGTGCCCACCTTGATGACCGGCACTTCGGCCAGGCCATACGGCGTGCCGCGGCCGGTGGTGAACACATGCAGGTTCATGCCCGCCGCGAGCTGCAGCGTGCCGCAGATGAAGTCGCTCGCGGGCGTGGCGGCATAGAACAGGCCGCGCTGGCCGGCCGGCAGCTTCTCGCCGGGCGAGAGCACGCCCGAAATCGGCACGCTGCCCGACTTGATGATGGAGCCCATCGCCTTCTCGACGATGTTGGACAGACCCCCCAGCTTGTTGCCGGGCGTGGTGTTGGCGCTGCGGTCGGCGCTGCCGCGCTGCAGGTAGGCGTCGTACCAGGCCATCTCGCGCTTGATCGCCTCGGCCACCTCGGGCGTGGCCGCGCGGGCGGTGAGCTGGTCCACCGCGTCGCGCACTTCGGTGGTCTCGGAGAACATGACCGTGGCGCCGGCGCGCACCAGCAGGTCGGTGCAGAAGCCCACGGCGGGGTTCGCCGTGACGCCGGAGAAGGCGTCACTGCCGCCGCACTGCACGCCCACCACCAGCTCGCTGGCGGGGACCGTGACGCGCTGGCGGGCGTTCAGGCGCTCCAGGTGCGGGATGGCCTGGCGCACCACCGACTCCACCATGGATTGGAAGCCGACGTGGCGCTCGTCCTGCAGCCGCACGATGTCCAGGTCGGAGGGCGGCTCGTCGGCCACGATGGGAATGATGCCGGGCGGCATCAGCCGCTCGGGTTGCAGCTTCTCGCAGCCCAGGCTGACCAGCAGCACCTCGCCGCCGAAGTTGGGGTTGAGGCTGATGTTGCGCAGCGTGCGGATGGGAATCACCGCATCGGGCGCGTCGATGGCGACGCCGCAGCCGTAGGCGTGCTCCAGGGCCACGACACCGTCCACGTTGGGAAAGCGCGGCAGCAGCTCGGCGCGGATGCGGTCGGCCGCGATGCGCGAGACGCCGGCCACGCACTGCACGGTCTGCGTGATCGCCAGCAGGTTGCGCGTGCCGACCGAGCCGTCGGCATTGCGGTAGCCCTCGAAGGTGAAGTTCTCGAGCGGTTCCACGGCGGCCGGCGCGCGCGGTGCCGGCAGCTCGGAAAGATCGGCGGCAGCGGGCATGGCGAGCAATCGCTCGTGCACCCAGCTGCCCCGGGGAATGTCCTTGAGCGCGCGCCCGATCACCACGTCGTAGCGCCGCACCTCGGCGCCGGCCGGCAGGTCCACCAGGGCCACCTTGTGGCCCTGGGGCACCCGCTCGCGCAGCGTGAGGCCGTCCGCGAAGACGGTGCCCGCCTCCAGTCCGCCGTCATTGGCCACGATGGCCACGTTGTCGGCCTCGTGCATGCGGATGGTGCGGGGCGTGGCGTTCATGCGCGCGGTCTTCCAGGAAGGGTCAGTCGGCGCTGATCTTGCGCGTTTCGATCAGCTGCTTCCACTTGCCGAACTCGGCCTGCTGGAAGGCGCCGAACTGCTCGGGCGTGTTGAGCACCATCTCGAAGCCCTGGGCCTGCAGCTTCTCCTTCACCGCCGGCTCGTTCATGGCGGACACGATGGCGGCGTGCAGCTTGGACTTGACCTCCGCGGGCGTGCCCTTGGGCGCGGCGACGGCCTGCCAGGACTGCACTTCCGCACCCTTGATGCCCTGCTCCGCCAGGGTCGGCACTTCGGGCAGCAGCGGGTTGCGCTTTTCCGAGGAGATGCCCAGCGGGCGCACCTTGCCGGCCTTGATGTGCTGGATGATGCTGTTGATGTTCACGAAGGCCGCGTCCACCTGGTTGCCCAGCAGGTCGTTGATGGCGGGGCCGCCGCCCTTGTAAGGCACGTGCACGCCCTGCGTGCCGGTCTGCTGCCAGAACAGTTCGGCCGAGAGGTGGTCGGAGGAGCCGTTACCCGAGGACGCGAAGCTGACCTTGTTCGGCGTCTTCTTGAGGCCGGCCAGCAGCTCGTTCACGTTCTTGTAGGGCGAAGCAGTCGGCACGACCAGCACGTTGGGCGCCTGCACCAGCACGGTGATGGGGTCGAAGTCCTTCAGCGCGTCGTACTGCACGGCCTTGATCAGGTGCGGCGCGATGACGAAGGGGCCGAGCGAGGACACGAACAGCGTGTAGCCGTCCGGGTTGGCGCGCTTGACGTGCGCCGCGCCGATGGTGCCCGTGGCGCCCGGCTTGTTGTCGATGACCCAGGTGCCGCCCAGCTTCTCGGGCAGCTTCTGCGCCAGCACGCGTGCGATGGCGTCGGTCGAGCCGCCCGGCGGGAAGGGCACGACCAGCGTGACGGGCTTGTTGTCGGGGTAGGCGTGCGCGCTGACGGTGGCGGCCAGGGCCAGCGTGAGGCCCAGCAGGGTCTTCTTCATGGGAGCGTCTCCTTGTGGTGAAACCGGGTTATTGGGGACCGAGCTTGCGGATCAGCGCGGCCAGTTCTTCGACTTCCGAAGGCTTGAGGTCCGACAGCGGCGGACGCACCGGTCCGGCCGTCTTGCCGACGACGGTGGCTCCGGCCTTGACGATGGACACGGCATAGCCCTCGCCCTTGTTGCGGATGGCGAGGTAGGGCAGGAAGAAGTCGTCGATCAGGCGGTTCACCGTCGCCTGGTCGCCGCTGGCGTAGGCGTTGTAGAACTCGATGGCCGTGCGCGGGATGAAGTTGAACACCGCCGACGAGTAGGTGGGCACGCCCAGCGCCTTGTACGCGTTGGCATAGACCTCGTGCGTGGGCATGCCGCCGATGTAGACGAAGCGCTCGCCCAGCTGCCGGCGGATGGAGACGATCCGCTCCACATCGCCCAGGCCGTCCTTGAAGCCGATGAGGTTGGGGCAGCGCTCGGCCAGGACCTTGAGCGACTGCGCGGTGAGCTTCGTGGCGCCGCGGTTGTAGACGATCACGCCGATCTTTACGCTGCGGCACACCGCCTCCACGTGCTGCACCAGGCCTTCCTGCGTGGCCTCGGTCAGGTAGTGCGGCAGCAGCAGCACACCCTGGGCGCCGTTGCGCTCGGCTTCCTGCGCGTACTTGATGGCCAGCGTGGTGCCGCCGCCGGCGCCGCCGACGATGGGCACCTGGCCGTGGCACACCTCGGCCGCGGTCTTGATGACGGCGGCGTACTCCTGCGGCTCCAGCGAGAAGAACTCGCCGGTGCCGCCGGCGGCGAACAGCACCGTGGCGCCATAGGGCATGAGCCACTCCAGGCGGTTGGCGTACCCCTTGGGATCGAAGCGAAGCTCGCTGTCGAAGTCGGTGAGGGGGAAGGAGAGCAGGCCGTGCGAAAGGGCCTGTTTGAGGTCGGCGGGCGTCATGCGGCGGATTCTAGGTTGTTGTTAGACATCGTACAACCTCGAGTGCAAAAAACTTTCTGCTCCGCCGCCCAAGCCCTGTTCGGGCTCAGCGTTTATTCACTGCGCCGGGGCCGCGTTGAACGGCATTGCCAATCAAACACATCCGTTCGCCTGAGCCTGTCGAAGGGCTCGCGGGGTGAGTCTCGCGCGATGGGCTTCGCCAGGCTCAGCCCGAGCGGTTGGCCCGACGAGGTCCGTCGGTTCGACGCTTGTTGAGAGCCTGTCCTGAACCTGACGAAGGGCTCAGGGCGAACGGATGTGTTTGATCGGGTGCCCAGGACGAACACCGGGCGACTACCGCTTGGCCGCGAGCTGGCGCCGCCGCTCGCGGCTGTTGATCAGGTGGGTGCGCATGGCCGCGCGGGCGGCCTCCGCATCCTGGCGGGCGATGGCCTCGACGATGGTCTCGTGCTCCCCGTGCACCCGGCGCAGGTAGGCCGCGCGCTCGGGCGTGAGCGGGCTGGCGGGCTCCAGCCGCGCCCGCGGAATCATCATTCCGCCCAGCGTACCCATGAGGTCCACGAAATGCTGGTTCTGCGTGGCGCGTGCGATCTCCAGGTGCAGCTGGAAGTCCGGCCCGACCGCGTCGCGGCCCTGCTCCACCGCCTCGGTGAAGGCCTGCATGGCCTGGCGCAGCGCCTTGAGGTTGGCCTCCGTGCGGCGCTGGGCGGCGAGCACCGCGCTCTCGGTTTCCACCGCGATGCGCAGCTCCAGCACCGCGATCACGTCCTGCAGCGTTCCGAGCTGCTCGGGCGAGATGCGAAAGGCCGTCCCGTCGCCCAGGCCGATGACGAAGGTGCCCACGCCGTGGCGCGTCTCCACCAGGCCGGTGGTCTGCAGCCGCGAGATGGCTTCGCGCACCACCGTCCGGCTCACGCCGAACTCCTCCATGATCTCGGCCTCGGTCGGCAGCTTCTCGCCGGCCGCGAGCGCGCCCTCCCGGATGCGACCGCTCAAGGCATCGACCACCCCCAGGGCGAGGCTGCGGGGGCGGCGGCGGGTGAGTTCGGTCATGGGCGGGGAAACAGCAGTCATCGGACAAGTTATACCTTGTCCGCGCAGCCCCGCGACGCCAAGACCGCTACGCCGCCAGTTCGGGCACCCGCTGCATGGCAGCGGCCTGGACCGCGCCCGCACCGTCCAGCGCCGCAGCCAGCTCCCTCAGCAAGCGCCCGCCATCGCCCCGCCAGGCGCTGCCGTGCATGCAGGCCAGCGTCCGCGGCGCCAGGCGGGCCAGGCGCTCCAGCGTGGCCCGGGTCTGGGGGGCATGGGCGAAGGAGTCCATGGGCTGGCGGAAGGCTTCGCTCGGGCCCAGGATGTCGCCGTCGGTCAGGGGCTCGTCCCCGTGCCCCGGCTGGGTGAACAGGTCGCCGCAGAAGAAGGTGCCGGTGGTGTGGTCCATCAGCAGCCCGCAGTCCCAGCCGTGCGGCACCTGGGGCGTGTCCAGCCACTGCAGCGTGTGCCGGCCCACCGACAGGCGCTCGCCGTCGGCCATCGCGCGTGGTGCGCGGTCGGCCGTGTCGGCCACCGACACCATGGCCGCCACCTGGCTGCACAGGGGCACCGCCGCCGGCGCCAGGGCCAGCCACGAGTTCATGGAGCCGCACTCGTCGGCCTCGAAGTGCGACAGGCCGATGTACCGCAGGGACTGGACCGGCATCACCGCGGCGACGGCTTCGCGCACGCGCTCGAAGAGCTGGCGCGGGCCGGTGTGGAACAGCAGCGGCTGGTCGTCCACGAGCAGGTACTGGTTGAAGCTGAAGCCATTGCCGTCGGGGAAGTCGATGGGCGTGTTGATGCGGTAGATGCCCTCGGCGATCTCGTGCACGTTGGTGCCGCTGTGCAGGTTCGTGATCATGGCTGCTCCTCGTCGATGAAGGTGGGTGGGAACAGGTTGTGGTGCGAGGCGCGCCTGCGTTACAGGTTTTTTTTCGGTGGCGATCTGCGTATGCTCTTTCGCCGTGGACGCCTCCCTCACCTCCCCTGTCGACACCCCCGAAGCGCGACTGGCCTGCCTCATCGCGCAGTCGGCGCCCGGCGAAGCCGGCGAGGCCGAGGCGCAGCTCTACCGCCTGCTCGCACCCCGCGTGCGGCGCTACGGCCTTCGCCACCTGCGCGATGGGCATGCGGCCTCGGACCTCATGCAGCAGGTGATGACCTTCACCCTGGAGCAGCTGCGCGGCCGCAAGCTGCGCGAGCCCGAGCGCGTGCTGTCCTTCGTGCTGGGCACCTGCCGCATGACGGTGATGGACCAGCGGCGCACCCAGGCGCGCCGGGACGAGCTGCTCCAGCGCCATGCCGACTCGCTGGTGGACGCCGAGGCCCACCTCGCGCCGCGCCTGGACCACGAGCGCGTGGCCGACTGCCTGGAGCGACTGTCCGAGCGGGAGCGCTCGGTCGTCGTGCTCAGCTTCTACGACGAGCAGCCCTCGGACGCGGTCGGCGCGCAGCTGGGACTGTCGGCCGCGAACGTGCGCGTGGTGCGCCACCGCAGCATCGACAAGCTGCGCCGCTGCGTGCATGCGCACCGGGGGCTGCGATGAGCGCCGCCACGGAGCACCTGTCGCTTTCGCTGCTGCTCCAGGACTGGCTGGGCGAGACCGACTCCGCCACCCGCGAAGCGATCGACGCGCACCTCATGGCCTGCGACGACTGCGGCGCGCTGTTCGACGACATGCTGGTGCTGCAGCAGGGTGTGCGCACGGCGCTGCGCGATGGGCGCCTGCACATGGCGGCCAGCGCGCGCCTGGTGGACCGCCTCGTCGAGCAGGGCCTGCGCGTTCGCGAGTACCACGTGCCGGCTGGCGGCAGCGTCAACTGCACGCTGGCGCCGCAGGACGAGGTGCTGGTGAGCCGGCTGCAGGCGCCACTTGCGGGTGTCGAGGGCCTGGACCTGGTCGAGGAAAGTTCGCTCGCCCCCGGCGAGCGGCTGCTGGCACAGGACCTGCCCTTCGACCCGCGGGCCGGCGAGCTGGTGTACCTCGTCCAGGCCAGCCTTCTGCGCCCGCAGCCCGCGCACACGGTCCAGCTGACGCTGCTCGCCCGCGAGGAAGGCGGCAGCCGCGAGATCGGCCGCTACGTCTTCCACCACAGCCCCTGGCCTGGCTGAGTGCGCGGGCTTGCGAGCCCGCCAGGTGGCCTGCAATCGTCGCCGCTGTCCGACGCGATCCCCGCCCGGGGCTGACACGCCCGCGCCAGCGGCCGCGCCACAGTGAGAGCTTGAACGGGTGGGCGCACGCCCGCCCTGGACGAGGAAAGGAGCAGCCCATGAGCAAGAAGCAGGGGGTGGACATGCCCGGCACCCTGGAGCGCTCGCCCGCCAAGGCGCAGCGCACCTACGCCAAGACCCTCAGGAGCGCCGAGTCGGAATACGGCAAGGGCGAGCGGGCCAGCCGCACCGCCTACGCGTCCCTCAAGCACGGCTTCGAGAAGGTGGGCGACCACTGGGAGGCCAAGGATCACCCGGGTCCCTCCGACTCGCGCTCGACGAAATCGACCAAGGAAAAGCGCGAAGGCAAGGGCGAGACCTACGGCGGCGTGGACGTCAAGGGCCACACGCACAAGGAGCTCTACGAGCGGGCGAAGAAGCTGGACATCGAGGGCCGCTCGAAGATGGACAAGCAGGACCTCGCCCGGGCCATTTCGAAGAAGCAGGGTTGAAGCCAGGAAGGACCACGCATGATCGAACGACTCCCCACCCGCAGGCAGTGGCTGATCGCCTCCGCCGCCTCCGGCGCCATGCTGAACCTCAGCCATGTCGCTGCGCAGACCGCTGCCGCAGGTGGCGACTGGCTGGCCATGATCGAGCAGCACCACCGCCTCATCCAGCGCAGCTTCGAGGAGCTGCTGTCCCGGACCGATGCGCCCTGGGACCAGTTGGACCTGCAGTTGCTGAACCTGCACCACGTCCTCAAGGCGCACCAGATCGGCGAGGAGCACGTGATCTATCCGGCAGCGGTGCGCGCCGGACTGCAGACCGCGGCCGAGCGCCTGTACCAGCAGGAGGCGGAAGCCAAGGTGATCTCGGCGCAGCTGCGCCTGATCGTGCTCGTGCGTGACCGCAACGCCGGCTGGACGGAAAGCGCGCAGCGCCTGCAGAAGCTCGTGCTGCAGCACGCGCTGGAGGAAGAGGAGCAGCAGGTCTATCCGAAGCTGCGCCAGCAGCTTTCGCCGGCGCAGAACCAGCTGCTCTCGCAGCTTTACCCGCTCGAGTTCAGTTCGGTGGTGCCGACCCGGCGGCGCTGAGGACGAGCGAACACACACACACAGCACCGGGAGCACCATTCGCATGCATCGCCGATCCCTTCTTGCCCTGGCCGGGGCCGCCTGCGCCGCGCCCCGCGCGTTCGCCAACCACGGCTGGTCCATTTACGACACGGCCCGGCCCCTCTACATCGAAGGCCCCGTGACCACGATCCTGTGGGCGGATCCGCATCCGCACCTGGAGTTGTTGCATCGACCTGGCTACGCACTGCCTGCCGACCTGGCCCACCGCCGCATGCCTGCGCAGCGCGAGGCGGCGGACCTCGAAGGAATGCTCCGGGCCGCGACCGTGCCGCTCACGCCGGAAGGGCACTGGCGCGTGGAGCTGCCGGAGCTGAACCGGCTCGTGGCGTGGGACGTGAAGCGTCCGCGCATCGACACGCGCCTGGGCGTGCTGGGCTACCCCGGTCCGCCGGTCACGGGCACGCCCACGCTGCGCGCCGAGGTGCTCTTCATCGGCGACCGGGCGTACCCGCTGCGGTCGTCGCCGCCGTGATGCCCGGCTAGCCGACCTCGACTTCCACCAGGCTCGGCCCGGTGCTGCGCAGTGCCGCCTCCAGCCTGGCGGCAAGCGCCTCGGCTTCGGTGACCCGGAACGCGGCGCAGCCCTGCGCGGTCGCGAGCTGGTCGAAGCGGATGCCTGGCACGTCGATGCCCACGATCTTCTCGCCCGCTTCGAACCCGAGCAGCCCCGCGTGCCGCTTCATCGCCGCATAGCCCCCGTTGTTGAGGACGATGAAGGTGATGGGCAGCCCGTGCTGCGCGGCGGTCCACAGGCTCTGGATGCTGTACATGCTGGAGCCGTCGCCGATCACCGCGATCACGCGGCGGTCGCGGTGCGCATAGGCGATGCCCACGGCCGCCGGCATGCCGAAGCCCAGGCCGCCGCTGGCCATGGTGTAGAAGCTCGCCGGCTGCGTCATGGGCAGGACCTGCTGCATCCAGGGCCGGGCGCTCGGCGCTTCCTCCACCACGATGTCCGTGGGGCCGCGCAAGGCGGCCAGGGTCTGCAGCACGTAGGCCGTTGACAGCGGCGTGCCGGGCGACGCGGGTGCAGGCCGGCCCCGAGGCGGTGGCGGCGTGCGATGCCGCGCGGGCAGGTCCTTCAGCAGTTCGTCGAGGCCGAGCCGGATGCCGCCCAGCACGCTCAAGCCCTCCGGCACCATGGCCGCGACCTCCGGGTCGTCGGTGAGCACCGCGAGCCGGGCGCCCTGCGGCAGGTGCGAGGCCGCCTCGCCCCGCGGCACGTGGTAGGTGAAAGCCGGCGCCCCGACCACCAGCACCAGGTCGCTGCCGGCGAGGCGCTCGTGGATCTGCGCGCCCGCGCCGGGCAGGAAGCCCTGGAACAGCGGATGGTCCTCGGGGAAACCGGCGCGCGCCGACAGCGGCGCCGCGAAGACGCGCGCCTGGCAGGCCTGCGCGAGTTGCACGACCTGGTCCCAGGCGCCGTCGCGATCGACGGCCGCGCCCACGACCAGCGCGATCCGTTCGCTCTGGCCGATGGCGCGCCGCAGCGCCTCGATGCCGGCCGGATCGGGCCGCAGGGCCTGGAACGCGGCCTGCGGTGGCAGCGGTGCGCAGGGCCGCTCCCAGTCGTCGGCGGGCACCGACACCATGGCCGGGCCGCGGGGATGCTGCATGGCGGTCTGCCAGGCCCGGGCGATGGCCAGCGGCACGTCCTCGGCCCGCGCGGGTTCGATGCAGGACTTGACGTAGGGCCGCGGCAGGTCCGTGACCTGGCGCGAGAACAGATAGGGGTCGAAGGGCTGCAGCGCGCGGTACTGCTGCCCCGCCACAATGACCATCGGCGTCTGGTTCTTGAACGCGGTGTAGATCGCGCCCATGGCGTTGCCCACGCCGGCGGCCGAATGCAGGTTCACGAAGGCGGCGCGGCCCGTGGCCTGCGCGTAGCCGTCGGCCATGCCGACCACGCAGGCCTCCTGCAGGCCCAGCACGTAGTCCATGTCCGCGGGGAAGCCGCGGAACATCGGCAGCTCGGTGGAGCCGGGGTTGCCGAAGATCACGCGGCTGCCGCGCTCACGCATGAGCGCGTAGAAGGCCTCGCGCACCGTCGCGCAGCGCGAGGGGGCGCGCATCGCCGTGGGTCCCGGCGTCACTGCGGCTGGATGTTGGCCTGCTTGGCCACGCGCTTCCAGCGGGCGATGTCGTCGGAGATGCGCTTGGCCAGTGCGGCCGAGTCGGTGTCGCCCGGCTCCAGGCCCAGCTTGTGCATCTTCGCGACCGTGTCCTTGTCGTCCAGGATGTCGCGCACGGCGGTGCGCAGCTTGGTCAGCACCGGCTCGGGCGTGCCCTTGGGCGCCATGAGCGCCGTCCAGATCGGGATGTCGTAGCCCGCATAGCCGGCCTCGGCCACGGTCGGCACATCGGGCAGCGCGGACGAACGCTTGGCGGTGGTCACCGCCAGCGCCTTGAGCTTGCCGGCCTGGATCTGCGGGATGACGGCGGGGCTGTCCAGCACGGCCACCTGCGTCTCCCCGCCCAGCAGGCCCATCACCGTGGGACCGGAGCCCTTGTACTGCACGTGGTTGAAGCGCACGCCGGCCGCTTCGGTGAGGGTCTCGGCCACCAGCACGAAGGAGGTGGTGGGCGTGCCGTGGTCCAGGCGGCCGTCCTTGTGGGTCTTGGAGAACTGCACCAGCTCCTTGAAATTCTTGACGGGCAGCGAGGCCGGCACCGTCACCACCAGCGGGAAGGTGGCCAGCAGGGCGATGGGCTCGAAGTCCTTCTCCGGGTTGTAGGGCAGGTTCTTCATCAGCACCGGGTTGGTGGTCAGGCCGCCGCTGGAGGACACCAGCAGGGTGTAGCCGTCCGGCTGTGCCTTGGCGACCAGGTCATTGCCGATGGCGGAGGCCGCCCCGGGCTTGTTCTCCACCACGAAGGCCTGCCCCAGCTTGGCCTGCAGCTGCTCGGCCATCAGCCGGGCCAGGATGTCGTTGGTACCGCCGGGCGGGAAGCCCACGACGATCTTCACCGGCTTCTCGGGGTAGGCCTGCGCGGCGGCCTGGGGCGCGTGCAGCGCCACCGCGCCGAGCGCGAGGGCAGCCACGGCCGGCAGCGAGCGCAGCAGCACGCGACGCGCGAAACGGGGTTGACGGGTCATGGAGGTCTCCTGGGATGACGTGTTCGAAGGGGCGCACCCGCTGTGTCCATACAGCGGATAACGAGTCCATTTTTTACCCCCGCCGTGTTCCTGTCAACGCACGGAAACCCGCGTCCGCTCTGCGGACACCGTAGGGCTACTTCAGCCGGTCCGTGCCGAAGCCCATGGCTTCGGACAGGCGGGCGGCCTCCTGCACGAGGAGATGGGCGACCTCCTTCTGGCGCGCCGCGTCCATCCGCACTTCCGGCCCGAAGACCCCGATCGAGCCCGCCACCTGCGAGTGCCGGTCGAAGAACGGCGCCGCGACGGCGACGGCACCGGCGATCAGCTCGTTGCGGCTCACCGCCCAGCCACGCTTGCGGGTCATGGCCAGTTCGGCCTCCAATTCCTTCAGGTCCACCTGCGTGCCCTGCAGGTACTCGCGCAGCTGCGCGGCGTCCGGCTCCAGCCAGGCCAGGATCGCGCGGCCCGTCGCGCCCAGCACCAGGCGCTCGGTGTAGCCCACGCCCCGCTTGAAGTTCAGCGGCTGCGGGCTGGGCAGCTCGGCCACGCACAGGCGCATGTGCCCCTGCGGCACCACCAGGGCCACGGTCTCGCGCGTCTCCTCCCAGATGCGGCGCAGCACCGGCTCGGCCAGGGTGCTGAGGTCCAGCGTGGACTTCCAGACATGCGCCAGGCGCGCCACCGACGGCCCGAGCCGGAAGCGCTGCGGCTCCCCCACCGAGACCAGGAAGCCGTGCTCCTGCAGGGTGTACAGCAGGCGGTACAGCGTGGGCCGGGACAGGTCCACGCGCTTGAGAAGCTCGCCGGCGGACAGCTCCGGGTCGTCCTCGGTGAAGGCGGTCAGGATCTCCAGCGCCCGGCCCACGGCGCGGACGTTCTCGCTCTTTTCGACGGTGTTCACGACAATCCCCTTCCTCGGATGCGGGCGATTATGTCCGCCCTGCGGACACGTTGACTCGAATTCCTGGATGTCCATAGAATGAGACCCATTGTCCGATGTACGGACTCCATCGGAGGTTCAGAGTGAGTCATCCCGTGATCCCCGTCACCCTGCTGTTCGCCGACGGCGTATCCCGGCGCATCGCCGTGCCCCAGGGCGGCAAGCTGATCGAAGCCGCCATCGAGAGCGGCCTCAACCTGCTGACCGATTGTTCCAACGGCCAGTGCGGCACCTGCACGGCGCAGCTCGTCTCGGGCAGCGTGGACCTGGACGACTACGACCCCGCCGTGCTGCCGGACGAAGACCGCGCCGACGGCACCGTGCTGCCCTGCGTGTGCCGCGTGAGCAGTGCCTGCGCCATCGAGCTGCCCTACGACTCCAGCGAGGCGCTGGACGAGGAGCCGGAACCGATCCCGGCCGAGGTCACGGCCATCGATGCCATTGCCAGCGAAACCTGGCGCCTGGAGGTGCAGGTCGCGCAGCCGGTGGTGTTCGAGCCCGGCCAGTACGTGCGCATCACGCCGGCCGGGGCCGACTTTCACCGCTCCTATTCCATGGCCAACGTGCCGGGCACCGAGCGCCTGCAGTTCTTCATCCGCCAGGTGCCGGGGGGTGCGTTCTCCGAGTGGCTGGCCGGCGCGAAGCCCGGCGACCGGCTCACGCTCAGCGCACCGCACGGCACCTTCTTCCTGCGCGACGAGGACCGCCCCCGCCTCTTCGTGGCCGGTGGCACGGGCGTGGCGCCCTTCCTGTCCATGCTGCGCTCCATGGTCGGCCACCCTCCCCCGCAGCCGACCACGCTGGTGTTCGGCGCGCGCACGCCCGGCCACCTCTTCGCACTCGACGAGATCGAGCAGCTGCGCGGGCAGCTCCAGGGCGTGGACCTGCGCATCGCGGTCGAGCACGATGCGCAGGCGGGTTGCCACAGCGGCTACCCGACCGACCTGATCCCCACCCTCGGCCTGGACCCCAGCACCCGCGTGTACCTGTGCGGCCCGCCGCCCATGGTCGAGGCCGGACGCCATGCCGCCGAGGCCGCCGGCATCCGCCGCGCGGACGTCCTGTGCGAACGCTTCGCCTGAACCCCACCAACCCCAGCGAGACACGCATGATCCCGATCACCCACGAATCACGCTACAACGCCCTGGTCAAGCTGCGCGAAGGCAAGATCAGCCGCGAGATCTTTTCCGACAAGGACATCTTCCAGGAGGAGCTGGAGCAGGTCTTCACCCGGGCCTGGCTCTTCGTCGGCCACGAGAGCCAGGTGCCCAACCCGGGCGACTTCTTCACCTCGCGCATGGGCGCCGAGTCGGTGATCCTCGCGCGCGACAAGAAGCGCAAGGTGCACGTGTTCCTGAATTCCTGCCGCCACCGCGGCATGAAGGTCTGCCAGTACGACCATGGCAACACCCAGCTGTTCACCTGCCCGTACCACAGCTGGAGCTACACCACCGACGGCAAGCTCTTCGGCGTGCCGCAGTTCAAGCAGCTCTATGAAGGCTGCATGGACAAGGAGGAGTGGTCGCTGATCGAGCCCCCCAAGGTGGAGGTGTACAAGGGCACGGTGTGGGCCAGCTGGGACAAGGACGCGCCGGACCTGCTCACCTACCTGGGCGACGCCAGGCTCCACCTGGACCTGGCCCTGGACTGCCGCGACGGGCGCGAGGGCGGCTCCGAGGTGCTGGTCGGCGTGCACAAGTGGATCATCCCGTGCAACTGGAAGTTCGCCGCCGAGAACTTCCTGGGCGACACCTATCACAACGTGAGCCATCGCTCGGTGGACCTGATCGGCATCGGCCCCAGCGCCGAGGCGGGCGTCAAGGGGCGCCGCGACAACGAGATGGACAAGGCGCAGCACGTCTGGGCCAACTTCCCGGCGGGCCACGGCGTGCACAGCGCCATCATGCCGCCCGACTGGGAGTTCCTGAACACCTACCAGGGCAACCCGGTGGTGGCCGAGTACTTCCGCGAGGCCCACGCCAAGCGCAAGGAGCGCCTGGGCGCCGAGCGCCACCGGCTCATTCCCTTCGTGGGCACCATCTTCCCCAACGTGTCCTTCCACGGCAACCAGCCGCGCAACCTGTGCGTGTGGCACCCGCACGGGCCCGAGTCCACGGAGGCCTGGCGCTTCTTCCTCGTGGACGCGGACGCACCGCAGGAGGTCAAGGACTTCCTGCGCATCTACTACATGCGCTACTCCGGTCCGGCCGGCATGACCGAGCAGGACGACATGGAGAACTGGAACTACGCCACCGCCGGCAGCCGCGGGGTGATCGCGCGGCGCTACCCCTTCAACTACCAGCAGTCGCTGGGCAAGGTGGCCACCGACGCGCCGGTACCCGGCCACGTGAGCCTGCAGGTGAGCGAGGAAAACCCGCGCCAGTTCTATCGCCGCTGGCGCGACTACATGAACGGCGCCGACTGGGACACGCTCCTGGGCCGCAAGGACAAGGAGCCGGCGAGCTTCGCCGAGTAAGCGCATGGCCGTCGTCATCGTCACCGGCGGAACCTTCGGGCTCGGCCAGTCCATCACCGTCGAACTCGCGCGGCGCGGCCACCAGGTGGTGGCCTTCGGCCTCGCGCAGCCGCAGGTCTCCAGCACGGCCGAGGGCCTGGAGGGCGTCCGCGAGGAACTGGAGCAGGCCGGCCTGCGCGCCGACATCCTGGAGGCCGACGTCTCCAGCGCCGCCGACGTGCAGCGCGTGGTGGACCACGCCACCGCCCGCTACGGCGCCGTCCATGGCCTGGTGAACAACGCCGCCATCGGTCCCCTGGGCACCGTGCTCACGACCGAGGAGCCGGTGTTCGAGAAGATCCTGGACGTGAACGTCAAGGGCACGTACCTCATGAGCCGCGCCGTGCTGCCGCACATGATCCGCGCCGGCGGCGGCGCCATCGTCAACATCGGCTCGGGCGCCGGCTACGGCAAGCCCAACATGGCGGCCTACGCGGCCAGCAAGGGCGCCATCGTGGCCCTGAGCATGGCCATGGCCTACGACCACTTCCACGACCGCGTGCGCGTCAACGTGGCCATCCCGGGCGGCGGGGGCATCGTCTCGGGCATGAGCGTGGGCCGCTTCGGCGGCGACGTGGGCGCCTTCACGCGCAAGCCCGCGCCGGGCACCGCCGCCGGCCGCCCCGCCACCGGGCGCGACCTCGCCCACGCGGTCGCCTTCCTGCTGTCCGACGAGGCGGCCACGATCTCGGGCACCGTGATCGACGTGGGCTGCTTCGCGCACCAGGGCGGCCCCGTGCCGCCCAAGCCCTGAGAAGCCGAGTCCCCAGGAGAACACGAGATGCAAGACACCATCGAGACCCCCCAGGCCGCCGCGCCGCGCCTGGCGCGCGACGCGCACTACTACGAGGTCAAGTGCGAGATCGAGGAATTCCTCTACGACGAAGCCAACCTGCTGGACGAGCGCCGCTTCCAGGAGTGGCTGCAGACCCTCGCCGAGGACCTGCGCTACTTCATGCCCATGGAATACAACGTGAAGTACGGCGAGCACGCCGCCCGCGAGCTCACGCGCCGCGACCAGCACATGAGCTGGTTCAACGAAGGCAAGTGGTCCCTGGGCAAGCGCGTCGAGCAGATCCTCACCGGCGTGCACTGGGCCGAGGAGCCGCTGTCGCGCGTGTGCCGCATGGTGAGCAACGTGCAGCTCAAGGCCATGGAGACCAACGCCGCAGGCGAGCTGGAAGTCGATGTGACCAGCCGGTTCCTGATCTACCAGAACCGCTGCGAGTACGAGGAGTACTTCTTCGTCGGCGACCGATTCGACCGCATCCGCCGCACGGCCGGAGGCTGGAAGCTCGCGCAGCGCGAGATCCGCATCCACCAGAACGTGCTGCTGGCCAAGAACCTCACGATCTTTTTCTAGAAGGAGAAGGCGATGCTCAACCTGCTTGCGATCGAGCCCGGACAGGTCGTCCGGCTGAAGAACGGCACCACGGCCGAGGTGATCCAGAACATCGGCGACGGCATCTGGCTGAACGCCCGCTTTGCCGACGGCAGCGAGGATTTGGTCTTCTGCGAGGACATCGCCGGCCTGGCCGAAACCGAGCCGTCCTGACATGCAGAGCGAATCGCAGCTGCGGGCCGACCTGGCGGCCTGCTATCGCCTCTTCGACTGGCTCGGCTGGACCGAGCTGATCTTCAACCACATCACCGTGCGCGTGCCGCCCGCCGACACCGCCCGCCCCGAGTACCTGATCAACCGCTTCGGCCTGCACTACGCCGAAACCACGCCCGACAACCTGGTGCGCATCGCCATCGACGGCGAGGTCACCGACGGCTCGGCGGCGCCCGTCAACCGCGCCGGCTTCGTGATCCACAGCGCCATCCACGGCGCGCGCGAGGACGCGCACTGCATCATGCACATCCACTCCACGGCGGGATGCGCGGTCGCGTGCAAGGAAGAGGGCCTGCGCCACGACAACTTCTACAGCGCCATGCTGTATGGCGACGTGGCCTATCACGACTACGAGGGCGTCACCACCAGCGAGGACGAGCAACCGCGGCTGGTGGCCTCGCTCGGCACGAAGAACCACCTGGTCCTGCGCAACCACGGCCTGCTGGCCGTCGGGCCCGACATCCCCACCGCCTTCAACCGCCTGTGGGTGATGCAGCGTGCCTGCGAGATCCAGCTCGCGTCCGACGCCGGCCAGGGTCCCAACCGTCCGATCGCCCGCGAGATCCTGGAGCGCGTGCCGGCCTCGCGCGTGGCCGGCAAGGGCGAGGTGCACCGCGTGATCTTCGAGGCGATGCTGCGGCGGGCGGGGATCAAGCGCAGCTAGTGTCCTGTCCCGCTACTTCCTAGGCTCCCGCTGCCACCGTATCCGCCAGCGCCTGCGCCGCCGGCGACAGGGAGCGCCCGCGCCGCGTGACGATGGCCATGGGCCGCTCCACTGCGGGGCGCACCAGCCGGCACGTGACCAGCCCCGCGCCTGCCTGGTGCCGCGCGAGCGAGGCCGGCACCAGGGCCGCGCCCAGCCCGGCCTGCGCCATCGCGAGAGCCGTGGTGAGCAGCGACACCTCGTGCTCGATGGGCAGGCTCACGCCGGCCGCGGCGGCGGCCTCGTCGATGCGGCGGCGCACGCCATAGCCCGGCTTCACGGCGATGAGCGGAAAGCGCGCGAGGCGCCGCCAGCCGAGCGAGCCGCCCACGGGAAGGCCGATGGCGGGCTGCGCCGCGGCCACCAGCGGGTCGCGCAGGAACACGGCTTCCTCCAGCCCGGGCGCGGCCGCCTCCAGCGTGCCCACGCCGAAGTCCACGCGCTCGGCCAGCAGGGCCTCCACGAAGGCGTCGGGCGCAACCTCCTCCACCTGCACCTTCACCTGCGGATGCCGCTGCAGGAACGCGCGCAGTGCGGCAGGCAGAACTGTCTGCGCCACGGTGGCCGTGGCCGCGACGCGCACCCGGCCGCGTCCGCCCTGCGCGAGTTCGCCCATGCGGGTGGCCATGGATTCGAGCTCCCCGAGGGCACGCTGCGCATGGACCACGGCCTCGGCAGCGGCGTCGGTGCGGCGCAGCGCCCGCGTGCTGCGGTCGAACAGCTTCAGCCCCAGCCGGTCTTCCAGCTCACGCAGCAGCACCGTCACCGCCGGCTGCGTCAGGGCCAGTTGCTCGGCCGCGGCGGAGACGCTGCCCGTCTCGTACACGGCGGTGAAGGCCCGCAGCTGTCGCACCGAAGGCAGGGCAGATAAAGGTTTCTTATGAATTGCCATGGAGAATTCATTGTCCCATCGGCGCCTGACGGCCTCTAATGCGTGGTGCGCGAACTTCCTGGACCCCGAGACAACATGCCCTCCTCCCCCCTTCACACACAGGTCCTCATCGTCGGCGCCGGACCGGTCGGCCTCACCCTGGCCATGGACCTGGCCTGGCGCGGCATCGACGTGGTCGTGGCCGAAACGCGCGAGCGCGGCGAGCCGCCGAGCGTCAAGTGCAACCACGTCTCCGCGCGCACCATGGAGATCTTCCGCCGCCTGGGCGTGGCGGGCGCGCTGCGCGATGCGGGCCTGCCCGCCGACCACGCGAACGATGTCGCCTACCGCACCACCTTCACCGGCGAGGAGCTTTCCCGCATCCACATTCCCGCGCGCCGCGACCGCTACACCGACAAGAGCGGCCCGGACGGCTGGTGGCCCACGCCGGAGCCGCCGCACCGCATCAACCAGATCTACCTGGAACCCGTCCTCTTCGCGCATGCCGAAGCCCAGCCCCGCGTGCGCATCCTGAGCCGCACGCGCATCGACGCGTTCGAACAGGACGAGGCCGGCGTGAGCGCCACCGGGACCGACCTGGAGACCGGCGCCCCCCTGGCGCTGCGCTGCGCGTTTCTCATCGGCTGCGACGGCGGCCGCTCCGGCGTCCGCAAGGCCATCGGTGCGAAGCTGCACGGCGACGAGGTGGTGGGGCGCGTGCAGTCCACCTACTTCCGGGCGCCGGACCTGCTCTCGCGCCTGCGGGTTGCGCCGGCCTGGGCCACCTTCTCGCTCAACCCGCGCCGCAGCGGCAATGTGTATGCGATCGACGGACGCGAGACCTTCCTGCTGCACAACTACCTGCGCGCGGGCGAGACCGACTTCGAATCCATCGACCGCGACTGGGCCATCCGCACCATCCTCGGCGTGGGCCCGGACTTCCGCTACGAGATCATCAGCAAGGAGGACTGGGTCGGCCGCCGGCTCGTGGCCGACCGCTTCCGCGACCGGCGCGTCTTCATCTGCGGCGACGCCGCGCACCTGTGGATCCCCATGGCCGGCTACGGCATGAACGCGGGCATCGCCGACGCCATGGACCTGTCCTGGTTGCTGGCCGGGCACCTGAACGGCTGGGCCACGAAAGCCGCGCTGGCGGCCTACGAACAGGAGCGCCTGCCCATCACCGAGCAGGTCTCGCGCTTCGCGATGAACCACGCCCTGGCCCTGCAGAAGGAGCGCGAGGGCGTGCCGCCCGGCATCGAGGAGCCGGGCCCCGAAGGCGAGGCTGCGCGGGCGCGCGCCGGAAAGGCGCTCTATGACCTGAACGTGAAGCAGTACTGCTGCGCGGGCCTGAACTTCGGCTACTTCTACGAGGGCTCGCCCCTCATCGCCTACGACGGCGAAGCCGCGCCCGCCTACAGCATGGACCACTTCACGCCCTCTACCGTCCCGGGCTGCCGCACGCCGCACCTGTGGCTGGCCGACGGCCGCTCGCTCTACGACGCCATGGGCCCGGAGTTCACGCTGCTGCGCCGCGACCCCGGGCTGGACGTGGCGCCCCTGCTCGAGGCCGCCGCCCGGCGTGGCGTGCCGATGGCGGTGCTCGACGTCGATGGCCCCGAGGCGGCGGCGCTGTACGACCGCGCCCTGGTGCTGTCGCGGCCCGACCAGCACGTGGCCTGGCGCGGCGATGCCCTGCCCCAGGACCCGCTCGCGCTGGTCGATCGCATCCGCGGCGCCGGCTGAGGTGCGACGCGACAGGGGCGCCATGTGGATTTCGAGTAGATCGTCGTGGTTTCCCGTCATGGGCGCGCCTGGTCTCGCGTCCTAGCATGGCCGCAGCCTTGGGCACCACCGCCGGGGCGCCACCAACGAGGAGACTATGAGCAACTACCTGCAACGCATTGGCGCGGCGTCCTTCGCCGTCGCACTCGGCATGGGTTCGGCCGTCGCGCAGAACACCCCTCAGGCCACGGGCCGGCTGTCCAACGACGTGCTGCGCATCGGCGTGCTGACCGACATCTCGGGCGTCTATGCCGACATCTCGGGCAAGGGCGCCATCGAGGCGGTGAAGATGGCCGTGGAGGACTTCGGGGGCACCATGTTCGGCAAGCCCATCGACGTGGTTTCCGCCGACCACCAGAACAAGGCCGACATCGGCGCGGCCAAGGCCCGCGAATGGTACGACGTGGGCGGCGTGGACATGATCAACGACCTGGCCAACTCCGGCGTGGCGCTGGCCGTGGCCGGCATCGCCAAGGAGAAGAAGCGCCACGCCATCGTCAACAACGCCTCCAACGTGGGAATCACGAATGCGCAGTGCTCGCCCTATACGGTCCACTACGCCTACGACGCCTATTCGCTGGCCAACGGCACCGGCCGTGCCGTGGTGGAGAACGGCGGCGACAGCTGGTTCTTCCTCACGGTCGATTTCGCCTTCGGCCATGGCCTGGAGCAGCAGGTCTCCGAGGTGGTGAAGAAGGCCAACGGCAAGGTGCTGGGCGCCGCCCGCCACCCACTGGGCACCAGCGACTTCGCCTCCTACATGCTGCAGGCGCAGTCGTCCAAGGCCAAGATCGTCGGCCTCGCCTCCACCGGGCAGGACACCATCAACGCCATCAAGGCGGCGCACGAGTTCGGGCTCACGAAGAACCAGAAGCTGGCGGCGTTGCTGCTGTGGATCAACGACGTGCACTCCCTGGGCCTGCCGGTGGCGCAGGGCCTGCAGCTGACCAACGCCTGGTACTGGGACATGAACGAGGAGTCGCGCAAGTTCGCGCGCCGCTTCCAGGAGCGCGTGGGCTACATGCCCAACATGGCGCACGCGGGCGACTACTCCTCCACGCTGCACTACCTCAAGGCCGTGCAGGCCGCCGGCAGCGACGACGCGGACGCGGTATCGGCCAAGATGCGCAGCATGCCCATCAAGGACATGTTCACCCAGAACGGCACCATCCGCGCCGACGGCCGCATGGTCCACGACATGTACCTGTGGGAGGTCAAGAAGCCGTCGGAGTCCAAGCACCCCTGGGACTACCTCAAGCTCGTGAAGACCATCCCCGCGGCGCAGGCCTTCATGCCGCTGGAACAGAGCACCTGCCCGCTGGTCAAGAAGAGCAGCTGAGCGCCGAGCCGGAGAACGACTTTCAGTGAAGCTCGGACTGCACCTTCGCGCTGGCGGGCCGGCTGCGGTAGTCGGACGGACGGAACCCCGTCAGGCGCTTGAACGTGTTGGAGAAGGCGAAGGGGTTCACGTAGCCCACCGCCTGCGCGACGGCCTCGATCTTCAGCGTGGTCGTCGCCAGCAGGTGGGCCGCGCGGGCCATGCGCATGGTGGCCAGCTGGCGCCCCGGGCTGCGGCCCAGGCTCTGCTGGCAGAGCCGCCGCAGGTGCTCCTCGCTGGTGTTGGCCAGGCGTGCCATCTCCGCCAGGCTCCAGGCGCGCGCCAGGTCGGCCTCCACCAGGTTCCACAGCGCCACCAGGCGCGGCTGGCGCTGCAGCGGCTCGAGCAGCAGCGTGGTGTAGCGCTCGATCACGTCCACCCACACCGCGCAGTTGCCCGGGTCGTCGGCGCCGGCCGTCTCGGCGGCCAGGCCCAGGATGGCGTGCGCGAGCACCTCGCCGTCGAAGGCCATCATGCTGGGCGCCATGGCGCCGTGCACGGAGCGCGGGGAGCTCGGCATGAAGCGCACCCAGGCCACGCGCCAGCGCTTGCGCGGCGCGCAGTGGAAGGCATGCAACACGTGCGCGGGCGAGAAGCTGGCCATGCCCGGCGTGTGCGGGTACCAGGCGCCGTCCAGCAGGGTCTTGCCCTCGCCGGCCAGGCAGACCTGGAAGAACGCGCCCGACAGGTGCGTGCGCACCACCGCGTAGGGCGCGGCCGCATCCACCACGGCCACGTGCGCGATGTGGCGCGCGGCGAGTGCCTCGCAGTGCTCCGCGCGCACGACCGTGCTGCGGGTCGAGGGACTCACCACGTGGGTTTCGACGGAAAGATCCAGAGGCGCTGTTGCCATGGCGCCGGACATCATAAGGAGCAATGAAGCCATGCCATTTTTTGAACGTCGGCCCCTGATGGAGAAATTCCAGGACATGGTCCGGCGCCGCGTGCCCATCATCGGCGGTGGTGCCGGCACGGGCATCTCCGCCAAGTGCGAGGAGGCGGCCGGAATCGACCTCATCGTGGTCTACAACTCGGGGCGCTACCGCATGGCCGGCCGGGCGTCCTCCGCCGGCCTGCTGGCCTACGGCAATGCCAACGAGATCGTGCTGGAGATGGCCGGGGAGATCCTGCCGGTGGCCCGGAACACGCCCGTGATCGCGGGTGTGAACGGCACCGACCCGTTCATCGTCATGCCGGTCTTCCTGCGCCGGCTCAAGGAACTGGGGTTTTCCGGAGTGCAGAACTTCCCGACCGTCGGGATCATCGACGGCCGCTTCCGGCAAAGCCTGGAGGAGACCGGCATCTGCTTTGCCACCGAGGTGGACATGATCCGCCAGGCGCATGAACTGGACCTGCTCACCACCCCCTACGTGTTCTCGGCCGACGAGGCCGTGGCCATGACCGAGGCCGGTGCCGACTTCATCGTGCCGCACATGGGCGTGACCGTCGGCGGCACCATCGGCGCCACCAGCGCGCCGGACCTGGCCGAGTCCGTGCGCCTGATCGACGAATGGGCCGAGGCCGCGCGCCGGGTGCGCAAGGACGTGATCGTGATCGCGCACGGCGGCAGCATCGCCACGCCCGAGGACGTGGCCTACGTGCTGGCGCACAGCGAGCACTGCAACGGCTTCTACGGCGCCAGCAGCATGGAGCGGCTGCCCACGGAGGTGGCGCTCACGGCGCACGTGAAGCGCTACAAGAGCCTGAAACATTGAAGCAGCGAAGGACAAGGAGAAGACGATGGCACGCGTGTACGTGAGCGCCGTGATGAACGCGAGCCTGCAGGAGGCCTGGGCCTTCCTGCGGGACTTCGGGGCGCTGGGCAACTACCACCCGTTCTTTTGCAACTCCTTCATCGAGGACGGCAAGCCGGCCGACCAGGTCGGCTGCGTGCGCCGCTTCGAGGTGCGCGAGGACGGAGGCTACCTGCGCGAACAGTTGCTGGCGCTGTCGGATGACGAGCACCGCTGCCGCTACCGCATCCTGCACATCGATGCGCCCTGGCGGAACTACGTGGCCGAGATGCACCTGCTGCCGGTGACCGAGGGCAACCGCTGCTTCGGGGAGTGGTGGGCCACCTTCGAGGTGCCGCCCGAGGAGGAAGCCGCCGCCGTGGAGCGCGTGGCGGCCACCTTCCGCACCTTCTTCGCCTGCGTCGACGAGGCGCAGGCCGCGGGGCGCTAGTGTCGCCGGTCTGGGTCGTCGGCACCTGGGACACCAAGGCCGAGGAGTTGGCCTACCTGGCCGGTCTGCTGCGGGCGCGCGGCGTGGCGGTCACGACGGTGGACGTGGGCACGCGCAGTCGTTTCGCGGAGGTGGACCTGCGCGCCGAAGCGGTCGCCGGCCATCACCCGCACGGGCCCGCCGCCGTCTCCGGCGCCACGGACCGCGGCGTGGCGGTGAGCGCCATGAGCGAGGCGCTGTGCCACCTCGTGCGCGCGGCGCTGGCCAAGGGCGACATCGCCGGCATGATCGCGGCCGGCGGCTCGGGCGGCACCGCGCTGGTGGCGCCGGCGATGCGCCTGCTGCCCATCGGCGTGCCCAAGCTGCTGGTGTCCACCATGGCCGCCGGCGACGTGAGCGCCTTCGTCGGCGTGTCCGACATGACGCTCATGTTTCCCGTCACCGACATCGCCGGCCTGAACCGCCTGTCGCGCCGGGTCCTGGGCAACGCCGCCCATGCCATGGCCGGGATGGTGCTCGCGCCGCCACCGGCCGGCGGCGGGGACGACGCCCGGCCCGCGCTGGGCTGCACCATGTTCGGCGTCACCACCGCCTGCGTGCAGGGCGTCCGCGCGGGGCTCTCGGCCGGCTTCGACGTGCAGGTGTTCCATGCCAACGGCTCCGGCGGGCGCGCCATGGAAGCGCTCGCGGCCTCGGGCATGCTCGACGGCATCCTCGACATCACCACCACCGAAGTGGGCCAGCACCTCGTGGGCGGCATCTGCGACGCCGGCCCTGGCCGGCTCATGGCCGCGGCGGAACAGGGCCTGCCCTGGGTCGGCTCCGTGGGCGCCCTGGACATGGTGAACTGGTTCGCGCCACCGACCATTCCGGAGCGTTTCCGCGGCCGCCTCTTCCACGCCCACAACGCCAACATCACGCTCATGCGGACCACCGCCGCCGAACTGCGCGCGGCCGGGCGCGAGATCGCCCAGCGCCTCAACCGCTCGGCCGGGCCGGTGCGCCTGCTGCTGCCGCTGCACGGCCTCTCGGCCCTCGACGCGCCCGGCCAGCCCTTCCATGACCCTTCTGCGGACGCGGCTCTGTTCGAATCCATCGAGGCGCACTTCCTGCCCAGCGATACGCACCGGCTCGTCCCCGTGGCGGCGCACATCAACGACCCGGAGTTCATCGACGCCGTGCTCACCCAGGCTCGCGAGGTGTTCGCGACCGTGCAGGCCTGAAGCACAGCGGGCGCCGGCACGGGCGCGGTTCGGTATCCGCACTCGCCCGCTCAGCCGTTTGACGCCAGGGCTGCGGCCCGCGATGCTTGTCGGTTCGCCCGCCAAAGCGACCGGACAAGAACACTGATGGACGACAGCCTCACCGCGCCCACGCCCGCCGCCCCGGCCTGCGCCGGCCCCGACCGGGCACTGCGCGCACCGCGCCTGAAACTGCCCGCCGGCACCGTGGATTGCCACGCGCATGTCTTCGGCCCGCGCGAGCGCTTTCCTTTCTCGCCCGAGCGCAGCTACACGCCCGAGGACTGCACGGTGGACGACTACCGCGCG
This sequence comes from Ramlibacter rhizophilus, assembly GCF_004681965.1. Classification (GTDB taxonomy): domain Bacteria; phylum Pseudomonadota; class Gammaproteobacteria; order Burkholderiales; family Burkholderiaceae_C; genus Ramlibacter; species Ramlibacter rhizophilus. Next base: position 441,680 of record NZ_SMLL01000004.1, on the reverse strand, counting down.
CTGCTGGACACGCTGGGCATCGAGCGCTGCGTGATCGTGCATGGCGGCGCGCACGGCACCGACAACGCCGTGACGCTCGCGGCCCTGCGCGAACTCGGCCCGCGCGCACGCGGCGTGGCGGTGATCCGCCCGGGCCTGGGCGACGCCGCGCTCGACGCACTGCACGAAGGCGGCATGCGCGGCCTGCGCATCTCCAGCGTGGTGCGCGGCGGCGCCAGCTTCGAGCACCTGGAGGCACTCTCCCAGGAGACCCGGCGCCTGGGCTGGCACATGCTCATGCACCTGCACCGCTCGGCGGAACTGGTCCAGCTCGCGCCGCGCCTGCGCGCGCTGCCCAACGACATCGTGCTCGACCACCTGGGCTACGTGCGCGGCGAGGAAGGCACGGGCGCGCCTGGCTTCGCGGCGCTGATGTCGCTGCTGGAGACCGGCCGCACCTGGGTCAAGCTCGCGAGCCTGTACCGCTCCTCCTCGCAGCCCTACCCGCACGAGGACATGCTGCCCATGATCCACGCGGTGGTCGCCGCGCGGCCCGACCGCATCATCTGGGGCACCAACTGGCCCCACCCCATCTACCGCGGCCCCATGCCCAACGACGCGGACCTGGTGGACCTGCTGCCGCTGTGGATCCCCGACGAGGCGACGCGCCACCGCGTGCTGGTGGACAACCCGGCGCGCCTGTACGGCTTCGACACCTGACCCACTTCAACCACTGGAGGCAACCATGACCGCCCGAACTTTCCTGCTGCGCCGCCACGTCGTCGCCGCCGCTGCCGGCGTCGCCCTCGGGCTCGCCAGCCTCGGCGCCTCGGCCCAGGCCTTTCCCGACAAGCCGGTGACCCTGGTCGTGCCCTTCCCGCCCGGCGGCACCACGGACATCATCGCCCGGGGCGTGGCCGAGGGCATGGCGCGCGAACTCAAGCAGAGCGTGGTGGTGGAGAACCGCGCCGGCGCCGGTGGCAACGTGGGTGCGGAGAGCGTCGTGCGGGCCAAGCCGGACGGCTACACCCTCTTCGTCTCGACGGCCGGTCCCCTGGCCATCAACCACCACCTCTACACCAAGCAGAACTACGACCCGATGCGCGACTTCTCCCCGGTCGCGCTCCTGGGCATGGTGCCCATCATGCTGGTGACCGGTCCGCAGCAGCCCTTCAAGTCGGTCGCCGACCTCATCACCTTCGCCAAGGCCAATCCCGGCAAGCTCTCCTACGGCTCGCAGGGCAACGGCACCACCAGCCACCTCACCATGGAGCTGCTGAAGTCGCAGGCCGGCATCGACATGGTCCACGTGCCCTACCGGGGCAGCGCTCCCGCCGCTACCGACCTCATGGGCGGCCAGGTGCAGGTCATGTTCGACAACTCGCCCTCCACCCTGCCCTTCGTCAAGGGCGACAAGATGCGCGCCCTGGGCGTGGCCAGCGCCGAGCGCGTGCCGGCCATGAAGGACATCCCGGCCATCTCGGAGACCATCAAGGGCTTCGAGTCCACCGCCTGGTTCGCCCTGGTGGCACCGGCCAACACGCCGCCGGACGTGGTGCGCACGCTCAACGCCGCCGTCAACGCCACGCTCAAGCGTCCCGAGGTGCGCGAGAAGTTCGCCGCCTCCGGTGCGGAGCTGGCCGGTGGCACGCCGGACGACCTGGCGAAGTTCATGCGGCAGGAAAGCGCCAAGTGGCAGGACGTGGTGCGCGCGGCCAAGGTCAAGCTGGATTGAGGGCCATGGCAGCAAGCTCATTCAGCCTGGACGACCAGGCCGGCCGCGAGCAGGCCCTCTCCGTCCTCGCGCCGCAGGGGCGCCTGCGCGCCGCCATCAACTTCGGCAACGCCGCGCTGGCCCAGCGCGGCGCCGCCGGCGAGGTGAGCGGCGTGTCCGTGGACCTGGCCGGGGCCCTGGCCCGCGAGCTGGGCGTGCCCTGCGAGTACGTGGGCTACGAGGCCGCGGGCAAGGTGTCCGAAGGCATGGGCCAGTGGGACGTGGCCTTCCTGGCCATCGACCCCGTGCGCGCCGAACGCCTGGCCTTCACGTCGCCCTACGTGCTGATCTCGGCCTGCTACATGGTGCGCACCGATTCACCACTGCAGACCCCCGCCGAGGTCGATGCGCCGGGCCACCGCGTCGGCGTCGGCCGCAACGCCGCCTACGACCTGCACCTCACGCGCACCCTGCGCCACGCGCAGCTCGTGCGCTGCGACACCGCCCCCGAGGCCTTCGCCCTGCTGGAGTCCGGCCGCGTGGACGCGGCCGCCGGCGTGCGCCGCGTGGTCCAGCAGTACGCCGCCGAGCGCCGGCACCTGCGCGTCATGGCCGAGGACTTCATGGGCATCGAGCAGGCGGTGTGCGTGCCGCGCGACGCCCTGGCGCGCGCACCGCAGGCCCTGGCCTGGCTCACGCGCTGGGTCGAGGCGGCCAAGCGCAGCGGCTTCGTGGCCGAGAGCCTCGCGCGCAGCGGGCAGGTGGAAGCGAGCGTGGCGCCTGCGGCCTGAGGAACGCAGGCGCGGACGTCCTTCAGGCCTTCGGCGCGGCCGATCCCAGCCCGGCCAGCAGCTTGTCCAGCGTGGCGCCGAGCATGTCCAGCTCCCGCGCGGACACGCCCGCGAACAACTGCGCCTCGCGCTGCTTGGCCGTGGCGCCGATGCGCCGGAACAGGCGCATGCCCTGCGCATTGAGCTTGAGCAGGTTGCGCCGCTGGTCCCGCGGGTCGGTCTCGCGCTGGAGGCGGCCGTGCTTTTCCAGCGCGGCGACGGCGCGGCTCACCGACATCTTGTCCAGCCCGGTGCACTCGGCCACGTCCGTCGCGGTGACGCCGGGGTGGGAGGCCAGGACCACCATGGTGCGCCACTCGTTCAGGCTCAGGTCGTGCTGCTTGCCGACGCTCTCGTGGAAGGGGCGGGCCGTGAGGTTCACCACCCGCACGAGCTTGAAGAAAAGGGACGAGTCGACGGGTAGCTGGTCTTCCATGGTGCGGGAGTGTCGTTCAGGCCTTGCGGGTGGACGCCACCACCTCTTCGATCTTGCTCACGAAGGTGGGCTGGAACTGCGCCTTCCATCGCGCATAAGGACGGCGCGTTTCGGTCTGCCAGGTCTTCATTTCCCCTGGCGTGGGCACATGCACCTCCACGCCGAGGGCGGCGACGCGCTGCGCATCCTCGTCGAACAGCTTGCGCACCAGCTGCACCTGCTGGCGGGCCGCGTCCTGCGCGGCCTCGCGCACGATCTTCTGGTCCGCCGGGGTCCAGCTGGTCCAGATCTGGTTCGGCACGGCGAACAGCAGGATGTCGTTGCTGTAGTTCCACTTGGTGACGTACTTCTGCCCCAGGGTGTGAATCTTGGCGGCCAGGAACACCTCCAGGGGATTCTCCTGGGCGTCCACGGCACCGGAGGCGAGCGCCGGCTGCGCGTCGGCCCAGCTCATGAAGGTGGGGTTGGCGCCCATGGCGCTCATGATGTCGCCGTACATGGGGCTGCCGACCACCCGCACCTTCAGGCCCTTCATGTCTTCGGGCCTTGTGATCGGCCGCTTGCTGTTGCTGATCTGCCGGTAGCCGGTCTCGCCCACCGCCAGTGGTTCGGCCCCGGCCTTGCGCACCATGTCGAAGTACTCGTTCATCAGGGCGCTGTTGTTCATCACCGCGTCCCAGGCCTTGTGGTCCGGCATGAGGAAGGGCAGCGTGAACACGGCCAGCTCGCGCGCGGTGCCGCTCCAGTTGATGGGCGCGCCGCACAGCACGTCGATCACGCCCTGCCGCGCCGCGGTCAGCTCACGCGTCTGGTCCCCCTGCACGAGCGAGGCGCCCGGGTACTGCTTGATGTTGATCCGCCCGCCGGTGCGCTCGCGCACCAGGTTCGCGAAGATCTCTCCACCCTTGCCCCACGCGAACGCCGGTGGCACCACGGTGCTCATCTTGTATTCGGACTTGTAGGCCCCCTGCGCGAAGGCGTAGCGCGGCAGCGCGACCGCCGCGGCAAGCGGGCCCGCAAGGCGGATGAGGGAACGACGCTTGATCATGGGGAACTCCTTCGGCTGCTCCGGGACGTCAAAAGCCGAGGACGCGCGGCAGCCAAAGCGCGACCTGCGGCTGGAAGAACACGATCACGATCACCAGCAGGAAACTCACCAGGAACCACAGCACCCAGGGCACCGTGCTCTCGATGCTGACCCCGGCCATGCGGCAACTGACCATGAGGTTGACCGCGAACGGCGGCGAGAACTGGCCCTGCGCCACCACCAGCGTGAGCAGCACCCCGAGCCAGACCAGGTCCCACTGGAAGGCCAGCGCCAGGGGGTAGAGCAGCGGCACGAAGATCATGAAGATCGCGACCCCATCGATGACCGTTCCCACCAGCAGCAGGACCACCATGATGGCCGCCAGCGTGCCCAGGCTGCCCAGCCCCGCCCCCTGCACCCAGCGGGCGAACGGATCGGCGATGCCGAGCGTGTTGATGGCGTAGCTGAAGAGCCCCGCTGCGCCGAGGATGACCATGATCACCGCCGATATCTCCGCGGCGTCGCGGAACACCGGCCACAGGTCCCGCACGGTGATGCTGCGGTGGACCACCATGCCGACGAAGAGGCCGTAGGCCACGGCGACCGCCGCGGCCTCGGTGGGCGTGAACCATCCCAGCCGCATGCCGCCCAGGATCAGCACCGGCGCCGCCAGGCCCCAGGACGCGTCCCGCAGCGATGGCCAGAACGGAGGCCGGGCGTGCGACTCGGCCGTACCGAAGCGGTGCCGCCGCGACAGGAGGATGGCCGGCACCACCAGCGCCAGGCCGGCCAGCAGCCCGGGCAGCATGCCGGCCGCAAACAGCGCCGGCACGGAGGCGCCGGGCACCATGACGCTGTACACCACCAGGGCGATGCTGGGTGGAATGAGGATGTCCGTGGCGGCCGCCGCCCCCACCACCGTCGCCGAGAACGGTGCCGGGTAGCCGGCCCGGGCCATGGCCGCGATCATGACGCCGCCCACGGCCGCCGCGTTGGCGGGGCCGGAGCCGCTGATGCCCCCCAGCACCATGGCCACCACGATCGCGACCGTGGGCAGCATGCCCGGGCCACGGCCCAGGCAGGCCATGGCGAAAGTCACCATCCGCTGGGCCACGCCGGAGCGGTCGAAGATGGAGCCGACCAGCACGAACATCGGCAGCGCGAGCAGCGGGTACTTGGCGATGGCCGAGTAGAAGTTCTGCGGCGCGGCCATGAGCCCGAAGAGCTGCGCTTCGGTATTGGCGGCGGCGATGGCGACCATGGCGCTGAGCGCAAGGCTCGCGACGATGGGAACGCCCGCCAGCAGCAGCCCCGCGAAGCCGAGCAGCAGCAGGGCCGCGATCATCCGTCCTGCTCCGGCGCGGCCGGTGAGCGGCGCGTCCAGCCACGCCAGAACACCATGAACGCGCGCGCCGACAGCAACAGCGACAGCGGCGGCACGAAGACTCCGTACCACCACAGCGGCACGCCGAGGCCCATGGAGGTTTCCGAGTACCGCACCTGGTCCGCCACCCAGCGGGCGAACAGGCCGGCGAGCACGGCGAAGGTCAGGCTGGTGGCCAGCGCGCCGAACAGGCGCAGGCGCTCGCGCCGGCGCAGCATCAGCTCGATGCGGATGTGCCGGTCGCCCCGCGCCACGACACTGCCGCCGGCGAGCGCGAGAACGACCATGAGGAAAACGGAAATCTCCTCGGTCCAGGCGAAGGATTCGTCGGTCAGGTAGCGGGTCACCACGTTGAGCAGGGTGATGGCCACCAGCGCGGCCAGGCTCGCGACGGCGAGCTTCTCCTCCCAGGCCGTGCCGGGCGCCTTCATGCCCGCACCTGCGCAGCCTGTACGAGCCGGTCGGCCACGCCGGCGGGGGTTGGAGCACTGTGAACCGAGCGGCGCATGGCTTTCATCCCGTTGGTCACGATCGTGACGATCGACGGTATAGTAACGACGGTTACCGCCAGGGAGCGCGGGGAAAACCCGGACCCGGCCCGCCGACTGTTCAACCCCAGCCAGAGGTCTCGCATGAACTCAGCCAGTGTCCTGACCGCGTCCGTCGCAAAGCGACCCGCTCCCGGCGTGTCCACCTATTCGCTCGAAGCCCTGCCCTGGCGGGACATGCCGCGCGGCACCGCGCGCGAGAAGTGCGTGCGGCGCGACGACGAGGCCGGCCGTTACCTGGGCTTGATCGCCTTCGATCCGCTGTCGCGCTCGGGCGTGCACCAGCACCTGGGAACGGCCACCAGCTACATCCTGTCCGGCTCGCTCACCGACCACCAGCTGACGGCCCGCGAAGGGCAGGTGGGTATCAACCTGGCCGGCGCCACGCACGACGCGGTGAGCTACCCGGGCTGCCTGCTGGTGTCGCGCCTGGAGGGGCCGGTGGTCATTCCCGACGGCGGGCTGGCGATTCACCCGCACGCCTCGGCCGCGCCGCTGCAGGCAGCCTCGCCGGAGATGCCGCCGGACATCATGGTGGACCTGGCCGCCGCGCTGCCCATCCCCACGCGCTTCGGCGGCGTCTCGCGCCGCAACCTCTTCGATTACGCCGGCACGGGTGACGACCGCCGGATGGTGTCGCTCACGCTCTGGCCGCGCGCGCCGGGCCTGCGGGTGCACCACAGCGACATCACGGACCTGTTCGTCATGGCCGGCGACCTGCGGGTGGACGGCGAGGCCGTCAGCGGCCCGGCCTTCGTTCTGATCGAGCCCGACCGCGAAGTGACGCTCTCCAGCGAGTGGGGCTGCTGCCTGCTGGCCTGGGCCGAGGGGCCCGCCCGCTGCGTGGAAACGGGCGCGGAGCTGTACGGCTTCGGTGCCTGAGCGGCGCGAGGCCACCGCAAACGCGTCAAACCCTCCGGTCCAGCCCCACCTGCGCGTAGATCGCGTTGATGTGGTCCTTGGCGTCCTGCGGCAGCACGTCGGTGGCCGCCGCATGCGCCCAGCCCACCTGGGCGCGGGCGTACTCGCCGATCTCCTCGTCCTGCCCCGAGGTGGCGCCGCTGATGCCGTAGCAGCCGACCATCTCGTCGCCCACGAAGACGGGCGCGCAGCCGCCCGAGGCCACGATCTGGCCGTTGGTGAACACCGACGCATTGGCCAGCATCTGCGGGTTGCGTTCCTTGAACCACTGCTGGATCACCAGCCCGTCCGAAAAGCGCGGGCTCATGGAGCGGAAGGCGGCCATGGTGTAGGCCTTGGCGCGGGCGGTGTCGGGCGTGATGAAGCCGGCGTCGTCCATGCGCTCCAGCGCGATGAGGTGGCCCTCGGGGCCGACGATGGCCACCGACACGGGAACGCCCATGTCGCGGGCCTTGTGAAAGGCCGCGTCCATGAAGCGGCGGCATTCGGCGAGCGTCAGGCGTGGCATGCGTTCCTCACTCCGGCTTCACGTTCGCAAGCTTGATGACGCGCGCCCACTTGTCGGTCTCCTGCTGGATGCGCTCGCCGTACTCCTTGGGTCCGGCCTTGACCAGCTCGATGCCCTGGGCCTTGAGCTGCGACTGCACCTGCGCATCGTCCTGCGCCGCGTGGACCAGCGTGCGCAGGCGCTCGACCACCTGCGGCGGCGTGCCCAGGGGCGCATTGAGGCCGAACCACACCGAGGTCTCGAAGCCCTTGAGGCCGAGTTCCTCCACCGTCGGCAGCTCGGGCGCGAAGTCGGAACGCTTCGGCCCGGTGGACGCCAGGGCCTTGAGCTTGCCCGCGCGGATGTGCGGCAGCGCCGTCGAGGCCGGCGCGAACATGGTGTTCACCTGCCCGGCCAGCAGGTCCACCACGGCGGGCGAACTGCCCTTGTACGGAACGTGCAGCATGCGCACGCCCGCCATGTGCGAGAACAACTCGCCCGACAGGTGCGGCGAGGTGCCGTTGCCCGAGGAGGCGTAGGTGATGCGGTTCGGCTCGGCCTTGGCCTTGTCGATCAGCTGCTGCACCGTCTCCACGCCGAGTGAGGGATGCGCCACCAGCACGTTGGGGACGCTCCCCACCATGGCCACCGGCATGAACTCGCGAGAGATGTCCACCGAGTTGTTCGGCAGCAGGCTGGCATTGATGGTGTTGGCGATGGTGCCCATGAAGAGCGTGTAGCCGTCCGCGGGCGCGCTGGCCACCGTGCGCGCGGCGATGTTGCTGCTGGCGCCCGGCTTGTTCTCCACCACGAACTGCTGGCCGCTCGCCTCGCCCAGCCGCTGGGCGAGCACGCGCGCGGCCACGTCGGTGGAGCTGCCGGCCGGGAAGCCCACCACGATGCGCACCGGCCGGGAGGGGAAAGCCTCCTGGGCCGGCGCCAGGACGGGTGCGGCGAAGGCCGCGGTGGCAAGAAGCTGCAGCAGGCGTCGCTTGTTGATGTGCATGGTGTCTCCTGGTTCGGAAAGGATGGCTGCGCCAGCGTCGGGCGCGCCACCTCATTACAGGCGCCGGCCATTTATGATGCAAACGAATCTTCTTAATAGGTTGATGAGGTCTCCTCATGAATGTCACCCTGCGCCAGTTGCAGGCCTTCGGGCTCGTCGCACGCCACGGCAGCTTCACGCAGGCCGCGCAGGCCATGCACCTGACCCAGTCGGCGCTGAGCCTGCTGCTGCGTGAGCTGGAAGCGGCGCTGGACACGCGCCTGGTGAACCGCACCACGCGCAGCGTGACGCTCACGGACGTCGGCGCGGAGTTCCTGGAGATGACGCAGCGCGTGCTGGGCGACCTGGAGCATGCCGTCACGCACGTGGGCGAGCTCATCGCCAAGCAGCGCGGGCGCGTGGTGATCGCCGCGCCACTGGTGCTGGCCGGCACCTTCCTGCCGCCGCTGCTGGCGAGCTTTCGCGCCCGCTTCCCCGGCATCGAGCTGGTGCTGAAGGACTCGTTGCCCGACGAGGTGCTGCCGCATGTGCGCTCGGGCGCGGCCGACCTGGGCATCGGCACCTTCCCCCGCGTGCAGGACGGGCTGGAGCAGGTGCTGCTGTTCCGCGAATCGCTCGTGGCCGTCTTCCCTCGCACGCATGCACTCGCGCGCACGCGGGGGACAGCGACGGTGAAGTGGCGCCAGCTTGCGGGCGAGCCGGTCCTCACGCTGCCGCGCGGCAGCGTCTTCCGCGACCTCGCCGAAGCCGGCTTCGCCGCCGCGGGCCTGCCGCTCGCGCCGGCGCTGGAGGCCACCTACGTCGGCACCCTCATCGGGTTGGTGAAGGCAGGCCTGGGGGTGGCCGTCGTGCCCGGCTACGCCACCGCCCTGGCCGACCCGCAGGTCGTGGCCTGGCGGCGGCTCTCAGGTCCGGACATCCAGCGCGAGGTGGTGATGGTGCACCGGCGCGACCGGACGCTGTCGCCGGCGGCGCAGGCGCTGCATGGGTTCCTGCTCGAGTCCAACGCTGGCGGGGACGGCAAGCCACGCAAGTCCCACCCACGGCTCAACCGGGCTGGCCATCCAGCCGGGGTCGCGTGAGCACCGGCCAGTAGCAGACCGCGTACAGCGCGAAGCCCATGGACCACAGCAGTGCCGACGCGGCAACGGCCTGCGCCCACCAGGCCGGTGCCGCCAGTGGCACCAGCACACGCACCACGGCCGCGCCCGCCACCAGCAGGTACATGGCCACGTCGGCCCGGTCGGCGCGCAGGGGCCGCGCGGTGTGGCCCCGCGCGGTGCGGGTCATCATCCCGATCACCAGCCCGCCCACCGCACCGACGGCGAGGGCGTGCACGGCCGGCGAGGCGGCGACCCCGCCCGCAGCCGCCAGGGCTCGCAGGCCGAGGTGGACCGGCACCCACGCGTAGGCCAGGTGCAGCACCCACACCATCGGGTTGGCGAGCACCTTCCACGGCCGCCACAAGGCCCATCGCACCAGATGCGCGAGCGCCGCCACGGCGGCGACGCCCGCGACCACGACGGCCGGCAGGCCCAGCACGTCCACCACGAGCAGCGCGAGCACGGAACCCAGCGCCAGCCTGTCCCAGGCCGCGTGCCGCGTCGCCCCGGCGCCGGGAACGCCGTTGTTGGTGAACATCGGGATCACGCGCCCGCCCATCACGACGATGATGAACAGCAGGAGGTCCAGGCCCACCTGGATACCGCTCCACGCGGGCAGCTGGACGAGCCCCAGGTGGTCCAGGTGGACCGCCGCCGACGCAGAACCCAGCAGGCCGAGCAGGCCCACGAAGAAATAGTTGCGGCGGTTGCGCGCGCGCCAGAACGGAATGGCCAGCGCCACGGCGGCGGCGAGCGGAAAGGCCACGTTCGCCACGGCGGCGGCCACGCTCAAGGGCGTGAGCACCAGCACCCGCCCGGCCAGCCAGAGCAGCGCCAGGGCGGCCAGCCAGCCGCCGGTGGGCGTGGGCTGGCCGCTCCAGTTGCGCCCGGCGGTGAAGAGAAAGCCCACCACCACCGCCAAGGCGAAGCCGAACAGCATCTCGTGCGCGTGCCAGAGCGGACCGGACAGGTAGGGCGACGGCAGCATGCCCGCGATCTGCAGGCCCCACAGACCGATCGACAGCGCCGCGAACACGCTGGCCAGCAGGTAGAAGGGACGGAAGCCCAGCGCCCACAGCGCGAAGCCGTTGCGCGGCGTGCGGGCGGAAGGCTCCTCGATCTTGATGAAGGGCATCGGAGTCGCGGTGGGACGGTTCATGCTCGCGTCGCCTCCATGTTCGCTAATTCAGCGCCGCCGCGGGTCCGAAGAATTCGTAGCGCATCTGTCCTTCGGGCACTCCCAGGCTGCGCAGGCTGCGCTTGACCAGGGCCATGAAGGGCTTGGGCCCGAGGAAGTAGGCATCGACGTCGCGCTGCGCGGGAAGCCACGCGGCCAGGCGCTCGGCGTCCAGCAGGCCCACCGCGTCGACCTCATCGTCCGGGGCGGCCTGGTCGTAGCAGTAGAAGCGGCGAAGCTGCGGATGGCTTGCGCTCAGCGCCTCGACGGTGTCGCGGAAGGCGTGCACCGCGCGGTTGCGCGCGCAGTGGATGAAGTGCACGGGCCGCTGCGTCTGCAAGGCGGCCTGCAGCATGGCCAGCGTCGGGGTGATGCCGACGCCGCCGCTGATCAGGACCAGGGGCCGGTCGCCCGGCTCCAGGACGAATCCGCCCGCTGGGGGAAACACGTCGAGGATGTCGCCCTCGCCGATGCAGTCGTGCAGGTGGCGCGAGACCCGCCCGTCCGCTTCGCGCTTGACGCTGATGCGCAGCTCGCGGCCGTCCGGCTTCTGGGACAGCGAATAGTTGCGGCGCTGCTCCTGGCCATCGAGGGTCATGCGCAGGCCGATGTACTGGCCCGGCGCATGCGCCACGACCGGGCCGCCATCCACCGGCCGCAGGTAGAACGAGGTGCTCTCGCTGCTCTCCGGCACCTTGCGCGCCACGCGGAAGGCCCGCGCGCCGCGCCAGCCGCCCTCGGCCTTCTCGGTGGCTGCGTAGGCGCTCTCCTCGGCGGCGATGAGGAGGTCGGCGAGCTGCTGGTAGGCGGCGCCCCAGGCGGCGATGACCTCGTCCGTCGCCACCTCCGCACCGAGCACCTCGCGGATCGCCCGCAGCAGGCAGGCGCCGACGATGGGGTAGTGCTGGGGCAGCACCTGGAGCGACACGTGCTTGGCGACGATCTGCGCCGGAAGCCCGCCAAGCGCCTCGAGCCGGTCGATGTGGCGGGCGTACATGAGCACGCTGTTCGCGAGCGCGCGGGGCTGGTCGCCGCTGGCCTGGTGGGCCTGGTTGAACAGGGGCCGCACCTCGGGGTACTCCGCCAGCATGATCTTGTAGAAGTGGGTGGTCAGCGCTTCGCCGCCGGTCTCGAGCAAGGGAACGGTGGCTTTGACAATGGCGCGCTGGGCGTCGGTGAGCATGAAAAGTCCTCGTCTGATGTGATGTCGAAAAGGCCGAAGCCTTTCCTGTCTTCGCAAGGCCCGTGCCCAGCCGCGCGGCCCGCAGCGCCGCGGATACCAGACGCAGTGAGTCGAATAGACTCACTGAAACCTGAGTCCAAATGACATCCGAAGCGTCCCAATGACTACGACAGAATGGCTGCGCGCCCTGGTCCCGCTGGTGGCCGACCTGCCGCAGGACCTCGAGGAAGCCGAGCGGTACCGGCGCCTGCTGCAGGCGCTGCGAAGCCTCTTCCCCTGTGACGCGGTGGCATTGCTCAAGCTGGACGGGGACACCCTGGTGCCGCTGGCGGTGGACGGCTTGTCGCGCGACGTGCTCGGCCGCCGGTTCCGCGTCGCCGAGCACCCGCGCCTGGCCGTCCTGCTGCAGGGCGAGGCGCCCCAGCGCTTCGAGCCGGGCAGCCCGCTGCCGGACCCCTACGACGGTCTCCTGGAGAGCCCCGCGCCCGAAGCGCTCGATGTCCACGACTGCATGGGCTGTGCCCTGGTGGTGGAAGGACAGCCCTGGGGCGTGCTGACGCTGGACGCGCTCCAGGCCGGGTGCTTCGATGAGCGGCACCTGGAGATGCTCGACGCCTTCGGCAAGATGGCGGCCGCGACCGTGGCCGCGGCGACCCGCATGAACCGCCTGGCCCTGCAGGCGCGGTGGGAGCACACGCGGGCCGAGAGCTACCGCCGCGCCTGGGGGCAGCCCGAGCGCAAACTGCTCGGCCACAGCGCCGCGGCCCGCGCCCTGCAGCGCGACATCGACCTCGTCGCGGCCAGCGACCTGACAGTGTTGATCACGGGCGAGACCGGCGTGGGCAAGGAGCTGGTCGCGCAGGCGCTGCATGCGCGGTCGGCACGCGCCGACCGGCCCCTGGTCAGCCTCAACTGCGCGGCCCTGCCGGACACCCTGGTGGAAAGCGAGCTCTTCGGCCACGTGCGCGGGGCCTTCACCGGCGCGGTGTCCGAGCGGCAGGGCAAGTTCGAGCTGGCCGATGGCGGCACCTTGTTCCTGGACGAAGTGGCCGAGATGCCCCTGCCCGTGCAGGCCAAGCTGCTGCGCGTGCTGCAAAGCGGGCAGCTCCAGCGCCTGGGGTCCGACCGCGAGCACCGCGTGGACGTGCGCCTGATCGCCGCGACCAATCGGGACCTGGCGGCCGAGGTCCGGGCCGGCCGCCTGCGGGCCGACATCTACCACCGCCTGAGTGCCTTTCCCCTGCGGGTGCCGCCCTTGCGCGAACGCGGGCGCGACGTGCTGGTGCTGGCCGGTCATTTCCTGGAGGAGAACCGCTCGCGCCTCGGCCTGGGCGGGCTGCGGCTGGATCCGGGCGCCCAGGCAGCGCTCCTGCACCATGACTGGCCGGGCAACGTGCGGGAACTGGAGCACCTCATCGGTCGCAGCGTGCTGCGCGCGCTCGGTCGAAACGAGCCGCGCCCGCGCATCCTGACCCTCGCGGCGGCGGACCTGCAGCTGCCGCCGGCGGAGCCCGCCGGACAAGCAGCGCAGCCGGCCCCCGCGCCTGAGGCGTCACCGGGGCAGGGCCTGCGCGAGAGCGTCGAGGACCTCCAGCGCCGCATGGTCCAGGACGCGCTGGCGCGGCACGGCGGCAACTGGGCTGCGGCGGCGCGCTCGCTGCAACTGGACCGCGCCAACCTGGCCAGGCTGGCGCGCCGGCTGGGCTTGCCCTGACCTGCCCGGGTTCGCGCCGGAAGCGCGCCGCGGGACGGGTGCGCGCGCTCCAGAACGGGTCGTGCAGCGGCGGTGTCTGCACCGTGATCCAACGCAGCTCGGTGAACTCGGCGAGGCCCGCGCGGCCGCCGAAGCGGCCCATGCCCGCGCCCTTGACGCCGCCGAAGGGCATCCAGTGCGCCACTCGCTCCGATCCGTTCACACCTTCCGAGACGTCCCCCCCGTGTGGCTCGGCATGTCCTGCCGTGCGGCCAGTGCAGCGGATTTCTTGATCCGACGCAAGGGGTCGCCACGCGTGGACGCGAATACTGCCTCCCCACCTGTCATTCCGAACGCGTCACGCCTGGCCCGCCGGGCGCGGCGACGCGGCCCCTGCCCTTCAACCCCATTTCTCTCGGGAGGCACAGACCATGGCGAACGGTGAACGCATTGCATGGACCCGCCGCAGGGTCCTGAGGGCCGGGATGGCTGCGGGAGCCGCGGCCTCGCTGGGCAGTTTCTCCAGGCTCGGCCGTGGCAGCGACGTTGCCGCCGTCCTCCCCGGCGTGACACTGGATCCGGCCAGCATTGCGCAGTTCGTCAACGCCCTGCCGAACCCCCTCGCGCCCGCCTTCCGGTTCGAGCTGTCGGGCACGCCGACCGTGTCGATGGCGCAGACCCGCTGGCAGGTCCTCCCCAACGGACCCGAGACGACGGTCTGGGGCTTCGGCGGAGACGCGCAGGAGTCCGGGCTTCCGTCGATCACGTCTCCCGGCCGCACCTTCGAAGTACAGGCGGGCCAGGCGCTGCAGGTGCAGTGGCGCAACGACCTGCCCGCCTCACCAAGCCACCTGCTGCCCGTGGACACGACCGTGCACCTGGCCGACCTCTCGGACGGACCGCCGGTCGTGCCACACCTGCACGGCGGCAACACGGAATCCGACAGCGACGGCCTGCCCGAGTACTGGTGGGCGCCGGGCGAGTTGGAGAAAGGCCCGCGCTTCGTCAAGAGCCTCTACACCTACTCCAACGCGCAGGAAGCGGCGACGATCTGGTACCACGACCACGCGCTGGGCATCACGCGCCTGAACGTGTATGCGGGGCTGGCGGGCTTCTATATCGTCCGCGATGCTTACGACACGGGCTTGCCGGACAACCCGCTGCGCCTGCCGGCGCCGCCCTATGACATCCCGCTGGCCATCCAGGACCGCATGTTCGACCTGGACAACCAGCTCTTCTATCCCTCGAGCCCCGCACTGGCCGCCCAGCTGTTCGGCCCCGCGGACTACCCCGACCCGACGATCTTTGCCGAGTTCTTCGGCGACGTGATCATCGTCAACGGCAAGGCCTGGCCGAAGCTGAGGGTGGAGCCGCGCAAGTACCGGTTCCGGCTGCTCAATGGTTCGGACACACGCTTCTACAACCTCTTCATGGACCTGGGCGTGCCCTGGATGTCGCTGGGGTTCGTGCAGGTCGGCACCGACCAGGGCCTGCTGAACGCGCCGGTGGCGACGCCCAAGCTGTCGCTCGCGCCGGGCGAGCGCCTCGACGTGGTGGTGGACTTCTCCGGGCTGGCCGGCCAGACCATCATTCTTCGCAACAACGCGCCCGGCACCTTCAAACGTCCCCTCGTCCTCGACCCGCGCACCACCGGCCGCATCATGGCCTTCGAGGTCTCGCAGCCGCTGGACCGCAGCGTGCCCGACCTGCCCCTGCCCGCCACGCTGCGGGGCGGCCCGGGCCAGCCCCCTGCGGTCTCACTTCCCGCGGAGCTGGCCAAGGTCTCGCACACGCGCCAGGTCTTCCTCTACGAGGGCATGGACCCGCGCGGCCGGCTCAAGCCGGCGCTGGGGACGACCGCCGGGCCGCTGGACTTCCACATCGCCTCCACCGAGACCCCGTCCCGCGGCAGCACCGAGGTGTGGGAGATCTTCAACACCACCCCCGACACGCACCCCATCCACCTGCACCTCGTGAGATTCCTCGTGGTGAACCGGCAGCGCTTCGACGTGCGGCGCTTCCAGCCCGGGCCCACCGGCGCGCAGAGCATCCGGTTCCAGGGGCAGCCCCGGCCGGCCGCCGCGGGCGAGGCGGGCTGGAAGGACACCGTGCAGGTGCCGCCAGGCGAAGTGGTCCGGATCGTGGCCACCTTCGATCGCCCGGGCCGCTACGTCTGGCACTGCCACATCCTTTCGCACGAGGACCACGAGATGATGCGGCCGTTCGATGTGCAGCCCTGAATGGCCGGCGGCCCCTCTCAGGCGTGGGCCGGTGCGGCCCGCGCATCGCGCTGCCCCGGCATCCGGGCCACCGCGGCACTGAGTGCCTGAACGGCCTGTGGCGACAGCCGCGCGCCGGAGGCCCCCGCCAGCGACAGCAGGCTGATGGGCGGCAGGTCCCATTGCAGCGCGCAGGGCAGCAAGGCGGCCGCGCCCCGGGCGGCCAGGTCCGCGCCCACGTCGTGCGCGAGCAGCGCGATGGCGCGCGGCTGGCGCGCGAGCACGGCCTCGATGCTCTTGAGCGAATACGTCTCCAGCAGGGGCGAGGGCGGCGCGATGCCGGCGCGCGCGAACATCGCGTTGACGCTGCGCCGGATCGGCGTGCGCGGCGGCGGCAGGATCCAGTCCAGGTCCGCCAGCTGCCGCAGGTCCGCGGCCGCGCGGGCCAGGCGGGCGCGGCTGGCGGCCGGCACCAGCAGGCTGGGGCGCTGCTCGTACAGCGGCTCGACCTGGATGTCCGCGTCGCCGCTGTCGTAGAACGGCCGGCCGATGGCCCAGTCCAGCTCGCCGGCGCGCAAGGCCGTCACCAGCTCGTCGCTGGTGCCTTCGCGCAGCATGACCGCATTGCGCGGGCTGGCCGCGAGCAGGGCCTGCAGCATCGCGTCGAGCAGGCCCATGGGCAGGTGCGGGATGACGCCCACGCGCAGGCGCGCATGCCGGCCCGCTTCCAGCGCAGCCAGTTCGCGCGCGGTCGCTTCCAGGCCGGCCAGCGCCGTGCGGGCATGGGCGAGGGCCACCTCGCCGGCCGGCGTGGGGGCCAGGCCCCGGCTGCCGCGGGCGAACAGCGGCGTGCCGAAGAGGGTCTCGATCTCGCGCAGCGCCTGCGTGATGGCCGGCTGGCTCAGGCGCATGGCCTGCGCGACGCGGCTGAGGCTGCCTTGCTGCGCCAGCTTCTGCAGCAGGGCCAGCTGCCGCAGCTTGAGCCGCGCGACCAGCGTGTCGTTGAGCGTGTCGGCGGCGTCCTTGTGGGCCTGCACCATGGGGGGCTCCTCCTGGCGCGACTATAAGCAACACCTTATGGCATGCCCCGAAACACGGTGCGCCATCCTTATGCGCCGTGGCTAGACTGGCGCGTATGTTCACCACCCGCCCGGAAATCGTCGGCACCTTCGGCGTCGCGGCCTCCACGCACTGGCTGGCCACGCAGACCGCCATGGGCGTGCTGGAGCGCGGTGGCAACGCCTTCGACGCCGCGGCCGCCAGCGGCTTCGTGCTGCAGGTGGTGGAGCCGCACCTGAACGGCCCGGGGGGCGAGGTGCCCATCCTCCTGTGGAGCGAGCGCGAGGGCCGCATCGAGTCGGTCTGCGGGCAGGGCCCCGCGCCGGCCGAGGCGAGCCCGGCGCGCTTTCGCGCCCTGGGCCTGGACCTGGTGCCCGGCATCGGGCTGCTGCCGGCCGCCGTCCCCGGCGCCTTCGGCGCCTGGCTGCGCATGCTGCGTGACCACGGCACCTGGCCACTGGAAGACGTGCTGGCGCCGGCCATCGGCTACGCCGAGCACGGCTGCCCGCTGGTGCCGCGCGTGGTGCAGGCCATCGTGGCGGTGCAACCGCTCTTTCGCGACCAGTGGCAGTCCTCGGCGCAGCTGTGGCTGCCCGGCGGCCGGGTGCCCCGGCCCGGTGCCCTCTTCTGCAACCCCACGCTCGCAGCGACGTACAAGCGCATCGTGGCCGAGGCACGCGCGGCCGGCACCGACCGCCTGCGCCAGATCGACGCCGCGCACGAGAGCTGGTACCGCGGCTTCGTCGCGCGCGAGATCGATGCCTTCTGCCGCGAGACCCAGGTCTTCGACAGCACCGGCGAGCGCCATGCGGGCCTGTTGCGGCGCGAGGACCTCGCGCGCTGGCGGGCCACCGTGGAGGCGCCTGTCACGCAGGACTTCGGCCGCTTCACCGTCGCCAAGTGTGGACCCTGGAGCCAGGGCCTGACCTTCCTGCAGCAGATCGGCATGCTGCAGCACCGGGGCCTGGCCAACATGCCGGTGGACTCCGCGGCCTTCGTGCACACCGTGGCCGAAGCGGCGAAGCTGGCCCTGGCGGACCGCCTGGCCTGGCTCGGAGATCCGGAGTTGGTGGACGTGCCGGTGGACGCCCTGCTCTCGCCCGAGTACCTGCGCGCTCGCGCCGCCCTCATCGGCGCGCAAGCCTCCACCGAACTGCGGCCCGGCGCACCCGGCGGCGCGGCAGCCCGCCTGCCCGACCTGCAGGCCGCCGAGCGCACGCTGGCGGTGTCGGACACGCGCTTCGGCGTGGGCGAGCCCACCTTCGCGCAGCTGCCGCCCGTGACGGACTGGGCCGCGCATGAACTCTTCGTCGGCGACACCTGCCACATCGACGTGATCGACCGCCACGGCAACATGGTCTCGGCCACGCCCTCGGGCGGCTGGCTGTCCTCCAGCCCCACGATCCCCGCGCTGGGCTTCGCGCTCAACACCCGGCTGCAGACCAGCTGGCTGGACCCGGACCTGCCCAACACCCTCGCGCCGGGCAAGCGGCCCTGCACCACGCTGTCGCCCTCCCTCGCGCTGCGCGACGGCCAGCCCTACATGGTCTTCGGCACCCCGGGCGGCGACCAGCAGGACCAGTGGTCGCCCGCCTTCTTCCTGCGCCACGCGGTGCATGGCATGAACCTGCAGGAAGCCATCGACGCGCCGGCCTGGCACGTGGACCACTTCCCCTCCTCCTTCTGGCCGCGCCAGACGGTGCTGAACCGGCTGACGCTGGAAGGCCGCTTCGCGCCCGAGGTGGTCGAGCAGCTGGCGCGGCAGGGCCATGCGGTGAAGGTGGGCGAGCCCTGGTCGGAGGGGCGCCTGTCGGCCTGCACCCGGGAACACGATGCGCAGGGCCGCCTGCTCCTGCGCGCGGCCGCCAATCCGCGCGGCATGCAGGGCTACGCAGTGGGTCGGTAATTGTCAACACGCTTTTCGATCGGAGAAACGCTCATGAAACGCAGATTCCTTCTTCAGCACGCGGTCGCCGGTGCCGCCATGGCAGCGGCGGTGTTCGCATCGCCCGCAGCCTGGTCGCAGCAGTGGCCTGAGCGGCCCATCACCATCGTCGTGCCCTGGGCGGCCGGCGGCTCCACCGACATCCTGGCGCGCACCGTGTCCGAGCAGATGACGCGCTCGCTCGGCCAGCCCGTGGTGGTGGAGAACAAGGCCGGCGCCTCGGGCAACATCGGCTCGCTGGCGGTGGTGCGCGCCAAGCCGGACGGCTACACCATCCTCTTCGGCTCCATGAGCACGCACGCGATGAACCCCGCGCTCATGCCGTCCATGCCTTTCCACGGCGTCAACGACTTCGCGCCCATCGGGCTGCTGGCCTTCGTCACGAACACGATGGTGGTGCACCCCTCGGTGCCCGCCAGCAACGTGAAGGAGTTCATCGCCTACGCAAAGCAGAACCCCGACAAGATCGCCTACGCCAGCGCCGGCGCGGGCTCGACCAACCACCTGAGCGCGGTGCTGTTCGAGCGCGCCGCCGGCATCAAGATGCTGCACGTGCCCTACAAGGGCGGCGCGCCGGCCGTGGCCGACACCGTGGGCGGACAGACGCAGTTGCTGTTCACGGCCGGCACGCAGTCGCTGCCGCACGTGAAGGCCGGCAAGCTCAAGCTCCTGGGCGTGACCGAGGCCAAGCGCTCCGAGCTGATGCCGGACGTGCCCACCGTCGCCGAGGCCCTACCCGGCTACGAGCTGGCCGTGTGGTACGGCGCCTTCGCGCCCGTGGGCACGCCGCCGGAGATCGTCGCGCGCCTGAACGCGGAGATCAATAAGGCCCTGACCCAGCCCGCGGTGAAGGCCAAGATGAGCGCCATGGGCGTGGACGTCGCCCCCAGCACGCCGCAGCAGTTCGGCGCCCTGCTCAAGGCCGACGAGCAGAAGTACGGCAAGCTCATTCGCGAACTCGGCATCAAGGGCGAGTGACCGCCTTGCGAAGCGAAGCGCTGGTCGAGCCCCTGGGCCCCTGGGTGGACCTGCTCGACGGCCTGCAGGCGCAGGGCGGCCTGGCCGAACACCTCGCGCGCATCGACCAGGCCCGCATCGCGCTGCTCGGGCCTGGCCTGCTGACGGTGAGCGTGTACGACGCGCAGGCTGCGACGCTGCAGCGCGTCTGGACCTCGAATGCCGAGGCCTACCCGGTGGGCGGCCGCAAGCACAAACCCGACACACCCTGGAGCCGCCAGGTGCTCCAGCGCTGCGAGATCCATGTGTGCGAGGGCGACGCGGCGATCCGTGACGCCTTCGACGACCATGCCCGCATCGCCTCCCTGGGCCTGCACGGGGCGATCAACGTGCCGCTGGCCACGGCCGGGCGCTGCATCGCGACCTTCAACCTGCTGCGCCCCCAGCCCCGCTGGACCGCGCCGGAGCGGTTGGTGGCGCGGCTGCTGGCGGCGCTCGCCTGGCCGGCGGTGCTGCGGGCGGTCGAGCCACGGGTGACGAGCTCGCCGGAGAACCAGGCGTCCCGGGGCTGACTCCCCGCGCTGCGCGGCAGCACAATGCCGCGCGCGATGTCGAAATCCGGGCCGTCGTTCGTCGAACGGGGCATGCCGGCGTCCGCGCCGCCCGTCCCCTTCCAGGAGAACCGACCCGATGTCCGATCCGACCGACCGCAAGCGCTGGTGGGCGCTCTACGTGCTGTGCCTGGGCGTGCTGATGATCGTGCTGGACACGACCATCGTGAACGTCGCCCTGCCCTCCATCCGCACCGACCTCGCGTTCACCGAGACCGGCCTGGTCTGGGTAGTGAACGCCTACATGCTCACCTTCGGCGGATTCCTGCTCCTGGGCGGGCGGCTGGGCGACCTCTTCGGCCACCGGCGCGTGTTCCTGGCGGGCCTGGGCCTGTTCACGCTCGCCTCGCTGGCCTGCGGCCTGGCGCCCACCCAAGCGGTGCTGGTGGTCGCGCGCGCCATCCAGGGCCTGGGCGGCGCCGTGGTCTCGGCCGTGGCGCTGTCGCTGATCATGAACCTCTTCACCGAGCCCGGCGACCGTGCGAAGGCCATGGGCGTGTACGGCTTCGTCTGCGCGGGCGGCGGCAGCGTGGGCGTGCTGCTGGGCGGCGTGCTGACCAGCCTCCTGAGCTGGCACTGGATCTTCCTGGTGAACCTGCCGATCGGCGTGGCCGTGGCCTGGCTGTGCATGGCGCTCATCGCGCCGGGCGAGCGGCGGGCCTACCACGCCCTGGACTGGAGCGGCGCCGCCAGCATCACCGTGGCCCTGCTGATCGCCGTCTATGCCGTGGTCAACGGCAACGAAGCCGGCTGGCTGTCGCGGCAGACGCTGGGCTTGCTGGCCGCCTCGGGGGTGCTGCTGGCCGCCTTCCTCGCCATCGAGTCGCGGGTGCGCGAGCCGCTGGTGCCGCTCGCGCTGTTCCGCCACCGCAACCTGGCCACGGCCAACGTGGCCGGCGTGCTGTGGGCCGCGGCCATGTTCGCCTGGTTCTTCATGTCGGCCCTCTACATGCAGCTGGTGCTGGGCTACACGCCGCTGCAGGTGGGCCTGTCCTTCCTGCCGGGCAACCTGATCATGGCCTTCATGTCCCTGGGCGCCTCGGCGCGCATCGTGATGCGCTGGGGCATCCGCGGTCCCCTGGCGCTGGGCCTGTGCATCGCCGCCACGGGCCTGGCCCTCTTCGCCCGGGCGCCCGTGGGCGGGCAGTTCCTGGTGGACGTGCTGCCGGCCATGGTGCTCCTGGGCATCGGCGCGGGCATCGCCTTCAACCCCATGCTGCTGGCCGCGATGAACGACGTGCAGCCGCAGGACTCGGGCCTGGCCTCGGGCGTGGTGAACACGTCCTTCATGATGGGCGGCGCGCTGGGACTGGCGGTGCTGGCCAGCGTGGCGGCGGCGCGGACTGCGGGCGTGCAGGCGACGGGCGGCGGCGAGGCGGCGGCGTTGAACGCGGGCTACCAGCTCGCCTTCGCGCTGGGCGCGGGCATCGCGGCGGCTGCAGGCCTGCTGGGCTGGTTCGTCCTGCGGGACCGCGCCGATGCGCGCGGTCAGATGGCGGTCGGCTCGCATTGACGCGGCCGTGGCACGCGGCGCCGTGCAGGCCCTGCGGCCTCGGGCGTCAAATGTCCTTCACGCTTTCGTGCAGGCGCCGCAGCGAGGCCCACACCGCCAGCGCGACGAGCGGGATCGCGAGCGCCGCCGTCACGTCGGGGGTGAGGGGCCAGCCCAGCCCCTGCGCGCCCTTGGCCAGGTAGCCGACCAGGCCCACGATGTAGTAGGTGATGGCCGCCACCGACAGACCCTCCACCGTGGACTGCAGCTTCAGCTGCAGGGCCTGGCGGCGGTTCATGGCCGCGAGCAGTTGCTGGTTGCTCTCCTGCTGCTCGATCTCCACGCGGGTGCGCAGCAGGTTGCTCGCGCGGGAGATGCGCTGCGACAGCGCGTCCTGCCGGCGCGCTGCCCACTCGCAGGTGCTGCGTGCCGGCGAAAGGCGCCGCTGCATGAACTCCCCCAGCGTCTGCAGGCCGTCCAGCCGCGTCTCGCCGATGTCGGCCACGCGCCGGTCCACCAGCTGGAAGTAGGCGCTGCTCGCGGAGAAGCGCGAGTGCGTGGCGGCGTACTGGCTTTCGACGTCCCCGGCCAGCAGGGTCAGGCGGTCCAGCAACTGCGGTTCGTCGTGCCGCGCCGCATGGCGGATCGCACCGGCCAGCGCCGCCAGCTCGCCCTCGGCCTGCCCCAGCGCCGCGAAGGCCTGGCGCGCCACGGGCAGCGCGAGCAGGGCCATCATGCGGTAGCTGTCGATCTCGATCACCTGCTGCACCAGCCAGCCCAGTCGGCGCGGCGGCAGGTCACCGGCCAGCAGCACCATGCGCGTGAAGCCGTCGGCATGCAGCGCGAAGTCCGCATAGACCTGGGCCCGGCCCTCGTCCACCGCCGAGGCGACCATGGAGTCCTCGCGCAGCACTTCGCGCAGCGGCGGCGGGGTGGCGCCTTCGTGCAGCACCCAGAGGTTCAGGCCGGCGAGCAAGCGCCCCGGAAGGCCCGCGAGCCAGGCCTGCGGCAGGCGCGCGAGCACGGTCCCGGGCTCGCGCTGGCCGAAGCCCTGGGGATCGAAGCTGGCGGAGAAGGTCCAGCTCACGAACTCGGTGTGCAGCTCCCAGCGCAGATGAAAGCCCGCCACGTCCACCCGCAGGTGGGTGCAGTCGGCGTCGGGCACCGGAAGATGGTGCTCGCGCAGCAGCGTGGCCAGGTGCGCGCGGCTGGCCTGGCGCTCGTTCGCGTCGCACAGCAGCACCATGTGGCCGATGGCCAGCGGCGCCGTCATGGCCTCCGGCGGGCGGGCGTGGATCTCGTTGTGCAGGACGGCGCGCTGCGGATGCAGGGCCGGCAGGGGGGTCGGCAGGCTCATCGGGACTCCTGCCGGCATTGTCACCCGACCGGGATCGCGACAAAACCTAGCACGGTTGATTCGTCATCCCGGTCGGGTGAAGCACCGAGAGGAAATCTCCTTGAGCCCTCCTAGGATTCGCCCGCCGCGTTGGCGGTGATTAGGAGGAAAGTTTGATGACGACAAGAACGCTGGCCGCCTGCGCGGCCGTTTTGTTCGCGACGGGCTGCGCGTCCATCGTGAACGACACCAACCAGGCCATGAAGATCGAGACCCTCGGCGCCGACGGCAAGGCCGTGGCGGGCGCTGACTGCACCCTGAGCAACGACTACGGCTCCACGACCATGCGCTCGGGCTCGACCACGCAGGTGCGCCGCTCCAGCAAGGACCTGGACATCAGCTGCAAGGACCCCGGAAAACCCGAAGCCGTCGCGCGCGCGATCTCCCGTGCGAACGCTGGCCTGGCGGGCAACATCATCTTCGGCGGCGGGATCGGCGCCATCATCGACCACAACAAGGGCACGGCTTACACCTACCCCACCTGGGTGCAGCTGGAGTTCGGCAAGACGCTGGTGTTCGACCGCCAGCACGAGAAGGAAGGCATGCCGGTGATCAGCGCGTCGCCGACGAACTCGGCGGCTCGGTAGGGAGGCCCGGAGGGCGCGCGCTGGACACGGCTCCCCTGCCCCCCCTCAATCCAGCTTCACGTTCGCCGAGTCGATCACCTTCTTCCAGCGGGCACGCTCGGCCTCCAGGAAGCTGGTCATCTCCGCCGGCGAGCCGCCCACCACTTCGGCGCCTTGCGCCGCGAAGCGCTCGCGCACCTCGGGCATCCGGAGCACCTCGTTGATCGCGGCATTGAGCTTCTGCACCACGGGCGCGGGCGTTCCGGGCGGGGCGACCATGCCGAACCAGGCCGAGGCGACGAAGTCGGGCAGGCCGAACTCGGTGCCCGCCGGCACGTCCGGCACCATGGAACTGCGCTTGGCCGCGGCCACGCCCAGCAGCTTGACCTGCTTGCTCTCCATGTACTTCATGACCGAGGCGGTGTTGCCGAAGAACAGGTCGATGCGGCCGCCGAGCAGTTCCGTCAAGGCCGGGCCCTCGCCACGGAACGGCACGTGCACCATCTGCACGCCGGCCATGGTGGCGAACATCTGCGCCGTGAGGTGCGAGGTGGAGCCGTTGCCCTGCGAGCCGTAGGTGACCTTGCCGGGATTGCTGCGCGCGTACTCGATCAGCTCGCGCACGTTGTTGGCCGGCAGCCCCGGGCGCGCGGTGATCACGTTGGGCATGCTGGAGAGCATGCCGACCGGCACCAGGCGCAGGGGATCGAAAGGCATCTCCCGGTACAGGAACTGGTTGATGGTCAGCGGCCCGGGCGGCGAGGACAGCAGGGTGTAGCCGTCCGGCGCCGCGGTGGCGACGGCCTGCGCGCCGATGTTGCCGCCCGCGCCGGTGCGGTTTTCCACCAGCACCGGCTGGCCGAACTTTTCGGACAGCTTCTGCCCCACGGTGCGCGTGATCACGTCCAGCGAGCCGCCGGGCGGGAAGTTCACGACGATGCGGATCGGCTTGTTGGGGAACGAGGCTGCGTCCTGCGCGAACGCGGGAAGGCTTGCGGCGCACGCCAGTGCGGCGGCGGCGAGCAGGGTTCTACGGTCCATGGCTTGTCTCCTTGTGAGTGTTTGCGGGGGGATCAATCGCCCGCCGCGCCCAGGACCTGCCCTGAGATCGGCGGCATCATGACTTCGACGACGGCACTGCGGCCCGCGCGCACCGTCTCCAGCGCCTGGGCCAGCGCGGCATCCAGCTCCGAGGCGCGTTCGACGCGCAGGGCGAGCGCCCCGCCCGCGGCGGCCGCGATGTCGGCCAGCCGCTGTCCGCGCGTGCTGGTGATCCAGTAGCGATCCCGCTGCTGCGCCGTCCCTTTGGGATGCACCAGCAGCGAGGACACCTTGGGTGCGTGCCAGCCGCGGTTGTTCAGGACCACCGTGAGCTGCGGCGCGCCGTAGGTGTCGCCCACCCAGTAGGCACTGCCCGGCACGCCGAAGAGGTAGCTGCCATCGCCCACGAGCGTGATCACCTCAGCCTGCGGGTCCGCGAGCTTCAGGCCGATGGCGGCATTGATGCTCCACCCCAGGCCGCTGCCGCCGTTGGCGTAGTAGCTGCCGGGCCGGCGCATGCGCAGCGCATGCAGCACGTGCTCCGTGGCCGTGGGCGCCTCGTAGGCGATCACCGTGCGCTCGTTCACAAGCCGTGCGACGGCCTGCGCCAGCTGCCGCGGGTTGATGCCGTCGTCGGGCGCGGGCGGCAGCGGCGGCAATTCGCAGCGCTGGCGCGCATCGGCGATCCACCGCTGCCGCTCGGCCAGCGCCTGCGCGTCCACCGCGTCGGTTGCGGCCAGCAACTGTTTCAGCGCCTGCAGGCTGTCCACTTCCCAGCGCGCTTCGGCGGGAAAGTGCCAGAAACCCATGCTGCGCTTGAGCACGTCGCAGTCGATGTGGAAGAGCCGGGCGCCGGCCTGCGGCGCCGTGCGCGCCACGATCCAGGGCACGTCCACGTCCAGCAGCAGGATCAGGTCGGCCTCATCCACCAGCGTGTTGCGCCGGTAGCCCACGTGGTGCGGGTGATCCCCGGGGAAGTTCAGGTACTGCGGGTTGACCTCGCACACCGCGAAGCCCTGGCGGGTGGAGAGTTCGGCCAGCAGCGTCGCCGCCACGGGCTGGCGCCCGAGGTAGGTCGTGATGACCAGGGGCTTGCGTGCCTGCCGGAGGGCCTGCGCGAGCTGCTGCACGCCCTCCGCCGGCAAGCCGGCGGGACAAGGCGGCTGCCAGTGCGCAAGCGCCTGCTGCGGCGCGCCGGCGGGCTCCTCCCACACCTCGCGCGCGCCGGTGAGGTACACCGGGCCCTGCGGGCCTTCGCTGGCGATCTGCACGGCGCGCAGCAGCACCTGGTCAGTCATCTCGGCCGCGCGCAGCTCGTAGAACCACTTCATGTACTGCGCGACGATCTCGTGCTGGCGGGTGGAGTCCTGCGTGTAGTGGATGAACTCGGTGCGCGCGCCGGTGCGCTCGCCGCTCACGCTCACTGGCGACAGGCCGGCGACGATGACGGCGGGCACGCGCCCGCGCGCGGCGTTGTGGATGCTGCTGCCCAGGTTCTGCGTGCCCACGTCCACGTGCACCAGCACCATCTGGGGCCGGCGCGTGCGCATGGCATAGCCGTGCGCGGCGCTCAGGGCGGTCATCTCGTGCGGGCAGATGACGATGCGCGGCATGTCCCCGCCGGCCGCGTCGATGTCGGCGAAGGCTTCGATGAAGGCGGGGTGGTCGCTGCCCAGGTTGGTGAAGATGTGGTCGATCCCCAGGCGTGCGGCTTCTTCGAGGAGGCGGCGGGCGGCGGTGGGAGGCTTGGAGGCGTTCATGTCGTTCATGCAGCGGGCGGCAGGACCATGGTGATGGCTTCCATGTAGCCCTTGAGCCCCGTGAGGCCGTACTGGCGGCCGACGCCCGACTGCTTCGCGCCGCCGAAGGGCGCGAGCGGATCGGCACCCACGTGGCGGTTGACCCAGACCGTGCCGGCGTGCAGGCGGGAGGCGACCTCGCAGGCGCGCGCCACGTCCGTGCCCCAGACCGACGCGCCCAGGCCGTGCGGGCCGGCGTTGGCGCGGGCCACGGCGTCGTCGACGTCGGTGTAGCGGATGATCGGCAGCACCGGGCCGAAGGGCTCCTCGTCCACCATGCGCGCGCCTTCGGCGATGTCGGCCACCACCGTGGGCTCGATGAAGTAGCCGGGCCCGGACAGGGCCTTGCCGCCGGTGAGGATGCGGGCGCCCGCACGCGCGCGGGTGTCCTCCAGGACGGCCTGGACGATGTCGAACTGGGCCCGGTTCTGCACCGGCCCGAGCTGGGTGGCGGGGTCGAAGGGGTCCCCCACGCGCGCCTCGCGGGCGATGCCGGCCAGCGCCTCGCACGCCTTTTCGTACAGCGCATCGGGCACGTAGAGCCGCTTGATGGCCATGCAGACCTGGCCACAGTTGACGAAGACGGCGTCGTACAGGCGTTGCGCGATGGCGTCGATGTCCGCGTCGGGCAGCACGATGGCCGGATCGTTCCCCCCCAGTTCCAGCGTCAGCCGCTTGAGCGTGCCGGCGGCCGAGCCCATGACGCGCCGGCCGGTGGGGATGGAGCCGGTGAAGGAGATCTTGGCGATGCCCGGGTGCTCGCTCATCCACTGCCCGAAGGCATTGCCGCCGGCCAGCACGTTCAGCACGCCGGGCGGAAACAGCTTGCGCGCGAGCTCCGCGAGGCGCAGCGTGGCCAGCGGCGCATAGGGGCTGGGCTTGACGACGAGGGTGTTGCCAGCCAGCAGCGCGTGCGCGATCTTGGGAACGCTCAGCACCAGCGGCATGTTCCACGGCGTGATGGCACCCACCACGCCCAGGGGACGGTAGTGCACCTCGATGCGCTCGGTGGCGTTCGAGCGCAGCACCTCGGGCTCCACGCGCAGGGTGACGAACTGCTCGATCAGCATGGCCGAGCGCCCCACTTCGCCGCGCGCCGCCGCGAGGGGCTTGCCCTGCTCCAGGGTGATGAGCGCGGCGAGTTCGTCCTGGTGCTCGCGCAGCACCGCCGCGAGCTGCAGCAGGGCTTCGCGGCGGTCTTCCCAGCGAAGCGCGGCCCAGGCGGGCTGGGCCTCACGCGCTCGGGCCACGGCTTCGTCCAGCTGCTCGCGCGTGGCTTCGGGGGCGCGGGCGCAGGGCTGGCCTGTCGTGGGGTTGATGACCTCGAAGTGCGCGTCGCTGTCGGCCAGCGCGCCGCCGATCAGGTGGCGCACGGGGCGGCGGTCGAGTTCGGCGATCGTGGCGGTCGCCGTGGTGAAGCGATCGCTGGGGGTGGGCTGGCTGGTCATGGTGGGGTAACGGTATTCATGTGCCGCATGGGTGTGCGCTGATTGCAGGGAGCGTGCTCTCGCTGGGCTTCGACAGGCTCAGCCCGAACGGTGTGGGGCCCCAGCGAGTCCCGGACCGGACGAACCCACCGTCCGTTCGCCCTGAGCCTGTCGAAGGGCATCGCCCAGGTCTGGTCATCGCGCCGCCTTGCCCGTCGCCTCGTTCTCCGCGTCCTGCAGCTCCCGCCAGAGAATCTTGCCCACCGGCGACTTGGGGAGTTCCTCGACGAACTCCACGATGCGCGGCACCTTGTAGGCCGCCATGCGTTCACGCGACCAGTCGATCAGTTCCTGCGGCCCCATGCGGCCCTGCGACGAGGCATGCAGCACCACCAGGGCCTTCACGGTCTCGCCCCGGTAGGCGTCATGCGTGCCGATGACGCAGGCCTCGCGCACGGCCGGGTGCTGGTACAGCACCGACTCCACCTCCGCCGGCCAGACCTTGAAGCCCGAGGCGTTGACCATGCGCTTGGCCCGGTCGGTCATGAAGAAGTAGCCCTCTTCGTCGGCATGCCCGATGTCGCCGGTGCGCAGGAAGCGCGTGCCCTCGATGTCAACGAAGGCGGCGGCCGTGTCCTCCGGGCGGTTCCAGTAGCCCTGGAACAGCTGCGGGCCGGCGACGAGGATCTCGCCTTCCTCGCCGGGCGCCACCGGCCGCAGCGTGGCCGGGTCCACCACCAGCGAACGCGTGTCGAAGAAGGGCACGCCCAGGCACTGGCGCTTGGGCCGCTCGATGGGGTTGTTGTGCGTGGTGGCCGCGGTCTCGGTCATGCCGTAGCCCTCGATGAAGTCCAGCCCCAGGCGCTCGCGCAGCTGCTTACACACCTCCAGCGGCATGCTCGCGCCGCCGGCCGTGACACGGCGCAGGGCACCGAGGTCGAAACGCTCCAGCGCCGGATGCGCCAGCAGGTCGATGATGGCGGTGGGCGGGATGGCCGCATGCCCCACGCGCGTGCGGGCCATGAGCCGCAAGGCCAGTTCGCGGTCCCAGCGTGGAAGGATCACCAGCGTGCCGCCCACGTAGATGGGCAGGTGCAGCGAGTGCGAGAGGCCGGCCACGTGGTACATGGGCGCCACGCACAGGAAGGCGGTGGCCGGCGCGGTCCAGTGCCACAGCGCCATGCCGGCCGTGTTGTGCATGAAGCTGCGGTGCGTGTGCATGCAGGCGCGCGGCACGCCCGTGGAGCCGGAGGTGTAGGGCAGCCCGCAAAGGTCGTCGGGCCGGGCCTGCGGCGGGCCAGGCCGTTCGCCAGCGGCCATCACGTCCGCCCAGGCCACATGGCCTGGCGCGGCGCGGCGCGGCTCACGCAGCCAGGCAGGCAGCGGGTCCTCGCAGGCGGGGTCGATGTAGTCCGCATAGGTGGCGACGATCACCTGGCGCAGCGCGCTGCCTTCGGCGGCGGCCTCCACCTGCGACAGCAGGTCCTGCGCACAGACGGCGACGCAGGCGCCGCTGTCCTTCAGGTAGTGCGCGACCTCGGGGGCGCGGTTCATGGGGTTGACGGGCACCACCACCGCGTCGGCCCGCAGGATGCCGTGGTAGGCGATGACGAACTGCGCGCTGTTCTGCAGGTACAGCAGCACGCGGTCGCCCCGCTGCACGCCTGCGCGGCGCACCAGCCAGCCGGCGAAGCGCTCCACGTCCTCCAGCAGTTCGCGGTAGCTCAGCTCATGGCCGAAGGAGTGGATGGCGGCGCGGTGGCCGTGGCGCTGTGCCGAGATGCGCAGGTTGTCGAAGAGCGTGCAGTCCGGCGCTTCCAGGTGCCGCGGCAGATGCCGCGGCCAATAGCCAATGAACTCCTTCATGTCACTTGCTCCATTGCACCTGAGGTGCGCGAACGGCAGGTCCCCATTCGGGGGCCACCGCGGAACCGGCTTTGCCGGGCCGCTGGTGGCGCCCCCTTGAGGGGGAGAGGGCGCCAAGCCCGAGGGGGCCCGCCGAAGGCGCTTCGGGGGGGAGCCAGTTTTAGCGTTGCAGGGAGATGCCGGCATCCTTGATCAGCTTGGAGGTCATGGCGATCTCGCGGTCGATGCGCTGGCGCATCGCGGCCGGCGTGCTGGGCGCGGGGTCGCTGCCGGCTTCGACCAGCTGCTTGCGAACGGCCGGGTCGCGCAGCACGGCGTCCAGCGCGGTGTGCACCTTGTCCAGGATGGGCTTGGGCGTGCCGGCCGGCATCACCAGCCCGAACCAGGAGTTGAACTCGTAGCCCGGAACGCCCGCCTCGGCGATGGTGGGAACGTCCGGCA
This sequence comes from Ramlibacter rhizophilus, assembly GCF_004681965.1. GTDB lineage: Bacteria > Pseudomonadota > Gammaproteobacteria > Burkholderiales > Burkholderiaceae_C > Ramlibacter > Ramlibacter rhizophilus. The sequence goes on along the minus strand of NZ_SMLL01000004.1, from coordinate 411,373 downwards.
CGACCGAGGAGCGCTCGCTGCCGGTCTGCCCCAGCGCCGTGAGCCGGCCCGACTGGATGTGCGGCTTGGCCGTGGTGTAGTCGATCATCGCGGCCTTCAGGTGGCCGCCCAGCAGGTCCGTGGCGGCGGGGCTGCTGCCCTTGTAGGCCACGTGGTCCATGCGGATGCCCGTCTGCTCCTTGAGCAGCTCGCCGGCCAGGTTCATGGCCGTGCCCGGGCCGGGCGTTCCGTAGTTGAAGGGCGTGGGCGAGGCCTTGGCCGCGGCGATGAAGCTTTTCATGTCCTTGATGCCGCTGGCCGTGGGCACGACCAGCACCAGCGGGTTCATCACCACGGTGGACACGGGCTCGATGTCCTTGCGCGGGTCATAGGGCAACTTGGGGTTGAGCGTGACGCTGGAGGTCAGCGCGCCCGAGACGCCGAAGCCCATGGTGTAGCCGTCCGGCGGTGACTTGGCCACGGCGTCCACCCCGATCGCGCCGCCGGCGCCGGAGCGGTTGTCCACCACCACGGGCTGGCCGAGGCGGTCGCCCAGCGGCTGCGCCACGATGCGCGCGACGATGTCGGCCACGCCGCCGGGCGGAAAGCCCGCGTAGAACTTGATGGGGCGGCTCGGGTAGTCACCCGCGCCTTGCGCCAGCGCGGGATGGCCCGCCGCGAGGGCGGCGGCCACGAGGGCCGACGAAAGAAGGATGTGGCGTCGTGTTCCCATGCTTGTCTCCTGTTGTGATCTGTCCGTGGGCGATGCGCGAGGGGGACGGCCGCAGCCGCGGGCCCGCTACATCGCTGTGAATGCCGGGTAGCGTGCGTCGCCCCCCAGCTCGTCCCAGGTGAGGCGCACGCGCTGGCCGATGCCGATCTCGCCCGGCGCCGTGCCGGGAAGGTTGGCCAGGATGCGCACGCCCTCGTCGAGTTCGACCAGCGCGAGCACGCAGGGCAGGCGGCCGTCGGCGCCCAGGCCCGGGGTGCGCAGCACCGTGTGGGCATAGACCGTCCCGAAGCCGCTCACCTCCTTCCAGCCCAGCGTGCGCCGCCCGGTGTAGAGGCTCAGGGGCCGCGGGTAGTGCTGGAAGCGCTGCGTCTCGGTGCAGTACTGCAGCATCAGCCTGCCCTCGCGCGTGCCTTGCCAGAAGGGCGCCGTGTCGGTGAAGCCGCTCTCGGGCGGCAGGCGCCGCGCGGGGGCGGTGGATGGGCTCTTCTCGCTCATGCCGGCTCCAGGATCATGGCCGCGCTGGTGGACCAGTTGCGGCCGTAGGGAATGACGCCGATGCCGGTGACCAGCGCGTTGCGCGCATCGGGCACCTGCCGCGCCCCGCCTTCGCCGAACAGCTGGCGCACGCCTTCCACGAGGTTGAGCGCGCCGCCCGCCAGGCCCGGCTGGCCCGCCGAGATCTGCCCGCCACCGGTGTTCAGCGGCAGCGTTCCCCTGAAGCCGAGATCGGTGTCCAGGATGAAGCGCGCGCCCGCGCCGCGCTCGCAGAAGCCCAGCTGCTCCAGCTGCATCTGCACGGCGATGGTGAAGTCGTCGTAGGGCTGGAACATGGCGATGTCGGAAGGCTTCAGCTTCGCGCGGGAGAACAGACGCGGCGCGATGTGCGCGAAGCCGGTCTCCGTGATGTCGGCCAGCGGGTCACGCCCGTTGACGTTGGTGACTTCGGCATAGGCCACCGGCACCACGAACTTGTCCCAGCCGCGCCGGCGGGCCTCCTCGCGCGAGCAGACCACGAGGGCGTTGGCGCCGTCGCAGAACATCACGCTGTCCAGCAGGCGCAGCGGATCGGCGATGACGCGCGAGCCCAGGTAATCGTCCAGGCTCAGCGGCGAGCGCAGCTTGGGCAGGGCGTTGTCGTTGAGGACGGCGTGCTCGCGCTGGACCTGCGCGATGCGGCCCAGTGCGGCCGGATCGATGCCCCACTGGTGCGCGTAGCGGTTCATCAGCAGGCCGAAGGCGGCGGGCGGGCGGGCGGCGGCCTGCGGCTCCTGGAACTCGGGTCGCTGGGCGCCGAAGTCGGCCCGGTAGGCGGTACTGGGCGCGTCGGCCGAGAGCACCACGGCGATGCGGCATTCGCCCTCGCGCACGGCGGAGACGGCGCGCATGAGTCCGCTGAGCGCCGAGCAGCCGCCCAGGCCCGAGAGGTGCAACCAGGTGGGCGTGAGCCCCAGGGCCTCGCACAGGTAGGCGGCGTAGAAGGGGTTGGTGCCTTCGCTGAGGGCCGCGGTGACCGAGAGGCCGTCGATGTCCTCCAGCGCCAGGCCGGTGCGCTCCAGCAACTGGGCCACCACCTCGCCGGCGAGGTCGTAGGCGCTGCGGCCGGTCTTGAAGCGATTGGGAAGCTCGGCAATCGCGGCGACGCCGATGTCGCGGCCGCTCATGGACGCCGCGCTCCGCGCGGAAGGTTCGTGCGCATGTGTCTCCTGGTCCTGGCCTTGGGAAGCTTCAGGTCATGATAGTCCGCCGCCCCTTCTGGGGCCAGTCGCGAAAGTGGGAAACTTCGTCCCATTTCCTGGACGTCGCCAGAGGAGGCAAGGCAAGCATGGACCTGAACGCACTGCTCATGTTCCACGAGGTGGTGAAGGCCGGCAGCATGACCGCCGCCTGCGAACGCCTGCGCGTGCCGCGCTCCACGCTCAGCCGCAGGCTGCTGCAGCTGGAAAAGGACATGGGCGTGCTGCTGCTGAAGAAAAGCACGCGCAAGCTCGCGCCCACCGACCTGGGCCTGGTGATCCAGGAGCATTGCGCGCGCCTCGCGGCCGAGGCCGAGGCGATCCAGCAGAAGGCCTCGCGGATCGCCGGCGGCCTGCAGGGCACGCTGCGCGTGGCCATGCCCATCGAGTTCGGCACCGGATGGCTCGGCAAGGCCATCTCGGACTTTTCCGTGCAGTACCCGGAGATGGCGGTGGAGGTGGACGTGAGCGGGCGCGTGGTGGACCTCATCGACGAGTCGGTGGACATCGCCATCACCTACGGGCAGCCCAAGCCTTCGCGAATGACGCTGCGCCGCCTGGGCAGCCTCACCTCGGGGATCTATGCCAGCCCCGCCTACGTGGAACGGCGCTCCCTTCCGCAATCGCTCGACGAGGTGGCCCGGCACGACTGCGTGGTGACGGAAATCCAGATGCGCGAAGGCGTGTGGCGCTTCCGGGGCGCGCGCGGCAAGCGCGACGTGCGTATCCAGGGGCGGCTGCGGGTCAACAGCATTCGCCTGGCACGCGAGCTGGTGGTCAGCGGCGCGGGGCTGGGGCTGCTGCCGCACTCCATGTGCACCGGCTACGTGGCCTCGGGCGCGCTGCTGCCGGTGCTGCCGTCCTGGAACAGCCCGCCCCTGCCGGTGGTGGCGCTCATGCTGTCACGCACCCGCGTGCCGAAGAAGACGCGGGTGTTCCTGGACTTCGTGATCGAGCATTTGGCGGCGTCGCAGCCGGCCACGTGAGCCTTCGCGCTGAGGCACCTTCCCCCTTTGGGGGAAGGCTGGGATGGGGGCTCGCGAAAAGCAGCGTGGTCGACGTGCGTGGCCCCCACCCCTGCCCTCCCCCAGAGGGGGAGGGAGTGGCCTCGACCGCCTCGACCCTCAAGCGCCCTTGAACCGCGCTGGACGCTTCTCCCGGAAGGCTTCGAGGCCCTCGCGCCGGTCTTCGCTGAAGTACAGCATGAAGACGGCGTCCGACTCCATGGCCATGGCGTCGGCCAGCGGCAGGTCGAAGCCGCGCTCGATCACCGCCTTGCTCTGCATCACTGCCAGCGGCGCGTTGCGGCCGATAGCCGTGGCGATCTCGCGCGCCTTGTCCAGCGCCTGCCCGGCCTCCACGACGTGGTTGACCATGCGCATGCCCAGCGCCTCCTGCGCATCGAGCCGGCGACCGGTCCAGATCAGCTCCTTGGCCAGCGCCTTGCCCACCAGGCGCGGCAGGGTCTGCGTGCCGCCCGCGCCCGGCATGATGCCGATGCCCGTTTCGGGGAAGCCGAAGCGTGCCTTGCTGCCGGCCACCACGATGTCGGCCACCAGCGCCAGCTCCAGTCCCCCACCGAGCGCCACGCCCTCGACGGCGCAGATCACCGGCTTGGTGTACTGAGGCAGGTCGCGGAACAGGCGCGCGAAGCGCTTGCTGCGCTTGCGCTTGCGGTAGAAGTCGAAGTACTTGCCCTCGGGTACCTGGAACTCCACGGTGTCGATGCCCGAGCAGAAGGCCTTCTCGTTGCCGGCCAGCAGCACGCCGACGATGCCATCGTCGGACTCCGCCTCGGCCATGGCGTCCATGATCTCGGCAGCGGTCTGCTCGCGCAGCGCGTTGAATTTCTCGGGACGGCGGATCTCGATCTCGATCCACTGCGCGCCGCGCGTGACGGCGATGTCGGTGTAGTTGGTCATGGCAGCGGGTTGCGGCGGAGGGACACGCCGCATCGTAGCCAGCGAGGCGGGCGCCGCACAGGTGCGGGAATGGGAAACAGATGTCCGGATGCGGTCAGAAGCTGTGAATGAGTTCGGCGCGTCCGAAGCGGCTGCCAGAAAGTGGTCCATCAAGGCGCAAAGCGCAGCCATAGCTCGGGCTATGGCGAGCATTTGCAACGCGGAGGGGCCGCGTTCTGGCGGCCGAGGCGGGCGTGGCGGATTCGTTCACAGCTTCTCAGCCCAAGCTCATGCGCCGCGCACCCGCGTCATGTTCAGCAGCTTCCACGGGTCGGGCATCTCGCCCACGGGCACGTGGATGAGCGTGGGCCCGTCATGCGCCAATGCCTCGTCCAGGCAGCGGCGCAAGGCCTGCGGGTCCTCGGCGCGCCAGGCGGGCAGGCCGAAGGACTGGGCAAGCCGCACGAAGTCCGGGTTCACCAGCGTGTCGGCGATGTTGCGGCCGGGGAACTGCACCTGCTGCAGTCGCCGCACATTGCCGAAGGCACCGTCGTCGAAGACCAGGGCCACCACGCCGATGCGATGCTGCACGGCGGTGGCGAGTTCCTGCACGTTGAATAGGAAGCCGCCGTCGCCACTCACGCTGACCACGGCCGCTTCCGGCCGCGCCACCTTGGCACCCAGGGCCGTGGCGTAGCCCCAGCCGAGCGTGCCCTGGTAGCCGGTGGAGAGATAGGTGCGCGGCCGGTACACGGGGTACGCGAAGCGGGCCGTGTAGCCCATCTGCGTCATGTCCTCCACGAAGATGCCGTCCTCGGGCAGTGCGGCGCGCATGGCGCGCAGGTAGTCCCGCTGCGGCTGAAGCTGGGCGATCTGGCCGTCCAGCCAGCGCCGGTGCGCCGCGATCTGCTCGTGCAGGGCGATTCGCTCCGGCGGGTCCGCGGCAAGCGCACGCACGCGCGCCAGCAGCGCCGGAACCGCATCGGCGGCGCGCGCGCACAGCGCCAGCTCGGGCGGTGCGTGGCGCTCGATCTCCTCGGGGTCGATGTCGATGCGGATCACCCGCACGCCGGCGTCCATGCCCCAGACCATGTGCTGCGTCTGCAGCCGCGTGCCGATCGCGAGCACGAGGTCCACCTGCGGCCACAGGCGGTGGCCGATGGGCGGCGTGATGGCCAGCGGATGGCGCGCATCGAGGACGCCCCGCCCCATGCGTGCGGACATCACCGGCGCGCCGAGCGCCTCGGCCAGCGGGCCCACCCAGGGCGCGGCTTCCTGCGCGCCGCCGCCCACGATGATGAGCGGGCAGCGCGCCTCCAGGAGGCGCTGCGCCGCCTTGTCCAGCACGGCGGGATCGAGCGCGGGCGAGGTGAGTTCGAGCGGTGGCGCCGGTGGCGCCTCGCCGCGGCGGCCCCACACGTCGATGGCGCATTCCAGGGCGACCGGGCGTGGGCGGTTCGAACGCAGGTGGCGGAAAGCCTCCTGCACCATGGGCCCGGCCTCGTGCGGCGCGCGGATGCGATCGGCCCATTGCGTGAGCGACCGCAGCAGGCCCAGCTGGTCGGGCAGCTCGTGCAGCATGCCGTAGCCCCGGCCGATGTGGCGCTGCGGAATCTGCCCCGTGAGCGCCAGCACGGGCGCGTTCAGCGCATAGGCGGTGGACAGGGCGGCCGTGGTGTTCAGCACGCCCGGCCCCGGCACCACGCAGTAGGCGGCGGGCTGCCCCGTGGCCATGGCCGCGCCCAGGGCCATGTAGGCCGCGCCCTGCTCGTGGCGGGTGTGGATGATGCGCATCCGGTCCTGCACGTCGTAGAGCGCGTCGAACAGGTGGTCGTTCTGCACGCCGGGCACGCAGTACAGGGTGTCGATGCCGTGCGCGAGCAGCGCATCGACCAGGTGGCGCGCGCAGCTGGGCGCGTGGGACGCGGGCGCCGCCGTCACAGCGGGATCGCCAGCAGGGTGTCGATGCGCGAGCTGTCGCAGACCACGTCGCGGCGGCGCAGGCGCAGCTCGCCGCCGGGCGCCGGGACCACCTCGTCGAGGTAGCGGCCGCTCGCGAAGATGTCGGTGGCGCCGCCGCGCACGATGCGCAGCACGGCGAAGCCGGTCTCCACGCGGGCGCCCTCCTCCTGCCGTTCGCGGATGCGCGGCAGGCTCAGGAGGTGGCGATAGCCCTGGGCCTCGAAGACATTGGCCTTGCGCAGCGAGAGCACGCGGTCCTGCAGCATCTGCCGCGAGTCCGCGTAGATCAGGCCGGCTTCGAGTCCGCGGGCGTGGTTCTGGGCGGTGGTGACGCGGTAGAACGCGTCCTCGGTGAAGAAGCCGGGCCAGTCCTCGAGGCGGTCCTCGTCGAGGGCGGCGGCGTAGTCGGCGTTGAACTGGATGAGTGCGTCGAGCATGGGCAGCGCCTTGCGTCAGAGGGCCATGTGCGTGCGCCAGGCGCGCCAGAAGCCGCGCACGGACGATTCCGTGGCGCGGAAGTCCTGGGTGCGGGTGTCGTGCCCGCCCAGTTCGACGACCGAGCACTCGCCGCCGGCGGCCTCGATGCCGCGCTGCACGAAGCCGCCCACCGCGCCGTCCTCCATGGACACGAAGCCGGCCGGCCCCACCAGGTTGGACTGCTTCAGGCGCATGCGGCGAAGCTCGGGCGTGTCGTCCGCGTAGCCCAGGTAGGTCCAGACGAGGTCGGTGGACTCGACCCCGGTCGGCAGGATCTGGCGCACCGCGATGCAGTTGTGGATCTGCTGCAGCACGAAGCCCGGGAACACGCTGAGCATCTGCAGCACGATGCCGTCGCCGATCTCGTCGGTGCTCTGGAGCATGGACAGGTCGCCGATGGCGAGCTCGGCGTTCTGCGAGCGGATGGCCTGCTGCGTGTAGGCGCCTTCGCCGCCTTCCACCACGCGGCTGTACGAGGCGCTGGCATGATGGCCGCCGCACTCGCTGATGTACACGCCGCCCTCCTGCGTGAGGCGGGTGATGCCGAAGGTGGTGAAGAAGGTGTGCAAGAGGCTCGCGTGGTAGGTGTCGCGCACGTTTTCCGCGTACAGCTTCCAGTTGTTCGGCAGCGCCTGCGTGAAGCGGCCGATGACCTCCACCGGCCGCCCCAGCACGCGCGCCAGGCGCTGCGTGATCTCCTCGCCCAGGTACTCCTCGATGGGCGGCACCTCGTCGCCCAGGCTGGCGAAGATCAGGCCGCACAGCACCGTGACGCGCAGCTGGCGCGGGGCGTGGGCGCGCTTGTCGAAGCCGGCGGGCATGCCGCCCTTGCCGCGCACGCCCTGCTCGAAGGCCACGCCCTGGAGGTTGCCCGCCAGGTCGTAGCGCCAGGCGTGGTAGACGCAGCTGTGCTCCTTGGCGTTGCCGAAGTCCTGCAGCGCGATCAGCGCGCCGCGGTGGGCGCAGCGGTTCTCGAACACGTAGATCTCGCCGTCGGCATCGCGGGTCACCACCACGGGCATGCGGCCGACGAAGGTGGTCTTGAAGTCGTTGGCGTTCGCCAGCTCGGCCTCCAGGCCGACGAAGTTCCAGACCGCGCCCTCGAACACGCGCTGCTGCTCGGCGGCGAAGACGTCGGCCTGCTGGAAGACGGCATAGGGAACGCGGCTGACGGTGCCGGGCGGCCAGGAGATGGAAGGGTGGCTCATGCGCGCTGAGGGGGAGGCTTGCTGACAATGGCGTCTCGCATTGCGATACGACCGTGTCGCTCTGCGTTCAATGATAGGATGCGCCGCGAACGACTGTCAAACGCGGCGCCCAGCGCCCCGCCGCCATGCGCCGCCCTCTTCCGGAACCGTCCACCGCTTCACCCGCCGACGATGCCGCGCGTACCGGCACGCCCTCCGTGCAGTCCGTCGGCATGGCCTTCGAGGTACTGGAGGTCCTGGCCGAAGCCAGCGAAGCGCTGGGCACGAGCGAGCTGGCGCGCCGCCTGGACCAGACCAAGGCGCGCGTGCATCGCCACCTGTCCACCCTGCGCGAACTCGGCTTCGTGGAGCAGGACGCCTCGGCGGCCTATCGCCTGGGCTGGCGGGCATTCCGGCTCGGCCTGTCGGTGGGCGAGAACTTCGGCCTGCGCAAGCTCGCGCAGCCGCACCTGCGCGAGCTGCAGCAGGCGAGCGGTCACACCGTCGCGCTGGCCACGCCGGCCGGCGCCGACATCACGGTGGTGGACACCATCCAGAGCAGCGGCGCGGTGGCCATCACCGTGCGCCCGGGCTCGCTGATTCCCGCCAGCTCCTCGGCCCTGGGGCGGGCCCTGCTCGCCTTCCAGCCTGAAGAAGCCTCGAGAGCCGCCCTGGACTCACCGCGGCAGCCGGCCAGCGCAAGCCGCGAGCCGCGCCGCCTCAAGCGCCTGCTGGAGGCTGTGCGCGAACAGTGGTGGTCCGTCGCCGTGAGCGAGCGCCTGCCGGGCGTTGCGGCGCTCGCGGCCCCGGTCTTCGACCGGCAGGGGCGCGTGCTCGCCTCGGTGGGCCTCATCGGCTCGCAGGCGCAGATCACGGACCCGCCGACGCCCGCACTGGTGCGGCTGGTGCAGCAGGCGGCCGCGGCGATTTCCAGGGAGCTGCATTCGAGCGCCTGGGAAGAACGCCTGGGGTCGGTCCGGCGCAGAAGGGCGCCGTGAGGCATTCGGATGCGCAGCGTCCGCACAGCGGTCGGCATGCCGGTCCACGACGAAGGGGCTTCGCGGCCTCTTCACGGGCAGCATGCGCCGTGCATGTCGTGGGCACACGACATGCACGCACGCGCCAGGACCAAAAATTCATGTTGTGACCCAATCCGGGCGTGCACGAATTGACAGAGGCGCCCCCCTGGATGAGCCTGTCCGGCCACAACAAGGACAGGCCTTCTGATGAATTTCAATGAACAGGATGCCGCGACAGGGAGCGGTGGTTTGCGCGGCTTCACGCCACCGGGCAACCAGGGCGCCAGCCACATCGGCGCCGCAATTGTGGAAAGCAGTCCTGACTGCGTGAAGGTGATGGACCTCCAGGGCAGGCTGCTGCGCATGAACCGCAGCGGCCAGTGCCTGCTGGAGATCGAGGACTACGGCAGCCTCGTGGGCGCCGCCTGGCAGAGCCTGTGGCCCGCCGCGTCGCGCAACCGCATTGCCGCGGCCCTGGCCGACGCCAGGCGCGGCGAGACGTCGCGCTTCGAAGCCGCTTGCCCGACGGCCAAGGGAATGCAGAAGTGGTGGGACGTCACGGTCAGCCCGATCCGCCGCGACGGCACCATCACGCACGTGCTGGCCGTGTCGCGCGACGTCACGGAACTGGTCCAGATGCGCGGCGAGATCGAACACTCGCGCCGCATCCTCGAAGTCGCGAACCAGACCAAGGCCGCCTTTGCCGCGAGCATCAGCCACGAGATCCGCACGCCCATGAACGCGATGCTCGGCTACACGCAGACCCTCCACGCTGCGGAAGCCGACCCCAGGAAGCGCCGGATCCTGGAGAAGATCCAGTCAGCGGGCATGCGGCTCGTCGGCGTGGTGGACGATCTCCTGGACATTTCGGTGGCCGATGCGGGGCAGCTGGTGCTCGCCGAGCGCGACTTCCGCCTCAACGATGTCCTCGAGCGGGTCAAGAAGAGCGCCGAAGACGCGGTCGCGCATGGCGCCGTGCGGGTGAGCCTCGAGGATCACGCCCAGATCGCGACCCATCTTTCGGGCGACCCGGCCCGGCTCTTCCAGGTCCTCGTCAACGGCACCCACAGCGCCATGCGGCTGGCGCGGCGCGAAGTGTCCATTGCCGTGCGCACGGAGGACCGCGGGGCGGAGACGGTGCAGCTTCGCTTCGAGATCACGCGCGACGGCCCTGCCCTGTCGCAGCAGGAGATCGATCGGCTCCTCGGCGATTTCGCCGATGCCCACACGGCATCGGCGAGCCGTGGGGGAACGGGCCTGGGCATTGCCATCAGCACGCGCCTGGTCCGGCTCATGGGCGGCGACATCGGCTTTCGCAACGACGACGCCGCCGGCAGCACGTTCTGGTTCACGGTCCGACTGCGCTCCCGGCCCGCTGACGGCACGGCCATGGCCGCCTTCAGCGAGCCACCGTCCGTGCTTGCGGGCAAGCGGGTGCTGCTGGTGGACGACGATGCGCTCAATCGCGAAGTCGCCCAGACCTTGCTGGAGATGGCCGGCGTGCGGGTGGTCACCGCGCAGAACGGCCGGGAGGCGGTCGAGACCGTGGAGGGCGGCGGCACCTTCGATGCCGTGCTGATGGACATGCTCATGCCCGTCATGAACGGCCTCGACGCCACCCGCGCGCTGCGGGGCATGCCCGGCGCCAGCCAAGTGCCGGTGATCGCCATGACGGCGAATGTCCGGGACGCGGACCGCGCCGCGTTCACCGCGGCCGGCGCGAATGATTTCATCGGCAAGCCCATCGACACGGGCAAGCTGTGGAGCGTGGTCGCCCATTGGACCGGGCAGGCTGCCGGTACCACTGCCACGGCTCGGGCCGGGCACGAGGATGCCTTCTTCCAGCCCACCATGCCGGCAAGCCTGTAGAGCGAGACGCGCGGCCACGCGTGGCCGCGACGGTGGTGGCAGGCCGGGCGCGCACGCGCCGCGCGCGCCGCGCGCCCCTCACACCCAGCCAGCCGCCCGCGCCTCTTCCAGCGTGCGGTCCAGGGCCTGTCGCACGAGCCCCACCATCTCGTCGATCTCCGCCCGCGTGATCACCAGCGGCGGGGCGACGATCATGCGGTCTCCCACGGCGCGCATGACCAGGCCGCCGTCGAAGCAGTGACGCCGGCAGGCCATGCCGACGGCGTGCGCAGGATCGAAGGCCGCGCCGGTGCGCGGCTCGCGCGCCAGTTGCACCGCCGCCATGAGCCCGCAGCTCTGGACGTCCCCCACCAGCGGGTGGTCCCGCAGCGTCGCCAGCCGCTCGGCCAGCCAGGGGCCGGTGTCCTCGCGCACTCGCCGCACCAGGTCCAGCTCCTCGATCAGGGCCAGGTTCGCCAGGGCCACGGCGCAGGCGACGGGATGGCCCGAGTAGGTGAAGCCGTGCTCGAACTCGCCGCCGCGCTCGATCAGCACGCGCGCCACCCGCTCGCCCACCATCACGCCGCCCAGCGGCACGTAGCCGCTGGTCACGCCCTTGGCGAAGGTCATGAGATCGGGCCGGCTGCCCACGGTTTCGCAGCCCCACCACCGGCCCGTGCGGCCGAAACCGCAGATCACCTCGTCGCTGATCAGGAGGATGTCGTAGCGATCGCAGATGCGCTGGACTTCGGGCCAGTAGCTGGCCGGCGGCACGATGACGCCGCCCGCCCCCTGCACCGGCTCGGCGATGAAGGCGGCCACGGTCTTCGGCCCGAGCGCGAGGATCTTGTCTTCCAGCCACTGCGCGGCGAGGCGGCCGAAGGCATCGGCGTCGAGGCCCCGCGCCGCGCCATCGCGATGCGCCCATTGGTGCGGCTGGCCCACGTGGACGATGCCGGGGATCGGCAGGCCGCCCTGGGCGTGCATGTCCGGCATGCCGCCCAGGGAGGCGGCGGCCAGCGTGGAGCCGTGGTAGGCGTTCTCGCGCGAGATGACCACCCGCCGCTCGGGTTGCCCCAGCAGGTCCCAGTAGCGCCGCACCAGGCGGAGGTTGGTGTCGTTGGCCTCCGAGCCGGAGTTGGTGAAGAAGACGTGCTGGAAGCCCTCGGGGGCGAGCGCAGCCAGCTTCTCGGCCAGGGCCACGGCCACGGGCGTGGTGGTCTGGAAGAAAGCGTTGTAGTAGGGCAGCTGCGTCATCTGCCGCGCGGCGGCCTCCACCAGGGCCGGCTGGCCGTAGCCCACGTTGACGCACCACAGCCCCGACATGGCGTCGAGGATGCGATGGCCCTCGCTGTCCCAGACGTAGATGCCCTCGCCGCGCGTGATGACCCGCACGCCACGCGATGCGAGCGCCTGGTGGTCGGTGAAGGGATGCAGGAAGTGGGCCGCATCGGCGGCCTGCCACTCGCGCGTGGTCCTGCGCGGCGCGGGGAGGTCGGGCTCGGGGTGTCGCATGGGGGTGGGCGTCGGCAGCTTCTCAGACGTGCAGCAGCAGGTGCTCGCGCTCCCAGGGCGAGATCACGCGCATGAACTCCTCGTGCTCCAGGTCCTTGATCTCGGTGTACACGGTGAGGAACTCCTTGCCCAGCACGTCGGCCAGCTCGGTCTCGGCGCGCAGCAGCGTGAGCGCCTCGGCCAGGCCGCGGGGGAGCGCAAAGGCGCTCTGGTAGGCGTCGCCGGTGCATTCGCGGGTGGGCTCGATCCGGTGCTCGATGCCCAGCAGGCCGCAGGCCAGCGTGGCCGCGAGCGCGACGTAGGGGTTGGCGTCGGCGCCGATGACACGGTTCTCGATCCGCCGCGCCTGCGGCGTGGACACCGGCGAGCGGATACCCACCGTGCGGTTGTCCACGCCCCACTGGATGTTGATGGGTGCGGCCGTGAAGCGCGCGAGGCGGCGATAGCTGTTCACGTAGGGCGCGAAGAGCGCCATGCACGCGGGGATGTACTTCTGCAGCCCGCCGATGTACCAGAAGAATTCCTTGCTCGGCGAGCCGTCCTCGTTGCTGAACAGGTTGCGTCCGGTCTCCTTGCTCACGAGGCTCTGGTGCACGTGCATGGCGCTGCCCGGCTCACCCGCGATCGGCTTGGCCATGAAGGTGGCGTACATGTCGTGCCGCAGGGCCGCCTCGCGCACGATGCGCTTGAACAGGAACACCTCGTCCGCGAGGTCCAGCGGGGCGGAGTGGAAGAAGTTGATCTCCATCTGCCCGGCGCCGACCTCGTGGATCAGCGTGTCCACGTTCAGCTCCATCTTCTCGCAGTAGTCGTACACGTCCTCGAACAGCGGGTCGAACTCGTTGACCGCATCGATGGAGTAGGCCTGGCGCGAGGTCTCGGCGCGGCCGCTGCGGCCGATGGGCGCCTTCAGCGGCAGGTCCGGGTCGGTGTTGCGCGCGACCAGGTAGAACTCCAGCTCGGGCGCGACCACCGGCACCAGGCCCCGGCGGTCGAACAGCTCGCACACGCGGCGCAGGACCGAGCGCGGCGCGTAGGGCACGAGCTGGCCATGCCGGTCATAACAGTCGTGGATCACCTGCGCGGTGGGATCGACCGCCCAGGGCACGATGCACACGGTGCTGGGATCGGCGGCCAGGTGCAGGTCGGCGTCGTGCCGGCTGACCACGTCGAAGTACGGTCCCTCGCGCGGGTACTCGCCGGTCACGCTCATCGCCACCACCACCTCGGGCAGGCGCATGCCGCGGTCTTCGGTGAACTTTTCGCGCGGCAGGATCTTGCCGCGCGCGACACCGGTGAGGTCCGGCACCAGGCACTCGATCTCCGTGACGCGGTTCTGGTTGAGCCAGTGCTCCAGTTCCGCGAACTGGAACTGACGACGGTCTTTCATACGGAGCCCATCGTATCGGCGCACGCCGCCTTGGGGAGCGAACCCTGGGGCTTGTACCAAGGCCTGTTCAGACTATTGGCGCGCGGGGCGCGGCCAACGAGAATTGAAGCTTCGGGGGACGTGGGCAGACTCCCCTCCAGACGCGCCGCGTCCAAGCGCTGCTCCTGATCACGGGCCCGGGCCCGGTTGGGACACTTGCCTTGGACAGCCCACCCTTCATCCGTCTCGACGTCGTGCGCCGGCTGCTGGCGGCCAAGGCCCTGCGCGGCTTCGGCGACGGCTTCGTGAGCCTGCTGCTGCCGGCCTACCTGCTGGAACTCGGCTGGACCGCTTTCGAGGTCGGGCTCGTGGCGACCACCACGCTGCTGGGCTCCGGCCTCCTCACGCTGGCGGCGGGCCACCTGGCGCAGCGCTGGGGGCACCGGCGGCTCCTGCTCGCCGCCACGGGCCTGATGGTGGCCACCGGCCTGGGCGTGGCGTGCGTGTCCAGCTTCTGGCCCCTGCTGGTGGTGGCCTTCGCCGGGACGCTCAACCCGTCCGGCGGCGACACCAGCGTCTTCATGCCGGTGGAGCATGCCTTGCTGGCGCAGTCTGCGCAGGACCGCAAGCGCACGCCGGCCTTCGCGCGCTACAGCCTGGTCGGCACACTGGCGGCAGCCGCCGGGGCGCTGGCGGCCGCCCTCCCCTCGTTCGCCGGCGAGCGCCTGGGGCTTGCGCCGCTTGCGGCCATGCAGGGCATGTTCGTGCTGTACGCCCTGCTCGGGCTGGCCACTGTCCCGCTGTATCGCGGCCTGCCGGGCCATGAGCTCCCGCCCGAGGGCGAGCGCGCCCCCCAATTGGGCCCATCGCGAAGGCGGGTCTACCTGCTCGCCGCCTTGTTCAGCCTGGACGCCTTCGGCGGCGGCTTCGTCGTGCAGTCGCTGCTGGCGCTGTGGCTGTACCAGCGCTTCGGCCTCGCGCTGGACACGGCCGCCGGCATCTTCTTCTGGACGGGCGTGCTGACGGCGGCCTCCTATGTCGTGGCCGCACGCCTGGCCGAACGGATCGGCCTGGTCCGCACGATGGTCTACACGCACCTGCCGTCCAGCCTGTGCCTGATCGCCATGCCGTTCTGCAGCGAACTCGTGGCCGCCATCGGCCTGCTGCTGGTACGCAGCGCGCTGTCCCAGATGGACGTGCCGACGCGCAGCTCCTACGTGATGGCCATCGTCACGCCCGCCGAACGCCCAGCCGCCGCGAGCCTCACGTCCGTGCCGCGAAGCCTGGCCGCGGCGTGCGGTCCCGCGCTGGCGGGCTGGCTGCTGGCGGTGTCGCCCTTCGGCTGGCCCCTGGTCGTCGGCGGCGTCCTGAAGATCGTCTATGACCTGCTGCTGCTCGGCATGTTCCAGCGGGTTCGGCCGCCGGAAGAAGTGGAGGCGGCGCCCGGTCGGTCCCGCGGGGCCGGATAGATCAGCGACGACGCTCAGGACTGCCAGAGCTGGTCGTTGGTCCTGCCGCCATCCACCAGCGGCCCCATCTCGCCGAGCATCTTGTGGAACTCGGGATCGGTGGCGATCTTGGATTGAACGCGCTGCCACTCGTCCAGCGAGTCCAGCTGCGCCACGAAGCGCACGCACACGGGCGAGCCCGACAGCGCCCTTTGGATCTGGATGTCGACGCCGCCGACCTCCTTGTAGTGCTTGACCATCCGCTGGGCCACGGGCAGGCCGCGCATCATGTCGGCCATGGTCTTGAAGCTTACTTCGCGGATGAAGGTGTACATGGCGGCCTCCGAGGGTGGCGCTGACAAGGGACTGGAAGCTTGAGCGCGCATCGCCGAAAAGGCGATGGGAGGATCGTCCCGGGAACCGGGAGGTGCTATCCGCCGGCCCGCTTGACCTTGAAACCCTTGGCCACGAGCAGGGCCGAGACCTTCTCGCAGTGGTCGCCCTGCACTTCCACCACGCCGTCCTTCACGGTCCCGCCCGAGCCGCACGCGGCCTTGAGCTGCTTGCCCAGGGTGTCGAGGGTGGCGGCATCCAGCGCCAGACCGCGGACCACGGTCACCGCCTTCCCGCCACGGCCCTTGGTTTCGCGCGAGATGCGGACGATGCCGTCGGACGGGGGCGCGGTGCGCGCGAGCTTCGAGCAGGCGCATTGCGCGACCGGCTTGCGGCATGCGGGACACATGCGACCTGCGTCCGTGGAGTAGACCAGGCCGCCGACGGACAGGCGGGGCTTCATGAAGCGTGGACTGTCATGCGAACAACGCGGCTCAGGAACCCTTCAGCAGCGCCGACAAGGTCTGCAGGCGTTCGAGCAGTTCCGAGTTGTCCGAGGCGTGCTGCGTCTGGGGCATGTGGCGCCCACTGACGACCGGCGATGCCTGACCGGCCGAAGCAGAAAGCTTGTCCACGTAGTCCTGCCGCTGAGCCGTCTCGCCTGGCGTCTCCATCTCACCGGACCTGAGCATCGTCTGGCCGTGCAGCTGGGCGATGTCATCCTGGAGTTGGTGCAGCAAGCGCTGCAGCACTTGCGCCGTCCGCGCGGGGATCAAGAGGTCGCCATTGGGCTGCCAAATAGCGGGTTGAAGCGTGTCCATCGCGCAAGTGTCCAAAAAAAAGCCCCGGCAGGGTAGACGGGCCATGAGGGCGCGGCCCTGCTCGAGCTGCAGCCGGCCCGCCCGCGTGGGCGGCGGCTGCCGGACCTCTGTCGCAGGGGTCGCCGCGCAGGGTCCGCTTCGCGCCGTGTACGGGCGACCTGGGCCAGGCCTGGATCAGGCGATCGGCCGGATGTTGGCGGCCTGCGGCCCCTTCGCACCCTCGGTCACGTCGAATTGCACGCGCGCGTTCTCCGCCAGCGTGCGGTAACCGTCAGTGCTCTGGATCTCGCGGAAGTGCGCAAAGAGGTCCTTGCTGCCGTTGTCCGGGGCGATGAAGCCGTAGCCCTTGGCTTCGTTGAACCACTTCACGGTTCCGGTAAGGCTGGTCGTCATGTCGATCTTTCATGGAGAGTTTCCGCGCAGCACGGCGCCACGCGGTGCGAACGCCAAGAAACCATCGGAGGGAGATTCGACTACGACTCGCCGCGAGCGCGGGAGCAGGGGAAGAGAAACCTAGAGATGCAGACTCTTGAAACACGTCAGCCCGCGCATGGTACCGCAATCGAGCCGCATCGTGGGCATGGATCCCAGGCCGCTAGGCCCGCGCCACGCGCGACAGGTAGTCCAGCAGCATCGCCGCGGCCCGGGTCAGCTTGTCCCGGTCGCGAAAGCAGATGACGAAGCGGCGCTTCGCCCAGGCGTCGGTGAGCGGCAGCACCTTCAGGCCCAGGCGCTCCGCGTTCGCGCCGGCCACTTCCTTCGGAATGATGGAGATGCCCAGGTTGGCCTGCACCACGCGAAGGGCCGCCTCGAAGTTCGAGACCGTGGACCGATAGGCCATCCGCTTGCCCGCCACGGCGGCCGCGCGCTCCAGCATCCGGTTCACGGCGCTGGAGGCCTGGAGCCCCACGTGCTGGTGATCCAGCGTGTCCTCGAAGCGGCAGCGACGACGCGATGCGAGCGGATGGTGGGGGTGCACGACCACGGCGAGATGGTCGGCGCGATAAGGGGCGCTTTGCAATCCGTCCAGCTTGGACGCATCCCAGAGGACCCCCAGCGACGCGCTGCCCTCGCGGATGCGCCGGACGATGTCGCGGCTCAATTCCTCTTCGATGTCGACCTGGATTTCATGGTGCTCGGGCATCTGCATGAAACCCGCGACGTCGTCCGGCAATGACTCGGCGATGGCGGACACGGTGCCAAGCAGGCGCACCTGGCCGCGCAAGCCGGCGCCGAAGCTGGCCATGTCCTGCGCGATGCGGTTGGCGCTGGACAGGATGGCGCGCGAGTGCTCCAGCAAGGACTCGCCGGCGGGGGTCGGGACCACGCCGCGTCGCTGCCGAACGAAGAGCGGCACCTGCAGGTCGTCTTCCAGGTGCGCCAGCCGCTTGCTGATGGCCGAGGGCACGACGTGCTCCTGCTGCGCCGCCCGGCTGATGTTGCCCGTCTCGCAGACCGCCACGAAATAGCGCAGGGAGGTCAGGTCGAGGTCCTTCACCGGGCCATTATGGCGTGACCGTATGGAACAACTAGCGTTCCCAAATACCACTTTGCGCAAATACGGGAAAACCTAGACTGCGTGGCATGGCTTCCCCCCCTCTCCCCCGCCGGGCCGTCGTCCGCGAAGTCGGCTTGCGCGATGGCCTGCAGAGCATCCAGAAGGTGCTGCCCACGGCGCGCAAGATCGAATGGGTCCGCCTCGCCTACGAAGCGGGCCAGCGCGAGATCGAGGTCGGCTCCTTCGTGCCGCCGCGCCTGCTGCCCCAGCTGGCCGACACGGCGCAGGTGCTGGCGTACGCGAAGACGCTGCCCGGCCTTGCCGCCTCGGTCCTCGTGCCGAACCTGCAGGGCGCGCAGCGGGCGATCGAGCACGGTGCCGCCCTGATGATCCTGCCCCTGTCGGCCAGCCACGCGCACAGCCTGGCCAACCTGCGCAAGACCCCCGATGAAGTGGTCGCGGAGATGGGCCGGATTCGCGCGGCCCGCGACGCCGCCGGCAGCAGGACGCTCATCGAAGGCGGCGTGGGGACCGCCTTCGGATGCACCCTCCAGGGCGAAGTTGCCGAGTCCGAGGTGCTGCGCCTGCTGCAAGCCCTGCTCGATGCGGGCGCCGACCGCGTCAGCCTGGCCGATACCGTGGGCTACGCCAACCCGTCGGCCGTGAGCCGCCTGTTCGAGAAGGCCCTGCGCGTCGCGGGCGACCGATTCTGCTGCGGCCACTTCCACGACACGCGCGGGCTCGCGCTTGCCAACATCTATGCCTCGCTGCAGCTGGGCGTGGCGCGCTTCGATGCCTCGCTGGCGGGGATCGGCGGTTGCCCGCACGCGCCCGGGGCCAGCGGCAACGCGTCCACCGAGGACGCGGCCTTCATGCTTGCCGCCATGGACGTCCAGACCGGCATCGCCCTCGACAAGCTCCTGGCCCTGCGCGCCGAGGTGGTCGGATGGCTGGAAGGCGAACCGACCCACGGCAGCGTCTGGCGCGCCGGGCTTCCGAAAACGTTCGCACAGCCCCTGGCTGCCTGACTCACTGGAGACACACGAATGGACCGCACCGGCCTGCCCCTGGAAGGCATCCGCGTCATCGAATTCACGCACATGGTGATGGGCCCCACCTGCGGCATGATCCTGGCCGACCTGGGCGCGGAGGTGATCAAGATCGAGCCCCCCGGCGGCGACAAGACACGCAAGCTGCCCGGGCTCGGCATCGGCTTCTTCCGCAGCTTCAACCGCAACAAGAAGAGCGTGGTGCTGGATATCCAGTCGCCCGAAGGGCATGCCGCGGCCGTGGAACTGATCGGCCAGAGCGACGTGGTCCTGGAGAACTTCCGCCCGGGGCTGATGAAAAAGCTGGGCCTGGACTACGGCACGCTCTCGCGCGACTGCCCGCACCTGATCTACGCCTCGCACAAGGGCTTTCTGCCCGGACCGTACGAGAACCGCCTGGCCCTGGACGAAGTCGTGCAGAACATGGCCGGCCTGACCTACATGACCGGACCCCGCGGCCGCCCGCTGCGCGCCGGCTCGTCGGTCAACGACATCATGGGTGGCATGTTCGGCGCCATCGGCGTGCTGGCCGCCTTGCAGGAGCGCCACCGGACCGGCCGCGGCCAGGAGATCCAGAGCGCGCTGTTCGAGAACTGCGCGCTGCTCGCCTCCCAGCACATGCAGCAGTTTTTGATGACCGGCGAGGCACCGCCACCGCTGCCCTCGCGCGTGTCGGCCTGGAGCGTGTACGACGTGTTCACGCTCGCCGATGACGAGCAGCTGTTCATCGGGGCCGTGAGCGACAAGCAGTTCCAGACCCTTTGCCAGGTGCTGGAGCGGCCGGACCTCGCGGGCGATGCGGCGCTGGCCACCAATGCGCAGCGGGTCGCGGTGCGGCCGGCCCTGCTGGAGAAGCTGGGCGAGACCCTGCGCAGCCACCGCATCGAGGAACTGCAGCCACGCCTGGAGGCCGCAGGCATCCCCTACGCGCCCATCGTGCGGCCGGACCAACTGGTGCAGGACCGGCACCTGCTCGAGTCCGGCGGCCTCGTCCCCATGCAGACCGAGGACGGCGAGATCACCCAGGCCGTGCTGCTGCCACTGCTGATGGGTGGCCGTCGTCCCGGCGTGCGCCGGCCCCTGCCGAAGGTCGGCGAGCACACCGCCGAAATCATGGCGCGGCTGCACCAGCAGCGGCCGGCCCTGTCCTGATTTTTCCCAACCACTCCAGGAGACAAGACCATGATCCGCTCTACCCGCCGCCTCGCACTTGCCACCGTCGCCTCGGCCCTGGCCTTCGCGCTGCTGCCTGCCACCGCCCAGTCGGGCGATCCGCTGCGGGTCATCCTGCCGGTGGGCGCCGGCTCCGGCGTGGACACCATCGTGCGCGCGGCCCAGAACGCGCTCGGGAAGGAACTGAACCGGCCGGTCGTCATCGAGAACCTGCCGGGCGCCGGCGGTATCACCGGCACCAGCCAGATCGTCAAGGCCGCGCCCGATGGGCGCACCATCGGCATCGTGTCGAACAACCACGCCGTCAACCCGAGTGTGTTCAAGAACATGCCATACGACAGCCTCGCGGACATCACGCCCATCACCGTCATCGGCCAGACGCCGTTCGTGCTGGTGGTGAACCCGCAGAAGCTGCCGGTGAACAACGCGAAGGAACTGCAGGCGGCGCTCAAGGCGAAGCCGGGCCACTACAACTTCGCCTCGTCGGGCAACGGCACCATCCTGCACCTGGCGGCCGAGATGTACAACGACGCGGCGAACGTGCAGGCACGCCATATCCCGTACAAGGGCGTGGGCCCGATGATCAATGACCTGCTGTCCGGGCAGGTCGACTACGCCGTGCTGGCGGTGCCGGCCGTGCAGGGCCACCTGAAGGCGGGCACCCTGCGCGCCGTCGGCATCACCGGCGACCAGCGCGTGCCGTCCATGCCGGAACTGCCCACCGTCCAGGAGCAGGGCTTCCCGACGGTGGACGTCGGCGGCTGGTTCGCCGCGGTCGGTCCCAAGGGCATGGCGCCGGCCGAGGTCCAGCGCCTGCAAGCCGCCATTGCCCGTGCCTGGGCGACCCCGGAGGTGCAGCAGGCCATGGCCAAGCAGACGAACATCATCAACCCCAGCACGCCGCAGGCCGCCGCCGAGTTCATGCGCGCCGAGCAGGCGCGCTACGCCAAGCTCGTGGCGTCTGCGGGCGTGAAGCTGGACTGAGATGCCGAAGTACCGCATCGGCGCCAAGTCGCCCCAGGTGGCTGCGTCCGCCTTCGTGGCCCACGAGGCCACGCTGGTGGGCGACGTCCACGTCGCCGAAGGCGCGAGCGTCTGGTTCGGCGCGGTGCTGCGCGGCGACAACGAGCCGATCCGGGTGGGTGCCGGCAGCAACGTGCAGGAAGGCGCCGTCCTGCATGCGGACCCGGGCTACCCGCTGACCGTCGGCCAGCATGTGACGGTGGGCCACCAGGCCATGCTGCACGGCTGCACGCTGGGCGACGGCGCGCTGGTGGGCATCCAGGCGGTCGTCCTGAATGGGGCGGTGATAGGCGCCGACAGCCTCGTAGGCGCCGGCGCGGTCGTGACGGAGCGCAAGACCTTCCCGCCGCGTTCACTCATCGTGGGCGCGCCGGCGCAGGTCAAGCGCGAGCTCACGCAGGCAGAGGTGGCCGGCCTGCGCGCCAGCGCACAGGAGTACGTGCGGCGCGCCGCGCAATTCGCAGAGGAACTGGAGCGCGTGGACTGAAGGCCCGGGGGCCCGCGACACAAGGTCAAGCCCCGCTGCTACGCCCGCACAAGTGAAGCGGCCTTACGTGTTCTCACCCTGTCCGCCGACCCACCGGGTGGGCTATCGCGGTCAAGCTGTCGCATGAAGACCACGACATCGAAGACGCTGCGGCGTCCCGCCTTCCTCCTTTCCGGGCTGCTGGCCGCGACTGCTGCAGCGGCAACAGCCTGGTGGGTCCACCGCAAAGCCATCCGCGCGGACGCTGACCACCCGCCGCAGGGGAAGATCATCGTGATCGACGGGGTGCAGCTGCATTACGTCTCGCGCGGCGAGGGGTCCCCGGTGGTGCTGCTGCATGGCAATGCCGTGACCCACGCCGACTTCGAGGCCAGCGGCCTCATCGACCGACTCGCAAGGGACCACCTCGTCATCGCCTTCGACCGGCCGGGTTTCGGCCACAGCAGCCGGCCACGCGATCGCCTGTGGACGCCTACGGCGCAGGCGGCCCTCGTCCGTCGTGCGCTCGCAAAGCTCGGGATCGACAAGGCGGTCGTGGTGGGGCATTCGATGGGGGCCATGGTGGCGGCCGCGTTCGGGCTTGATCATCCGAGTGCCGTGCGCGGACTCGTCCTGGTGAGCGGCTACTACTACCCGGAAATCCGCTTCGACGCGCTGGCGACGGCCCCCGTCGCCGTCCCGGTGATCGGAGACGTGATGCGCTACACGGTCACCGCACTGGCGGCGCGAACCCTGATCGGTCCCATGGTCAAGGGCATGTTCGCGCCGGCCGCGGTTCCGTCGGGCTTCTTCACGACCGTTCCGCGCGAAACGATGGTGCGCCCCGGGCAGTTGCGTGGCAACGCGGAAGACGCAGCCTTCATGATCCCGCAGGCGCGGACACTTTCGAGCCGCTATTCGCAGCTGCGGGTCCCCGTCACGATCGTCGCAGGCGCCGACGACCAGATCGTCGACCTGGAGGCGCATTCGAGGCGATTGCACCTCGATCTGGTCGACAGCACCTTGATCGTGGTACCGGGCGTGGGGCACATGGTCCACTACGCGGCACAGGAAGAGATTGCTGCTGCGATCGCGAGCTACGAGACGCTGAGCCCTGGCAGGCCGGCACCCCTTCCGGCACAACCGCTCCCTGCGCTCGAAACCGCCTGACAAGCACCCCGTTCGACTCCACGCCCCGACAGCCAGGCGGTGTCCGACCCTGCGGCGCGACACCTGGCGTGCGCGTGCTGCGACCACCCAACGAATCATGCCAAGACCCACAGCCATCATGGCTTCAAAGCAAGCCTCGCCCGACTGCGACCGCGTGGTCGAAGCGGTCTACGTGGATGCCGTCGGCTCCCTCGACTACCAGCTCTACGTCTCCCCCACACGGGTCACGCGTCCACCCTTGTTCGTCATGCTCCACGGAGCAGGCCAGAGTGCGTCGGACTTCGCCCTGGGGACGCGAATGCACGAGGCGGCCCGGGAGTGCGGAGGCATCGCCCTGTTTCCCGAGCAGTCGCGCAGCGCGCATCCGTTCGGCAGCTGGAACTGGTATGACGTCAAGCATCAGCTCGCGTCCGGCGGAGAGCCGTCGATGCTGGCGGGGCTCACGCGACAGATCATTCGCGACCATGCCGTCGATCCGGCGCGGGTCTACGTGGCCGGCATGTCTGCCGGTGGCGCGATGGCGATGATCCTGGGACAGACCCATCCTGAGCTTTTCGCCGCCATCGGAGTGCACTCTGGCATCGCCACCGGGGTTGCTCATGACCTGATGTCAGCGCTCAGGGCGATGAATAGCGGCCCCTGCGGCGTTCAGGCTGCGAGGCTCGATCTGGACGCTGCGCGGTCCTTGCGCGCCGTTCCCACGATCGTGTTCCATGGCGATCGCGATCGGACCGTCCACCCGCTCAACGCCGAGGCCGTGCTGGCGCAAGCGCTGAACCAATACGGCGGACCCAGGTCCTCCGCCGCGGCAGCCGCGACGGCGCCGATGAACGTACTGGGATCGAGAGCCGTCACGCTGGTGAGGCACGCCCGCCGAAACGGCCGGCCAGACGCGGAGATGTGGATGGTGCATGGCGGCGGTCATGCCTGGACCGGCGGAAGTGCGAAGGGCAGCTTCACGGACGAGTCCGGACCCGATGCGTCACGTGAAATGCTGCGGTTCTTTCTCAGGCAAAGCCTCGCGCGCCGCCGGGAGCGCAAAGTTGCTTGAAGTACCGGCCGTGGCCGCCGAGCCCGTGGCTCTCATCCAGAACGTGTCGGACACGGCGCTGTGGGTCGCCACTTACCGCGCCTGCGAGTCCGAACGCCCGGACGCCCTGTTCAAGGACCCGTACGCACGGCGTATGGCGGGCACGCGAGGGCAGGCCATCGTCGATGCGCTTCCGTTCGGTCGTTCGATGGCCTGGTCGATGGTCGTGCGAACTGCAGTCATGGACGAGGCCGTCCTCGAGAGCATCAACCGACGCGGCGTGAGCACCGTTCTCAACCTTGGAGCCGGACTCGACACGCGGGCCTTCAGGCTGCCGCTGCCGCCGTCACTTCGCTGGTTCGACGTGGACCTGCCCGGGATCATCGCCTACCGGCAGCAGTGCCTTGCCGCGGAGGCACCCGCATGCAAGCACGTGCATGTCGCCGCCGATCTGAGTCAGCCTGCGGCGCGTGCACGCGTGCTGCAGGCTGCACGCGACGCGCGCGGCCGATTGCTGGTCATCACCGAAGGCCTGCTGCTCTACCTCACTCCGGAGCAAGTGAGTGCCCTGGCGACACAGCTGCATGGCGAACCGCAGGTGAGCTGGTGGCTGGCAGACCTGGTCACGCCGCTGCTGCAGCAGACCATGGGGGTGGTCTGGCGGTCACAACTGTCTGGTGCGGACGCGTCGTTCCGGTTCGCGCCGTCCGACAGCGCGCGCTTCTTCGAGGCATTGGGCTGGCACGAGAGGGAGTTCTACTCGACCTGGGCCGACTCCATCCGCCTCGGGCGGTCCATCCCGCAGGCCGCGGCATGGGACCGGCTTTCGAAGTGGGCTGGACCCGCCACGCGGGAGGCCGTCAAGCGCATGTCCGGCATCGCGTTGCTGGAGCGCAAGCCGTAGGCTTCAACGCCAGCACCCGCTGATCTCCGGCAGGCGCTGCGGCCACCTAGCAGTGGCAGGGACGGGCACTGTTCGCGCGAGAGAGACGGCATCCCGTCAGAACGTGCCGGGATAAACGCCGCCATCGATCAGCAGGTTCTGTCCGGTCACGTAGGAGGCCTGCTGGCTACAGAGCCAGGCGCAGTACTGGCCGAACTCCATCTCGTTGCCGAAGCGCTTCGCTGGAATCGAGCGGCACAGGGCTTGTTCCACCTCCTCCACTGTGATCCCCTTGTTCTTCGCCTGGACGGGGAAGCTGCTGCGCAGGCGATCGGTCATGAAGCGACCGGGCAGCAGGTTGTTGATGGTGACGTTGGCGAAGACCGTGGTGCGCGAAAGTCCGGCGATGAAACCCGTAAGGCCACTGCGCGCACCGTTTGACAGGGCCAGTATGTCGATCGGCGCCTTGACCGCGCTCGAGGTGATGTTGACGATGCGTCCGAACTTCCGCTCAATCATCGAATCCACGGTCGCCTTGATCAGCTCGATCGGCGTCAGCATGTTGGCGTCGATAGCGGCGATCCAGTCGTCGCGGCTGAACGTGCGGAAGTCGCCCGCTGGCGGTCCACCCGCGTTGGTCACCAGAATGTCCACCTGCCGCGCGGCGGCGAGAACCTGCCCGCGTCCGGGCGCTGTAGTGATGTCGCCGGCCACCGCGATCACTTCGACGCCGGTTTCGTCGCGGATACGGCGCGCGGCTTCCTGCAGCGGCGCATCATGCCGGGCGTTGATGACGACGTTGACGCCTTCGCCGGCCAGCGACCTCGCGCAGCCGTAGCCCAGACCCTTGCTGGCGCCGCAGACCACGGCCCATTTGCCTCTGATTCCCAGGTCCACTGTCAGTCTCCTTGTAGACGCCTATGGCGGCACGATGCCGCGCAAAAAATCGTTCTCAGCACGGCGCCGGACGAAGCAAGACGGTGTGTCGCCCTTGACGGACGTTGCAATTGCCAGCGGCCCATTCTTCTGCGGGAAGTTTTGCCTCGGCCCAAGGAATCGGCTGGCACCCGCTGGCTTCGGTTTCGATGTCCATGCGTCTGCCCGATTGTAGGAACGGCCTTCAAATCGATCCCCGCAAATGGTGGAGAAGTGTCCTGCGGAAAATGCAGCACCCTCTGGGTTGTGGGTTGTGGCTGGTCATCGAATAATCCGACAGGCCTCAATCCGTCGAGTGCGCTTGATCGCAAAGCCGAGCC
The DNA here is from genome assembly GCF_004681965.1 of Ramlibacter rhizophilus. Classification (GTDB taxonomy): domain Bacteria; phylum Pseudomonadota; class Gammaproteobacteria; order Burkholderiales; family Burkholderiaceae_C; genus Ramlibacter; species Ramlibacter rhizophilus. The sequence goes on along the minus strand of NZ_SMLL01000004.1, from coordinate 385,500 downwards.
GGCGCGAGTGACTGGAAATCCACCGCCTTGATGACTCAATCTCGCCTTGGGCGAGCTCGCGGTGCGGCAGGGCCAACTGTGGCTGAAGGACTGCCCGAGATCAGCCTTGATCGATGCGTTCAATTTGGAGCTTGCAACTTAAACAGAACACGCATGAGCACCAGGAAAAGTTTCAACCTGAATGATTTCAGGGGGCTGGCGAAAAAGCGTCTTCCCGCATCGATATTCGCGTATATCGACAATGGCGCCGAGGACGAAGTCTCATTGCGATGGAATCGTGAAGCCTATGAGGCTTACGAGTTCATACCCCAAGTGCTGGTCGACGTCTCAAGCCGGTCTCAAAATATTGAGCTGTTCGGAAAGAGCTACGACAGTCCCTTCGGTATTTCCCCTGTCGGGCTGGGAGCGCTCTACAACTTCAATGGCGATGTTGCACTCGCCGCGGCCGCTCATGCACGCAAGGTTCCGTACATCCTGAGCGGCGCCTCATTGACGCGAATGGAGGAGGTGACTGCGTCTGCCCCAGATGCCTGGTTCCAGGCTTATTTGCCCGGGGATCCTCGTGAAGTTGAAAGGCTTCTCCAGCGCGCGAAGTCGGCGGGAATCAAGGACCTGGTCATCACTGTCGATGTGCCGGTATCCGTCAATCCAGACCGATATGCGCGATTCGGGTTTTCTTCCCCACTGCGACCATCATGGGGCCTGATGTGGCAAGGCGTCACGCACCCCCGCTGGACCATTGGCACGTTCCTCAAGACACTAGCGGTCCACGGAATGCCGCATCTCGAAAACTGGCGCGCGGACCGGGGCAGCCCCATTCTCTCGTCGTCGGCTCAGAGAGACGTCAAGAACCGCGACCGGTTTACATGGGATCACGTCAAACTGGCGCGCGAAAAATGGCAGGCGAACTTGATTCTCAAAGGGATCATGAGCGTATCGGACGCCATCAATTCCCGCTCGATCGGAGTCAATGGGATCATCGTTTCCAACCACGGCGGCCGCCAAGCCGATAGCGTGGCCGCACCCCTGAGCGTTCTTGGCGACATTGTGAAGGCGGTCCCGGAACTGGTTGTCATGATGGATGGCGGCATCAGGCGTGGTTCCGACGTGCTCAAGGCAGTTGCATTGGGCGCACGCTGTGTTTTCGCGGGCCGCCCATTCAATTTCGCACTTGCTGCCGGAGGCAAAGCAGGCGTTGAATCAGCGATTGAATTGCTGCAGGAAGAGATCCACCGCAACATGGCTTTGCTGGGTCTCAAGCACCCATATGAAATGAGCGAAACGCAGATGCGTCTTCGTTCAGTCAGGGCCGGTTGATGCACACCCCGAGACGCCGTCAACGCGGGCATGACAACAGGCACCGAGAGCCTTCTCTGGCGAGACCTCATGAGCGAGCATGCGTTCATCTGCGACGCCGTTTGCAGGTTCGGCCGCCACCAAAGGCCATGGCGAAGGCTTCATGCACGACACCGCCATGCTGATCGGCGCGCCCGGCTGGTCCGACGACGAGGGCCGCGCCGAGGTGGTCACGCCCGACCTCGCCGCCTCGGGCACGGGCCCGATCAACGCCGTGTTCCCCGTCGCGCCGCAAAGCGGCGTCGCCATCCCCCGGCCGCAGGCCTCCTCGGACGAGCGCTGCACCGCAATCAGCAACCGCCTCTCAGGACCCACCGATGCCCCAACTAGTCATCCTCTACACGCCCAACATCGAGCCGAAGACCGACCTGACGGCCCTTTGCCGCGCGCTGGCCGACACGATTCTGGCGGTGCGCGACGAGGCCGGCCTGCAGGTCTTTCCCACCGGGGGCACCCGCGTGCTGGCCTACCCGGCGGCGCATTTCGCGGTGGCGGACGGGCGCGCCGACTACGCCTTCGTGTACCTCAACCTGCGCATGGCCAACGGCCGCAGCGAGGCCGTGAAGCAGCAGGCCGGCCATGCGCTGCTGGCCACGGTCAAGCGGCACTTCGCGCCCATCTTCGAGCAGTCGCTGATCGGCATCACGCTCCAGATCGACGAGAGCCCCGGCCAGGTGTACGACGGCAAGCACAGCACCCTGCACCCCTTGTTCAACCGGCCCTGACGCGGACCCGAACCATGACCCCCGCATGCTCACCCCGGATCCACCTTCTTTCGCGCCTCATCTCGGCTGGCCCGGGCCTGCGCAAGGCTGACCTCCGGGTAAAGACCCAGAGGCAGCACTAAGGCTTGCCTCTCTCGGTTCCCCGGTAGTACCCCCGTAAGGGGCTGGATCGTGATGGACGATCCTGGACCCAGAAAGACAAAAGGCCTTGATTTCGCAAGGCCCTTTGCTGTTCTCTTGGTCTTCCCTGGACCCCTATGAACGGGTCCTTGGCGGAGCAGGAGGCTGTCAAGTGGCGCTTTAATCCTCGGCTCCGAAGCTGCTTCCACTCAGTCCGCCAGCCATTCCGCCACTCGGCTCCAAGCGATCCACGGATGCGCAATCCGTCGGTCAGCGCGCGTACTGGCCTGCCGGAAGTCAGCTCGGGTCCTCACTGCAGGGTAGCTTGCGCCGGGCCCAGAGGTCCTCCAAGATAGGCGTCGAGCAGATCGAGATTGCCGCTGACTTCGCTGGACGCAAGCTCCGAGCGCAGCACGCCGTTCTGCATCACATACACCCGGTCGGTCAGTCGCGCCGCCATTGCGGGGTTCTGTTCGACCAGCATCAGCGCCAGTGTCTTTTCGCTGCGCAGTTGTTCCACCAGTTCGACCACCTCCTCCACCAACCGGGGAGAGAGGCCGAGCGAGGGTTCGTCCAGGATCAGCAAACTGGGGTTGGACAGCAGGCCGCGGGCGATGACCAGCATCTGCTGCTGGCCGCCAGACAAATTTCCGGCCGCCTCGCGCAGCCGCGGTTTGAGCGCTGGCAGCCGTTCCAGCAGCCGGTCCATGTCGGCTTGGGCGGCGGCCTTGTCCTTGCGCAGGCGCTGGCCTAGCCGCAGGTTCTCTTCCACCGTCTGCTGCGCGAACACCATACGGCCTTCCGGAACGTGCGCGATGCCGCTGCGCAGGATGTCGGCCGGGGAGCGCCCGACCAGATCCTGGCCTTGCCACAGGATTTGGCCACTGACGGGGCGTAGCAGCCCGGAGACCGCGCGCAAGGTCGTCGTCTTGCCGGCGCCGTTGGCGCCCAAGACGGCCACCGCTTCGCCCGGCTGCACCCTGAGGGTGACACCGCGCACCGCCGTGCTCGGGCCATAGGCGACCACGAGGTCGCGGATCTGCAGGCCCTGGTCAGCGCCGGCGGCGGAGCCAGCTGGAGGGCGGGCAGCAGCAGTCTGCCTGGCCTCAAGTGTGCCGCCCAGGTACACCGCGGCGACGCGAGGGTCCATCCGCACCTGCTCGGGCGGACCCTGCGCGATCAGGGTACCGGCGTCGAGCACCAGCAACCGGTCGCACAGCGGCATCAGGAAAGCCATGTCGTGGTCGATCACGATCAGCGTGATCCCGGCACGGCAAACACGGGCCAGCAAGGCGGCGAGCGCCGCGCTTTCCACGTGATTGAGGCCGGCTGCGGGCTCGTCCAGCATCAGCACCTCCGGCCGGGCGGCGAGTGCCAGGGCAACGCCGAGCAGGCGGCTGTGGCCATACGACAGCGCCGACACTGGCCGTTGCGCCACGTCACCGATGCCGCAAAAGGCGAGCAGCGCCCCGGCCTGATCCGGGATACCGGTGGCTGCCGCCTCGCTTCTGGCGCGTCCGGCCGAAACGCCCAGCGCCAGTTCCACGCTACTGGCCACGGTCTTGCTGCGAAAGCTCAGGGGATGCTGAAACGTGCGCACGAGCCCTTGGCGGGCAATGGCGTCCATGCTCTTGTCCGTGACGTCGGTTCCGCGCAGCAGTACCCGACCGGCGTCCGGGCTCAGATGACCGGACAGGCAGTTGAACAAGGTGGTTTTGCCGGAGCCGTTGGGCCCGATCACGCCTAGCACCTCGCCCCGGCGCACGGAGAGACTGACCCCGTCAATGGCGCGCACGCCCCGAAAGCTCTTTTGCAGCTCAGTCACTTGCAGCAATTCTTCTCCCAGCGGCGGGCGCGCCGCCGACCTGCTCGCTGTGGGCATGACGGCAACGCGCGGCGCGCCCGCATCCGGCGCAGCGTCCGGTGGCCGCTTCGCCAGGCGGTCCCAGCCGCGTTTGAGCAGTCCCGCAATGCCTTGCGGCGCCAGCACCACGAACACGATCAGGAGCACGCCGTAGGCCAGCCGGTGCAGGTTGGCGTCGCGCACGCCTAGCGGGTGCAGCAACTCGGGCAGGAACTGCACCACCCAGGCGCCCACTGCGGGGCCTCCCAGAAGGTTGGCGCCGCCTATCACCACCATCAGCAGCACGTCGATGAAGGGAAGCGCGCCGAACAGGCTGGGCTGGATCGCCTGCTGGTGGTAGACGTAAGGCACTCCGGCCAGTCCGACCACGGCAGCGGAAATCGCGAAGATGGCGAGCTTGTAGCGCTGCGCATCAAGGCCCAGCGAGCGGGCCAGCAGTTCGCTGTCGCGAATCGCCTCCAGCCGGCGGCCGAAAGCAGATCGGCCTATCCACCAGGTCAGCACTATGGCCAAGTACAGGAAGGTCAGCGCGAGGTAGTACCGCGAAAGCGGCGCGTCGAAGGTAAGGAAGCCCAGCGGCTCCGGCACCCGGAAGACCATGATGCCGAGCGGACCGGCAGTCAGGCTGTCCCAGTTGGTGGCCAGCAGCACGAAGAACTCGCACAAGGCCAGCGTGACTATCATGAAGGTCAGGCCGTGCGTGCGCAGCGAGAACAGACCCAGGGCGACGGCCACAACGGTCGGCAGCAACGCGGCTACCGGCAGGATCGCCCAGAAGCTCCAGCCGGCCTGTTCGGCGAGGATGGCCGTCGCATAGGAGCCTATGCCCCACAGCGCACCGTGCACCACCGAGGCCAGGCCAACGAAGCGCGTGAGCAGGAACAGCCCGTAGGCCAGCACCGAGTAGATCGCCGCATAGGTGGCGAGCGACAGCGTCCGCTGGTCCGCGCGCCACGCCCACTCGACCCCCAGGCCGTACGGCACCAGCAGTGCCGGCGCTGCGAGCAGCACCAGGGCGGCCACCAGGTTGCGAGCTTTCATGCGGGCGCCGCTCATGCCGTACGGGACCTGCTGAACAGGCCCTCCGGGCGCCAAAGCAAAATTGCAACCATCAACACAAACGCGAAGCCGTCACGCCATTCGGCCCCCAGCTTGATTCCGCCGGGCAGCGTCACGCCGTAGCTCGACGCGAAGGTCTCGGTCAGACCGAGCACGACGCCGGCGACCAACGCGCCGGGGATGTTGCCCAGGCCGCCCATCAAGGCCACCGCCAATCCCTTGATCAGAAAGGCGGTGCCCCAGTACGCGCTGAAAGGGAAGATCGCTCCCAGAAGCGAGCCGGCCACCGAGGCCAGCACCGCGCTGAGCACGAAGCCCGCTGAGATCGTGCGGCTCACGTTGATGCCCATGAGGGCTGCGGCCGTGCGGTTCTCGGCCACGGCGCGCATGGAGCGGCCCAGGTCGGTTCGGTTCAAGAGCACGTAGAGCCCGGCCACCAGTGCGGCGGTGGCCGCCAGCAACAAGGCCCGTTCCTCAGTGACGATCACCCCGCCCACGTTCCACGCACCGGTGAGTGGGCTCTGGACCCGGAAGGCCTCGGCCGACCAGGTCAGCACGGTGAGCGTCTGCAGCACAATCACCGCGCCCATCGAGACGATGAAGCCGTTGACAGGTTGGTCAATGGAGCCCCGCAGGATCGCCCGATCCATGACGTACGCCAGCGCAGCCACCGCCAATGCCGCCAGCGGCACCGCGAGCCAGAAGCTCAGGCCGGAGCGCACCAGCGAATAGGCGATGAAGGCGCCGAGCACGACGAACTGGCCATGCGCGAAGTTGATCATCCGCGTGAGGCCGAAAACGAGCGAAACGCCCAGGCCGATCAGCACGTATACCGTGCTGATCGCCAGTCCGTTGATCAGCTGCTGCAGAAACGTGACTGCCATCGCTCAGAGAAACACAGAGAGGTTGTGCGTGGGCAGCGTCGTGGAGTCGAGCAGGATGGTGCGGGCCACGAGCTTCCATTGGCCGTCCAGACGACGTAGCAGGTCGTGCCGTTCCGCGCTGAGCAGGTCGTTGCTGCGGTCGTCCCCGCGCGTGCGGTACAGCAGCAGGTTGGACTTGACGCTGACTTCGTCGGCACCGGCACCCTCGCGGACCCGGACGTTGGTGACGAAGTGGCGTGTGCGCGAACGCGGCTCCTCGGCCCAGGCGGAGCCGGACTCCAGGCGGGCGATGCGCATCTCCAGCCGGTAGCGGGTCTCCTGGAAATGAAAGGCCTCGGCGGAAAAGCCGGCGCCGCTGCGGTTGTCGCGCGTGCTGCGCACCGGCATCCGGTACTCGACCTCCGGGCCCATCATCGCGAGCCAATCGCGGAAGCGGCCGTCGTCCAGCGCCTCCGCTTCCAGCAGCAAGAAATCCTGCACCTCCTGCAGGCGCGCGTCGGCTACGAGCCCGCTCATGTTGCCTCCTGCAGGTAGCGCAGCCACAACTGGTAGAAGCTGCGCTCGGCGGCTTCCGTGTAGTCCATGGAATAAGCTTTCCCGGGGCCGGGCCAGTCGGTCATGAGCGGAAGCGAGGTGGACCCCATCACGTAGCTCAGTTCCTGCGTACCGGCCATGCGGCCGCGGGCCGAGCGCGTGATGCTGGTCCAGTTTTCGGTGTCGTCCTGCTCCAACAGACCGGAGCTGCCGAAACTGAGGACATACGATGTGTACGAGGCGCGCTTGAGCGCCTCCGGTGCGCTCTTGTCGATCAGCATCCAGGACCAGATCTCGATCGTGTCGTGGGCCACCGGCTGCCAGATGCGCAGCGTGAAGTAGGGCACGGGGGCGCCGCCCTGGTCGACGATGGCCGCCGCGGCCAGGAAGCTCAGGTTGGGGAACACGGTGCCGTGCGAGGGGAAGCAGCCACTCTCGAGGATGGCCCTGTGGGCCGGCTCGAAGCGCGCCATCACCTCGGGCCCGTAGCCGCGAGTGCTGCCAGTCCCGGGCGGCATGCGCCGGAAACCAAGGCCGCCGCTATCCGCGTCCACCTGCACGCCGTCAATCAGGAAGTCGGCCGATCCGGGCAACACGCCGACCTTTACAGTGCTGAAGTGCGTCGTCGAGGTGTGGTAGCCATCACCGATGAAATTGCTGGCACCCAGCTTCCAGTTGGCTCTGACTACCCAGCGCTGCGGCTCGCCCACCACCTGCAGACCGGCCTCGCTCTTGCGGGTGTAGAACTCGAGGTAGAAGGCCATGTTGCCGAGGAACTCGGTGAGCGTCGGACCATCACTGCTCAAGCTGGCGAAGATCATTCCGTTCCAGCTTTCGCTGCGCGGCGCTGCCAGCAGCCCCATCTCTTCCTTCTTGATCTCGCCCGGGCCGTAGATTCGGTTCTCGTACGGCACGCCCTGTAGCCGGCCGTCGTTGCGATAGACCCAGCCGTGGTAAGGACAGCGGAATGTCTTGGCGTGGCCGCAGCCTGCTTGCGCCACCCGCATGCCGCGGTGCCGGCAGGAGTTGAACAGCACTCGCACGCCGCCCTCGTCGTCGCGCACGACGATGAACTCGTCGTCCACGATGTGCCGCATGACATAGTCTCCGGGGGCGGGGATCTCGGTTTCGTGCGCCAGGAAGATCCAGGCGCGGCCGAAGATGCGCTCGACTTCGAGCTGGTGCAGGGCCGGGTCACTGAAGACCTTGGCCGGCAACCGGCCGTGGGCGAGCAGTGCCTGCGCCTGGGCGACTAGCTGCTCGCCGGAGTTGGTGTCCATGATTGCCATCAGTGCGCGCTCCTATTGGCTCCAGCCGTTCTTCACCTTGATGGAAGAAATCGAGGGAGTGATGGAGGACTCGACGTCCTTGTAGACGTGAATGGAGACGTTGCTGCTGTCGGCGATGATCAGTCCGATCGGCCCGCGCAGGGTGTGATTCGGCAGGATCTGCGCGCGGCCGAACGAACCTTCGTAACTCGCCCCCTCGAGCGCCTTGGCGATCGCGGTGTTGTCATCGACAGTGCCAGCCTTCTCGATGGCGCGCGCAAGCAGCTGGATGAAGTCGTAGTAGGCCGCAGCGATGCCGACCTGCGCCGGCTCCCCGCTCTTCATCCTCCCGAACAGGGTGGCCGCCTTCAGGAACTCAGGCGGCGTCAGACCCTCGGTAAAGGGAGCGCGAAAGTCGGCCAGCACCAGGCTGGAACTGCCGAGCGGGCCGATCTGCTTCAGGTCCACCGGGCGCATGGTGTAGTTCCATAGCACCGAGCCGGCCTTCAGCTGGACGGCTTGCCGGGTAGCCGACAGTACTTGCGCCTGGGTGCCGATGTAGATGATGTCCGGATTTTTGCCCTTGAGGGTGGTGAGCGGACCCGAAAAGTCGGTGGTGGACACGTCGACCATTTCGGCGCCCACGAACTCCAGGCCGTGCTGCTTGGCCGCTGCCTGCACGGCCGCGGTCATGAACTTGCCGCCTGGGTCGGTGTAGTTCAGGGCCGCGACCCGCCTGGCGTTTGGAAAGTGCTGCTTGATGCCCCCGAGCCAGCCACTGATGACGGGCTGGGCCAGTTCCACCGTGCCAAACAGGTAGGGATGCTTCTGCGGGCCTTCGATCATCAGCGGGTTGGTGACCCGCGGCGCGGCGCCGAAGGAGATGATCCTGGCGTCGGACAGCGCCCGGTACGCCACCTCGGTGGCGAACGAGGGCAGCAGGACGGCCGTGGCGCCGTCGGCGATGATCTCCTTGGCGGCGGCGAGCGTCGCGGCCGGCTCGCCGCGCGTGTCTATACCCTTGTACGCGAGCTCGTACCTCTTGCCCTTGACCGTGACACCGCCGGCCTCATTTATCGCGCGGACGGTGGTTTCGACGGCATGGCTGGTCGAATCGGTCATGATCGATCCGCCACCGGCGCCGGTGCGCTGTGTCAGGTCACCGATCAGGATTTTGCCGGCGAAGGGACCGCGTGCCTGCGCGGCCGCTGAGGCCGGGACCAGTGCCAGCGCGGCGAAGGCGAGCGCCATGCAGGGCGCGATTGCTCTCAAGGCTTTTCTCATTTTGCGTCTCCTTCGAGGAAGTCAGCGACCAGCCGGTTGAAGCGCGCGGCGTGCTCGACCTGGGCCCAGTGGCCGCAACGTGAGAACACATGGAGCTCCGCCCCCTGGATCGCACGCAGGAACTTGAAGGCCGCCTCAACCGGAACGAAGCGGTCGTCCTGTCCCCACACCAGCAGCGTCGGAACCGTGATCCGCGCGAGCTCGTGGCTCATGTCCTCGAGCGGCCCGCGATTACGCATGAATGCCAGGTGCTCGGGGTCCGTGCTGGCAGCGAAGCGCTCCTCCAGCAATTCGTCGGTCAAAAATGAGGCGTCGAACACGAAGGTCGTGATCAGCGCCCGCATCGCTTCCTTGGATGGGTTCTGGAAATACGCGCGCATGGCACGGATGCCTTCCGGCGGCTGCGGCGCCAGGGTGCCGAGGCCGGCGCCGGCCGCACCCATCAACACCATCTTCGTCACACGATCCGGGTTGTCGAGCGCGAAGCGCGCTGTTGTAGCGCCGCCCATCGAGTTGCCGATCATGGCCGCCGTGCGGATCTCCAGCTTGTCGAAGAAGTCCTTCAGGACCTTGCTGTTGTGGGCAAGCGGACGCTCGACCACACCGGTCGGCTTGTCGGAGCCGCCGAAGCCGGGCAGGTCCGGCAGGATGACCCGGTGCCGGCGCGACAGCGCCTCCAGGTTGCCGCGGTAGTTGCTCCAAGCGGTGGCGCCCGGCCCGGCGCCATGCAGGCACACGAGCGGCTCACCGGAGCCCTGCTCCAGGTAATGGATGCGCGTGGTTCCCGCTTGGACGTATTTCGATACTGGCTTCGGTTGCATCAACGTATCTCCTGCTATTGTTTATGGTTCACCGCCGGCGCCGCACATGGCCCCAGCGGCTGGTCTTTTCGTGCCGCACGACGCTCCATGCCTGCGGTTCGACCTGCATGCCGCCAAAGCCGATTTCCACTTCGATGCCACCCGGCATCTGGGCATAGAACGAGAGCATTCCGTCGTTGGTATGGCGGCCCAGGGTCGCGTTTACGGCGTCGGCAGCCTGCACACGGTCCAAGGCGCGGCCCAGGTCGTCCAGGTCGCGGCACTCCAGCATGAAGTGGGCAAGGCGCTTCGGGTCGGGCATGCCGAGCAGCGCCACCGTGTGATGCCGGCTGTTGCAGTGCAGGAACTGCAGTTCCGCCGGCGGGCGCCCGGGGATGTACAACGGGATGTAGTCGGACACCGCCATGCCCAAGCCCTCGCAGTAGAACTCGGCGCTGCGCTCAGGGACCGGGGTCTTCAGCACCATGTGCCCCAGGCCTTGGGCGCCCGTGACGAAACCGCCGTGTCCGAGCGGCGTCCGCAACGGACGGTGGTTCTCCTCCGTCGCGCCGTAAAACAACTCGATCTCCAGTCCGCTGGGGTCGCTGCAATGGGACAGGCCGGTGACGCCTCGTTCGCGCGCAAGCGCCGCGTCCCGACGGGCTGCAGTTCCCCGCTCGGCCAGGTGTCGCTCGAGCCGCTCCAGGTCTGTGGCGGCGCCCACTTCCAGGCCGGCGGCCACCACGTCGTTGCGAGGCCCGCGTTGGGCCTCGATACGCCAGCTGCGGGAGTCGATTCGCATGCGCACCGCGTCTTCACCGCGCTGCTGCACTTCGACGCCCAGCATGTCGGCGGCGAAGGCCGCAAATGCCTCCAGCTCGACGACCTCGAACACGAGATACCCCAGATTGCGGATGCTCATTGGCAAATCTCCCACGGCCCGCTCATGCCGGCTCCGGCAAGTTGTACAAGGCCGGCAGACCGTCGCCGCCGCGCGGTTGCGCCAGACCGCGGATGCCGAGGCCGCCGTCATAGTTGAGGATCGCGCCGGTGGCCGGCACGTTGTCCTGCCGGCTGGCGAAGAAAACGTAGGCGCCGGCATATTGGTCGGGTGTCGGCACCTGTCTGGTCGGCAGCCTCGCCTCCGCCTTGGCCGGCAGGTCCAGGTCGTGCAGCGAGCACATTTCCATGCCGAGCGCGGCGAGGCCGCGCAAGTCGGTATCGATGACGCCGGGCGCGACGCCGTTCACGCGCACGTGCGGGGCGAACTCGTAGGCGAGCTGGCGCACCAGCCCGAGACCGGCGTGCTTGGTTGCCGTGTACAGCGGCCCCCCGCCACCTGTATGGAAGGCAGCGTTGGACAAGGTCAGGATCACCGAACCGCGGCTGGCCACGAGGGCCGGCAGCGCCGCCTTCGCGGCTAGCAGCGGACCCTTGACGTTGACCTGGAAGATCTCGTCGAAGGCGGCGTCGATCTGGCGTTCCGGCAGTTCCGCCAGCGGCACGCCGTAATCCCAGATCCCCGCGTTCGCCACGAGGCAGTCCAGTGCGCCGAAGCTTGACAGCGCCAGGGCCACCGCCGCCTGGTTGGAAGCCAGCGACCGGACATCACCCTCGCAGGGAGCGACAGCGGCGCCGAATTCCTCGGTGAGCTCGCGCAGGCGGGCGGCGGACCGGTCCAGCACAACCACCCTGCCACCTTCAGCAACGAACCGCTTCACCACGGCACGACCCAACCCCGAGGCACCACCGGTGACAAGCGCTACCTGTTCGGCCAATCTCCGGGACACGCTTCCTTCGGCCATCGAGACTCCGTTCCTGCGACGCGCCGGATCCGGCGCGACTAGCGGCGACTCTAGGAGAGTCTTTATCGAGAATCACTTGGGAATAACCCTCGTGCAGGGCTAAATTCTCCAATGAATCTGTCGAAGATGAGACGGCATCTTGGGCGGTTTATCGAGAATAAAGGTCTGGACCACCTGGACGCGCAGCAGGCGCGAAGGGGGATCAAAATGCCAGGCGCTGCCCAGCCTCGTCGGGGCTGGCCACGAAGGAGCGAGACATGGACACACCGGGTGAAGACCCGCGCACGCTGATCGAGACGACCTACGAGCGGCTGCGCAACGACATCATGGGAGGGCGACTCACACCCGGGACCAAGCTTCGGGTCGAGCACCTCAAGAGCGGGTATGAAGTCAGCAGCGGAACGCTTCGCGAAGCACTTTCCCTGCTGGTGTCGGACGCACTGGTGGAAAGCGAGGGGCGGCGGGGCTTCCACGTGGCTTCGATGTCCTTGGCCGACTTGGAGGACATCACCCGCACCCGCGTGCTGATCGAATGCGAAGCCCTGCGCGAAAGCATGCGGCACGGAACGGCGGTCTGGCGAGCACAAGTGACCGAATCCTTCGAGCAACTCTCGCAAGCCGCAGCGCGCCTGGGCTCCGGCACTTCGTTCGAGGTCTGGGAAATGCGCAACATGGCCTTCCACGAGGCGCTGGTCTCGGCCTGTCCTTCGCGCTGGCTGCGCCACTTTCGCGCCATGCTGTACCAGCACTCGGTACGCTACCGGCGGCTGTCCGTGCCGGTCCAGCCGCAAACTCACCGCGGGGTGGAAAGCCGTTCGGCCTCGGCACCAGTGAGGGCGCACCAGGAACACCAAGCGATCTTCGACGCCGTGATGGCCGACGACCCGCAGCGCGCCACTGCCGCCCTCGGCTGGCATATCTACCTGTCGATCACCCGCATCAAGGCGCTGGGCCTGCTGTCTGATGGGAGCGCGGAAGCCTGACGGCGGCAAAGTGCCCATCGAGCTTCACCGTGCCAACCGGCCGCCGCGCCTAAGACACACGAGATTGAAAGGTTGTTGCTCGCCTTGGCGGAGGCTGTGTCTGCCAAGGTTCAGAGCGAGTTGCACGCACAGCGTGGTCCGCGTAGCAGTCCGCCAGATCATCCCCCAGCGAAGCCTTTCTCCTCTGTACGTGTGTAATCAAGAGGCAAGCTGATCCGACATGTGGCCAGCGCCGCTCCGCTTTGGTGCGGCCGCCCCCGAAGTCAGAGTTTTACTAGGCCTTTACGCACCGCATAGGGAGTCAGGCTTGCGACGTCATTCAGCTGCAGCCGCTGCATGATGCGCGCCCGGTGTACGTCCACGGTCTTCGGGCTCAGGCCGAGCTCGTAGCCAATCTCTTTCGTGGATTTGCCCTCAGCGAGCACTGTGAGGATCTGAACCTGACGAAAGGTAAGCTCGTCGTCGGCGCTGGCTCGCGGCGAAGGCACCAGTTGCTGTGCGAGTTTTCCTTCGAAGAAGCTGCCTTCCGTCATGACGCAACGCAGCGCCTGTTCCAGCGCGGCGGGGGCAGAGTCTTTCATGAGATAACCGCAGGCGCCACTCGCCACAGCGCGACGCACAAAGTCCAGGTGGCTATGCATGGATAGCACGATCACACGCAAGTCGGGATAGCGCCTTGTGATGTGCCCGATAGCCTCAACGCCATCCATTCCAGGCATTCCCCGGACCGCACCAGGTCGTGATCATCGGCGAGCACCACGCGGATAGGTGCAAATACATAGACGACGTATGGGCTTCGAAAGGGCTAGCCGGCTGGCCACGTCCTTGAGCGAGAAGTACTCGCCCTCCCGGCCACCCGCCGGTTCGGCTGACCGCTCTTGGCCGAAAGCAAAAATTGCTGCGCCTCGAGCGAAGTCGTCAGGAGAACGCCGGTTCCTGGCCAACATCCGGCTCACGTGGCTGCCGTGTTTGGCTTTACACGTCCGATGTCCTCATAAACGTGCTTGGTTTCGAGGAACTCCAGCAGCGCCTCGGCTCCGTGCAGGCGGCCGTAGCCACTGGCGCCGAAGCCGCCGGTTTCCGCCTCGGGTAGCAGCTTGTTGTGAGTGTTGATCCACACCGTGCCGCTGCGCAAGGCACGCGCTACGCGGCGGGCACGCGCGCCGTCGTGCGTCCACACGCTCGCAGAGAGGCCATAGCGCGTCGCGTTGGCCCGCGCGACAGCGTCGCCCTCTTCCCGGAAGCTTTCGAGGTTGAGGACCGGTCCGAAGAATTCCTCCTGCACAAAGGGCGAATCTAGGGCGCTGACCTGGATCAGGCTGGGCCGGATGAAGGCGCCGCGCGAGAGACGGCCGTCCAGCACCTCGCCGCGCACGATCACGTCCCCGTGCTGGCGCGCCTGATCGACGAGGCGGGCGATACGGTCGCGATTGGCGATGTCGATCTGCGGTCCCATCTGGCTTTCCGGCTCGGTAGCCGGCCCCACCGCCATGCTGCGGAACTGCGTGGCCAGTTCGTCTCGCATGGGCTCGATCAGGCTTTCGTGCACCAGCACCCGGTCAAGCGCGGTGCACTGCTGGCCCGCGGCAATCGTGGCGGCGGCCGCCAGCTGCGCGGCGATGGCCTTCGGGTCCGCATCGGCGAACACGATGGCGGGCGCCTTGCCGCCGAGTTCCAGGTTCAGGCGCTTGAGCGTCGGTACGGCAGCGGCCATGATGCGCTGGCCGACTTGAACGCTGCCGGTGAAGCTGATCACGTCCACGTCGCTTGAAATCACCAGCGCCTCGCTCGGCTGGCTGCTGGTGCAGCTGTAGAAATTGACCACGCCTCGCGGGAGGTTCGGAATCTCGGTCAGGCATCGCAGCAGCTCGGTCTGGAACAGTGCCGACTGCGGCGCCATCTTGATCACGCTCGTGCACCCGGCCGCCATCGCCGGCGCGAGCGAGCGCACCAGCAGGATCGCGGCAGCATTCCAGGGCACGATGATGCCCGCCACGCCGGCCGCTTCGCGGCTCAGCACGGACAGGGCGCCCGGCTCGACCTCGGTGGTGCGGCCGAAGATGGTGCGTGCCAGCCCCGCATAGAAGCGGATCTCGGACACGGTGCCGGCCAGCTCGGCTTGCGCCGGCTTCAACAGCTTGCCGGTTTCACGGGCGAGCAGCAGCGCCAGTTCATCGGCGCGCAGCTCGACGCGGTTGGCGAACTCCAGCATCACGGCCGCCCGCAGGCGCGGCGCATGCGCCCAGTCGCTCTGCTCGAACGCACGGCGAGCGGCGCTGATGGCGGCTTCGGCGGTGCCGACGTCGGCGTCGGCGAACTGGCCGAGCACGAGGCCGGTGGAGGGGTCGATGCTGTCGGCGGCGGCCCGGCTGGCGACCGGCGTCCATTGGCCGCCGATCCAGGGTTGCGCGATGGGGGTCATGTCTGTTGTCTCTCCGATAAGGCCGCACTGCGGCAGGTTCATCCCGGTGCCGGCGGCCTCAATGCATGACCGAGCCGCCATCCACCACGATCGTCTCGCCCGTCATGAACGCGCAGGCGTCCGAGGCGAGGAACAGCAGCGGCTCGACCAGGTCTTCCGGGGTCTGGTCGCGCTTGATGGCGCGGCTGGCGATCACGGGGCCGGTCAGCTTCTCGCGCAGGTCTGCGTTCTGGATCACCCCTTCGCTGAGCACCAGGCCGGGCGCCAGCGTGTTGACGCAGATGCCGTCGCCGCCGACTTCGCGTGCCAGCGCCCGGGTCAGCGCCAGGATGGCGCCCTTGGACGTCACGTAGTGCAGCAGGTTCGGCGTGCCCTTGAACGGTGTCCCGGATGAAATGTTGATGATGCGTCCGTAGCCTCTGCTGCGCATGAACGGCACCACGGCCTTGGCGCAGACGAAGGGCCCGCGCACGTTGACCGCCATCACCTTGTCCCACTCGGCCACGTCGATCTCGGAAAACGGCTTCAACTGCAAGGAGGCGTACACCGCCGCATTGTTGACCAGGATGTCGATGCGGCCGAAATGTTCGTTGACCGCCTCGGCCATTGCCAGGACCGAAGCTTCGTCGGCGACATTCACCTGGACGGCCATCGCACGG
Organism: Ramlibacter rhizophilus; assembly: GCF_004681965.1. Lineage (GTDB taxonomy): Bacteria > Pseudomonadota > Gammaproteobacteria > Burkholderiales > Burkholderiaceae_C > Ramlibacter > Ramlibacter rhizophilus. The sequence goes on along the minus strand of NZ_SMLL01000004.1, from coordinate 369,737 downwards.
CCCCCATCGGCTTCGATTTCCTTGGCCAGCGCCGTGCCGTCCAGGATGTCGGCGATGGCGACGCGCGCGCCTTCGGCCGCCATCGCACGCGCGTAGGCAGCACCTATCCCTTGCGCGCCGCCGGTGATGATGGCGACGCGATCTTTGAGCTTCTGCATGGACTTCTTCCGATGAATGGAGGGATGGACGGCGCCGCAGGCGCGACGCCCGAATCGGTTAACCGATGAATGCGGTCACCAGGTACGGCTGCCAGCACAGCAGGATCAGGATCAGCAACGTGGCAACCAGGAACGGCATCAGCGGGCGCAGGATTTCAGCCGGCGTTGCACCGGTCACGCGCGCGGCCACGTAGAGGGCCGTGCCGACCGGCGGCGTCAGCAGGCCCAGCGTTAGGTTGATGCAGATGATCACGCCGAAGTGGTAGGGGTTGATGCCGTACACCTGGGTCGCCACCGGCAGCAGGATGGGCACCAGCAGGATCAGGGCGGCGATGCCATCGATCACGGTGCCGACCGCCAGCACCAGGGCGGTGACCAGCAGCATGAAGGTGAAGGGGTCGGTGGTGATCTGCTGCAGCAGCAAGGCCAGTTGCTGCGGGATCTTCTCGAACACGATAACCCAGCCGAAGACGCCGGCTGCGGCCACCAGGGCCAGCACCACCGCGCTGTTGACGGCCACCCGCAGCAGCATGTCGCCGATGCGGTCGAAACGGATTTCGTTGTGCGCGAAGATGCCCACCAGCACGGCCATCAGGGCGCCGACCGCCGCCGCTTCGGTCGGCGTCGTGATCCCGCCGAGGATGCCGCCGATCATGACGATCGGCACCAGCAGCGATGGAATGGCGGCCCCGATGTTGCGCAGCTTCTGCTGGCGTGACAGGCGCTCGCCCGGCGGATACTTGTACCGGTAGCCCAGCAGCGCGACCACGCAGATGAAGGCAGAGGCCATCAACATGCCGGGCACGATGCCGGCGATGAACAGGTCGCCGATCGAGATCTGGGCCAGTACGCCAAAAATCACGAACAGCATGGACGGTGGAATCACCGGGGCGAGCAGGGCGCCGGCACAGGTCGTGGCCGTCGCGAAGCCGCGCGGATAACCCTGCTTTTCCATCTCCGGCACCATCACCTGCGCCATCACCGCGACCTGCGCATTGGCCGAGCCCATGATGGAGGCAAGGAACATGTTGGCCAGGATGTTGATGTAGGCGAGCCCGCCGCGCACGTGGCCCACGAACACCGAGGCCAGCGCGACCAGCCGGCGCGTGATGCCGCCTTCGTTCATCAGTTCGCCCACCGCCAGGAACAGCGGGATGGCGAGCAGGCCGTAGTTTTCGAGGCTGGCAAAGAACTGTTGCGGGAACGACAGGTAGAGCACCGGATTGCCGCTTGCATAGATGTAGGTCAGCGCGACCATCGCCAGCACCAGCGCGATGGGAAGGCCGAGAAACAGCAGGGAGGTGAAGACGGCCGCGATCATTGGTTTGCTCCACTGTTACCGGCCAGCGGGGCCGGCAAGCCGGACGCGATGCCCACCGAGGCGGGCGTCGCCACGGTTCGCAGCAGGTTGGAGAGCGCATGCACGCTGGTGGTGACAGCCACCAGCGGCACGACCAGCCAGAACCAGAACTTGGCGACTCCGAGCGTGGCCGTGGTGTCCTGGTACATGAAGTTGAAGGTCTGGCCGGAGAACTCGCGCGTGTCGAATCCGACGCGCATCAGCGTCAACGGATCGAACCAGCGGTAGCACAGCACCAGCAGCGTGATGCCGAACACCAGCACCAGCAGGTCGATCAGGATTCTCATGATCTTCATCAGCAAGGGCGGCACCGCATCGACCAGCATCGTGACGGCGACCGCATCGCGCGTCTTGAGGGTCAGCGACATGCCGATCATCGCCAGCCACACCATGACCAGGACGGACAGTTCGTCTATCCAGTAGATCGGGCTGCGCATGGCGCGACCGGCCACGTTGGCCAGGACCATCAGCGGCAGTGCCAGGGCGATCAGGCGCACCACGCCGCGTTCTGCTTGGGCGATGCGGTCGCTCAGGTTCGTAATGGTTTTCAGCACGGAAGTCTCCAGCTTGAAGGCGGCGCAGGGGCGCGGCGTGCCCCTGCGCCGCCTCCGTGCCGTTACTTGATGGCGGCGGCTTCGCGGCGCAGCTCGGCCAGCACCGGCGTGCGCTTGAGCCAGATGTCTTCCCACTGCTTGAGCGTGTTGCCGAAGAACTCGGGACCGACCTTCACCACCTTGACCTTGGTGCCCTGCACGCTCTTTTCCATCTCCTGCTCCACCTGGACGTATTTGTCGAACAGGCCGTTGAGATGCTTGCGCGCGGCGCCGGCGACCAGGTCGCGGTCAGCCGGCGACATGGTCTGCCACAGGCGGCCGGAGACCAGGCCCACGACCGGGAACATCATGTGGTTCGACTGCAGCAGCGTGTTGCCGCGCTCGTAGAACTTCATGCGGTACACCAGTTCCATGTCCGCATCCACGCCATCCACCTGGCCGTTGGCCAGCGAATCGTAGACGTCGGTCAGCGGCATCGGGGTCGAAGCCGCTCCCAGCAGCTGGTAGAAGTCGCGCACCGGCGGGAACGGCGTGATGCGCATCTTGCGGCCCTTCAGGTCGGCGGCGGCGTTGGTCGGGAACGCATTGAGCATCAGCCGCATCGAGGCCACGCCGTAGCCGACCCCCACCGCGCCGACTTCACGCGGCAGGCGCTCGAGCATCTTCTGCGCGGTCGGGCCGTTCAGCAGCACGCCGGCCTGCTTGACGTCCTTGACGAGGTAGGGGGCGAACAGCGCGCTGTAGTCGGGCACGCGGTTGGTGATTTCGGCGGCGGTCATGAAGGCCATGTCGAGCGCGCCGGTCTGCAGTTGCTGCAGCATCTGCGCCTCGTTGCCGAGCTGGCCCGAGGGGAAGATCGTGACCGAGTACTTGCCGTTGGACTTCTGCTTGAGTTCTTCGCCCATCGCGACCGCGGCCTTCGACCATTCGTGGCTGGCCGGCACGATCAGCCCCAGGCGCATTTCCTTGGCGCTGGCTGTCGCGCCCGCGGTGAGGCCGGCAGTGACGGCGAGGATGGCAAGCAGCTTGTTGAATTTCATGGGTCGTCTCCTTGTGCTGATAGGTGGGGTGCTCTCGGGTTGCGATGGCTGCCCGCCATCGCAATGCTTCTCGATTTGGACTCTACGAGCCGGTGCGCGGCGCGGCATTGTCAGAAGCTCCGGGCTTTTGCCATGGAGTCTTGATCGATGTGCGGTTGCAGCGTCGGATCGCGGCCGCGGGACGAAGGCAAGCCCGCTTGCCTACCCGCGCCTGGCGTCCTGAATGCCGGGCCTTGCCAGCGGGGCGGCCTCTTCGGCACCGTCGTCGGCCGCCTGCGCCTGGCCGGCGCGCGTGACCTGCTGCGACCGCAGCTTGGCCTGGTCTTCCTCCTTGCGCGCCTCGTCCGACATGCCGTTGAACAGCGTGCCGAGCAGACCCTTGTTCAAATCGCTGGTGCCGAACAGCGCATCGCAGATGGGGAAGGTGAGGTTGAAGTTGCGGGTGTGCATGAAATCGGGGTTGTGATGAAGCACGTGCATGCGGCGCACCGTGTTGACCAGCGGCAGGCGATCCAGGATCGGATGCTCGAGATGCGACAAGGTGTGCAGGCCTTCGTACATCAGGAAGTACGACGCCATGGTCAGCATGGCGATGTATCCCGCATTGGCCGACCACAGGCTGCCGACCAGCAGTGCAGCCGGCAGGGCCGCCAGCACGAACAGCACCGGCGCGAACGGCGGGAACAGCAGCGCGCGCCACTCCTTGTGGCCGTCGTAGTCGAGCGTCTTGTGCGAGAAGAACTGGTGGTGGGTCGCGACGTGGCGCTTGTAGGCCGGCTTGATCCAGCTCTTCGGGCTGTGGAGAAGGTAGCGGTGCCCGGCCCATTCCGCCCAGTTCCCGAACAGAAACATCGGCACCACGACGAACAGCCATTCCTGCCAGGTCGTGTTCTGCAACTGCGCCGCGCAGTACCAAACCACGCCGATCGTGAATGCCAGCGTGAAACCCAGGTGCATCTCGCCGCGGTACCAGCCGGGGGTATCTTCCACGTACTGTTTCCTGTAGGACAGGGACCGTGCAACGATTTCCTCTTCCCGATTCATGGTGACTCCTTTCATTTCGCACAGCAGTCCGGCGCGGGCGCACCGGACTGGCCTTTCGGCAATCAATTAAGTACACTGCCTTAGATAAGTCTACACCCTTAACTAACCATGTCAACCTTGAAACCAGTGCGCTCCGACGGGAAGGAAACCCGAGCGCGGATGAAGGCGGCCGCACAGCGCCTGTTCGCGCTGCACGGCATCGACGGCGTGACGGTGGCCGACATCGTTGCGGCGGCCGGACAGCGCAACAAGGCTTCGCTGCAGTACCACTTCGGCTCGAAAGAAGAACTGGTCGGCGAACTGCTGGTCGATGGCGCGCAGAAGGTGGATGCCGTCCGCCAGGCCCTGCTCGACCAGATGGCGGCGGCCGGCGGTCCGCGCCATGTGCGTGAGGTGCTGGATGCCTTCATCCGGCCGGTCTACGAGCTGACGGTGACCGAGGCCGAAGGCAGTACCTACCTGCGCTTCCTGTCGAACGTGCAGCTCACGCACCGCGCGCTGTTCCGCGCCTACATCGGAACCAAGTGGAATACAGGCTATCGCCGCTGCCTCGAGCATTTCCGCCAGCTGCTGGCCGACATCCCCGAGCCGCTGCTGGAGCAGCGCATGTCGCTGGTGGCGATCTACACGACGTCGGTGTTCTCGATCAAGGAAGCGCCGGCGGACGAGCCGCACGCGTCGAGCCGGCTGTGGAGGCGCAAGTTCACGCTGGACAACATCCTCGACACCTTCGAGGCGATGCTGGTGTGCGCACCTTCGGCGGCGACGCTGGACAAGCTGGGATAGTCAGTACAGCTGCACCACGCGCCGGTATTCGCTGGGCGTGACGCCGACCTGGCCGCGGATGAAGCGCGTGAAGTGGCCCTGGTCGGAAAAACCCAGGTCCTGCGCGAGACGCCCAAGGGTGGTCCGATCGTCGGCCTGCGCCAGGCGCCGGCAGGCGGTCTCGGCGCGCAAGGTGTTGACGTAGACGTGCGGCGTCATCCCGGTGCAGCGGCGAAAGCGCACGAAGAACTGGGCGCGCGACAGATGCGCCGAGGCGGCAAGCCGGTCCGCATCCAGCGGCTGGCCCAGGTGCTCGCCGATGTGGGTGAGCGCGCGCTGGATGCGCGAATCGGGCAAGCGCAGCCCTTCCGGCCGCATCAGGTCCTGGATGCTCTCCCATGCCGAGAACTGTTCGCTGATGGCCAGCATCAGCTCGAACAGTGCGCTCTCCAGGCGCTCCTGCTTCATCGGAATCGGCGACATCAGGTCACCGGTCAGGTCATCGGCCAGCTTGCGGATGCGGGGAGTGATCTGGACGCAGGGCCGCGGAAAGAAGCGGGGATGCGCTGCCAGGCGCAGCGGGTCGTACAGCGTCGCCAGCCACCTGGGTTCGATGTACAGCGCCAGGTAGACGGTGCGCGGAAAGTCCGGTTCGCTGTAGAAGTAATGGGGCTCCCAGGCGTTCACCAGGATGGCGGTGCGGTCGGTGACCGGCAGCCGCTCCTCGCTGACGTAGAAGGCGGAATCGGCGCCGCTGGCCTTGAAGATCACGTGGCACTGCGAGTGCGCATGCGACACCAGCGGGGTATCCATGTCGAGCAGTGCCAGCCGACCGAATTCGCCCTGCGCGATCCTGAGTGCTGTCGTCATTGATCCTCCTGAAGGAACCTTGCCGTCGCACCGTCGGAGCCGACCTGACGTTCAGGAGCCGACGAACTTGGGATTGCGTTTGCCGTGGAAGGCCTCGACGCCCTCGCGGAAGTCATCGGAGCTGCGCAGCCGGCTGTAGCAATGGCCTTCCAGCTCGATGGCCACGGTCAGCGTGGAGTCTTCGGTGTCGTTGAGCAGCTTCTTGGCGGTGCGCTGCGCGATGGGCGAGAAGGCGCGCAGCTCGTCGACCAGGCGATCGGTGGCCGCTTCCAGCTCGGCATCGGGCACGCATTCGGTGGCCACGCCCCACTCGTAGGCCTGCTGGCCGGGAATGCGGCGCGAGCGCATCACGATGTCCTTGGTGCGGGTGATGCCCACCATCTTCTGCAGGCGGGCCGATCCGCCGGAGCCGGGGATCTGCCCCAGCTTCTGCTCGGGCAGGGCGTAGCGCGTGGTGTCGGTCACCAGGCGGAAGTCGCAGGCCAGCGAGATCTCGAAGCCGACACCGAAGCAGTAGCCGCGGTTGGCGGCGATCACCGGCTTGCTGCAGCGCGCGGGCGCGGCGATGTTCCAGGCCAGCTTGGAGACGTGCTCCGGTGACGCTTCCAGGAAGCCCTTGATGTCGCCGCCGCTGGAGAAGTGCTCGCCTTGGGCGCGCAGCACGATCACCCGCACGGCCGGGTTCTCGTCCAGGGACTCGAACACCAGGCGCAGCTGGTCGCGCTGGGCCATGGAGATGATGTTGAAGGGCGGGCGGTGCAGCACGATGTCGGCGCGCTCGCGCGCGGCGTCGATCTGGACGCTGAAGCCGTCCAGTTCTTCGAGCAGGGTCTGGGCGGGGTGGGTCAGTCGGGTCATGGAAGGTCTCTTGGGAATGGATGGAACTGGAGAGGTGATTCAGGCATGGGGCTCGTGCACCCGTGCGGCGGGCTCGGACCGGCGCAGGCCCTCCCAGCGCTTGACGAGATCGCTGTGGTCCACGTCGAACAGGTCCAGCACGCGGCCGACGGTGTGGTTGACCATGTCGTCCAGCGACGCGGGACGCACGTAGAACGCCGGCACGGGCGGGAACACGATGGCGCCCATCTCGGTCACAGCGGTCATGTTGCGCAGGTGCGCCAGGTTCAGCGGCGTCTCGCGCGCCAGCAGCACCAGCCGCCGGCGTTCCTTCAGCACCACGTCGGCGGCGCGGCTGACCAGGTTGTCGGCCAACCCATGCGCGATGCCGGCCAGCGTCTTCATCGAGCAGGGCGCCACCACCATGCCGGCGGTGCGGAAGGACCCGCTGGAGACGGTGGCGCCGATGTCCTTGACGCTGTGCACTTCGTCGGCCAGGGCCTCGATCTCGCTGCGCTTGAGGTCCACCTCCTGCGAGGCGGTGAGCGCGCCGGAGGCGGACATCACCAGGTGCGTCTCCCACCCGGGAAGGGCGCGCAGCACCTGCAGCAGGCGGATGCCGTAGATGGCACCGCTGGCGCCCGTGATCGCCACGATCAGGCGCCTCGTGGTCATCTCTGCACCTCGCCGGTCATGAAGTCGACGCGGGCCGAGGTGTCGATCTGTGCGGCCAGGTCTTCGGTGTCCTCGCCCGGCACGCGCACCTTGGTGAAGACGTGCTCGTGGTAGACCACCGGCCGGGTGGCGTCCAGGCCCATCTTGGCGCTCATGCCCTGCAGGTGGGACGGCGGCGCGCTGTCCTCGCCGAATTCCTGCCCCACCGTGGTGGAGGGATCGAGCACCGAGCCTTGCGCCCCGGCGATCACGACCAGATCGCGGTCCGCCTGGAAGCGCGTGGCCACGGCCCATTCCACCTGCAGCGGGTCGTGCACCTCGACGTCGTCGTCCACCACCACCACCTGCTTGATGTCGTAGTGGGCGCCGAAGGCCGCGCAGATCACGTTCTTGGGCTGGCCCTCGTGGGTCTTCCTGATCTTCACGAACAGGTGGTAGCGGCCGACGCCGCCGATGGACAGGTGCACGTCCAGCACGTTGGGGAAGCTGCGCTGCAGGTGCGCCAGCAGCGTCGCCTCGCGCGGGATGGAGCCCAGCAGGAGGTGCTCCATCTCGGCCGGCACGATGGTGTGGAAGACCGGATCGCGGCGATGGCTGATGGCGTCCACCTGGATCACCTCGCGGTGCTCGCGCGCGCTGTAGTACTTGGGGAACTCGCCGAACGGGCCTTCCAGCTCCTTGACCCCCGGCAGGATGCGGCCTTCGATCACCACCTCGGCGTCGGCCGGCACGCGCACGTCGTTGGTCAGGCACCTGGCCACGCGCAGCGGCGCGCCGTGCAGGGCTCCGGCGATCTCCAGCTCGTCGCAGTCGAGCGGGGCGATGGCCTGCGAGGCCAGCAGCGTGAGCGGATCCACGCCGATCGCCACCGCCACTTCCAGCGGCTGCTGGCGCGCCTCGGCCTCCTTGTAGAAGGCCCACAGGTGGCGCGGCAGCATCAGCAGGGCCATGCGGTCCTTGGCGTGGACCTGAATCCGGTTGATGGAGACGTTCTGCACCCCGGTCTTCGGGTTGCGGGCGATCACCAGGCCGGCGGTGATGTAGGGGCCGTTGTCGTGCTCGCTGTGGGTGGGGATGGGCAGCACCTGGCGCGGATCGACGCCCTTGTGCACCACCTGCTGGCACAGCGCCTCGCCCCCCGGCACTTCCTGCCAGGGCAGGGGGTTCTCGGCGGCATGGCGAAAGCGCTGCAGCAGTTGCGACTCGGGCACGCCCATGGCTTCGGCGATCCAGCCGCGGCGCGACATGAAGCCCGAGACCACCGGCACCTCGTGCCCGCCGGGGCGGGGGAAGTAGGCGGCCTGCCGCCCATCGAGCCGCTTGGCGATGGCGGCCAGCTGGTGTTCCAGCTTCACGCCTTCGCGAATGACGGCCACGCGGCCGGTGTCGGACAGGTGGGCGAGCCAGCGGCGCAGGTCGGAGTAGGGAGCGGGGGCGGAGGTGGTCATGGGCGGATACGGGGGAGGAGTCGGATTCAGGCGGAGCGGTTCTCGCCTGCCTGCAGGGGCGTGTACTCGCCAGCCACGAGCTTGCGGCGCAGCACCTTGCCGACGGGGGACTTGGGGATCTCGGAGACGAACACGTACTCGCGCGGCCGCTTGAAGTTGGGCAGGTCGGAGCTGCGGCAGTGCGCATCCAGTGCCTGCGCGTCCAGCGACCCGCCGCCCTCGCGGGTGGTGACGAAGGCCACGACACGCTGTCCCCAGCGCTCGTCCGCCAGGCCGGCCACGGCCACTTCGCCCACGCCGGGGCACAAGGAGATGACGGACTCGATGTCGACCGGCGAGATGTTCTCGCCGCCGCTGATGATCATGTCGTCCACCCGGCCGGTGACGTACAGGTCGCCGTCTTCGTCGAAGTAGCCGGTATCGCCGGTGAAGTACCAGCCGCCGCGCAGCGACTTGGCATTGGCGTCCTCGCGTTTCCAGTAGCCCTCGAAGGCTTCGTCGCCACGCAGGTCGGCAATGATCTGGCCCTCGACCCCGGGGGCCACGCGGTCACCCGCATCGGACGAGTCCAGGCGCACCACGCGCAGCCGGGTGTTGATGCCGGCGCGGCCGGCGCTGCCGGGTTTGTCCAGCGCCTGCTGGTCGATCGAGAAGGTGTACACCTCCGAGGAGCCGTAGTGGTTGACGAAGAGCTCGGGCTCGAAGGCCGCCTGCAGGCGCTTGAGTAGCGCGTCGTGCATGGGGGCGCCGGCAAAGCCGAGTTTCTTCACCGAGGCGATGTCGGGCCCGGGGCCGGTGCCGTGCCCGGCGCGCTCGCGCTGGGTCAGGAGGTCGTGGTAAAGGGTGGGCACCAGGTACAGGCAGGTCAGGCGCTCGGCCTCGACCAGGGCCAGCGCCGCCTTCGCGTCGAAGCGGGGCAGGCAGGCGAACACGCCGTCGACCAGGGCCATGGCGAGCAGGGAGCGCACGCCCATCGTGTGGTACAGGGGCATCACGCCCAGGGTGCGGTCACCGCGGCGGTACAGGTTCTGCGCCACGTGCGCCAGCGCCGCGGCGCGCTCCTGGCGGTGGCGGCGCGGCACGCCCTTGGGTTTGCCGGTGGTGCCCGAGGTGTAGAGCATCAGCGACAGGTCCTCGGCATCGGCCGCGGCCTGCAGGGGCGACGCGGGCCCCGCCAGCAGGGCGTCCCAGTCCAAGGTGGCATCCTGGCCTTCGAGCGGGCCGACGCCGATGCGCGGCAGCCCGCGGGCGCCGCCGCTGGCACGGGTGGCCTCCTCGCTGGAGGCGTCGAAGAACACGGCCTTGGCCTCGGCGTCGGCCAGGCAGTAGTCGATCTCGTCGGACTTGGCGCGCCAGTTCAGCGGCACGATCACCGCGCCCAGGAACTGGCAGGCCCAGTGCAGCGTGGCCGCCTGGTGGCGGTTCTGCAGCACCGACAGGAGCCGGTCGCCGCGGCCGAGCCCCAGGCGCTGCAGACCGGCCACGGTGCGGGCGATCTGCTCGTGCCACTGCGCATAGGTGAGGCGCACGCCGCTGTCCACCAGGGCGAGCGCGTGCGGGCTGCGTTCGACGCTTTGCAGGAAGGTCGTACCGAGGTCGAGCATGGATCAGTCTCCGGTGTGGGGGGCGGCCGCGGCCTGGCGGCGCAGCGACGCGGTTTCGAGCACCGCCGCCACGATGGGCGTGTAGCCGGTGCAGCGGCACAGATGGCCCGACAGCATGTCGCGCACCTGGGCTTCGCTGGGATGAGGGACGCGGCGCAGGTAGTCGTCGCAGCTCATGAGGATGCCGGCGGTGCAGAAGCCGCACTGCAGGGCGTGGTGGCGCTTGAAGGCCTCCTGCAGGTCGGACATCGGCCCATCGGCATCGCACAGGCCCTCGACCGTGTCGACGCGGCGGCCGTCGACCTGCAGCGCCAGCGCCAGGCAGGAGCGGCCGGCCACGCCGTCGATCTGCACCGTGCAGGCGCCGCACACGCCGTGCTCGCAGCCCACGTGCGTGCCGGTCGCGCCCAGGCCTTCGCGCAGGAAGTCGGACAGCAGCATGCGGGGCTCGCAGGCGGCGCTGCGTGCGGCGCCATTGAGCGTCAGCCGCACGGTGTGCTGGCGGTCGCGGGTGCACTGCTTCATCGGGGAGTCTCCGTGGCTTGGGCGATCACCTGCGCGCCGAGCTGGCGCACGAGGTGGCGGCGGAAGGTGGCGCTGGCGTGCGCGTCGTCCTGGGCTTCGAGCTCCCAGGCAAAGTCGTTGAGGGCGGCGGCCAGCTCGGCGCCGCGCAGGCCGGCCGGCCACTGCGCCAGGCGTGGCCGGTCGGACACGCCGCCGATGGCGAGGCACAGGCCGCGCGCGTCGAGCACGGCGGCCGCCGAAACGATGGCGAAGTCGCCATGCCGGCTCGAGAACTCCGCGAAGGCGCTGCGCTGGCCCGGCTGGGCCAGCGGGAAGCGCACCTGCTCGAGCAGCTCGTCGGGCGCGCGCGCCGTCATCAGCATGCCCTGGAAAAACTCGGCCGCGGGCAGGGTGCGGCGCTTTTTCGCGTTGCGCAGCACCACCTCGCCGCCCAGCGCCAGCAGCACCAGCGGGATCTCGGCGCTCGGGTCGGCGTGGGCCACGGAGCCGCACACGGTCCCGCGGTTGCGCACCTGGAAATGCGAGATGAAGGGGAAGGCCTGCGACAGCAGCGGCACTTCGCGCGCCAGGGTCGGGCGCCATTCCACGCTCCCCTGCGTGGCCGCCGCCCCCACGGCCAGCATGCCGCCTTCGCTGCGCACGAAGTTCAGTTCGTCGCTGCGCGAGATGTCGATCAGCACGCTGGGCTGCGCCAGCCGCATGTTGAGCACGGCCATCAGCGACTGGCCGCCGGCCAGGATGCGGGCCTCGGGGCCGAGCGCCTTGAGCTGTTGCACCGCTTCGTCGGCGGTTTCCGCGCGCACGTAGTCGAAGGCTGCGGGCTTCATCGCGCCACCCCCAGGCCCGCCAGCAGGCGTGCCCACCAGGAGCCAGCAGGCGCGCTGGCGCCTTTGCCGCCGGCCTGCCGACCGAGTTGCTCGAACAGCTCGCGCAGCACGATCCTGGCCGCACCCTCCAGCATGCGGCCACCCACGGCCGCCACCTTGCCCGAGACTTCGGCCTCGTAGTCGTAGCGCAGCAGCGTGCCGCCATCGCGCGGTTCGAGCGTGACCAGGCCAGCGCCCTGGGCCGCGCCCATGCTGGACAGGCCGGAGCCGGCCAGCCGCAGGCGGCGCGGCGGCTCCAGGTCGCTCAGCGCGATCTCGGCGGCGTAGCGCGCCTTGATCATGCCCACGCCCACCGTCACGTCCGCGCGGTAGCGGTTGGGGCCGGTCTGCTGCAGCGCGTGGCACCCCGGGATCACCTTGGCCAGGGCCGCCGGGTCGAGCAGCACGGCGAACACCGCCTCGGGTTCGGCCGGCAGCAGGATCTCGCCCTGCGCCGCCAGCGCCTTGCCGGCCTTGCCGGCCTTGCCACCCGCGGGCCGGGCCGGCATGGCGCCCCCGGAGGGCGGCGGATCGTCCATGCCCAGCAGGTCCATCACGCGCGAGGGGGTCAGCGGCAGCGTGACGCTGGCCACGCCCAGCGCGTCGGCCACGGCGTTGGCGATGCACGGCGGCGTGCTCATGTTGTTGCCCTCGCCCAGTCCCTTGGCGCCCAGCGGCGTGAAGGGGCTGGGGGTCTCCAGGTGCACGATGACCGGGTCGGGCACCTCGCAGGTGGTGGGCACCAGGTAGTCGGCGAAGGTGCCGGACTGGAAGCTGCCGTCGCTGCCATAGCGGAACTCCTCCATCAGCGCGGCGCCCAGTCCCTGGGCGAAGGCGCCGCGGATCTGGCCGTCGGCCAGGGCCGGGTTCAGCAGGGTGCCGGCGTCGTGCGTGGTCACGTAGCGGTCGATGCGCACGCGGCCGGTGGCGCGGTCCACCTCGACGGCGCAGATGTCGAAGGCGAAGCCGTAGGCCGCCGAGGTGTTGACGCGGTCGTCCTCGTCCGGGGCCGTGAGCTGCGGCGGGGTCCAGAAGGCCGTCTCGCGCAGGCCCACGGGCTCGCCCTCGGGCAGCAGGGCGGGCGCCCAGTGCGGGCTGGCCGCCAGACGGCCGAAGGGCTGGCCGCGCTCGGGCGCATCCTCCGGATAGACCTTGCCGCCCGCGAAGACGACCTGGTCGGGCTCGCATCCGAACTGCGCGGCGGCGATACGCGCGAGCTTGTCCCGCAGGCGCTGGCAGGCCAGGTGCAGCGTGCCGGCCACAGCACCGGCGAAGCGACTGGAGTAGTTGCCGGCGGCGACCGACCAAGCGTCCTTGGCGGTGTCGAACTCGATGTTCACCGACACCTCGTCCGGCTCGAGGCCGAACACGTCGGCCGCCAGCTGGGCGCACACGGTGCGGTGGCCCTGGCCGGCCGGCGCGGACGCGATGACCACGCTCAGGCCGCCCAGCGGATCGATGCTCACGGTGGCCGCGGCGATGGCGCCGTTCTTCGGACCCGCCTTGGCGCGCTGCTCGCGCGGCAGCACCGTCGTGATGTAGCCCATGTTCGAGACGGAGGGCTCCACGATGGCGGAGAAGCCGATGCCGTACAGCCGGCCCTCGGCGCGGGCGGCGGCCTGGCGCTGGCGCAGTTCGTCGAGGCGGCCCTCGCGCAGTGCCAGCTCCAGGGCGCGCTGGTAGTCGCCGGAATCGATCAGCGCGCCGGCGGCGGCCCGGTAGGGAAACGCCTCGCGCGGAATGAAGTTGCGGCGGTAGATGTCCAGCGGGTCGAGGTTCAGTTCGACCGCGATGCGCTGCACCAGGCGCTCCAGCGCGAAGTACACCTGCGGTCCGCCGAAGCCGCGCACCAGCCCGGAGGGCGTCCGGCTGGTCAGCACCACCCGGTTGCGCACGCTGAGGTTGGGGATGTCATAGGCGCCGGTCAGGCAGCCGTGCATGCGGTAGAAGGTGGCCGGCTCGGGGGCGCGCAGGTAGCCGCCGCAGTCGTCGAACTGGTCCAGCGACAAGGCGGTGATGCGGCCGTCGGCTTCCACCGCCGCCGCCGCGTGGCACAGGCGGCCGGTGGCCGAGGTGGCGGCGGTCAGGTGCTCGAGGCGGTCTTCCACCCACTTGACGGGGGCGCCGGCCTTGCGCGCCGCCAGGCACATCAGCACCGCCGGATTGAGCACGGCCTGCTTGACCCCAAAGCTGCCGCCCGAATCCGGGAAGGTGCGGTGGCGCAGCTTGTTGCCCGGCACCTTGAGCGCCATCGCCATCACGGTGTGCAGCGAGAACGGGCCCATGAAGTTGGACTGCACGTCGTAGCCGTCCTGCTCGGACAGGAACTCCGCCACCACCACCGCGCATTCGATCGGCGTGCAGGAGTTGCGCGGGTAGTCGACCGTGAGCGCGACGTGGTGCGGCGCGCGGGCGAAGGCCTGTTCGGGGTCGCCGTAGCGGAAGCTGCGGTCGCTCACCACGTTGCTGCCGACCTTCTCGTGCAGCACCGGTGCGCCCTCGGCGATGGCGGCGCGGATGTCCACGACCGGCGGCAGCGTCTCGTAGTCGGCCTCCAGCAGGTCCAGCGCGTCCTCCGCGAGGTAGCGGCTCTCGGCCACCACCACGGCGACCGGCTCTCCCACGTAGCGCACCTTGTCCACGGCCAGCGCCCACAGCTCCATCGGCGCCTTCACGCCGACGATGAAGGGCTTGGACCAGCGTTGCACGTCGGCGCCGGTCAGCACGGCGCGCACGCCGGGCAGGGCCAGCGCCTTGTCGGCACGAACGCCCAGCAGGCGGGCATGGGCATGCGGCGAGCGCAGCACCGCTGCGTGCAGGGTGCCGGGGCGCACGGGCGCGTCGTCACCGTAACGGCCGCGGCCCGTCAGCAGCGGACGGTCTTCGACGCGCTGCGTGCGTCGGCCCAGGTGGGGGGGAGCAGTGGGTGTTTCGGGCATGCGGGGGTGTCGGCGCGTCGCTCGGCTTGCGTTGCTGCAGCAGGCGGCGGAGGCCGATGGCTGCGGGCCGGTCAGGAAAGCGGATCAGGACAGTGCACGGCCGCTCAGTCCACCGTGATGTTGCGGTCGCTCACGACCTTTTTCCAAAGGGCCATCTGGCCATCGATGAAGCTGCGGAACTGCGCCGGTGTTCCGCCGTCGGGCACCACGCCTTGGGCGGCGAAGGCTTTCTTCACCTCCTCCTCGTGCAGCATCCGGTTGAGGTCCGTGTTGAGCTTGTCGACGATGGCCTTCGGGGTGCCGGAGGGCACCACGAAGCCATGCCAGGAAGAGACCTCGTAGCCGGCGATTCCGGCTTCTGCGGCCGTGGGCACATCAGGCAGCAGGGGCGAGCGCTTCGGCGCCGCGATGGCGAGCGGGCGCACGCGGCCGGAATGCATGAAAGGCATCGCGTGCGGCAGCAGGTCCAGGGCCACGTCGAACTGGCCACCGGCCAGGTCCGTGAGCATGGGGGTGCTGCCCTTGTACGGGACCTGACGCATCTGCGTGCCCGTGGCGCTCTCGAGCAAGGCCATCGCCAGGTGGTTCGAGGAGCCGGCCCCAGAGGAGCCATAGGTCAAGGCATTCGGCCTGGCGCGGGCCGCGGCAAGGACGTCCTGGGCGCTGCGGTACGGACTTTGCGCGTGGGTCACCAGCAGCATGGGCGAGCGCCCTGCCAGCATCACCGGCGCGAAGGCCTTCTGCGTGTCGTACGCGATGTTCTTGTACAGCCAGGGGTTGGCGGCGTACGGGAACTGCACGACCAGGATGGTGTGGCCGTCGGGCGCCGCGCCGGCCACTTCCTTGGTGCCGATCATGGTGCCGGCACCCGGCTTGTTGTCGACGATCACCGGCTTCTTCCAGTAGTCGCCCAGGTGCTTGGCCGCGAGCCGGCCCAGCGTGTCGTTGAAGCCGCCGGCCGGATAGGGCACGACGATGCGTACCGGCTTGGTCGGGTACTCCTGCGCCTGGGCGGCACCGATGCCGCAGGCGGCGAGGACCGCGAGCATTTGCAGCGCTTTGCGGGGGGTGGCGAGCATGAGCCTTGTCTCCTTTGTCTAGTACGCAGTCCCGCTCGTGTTCTCCGTGCGTGCGGGATGTGGGGGGTGTCCTGTGGGGCAGTCTAGAAACCGGGGGGTATCAGGTCAATTAACGTTTTATGATCCTCCGATTCAGTTTGAGTGATAACCGCCCGCATGGAATTCCGGCAGATCCAGTACTTCATCAGCCTGTACGAGGAAGGCTCGGTGACCCGGGCCGCACGGCGCCTGCACATCGTGCAGTCGGCACTCAGCATGCAGATGGCCAAGCTCGAGGAGGAGGTGGGCCAGCGTCTGTTCGTGCGCAGTCCGCAAGGCATGCAGCCCACCACCGAAGGGCGCCGCCTGTACCGCCTGTTCCTGCCGGTGGTGACCGATTTCCAGCGGGCGCGCGAGCAGGTCGTCGAAGCCACGGGTGAGCTGACCGGGGAGGTGCGCGTCGGGATGATCGCGACCATCGCCCAGGGGGTCCTGGTCGATGCGCTCATGGAGTTTTCCCCGGCACACCCGAAGGTCGAGCTGTCCATGACGGACGGCTTCAGCGGCGACCTCATCGATGCAGTGGCCGTGGGAAAACTCGATGCGGCTGTCGTCAACAAGCCGCGGCGGCCCCTGACGCTCAAGACCGAAACCATCGCCGAGGAGGACCTGCTCCTGGTGACCGGGCCGGCGCACGCGGACGTGCCCGCATCCCTGAGTTTCCGCGAGATGGCGGCTTTCAAGCTCGTGTTCCCAACGCGCCAGCACGGCCTGCGGGCGATCATCGAGAGCTTCGCCCAGGCGGAGGATGTGAATCTGAGCCCGAGCGTGCAGATCGATTCGATCAGCGCCATCGTGAAGCTGGTACGAGAGAGCGATTTCTGCACGCTCCTGCCCGATGTCGCCGTACGTGGCCAGCTCGAACGCGCGGAATTGAAGGGACATCGCTTCGTCTCCCCGCGATTGAGGCGGCAGATCGTGGCCGTAACCGATCCGAGACGGCCGCTCAATCCTGCCGCCGCCGCGTTCCTCTCGGTTCTGCGGCGCCACCTCGTGGGCCTGGGGCCTGTGCCGTCCGACGGTGACCGGCGGCCGTGAGGCCCTGGTGGCCGCGCCGGCACTTTCCGCGTGGCTCATACGCTGAGGCGGCTCAGCAGCGCCGCCCGCCCCTCGTCGTTCGAGGAATCGCCCTGGGCCACCACCTGGCCGCGCTCGATCAGGTAGTAGCGCGTGGTCAGCCGCACCGCCCGGTGCACGTTCTGCTCGACCAGCACGATCGGAATCCCTTCGCGGGCGAGCTGCCCGATCAGCGCGAACAGCTCCTCCACGATCATCGGCGCCAGTCCCTCCGTGGGCTCGTCGATCAGCAGCAGCCGCGGCGCACCGGCCAGCACGCGCGCGATCGCCAGCATCTGCTGCTCGCCGCCCGACAGCGTGGTCCCCATCTGGCGCCGCCTTTCGGCCAGCCGCGGAAAGCGCTGGTAGATCTCGTCGAGCTGCGCGCGCGACGCGGCCCGGCTCCGCGCCGGACACTGCATCTGGCCGAGGCGCAGGTTCTCCTCGACAGTGAGGCCGGGAAAGATTCGCCGGTCTTCTGGCACCAGCCCGATGCCGCGCCGGCAGATCCAGTCCGGGGCCAGGCCACGCAGGCTCTCGCCGTCGAACAGCACCTCGCCCCGCGATGGCGGCACCCACCCGGCGATGGTCTTGATCACCGTGGTCTTGCCTACGCCGTTGCGCCCGAACAGCCCGACCACCTCACCCTTGCCGACGCGCAGGTCGATGCCCTGCAGCACGTGGCTCAGGCCGTAGTGCGTGTGGACGCCCTTCAACTCCAGCATCAGTGTGCCTCCCCGAAATAGGCGGCCTGGACCGCGGCATTGGCCCGAACTGCGGCCGGTGGGCCTTCGGCCAGCTTCTGGCCCTGGTGCATCACGACGACATGGTCGGAGAGGTCCATCACCAGGTCGACGTCGTGCTCCACCAGCAGGATGGCCAGGCCTTCTTTGCGCGCAAGTCGGCGGATCAGCACCTCGGTGTCACGCGTGTCGGCATGGCTCATGCCCTGCGTGGGCTCGTCCAGCAGCAGCATGCGCGGTCGCGACGCCAGCGCCACGGCGATCTCCAGCCGACGCTGCTCGCCGTGCGAGAGGAAGCCGGCGACTTCGTCGGCCTTGCCGGTCAGATCGAATTGCACCAGGAGTTCCTGCACCCGTTGCGCCGCCACCGCCCCGCGGGAGAGGGGCCGCAGGAGCCCCTGGCCTTGCTCGAGATATTGCGCGGCCAGGCGCAGGTTCTCGCGCACCGGCAGCTCGAAGAACAGGTTCGTGATCTGGAACGAGCGCGAGAGGCCGGCCGTCAGCATGCGGTGCGGTGGCAGCCCCGTCACCTCGCGTCCTTCGAAGCGCACCGTGCCCGCGCTCGGGCGAATTGCACCGCTGATGAGGTTGAAGAGGCTGCTCTTGCCCGCCCCGTTCGGCCCGATCACTGCGGTGATCTTCCCGGCCAGGGCCTGGAAGCTCACATCCTGCACCGCCCTGAGCGCCCCGAACTGCACGCTCAGGCCCTCGACCGCAAGAATGACGCTCACGCCACCTCCTTCGCATGCCTGGACCCATGCCGCGCGTCCAGCCACCGCTGCAGGACGGGCGCGCCGTAGCCGACCAGGCCGCGCGGCATCAGGATCACGACGACGACGAAGAGCACGCCGATCACGATCTGGTGGTGGGCCGTGTACGAGCCCAGGACCGAGCGCAGGCCCGTGAGCAGCGAGCTACCGTAAAGCGGCCCGATCAGGGTTCCCGTGCCCCCGACGATGACGTTGATGACCGCGCTGCCGGAGACCTCGAAGAACATCAGCTCCGGCGAGACGAAGCCGCGCAGCATCGGATACAGCGCGCCGCTTCCGCCAGCGATGACGGCCGCCAGCACGAAGGCACCCAGTTTGTAGCGCCACGGATCGAAACCGAGGAAGGCCACGCGATGCTCGTTCGTGCGGATCGCATCCAGAAGCCGCCCGAATGGCGTGTCCATCAGGTAGCGCAGACCGAGGTACACCGCGGCCATGCAGGCCAGCACCATCAGGAAGAATCCCGCCGGCGAGGCGGAGGTGAGGCCTGGAGCAATGACCGCTCCCGGAACGCCGATGATGCCGTCGGAGGCCCCAAGCTCGCGTGTGTTGTAGACGACCTTGGACACCACCTGCGCCAGTCCGAAGCTGATGAGAGCGAAGTACACACCCTTGGCGCGGATGGCGATCACGCCGCCCACCAGCCCGGCAGCCGTGCTGGTCAGGACCGTGATCCCCAGCGCGATCCAGAAGGAGGCGCTCCACTCCTTGAGCACCAGTGCGGAAACGTAGGCACCCAGCCCGAAGAACAGCGCCTGCCCGAGCGGCAGCAGGCCGGTGCGTCCGAGCAGCAGGTCGACCGAGAGCGCCAGGCCGCCGAAGATCAGCGCCTCCGTCGCCAGGCGGAGGAAGAAGACGTCGCCCACCAGGACGGCGGCAGCGGCGAACACCAGCGCGCCGCCGAAGAAGGCTGTTGCCAGCC
This sequence comes from Ramlibacter rhizophilus, assembly GCF_004681965.1. Taxonomy (GTDB): domain Bacteria; phylum Pseudomonadota; class Gammaproteobacteria; order Burkholderiales; family Burkholderiaceae_C; genus Ramlibacter; species Ramlibacter rhizophilus. Next base: position 350,443 of record NZ_SMLL01000004.1, on the reverse strand, counting down.
ATCGCATCGCGCTCCAGCGGCGCCGCCCGGAGCTCAGCGGCGCGGTCACGGTGGTGAGGACCGTGTCATGCATGACCGAGCTTCCCGAACAGTCCTTGCGGCCGCCACATGAGCACCAGCACCATGATCCCGAACAGCAGGGGGTCGCTCCAGACCGGCGATATGACGAGGCTGGAGAGGGACTGCACCTGCGTGAGCAGCAGGCCCGCCAGCACCGCGCCCTTGATCGAGCCCATGCCGCCGATGATCACGACGCTGAACGCGATCAACACGAAGTCGCGGCCCATGGTGGGGAACACCGAGTAGATTGGCGCCAGCAGCACGCCGGCCGTGGCCGCCAGCGCCGCGCCGAATGCAAACGTTGCGGCATACACGCGCGCGACGGGCACGCCCAGCGATGCGCTCATCTGGCGATCGAACGCAGCTGCCCGCACCACCGCGCCCAGGGAAGTGCGGAACACCAGCAGCCAGACCGCCGCAATCAGCGCCCCGCCGAACAGCATGACGAACAGGCGGTAGTTGGGGAAGAAGAGGCCCACCATTTCGGTCGCCCCCGTGATCGGCGACTCCATGCGCACGGGGTTGGCGCCGAACACGATCTTCAGCAGGTCTTCCAGCACCACGGCCAGGCCGAAGGTCAGCAGCAGCGTCAGCGTATGCCGGTCGCGGCTGTGGAAGACGCGCTGCACCAGGCCACGCTCAGTGAGGTAGCCCAGCACCGCCATGATGAGCGGCGCCAGGGCCAGTGCCGCCCAGAACGACAGGCCGAGGCCGAGCAGCACCACGGCAAGGTAAGCGCCCATGGCGTAGAACTCGCCGTGCGCCATGTTGATCACGTCCAGCAGGCCGAAGATGATCGTCAGGCCCAGCGCCATCAGCACGACGGCCACCCCGATGGACAGTCCGTTGATCATCTGCGGCGCCAGCACGAACTGAAGCCATTCCAGGGCAGCATTCATGGCAATCTGCTCGTTCGTTCAGAAGCGGGTGCAGGTGTCCGGCCCGATGGCGGCCTCTGCCTTGACGCGGCCCACCATCTCGAACTTGCCGTCCTTGACCCGCATGGCGTACATCTCCTGCATGGCCTGGTGGTCGCCCGCGCGCATGGTCTTGAGCCCTTGCGGAGTACTCCACTGCAGGCCGCGCATGGCTTGGCGCACCTTGTCGGTATCGGTGCTCCTGGCCTTTTCCACGGCAGCCTTGTAGAAGAACAGCACGCCATAGCTGTCGGCCCCGTACAGGTCGGGCGCCGCCTTGTTGGCGGCCTGGAAGTCGGCGACGAACTTCTTGTTCTCCGGCGTGTCGATGGCGGTGGCATACCCGACCCCGGTGACGAAGCCATCGGCCGCCTTGCCGATCGCCGGCAGGTTCTGTGAAGTCACCGTCCCGGACGCGCCGACCACCTGCACGTTGCGGGTGAGGCCGAACTCCGCCAGCTGCGTGAACAGGCGAACCGTATCGTTGCCGGCCACCGAGGTGTAGATGACCGCCGGGCGGGCAGAGCGGATCTGGCCGAAGAAGGGCGAGTAGTCCTTGTTGCCCAGGGGAGCGAACACCTCGCCCACAGTCTTGGCGCCCTTGTCCTCGGCGGCCGACTTGAACGCGGCCACGGTGCTGCGGCCCATCTCGTAGTCCGGACCGAGGTAGAACACATTGGCGTTCGGCTTGGTCGACGCCATCCAGTCGGCCAGTGCCGCGGACTGCATGCCGGCCCGTGCATTCACCCGAAAGACGTTGGGCGAGCACTTGTCGGCGGTAATGCTGTCGGCGAAGGAAACGGTGGTGGCCATCAGCCGGTCGTTGCGCTCGGCCACCTGCCCCACGGCCAGGGTGGCGCCGGAGTTCACCGTGCCGGTCAGGAAATCGACCTTGCCCAACTGGAACAGCTTCTCGGCCTTCTGCACGGCGACCGCCGGATTGGCCTCGGAGTCTTCGTAGATCAGCTCGATGGGCCGGCCGGCGACGCCGCCGGCGGCGTTGATCTGGCGGGCCGCGAGGTCGAGGCCCCATTTGACCTGCTGGCCGATGCCGGCATAGGTTCCCGTCAGCGGCGTGACGACGCCGACGCGGATGGGCCCGGTCTGGGCCAGGGCGGCGCCTCCCAGCGCGGAAAGCGCCAAGGCCGAGGATGCCAGGGTGATGATGCGTTGCATGGCTTGTCTCCTTAGGTTGAGCGGGAACGAATCAGGTGCCGACGAAGTTCGGCTTGCGCTTGTCTTGGAAGGCTTCCACGCCGTTGCGGAAATCGTCCGAGCTGCGCAGCCGCGAGTAGCAGTGGCCCTCCAGCTCGATGGCGATCGACAGCGGCGAGTCCTCCGTGTCGTTCAGCAGCTTCTTGGCGGCTCGCTGCGCCAGCGGCGAGAAGCGCCTGAGCTCGTCGACCAAGGCATCGGTGGCCGCTTCCAGCTCACGGTCCGGCACGCATGCGCTGGCCACGCCCCAGTTGGCGGCCTGCGGGCCGGGAATCCGGCGTGAACGCATGACGATGTCCTTGGTGCGCGTGATCCCCACCATCTTCTGCAAGCGGGCGGAGCCGCCGGAACCGGGTATCTGCCCCAGCTTCTGTTCGGGCAGGGCATACAGGGTTGTCGGCGTGACCAGCCGGAAGTCGCAGGCCAGCGAAAGCTCGAAGCCGACGCCGAAGCAATAGCCGCGCGCCGCCGTCACCACCGGCTTGCTGCAGCGCGCCGGAGCCGCCACATTCCATGCCAGCCGGGAAACATGCTCCGGCGTCGCCTGCAGGAAGCCCCTGATGTCGCTGCCGCCGGAGAAATGCTCCCCCTCCGCCCGCACGACGATCACCCGCACGGCCTCGTCGGCCTCGAGCGCCTCGAAGGTGATGCGCAGCTGCTCGCGCTGCGGCATGCTGATGACGTTGAACGGCGGCCGGCACAGCACCAGGTCCGCGCGCTGGCGGACCGGGTCGATCTCGACCCGGTAGCCGTCGAAGGCCGCGGCCAAGGTGAGCGCGGGATGGCGCAGGTCGTGCAGTCGCATGGGGGCCTCCACGCGCTCGATGCGCTGACCGACGAAGCCACTGCCCGCTTTCGCAAGCTCGGACTGTTGGTGCATTGCTGTCTCCTTGTGAGGAGTGTCAGCAGAGCGACGAGAGGAGCGCTAACGCATGCGTCCGGGGGAAGACCGCCCCGTCCGGCGACTGACCAAAAAATCCGGCGATTTGTGCGCGGGACGCCTTTTCAGATCAGTTCCGACGCTTGTCCTGCGGGAGGTTCGAACAAATTGACCTTGCGGCGGTAGTCCGTGGGCGTGATGCCCAGGTGCGCGCGGAAGAAGCGCGAGAAATGGCCTGGGGCGGAAAAGCCCAGGTGCTCAGAAATCTCGGCCACTGGTTCCTGGCTGAGCGTGAGCCGCTCGACGGCCGCCTCGAACCGCAGCACGTTGGCGTAGACCAGCGGGGTGACTTGCGTATCCCGCTGGAACAGATGGAAGAATTGGGCCCGCGAGAGTCCCGTCGCGGCTGCGACACTGTCCATATCCAGCTCGCGCGCCACATCGCGCCGCATCAGGGCGATCGCTTGGCGAACCCTCGGATCGATGGCGACGGGCGGCTTGCTCCGCAGCAGGCTGGCCAGGTCGCGCCAGCCCGTGTAGCTCTCAACCACAGCGATGATGAGATCGAACAACAGGCCTTCCAGCCGTCCGGGAGATACCTCGTCGTCCCACCACAGTTCGAGGACGAACTCCTCTGCCATCTTTCGGGTGGCCGCAGACAGGTGCACGCTCTTGTGGGGAAAGAAGCGGGGGTGGGCCGACAACGCCAGCGAGCGCTGGATCTCGGCCAGCCAACTGGGCTCGATGTAGAGCGCCAAGATCAGCGTGTGCTGTCCAGGCGGGGCGTCGTGTTCATAGGCATGGTGCTCCCAGGCGTTCACCACCACCGCCGATTCGTCGGTCAGGGGCGCGCGCTCCCCGCGTACGCGAAAGGCGCTGTCCGCCCCTCCCGCCTTGATCAGGATGTGGCAATGATGATGTGCGTGGCCGACCAAGGGGGCGTCCATGTCCAACAGGGCAACGCGGCCGAAGCGCCCCTGGAAAATCTTGACGGCTGAGGACATTGTTGTCTCCTGCCGACACCATAGCGGTTGTGGTGTGGCCTGAACAGCTGGGGCGAACACTCGAACATCGCTCAGGTTGATTGCTCCGCTGGGCGATTGGCGGGTGCGCCCGGTCGGATTCGGATCCTAGCAACGGCGGATTGAGGAGCCCTACTCCCTTGCCCCGATCGTCAATGCAAGCTCGCCGACGCCCTCGATAGAGCCTGTGATCCGGTCCCCGGGCACGACCGGACCCACGCCCTCGGGTGTCCCGGTGAAAATGAGGTCCCCAGGTTGCAGGTGGTAGAAGAGGGAGAGGTCCGCGATGATTTCGCGGATGTTCCAGATCAACATGTTCAAGCCGGACTTCTGCCGCACCTGGCCGTTCACTTCCAAGGCCAGGGCGCCCCGATCCAGGATGACACCCGGCATCGGAACAATCTCGGAGCAGACCGACGACTGTTCGACGTCCTTCCCGAGGTCCCAGGGGCGCCCCTTGTCCCGCGCCGCCAGTTGCAGGTCGCGGCGGGTCATGTCCAAGCCACAGGCATAGCCGTACACGAGCTCGTGCGCGGCCTCCGCCGGGACGCGAAACCCTGGTTTTCCGATGGCGACCACCAGTTCCATTTCGTGGTGGAAGTTGCCCGTCTCGCTGGGGTACGCGACGGTCGCGCCCGAATGCGTGAGCGTCTGCGGTGACTTTGTGAAATAGAACGGCCGCTCAGAAGACTTGTCGACAGGCTTGCCCATTTCAACGGCATGCGCATGGTAGTTGCGGCCGACGAAGAACAGGCGCGCGACGGGAAACCGCTGCGGCACGCCGCAAACGGGCAGCGAGGGTGTCGGCGCCGGTGGGAAGAGGTACTGGGTCATTTGAATGGGGATGCAGGAATTCGCGGGGGGCTGGCTCAGGGGCGGATTCGATCGACGCCCGGCTTTCGGAGCAATGGCGCTTCGTCGGCCAGGAACAGGAAACCTGTGACGGTCCGCGTACACGTTTTGATGTCGCTGGCGCGGCGGGGCCTCCCGTCGCCACGACGCGCCATCGAGCCGACGGGAGCGGCCGCTCCGCGCGGCCGCATCCGTGGTGACTGCCGGCTCGGGTCAGCCGTTCTTGCTGTACTTGGTGATCAGCGACTTGGCCGTCGCGAGCAGCTTCTTGCCGTCGAAACCCTTCTTGTTCATGTCCGCGACCCACTCCTCGTCCACGCTGCTGGTGAGCTTCTGGAACTGCGCGGTCTCCGCGGGGCCGATGGTATGCACGACGTTCCCTCGCTCGATCGCCTGCTTGCGGGCAATCGGGTCATAGTCCTGCTGCACCTTGCCCATCCAGGCGGACACGTCGGCGCCGGAGTTGGCGTCGATCACCTTCTTCAGGTCCGGCGGCAGCGACTCGTACTTGGGCTTGTTCATCGACATGACGAACACCGAGGTGTAGAGCGCCGGGCTCGAATCCGGGAACTCGCTGTGGTACTTGCACAGCTCCAGCACCTTCACCGAAGTCGTGACTTCCCAGGGCAGGGCCACGCCGTCGACCGTTCCCTTGCTCAGCGCGTCCGGAATAGCGGGCAGGGGCATGCCGACGGGAATGGCGCCGGCGTGGCCCAGCAGGCGGGTCGCCATTCGGGTCGGTCCGCGCATCTTCACGCCCCGCAGGTCAGCGGGCGACTTCACCAGCTTGCTGCGCGTATGCAGCAGGCCGCGACCGTGCGTGTGGAAGGCCAGCACGCGCGTATCCTGAAACTCGTCGCGCATCATGGTCGTGTAGAACTCCCAGGCCGCGCGGGACGTGCCTTCGGCGTCCTTCATCATGAAGGGCAGCTCGAACACCTCGGCGCGCGGGAAGCGTCCGCCCGTCAGGCCCGGCAGGGTCCAGGAGATGTCGACCACGCCGTCACGCGCCTGGTCGTACAGGTTGGGCGGCGTGCCACCGAGCTGCATCGCCGGATAGGCCTCGAACTTGATGCGGCCGTTGGAGTCCTTCTCCACCTTGTCCATCCACGCCTTGTGGATGTACAGCCAGACATTGGACGCGGGCGACATGAAGGTGTGGAACTTCAACGTGACCGTCTCCTGGGCGAAGCCGTGGAGTGCGGGGGCGCCCAGTGCGATGGCGGCGCCGGATTTGAGCAGTGAACGTCGTTGCATGGCTTGTCTCCTTTTCTAAATCTTGCGGTTTGCAGGGGTGATGAAGCACGAAAGGCGGTGAGGAACTCCTTCAGAGGAAAACACTGCCACCGTCCACGGCCAGCGTCTGGCCCGTGACGAAGGCAGCGCCGTCGCTGACCAGGTAGGCCAGCGCTCCCACGAGATCGCCCGCGACCTGGTCACGCTGGATGCAGCGGCCCGTCGTGCGGGCGTTGTCGCCAATGCGGTTGTGCAGGTCGTTCTGCAGCACGCCGTCGCTGAGCGTGAACCCGGGCGCGATGGCGTTGACGGTGATCCTGTCCTTGGCCAACTCGCGCGCCAGCGAGCGCGTGAAAGCGATCACCGCGCCCTTGCTCGCGACATAGTGGGCCATGTTGGGCGGCCCTTTCATCGGCACGATCGAGGCGATGTTGACCACCCGGCCGCGACCGCTGCGGCGCAGCGCCGGCAGCACTGCCTTGGCGCAGTTGAAGGGCCCGAGCGTATTGACCTCCATCACGCGCATCCATTCCGCGTTGCCGATCTGCTCGAAGGGCTTCAGGGCCAGCGTGGTGAAAAGGCCAGCGTTGTTGACCAGCACGTCGACCCCGCCGAACTCGCTTTCGGCCGAGCGGGCCATGGCGGCCACGTCGTCCTCGCTGACCACGTCGGTCCGCACACCGACGGCCTGGGCACCCTGCTCCCGCAGCCTGCCCGCGGCCTCATCGGCCCCCCGCAGGTCGGCCACCACGATGCGGTGACCCAGGTTGGCGAGGTGCTCGCAGAAGGCAAGGCCGATGCCGCTGGCGCCGCCGGTGACGATCACGGTCTTGGGACTTTCAGTCATGGCAAGAATCTCCTGGTCGTTATGTGGGGTGTCCTGCGGCCGGTCAGGCGGCCATGGCCACGAGGCTCGCGAGCTTCACGCTCGCGTCGGCCGCCTGCTCGGGCGTGACCGCGATGCCGGCCGCCAGGAGTTTGCGGGCGGCCATGTGGTCCGCCGCGCTGTTGACGGACTCGATGGCGGTGAGCCGGTCGCCGCGAAAGCGCAGGACGGAGAACTTGCCGTCCGCGATGGAGCCGCGAAGCACCGACGCATCGGCCGGGTCGGCGACACCGGCGATCTGCAGCCGGTTCTGCCCTTGGTCGCTCCAGAACCAGGCCACCTTTCGGTACCGCACCGGACGGCCAACGACCCGCGCGGCGATGCAGCGCGCCTGATCGACCGCGTTCTGCACGGACTCTATGCGGATCGGCGGCGCGCCGTCCGCGGCGGGAAAGCGCGCGCAGTCGCCAAGCGCGGAGATCGCGGGGTCACTGGTCAGCAGGTAATCGTCCACCAGGACGCCGCCTTGCACCGAAAGCCCGGACTCACGGGCCAGCGCGTCATCGGGCTCGACGCCCACGCCGATGACCACCACGTCTGCGGGCAGAACATCGCCGCGATGTGTCTGGACAGCGCACACCCGGCCAGCCTCGCCGAGAAAGGCTTCGGCACCGGTCGAGAAATGAAAACGGACGCCGCGCGCTTGCAGTGCTACGGACAGGAATGCCGCTGCATCGGCCGACACGGAGCGCTGCAGCGCCCGCTGCGCGAATTCGACGACCTCGACCTCGAGCCCGAGCTCACGCGATGCCACAGCGATCTCAAGCCCGATGAACCCGGCCCCGACGACCACCACCCGATGGGCCTGCCCGAGCCGCTGTTTCAGCAGCTGCGCATCGGCCAGGGTGCGCAGAGCCTGCACGCCCTCGAGCTCGGCGCCGGGACTACGCGGCATGCGTGGGACGGCGCCGGTCGCCAACACAAGGTGGTCGTACGCTCGGCGGGCACCGCTCGCGAGCGTCACGCGCCGTGCCACGCGGTCGATGCCGGTCACGCGTTCGCCCGCAAGCCACTCGATGCCGCGCTCCTCATAGAACGCGTCTGGCCGCAGGGGGAGTTGGGCCTGCGGGGTCTTGCCGGTAAGAAAGCCCTTGGACAAGGGTGGGCGCTGGTAGGGCGAGACCGGCTCTGCGCCCACCAGCGTCACTGGCCCGGCATAGCCTTCCTCGCGCAGGGAGGCCGCAGCCTGGAAACCGCCCTGCCCGCCGCCGACGATGATGACGCCAGCGTCCATCGGCATCAGACCTGGTGCGAGGGGATGTGGACGACGATCTCGTCCACGCCCGGCGCGACCACGAGCTGGCAGCCAAGGCGGCTGTTGTCACGCCTCCCGCTGGCGGCGCTGTCCAGCATTTCGTTCTCCACCTCGCTCACCGGCGGCACGGCCGCCGCGCTGGACTCGTCGAGGTAAACGTGGCAGGTGGCGCACATGGCGGCGCCGCCGCACTCGGCCACGATGCCGGGGATGCCGTTGGCAACGGCGGTCAGCATGACGGTCGCGCCGGGCGCGACCTCGACGGAGCGGCGCTCACCGCCGGGCTGGACATAGGTGATCTTCGGCATGGGTGCCCTGGAAAGATGACTCGCGGCAGGAGCGTCACGCGGCGGTGATGCGCACCGGCATGCTGGTGTAGCCGCGAACCGAGTTGTTGTAGTGGATGACCGGCGTGCCTTCGGCCTCGAAGGACTTCACGCGCCGGGCCAGCGCAGTCAGCACGATCTCACCTTCCAGGCGGGCGATCATCTGCCCCGCGCAGCCGTGCACGCCCGTGCCGAAGGCCATGTTGCCCGCCGCGCGGCGCGTGACGTCGAACCGGTCCGCCGTATCGCCCCAGCGCCGGGGGTCACGGTTGGCCGACCCGATGAACACGCAGACCTTCTGTTCCGGCCCCATCGTCACGCCGGCCACCTCCACCTCGCGCGTGGTGGTGCGATAGAAGGAGTGGAAGGTGCTTTCATACCGCAGGACTTCCTCCAGGGCCTGCCGGGCCATCGACGGGTTCGCATGCACCAGGGCCCACTGATCGGGAAAACGCGTGAACGACCGGATCGCGTTGCACAAGGTGAAGACCGTGGTGTCCAGACCGGCCGAGAGCAGCGTGCGCACCAGCATCGGCGCTTCCTCCGGCGCCAGCAGGCCCTCGTCGGCCGCCTCGTACAGGCGGGCACCGAAGCCGCCGGGCGTGAGGTTCTCGCGCTTGCAGACCTCGGCGATCCAGTCGATGGCGCCGGATTGGGCCTTGGCCAGGCACTTCCGGAAGCGCTCGTTCACCGGCCCGAAGGCGTTGAAGACCATGTCGCCATAGGGCAGCAGGTACTGCTCCCGGCCCTCGGCCGGGATGCCGACCGCATCGGCGAAAACCTTCAGGGGGTAGGCCTCGCACAGGTCGGTGACCGCGTCGAACCGGCCCTTCTCCAGCAGCCGGTCCACCAATCGATCCGCCTCCTGCTCGAAGCGGGCCCGCAGCGGCCCGATGGACGCCGGCGCCAGCAGCCCGGCCACGACCTTGCGCGTGCGGCCATGCATCGGCGGGTCCACTTCCAGGATGATGCTGGGCTTGCGCCAGGGCTCGGTCGTGTGGAAGTTGGCGAGGCCCACACCCGCGCTGGAGCAGAACGTGACCGGATCGCGCAGCACCGCATCGATCTCGGCATGCCGGGCCAAGCCGTAGGCCTCGTAGCGCGAGAGGTAGAACACCGGCCCGAGCTCGCGCAGCATCTCGTAGTGCGGGTACGGGTCGTCCAGGGCCGCGTCGGCGTAGGGATCGAAGTCGGTGCGGGGAACCGCAACGGCCGCTTCCCGGTCCACGGGTGCAGTGGTCTGCATGTCTGCTTGTCTCCTTGTGCCGTGTCATCGTGACCGAGCGGCACCTGACAAAAAGTCTAGGGCCGTCTTGATCTGGGTCAATGAATTCGGACTGCTTGTGCGCATGGCGAACTGCCGTGAGCGGTTTCGCCTGCGCGCAGCTTCACCCGGCGCCAACCTGGCGGGGCTTCACTTTGAAGCTCATCTCCCCAATCCCTTCGCAGGCCACACGCACTTCGTCTCCAGCGACCACCGGCCCCACCCCCTCGGGCGTTCCGGTGAGGATGACGTCGCCGGGATGCAGCGTGTAGGCGCGCGAAGCGAACTCGATCAGGTCCGGGATGTCCACGGTCATGGACCCGGTGGACGTGTGCTGTCGCAGCGTGCCGTTCACCCATAGCGACATCGTGAGCGCGTGCGGGTCGCTGATCTCGTCGGCAGTCACGAGGCAGGGGCCGAGCACGGTGTAGCTGTCCGGGGACTTGCGGTAACTGCGCTCTTCCACCCCGCGGACTGTCATGTCCAGGCCGATGAGATACCCCGCCACGTGCCGCATGGCGTCGGCGCGGGCGATCTCGCGTCCAGGCTTGCCGATCACCACGCCGAGTTCGATCTCGTGGTCGGTGCGCCGCTCCGGAAACACGATCTCCACGCCCTCGCGCGGGCCGACGATGGACGAGCTCGCCTTGAGAAAAAGGCCGTACTTGTCGACCGGGCGGTCGACCCCGTCGAGGGCCTTGGCGTGCACGCCGTGGTCGACACCCGGGTCCTTGGTGTCCTGCTGCACATGCAAGCGGTAGTTGGCCGGTGCGGCCATGACCTTGCTCGGCTGCGTGATGGGGCTGTCCAGCGCCACGCTGGCGAGGGCTTGCCGCGCCGCCTCAGGCCGCAGGCGCCGTGCGGCCGAGAGCACGGCATCGAGATGACCGACAAGCGGATCGCCCGGACGGCCGGGCCAGCGCACGGCCGGCAAGGCATCGAGCGCGGCAGTGACGTCGAAGACGGCGTCGCCTTCGATGAGGCCGAGGCGGTCGTGGTTGAAGCGGCAAATTTTCATTTGGGGGGTTGGGTCACGAGAGGTTCAGGGAGCGGGCTGCATCGGCGTCCAGAGCCAGTCGAGGCAGCTATAGAAGTCTTCGGGCCGGCGCTCGCCCCACTGCAAGGCGCGGACCTCGGCGTCAAGGCCGTCACAGTGGTAGATGTCCCAGAGCGCGCGCGACTCGAGTTGAACGCGCGCGGTGCGCAGGAAGCGAGCCCGATTCAGTCGCTGGAAGGCGGCCGCGTAGTCCTGGCCCGCCTCCTGCAGCAGGTCCCCCAGCAGCGCTGCATCCTCGACGGCCATGCCGGCGCCCTGCGCCAGGGACTGCAGGGTGGCATGGGCCGCATCGCCCAGCAGGGTCACCCGTCCATCACACCAGCGGCGGATCGGATCGCGGTCTGCGATCGCCCAGCGCCGGCCGAGATTCACGCGGGCGATGAGCTCGCGCGGCTCCGCCTGTGCGTCGGCCATGACGCGGGCGAGGTGCTCGCGGTAGGCGGGGCTGTCACTCTCGACGCCCGGCGGCACGCGCACGACCAGGACGATGTTGAGCTCGGTGCGTTCCCGCAGCGGGTAGTAGATGACGTGCACGCCCGCGCCGCTCCACATGGTGACGCCGGTGCGGCGGCGCGCGAGTTGCGGCGCCTCCTCCATCGGGACGATGGTGCGGTGCGCGACATAGCCCGTGTCACGCGGGGCGTCCCCCGGCTGCATCTGTGCACGGATGCGTGAGCGCAGTCCGTCGGCGCCGATCACGGCCGCCGCCTCGACCTCGCGGCCCTCGGCAGTGAGAACGGCGAGCCGCTCGCCTTCCTGCCGGTAGCCGGTCACGGCCGTGGCCTGGTTCAGCGCGACGTTCGGCAGCGCCTTGCAGGCGGCCAGCAAGAGCTCGTGCAGGTCCACCCGATGGATCGCCATGTACCTGGAGCCGGCATAGCGGCGGGCGAAGGCCTCGGTATGCAGCGGGATGTCCGCAATCTGCGCGCCGCTGGAGAGATCGAGCCAGCGGATCTCGGTGGGCAGATACCCCTTCTGGAGCACCGCCTCGCCCAGCCCCAGGCGCTGGAGCAGCGGTAGCACGTTGGGGCCGATCTGCACGCCGTAGCCGATGGCGCCGATCTGGTCGGCCTGCTCCAGCACCGACACCGGGCGCCCTTGGCGGCCGAGGGTCAATGCGGTGGCGAGCCCGCCGATGCCGGCGCCGACGACCACCACCGGGAGTCCGCCGACACCTTTCATTGCGCGCCCCCCTGCGCTTCGAGCAGCTCGAGGCGGTAGTAGCCGCAGTGCCGCATCAGCTTCTCGTCGGTGAGTTCCACGATCACCGCCTCCTTGTCGGCCCGGTGCCGCAGCGGCACGGCCATCGGTGCTGCGATGACATCGCCGAAAGCCCAGTCGAAGCGGGCCTCTCCGAGCTCGCTCGTGCCGCGCCCCTGCAGCACTACAAAGATGGAGCTGGCGCTGTGGCGGTAGGGCGCGCCCTGCCAACCCGCCGCCATGCGATGCACCTTGATGCCAATGGTGGGCATGGAAGGCGCCGGCAGTTCCACGGTGGCGCCGAACAGGCGCGATTGCCCCGGGGTTTCGGAAGCGGCCTGGGCCTGCAGGGCCTGCTGCGTGTCCGCCCAGGCAAAGCGCATCGCCGAGCTTGCCTCCTCGGTCACCTCGGCTTCCCAGCCCTGCGGATGCTCCTCGCTCGCCATCGGCTCCAGCAGGTGCACCAGGGGAATGTCCAGGCAGTCGAACCAGAACGCCTGCTCCGTACCTTCGTGGCCATGCCCGTGCCAGCAACCACCGGGCGTGAGCACGATGTCGCCGGTTTCCATCGGGTGCTTGCGTCCGTCCACCACCGAGTACGACCCGCGTGACTCGAGGATGACGCGCAACGCATGGGGCGAGTGGCGGTGGGCGCGCGCCCGCTCGCCCGGGAGGATGGACTGGTAGGCCCCGATCAGCGTACGAGTGGTGCCGAAGTCGTTACCCTCGACGGGGTTGCGCAGAATGAAGTTGCGACGCTCGGCCTGGTCGGTCCCGATCACACGGCCGGCCGCTACGAGCGCAGGCCGGATGCGTGAGTACTGCCAATGCGCCGGAACGAAACTGGAGCGGGGCCGCGGCCACATGAGAGGCCGCGGGTGGCGGATCCAGCCAGGGACGCAGTGCACCTGCGCGATGTCTTCGATCAGTTCCTCGACGGTGCCGACCGGGCCAGCCTCGCAAGAAGAGTCTTCGGAGAAGTTCATGGTCGTCCTCTCAGGATCGTGACTGCCGTCGTCCTTCAGCTCGCATCGGCCATCGCATGGCCCAGTCGCTGGCTCACCGATTGCGCAGCCGCCCGCAGCACCTTCGCATTGGGGCCGTCCGGCCGTAGGTCGAAGGTCTCCGCGACGCCGAGCGCTACGACGACGGCAGCCACCTGGCCGTTCGCCTCGAACACCGGCGCCGCGAGACTGCCCACGCCCTTGAGCGGTTGGTCCCGCAGCCAAGTGCAACCATGCGGCCGGTAGCCGGCCAGCATGGCTTCCACGGCCTTGCGGTCGGGCAGTTCGCGGCGCTGCTGCGCGGTGGCAGCGGCAAGCTCGCGCGTGATCACCGCCTCGACCACGGCCGAACGCTGGAAAGCCGCGAAAGCCCGTCCCGTGGCGGACCACAGCACCGGCATGACGAAACCGGCCCGTACATTCACCACGATGGCCTGCACGGGCTCCTCCCAACGCACGATCACCGGGCCCTGGTTGCCCATCACGGCGACCAGGCAGCTCACGCCCAGGTCCTCGGTCACCTTCGCAATCTCGGCCGTGCACAGGCGCAGCACGTCCGACTGCCGCTGGGCCGCCAGCCCCAGAAAGATCGCCTCGCTGCCGAGGAAGTAGCGGGCGGTGATCGGGTCTTGCTCGACGAAACCGGAGCTGACCAGACTGGAGAGGTAGCGGTGCACCTTGGCCGGGTGTTCCTGCAGCTGCAGGGCCAAGCGGGTCAGGGTTGCGGCCCCGCCCAGTGCCGCCAGAGCCTTCAGCACGGTCACGGCGACCTCAGCCGATTGCACCTTTTGACCACGCCCGCGGTCCGACGCGGGCGGCGTGGCGGTGAGCGGAGTCGTCGTGGCTCTGGGCATCAACAATTTACGCAAAGCATAAATTCATTATGCACAGCGTAGTTCGCTGGTCAACGCCGAGCGCGTAATCCAGCGCGCCGGCACGCAGCACCTGCCAACGCCAGCAGCACGCGGCGTCAATCTCCGGTGAGGCTACCGATGTCCCGTCCGCGTGGTCGCGGGCTCAACAAGTTGGCTGGATGGTTCGTGCCAAGCTCGTGCAGCGGCAGCTGCGTCGCTGGGTACGCTGCCCGGCGCGCTTGCACACCTGCTTCACACCCCGACGACCGAGTCGGAACGAGGCCCTAACGTGCTCGGGGTTGAGGTGCGCTTGAGCGGTCGGCTCCTGGCCGAAAGCGGCCTAGATCTCCGTCTGCTCCGAGATTTCGAGTGCGTCATCCACCTCAATCCCCAGATACCTGACAGTGCTCTCCAGCTTCGTGTGACCGAGCAGCAGCTGGATTGCCCGGATGTTCTTGGTCCGCTTGTAAATCAGCGTCGCCTTAGTGCGCCGGAGCGAGTGCGTGCCATACCTGTTCTGATCAAGCCCGATGCAGCTCGCCCAGCCCTTCACGATCCGGCTGTACTGGCGCACCGACAGGTTCCGCTCAACACGCCGACCGGGGAACAGGTAGCTGTCTGCAGTGTCGGCGACATCATCAATGACGAGCGCCACTGCGGGAGAGACCGCGCGGGAGTCGCGCACATGTCTCGCCTGGTGAACGACCTTCTCGATGTCTCCCGCGTCACCGGTCAGCCTACGCGGCGGTTGTGCCGACTCCTGACGGCGTCTTGTCCGAGACCGGACCGCTGCATCTGGCGGCGGACGCGAGCGCCGCAGAGCAGCTGCGCCAGGAATTCCGGCGATTGAACGTTGCGGGCATTGACGAGCACAGTGAGCTGGCGGGGGTCACCCCGAATCTGTCGTCGCCTGAGGTCTGCTTCTTGGCCGAGAGCAAACCTTCTCGAGGTGCCTGAGGTGGAACCCGTAGCGGACAACAGGTGGGAGGGCTGACCGTGAGGCGAAGGCGGGTCACGTTGGGCGGACGGTGGATCCGCCAAGTCTCCTTGCAAATCCATAGTTACCTATGGCAGTTCGCTCCAAAGATTGTCCTCCAGCGGACCATCATTCTTCGCCTCGACAACTTCCAAATCGAGCCATCCGAATCGGGCAGCGAGGTCCCGACAGTCCTCCGCAGCCGATCGGGATGAAAATGTACCGATAACACTGCGTTTGTCTTTCCGCTTCGCGGCCGTAGGCTGCTCGGGCTGACATGCTGTTGGCGGGAAACCGCGAACCTGCCAACCTTTGTGGTACGAGGCACCGGAGTCCACCACCTTCCTACTGGACTTCACGGCGATGTTGTCCTTGCTCATTTTCTTTCCCCAATCCGCGTAGCTTTGGTCATGGGCAGCGACTCGCTAGCAGCCGTGAGATAAACGTTCAGCAATTGGAAGTAGCGCTCCTGTAGCCGCAAGTACGTCCTGAGGTGAGTACGCGGCTGGCGTTGGCCCTCACCATTTGCGACTCCCGGCTGCCACCCCATTTCGCGCCGGAGTCGTTCAACAGCCAGCCTCAGCCGCTCTGTTCTGCCAGTTCTCTGTGACTTGTAGGAGAGCTCACGACACGTTCTGCAAGCGAACTCCCCGTCACATTCGTACAGGACCGCAACCCGCCGTCCACATTCCAGGCTCGGGCACTGCCACCAGAGGCGCCGCCCACCGAAGTGGCAGCTCGTTATCAATACGTTGACCAGGGATTCAAGCGGGAAGCAGGTGAGAGAGGGTGACCACGTCCGAACGGTCGCCTGGTAGCTCACGCGCAGTTCAACTAGGACGCGTATCTGCCCTGCCCGCCCACGTTCACGAGTTACCTCGAGTGTTGTGCCCGGTGTGCCAAAACCCGACCGACAAAGCTGACGTATATCCAACTTCGTGCACTGATTTGTGAGCTGTCTCGTTTTCATGCGATGCGAAATCAATAGGAAAATCAACAGAACCGCCTCTACCCACAATTGACCCTTCTCACCAGCTTGTAGCGAGTGGCCTGCTTACCCACCCCTTTTTTGACGACGGTCAGGACTCCGTCCAGCGTTAAAGCCTTCAACATCAGCGCGGCGTACTTGAAATCCACCCCCAAGATGACACCGGCTGTTCTGACGGACAAGAAGAACGGTTGGTCACCGTGAGCATCTTGCAGCGCTGCGCAGACGTGGATCAGTTGTTTGTCGCGACCTATGTAACCGCGAGAGGCGAGGTCGTCGGGTAGCGGTGCTTCGAAGTCGACCCCCTTCAACAACTCCGCAAGACCGCGTCCGGGGGGGAACTTCACGCGAGTCCAGGCGTACTCGAACTCCGCCCAGGAGACCGAGAATTCTTTAGTCGCGATAAACGGCGATGCCATGCGATACCAGACCTGGACGACGGCACGGCGCTGTTCCTGCGTGGCATGCGGCATAGCTGCCTTCACAAGTCGAGCGAGATCAAAAAGTCGCCGGTTGCGCTCGCCCTCGCCAGAAGGGAGGGTGTGCGCCACCTGGTCCACAGAGAGACACGGAGAAAACTGAGATGGCAGAGAGGTGGAAAGCAACTCCCGGGGGGGATTGCTTCTGTTCTCCTCTGTACTCTTCTGTGGAGTCTCCGCTTGAGTGAGTAGCTCGTTCAGGCCCTGCAGCGGGGCTAAGGGCCCGTTTTTCCAGTGACGCCCGGTCACTGTTAGGTAGCGGCCGCTTGCGTAGGCCTCGAATCGCACCCCTTCAAGAACTCCTTTGAAGGAGCCGTTCAGCTCTGCGCGGCCAAACGCCCGCAGTCCGGTGTTAGAGGGACTCCGTTCGATGTAGCCGCACCCGAGCCGCTCGAGTAGCGAGAGCGCGCGCTCGTCTGGTTGATCGCCTACAACGCACTTGTCGAGGTCTAGGCCGACAATGCCGTCGCCGTTCAAGGCGAATCCAACCCCCAGGTATCCTCCCTCGGAATATGCAGTTTGCGCCTGCTCAAATGTCGACCAATACGTTGGGTCGGTGACGTCAGCCTTGCTTTTGATGGCCGTTGCCAAGTACGGCACTTTCGCGCCGCGCCACACGAGCCATCGCGCCAGCTCTTTCAGCTCGGGCGGAATCCCTGGGAAGTTCGGCGGCAGTACTTGACCCGGTGCGTAAATCATGTGTGAGACCTTTGGATAGTCCGACCCTGGTAGCAGCCGACCTCGTCGCGCGGGCTGGGTCTTTCGGATGCTCTCGCCTGCAGTACGCGGGAGAAGCTGCACGGCCCGAGTCGGGTCCAAAGAAAAGCGGAAACTAAATCTGCAGAGTCGCCAGCTTCTCGCGCTGCGCGTCGCGCTTTCACTAAGCTACTTCGCGGTGCGCTTCATGCGATCTATGCGCTCCCGCAGTGGTTCGGCCTTCGTGACCTGGCGTGGCATGTTCGCAATTGCTTGCTCCAGTTCCGCCCGCGCCCAGCGAAGCAGTCTCGGCCCTAGGACGATCGGTTTTGGGCACCAGTCCTGATCTCGCAAGTCTTGGAACTTGCGATGACTTACGCCAAGCGCCTGTGCGGCCTCCTGCTCCGTTAGCAGCAGCAGTGGAACACTCTCCCGCACTGCACCGATACCTCGCCGGACATACGCGTCGACTGAGGAAGCCTGGCCGCAGGCACCACTTCTGCCACATTCACTCGAGCGCGTCATCGCTGCGCCTCTGCCGAGTGCTTGTTGCGCCTGTACATCCAGTCCACCACGGCACCCAGGCTGTGAAATGCTCGCGTCCCGACCTTGCAAAAGACCGGCCCTTCACCGCGGTGGCGCCACGTGGCGACGATCTCCACCGCCGTGTCGGCAAGTAGGGCGAGGTCTTCGTCAGTGATGCAGCCAAGACCGGCGGCAAGCTCGGACGATCGTTGTGCCTCATTTGCTCCATCCTCTCACCTTCCTGATGTATGCCCGCGCGTGCATGCGGTGCGGAAAGGATCAGAGCCAGTGCAGCCTTTGTCACCGGCAAAATCTTCGGGTTTCTGTCGTCGAACTTGAGAGGGGCGGCAACCGCATCTTCATTGCCTGAGTGAATCGTGGGATCGATGGGTTGAGACCGACAGCGATTTCGGCAGCCGTCCTGGTGCAAGCAACTTGTGCGCGAGCGGGTGCGGCCAGTTGAAATACCACGAGCGCTGCCCAGCCTGGGCGCAACTGCAGTAATGGTGCGCGGCGTGGCGGTCCGTGATGTACGTTCTGCCGCTGCTGAACAAGACATACAGCGCGTCAGCAACGCGCGCTTGCCCCTACATTCCGGCCCTTGGAGAGCAGGCGGTCAGGTTAGTCGCCGCGATACCGCATGGCCTCAAGTCCATACGGCCATCGATCTTCTGCTTTCACCATTTTCCGCGCACGGGCTAGACGCCTTTCAATTGTTCTTCTTTCAAGATGGAACATACGCTCCAATTCGCGGAGCGTGTCCTCGCGGGATAGCTGCTGGCGGACGAAGTCGTGCACGTCGAGCAATACGACAAGGTCTTCATAAGGAACTTGCGGCCGACCCGAGCTGCCTTTGCGCTGGCACTTTTCAAGGACTTCCGAAAGCCGAGCATCGCGCGTTGTGAACGACACAATCGCGCGAACAGCTGCTTCCGCGAAATTTCGGTCAACAAGCATGTGCTGCATGACTGCAAATAGCAGCAAGGAAGGCTGCCGGAACCATGCGGATCCAGGCTGCTCATCACTTTCGAGCTCAGTACCGCGACCGACGTAGTAGTAGAGAGGCATAGCTAAGAGTCACCTGACAAAAGAAAGCGCGCCCAAGATTCCATTAGAGTTCGCCGTTCGGTCGTGAACTGCGCCCGGTTGTAGGCGGCTTTTACCCGATCCGCTTCCTTGTGCGCCAAGCATGCCTCGATTACGTCAGGGCGTGCCGCACCGGTGTCGTATGCCCAGGTGGAGAACGTCGCCCGACACAACCCGTGAACCGTTGTTTGAGCGCGTGCGCTCAGACGGTCCAGCGTCGCGAGTAGCGCCATGTTGGACATAGGCTTGCCTGGCTTTGTGGGAGAAGGAAACAGCAGCGCTGTATCCAGACCGCGTTGTCCAAGCACGATCTCTCGCACGTCCTCCGAGAGGTGGACTACGTGAGCTTCCCCAGCCTTCATGCGCTCGGCTGGAATCGTCCACGTGTTCTCGACCAAATCGAACTCGCTCCATTCGGCGCCGAGCACCTCCGATGTGCGCGCAGCTGTGAGCAATGCCAGTTCCAAACAACGCGCCGAGACTCCTTGCGTCTTCCTTAGCTTAGCCATCAGCGTCGGCGCCTCGCGGTATTCGAGCGCCCTGAGTTGTCTTGATCGCCTCGCGGGGAGCACCTCCCGCATCTTGCGCCGGATTGCAGCCGCCGGATTGCTCGTGCAATGACCGTGAAAGATCGCATCCTCGAAGATCGCGTCCAGCCGCTGTCGGATGCGATTGAGTGTCTCAGGCACTGTGCTGCCGGTGACGTTCCGGGCCCGCTCATGGGGGCGCACGGTTTGGAGTGCTGCTAGAAGCGCCGCCGGCGTAATCTCTGCGATGGGCTTGTGCCAAGTGTCCAACAGCATGTGGTTCTCCAGAGAAGCCAACCATTGCGCTGCATGCTTGCTTGACAGCCGAGGCTCAATGACGCGCTCGTGATATTCACGAGCGGCTCGGCAGAGGGTAAGGTGCTGGCGCTTTTGCTTTGCCCTTGCTGCCTCCTCCGCATCGCGGGCAGCTGCACGCTGGTGATCCCGCTCGGTAATGGGGTCACGACCTTCCTGCACCTGATCGCGCGCTTCACGTGCCAACTTGCGAGCAAGTGCGAGGCTGCCGCCTGCGTCCGCTGAGCTGCTCCGCCTAGCAGCGCCCAACCCCATCTCGCGCCGTCGCCCCGCCGGTGAGGTGTACCGAAGAACCCAGCTGGACGATACGCCGCGCACGCGCAGCATGAGCCCTCCCCCGTCTGAGTGATCTCCTTCGCCCGCCGATTGCACCTGCCGAACCGTGAGCAGATGCAGCTTGGCTGTCCTGCCATTGAGCTTCATGTCAATCCCTTCACAGCATTCCAGTCCGCCAGACATTCCGCCAGAAGCCGCCGACTGCTCTGTGCGCGTTAGCGCGCGCTGAGTGCGTGTTGAGAAAGTCTGCTAGGGGAAAAAAATGCAGTCAAATCAATGACTTAGGATTTTTCTCCTGCGCGTTAACAGCGGCTCAGTGCGTGTTAACGGTGGAGTATCCTGGCGGAGCAGGAGGGATTCGAACCCTCGATACGGTGAAACCGTATACCGGATTTCGAGTCCGGCGCATTCGACCACTCTGCCACCGCTCCTGATGTGATGGTTTCGCTGTGGTGCGAAGCCGGCGATTGTAGCGGATGCAAGCAGGCGTCCGGAGGGCTCGGCAGCGCGGCGCCGCGGGTCTACGATCCGTGCCCCGCCCTGTCCTGGAGACCTCCATGAAGCAGATCGAAGCCTACCTCTTCTTCAACGGCAACTGCGAGGAAGCGCTCGAGTTCTACAAGCGCTGCCTCGGCGGTGAGATCACCACGCTGATGCGCTACGAAGGCACGCCCATGGATAACGGGCAGCTGCCGCCCGGCTGGAAGCAGAAGGTGATGCATTCCACCTTCGAGAGCGAAGGCGCCCGGTTCATGGCCAGCGACGGCATGCCCGGGCAGCCGGCGCCGAGCTACGGCGGGTTCGCGATGTCCGTGTTCGTGCCGGGCGATGCCGCGAACGCCCGCAAGGCCTTCGAGGCGCTCAGCGAAGGCGGCAAGGTGACCATGCCCTTCGAGCCGCCCTTCTGGGGCGGGCACTTCGGCATGCTCACCGACCGGTTCGGCATCCCCTGGATGGTGTCCTCGGAGCATTGAGCATCGACGGGCGCGCGCCGGTTCCGGCGCAGCGCTGCCGCGCGGCGCTCAGCCCCCGATCCGCTCCATCCCGCCCATGTAGGAGCGCAGCACCTCCGGCACGGTGATGCTGCCGTCCGCGTTCTGGTAGTTCTCGATGACGGCCACCAGCGCACGGCCGACGGCCAGGCCCGAGCCGTTGAGCGTGTGCACCAGTTCGTTCTTGCCCTGGGCGTTCTTGAAGCGCGCCTGCAGGCGGCGGGCCTGGAAGGCTTCGCAGTTGGAGACGGAGCTGATCTCGCGGTAGGTGCCCTGCGCGGGCAGCCACACTTCCAGGTCGTAGGTCTTGGCGGCGCCAAAGCCCATGTCGCCGGTGCACAAAAGCATGACGCGGTAGGGCAGGCCCAGCTGCTGCAGCACGGCTTCGGCGTGGCCGGTCATTTCCTCCAGGGCCTGGTCGCTCTGCTCGGGGTGGACGATCTGCACCATCTCCACCTTGTCGAACTGGTGCTGGCGGATCATGCCGCGCGTGTCGCGGCCGGCGCTGCCCGCTTCCGAGCGGAAGCAGGGCGTGTGCGCCGTGAGCCGGATGGGAAGCTGCGCCTGCGCAACGACTTCGCCGCGCACGAAGTTCGTGAGCGAGACCTCGCTGGTGGGAATGAGGTACAGCGCCGCGTCCTCGCTGGCCACCTCGCCTTCCTGGCCGCCCTTCTTGGCGGCGAACAGGTCGGCCTCGAACTTGGGCAGCTGCCCGGTGCCGCGCAGGGTCTCGGCATTGACGATGTAGGGCGTGTAGCACTCGGTGTAGCCATGCGCCTGGGTCTGCAGGTCCAGCATGAACTGCGCGAGCGCGCGGTGCAGGCGTGCGATGGATCCCTTCATCACAGTGAAGCGCGCACCGGCGAGCTTGATGCCGGTCTCGAAGTCCAGCCCCAGGGGCTCGCCCAGTTCCACGTGGTCACGCACGTTGAAGTCGAAGTCGCGCGGGGTGCCCCAGCTTCGCACCTGCACGTTGCCCTCTTCGCCCTCTCCCACGGGCACGCTCTCGTGCGGCAGGTTGGGCACGGCCAGTAGCAGCTCCTGCAGCTCGGGTTGCAGTTGTTCCAGGCGCGCGGCGCTGCGCTCCAGTTCGTCCTTGATGCTCGCCACCTGCGCCATCACTTCGTCGGCGCTCTCGCCCTTGGCCTTGAGCTGGCCGATCTGCTTGGACAGCTGGTTGCGCTGCGCCTGCAGCTCCTCGGTACGGGTCTGCAGGACCTTGCGCTCGGCCTCCAGGCGACGGAAGGCCTCCACGTCCAGGAAGGGCTGCGGGCTCTTGCGCGCCTCCAGGCGGCGAACGACGGCGTCGAGGTCCTTGCGAAGCAGGCTGATGTCAAGCATCGGGCGATTCTAGGTGGGCCGCCCGCTCCGCTTGATGAGCTCCTACCGCCCCGTAGGCGGGGCCGCACAGCCAGGCGTGGGCACGGCCTGCATCCCGCACGCTCCGGTCTGCCTAGCCTGAAGGCTCTCGAGTATTCCTTTAAGGAGAGCGATATGAACAAGGATCAAGTCAAGGGCCGCGTGGACGAGATGGCCGGCAAGGCGCAGAAGAACCTGGGCGACGCGACGGGAAGCCACGAGCACGAAGCCAAGGGCATGGCCCGCGAGGCCAAGGGCAAGGTGCAGAAGAACTGGGGTGATGCCAAGGACGACGCCCAGAAGTCCACCGAGCATCGCACCGACACCCACACGGACACCACGCACCGCAAGGGCGGCGTGTAAAGGTCCCGCTTCGGGGCGCCTAGTTCCGCAGGCGCCCCATCACCTCGCGCGCCAGCGAGGCCAGCAGCCCGGCCAGTTCGCCGGGCGCTTTCACGTCCGGAGGCTGGCTTCGCAGCCGTTGCCACAGGGCGTGCAGCTGGGGCCGGCGTCGCTCCACGCAGGCCACCACTTCGGACCGCCACGCGGCAGGCACGGCTTCAGGGCCGCTGCCTGCGTCGCTGTCCGCGTCGCCGCGCATGACCACGGCCAGGTACTGCAGCAGGCTCATCTCGCACAGGGCCTGCAGCATGGGCTCGCTCAGTTGCACCAGCGTGCCCCCGCCGGGTGCGGCGCGGTTCTTCAGGGCCGCGGCGACGAAGGCCGCGCCCCCGCCCACCAAGGCGCCCAGCGCCGCACCGGCGCCCAGGCTCAGGCCGCCGGTGATGAGGTCGATGCCCACGCCGGCCGCAGCGCCGCTGGCCGCGCCCGCCATGCCGGCCTGCGGCGCATCGACCGACTGCCGCACCACGAAGCGGTCCGTGCGCCAGGCCGCGGCGTCCTGCGCCGGGGCCGGCGGCAGGCCATGCAGCCGGCGCAGCTGGGTCATGCTGCGCGCCTGGGACTGCGCCAGTCGCTGCATCAGGCCCGCCATGGCTTCCTCGCGCGCCTGCACGCCGGCTTCGCGCTCACCGGCGTCGACGATGCGGCGCCAGCCCAGGGGACCGGAAGCGACCGTCTGCACGTCGGCGGCCGCCTGCTGCAGCGGCTCGGCCAGCAACGTCATGGCCTGCTGCAGCCGGTCTTCGTGCCGCGTGCGCCAGGTCGCGAAGAGGCGCTGCGCCCCGGCGGCCTTGTGCTGCGGCAGATGCCGCGCGATGGCTTCGCGCAGGGGCTCTTCCCAGGCCCACACGCCCATGCTGGCGTGCAGGGGCAGGCATTCGAAGGGCAGGCGCGCGGTGTCGGCCGTCGCGCACACGGAGGCTTCCTGCGCCGGGTCCGCCAGCAGGAGGATCACCGGCCGGGGCAAGGCATGCAGGTGCGGCAGGATGGTCTCCAGTTCCTGCGAAGTGCCCAGCGCCACCAGCCACAGGTCGGCCAGCGGGCGCGGCACCGTGAGGGCCGCGCGGGCCGGCGGCTCCCACCAGGCCTGCAGGCGGGCGAGCCAGCGCGCGGGGGAGCGCGCGGCGGCCGGCACGGTGGCCGCGGCGCTCGCCGCGCCCGTGGAACTCGGGGCCTCGGCGATGCGGGGCGCCTCCTTCACCGCTTCCGAGGCCGGTGCGTCCAGCGCGGGCACGAATTCACCGGCCAGCAGCTCGTCGCCGCGGTCGGTGCGGATCGGGGCCGCGGCCGCCTCCGGCGCGCCGGGTGACAGGGAGGCTTCGGCCCACAGGCGCCGCAGGCGCTCGCGCAGCGGTGGCTCGGCAGCGGCCCAGACGATGGCCACCCGTGCCGGGCTCACGCGCGCGAGCACCTGCGTGAAGTAGGGCTCGTTCAGGTCGATCTGCAAGCTGCGCGCGAGCCAGCGCCGGCGCGCGCCGGCATAGAGCGCGAGCAGCGTGCGCGGCAGCACCACCAGCAGGCCCAGCAGCCCCAGGTACAGCGCGATCCAGTGCCGCGCCTCGGCCTGCCCCACCGCCACGCCCGAGCGGAAATGCAGGCGCTCCAGCTCCGCAAGCGTGAAGCCCTCCAGCGGCAGCACCGCCACCACCGGCGCGAAGAGGACGGACAGCAGCGCATGCACCTGAGGCAGGTCCAGCAGCGTGCTCTCCCAGCCCACGCGGTACTCGCGCACCAGGCCGCCCAGCACGATGGACAGGCCCACCCCCACGGCCCAGGCCGCTGAGGACACGTGCAGGATGCGCGCCACGCGCCAACCCTCCAGGGGGCCGGCGATGCGCCACCACTGCGCGTGAAAGCGCGTGAAGACATCGGCGCGTACGCGCCGCCCGCGCGGTTCGCTGCGGTGCCCCAGCAGCTCGCGCAGCAAGGCGGCGAGCCCGCCCGGGCCGCTGCTGCGGCGGCGACGGTTCCACAGCGGCCGCAGCAGCAGGCCGAGGTAGATCAGCAGGTTCCAGAACAGGAAGGCCAGCAGCGGCGGCGACAGCAGGTTGACCTGGGCGGGGTTGTCGATGCGTTCCAGGCCCGCGCCCAATGCCAGGGCCAGCAGCGGCAGGCCCCAGCCGAGCCAGCGTTGCCAGGGCTCGGCATGCTCCAGCGAGGCCAGGCGCGGGTCGCGGCGGCGCACGATGTCGATCAGCCGCCGCGCCCGTTCGTCCAGGTAGGGCCCCGGCTCGGGCGCCTGCGCGGGCTGCGCGCCCGCGACCGCATGCAAGGCCTCGCGCTCCAGCTGCTCGCGCTCGACGGCGCTGACGAAGCGGCCTTCCGTGTCCGACTCGTCCACCGCCTGCGCCAGCAGCAGGCGCCGGGCGCAGCCGGCATCGACGACGAGGAGCGTGTCCGAGGCCTCGCGCACCCGCATCAGGCTCCGGGCGCGGCCGGCAGCTTCAGTCCCTTGGGCAGGGGGAACTTCACGGTCTCCTGGATGCCGTCCATGCGGCGCACCGAGACCCCGCCCAGGCTGCGGATGCGCGCCACCAGGGCCTGCACCAGCACCTCCGGCGCGGACGCCCCGGCCGTGAGGCCCACGCGGGCCTTGCCCTCCAGCCACTCGGGGCGCAGCTCGTCGGCGTTGTCCACCATGTAGGCGGGAACACCGCGCTTGCGCGCGACCTCGGCCAGGCGGTTGCTGTTGGAGCTGGTGGGGCTGCCCACCACCAGCACCACGTCCACCTCGGCCGAGAGCAGCTTCACGGCGTCCTGCCGGTTCTGCGTGGCATAGCAGATGTCCTGCTGCTTGGGCTGGCGCACCTGCGGAAAGCGCGTCCTGATGGCCGCCATGATCTCGGCCGCGTCGTCCACGCTGAGCGTGGTCTGCGTGACGACGGCCAGGCGCTCGGTCTGGCGCGGCTGCACGCGCGCGACGTCGGCCACGTCCTCCACCAGGTGAATGCCCTCGTCGAGCTGGCCCATGGTGCCTTCCACCTCGGGGTGGCCCTTGTGGCCGATCATGAGGAACTCGTAGCCCTCGCGCGCGAGCTTGGCCACTTCCACGTGCACCTTGGTGACCAGCGGGCACGTGGCGTCGAATACCTCGAAGCCTCGCCCCTGCGCCTCGCGCTCCACTGCCTTGCTCACGCCGTGCGCGGAGAAGACCAGGGTGGCGCCGGGCGGCACCTCGGCCAGGTCCTCGATGAAGACGGCGCCCTTGGACTTGAGGTCGTTGACGACGAAGGTGTTGTGCACGATCTCGTGGCGCACGTACACCGGCGCGCCGAACTTGGCGAGCGCCGCCTCGACGATGTCGATGGCCCGGTCCACGCCGGCGCAGAAGCCCCGGGGTTCGGCCAGCAGCACTTCGGAAGGTGCGCGGTTCTCAGCGCTCATAGCACCCCGATCACGCGCACCTCGAAGGTGACGGGCTGGCCCGCGAGCGGGTGGTTGAAGTCGAACAGCACGGCGTCCGAGCGGCCGTCGCCGTCACCGTCATGACCCACCTGCCGCACGGCGCCGGCGTAGCTGCCCAGGCCGTCGGGCGTGGGGAACTGCACCACGTCGCCGACGCGGTAGTCCTCGTCCGGGTCGCCCATCTTCGCGAGCAGGCTGCGCGCGACCCACTGCACCATCTCCGCGTTGCGCTCGCCGAAGGCCTGGCCCGCCGGGATGTCGAAGGTGGCGTGGGCGCCCTCCTCCAGGCCGATGAGGCGCTCTTCCACGGCGGCCGACAGCTCGCCCGAGCCGAGCGTGAGCGTGGCGGGCTTGCCCGAGAAGGTGTTGATGATGTCCCCGGCCGGGCCGGCCAGCCGGTAGTGCAGCGTGAGGAAGGAGCCCGGGGCGACGCGGGCGCCGGTGGGCGCGGAAATAGGCGCGGAAATGGGCGCGGTGGTGGCCATGGATGTCCCGATAAACTGGCCGCCATTGTAGAAACCCGTCCGCGCCGGCCGGGCCACGAGCGGTAATGGGCCCCGGCTTGCGCCATGAATTCCCATGCCCCTGCACCAGCTGCCGCTCGACGCGCGACCGCGCGAAAAACTCCTCAGCCACGGCGCCGCCGCACTCTCCGACACCGAACTGCTGGCCTTGCTGCTGCGCACCGGCCTGGCCGGCAAGGGCGTTTTCGCCCTCGCCCAGGAGCTGGTGGACGCCTTCGGCGGGCTCTCCGGGCTGCTTCATGCCGGGGCCGAGGACCTGCGCCGCATCAAGGGCCTGGGCGGCACGGCCAAGCGCAGCCAGCTGCTGGCGGTGCTGGAACTCGCCCGCCGCGCCGTGGCCCAGCAGCTGCGCCAGCGCGAGCTCTTCGATTCACCGACGGCGGTGCGGCACTACCTGCAGCTGCACCTGGCGCACCGGCCGCACGAGGTCTTCGCGGTGCTGTTCCTGGATGCGCAGAACCGGCTCATCGTCATGGAAGAGATGTTCCGCGGCACGCTGACCGAAACCAGCGTGTACCCGCGCGAGGTGGTGATCCGCGCGCTGGCGCTGCAGGCGCATGCCGTGGTGCTGGCGCACAACCACCCCAGCGGCTGCGCCCAGCCCTCGCGCGCGGACGAGGCGCTCACCCGCACGCTGCGCGCCGCGCTGGGCCTGGTGGACGTGCAGGTGCTGGACCACTTCATCGTGGCGCCGGGGGTGGCGGTGTCGATGGCGGAGCGGGGGATGGTGTGAGGGCTGGGGGGTGGGCGAATGCCCTTCGACAAGCTCAGGGCGAACGGGAATTTTTGGCTCAGGGCGAAGGGGGACAGGTCCAGGGCGACTCCTATCCCGCAAACCCCTCATCCAGACTCCAGGCCCAGCGCAGCATCGCGTTCCACAGCAGCGTGTTCTGGTCCCCCTTGCGCGCCGTGCGCTCGTACTGCTCGCCGGCACGGTCCGCGATGGCAGGGTCCGGCCGCAGCAGCTCGGCCCCGGTGGACTGGGCGGCCACCTGCACCTCGCAGGCACGCTGCAGCATGTAGTGCTCGGCGAACGCGTCGCCGATGGTGGGCCCGCACACCAGCAGGCCGTGGTTGCGCAGGATCATCACGTTGCTCGTGCCCAGGTGCTCGGCCAGGCGGCCGCACTCATCCCGGTCGAGGGTGATGCCCTCGAAGTCGTGATAGGCCACGCGCCCGGCATAGAACATCGAGTTGAAGCTCAGCGGCAGCAGGCCCTCGCGCTGGCACGAGACCACCTGCCCCGCCGTGGTGTGCGTGTGCATCACGCAGTGCGCGTCCTCGCGCGCGGCATGCACCGCGGCGTGGACGACGAAGCCGGCCGGGTTCACCGGCCAGGGGCTGGGCTCGACCTTGTTGCCGTCCAGGTCGATCTTCACCAGCCGGCTGGCCGTGATCTCACGGTACATCAGCCCGAAGGGGTTGATGAGGAAGTGCGGCGTTCCGGGAACGCGCACGGTGAGGTGGTTGTAGATCAGCTCGTGCCAGCCCAGCTGCGCGAAGAGGCGGTAGGCGGCCGCGAGCTCGCAGCGCACGCGCCATTCCTCCGGTGCGCAGGCCGCGGGACGGCGCTGCGCGAAGCGGGCGTGCAGATCGAGAAGGTCGTCGCTCATCGTGGCTTCAGGCAGACGGCGTGAAACCGATGCTGCGGGCCACGCCGGCCCAGAACTCACTCTCGGCCTTCTGCAGGGCGCCCAACTCGGCGGGCGTGGTCGGCATCGGCTCCATGTAGAGCTTCGCGAGGCTGTCGATCACGTCCTTGTCCGCCAGGCCGCTGCGGATGCTGGCGTTCAGGCGCTGCACCACCTCCTGTGGCGTGCGCGCCGGCACGTAGTAGCCGAACCAGCCGACCACCTGGACGTCCTTGTAGCCCTGCTCGGCGAAGGTGCCGACGTCGGGCGTGAACCGGCCGCGCTGCTTGCCGCTGGTGCCCAGCAGCCTCACCTTGCCGGCCTGGGCCTGCGACATGAATTCCCCCGTCGGCCCGATCACGGCGGCCAGCTGACCGCCGACCATGTCCAGGATGGCGGGCTGCGAACCGCGGAAGGCGATGTGCTGGACCTTCACCTTGCCGGCATCGGCCAGGGCCGCGCCCATGAAGTGCGCGGCCGAGCCGTTGCCCGCCGAGCCGAAGTTCGCCTGCGCCGGATTTGCCTTGGCCCAGGCCAGGAAGTCGGGCACGGTCTTGACCGACGCCGGCACCATCGGGCCGACGGCCAGGGCGTAGTCGAAGCTCACCGCGCCCGAGACGGGCGCGAGGTCGGCCACCGGGTCGTAGGGCAGTTTCTTGAAGGTGTGCGGATGCAGCGCCAGAGGCGAGGCCGGCGTGAGCAGGATGGTGCTGCCGTCGGGCGCGGCGGTGTTCACCGCCTGCACGGCGATCTGGCCGCCCGCGCCGGTCTTGTTCTCGACGATGACGTTGCGGGCGTAGGCCGGCGCCATCCTGTCGGCCACCCGGCGCGCGACCAGGTCGATGGTGCCGCCCGGTGCGAAGCCGATGATGACCTTGGCGGTCTCGGGTGACTGCGCCCAGGCGGAGCGGCCGAAGCCTGCGAGGGCCACGGCGGCAGCGCTTGCGTGGACGAAATGACGGCGTGTGAACATGCGTTCTGTCTCCTGGTGGTTCTTGGGGATGGCGAACTAAAAATGCGAAGCAGCGCCCGGCAGCGGCGATTCCTCAGGCGTCCGTGGCGACCTGCTGCGGCGGCTTGACGACCGCCACCGGCACGGCCGCCTTGGCCGACGCTTGCGCCGCGAGCTCGGCGCCACCAGCTTCTCGAAGGTGCGCCGGAAGTGCGACAGCGCCGCATCGGCGACCACCGCCACCATCGTGAACTCCGGGTCGGCGTCGAGCACCTTCTGCTGCGCCTCGATCAGGTGCTTGTCTTCCATGAAGCCCTCGATGAGGCTCTGGTGCAGCGAGCGCGAGACGTGGTGGTTCTCGCCCTCGAAGTTGTTCAGGCAGGTCCAGAAGAAGTGCGTGGTGCGGCGCGTCTCCGACGTCATGAACTGGCAGTTGCGGTATTCGCGGCTGCCCTCGCGCTTGCCCTTTTCCGAGCCGCTTCCCGCCGGCGAGAACATCGACTCGTCGATCAGCTCGTGGTCCCAGGCGGCCACGTACCAGCAGTTCTTCAGGAACATCGCCAACACTCCTCGCGGACGCGTGGCCCGCCTTGTCTCCAGGGGAATGGGACAATCCTAGGCCGCGCGGGCGGCCCGATAAAGCGGCGCCGCTGTCCGCTGTGTTCCGAAACCTGAACGATGAACTGGGACGACTTCGACGCTTTCTGCCAGGTGGTGGAGCACGGCGGCTTCAGCGCCGCGGCCCGTGTGCTGGAGCGCCCCAAGTCCAGCCTCAGTGCGGCCGTCACGCGCCTGGAGACCGGACTGGGCACGCGCCTGCTGGAGCGCACCACGCGCCAGCTGCGCCTGACCGATGCGGGCGAAACGCTGTACCGGGACATCGCCCGGCCCTTCGCCCAGCTGCGCGAGAGCGCGGTGGATGCGCTGGCCCAGGGCGGGGCCGTGCAGGGCACGCTGCGCGTGGCCGCGCCCTACGAGTTCGGCGCCCACCACCTCGCCTCGGTAGCCTGCCTGGTGATGGCCGCGCACCCGTCGCTGAAGGTGCACATCGACGTGGAGCATGCACGCGTGGCGCTCTTCGAGCGGCAGTACGACATCGTCTTCTCGGCCATCGAGCACAGCTTCGCGCCCTCCACCGTGGTCACGCGCCGCGTGTATTCACTGGAACGTGGCCTCTTCGCCTCGCCCGAGCTGCTCGCGCGCCATGCGCCCCTGGCTTCGCCCGAGTCCCTCGAGCAGCTGCCGCTGCTGGCCGGCGGCGAGGACAGCGCCTGGAGCTTCACCGGACCCGGTGACGCCGACGCTGAAGTGGAAGTGGAGGTGCGCAACCCGCGCCTTCGCAGCGGCAATGCCGGCGTGCGCCTGCAGGCAGCCATCGCCGGACTGGGCGTGGCGCGCATCACGCGCACCTTCTGCGCCCAGGCCGTGGCCGAGCGGCGGTTGGTGTCCGTGCTGCCCGAGTGGCGCTGCATGCCGCTTCGCATCCATGCCCTGCTGCCCGGGCGCAGGCTGGTGCCGGCCAAGGTGCGCGTGTTCCTGGACGCGCTGGAGGAGGAGGCGCACGCGCAGGGGCAGTAGCCGCCCACGGTTTCAGGGCGGCGCGATCAGCCCCATGGCCTCGAAGGCCCGCACCGCCGCCGCGGCGGACTCCGCCCGCGCCTCGATCAGCAGGCGCTCGCTGGTGAGCGCCGTGCGCTGGGCATCGACCACGTCCAGGTAGTTGGTCAGGCCCACGCGGTAGAGCGTCTGCGCCTGCTCCTGCGCGGCGTTGGCGGCCACCGTGCCGCGCCGGGCCGCCGTGATGCGCGCCAGGGCGCCCTCGCGGGCGAGCAGCGCGTCTTCCACCTGGCGCAGCGCGAGCAGCAGCTGCTGCCGGTACCGCAGCTCGGCTTCGCGCAGGCGCGCCTGCGCGAAGCCCACGCCGGCGGCTGCCTCACCGCCATCCAGCAAGGGCGCCTCGACCAGCGCGGCCAGCGTCGCGGCCAGCAGCTCCAGGCCCGCGCCGCCCGTGGCCGCGCCCACCAGCAGCGTGCCGGGAAGGCGAAGTCGCGGGCGCAACGCCACCTCGGCCACCCCCACCTCGGCGGCGGCCGCGACCAGGGCCTGCTGCGCAGCCCGCAGGTCCGGGCGCAGGCGCAGCAGGTCCAGGGGCGCGGCCACCGGCTGCGCGCCTTCCAGCGCCGGCAGCTCGCGCAAGGCTTCGCGTGCCTGCGTGGCTTCGAAGCTCAATCCCGGCGCGACGGGCTGCGGCCGCTCGCCGGCCAGCACCTGCAAGGCCGCGAGCGCCTGGCCGGCGCGCACCGCCGCCGCTGCGAGCGCCGCTTCGGTGACTGCCAGTTCCGCGCGTGCCCGTTCGCGATCGAGCACCGGCGAGATCCCCGCCTCCACCCGCACCGAGGTCACGCGCAGCCCCTCCTGCAGCACCTCGGCCGTGCGGGCCAGCACGCGGTGGTCGTGCAGCGCGAGGCGCCACTCCAGGTAGGCGCGCGCCGCCAGCCCGGCGGCCGCGAGGCGCTGCGCATGGACGAGTTCGCCGGCACGCAGCACGCCGGCTTCTGCGGCCTGCTCGGCCAGGCGCAGCCCGCCCCAGGGGTCCAGGTCCCAGTCCAGGGCGAGGCCGGCGGCCGGCTGCACGCGGCGCTCGCCGGACTCGCGCTGCAGGCGCAGCTCCAGCTCGGCCTGGCCCTGCACGCGCGGGCCGCGCGCGGCCCGCGCCGCGAGCAGCAGGGCGCGTGCCTGGGCGAGCTGCTGCCGCGCGATGGCGATGTCGGTGTTCGCATCCAGGGCCTGCTCCACCCAGCGGGCGAGTTGCGGGTCGTCGAAGCGCCGCCACCAGTGCAGGTCGGCCGGCTCGGGCGCCGGTGCGTCCGCGGCCTGCATGCGAAAGCGCTCCCCGGGTGCGAGCGCGATGTCGGGCGCCTGCACCCGGGCCGGGCCGACGGGCGGCAGGGCGCAGCCGGCCACGAGGAGCAGCGCACCGAGCCCTGCATGCCGGCGCGCCCTCACCCGCCCTCCCCCTGCGCGGCGGCGGCCTCCAGCTCGCGGTCCAGGCGTTCGCCGGCATTGGCCCGCGGCCGCGAGAAGCGCGCCAGCCCGAGGTACAGCACCGGCGCGAGGAACAGGGTGAAGACGGCGGCGAGGGAAAGTCCGCCGAAGATCACCCAGCCGATGGCCGCGCGCGACTCGGCGCCCGCACCGCTTCCGAGCAGCAGCGGCACCGCCCCCAGCACCGTGGAGGCCATGGTCATGGTGATGGGCCGCAGGCGCGTGCGCGCGGCCTCGTGCGCGGCCTCGCGCACGCTGCGCCCGGCATCGCGAAGCTGGTCGGCGAACTCGACCAGCAGGATGCTGTTCTTGGCCATCACGCCCACCAGCAGCAGCAGGCCGATCTGACTGTAGATGTTGACCGAGGTGCCGCTCAGCCACAGCGCGAAGACGGCCGCCGCCAGGCCGAAGGGCACGGTGAGCAGCACCACCGCCGCGCTGGTCACGCCCTCGAACTGCGCCACCAGCACCAGGAAGACCACCAGCAAGGCGATGGCGAAGGTGATGGCCACGTCGCGCCCCGTCTCCTCCAGCGTGGCCGCGTCGCCCCGGAACAGCAGGCCCATGCCCTGCGGCAGTTCGCGCGCGGCGAGCTCGCGCAGCTCGCTCACGGCCTGCTGCAGCGGCATGCCCTCGCGCGTGACGGCGCTCATCTCCACGGCCCGACGCTGTCCCAGGCGGTCCAGCTCCGCCGCGATGGCGGTTTCCTCGAAGCGCACGAACTGGCCGAGCGGCACCAGCGCACCGCCCGCCTCGGGCGAGGCGCGCACCTTCAGCCGCAGCAGGTCCTGCGGGTCGGCGCGCTCGCGTTCGCGGCTTTCCAGCATGACGGGCAGGTTGCGGTCGTTGATCGTGAGCTCCGTCACTTCGGTGCCGCCCACCAGCGCGCGCAGCACGATGTCCAGGCCCTGCACCGGAACGCCCAGCTCGGCGGCGCGCTGCCGGTCCACCTGCACGGCCAGCTGGGGCTGCGTGGCCTGGTAGTCCACCCGCACGTCGCGCAGGCCCGGCAGCTCGGTTTCGATGCGGCGCGCGAAGGCATCGGCCGCCTGCGCGATGCGCGTGTAGTCGTCGCCGGTGACGGCCATCTGGATGCTGCCGTCGCCACCGCCCACGCCCAGGCTGTTGCCGCTGCGGATGCGCACCAGCGCGCCGGGCAGGCCCTCCAGCGCGGCGCGCACGCGCGTGGCCAGCTGGGCCTGCGAGACCTCGCGCTGGTCCCAGGGCACGAGCGGCGCGACGATCTCGGCCCGGTTGAGGTCCCAGCGGCCGGCGATGGTGAAGACGCTCTCCACCAGCCCTTCGCGCACCAGGGGCTGGATGGCCGCCAGGGCGCGCTCCAGCTGCCGGTCCGTGTAGGCCAGGCTCACGCCGTCGGGCCCGTCCAGCCGCACGACCAGCACGCCGCGGTCCTCGGGCGGCGTGAGCTCGCTCGGCAGGCGGGGATACAGGGTGAAGGCCGCGGCCGCCAGCAGCACGCACAGGCCCACCACCCAGGCGCCGTGCCGCAGGCACAGGCCGATCGCGCGGTCGTAGGCGCGAATGGCCGCGTGCCCCGCGGCCGAGGCGCGGCGCCAGACCGGCCCGGGCGCCCGCGCCTCGGGCAGGCGCGAGGCGATCATGGGCCCCATGGACAGCGCGACGAAGGAGGAGATCGCCACCGCGATGGCCATGACGAAGCCGAACTCCGTGAACAGGCGCCCGGCCGTGGACGGCAGGAAGGAGATGGGCACGAACACCGCCACCAGCGTGGCGGTGGTGGCCACCACGGCGAAGAACACCTCGCGCGTGCCCAGCACCGCCGCCGCCCGCGCGCCCAGGCCCATGCCGCGGCGCCGCTGCACGTTCTCCAGCACCACGATGGAGTCGTCCACCACCAGGCCGGTGGCCAGCAGCAGCGCCAGCAGCGTGAGCAGGTTGAGCGAGAAGCCCAGCAGCCAGATGGCGCCGAGGGTGCCGACGAGGGCGATGGGAATGGCCACCGCCGGCACCAGCGTGGCCCGCCACTGGCCGAGGAAGGCGCCCACCACGGCCACCACGATGAGCACCGCGCCGGCCAGGCTCCACAAGACCTCGGAGATGGCGCCCCGGATGAAGACCGCATCGTCGGACACCACCTGGATGCGCAGGTCCGCGTTGTCCCGGTTGATGCGCGCCACCATGGCGCGCACGCCCTCCGAGATGGCGACCGTGTTGGACTGCGCCTGGCGCACGATGCCCAGGCTGATGACGGTGCGGCCGTCCAGCCGCACGTAGGAGGTGGCGTCGGCCGGGGCGTAGAACACCTGCGCCACCTCACCCAGCGCCAGGCCGGGACGCAGGCGCAGGCGCCGCACCTCCTCGGGCGTGGCCACCGAGGCATTGGCGCGCACCAGCAGGTCCTGCTCGGGCGAGCGCAGGCTGCCGGCGGGCACGTCGGCCCGGGCGCTGCGCAGCAGGCCGGCGAGGTCGTCCACCGTGACGCCGTGCGCCGTCATGCGCAGCGGATCGACCCGCACGCGCATGACGCGGCGCCGCTCGCCGAAGGGCGTCACGTCGGCCACGCCGGGCACGGAGACCAGCTCGGGCTCGATGCGGTCCTCCACCACGCGCGAGAGCTCGTCGATGGCCAGGGTGGGGCTGGAGACGGCGAGCTGCATGACCGGCTCGGCGTCGGCGTCGGCCTTGACGATGGTGAGGTTCTCCAGGCCCTCCGGCAGGCTGCCTTCCACCCGGGCGATGGCTTCGCGCACGTCGTTGGCCGCGTCCACCAGGTCCACGCCGGGGTTGAACTCGATGATCACCCGCAGGTTGCCCTCCTCGCTGGCCGAGCGGACCAGCGCGACGCCGGGCACGCGCGCGGCCGCCCCCTCCAGCACGCGCGTGACGTCGGCGTCGAGCGTCTCGGGTGCGGCGCCGGGGTAGTCCGCGCGCACGGCCACGATGGGCCGGTCGATGTTGGGCAGCTCCCGCACCTCCACGCCCATCCAGGCGCCGATGCCCGCGATCACGATCAGCAGGTTGAGCACGACGACCAGCCACGGCCGGCGCACCGCGAGGCTGGGGAGGCCCCCCGCATCGCCGCCGTGCTTCATGGCACGGCCCTGCCCGTGACAGGCCGGGAGCCGGACTCGGGCTCGACCACCTGCACCGCGCGGCCGGGCCGCAGGCGCTGCACGCCTTCGACGATGACCGGCTGGCCCGGCTGCAGCGGCCCGTCCACCAGCACCCGGCCCTGCTCGCGCCCGAGCGAGCGCACCGGCACCTGCTCGGCGCGGCCTTCGCGCACGGTCCAGACATGCGCGCCTTCGCGCCCGTACTGCAGGGCCAGCTCGGGCACGGCCGGGCGCGGCTGCCCCGGCAGCGCGAGCCGCACCTGCAGGGACATGCCCGGGCGCAGCAGGTCCTGCGGGTTCGCGACGGCCGCGCGCAGGCGCAGGTTGCGCGTGCGCTCGTCCACCCGGCTGTCGATCTGCGTGATGCGGCCCTCGAAGCGCCGGCCCGGCCAGGCCGGATGCTCCACGCTCAAAGGCTGCCCCTGGCCCAGGCGGGCGGCGTGCGCCTCCGGCACCTCGAAGCCCACCAGCACCGTGCTGCGGTCATCCAGCGTGGTGATGGGCGTGTCGATCGCGACGCGGTCGCCCGGCTCCACGTCGGTCAGCCCGACCACGCCGCTGAAGGGTGCGCGCAGGGTGCGGTCGGCGACCGCCTCGCGCGCCTGCTGTTCCTCGATGCGCGCCAGGCGCAGCGCGCTCTCGGCCTCGTCGATCAGGCTGCCCGGCACGGCACCGGTGCCGCGCGTGGCCTCGTAGCGCGCGAGCAGCCGCCGGGCCTGTTC
Source organism: Ramlibacter rhizophilus (assembly GCF_004681965.1). Classification (GTDB taxonomy): domain Bacteria; phylum Pseudomonadota; class Gammaproteobacteria; order Burkholderiales; family Burkholderiaceae_C; genus Ramlibacter; species Ramlibacter rhizophilus. The sequence continues at coordinate 314,420 of NZ_SMLL01000004.1, read as the reverse complement.
GCGCCGGGCCGCGGCCGCGTCCAGCGCGAGCCGCTGCGTGCGGTCCACCAGGCGCAGCAGCACCTGGGCGGCCTCCACCCGCTGGCCCGGCCGGAAGCGCAGCTCGGCCACCTCGCCGGACACGGCCGGATACAAGACCACCGAACGTGCGGCCGCCGCATTGCCCAGCAGCTCCAGCGCCTCGGCGCCGGTAGCCTCGGTGACCTGTTCCAGCACGACCGGCACGGGCGGCGCCTCCTGCTCCATGGCCACGGCCTGCGCGGCGGGCACGGGGCGCGGACGCTGCCACAGGCCGCTGTAGAAAGCCAGGGCCAGCAGCACCAGCACGAGCAGGAGCGAGGCAACGATGAGGACCGGGCGCGAGGGTCGCATGAGGGTGGGCCGAAGGGACGCGGGTCATCTTAGGCGAGCGGGGGTGGGCGTGGGTCGGGGCCCTTAACATCCCGAGTCAGCCAGGAGATTGCTCATGAAAGCCAGGTCGCTCCAGGACCTGCAGGCCATCCAGCGCCACCTTGCCGAGGCGCGCGAGCGACGCGCCGCCGAGGACGCGGCCCGCAAGCAGGCCGAGCAGCGCGCGCAGGCCGAAAAGACCCTGTTCGTCCGCGCGGCCGGGAAAGTGCATCCCCTGCCCGCCCACGGCCGCGTGCTGCTCCAGCCGGACCAGCCGCTGCCCATCGCGGCCCAGCAGCAGCTGGACGAACAGCGCGTGCTGCGCGAGTCCATCAGCGACGAGTTCGACGCCAGCACGCTGCTGGAGGTGGATGAGGCGCTGAGCTTCCGCCGCCCCGGCGTGGGGCCGGACGTCACGCGCAAGCTGCGCCGCGGCGACTGGAGCATCCAGCGCGAGATCGACCTGCACGGCCTGCGCCGCGAGGCGGCCCGCGAAGCGCTGTCGGAGTTCATCCGCGAGGCCTTCCGGCTGGGCCTGCGCTGCGTGCGCGTGGTGCACGGCAAAGGTTTGGGATCGCCCGGCAAGGCACCCGTGCTCAAGGGCAAGGTGCACGGCTGGCTGGTGCAGAAGAACGAGGTGATGGCCTTCGTGCAGGCGCGCGCGGCCGAAGGCGGCGCCGGCGCGCTGGTGGTGCTGCTGCGGGCGGGCTGAAGCCGCGGGCGCGGCTCAGGCGTTGCGGTTTCGCATCCAGTCGGCCGTGTTCATGAAGGACGCGCGCAGGCGCTCGCGCAATGCCGGGTCCACGCCGGTTTCCGCCATGGCCTGGTCCATGCACGCCACCCACTGGTCGCGTTCGGCGATGCCGATGGAAAAGGGCATGTGCCGCATGCGCAGGCGCGGGTGGCCGAAGCGCTCGGTGTAGTGGCTGGGCCCGCCCAGCCAGCCGCAGAGGAACCAGAACAGTTTCTGCCGCGCCTGGGCCAGGTCGCTGCCATGGGCGGCGCGCAGCTGCGCATAGCCGGGCTCCAGGTCCATCAGGTCGTAGAAGCGCTCCACCAGCGCGCGCACCTTCTCCTCGCCGCCGATCCACTCGAAGGGGGTGTCATAGGGCGGTTTCTCTTGAATCTGCATGCCCGGATTGTCCCCGAGCGCGCCGGGCCGAGCGCTCCAGGGGCCGCAGCAGCCAGGCCGTGGCCTGGCGCGCGACGTCGGCCGGGACCACATGGCCGCCGTCGAACTCGCGCAGGCTCACCTCGCAGCCGGCCGCACGCAGGCGCGGGGCGATGATGCGGCTGCAGCGCGTGATGGGCAGCACCGTGTCGTGCGTTCCGTGCGAGATGAACACCGGTGGCGCGCCCGTGGGAACGGTGCGCGGCACGAAGCCGGGCGAGAGCGCGACGATCCGGCTGAACAGGTCGGCCCGCGCCAGCCCCAGACCCAGCGCGCAGGAGGCGCCGTCGGAGAAGCCGCCGATGACCACGCGCTCCGGGTCGAGCCGGAAGCGCGCGCGCACCCAGTCGAGCGCACCTTCGATGCGCTCGGTGTCCGCGCCCTGTTCGCCCAGGACCGTGTCCCAGGTGGAACTGGCCGAGGCCGGCGCCAGCACCAGCACGCCGGACTGGCTGGCCCAGGGCTCCAGCAGGTTCAAGCCCTGCTCCGGACCGGCGCCCGAACCGTGCAGCATGACCGCGATGGGCCGCGGTCCGCTGTCGCCCTCGGGCGTGGGGGGAACGTGCAGCAATGCGGGGCGCAGCTCGTCGTCGCTGCCGATGCGGTGAATTTCATGGTGTTGCATGGATGATCCGGGTCCCTCACTCGATGCCCTCATGCGGCAATCGGCGTGCCCGCCATGGCGCACAATCGGCCACCTCAGCCACGGCCATCGGACCCTTCTTCGCGCATGCGCATCCTCGGCATCGACCCCGGCCTGCAGACCACGGGCTTCGGCGTCATCGACGCAGACGGCAGCGCACTCGACTACGTGGCCAGCGGCACCATCCAGACCACGCACCTGCCGCGCGGCGACCTGCCCGGGCGGCTCAAGGCCCTGTTCGACGGCATCGCCGAAGTGCGCCGGCGCTACGAGCCCGAAACGGCGGCCGTGGAGATCGTCTTCGTCAACGCCAACCCCCAGTCCACGCTGCTGCTGGGCCAGGCGCGGGGTGCCTGCGTGACCTCGCTGGTCGCCTGTGGCCTGGCGGTGTCGGAATACACGGCGCTGCAGATGAAGCGGGCGGTGGCGGGCCACGGCCGCGCCGGCAAGCCCGAGGTGCAGCAGATGGTGATGCGGCTGCTGCGCCTGCCCGGCCTGCCCGGGCCGGATGCGGCCGACGCACTGGGGCTGGCGATCACGCACGCGCACGCAGGGCAGGCGCTGTCACGCCTGGCCGCGGCGACGCCGCTGGCGGCGCGCAACACCGGGCGTTATCGCGCCGGGCGGGGCTTGTAGTCACCCGAAGCGTTGGACGGCCAGCACCGCGAAGAAGCCGAAGGCGCCGATCAGCGTCCACTTGAGAATGACGATCCCCAGGCGCTTGTAGCGCGCGCGGCCCGTGACGGCATAGACCGCGAAACAGGCGCCCGCTGCCAGCAGCAGCAGCAGGATGACGATGCGAAACAGCGCCATCGAAGCGCCTACCAGGCGCGCGCCGGCAGGCCGAAGCCCACGGGCGCCCGGCGCTCGTCCTCGAAGCTCACCAGTTCCCAGCACGCCTGCTGCGCCAGCAGGGCGCGCAGCAGCTTGTTGTTCAGGGCATGGCCCGAGCGGAAGGCCGAGTACGCGGCCAGCAGCGGCTTGCCCACCAGGTACAGGTCGCCCATGGCGTCGAGGATCTTGTGCTTGACGAACTCGTCGTCGTAGCGCAGGCCGTCGGAGTTGAGCACGCGCCAGTCGTCCATGACCACCGCGTTGTCCAGCCCGCCCCCCAAGGCCAGGCCGTTCGCGCGCATCATCTCCACGTCCTTGGTGAAGCCGAAGGTGCGGGCGCGCGCGATGTCGCGGGTGTAGGAGTCGCGGCCCAGGTCGAACTCGTGGCGCTGGGCGGTGGAATCGACCACGCGGTGGGCGAAGTCGATCTCGAAACTGAGCTTGAAGCCGTGGTGCGGGTCCAGCCGCGCCCACTTCAGGTTCTCGCCCTCACCCTCGCGCACCTCGACGGGCGCGAGCACGCGGATGAAGCGCTTGGGCGCCCTCTGCAGCTCGATGCCGGCGCTTTGCAGCAGGAACACGAAGGAGGAGGAGGAGCCGTCGAGGATGGGGACTTCCTCGGCGGTGATGTCCACGTAGAGGTTGTCCAGCCCGAGGCCGGCGCAGGCCGACATCAGGTGTTCGACGGTATGCACCTTGGCCGAGCCGCTGGAGATGGTGGAGGCCATGCGCGTGTCGGTCACCGCCTCGGCCGTGACCGGGATGTCCACCGGCTGGGGCAGGTCCACCCGGCGGAACACGATGCCCGTGTCCGGCGGCGCCGGCCGCAGCGTCAACTCCACCCGCTGGCCGCTGTGCAGGCCCACGCCCACGGCGCGGGTCAGGGACTTGAGGGTGCGTTGCTGCAGCATAGGGCCGGGATTTTACGGGGGGCACCCTCGGGCTCGAGGTGGGCCTTGGCTAAGGCGGTGATAGGCGAAGGGCCAAGGGGCTGGCGAACGGGCCCCCATCCCAGCCTTCCCGCAGTGGGGGAAGGAGAAGGACCCCCTCCCCCTCTGGGGGAGGGTTGGGGTGGGGGCCGCGGGCGCAGACCACACCGCGAGCCCCGCGCTCAGTCGGCTTGTTTCCGCAGGAACGCGGGGATCTCGAAGTCGTCCATCCCCCCCGAGGACAGCGCGTCCACCTTCGCCGCCGCGGTGGTCCGGTTGGTGCGCCACACGCTGGGCACCGACAGGCCGCCGTACTCCTGTGCGGGAGCGACCGTGGCGGCCCGGCCTCCGGTCATCTCGCCAAGCGTCGGCATGTTGAAGGCCACGTCGTGCGTGCCCGTGCGCAGCACCTGCAGCGGCGGCGCCGTGCGGCGCTGCTGGCCCTGGCGCGACAGGCCCGTGGCCACCACCGTGACGCGCACCTGGTCGCCCAGCTCGTCGTCGTAGGCGGTGCCGTAGATCACGTGCGCGTCGGGCGAGGCGTAGGCGCGGATGGTGTTCATCGCGAGCTTGGACTCGGACAGCTTCAGGCTGCCCTTGGCCGCGGTGATCAGCACCAGCACGCCCTTGGCGCCGGAGAGGTCGATGCCTTCCAGCAGCGGGCAGGCCACGGCCTGCTCGGCGGCGATGCGCGCGCGGTCGGGGCCGGAGGCCACGGCCGTTCCCATCATGGCCTTGCCCGGCTCGCCCATGACGGTGCGCACGTCCTCGAAGTCCACGTTCACGTGGCCCGGCACGTTGATGATCTCGGCGATGCCGCCCACGGCGTTCTTCAGCACGTCGTTGGCATGCGCGAAGGCTTCGTCCTGGGTGATGTCGTCGCCCAGCACCTCGAGCAGCTTCTCGTTGAGCACCACGATCAGCGAATCGACGTTGGCCTCCAGCTCGGACAGGCCGTTGTCGGCGTTGGTCATGCGCCGGCCGCCCTCCCAGTCGAAGGGTTTGGTGACCACGCCGACGGTGAGGATGCCCATCTCCTTGGCCACGCGCGCGATCACGGGCGCGGCGCCCGTGCCGGTGCCGCCGCCCATGCCGGCGGTGATGAACAGCATGTGCGCGCCGGTGATGGCCTCGCGGATCTGTTCCACGGCGGCCTCGGCGGCCTCGCGGCCCTTCTCGGGCTTGCTGCCCGCGCCCAGGCCGCTCTGCCCGAGCTGGATGGTCTTGTGGGCGGCCGTGCGGGCCAGGGCCTGCGCGTCGGTGTTGGCGTTGATGAACTCCACGCCCTGGACCTGCCGCTCGATCATGTGTTCGACGGCGTTGCCGCCGCCGCCTCCCACCCCGATCACCTTGATCTGGGTGCCCATGTTGAACTCTTCGCTCTCGATCATTTCGATGCTCATTTGTGAACTCCTCGAAGGGGTTGCAGTTGCCTATGTCTGAAACTGTTGGAATGTCTTAGCCGGTGAACGAACGAGGGGGCGGTCCGGTGCACCGCCATCGCTCGCTTCGTCGTCGTTTTCGTGGCGGGCTGCCCCGCGCGAGCCATCGTTTGTGGGGATGCATCAGAAGTTCCCCACGATGAACTCTTTGAATCTTCCGAAGGCCGTTTTCATCGACCCGTTCTTCTGCGCGACTTTCAGGCCGCGCATGCGTGCGATGCGCGCCTCCTCCAGCTGCCCCATCACGGTGGCCGCGCGGGGCTGCGCCACCATGTCCGACAGGGCCCCGATGTACTTGGGCACGCCGCGCCGCACGGGCTTGAGGAAGATGTCTTCGCCCAGTTCGACCATGCCCGGCATGACCGCACTACCGCCGGTGAGCACGATGCCCGAGGACAGCACCTCCTCGAAGCCGGATTCGCGGATCACCTGGTGCACCAGCGAGAAGATCTCCTCGATGCGCGGCTCGATCACGCCCGCGAGCGCCTGCTTGGACAGCATGCGCGGGCCGCGGTCGCCCAGGCCCGGAACCTCGACCTGCTGGTCGGGGTCGGCCAGGAGCTGCTTGGCGTAGCCGCTCTCGACCTTGATGTCCTCGGCGTCCTTGGTCGGCGTGCGCAGCGCCATCGCGATGTCGCTGGTGATGAGGTCGCCGGCGATGGGGATGACGGCGGTGTGGCGGATCGCGCCGCCGGTGAAGATGGCCACGTCGGTGGTGCCGGCGCCGATGTCCACCACCGCGACGCCCAGCTCCTTCTCGTCCTCGCTCAGCACCGCATAGCTGGAGGCGAGCGGGTTGAGCATCAGCTGCTCCACCTCCAGGCCGCAGCGGCGCACGCACTTGACGATGTTCTCCGCCGCGCTCTGCGCACCGGTGACGATGTGCACCTTGGCCTCCAGCCGGATGCCGCTCATGCCGATCGGCTCCTTGACGTCCTGGCCGTCGATGACGAACTCCTGCGGCTCCACGAGCAGCAGGCGCTGGTCGGTGGAGATGTTGATGGCGCGGGCCGTCTCGACCACGCGGGCCACGTCGGCGGGCGTGACCTCCTTGTCCTTGACGGCCACCATGCCGCTGGAGTTGATGCCGCGGATGTGGCTGCCGGTGATGCCGGTGTAGACCCGCGTGATCTTGCAGTCGGCCATCAGCTCGGCCTCCTTGAGCGCCTGCTGGATGCTCTGCACGGTGGCGTCGATGTTGACGACCACCCCGCGCTTGAGCCCGCTGGACGGCGCGATGCCCAGCCCCGCCAGCTTGAGCTCGCCACCCGGCATGACCTCGGCCACCACCGCCATGACCTTGGCGGTGCCGATGTCCAGGCCGACAACCAGGTCCTTGTATTCCTTCGCCATCGTGTTCCTCTACTTTTTCTGCTGTGCATCCGCACCCACGGTGCTGACGCCCCTCAATCGAATCGCATACCCGTCCGCGTGCCGCAGGTCCGCGGCCACGAGCGCCTCGGGCCGGCGCCCGTAGCGCCCCGCCGCCTGCGTGATCGTGAGCACGAAGCGCTGCGCGCGCGCCTGCACTTCCTCGGTGCTGCCCCGGCCCAGTTCGACCTTGGCGCCGCTGTCCAGGACCACCTGCCAGCTGCCGCGCCCGGTCAGCGTGAGCTGCTCGATGGGCAGCTCGATGCCCTGGAACAGGGGCGCGAGCACGCGGTAGGTCGCGAGGACCGCGGCCGACTGCGAGGCCGGGCCGGACAGGCGTGGCAGCGCCTCGACGTCGATCTCGCCCACGTTGGCCTCGAACACCTCGCCGTGGGAGTTGACCAGCGTGGCGTCGCCGTCGGCGCCCCACAGGGCCACCGGCTGGTGCTCCTCCAGCACCACGCGCAGGCCGTTCGGAAACGCGCGCCGCACCACGGCCTGGCGCACCCAGGGGACGTCCACGAAAGCCTGGCGCACCTGGGCCAGGTCCACGGTGAAGAAGTTGCCCGCCAGGCGCGGCGCGACGTTGGCGCGCAGGGTCGAGGCGCTGCTGTGCGCCACGTCGCCGGCGACGGTGATGTGGCCGAGCGAGAAAAGCGGATGGCGCAGCGCCCAGGTCCCCAGGGCGGCAACGGCCATGAGCGCCACGGCCGCGAACAGCAGCATCGCGGTGGCGTTCATGAGGCGCACGTCCATGGGGACGACCGGGGCGGCGCGCGTTCTCATCGCTTCGCGGCTCCCTGCGGGTCGAGCGCGGCGCCTTCGAGCAGCTGCAGGCACAGGGCCTCGTAGCTGATGCCGGCGGCGGCGGCGGACATGGGCACGAGCGAATGCCCGGTCATGCCCGGCGAGGTGTTGAGCTCCAGCAGCCAGGGCTTGCGCGTGGCCGCGTCGATCATCACGTCGATCCGGCCCCAGCCGCGCGCACCGAGCACGCGGTAGGCCTGCAGCACCAGCGCCTGGATGGCCGCCTCCTCGCCTTCGGGCAGGCCGCAGGGCACGAGGTACTGCGTGTCGTCGGTGAAGTACTTGTTCTGGTAGTCGTAGTTGCCCTCGGGCGCGACGATGCGGATCACCGGCAGCGGCTTCGCGTCGTCGCCCGCGCCCAGCACCGGGCAGGTGACCTCGTCGCCGGCGATGAACTGCTCGCACAGCACGTCGCAGTCCAGCGCCGCGGCGCGTTCCACGGCCTCGGCCACGTCGGCGTCGCGCGTGACCTTGGTCAGGCCGAGCGAGGAGCCCTCGCGCGCCGGCTTGACGATCAGCGGCAGGCCCAGCTCACCGGGCACGGCGGCCACCTGCTCGGAGGTGTAGGCGCCCTTTCGCAGCAGCACGTAGCGCGGCGTGGGCAGGCCCTCGGCCAGCCAGACCCGCTTGGTCATGACCTTGTCGATGGCGATGGCCGAGGTCATGACGCCCGAGCCGGTGTAGGGGATGCCCAGGAGCTCCAGCGCACCCTGCACCGTGCCGTCCTCGCCGAAGCGGCCGTGCAGCGCGATGAAGGCGCGCTTGAAGCCCTTGCGCTTGAGTTCCGACAGGTCGCGTTCGGCGGGGTCGAAGGCATGCGCGTTCACGCCCTGGCCCTGCAGGGCCTTGAGCACGCCGGCGCCGGACATGAGCGAGACCTCGCGCTCGGCGCTGCGCCCGCCCATGAGGACGGCCACCTTGCCCAGGGCCTGCGCCGCGCTCATGCCGCGCTCCCCGACAAGTCCACCAGCCGGGCCGGCACGCCGCCGATGGAGCCCGCGCCCATGCACATGACCACGTCGCCGTCGCGCGCGATCTCGCGGATGGCCTGCGGCATGTCGCCGATGTCGTCCACGAAGATGGGCTCGACCTTGCCTGCCACGCGCACGGCACGGGCGAGCGAGCGCCCGTCGGCCGCGACGATGGGCGCTTCTCCGGCCGCGTACACCTCGGCCAGCAGCACCGCGTCGGCATGGCCCATCACCTTGACGAAGTCCTCGAAGCAGTCGCGCGTGCGGCTGTAGCGGTGCGGCTGGAAGGCCAGCACCAGGCGCCGGCCGGGATAGGCGCCGCGCGCGGCGGCCAGGGTGGCGGCGAGTTCGACCGGGTGGTGGCCGTAGTCCTCGATCACGGTGAAGCGGCCGCCGCCGTTGGCGGGGGACACGGGCAGCTCGCCATAGCTCTGGAAACGGCGGCCCACGCCGCGGAATTCGGCCAAGGCCTTGCAGACCGCCGCGTCCGGAACGTTCAGCTCCACGGCGACGGCGATGGCCGACAGCGCGTTGAGCACGTTGTGGTGGCCCGCGAGGTTGAGCCTCACCTGCAGGTCCGGCAGCACGACGCCATTGCGCCGCTGCACGGTGAAATGCATCTGCGGGCCCACGGCACGGATGTCCACGGCCCGCACCTGCGCGTCCTCGCTGACGCCATAGCTGGTGATGGGGCACTGCACGTCGGGGACGATCTCGCGCACCACCGGATCGTCCACGCAGAGGATGGCCGTGCCGTAGAAAGGCATGCGGTGCAGGAAGTCCAGGAAGGCGCCCTTGAGCCGGCCGAAGTCGTGGCCGTAGGTCTCCATGTGGTCCGCGTCGATGTTGGTCACCACCGACATGACCGGCATCAGGTTCAGGAAGGAGGCGTCGGACTCGTCGGCCTCCACCACGATGTACTCGCCCGCACCCAGCTTGGCATTGGCGCCCGCGCTGTTGAGGCGCCCGCCGATGACGAAGGTGGGGTCCAGGCCGCCCTCGGCCAGCACGCTGGCCACCAGGCTGGTGGTGGTGGTCTTGCCGTGCGTGCCCGCGATGGCGATGCCCTGCTTCAGGCGCATCAGCTCGGCCAGCATCATGGCGCGCGGCACCACGGGGATCTTGCGGGCCCGGGCGGCGACCACCTCGGGGTTGTCGGCCTGCACCGCCGTGGACGTGACCACCGCGTCGGCGCCCTGGATGTGCGCGGCCTCGTGGCCGATGCAGGTGCGCACGCCCAGGCCGGCCAGGCGGCGCAGCGTGGCGCTGTCGGCGAGGTCCGAGCCGGAGATCTGGTAGCCCAGGTTGAGGAGGACCTCGGCGATGCCGGACATGCCCGAGCCGCCGACGCCGACGAAATGAATGTGCTTGACGGCGTGCTTCACCGCTTGCTCTCCTGCACCAGCTGCTCGCACGCGGCGACGATCGCGGCGGTGGCGCCGGTCTTCTCCACCGCCTTGGCGGCCTGGGCTTTCTGAATGAGTTCGGCCCGGTTGACCCGCGCCAGCAGGCTGGCGAGCCATTCGGGAGTGAGTTCGCGCTGCTGCATCAGCCAGCCGCCACCGGCATCGACGATGAAGCGCGCATTGCTGGTCTGGTGGTCGTCCACCGCGTGCGGAAAGGGCACGTAGACCGCAGCCGCACCCACCGCGGCAATCTCGGTGACGGTGCTCGCGCCGGCGCGGCAGACGATGAGGTCGGCCTCGGCATAGGCCCGCGCCGTGTCCTCGATGAAAGGCGTGAGTTCGGCCTCCACCCCGGCCGACTGGTAGTGCGTGCGCAGCTCCTCGATCATGCGCACGCCGCTCTGGTGCAGCACCTGCGGCCGGTGCGAGGCGGGCAGGCGCTTGAGCGCCTGCGGCACCAGCTCGTTGAGCGCGCGGGCGCCGAGGCTGCCGCCCACCACCAGCAGGCGCAGCGGGCCGCTGCGCGCGCCGAGCCGCTCGGCCGGCGGCGGCTGGCGCAGGAAGCTCTCGCGCAGCGGGTTGCCGATGCATTCGGCCTTGGACAGCACGCCCGGAAAGGCGGTGAAGACGCGGTCGGCCACGCCCGCAAGCACCTTGTTGGCCATGCCGGCGCGCGAGTTCTGCTCGTGCAGCACCAGCGGCTTGCCCTGGAGCACGCCCATCATCCCGCCCGGGAAGCTGATGTAGCCACCCAGCCCGAGGACCACGTCGGGCTTGATGCGGCGGATCACGCGCGCGGCCTGCCAGAAGGCGCGCTGCAGCTTGAGCGGCAGCAGCACGTAGGTCTTGATGTCCTTGCCCCGCACGCCGCCGAAGGACACCGGCTCGAAGTCGAAGCCGCGCTCGGGAACGAGGCGGCTTTCCATGCTCTCGGGCGCGCCCATCCAGACGACGAGCCAACCCTTCTCACGCAGGGCCTCGGCCACGGCGAGGCCGGGGAAGATGTGGCCACCGGTGCCGCCGGCCATGATGAGGGCCGTGCTCATGGACGGCCGCCTCTCATCAGAACGCGGTTCTCGAAGTCGATCCGCAAGACGACCGCCAGCGCCACGAGGTTCATCAGGATGGCGGAGCCGCCATAGCTCATGAGCGGCAGCGTGAGGCCCTTGGTGGGCAGGGCCCCGAGGTTCACGCCCATGTTGATGAAGGCCTGGAAGCCGATCCACACGCCGATGCCCTGCGCGACCAGGCCGGCGAAGAGGCGGTCCATGGCGATGGCCTGGCGGCCGATGTGCATGATGCGTCGCGTGAGCCAGAGGAAGGCGACGATCAGGCACAAGAGGCCGATGAAGCCGAACTCCTCGCCGATGACCGCGAGCAGGAAGTCGGTGTGCGCCTCGGGCAGCCAGTGCAGCTTCTCCACGCTGCCGCCCAGTCCCACGCCGAAGATCTCGCCCCGGCCAATGGCGATGAGCGAGTGCGAGAGCTGGTAGCCCTTGCCCAGCGCGTGCTTTTCGCTCCAGGGATCCAGGTAGGCGAAGATGCGCTCGCGCCGCCAGTCCGACAAGGCGATCATCACGCCGAAGGCGACGACCAGCACGGCGGCGATGAGGAAGAACATGCGCGCGTTGACACCGCCCAGGAACAGGATGCCCATGGCGATGACCGCGATCACCAGGAAGGCGCCCATGTCCGGCTCGGCCAGCAGCAGCAGGCCCACGACGCCCACGGCCACGGCCATGGGGAGCACCGCGCGGAAGAACCGCTCCTTGACCTCCATCTTGCGGACCATGTAGTTGGCCGCGTACAGGACGACCGCGAGCTTGGCCAGCTCCGAGGGCTGGAAGTTGATGAAGCCCAGCGAGATCCAGCGCCGCGCGCCGTTGACCACGGAGCCGATGCCCGGCACCAGCACCGCGATGAGCAGCACCAGCGCGCCCACGAAGAGCCAGGGGGCGAGCCGCTCCCAGGTGGCCACGGGGATCTGGAAGGCCAGCAGCGCGGCCACGAAGCCGGTGGCGATGGCGATCAGGTGCCGCGTGAAGAAATGGAACTGGCTGTAGCGCGCGAAGCGCGGGTTGTCGGGCATGGCGATGGAGGCCGAGAACACCATCACCAGGCCGAACATCATCAGGCCCACGGCCACCCAGACCAGCGCCTGGTCGAAGACCTGCGCGCGGGCGGGCGCGGCCTGGCGGGAATAGCCGGACAGCCGCACCGGCAGCGGCCCGCCCTCGCGCGGCGTGCCGGCGACCAGGCGGCCGAAGCGGTCGGCGATGCCGGAAGTCAGGCGCGCGATCACGGCTGCACCTCCAGCACCACGCCGGCGTCGTCGGCGACCTGCTGCACGGCGGCGCGGAAGACGCGGGCGCGGTGCCCGTAGTTGTCGAACATGTCCAGGCTGGCGCAGGCGGGCGACATGAGCACCGCGTCGCCGGGCTGCGCGCGCTGCGTGGCGATGCGCACGGCGTCCTCCAGCGTGTCGGCGCTGGCCAGCTCGACGCCGCAGGCGCCGAGCGCCTCGCGCAGCCGCGGCGCATCGCGCCCGATCAGGACCGCCGCGCGGGCATGCCGCGACAGCGGCTCGGCCAGCGGCGAGAAGTCCTGCCCCTTGCCGTCGCCGCCCAGGATCACGACCAGCCGGCGCTCGGCGCCCAGGCCCTGCAGCGCGGCCACCGTGGCGCCCACGTTGGTGCCCTTGCTGTCGTCGAAGTACTCGACGCCCTCCACGATGCCCACGGGCTCCACGCGGTGCGGCTCGCCCCGGTACTCGCGCAGGCCATACAGCATGGGCGCGAGCGGACAGCCCCAGGCCGTGGCCAGCGCCAGGGCCGAGAGCGCGTTGACGGCGTTGTGCCGGCCCCGGATGCGCAGCGCGTCGGCGGGCATGAGTCGCTGCAGGTGCAGTTCCTCGGCCTCGTCCTTGCGGCGCTTGTGCGTTTCGTCGGACTCCAGGGCGCGCACCAGCCAGGCCATGCCGTTGACGTTCTCGATGCCGAAGTCGCCGGGGCGCTGCGGCAGGTCGCCGCCGAAGGTGATGCAGGGGCGCTGCTCCATGCGGCCGCCCTTGAGGCGCACCGGCGCCGGCCGCATGGCCATGACGACCGGGTCTTCGCGATTGAGCACCATCATGGCGCCCTGGCCGAAGATGCGCGCCTTCGCCGCGGCGTACGCGGCCAGGTCGCCATGCCAGTCCAGGTGGTCCTGCGAGATGTTCAGCACCGCGGCGGCGCTGGGCTCGAAGCCCTCCACGCCCTCGAGCTGGAAGCTCGAGAGCTCCAGCACCCAGGTCTGGGGGAGCGCCTGCGCATCACGCTTGGCGGCCAGCGTGTCCAGCAGCGACGGGCCGATGTTGCCGGCCACCGCCACCGTCCGGCCACAGCGCTCGACGAGCTGCCCCGTGAGCGACGTGACCGTGGTCTTGCCGTTGGTGCCCGTGATGGCGATGAGGGCGGGCGCGTAGCCCTGCTCGGCCTTGAGCGTGGCCAAAGCCTCCATGAAGAGGTCCAGCTCGCCGCCGATGCGCAGGCCCCGGGCGCGGGCTGCCTCCTGCACCGGGGCCACCTGTGCGGGCGACAGGCCGGGGCTGCGGAAGACCGCTGCCGTGTCCCCCGCCAGGAGCGCCGCGTCGAGCGGGCCGGCGATGAAGCGCGCCTCGGGCACGGCCTCGCGCAGGACCACCAGCTGCGGCGGCGCCTCCCGGGTGTCGGCCACGGTCACGCGCGCGCCCTCGCGAGCGCACCAGCGCGCCATGGCCAGGCCCGAGGCGCCGAGGCCGAGGATGAGGACGTGCTGATCGTGGAGGGCCATGGCGCTCACCGCAGCTTCAGGGTGGACAGGCCCACCAGGCACAACAGCATGGTGATGATCCAGAAACGCACGACCACCTGCGTCTCCTTCCAGCCGCTCTTCTCGAAGTGGTGGTGCAGCGGCGCCATCTTGAGGATTCGCCGCCCCTCGCCGAAGCGCTTCTTGGTGTACTTGAAGTACATCACCTGCACCATGACCGACAGCGCCTCCACCACGAAGACGCCGCCCATGATCGCCAGCACGATCTCCTGGCGCACGATGATGGCGATGGTCCCGAGCGCGCCGCCGAGCGCGAGTGCGCCCACGTCGCCCATGAAGACCTGCGCCGGGTAGGTGTTGAACCAGAGGAAGGCCAGGCCGGCGCCGGCCATGGCGGCGCAGAAGATGAGGAGTTCGCCCGCGCCGGGGATGTAGGGGAACAGCAGGTAGCGCGAATACACCGCACTGCCCGTGACGTAGGCGAACACGCCCAGGGCCGAGCCGACCATCACCACCGGCATGATGGCCAGGCCGTCCAGGCCGTCGGTGAGGTTGACGGCGTTGCTCGCGCCCACGATCACCAGGTAGGTGAGGATCACGAAACCGAACACGCCCAGCGGATAGCTCACTTCCTTGAAGAAGGGCACCAGCAGGCCGGCCTTGGGCGGCAGGTCGACGTCGAAGCCCGAGACGACCCAGTTGAAGAACAGCTCCACGACGCGCAGGTTGGAGCTTTCCGAGATGCTGAAGACCAGGTAGACCGCGGCGATGAGGCCGATGACGGATTGCCAGAAATACTTCTCGCGCGAGCGCATGCCCTCGGGGTCCTTTCGCACGACCTTGCGCCAGTCGTCGGCCCAGCCGATCATCCCGAAGCCCAGGGTGACGATCAGCACGATCCACACGAAGCGGTTGGCCAGGTCGAACCACAGCAGGGTGGAGATGGCGATGGAGATCAGGATCAGGACGCCGCCCATGGTGGGCGTGCCGCTCTTGACCAGGTGCGTCTGCATCGCGTAGTCGCGCACCGGCTGGCCGATCTTGAGTTCGGTCAGGCGGCGGATCACCCAGGGCCCGGCGCCGATGCCGATCAGCAGGGCCGTCATGGCGGCCATCACGGCGCGGAAGGTGATGTACTGGAACACCCGCAGGAATCCGAATTCCGGCGAGAGCGACTGCAGCCAGATGGACAGGCTCAGGAGCATGCGGGTCCTCCCGGCGACGGCGCTGCCTCGGCCAGCGCCTGCACCACCCGCTCCATCTTCATGAAGCGCGAGCCCTTGACCAGCACGCTGCCCAGCGTGGGCAGCAGCGCCTGCGCCTCGGCGAGCAGATCCTCGATGCGCTCGAAGTGCCGCCCGCGCATGCCGCGCGCCTGTTCGCCCAGCGTGAACAGGTGCGGGATGCCACGCGCCCGCGCGTAGTCGCCGACCTCGGCATGGAACTGCGGCCCCTGCTCGCCCACCTCGCCCATGTCGCCCAGCACCAGCAGCTGCGGCGCGGGCAGTTCGGCCAGCACGTCGATGGCCGCGCGGACGGAGTCGGGGTTGGCGTTGTAGCTGTCGTCCACCAGCGTGATCGAGCGCTCGCCGAGCGTGAGCGCCAGCGCCCGCGAACGGCCCTTGACCGGCTCGAAGGCTTCCAGCCCCTGGGCGATGGCCTCCAGCGGAGCGCCCGCGGCCAGCGCGCAGGCGGTGGCCGCCAGGGCATTGACCACGTTGTGGCGGCCGGCGATATGGAGTCGGAACTGCAGCGGCCCCCGGGGCGTCTGCGCCCGGACCTTCCAGTGTCCCTGTTGCCATTCAGACCCGGCCAGAACGATGTCCGCGGCGGGCGCCTGCGCCGCGCCGCTGAACGTGATGCATGCGCGGGTGCCGGCCATCTGCCGCCACAGCGCGCTGAATTCGTCGCCGGCCGGGAAGACGGCGCTTCCGCCTTCCGCCAGCGAAGCGAACACCGACCCGTTCTCGCGCGCGACCGCCTCCACGCTGGCCATGAACTCCTGGTGCTCGCGCTGGGCGTTGTTCACCAGGGCCACGGTGGGCCGGGCGATGCGGGAGAGATAGTCGATCTCGCCCGGATGGTTCATGCCCAGCTCCAGCACCGCCACCCGGTGCGCGTCGCGCAGGCGCAGCAGCGTGAGCGGCAGGCCGATGTCGTTGTTGAAGTTGCCCTGCGTGGCCAGGGCGGCGTCGCCCTGCCAGGCGCGCAGGATGGCCGCGACCATCTGCGTGACGGTGGTCTTGCCGTTGCTGCCGGTGACGGCGATGAGCGGCAGCGAGAAGCGCGCACGCCAGGCGGCGGCGAGCTGGCCGAGTGCCAGGCGCGTGTCGTCCACCTCCACCCCGCTCATGCCGGCGGGGATGCGGCCGCGGTGGGCCAGCACGGCGGCCGCGCCCTGGGCACGCGCCTGCGCCAGCAGGTCGTTGGCGTCGAAGCGCTCGCCGCGCAGGGCCACGAAGAGGTCGCCGGCCTGCAGCGTGCGCGTGTCGGTGTGCACGCGGGCGACCGGCGTGGAGCCCTCGCCCACCAGCGTGGATGCGGGCAGCCAGTCGAGGGCTTGCTGCAGCGTGAACATCATGCGGCGGCCCTCCGCGCCAGCGCGGCGCGGGCGTGTTCGCGGTCGTCGAAGGGCAGGCGCGTGCCGGCCACTTCCTGGAAGGTTTCGTGGCCCTTGCCGGCCAGCAGGATGAGGTCGCGAGCGTCGGCGGCCGCCACGGCGCCGGCGATGGCGCGGGCGCGGTCGGCATCGACCTCGACCGCCTCGCGATGGGACAGGCCCAGAAGGATCTGGCTGATGATGTTCTCCGGTTTCTCGCTGCGCGGGTTGTCGCTGGTGACGACCACGCGGTCGGCGTGCTTCTCGGCGATGGCGGCCATGAGCGGGCGCTTGGTCGCGTCGCGGTCGCCGCCGCAGCCGAACACGCACCAGAGGCGCCCGCCGCGCGCGGCGGCCAGGGGGCGCAGCGCGGCCAGCGCCTGGTCCAGCGCGTCGGGCGTGTGCGCGTAGTCCACCGCGACCAGCGGTCCGCCCGCCGCCCGCAGCACCTCCATGCGGCCCGGCACGGGCAGCAGCGCCGCGCAGGCACGCACGGCCTCGGGCAGCGCAACGCCCAGCGCGCGCATCGCGCCGATCACGCCCAGCAGGTTGCTGATGTTGTAGTCGCCGATGAGGCGGGTGGCGAGCGGCACGCGCTGGCCGTCCTCCACCACCTCGAAGGCCAGGCCCTCGTGGCCGTGCTCGATGGACTCGGCCCGCAGGCGCGCCGCGGTCCGGCAGGAGACGGTCCACAGGTCCAGGCGCGCGGCCGCGAGCGAGTCGGCCAGTGCCGCGCCGCGCTCGTCGTCGATGTTGAGGACCGCGGCCTGCAGGCCGGGCCAGCGAAAGAGTTCGGCCTTGGCGGCCCAGTAGGCCTCCATGTCGCCGTGGTAGTCCAGGTGGTCGCGGCTGAAGTTGGTGAACACCGCGACGCGGATGCGCGTGCCGGCCAGGCGCTGCTCGACGATGCCGATGGACGAGGCCTCGATGGCGCAGGCGGACAGGCCCTGGTCGGCGAAGCGGCGGAACCAGGACTGCAGCAGCACCGCGTCGGGTGTGGTCAGGCCCAGGCCCTGGACCTCGGGCGGCCGGCCCACGCCCAGGGTGCCGACCACGCCGCAGCCGGCGTCGGGCCGGGCGGCGCTCAAGGCCTGCGCCAGCCACCAGGCGGTGGTGGTCTTGCCGTTGGTGCCGGTCACGGCCACGACGTCGAGCCGCGCGCTGGGCTCGCCGAGGAAGGCGGCGGCGATGGGGCCGCTGGCCGCCTTGAGGCCCGGGTAGGCGGCCACCGGCGCGCCGCCGAAGTCGAACGCTTCGACGCCTTCGGCCTCCACCAGGCAGGCGGCCGCGCCCTGGGCCAGGGCCGCGGCCACGTGGCGGCGGGCGTCGGTGCTTGCGCCGGGCCAGGCGATGAAGCCGTCGCCGGCCTGCACGCGGCGGCTGTCGGTGTGCAGCTGCCCGCATTCGCGGGCAGCGAGCCACAAGGCGGCGTCCTGGGGCTGGTCGAAGCGCAGCATCAGAACGATTCCTCCACCGCCACGACGACCTGCGGCTTGACGCTCATGTCGGGCTGCACGCCCATCATGCGCAGGGTCTGCTGCACGGTGGCGCTGAACACGGGCCCGGCGACGGCACCGCCGTAATAGGTGCCGCCGCTGGGCTCGTCGATCATCACGGCGACCACGATGCGGGGCTTGTCCACGGGCGCGATGCCGACGAAGAAGCCGCGGTACTTGCCCGCGGCGTAGCCCTTGCCTTCCTGCTTGCGCGCGGTGCCGGTCTTGCCGCCCACCGAGTAGCCCACGGTCTGCGCCTGCGGCGCGGTGCCGCCGGGGCCGGCGGCCATGTGCAGCATCTGCCGCACGGCCTGGGCATGGCGGGCCTCGAACACGCGCACGCCGGCGGCGGGCTGTTCGGTCTTGAGCAGCGTCACCGGCACCAGCTCGCCGTCGCGCGCGAAGACGCTGTAGGCGCGGGCCAGCTGGAACAGGCTGGTGGACAGGCCGTAGCCGTAGCTCATGGTGGCCTGCTCGATGGGCCGCCAGGTCTTGTAGGCACGCAGCCGCCCGCTGACGGCGCCGGGGAAAGGCACCTGGGGACGCTGGCCGAAGCCGACTTCGGAGTACAGCTCCCACATGTCGCGGGGAT
This sequence comes from Ramlibacter rhizophilus, assembly GCF_004681965.1. Lineage (GTDB taxonomy): Bacteria > Pseudomonadota > Gammaproteobacteria > Burkholderiales > Burkholderiaceae_C > Ramlibacter > Ramlibacter rhizophilus. The sequence goes on along the minus strand of NZ_SMLL01000004.1, from coordinate 295,980 downwards.
GCATCTGCATCGCCATCTTGACGGTGCCGACGTTGCTGGACTTCTGGATCACCTCGGCGACGCTCAGCACGCCGTGCGGGTGCGCGTCGTTGATGGTGGAGCCGCCGATGGTCAGGCGGCCGGGGGCCGTCTGGATGGGGGTTTCGGGCCGCACCAGCCCGCGCTGGAGCGCGAGCGCGGCGATGAAGGGCTTCATCGTCGAGCCGGGCTCGAAGGTGTCGGTGAGCACGCGGTTGCGAAGCTGGGCGCCGGTGAGGTTGACGCGCCGGTCGGGCGAGTAGCTGGGGTAGTTGGCCAGCGCCAGCACCTCGCCGCTTTGGGCGTCGAGCACCACCACGCTGCCGGCCTTGGCCTTGTGCTGGACCACCGCGTCGCGCAGCTTCTGGTAGGCGAAGAACTGGACCTTGCTGTCGATGGACAGCTGCAGGTCGCGGCCGTCCACCGGCGGCACCTGCTCGCGCACGTCCTCGATGATGCGGCCGAGCCGGTCCTTGATGACGCGGCGCGAGCCGGCGCGTCCGGCCAGCTCCTTGTCGAAGGCCAGCTCGATGCCTTCCTGGCCCTGGTCCTCCACGTTGGTGAAGCCGACCACGTGCGCGACCGCTTCGCCCTCGGGGTACTGGCGCTTGTATTCCTTGCGCTCGTAGATGCCCTTGAGCCCCAGCGCCGCGATCTGCTTGGCCACCGCTTCGTCCACCTGGCGGCGCAGCCAGACGAAGCTTCTTTCCTCGTTGGCGAGCTTCTTGCGCAGGTCGGCCAACGGCATGTCCAGCAGCTTCGCGAGCCTGGCCAGCTGCGCGTCGTCGGCGTCCACGTCTTCCGGGATGGCCCAGATGCTGGGGGACGGCACGCTGGTGGCCAGCAACAGGCCGTGGCGGTCCAGGATGCGGCCGCGGTTGGCGGGCAGCTCCAGGGTGCGGGCGAAGCGGACCTCGCCCTGGCGCTGGAAGAAGGCATTGCCGAAGACCTGCACCCAGGCGGCGCGGCCGGCCAGCACGGCGAAGGCCAGTGCCATGCCGCCGACGATGAGCTTGCTCCGCCAGACCGGCGTCTTGCTCGCCAGCAGCGGGCTGGAGGTGTAGAGGACGCTGCGGGTCATTTCCTGGCGACCTCCGGCGCGGAGGCAGCGCCCTGCGTGACGTACTGCGTGATCGCCGGCGAGGGCGGGCGCATCTGCAGCTGCTCCTTGGCCAGGCGCTCGACGCGCAGCGGCGTGGCCTGGCCGCGCTTGTCGGCCATGAGCCGCTCGCGCTCGGTGTCCAGCCGCCGCGCCTCGGACTGCGCGCGTTCGATCTCGGTGTAGAGGCGCCGCGAGTCGTACTGCACGCGCACGAGATAGAGCGCGCTGGCCAGCACGGCCAGCAGCAGGACGATGTTCAGGCGCATCATGCCGAGGTCCTCTCGGCCACGCGCATGATCGCGCTGCGCGCGCGCGGGTTGGCGGCGACCTCGGCCGCCGAGGGCTTGACGCGGGCCAGGGCACGCAGCTTCAGGGGCACGCCCGGTGCGAAGGGCGCGCGGCGGTCCACCACCTCGCGCGAATGGCGCGCGATGAACTGCTTGACGATCCGGTCCTCCAGCGAGTGGAAGCTGATCACCACGAGCCGGCCCTGGGGTTCCAGGAGGTCCAAGGCAGCCTCTAGCGCCTGCTCGAGCTCTTCAAGCTCGGCGTTGATGAAAATCCGAAGAGCCTGAAATGTGCGCGTTGCAGGGTCCTGGCCCGGCTCGCGGGTTTTGACCGCACCAGCCACGAGCTGGGCCAGCTCGGCGGTGGTTGCAAGAGGGCCCCGTTCCTGTCGGCGAGCCACAATCGCCTTTGCAATCGGAACAGCAAACCGTTCTTCGCCATAGTCACGAATCACCTGCGCAATCTGGCCGAGCTCGGCCCGTGACAGCCACTGGGCCACGCTCTCGCCGCGCGTGGTATCCATGCGCATGTCGAGCGGGCCCTCGTGGCGGAAGGAAAAGCCCCGGGCGGGGTTGTCGATCTGCGGCGAGCTGATGCCCAGGTCCATCAGCAGCCCAGTGGCGCTGCGGGGCGCCAGCTCCACCAGGTGGGCGAAGCCCTGGTGGCGGATGGAAAAGCGCGGGTCCTGCAGGCGCGCGGCCTGCGCCACCGCCTCCGGGTCCTTGTCGAAGGCCGTCACGCGCCCCTGCGGACCGAGGCGCGAGAGCAGCAGGCGCGTGTGCCCGCCGCGGCCGAAGGTCGCATCGACGTAGTGTCCGTCCGGCCTGGTGACGAGCGCTTCGATCGCTTCGTTCAACAGGACGGTGGTGTGATTCCATTCGGTGTCCACCGCCTGCGCCGTCAGAAAGAAAAGTCCTTGAATGCATCGGGCATCTCACCGGCCATGGCTTCGGCCTCCTTGGCGTCGTATGTCGCCTTGTCCCAGAGCTCGAAGTGATTGCCCATGCCCAGCAGCATCGTCTCGCGTTCGATGCCGGCTGCCGCACGCAACTCCGGTGAGATCAGCACGCGGCCGGCGCCGTCGATGTCGACGTCCATGGCGTTGCCCAGGAAGATTCTCTTCCACCACTGCGCCTGCATGGGAAGGGCCGCGATGCGTTCACGGAATTTTTCCCATTCGGGTCGTGGAAAGACCATCAGGCAGCCATGCGGATGGCGCGTGATGGTGAGCTGGTTGCCCGCGGTGGCGCTCAGCACGTCGCGATGCCGGGTCGGCACGGAAAGCCGACCCTTGGCATCGAGAGTGAGTGAGGACGCGCCCTGGAACACCGCTTTGCTTTCCCGAGGTGGAGACGGTGCAGCCCTGGGATTTCAGGACACTTTTTCCCACCAAACTGCACTTAATCCCACTGTAGCAGGAAAACTCAACGGCGCAAGACGTGCTCGCGTGGAAAAAGTCAATGGAATCAAGCACTTAGAACGCAAATTTGGCGTAGCGAAACGCAAATTCGCGTTCTAAATGAAGAACTTACAGGTTGCTGTGAAAGTAGCGTCTGAGGTGCCCGCGAGCTGCCTGCGGCGGCGCGGACGTGCCGACAGCCCAACACGGTCCACGGCCGCGCAACAGGTCGGACTGGTGCGCTGCGGCTGGCGTCAGAGGATGTAGCGCGACAGGTCTTCGTCCCGGCTCAGCTCGGCCAGGCGGCTGTCCACGTAGGCGGCGTCGATCGTGAGGGTCTGGCCACTCAGGCGCGTCGCCTCGAAGCTGATCTCGTCCAGCAGCCGCTCCATGACCGTGGACAGGCGCCGCGCACCGATGTTCTCGGTGCGCTCGTTGACCTCATAGGCGATGCGGGCCAGCCGGGTGATGCCGTCGGGGGTGAACACGAGCGTGACGCCCTCGGTGGCCAGCAGCGCCTGGTACTGCTTGACCAGCGAGGCATGGGTCTGGGTGAGGATGGCCTCGAAGTCCTCGACGGACAGCGAGGCCAGCTCGACGCGGATCGGCAGGCGCCCCTGCAGCTCGGGGATCAGGTCGCTCGGCTTGGACAGGTGGAAGGCGCCGCTGGCGATGAAGAGGATGTGGTCGGTCTTGATGGGGCCGTACTTGGTGGCGACGGTGGTGCCTTCCACCAGGGGCAGCAGGTCGCGCTGCACGCCCTGGCGCGACACGTCGGCCGCGCTGGTGCCCTCGCTGCGCGAGGTGACCTTGTCGATCTCGTCGATGAAGACGATGCCGTTCTGCTCGGCGTTGTGGATGGCCTCGGCGCGGATCTCCTCCTCGTTGACCAGGCGCGCGGCCTCCTCGTCGGTGAGCTGGCGCAGCGCGTCGCGGATCTTGAGCTTGCGCGTCTTGCGCCGCCCGGCTCCGAGCTGGCCGAACATGCCCTTGAGCTGCTCGGCCATGTCCTCCATGCCGGCGGGCCCCAGGATCTCCAGCGGCGGCTTGGCGTCGCTCAGCTCGACCTCGACATCCTTGTCGTCCAGCTGCCCTTCGCGCAGCTTCTTGCGGAAGGCCTGCCGGGTCGCGTTGTCCTCGTGCGCCTGGGTGCCCGGAAGCAGCGCATCGAGGATGCGCTCCTCGGCCGCATCCTCGGCGCGGGTGCGCACCTTGCGCATGGCCGCCACGCGGGTCTCCTTGACGGCCATCTCGGCCAGGTCCCGGATGATGGAGTCCACGTCCTTGCCGACGTAGCCGACCTCGGTGAACTTGGTGGCCTCGACCTTGATGAACGGCGCATCGGCCAGGCGCGCCAGCCGTCGGGCGATCTCGGTCTTGCCGACGCCGGTCGGGCCGATCATGAGGATGTTCTTGGGCGTGATCTCCGGGCGGAGCTTCTCGTCCACCTGCTGGCGGCGCCAGCGATTGCGCAGCGCGATGGCCACCGCGCGCTTGGCCTGCTGCTGCCCGACGATGTGCCGGTCGAGTTCGGAGACGATTTCCTGGGGGGTCATGGAAGACATAGGGCGTGGAGGCTGGAAGCGAGGAGGAGACGTGCGGGCAAACCGGACTGCGGCCAGGGCGCTAGCCCCTGGCGCCCTCCCCCAGCACCTCCACCGTGTGGTTCATGTTCGTGTAGATGCACAGCTCCCCCGCGATCTCCAGCGACTTCTTGACGATGTCCTGGGCCGGGAGCTCGGTGTGCTCGAGCAGGGCACGCGCGGCGGCCTGGGCGTAGGCGCCGCCGGAGCCGATGGCGATGATGCCGCGCTCGGGTTCGAGGACGTCACCGTTGCCGGTGATGATGAGCGAGGCGTCCTTGTCGGCCACCGCCAGCATGGCTTCCAGGCGCCGCAGGACGCGGTCGGTGCGCCAGTCCTTGGTGAGCTCGATCGCGGCACGCACCAGGTGGCCCTGGTGCTTTTCCAGCTTGCCCTCGAAGCGCTCGAACAAGGTGAAGGCATCGGCCGTGGCGCCGGCGAAGCCGGCCAGCACGCGGTCGTGGTAGAGCTTGCGCACCTTGCGGGCCGAACCCTTGACCACCACATTGCCCAGGGTGACCTGGCCGTCACCGCCGATCGCCACCTGCCAGCTGCCATCCGGGGCGCGACGGCGCACGCTCACGATGGTCGTTCCGTGAAACTGTTCCATCGCAGCGAACTGGGGACGGTGCCCGCGAATGCAAGCCGACCAGGGAAACCGTTGCGATTTCAGTCGCGGCGCAGGGCGATGCGGGCCGTGCCGTCGATGCCCACCACCGCGAAGAAGGCGGCGACCAGCCGGTGCACGCCGGTGAACTGCAGCAGGCAGCCTTCGGCCTGCCGTGCGGTGCACCAGTTGAGCAGGCTTCCGGCCGCGCCGAAATCGATGCGCACCAGGCGGGCGCAGTCGACGGACAGCGATTGGCCGGCGGACACGGCGGGCAGCCGGGCCAGCAAGGCGGTGGCATCGTCCTGCAGGGCACCGGCGAGTTCGCCCTGCGGCATGGGAGCGAAGCGCGAGGCGGGCTCGCCGAAGCCGCTGGCCGGCACGCTGGCCACGGAGTCGGCATAGGGCTCGCGCGGGAACGCGCTGGCCGGCGCCGCGGACTGGCCGTCGGCATCCAGGGCCGCGACCCGGCAGCGCGGCGCCTCCCAGGACGGTGGCGACACTTCGTAGGCGATGCAGAAGTCCATGGCCACCATCTCGAACTCGTCCGGGCGGTTGAGCAGGCGAAGCGCCTCCATCCGCAGGCGCCACCAGGCCGCCGGAACGCTGGCGTCGGCTGGCGGGGTGCGCGCCTTCAAGGCAGCTTCCAGGCATTCGGCGGCAACGAAGCGCAGTGCCACGGGTTGGGCGGCCCACTGGCCCAGCAACTGGGCCAGCGGCGCCAGGGCGCTTTCATCGATGCTGCCCAGCCGGCCCCAGGAGAGACGCCAGGGCTGGGGGGCGCGCGCGAGCGCCGCCTGGAGCAGGGGGAAGGCGGCGGCCGTGAGCACCGGCGGGCAGGTCCAGTCCACCGGCGTGACCGGCGCGGCAGGCCCGGCCGGCTGCGCCGGGCCGCCGCGGGCCGGGCCACCGAAGGCGATCCACTGCGGGGCCGAGCGGCCGAAGCGCTCGGCAAAGCTCAGCGCGGCTTCGTCGAAACGTTCCTGCCGGCCGGTGGCGCGGTAGAAGTCGAACAGCACGAGCCAGGTCTCGACATGGTCCTGCCGTGTGCCACCGGCGCCCACCAGGGCCTGCAGGCCGGCTTCGACGCCGGCGTCGTCCCCCTGGGCGAAGCGGATCGCGACGTCTTCGAGCTCGGCGTCGTGGGTGAACTCCTCCACCGGCGCAAGCTCCGGCGAGAAGTCGAGGGTCGACGCCAGAACGCTCGGCGGCTGCGCCGACGGCGGCAGGACGTTGGGCACCGTGGCCGGCAGGGTGGCCTCCACGGTCAGGGGCTGCGTCTGCGCGTGCAGCAGCGGAAGCTCGATCGAGAGCCCCTCCGACGGGCTGAAGCCGCCGACACGGCTGCCCGGCAGCCCGGTGGGACCGGAGCTCGTCAGCGGCGGGATCGTGGAGCGCGACAGGCCGCCCGTGGTGGTGGGCTCCCCATTGCGGGTCTTCCACCACTGCTGCGACATCTGCGCCTCGATCTCGTCGATCTTCTTGAGCGTGCTGGCGCGGTCGTCCGGCCGAGAAGGCAAGGAGCTCTGGAAGAAGGAAGGCCTGGCCGCGGGGTCGTTGCCCGCGATGACCTCGCTGCGGCGCAGCTTGCGCAGCATGTCGAACTCGCGGCGGCGCACGAAGTCGTTGCGCCGCTTGCGCTCGATCATCTCCTTGAGCATCTGCCGGGAGTAGCCGCTTTCGCGCTCCTCCTCGGGCAGCTCCAACCCCGACCAGCCCGATGCGGGGTTGCGCACGAACTTGATGACCTTGGCGAAGAGCCCGGGGTTCTCGTCCTTGGGGTCGGACATGGCAGCGCGGCGCCGAGGAAAAGATCAGTCGCCGAACATCTTCTGCTTGAGCTCACGCCGCTGCTGCGCTTCCAGCGACAGCGTGGCCGTGGGGCGGGCCAGCAGGCGGCCCACGCCGATGGGCTCGCCGGTCTCGTCGCAGTAGCCGTAGTCGCCCGCGTCGATGCGGGCGATGGACTGCTCGATCTTCTTGAGCAGCTTGCGCTCCCGGTCGCGCGTGCGCAGTTCCAGCGCATGCTCTTCCTCGATGGTGGCGCGGTCGGCCGGATCCGGCACGATGACCGTGTCCTCGCGCAGATGCTCGGTGGTCTCACCGGCGTTGGCCAGGATGTCCCGCTTGAGGGCGACCAGCTTCAGGCGGAAGAACGCCATCTGCTTGTCGTTCATGTATTCGGCGTCGGGCATGGCCAGCACCTCGGGATCCGTGAGCTCCTCGGGGCTCTTGGTTTTCCAGTTGTTGGCGAGCTTGGGGTCTTTGCTGACCTGGGCGAGGGGGGGCGACTTGAGCACGGGAGGACTTGGCGTCTGGATGTAGCTGGCCTTGGGCGCCGTGGAGGCCACGGACTGCGCCATGGAGGGCACCGTGATCTGGGCCAGCCGGGCGGAAACCCGGCCGGCGCGGGGCGGCACGGCGCCCTGGGGCGCGGCTGCGGCAGCTACGGGGGTGGAAGAAGGAACGCGCACCTCGGGCGCAGCCGCGGCCGGAGCCGTGGACTTCGCCGGGGAGGCAGCGATGGCGGAAGCGGCAGCCACGCTCTTGCGGGCAGCCACCGGGGTGGATGGTTTCGGGGACGCGGCGGGCGCGCCCTGGGCGAGACCCTTGGTGGGGGTCTGTACCGGCGCCGCCTTGGCGGGCGCGGCTTGGCGGGTCGGGGCGCTTCCCGCCGCCGATGCGGTGGCCGGGCGCGCGGGGGCCGGGCGCTTGGCCACGGCCTTGGGGGTGGAAGGCGGGGCGGCCTTGCCGGCCGGCTTGGCCGGCGCCTTGGACACTGGCCGGGCGACGGGTTTCTTGGCGGCGGACTTGGGCGCGGCCGGGCGGGCCGAGGCCGGCGCGGCGGAGCGGGTGGCGGCCTTGGCGGCCGGCTTGGCGGCGGCGGGCTTGGCCGCGGCCTTGGCGACGGTGCGCACGGAGCCCTTGGCAGCGACGGCGCGGGCCGGCGTCTTGGCCGAGGCGGCCTTGGCGGCGACGCGCGCCGTGCCCACCGCCTTCTTCGCAGCGGCCTTGACGGGGGCGCTCTTGGCGGCTGGTTTCTGCGCCTTGGCGGCGGCCTTCGGTTGCGGCTTCACTTCCTGCCTCCTCGCGGCTGCGGCCCTGGCCAACCGCGGGCGGCTGGCACCGGACCCTCTCTTCCCGGTTGATGTAAGGCCTGCATCGGCCCGAGTTATACCTGCTTTGTCTTGCAGCTCGGCCGTTCCGCGCGCCGAAGCCGAGGGAAAGCCCATGAGTTGCAGGAGTGAGACAAGCATTCGCCGGTCCGTTACAAAGCGCGCAAGCCTAACTCAAACGGGAACAGTCGCCGCTCCCTGTTTGCCCGGGTGTTGCGTTGCCGCAAGCGCAGCATCACACCAGGCATTGCTGCAGCCCCTGCAGGAAGATGTCGCGCGGCAGGTCCAGCCCGATGAAGACCATCTTGCTCTGCCGCTGCTCGCCTTCAGCCCAGGCCGGTCCCAGGTCGCTGCCCATGAGCTGGTGGACGCCCTGGAAGATCACCTTGCGGTCGGTGCCCTGCATGTGCAGCACGCCCTTGTAGCGCAGCATGCGCGGGCCGTAGATGTTCACGATGGCGCCGAGGAAGTCCTCGAGGCGCGCAGGATCGAAGGGCCGCTCGGACCTGAAGACGAAGCTCTTGACGTCGTCGTCGTGATGATGGTGGTGGCCATGGCCGCCGTGGGCGTGCGAAGGATGGTCGCAGTGCTCCCCGTGCGCGTGGTCATGGTCGTGGTGCGCGTGGTCGTGCTCGTCTTCCTTGAGGAAGTCCGGGTCGATCTCGAGCTTGGCGTTGAGGTTGAAGCCGCGCAGGTCGAAGACCTGCGCGATGGGCACCTCACCGAAATGCACCCGCTGCTGCGGTGCGCGCGGGTTCATGTGCCGAAGGCGGTGCATGAGCGCCTCGGTCTCGTCACCCGAGACCAGGTCGGTCTTGCTGAGGAAGATGCGGTCGGCGAAGCCCACCTGCCGGCGCGCCTCCTGGCGGTCGTTGAGCTGCTGGGCCGCGTGCTTGGCATCCACCAGGGTGAGGATGGAGTCCAGCAGGTAGGTCTCGGCGATCTCGTCGTCCATGAAGAAGGTCTGCGCCACGGGGCCGGGGTCGGCCAGGCCCGTGGTCTCGATGACGATGCGCTCGAAATCCAGCAGGCCCTTGCGCTTCTTTTCCGCCAGCAGCTGCAGCGTGGCGCGCAGGTCTTCCCGGATGGTGCAGCAGATGCAGCCGTTGCTCATCTGCACGATCTGCTCGTCGGTGTCGCTGACCAGGATGTCGCTGTCGATGTTCTCTTCGCCGAACTCGTTCTCGATGACGGCGATCTTCTGGCCGTGCGCCTCGCTCAGCACGCGCTTGAGCAGCGTGGTCTTCCCTGAACCGAGGAAGCCGGTGAGGATGGTGGCGGGAATGAGGCTCATGGTCGCACGCGCGGGTCGAAGGGACCGGGAGTGTAGCGAGGTTGGAACTGCTCGGGGCCCGCGAGGTTCAGTCCTTGCGGCATACCACCAGCCCCTTGAGGTATTCGCCTTCCGGAAAGACGAGGGTCATCGGGTGGTCGGGCGCGCCGCCGAGGCGCTCGGTGATGTAGCCGTCGACGCCCGCATCGATGCCGGCCGAGGCCACGATCTTGTGGAACAGGTCGAAGGGAATGCCGCCCGAGCAGGAGAACGTGAACAGCACGCCGCCCGGCGCGAGCAGTTTCAGCGCCAGCCGGTTGATGTCCTTGTAGGCCCGGGCGGCGCGCTCGGCATGCGCCGCCGTGGGGGCCAGCTTCGGCGGGTCCAGCACGATGGCGTCGAAACGCTCGCCCTGCTCGATGAAGCGGCGCAGGCTGGCGTTCACGTCGGCATCGAGGAACTCGGCGCGCGCGGGGTCCAGCCCGTTGAGTTCGAGGTTCGCGCGGGCGCGCGCCAGGGCCGGGGCGGAGGAGTCGATGGAAACCACCTGCTGCGCGCCCGCCACCAGCGCCGCGACGGTGAAGCCGCCGGTGTAGCAGTAGCAGTTCAGCACCCTGCCCGTGCCGAGGCGCCGTACCGTGTCGGCCAGGCGCTTCCGGTTGTCCCGCTGGTCCAGGTAGAACCCGGTCTTGTGGCCCGTGGCGATGTCCAGCGTGAGGCGCCAGTCGTGCTCGCGGATGGTGAGCTCGGTCGGCCCCTCGCCGCGCAGCCAGCCCGTGGCGGGGGCGAGCCCCTCGAGCTGCCGGGCACTGGCGTCCGATCGCTCGTACAGGCGCGAGAGCCCCGTCTCGGCCAGCAGGGCGTCGGCGATGACGGCCTTCCAGCGCTCGACGCCCGCCGAGAGGAACTGCGCGACCAGCGTGTCGCCGTAGCGGTCCACGATGAGACCGGGCAGGCCGTCCGATTCGCCGTGCACGAGGCGCAGGCTGTCGCTGTCGATGGCGAAGCGGCGACGGGCCTGCACGGCGCGCGCGATCGTGCGGGTGAAGAAGGCCGCGTCCACGCGCTCGGCGGCGTCGAAGCTCCAGGCCCGCGCGCGGATGCGCGAAGCCGGGCTGAAGGCCGCCCAGGCGAGGAAACGCCCGTCGTGCGCGTCGATGCGCACCGTCTCGCCCGGATCGGCACCGCCTTTCGCCATGGCGGAATCGAAGACCCAGGGGTGGCGGCGCAGCAGGGAACGGTCCTTGCCTTCCTTCAGGCGGATGGATTTCATGGCCGCGATTGTCCGCTCGCGGGCGGACGCACGGCGGTTCCTCAGGGCTTGCGGCGTGCGCGCGGGTGCGCTGCGTCGTAGGCCTTGGCCAGGTGCTGGAAATCCAGGCGGGTGTAGACCTGCGTGGTGGCGATGCTGGCGTGGCCCAGCAGCTCCTGCACGGCGCGCAGGTCGCCGCTGGACTGCAGCACGTGGCTGGCGAAGGAGTGCCGCAGCATGTGCGGATGCACGGGCGTGGCCAGGCCCGCCTGCAGGCTGCGCCGGCGCAACAGGCGCCAGACGGCCTGCGCCGAAAGCCGCCGCCCGCGCGCGTTGAGGAACAGGGCCGGATCCTGTGCCACGCCGCGCACGTCGATCCAGGCGCGCAGGGCCGCCAGCGCCTTGCGTCCGACGGGCACGCTGCGCCGCTTGGCTCCCTTGCCCAGCACCTGCGCCTCACCGGCGTCCAGATCGACCCAGCCGGCCGCGGCTGCGGTGGCCTGCAGGTCCAGCCCCACGAGCTCGCCGACCCGCAGGCCGCAGCCATAGAGAAGCTCCACGATGGCCGCGTCACGCGCTTCGTCGCGCGGATGGCCGTCCTCGTCGTGGTAGTCCGCCAGGGCCACCGAGTCGTCCACGCTCAAGGCCTTGGGCAGGGGGCGCGGCGCGCGCGGCGCCCGTACATCCACCACCGGGTTGGCCGGGATCAGGGCCTCGCGACCGAGCCATGCGTAGAAGCCCCGCCAACCCGAAAGGATGAGGGCGATTCCGCGGCCGCTGCGTCCCGCGGCATTCATCTGCGCCACCCAGCGCCGCACGTGCGCCGGCTGGACCTGCAGCAGGCCCACGCCGGCCTGCGACGCATTCGCCTGCAGCTTGCGCAGGTCCAGCGAATAAAGCTCGACGGTGCGCGCGGCCAGGCGCTTGCCCACCCGCACATGCTCGAGATAGCGCTCGACCAGCGCGGCGTCGTCGGCGGGCGTGGCGGCCATGTCCGGCCAGGCTTTCAGTCCGCGCGCAGCCGGCCCAGCGCCGCGCTTGCGAGTTCGGCGATGCGCTCCAGGAAATCGGTGCCCATGCCGCTGGCAAAGCGCTGCGGATCGGGCGAGGCCAGCACCAGCATGCCGAAAGCGGGCGTGGTGCCGGTGACCTGCCCTTCGCGCAGCGGAATGAGGGCCAGCGACATGGCCATGGAAGGATCCTCCAGCCAGCCCACCGCCTCGAAGCCCGCATTGACGCCGCAATAGGGCTGCGTGAGCGAGGTCGCGAAGGTCTTCGCGTCCTCCGTCACGCCCTGCGCGAAGGGCTCGTCGGCGAAGCGGTCCGGCACGCCCCAGACCTTGATGGCGACCTGCGGCACCATGAACTGGCTCCTGATCTCGGCGGCGATCGTCGCAGGCAGGGCATTGCCCGCGCGCACGAGCAGCAGCTGCCGCGCCCAGCGCTGCAGGCGGTCGGCGATGATCATGTTCTCGTTGCCGTGGCGGACCATCTCCATCACGCGCTGCTCCAGCACGCGGATCTTCTCGCGCAGCATCTCGGCCTGGCGCTCCTGCAGGCTCACCGCGCGATTGCCGTGCGGGCTGGTGAGCTGCACGCTCGCCAGCAGCTCGGCATGGCGCATGAAGAAATCGGGCGTGTTCGCCAGGTAGTTGGCGATGTCGTCTTCGGTGATCGGGTGCATGTCGTTCTTGTTGATGCTGCTCATTGCGGTATCTCCACTTCCCCTTCAAAGACCGTCGTGGCCGGGCCGGTCATCAGCACGGAGTGCCCCGGGCCGGCCCACTCGATGGTGAGAACGCCGCCGCGGGTGTGGACGTCCACGCGATCGTCCAGCCGGCCGAGGCGGATACCCGCCACCACGGCGGCGCAGGCGCCCGTGCCGCAGGCCAGCGTCTCGCCCGCGCCGCGCTCCCACACGCGCAGGCGGATCGCGGCGCGGGAAAGCACCTGCATGAAACCGACGTTGACCTTGCGGGGAAACGCCGGGTGCGTCTCGACGAGCGGCCCGAGCGAGGCGACCGGCGCCTCGTCCACGGCGTCCACCTCCAGCACCGCGTGCGGGTTGCCCATGGAGAGCACCGCGAGCAGCGGCGCGTGCCCCGCGACCGGCAGCGCCCAGCGCTCCCAGCCCGGCTCGGGGTGCGGCGCGAGGCCGGTGGAGTCGAAGGGCACGCGGGCCAGGTCGAACTCGGGCAGGCCCATGTCCACCGTGACGCGGCCGTCGGGCAGCATGCGCAGCTCCAGCAGCTGGTTCACGGTGCGCACGCGGATGGTGTCCTTGTCGGTCAGGCCGCGTTCGCGCACGAAGCGCACGAAGCAGCGCGCGCCGTTGCCGCAGTGCTCGACCTCGCCCCCATCGGCGTTGTGGATCACGTATTCGAAGTCGATGCCCGGTGCGGGCGAGGGCCGCACGGAAAGGATCTGGTCCGCGCCGACGCCGAAGTGGCGATCGGCCAGCCAGCGGTACTGCGCCGGCCCGAGCTTCAGCGGTGCGCGGGTCTCGTCCAGCACCACGAAATCATTACCGGCGCCCTGCATCTTGGTGAAGCGGACTCGCATGGGCCGCATTATGGGCGTGCCTCGCCCGCGCTTCGATAATCGGCCATGGTCCGACCCAGCCAACTGCTCCATCCCCAGCGCGAACCGGCATCGCCGCGCCCCGCCGCCACCGTGATCCTGATGCGCGACTCGGCCGCCGGTCTCGAGATCCTCATGACGCGACGCTCGGCCACGGCCAGCTTCGCCCCCGGCGCCTACGTCTTCCCCGGCGGCGGCATCGACGCGGCGGACGCGGCCGCGCACGAGCTCGCCGAGCGCCGCCCGGGCCAGGACGATCGACGCCTCACCCAGGCACTGGCCGCCATCCGCGAGAGCTTCGAGGAACTGGGGCTGCTGCTGGCGCGCCACGCCGACGGGCGGCCGGTGCAGGCGGGCGACCTCGCCGCGCTGGACCGGCAGGGGCCCTTCTACGAGCAGTGCCGCGCGCGCGGCTGGCGCCTGCGGGCCGACGAGGTGTTCCTGCTCGCGCACTGGGTCACCGACCGCGACCTGCCGCGCCGCTTCGACGTGCCTTTCCTGGTCGCGCGCATGCCCGAGGGACAGCAGCCCCTGGCCGACGAGGCCGAGCAGTTCGAGCCCGTGTGGGTGCGACCCGCCGAGGCGCTGGAGCGGCACCGGGCCGGCAGCTTCTTCATGATCTTCCCGACCATTCGCACCCTGGAGCGGCTGGCCGCCTACGCGAGCGTGCAGGCGGTGCTGGACGCCTGCGCCGGCGAGCAGGCGCTGTGGACCAGCTGCCCGCGGGCTGGCCTGCTGGACGGGCGCGAGGCGCGCTACATGGAGCACGAGATGCCCTACGGCGAGCTGGCACTGGTGTGCCCGGACGGCCAGATCGTCCATGCCCTGGACTGGCAGCACGAGCGCCCCGTGCCCCTGCTGCGCCACCTCGCGCGCCTGACGGCCGGCAACCGCGGCATGATGACCGGCCCGGGGACCAACAGCTACCTGGTCGGCGAGACGGCGACCGGCTATGCCGTCATCGACCCCGGCCCCGCCGACGCCGCGCACCTGCAGCGCCTCTTCGAGGCGGCGGGCGGCGACATCCGCTTCATCGTCTGCACGCACTCGCACCCGGACCACGCGCCCGGCGCGCGGCCGCTGCAGGCGATGTGCAAGGCGCGGCCCCCCATTGTCGGCCTGCCCTCGGCACCGACCGCCGGGCCGGAATCGGCCTTCACGCCGGACCGCTGCGTAGAGGACGGGGAGGTGCTGCGCCTGGACGGCGGCGAGCTCACGCACAGCCTGCAGGTCGTCGCGACCCCGGGCCACGCGGCCAACCACCTGTGCCTGCTGCTGCGCGAGGACGCGCTGCTCTTCTCCGGCGACCACGTCCTCAACGGCAGCACCACCGTGGTGAACCCGCCCGACGGCGACATGAGCGCCTACCTCGACTCGCTGGACCGGCTCGCCGCGCTGTGCGAGGCCGAAGGCGTGGCCTTCATCCTGCCGGCGCATGGCCATGTCATCGGCAACGCGCCCGAGGCCATCGCCCGCTTGAAGGCGCATCGTCTGCAGCGCGAAGCCAAGGTCGCCGCCGCCATGCGGGCCTTGCCGGAAGGCGACCTGGATGCCTGGGTGCCGCTGGTGTACGAGGACGTGCCCGAGCGCCTGTGGCCGGTGGCCCGGCGCTCGCTGCTGGCGCACGTGGAGCGGCTGCGCGCACTCGAAGCGAAACAGAAAGTGTGAAGCCCGCCGATACGCCGGATTCTGTGCGTCACGGTTACCCGTGACGTGACCGCCATTCCTCTGGGCCGTGCGTCGCCGACACGGCTCGGTGCTACCTACCCGCCAGCTCCCCGGGACACAGATCACCGCTGGCCTATTTGGTATTGCTGCGCGTAGAGATTGCCCGTTTCACCCCTCGCGCACCGAAGCGCGCGAGGACTCGTCTCTGTTGCTCTGATCCTCACCTCACGGTGGACAGGTGTTACCTGCTACGCTGCCCTGTGCAGTCCGGACGTTCCTCCAGTGCGGCCTCTCGGCACTTGCACCAGCGGCGGCCTGGCGGGCTTCACGGGCGCTATTATCGCCCTCCCCTTTCCGATGGCTTTGGCCCGATCACCACGGGCCCGCAAGACCATGATCCGCATCTCCGAAATCAAGCTGCCGCTCGCGCAGGCCGAGCAGCCCGAGGCGCCGCTGCGCGCGGCCGTCCGCCAGGCCCTCTCCCTTCCCGACGACGCGCTGGTCCGCGTCAAGGTCTTCAAGCGCAGCTTCGATGCCCGCAAGGCCGAGCTGATGGCGGTGTACATCGTCGATGTCACCCTGGCCGATCCGCTGCTGGAGCCGGCCGTGCTCGCCCGCGCCGGCGACCATCCGCACATCGCGCCCACACCGGACATGCAGTGGCATCCGCCGGTGAGCGTCCGGTCCGCGCCCGAGCCGCGACCGGTGGTGGTCGGCTTCGGGCCCTGCGGCATCTTCGCGGCGCTGGTGCTGGCGCAGATGGGGCTTCGGCCCATCGTGCTCGAGCGTGGCAAGAGCGTCCGGGAGCGCACCAAGGACACCTGGGGCCTGTGGCGCAAGCGTGAGCTGCAGCCAGAAAGCAATGTGCAGTTCGGCGAAGGCGGCGCCGGCACGTTTTCGGACGGCAAGCTGTACAGCCAGATCAAGGACCCCCGCCACCTGGGCCGCAAGGTCATGGGCGAATTCGTCAAGGCCGGTGCGCCCGAGGAGATCCTGTACGTCGCGCACCCGCACATCGGCACCTTCAAGCTGGTGAAAGTGGTGGAGAACCTGCGCGCGCAGATCATCGCGCTCGGGGGCGAGGTCCGCTTCCAGCAGCGCGTCACCGACTTCCACATCGAGGACGGACCCGGCGGCCGGTGCCTGCGGGGGCTCACCGTGCTGGACCAGGCGACGGGCCAGGCACAGGAGCTTCGCGCCGACCACGTGGTGCTCGCCCTCGGCCACAGCTCGCGCGACACCTTCGAGCGCTTGCACGCGCGGGGCGTGTTCCTGGAGGCCAAGCCTTTTTCCGTGGGCTTTCGCATCGAGCATCCGCAGGGGCTGATCGACCGCGCCCGCTGGGGCCGGCATGCCGGCCATCCGCTGCTGGGCGCGGCCGACTACAAGCTGGTGCACCACGCCAGCAACGGCCGCGCGGTGTACAGCTTCTGCATGTGCCCGGGCGGCACGGTGGTGGCCGCGACCTCCGAGCCGGGCCGGGTGGTCACCAACGGCATGAGCCAGTACTCGCGCAACGAACGCAATGCCAACGCCGGCATGGTGGTGGCCATCGAGCCGCGCGACTTTTCCGGCACCGACCCGCTGGCGGGGGTGCGGCTGCAGCGCGAGCTGGAGTCGCGTGCCTTCGAGCTCGGCGGCGGCAACTATGACGCGCCCGGGCAGCTCGTCGGGGACTTCATCGCCGGTCGGGCGTCGACGGCCTTCGGCGAGGTGATCCCTTCGTACAAGCCGGGCGTGCGCCTGGGCGACCTGCAACCGAGCCTGCCCGCCTTCGCCATCGAGGCCATCCGCGAGGCGCTGCCCGTCTTCGGACGCAAGATCCGTGGCTTCGACCGCCACGACGCGGTGCTGACCGGCGTGGAGACGCGCACCTCGGCGCCCGTTCGCATCACCCGCGGCGATGACTTCCAGAGCCTGGGGCTGCGAGGGCTGTATCCCGCCGGCGAAGGCGCCGGCTACGCCGGCGGCATCCTTTCGGCGGGGGTGGACGGGATCAAGGTGGGCGAAGCCGTGGCCCGGCAGCTCGCTGCTACTTCCGGCGATCCAGTTCGGCCTTGAGTTCGCCCGAGAGCGGCATTTTGAAACCCGTCGGCGTGACCGCGTTCGGATGCACGAACCAGGCGTCGTAGAGGGCCTGCAGGCGGCCGCTGCGGATGCTCTGCGCCAGGGCCTCGTCCACCGCGCGCTGCAGGCGGTCGTCGCGAGGCATGGCGATGGCAATCGGCTCGGTCGACAGCACCTCGGGCAACAGCGTGAAGCGCTGCCGGTCGGCCTCCTTGGCCACCGATCCGAGCAGCAGCAGTTCGTCGCGGGCCCAGGCCTGCGCTTGCCGCAGGCGCAGCTGCGCCAGGGCGGCGTCCGTGCTCACGACGCGGGACAAGCGCAGGTCCAGGCCGTGCCGGTCGCTGGCGCGCTGCACCGCCGCTTCAGCCGTGGTGCGGCCCAGCACCGCCACGGTGGCGCCCTTGAGATCGGCCAGGCGACGCGGCCCGTCCTCGCCCAGCACCAGCAGCTTCACCGCCGCGACGAAGATGGGCGCGGAAAAATGCATGCTCGCCCGGCGCTGGGGCGTGTCCGACACGCTGGCGCACATGAGATCCACCGAACCGCCACCGACAAAGCGCGCGAGCTGGTCCTGCGACACGGGCAGCAGGTTCACCCGCAGCGCCGGGATGCCCAGTGTCTGGCGCAGGTGCTCGGCGATGACCTGGGTACACAGCTCCACGCTGTAGCCGGCCGGACTGCCATCGGCCAGGAAGGAGAACGGGGGCGAGTTCTCGCTGTAGCCCACGTTGACCTGGTTGCGCGTGGCGATCCGCTGCAGCACGTCCTGCGCCATGGCCAGGCCGGGGGCGAGCGCACAGCATGCGGCGATCCACAGGCTGCGCAGCAGGCGGACCTTGGAATGAAATGACATGGCTACTCCAGTTCTCTCGGGAGCGCCGATGTTACGCAATATGAACTAGCTAAGCCGGGATTTGTCGCGCTTTCCGGCGCGTCGCTTGGCCTCGGGGCCACAAAAAAGCCGCCTCGCGGCGGCTTTCTGCGGATCAGGCGCCCTGCTGAAGCGCCGCGATGCGTTCCTCGATGGGCGGATGCGTGGAGAACAGCTTGCCCACCCCCGAGGTGATGCCCATGGACTGCAGGCCCTTGGGCAGCTCGCCGGGCACCATGCCGCCCAGGCGCGCCAGCGCATTGATCATGGGCTGCTTGCGGCCCATGAGCTGGGCCGCGCCGCGGTCGGCGCGGAACTCGCGCTGGCGCGAGAACCAGGCCACGATGATGGCCGCCAGGAAGCCGAGCACGATGTCCAGCACGATGGTGGTCACGATGTAGCCGATGCCGGGACCGGAGGACTGCTCGCCGCGACGCAGGAAGCCGTCGACCACGTAGCCGATCACGCGCGAGAGGAACACGACGAAGGTGTTCATCACGCCCTGCAGCAGCGTCATGGTGACCATGTCGCCGTTGGCGATGTGCGCCACCTCGTGGCCGATCACGGCCTCCACTTCCTCGCGGGTCATGCCCTGCAACAAGCCGGTGGACACCGCCACGAGTGCGTTGTTCTTGAACGCGCCGGTGGCGAAGGCGTTGGGCTCGCCGGGGAAGATGCCGACCTCGGGCATGCCGATGCCGGCCTTGTCGGCGAAGCGGCGCACGGTGTCCACGATCCACTTCTCGTCGGCGTTGCGCGGCTCTTCGATCAGCTGCACGCCGGAGCTCCACTTGGCGATGGTCTTGGACATCAGCAGCGAGATGAACGCACCGCCGAAGCCCATGATCAGCGCGAAGCCAAGCAGGGCACCCAGGTTCAGCCCGTTGGCCGTGAGGTAGCGGTTGACGCCCAGCAGGCTGGCAACCACGCCCAGCACCACCACCACGGCAAGGTTGGTGGCCACGAACAGGAAGACGCGTTTCATTTTGGCTAGTAGCTCCGGTAGAAGGAAAAGGATTCCCGCGCGAAAGATAAGGCCGCGGCCGCCGGTTTCAAGCGCGACGGCGCATCGGCCTGAAGACCAATGAGTCGTCGTAGAAGGAAAAGTTCTGGTTGGCCGCGCACCAGCCGGGGATGCCCAGCACCGGCAGCGGCGTGAAGGGCTTGGCGGCCAGGGCGTCGGGCGTGAACTCGCCGGCCAGCCAGCGGTCCGCCTGCGCCGCATCATGCAGCGGCGCGGGCGCACGCCAGACGTGGGCGGTCATGTCCTTGCGCGGCGCGGCGAGCTTCTCCAGCAGCGCGTGGCCGAAGATCAGCACCTGCGCGGCGGTCCACAGGGGCCGCAGCTCCACGAAGAGGCGCCGCCACTCGCGCGCGAGCAGCGCCTCCCAGAGGGGAGGCGGCGCCTGCAGCAGCAGGCCGTTCTCGTCGAAGAGGGTGACCGCGTCGCGCACCGGTCCCCGCTCGGCGCCGATGCCATGCCGCGCGATCTGATCCGCCTGAAGTTCATTGAGCCGCGCCTTGGCCCGCGGGAACGCGAGCCAGACCAGGCCATTGAGAAAGTCGTGCAGGTTGTCGCGGCTCGGACAACAGCCGCTCTCGCGGATGAAGCGCTCGTAGGGCATGCCGGCGCCCAGCGCCTGCTGCGGCACGAAGCGCGGCACGCCGGACACGCGCGCGCGGCCGGCCTCCTCGTTCAGGGCGGCGTGCACCGGCGCGCCAGCGGCGATGCGCCGGGCCAGGCGCTCGCCCGGCTCGCGCCATGGCGCCAGCCCGGGCGCGGACCAGTCCAGGCTCAGGCCAGCTTCCACGCCAGCGTTTCGCCCGCGCCCAGGGGCTTGAGCTGGGCCTCGCCGAAGGCATAGGCCTCGGGCACGGTCCAAGGCTCGCGGCGCAGGGTAACGGTGCCGGTGTTGCGCGGCAGGCCGTAGAAGTCGGGGCCGTGGAAGCTGGCGAAGGCTTCCAGGCGCTCCAGCGCACCGGCGGCCTCGAAGGCCTGGGCGTACAGCTCGATGGCCGCATGCGCCGTGTAGCAGCCGGCGCAGCCGCTGGCGTGCTCCTTCAGGTGCGCCGGATGCGGGGCGCTGTCCGTGCCCAGGAAGAACTTCGGGCTGCCGCCGGTGGCCGCCTCCACCAGCGCCTGGCGGTGCGTCTCGCGCTTGAGGACGGGCAGGCAGTAGTAGTGCGGGCGGATGCCACCGGTGAAGATCGCGTTGCGGTTGTACAGCAGGTGGTGCGCCGTGATGGTGGCCGCGGTGTTCGCGTCGGCCTCGCGGATGTACTGCGCCGCCTCGCGCGTGGTGATGTGCTCCATCACGATCTTCAGCTGCGGGAAATCGCGCCGCAGCGGAATGAGCTTTTCGTCGATGAAGACCGCCTCGCGGTCGAAGAGATCGACCTCGGGCGAGGTCACCTCGCCGTGCACCAGCAGCGGCAGGCCTTCGCGTTGCATGGCTTCCAGCGTGGGGTACACCTTGGCCAGGTCGGTCACGCCGGCGTCGCTGTTGGTGGTGGCGCCGGCCGGGTAGAGCTTGACGGCGGCGATGCCGGCTTCGCGGGCGCGACGGATCTCCTCGGGCGGGAGCCGGTCCGTCAGATAGAGCGTCATCAGGGGCTCGAACGCCAGCCCCGGGGGCACGCAGGCCAGGATGCGGTCCCGGTAGGCCAGCGCCTGCTCGGTGGTGGTCACCGGCGGGCGCAGGTTGGGCATGATGATCGCGCGGCCGAACTGCGCGGCGCTGTGCGGCACCACGGCGGCCATGGCGGCGCCGTCGCGCACATGCAGGTGCCAGTCGTCGGGGCGGGTGAGGGTGAGCTGCGAGGTCATGGAACCTGGATTGTCCCACCCTGTAGCCCCCCGCCGACGGCTCAGAACGTGCGAAGGAATCGTAGCGAGCGGCCCGGGGTGGTGCCGAGCATCGCAGCCGTACTTGGGTACGGCGAGAAGCGCAGGCGCCAGATCGGGCCGCAGAGGAGATTCATTCGCGCCTTCAATGGCTGAGGATTTTGTTGAGGAAGTCCTTGGTGCGGGGCTGGCGCCCGTCGGGGTTGCCGAAGAACTCCTCCTTGCTGCAGTCCTCCAGGATGTGGCCGCCCACGTCGATGAAGATCACGCGGTTGGCCACCTTGCGCGCGAAGCCCATCTCGTGGGTGACCACCATCATGGTCATGCCTTCCTTGGCCAGGCCCACCATAACGTCCAGCACCTCGCCCACCATCTCGGGATCGAGCGCGGAGGTGGGCTCGTCGAAGAGCATGACGATGGGGTCCATGGACAGCGCCCGCGCGATGGCCACGCGCTGCTGCTGTCCGCCCGAGAGCTGGCCGGGGAACTTGTCCTTGTGTGCCATGAGGCCCACGCGGTCCAGCATCTTGAGGCCGCGCGTGCGGGCCTCGTCGGCGCTGCGGCCCAGCACCTTGATCTGCGCGATGGTCAGGTTCTCCGTCACCGACAGGTGCGGAAACAGCTCGAAATGCTGGAACACCATGCCCACGCGGCTGCGCAGCTTGGGCAGATTGGTCTTGGGGTCGCTGACACTGATGCCGTCGACGGTGATCGTGCCCTTCTGAATGGGCTCCAGGCCGTTGACGGTCTTGATCAGGGTGGACTTGCCCGAGCCCGAAGGGCCGCAGACCACCACCACGTCACCCTTGCTGATATTCACCGAACAGTCGCTGAGCACCTGCACGGGCCCGTACCACTTGGAAACGTTCTTGATCTCGATCATGGTGTTGCTTTCGACGG
The DNA here is from genome assembly GCF_004681965.1 of Ramlibacter rhizophilus. GTDB lineage: Bacteria > Pseudomonadota > Gammaproteobacteria > Burkholderiales > Burkholderiaceae_C > Ramlibacter > Ramlibacter rhizophilus. Next base: position 274,411 of record NZ_SMLL01000004.1, on the reverse strand, counting down.
TTCAGCGAATGATGGCGATGCGGTTCTGCAGGCGCTTGACCAGCCAGGACAAGGTGTAGCAGATCACGAAATAAAAGACCGCGGCCAGGATGTAGGTCTCCTCCGGACGGCCATAGATCTTGCCGGCGGTGGAAAAGCCCTTGAGCAGGTCGTAGGCGCCGATGGCATAGACCAGCGAGGTGTCCTGGAACAGGATGATGGTCTGCGTCAGCAGCACAGGCAGCATGTTGCGGAAGGCCTGCGGCAGCACGACCAGGCGCATGTTCTGGCCATAGCTCATGCCCAGCGCCTGCCCGGCGTACACCTGACCCCGCGGGATCGACTGGATGCCCGCGCGCATGATTTCGCTGAAGTACGCCGCCTCGAAGGCGATGAAGGTGATGATGGCCGAGTACTCCGCGCCCACCGGCCGGCCGATGATGAGCGGCACCAGCAGGAAGAACCAGAGGATCACCATCACCAGCGGCACCGATCGCATGCCGTTGACGTAGATGGTGGCCGGCACCACGAGCACCTTGCGGCCCGACAGGCGCATGAGCGCGAGCAGCGTGCCGAAGAAGACGCCGCCCAGTGTGGCGATGATGGTCAGCTGGATGCTGAACAGGAGCCCCTTCAGCACGAAGTTGCTGAAGATCTCCCAGTTGAAGAAGCCGAAGTCGAGCGCGCCCATCAGTGACCTCCCGCGGCGCCGGCCACGATGAAGCCTGGCACCTGCACGCGCCGTTCGATCCAGGCGAACACGCGGTTGACGGCGAAGGCGGAGACGGCGTAGGCCGCCGTCACGACGATGTACACCTCGATGCCGCGCGAGGTTTCCTCCTGCACCTGCATGGCGTACATGGTCAGTTCGGGGATGGACACCGCGAACGCCACCGAGGAGTTCTTCAGCAGGTTCATGGACTCGCTGGTGAGCGGCGGCAGGATGATGCGAAACGCCATGGGCAGGAGCACATAGCGATAGGTTTGAGCCGTCGTGAAGCCCATGGCCATGCCGGCGTTGCGCTGGCCGCGCGGCAGCGACTGGATGCCGGCGCGCACCTGCTCGGCGATGCGCGCGGAGGTGAAGAAGCCCAGCGCGAAGACAACCAGCAGGAAGCCGGGGACCTCCTGGAAGAACGGGAACACCCGCGGCACGACGAAGTACCAGAGGAAGAGTTGCACCAGGATGGGTACGTTGCGGAACGCCTCCACCCACACATTGGCCAGGCGCACCAGCACGGGGCTGTTGGGCAGGGTGCGCATCGTGCCGATCAGCGCACCGGCCACCACGGCCACGACCCAGGAGCAACCCGCCACCGTGAGCGTCCATTGCCAGGCCTCGAACAACCACTCGAGGTAAGTGCGGCCACTGCCGTCATCGTTCAGGAATACTGCCCAATCCCAGGTCATGCGCGGAGCCCTCTTGATCGCTCGTTCTTGTTTACCGCTGCCAGATGCTGAAAACCCCGCCTCAGCAGGCGCCTCGGCGGGGTCTTCGTCCTCAGGCGATCTCGATTATTTCTTCGAGTACTCTTCCATCGGCTTGTCGTTGGGGTTGGCCCAGGCCTGCTTGGTGCTCTCGCTGGCCGCGTAGCCCACCTTCGCGTTCTTCGGCGGGATGGGTTGCATGAACCACTTGTCCCACAGCTTGGCGAGTTCGCCGGACTTGGCCATCTGGCGCACGGTCTCGTCGCCGATCTTCTTGAAGGCCGCGTCGTCCTTGCGCACCATGATGGCGATGGGCTCCACGCTCAGCACCTCGCCCACCAGCTTGTACTGCTCGGGGTTCTTGGCGTTGGCGATGTTGCCCGCCAGGATGGCGCCGTCCATCACGAAGGCATCGGCGCGGCCGGACTCCAGCAGCAGGAAGCTGTCGGCGTGGTCCTTGCCGTAGATTTCCTTGAAGTTCAGCTTCTCGCCACGCTCGTGCTTGCGCAGGTGCTGCACGGAGGTGGTGCCGGTAGTGGTGGCCACCGTCTTGTTGTCCAGGTCCTTGATCCCGGTGATGCCGGAGTTGGCCTTGGTGGCGATGCGCACTTCCTCGACGAAGGTGGTGGGCAGGAAGGCCACGTCCTTCTGGCGGGTGGCGTTGTTGGTGGTGGAGCCGCACTCGATGTCCACCGTGCCGTTCTGCACCAGCGGGATGCGGTTCTGCGAGGTCACGGGCTGGTACTTCACATCCAGCTTGCGGCCGACGGCCTTCTCGACGTTGTCGATGATGCGCTGGCAGATCTCGACGTGGTAGCCGGCGTACTTGCCGTCACCCAGCGTATAGGACAGGGCACCGGACGAATCGCGCACGCCCATGGTGATGGTGCCCGAGTTCTTGATCTTGGCCAGCGTGTCGTTGGCCTGGGCCATGGCGCCGCCGGCGGCAGCCATCAGAACGGCGAGGGCCAGCACTTGCTTCTTCATACGCATCTCCTGTGTCGAAAGCGTGGGGTTGAATGAACCGAAAATTCTACGAAAACGAACTTGAGGGAATACCCTTAGGTCACTTTGCTCACATCGAAATGGCGATGCCTACCAATGGCCGAGGCCGCGTTGGAGCATAAGCAGGCTTCGTGCCGGCGGTCACTTCGATTGCAGGCGAAGCGGCTCGGTGAGCGTCTGCGGCACCAGCAGCGCCGCCATCTCCTCGCGGGTGAGGATGCCTAGGGAGTGCGCGACGTCCTCGATGGGCGCGCCGGTGGCGATCGCGGTCTTGGCGATGAGGGCGGCCTTCTCGTACCCGATGATCGGATTGAGCGCCGTGACCAGCGTGACCGACTCGCGCACCCGGCGCGCCAGCAGCTCGCGATTGGGCTCGATCCCTGCCACGCAATGGGCCTGCAGCGTGAGGCAGGCGTTGGACAGGTGCTTGATGCTCTTGAACAGGCTCCAGCCCATGATCGGCTCGAATGCATTGAGCTGCAACTGGCCGGCCTCGGAGGCCAGGGTGACGGTGATGTCGTTGCCGATCACCTCGAAGGCCACCTGGTTCATCACCTCCGGAATCACCGGGTTGACCTTGCCCGGCATGATGGACGAGCCCGCCTGCCGCGGCGGCAGGCGGATGTCACCGAAGCCGGCCTGCGGGCCGCTGGAGAGCAGGCGCAGGTCGTTGCAGGTCTTGGACAGCTTGGTGGCCACGCGCTTGAGGACGCCCGAGAGCTGCACGAAGGCGCCGGTGTCCTGCGTGGCCTCGACCAGGTTCTTGGACTTGACCACCGGGATGCCACTGCCCTGCGCGAGCAGGCGGCAGGCCAGGTCCGCGTAGCCGGCCGGTGCGTTGATGCCGGTGCCGATGGCCGTGGCCCCCAGGTTGATCTCCTGGATGAGGGCGCGCGCCTCGCGCAGGCGGGCCTCGTCCTCCTCCATCATCACGGCGTAGGTGGAGAACTCCTGGCCCAGGGTCATGGGCACCGCGTCCTGCAGCTGCGTGCGCCCGATCTTCAACACCTCCTTGAACTCCTCCGCCTTGGCCTCGAAGCCCGTGCGCAGCACGGCCATCGAATCGAGCAGCTTGTCGATGCCCGCCCACAGCGCCAGGCGCACGGCGGTGGGATAGACGTCGTTCGTGCTTTGGGAGGCGTTGACGTGGTCGTTGGGATGCAGGACGTCGTAGCGCCCCTTTTCGAAGCCCAGGCGCTCCAGTGCGAGGTTGGCGATGACCTCGTTGGCGTTCATGTTGGTGGAGGTGCCCGCGCCGCCCTGGATCACGTCCACCACGAACTGCTCGTGGAACTCCCCTGCGATCAACCGGTCGCAGGCCCACATGATGGCGTGCGCCCGCTTGGCGTCGAGCACGCCCAGCTCCAGGTTGGCGCCGGCCGTGGCCTTCTTGACGAAACCGAAAGCCCGAATGAGCTCCGGCATGGCCGACACGGGCGTGCCGGAGATGGGGAAGTTCTCGACCGCGCGGGCGGTGTGGACGCCCCAGTAGGCGTCGGCAGGAATGTCGCGGGGGCCGAGGAAATCGCGTTCGACGCGGTGCGGGGTGGCGGTCATTTAGAAGGGCTGGAGCGCAGAAGCAGCCACTCTAGGCATGCCCGCGCCCGCTTGCCAATGCCTTTTTCCCGCGGGTCCATGCGCGGCGCGCATGACGCGCTGCACCACGATCAGCCTTCCGTGCGGCCCCGCAGGAACTGCCACAGGGACTGCAGCGCGCGCTTGCCCGCGTCGCGGCCCTGCGGGCGCACGCGGTAGGCGCGGATCTCCATCTCCAGCGACAGGCGCCCGGCCTCGTCGGCCGCCTGCGCCGGAACGAGCCGGCGCGAGCGCAGCTCCCGCCGCACGGCACTGGACGGCAGGAAGGCCAGGCCGTGGCCCTCCGCTGCCATCACCTTCAGGCCCTCGGCCATGTCGGTTTCGTACACGCGGTCCAGGTGCACCGCCGGCTGCGCCTCTTTCAGCAGCAACTCGACCAGGCGCCCGAGGTAGGCGCCGGGCGCATAGGCCAGGTAGGGCAGCGGCTCGGCCGCGGTGCCGGGCAGCCGGAACCGCGGCTGCCCGGACTCGTCGGCGCGCGAGTAGGCCGCCAGCGTCTCGCGGCCGAGGACGACCATCTCGTAGCGATCGGCGTCGAGCTGCAGCGGCTCGGCCGGGTGGTGGTAGGCGATGAGGAGGTCGCAGCCGCCATCGACCAGGCGCAGCGCGGCGTCGTGCACGTTCAGGGCCATCAGGCGGCTCTTGACCGGCCCGAAGCGCTCACGCAGTTCAGCCAGCCAGCTGGGAAAGAAGGTGAAGGCCAGCGTGTGCGGCGCCGCCACCTCGATGACGTCCTGGCCCGCCAGCGCATGCCCGCGCAGCATGGAGCGCATGCCTTGCACGGCCTGCAGCACTTCCAGCGACTGGGCGTAGAGCGTCTCGCCGGCCGGGGTCAGGCGCGTGGGGTAGGAGCTGCGGTCCACCAGGTCGGTACCGGCCCAGGCCTCCAGCGCCTGGATGCGGCGCGAGAACGCCGGCTGCGTCACGTGGCGGAGCTGCGCTGAACGGCTGAAGCTGCGCGTCTCGGCCAGGCTCACGAAGTCTTCCAGCCACTTGGTTTCCATGGCTCAGCGGACGCTCGAACGGTTGTGCATGCGATCGATTGTGCTCCCGCCCGGCGCACGGACGCGGCGCCCTACTCGCCGGACGGCTCGGCCTGGGGCTGGTCGCGGTGCTGGCGCTGCAGCGCCCACATCGCGGCGTAGCGCCCGCCCTGTGCGAGCAGCTGCGGGTGGGTGCCGCGCTCGATGATGCGCCCCGCCTCCATGACCAGGATCTCGTGCGCGTCGACCACCGTGGACAGGCGGTGCGCGATCACGAGCGCCGTCTTGTAGCGCGCCGCGCTTTTCAGCTCGGCCTGGATGGCGCGCTCGTTGGCCGAGTCCAGCGCCGAGGTGGCTTCGTCGAAGATGAGGATGGGCGGGTTCTTCAGCAGCGTGCGCGCGATGGCCACGCGCTGCTTCTCGCCGCCGGAGAGCTTCAGGCCCCGCTCCCCCACCATGGTCTGGTAGCCCTTGGGGGTGGACTCGATGAAGTCGTGGATGCGCGCGGCCCGCGCCGCCGCCTCCACCTCCGCGCGCGTCGCGCCCGGGCGGCCGTAGGCGATGTTGTATTCCACCGTGTCGTTGAACAGCACCGTGTCCTGCGGCACGATGCCGATCGCCTGGCGCACGCTGGCCTGGGTCACCTCGCGGATGTCCTGGCCGGCGATGCTGATGCGGCCCTGCTGGAGGTCGTAGAAGCGAAACAGCAGCCGCGCCAGTGTCGATTTGCCCGAGCCCGAAGGGCCGACCACCGCCACCGTCTTGCCGGCCGGGATCTCGAAGCTCACGTCGTGCAGGATCTCGCGGCTGGGCTCGTAGCCGAAGCGCACGTGCTCGAAGCGCACCGTCGGCTGCTCCAGGCCTGAAAGCGGCAGCGCGCCCGGCTTGTCGGCCACCTCGCGCTCGCGCTCCATGAGCGTGAACATCTTGTCCAGGTCGGTGAGGCTCTGCTTGATCTCCCGGTACAGCACGCCCAGGAAGTTGAGCGGGATGTACAGCTGGATCATGAAGGCGTTGATCATGACCAGGTCGCCCAGCGTCAGCCGCCCCTCCACCACGCCCCGGGTCGCAAGCCACAGCATCAAGACCAGCGCCGTGGCGATGATGAGCTGCTGCCCCGTGTTGAGCATGGACAGGGTGGACTGCGACTTCAGGCGGGACTTGCGCAGGCGCTCCAGGCTTTCGTCGTAGCGCTTGGCCTCGAAGCCTTCGTTGTTGAAGTACTTGACGGTCTCGTAGTTCAGCAGCGAGTCCACGGCGCGCGTGTGTGCGGCCGAGTCGAACTCGTTGGCCTCGCGCCTGAACTTGGTCCGCCACTCGGTCACGCTCACGGTGAAGCCGATGTACAGCACCAGCGCCGTGGCGGTGATCCAGACGAAGCCCATGTCGAACTTGACCGCCAGGATGGCCAGCACCAGCGTGACCTCGATCAGCGTGGGGATGACGCTGTAGAGGGAGTACGAGATCAGCGACTCGATGCCGCGCACCCCGCGCTCGATATCGCGGGTCATGCCGCCGGTCTGCCGCTCCAGGTGGAAGCGCAGGCTGAGCGAATGCAGGTGGCCGAAGGTCTGCAGCGCGATGCTGCGGGCCGCCCCGTGTGTGGCCTTGGCGAAGACCAGTTCGCGCAGCTCGGTGAAGAGCGAGGTGGACAGGCGCAGCAGCCCGTAACCCAGCAGCAGCCCCACCGGCACGGCCAGCACCGCGGCCGCGACCGCCTCGCCGCCGGTCGGCAACTGCCCGCCGCCGGGCGTCATGCTGTCCACCAGCTGCTTGAGCAGCAGGGGCACGCTCACGTTGGCGAGCTTGGCCGCCACCATGAAGGCCAACGCCGCCAGCACACGCCAGCGGTACTGCCACAGGTAGGGAAGCAGGCGAGCGAGGGTGGCCCAGTCGCTGCGCTTGCGCGGCGTCGGCTGCGCCGCGGCGTTGCTCAGGGGCGGGGGGGAAGCGAGTTCGCCGGCGCGGCGCATCGAAGAGAATCCGAAAGCTCAGTGAAACGACAGGAGATTGTGCCCATGTCCATGAAACCAGGTGACGCCGAAGGACGCGAGGCGCCGCCGGCGGCCAGCCTGCCCGCCGACAAGGAGCTGGTGCTCAAGGTGATTCCCATGCCGGGGGACACCAACGCCAACGGCGACATCTTCGGCGGCTGGGTCATGGCGCAGGTGGACCTGGCCGGCTCGGTGGTCCCGGCGCGTATCGCCAAGGGCCGGATGGCGACGGTGGCGGTCAACGAGTTCGTCTTCAAGCACCCGGTGCGGGTCGGCGACATCCTGTCTTTCTATGCCGGGCTCACGCGCATCGGGCGCACCTCCATCACTGTCCAGGTGGAGGTGTACGCGGAGCGCTTCGGCAGCCAGGGCAGCTACATCAAGGTGACCGAGGCTTCGCTGACCTACGTCGCCATCGACGACCGCGGCAACCCCCGGCCGGTGCCGCGGGATGCCGGGCCGGCGGATGCGCCGCCGCGCTAAGCTGCGCCACCGCCCAGCCCCGAAAACCGCCTCATGAATCCGAACGATCCTCTGCGCCCGCCTCTGCTCGAACACCGCACCCTGCTGTGGCTGGTGGTGGGCGTCTCGGCGGCCTTCGCCGTCGTGCTCTGGCCCTTCCTGGGGGCGGTGCTGTGGGCGGTGTTCATCGCCATCGTGTTCCGGCCCGTTCACCGGCGCGTGCTGGTCCAGGTGGGAGGGCGCCCGAACGCAGCGGCGCTGCTGACGCTGCTGCTGATCCTGGTGATCGTCATCCTGCCCCTGATCCTGGTGAGCGTGTCCATCGTGCAGGAGATCCTGGTGGTGGTGCAGAAGGTGCGCACCGGGCAGATCGACCTCGGCGCCCTCGTGCGCACGGTCTTCGACGCGGTGCCCGACTGGGCCGGCAACATCCTGGAGCGCTTCGGGCTGGACAACCTGCAGGGCCTGCTGAACCAACTGGCGGCGCTCCTGACCAGCAGCGGCCAGGCCATTGCCACCCGCCTGCTGGGCATCGGCCAGAACACGCTCGATTTCGTGATCGGCCTGTTCGTGATGCTCTACGTGCTGTATTTCCTGCTGCGCGACGGCTCGGTGCTGGTCCAGCGGGTGGCCGTCGCCATCCCGCTGCGCGAACGGCAGTCCGAACTGCTCCTGAGCCAGTTCGCCACCGTGGTGCGGGCCACCGTCAAGGGCAACATCGTCATCGCCCTGGTGCAGGGCAGCCTGGGCGGCCTGGCCTTCTGGGCACTGGGCATTCCCGGGCCGCTGCTGTGGGGCGGCGTGATGGCGCTGGCTTCGCTGATCCCGGCGGTCGGTGCCGCCCTGGTGTGGGCGCCGGTGGCGATCTACCTGCTGTCCACCAACCAGCTGTTCCAGGGCATCGCGCTGGCGGCCTGGGGCGGCATCGCCATCGGGCTGGTGGACAACTTCCTGCGCCCCATCCTCGTGGGCAAGGACACCCGCATGCCCGACTACCTGGTGCTGGTGTCCACCCTCGGCGGCCTGGCCATGTTCGGCATCAACGGCTTCGTGATGGGCCCGGTGATCGCTGCCATGTTCCTGGTCACCTGGAACATGCTCACGGCCCTGCGCCAGCAGCACACCTCGCCGGAGGAATGACGGGGCTTCACAGCCGCGAGAAGTCCGGCTTGCGCTTGTCCATGAAGGCGCCGAAGGCTTCGCGCGCGGCGGGTTCGCTGAGCATGCGCGCGAACAGCGCGCCCTCTTCCTGCATGCGCTCACGCACCAGCGGCGCGAGCTGCTGCTTCATGAGGCGCTTGGTTTCCATGAGCAAGCTCAGGGGCTTGGCGGCGAGCTTGCGCGCCTGCGCCTGGGCCAGCGGCTTGGCCTCGCTGGGAGGCACCACGCGATTGACCAGGCCCACTTCCAGCGCCGCTTCGGCCATGAAGGGCTCGCCCAGCAGCAGCGCCTCGGCGGCGCGGTGGTAGCCCATCATCTGCGGCACCAGCAGGCTGGAGGCGGCCTCGGGCACCAGGCCCAGGTTCACGAAGGGCATGGAGAAGGCCGCGTTGTCGCCGGCATAGACCAGGTCGCAGTGGAACAGGATGGTGGTGCCCACGCCCACGGCCGGCCCGCACACCGCGGCGATGAGCGGCTTGGGGAACGCCGCGAGCCGATGCAGGAACTGGAACACCGGGGCGCCCTCGCCCGCCGGCGGCTGGTGCAGGAAGTCCGCGATGTCGTTGCCGGCGCTGAACACCGTCTCATGACCCTGCAGCACGACCACGCGCACGGCCGAGTCCGCCTCGGCCGCGGCCAAGCCGTCGGCGAGCGCCTGGTACATGGCGGCGGTGATGGAGTTCTTGCGCTCCAGGCGGTTGAAGGTGAGCGTGGTCACGCCCGCTTCGGTATGGGTGAGGATGTCGCTCATGCTCGCTTTCGTGAATGCGCTCAGACGCGCTCGAAGATACCTGCTGCGCCCTGCCCCATGCCCACGCACATGGTGACCATGCCGTACTTCAGCTTCCTGCGGGCCAGCGCATGCACCACGGTGGCCGAGCGGATGGCCCCGGTGGCGCCCAGCGGGTGGCCCAGGGCGATGGCACCGCCGATCGGGTTGACCTTGGACGGGTCGAGGCCCAGCTCGCGGATGACGGCCAGCGACTGTGCGGCGAAAGCTTCGTTCAGTTCGATCCAGTCGAGATCCTCCTTGCGGATGCCGGCCGAGCGCAGGGCCGCCGGCACCGCCTCGATCGGCCCGATGCCCATGAGGTGCGGCGGCACGCCCCGGCTGGCATAGCTCACGAAGCGGGCCAGGGGTTTGAGGCCGAAGCGCTGGACAGCCGCCTCGCTCGCGAGCACCAGGGCGCCCGCGCCGTCCGAGGTTTGCGAGCTGTTGCCCGCCGTGACGGTGCCGCGCGCCGCAAAAACCGTCTTGAGCTTCGCCAGCCCCTCCGGCGTGGTGTCGGGACGCGCGCCTTCGTCCAGCTGCACGGTGCGGCTGTCCACGCGCGGCTCGCCGGTCTTCAGGTCCACGGAACGCTCGGTGACCTCCACGGGCGTGATCTCGCCCGCGAACTCGCCTGCCTTCATCGCCGCCACGGCCTTCATGTGCGACTGGTAAGCGAACTGGTCCTGGTCTTCACGGGTCACCTTCCAGCGCTGCGCCACCTTTTCGGCGGTCAGGCCCATGCCGTAGGCGATGCCATAGCTCTCGATGTCGTCCACGTCGGTGAAGATCTCCGGCGACAGCGAGGGCGAGTTGCCCATCATGGGCACCATGCTCATGCTCTCGGTGCCGGCCGCGATCATCACGTCGGCCTCGCCCACACGGATGCGGTCGGCCGCCATCTGCACGGCCGACAGGCCCGAGGCGCAGAAGCGGTTCACGGTGATGCCGCCCACGCTCTTGGGCAGTTTGGCCAGCACGGCGCCGATGCGCGCGATGTTCAGGCCCTGCTGCGCCTCCGGAATGGCGCAGCCGCACACCACGTCCTCGATGGCCTGCGGATCGAGCGAGGGCACCTGCGCCAGGGCCGCGCGCAGCGCGGTGGCCAGGAGTTCATCGGGCCGGGTGTGGCGGAAATAGCCGCGGTGCGAACGCCCGATGGGCGTGCGGGTGGCGGCGACGACGTAGGCGTCCTGGACTTGTTTCATGGCTTGATCCTGGAAGGAGCCGCACCCGCCAGGCTGGCGAGTGTCGAGGTGATGGTTTCGAGCACGCCGTCGCAATGGCGCAGCGGCTCGTGGCAGGGGAAACGCAGCACGGCGAAGCCGCGGCTGCGCAGGAAGGCGTCGCGGGCCTGGTCGTAGGCCGTCTGCTGCGCATGCTGCGAGCCGTCGAGCTCGACGACAAGCTGCGGGTCGAGGCAGGCGAAGTCCGCGATGAAGGGACCGACCGGGTGCTGGCGGCGGAAACGGAAGCCGAGCTGATTTCCACGCAGGCGGGACCAGAGGCGACGCTCGGCGTCCGTCATGGCTTTGCGCAGTTCGCGGGCGAACTGGCGGGCCTGGGCGGTGGCCTGGGATTGCATGGACTGGCCTTTCCTTGGTGGAAAGAGGCCAGTCTTGCAGGAGACGCTTCGAGCGCGAATGTCAGACATGGCAGGGTGTGCGCCAAGGGGCGGTACTGGCGTGCGGGCCCCCATCCCTGCCTTCCCCCAAAGGGGGAAGGTGCAAGACCCCCTCCCCTTCTGGGGGAGGGCGGGGGTGGGGGCTACGCCCGCCAACCCCTCCGCAAATTCGCCAAGCCCCACCATCACCCCCTCAATTGCGCAGCGGCTTGCCCGTGGACAGCATCCCCAGGATGCGGTCCTGCGTCTTCGGGTGTTGCACCAGGGCGCAGAAGGCCTCGCGCTCGAGCTTCATGAGGTAGTCCTCGGTCACCAGCGTGCCGGCATCCACGTCGCCGCCGGTCACCACGTGGGCGATGGCGCTGGCGATGCGGAAGTCGTGGATGCTGATGAAGCCGCCGTCGCGCATGTTCACCAGCTGCCCCTGGATGGTGGCCTTGCCGTTGCGCCCGGCCACCGGGAAGGGTCGGCGCAGCGGCGCGCGCCAGCCGTTGTCGGCCATGGTGCGCGCCTCGTTCAGCGCCACCCAGAGCAGTTCGTCCTTGTTGGCGACGATGAGGTCGCTGTCCAGCAGGTAGCCGAGCTGGCGCGATTCGAGGGCGCTGGTGCCGACCTTGGCCATGGCCGCGGCGGTGAAGCCTTCGGTGAGGAAGGCCAGCAGGTCCTTGTGGGTGGACAGGCGCTGGTTCTCCGCCGCGCGGCGCGCGATGTAGGTCAGTCCGCCCGCGCCGGGGACCAGGCCCACGCCGACTTCCACGAGGCCGATGTAGCTTTCCAGCGCCGCGACGCGACGCGCCGAGTACACCGCCAGCTCGCAGCCACCGCCCAGTGCCAGGCCCCGGATGGCGGACACCACCGGCACGCCGGCATAGCGGATGCGCAGCATGGTCTGCTGCAGGTGCTGCTCGGCGTCCTCGATGGCGGCGACGCCCACGGCCATGAAGGCCGGCAGCATGGACTGCAGGTCGGCGCCGGCCGAGAAAGGCTCGTCACCCGACCAGACCACCATGGCCTTGAACTGCTGCTCGGCCAACTCCACGCCGCGCTGCAGGCCCTCGGCGAGTTCCGGGCTGATCACGTGCATCTTGGTCTTGAGACTGGCGATCAGCACCTCGTCGTCGAGCGTCCACAGGCGCAGCGACGCGTCCTCGTGCAGCGTGCGACCGGCGGTCTCGAAGCGCGGGCCGCTCGCGCCCAGCACGGTCTCCGGAAAGAGCTGGCGCTCGTGGACCGGCAGGCGCCGGGGCGGCTCGAAGCGTCCCGTGCCCGGGTTCCAGGAGCCCTCGGGCGTGTGCACGCCGCCAGCCTCGGCCACGGGGCCTTCGAAGACCCAGCGGGGCAAGGGCGCCTTGGACAGCGCGCGGCCGGCGTCGATGTCCTCCTGGACCCACTGCGCCACCTGCAACCAGCCGGCCTGCTGCCACAGCTCGAAGGGGCCCTGCTTCATGCCGAAGCCCCAGCGCATGGCCAGGTCCACGTCGCGCGCCGTCTCGGCGATGTCCGCCAGGTGCACGGCGGCGTAGTGGAAGCTGTTGCGAAGCAGCGCCCACAGGAACTGCCCCTGCGGGCCCGTGGCATGCCGCAGCAGCTTCAGCCGCTCGGGCGCGGGCTTGGCGAGCATGCGGGAATAGACCTCGTCGGCCTTCTGGCCGGCCGGAACGTAGTCGCGGCTTTCCAGCTCGAAGCGCAGGATGTCGCGGCCCGCCTTCTTGTAGAAGCCCGCCTTGGCCTTCTGGCCCAGGTGGCCCATCTCCAGCAGCGCCGAGAGCACGGGCGGCGTCTCGTAGCTTGCGTAGAAGGGATCGGTCTCGGCGCTCAGCTTGTCCTGCAGCGTGCGGATCACGTGGGCCATCGTGTCCAGCCCCACGACGTCGGCGGTGCGGAAGGTGCCGCTGGAGGCGCGGCCCATCTTCTTGCCGGTGAGGTCGTCCACCACGTCGAAGCCTAGGTCGTAGCGCTGCGCCTCCTTCATGGTGGCCAGCATGCCGGCGATGCCCACGCGGTTGGCGATGAAGTTGGGCGAGTCCTTGGCCCGCACCACGCCCTTGCCCAGGGTGGTGGTGACGAATGCCTCCAGGCCGTCGAGCACGGCGGGCTCGGTCGCGGGCGCCGCGATCAGCTCCACCAGGAACATGTAGCGCGGCGGGTTGAAGAAGTGGATGCCGCAAAAGCGGGGCCGCAGCGACTCGGGCAGCGCCTCAGCCAGCTGCGTGATCGACAGGCCCGAGGTGTTGGAGGCCAGCACCGCATGCGGCGCCACGTGCGGGGCGATGCGGGCATACAGATCGCGCTTCCAGTCCATGCGCTCGGCGATGGCCTCGATGACGAGGTCGCATTCGCCCAGCAGGGCCAGGTCGTCGCCGTAGTTGGCCGGCTCGATCAGGCCGGCGTCATCGGCCACGCCCAGCGGCGCGGGCTTCATCTTCCTGAGGCCCTCGATGGCGCGCGTGACCACGCCGTTCTTCGGGCCGTCCTTGGCCGGCAGGTCGAACAGCACCACCGGCACCTTCAAGTTGACCAGGTGGGCGGCGATCTGCGCGCCCATCACGCCGGCGCCCAGGACGGCGACTTTCTTCGGGTTGAATCGGTTCATTGCGTCAGGCCAGTGCGGCATCGGTGTCCATCAGCACCTTGGCGCCGGAGCGGGCGCTTCGCATCAGCGCCGCGGTCTCGGGGAACAGGCGCGCGAAGTAGAAGCGCGCGGTCTGCAGCTTGCCCTGGTAGAACGGATCGGTGTTGCCGGCCGCGATCTCGCGCAGTGCCACCTGCGCCATGCGCGCCCAGAAGTACCCGAAGACGAGATGCCCCGCCACGCGCAGGTAGTCCACCGCGGCCGCGCCGACTTCCTCGGCGTTCTGGAAACCGCGGAAGCCCAGTTCGGTGGTGAACTTGGTCATCTGCTCGCCCAGGTAGGCCACCGGGTTGATGAACTCGGCCATCTGCTCGTTCACGCCCTCTTCCTCCACCAGCTTGGCGATCATCTTGCCGAACTTCTTCAGCGTCGCGCCCTGGTTGCCCAGAACCTTGCGGCCCAGCAGGTCCAGCGACTGGATGGTGTTGGTGCCTTCGTAGATCATGTTGATGCGGTTGTCCCGCACGAACTGCTCCATGCCCCATTCCTTGACGTAGCCGTGGCCGCCGAAGACCTGCATGCAGGCGTTGGTGGCGATGTGGCCGTTGTCGGTGAGGAAGGCCTTCACGATGGGCGTGAGCAGGGCCACCAGCTCGCCGCTTTCCTTGCGCACCTTCTCATCGGGGTGATGCAGCTCGCGGTCGATCAGGAAGGCGCAGTAGAGGTTCAGCGCCCGGCCGCCCTCGGCGTAGGCCTTGGCCGTGAGCAGCATGCGCCTGACGTCCGGGTGGACGATGATGGGATCGGCCGGCTTGTCCTTGGCCTTGGGCCCGCTCAGGCTGCGCGATTGCAGGCGGTCCTTGGCATACGCCAGGGCGTTCTGGTAGGCGACCTCGGTCAGGCCCAGCGACTGCATGCCCACGCCGATGCGCGCCGCGTTCATCATCACGAACATGGCCTGCAGGCCTTTGTTCGGCTGGCCCACCAGGGTGCCCACCGCCCCGTCCAGCACGATCTGTGCGGTGGCGTTGCCGTGGATGCCCATCTTGTGCTCCAGGCCGCCGCAATACACGCCATTGCGCTCGCCCAGCGTGCCGTCGGGCTGGATCCTGTACTTGGGGACGATGAAGAGGCTGATGCCCTTGCTGCCCGCGGGCGCGTCCGGCAGGCGGGCCAGCACGAGGTGCACGATGTTGGCGGCCATGTCGTGCTCGCCGGCCGAGATGAAGATCTTCTGGCCCGTGATGCGGTACGTTCCGTCGGCCTGGGGCTCGGCCTTGGTGCGCAGCAGGCCGAGGTCGGTGCCGCAATGCGGCTCGGTCAGGCACATGGTGCCGGTCCACTCGCCACTGGTGAGCCTGGGCAGGTACAGGCGCTTTTGCTCCTCGGTGCCGTGCGCATGCAGGGCCTCGTAGGCGCCGTGCGAGAGGCCGGGGTACATGGTCCAGGCCTGGTTGGCCGAGTTGAGCATCTCGAAGAAGCACTGGTTGACCACGATGGGCAGGCCCTGGCCTCCGTACGCCGGGTCGCAGGACAGCGCGGGCCAGCCACCTTCCACGTATTGCGCAAAGGCTTGCTTGAAGCCCTTGGGTGTGGCGACCTCGTGCGTGTCGCGGTCGAGCGTGCAGCCTTCCTCGTCACCGGAGATGTTCAGCGGCAGCAGCACTTCGCTGGCGAACTTCCCGCCCTCCTCCAGGACGGCGTTGATGGTGTCCACGTCCACCTCGGCGTGGCGCGGCATGGTCTTGTACTCGTCGGCGACCTTGAGCACCTCGTGCATGACGAAGTGCATGTCGCGGATCGGCGGGTTGTAGAGAGGCATGGGCTTTCTTTCCTGAGGTGAATGGGGAAGGCGCCGGTCAGCCGGCGAGGCGATGGCGCAGGACGTTGTCGAACCCGGCCTGCGCGCGCGCGACGGAGCCGGGGTGGCGCAGCAGGCGGGCCTCGTAATGCAGGGCCAGGATGAGGCCGTGGATCTCGAACAGCATCTGGTCCTCCTGCACGTCGGCGCGCAGGTGGCCGCACTCGCGTGCCGCGACGATGGCGCGGCGGATGGCGGCCAGCCAGGTGTTGACGGACTCCACCAGCGCATCGCGCACCGGCCCGGGGCGGTCGTCGAATTCGACGGCGCCGCTGATGTAGATGCAGCCCGAGTCGATTTCGATCGAGGTGCGTTTCATCCAGTTGCCAAAGAGCGCGCGCAGCCGCGGCAGGCCGCGCGGCTCGCGCATCGCCGGCGTGAAGACCTCGGCCTCGAAGCGCTGGTGGTACTCGCGGATGACCGAGATCTGCAGTTCCTCGCGGGAGCCGAAGTGGGCGAACACGCCGGACTTGCTCATGCCCGCAACCTCGGCCAGCGCGCCGATGGACAGCCCCTCCAGCCCGACGTGCGCGGCCAGGCCCAGGGCTGCATCGAGGATGGCAGCGCGGGTCTGCTGACCTTTGTGCAAGGCGCGGGCAGGCTTGGACAGGGCGTCGCTGGACGGCATGGTTCCCGGCGGAATAAAACGAACGGTCGTTCTATTTTGCACGCGATCGTCAGGCCGTGGCAAGACTTGACCGGAACGCAGGGGCTTCCGGGCGACCGGCGCCCGATGCGGCCCAGCGGGTGGCGCAGTGCGCCTACGCCTTGAAAGCGATGACTTCCTGCCGCTGCTCGCCCAGGCCCTCGATGCCCAGGGTGATCACGTCGCCCTTCTTCAGGTAGCGCGGCGGCTTCATGCCCAGGCCGACGCCCGGGGGCGTGCCGGTGGCGATGACGTCGCCGGGCAGGAGCGTCATGAACTCGCTCACGTAGCTCACCAGCCGCGCGACGTCGAAGATCATGGTGCGCGTGTTGCCCGTCTGCATGCGCTGGCCGTTCACGTCCAGCCACATGTCCAGGCGCTGCACGTTGGCGATCTCGTCGGCGGTGACGAGCCAGGGGCCGATGGGGCCAAAGGTGTCGCAGCCCTTGCCCTTGTCCCACTGGGGCCCGCGCTCGAGCTGGTACTCGCGCTCGCTGACGTCGTTGACCACGCAGAAGCCGGCGACGTGCGAGAGCGCATCCTTGCGACTGACGTAGCGGGCGCGGGTGCCGATCACCACCCCCAGCTCCACTTCCCAGTCGGTCTTGACCGACTTGCGCGGCAGCATGACGGGATCGTCGGGTCCCTGGATGCAGCTGGTGGCCTTCAGGAACACGATCGGCTCGGTCGGGATGGGCGCATTCGCCTCGGCGGCGTGGTCGGCGTAGTTCAGGCCGATGGCGATGAACTTGCCCACCTGCGCCACGGGGCATCCCAGCCGCGGCTTGCCGCGCACCAGCGGCAGGCGGGCGGGGTCGAGCTTGCGCAGGCGCGCGAGGGCGGCCGCCCCGAGCTGCTGCGCGCCGATGTCCGGCACGACCGCGGCAAGCGAGCGCAGCTTGCCGTTGGCGTCGATGAGGCCGGGCTTCTCGCGTCCGGCTTGGCCATAGCGCACCAGTTTCATGGGAATCGATCCTTCGAGGCGGTGATTGCGACGGCGCGGATCATCGCTCATCCGCGATCGGCAGCTCGCGCAGGGTGGCCCCTGCGATGGCGATCACGCGGTCACCCGGACGTGCCTCGATCGGGTGCATGCCCGTGAAGCTGCCGAAGGCCGGCAGCACCCCGACCGCCCGCCCGAACCAGAAACAGGGAAGGCGCAGCGACTCGAAGCCCTGGGACACGCGCACGCAGGGATGCCAGTGGCCGGCCAGCACATAGGCCCCCGCGCGCTCGCGCGGCTCGTGGCCGAGCGCGAAGGGGCCGAGGCGGGTGCCCTCGTCCAGCGGCTCGATGCCGAGCTCGTCGGGCGGCGGCCCGGCGTGCCGGTCGTGGTTGCCGCCCACGAGCGCGACGGCGAGGCGCGCATGGGCGCGGCGCCAGCGCGCGAGCGACTCGAACATGGCGGGCGAGCGGCCGCCCCGCGCGTGCAGCAGATCGCCGAGGAACACCAGCCGCCGCGCGCCGGTTCGGGCGAGGGCCTCGGACAGCGCCTCGAGCGTGCCGCCGGTGGTGGATTCGGGCACGGGCACGCCCAGGCGCCTGAAGCTCGCCGCCTTGCCGAAATGCGCATCGGCCACCAGCAGCGTCCCGTGCTGCGGCGCGTAGGCCGCCCCGCTGGCCAGCAGGACCAGTTCGGCCCCGGCGATCGAGACGGACGGCACGGTGGAGGGAACGCCCGCTCAGAGCATGCGCGCGAGGCAGGCGTCCAGGTGCTCGGAGGGCGCGCGCCGGAAGCCCGAACGGGCGAAGCGCTGCAGGCGCCCGACGACGAAGGCCGTGAGCATGGAGGCGCGCAGTTGCCCTTCGACCGTGGGCATGGCCGAGCCCTGCGCATCGGCACCGCCGCGCAGGCACTGGCGCAGCGTCGCCTCGATCTTGTCGAAGAACTGGTTCATGCGCTGCTGCAGGCGCTCGTTCTCGAAGACGAGGGCGTCGCCCACCATCACCCGGGTCATGCCGGGGTTGCGCTCGGCGAACTGCACCAGCATGGTGACGATGGCCGCGGCCTGGCGCGTGGCGGTGGTGGCCAGGTCCTCGCCAGGGCTGCCCGGCCGCTCCGTGATGCGCGCGACCAAGGTGAAGACGCTCTGCTCGATGAACTCGATGAGCCCCTCGAACATCTGCGCCTTGCTGGCGAAGTGCCGGTACAGCGCCGCCTCGCTGACTTCCAGGCGCGCGGCCAGGGCCGCCGTGGTGACGCGTTCGGCGCCGGGCTGCTCCAGCATGGTGGCCAGCGCCTGAAGGATCTGCACCCGCCGCTCACCCGGCTTGGGCCGCTTGCGCACCGGACCTTTCGCGGAATCGGCCTGCGGCGCCTGCGGGGGACCGGCCACTGCGGTGGCCTGCGACGGGCCTTCCTGAGTGGAAGCAGCGGCTGCGGGGGTGAGGGTCGGCTCGGCTTCAGGCATGCAGGTTGGCAGGATCGAGTCGGAGCGGGGCATTCTCGCACAGCCGTTCAGTGCCGCCGATGGGGCACTGGTGCCGCTGTGCGGCCAAGTGGGCGCTCACCCGCCGAACGCCATGCGGATGCGCAGCCCGTGGCCGCTGCTGCCGGTCTGCAGGTCCAGCTGGCTGCCGTGCGCCCGCGCGATTTCCTCGGCGATCGCCAGGCCCAGGCCGGTGCCTTCGACCTCGCAGCCGCGCACGCGATAGAAACGCTGCAGGACGCGCGCCCGCTCGTCCGCGGGGATGCCGATGCCTTCGTCATCGACTTCGACGAAGGCGCCACGCATGCCCAGCGGACCGCAGCGGATGGTGACCGCACGGCCCGCCGGGCTGTACTTGATCGCGTTGTCCACGAGATTGGACAAGGCTTCGCGCAGCAGCCATTCGTAGCCCTGGGCCATGGCCGGCTGCAGCTCCACGCCGAGGTCGATGCCGCGGTCGGTGGCTCGCTCCAGGTGCAGCTCCAACACACCCTCGCACAGCGCCACAAGGTTCACGGGCCGCGTCGGCTCGGCGCGCAGGCTGCGCGCGTCGGCGCGCGAGAGGGCGAGCAGCTGGTTGGCCAGGCCGGAAGTGCGCCGGGTGGCACTGCGCAGCATCTCGATCTGCTCGATGGGCAGCAGCAAGGTGCCGAGCTGCCCGGGCGGCGAGATGCGCCGCCCGGCATGGGCCCAGGCCTCCACCTGCGACTGCAGGGCCGCCAGCGGCGTGCGCAGCTGGTGCGAGGCGTCGGAGATGAAGCGGCGCTGACCCTCGGCCTGGCCGTCCACCAGCCGGAACAAGCGGTTCAAGGCCGCGATCAGGGGCCGCACCTCCTTCGGCGAAGCGTCGTCGGGGATGGGGCCGAGGTCCTCGGCCGAGCGCTGCTCGATGATCCGCGTCAGCTCCCGCAGCGGTCGCGTGACGCAGCCGAGCGACCAGCGCATCGCCGCGAAGGCCAGGCTCATGATGACCAGGTGCGGCAGCGTCACCTCCCACCAGATGGCGCGCACCCACTGCTGGCGCGTATCGGAGGCGTCGGCCAGGGCGAGCACCATCGGTCCCGCCCGGGTGACCTGCTGCTGCCTGGCGATGCGCCAGATGGCGCCACCGCCTTGCTCGCTGCGAAAGTCCACCGCGTCCCCGGCCCGCGGCAGCCCGGCGAGCCAGGCGTGCCCGGCCAGCACGGTGCCCTGCAGGTCCGCCACGGCAAAGGCCGTCATGGTCTGTCCATCGGTACCCAGGAACTGCTGCAGCGGGGGCGCCATGACCAGCACGGGGGCACCGGCTTCGCCCGGAATGACGGAATCGGCCAGCAGCGGCAGCAGCCGGGCGAGCCGCTGGTCCTGCAGCCTGTCGATCTGAGCGGCCGCGCGCCATCCGGACCAGGCGCTCAGCAAGGCCAGGGACAGCAGCGGCGCCAGCAGCACGAGCATCAGGCGCCATCTCAGGCTGGCAACGATGGTGCCGCCGCGCGCGGGCGCCGTCACGCCCGGCACACCGCGGCCGGTCAGGGCGGCCACCTCAGTGGGCGCTCGTCAGCTCGATGCGGTAGCCGAAGCCGCGGATGGACCGCAGCGCCACGCCGAAAGGCTCCAGCTTGGCACGCAGCCGGGAGATGTAGACCTCGACCGCGTTCGGGGTGATCTCCTTGTCCCAGCCGGTGAGCGCCTGAAGGAGCTTGTCCTTGCTGGCCGGCTTGGGGGCGTTGAGCAGCAGGTACTCCATGACCGTCCACTCGCGCGGGCCGAGCTCGATCTGCACCAGCTCGTCGCCCCGGCGCCCGCCGGCGCGCCGGCTGGCGGTGTCCAGCTCGATGGGGCCGAAGGTGAGCACGGCACTGGTGGCGGCCTGGGAGCGACGCAGCAGCGCCCGCATGCGCGCCAGCAGCTCCGGCAGCTCGAAGGGCTTGATCATGTAGTCGTCGGCGCCCTGGTCCAGCCCCTGCACGCGATCGTGCACCGCGTCGCGCGCGGTGAGGATCAGCACGGGCATGCCGGCGCTTTCGCTCGTGCTCTTGCGCAGCCTGCGAGTGAGTTCCAGTCCGTTCATGTTGGGCAGGCCGATGTCGACGATGGCCGCGTCGAAGGTCTCCTGCTTCAGGACCTCCTCGGCGCGCTCGCCGCTTCCCACCCAGTCCACCGCATAACCCGCGTCGGTCAGGCCCAGCTTGATGCCACTGGCCACCATCAAGTCGTCTTCGACAAGCAAGATTCGCATGTTCAGCCCATCCTTTGGGCTGAAAGGTATCAGACCTTGACGCTCAGGTGAATAGAAAGTACGAGGATTCGTTCCGCATCAATGCGAACGGATCATGGTCCCGAATGCCTGCTCGGTCAGGATCTCCAGCAGCATGGCGTGCGGGACGCGGCCGTCGATGATGTGGACCGAATTGACGCCGCTCTTGGCCGCGTCCAGCGCCCCGGCGATCTTGGGCAGCATGCCGCCCGAGATGGTGCCGTCGGCGAACAGTTCGTCGATCTCACGCGCGGTGAGGTCCGTGAGCAAGCGGCCGGTCTTGTCCAGCACGCCGGGCGTGTTGGTCAGCAGCACCAGCTTCTCGGCCTGCAGCACCGTGGCCAGCTTGCCGGCCACCACGTCGGCGTTGATGTTGTAGCTCTCGTTCTCGTCGCCGAAGCCGATGGGGCTGATCACGGGGATGAACTGGTCATCCTGCAGGGCCTTCACCACCGAGGGGTCGATGGAGACGATGTCGCCCACCTGCCCCACGTCGTGTTCCTTGGACGGGTCGGCGTTGTCCAGCATCTTGAGCTTGCGCGCGCGCATCAAGCCGCCGTCGCGCCCGGTCAGGCCCACGGCCTTGCCGCCGGCCTGGTTGATCAGGCCCACGATGTCCTGCTGCACCTCGCCGGCCAGCACCCACTCGACCACCTCCATGGTCTCGGCGTCGGTCACGCGCATGCCCTGGATGAACTGGCCCTTCTTGCCCAGGCGGTTGAGCGCGGTCTCGATCTGCGGGCCGCCGCCATGCACCACCACCGGGTTGATGCCCACCAGCTTGAGCAGCACCACGTCTTCGGCGAAGTCGGCCTGCAGCTCGGGGTCGGTCATGGCGTTGCCGCCGTACTTGATCACCATGGTCTTGCCATGGAACTTGCGGATGTACGGCAAGGCCTGGGCGAGGATCTCGGCCTTGTCTCGGGGAGCGATGGCGGCGGGAGCGGGGCTGGGCATAATCGCGGATTCCTGCGAGCGTCGAAAGCGGCAAATTGTGCCGCATGGGCCGCGAGCCCAGCCCGCTGGCGCACCGCCGGACACTTCCTCCCTCATTTGTGCTCCCCGCCCGGCCGCACGGGCTTTCGTCATGAGCCCCACCTCCTCCCCCCGTTCCGCAGACCCCGTCATCACCGTCGCTGGCCGCATCCGCGTCGGCAACCGCGAGCCCTTCGTCCTCTTCGGCGGCATCAACGTCCTGGAGAGCAAGGACCTGGCGCTGCGCAGCTGCGCGGAGTACGTGCGGGTCACGGGCCGGCTCGGCATTCCCTACGTGTTCAAGGCCAGCTTCGACAAGGCCAACCGTTCCTCCATCCATTCCTACCGCGGCCCCGGTTTGGAAGAAGGCCTGCGCATCTTCGAGGCCGTGAAGGCGGAGTTCGGGGTGCCGGTGATCACCGACGTGCACGAACCCGCGCAGGCCCAGCCCGTGGCCGAGGTGGCGGACGTGCTGCAGCTGCCCGCCTTCCTCGCGCGCCAGACCGACCTGGTCGTCGCACTCGCGAAGACGGGCCGCCCCGTCAACGTGAAGAAGCCGCAGTTCCTCAGCCCCGCGCAGATGCTCAACATCGCCGAGAAATTCCGCGAGGCCGGCAACGAGCAGGTGCTGCTGTGCGATCGGGGCACCTGCTTGGGCTACGACAACCTCGTGGTGGACATGCTGGGCTTCGGCGTCATGCGCCGGGTCACCGGTGGCCTGCCCCTGATCTTTGACGTCACGCACGCGCTGCAGCAGCGCGACCCCACCGGTGCGGCCTCCGGCGGGCGGCGCCAGCAGGTGGTGGAACTGGCCCGCGCCGGCATGGCCGTGGGCCTGGCCGGCCTGTTCCTGGAGGCGCATCCGGACCCCGACCAGGCCAAGTGCGACGGCCCGAGCGCCCTGCCGCTGGACAAGCTCGAGCCCTTTCTTTCGCAGATGAAGGCCCTGGACGATCTCGTCAAAGGCTTCGCTGCGCTGCAGATCGACTGAAGAAGAACGCCATGCCCCAGGCAAGCAGCGACCTCGACCAGGCACTCGCCCGCATCCGTCTCGTCATCACCGACGTGGACGGCGTGCTCACCGACGGCGGCCTCTACTACGACGCGAACGGCGAGTGCCTCAAGCGCTTCCACGTGCGCGACGGCCTGGGCATGCGGATGCTGGAGGAATGCGGCGTGCGCGTGGCGGTGCTCTCGGGCCGCGACTCGCCCGCGCTGCGCGCGCGGGTGGCCGACCTGCGGCTGGATTTGTGCGACTTCGGCGTCAAGGACAAGGCGGCCGCCTGCCGCGCGCTCATGGCACAGGCCGGCGTCACCGCCGAGGAAACCGCCTGCCTGGGCGACGACAGCATCGACCTGCCGGCCTTCGGGGCATGCGGGCTCAGCTTCGCGGTGCCGGAGGCGGCGGATTACGTGAAGGCGCAGGCCACCGCCGTGCTGAAGACGCCGGGAGGGAGCGGCGCGTTCAGGGAGCTGGCGGATCGGATCCTGCGGGCGCAGGGGCGGGGGGAGGTGTTCGCTTCGGCCGAGGGCTTCGGCAAGGTGATGCACCGCGCGGTGCAGTAGCGCGCCGGACTAGCGCCTGATCCAGCGCGGCACCTTGAAGCGCACGATGCTCAGGTAGGCGTACAGGTACGACAGCACGAAGAGCAGGCAGAAGCCGATCAGCACGGGCGTGTTGTTCCAGAACAGGACGGCCGGGATCACGGTGAGCAGCGTGAAGCCCCAAAGGTAGGGCGAGGTGCGGTTGTTCCGCTGGAGCACGCGGTTGGCGTCGCTCTCGGAGAACACGCCGCGCACGATGCGCCGATAGATGAGCTGGTGGAAATGCAAGGCGTCCGCCAGACCGGGCGACTGCCCCCGCGCGAGCTTGCGGTAGCTGGAGAACAGCGTTTCCCACACCGGGTAGATGAGCAGCAGCATGGGGAACCAGGGCGACACCTCGGCATGGCGCTGGGCGAGCTGGATGGACGCGACCGCGATCACCACGCCCCAGAGGTAGGCGCCGCCGTCACCGGCAAAGATCAGGCCGCGGGGGTAATTCCAGACCAGGAAGCCCGCGGTGGCGCCGGCCAGGCTCAGCACCACGACCATCAGTTGCCGGTCGCCCACCAGGAAGGCGACATAGGCCAGCGCCAGGCAGCAGACGATCGCCACCGTGCTGGCCAGGCCGTTGTAGCCGTCGATGAGGTTGAAGGCATGCGGCAGGCCGGCCACGGCGACGATCGCCAGGACCATGGGCGCCCAGGGCAGCAGGGCGATCGCCTGGTCGAGCCAGTCGACCCCGAGGCTGTCGATCCGCACGTCCAGCATGAACACGGCCGCCAGCCCCGCCGCCAGTGTGCAACCCAGGCGCCAGCGGGCCTTCAGGCGGTGCGTGACGTCCTCGGCCAGCCCGCCCCCTGCCCCGAGCAGCGCCACCATGAGCCAGGAGGACGCCAGCGCGGGACTGAGCAGGATGTCGTGCGCCAGCGGCAGGCCGGAGCCGGTCATCCAGAGCCAGCCGGCGGAGCAGGCCAGCATCATCGCGGCCCCACCGAGCCGTGGCGTGTGGCCCAGGTGGAAGCGCTGCGGCATGTCCAGCCCGTAGCGGGCGGCCAGGTGCTGCCCGTGCCGCAGCAAAAGCGCGCAGGCCAGGGCGGAGACGACGGCGGTGACGATCAGGAGGAGGAGCATGGTCGCGGGAAGCCGCGGATTTTCGCATGGGGGGGCGGCTGAGCCATCAGCGGCGGCAAACGAGCGCACAGCCGGTGCGCGGCACGATCGGCCCCGGCCTCATCGAGCGTCTGCGCGCGCTGCCTGCCCCAGAACCGCGCCAAGGCGTTCGGCGCGCTTGCGGAGGCTGAAGTGTTCCGCCACATAGGCCCGACCTTTGGCGCCGAGGTCGGCGGCCCGCCCGAGATCGCCCGCCAGGCCGATGGCGAGTTCCGCCAGGCGGGCATCGTCTTCCGGATCGAAGCACTCTCCGGCACCACTCGTCTCGACGATCGCACGCGCCTCGCCTCGCACGCCGCACAGCACGGGACGGCCGCACGCCATGTATTCCAGAAGCTTGGTCGGGATGGCCCCGGCGAACACGGGCAGATCCTGCAGGGTGACCACGCAGGTGTCGGCCGCCGACAGGTACTCCTGCGCCTGCTGCCTCGGTACGGCGGCAAGCAGGTCGACGTTCTCCAGGGCGGCGTCCCGGATTTCGCTCTCGCACCATGCCCGGCGAAAGCCGTCACCCACCAACACCATTCGCAGGGTCGGGTATGTGCCCTGCAGCCGCCGCGCGGCCCGCAGCAGGACCGGCAGGTTGTTGGCCTCGCCGAGCGCCCCGAAGTACATGAGAACGTGGCAGTGCTGCCATCCGTGCTTCTCGCGCACCGCATGGCGCCGAGCGGGATCGGGTGCAAGCTGCGCGGTGTCGACGGCACAGGCCAGCGTGCTGACCCGATCCGCCGGCCAGCCGCGCGTGACGATGTCCTGGGAAATGCCGCTCGTGAGACCGACGATATGCCGCGAGCCGTCGTAAACCCGCCTCTCCATCCAGGCCGTCAGGCGAATGAGCCACGGATTGCGCAGCATGCCCATCTGCACCATCGATCCGGGCCAGAGGTCGCGCACTTCCGTCACCACAGGCATGCGGCGCAGCCGGCAGGCGAGCCACGCCGTGAAGATGGGATAGAGCGGCGGCGGGGACAGCAGCACGACGTCCGCGCGCGGGGCGAGGGCCACGGCCAGCGGACTCAAGGCGGCGAGAAAGGCATAGCTCAGGAAACGACCCAGCAGCCCCTTCTGATGGCCGCGGTAGCTTTTCGTACGCAGTACGCGGATCGGTCCGACCGCGTCGCGCCAGACCAGTGCGCGCCGCCGCTGCCCGGTCGCCGGTTGCCCGGACTGCATGTACCCGCCCTCCCCGCTCACCACGGTGATCTCGTGGCCCTGGGCAGCGAGCGCCTGCAATGTGTCATGCATCAGCGCGTGGCCGGCGGCGTGGTGATCGACGAAGTAGGGGTAGACCACCAGCACCCTCATGACAACGCCTTGAAGATCTCCACCAGCTTGCGACCCTCGACGTCCCAGTTGACCACCTCGCGGGCACGTGTCGCCGCAAGCTGCCACTGTCGCAGGGCGCCCGGATCGGAAAAGAAGGCGTCGATCGCGACGGCGATGCGCTCCTCGTCGGCCATGTCGGCCACACGACCGATTCCGTGCCCCTCCACGATGGCCCGGATCTCCGGCAGGTCTGACGCCAGGACCGGGATGCCGGCGGCAATGAACTCGAACAGCTTGTTGGGCGTGCAGTAGTAGTTATTCAGGCAGGTGGCCTGGTACGGGATGATGCCCGCGTCGGCTGCGGCGCTCCAGGCCAGCAGCTCGGATTGGGGCACGGCGTCGTGTAGATGCACGCGCGCAGACAATCCTGTCGCGACGATCCGCTCCAGCTGCGGCTTGATGCCTCCGTCGCCCAGCACCACCAGGTGGACATGCGACGAGCGCACCCGGCGCATTGCGCGCACCAGCGCCTCGATGTGGCGCCCCGCGGAAAGTCCCCCCTGGAACAGAAGCACGCGCGCCTGCGCGGGCAGCCCGAAGACCTGGTGGAAGCGCTTGTCGCCCACCGCGGCTTCGCGTGCCTTCTCGGCGTTGTAGAGAACATGCACACGGGACAGCCTGTACCGCTGTTCGAGCTCTCGCGCAATGGACGGATTGACTGTGATCACGGCGTCCGCCTCGCCGATGTTCGACGCTTCCACCCGCTTCCACGCGTGCTGTTCCCGCGCGGAAAACTCTTGCTCGGCGTAGAGCTCGTGGCTGTCGTAGACGAGTCGGGCCGCATGCCGCTGCTTGGCGCGCACGCCCACCGGCAACATGGGCAAGTCGTGCGCGACATACACATCGGCAGGGTGGGCCAGCACGGTGGGCTCGAACAGGCGGAGAAAGAAGGAATCCTGGCGAACCACGTAGCGCCAGGCCAGCCGCTTGAGCAGTCGCATGGGGCCGCTGTTCATCGGGAGGCGGGCGCGCGCTGCACGGTAGATCGCCAGCACCACGCCCTCCTTGCGCGGCAGGGCGGGGCCGCCCGGGCCTTGGCCAATGCGAATCACCCGCGGGTCCTCGGTGCCCGCTCCAGGCTGGTCGAGCGGCATGGCGATGATGCGCACCGTCCAGCCCATGGCCTCGAGGCTGTCGGCTTCGAGCAGGATGCGCCGGTCGATCTGCCGATCCTGGGTCAGCATGACCACTGCTCCGCGCCGCTGCGGCGCACCCAGCGGACCACGCCCCAGAGCAGGTGCGCTTGCCTCAGGCACGCAGGAGCGCGTCAACGATGGCCTGCGCACTGCGGCCGTCGCCGTACAGTCCCTGGCCGAAAGCGGCCTGCGAGTCGAGCGCCGCGCGCGCCGCATCGACGACGGCTTGGACCGACCGTGGTGCCGCCAACCGGTTCGCGCCGCATTCCACCAGCTCGACCCATTCGGTCTCCTCGCGCAAAGTGACGCACGGCACGCCGAAGAAGTAGGCCTCCTTCTGCACCCCCCCGGAGTCGGTCAGCACCAGCCTCGCATCCCTTTCGAGCTGCACCATGTCGAGATAGCCCACTGGCTCGATGAGCTTCAGGCGTGCGACCGTCGCCGCATCCAGCAGCCCACGCTCGCGCAGGGCCTTGCGCGTGCGCGGGTGGATGGGCAGCACCACGGGCATGAGTTGCTCGCTGCATTCCACCAGCGCCCGGAAAGCGGTTTCGAGCCGCTCGGGAACGTCGACGTTCTCGGCCCGGTGAAGCGTGGCCAGGATGAAGCCCTTGGCCTGCAGGCCCAGCTTGCCGACCACGTCGCCACCGGCGCGCTGGCTGTAGTGCAGGGCGGCGTCGTACATCACGTCGCCGCAGCGGACCACCTTGCTGCCGGTGATGCCCTCGCGGGCGAGGTTCTGCACCGCCACGTCGGTGGGCGAGAGCAGCAGCGTGGACACATGGTCCGCCACCACCCGGTTGATTTCCTCCGGCATGGCCCGGTTGAACGAGCGCAGGCCGGCCTCCACGTGCGCCACCGGAACGTGCAGCTTCACGGCAGCGAGCGCTCCGGCCATCGTGGAGTTGGTGTCACCGTAGACCAGCACCCAGTCGGGCTTCTCGTCGCGCAGGATGGTCTCGATGCTTTCCATCATCCGCCCCGTCATCGCGCCATGACCCAGGCCGCCCAGTTCGAGCTGGTACTGCGGCCGCGGGATCTGCATCTCGGTGAAGAACACCTCGGACATGTTGGCGTCGAAATGCTGCCCGGTGTGGACGATGATCTCGTTCACCTGCGGCCCCCGCTCAGCGAACGCGCGGGAGACCGTGGCGGCCTTCACGAACTGGGGCCGCGCCCCGACGACGGTGAGCACTTTCATGCGCTTGCCGGAAGGTACTCGGCCGGCAGCGGCGCACCGGCCTGCTGCATCTGCTTGGCATGGGCGGCCATGGTCCGCGCGATCAGGTCGCGATGCGCCCGCGTCCACTCGACCGTGCGCCGAAGTCCCTCGCGCACCTCGAACTGCGCCTCGAAGCCAAGCTCGTTGCGCGACTTCTCGGTCGATGCGAAGCGCTTGCCCGAACGGTCCCAGTCCCGCGCGGGCTTGAGGTCGGGCGGCGTGGGGTTGCCGGTGAACTCGTTGATCCAGGTCGCCAGCTCCAGGATGCTGGTTTCGCGGCCGGTCGCCAGGTTGTAGATGCCGCCGGGTTCGCCGCGCAGGGCGCAGGCCATCAGGCCGCGCGCCATGTCCTCGACGAAGATGAAGTCGCGGCTTGCGTTGCCACCGTTGTCCAGGGGCAGGGCCTCCCGGTGCAGCGACTTCCAGATGAAGGTCGGGGTCACGTTGCGCCACACGGTGTGCACCGTGCCGCGCCAGCGGCCCGCGCCGAGGATCTCGCCCGGCCCGAACACATTGGAAAAACGCGCCTTCACGAAAGGCAGGTCATAGCGCTGGTGGTAATAGTTGCCGTACAGCTCGCCGATCAGCTTGGAGATGGAGTAAGGGCTGTCGTGCACCAGCGAAACCGGCTGGTCTTCGGTGGTGGCGCTGGGCGCGTCGTAGGTCTTCTCGGCCACCGCGCAGGCCGCGGCGGCATACACCACCTTCTTGAGGGAACCGAAGTCCTTCAGCCGGTCGAACAGGCGCAGCGAGGTGAGCGTGTTGTTCTCGTGGTCGGCGAAGGGGTCCGCGATGGACGACTGGTTGCCGTGGTAGCACGAGAGATGGAAGACGTACTCCACCTCCTGCGGCAGCGCCGCCAGGCCCGCGTCGCTGGTGATGGAAGCGAAGCAGAACTTCACCCGGCTGTCGGAGGGCACGTTGGCCACGTCCGAAGACAACAGGTTGTCGATGACCACGACCTCGCGTGGCTGCTCCTTCAGGAGCAGCTTCACCAGGTTGCTGCCGACGAAGCCGGCACCCCCCACCACGGCGATGGAGGCGTTCTTGAAGCTGGCCATGCTCATGACTTGCCCGAAAGGTGGCTGTAGATGTCGGTCACGCCGTGACGGTCGTACCACTGAAGCTGCTTGCGAATGGTGTCCTCGAAGCCGAGCTTCGGCGTCCAGCCGAAGGCTCGCGTGGTCGCGGACGCGTCCAGGGCCACGACCGGCACGTCGTCGGCGGCCGGCGGCACCACCGGCACATCGCCGGCATCGACGCCCAGATGCGCTGCGACGAGTTCGAAGATCTCCTTGATCGCGTGGGCCTCGCCGGACGCCACGTTGAACACCCCGGTGGGCGCGTCGGGCCGCACGGCGAGGTCCATCATGGCCAGGAAGTCCGACATGTCCAGGAAGTCCCGCGCGGTGTCGGAGCAGAAGCACTTCTGCCCTGCCTTCAGGCGCTTGTAGAACGTCGGGATCGGACCGATCGCCAGGCGCGGGCCCGTCACAT
Source organism: Ramlibacter rhizophilus (assembly GCF_004681965.1). Lineage (GTDB taxonomy): Bacteria > Pseudomonadota > Gammaproteobacteria > Burkholderiales > Burkholderiaceae_C > Ramlibacter > Ramlibacter rhizophilus. Next base: position 244,795 of record NZ_SMLL01000004.1, on the reverse strand, counting down.
TGGCCAGGCGCAGCGACACCACCGGCACGGCCGCCTGCAGCATGTACTGCTCCCCCGCTGTCTTGGAGATGCCGTAGCTGGTGAAGGGCGCGCTCGGATGCGTGACCGGGATCGGCGAGACGGCGGTGCGTCCATACGAGAGAACGGTCTGGAAGTTCACCACGCGCCTGACGCCATGCCGCTCGCTGGCCCTGGCGATCTCGATGCTGCCGGTGACGTTGGTCAGCGCATCCTCCTGCCAGTCGGCGGGGTCCTTGTACGACGCGGCCGAGTGGATCACCAGGTCGGGCTTGAAGTCGGCGAAGGCCTGTTCAACGAAGGCCCGGTCCGCGACGTGGCCCTCGCGCAGCTGGAGGCCGGGCAGGTCCGGCACCACCTCGCGCTTGCCGGTGGCGAAGTTGTCCAGCACCAGGAACTGATGCCCCTGGGGGAGCCAGTGCTCGATCAGGTTCGATCCCAGGCAGCCGGCACCCCCGGTGATCAGGATCCGGCTCACTTCTTTTCCTCGTGCTTCAGGTGCGTGTAGCCGCCCGTCACGCCATGCTTGCGGAAATAGGCCACGGCCTGCGCCGCGATCTCGGACAGCGGCGTGAACTCGACCGGGCCGAAGTCCTGGAAGGTGCGCGAGGGGTCGAGCAGGATGCTGGCGGCGTCATCGGGACCGAGCTCGCGCACCTCCGGCTCGGGATAGGTCGGCAGGTCCATGGCCTGCACGACGGCGTCATACAGTTCCTTGATCGCGACGTCCTTGCCCGAGGAGAAGTGATAGGCCCCCCGGCCGGTGCCGTCCACGGCCTTGAGCACGGCGCGCGCCAGGTCCTGGTTGAAGCAGAAGTCGCGGCGGGCCTTGGTGACGAAGCACTTCTTCCCTTCGGACAGGCGCTGGAAGAAGATCGGCAGGGGACCGCTCACGTTGCGCGGACCGATCACGTTGGCCAGGCGGAACGAGACGTAGTCGATGCCCGAGATTTCGAGGTAGTCCTCGGTCACGGTCTTCGAGATGGCATAGCTGCTGTTGGCCGGCAGCTTGGGGTGGTCCAATCGGATCGGCTGCTGAAGCGGCTTGAGTCCGTAGCACAGCGCCGTCTGGAAGTAGATGAAGCGCCCGATCTTGAACTCGGCCGCCGCCTGGATGAGGTTGGTTCCACCCACGCAGTTGGTGAGCGTGTCGTTGTACCAGTCGTTGGGGTCCTTGTACGACGCAGCGGTGTGCACGATGGCGCCGAACCGGTGCTCGCGGCACAACTCGAACACCTTGTCCCGGTTGGCGATGGTGTCGATCACCACCGTGAGGTTCGGGTGGTCGGCCAAGTGGTGGCGCTGCCCGGTCGCCAGGTTGTCGATCACGACGACCTTGTCGCCGCGGGCAAGCAGCATTTCGGAAACATGGGAGCCGATCTGGCCGAGGCCGCCGGTCACGAGGACGTTCATGGTGAGGTTTTCCGCAAGTGAATGAGGGGCGGGTACGGACCCTGCGAGGCCGCGGCCGGCGCGGCGGACGCGGGATTTTACCGGCGCCGGCCCTGCCGCCGAGGGCGCCGGAAACCCGTCAGGCGGCCAGGCCGTCGCCGTCGATGAAGGACTGGTGCCACAGCTCCAGACTCAGCAGGGCCCAGAGGTTGCGGCTGTAGACGCTCTGGCCGGACAGGACCTGGTCCAGGTCCACCGGTCGCGACAGGTAGGAGCGTTCCCGGGCCGCGCGGCTGGAGAACACGTCGCGCACGAACTCCGCCGCGGCACCGCCCTGGCGCAGCCACAAGGTCAGTGGCACCGGGAACCCCATCTTGTCCTTGCGATTGCTGATCGCCTCGGGCAGCTTGGGCGTGAACACATGCTTCAGGAGGCGCTTGAGTTCGCCGTCCTTGAACTTCACGTCGGCCGGCACGGTGGCGGCGAACTCGACCAGCGGATGGTCGAGGAAGGGCACGCGCGACTCGACGCCGTGCGCCATGGCCATGCGGTCCTCCACCTGCAGGAGCGCCGGCAGCAAGGTCTTGAAATCGAAGTGGGTCATGGAGTCGAAGTACGACTCCTTGCCCACGTTCTCGCCCCAGAAGATGTGCTGGAACTCGGCGAAGGTGGCGGCCCGGTCGATGGCTCCAGGCGCGAGCGCGTCGCCGAAGGTGTTGGCGCGGTTGACCAGGCGCCAATAGCGGGCGTCGCGTTCCTCGAACACGCCCCCGGCCCAGAACTCCTTGATCATGGGCTTGTACTGCCGCAGGGTCTGGAGGTTGGGGATGATGGATTCGTAGGTGACGATGTAGTTGCCGTCGTGCAGGGTGCCTTCGATGGCGCCCTTGATGCACTGCTCGAAGTAGGCCACCAGGTAACGCGCGTAGCCCCCGAAGATCTCGTCGCCGCCCTGCCCGCCCAGCACCACCTTCACGTGCTCGCTGACCTTCCTGGAGACCATGTACTGCGGGAACGATCCCGGGCCCGCGGTGGGCTGGTCCAGGTGCCAGATGACCTTGCGGATGTTGTCCACGAAATCGCGCTCGCCGATGTCGGCCACGTGCAGCTGCATGCCCCGCTCCTCGGCCAGCGCACGGGCGTAGTGCGACTCGTCGAAGTCGGGGCCATCCGTGAAGCGGCCGTTGAAGCCCTGGAAGCGGCCTTCGGGGCGGGCCTCCCGCGCCATCGCCGCCACCAGGCTGGAGTCCACGCCGCCGCTGACATAGCTGCCGACCTCCACGTCGGCCCGCATGTGCATGCGGACGGAGTCATGCATCAGTTCCTGGAGGCGCTCGGTGAACCACTTCTCGCTGTGGTTGAAGTCGATGTCGTAGTGCACTTCCCAGTAGCGCTGCGGCCTCGGCGCCTCGCCGGGCGACACGAAGGCATGGTGCGCCGCCGGAAGCTGCTGCACGGCCTCCAGGAGGGTCTTCTCACCCAGGCAGAACTGGAAGGAGAAGTAGTCGGACAGCGCGGCCCCATTCACGCGCGGCTGGTCGAGGAAGGGGCGCAGCGCCTTCATCTCGGAGCCGAAGACCAGGCCCTGCCGGGTCTGCGCCCAGTAAAGGGGCTTGATCCCGAAACGGTCACGCGCCATGAACAGCCTCTGCTCGCGCTGGTCCCAGATGGCGAAGGCGAACATGCCCCGAAGCCGCGTGACGCTCTGCGGACCCCACTTCATGAACGCGCGCAGGATCACTTCGGTATCGGACGAGGTACGGAAGTTCTCGGCGCCGAGTTCCTCGCGCAGCTCGAGGTAGTTGTAGACCTCGCCGTTGTAGATGATGGTGTAGCGCCCGTCGGCGCTGTGCATCGGCTGGTCACCGGTGGACAGGTCGATGACGGAGAGCCGCACGTGACCGAAGCCCACGCGCGCGTCGGGGGAGACCCAGATGCCCTGGCCGTCGGGACCCCGGTGGCGGATGCGATCCAGCCCCGTCCCAACCGCGGCCTGCAGTTGCTCCCTGCTGCGGGCCGAACCCGCGATGATCCCGAAAATTCCGCACATCTTTCGACCTGTCTAGGAGCCTGGCGTCCTGCGTTGGCAAACCGGCGATTATCGAGCAGCAGCCTGGACGAGCCAAGGCCAGGGATGCCGTAGAGTCATGGGCTTTGCCTCGCCCGAGGTCGTAACAGGAGGTTTTCCCTTGGCCGCCCACGTCAAGCGGGTGCTCGTCGTCTCGAGCATGTACCCGACCGCCGAACACCCGGCCGGCGGCATCTTCGTGCACGAGCAGGTGAAGGCCCTGCGCCGCCAGGGGCTCGATGCACGGGTCGTGACCGGCAGGCCGGCCTGGATGTCGGGACGCCATCCGCGCACGGCACTGCGTCTGCTGCGGGATTGCGTTCGTGCCCCCTGGCTTGGCTGGGATCACCACGAGGGGGTGCCGGTGGCCCGTTTCCCCTATCCCGTGGGCGCCTTCTCGCGCCCGTGGCTGTATCCCTGGTTCTACGCGGCGGCACTGCGGCGGTGGCTGCCGGGCGTGGAGGACGGATTCCCCTACGAGCTCGTCCACACCCACACGGCTTTCGTCGACGGCCGCGCCGGCATTGCGGCCGCCCGGCATCGCGGCGTGCCGATGGTGCTGACGGAACACACCGGGCCGCTGCGCGCCATCACCGCCGACTGGCGCTGGCGGCTCCACACGCAAGCCGGGATCGACGGCGCCGACCGCCTGATCGCGGTGAGCCAGGCACTGCGGCGCGACATGCTCGACCAGCTCCGCATTCCGGATTCGAAGCGGCCGTGGGTGGTGCCGAACGGGGTGGACACGGAGTTCTTCGACCCCGCGCGCCCGCCCCGATCCGAGGCGCACCCGATCGCCAGCACCGAGGTGGTGGCGCTGTTCGAGCGCCTCGCGCAGGGCTTCGAAAGCCATCACGGCGAGCCGCTGTCCGGCAGCGCCGTGGCCCGCGAGCTCCGTGCGGCACTGGCCGGCAGCGGGCTCGTTCCCGAGTCGCCGCCGGATCCGTGGCGGGCAGCGGACGTGGTCCATGCGCTGTGGGTCGGGCACCACGTCGACGTCAAACGCGTCGATCGGCTGCTCGATGCCTTCGCCATCGCAAGCCGCCACCGGCCGCAGCTGCGGCTGACGCTGCTGGGCAGCGGCCCGCTGGAGGCGACACACAGACAACGGGCGCAGGCGCTGGGCATCGCCGGGGCGGTGCGCTTCCTGCCCGCGGCGGACCGCGAAGGGGTGCGGCAGGCCTTGGCTTCGGCCGATTTCCTGGTGCTGCCGAGCGAGACCGAGACGTTCGGCGTGGTGGTGATCGAGGCGCTTGCGATGGGGCGCCCGGTGCTGGCGACGGCGTGCGGCGGCCCCGAGGACATCCTTTGCGACGAGCGGCTCGGCGTCCTGATGGGCAACAACCTCGAGGACATCGCGCTGGGCCTGCAACGCATGGCGGGCGGTGCCCCGAACTTCTCGAGCCAGCAAATCAGGCGCCTGGCCGTCGAGCGCTTCGATTTCGCCGGCCTGGCGCAGCGCCTGGGCGCGATCTACGACGAGTTGGCGGGGGCCGTGCGCAAGGCCTGAACCTGCGCAGGCGGTGCAGGCTGCGCCGCCGCCTCCAGCCGCGCATACAAGGCGGCCAGCTGGGCGGCCTCACGATCCCAATTGAGTTGCTGGCGCGCGGCGATGGCGTGGGTCGCGTACTGCTGGAGGCGGTCAGGCGAGGCCAGGGCCTGCGCCATCATGGAACTCAGCGCATCGACGGACTCGAGCTCCCCCAGCCAGCCGAAGTCATGGCCCGCGACCACGTCCCGCAGGTAAGGCAGGTCGTTCGCGATCACCGGCAGGCCCGCCATGACGAACTCGAACAGCTTGTTGGGGCTGCAGTAGCGGTGCATCTCGTCGACCGCGGCGTACGGGATCAGCCCGACGTCGCACGCCGGTGTCAAGCGAACCAGCGCCTCGCTTTCGATCCGGCCGAGGAAATGCACCCGGTCGGCCACGCCCAGCTCGGTCGCCAGGTTCTCGAGCACCGCGCGATAGTCGCCGTAGCCCACCACCACCAGCGCAGCCGGCGACGGCACGCGCGCGATGGCCCGCACCATCACGTCGAGGTTGCGCTCCGGGGACAGCCATCCCTGGTAGAGGAAGGTGAAGGCGTCGGGCGGGATACCGAATTCGCGCCGGCGCGCCGCGCGCGCCGGTTCGTCGGCGCGCAGAACCAGCGCGTCGTCCTGCGGCGCTGGCCAGGGACAGGCATTGAGGATCACCATCGGCTCGTCGATACCGTGCTCGCGGGCGATCATGCGCGCGAGGTACGGATTGACCGTGATCACCTGCACGCACTCGCGCACCAGTCGCCGCTCGCGCGCCAGGTGCCGCTTCTGCTGCGCCGGTGTGAACGACGACTGCACGGGGTAGAACTCATGCGAGTCGTACACGACCGGTACGCCGCGCGCCTGCGCGGCCATCACCCCCGGCCGCAGGGCGGGGTAGTCATGCACATGGACGACGTCGAACTCGTGCTCCAGTGCCTTTTCCAGCACGAAGTAGTCGAAACCGGCGGGCCGGTCCAGCAGGCGGTCCCTGACCCGCATGAAGGGCCACAGCAGCCGCCAGGCGAGCGGGTGCCGGCCTCGCAGCGCCAGCAGGCGCCGGTCCTGCCAGTCGTACACGTAGCGCTTGACGATCACCCCATCGGTCGTCTGGTAGGCGTCCGGTTCACGGCACTCGAAGCCGCTCAGCACCGTGACCTGGTGGCCCAGCGCCTGCAGGCTGTGCGCCTCCTGAAGGATGCGCCGGTCGATCATCTGGGCGTCCGGCGAGAGCATCAGGATCTTCATCGGTGTCAATCCAGTGTGAGGTCCAGGCATGCGTACTGCGCGATCCGCGCCGCCCTGCGTCGCTCATTGATCCAGCGCGGCTCCGGGCTGGTCTCGTAGGCATTGCGCTGCGGCAGCAGTTCCCGCGCTTCGTACTGGGCGAAGCGCCAGCTCGCCTCGTGCCGCGCCTGCGCGCGTCGCACCGCCAGCGCGGCCCCGGGCCCGCACCAGCGGCTGCCCGCGACCGGGCCGAGGACGTCGCGCTCGATGTCGCGCACGAAGCCGGCATAGGTGTAGCGGCCCGAGCCGACGACCTGCTGCCAGGCCGACTCGGCGACACGCTGCACCAGCGCGTCGTCGGCGAGCATCCGGAACACTTCGCGCAGGTTGGAGAAATCGCGCGCGATGGGGATGTAGTCGACGCCGGCGCGCAGCACGCCCTGGTACTGACCTTCCACCAGCAGCTGGCAGGTGCGCGTCGCGCAAGCCTCCAGGTGGCGCGGACCGATCGCGAACAGCGACAGCGAACCGTCCTGTCCAGGGAAGCAGGCGTCGCGGATCTGCTCGAAGCTGGCCTGCGGATGCTCGACCACCCACGCCCGGGTACGAGCGCACAGACTGCCGTCGCGATCGAGGATGCTGGCCCCACCCTCCACGCCCAGGGTGGTGCGGCAACGCAGGAGGAACTGGTACCAGGCGTCGCCGGTCAGCACGTCGGCCTCGTCGGTGGACACATCCAGCACGAGCTGCGGGAACTCCGGTGCGAGGGCGTTCGCGGCGTCGGCGATCTGCGCCTTGAGCATGCCGTGCGCGCCCAGCCAGGCTTCGGCACGCCAGGCCCGGTAACCGACGTCGATGTCGCGCCGCTGCTGCGCACCACGCATCCGCTCGATGCGTTCCAACGTGCCCTGCTCCAGGTAGCCGGTCAGCTTGCTGCCGATCTGCGCGTGCGGCAGGAAACCGCCATAGATCCGCTGCGCATCCTGAGGCCCCGCCGCACTGAGCACGTGCGTGCAGCCGATGCGCGCCAGCAGCGCGCCGAGGCTGTCGGTATGGATGAACTCGTCCTGCGGCATGGCGATCCTGGGGCCGTCGAACCGCCGCAGGTCGGCCAGGGGCGCGGTCACCCGCTCGAAGTACGCCGGGCTCCAGCGGATGTTCAGGGCCAGCGTGTCCAGGATCACGGCCGCGATCGGCAGGCCCTCGAACCTCGACCAGTCGAAGCCGTACGCGATGTTGTGGTAGATCGCCGGGTAGCGCGAATGCCGCTGCCAGGCGAACAGGTGGTCCTCGATGGCGGCCCGCAGGGGCAGCTGCGCCACGCCGCGGCAGTGGTACAGCACGAGAAGCGCGGGGCGCAGTGATTTCATCCTTGGGAGGCGTCCGCATCGGGTGCCCCCTGGAGACGGGGCCTGGAACGCGGCAGGCAGTATAGCCAGGGGCCCGGGTACGGCTGGGCGCAAGCGCCCCGGGACACGGCCAGCGGTTAAGATCCGGCGCCATGGCCTGGGCTGCCCGTCGCTGCCCACGAGCGGCCAGGTGCCTGCATCGCGCGATCCGTTACACCTCCTCAGCTCCACCTCCTTCCTCACTCAACGATGTGCGGTTTCGTCGCTCTTTTTGCCCCGACCGGCAGCTTCAATGCCGACCTGGTGATCCGCATGCGCGACCGCCTGACCCACCGCGGCCCCGACGGCGCCGGGCTGGCCATCAAGCCATGTGGGCCGCTGTCCGTCGGCCTCGGGCACCGGCGCCTGTCGATCCTGGACCTGAGCGATGCCGCGGCCCAGCCGATGACGAGCAGCGACGGCACGGCGACCATCGTGTTCAACGGCGAGATCTACAACTTCATCGAGCTGCGCGATGAGCTCTCGCGCGAGGGCGTCGCCTTCCGAACGCACAGCGACACCGAGGTCCTGCTCGCGGCCTACCGCCACTGGGGAACCGACTGCCTGTCGCACCTGAACGGCATGTTCGCCTTCGCGATCTGGGACGAGGCCCGGCAGGAGTTGTTCGTCGCCCGGGACCGCTTTGGCGAGAAGCCGCTGTTCCACGCGCGCCTGCCTGGCGGCGGGCACGCATTCGCCTCGGAGATGAAAGCGCTGTTCGCGCATCCGGCGCTGGCGCCCGAGGTGAACCAGAAGGAGCTGGAGCGGTTCACGCTCGGCCAGTACCTGGAGGACACGGAAGACACGCTCTTCGCCGGCGTCCAGCGCCTGGCGCCCGCCAGTGCGCTGGTGATCGACCACCATGGTGTCGTGGCGCGGCGCTGGCGCTACTGGATCCCCGACTACACCCGGGTCAACGGTCCGCGCTCCATGCGGGAGGCCAGCGAGCAGTTCCTCCACCTCTTCCAGGAAAGCATCCGCAAGCGGTTGCGCTCCGACGTACCGGTGGGCACGAGCCTCTCGGGCGGGCTGGACTCCTCGATGATCGTCTGCGTGTTGGCCGACATGCGGCTGAAGGGAACGCAGTTCCACCAGAACTCGTTTTCCGCGCGGTTCGACGAGGACCCCACCTTGTCCGAGGGTGACTACATCGACCTCGTGGCGCAACGCGCGCAGGTGCAGGCCCATGCGGTCTCGCCGGACCCCGTGGCGCTCATGGAGGAAAGCCGACGCCTGCACTGGCACCAGGAGGAGCCCTTCCTTTCGGCGTCCATCTACCTGCAGTGGTGTGTCGCGCGCCTCGCCAGGGAGCACCGCACCACGGTGCTGCTGGACGGCCAGGGCGCTGATGAACTGCTGGCGGGGTACCAGTTCTATTTCCCGAGCCACCAGCTGGATCTGGTGGACCAGGGTCGCTGGCTGCAGCTGGCCTGGACGACATTTCGCTTCACCTCCGGACTGAGGCGAGCGAGCCTGCAATACGCCGATAGCCGGCGCCGCTTCAACGAGCGCGTCGCGCTCGATCGTCAGCAATTGCAGGCCGCGCGCCGCAGTCCACCCGGTGTATCGGCCGGGCCGTATTCCATCGGGGTCCCCCCGGCCCAGCCCGGCATGCGCCTGCGCCGCCAGATCGCAGAAGCGCTGCAGTACAACTCGCTGCCGATGCTGCTGCGGTACGCGGACCGCAACGCCATGGCCTTCGGCCGCGAAGGCCGGCTGCCCTTCCTCGACTACGACCTCGTGGACTGGTGCATCAGCTTGCCGGACAGCGCGCTGATCCAGGGCGGCTGGCAGAAATACGTGCTTCGCCGATCCGGAGACGGCATCCTGCCGAAGCAGGTGCAATGGCGCGCCGACAAGGTCGGCTATGCCGCGCCACTGGACGTCTGGCTGCGAGGTCCGCTGAAGGAATGGGCCTGGCAGCGCCTGGACGACAGCACACTGAAGTCTCTCCCCCATCACGACGTGGACCAGCTGCGCAGCCTGTGGGACCAGCACCAGCGCGGCGAGGGCAACCACTCCTGGGCCCTGTGGCGCTGGATCAGCCTGGCCGAGTGGTTGCAGATGCACCGGCAGGGCATCTGGCGAGACGGTTACGACAGCGCGCTCGCGCCTGCCGCCGTCGCCGCCTAGGAGCGTGGGCGGCAGAAATCGGGCGCGCGTTGGGCCTTGCCGGGCGCGCAGGCAAGGCGCGTCGCGCAGCCCAGGCTGGCCGCCTGGGCAAGCGGCGCAACGCGGCATGCGCACCCGGCAAGGCCTAACCCTTCGGGCCGGGGTGCCACAGGGCGCCAGGCGTCGTTGCCGGCTCGTTGTGTGGCGAAGCCACACGGCCTCGCCGGACGCCTAGCCTGACTCCCTGTGGCACCCCGGCGCGCGCCCGATTTCTGCCGCCCACGCTCCTAGGAGCCGCCCAGGGCCTGCCGCAGCGCCTTCTTGGCGGGCCGTGGCGTGAGGGTCCAGGCTGCGGCCACCAGCTTGTTGACCGCGCCCGGCGGCAGATCCGCCTGTATCGCGAGGGCGCGCAATCGCCACCCCAGCCCACGCTGGACGGCTCGCGGCAGCATCGACCATCCGGCCTTGCCGAGGTGATAGAGCGGGCCTTTCGGCGGTGGCAATCCCGGGCTGGGCGGCGGCGCAACCTCGGCGGCCACTTGCGGTTGCGGCTGCGACGGCGGCGAGAACAGCCAGGGCTGCAACGGCGACGAGGTCTGCGAGACCAGGGCCGCCTTGCCGTGGCGGTCGCAGGCCCGGTCCGCGAGCAGCAGGCCTTGGGGCGTGGTGGCCTGCAGGTGTTCGAACGCGCCCGAAACGTCGCGCACGAACAGCGGGACCCACAAGAGCGCCAGGCCGGTCTCGCGCAGCACCCGCTGCTCGATGTCTGCATCGAACCCTTCGACAAAGGTTCGATAACTCCAGCGCCCCGACCGGATCACGTCGTCGTAGGCACGCGTGGTGAGCGCCGTGACGAAGGCGTCATCGCGCAGTTGATGGACGACCTCGTCAAAATTGGAGAAGTCCCGCTTGAGCGGAATGTAGTGCTCGCCGGCGCGGACCACGCCCGAATACTCGCCTTCGAACAGCACCAACGCCGTGCGCGTGCGGATCGCCTCGAAGATCTTCGGCGACACCTGGTTCATCCGGACCGCCTGCTCGTAGCCCCGCAGCAGTGGCTCCAGGGTGGCGTAATCGGCCTGCGGATCACGCGCGAGTTCGCGCTCGATGAGCGCCGCCGCGCTGCCGTCGAAATCGAACAGGTTGGAGCCGCTCTCCGTGCCCAATGTCGCGCGCGCCGAGCCGAGGAACCGGTACCAGTCGGCGCCGTAGATGCGCTTGGCATCATCCACCTCGACATCGACCGGCAGGCCGCGCGCATCCGCCAACTCGCGAACCGTGCGGCCGATCAGGTATTTCTCGTAACCGAGATGGCCATAGATCGGCGGCAGCTTGCGCCCGCGGTAGGCGATGAGCAGCGGGCGCTGCGTCAGTGGCAGCGCGTGGTCGTCGATGGACGCGTCCTCCGGCACGTAGCCGGTCAGCGTGGGCAGGAACTCGGTGGCCGGAAAGCGCGCGCTGCTGTAGACCTTCTCGCGATCCTGCGCGGGCACGCAGGTGTAGACCAGGTCGGGCTGGACACGGTCGATCCAGCGCAGCGTGACCTCGGGGGTGTCGTACTCGTCTTGGATGTACAGCAGCTTCAGGCCATGGAAGCGTGCCAGCGCCTGCTCGACGACCGGCGGCATGTGGCCTTCGACGCTGACCCGCGCCGAATAGTGCACCGCCACCACATCGAAGGCGCTCAGGTCCGGCCCGCCGGACACGTCCAAGGCGGCTCGCCCCGACCAGCGGAACTGCGCCGGCTCGCCCCCGGTAGCGGGCACGTAGACGATCTGATGCCTGGAGTAGCGGGCGAAGGACTCCAGGTGCTCGCGAACCGTGTTCACGTGGACGGAGCCATCGTCATAGAGGACCGCGACGTTCAGCCGCTTGCGGCCGGCGCGGCGCGTCTGCGCGACCGCCCGAAGCGACGCCGTCACGGCGTCGAACCGGGCATCGTACGAATTGCACCGCGCTGCCGCGGCGCGCTCGCGCAGGGCGGCCGGATCGGACCGGCTGGGCGCGACCGCGCGAACGGCGTCGGCAAACGCGGGCGCCGTGTCCGCCAACCGGAACAGCCCCGGTTCGCCCTGCAAGGCATCGATGGGGATGCTGACCACCGGCAGGCCGCAGGCCACGTACTCGTAGGCCTTCAGCGGCAGCGAATTGCGGATCCAGCGGTCCTGGACAAAGGGAATCAGCCCCACCGTGGCCTCGCACATGGCGCGCGCCAGTGCATCCGGGGCGAGCGCGCCCAGGTGACGCACGTTCGGTTCCCTGAGCAGTTGCTCCCAGCCCTCCAGGCCGGTGGTCGCCTGGCCACAGAACCGGAACTCCCAATCGGGCATCAGCCGCACGAGCTGCAGCAGCAACGCGAAGTCCACGCGCTTGTTGACGCCGCCCTGGTAGATGCAGATGCGCTCCCCTGGCGCGGCCGGGGAGCAGCTCGCCGCCGATTCGAAAAATGTTGCGTCGCAACCGTTCGGCGCCAGCAGGGTGGGCCCGCGGTAGCCGCCCTGCTCCACGTAGGCGTTCACCACGCGCTCGCTCACGCCCACCAGCAGGTCCACCTGGGGCAGCAGCCGGCGCACGGAGTCAGCCACTCGCTGGTAGCTGTCCATCTCCATCTGGGCCGAATGATTCAGGTAGTCCTCGGTCGCGTGGTAGACGCGCAGGGCCTGCGGCCAGGCCCGCAGCAGGCCGTCGTAATGCAGGCTGCTGTAGATCCACAGGAGCGGCTTGCGCACACCACGCTCGATCAATCGGCGAGAGATCAGCCCGAAGGTCTGCGCGTCCATCGGGTCGGCGAACGAGATGACCTCCATGCCCCCGATCTCGCAGGACTGGACCGACGCCGGCTGGCCCGGCTCGAGCGTCGGCTGCAGGAACAGCACCGGCACACGGGCCGCGAACCGTGCGGCGTAGTGGTAGCGGTTGCTTCGCGGCTCGGTGACCCAGTTGGACCATGTGAGCATCACGACGCCATCGTGGCCGCCCAGATCGGCACACAGGGGCTGCCGGTGAACGAGTGGGGAATCCATGTCTTGCTTCACTTGTGGGCCGCGGTTGTCCGCCGCCGCTGCAGGCGGTCTCGGCGCCGGCGATGCAGCGCCCGCGCCATCGGTCGCAGCACGCCATTGACGATCGGCCGGAGTGCGTTCTGCGCCGGCCGGGGCAGGCAGCTCCAGACCAGCACCGCGGCCTGGCGCAGCCGATTCCACCGGCTCAGGGGTTCGGCCGGCGCCACGGGAATCGGCTCGGGATTCGGCGGCTCCACGGGCACGGCGGCCACCGGCGGCGGACAGCGGATGGGTAAGGTGGTCAGATCGGTGGGATGACCCTGCCCGCCTTGCAGCAGGGCGTGCCGGCTCCCTTCGGGAGCGCGGGCTGCCAGCGATGCCGCGTGGCACGCCAGCAGTTCCTGGTCGACCATGCGGATGAAGGCCGAGTACGCGTAGCGACCCGAGCCGATCACGTCGCGCCACGCGCGTTCGCTCATGGCGTCGACGAAGTCGCCGTCCTGCAGCAGGCGGAACACCTCGTCCAGATTGCTGCCGTCCTTGCGCAAGGGGATGTAGTGGGTCCAGGGCTCGACGACACCCGAGTAGCTGCCTTCGAAGAGGACCAGCACCGTCCGCAGGGCGATCGCCTCGAAGATGCGGGGCGACACCTGGTTCATCAGCCCGGGCATCTCCAGCGGCCGCACCACAGTCTGGTAGGCCTCGTCCTCCGTCGCATCCGGGTGTTCCGCGAGCCAGGTGGCGATGCGTGAGCGCAGGGTGCCGTCCCAGTCGAAGACGTTGGCGCCGCTTTCGGAGCCGAGCATGGCGCGGCACGAGGCGACGAAGGGGTACCAGGCCTCGCCGTAGATGCGGGCTTCCTCGCGCCATTCGATGTCGTGGGGCAGGCCATGCCGCTCGCAGTAGGCCCGCACGAGGAGGCCGACGCCGACCTTCTCGCGGCCCAGCGCGCCATAGATGAGGGGCAGGTGCCGCCCGCGATAGCCGACCAGCGTGGACCGCTGCGAGGGGGGTAGCACCGCGCGCGCTTCGGCGACGGCTTCGGGCACGTAGCCGGTGAGGTTGCTCACGAAACGGGTGCGCGGGAATCGCTCGGGCGGATAGATGCGCGCGACGTGCGGCTGCGGAACGACCGTGAAAACCAGGTCGATGCCCAGCCGCTCGATCCAGTGCCAGGTGCGGTAGGTGCTCTCGTACTCGTCCTGCAGGAACAGCACCTTCGTGCCCTCGAAGGCGGCAAGGCGCTGCGCCGCCTGGGCCGACACCTGGTCCATCGGCATGCGCAGGCAGTAATGAATGACGACCGCGTCGAACTTCGACAAATCCACCAGGAACGGATCCGACTCGTCGTGGTGGCAGAAGAAGTAGCGGTGCGACGAGAACCGGGCAAAAGCGTCGACGTGTTCGAACACGGTGTTGGTGAACGTCTGCCGCGAGTGATAGAGCAGCAGGACGTTCAACTCCGGGGCGGCATCGCCGCCGCCCGGCGTGCAGGAGGCCTGCGCACCGTTCATCACCGTTTCGTTCAGCATGGCAGGCACGCTCACACCACCGAAGAAAGATTGCCCTTGAGCCGCCGGAACAGGCGCAGGTTGACCAGGCCGATGCAGGCCGTGACCCCGGCAACGAACAGCCACTGCTTGAGCGGCGGGATCGTGTGATAGATCAGCGGCGAACGGATGAAATCGACCGTGAGATAGAACGGGTTCCAGGCCGAGATCGCCCGCAGCTTGCCCGGCATCGCCTCCAGGGGATAGAAGATCGGCGTCGCGAACAGCAGCATCATCAGCAGGCTGGGGAGCATCACGCCGAAGTCGCGGACGAACGGCGTCACGGCTGCCGCACCGAGCCCGAGGGATGCGACGAAGGCGAAGGTCATCACCACGCCTGCAACGGCTGCCAGCGCGTGCCAGGTCGGATAGTTGCCGTCGATGAAGAGCAGCGTGAACGCGAACACCACACTGATGGACAGCGGCACCATGCCCAGCAGGCTGGCGGCCAGCGGCAGGCACTCGGTCTTGAACGCCATGTTCTTGACCAGCCCCCCGTTGGCCACGACAGATTGCGAGGCCGAATTCAAGGACTCGCTGATCGCCAGCCAGGGGCCATAGCCGGCGATCAGCCAGGTCGCGAAGGCCAGGGTGGTGTCGGATCCTGGCAGCTTGGACTTGAAGACGAAGCCGAACACGAAGGTGTAGGTGCCCAGCATCAGCAAGGGGTTGACCAGGGCCCACACCGTTCCCAGGCGGGAACCCAGGAACCGGTCGCGCAGGAACATGCGGAAGAAGTTCCAGGTGGTGGAAAGATCGCGACGATCGAATCCGAGCAGCGTCATCAGCTTGTCTTGGTCACGGTCAGGGTGGAGGGATACACGAGCACGGGGCGCCCGCCGCGTGGCGGGCGCGGATTCACGACTTCGAACAGGACGGCCCGCCGGGCTGCCGGCCCCGCATCAGTGCGGATCTCGAGCTGCGCCTTGTACAGCCCGTAGTTGAGCGGAAGCCGGCCGAAATCGAGGTGAAGCCGGCGCTCGCCGGACGCGCACATGGCTGCCGATTGTCCGTCGAAGCGACAGGTGGTTTCCAGAACCGCCAGCCCATCGAGCCGGTGCAGCCCCAGCACGGCCTGGAAGCCTTCCCCGGCCGGGGCCCGGACGCGGGCCGAGAAGGCGCAGGAATCACCCGTCACCACGTGCTGCACCACCAGGCCTTCGGCCGACTGCATCTCGGCCGCGTCGATCGACCATCCCGGCAGCAGCGACTCGTTCACGAGCTGGTGCCGGAAGCGCTCGGACAGCTTGGCCTCGTCCGCGCGGCGCACCTCGTCGAGGTAGGCGCGGGTCACCTCGGACGGGGGACCGTCGAGCCGAATGCGACCCTCGTCGATCCAGAGGCAGCGGCTGCACATGTCCTCGATCGCGCCCATCGAGTGCGACACCACGATCAGGATGCGGCCCTTGCGCGTCAGCTCACGCATCTTCGCGGTGGCCTTGGCGCCGAACTTCACGTCCCCGACTGACAGGGCCTCGTCAATGATCAGGATCTCCGGCTCGATGTGCACGATGGTGGAGAACGCCAGGCGAGCCTTCATGCCGGTGGAATAGGTGCGCACCGGCCGGTCGATGAAGGCGCCGAGTTCGGCGAAGGCGACGATCTCGTCCACCAGGGCCTGCGTCTGCTCGCGCGTGCGCCCCATCAGCTCACCCTCGACGAAGATGTTCTCCAGCCCGGTCAGGTCCTCGCGCAGGCCCATGCCCAGCGTGAAGATGGCCGTGACCTTGCCATCGACGTGCAGGATTCCGCCGCTGGGCTCGGCAATGCCGGCCAGCATCTGCAGCAGCGTGGTCTTGCCGGCGCCGTTGCGGCCGATGAAGCCCACGCGCTCGCCCTCCCCGATCCGGAAGGTGACACCGTCGATCGCCTTCTTGGGCGGCTGGCCGTGCCCCAGCGCATAGTGCTTGCACAGGTCCTCGGCCCGGATGGCCAGGCTGGTGGGCGATGCGGGGCTCATGGTTCCTCCGACCACCGGACCGGGAAGGGCGCGACGCCACACCCGGTGTCTTCGCCGGTGACGGTGAACACCAGACCGTTGCCGTAGGTCCAGGCCCGTGCGTCCAGGATGTCGACCGAGCCGGTGTGCGGGTCCGGCGCCGTGTTCAGGAAGAAGCTGAGCGAGTACTCGCCCGGGCCCAGCGGCAAGGCCGGAATGTTCAGCTCGATGCGCAGGCGCCCGGGCCCGCGGCCGGCGTCCTGGAATTCCGTGAGGATCACCGGCTCCCAGCCGACCCCGAGCTGCAGCACCTCGATGGACACCGCGGCGCGGACCGCAATCGGCTCCAGCACTTCGATGTCGAAGGACAGGGTGCAGTCCCGCCCGCTTTCGGCGCGAAGTGCCTCGGGCGGCGGCTCCAGCAGCCGTGCACGGTCGGCCGCCGGCAGGGGCAGGTCCAGGTAGCCGGCGACCACGGCGTCGGAGCGGCCCGCCAGCACCACGCGGCCGGCGTCCATCACACGCGACTCGCGGCACAGCTTGATGACGGCCGACCAGTCATGCGTGACCAGCAGGCCGGAGGCGCCGCCGGCAAGGCGCTCGCGCATGCGGGCCCACGACTTGGCCTGGAAGTGCTCGTCGCCCACCGACAGGATCTCGTCGATGAGGTAGATCTCGTGCGGAATGGCGGTGGCCGCGGCGAAGTACAGCCGCGCGGACATGCCGGCCGAGTAGGTGCGGATGCGCTCGTCGAAATAGGCGCCGAGCTCGGAGAAGTCGTGGATGTCGTCGACGATCGCGGGCTGTTCGCCGCGATTGACGCCGAACAGGTCCAGATACCGGAAAGCGAACTCGCGCCCCGTGAGCTGCGTGTTGCCGAAGCCGCCCAGCTCGAAAAGCCCGGCCAGGTCGCCGGTGAGTGCGACGCTGCCCCCGTCGGGCGAGTAGATGCCGCCTACCAGGCGCAGCAGCGTGCTCTTGCCGGCGCCATTGCGGCCCAGCACGCCCACCACCTCGCCTTTGGGAACACGCAGGCTGACCCGGTCCACGGCCGTGAATCGCTGGTCCGGCGGGATTCCGGTGAACAACGCCCTCATGCCGATGCGGCCGGTCTTGGGAAAGTGCTTGGTGACCGTGTTGATGGTGATGGCGGTCGCGCTCATGGGAGTTCCAGCAGTTCGCGGGTGCCGCGCAGGCCCGCGTTCATCAGCGCGTCGATCACGGAGAGCCCCGGGACGAACTCGGCCAGGCCGCGCTGCGGGTAGGGCCGGGGCCGGAAGTCCTGCCACACCAGCCGGATGCCACGGGCCTCGAACACACCGCCATCCTGGTAGTCCTGTGCGCCTGCGCCGGCCAGGTAGCTGTCGCAGCCGGCCGCTGCGGTGAGCGCGGCGAGCCGCTGGCTGGCGCTGTCGGCCACCGCGAAGGAGGAGGCCAGCACGAAGGGGGTCGCGAGCCCCAGGGCCTGCGCGATGCCGCGCACCGCGTGCAGGTTGTAGGCGGCCACGCCCGGCTCGGGGTTGCGCACCAGGGGTTCGACCAGTGCCATGGTCTCCTCGTACTGCGGACACCGGGCGTAACTCAGCTCCAGGGTTTTCAGCAGCTTCTCGCGCCAGGGCTGCAGCGGATCCCACTGGAGCTGGTGCAGCAACACCGTGCCATGGGCGGGGCGGCGCACCGGCGCACTGACCCAGCGCGGCTCGCCCGACACCAGCAGCTTCACGCGCGTCGACCAGTTGCTGCCCGTCTTCTGGTGCTGGACGTCGTCCAGCACCACGAACACATCGCTGCGTGCGATCTTGTCGAAGTAGCCCAGCCACGGGAAAAAGTTGGGCTGGTGGATGGCTGCAACACGGCTCAAGGTGACAGCACCCCCATGCAGACCAGATCCACGTACCGACCCTCGATGAGGGCAGCATCCCGCAGCAGCCCCTCCCGCACGAACCCGCATTTTTCGTAGGCCCGGATCGCCCGCGCGTTGTCCGCGCGCACGGTGAGCGCGACCCGGTGCAAGCCCAGCTCGCCCCAGGCCTGCGCCAGCAGCAGGCGCACCGCCTCCGTTCCGATGCCACGGCCGCGTGCGTCGGCCTCGCCGATGCGGATCTGCAGCTGCGCACTGCGATGCAGCGGCGAGATGTCGAGCAGCTGGGCGCTGCCGACCAGGCGGCCACCGGGGACCTCGTCGATGGCGAAGATCCGCAGGGACGGGTCGCGGCGCACGCGCTCGAACCAGCGCTCGTGGTCGGCACGCGTCACCGGATGGAAGGGCGCGTTGAAAACCACGGTCTCGCGATCGTTGATCCATCGGAACAGCGTGTCGCTGTCCTCGTCGCGCAGGGGCCGCAGCAGGGCGCGGGCTTGGGCTTCGATGGTCACCAGTCGATGTCCTCGCGGCCGTGCGCCGCCAGCACGGCCGCGTAATCGTGCAGCAGGGTGCGACCGAGTTCGGCCACGGTCCGCTCGACCTTCTCGTGGGGCGACATCACCTCGGCGGTCCACCACGTCGGATGCGTGAGCACCTGCAGCGCACGCGTGGCGGGAGCATCGAGCACATCCTGCAGTCGCTGGTGGCGCCAGTAGCCGTTGGAGTCGGAGCAGTAAGCCACCTCATCGCGGAAGTACCGCGCATACGTGTTGACCAGCGTCGCATACCGGTCGGCGTCATAGGCCAGCGACTCGGCAACCGGGTTGTGGAAGGAGAAGGCCCGAACGGGCACCCCACAGGCGTCCTCAAGGCGCTGAGCGTCGGAGCGCACGTGGCGGCACAGGTCGGCCTCGTCGGCAGGCCGGTGGTGCGCGAAATCGAAGTGCAGTCCGATGGCGTGCCCGAGCCCGACGATTTCCCTGAGCCGCTCGAGGTTGGCGCGGCTGAAAGGGTTGTAGAAGTCACCGTTGAGGAGCACGAAATAGGTGGCCCGCACCCCCTGCTCGGCCTCGATCCGCGCCAGCGGCAGGGCGTCGGCCACGGAAAAGTCCAGGTCGTGGCGCCACAGCACGAACGCCTCGCCGGGAACGAAGTCCTCATAGGTTCGGAACACATACCGCTCGCCGGCCTTGGCGAGCAGTTCGCGGTAGTGCTCGTGGGTGAAGTCGGCGAAGCGGTATTTCACCGAGTTCGCCGTCTCAGCGGGGTGGCGGTGGCTCATGGCCGGCTCCTCAGGCATGGCGTGAGCGCACCCAGGCTGTCGGAGGCATGTCGTGCCCATCGATCTGCAGCTCCAGCAGCTCGAGAGCCGTTCCTTCGCCGGCGCCTACCCGCACCCCATTGTCGTCACCCATCGCAACGTCTCCCGGCGGGAGCCCGGCGGGCGCCGCCACGCGGGCGGCCCAGACCGTCACCCGTCGAGCGCCATCCAGGAAGAAGGCGCCCGGATACGGACGGGTCTGGGCACGAACGAAATCGTGGATCCGACGAGCCGGCCAGTGCCAGTCGATGCGGCCGTCCTCCGGGCCGCGCTGCGCGAAGACCTGCCCCGCCCCCTCCGGCTGGGGACGCGGACGCAGCGTTCCGGCTGCAAGACCGGGCAGCGATTCGACCAGCAGCCGCTCGCCCAGCGCTTCGATGCGCGCGTAGACCGTGCCGATGGTGTCGTCCTCGGCGATCGGCGTGGACGCCTGGGCGACGATGGGACCGGTGTCCACGCCGTCGTCGAACTCGAACAGCGTGATGCCGGTCTGCCGCTCGCCATGGATCATGGCCCACACCAGGGGCGCACCACCGCGGTAGGCCGGCAGCAGCGAGGCGTGCAGCCCGTAGGCCGGGGCGAGCTCGCGCCAGGCCTTCGGCACCATGTGGTACCAGCCGGCCACGACGAACGCGTCGGGCTCCCACTGCTGCACCGCATCCCACAGGCCAGGAGTGCGCATGCCCTGCGGCCCGAGCGTCGCGATCGGCAAGCCGCGCGCCTCGCACCAGCCGGCCACGTCGGCATGCAGCACGTTGGTCACGCCTTGGGGGCGGTACGAGATGGCGAAGGTGCGCGGTGCGGTCACCACGCCGGCCAGGCTGATACCCGGCAGGCCGGCCAGGGCGCCCAGGCATCGCAGCCCGAACTGGCTTGCGCCCAGGAACACGATCCTCACGTCAGGCTCCTCATGAGGCGATGCCGAACTGCTGGAAGCAGTTCTCCAGGCTGATCAGGGACCAGATCAGGAGGCGGCGGTTCTCGCTGCCGCGCAGGTGCTCGTCCACCAGCCGCCGGGTGCTGGCGGGGTCGAGGAACTGGTAGATGGCCGCCTGGTCGTTGTGCACGATGGAGCGCACGTAGTCGATGCTCTCGCCGCGGAACCAGCTGGCGTCCGGGGCCGAGAAACCCTGCTTGAGGCCGTAGGCGACTTCGTCGGGCACGTGGCGCGAGACCATGCGCCGCAGCAGCAGCTTGCCGTCGCGGGTCTGCTGGAAATAACGCGCGGTCTTGGGCCCGGGCTCGTTTTCGTTGAGCCGGACCACGTCGCCCAGGTTGCCGAGTTTCAGTCGAACCGGCAGCCGCATGGCGAAGTCGACCAGGTCGTTGTCCAGGAACGGCAAGCGCGTCTCGAGCCCGTGGGCCATCGCCAGCTTGTCCTCGACGGCGAGCAGGCCGTGCAGGAAGGTGCGGGCCTCGAAATACAGCGAGTGGTTGACGTACTCCTGCGGCGACTGCATCTCGTTGGCATGGGATGCGAACACGCCGCGGAAGATGGCCTTGTGGTCGACGTGGCGCACATCGTTCCACACCGGGCCCAGGACCTGCTGGAGCACGCCTTCGGGCAGGAGCCGGTTCCAGAACTGGAAGTACTTGTCGATGTAGTGGTCGAAGTCGTCGTTGACCACCGCGCGGTAGTAGCGCCACGGATACCCGCCGAAGACCTCGTCGCCGCCGGCGCCCGAGAGCACCACCTTGACGAACTTGGACGCCAGGCGCGAGACGTACATGTTGGGGTAGCTCTGCCCGACCCGGGGCTCCTCGAGGTGCCAGGCCAGCTTGGGCATGACGCGCTCGAGGTCGCCCGCCTTGAGCACGACCTCATAGTGCTCGGTGCGGAACAGGTAGGACATGCGCTCGGCACGCGCGCGCTCATCGAACCCGAGCTCCACGCCCGAGGCCGAGGTCATGTCGAACCCGGTGGTGAAGCTCTTGATGTAGGGGTGCTGGCGGGCGGCCACCGCGGTGATGGCGCCGGAATCGATGCCGCCGGACAGGTAGGCCCCGACCTCGACGTCGGAGACCAGCTGGCGCCGCACAGCCTGCTCGAAGAGCCGGTCCAGCTCCTCGAGGTACTCCTCGTCGCTGGCGCCGGCGTGGGACTCCTGGAAGTGCCAGTCCCAGTAGGCCCGTGGGCGCAGCACCGCCGCACCGCCGGCCTCCACCTCGGCCCAGCTGCCGGGCGGGAACATCTGGACTCCGGCGAACAGCGTGCGCCCGGTGAAGAAATTCTGGAAGCTCAGGTATTCGGACAGCGCCTCGCGGTCCAGCCGGAAGCCGTCCGCGCGCAGCGCCTTGGCTTCGGAGGCGAAAGACAGCCCCGCGGCGTCTGAACGGACGTAGAGCGGCTTGATGCCGTAGCGGTCGCGTGCCAGCACCATCGTGCGACGCTGGCGGTCCCACAGCGCGAAGGCGAACATGCCGTTGAACCGCGGCAGGGCCGCCGGCCCCCAGGCGACCCAGGCCTGCAGCAGGACCTCGGAGTCGCTGGCGGTGCGAAAGACATGGCCGGTCGCTTCCAGCTCACGCCGCAGCTCGCGGTAGTTGTAGATCTCGCCGTTGTAGCTGAGGACATAGCGTCCGTCGGCGCTGTGCATGGGCTGCGCCGCGCGGTCGCTCAGGTCGATGATGGCCAGCCGCCGGTGCGCGAGGCCGGCGGGGCCGTCGGTGAACAAGCCCTCGCCGTCGGGACCGCGGTGCGCGATGGCCGCTGCCATGGCCTGCAGCCGCTCCCGACTGGCGGGCGCGCCCGCGGCGTTCAACAGACCTGCGATGCCGCACATGGGAGATCAGCCGAGCGCTTGCAGCGCCTGGGCCACCCGGGCGTAGTCCCCGGCTTCCATGCGGTTGTGCAGGGGGATGGCCATGGTGTTGGCATCGCACGCGGCGGCCTGCGGAAAGCTTTCCGGCGCGAAGCCGTACTTCTGCCGATACAGGCCCAGCAGGTGCACGGCATGCGTGCCGGGACGCGTGGCGATGCCCTGCTCCTGCAGGTGCGCCATGATCTCGTTGCGCGGGCGTGGTGCCCGAGCGGGGTCGACCCAGCAGACGAAGGATTGCCAGCCGTGCCGGCTGCCCTCGGGCGCCTTCGGCGTGCGCAGCCAGTGGAGGCCCTGCAACTCGCGTCGATACCAGCTGGCCCAGCGCTCGCGTTCGTCGATGTAGCGATCCAGCTTGCCAAGCTGGACCAGCCCGACCGCGCCCTGCAGATCCGTCATGCGGTAGTTGAACCCCAGCAGGTTGAACTCCGGCAGGAGGTAGGGACGCGGCCCCGCGTGGCGCTGTTCCTCCGAAATGCTGGCGCCGTGACTGCGCAGCACGGCCATGCGCTCGGCCAGGGCGTCGTCCTGGGTGGTCGCCATTCCGCCCTCGCCCGTGGTGATGGACTTGCGCGGGTGGAACGAAAACGCGCCCGCCACCCCCAGGGTTCCCGCGGGCCGGCCCCGCAGGCTGCTGCCTGCCGCGCACGCGGCGTCTTCGATGACGGGGACGCCCGGGACTGCCTCGCGGATGGCATCCACGTCGGCGCACAACCCGAAGAGGTGCACCGCGATGATGGCGCGGGTGCGTGGGGACACCACGGCCTTGACCGTCTCGGCCGTGAGGTTGTAGCTGACGGGATCGACATCGGCCAGCACCGGCGTGGCGCCGCAATAGAGCACCACGTTGGCCGTGGCCACCCAGGTGAAGGCCGGAACGACCACTTCGTCGCCGGGGCCGATCTCCAGGGCCGCGAGGATCAGGTGCAAGGCGGTAGTGCAGCTGGTGGTGGCGAGCGCGTGGCGCACCTCGTGGCGTGCGGCGAAGGCCTTCTCGAAAGCGGCAACCTTCGGGCCCTGGGTGAGCCAGCCGGATTCGAGCGGCTCGCGGGTGGCATTCCACTCGTCCAGGCCAGTGTCCGGCAGTGAAATCTGGATGGGTCGTCTGGACGCGTCGGTCATGCCGAGAACTCCTCCATGGTGATGCGGCGGGCCAGCATGTGATCGTAGGCGTCCTCGTAACGCTGCGCACCCGCATCGGCCGAGTGCCAGCGCATGGCGAATTCACGCGACTGGCGCCCCAGCCGCTCGCGGCGCGCCGGGTTTAGCACCAGCGCCCTGAGCACCTCGAGGAGGGTGTCCACCGTCGCGTTGACGATGGGCGTTTCGGCAATGGCGGCCAGCACGTCGGAGGGGGCGTTTTCGTGCGTGTTCACGTAGCCCACGACCGGCTTGCCCAGCATCATCGACTCCCGGCCGTTGGCGCCCCAGCTGCCTGCCCAGAGCTGGTCGACCACGATGTCCGCCTGAGCCTGGTAGTAGCGGACGAGGTGATTGGGTACCTGCGAGAAGAACATCAGCCGCACCGGCAAGCCTTCGGCCCGCAACCGGTCGACAGCCGCGACGATCGCCGGCGTGCCCTTGATGTTGCGCCCGTTCTGGCCCCGCAGGCTGTAGTTGCCGAATGCGTGGTAGATGAGGACCTCGTCAGGGCGACGCTCGATGCGAAAAGCCGGCGGGATGTCGAGTGTGTCGGACCAGACGTTCTCGTCCAGCACCATCGTGTGCGGCCCGCGCACGACGTTCGGGTAGGTGGACGACAGAAAGTCCAGCGAGGGCTGCAGCTCGGCGAAGACCAGGTCGCAGTGGGCGTGAACCTGCCCGCCCCAGGCGAGGTTCTTCTCGTCGTTGCACAGCTCGGGACGCAGCTGCAAGGGACAGTTGTCGCAGGCCGAGTGCTCTCGCCCCGTGCCGGACCACGCGTGGAAGCTGCTCTGGCGGGTCGCGCTGTTGCAGCCGCTGATGGTGTAGGCGACCTTCTTGCCAAGCGCGCGCCACTCGACGATGTCGGGGGGCGAGGGTTGGCCGAAATTCCAGGGAAAGAACGACAGCAGGCCGTCGCCGGCAAAGTGCATCAACTCGAAATGGGCCTTGGCGAAGGTGAACAGCACCTCGGCGTTGACCCGCAGCTGCTCGGGGTCGGCATCCCAGAGATTGACGTCTTCGCCGTGGTAGTAGGGTGCGTTGACGCCGTTCGGATCTTCCAGGCTGATGCACAGCGCGCGCCAACCGCGCCGGCGCAGGGCTTGGGCGAGGTAGTAGAAGTGGTAGTAGCTGTGGTGCACGAACACCACGCTGCGCGCCGGCCCGCTCAACGGCAGCTCCGGCAGGCGGGCCAGCTGGGCCCACAGGCGCTGCTCGGCGCGAAGCTGGCGCACAGCGTCCGCGGAAGGGCCGGCGTAGTCCGGCTGGGGTGCCCGCACCGCGACGTCCACTTGCTGGAGCTTTCCCTCCACCTCCCGGAAGCGATCCTCGACCAGGTCCTCCATTTGGCGGAACCTGTTCTGCACCCAGTGATGCTGCTCGTCGAAGCGGCGCATGCGCGTCCGCAGCGCCCGCAGTTCACTGCTGGCGAGCTTCTCGATGAAGTAGCGCTTCAACCCCGAGGTCATGGATTGCGATGGAGGGCGGCTCAGGCTTTCGCCCGCCGTGCCTCGACCTCTGCGATGTGCGCCTTGCGCCAGGCGATCAGCTCGGCGAGCCCGTTGCGCAGATCCATCTGTGCCTCGAAGCCGATCTCGGCCTTGGCGCGGCGAGCATCGCCGATGCGGTTGCGCACGAGCGTCGCCTGGCTGCGCGGGGCGTAGTTGATCGGTAGCCGGCAGTCGGTCAGCTCGACCAGCAGTTCGGCCAGTTCCCTGAGGGAGGTGCGAATGCCCGTTCCCACGTTGTAGCAACGGTCCACCGCATCGGCCTTCATGGCTGCGACGTTCGCGCGCCCACAGTCCTGCACGGCGACGAAATCGAACGCCTCCGTGCCATCGCCGAGGATGGTCGGACCTTGGCCGGCATCGATGGCGTCGAGCATCTTCATGATGACGGCGATGTACGCGCCCTTGTAGTCGGCACGCGGGCCGTACACGTTCATGTAGCGCAGCCCCACATAGGGCAGGCCATAGCGATGATGGAGCGCACGGGCCATGGCCTCGCCGCAGATCTTGGTGGCGCCGTAGAAGTTCTGGTTGTTGAACGGGTGGTCCTCGTCCATCGGCTCCTGCACGGCGTCACCATAGACCGAGGCCGAGGATGAATACACCAGCCGCTGGACCTTGTGCTTGACACAGGCCTCCAGCACATTGAACGTCCCGCCGATGTTCACCTCGAAGGCCGAGCGGGGGAAGTCGTGGCAGTGCAGCAGCCACAGCGCGGCGAAGTGGAACACGCCATCCATGCCGTCCATCGCCGCATCGAGGATGTCGCGGTGCAGGATGTCGCCTCCCAGCGGGAATACCTTGACACGCGGATCCTTCAGCGCAAGGGCGAGGTTCTCCTCACGGCCCCGGGTGAAGTTGTCGAACACGCGGATCTCCGCGACGTCTTCCTTGACGAGTTGGTCGACCGTGTGGGAGCCGATCAAGCCCGCGCCACCGATGACCAGTAACTTCTTGCCTTGCAGATTCATAAGCTTCCAGCAACACGCGCAAGAGCCCTGTCTGCAGCCCCGCCGAACGCCGGGGCTGGAGGATCAGGCCTTCTGGAGCGTGGCGAACCTCCGTTGATTGTGCGGGTCGTCGGTGATGGATTGCACCACCAGCCCAGCCCGGCTCGCCACCTCGGCGATCTCCTGCGGCTCGAAAGTGAACGCACACGACGCGTAGGTGGGATCCAGCGGGGAGCGCGCGCGATGGACGACACCCTGGGGGATCGCCGGGTTCGGCAGGTAGAAGTCCGCGCTGACGATGCCGCCGCTGCGCAGCAGAAACGCCGCGAGCCCGAGAACCCAACTCGCGTTGTCGAAGTTCTGGTGGATGAAGAACTCGCGCCCCACCAACGTATCGAGCTGTCCTTGCAGGCGCGCGATGTCCTCGTGCTCGGAGATGTGGAAGTAGCGGCAGTTCGGTGGCGAGCTGCCGCGGGCCACGGCCAGCGCGAACTGCGAGTAGTCGATGCCGGTGTAGCTCTCGCAGACGAGGCCGAGTTGCTTTCCAAGCCAGCCGCAGCCGCAGCCAATTTCCAGCACCCGCTTGCCGACGAGATCGGCCCCCTTGACCCAGATGCGCAGCGGCGTCATGGCCGCGCCATCGCTGCGTCCGGTCAGCACCGTGCCGTAGACCTCTGCCTGCGACAGGCGTGCGAGATCGGAGCACACGAGCGAGAGCTTGCGGCTCTCGATCAGATGGGGCGACGGGTCTTCCGTCGCGAAGTACTGCATCCACTCGCGATCCCATCGGGCCACGTCGGACGGGGACACCGCAGGAAAGACGGACGGCATCGTCAATTCGACCTCCTGGACTGAAGCCGGGGCGCACTCGAGGTCACGCCCGAAGGGAACGCATGCAGCCGCGTCATCGCAAGGATCGCACCGCCGCCACGACGCGTGCCATCTGCTCCTCGCCGAGGTCCGCACTCATCGGCAGGCTCATCACCCGCTCGGCTGCCCAATGGCTATTGACCGTCTGCGCTGCGGAATCATCGTCGCGGTACACCGGCTGGCGGTTCAGCGAGATCGGATAGTGCACCGCCGTGGGGACACCCTGGGCCTGCAAGGCCTTCTGCATCGCGTCGCGGTCCTCGACGAAGACGGTGTACTGCGCCCAGACACAGCTGCGCTCGGGGCGCACCGCCAGCAGCTTGACGCCGGAGCCGGCCAGCTTCTCGCGATAGGCCTCGCCCAGTTCGATGCGGCGCTGGACTTCCCAGTCGAAGCGCTCCAGCTTGCCCAGGATCACCGCGCACTGGATCGTGTCCATCCGACCACCCACGCCGATGCGGGTGTGGTAGTAGCGCCGCTCCTGGCCATGCACGCGAATTTCGCGCAGGGCCTTGGCCAGCGCGTCGTCGTTGGTGAAGACCGCGCCGCCGTCGCCATAGCAGCCCAGGGGCTTGCTCGGGAAGAAGCTGGTGCAGCCCAGGGTGGAGACGTTGCAGCTCTTGCGGCCCCTGTACGTGGCGCCGAAGCTCTGGGCGGCGTCCTCGATCACGGGGATGTTGCCGTGGCGGGCAGCGATGGCGTTGATGGCGTCCATGTCGGCCACCTGGCCATACAGGGACACCGGCATGATGGCCTTCGTGCGGGGCGTGATCTTCGCCTCGATCTTCGTCGCGTCGATGAGGCAGGTGTCGGGCTCGATGTCCACGTAGACCGGCTTGGCGCCGGCCAGCACGATCATCTCGGCAGTGGCCGCGAAGGTGAAGGGGGTGGTGATCACCTCGTCGCCGGGGCCGATGCCCAGGGCCATGAGCGACATCAGCAGGGCCTCGGTGCCCGAGGCGCAGCTGATGCAGTGCTTCGCTCCGGTGTAGGCGGCCAGCTGCTGCTCCATCTGGGCGACCTCCGGGCCCAGGATGTACTGGCCGTGGTCCAGCACCGCGTGGATGCGGGCGTCGATGGATTCCTTCAGCGCGCGGTACTGGGCCTTCAGATCGATGAATTCGATCTTCGCCGGCGCGTTCTCCTTGATCATGGCGTTCATGCGTTGTTCCGTGAAGATTCGAGATGGCAGCGGCCGGCCTCCAGCCGGTAGTGCTCGCCGGTGTGTTCGCAGGTGGCGCTGCCGCTGCCCTGCAGGGGCAGGTCCAGGCGCTCGCCGAAGCGGCTCATCCAGCCCACCTGGCGGGCTGGCACGCCGACCATGAGCGCGAAGTCGGGAACGTCGCGATTGACCACGGCACCCGCGCCGACGAAGGCGTACTCGCCGATGGTCGTGCCGCACACGATGGTGCAGTTGGCGCCCAGGGTGGCGCCCCTCCTGACCAGCGTGCGGCGGTATTCGTTCTTGCGGGTAACGGCCGAGCGCGGGTTGTACACGTTGGTGAACACCATGCTCGGCCCGCAGAACACGTCGTCCTCCAGGGTGACCGCATCGTAGACGGACACGTTGTTCTGGATCTTGACGTTGTCGCCGATCACCACGTCGTTGCCCACGTAGACGTTCTGGCCGAGCGAGCAGCGCTCCCCGATGCGGGCGCCGGGGCTCACGTGCACGAAATGCCAGATGCGGGTGCCCTCGCCGATCTGCGCGCCCGCGTCGACGATGGCGGAAGGATGTGCCGTCCAGGCCATCAGAGCTCCAGCGGCAGGTTCACGCGCACGCCGTCGCGCGCCGAGCGGTAGGCGGCCACCAGCACCTCCAGCGACTTGAGGCCTTCACGTCCGTCCACCTCCGGTTCGGCCGTGCCGCGCATTACGTCGATGACGTTGCGGTAATAGAGCGGATGGCCGAAACCGTACACGCTGGTGGTCTCGTAGCTGGCCGCCTTGACCTGCTCGTCCTGCGGCTGCTTGTCGGCGAACTCCCAGTGCTGGATTTCATTGACGGCGACGCCGCCGACGCGCACGGTCCCCTTTTCGCCCAGGATGGTGATGCTGCCTTCCAGGTTCTTGGGATAGGTGAGCATGGTCACGTTGAGCGAACCCATGGCGCCGCTGCGCCACTTGCAGCTCAGCACACCGGTGTCCTCCGCCTCGATGTCACGCGCGAGGGTGCCGGTGAAGGCATGCAGGCTCTCGATGGGACCGATCAGCCACTCCAGCAGGTCCACGTAGTGGCTGGCCTGGTTCATGAACGCGCCGCCATCCAGCTCCCAGGTGCCGCGCCATTTGGACTGGTCATAGTAGCCCTGCTGCGGACGCTGCCAGAACACATTGAGCGTGACCATGTAGATGCGCCCGAAGCGCTGCTGCGCCACGGCCTGCTTCAAGAGCTGCAGGGTGGCGTTGCGGCGGTTCTGCTTGACCACGAAAAGCCTCACGCCGGCTTCGTCGCAGGCACGCACCATCCGCAGGCCGTCTTCCCAGCGGGTGGCCATGGGCTTTTCGGTCAGCACGTGGAAGCCCGCCCGGGCCGCCTTGACCGCATGCGCAGGATGGACGCCGCTCGGGGTGGTCAGGACGATCACGTCCGCGTCGGTGCCCGCCAGCAAGGAATCGATGTCGGCGAAGCCACGTGCGCCGGTCTCCTTGACCGCACGTTCGAGCGCAGCAGGGTCGATGTCGCAGACGGAGACCAGTTCGGCGTCAGCCGCGTGCTCGCGGATCGAAGCGATGTGGTTCTTGGCGATGCGACCGCATCCGACAAGGGCGAAACGGACCTTGCGGTCCACGATGGGCTGGTGCATGGGTGTGCTCGTGCTTACAGGCGCCAGACGCTGAAGCCCTGGTCCTGGAGTTCCTGGCGCGGATAGAGAGACTTCACGTCCACCAGGACCGGCCGCTCCTGGCGCACGCAGGCGCGCAGCTGCGCGGGCGTGAGCGCGCGGTACTCGCGGTGGGCCACCGCGACGATCAGGGCGTCCACAGGCTCGCTGGCGTCGATGCGGCCCAGGGCCAGGCCGTACTCCTCGTGCACCTCGGCCGGGTCGGCGTGCGGGTCGGCCACGACCACCTCGACGCCGTAGGAGCGCAGCTCGCGCACGATGTCCACCACCTTGGAATTGCGCGTGTCCGGGCAGTTTTCCTTGAACGTGATCCCCAGCACGCCCACGCGCGAGCGCGCGACGTCCACGCCCTGGCGCAGCATCTGCTTGATGGTCTGCGCCGCGACGTAGCGGCCCATGTTGTCGTTGATGCGGCGCCCCGCCAGGATCACCTGCGGGATGTAGCCGAGCTGCTCGGCCTTGTGCGTGAGGTAGTAGGGATCGACACCGATGCAGTGCCCCCCGACCAACCCGGGACGGAACGGCAGGAAGTTCCACTTGCTGCCCGCGGCATCCAGCACCTCCTGGGTGTCGATGTCCATGCGCTTGAACACCACCGCCAGCTCGTTCATGAGCGCGATGTTCAGGTCGCGCTGGGTGTTCTCGATCACCTTCGCGGCCTCGGCGACCTTGATGCAGCTGGCGCGGTGCACGCCGGCCGTCACCACCGAGGCGTACACATCGGCCACGACGTCCAGGGTCTGGGCGTCGGAGCCGGAGACGATCTTCTTGATCTTGGTGAAGGTGTGCTCGCGATCACCGGGATTGATGCGCTCGGGGCTGTAGCCCACGCCGAAATCCACACCGAAACGCAGCCCCGATTCGCGCTCGAGCACCGGGATGCAATCTTCTTCCGTGGCGCCGGGATACACGGTCGATTCGTAGACGACGATGTCCCCGCGCTTGAGCGCCTTGCCCACCGAGGCGGAGGCGGCCAGAAGCGGGTACAGGTCCGGCTTGTTGCCTGAATCCACGGGCGTGGGTACGGCCACGATGAAAAAATCGCACTCGCGCAGCGCGTTGACGTCACTGCTGAAGCGGATGTCGGCCGCGGCCAGTTCCTCGGACGTCACCTCGCCGGTGGCGTCATGGCCGGAGCGCAGCTCGGAAATGCGGGCCGCCTTGATGTCGAAACCGACGACCGGATGCGACCGTCCGAAGGCGACGGCGACCGGCAGCCCGACGTAGCCGAGCCCGACGACCGCGATTTTTCTGTTGATCATTGCCGAGTCTGTAACTAAAGAATGACGAGCCGGTATCTGCTCATGAGCCGGCGGTCGGCGATTATGACAGCCACACATAGCTGGGCAGCGCTGCAGGCGTCGCGCCCCGGTCACCTTGCAGACGCCACACAATCGACTGCAGAAGGAGTCTTCATGAACCCCGATCCCGATCGCCCCGACCCGCAGTCCCCCGATAACGAGTCCGGACCCGAATCCCCCCGCCAGTCGGCCCGCCGCATCTGGCTGGCCGGCCTGGGCGCGCTTTCCCGCGCGCAGGCCGAGGGCGGCAAGCTGTTCGACACCCTGGTGCAGGAGGGCCAGACCCTGCAGCGGCGCACGAACGAGCGCGTGAGCCAGGCCTCCGCCCGGGTGTCGGAAGCGGCCGCCGACCTGTCCGGCCGGGCCACGGGCGGCCTGGGGCGGCTGGAGAGCCTGATCGAGGAGCGGCTGGCCAAGCGGCTGGCGCGGCTGGGGCTGCCCGACCGCGAGGAGTTCGAGGCGCTACGTCGCCGGGTGGAGACGCTCGAGAACGAAGTGGACGAGCTGTTGGACACCCTGGAGCGGTACGAGGGCGACAGCGCCCCAGCCGCGCGCCGGCGCGCGGCAGGCTCACGCCGCGCGGACCCGGACGCGCCCGTGAGCCCGGAAGCCTGAGAAGCTGTGAACGAATCCGCCACGCCCGCCTCGGCCGCCAGAACGCGGCCCCTCCGCGTTGCAAATGCTCGCCATAGCCCGAGCTATGGCTGCGCTTTGCGCCTTGATCGGCCACTTTCTGGCAGCCGCTTCGGACGCGCCGAATTCATTCACAGCTTCTGAGCGCATTGCCGGCCTGCGGCGGCCTATGATCCCCCGCTTCTTTTCGCCCCAGGAGGCCCCGTGCCCGACACCCAAGCCGACTTCGACAGCGCCGTCGCGCGCTCCAAGAACCTCAGCGAGCGGCCCGACAACGCCACGCTGCTGAAGATGTACGGCCTGTACAAGCAGGCCACCGAGGGCGATGTGCGCGAGGCCAAGCCGGGCTTCGGCGACATGGTGGGCCGCGCCAAGTGGGACGCCTGGAATGCGAACAAGGGCCTGTCGCAGGACGAGGCCCGGCAGCGCTACATCACGCTGATCGACTCGCTGGAGTAGTTCAGGACTCGCCCAGCAGGCGGTCGAGATTCCTGCCGATCTCGCGTTCGATCTGCGCCTTGTAGGCCCCCAGCAGGAAGCCCAGGCGGGCGTCGAGCTCGAAGCGTTCGGCCGTCACGGTGAGGCGTCCGTTCACGCCCACGCGGCTGAAGACAACGCAGTGCCGCTCCTCGCCGGGCTCGTGGGTGCACACGATGGCGAAGCGGTCGGCAGCATCCTGCGCCCATGCGGTGGCGAGCCGCCGCGCCTCGTCCAGGCCCAGGGCGTGTTCACGCTGTATGCGA
Organism: Ramlibacter rhizophilus; assembly: GCF_004681965.1. GTDB lineage: Bacteria > Pseudomonadota > Gammaproteobacteria > Burkholderiales > Burkholderiaceae_C > Ramlibacter > Ramlibacter rhizophilus. The sequence goes on along the minus strand of NZ_SMLL01000004.1, from coordinate 212,580 downwards.
AGCTCAGGCACCCGCGATCTCCTTGAGGAAGCGGTGCCGCTCGTCCTTCGGGCGCTCGGCCAGTTGGCGCGCGGCGGCGTAGAAGCGTTCCCAGTCGCGCCCCTGCAGCTCGAACAGCGCCTCGAAGCCGGGCACGAGTTCGTCATAAGCGGCCTGGGCACCGAAAGTGGCATTGTTGGCCCGCGCGACCCAGCGGTCGCTCAGGCGAAAGCGTGCCGGATCGCCGCCCCAGCGTTCGCGCAGGGCGGCATAGCCGGCGCGGAACGCACGCATGATCTCGTCCTTTTCCGCGCGCTGGCGCTCGGCGGGCAGCTCGCTGTCGTACAGGGCGGAGAGGCGCTCGCGCGTGCCGCGCGTGAGCTCGCGGAAGGCGCGGCGGCGCTCCAGGAAGTCGAGCCATTCGCGCGAGGTGTCCTGCGTCTTCGCGGCGCTGGCCAGGTAGCGTTCCACGCCCAGGCGCTCGACGGCCGTGGCGAAGGACTCGTTGAAGGTGGTGTCGTTCTTCACGTACAGCACCTGGTGCGCGAGCTCGTGGAACAGCAGGCGCGCGAGCTCCGCTTCACGGTAGTTGATGAAGGTGTTGAGCAGCGGGTCGCCGCCGGCCCAGTTCATCCAGCCCAGGGTCGAGTAGGCGGGCACGGGGTACACGCTCGCCTCCAGTCCCTGCGCCCGCAGGCGTTCGGCCTGGGCTTCGGCCGCGCTTTCGTCGAAGTAACCCCGGTAGCCCACGCAGCCGGCGATCGGGAAGCACCAGGTCTTGAGCTTGAGCGAGAGCTCGGGCGCCGCCACCACGTTCCAGATGGCCGCCGGCCGCTTCAGGTCTGCATAGCGCGTGTAGCTGGGGTTGTCGGGCAGCTTCAGCTCGCGGCTGGCGAACCGGCGGATGTGCTGGCTCAGTGCCAGTCGCTCCTTGAGCTTGTCCGGCGACTGGCCGTCCACCACCCAGTCGGGCACCGGGCGCGCGGCATTGAGCATGGCCAGGTGCCCGCTGGCGGACTGCCACACATAGCCCAGGTCGGTGCCCGATGCACAGGCGCCCAGCCCGAGCGCCGCCGCCAGTGACAGAGCGACGAGCCTGCCGTTGAAGTTCACGTTTCCAGTCCTCAGCTCGCCTGGACCTCGACCAGGCAGTCGTAGAACACCGGCCCGCGGCCCAGGTCCGTGAGCTTCTGGCTGGTGAGCTCGTTGACATTGGTTCCGCGCGGGCCGAGCTTGCGCCACCAGATGCCCAGGCCATGCACCACGCCGGGCCGGGCCCGCGTGGACACCTCGGCGCGGCAGTGGTAGCTGCCGCGGTCGTTGAACACGCGCACCAGCGCGCCGGAGGCGATGCCGCGCTGCGCCGCGTCCTCGGCGCTGATCTCCAGCAACGGCTCGCCCTCGATATCTCGCAGGCTGCGCAGATTGACGAAGCTGGAGTTGAGGAAGTTCCGCGCCGGCGGGGAAATCATGGCCAGCGGATAGCGCGCGTCGGTGCCGGCCGGCTCGTGGTTGGGCAGGTGGTCCGGCAAGCCGTCCAGCCCCTGGACCGCCAGCCGCTCGCTGAAGAACTCGCAGCGGCCGGAAGGCGTGGGGAAGCCGCCTTCGGCGAAAGGCGCATCGGGCACCGGCAGGGGCGCGAAGCCCTGGGCCAGCAACTGTGCGTAGTCGACCTCGCCGCCGAAGGCCATGCGGCACAGGGCTTCGTCGCTGTCGTCGAAGCACGCGTCGGTGAAGCCCATGCGGCGGGCCAGGCGGCGGAAGATCTCCGTGTTGGGCAGGGCCTGCCCCTGCGGTGCAATCGCCGGCCGGTTCAGGAGCACGTCGGTGTGGCCATACGCCGAGTGGATGTCCCAGTGCTCCATCTGCGTGGTCGCGGGAAGGAGGTAGTCGGCGTAGTCGGCGGTGTCGGTCTGGAACTGCTCCAGCACCACGGTGAAGAGGTCCTCGCGCGCGAAGCCGGCGACCACCTTGCCCGACTCCGGCGCCACGGCCACCGGGTTGCTGTTGTAGACCATCAGCGCCTCGATGCGCGGCCCGAAGTCGGGCGAAGCGTCGCGCAGCAGGTCGTCCCCGATGGTGCTCATGTTGATGGTGCGCGGAGCGCGTGCACCCAGCAGGTCCGGCCGCTGCAGGGCCGCGCGGTCCACCGGAAAACGGCCCGAGTTCGACAGCAGCAGTCCGCCGGCGCGGTGCCGCCAGGCGCCCACCAGCGCGGGCAGGCAGGCGATGGCCCGCGCCGCGTTGCCGCCGCCGCGCACCCGCTGCATGCCGTAGTTGAGGCGGATGGCGGCCGGGCTCGTGGTGCCGTAGTCGCGCGCCAGCCGGCGGATCTGCGCCACGTCCAGGCCGCAAACCTCCGCGGCGCGCTCGGGGCTCCAGCCCAGGGCGCGCTCGCGCAGCGCCTCCCAGCCGAGCGTGTGGCGGGCGATGTAGTCGTGGTCGAGCCAGTCGTGCACGATGAGTTCGTGCATGAGCGCCAAGGCCAGGGCCGCGTCCGTTCCCGGCCGCAGCGCTAGGTGCTCGTGGCATTTTTCGGCGGTTTCGCTGCGGCGCGGGTCGATGCACACGAGCCTGGCGCCGTCGCGCTTGGCCTGTTGCGCTAGGCGCCAGAAGTGCAAGTTGCTGGCGATCGAGTTGCTGCCCCAGATGAGGATGAGCCGCGCCTGCGCGAAGAACTCCACCTTCATGCCGAGCTTGCCGCCCAGCGTCTGCACCAGGGCCTCGCCGCCGGCGGCTGCGCAGATGGTGCGGTCCAGGCGAGAGGCGCCCAGCCGGTGGAAGAAGCGCGCGGCCATGCTTTCGCCCTGCACCAGGCCCATGGTGCCGGCGTAGCTGTACGGGAGGATGGCCTGGGGGTCGCGCGCGGCGATGGCGCCCAGGCGCGCGGCGATGTCGCCGAGGGCCTCGTCCCAGCCCACCGGCTCGAAGCGGCCGCTGCCCTTGGGGCCGCTGCGGCGCAGGGGTTGCAGCAGCCGTTGTGGATGGTGCACGCGCTCGGGGTAGCGCGACACCTTGGCACACAGCACGCCGTCGGTGGCCGGGTGTTCGGGATTGCCCTGCACGCGCAGCACCCGACCGTCCTGCACCGTGCTGACGAGGGCACAGGTGTCCGGGCAGTCGTGCGGGCAGGCGCCGCGCACCTGCAGGGGCGCAGATGCGGGCGAAAGGCTGGGGCGGCTCATGGCCCGAAGTCTAAGCTTCGTGAATGTCCCTATTCCCGCCCGCCGGTGCGCGGGTTCCAGCCCGGCTAGACTGGCGCATTCCCTCGAATACTGGCGGTATGAAGCTTCTCGATTCCCTCGTCACCCAGGCTGCCGGCATCGCCGCGATACGCCGCGACATCCACGCCCACCCCGAGCTGTGCTTCCAGGAGGTCCGCACCGCCGACGTCATCGCATCCAAGCTCACCGAGTGGGGGATTCCCATCCACCGCGGGCTCGGCCGTACCGGCGTGGTTGGCATCGTGAAGAACGGCACGAGCGAGCGCGCCGTGGGCCTGCGCGCCGACATGGACGCGCTGCCCATGCAGGAGTTCAACACCTTCGCCCATGCGAGCCAGCATGCCGGTCGCATGCACGCCTGCGGCCACGACGGGCACACGGCCATGCTGCTCGGGGCGGCACAGCACCTGGCGCGCCACCGCAATTTCGACGGCACGGTGTACCTCATCTTCCAGCCGGCCGAGGAAGGCGGCGGCGGCGCGCGCGAAATGATCCAGGACGGGCTGTTCGAACGCTTTCCGATGGAGGCGGTCTTCGGCATGCACAACTGGCCCGGCTCGCAGGTCGGCAGGTTCGCCGTCAGCGCCGGACCGGTCATGGCCTCGTCCAACGAATTCAAGATCCGCATCCGCGGCAAGGGCAGCCACGCCGCCCTGCCCCACAACGGCATCGACCCGGTGCCCATCGCCTGCCAGCTGGTGCAGGCCTACCAGACCATCATCAGCCGCAACAAGAAGCCGGTGGATGCGGGCGTGATCTCCGTGACCATGATCCATGCCGGCGAGGCCACCAACGTGGTGCCCGACAGCTGCGAGCTGCAGGGGACGGTGCGCACCTTCACCACCGAGGTGCTGGACATGATCGAGCGGCGCATGCGGCAGATCGCCGAGCACCTGTGCGCGGCGCACGACGCCACCTGCGAGTTCGAGTTCGTGCGCAACTACCCGCCCACGATCAACAGCCCGGCGGAGGCCGCCTTCGCGCGCGAGGTCATGGAATCCATCGTCGGTGCGCAGAACGTGGAAGTGCAGGAGCCCACCATGGGCGCCGAGGACTTCGCGTACATGCTTCAGGCCAAGCCGGGCGCCTACTGCTTCATCGCCAATGGCGAGGGCGACCACCGCGAAATCGGCCATGGCGGCGGCCCCTGCACGCTGCACAACCCGAGCTACGACTTCAACGACGACCTCATCCCGCTGGGCGCCACCTACTGGGTGCGCCTGGCCGAGGCGTGGCTCGCCCGCGAGCGCCCATGAGCGCCACCCGCGAGATCTTCTCGGCCAGCTACGCGCAGGCCCGCAGCCGGTTCCTCGAGGCCGCCGAGGCCGCGGGTGTGCCGGTTGAGTCGCACGCGCATCCGCTGCGCGGGCAGAACGGCGAAGCACTGGCCATGGACGTGGCGCGCGACGGACCGGCCGACGCGCAGGCGCTGCTGATCGTCTCCAGCGGCTGCCACGGGGTCGAGGGTTTCTGCGGCAGCGGCGTGCAGGTGGATGCGCTGCGCAGCGAGGCCCTGCGCGATCAGGCACGGCAACGCGGCGTGGCGGTGCTGTACGTGCATGCGCTCAACCCCTTCGGCTTTTCGCACCTGCGCCGTGTCACGCACGAGAACGTGGACCTCAACCGAAACTTCCACGACTTCGACCAGCCGCTGCCTGTCAACGAGCCGTATCGCCGCCTGCATCCGCTCCTGCTGCCCGAGACCTGGCCGCCTACGGCGGAGAACAGCCGAGCCATCGGCGACTACATCGCCAGCGAAGGCGAGGCGAGTTTCCAGGCCGCCATCACGCGCGGGCAGCACGAGTTTCCGGACGGGCTCTTCTTCGGCGGCACGGCACCCACCTGGAGCCAGCAGACCTTGCGCGCGGTCCTGCGCGAGCACGGCCGGCAGGCGCGACGCGTCGCCTGGATCGATCTGCACACCGGCCTGGGGCCGAGCGGCGTGGGCGAACGCATCTGGGCCGGATCGAACGACGCTGATGGCATCGCCCGGGCCCGACGCTGGTGGGACGGCGGCGGACGCACGCCCATCACCTCCATCTACGACGGCTCGTCCTCCTCGGCCTTCCTCACGGGCCTCATGTGGAACGCGATCTACGAGGAATGCCCGCAGGCGCAGTACGCCGGCATCGCGCTGGAGTACGGCACCGAGCCCATGATGGAGGTGCTCACCGCATTGCGGGGCATGCACTGGCTGCAACTGCACCCCGAGGCGCCGCAGGAACTGGCCGAGGCCATCCGCGCGCGCATGCTGGCGGCGTTCTACACCGACACCGACACCTGGCGTGAGCAGGTGCTGGCGCAGGCGCGCGAAGCCCTGGAGCAGGCCATCTCGGGCCTCGCTGGCTGAGGCGAAAGCCCGCCTCCGGGCCGCCGCTCACACCGGCGTGCGGTGGTGCGCGATCTCCAGCAGGCCGTCGAAGATCAGGCTTTCAACGAGTTCGACCGGCACGGTCATGGCCGGCGCCATCTTCCAGCCCGCGCCCCCCGTCATGTAGCAGCAGGGCTCGGCGCCGCAGTGTTCGCGCAGGTGCTGCACCATGCGCTGGACCGCGCCGGCAATGGCATAGGTGCCCCCGCTCGTGAGCGCATCGCTGGTGTTGGTCGGAAACCTGCGCACCTCGCCGGTGGGCACGTGCAGTCCCGCCGTGCCGGATTCAAGTGCGCGCAGCATGATGCCGTGCCCCGGCAGGATGAGGCCGCCGAGGAACTGGCCCTGCGCGTCGATGGCTTCCACCGTGACGGCGGTCCCCACCATAGCGACGATCAGCGGCCGCGCCGGGCCCCGGGTCAGCATGTGGTGCCGCGCGCCGATCATCGCCACCCAGCGGTCCGCACCCAGCCGCGTCGGATGGTCGTAGCCGTTGGTCAGGCCCGCCTCCGCGCTGCTGGCATGCACCCACTGCGGCGTGACCGCCCACAGCTCGTCCATCTGCTCGACCACCCGCAGCGTCACCGAGTCCCCGGCGACACAGCAGCCGAGCATGCGCGTCGGCTCCGGCAGCTCGCGCCAGGGACCATCGGCCAGCTTGTCGATGTGCTCCAGGAACTCGGCGCCCTGCGCCAGGATGCGTGCGCCGGGCCGGCCCTGCTCGTAAAGGGCCCATTTCAGGCGCGTGTTGCCCACGTCGATGCCCAGGAACATGCTGTCTCCTCACCCGATTCAGATGGCGCCGATCCAGCAGGCCCGCTGGATCGCCGCGAGCTTGTTGTCCACCCGCAACTTGGCCATCGCGTTGGCCAGATGGTAGTTCACGGTCCGTTCGGTGCAGTCCATCTGCATCGCGCTCTCCTTGGCCGTGAGGCCATTGAAGGCCAGCATGAGGCACTGCCGCTCGCGCGGGCTGAGCGTGGCGCGCTCCTGCGCGATGCAGCGTTTGACCACTGGCCAGACATTGAGCGTGGACCAGACCAGCGCGGCCGCCTCGCTGCGGTCGGACAGCTCGCGTGGGCTGAACATGAAGCATTCGAACGCACGCCCCGCGGGCAGGGGAAACTCCACCCGCACCATGGTCTGGTAGCCGTGCGCCAGTGCCAGGACGCGCCAGCGACTCGCGTTCACCGTGCCGGCGGCCTTGGCAATGTGCTGCCAGGCGACCAGCGGCGCGTCGGACTCGCGCCAGGGTGCGCCGAAGTCGGCGCTTTGCGCGAGCGCGTGCGCCGTGTCGCTCGCCAGGGGCGGATGGACGCACAGCACCTGCCGGTCTTCGTAGCTTCCGAAGGGATCGGGGCCGAGGACGGCGACCGCCTCGACTGAGAACTCCTTGAGCGCAGCCAGCCAGTCACTCAGGATCCCGTCCAGACTGACGCTGTCAAAGTTAACAGGATCCCCCATAAGCTGTGCCATTCCTCCCAGGTCGGCCGACACAATATCATTAGCCTCCGCCCCAGGCCAGACGCAGCCGTCCCGCGGAGCCACCTCTTGGGAGTTCATGCCAGCAGCGTTCTGGAACCGTTGGAGCCGATCGACGATGCGCGTGCGTTCCGGGCGCGATGCGCTCAAGCCGCTCCTCGAGCCCATGCTCGAGCCCATCCTGCATCCCTCGCAGTGGCGCATTCGCGCCTTGTGCATCTCCATCGTCATCGGCCATCCGCTCTTCTACGTCATCTGGACGCATTTCCTGCCGCAGCCCTACGAGAGCCTGTGGCAGCGGCTCGCCGTGAGTGCGCTGGGACTGAGCCTGCTCGTTTCCCCGCGTCTGACGGCCGTACCGCCCTCGCGATTCGCCGTGACGGTCATCACCCTCGTGTTCTGGGCGACGCTGCCGCTTTACTTCACCTGGATGTATTTCTGCAACGGTCGGAACGCGGTGTGGTTCGCAACGCTCGCGGCCATGTTCCTGATCTACTACCACGTCACCGACTGGCGCGTGGCCACCATCGGCATCGCGGCGGGCCTGGGGGGTGGCTGGCTGCTTTTCGCGCTGTTCGGGCCCACGGTGCAGCCCCTCACGCTGGAGGAGAGCCTCACCCATGCCGTGGTGTTCTCGTTCTGCTGGTACATGGGCCTGATGCTGGGGCTGTCGTCCAGCAACCTGCGGCGCGAGCAGATCAAGCAGGCCCTGGGCACCATGGGCATCATGGCCCACGAACTGCGCACGCCCCTGGCCACCATGGCCCTGATCGGCGACGCGGTGCGCAGCACGGCCGCGACCGCCCCCACCGAAGCGACAGGCCTGGAGCAGCTTGCCACTCGACTGCATGCGCTGGTTCGCAACATGAACCGGCAGATCGACATGCAGATCACCAACGCCCAGCTCATGCACCTGCCGCCGCAGACGGAACTGGTGAGCGCAGCGTCGCTGATCCGCAAGGCGGTGGCCGCCTTTCCCTACCGTAACGAGCGCGAGCGCGAATGCGCGCAGGTCCGCGTGGAACGCGACTTCGAGTTCAACACCTCGGAAGCCCTGTTCACCCAGGTGATCGACAACCTGGTGAAGAACGCGTTGCGCGCGCTCGCAGCCACCCCCGCGGCCCGCAGCCCCGGGGATCTCGTGCTGTCGGTGGACCTGGAAGGAGGCACTGGCGTGATCCGCGTCACCGACCGAGGCGTCGGCATCAGTGAGCGCGCCATGTCCCGCTTGTTCCAGCCTTTCGTCTCAAGCAACCAAGGCACCGGGCACGGGCTGGGCCTGGCGTTCTGCCAGCGGGTCATTCTCGCGGCCGGCGGCACGATCAAGGTTCACTCTGTGCCCGGTGAGGGCGCAGAATTCGTCATCCGGCTGCCGGCGCGCAATCGCTTCCCGATCAAACACCCGACGCTCAAGCGGTCCATTTCATGAGTTTCCAACTATTCCGACGGCCCGGTTCGGTGGTCATCCTGGACGACGATCCGGACTACCTGGACATGCTGGCGCTGGTGTTGCCCAAGCACTGGCACCTGCGCCTGCACCTGCGCCCGGGGCGTTGCATCTACGGCCTGCACCGCGAGCCCCCGCTGTGGGAGATCGACGCCTGGAACCAGCAGCAGATCGTGGACCGCTGGCGCCAGGGCGCGCCGCTGGTGCCGCAGATCCTGGCCTACTGGGCCCGTACGCCCGAACGCTTCGCGCTGGCGCGGGTGTGCGTGGTCGACTTCTCCATGCCCGGCATGGACGGCCTGGAGGTGCTGGGTGAACTGACGGAGTGGCAGGGCGCGCGGGTCATGCTCACGGGACAGGCCGACGAACAGATCGCGGTGCGGGCCTTCAACCGGGGCCTCATCGATCAGTTCATTCCCAAGCAGCTGCCCGACATCTCCAGGCGCCTGATCGACGCCGTGGAATCGCTCCTGGCCAATGCGCATCCGCGCCATTCGCAGATCTGGCGCGCCACGCTCAGCCCCGACCAGAACGCCTCCCTCAAGCTGCCCGGGGTCGAGCAGGCCCTGCAGGAGTTCGCAGCCACGCGCTGGGTCGAGTGGATTGCGATCGGCGCTCCCTTCGGAATCCTGGGCATGGACGACGCCGGGAACGTGAGCTGGCTGCAATTGGAGCCGCGCGAAGGCCTCAATGCCTTGGCCGAACTCGCGGCGCTGGAGCACCTGGACGAACCGGCGCTGGCCGAGATCCGGCAGGGGCGCTCGCTGGTCAACCTGGAGCTGCGACAGGCTCTGGGCATGACCGGCCCGTGCGAGCCGGTGGCGGCTTTCTCCCTGGGGGAAAGCAGTCCGCTGGTCGCGGCCCTGTTTCCCGTGCCGGCGAGCGTGCTGCCGGCACCGGTCCTCGGCTACCAGGCCTGGATGGCCGACCAGGGGCCGCGGCACGTGGAGGATTGATCGCGGCCCGGCCCGGCCGGCAGCCTCACGCCGGCTCGCCGCGACGCTGGCGACGGGCGATCGGCCAGTCCCAGGGCTTGACCAGCGGCGCGATCTCGGCGGCGACCCGCTCCACGTGCGTCATCTCCGCGTCGGTCAGACCCGCACCGAGCGTCAGGCGCACCATGGCGCGATTGCGGCTTGTGGCCGGCGCGCAGAACACGGCACCGAAGACGCCACGCGTTTCCAGCGCGTCGCGCAGGGCCACCGTATTGGATTCCGTGCCGGCCTCCAGCGAGATGATCTGTTCCGTGCCCTGGTGGATGGGGTAGCCCAGCGCCACCAGCCTGTCGCGCAGGCGGCGGGTGTTGCGCATGAGCTGCTCGCGCGCGAGATCGCTGCGCTTGATCACCTCCAGCGTGGCGGCCAGGCCTGCCACCTCGTGCGGCAGCAGACAGGAGCTGAAGATGTTCGGAAAGCTGTTGGACATGAGGTAGTAGCGCATCTCCTGCGGCACCGTGAAGAAGCCCGCACGGCCGGCAAAGGCCTTGGCCAGGCTGGCCGAGATGAAATGCACGCGCTCGGTCAGTCCCAGGGCCGCGCACAGGCCCCGCCCCTCGGGGCCGTGCGTGCCCAGGGAATGGGATTCGTCCACCAGGATCATGGAGCCGTTCGCCTCCACCACGTCCACGATCTCCTCGAGCGGACACAGGGCGCCGGTGGTGCTGTAGACGGAATCGACCACGACCAGGCCCGGGCCGTGCCGTTCCATCATTCGGGCAAGGTGCCCCGGGTCGTTGTGCCGGAAGGCGTGCGCCGGGGCGCCCGAGGCGCGCACGCCCTCCCAGAGCGACATGTGCGCAAGGCTGTCGAGGTACACCGGCGTCTCGCGGTCGGCCACGACCTGCAACAGGCCCAGGTTGGCGGTGTAGCCCGATTGGCAGAGCACCCCGCCCTCGTGGCCGATCCAGGCGGAAAAAGCCTTCTCGAACTGGTTGGTGGGCGAGCCATTGAGCTGGAACACGCCCGACTGGACCACGAAGTCCTCGTTGCGGCGCAGCGCATCGATCTGCGCCTTCACGATGTCCGGATGACCCGTGATCCCTAGGTAGTCATTACCGTCCAGGCGCACGGCGTCAGGGCCGGGGGTCTCGCCATTCGTGACAAACTTGCCACCCCATTCTTTTTCGTACCGCGGAAGAAAATCCGTGGCGATCCGCCCGCGCAGGCGCGCTGATAAGGGCGCACTGCGGCGAGGCGCTGAGGCGGCAACCGAGTTGTTATCAGCAGCGGCGCTGCGGGAGGGGCGAACAGGGGCAAGGTTCTCGGTCATGGAAATTTCTCCGGATTGGCAAACTGCTCATTGAAGAGTCAGGGAGAAATTTCCAGGGGCGAACCCCTGTCAGGACTTACAGGCACCGGAACGGATCGTTACAAAACTTCCGGTTGAGTTCTGCTAGGCAAAGCGAGCGGCCGCAGCGACCGCCGCGGTCAGTTCAGCTTGCCGTGGCACTGCTTGTACTTCTTGCCGCTGCCGCATGGGCAGGGGTCATTTCTCCCGACCCGCGCCACGGCGGCACCGGCACCGGCACCGGCACCGGCGGCCGCCGCCCCGTGTCGCGCCGTGCGCTCGTCCACCAGCGTTTCGACCTCGCCGGTCTCGGTCGGGGCGGAATAGGTGACGTTCAGGATCTGCTCCGCGCGCTGCTCCATGTCCTCGGCGGCTTGGTCCAGTTGTGCGCCGGACTGCACCCGCACCGTCATCAGGATGCGGGTGACCTCGTTCTTGACCGAGTCGAGCAGCTGCCCGAAGAGCTCGAAGGCCTCGCGCTTGTATTCCTGCTTGGGCTGCTTTTGCGCGTAGCCGCGCAGGTGGATGCCCTGGCGCAGGTAGTCGAGCGCCGCCAAGTGCTCGCGCCAGTGGGTGTCGATGCTCTGGAGCAGGACCACGCGCTCGAACTGCGTGAAGTTCTCGGCGCCGATCTGCGCCACCTTGGCCGCGAACTGCTCGTTGGCCGCACCCAGAACGCGCTCCAGCACGTCCTCGTCGGTCATGGCGGTGGCGGCCTGCACTTCCTCCTGCAGCGGCAGGGCGATGCCCCACTCGTCGGCCAGCGTCCTCTCCAGGCCGGGCAGGTCCCACTGCTCCTCGACCGACTCCGGCGGCACGTACTGGTGGACCAGGTCGGTGAAGCAGCCATCGCGCAGCGCGGCGATCTGGGCCGACAGGTCCTGCGCGTCCATGATGTCGTTGCGCTGCTGGTAGATGACCTTGCGCTGGTCGTTGGCGACGTCGTCGTATTCGAGCAGCTGCTTGCGGATGTCGAAGTTGCGGGCCTCGACCTTGCGCTGCGCGCTTTCGATGCTGCGCGTGACGATGCCGGCCTCAATGGCCTCGCCCTCGGGCATCTTCAGGCGGTCCATGATGGCCCGGACCCGGTCGCCGGCAAAGATGCGCATCAGCGGATCGTCCAGGCTCAGGTAGAAGCGCGAGGAGCCCGGGTCGCCCTGGCGGCCCGAGCGGCCGCGCAGCTGGTTGTCGATGCGGCGCGACTCGTGGCGCTCGGTGGCGATGATGCGAAGCCCGCCCAGCGAGACGACGCGCTCGTGGTCCGTGTTCCACTGGGTGCGCAACTCGGCCGCCCGCGCCTGGCGCGCCGCCGGGTCCATGCCCTCGTCGGCCTCCACGGCCTCGACCACTTTTTCGATGTTGCCGCCCAGCACGATGTCGGTGCCGCGACCGGCCATGTTGGTGGCGATGGTGACCATCTTCGGCCGCCCCGCCTGCGCGACGATCTCGGCTTCGCGGGCGTGCTGCTTGGCGTTGAGCACCTGGTGCGGCAGCCCCGCCTGCTGCAGCAGGCCCGAGATGATCTCGGAGTTCTCGATGGAGGTCGTGCCCACCAGGACCGGCTGCCCGCGCTCGTGGCATTCGCGGATGTCCTCGATGGCGGCCTGGTACTTCTCCCGCGTGGTCTTGTAGACGCGGTCGAGCTGGTCCTCGCGGCGGCTGGGCCGGTTGGGCGGGATGACCACCACTTCCAGGCCGTAGATCTCCTGGAATTCGTAGGCCTCGGTGTCGGCCGTGCCCGTCATGCCGGACAGCTTGCCGAAGAGGCGGAAGTAGTTCTGGAAGGTGATGGAGGCCAGCGTCTGGTTCTCCGGCTGGATGGGCACGCCTTCCTTGGCCTCCACGGCCTGGTGCAGGCCTTCGCTCCAGCGCCGCCCGGACATGAGGCGGCCGGTGAACTCGTCCACGATCACCACCTCGGGCGTCCCGTCCTCGCCCGGCTGCACCACGTAGTGCTGGTCGCGGAAGTACAGGTGGTTGGCCCGCAGCGCCGCGTAGAGGTGATGCACCAGCGCGATGTTGGCCGGGTCGTACAGCGTGGCGCCCTCAGGGATGAGTCCCAGGCCCGAGAGGATGCGCTCGGCGGTCTCGTGGCCGCGCTCGGTCAGGAACACCTGCCGTGTCTTCTCGTCCACCGTGAAGTCGCCGGGCTTGGTGACCCCCTCGCCGGTGCGCGGGTCGGCCTCGCCTTCCTGGCGCACGAGCTGCGGCACGATGCGGTTCATCGCGATGTACAGCTCGGTCTGGTCCTCGGCCTGGCCGCTGATGATGAGCGGCGTGCGCGCCTCGTCGATCAGGATGGAGTCCACCTCGTCGACGATGGCGTAGTGGAGGCCCCGCTGCACCCGGTCGGCGGTCTCGTAGACCATGTTGTCGCGCAGGTAGTCGAAGCCGAACTCGTTGTTGGTGCCGTAGGTGATGTCGCTGCGGTAGGCGGCCTGTTTGTCCTCGCGCGCCATCTGCGGCAGGTTCACGCCCACCGTCATGCCCAGGAAGTTGTAGAGCTTGCCCATCCACTGGGCATCGCGATTGGCCAGGTAGTCGTTGACGGTGACCACGTGCACGCCCTTGGCGGGCAGCGCGTTCAGGTACACGGCCAGCGTGGCCGTGAGCGTCTTGCCCTCGCCGGTGCGCATCTCGGCCACCTTGCCGTTGTGCAGGGCCATGGCGCCGAGCAGCTGCACGTCGAAGTGGCGCATCTTCATGACGCGCTTGGAGCCCTCGCGCACCACGGCGAAGGCTTCGGGCAGCAGGGCGTCCAGCGTCTCGCCCTTGCCGAGGCGCTCACGGAATTCCTGCGTCTTCGCGCGCAGGGCCTCGTCGTCGAGCTTCTCGAGCTCCGGCTCCAGGGCGTTGATGCGATCGACCGTCTTGCGGTACTGCTTCAGCAGTCGATCGTTGCGGGAACCGAAAATCTGGGTCAGGAAGTTCTTGGCCATGAATGCGATGCTGCCCTGCCGACCCGCATGAGCCCGGCAGGGCAGCGCAACCTCTCGTTGAGCATGAGATGGGTCCGCGCCCGGGCAATGCAAGCATCACGAGCCCCGAACGCAGGAAGCCGATGATTTTAGCCCCGCCCCGCTGGCCCCGCCCATAATGGGTGGACCCTTGCGATCCGCCTTGCGCCTGCCTTCCATGCCACCCGAGCCGAGCCGGCGCCGACACGCCGTCACCCTTCAACAAGCCGCGCAGGAAGCGCCCGCCCTCGCGCGGCTGGCTTCGCTGGTGCGCGCCTCCTCGCAATGCCTGGAGGCCATCCAGCCCATGCTGCCGCCCGGGCTGAAGGCCAGCGTCAAGGCCGGTCCGCTGGACGGCGGCACCTGGTGCCTGCTGGTCGCGAGCAACGCCGGTGCCGCCAAGCTCAGGCAGCTGCTGCCGACCCTGCTGGAGCAGCTGCACCGGCGCGGCATGGACGTGTCCAGCATCCGCCTGAAGGTGCAGGCCGACCGGCACTGAGCCGACGTTGGCCGACATACGGCCCTGTGAAGGGCGCCTATGCTGGTCGGGAAGGAATTCGCCATGTCACTCGACCCATCCAAACTGAGCGAACTGGACCAGCTGCTGCAGTCGCGCGAGGCCGAGCTCGCCGCCGCCGCGCATGCCTCGCGCGAGGAATTCGCCACCCCGGGCAGCCACGGCTGGCCGGAGGTCAAGGACTCGGTGGAGGACGGCGACGCGCGCATGATGGATTCGCTGGACCTCATGCAGCTGCAGCGGCAGGAAGCCGAGCTGTCCCAGGTTCGCGCCGCGCGCCAGCGCCTGGCCGAGGGCAGCTACGGTACCTGCGAGGACTGCGGGCGCGACATTCCCTTCGAGCGCCTCAAGATCGTGCCGACCGCGCGCTACTGCGTGCAGGACGAAGAGCGGCGCGAGAAGGCCGCGGCCGCGCGCTGACCGAAACGCTCATTCGCCCGCTGCATCGCGGCGCACCAGCACCAGGGTGACGTCGTCCTCCTGCTCGCGTCCGGGGGAAAACGCCTGCAAGTCTTCCAGGAGTTGCAGCGCAAAGGCCGGCAAGGGTGCCCGGGCATGCGCCCGCACGGCCTGCATGACGCGCTCGCGGCCGAACAGCTCGCCCTCTTCGTTCGCCCATTCGTACACGCCGTCGGACAGGAGCAGCAGCCAGTCGCCCGGGCCGAAGGAGAGTTCGACCACGGCCACCGGCTCGTCCAAAAGGTCCGCGCCCATCGGAAAGCAGTTCGGCCGGTGGAGGTCGAAGGCCTCGGCCGCTGCGCGGTAGTGCAGGATCGGCCCCTGGCCGCCGCTGATGAAGCGCAGCCGGTGCTCGGCGGGATCGAGCAGGCCGACGAAGGCCGTGACGAAGTGCGCTTCCGGCAAGGTCTCGGCCAGGCGGTTGTTCACCTGCACGAAGCTGCGCTCCAGGCTCACGCCCAGGCCCAGTGCCATCCGCAGCATGGCCTGCATCTGCGTCACGGACAGCGCCGGCGCGATGCCGTGGCCGGTGGCGTCCGCCAGCAGGACCAGCAGTTTCCCGTCCACGCGAGCCAGGTCGTAGGTGTCGCCGCCGGTTTCGGCGGCGGGCCGGAAGCTCGCATGCAGGCTGTAGCCGGGGAGCTCCGGCAGCATCCGGGGAAGCGCGCTGGTCTGCACGATGCGGGCTGCGGCCAGCTCCTGGCGCACCCGCTCGGCCTCGACGAGTGCAGCCACGGCGCGCGCCCGTGCCAGCGCCACGGCACACTGCGCGGCCAAGGCCTCGGCCAGGTCCAGGTCGGCCGCCTCGAAGGCGCCGCCGTGCTGGTTGAGGACCTGCATGACGCCCACGAGGTCCCCCTTCGCATCCGACAGCGGCAGGGTCAGGCTGCAGCGGGTGCGAAAGCCGCTCGCGCGGTCCAGCGTGGGGTCGAAGCGCGGATCGGCGTAGCAGTCCGGCACATTGATGGCCCGGCGTTCGCGGGCACAGGCGCCGATCAGGCCCACGCCCATGGGGACGCGGGCATGGGCCAGGCCCTGCGCGGTCTCGAGGACCAGGTCGCCGCTGGCCGGATCCAGCAGCCAGACCGAGGCGCGCTCGGCCTGCAGCACGCCGCAGGCCGCCAGTGTCACCTCGCCCAGCATGTCGAGCAGCTCGAACGGGGCGGCCAGGCGGCGCGTCACCCGGAGCAGTTGCTCGAGCTGTTCACTGCTCAGGCGGGACTCGGCGCTCATGCGACTCCAGGCGTTCAGGCGCGGACGCAGGGGCCGCCCTCGCGGGATGGCTGGTGCCGGTTATCGGATTCGAACTGATGACCTCCCGCTTACAAGGCGGATGCTCTACCAACTGAGCTAAACCGGCGCTCGGAAAATTCTATGCGGCCGTGCCGGCCGCGTCACTTGATGCGCTTGAGGGCCGGGCGTGGACCCGGCTTGCTGGGCTTGGGCGGTTCGGGATCATCCTCGCCCCTGCCTGGCGCGGGCGGGTCGGCAGGTACCAGCTGCACCGGGCGCTCGGCGGGGTCCGCCTCCGCGCCGGCCGCCGCCACGCTCGTGAGCGGCGTCGGGCGGCTGGTGGAGACGGCCGGCTCGGCACCCGGGCCCGCGACCGGAAAGGCCATGCCCTGCCCGTTCTCGCGCGCATAGATCGCCAGCACCCGGTTCACCGGCACCATGATCTCGCGGGCGCTGCCGGCAAAACGGGCCTTGAACTCGATGAATTCGTTGCCCAGCTTGAGCGAGCTGGTGGCGTCGAAGCTGATGTTCAGCACGATCTCGCCGTTCTTGACGTATTCGCGCGGGACCTGGACGCTGTCATCGACCAGCACCGCGACATAGGGCGTGAAGCCGTTGTCGGTGCACCAGTCGTACAGGGCCCGGATCAGGTAGGGCCGGGTCGAGGTGGATTCGATCGCGTTCATGGATGGATGGCGTCCGGGCGTTGCCGCGCCAGGCGCGGCAGCGTCGCTTACTTGCGCATCACCTTCTCGGAGGGCGTCAGCGCCTCGATGTAGGCCGGGCGCGAGAAGATGCGCTCGGCGTACTTGAGCAGTGGCGCGGCGTTCTTGGACAGCTCGATGCCATAGTAGTCCATGCGCCACAGCAGGGGCGCGATGGCGACGTCCAGCATGGAGAAGTTGTCGCCCAGCATGTACTTGTTCTTGAGGAACACGGGCGCGAGCTGGGTCAGGCGGTCGCGGATGTGGGTGCGGGCCTTCTCGAGCAGCTTCTCGTTGCCCTTGGAGGCGCGCGACTCCAGCGTGGTGACGTGCGCGAAGAGCTCCTTCTCGAAATTGAGCAGGAACAGGCGCACGCGCGCACGGTCGACCGGGTCGCCCGGCATGAGCTGCGGATGCGGGAAACGCTCGTCGATGTACTCGTTGATGATGTTCGACTCGTACAGGATCAGGTCGCGCTCGACCAGGATCGGCACCTGCCCGTAGGGGTTCATCACGTTGATGTCCTCGGGCTTGTTGTAAAGATCGACGTCGCGGATCTCGAAATCCATGCCCTTTTCGAACAGGACGAAACGGCAGCGGTGGGAGAACGGGCAGGTGGTTCCCGAGTACAGCACCATCATGAGGGTGGCTCCTTGAAATCGAAAAGAGTGGGCACGCCCCTGGCGTCCCACTCCGAGTTGTCGTCAGCGCGGCGCGGTGGCGCGCCAGCGCGCATCAGGACCGCGAATCAGCGGACATTCTTCCAGAAAGCGGCATTGAGCCGCCAGGCGATGAAGGTGAACAGGCCGAGGAACAGCATCACCCAGACGCCCACGCGCACGCGCGTGTTCTGCGCCGGCTCGGCCATCCACTGCAGGTAGTTCACCAGGTCGGCCACGGCGCTGTCGTACTGCAGCGGGGTCATGGTGCCGGGGGTGACCTGGCGCCAGCCGCGGAACACCTGGGTCTCATGGCCGTGTGCCATCACCGTCTCGAGCACCGGCTCGCGCATGCCCTGGAGCTGCCACAGCGCGTGCGGCATGCCGATGTTGGGGAAGGCGAGGTTGTTCCAGCCGGTGGGCTTGGTGGGGTCCGGGTAGAAGGTGCGCAGGAAGGTGTAGAGGTAGTCCGCACCGGTGCCGCCGTGTCCAGAGCGCGAGCGGGCGACCAGGGTCAGGTCGGGCGGATTGCCGCCGAACCATTCCTTGGCCTGCTTGGGATCGATGGCCGCCTTCATGGTGTCGCCGACCTTGTCGGTCGTGAACAGCAGGTAGTCCTTGATCTGCGCCTCGCTCAGGCCGATGTCGGTCAGCCGGTTGTAGCGCATGAAGGCCGCCGAATGGCAGTTGAGGCAGTAGTTGACGAACAGCTTGGCGCCGTTCTGCAGCGACGCGAGGTCGTTGGTCTTGATGGGCGCCTTGTCCCAGGCGATGCCTTCGCCAGCCGCCTGCGCGGGGCCTGCCAGGCCCAGCGCCATCGCCACCGAAGCAATCAGGAAGGAGATGGTTTTTTTCATGACTTCAGGTGTGCGGGGCTCAATGCGCGGCGAAGGTGATGCGCTCGGGCACGGGCTTGAACTGCCCGAGGCGGCTCCACCAGGGCATCAGCAGGAAGAAGGCGAAGTAGAACAGCGTGCCGACCTGCGAGACGCGCTCGCCGATCGGTGACGGCGCCTGCACGCCCAGGTAGGCCAGGACCACGAAGTTGACGACGAAGACGCCGTACACCCACTTGTGCCAGTCCGGGCGGTAGCGGATCGAGCGAACCGGGCTGTGATCCAGCCAGGGCAGGAAGAACAGGATGATCACGGCGCCGCCCATCACCACCACGCCCCAGAACTTGGCGTCGATGGCGAGCATGACGGCGACGCCCACGGCGGCGACCACCACGATGGCCGCCTTGACCACGGCCGGCAGGCGCCCGCGCAGCACGGCGAAGGCCGTCGCCAGCACGACGATCAGCACGAGCGCATACATCATCTCGGTGGTGATGGCGCGCAGCATCGAGTAGTAGGGCGTGAAGTACCACACCGGGGCGATGTGGGCCGGCGTCTTCAGCGGATCGGCCGGGATGAAGTTGTTGTACTCCAGGAAGTAGCCGCCGAACTCGGGCGCGAAGAAGATCACCGCCGAGAACACCAGCAGGAACACCGACACGCCCATGATGTCGTGCACGGTGTAGTACGGGTGGAAGGGGATGCCGTCCAGCGGCCGGCCTTGCTCGTCCTTGGGCGCGTTGGGGCCCTTGATCTCGACGCCATCGGGGTTGTTGGAGCCCACGTCGTGCAGCGCCAGCAGGTGCGCCACGACCAGGCCCAGCAGCACCAGCGGCACGGCGATGACGTGGAAGCTGAAGAAGCGGTTCAGGGTGGCGTCGCTCACGACGTAGTCGCCGCGGATCAGGATGGCGAGGTCGGGACCGATGAAGGGAATGGCGGAGAACAGGTTCACGATCACCTGCGCGCCCCAGTAGGACATCTGGCCCCAGGGCAGCAGGTAGCCCATGAAGGCTTCGGCCATGAGCACCAGGAAGATGGCGCAGCCGAACACCCACACCAGCTCGCGCGGCTTGCGGTAGCTGCCGTAGATGAGGCCGCGGAACATGTGCAGGTACACGACGACGAAGAAGGCCGAGGCGCCGGTGGAGTGCATGTAGCGCACCAGCCAGCCCCAGGGGACGTCGCGCATGATGTACTCGACCGAGGCGAAGGCCATGCTCGCGTCGGGCTTGTAGTGCATCACGAGGAAGATGCCGGTGACGATCTGGATGACCAGCACCAGCATCGCCAGCGAACCGAAGAAGTACCAGAAATTGAAGTTCTTCGGCGCGTAGTACTCGGACATGTGCGTCCTGTACCCGGCGAAGGCCGAGGGGAACCGGTTCTCGAACCAGTTCGCGGCCTTGGCGCCCATGCTGGCGTTCGGGGAGATTTCCTTGAATTCAGCCATGTGATCAAGCCTTCGCGTCTTCGCCAATCAGCAGCTTGGAGTCCGAGATGTACATGTGCGGCGGCACCTCGAGGTTGTCCGGCGCGGGCTTGTTCTTGAACACGCGGCCCGCCAGGTCGAAGGTCGAGCCGTGGCAGGGGCACAGGAAGCCGCCCTGCCAGTTGTCCGGAAGCGAAGGCTGGGGACCGGCCTGGAACTTGTCCGTGGGCGAGCAGCCCAGGTGAGAGCAGATGCCCACGCCGACGAAGACCTCGGGCTTGATGGAGCGGTGCACGTTCTGCGCGTACTCGGGCGTGGGATAGGCCACGCGCTTGGAGAAGGGATCGGCCAGCTCGTCGTTGAGCTTGGCCAGCGTGGCCAGCTGCTCGGGCGTGCGCTTCATGATCCACACCGGCTTGCCGCGCCACTCGACAGTGATCTTGTCACCGGGCTGCAGCGCGGAGATATCGACTTCGACCGCCGCACCCGCTGCCTTCGCACGCTCCGAAGGTTGAAAGCTGCTGACGAACGGAACGGCGACGAATGCGCCGCCCACCGCGCCCGCGCAGGTGGACGCGATCAACCACGTCCGCTTGCTGGCGTCCACTGGGGTGTCACTCATGGGGGTCCTCGAGGGATTCGCTAGGTTAAGGTCAACCCGCGATTGTAGCGGAGCGTATCCCGGCACCTCCCCCGGAAGACAGGCGCGCCGACTCGGACATTTGGAGGGATACTGCCGGCCTCGAAGTCATCAGGCACGGACACCATGGGCATGCTGAAGGAGTTTCGTGAGTTCGCGGTCAAGGGCAACGTGATCGACCTCGCGGTGGGCGTGATCATCGGCGCCGCCTTTGCCAAGATCGTCGACTCGCTGGTCAAGGACGTGATCATGCCGCTGGTGAGCGCACTGGTCGGGCGCATCGACTTTTCCAACAAGTTCATCGTGCTGGGCAGCATTCCCGAAGGCGTCGCCCGCAACCTGCCGGACCTCGCGCGCGCCGGCGTCCCGGTGCTCGCCTGGGGCAACTTCGTCACCGTGGCGGTGAACTTCCTGATCCTGGCCCTGGTGATCTTCCTGATGGTGCGGCAGATCAACCGCCTGCGCCGGCGCACGGCCGAGCCCGCGGCGGCGGTCCCCAGCGCACCGCCGGAGGACATCGTCCTGTTGCGGGAGATCCGCGACAGCCTGCGCAGCGGCGCTCGCTAGGCCTCCAGCATCGAGCGCGCCACCCGGATCGCCTCCAGCAGGCTGGCCGGGTCGGCGCGGCCGGTGCCGGCGATGTCGAAGGCGGTGCCGTGGTCCGGGCTGGTGCGCACGAAGGGCAGGCCCAGCGTCACGTTCACCCCGTGCTCCAGGCCCAGGTACTTCACCGGGATGAGGCCCTGGTCGTGGTACATGGCCACCACCACATCGAACTCCCGCAGGCCGCGCGCGCGCATGAAGATCGTGTCCGGCGGCCAGGGCCCGCTGGCCTGGATGCCTTGCGCCTGCGCCGCCTGCACGGCTGGCGCGATGGCCTCCTGCTCCTCTCGCCCGAAGAGACCACCCTCCCCCGCGTGCGGGTTGAGCCCCGCCACCGCGATGCGTGGGGGGCGCCCGAGCGCACGCGCCAGCGCCTCGTGGGTGATCTGGAGGGTCTGCACCACGTTGGCCTGCGTGACCGCCTCGATCGCCTCGCGCAGCGACACGTGGATGCTCACGAGCACCGTGCGCAGCTCGTGGCTGGCCAGCATCATGCGAACCGGCACCGGGTGGCCCCGGTGCGCAGCCGCCTCCTGCGCCAGCAGCTCGGTGTGGCCCGGCTCCTCGAACCCGGCGCGTGACAGCGCCTCCTTGTTCAGGGGCGCGGTGACCACGGCATCGACTTGGCCGGCGAGCGCCGCCCGGGCGGCCCAGCTCACCGCGTCGTGCGCCATGCGGCCGGCGCGCGCGTCCACCTGGCCCCAGGGCACCAGCTGCCCGGCGGCCGGGCCGACCTGCAGCAGCGGCAGGCAGCCCGGCGGCAACGCATGCACCTGCGCCGGCTGCTCGATCTCGGCGATGGGCAGCGGGATGCCCCCTGCCGGCGTGGCCGCCGCGCAGGCGCGGCGAAGGTGGGCCAGGTCACCGGCGACAAAACAGCCGCGGGTGAGCTCGGGCGCCGAGCGGAACGCCTGCGCCAGGATCTCTCCGCCGATGCCGGCCGCGTCGCCCATGGTGAGCGCGAGGGTGGGCGCCGCGCTCATGCCGGGTTGGGGATGTCGATGAACACGTGCTCGAGGTCCAGCCGCGCCGCCACATGCGCGGCCACGGCGGGTGCGCCGTAGCGTTCGCTCGCGTGGTGGCCGCAGGCGATGAAGGCAACTGCGCATTCACGTGCGTAGTGCGCCTGCGGCTCGGAGATTTCGCCGGTCACGAAGGCCTGCGCACCGGCGGCGATGGCGGCCTCGAAATAGCCCTGGGCGCCACCGGTGCACCAGGCGATGCGCGAGATCTCGCCGCCGCCGCCATCGACGGCCACCACCGCACGCCCCAGGCGCTGCTCGATGTGCGCTGCCAGCTCGCGCGCGCCGGCGAAAGCCGTCCCCGCCTCGGGCGCGCCGATGAAGCCCAGGTCCTGCTCGCCGAAGCGCGCGTCGGCGCGCCAGCCGAGCCGCACGCCCAGCTGCGCGTTGTTCCCCAGCTCGGCATGGGCGTCCAGCGGCAGGTGGTAGGCGAAGAGGTTGATGTCGTGGGCCAGCAGGCGGGCCAGGCGCTGCTTCATCCAGCCGGTCACGCGGCCGTCCTGGCCACGCCAGAAGAGTCCGTGGTGAACGAAGAGCACATCGGCGTCGGCCTCGATGGCCGCCTCGATGAGCGCCAGGCTGGCGGTCACGCCCGAGACGATCCGCCGCACCTCGCGGCGCCCCTCGACCTGCAGGCCGTTGGGCCCGTAGTCCTTGAAACGCTCGGGCTGGAGCAGCTCGTCGAAGGCGGCAAGAAGGGCTTGGCGGTCGGCCATCGGATTCGGAAGCGAAAAGCGCGATTGTGAACCCGGCCCGCCCCCAGGGCAGGCGGGGTCTTCTACACTCCTCTGTCTTTGTTTCCGCTTGCGTTCATGCGTCGCTACTGGCTCGTGTTTTCCCAGGCCGTCACCGTGCTGCTGGCGGCCTGGTTCGTGGTGGCCACGCTCAAGCCCGAGTGGCTGGGCCGGCCCTCGGTCGATCGCGCGACGGGCGTCTCGCTGATCGAGGCGCCGCCCGCACCACCCGGCGTCGCCCCGCCGGGAAGCCTGCGCGCGGCAGCCCAGAAGGCGTCTGCGGCGGTGGTCAGCATCAATACTTCCAAGGCCAGCGGCGCCGGCCCGCAGGGCAACGACCCCTGGTTCCGGTTCTTCTTCGGGGAGCGGGGGCTGCAGCCGCAGGCGGGCCTGGGCAGCGGCGTCATCATCAGCCCCGAGGGCTACATCCTCACCAACAACCACGTCATCGAAGGCGCCGACCAGATCGAGGTGGTGCTCAACGACAGCCGCAGCACGCGGGCCCGGGTGGTCGGAACCGACCCGGAAAGCGACCTGGCCATCCTCAAGATCGACCTCGACCGCCTGCCCGTCATCACGCTGGGCAATTCCGACGCGCTGCAGGTGGGCGACCAGGTGCTGGCCATCGGCAACCCCTTCGGCGTCGGCCAGACGGTGACCAGCGGCATCGTGAGCGCCCTGGGGCGCAACCAGCTGGGCATCAACACCTTCGAGAACTTCATCCAGACCGACGCCGCCATCAACCCCGGCAATTCCGGCGGTGCGCTGGTGGACGTGAACGGCCAGCTGCTGGGCATCAACACTGCCATCTATTCGCGCTCGGGCGGCAGCATGGGCATCGGCTTCGCCATCCCGGTGTCCACCGCCAAGATGGTGCTCGAGTCCATCGTGCGCGACGGCGTGGTGCGGCGCGGCTGGATCGGTGTCGAGCCGGCCGATCTCTCGCCCGACCTGAAGGAAACCTTCGGCATCAAGGCGCGGCGCGGCGTGCTCATCACGGGCGTGCTGCAGGACGGCCCGGCGGCGCAGGCCGGCATCCGGCCCGGCGACGTGATCGTCCAGATCAACGAGCGGGAGATCGCAAGCGTCTCCGAGCTCCTCACCCAGGTGGCGGCCCTCAAGCCCGGCACCCCCACCCGCATGCGGCTGCAGCGCCGCGACGACGCGCTGGACCTCACGGTGACGCCGGGGCTGCGGCCCAGGCCGCAGCGCTAGCTTCTCAGCTCCCCGCCTCCGTCGCGCCCTCCTCATCCGGCGCCTTGGTGTGCTTGATGAAGAGTTGCGCCGCCCAGATGCCCACCTCGTAGAGCAGGATCATGGGAATGGCCAGGGCCAGCTGTGACACCACGTCGGGTGGCGTGACGATGGCCGCGATGATGAAGGCCAGCACGATGAAGTAGCTTCGGAAGGCCCGCAGCTTCTCGACCGACACCACGCCCATGCGGGCCAGCACCACCACCACGATCGGCACCTCGAAGGCGAGGCCGAAGGCCAGGAACATGGTCAGCACGAAGCTGAGGTAGGCCTCGATGTCAGGCGCGGCCGTGATGCTCTTGGGCGCGAAGCTCTGGATGAAGGTGAAGACCTGCCCGAAAACGAAGAAGTAGCAGAACGCCACCCCGATGAAGAACAGGAGGGTGCTGGAGATGACCAGCGGCATGACCAGCTTCTTCTCGTGGCTGTAGAGCCCGGGCGCCACGAAGGCCCAGACCTGGTAGAGCACCACCGGCAGCGCGATCATGAAGGCCGTCATCAGCAGGATCTTCAGCGGCACGATGAACGGCGAGATCACCGAGGTGGCGATCAGCGTCGCACCGGCCGGCAAGGTGGCCGTGAGCGGTGCGGCCAGGATGTCGTAGAGGGCTGCGGGCCCGGGCCACAGTGCGAGGCCACCCGCGACCACGCCCACGGCCAGCAAGGCCTTGATCAGCCGGTCCCGGAGCTCGACGAGGTGAGCGACGAAAGGTTGTTCGGTACCGGCGAGCTCGTCTTCTTTGTTGGGGTCGGCCATCAGTTGAACTTCTTCGGCCGGTAGCGGGCCACCCGCGCCGCGCCCGACAGCGCTCGCGTGCGCACGCCGTTGCGGGCCTTGTACCAGTTGGGCATCGCGCCTTGCTTGATGCGCCACTTCTTGCGGGGATTGCGGTATTCGGGGTAGCTCGGCGGCACCTCCAGCGAGGGCACCGGGTCGGTGCTGTCGAAGGAGGCGGCCGCCTCGTTGAACTCGCGCTCGATGTCCGAAGCCGTGCCCCCGATGGAGCTTTCGACGTCACGCGCCGCGGACTCGACCGTGTCCTTCATCTTGCGCAGTTCGTCCAGCTCCATGGAGCGGTTGACTTCCGCCTTGACGTCGTTGACATAGCGCTGGGCCTTGCCAAGCAGCGTGCCCACCGTGCGCGCCACGCGCGGCAGCTTCTCCGGCCCGATGACGATCAGCGCCACCGCGCCGATCAGCGCCATCTTCGAAATGCCCAGGTCGATCACAGGCAGCTCCGTCCGTCTCTAGCGGCTCAGGAACGGTTGCGCGCTTCGACGTCGATGGTGTTCTTGGTGTTGGCGTCGTTGGCCGGGGGGTTGGTGGTGACCTGCTGGGGCGGCGGCGAGCCCTCAGGCGCGGAGCCGTCTTTCATGCCGTCCTTGAAGCCCTTGACGGCGCCGCCGAGGTCCGAGCCCATGTTCTTGAGCTTCTTGGTGCCGAAGACCAGCACCACGATCAGCAGCACGACCAGCCAGTGCCAGATGGAAAAGGAACCCATGGATAACTCCTGTATGAATTGGGGCGGATTCTAGTCGCGGGGTGGATGGGCACGACTCTCGAAGGGACAGCGCGACCCGGGCCACTCAGCCCTTGAGCCAGGGACGCGGTCCGCCGATCACGTGCATGTGCAGGTGGTGCACTTCCTGCCCGCCGTGGTCGCCGGTGTTGACCACCAGGCGAAAACCTCCGTGCGGGTAAGGCGCGCAGCCCTCCTGCTGTGCCAGACGCGATGCGAGCACCATCATGCGGCCCAGCATCGCGGCGTGGTGTTCGTCCACCTGGGCCATCGACGCGATGTGCTGCTTGGGCACCATGAGAAAGTGCACTGGCGCCCAGGGATGGATGTCGTGGAAGGCCAGGAGTTCCTCATCCTCATGGACCTTGCGCGACGGAATTTCGCCGCGCACGATCTTGCAGAAGATGCAGTTCGGATCGTGCTCGCCGCTCATGCCTCGTACTCCCGGGGTCTGGAATTCAGGGGATGCTGCCATTGGAAAAGCGCAGCCAGCCGCGGATGCAGCGATACAGGTACCACAGGCCCACGACCGTGTGCGCCGCCATCCCGGGCAACACGAAGAGCAGGTACAGCGGCGAGGTGATCACCAGCCAGAACACCGTCCACCAGAACGTGGAAATCATGTAGCCGTGGTGCGCGAGGTAGAGCGGATCGTGCTCGTCGCCGCGCTTGATGTAGTTCACCACCACCGCAATGATCGCGAGCGTGCCCAGGCTGAGCCAGGCCACGGTGTGCATGCCGTAGAGCACATGCATGACCAGGCGGTCGTTGGAGGTCTTCTGGTCGATCACCAGGGGGCGCGGGTTGTTCATGGCTGGCTCTCCTGGGCTGCTGCGGCGCCGTCGGCGCGTCGGGCTTTTTCCTCCAGCCCACCGAGTCCCTCGCGGCGGGCCAGTTCCGCGGCGACGTCGGCAGGGCCCAGGCCGAAATGGGCCAGCGCGACCAGGCTGTGGAACCACAGGTCGGCCACTTCGCCGACCAGGCGCGCGGGATCGCCCCCGCGTTCGCAGTCCTTGGCCGCCATCACCGCCTCGGTCGCCTCCTCGCCGATCTTCTTGAGGAAGGCGTCCGGCCCCGTGTGCAGCAGGCGCGCGACGTAGCTGCGATCGGGATCGGCGCCGGGCTGGCCGGGCTTGCGCGATTCGATCACCGCCGCGAGGCGCTCGAGGATGTCGGTGGTGGTGGCAGGACGCATCGGCTTCAGCTGTAGATGCTGCCCGGGTCTTTCAAGACCGGCTCGCAGGGGGTCCAGGCCTCGCCCTGGAGCTTCTGGAAGAAACAGCTGTGTCGGCCCGTGTGGCAGGCGATGCCGGGCTCGTGGCCCCGCTGCGTGACCTTGAGCAGCAGCACGTCGTCGTCGCAGTCCAGGCGGATGTCCTGCACCGTCTGCACGTGGCCGGACTCCTCGCCCTTGAACCAGAGCTTGCCGCGCGAGCGGCTGAAGTACACCGCGCGCCCGAGCTCGACGGTCTTTTGCAGCGCCTCGCGGTTCATCCAGGCGAACATGAGCACGTCGCCGGTGGACGCCTCCTGCGCGATCACGGGGACCAGCCCGTGCTCGTTCCACTTCACCTGTTCGAGCCAGTTCATGGGGGCGATTGTAGGGACGGCCGCAGTGGCGGCACCGGCGGGTGCCGCTATCGCCTCACCACGATGCCGCGCGCGGCCATGTGCTGCTTGGCCTGGGCGACCGTGTACTCGCCGAAATGGAAGATGCTGGCGGCCAGGACCGCGTCGGCGCCGCCCTTTTGCACGCCGTCGGCGAGGTGGTCGAGGTTGCCCACGCCGCCCGAGGCGATGACCGGGACCTCGACCGCGTCGCTCACGGCCCGCGTGAGCGCCAGGTCGAAGCCCGACTTGGTGCCGTCGCGGTCCATGCTGGTCAACAGGATCTCGCCGGCGCCGCGCAGCGCCATCTCGCGGGCCCATACCACGGCGTCCAGGCCGGTGTTGCGGCGTCCGCCGTGGCTGTAGACGTCCCAGCCGGGGCCGCGGGCCTCCACGTCCGGGCCGACCCGCCGCTTGGCGTCGATGGCGACCACGATGCACTGCGCGCCATAGCGGTCCGAGGCGTCGGAGATGACCTGCGGGTTGGCGATGGCGGCCGAATTGAAGCTGGTCTTGTCGGCCCCCGCATTGAGCAGGCGCCGCACGTCTTCCACCGTGCGCACGCCGCCGCCGACGGTCAGCGGGATGAAGACCTGCGAGGCGACGGCCTCGATGACATGCAGGATCAGGTCACGCTCGTCGCTGGTGGCGGTGATGTCCAGGAAGGTGAGTTCGTCGGCGCCCTGTTCGTTGTAGCGCGCGGCGATCTCCACCGGGTCGCCGGCGTCGCGCAGTTTGACGAAGTTGACGCCCTTGACGACGCGGCCGCCCGTGACGTCCAGGCAGGGAATGATTCGCTTGGCGAGCACGGCGGCCTCAGGCGCTCATCTCGTCGGCCTTGGCCTGCGCCAGGGCGAAGTCGAGGTCGCCGGAGTAGATCGCGCGCCCGCAGATCACGCCCTCGATCCCTTCGTCCTCCACCTCGCACAGCTTCTCGATGTCCACGAGGCTGGACAGGCCGCCGGAGGCGATGACCGGGATGGTGAGGGACTGGGCGAGCTTGACGGTCGCTTCGATGTTGATGCCCGAGAGCATCCCGTCGCGGCCGATGTCGGTGTAGATGATGGACTCGACGCCCCAGTCCTCGAACTTGCGGGCCAGGTCCACGACCTCGTGGCCGGTGAGCTTGCTCCAGCCGTCGGTGGCGACCTTGCCGTCCTTGGCGTCCAGGCCCACGATGATGTGCCCGCCGAAGGCGCTGCAGGCGTCCTTGAGGAACCCGGGGTTCTTGACGGCGGCGGTGCCGATGATCACATAGCGCAGGCCGCCATCGATGTACTTCTCGATGGTGTCCAGGTCGCGGATGCCGCCGCCGAGCTGGACCGGGATCTCGTTGCCCACCGCCTTCAGGATGGAGCGGATGGCGCTGAAATTCTGCGGCTTGCCGGCGAAGGCGCCGTTGAGGTCGACCAGGTGGAGGCGGCGCGCCCCCTTGTCCAGCCAGTTGCGCGCCATGGCCGCGGGGTCCTCGCTGAAGGTGGTGGCCTGGTCCATGTCGCCTTGTTTCAGGCGCACGCAGTGACCGTCCTTCAGGTCGATGGCGGGAATGAGGAGCATGACTGGGAGAAAGGAGGGGTCGAAGCGAAGCCCCGCCACCATGCTGGCGGCTGGCGGGACTCAGGGACTCCAGTGCAGGAAATTGCGGTAGAGGACAAGGCCGGTCTCGGCGCTCTTTTCGGGGTGGAACTGGGTCGCGAAAATATTATCGCGGGCAACCGCTGCGGTAAAGACGCCGCCGTAATCGGCTTCCCCGACGATGTGGCGGGCATCCGACGGGCAGGCGTAGAAGCTGTGGACGAAATAGAACCAGCTGCCCTCCGGCACCTGCGCCCACATCGGGTGCGGCTGCGACTGGTGCACCTGGTTCCATCCGATCTGCGGAATCTTGTAGCGCGAGCCGTCCGGCTGGGTGCGGTCCTCCAGGCGGAAGCGCCGCACCTCGCCGGGGATGAGGCCCAGGGCCTCGGTGGGGCCCTCCTCGCTGCGATCGAGCAGCATCTGCATGCCCACGCAAACGCCCATCAGCGGCTTGTTCGCCGCGGCATGCATGACGGCGTTGAACATGCCCGAGCGATGCAGCTCGCGCATGCAGTCCCGCATGGCGCCCTGCCCGGGCAGGACCACGCGCTCGGCGCCCATCACCTCCTCGGGCCGGCGCGCCCACACCACGTCCACGCCACTGCCCTGGGCAGCGTGCAGCACGGCCTGGGTGACCGAGCGCAGGTTGCCCATGCCGTAGTCGACGACCGCAATGCTCCGCGTCATGGCCGGTCCTTCAGAGCGAACCCTTGGTGGACGGAATGACGCCGGCGGCGCGCGGATCGCGCTCCAGCGCCGCGCGCAGCGCCCGGGCGAAGGCCTTGAACACGGTCTCGCACTGGTGGTGCGCGTTCTCGCCGCGCAGGTTGTCGATGTGCAGCGTGACGAAGGCGTGGTTGGCGAAGCCCTGGAAGAACTCGTAGGCCAGCTGGGTGTCGAAGGCGCCGATCATCCCGCTCTTGAAGGGCACGTGCATGACCAGCCCGGGCCGGCCGGAAAAGTCGATCACCACGCGCGAGAGCGCCTCGTCCAGCGGGACGTAGGCATGGCCGTAGCGGCGGATGCCCTTCTTGTCGCCCACCGCCCGGGCCACCGCCTGGCCCAGCGTGATGCCCACGTCTTCCACCGTGTGGTGGCCGTCGATGTGTAGGTCGCCCTGCGCCTGGATGTCCAGGTCGACGAGGCCATGCCGGGCGATCTGGTCCAGCATGTGGTCGAAAAAGCCGATGCCGGTGGACAGCTTGGCCTGCCCCGTGCCGTCGAGATTGACGCGCACGCGGATCTGCGTCTCGGCGGTGTTGCGCTCCACCTCGGCGACGCGTTCGGGTTGTGGGTCGGCGTTCATAGGCACTCTTGCAGGGCGCGCAGCATCTGCGCGTTGTCGTCGGGGGTGCCCACGGTCAGGCGCAGGCAGTTGGCCAGGAGGGGGTGCAGGCGCGAGACGTTCTTGACCAGCACGCCGCGCTGCTTCATGCCGCGGAACACGGCGTCGGCGTCGGGCACGCGAACCAGGATCATGTTGGCGTCGCTGGGCCAGGTGCGCACGCCCGCCATCCGGGAGAGCGCCTCCAGCAGCCGCCCGCGCTCCTCGCGAATGCGCGCGGCCTGGGCCTCGTACTCCTGCGCATGCTCGAGCGCGAAAAGTCCCGCCTCGGCATTGAGCACGCTCACGTTGTAGGGCGGGCGCACCTTGTCGATCTGCGCGATGAGCGCCTGCGCGCCGGCCAGGTAGCCGATGCGCACGCCGGCCAGGCCGAACTTGCTCAGGGTGCGCATGAGGAGCACGTGCGGATGGCGCGGCAGCCGGTCGATGTAGCTGCGGCTGGAAAAGGGCTGGTAGGCCTCGTCGATCACCACCAGGCCGGGGGCGGCCTGCACGATGCGCTCGATCACGGCGTCGTCCCACAGGCGGGCCGTGGGATTGTTCGGGTAGGCCAGGTAGATCACCGAGGGCCGGTGCTCCTCGATGGCCGCCAGCATTGCCGCCTCGTCCAGGTCGAACTCGGGCGTGAGGTCCACGCCGATGAAGCGCAGCCCCTGCAGCTGCGCGCTCATGGCGTACATGACGAAGCCCGGCTGCGGCGCGAGGATGCTCGCACCCGGCACGTCGCAGGCCATGGCGATGAGCGAGATCAGTTCGTCCGAGCCGTTGCCCAGCATGAGCGCGCAGCCCTCGGGCAGCTTCGCGTGCGCCGCGAGCGCGTCGGCCAGCGCATGCACCCGCTCGCCCGGGTAGCGATTCAGCGGCAGGGCGCCCAGGCGGCGGCCCAGCTCGGCCTGCAGCGCCGGCGGCAGGCCGTAGGGGTTCTCCATGGCGTCCAGCTTGAGCAGGCCCGTGGCGTCCTGCACGGCGTAGGCCTGCATGGACTGCACGTCCTGGCGGATCAGGCGCGCGAGGTGGTCGGGCAGTTGCTGCGTCATGGCTTGAGTCTCATCTCGGCGGCGCGGGCGTGCGCCTGCAGCCCTTCGCCGTGCGCCAGCACGGAGGCGATGCGGCCGAGCGTCTGGGCGCCCTCCTCGCTCACCTCGATCAGGCTGCTGCGTTTCTGGAAGTCGTACACGCCCAGCGGGCTGGAAAAGCGCGCCGTGCTGCTGGTGGGCAGCACGTGGTTGGGGCCGGCGCAGTAGTCGCCCAGCGACTCGCTGGTGTAGGCGCCGAGGAAGATGGCGCCGGCGTGGCGCAGCAGGGGCTCCCAGCGGTGCGGGTCGGCGCTGGCGATCTCCAGGTGCTCGGGGGCGATGCGGTTGCTGATGTCGCAGGCCTCTTCCATGCTGCGCGTGTGGATCAACGCGCCGCGCCCGTTGAGGGAGCTGGCGATGATGGCCGCGCGCGGCATCTGCGGCAGGAGGCGATCGATCTCGGCCTGCACGCGGTCGATGTAGCCGGCATCCGGGCACAGCAGGATGCTCTGCGCCAGCTCGTCATGCTCGGCCTGGGAGAACAGGTCCATGGCCACCCAGTCGGGCGGCGTGCTGCCGTCGGCGAGGACCAGGATTTCGCTGGGCCCGGCGATCATGTCGATGCCCACCTGCCCGAACACGCGCCGCTTGGCACTGGCGACGTAGGCATTGCCCGGCCCGGTGATCTTGTCCACGCGGGGCACGGTGGCGGTGCCGTAGGCCAGCGCCGCGATGGCCTGCGCGCCGCCGATGCAGAAGGCGCGCGTGACGCCGGCCACGTGCGCGGCGGCCAGCACCAGCGGATTCCTCTCGCCGCGCGGGGTGGGAACGACCATGATGATCTCCCCCACGCCCGCCACCTGCGCCGGGATGGCGTTCATCAGCACCGAGGACGGGTAGGCCGCCTTGCCCCCCGGCACGTAGATGCCCACGCGGTCCAGCGGCGTGACCTTCTGCCCCAGGAGCGTGCCGTCGGGCTCGCGCCAGCTCCAGCTTTCGCCGCTGGCGCGCTTTTGCGCCTCGTGGTAGCGGCGCACGCGGGCCGCCGCCTGTTCCAGCGCCTCGCGCTGCACGGCGGGCAGCGCCTCGAAGGCCGCCTGCAACTCGGAGGCCTTCAGCTCCAGCGCCTGCATGCCGGTGGCCTGCAGGGCATCGAAACGCGCGGTGTAGGCCAGCACGGCCTCGTCGCCACGCCGGGCCACGTCGGCCAGGATCTCGGTCACGCGCTCCTCGACCTGCGCGTCGGTCTCGGCGGACCAGTGCAGGCGCGCGCCGAAGGCCGCTTCGAAGCCGGGCTCGGTGGTGGACAGGCGGAGGGGGCGGGCACTCATGATGCGGCGGATTCTCCCTGCGGCGCGCCGGCCGCCTGGGCGAAGGCTTCGATCAGCCGGCGGATCGGAGCCTGCTTGAGCTTGAAGGACGCCTGGTTGACGACCAGGCGCGAGCTGATGTCCATGATGCGTTCCACCTCGACCAGGTCGTTGGCCCGCAGCGTGTTGCCGGTGGAGACCAGGTCCACGATGGCGTCGGCCAGGCCCGTGAGCGGCGCCAGCTCCATGCTGCCGTACAGCTTGATGAGGTCCACGTGGACCCCCTTGGCGGCAAAGAACTCGCGGGCGATGGCCACGTACTTGGTCGCCACCCGCAGGCGCGAGCCCTGGCGCACGGCGCTGGCGTAGTCGAAGTCGGCGCGCACGGCCACGCTCACGCGGCAGCGGGCGATGTTCAGGTCCAGCGGCTGGTACAGGCCCTGGCTGCCGTGCTCGATGAGCGTGTCCAGCCCGGTCACGCCGAGGTCCGCACCGCCGTACTGCACATAGGTGGGCACGTCGGTGGCACGCACCAGCACGACGCGTACCCCGGGCTGGCTGGTGGCGAGGATCAGCTTGCGCGAGGTCTCCGGGTCCTCGAGGACCTCGATGCCGGCTGCACGCAGCAGGGGCAGCGTCTCGTCGAAGATGCGTCCCTTGGACAGCGCGAGAGTCAGAGTGGCAGGCGTATTCATCGGATGCGTTCGATGTCGGCGCCGATGCCGCGCAGTTTCTCTTCCATGCGGTCGTAGCCGCGGTCCAGGTGGTAGATGCGGTCCACCATCGTCTCGCCCTCGGCCACCAGGCCGGCGATGACCAGGCTGGCCGAAGCGCGCAGGTCGGTGGCCATGACGCTGGCGCCAGAGAGCCGCTCGACGCCCTCGATCAGGGCCGACTTGCCGTCCACCTGGATCTTCGCCCCGAGCCGCGCGAGTTCGTTCACGTGCATGAAGCGGTTCTCGAAGATGGTCTCGGTGACCAGCGAGGCGCCCTTGCCGATCACGTTGAGCACCATGAACTGCGCCTGCATGTCGGTGGGAAAGCCGGGGTACTCCGTGGTGCGGAAGCTCTGGGCGGCCAGCCGCCCCTCGGCGCTCACGCGGATGCCCTCCTCCACGGCCTGCACCGTGGCGCCGGCTTCGCGCAGCTTGTCGATGACGGCTTCGAGGTGCTCGGCCCGCCCGTGGCGCAGCAGCACCTCGCCGCCGGTGGCCGCCACCGCGCACAGGAAGGTGCCGGTCTCGATGCGGTCGGGCACCACCTCGTGGGTGCAGCCGTGCAGCCGCTCGACCCCGCGCACGCGGATGCGGCTGCTGCCGTGGCCTTCGATGTCCGCGCCCATGGCGATCAGCATCTCGGCCAGGTCAGTGATCTCGGGCTCCATGGCCGCGTTCTCCAGCACCGTCTCGCCCTCGGCCAGGCTGGCGGCCATGAGGAAGTTCTCGGTCCCGGTGACGGTGACCATGTCGGTGCGGATGTGGGCGCCATGCAGCCGCTCGCGGCCACGCGGCAGGCGGGCGATCATGTAGCCGTGCTCGACCACGATCTCGGCACCCATCTGCTGCATGCCCTTGATGTGCTGGTCCACCGGCCGCGAGCCGATGGCGCAGCCACCGGGCAGCGAGACCGTGGCCTCGCCGAAGCGCGCCAGCAGCGGCCCCAGCGCGAGCACCGAGGCCCGCATGGTCTTGACCAGCTCGTAGGGCGCCTCGGGCGAGCTCAGGCGCGAGGCGTCCAGCGTGACGCGCTCGCCGGCCACGTCGACCGCCACGCCCATGTTCTGCACCAGCTTGACCATTGTGGACACGTCCTGCAGGCGCGGCACATTGGCCAGCGTGACGGGGTCGGCCGTGAGCAGGGCCGCGCACAGCTCCGGCAGGGCGGCGTTCTTGGCGCCGGAAATCCGGATCTCGCCCTGGAGCCGGCGGCCTCCACGGATCAACAGCTTGTCCATGCGAAACGAAAAATCAGGGTTGGGGGGCGGCGGCCCACTCGGCCGGCGTGAAGGTCTTCATCGACAAGGCATGCACCTCGTCGGTGTGCATTCTCGCACCGAGGGTGGCATAGACCCGCTGGTGGCGCTGGATGGGGCGGCGGCCCTCGAACTCGCTCGAGACGATGACGGCCGACCAGTGGCGGCCGTCGCCCTCGACCTCCAGGTGATCGCAGGGCAGCCCGGCGGCGATGATGGATTTCAGTTCTTCGGCGGTCATGGGTCCTCCGGTCAGCTGCGGATCTTGTAGCCGATGCGAAGCAGGTGCAGCGCAATGGCGCTGACCACCACCATCGCGCTGCCGACGATGGCCAGGCTCATCCAGGGTGAGACGTCGCTCACGCCGAAGAAGCCGTAGCGGAAGCCATCGATCATGTAGAAGAACGGGTTGAGATGGCTCACGTCCTGCCAGAAGCCAGGAAGCGAGTGGATGGAATAGAACACGCCCGACAGGAAGGTCATGGGCATGATCACGAAGTTCTGGAAGGCCGCCATCTGGTCGAACTTCTCGGCCCACAGGCCCGCGATCACGCCCAGCGCGCCGAGCATGCCCGCTCCGAGGAGTGCGAACACCAGGATCCACGCCGGCGCCGCGAACTGCGGCGGCACGAAGAGCGCCGTGACCAGCAGCACGCCCGAGCCCACCGCCAGTCCGCGCGCCACCGAGGAGCCCACGTAGGCGACGAACCAGCTCCAGTGCGACAGCGGCGTGAGCAGCACGAACACCAGGCTGCCCATGATCTTGCTCTGGATCAGGGAGGAGGAGCTGTTGGCGAAGGCGTTCTGCAGCACGCTCATCATCACCAGCCCCGGGACCAGGAAGGCGGTATAGGGGATGCGGTCATAGACCTTCACATGGTCCTCGAGCACGTGGCCGAAGATCATGAGGTACAGGAGGGCCGTGAGCACCGGCGCGGCCACGGTCTGGAAGCTCACCTTCCAGAAGCGCAGCACCTCCTTGTAGAACAGCGTTCGCCAGCCGGTCATCGAGATCATGGCGCCACCACTTCCTTCTTCTTTTCGGCCATCACGTCCAGGAACACGTCTTCCAGGTCCGCCTTGCGGATCTCCACGTCCTCGACGTTCAGCCCCGCCTGGCGGATCGCCGCCAGGTAGCTCTCGATCTCGTGGGCATCGTGCGCGGGCAACTGCACGATGCGCCCCGTCACGCGGGCCTTGGCGGCGAGCTCGGGCGGCAGCCGGTGGCCCTCGGTCTTGAAACGCAGCACGTTGCTCGACGCCGCGCGCAGCAGCTCGCTGGTGCGCTCCAGGGCGACGATGCGGCCGGACTTGAGCATGGCGATGCGCCCGCACAGGGCCTCGGCTTCCTCCAGGTAGTGCGTGGTCAGGAGCACCGTGTGCCCCTGCCGGTTCAGCCGCGCGATGAATTGCCACAGCGTCTGCCGCAGTTCCACGTCCACACCGGCCGTGGGCTCGTCCAGAACGATGACCGGCGGGCGATGGACCAGCGACTGCGCCACCAGCACCCGGCGCTTCATGCCGCCCGAGAGCTGGCGCATGTTCGCCTTGGCCTTGTCGGCCAGGCCCAGGCTTTCGAGCAGTTCGTCGATCCAGGCTTCGTTGTTCTTCACGCCGAAGTAGCCGGACTGGATGCGCAGGGCCTCGCGCACGGTGAAGAAGGGATCGAAGACCAGCTCCTGTGGCACCACGCCCAGCTGGCGCCGCGCCTGCGCGTAGTCCGCCTGCACGTCGTGGCCGTTGACCACCACGCGCCCGCTGCTGGCGCGCACCAGGCCCGCCAGGATGGAGATCAGGGTGGTCTTGCCGGCGCCGTTGGGCCCGAGCAGGCCGAAGAACTCGCCCGGCTCGATGTCCAGGCTGACGTCCGACAGAGCCTTGAATTCGCCGCGCGCGGTGGCGTAGGTCTTGGAGACGGACTGGAAGGAAATGGCGGGCATAGGCAACCCGCCATTCTAGGCGGCGCGCCCTCCTCGCGCTTTCGAGCGCCCCGTCAAGCCGCCGGCGGCAGCAGCCCGTCCACGCCGTAGAGAACCGCGAGCGCCCGCAGTCGCGCCGGCAGGCCGCGCACCGCGAAGCCCTTGCCGTGCGCAAGTGCTTCGCGCCGGCACTCCAGCAGCACCGCGAGCGCGGAGGAGTCGAAGCGCTCCAATACGCTCGCATCGGCGATGGCCTGCCCGTCGCCGAGCGCCCGCACGGCCTGGCCCAGCATGCGCGAGCAGGCGGCGGCCCCATCGTGGGTGAGCGAGGCGGGCAGCACCAGGGTGGTCATGGCGCGTCAGCCGCGCCGCGCCGCGGCATTGGCGCGATTGCGCTCGGCCAGCGTGGCGATCAGGCCGTCGATGCCGCGCTGGTTGATCTCCGTCGCGAACTGGCTGCGGTAGGTCTCGACCAGCCAGACGCCCAGCACGTTGAGGTTGTAGATCTTCCAGCCCGCGCCTTCGCCGGGCGTCTTCTCCATGCGGTACTCGAGCTGGATGGGATCCCCCCGGCCGCGGATCTCGCTGCGCACCACCACCTCGCTGTCGGTGGGCGACGCGCGCAGCGGCCGCACGGTGATGGTCTCGTCATTGACCTGCGCAAGCGCACCCGAGTAGGTGCGCACCAGCAGGGTCTTGAACTCCTCCTGCAGGCGCTTCTGCTGCTCGGGCGTGGCCTGGCGCCAGGCCGGACCGACCGCCGAGGCGGTCATGCGGCGGAAGTTCACGTTGGGCATGACCTTGGCATCGACCACGGTCATGATCCGGTTCACATCCCCGTTGCGCAGCGCCGGATCGGAGCGGATGAGGGCCAGCAGTTCGTCGGACAGCCGCTTGATGAGGGCATCCGGCGCTTCATCGGCCGCCATGGCGGGCAGCCAGCCGGCCAGGCCCGCCGCGGCGGCGCCGAGGGTGGCTGCTTGCACGGCGAAATGTCGTCGGTTCATCGTTTGTCTTTCAAAAGTATTCAGGCCTCGCGGCACGGAACCTTGTTGGAGGCCTGTGCCGCGGGGCAGGTTCCAGCCGTTGCATGTGCTTGCCCAGGCTCAGCGGCTGAAGTCCTCGTCCGCCGACTGCGGATCGACCTGCGCGTCGGGCCGGTAGATCTGGGCGCGCCGCCGCTGCAGGAAGGCGTCCCGCGTGAAGCTGTACTTGTCCAGGGCCACCGCGTCCAGCACCGAGCTGGCGCGCAGCAGGTTGGCGCGGACATCGACGGCGCGCAGCGCATAGAGCCCCGTCTCCAGGCTGTCCGGGTTGACGAGGCGCACCGGGTCGCCCCAGCGATCAACCGGCAGGGCCAGGGTGTCGCGCAGCGTGGAAGGCCCGAGCAGTGGCAGCACGATGTAAGGCCCCGTGTCCACGCCCCAGCGGCCCAGCGTCTGGCCGAAATCCTCGCGGTGCCGCTCGATTCCCATGTCGCTGGCGATGTCCAGCACCCCACCCAGGCCGAAAAAGGTATTGACGCCGAAGCGCAGCCAGCTCTCGGCGGCATGGTGCGGGCGCAGCTGCAGCGCGTTGTTGACGGTGGACCAGGCATCGCCCAGGTTGGCGAAGAAGTTGCTCACGCCCGTGCGCACCAGGGGCGGCAGCGCCTCGCGGTAGCCGATGGCGGCCGGCTTCAGCACGATGGAATCCACGGCCTCGTTGAAGTCGGACACCTTGCGGTTCCAGGGCTCCAGCGGGTCGCGCGGGTCGGGCCCGGCGGCGCAGGCGCCCAGGGCCAGCGCCACGACCAGGAGCGAAAGCAGGCGAAATACGGACGAGATCATTTTCGGGGCGGGGCAGCGGGCGCCGCGGCCGGTGCGGCAGCGGCCGCAGGCTCGGCGGCGCGGTTGTAGAGGAACTGGCTGATCAGGTTCTCCAGCACCACCGCCGACTGCGTGTTGCCGATCGTATCGCCCTGCGCCAGCTTCTTTTCCTCGTAGCCCGGTTCGATGCCGATGTACTGCTCACCCAGCAGGCCGCTGGTGAGGATCTTGAGCGAGCTGTCCTTGGGGAAGGTGTAGCGGTCTTCCAGCTCCAGCACCACGCGGGCGCGGTAGCTCTGGTCGTCGAAGCTGATCGACTCCACCCGGCCGACCACCACGCCGGCACTGCGCACCGCGGCGCGCGGCTTGAGGCCGCCGATGTTGTCGAAGCGGGCTTCCAGCCGGTAGGTCGGCTGGAAGTTCAGGGTCAGCAGGTTGGCCGACTGCAGCGCCAGGAACAGCAGCGCCGCCGCGCCGATCAGCACGAACAGGCCCACCCAGACGTCGTTCTTCGATTTGTCCATCTTCCAATCCTTCCTGCCGTGTCCGGCTCACAGGCTGAACATCATCGCCGTGAGCATGAAATCGAGCCCCAGCACCGCGAGCGAGGCCACCACCACCGTGCGCGTGGTGGCGCGCGAGACGCCCTCGGGCGTGGGATGCGCCTCGAAGCCCTCGAGGACGGCCACGAAGGTGACCGTGACGCCGAAGACGAAGCTCTTGATCACCCCGTTGCCCACGTCGCGCCAGACGTCCACGCCGCCTTGCATCTGGCTCCAGAACGCACCGGGATCGACCCCGATCATCAGCACGCCCACCACCCAGCCGCCGATGATGCCCACCGCGCTGAAGACCGCCGCGAGCAGGGGCATGGCGATGACCCCGCCCCAGAAGCGCGGCGCGAGGATGCGGCGGATCGGGTCCACCGCCATCATCTCCATGGCCGAGAGCTGTTCGCCGGCCTTCATGAGGCCGATCTCCGCCGTGAGCGAGGTGCCGGCCCGGCCGGCGAAGAGCAAGGCGGTGACCACCGGGCCCAGCTCGCGCACCAGGCTCAGGGCGACCAGCAGGCCCAGCGCCTCGGTGGAGCCGTAGCGCTGCAGCGTGTAGTAGCCCTGCAGGCCGAGCACGAAGCCGACGAACAGGCCGGACACGGCAATGATGGCCAGCGAGTAGTTGCCCAGGAAATGCACCTGGTCGCGCACCAGCGAGAAGCGGCGCATGCTGGGGCCCAGCAGCACCAGCATGCGCGTGAAAAGGCGCAGGCCGCGGCCGAGGTCGCCCAGCTTGCGGCGCGTGGCCAGGCCCAGGCGGGCGGGATGGAGGCCGTTCATCGCAGTCCCGCGCCGAAGTCCTGGTCCACGGTGGGACCGGGGTAGTGGAAATGGACCGGCCCTTCGGGCTGTGCCTGCACGAACTGCCGCACCAGCGGGTCGTTCGAGGCCCGCACTTCCTCGGGCGTGCCCTGCGCCGCGATGCGCCCGTTGGCCAGGACGATCACCTGGTCGGCGATGCGGAAGGTCTCGTCCAGGTCGTGCGAGACCACGATGCTGGTGATGCCCAAGGTGTCGTTGAGCTGCCGAATGAGCTGCGCCGAGGTGCCCAGCGAGATCGGGTCGAGCCCGGCGAATGGCTCGTCGTACATGATCAGCTCCGGATCCAGGGCGATGGCGCGGGCCAGCGCCACGCGCCGGGCCATACCGCCCGACACCTCGGCGGGCATCAGGTCCCGCGCGCCACGCAGGCCGACGGCGTTGAGCTTCATGAGGACGATGTCGCGCACCAGCGGCTCGGGCAGGTCGGTGTGCTCGCGCAGCGGGAAGGCCACGTTGTCGAACACCGACAGGTCGGTGAACAGCGCGCCGAACTGGAACAGCATGCCCATGCGACGACGCACGGCGAACAGGCCCCGCAGGTCCAGGCGGCCGACGTCCTGCCCGTCGAAGAGCAGCTCGCCCGCCTGGGCGCGCACCTGCCCGCCGATGAGGCGCAGCACCGTGGTCTTGCCGCCGCCGGACGCGCCCATGAGCGCCGTCACCTTGCCGCGCGGCACGGTGAAGCTCACGCCGTCCAGGATGCGGCGCTGCCCGTAGCCGAAGCTCAGGTCGCGGCACACCACCAGGGGCGGGGAATCGGGGTCGTCGATCGACATGCGGAAACGAAGAAGCCGGGTCGAGCCCGGCCTTGAGGGGGGGTACGCGATGATACCGAGGCGGCCGGGCGCCACCCGGCGCCGGCCACCGCCAAGCCGCCTAGCGCGGCAGGACGCTCGTGCCCATGAGGTACTCGTCCACCGCCCGCGCAGCCTGCCGGCCTTCGCGGATGGCCCAGACCACCAGGCTCTGGCCGCGTCGCATGTCGCCGGCGGCGAAGACCTTGGGCACGCTGGTGGCGTAACCGCCGGCCGCGTCGGTCCCGGCGCGGGCATTGCCGCGCGCATCGCGCTCCACGCCGAAGCTCTCCAGGATGCTGGCCACGGGGCTCACGAAGCCCATGGCCAGCAGCACCAGGTCGGCCTTGAGGACCTGCTCGCTGCCGGGCACCTCGCTCATCTTGCCGTCCTTCCACTCCACGCGGACGGTCTTCAGCCCGGTGACCTTGCCCTTTTCTCCGAGGAACTCCTTGGTCGCGATGGCGAACTCGCGCTCGCAGCCTTCCTCGTGCGAGGAGGAGGTGCGCAGCTTGTACGGCCAATAGGGCCAGGTCAGCGGCTTGTTCTCTTCCTCCGGCGGCTGCGGCATCAGCTCGAACTGCACCACGCCGGCCGCGCCGTGGCGGTTGCTGGTGCCCACGCAGTCGCTGCCGGTGTCGCCGCCGCCGATCACGATGACGTGCTTGCCGGTGGCCATGATCTGGCCCTTGACCTTGTCGCCGGCGTTGACCTTGTTCTGCTGCGGCAGGAACTCCATGGCGAAGTGGATGCCGTCCAGGTCACGGCCGGGCACGGGCAGGTCACGCGACTGCTCGGCGCCGCCGGCCAGCAGCACCGCGTCGAAGTCCTTCAGGAGCTGCTCGGGCGCCAGCGTTTCCTTGGCCCAGTTGGTCACCTTGCTGCCCTCGGGCAGCTTGCCCACCAGCACGCCGGTGCGCACCGTCACGCCCTCGGCCTTCATCTGCTCGACGCGGCGGTCGATGTGGTGCTTCTCCATCTTGAAGTCGGGGATGCCGTAGCGCAGCAGGCCGCCGATGCGGTCGTTCTTCTCGATCAGGGTCACTTCGTGGCCGACGCGCGCGAGCTGCTGCGCCGCCGCCATGCCGGCCGGGCCGGAACCCACCACGGCCACCTTCTTGCCGGTGCGGACCTCGGGCGGGCGCGGCTGCACCCAGCCGTTCTCCCAGGCGCGATCGACGATGGCGCGCTCGATGGACTTGATGCCCACCGGATCGTTGTTGAAGTTCAGCGTGCAGGCGGCCTCGCAGGGCGCGGGGCAGATGCGGCCGGTGAACTCGGGGTAGTTGTTGGTGGAGTCCAGCACCAGCCAGGCGCCTTCCCAGTCCTGGCGGTACACCAGGTCGTTGAAGTCCGGAATGATGTTGTTGACCGGACAGCCGCTGTTGCAGAAGGGAATGCCGCAGTCCATGCAGCGCGCCCCCTGCACCTGGGCGGCCTTGTCGTCCAGGGCGATGGTGAATTCCTTGTAGTGCTTCAGGCGCTCGGGCACGGGCTTGTAGCCCTCCTCGACGCGCTCGTATTCCATGAAGCCGGTGACTTTGCCCATGTTGCTTGCTCCGTGTTTCCCGTACGTTCGTCTGTTCCTGCCCAGTGCCACCGCGGAACCGGCTCTGCCGGGCCGCTGGTGGCGCCCCCTTGAGGGGGAAGCGCCGAAGGCGCCTCGGGGGGGAGGCTTATGCTGCGGCGATGCCGTCGTGGACGGCGGCCTGGCTGTTGTTGCCCGTGCTGGCTTCCATGACCTCGCGCTCGTGCATTTCCACCAGCGCGCGCTTGTACTCGTTGGGGAAGACCTTCACGAACTTCTGGCGGCTCTCGGCCCAGCGGTCCAGCAGTTCGCGGGCACGCTTGCTGCCGGTCCAGCGGTTGTGGTCCTCCAGCAGGCGCTTCAGGTGCGCCTCGTCGGTGGCGTTGCCGTGCAGCTTGGTGCGCACCGCCAGCGCCTTCTGCTCGGAGGACGGGACCACCGGCTCCAGCGAGACCATGGCGGTGTTGCAGCGCGAGGCGAACTGGCCGTCCTCGTCGTACACGTAGGCCACGCCGCCGGACATGCCGGCCGCGAAGTTGCGCCCGGTCTTGCCCAGCACCACGACGGTGCCGCCGGTCATGTACTCGCAGCCATGGTCGCCCGTGCCCTCCACCACCGCCGTGGCGCCCGACAGGCGCACCGCGAAGCGCTCGCCGGCCACGCCGCTGAAGAAGGCCTCGCCGGTGGTGGCGCCGTACAGCGCCGTGTTGCCGATGATGATGTTGCGCATGGCCTCGCCCCGGAAGTCGATGCTCGGGCGCACGATGATCCGGCCGCCCGAGAGGCCCTTGCCGGTGTAGTCGTTGGCGTCACCGATCAGGTACAGCGTGATGCCCTTGGCCAGGAAGGCGCCGAAGGACTGGCCGCCCGTGCCTTCCAGCTGGATGCGGATGGTGTCGTCGGGCAGGCCTTCGGGGCGTGCCTTGGTGAGCGCACCCGAGAGCATGGCGCCGACCGAGCGGTTCACGTTGCGGGCCACCTCCATGAACTGCACCTTCTCGCCGCGCTCGATGGCCGCGCGCGATTTCTCGATGAGGACGCGGTCCAGGCTGCGCTCCAGTCCATGGTCCTGCGTCTCCACGTGGTACCTGGGCACCTCGGCCGGCACGCGCGGCTGCGCGAACAGGCGCGAGAAGTCCAGGCCGCGCGCCTTCCAGTGCTCGATGCCCTGCTTCATGTCGAGCAGGTCAGTGCGGCCGATCATCTCGTCGAAGCTGCGGATGCCCAGCTGCGCCATGATCTGGCGCACTTCCTCGGCGACGAAGAAGAAGTAGTTGACGACGTGCTCGGGCTTGCCCGAGAACTTCTTGCGCAGCACCGGGTCCTGCGTGGCCACGCCCACCGGGCAGGTGTTGAGGTGGCACTTGCGCATCATGATGCAGCCCTCCACCACCAGCGGCGCGGTGGCGAAGCCGAACTCGTCGGCGCCGAGCAAAGCGCCGATCACCACGTCGCGGCCCGTCTTCATCTGGCCGTCGGCCTGCACGCGGATGCGGCTGCGCAGGCGGTTCAGCACCAGGGTCTGCTGGGTCTCGGCCAGGCCGATCTCCCAGGGGCTGCCGGCGTGCTTGATCGAGGACCAGGGCGAGGCGCCAGTGCCGCCATCGTGCCCGGCGATCACCACGTGGTCGCTCTTGCACTTGGCCACGCCCGCGGCGATGGTGCCCACCCCCACTTCCGACACCAGCTTGACGCTGATGCTGGCGTGCGGTGCCACGTTCTTCAGGTCGTGAATGAGCTGCGCCAGGTCCTCGATGGAGTAGATGTCGTGGTGCGGCGGCGGCGAGATCAGGCCGACGCCGGGCACCGAGTAGCGCAGCTTGCCGATGTAGTTGGACACCTTGCCGCCGGGCAGCTGTCCGCCCTCGCCGGGCTTGGCGCCCTGGGCCATCTTGATCTGCACCTGGTCGGACGAGGCCAGGTATTCGGCGGTGACGCCGAAGCGGCCCGAGGCGACCTGCTTGATCTTCGAGCGCAGCGAGTCGCCATCCTTCAGCGGCATGTCCACTTCGACGACGTCGCGGCCCACCACCTCGGCCAGGGTCTGCCCCTGCTTGATCGGGATGCCCTTGAGTTCCTGGCGGTAGCGCGCCGGGTCCTCGCCGCCCTCACCCGTGTTGCTCTTGCCGCCGATGCGGTTCATGGCGATGGCCAGCGTCGCGTGCGCCTCGGTGGAAATCGACCCCAGCGACATCGCGCCGGTGGCGAAGCGCTTGACGATC
Organism: Ramlibacter rhizophilus; assembly: GCF_004681965.1. Classification (GTDB taxonomy): domain Bacteria; phylum Pseudomonadota; class Gammaproteobacteria; order Burkholderiales; family Burkholderiaceae_C; genus Ramlibacter; species Ramlibacter rhizophilus. The sequence continues at coordinate 168,745 of NZ_SMLL01000004.1, read as the reverse complement.
TCCTTGGCCGGCTCGACTTCGTCGATGGGAATGGCCTTGGCCGGATCGACCTTGAACTCGAACAGGCCACGCAGCGTCATGTGGCGGCGGCTCTGGTCGTTGATCAACTGGGCGTATTCCTTGTAGGTGTTCCAGTTGTTGGCGCGCGTGCTGTGCTGCAGCTTGGCGATGGCGTCGGGCGTCCACATGTGCTCCTCGCCGCGCACGCGCCAGGCGTACTCGCCGCCGGCGTCCAGCATGTGGGCGAGCACCGGGTCCTTGCCGAAGGCCAGGCGGTGCATGCGGATGGCTTCCTCGGCGATCTCGAACACACCGATGCCTTCGATGCGGCTGGCCGTGCCGGTGAAGTACTTGGCCACCGTGTCGCTGTTCAGGCCGATGGCCTCGAAGAGCTGCGCACCGCAGTAGCTCATGTAGGTGCTCACGCCCATCTTGGACATGATCTTGGACAGGCCCTTGCCGATCGCCTTGACGTAGTTGTAGACGGCCTTCTCGGCCGAAAGATCACCGGGCAGGTCCTTGTGGATGGCGACCAGCGTCTCCATCGCGAGGTAGGGGTGCACGGCCTCGGCGCCGTAGCCGGCCAGCACGCCGAAGTGGTGCACCTCGCGGGCCGAGCCGGTCTCCACCACCAGGCCGGCCGTGGTCCGCAGGCCCTCGCGCACCAGGTGCTGGTGGATGGAGGACAGCGCCAGCAGCGCGGGGATGGCCACCTGGCCCGCGTTCACGCCGCGGTCGCTGATGATCAGGATGTTCTTGCCGCCCTTGATGGCGTCCACCGCCTCGGCATTGAGCGAAGCCAGCTTGGCCTCCACGCCCTCGTGGCCCCAGGCCAGCGGGTAGGTGATGTCCAGCGTGTAGCTACGGAACTTGCCCTGCGTGACCTTGTCGATGTCACGCAGCTTGGCCATGTCGGCGAAGTCCAGGATCGGCTGGCTCACCTCCAGGCGCATGGGCGGGTTGACCTGGTTGATGTCCAGCAGGTTGGGCTTGGGCCCGATGAAGGACACCAGCGACATCACGATGGCCTCGCGGATCGGGTCGATCGGCGGGTTGGTCACCTGCGCGAAGAGCTGCTTGAAGTAGTTGTAGAGCGGCTTGTTCTTGTCCGAGAGCACCGCCAGCGGGCTGTCGTTGCCCATGGAGCCCACGCCCTCCTCGCCAGCCTGGGCCATGGGCGACATGAGGAACTTGATGTCCTCCTGCGTGTAGCCGAAGGCCTGCTGCCGGTCGAGCAGCGACACCGCGCTCTCGGGCGCCTTGCCGGTGGTGTCGGTCAGGTCATCGATCTTGATGCGCAGGTTCTCGATCCACTGCTTGTAGGGCTTGCTGTTGGCCAGCGTGGCCTTGAGCTCCTCGTCGTCGATCATGCGGCCCTGCTCCAGGTCGATCAGGAACATGCGCCCGGGCTGCAGGCGCCACTTGCGCACGATCTTGTTCTCCGGCACCGGCAGCACGCCGGATTCGGAGGCCATGATCACCAGGTCGTCGTCGGTGATGCAGTAGCGCGAAGGCCGCAGGCCGTTGCGGTCCAGCGTGGCGCCGATCTGCCGGCCGTCGGTGAACACGATGGAGGCCGGGCCGTCCCAGGGCTCCAGCATGGCTGCGTGGTATTCGTAGAAAGCGCGCCGGCGCGGGTCCATGGTGGCGTGCTGCTCCCACGGCTCGGGGATCATCATCATCACGGCCTGGCTGATGGGATAGCCGGCCATGGTCAGCAACTCCAGGCAGTTGTCGAAGGTGGCGGTGTCCGACTGGTCCGGGAAGCTGATCGGATACAGCTTCTTCAGGTCGGCGCCCAGCACCGGCGAGGACATCACGCCTTCGCGCGCCTTCATCCAGTTGTAGTTGCCCTTGACGGTGTTGATCTCTCCGTTGTGCGCGACATAGCGATAGGGGTGCGCCAGCGGCCACTCGGGGAAGGTGTTGGTGGAAAAGCGCTGGTGCACCAGGCCCAGGGCGGAGACGCAGCGCTCGTCCTTCAGGTCCAGGTAATAGGTGCCCACCTGGTCCGCCAGCAGCAGGCCCTTGTAGACCACCGTGCGGCTGGACATGCTGGGGACGTAGTACTCCTTGCTGTGCTTCAGGCGCAGGCTCTGGATGGCGGCGCTGGCGGTCTTGCGGATGACATACAGCTTGCGTTCCAGCGCGTCCTGCACGATGACGTCGCTGCCGCGGCCGATGAAGACCTGGCGCAGGATGGGCTCCTTCTCGCGCACGGCCGGCGACATGGGCATGTCGCGGTCCACCGGCACGTCACGCCAGCCCAGCAGCACCTGGCCCTCGGCCTTGATGGCACGCTCCAGCTCCTGTTCGCAGGCCAGCCGCGAGGCGTGCTCCTTGGGCAGGAACACCATGCCCACGCCGTACTCGCCGGGCGGCGGCAGCTCCACGCCCTGGCGCGCCATTTCTTCACGGTAGAGGACGTCCGGCAGCTGGATGAGGATGCCCGCGCCATCGCCCATCAGCTTGTCGGCCCCCACGGCGCCGCGATGGTCCAGGTTTTCCAGGATCTTGAGCGCCTGCTGCACGATGGCGTGGCTCTTCTGCCCCTGGATGTGCGCCACGAACCCCACGCCGCAGGCGTCGTGCTCGTTGCCGGACTGGTACAGGCCGTGTTCTTGGAGGTGCTGGATTTCGGCAGGCGTGGCCATAGGGGTTTCCTTGGAGACTTTCGCGGACCGCGGAGGATAGTGCAGGCTCACACCCACTTCAAGCGAAATAAATAGGGGTCAGACACCGCTTCAAACCCGAAGGAGAAGACCCGGCCCTAAATTGGGGACAGATCAACCCACCGTGGTGCGTGGACGCCCCGGCTGGCCGCGGACCAGGGGCCGCGGGCTGCGCGCCTGCAGCGCCTGCAGGAAGGCCTCGTCGCCGAGGACCCAGCCGTACAGCGCCGAGTCGAGCAGCGCCTGCTCCTTCTGCGCAGGCAAACCGGCCTCCACCCGCTGGGCATAGGCCATCTCCCGCGCGAACGGGGTGTTGCCGAGCTGCCACCACAAGGAATGCGGGCTCACGAGCCGGTCGCTGCGCTGGCCCACGTAGTGACCGTGGCTGGACCACGGCCACTCGGCCGGCGACGGCGCCAGCCCGGCCCGGACCGGCAGGCGATCCAGGAGACTCATGGCGTCCAGGAGATAGGCCTGCGCCTGCAGGGCGGCGCCCCGGTAGCGTCCTTCCCACAGCGCGCCGCTGCGGCCGCTGCGTGCATTGAGGAAGCGCGCATAGCGCCGGCCGACCCCCTGCATGAGCCGGCCCAGCGACTCGGCCGTGCCCGGCGTGGCCAGCAGGTGCATCGCGGTGGGCAGGAGCACGTAGGCATGCACGGCCACGCCGTGCAGCCGCGCTTCTTCCACCAGCGCAGCGTGCATGGCCTCGAAGTCGGGCGCCGCCAGGAAGACGGGCTGGCCGCCGGCCGCACGCTGGATGAGATGGTGCGGATGGCCGGGCAGGGTCAATCGAGGAAGTCTGGCCATGGCGGGCGGGCGGATCAGGTTGCCCGATTGTCGAGGAGCGCGATGTTCTCCGACGCCCGGGTGCGGGCTTGGAGGACAGCGGGCGCATACATCGGGAAACACACTTCCCGAGCTGAGAGCCCTCGAGAGACCACCATGTTCTCCGCCTGGATGATCGCGTTCCTGTTGCTGATGACGGCCATCATCTGGGTGGCCGTTGTCCTGGGCCTACCGCAGCCCGTGCTCGGTCTGGCCGTGTTCGCCCTGGTCGCCGTCGGCATCGGCGCCGCCGTGATCGCCTGGCGCCGCGCCCGTCCCCCCCACCGTTGAGGACGGCGGCGGCAGCCGCGCGAAGCGCAGGGGCGCCAGGGCGTCGAGCCCGAACTCCGACAGCAGCGCCAACAGGCGTGCGGCCGCGCTGCGCTTGCGCTGCCCCGTCCAGCGCGCCTGGATCAGCTCGTTCTTGAGGCTGTGCTCCCAGCCCACCAGCTCGGTGACCGTGACCTGGTAGCCGCAGGCTTCCAGGTACAGGCAGCGCAGCACGTTGGTGAGCTGGCTCCCCATCTCGCGCGTGTGCAACGGATGGCGCCACAGCTCGGCCAGTGGCGTGCGCGACAGGGACAGCGCCTTGGACTGGCGCAAGTGCCCCGCCACCTCCGCCTGGCAGCAAGGCACCAGCACCATGAAGCGTGCGCGTCGCGCCAGGCCGAAGTCGATGGCCTCGTCGGTCGCCGTGTCGCAGGCGTGCAGGGCCGTGACCATGTCCACCTCGGCCGGCATCGCGTCCGATTGCGTGGCCTCGGCCGCGCTCAGGTGAAGGAAGTGCATGCGCTCGAAGCCGAGCCGCCCGGCCAGGGCGCGCGAGCGCTCGACCAGCTCCGCCCGCGTCTCCACGCCCCAGACTTGACCGACACCGCGCGGCTTGAAGATGAGGTCGTAGAGGATGAACCCCAGGTAGGACTTGCCGGCGCCATGGTCCACCAGCACCGGACGCCCCTCGCCCTGCGGTGCGTCGGCCAGCAGCTTCTCGATGAACTGCACGAGGTGGTACACCTGCTTGAGCTTGCGCCGGGAGTCCTGGTTGAGCTTGCCCTCGCGGGTCAGGATGTGCAGCTGCTGGAGCAGCTCCACCGACTGCCCGGGCCGCAGCTCCGTGCTGCTGTCGGCGCGCGTCATGGGGTCCCCGCCAGGACCTGCGCCCAGCCGTCCGGCCCGAGCCGGCGCAGGGTGGCCATATTGGCTTCGTAGATGTCGGCCGCGTCCGGGAAGGCCCGCACGGCGCGCTCGATGCTCGCCTCGCGCAGCAGGTGCAGCGTGGGCCAGGGCGAGCGGTTGGTGCTGTTGGTGATGTCCTCGGGATCGACTCCCGCGAACTGGAAGGCGGGATGGAAGCTCGCGAGCTGGAGGATTCCCGACCAGCCGTTGTTGGCCAAAAGCCGCTCGCCCTGCGCGACCAGGCCGGCGAACTCCACGAAGTCGGCCGGTGCATGCGGCGCGACGAGCAGCGTGGTGTCGCGCTCGGCAGGGTCCCTTGCCAGCAGCTCGGCGGCCTCTCGCACCAGCGCCTCGCACACGCCGCCCCAGTCCTGCGCCGGGGTGAGGGCGAAGTGCACCTGCCCCTTGGCCAGCACCGCCTTGGCGAAGGGACACAGGTTCAGTCCGATCACGGCGCGTTCGAGCCAGAGGCGGGTCGGCTCCAGCGCCAGCGCGGGGTCGGCGATCATGGGCGTCGGGGATGCGGAGGGCGGCAAGGGGCGCGATTCTATGCCGCCGCCGCGAGTCGCCGCCAATGCCGGCCGATGCCGTGTGCCAGCCCCAGGCCCAGCAGGGCGCAGCTTGCGGTCACCAGGCCGCTGAAGTGCCAGCCGCCACTGAGGCTGGCCACCCAGGCGACCAGGGGCGGCCCGGCGAACTGGCCGAAGGCGGACCATTGCTGCATCCAGCCCACGGTGGTCGAGACCGTGTCCACGCCGGGCGCGAAGCGCACCGAGAGGAAGAACAGCGTTCCCGGGACCAGGCCGCCGACGGCCGAGAAGCACAGTACCGCAACGTAGGCCAGGACGGCCGGCAGGGGGCCGCCGGGCAACACCCTGTCGAGCGGCGAGAAGGCCAGCACGCCGCCGACGGCCATGGTGGCGAAGCCGATGCGAAGCAGCTGCTGCGGCGCCCATCCGCGCCGCAGCAGGCGGCCCGAGGCCAGGTTGCCGGTGAGGTTCATGGCCGCGACCACGGCGGTGGCCACGCCGGCGGTGCCCGGCGCCAGCCCGGCCTGCGCATACACCGTGGGCAGGAATCCGATCACGGCCAGCCACTGGCCCGAATAGACGCCGAAGCCCAGCGCGATGAGCCACGGGCCGGGCGAACGCAGCGTGACGGCCAGGCGCGGCACCCAGCCCGAAGCCGTGCGCGGCGCTACGGCGGCCGGCGGATCCGGCGGCACCCTGGCCAGCACGGCGACGGCGACCCCCGTGGACAGGGCCGCCGCGAGCCACCACCAGCTGGGCCAGCCCCAGTGCGCGATCCACGCCGGGCCGACCAACAGCGCGAGGGCCGCGCCGCTGGGCATGGCGGCGCCCCAGAACCCGAGCCGCACCGACAGCCGCTCGGCCGGCACGAGCCGGCGCACCAGCCCCGGCGCGGGCGTGTACACGAGGAGAAATCCGAGCCCTTCGGCCGCGCGCAGGGCGAGCAGCAGCGCTGGCTCGCGCACCAAGCCACCGGCCGCGCTCGCCACGGACACGATGCACAGGCCGGCCAGCAGGGTGCGCCGCAGGCCCAGGCCGTCCGTCGCCAGGCCGATCGCCAGGCCCAGGCTCATGCCGGCCAACTGCACCAGCGAGATCAGGAAGCCGGCCTGCACCAGCGAGATGCCCAGCACCTCGCGCAGCACCGGCAGCGCCGGCGGCAGCTTGCCCACGTGGAAGGCCGCGGCCATGCCCGCCGCGACGACCAGCAGCGACGGATCCAGCCGCGCCTTCATCCGGCCAGCACACGCTGCCCGGTGAGCCGCTCGTGCTCGCGCAGCGCGAAGCGATCGGTCATGCCCGCGATGTAGTCGGCCACCGCCCGCGGCAGGTCGTCGGCACGGGCATAGGCCTCGGGCATCTCGGAGGGCGACTGCACATAGACGCCGAAGAGATCGCGCACCACCCGGCGAGCCCGGCCGGTCATGTCCTGCACCTGCGGATGGCGATAGAGCTGGTGCAGCAGGAACTGCTTGAGCGCGGCGCTGCGCTGCCGCATCGGTTCGCTGAAGCCCACGAGCGTGGCGGCGCGGCGAACGTCCTCGGCGCTTGCGACCCGGGCTTCCTGCAGGGCCTGTGCGGTGGAGTCGATGACGTCGTGCACCTGGGCGCTGAGCATGAGCCGGATGGACTCGTACAGCAGCCGCCGTCCGGCGAGCTGCGGATGCGCGCGCAAGGCGCTCTGCCGGAAGTGCTCGAAGAGGTCCACCGCTTCGAGTTGTTCGAGCGTGAGCAGGCCGGAGCGCACGCCGTCATCGATGTCGTGCGCGTTGTAGGCGATCTCGTCGGCCAGGTTGCACAGCTGCGCCTCCAGGCCGGGCTGGGTGCGGTCCAGGAAGCGCCGCCCCACCCCGCCCGGTTCGCCCGCTTCGAGGCGCTCGGCGTTCGCACGCGAGCAGTGCTTGAGGATGCCCTCACGCGTCTCGAAGCACAGGTTGAGGCCGTCATAGCGCGGGTAACGCTCCTCCAGCTTGTCCACGACGCGCAGGCTCTGCAGGTTGTGCTCGAAGCCGCCATGGTCCGCCATGCACTCGTTCAAGGCGTCCTGGCCGGCATGCCCGAAGGGCGTGTGGCCCAGGTCGTGCGCGAGCGCGATGGCCTCCACCAGGTCCTCGCACAGGCCCAGGGGACGCGCGATGGACCGACCGAGTTGCGCCACTTCGATGGAGTGCGTCAGGCGCGTGCGGAACAGGTCGCCTTCGTGGTTCAGGAAGACCTGCGTCTTGTAGACCAGGCGCCGGAAAGCCGTGGAATGAACGATGCGGTCGCGGTCGCGCTGGAAGGCACTGCGGTGCGGCGTGGCCGGCTCCGGATGGCGGCGGCCGCGCGTGCGCGCCGGGTCACTGGCGTAGGGCGCGAGGGTCATGCCCGAGATCCGCAGGACGATGCGTTCAGGCGCAGCAGCGCTCGATCACGCGCGCGACCAGCGCGTCGGGCGCGGCGCGCAGTTCGGCCCGGCCCGGTGCGGCGACGACGATGAAGCGGATCTCGCCGGCCTCGGACTTCTTGTCCAGGCGCATCAGCTCCAGGTAGCGCGACGCGCCCAGCCGGGGGCCGCGCGTGGGCAGACCGGCACGCTCGATGAGCGCGGTGCAGCGACGCACGAAGGCGGAATCGACCAGGCCGAGTTCCTCCGACAGCGCCAGCGCCATGACCATGCCGCAGCCCACGGCCTCGCCGTGCAGCCAACGGCCGTAGCCCAGGCCCGCCTCGATCGCGTGGCCGAAGGTGTGCCCGAAATTGAGGATGGCACGCAGGCCCGATTCGCGTTCGTCCTGGCCCACCACTTCGGCCTTGATCTCGCAGCTGCGCTTGACCGCATGGGCCAGGGCCCGCGGCTCGCGGGCGCGCAGCGCGTCGATGTTCGTCTCGATCCAGTCGAAGAAGGCCATGTCGTGGATGGGCCCGTACTTGATCACCTCCGCCAACCCGGCGCTCAGCTCGCGCTCGGGCAGGGTGTTCAGGGTCGCGAGGTCGCACACCACCAGCTGCGGCTGGTAGAAGGCGCCGATCATGTTCTTGCCGCGTGGGTGGTTGATGGCGGTCTTGCCGCCCACGGATGAATCCACCTGCGCCAGCAGCGTCGTGGGCACCTGCACGAAGGGCACGCCGCGCATGAAGCAGGCCGCGGCAAAGCCGGTGATGTCGCCCACCACGCCGCCGCCCAGCGCGTACAGCACGGTCTTGCGGTCGCTGCCCTGCTCCAGCAGCACGTCAAAGATGCGCTGCAGGGTCTCCCAGGTCTTGTGCTCCTCGCCATCGGGCAGGGCCAGCGTGTTCACGCGGCCGTGGCGGCGCACGAGCGCCTCGCGCAGCGTCCTGGCATACAGCGGCTCGACGGTGGTGTTGGTCACGATGAGCGCCGAGGAGCCGCGCGGCAGCGGCAGCTCGTCGAGCTGCGCCATCAGGCCCTGGCCGATCAGGATGGGATAGCTGCGCTCGCCCAGGTCGATGCGGACCTGCTCGCGCGGAGGGATGGGGGACATGCGGGCGAGTTTACGTCGCCGCCCTGCCCGCCCTTCAAGCGCCAGGCGTGGCTGGACCGAGCTGGCTCAGGATGGCCTCGACCACGGGCTGCACGCGTTCGCGCCCGGCCTCCACGGTCACCTCGGCCACTTCCTCGTACAGCGGCGCGCGCTGGGCATGCAGGCTGCGCAGCCGCTCCAGGGGATCGGCCACCTGCAAGAGCGGCCGCTTGCGGTCGTGCCGAAGGCGCTGGAACAGGTCCTCGGGCGAGGCCCGGAGATAGACGACCCGGCACTGCCGGCGCAGGACCTCGCGGTTCTGCGGCAGCAGCACGATGCCGCCGCCGGTGGACAGCACGCTGGGCCCCTCCCCCGCGAGCCGCGCCAGGGTGCTGGACTCCACTTCCCGGAAGGCCGCTTCACCTTGCGCCTCGAAGTAGGCCCGGATCGAGCAGCCGAGTTCCTGCTCGATCCGCGTGTCCAGATCGACAAACGGCAAGCCCAGGCGCCGCGCCAGGTGCTTGCCGATGGTGGTCTTGCCGGAGCCGGGGAGGCCGACGAGGGCGAGAGGGGTCAAAGGAAAAGAGAGCGGTTCGGGGCCTTGCGCTCGCTACAGGGCGTCGGTACAAGACGCACTCGTGCCGTACGGGCTGACCACGAATGCCGGCGTGCCGTCACTGGTGACATCGGAAGCTGCGGCGCCAAGCGTATGCGGCATGCTACTGATCGACTCCGTTCCGCCGACAACAGCCCTGGCAGAGATGGAAGTCATCAGCCAAAGTGCGTAGTTCTCACCGTAGCGGAGATAAAAGGTGGCAAAGCCCTGCTCATCGGTCACGACGTTTGCGGGCGCGACGACGATGGGCAGACCGGGCGTCAGCGCACCATCTCCGTTTCTGTCCTCCGCCGGCGTACTTCCAGTCGCGGGGTCCAAGAGACCGTTCCGATTGCGATCCTCGTTGGCACAAGCGGCAGTAATGGTCTGCTGCCAGCCGGCTCCTTTCGACATGCGCCCCTTCATGTAGTCGGTGGGCCAAACTGAAAGCTGGACCTCCTTGTTCTTGACGGCGACGCCGTTCGCATCAGTAACTGCGACCGAAAACTGCCGCTCGTAAGTTGTCGGGTCATAGTTCCCAATTTCGTTTCCAACCCCAATGGCGATGAAAAGCGCCTGTCCGCTCACCGTTAGTTGCGTCGAACCCGATACTGCAGTCCCGACCACAGTCGCAGCGACAGAGACTCCGTTCGAGGCGGTAGTAAGCGCGCCCGGCACAAATTGCGCACTCGCGACACCGTACGCATCAGTGGTGACAACGCCGGGTGAGATGGAACCCGCGCTTGCGTCCGCCAGCGCAGAGAAAGCGACGTTCCGCCCAGCCACAGGGTTGCCGACGGCATCGCGGACCACCGCAATCAGCGTGCTTTGGTTGCCAGTCGACCCCGCGCTGTTCGGCGGGACCGCGCTCGGGTTGGCCTGCAATACCAGGCTCGCTGGAGCAGTCGCGGCGAAGGAAACGGGCAGGGACACCTGGGCACCACCGGCAGCCTGGACGGTGATCAGGCCCGGGCCCGCGGTCGTCGCGCTCAGCGTAGCGGTAGCCAGTCCGGACGCGTCCGTTGAAACGCTGGCGGGGGTGATCGTCCCGCGGGTCGTGTTGAAGGTGACGGTTGTGCCCACCTGGGGAGCCCCGCCAGAAAACAAGCGCACCTGGACCGGCTGGCTGGCGCCGACGGGCACGGTGGCGTTGGTGCTCGGCTGCACGAAGCTGAAATCGACGCTGCTCACCGCCACCGACGCAGTGGCGCTGCTGCCCAGGCCAGCGACCGTGATCGTGTCCGCACCCGTCTTGGTGCCGGTCAGGTTGAACGTCGCCACGCCCTGCGCGTTGGTGGTCGCCGTGCTTGCCGACAGCGCATTTGCCTGCGCGGAAGTCATCGTTACCGGCGCACCGCTCAAGGCCCGACCGGCGGAGTCAGCCGCCTTGACAGTGAACGCCGCCGTCGATCCGACCAGCATGGACGGGCTGCCCGATACCGACAGCGTGGTCCCCACGACGGGAATTTCGATGCTCTTGGTCGCCCCACCGGACTTCAGGGTAACGGTGATGGTGCGATTGCTCGGGTCCACGCCTGGCTGCAGGCGAACGGTCTTGATCGGCTCACCAGCTTCACCCGTGACGGGAACCGGCATCGCACCGACGAGATTGCCGGAAGTTGCCGAGAACTCGACGGGTTGCGAAGGCATCGCGCGGTTGTCCGCGTCCTTTGCAATCACGGTGAACGTCACCGAGGAATCAGGGGCCGAATTCAGCTGCGCGGCGGAGGCATAAACCTCAATGGTTTTCGCCTGGGCTGCGGTGGTCCCACCACCGCCCGTGCTACCGCCCCCTCCAGTGCTGCCACCACCTGAGCTGCCACCGCCTGCGACCGTGCCTGGACTGCCGCCGCCGCCGCCGCACGCGGCCATGGCTCCTATCAGAACCAAAGCGAGCACGCGCCTGATACCCACCACCATTTAGTTTCCCCTCAAAGTGCAGCCGACGTCGGCTGTGAAATTGATTGTTCTTCCTGAGGCACTTACCGCGCAGCCGCCCGGTCCGTGATCATCTTCGGCGTGATGAACACCAGCATCTCCTGCTTGTTGGCGGTGCGCTGGCGGTTGCGGAACAAGTTGCCGACGGCGGGCAGTTCGCCCAGCACCGGCACCCGCGCCTCGTTCTCGGTCTCGGTCAGCTCGAAGATGCCGCCGATCACCACCGTGCCGCCGTTCTCCACCAGCACCTGGGTCTTGATGTGCTTGGTGTTGATGGCGATGCCGGCCGTGGTGGTCTCGCCGCGGCTGTCCTTGTTGATGTCCAGGTCCAGGATGATGTTGCCCTCGGGCGTGATCTGGGGCGTGACCTCCAGCTTCAGCGTGGCGCGGCGGAAGGCGATGGAGGTGGCGCCGCTGGAGGTGGCCTGCTGGTAGGGGAACTCGGTGCCCTGTTCGATCAGCGCCTTGGTCTGGTCGGCCGTGACGATGCGCGGGCTGGACACGAGCTTGCCCTTACCGTCGGCTTCCAGGGCCGACAGCTCCAGGTTCAGGAAGCGGTTGGCCGCCGAGCTGAACAGCGAGATGGCGAAGCTGGAGGGTACGAAGCCGCCGATGCCCACCGCCGGCAGGTTCACGAAGGAGGTGTTCGCCGTGTCGAGGGTGATGGCGCCCTCGCCGGTGGTGGTGGACACGGCGTCGTAGCTGCCGCCGAAAGCGACGCGGTTGCTGCCTGTGATGGAGTAGCCGGGATCACCACCGCGCACGCCGCGCAGGTCGCTGCCGCCCAGGCGCACGCCCAGCGACTTGCCAAAGGTGTCGGCCGCCTCGACGATGCGCGCCTCGATCAGCACCTGGCGCACCGCGATGTCCAGCTTGCCGATGAGGCCCTGCACCTGTTCCAGGCGGGAGGCGATGTCGGTGACGAAGAGCTGGTTGGTGCGCGGCTCGGCGATCACGCTGCCGCGCGTGCTCAGGATGCGGTTGGCCACTGGGCCCGCGGTGAGCTGGGCGGCGATGTCCGCGGCCTTGGTGTAGTTCAGCTGGAAGGCCTGCGTGCGCAGCGGCTCCAGCCCCTGGATCGCTGCCTGGGCTTCCAGGTCGAGCTTCTCCTTGGCGGCAATTTCGTCCTTGGGCGCGATCCACAGCACGTTGCCGCTCTTGCGCATGCCCAGGCCCTTGGCCTGCAGGATGATGTCCAGCGCCTGGTCCCAGGGCACGTCCTTCAGGCGCAGCGTGACCGAGCCGGTGACGGAGTCGGAGGTCACCACGTTGAAGTTGGTGAAGTCCGCGATGACCTGCAGCAGCGAGCGCAGCTCGATGTTCTGGAAATTGAGCGAGAGCTTCTCGCCCGTGTAGCCGGGGCCCTGCGTGACCTTGGTCGGGTCCACGCGCTGCTGGCGCACTTCCACCACGAACTGGTTGTCGCTCTGGTAGGCGCTGTGCTCCCACTGGCCCTTGGGCTCGATCACCATGCGCACGCGGTCACCCGTCTGGGTGGTGGTGACGGTCTGCACGGGCGTGCCGAAATCGGTCACGTCCAGGCGCCGGCGCAGGCCTTCGGGCAGGCTGGACTTGAGGAATTCGACGATGAGGTTCTGCCCCTGCTGGCGGATGTCCACGCCCACCTGGTTGTTCGGCAGGTCCACGACCACGCGCCCGGCGCTGTCGGCGCCGCGCCGGAAATCGACGTCGCGAATGGGTTGCGTGTCGCGGTTGCGGGCTTCGGCGAAGGGCGCCGCGGCAGCCGGCGCCTGGGCCGTGACCACCGGCGTGCCACCCGGGACGCCGTCCAGCGCCACGAGCAGGGACTTGCCCTGCACCTGCGCCTTGTAGGCGGCCGGCGACTTGAGGTTCAGGACCAGCCGGGTGCGATCTCCGGCCTGCACCACGCTCACCGAGCGCACATTGCCCTGGTTGACTTCGACCGAGTTGCGGCCGAGCGCATTGGTGGCGCCCGGCACGTCGAGCGCGATGCGCGCGGGCGACTGGATGCTGAAGCCCTTGGGCACGGCGGCCAGGGGCTGGCTGAAGTCGATGCGGATCACTTCCACGCCGCCCTGGATCGAGCTGCTGACGGATTCGACGGCGGGACCGGCGGCCTGGGCCTGGGCCTGGGTCGGGATCAGCCCCAGCAACAAGGCGCCGGCCACGGCAAGGGACAGCAGCCGAGCTGCCGTGCTTTGTTTCTTCTTCATTGAGCCCTCTCTTGCAACTGCATCGTGGTGACGCGCTCGACCCAGTCCCCCACGGGGTCCTGGACGATCTCGCGCAGCACGACCTCGGACTCGCTGACCTTGGTCACGCGGCCGTAGTTCTGTCCCATGTACTGCCCAGGACGCACCTGGTAGAGGAGGTTGTCCACCTTGATCAGCGCCACGGGCTTGCCTTGCTTGAACAGCGTGCCGACCATGGCCATGTTGTCCAGCGGCACGCTCTCCAGCGGCTCCTTGCGACGCGCCAGTTCGGGCGCGAGCAGGGTCGAGTTGTTGGTGGCCTGGCCCGATTCGCGGCGCAGGGCCTGCGTGAGCTTTTCGCGGCCGAAGGGGTCGGCGGCAGCCGTTTCGCTGTAGCGCTCGGGCGTGTAGGCCTTGGGCGGCGCAATGGGCTCGATCTTGGGCTTAACCTCGGCGCGCTGCTGCTGCATCCACGTGGCGAGCGAGTTGTCGCCGCCGGCGCCGCAACCGGCCACGAGCGCCGCCGCGAGCGACACGAGCACGATGCGACCAAGGCGGCGCGACGCGAGGGGGACCATGTTCAGGCCGGTCACTTGGCGCCTCCGGTGGCTTTGCGCTGCGCGTTGATCTCGTCGGGGTCCAGGTAGCGGAAGGTCTTGGCCGTGGCTTCCATGGACAGGGTGCCGTCGCGCCCGGGCACGATGACCAGGTTGTTCAGCGTGACGATGCGGGAGAGATGCGCGATGTCCGACGTGAAGTCACCGATGTCGTGGTAGCGGCCGGTCACGCGCAGGGCGATGGGCAGTTCGGCGTAGTACTCGCGCACCGAGACCTGGCCCGGGCGGAACAGCTCGAAGTACAGGCTGCGCCCCAGGCCCGCCTGGTTGATGTCGGACAGCAGGGCGTCCATCTCCGCCTTGCCGGGCAGCTGCTTTTCCAACTGCGTGACGTACTGCTGCACCTGCTCGCGCTGCTTGCGCAGGGCCTCGAGGTTGATGGCCTGCGCCAGCTTCTTGCTGTAGTCGGCCTTGAGGCTCGTTTCCTTGGCGACCTCGGCGTCGAGTTCATCGCTGTACGCGTCGATCATCACCAGCCACAGGGCCGCCACGATGCCCACCGTGACCGCCAGGCACAGGCTGAGCCGGGGGACCAGGGGCCAGGAGGCCGGGTCCCGCGTGTTGAGGTTCTGGAACTGGCTGCCGAAGCGCGCCAGCTTGAGTTTCAGGTCGAAGCTTCTCTTGGCTTTGGGCATGGCGATCAGCTCTTGGCGGCCGGGGCGGCGGCCTCGGTGGCGGGCGGCTTGACTTCGCTGGCGCGCAGCACCCGCACCCTGACGTTGAAGTTGGCGACGCGCCGCTGCTCGCGCGGGTTCAGCGCGATGTTCCCGGCGACGATCTCGATCAGCTCGGGACGGGTGAGCCAGGGGCTGCTGTTGCCCAGGTTGCGAAGCAGCTCGGACACGCGTTCGTTCGATTGCGCCACGCCAGTGAGCGTGACGATCTGGTTTTCCTGGCGCACGGCGGTGATGAACACGCCGTCGGGCAGCTGGCGCACCAGCTCGTTGAGCAGGTGCACGGGCATGTTGCGGTCCGCCTGCAGGTTCTCGACGGCTTCCTGGCGCGCGCGCAGGGCGACGATTTCCTTCTGCAGGTTGGCGATGTCCTTGATCTGCCCGTCCAGCCGCCCGATCTCGGCCTGCAACTGCTGGTTGCGCGCCTGCTGCTCCGCGATCTGGTTGGCATACCAGCCGTAGATGCCGGCGGCGACGAGCGCACCGGCAAGGGCCGAGGCGCCGAGCGACACATGGAACAGGTCGCGGCGGCGCTTGCGGGCAGCCTCGCGGTGGGGGAGGAGGTTGATCAGGATCACTGGGCGAACCTCCGCAGGGCGAGCCCGCACGAGGTGAGATAGGACGGGGCCTCGCGGCGCAGCTTCTTCTCGCGGATCGTGTCGCCCAGCACCATGCCTTCGAAGGGATCGGCCAGGCTGCAGGTGAAGGTGGTCTGCGCGGTCACCGCTTCGGCCAGGCCCGGCAGGGCCGCGGAGCCGCCGGCCACGAGCACGTGGTCCACCCGGTTGTGCGGCGTGCTGGTGAAGAAGAACTGGAGCGCCCGAGCGATCTCCTGCCCCAGGCTCTCCACGAAGGGGCGCAGCACGGCCGCCGCATAGTCCTCCGGCAGGTCGCCGGTGCGCTTCTTGATCTCGGCCTCTTCGGGCGAGTAGCCGTACTGGCGGGCGATGAGCTGCGTGAGCTGGGCGCCGCCGAAGGCCTGGTCGCGGTCGTAGATGACGTCGTCATTGCGGATGACCTGCATGCTCGTGGTGAAGGCCCCCACCTCGAACAGCGCCACCATGGAATCAAGGCCGCCTTCGGGCAGGCCCTGGATCAGCCGGCCGGCCGCCATGCGCGAGGCATAGGACTCCACGTCCAGGATCAGCGGCTTGAGCCCGGCCGCCTCGGCCAGGCCCTGGCGGTCCTGCACCTTGTCCTTGCGAGAGGCTGCGATCAGCACCTCCACGTCGCCGGCCGAGGAGTTGCTCGGACCCATGACGCAGAAGTCCAGCGATACTTCGTCCAGCGAGAAGGGGATGTACTGGTTGGCTTCGGCCTCGACCTGCACTTCCAGTTCCTGCTCGGACAGGCCGCCGGGCAGGATGATCTTGCGGGTGATGACGGCCGAGGCGGGCAATGCCATGGCGACATTGCGCGTGCGCGTGCCGCTCTTCTTGACCACCCGGCGCATCGCCTCGGCCACTTCGTCGAACTTTTCGATGTTGCCGTCGGTGATGCAGCCGCGCTCGAGTTGCTCGATGGCGCAGCGCTCCACCACATACCGGCCATCGGCATCACGGCCCAGCTCCACCAGCTTCACGCTGGACGAGCTGATGTCCAGGCCCAGCAGGGGAGGAGTCTGACGGCTAAACAGGGAGCCCAGCGAGATCAAGGAAAGCCTCCAGACGGCTGTAAGTGAGTCGTAACAAACTTAAGATTTCACTTCAGATGCTAGCAGCTACGTCCTTGTCGGCAAAGGATTTTTCTAATTGTTAGAACCGTGTCCGTTGCCAAAAGCCGACGAGCGTGCCTGCGATACTGAGAACCGAATCGGCCCGCCGCCACTCCAAGCCGGTCCAGCTACTCTGCCGTGACTCTACCTCGGGCTGACGGCACCTCGACGATTGCCGGAACTTCCTGCCCTGGAAATTTATGCCTGCTGATACCCCCGACAAGAACAAGCCTCGCCGCCCTGCACAGGGGGGCCGGGCCCATTTGCTCCTGAAAGTGGTCCTCGGCGCGCTCGCCGCGCTGTTGGCCGCAGGCGTCAGCGTCGTGATCATCGTCGCGGTCGCGTTGTCGGTCGCCTATCCGAACCTTCCGGACATCTCCGACCTGGCCGACTACCGGCCCAAGCTGCCCCTGCGCGTGTACACGGCCGACGGCGTGCTGATCGGGGAGTTCGGCGAGGAGCGCCGCAACCTCACGCCGATCGCGGAGGTCCCGGAGGTGATGAAGCAGGCCGTGCTGGCCATCGAGGATGCGCGCTTCTACCAGCACCGGGGCGTGGACTACCGGGGCCTGGCGCGCGCGGCCCTGGCCAACCTCGGCCGCGCCAAGAGCCAGGGCGCCTCGACCATCACCATGCAGGTGGCGCGCAACGTCTATCTCTCCTCCGAGAAGACCTTCACGCGCAAGCTCTACGAGGTGCTGCTGACCTTCAAGCTGGAGCACCAGCTCTCCAAGGACCGCATCCTCGAGATCTACATGAACCAGATCTTCCTGGGCAACCGCGCCTACGGCTTCGCGGCCGCCTCGGAGGCCTACTTCGGCAAGCCCATGAAAGACCTGTCCATCGCCGAGGCGGCGATGCTGGCGGGCCTGCCCAAGGCGCCGTCGGCCTACAACCCCTTCGTCAATCCCAAGCGGGCGCAGCAGCGCCAGCAGTACATCATCGAGCGGATGGAGGAGGTCGGCTTCATCACCGCGCAGCAGGCCGAGGCGGCCCGGCGCGAGCCGCTGAAGCTGCGCACCGCCGCCGAGCCGCTGCGCGTTCACGGCGAGTTCGTGGCCGAAACCGTGCGCCAGCTGGTTCACGCGCAGTACGGCGACGAGACCTACACCCGCGGTCTCAACGTGTTCACGAGCATTCGCGCCGAGGAGCAGGAAGCCGCCTACCGCGCCCTTCGCAAGGGCATCATGGACTACGAGCGGCGGCAGATCTACCGCGGCCCCGAGAAGTTCGTGGAGCTGCCCGCCGATCCGAAGGAACTCGACGAGGCGGTGGACGACGTCCTGGCCGACCACCCGGACAACGGCGACGTGCTGGCCGCCGTGGTGCTGGAGGCGACGCCGCGCAAGGTGGTCGCCGTGCGCCAGAGCGGCGAGCCGATCGAGATCACCGGAGAGGGCCTGCGGCCGGCTCAGGCGGGCCTGTCGGAGAAGGCGCCGCCGAAGACCAAGATCCGGCGCGGCGCGGTGATCCGCATCATGAAGCCCGGCAAGCAGTGGGAGATCACGCAGCTGCCGGAGGTCGAGGGTGCCTTCGTCGCGCTCGACCCGCGCGACGGCGCCGTGCTCGCCATGGTCGGCGGCTTCGACTTCAACAAGAACAAGTTCAACCACGTGACCCAGGCCTGGCGCCAGCCGGGATCGTCCTTCAAGCCCTTCATCTATTCGGCTGCGCTGGAGAAGGGCTTCATGCCCACCACCGTGATCCAGGATGCGCCCCTGTTCTTCGACGCCAGCGTCACGGGCGGCCAGCCCTGGGAACCCAAGAACTACGACGGTCGCTTCGAAGGACCCATGCCCCTGCACACGGCACTGGCCAAGTCGAAGAACATGGTGTCCATCCGCATCCTGCAGGCCGTGGGTCCGCAGAACGCGCAGGACTGGATCACCCGTTTCGGCTTCGATGCCGAGCGGCATCCGGCCTACCTCACCATGGCCCTGGGCGCGGGCGCGGTCACGCCCATGCAGCTCGCCACGGGCTACGCGGTGTTCGCCAACGGGGGCTTTCGCGTCAACCCCTGGCTGATCAGCCGCATCACCGACCAGCGCGGCAAGACGCTGGTTGAGACACAGCCGCCGCTTCCGAACGAGGCCATGCGCGCCATCGACCCGCGCAATGCCTTCGTGATGAACCGCCTGCTGCAGGAGATCGCCCGCTCCGGCACGGCCGCCCGCGCGCAGTCGGTGCTCAAGCGCTCCGACCTCTACGGCAAGACCGGGACCACCAACGATTCGATCGACACCTGGTTCGCGGGCTTCCATCCGCACGTGGTGGCGGTGGTCTGGATGGGCTATGACACGCCGCGTTCGCTGGGCGACCGCGAGACCGGTGGCGGCCTGAGCCTGCCGGTGTGGATCAATTTCATGCAGACCGCGCTGCAGGGCGTGCCGGTGGTGCAACCCCTGGCGCCCGAAGGCGTGGTCAACCTGGGCGGCGAGTGGTACTACCGCGAGTTCGTCCCGGGCACCGGGGTCGGCAGCCTGGGCGTTCCCGCCCTGCCGATGCCCTCCCCCGCCCTGATCGAGGGCGGCGGCGCGGCCTACGGGGGCGGCAGCCGCGGCGAGAGCACGCCGGGCAACCCGCTGCACGACCCGAGCCTGCTCAACTCCGATGGCCGGCCGCCGCCGCCTGCGCCCGGCGAGCAGCGACGCAGCATCCTGGACCTGTTCCGCTAGACCGGCGCGAACACCAGCGGCAGGCCGGCCTGGGCGCTGGCTTGTCGCGTGAGGTGCTCGAAGAACTCGCCCTGGCCCTTGGTGTCCATCCAGCGCTCGCCGTCGAAGCGGTAGTGGAAGCCGCCTGCTCGGGTGGCCATCCAGACCTCGTGCAGGGGCTTCTGCATGTTCACGACGATCTGGCTGCCGTCGCGGAAGGTGACCGTCACCATGCCGCCGACGCGCTGGCTGTCGAGGTCCGCATCGGTCTCGTCGTTCACGCGGTCGCAGCCTGTCTCCACACCGCGCAGCAGCGCCTCCGCCCGGTCCATGTATTCGAGGTCGGTCATTACAATCCGTCGATGTTCGCTTGGTCGAAAACGATTCTAGTCAGGCCCTCGGCCATGGCGCTGCTCGCCTCGGTCGCGGCCCTCGCAGGCTGTGGCCAGAAAGGCCCCCTGTTCCTGCCCAGCGGCGACCAGGCGGTCGGCCGTGCCACCCTGCCCCAGACGCTGCTGCCCGGCCCCATCCGCGAGCCCGCGGCCACCTCGGCCTCACCTGCCAACTCGCCGGGGCTCCAGCGATGACGCCCCTGCCCGGACACCCCCAGCTCGCCTGGCGCGACGACGAGCTGTGGCTCGAGGACGTGCGCCTTGCGGCACTGGCGCAGGCGTACGGCACGCCGCTCTTCGCCTACTCCAAGGCCTCCATGCTCGCCGCCCTGTCCGCCTACCAGCGCGGCCTGGCCGGACGCAAGGCCACCATCTGCTACGCGATGAAGGCGAACTCGTCGCTGGCCGTGCTCCAGGTCTTCGCGCAGGCCGGCTGCGGCTTCGACATCGTCTCGGGCGGCGAACTCGAACGCGTGCTGCGTGCGGGGGCCGATCCGGCCCGCGTCATCTTCTCCGGCGTGGGCAAGACCCGCGCCGAAATGCGCCGCGCGCTGGAGGTCGGCATCGGCTGCTTCAACGTGGAGAGCGAGTCCGAGCTGGACGTGCTCGACGAGGTGGCGCGGGCTTGCGGCCGCGTGGCGCCGGTCAGCATCCGCGTCAATCCGAACGTGGACGCCAAGACGCACCCGTACATCTCCACGGGCCTCAAGGGCAACAAGTTCGGCATCGCCCACGAGCGCGCCCTGCACGCCTACCGCCACGCGGCCGGCCTTCGCGGGCTTTCGGTGGTGGGTATCGACTGCCACATCGGCTCGCAGATCACCGACACCGCGCCCTACCTCGACGCCATGGACCGCGTGCTGGACCTGGTGCAGGCCATCGAGGCGGCGGGCATTCCCTTGAAGCACATCGATTTCGGTGGTGGCCTGGGCATCGACTACCGCGGCGACACGCCCCCGGCGGCCGACGCGCTGTGGGCGCAGCTGCTGGCCCGTCTCGACGCGCGCGGCTACGGCGACCGGCACCTCATGATCGAACCCGGGCGCTCGCTGGTGGGCAATGCGGGCGTGTGCCTGACCGAGGTGCTGTACCTCAAGCCGGGCGAGCAGAAGAACTTCTGCATCGTCGATGCGGCCATGAACGACCTGCCTCGCCCCGCGATGTACCAGGCCTGGCACGGCATCGTGCCGCTGCACCGAGATGCTCAGCGCGTGCCGCAGCGCTACGACGTCGTCGGCCCCGTGTGCGAGAGCGGGGACTGGATCGGCCAGGACCGCGAGTTGGCCGTGCGGCCGGGCGAGCTGCTCGCGGTGCTGTCCGCCGGGGCCTACTGCATGAGCATGGCCAGCAACTACAACAGCCGGGGTCGCGCCGCCGAGGTGCTGGTCGATGGCGCCGAGGCCACGCTGATCCGCGCGCGCGAGAGCATCGAGGACCAGCTGCGCTCGGAGCGCCTCATCGGCTGAAGGCCGGCGGCGGCGCCTTGCGCGCCGCCAGCCGCCGCCATGCGCGCCACCCGAGCAAGGCGCCCAGGATCGCCGCATACAGCGCCACCTCCGCGAAGTCGTTCTTGCCCGCCCGCATCCAGAAGAAGTGCAGGATCGACAGGCCGGCCACAAGGTACACGGCCCGGTGCAGCGCCTGCCAGCGCCGCGCACCCAGGAAGCGGATGGCGGCATTGAACGAGGTCGCTGCCAGCGCCGTGAGCAGCACCAGGCCGCAGAAGCCCACCAGGATGAAGGGCCGCTTCACGATGTCGCGGGCGATCTCCTGCACCTCGAAGCCCATGTCGAAGCCGGCGTAGCTCAGTGCATGCAGCGCGGCATAGAAGAAGGTGAAGAGCCCCAGCATGCGCCGCAGGCGGGCCAGCGCGGGAAGTCCCAGCAGCACCCGCAGCGGGGTCACCGCCAACGTGATGCAGAGAAAGCGCAGTGTCCAGTCCCCGGTCGAGCGAATGAGCGCTTCGGCCGGGTTGGCGCCGAGCCGGTCCAGGAAGGCGGCCGCGAACAGCCAGGCGAAAGGCAGCAGGCACAGCACGAACACCGCCGGCCTGACCGCGCCGGGCGCGAGCCACGACTGCCTGCGCGAGCCCGTACCCATCGCGCCTCAGAACAGCTTCTTGAGGTCCATGCCGGCGTACAGCTGCCCCACCTGGGACTCATAGCCGTTGAACATCAGCGTCTTACGCTTCTTGGCAAAGAGTCCGCCCTCGCCGATGCGCCGCTCGGTCGCCTGCGACCAGCGCGGGTGGTCCACGTCCGGGTTCACGTTGGAGTAGAAGCCGTATTCGCTGGGCGCGGCCTTGTTCCACGCGGTCTTCGGCTCGTTCTCGACGAAGCGGATGCGCACCAGCGACTTGCCGCTCTTGAAGCCGTACTTCCAGGGCACCACCAGGCGAAGCGGCGCGCCGTTCTGCTTGGGCAGCACCTCGCCGTACATGCCGAAGGAAAGCAGCGTGAGCGGGTGCATGGCCTCGTCCATCCGCAGCCCTTCCACGTAGGGCCAGTCCAGCACGCGCGAACTCACGCCCGGCATGGTCTTGCGGTCGGCCTGGGTCACGAACTCCACGTACCTGGCGTTGCCCAGCGGCTCCACCTTGCGAATGAGGGACGACAGGGAGTAGCCGACCCAGGGGATCACCATGGACCAGCCCTCCACGCAGCGAAGCCGGTAGATGCGCTCCTCCTGCGGGGCGAGCTTGAGCAGGTCCTCCAGCGCGTAGCGCGCGGGCCGCTTCACCAGACCTTCGACCTCCACGCTCCAGGGGCTGGTGACCAGCGTGTGGGCGTTGCGCGCCGGGTCGCTCTTGTCGGTGCCGAACTCGTAGAAGTTGTTGTAGGTGCTCGCGTCCTGGTAGTCGGTGATCTTCTCCATGGTGGAGGCACCGTCCACTGCCGAACGTTGTGCGGCGAGCGGGGGCAGCTTGCCCGGCCGCGCCACCTGCGCCAGTGCTTCGCGGCTCGCCCAGCTCGCCAGCGCCGCACCGGCGCCGCCGGCCGCCATCCAGCGAAGCAGTTCGCGGCGCTGCTGGTAGTGGGCGCGGGGCGTGATCTCGCTGGCGACGGGGTGAATGAATCCGTCGCGATGGGTTCTGACCAGCATGGGTTCTCCTGGAGCGGGCCCCATTCTGGCCCGGCTCAGATAACCCCGTCCGCCCGCTCGGGGAAGCCCCTCTCAGAGATTCCCGTAGCTGTGCAGGCCGGACAGGAACATGTTCACGCCCAGGAAGGCGAAGGTCGTCACCGCCAGGCCGACCAGGGCCCACCAGGCGGAGACGGCGCCGCGCAGGCCTTTCATGAGGCGCATGTGCAGCCAGGCCGCATAGTTGAGCCAGACGATCAGCGCCCAGGTCTCCTTGGGGTCCCAGCTCCAGTAGCCGCCCCAGGCCTCGGCCGCCCACAGGGCGCCCAGCACGGTGGCGATGGTGAAGAAGGCGAAGCCGACCGCGATGGCCTTGTACATCACGTCGTCCAGCACCTCGAAGGAGGGCAGGCGCTCGGCGATGCGCCCGCGCAGGGACAGGATGCCACCGACGATCAGGGCCGAGATGCCGAAGTACACGGCCCAGTAGTTGCTCAGCCCGCCCTCAGGGGACTGCCGGAACACGAGAGGCTCGAAGCACAGCACCACACCCAGCAGCCACAGCGGCGCGAGCTTCCACCAGCGCGTCTCGGCGGCCTGCATCTTGACCAGGTAGGCGAATGCCACCATGGCCGCGATCGCGAAGGTGCCATAGCCCACGAAGTTGGCCGGCACGTGCAGCTTCATCCACCAGCTTTTCAGGGCCGGCACCAGCGGCTGGATCTCGTGGGCCTCGCGCACGACCGTGTACCAGAGCAGGAAGCCCACGGCGGCACTGATCACCAGCATCACGAAGGCCCCCAGGGCGCGAGTGTCGTACTGCCGCTCGAAGTACAGGTAGAACAGCGCCGTCATCCAGCAGAACATGATGAACACCTCGTACAGGTTGCTCACCGGGATGTGGCCGATGTCCGGGCCGATCAGGTAGCTTTCGTACCAGCGCACCATGGTGCCGATCAGGGCCATGCCGACGGCCACCCAGGCCAGGCCCGACGCGATGCGCTCCATCGCCTGCGCCTGTCCGCGCGCGAAGATGCCGGTCCAGTAGAAGGCAGTGCTCATGAAGAACAGCATGGACATCCACAGGATGGCCGACTGGCTGGACAGGAAGTACTTGAGCCAGAACACCGTCTCGGAGCGCGCGAGATCGCCCTGGTAGGCGCCGATGGCCAGCAGCGAGAAGGCTGCCACCACCGCCATCAGCGCCTGCAGCGGACGCCAGAACCAGCCGAGCCAGATGGCCGAGGGGATGGAGCCGAGCAGGATGCCTTTCTCGTACACGTCCATGTAGGCGCCATAGCGCTGCAGGGCGAAGAGGCCGCCGGCGGTCACCAGCGCAGCGAACACCCAGTCCAGCCAGTTTCGCCGGGCCAGGAAGCCTTCGTGGAGGGTCAGCGTGGTGGTCGCGGTGTTCATGGTGTCGAATCCAGAAGTTGGGTGCGAAGGTGCGCGAACTCGCGGTCGGTGTCCAGGGTCTTGCGATTGGACGACAGGGCCATGCTGGCCCGGCTGCCCCCGTCCTGCGGAGCCAGCCAGACCCACAGGCGCCGTTCGCGGACGTAGAGCATGGCGAAGATACCGATGATCAGCAAGGCGCAGCCCAGATAGACGATGTTGCGGCCGGGGGCACGCGCGACCTGGAACACGCTGGCCTGCACCTGCGTGAAGTCGGTGAGGCGGAAGGCCATCGGCGCGGGGTAGAGCTGCAGGTCGCTCAGTGACAGCACGGCCTGGTTCATGAAGGCCTGCGTCGTCTCGCCGGGCGAAAGCGGCGCGAGGCCCGCGCGCTCGCGCGAGAGCTGGGCCAGCTCGAAGAGCGATCCGTTGAGGATGCGCACCACCACCTCGCCGGCGCGGGGACGCTCGGCTTCGGGCACGTTGGCCTCCATGAAAGCCGAGATCGCCTGCAGGCCGCCGGTGGCCTGGCCGCCCGGGCTGACCGGCGCCGCGCCGGCAAAGAGGTCGAGCGCGCGGCTTGCCGAAGCGGTGAGCTGCTCCACGAGTTCGGGCCGGGCGGGGTCGGTGGCCTGGGTGGCGAAGCGGCGCACGGCCTCGGCCCGCAGGCGCGGATCACGCAGCGCGTCGCGCAGGCGGAGAAACCCGTCCAGCTCGCCCTTCTCGTCCGCCGGGATGCGCAGGTAGCGGAAGTTCTCGGCG
Source organism: Ramlibacter rhizophilus (assembly GCF_004681965.1). GTDB lineage: Bacteria > Pseudomonadota > Gammaproteobacteria > Burkholderiales > Burkholderiaceae_C > Ramlibacter > Ramlibacter rhizophilus. The sequence goes on along the minus strand of NZ_SMLL01000004.1, from coordinate 144,082 downwards.
GGCGTGTCGCGCACGCCCATGAGGTACAGCGGAACGCCTTCGCCGAGGTTCACCGGGAGCATGTAGTTGTGGAACTCGCGCGCCTGGCCGGCGGCGTCGCGCAGCTTGTAGGTGACGCTGGGGCCCACGTTGCGAAGCTCGCGCTGGGTGACGGTCTTGTTGCCCGCGCCCAGGCGCGATTCGATGGAGCTGCGCAGGTCCACCGAACGCACGTCGGTGCCGCTGGCCGCCGCATCGCCGGAGAAGTTCTCGACGTTGATCACCCGCAGGCCCGTGTACTCCAGCGTCAGCCGATCGGCATCACCGGACTCGCCGCGCGTGAGCTGCGAGCTGCCGCCGATGACCCCTTCGATCTCGAAGGGCTTGGTATCCGCGTTCATGGGCACCGCGCGCAGCTTCACGGTCGAGCCGCCGTCGTCGAAGCTGGACTGATAGATCTCGATGCCGCGATGCCGCGCCGGGTGGTTGACCTCCACGCGGGCAGGGATGCGCTCGCCGGTCTCGCGGTCGTGGATCACGATCTCGCTGGCGAAGAGCTTGGGCATGCCGGTCGAGTAGTGCTCGACGATGAACTTCTTCAGCTCGATGGAGAAGGGCAGCTCCTGCAGCAGCACGCCGTCGCTCTGGTTCAGGAGGGCCGTGCCGGACTGCGTGCCTTCGGCCACCAGCAGGTTGCCGCGGAAGGTGGGATTGCTGGCGGGCAGGCGGTGCTGCGGGCCCACGTCGGCCAGCATGCCGCCGCCGCGGTAGGGGGCCTTGTCGCCCCACCACATCTGCGCCCGAACGATCAGGTCGCCGTCGAGCAGCCCGCCCAGGCAGACCAGGACGATGGCGCTGTGCGCGGCGATGTAGCCGAGCTTGTTGGCCGCGCCGGCCCGCGCGGCCACCATCCAGCCTGCGCCCTGGCTGCCCTCGCGCCGCTGCAGCTTGACCCGCCAGCCGGCGCGCGCGAGCGCGGAGCCGATGCGATGGGCCGCCGGCTCCGGCGCATCGGGCAGGTCACCCTGCGCACGGTGGTGGAAGGCCTGCAGGCTCTGCTCGCGGATGTTCTCCTTGTGCGCCCGCAGGTCCGCGATGATCTTGGGCGTGTTGCGGGCGATGCACAGCGACGTGCTCAGGACCAGAAAGGCCAGGATCAGCAGAAACCACCAGGCGCTGTAGACGCCCGGCAGCTTCAGTGCATTGAACACACTCGCCCAGAAGGGGCCGAACTGGTTTACGTAATTGACCGCCGGCTCGTTCTGCTTGAGCACGGTGCCGATCACCGAGGCGATGCAGATCACCGTGAGCAGGGCGATCGCAAAGCGCATGGACGACAGCAGCTCGACCGCCGCGCGCAGCGTGTGCGAGCGGGGCCGGGGCCCCGGAGCGGGAATGGATGCGGTCATGGAAGAAGGATGGAGGCCCGGAGCAAAAGAAAAAGGCGGGAGCCGGCCCGCCTGTTTAGGTGTGCTCTTGCGAGCGAGGTTCCCGCAGAGGTGAGAAAGCGCCTCAGCGCAGGCCGGCCACGTAGTCGGAAACGGCGCGGATTTCGCGGTCGGTCATCTTGGCTGCGACCTGGTGCATGATGACGTTGTTCGGGCGCTTGCCGTCGCGGAACCCCATCAGCTGGGACACGGTGTAGTCGGCGTGCTGGCCGGCCAGCCGCGGATACACGGCCGGGATGCCGGCCCCATTGGGGCTGTGGCAGCCGGCGCAGGCGGCGATGCCTCGGTCGGCCAGCCCGCCGCGCCAGATGCGCTCACCCAGGGCCACCGCTTCCTTGTCGCGCGCGAAGCCGTCCTTGGGCTTCTGCGTCGAGAGCCAGTAGGAAATGTTGCGCATCTCCTGGTCGCTCAGCTGCGCCGCGAAGCCCTGCATGATCGGGCTGGGGCGCTTCCCGGTCTTGAAGTCGTAGAGCTGCTTGACGAGGTACTGCGGATGCTGGCCGGCGAGCTTGGGGTTGGCCGGCGCACCGGAGTTGCCGTCGGCGCCGTGGCAGGCGGCGCACACCGCGGTGTAGCGCTGCTCGCCCTGTGCCAGGTCGGGCTTGACCGGCTGCTTGGGCGTGGTCGGCGCGGCGGGCGCATCGGCCGGCCCGGGGGCGACCTGGGGCGATTGCTGTGCCGAGGACATCACGGGCGCCGCAAGCAGGGCCGCCAGCAGCAGGGAAGCGGGCAACTTCATAGGTGGGAGTGGTTCAGAAGGCGCAAAACCGCGAGATTCTACAATGCCGACCTTGGCCTGCCCGGCCGTCGGACACTCCCCCTATGACGCACCAGCCGGGTCCGCCCGCTCCTTCCCCCACGGCCTCCCCCGGAGCCGATGCGGTCACGCCCGCGCAGGCCCTCGGCTGGATGCACACGGCGCGCTTTCTCACCACGGCCCCCAAGCTGGAGTTCCTGCCCGCCCACGAGATGCCGGAGATCGCCTTCGTCGGCCGCTCCAATGCCGGCAAGTCCACCTGCATCAACACCCTCACGCAGCAAAAGCGCCTGGCCTTCGCGTCCAAGACGCCCGGGCGCACGCAGAGCATCAACCTGTTCGCGCTGGGCCGCCAGGGCACGACCGACGCCGTGCTGGCCGACCTGCCCGGCTACGGCTATGCGGCGGTCCCCAAGCAGGACAAGCTGCGCTGGCAGCAGGTGATGGCCAACTACCTCGTGAGCCGCGAGAACCTGCGCGGCGTGGTGCTGCTCACGGACCCCCGCCTGGGGCTCACGGAGCTGGACGAGATCCTGCTCGAAGTGATCCGCCCCCGCGTGGAGCAGGGCCTGAAGTTCCTGGTGCTGCTCACCAAGGCCGACAAGCTCAATCGCTCGGAGGGCGCCAAGGCGCTGTCCATCGCCCGCCTGCAAGCCGGCGGCGGCGACGTGAAGCTGTTCTCGGCGCTGAAGAAGCAGGGCGTGGAGGAGACCGCTTTCCTGCTGTGGCAGTGGGCGCATCCGGCGGCGTCGGCAAGCCCTGCGCCACCGTCGTCGAACGAATGATCGAGACCGGCGAGCTCGCCCTCCCCCACGGCATCACGCTCTCCTGCCGCATGGCCGGGGACCCGGCCGCGCCGGTGCTGGTGTTCCTGCACGGCTTTCCCGAGGCGGCCTTCGTCTGGGACGACATGCTCACGCGCTTGGCGGCCCGGGGTTATCGGTGCATCGCGCCCAACCTGCGCGGCTACGCGTCGTCCTCCTCGCCCGCCGACCGGGAGGCCTACCGGGCGCATCACCTGCTGCAGGACATCGAAGCCCTGCTCGCCGCCCAGGGCGCCCCGGTCGCGGCGCTGGTGGCGCACGACTGGGGCGGCGCCATCGCCTGGGGCGTGGCGGCGCGCCGTCCCGGCTTGATGGAGCGCCTGGTCATCATCAACGCGCCGCATGCCGGCGCCTTCGCCCGCGAGCTGCAGGGCAATCCGCGCCAGCAGGCCGCCAGCGCCTACATGAACTACCTCGCGCGGCCCGATGCCGCGCAGCGGCTGGCCCAGGACGACTTCCGCCGGATCTGGCCCTTCTTCGCCGACGCGCAGGGCCGCGCCGACTGGCTCACCGAGGACGTGAAGGACCGCTTTCGGCAGGTCTGGCGGGAGGGCGGCGCGGGCCTGGTCGGCCCCTGCAGCTACTACGCGGCCTCGCCCCTGCGGCCACCCACGCCGGGCGATCCCGCGGCCGCAGGCCTCACGCTCGCCGACAATGCCCTGCGCGTGAGCGTGCCCACGCTCGTGCTGTGGGGCGAGCAGGACAGCGCCCTGCTCCCCTCGCTGCTGGACGGGCTGGACCGCTGGGTACCCGACCTGCGAATCGAGCGGCACCCCCAGGCCTCGCACTGGGTGGTGCACGAAGACCCGAACTGGGTCGCGCGCCGGATCGAGGCCTTCCTGCGGCCTTAGTCGTACAGGCCGGGCTCGCCCGGCGGGCGCGTCTTGAAGCGCTTGTGCACCCAGAAGTACTGCGCGGGGCACTCGAGCACCTGGGTCTCGATCCAGCGGTTCATGCGCGCGGTGTCGGCCAGTGCGTCATCGCTGGGGAAATCGTCCCAGGGCGGCAGGAAGCGCACGCGGTAGCCCTGGCCTCCCGGGAGCATGGTCGCCACCACCGGCTGCACCTTCATGTCCAGCGCCCGCGCCATGCGCGAGGGCGCCAGCAGCGTGGCGGCCGGCACGCCGAAGAATGGCACGAAGGCGGCGTCGCGCCCGCCGAAATCCATGTCGGGCAGGTTGAAGAAGGCGGCGCCCTCGCGCACCGCGCGCATCAGGGGCCGCGCCGTCTCCGCGCGCGAGAAGATGCGCGCGCGGCCATGCCGCAGGCGCCCACGACGCATGGCCGCATCGAGCACCGGCTGGGTCTGCGCCTGGTAGATGGAGGCGCCCTCACGCTGCACGAAGAGCTGGCAGGCCGCACCCGCCACGTCCAGGCCGACGAAGTGCGGCGCCAACCACATGACCGGGCCGGGGTGCCGGTCGGCGAACCCGACATCGCCCTCCACGTGGATGAGGCGGCGCAGGCGCTGCGGCGAGGCCCACCACAGCAGGCCGCGCTCGAGCACGCTGCGGCTGAACCACTGGAACAGTTCGCGTCCGATGCGCTCGTGCGCCTGCGGCCCGAGCTCGGGCAGGCACAAGGCCAGGTTCCGCAGCGTGATGCGGCGGCGGGACCCGGCCACACGCCACAGCAGCACGCCCACCGCCCGCCCCACCGCGGCCTGCCAGGCCAGCGGCAGCCAGTGGAACAGCCAGAGCCCGGCCAGCGTGAGATAGCCGGCCGCGTTCGACATGCAACGCTTCACCGGGCCGACTCCTGCGAGGCCGCGGGCACGGCCGCCGCAGCCGGCTCGCGCGGCGGCTTGTAGCGGGCGTAACTCCACAGGTACTGCTGCGGGCACTCGCGGATCAGCCGCTCCATCTCCTCGTTCATGCGGGCCACCGCCTCGTCCAGCGCCGCGGGCAGGGGCGTGCGCAGTTCGCGGCAGTGCAGGACGAATCCGCGCCCCCAGGGCAGGCGCTCGCCCCAGACCAGGCGCACTTCGCAGCCGGTCTGCTGCGCCAGGCGCGCCGCCAGCGTCATGGTGTAGGCCGGGCGGCCGAAGAACGGTGCCCAGGTGCCCATGCCTTCGGGCGGCACCTGGTCGGGCAGCAGGCCGACGGCGCGCCCCTGGCGCAGGGCCTTGATCATCTGCCGCACCCCGGCCAGCGTGGTCGGCGCCGGCTCCACGCCCGGCCGGTCGCGCGAGGCCGCCACCAGCGGCGCGAGCCACGGTTTGCGTGCCGGCCGGTACAGCACCGTGAGCGGCCCGTGCGCGGCCGAATGGCGCTCGGCGATAGCGAGCGCGGCGATCTCGAAGCAGCCCAGGTGCGGCGTCAGCAGCAGCAGGCCCCGCCCCGCGGCGTAGGCCTCGTCGAGCAGCTCGCCGCCGTCCCAGCGCACCGGCACCGGTCGGCCCAGCCACAGGCGGGGCAGCTCGCCGACCATGCGCCCGATGTGCGCCACCGCCGGCCGCACCGCGCGAAAGCCATAGCCGGCCTGGGCCGCGTTGTCCAGGAAGCGGCGGCGCCACACGGGCGAGACGAGGAACACGAACCAGCCCAGCGCCGCACCCAAGCCCTGCAGCACGGCCAGCGGAAAGACGGACAGCAGGCGAAAAAACGGGAGCATGGTCTGGGAGCGGAGGCCGGGCGATCCGGCATAGAATGCGCGCGTCGCTGAGTTATTGAACTACTTGCAGGGCGACGTTAAACAACGGCTGCTAAAGCGTTCGCCGAAGCTCCAGCGAAGGCAACGCGCCTTCCGAACCGATGGAGTATCTCAAATGGCGAACGACTTCCTCTTCACTTCCGAATCCGTCTCCGAGGGCCACCCGGACAAGGTGGCCGACCAGATCTCCGATGCCATCCTCGATGCCATCTTCCGCCAGGACCCGCGCAGCCGCGTGGCCGCGGAGACGCTGACCAACACGGGCCTGGTGGTGCTGGCCGGCGAGATCACCACCAACGCGCAGGTGGACTACATCCAGGTCGCGCGCGACACCATCAAGCGCATCGGCTACGACAACACCGAGTACGGCATCGACTACAAGGGCTGCGCCGTGATGGTCTGCTACGACAAGCAGTCCAACGACATCGCCCAGGGCGTGGACCATGCCAGCGACGACCACCTGAACACCGGCGCCGGCGACCAGGGCCTGATGTTCGGCTATGCCTGCGACGAGACGCCGGAGCTCATGCCCGCGCCCATCCACTATGCGCACCGCCTGGTGGAGCGCCAGGCGCAGCTGCGCAAGGACGGGCGCCTGCCCTTCCTGCGGCCCGACGCCAAGAGCCAGGTGACCATGCGCTACGTCAATGGCCGCCCGCACAGCATCGACACCGTGGTGCTGTCCACGCAGCACAGCCCGGAGCAAAGCGAGGGCAACAGGATGAAGGCGTCCTTCGTCGAGGCCGTCGTCGAGGAGATCATCAAGCCCGTGCTGCCCAAGGAGTGGCTCAAGGAGACGCGCTACCTGATCAACCCCACCGGGCGCTTCGTCATCGGCGGGCCGCAGGGTGACTGCGGGCTCACGGGCCGCAAGATCATCGTGGACACCTACGGCGGCGCCTGCCCGCACGGTGGCGGCGCCTTCTCCGGCAAGGACCCGTCCAAGGTCGATCGCTCGGCGGCCTACGCCGCGCGCTACGTGGCCAAGAACGTGGTCGCCGCCGGCCTGGCGCGCCAGTGCCAGGTGCAGGTCGCCTATGCCATCGGCGTGGCCCGGCCCATGAACGTCACGGTCTACACCGAAGGCACGGGCGTGATCCCGGACGAGCGCATCGCCGCCCTGGTCAACGAGCACTTCGACCTGCGGCCCAAGGGCATCATCCAGATGCTGGACCTGCTGCGTCCCATCTACGAGAAGACCGCCGCCTACGGCCACTTCGGTCGCGAGGAGCCCGAGTTCAGCTGGGAGCGCACCGACCGCGCCGAGCTGCTGCGCGCCGCGGCCGGCCTCAAGTAAGCCGCCACGGCGGCTTACTGAACCAGCCGGCGAGGCCTCACTGGATCAGCTCGCGCTGGCGCGCGATCTCCATGCGCTTCATGCCCACGTAGGTCTCGCGGTTCATCTCCCGCAACTGCTGCGGGTAGCGCTCGGTGGCATTGAACCAGGCCTGCACGCGCCGCTCGGCGCGTTGCGCGGGCGGCGCCTGCAGCGAATCGAGGAAGGCGTCGATGGCCAGGTAGTAGCGCATGGCGTTGCGCTCCACGGTGCCGCGCATGCCGCCGATCAGGCGCTGCGGTCCGCCCGGCTCGCCCACGCGGCTGAAGCCGACCTTGTCGGCCCCGGCCGTCGCGAGGTAGGCGTTCATGGCCAGCCGTCCGGTGAAGCCGAAGCCGTAGGAATACCCCAGGCGCAGGAAGGTGCGGCCACCCTCCAGCGGAATCGCCGAGACGTTGATCCGGTAGTCGCGCGTGTCCACCGGCCCTTCGGGCGCGGACAGGCGGCTCTCGAAGTACGCCTCGCTCGCGGCCACGGGGTTCCAATCGAACAGCAGCTTGTACGAGTCCTCCAGCGGCTGGTCGTACTTGCGACCGATGCGGATCAGCAGGCCCGGCCCATTGGCGCTTCGCACCGCATGGCAGTACTTGGTGTTGAAGGGCAGGATCATGATGTCGCACCAGTTGGACGGCTGGCGCAAGGCATCGCGCACGCGCTCGAAGGGATGGTCGAGCACCGCATAGACGGCCCCCTGCAGCCGGTCGTCCACCTCGCGTGACTCGATGTGCAGCGGCTGACCGAAGGGGCTGGCCGCCAGCACGTCGGACAGCTGTGCATGCCGCGCCTGCATCGACGCGGCGTCGGCCCAGGCCGGCAGGGCCCAGGGCAGCGACAGGCACCCGGCCAGCAGCCAGGTGCAAAGCCGCGTTGGACGCCAGGACAGCGCACCCACTTCAGGCCACCTCGGTGTCGTGCGGCGTGTACGCCGAGGCATCGAGCGGATGCAGCACGTCCAGCTGCACCCCGCCCGTGAAGAGCAGGTGGGGGCGCACGGCATAGACAAAGTGGCCGCGCAAGCCCAGGTCCAGGACGAGCTTGAGGCTGGGCTCGTGCATGTCCTCCCAGGTTCGCACCAGGCGGGTTCGCACCAGGTTGTCGTCGCACTGCAGCGAGCGCAGGCGATCGTGGTTGCGCACCAGCGCCGTGGCATCCAGATAGCTCGCCGCCATCTTGTTGCGGGTCTGGAAATTGGGCGTGAGATCGATCAGCAACGTGAGCGCGTTGCCCTCGATCTCCAGCGTGAAGCGGCGCCCGATCAGCGCCTCGCCGGACTCCGCGCCGCCGTAAGTCAGGTGAAGGTGCGCCGTGGTCCGACGAAGGGAGTACCTCATGGCCTCGAAGCTTGCGGTGCCCGCGCAGCGCAGCGTGTAGGACGCGGCTGCATGCACCTGTGCGCCGTGCCGTCCGACGCGGGGCGCCTGCTTGCTGGTCCTTTTCCTACAGGCGGTTTTCGGCTTGGCTGACGGCTGCGTTCGCGGTGCGGTCCATCATCGATCGAGCCGGGTCGGCGCGTTGCGGGTGCGACGCGTGCAAGAACCCATGACTACCCGAAGGAGCATCGAGATGGCTGCAGAAGACAAGGACCTCAATCGCGATCCGCTGAACGACGAACCGGGGTCCCACCCCGTCGGCACGGGCGTGGGCGCCGCAGGTGGCGCGGTGGCCGGCGCGGCCGCGGGCGTGGTGGGCGGCCCGGTGGGCATGGCGGTGGGTGGCGTGGTCGGCGCCGTGATCGGCGGCCTGGCCGGCCGGGCCGCCGCCGAAGCCGTCAACCCCTCGGCCGAAGAGGCTCACTGGCGCGAGCACTACGAGCACGAGCCCTATTACCAGAGCGGCCGCAGCTTCGACGACTACGGGCCCGCCTACCGGCACGGCCTGGAGGGACGCAGCCGCTACCAGGACTGGGACGAGGCCGAGCCTTATCTCGCCTCGGAATGGGAGAGGCGCCGCGGCGGCTCCTCGCTCGACTGGAAGGCGGCCCAGCCGGCCACCCGCGCCGCCTGGGACCGCGTCGATCCGCACTACCGCGGCAACCGATCCGACGGCGACCTGTCCCACTACGGCACCGGCATGGTGTCCAGTGACTCCAGCTATCACACCGGCGGCCCCGGCGTGACCGAGGACGACAAGGCGAGCTTCGAGGGCCGCCACCACCGCGACGAAACCACCCACATGCAATCGACCGGCACGGGCACGACCCTTGTCGGCTCCGCCGCCCCGGACCGCGAGGACCCGCGCCATCGCGGCGACCGGCCCGACGGCGACCTGTCCCACTACGGCACCGGCATGGTGTCCAGCGACTCCAGCTATCACACCGGCGGCCCCGGCGTGACCGAGGACGACAAGGCGAGCTTCGAGGGCCGCCACCACCGCGACGAAACCACCCACATGCAATCGACCGGCACGGGCACGACCAATGTCGGCTCGGGCAGCATGGGCTGGGGCAGCATGGGCGCGACCAGCACCATGACCGGCGGCACCCTCAGCGCCACGAGCGGCATGGACTCCAGCTATTCGTCCGGCACCATGACCGGCCACGACATGGGCACCACTCAGTCCGACACGTCCACCCGCATGGGCTCGCCGGGCGCCGCCGCCGACGTGCGCACCGCCCAGGCCGCCTCCACGGGCCGCGACCCGCACGCGGAGCGCATGCACGACGCGTCGTCGGAGACCGGCGTGCACGGCGCGGCAGGCTCCGTCGGCGGCATGCAGCAGGGCTCGCGCCACGACTCGGGCAGCGCGCAGGACACGATCGAGGTCCTGAAGGACCTGATCGAAACCTGCAAGGACGGCGAGTACGGCTTCCAGCAATGCGCGGACCATGCCAAGCGGGAAGACCTGCGGTCGATGTTCCGCGAGCGCGCGGAAGACTGCCGGCGCGGCGCGACGCAGCTGCAGGACCACATCCGTCGGCTGGGCGGCGAGGTGCCCGACGGCGGCAGCATGCTCGGCTCCGTGCATCGCGGCTGGGTGGCCACCAAAGCGGCCATGACCAGCTACGACGACAAGGCCATGCTGGAGGAGGCCGAGCGCGGTGAGGACAATGCCCTGGCCCGCTACCGCAAGGCCTTGCAGAAGCCCCTGCCCGAGCCGGTGCGTGAACTCGTCCAGCGCCAGTGCGACGGCGTGCAGCGCAACCACGACCAGGTCAAGCGACTGCGCGACCAGCTGCGCGCCCAGAGCTGAGCCAGGCAGGCGGGCCGGCCGCGCCGGCCCGCCGCTGTGAGACCGTGGCCGACGACCGCACCCGCAGCGCGCTCAAGACCTACCGAGACAAGCGCGACTTCGCCCGCACGCCCGAACCCGCCGAAGGTGGGGCGGCGAACGAAGCCGCGCGCGCCTTCGTGATCCAGAAGCACTGGGCGCGGCGGCTGCACTACGACTTCCGCCTGGAGCTGGACGGCACCATGAAAAGCTGGGCCGTTCCCAAAGGTCCCAGCCTGGACCCGGCCGACAAGCGCATGGCGCAGCCGACCGAAGACCACCCCATCGCCTACAACGCCTTCGAAGGGGAGATCCCCGCGGGCAACTACGGGGCGGGCAAGGTCATCATCTGGGACAAGGGCAGCTGGCATCCGCTGCAGGACCCGCGCGAAGGCTACGCCCAGGGCAAGCTCAAGTTCGAGCTGCGCGGGCACAAGCTGCAAGGCGCCTGGACCCTGGTGCGCATGAAGGGCAAGGGCCAGGGCCGCACAGACCCGTGGCTGTTGATCAAGGAGCGGGATGCACGGGCGCGCCCCGCCGCCGAGTACAGCATCGTCGACGAGCGCCCGGAGAGCGTGCAGCACCTGGCGGACCTTCCGACGCCGACACCTGCGCCAGGCGCCTCGCGTCCACGCGCCGGCCGCGATCCCGCGCCCACCGACAGGCCGCCTCCGGGGGCGAAGGCGGCGCCCTTGCCCGCCGCCCTCGCCCCGCAACTGGCGGTGCTGGCCGAGGCGCCGCCGCCGGCGGACGGCCCCTGGCTGTACGAAATCAAGTTCGATGGCTACCGCCTGCTTGCCCGCGCCGAGGGCGGTGCGGTGCGCCTCTTCACCCGCAACGGCAACGACTGGACCCGCCGGCTCGCGCCGCTTCGCGAGTGGCTGGAGGGCATGGCGCTTCCGGACGGCTGGTACGACGGCGAAATCATCATGCCGGGCACGCACGCCCCGGCCGACTTCCAGGCGCTGCAGGGCGCCTTCGACACGCCGCGCATCAAGGACATCGTCTACTACCTCTTCGACCTGCCCTGGTGCGCGGGCCATGACCTTCGCGGTGCCGCGCTGGAGCACCGGCGCGAGGTGCTCCAGCGGATCGTGACGCGCAAGCCGCATCCGCGCGTGCTCTTCTCCGAAGAGTTCGACGCCCCCGCGCAGCAGGTCGTGGCCTCGGCCTGCGAGCTGGGCCTGGAGGGCGTGATCGCCAAGCGGCTCGGTTCGCGCTATGCGAGCCAGCGCTCCAGCGACTGGCTCAAGCTCAAGTGCGGACTGCGCCAGGAGTTCGTCGTCGGCGGCTACACCGAGCCCAAGGGCTCGCGCACGGGCCTGGGTGCGCTGCTGCTTGGCGTCCATGGCGAGGACGGCGCGCTGCGCTATGCGGGCAGCGTGGGGACCGGCTTCGACCAGGAGACGCTCGCGGACCTTCGCGAGCGGCTCGAGGGCCTGGGCACGCGCCAGTCCCCCTTCGCCGCGGACGCGCAGCCCACGGGCAAGCCGCACTGGGTCCGCCCCGAGCTGGTCGCCGAAGTGGCCTTCGCCGAATGGACGCGCGAAGGCCGCGTGCGCCACGCCGTCTTCCACGGCCTGCGCAGCGACAAGCCGCCGCAGGCCATCACGCGCGAGCGGCCGTCCCCGCCCGCGCCAGCCTCGAAGGGCCGCGCGTCCAGGCTCCGGCGCGGACCCGCACCGGCTGAAACGGCCGCGCCCATCGCGCTGCCCGCCACGCTGCGCGTGACCCATCCCGAACGCGTGGTGGACACCTCCACCGGCACCACCAAGCTGGACATGGTCCGCTTCTATGCGCAGGTGGCACCGCACATGCTGCCCCACTTGCTGGACCGACCCGTCGCCCTGGTGCGCGCCCCCGGCGGCATCGACGGCGAGCTCTTCTTCCAGAAGCACACGGAGCGTTATCGCCTGGCCGGCATCGTGGACCTGCCCCGGGACATCGACCCGGATCATCCCGCACTCCTCGCCGTCGCCGAGGCCGAGGGACTGCTGTCGGCCGCGCAGATGAACGTGATCGAGTTCCACACCTGGAACGGCGTGGCCGCGGACATCCACCATCCGGACCGCGTCACCTTCGACATCGACCCGGGCGAAGGCGTCGCCTGGGCGCAGGTGCAGGAGGCCGCGACGCTGGTGCGCGCGGTGCTCGAGGAACTGGCGCTGACCGCCTTCCTCAAGACCAGCGGCGGCAAGGGCCTGCACGTGGTGGTGCCGCTCGCGCCGGAGTTCGGCTGGGACACGGTCAAGGCCTTCTCGCAGGCCGTGGTCGCCCACCTCTCGCGCACCCTGCCCGACCGCTTCGTCGTCAAGAGCGGGCCGCGCAACCGCGTGGGCCGCATCTTCATCGACTACCTGCGCAATGGCTGGGGAGCGACCACGGCCTGCGCCTGGTCGGCCCGCGCCCGGCCCGGGCTCGGGGTCTCGGTGCCGGTGGGGTGGGAGGAACTGGCAGCACTGGAGAGCGGGGCGCACTGGACCGTGGGAACGATCGACGCGCGCCTGTCCGTCGGCAACGAGCCCTGGGCCGACTACGAGCAGCGCCGCGCGGCGCTGCGTCCGGCACTCGACGCCATGGGCGTCCCGCCGGGGTAAGGCGCATCCAATCGCTACGCGGGCAACACCGCTTTGCTGAGCCACCCGTCAGGAACAGGGCGCCTAGACTCGCCCGGCGCCGCAAACTTTCATCCACGGCTTGCGACCCGGCGCAGCTTCACCTACTTCCAGGAGAGTCCCCATGGCCACCCGAAGCACTTCGCGCGAGAGCGCAAGCACCGAAACCGACGCGAGCAGTGCCCAGAACACCGTCACCGACGCCGCCCGCCATCAGCTCGCCTCCTCGGCCGCCACGGCCTCGGCCATGCTGCGCGCGCTGGACACCTACCAGCAGGCGCAGCAACACATGCTGCAGCGCGCCGCCGTGCTGCAGGAACAGATGGCCGAGCGCCTTCGCAACGCCAGCTCGCCGATGGAGGTGATGAGCATCCAGTCGAGCATGGTGGTCTCGGGCATGACCGACCTGGCGCAGTACGCGCAGGAACTGATGCTCGCCTCGCTCAAGGCACAAAACGAGCTGATGCGCCCCGCGCAGGCGCCGCAGGCGGCGGCTTCCGCCACGCCCATGGCCCCGGCCGCGCCCTTCCTCCAGGCTTGGCAGGCGATGTTCACCAGCCCGCTCAACGGCGCGGGCGCCGGCACCGCACCGCACTGAGAAGCCGTGGCCGGGCGCACCGGCCACGCACCCTCTCACTTGTTGGTGTGCTGCTTCTGGTGCTGCGTGTCGCCGCGCTGGCCGCTCGGCCCCGCGGTCTTGATGCTGGCGGGGCTCTCGACCTTGCGCCCGAGCCGCGTCGTCTTGCCGGCATCGGGCTTGTCGTGCGGCACGGCCCGCTTGTCCTTGCGCAGCTTGCGCTCGTCACGCTCCGGCACCACCGCCCCCGAATGGGCGGCGGCGCGGTCGGCCGAGGCGTCGTCTCCGCTGCGCTCCAGCGCGCCCGCGCTGGGCACGCCACGTTTCCTGCGCGAAACGGCAATCATGAAAACTCCCGTCGATCGGTTGATGGTCGCGCCAGTATCCGCACGGCGCGCGCCGCGGCTGTAGGCCATGGTCGCGCCTGCGGGGGGTGCGCTGTCTTGCCAGGGTTTCTACGGATGAGCCGCGGCAAACCTGGCCGATGCGGCGGCGCCTTCAGTCCCCCGCCAGGCACTCGGCGCCCGGCTCGGGCGGCAGGTCGGGCGGCTCGCCACGGGCAACCGGTTCCATGCCTCTACTCCACCGTCACGCTCTTGGCCAGGTTGCGCGGCTTGTCCACGTCGGTGCCCCGCGCCACGGCCGTGTGATAGGCCAGCAGCTGCAGGGGCACCACGTGCAGCAGGGGGCTGAGCGGCCCGTAGTGTTCGGGCATGCGGATGACGTGGATGCCCTCCTGGCTTTCGATGCGCGAGTCGGCATCGGCCAGCACGTAGAGCACGCCGCCCCTCGCGCGCACTTCCTGCATGTTGCTCTTGAGCTTCTCCAGCAGCGCATCGTTGGGCGCGACGGTGACCACCGGCATCTCGCTCGTGACCAGCGCCAGCGGCCCGTGCTTGAGCTCGCCGGCGGCGTAGGCCTCGGCGTGGATGTAGGTGATCTCCTTGAGCTTGAGCGCCCCCTCCAGCGCAATGGGGTAGTGCAGGCCGCGGCCGAGGAACAGGGCGTTCTGCTTGTTGGCGAAGTCCTCGGCCCAGCTGATGATCTGCGGCTCCAGTGCCAGCACCGCGGAGAGCGCCGCCGGCAGGTGGCGCATGGCCTTGAGGTGCGCGGCTTCCTGTGACTCGGTCAGGCGCCCCTTGGCCTGGGCAAGGGCCAGCGTCAGCAGGAACAGGCCCGCGAGCTGCGTGGTCAGCGCCTTGGTCGAGGCCACGCCGATTTCCACGCCGGCGCGGGTGAGGTAGGCCAGCGTGGTTTCACGCACCATGGCCGATGTGGACACGTTGCAGATGGTGAGCGTGTGGCGCATGCCCAGCGACTGCGCGTGCCGCAGCGCGGCGAGCGTGTCGGCGGTCTCGCCCGACTGGGTGATGGTGACCACCAGCGTGTTCGGATTGGGTACCGAGTCGCGGTAGCGGTATTCGCTGGCGATCTCGACCTGCGTGGGAATGCGGGCGATACCTTCAAGCCAGTACTTGGCGGTGCAACCCGCGTAGTAGCTGGTGCCGCAGGCCAGGATCAGCACCGAATCGACCTCCTTGAACACGCGGTGCGCACCCTCGCCCGGCGCATGGTTGCCCGAGGCCTCGAACAGCTCCGGCACCACGGCCTGGATGCCGTCCAGCGTGTCGGCGATGGCGCGCGGCTGCTCGAAGATCTCCTTTTGCATGTAGTGCCGGTAGGGGCCCAGTTCGGCGGCGCCGCTATGCGCCTGCACGGTGCGCACCGGCCGCTGCACCGCGTCGCCGCGCCGGTCCACGAGCCAGTAGCGGCCCAGCTGGATGTCCACCAGGTCGCCCTCTTCCAGGTAGACGATCTGGTCCGTCACGCCGGCCAGCGCCATCGCGTCGCTGGCGAGGAAGTGCTCGCGCCCGTCCTGGCCCACGCCCATGACCAGCGGCGAGCCGGCCCGCGCGCCGATCACGCGGTGCGGCTCGTCCTTGCAGAACACCGCGATCGCGTAGGCACCATGCAGGCGCGTGAGGGCCGACTGCACGGCCTCGAACAGGTCGCCTTCGTAGAGGCTGTCCACCAGGTGCGCGATGACCTCGGTGTCGGTCTGGCTGGAGAAGTGATAGCCCTTGGCCTGCAGGCCGGCGCGCAGCTCGTCGTGGTTCTCGATGATCCCGTTGTGGACCAGCGCGATGCGGCCTGGCCGCTGCCCGGCCTCGTCGCCGCGGCCATGGCTGAAGTGGGGATGCGCGTTGTGCACGGCCGGCGCCCCGTGCGTGGCCCAGCGGGTGTGCGCGATGCCGGTGCCGCCGTCGATCTGCTCGGTCTCCACCTGCTGCAGCAGCTCGGCCACGCGTGCCGTGCTGCGCGCCCGGCGCAGGCCGCCTCCGGCATGGACGGCCACGCCGCAGGAGTCGTAGCCGCGGTATTCCAGCCGCTGCAGGCCCTGGACGAGGATGGGGACGATGTTGCGGTCCGAGACCGCGGCGACGATGCCACACATGGGAAAGCTCCTGAATGGGATGCGACTCTAGGCGCGGCCATGTGAAATATGGATTCTCAGTTGCTGCACGAATGATCTTTTATTTCACTCCGGAGTTCGAATGGAATAAAGTTCCGCCATGACGCCGCAAGACAACGAAGAATTGCTCGACGCCACGGACCTGAAGCTGCTGGAGTTGTTGCAATCCGACGCCAGCCTCAGCAACCTCGAACTGGCCCGCCGGGTCCATGTGTCGCCGCCCACCTGCCTGCGGCGGGTGCGGCGGCTCTGGGAGGGCGGCTGGATCGAGAAACAGGTGGCGCTCATCAACCCGCAGAAGGCCGCGGCCCAGCTCGGCCACGGTCTGGAAGCCATCGTGGAAGTCACGCTGGACCGGCAGGGCGAGGAAGCGCTCGCGGCCTTCGAAGCCCGCGTGGTCGCGGACGATGCGGTGCGGCAGTGCTACCGCGTCTCGCCCGGACCGGACTTCGTGCTGATCGTCGGCGTGCCGGACATGCCGGCGTACCTCGCGCTGCAGCAGCGGCTTCTCACCAGCGACGCCAACGTGCGCAACGTCAAGGCCTTCTTTTCCGTCAAGCGCGGCAAGTTCGCGCCGCGGGTGGATCTGCGGCGGCCCTGAGGCGCGGCCCTACTTGGGCGCCTTCTTCGGCCGCTGCCACCCCGCCAGGTGCGCCTGCCGCCCACGTGCCACGGCCAGCCCGCCAGCCGGCGTGTCCTTGGTGATGGTGGAGCCCGCGCCCACCGTGCCCCCTGCGCCCAGCGTGACCGGCGCCACCAGCACGCAGTTGCTGCCCACGTGCACGTCGTCCTGGATCACGGTTCGGTGCTTGTTGGCACCGTCGTAGTTGGCGGTGATGGAGCCCGCGCCGTAGTTCACGCGCTCGCCGACCTGCGCGTCGCCCAGGTAGGCGAGGTGGTTGGCCTTGGCGCCGCGGCCCAGGGTGCTGTTCTTGACCTCGACGAAGTTGCCGATATGCACCTCGGGGCCCAGGTGCGCGCCCGGGCGCAGGCGGGCGAAGGGCCCGATGCTCGCGCCCTCGCCCACCGAGGCGCCGGCCCGCTCGCCGTCGATGTGCGTAAAGGGCAGCAGCACCGCGCCGGCTTCGATGCGCACGTTGCGCAGCCAGCAATTGGCGCCGATGCGCACCTCGTCACCGAGCACCACCTCGCCTTCGAACACGCAGTTGACGTCGATCTCCACGTCCTGCCCGCAGGCGAGGCGCCCGCGGATGTCGATGCGGGCCGGGTCCGCCAGGCGCACGCCGGCCTCCATGAGGGCCTCGGCCTGGCGCCGCTGCAGTGCGCGCTCCAGCGCAGCGAGCTGCAGCGGGCTGTTCACGCCCTCGACCTGCAGGGGGTCCTGGGTGCGCAGCGCCACCACCGGCTGGCCGTCCTGCACGGCGAGCTGCACCACGTCGGTGAGGTAGTACTCGCCCTGCGCGTTGTCGTTGCGAAGGCGCCCGAGCCAGCCGCGCAGCAGGCGATTGGGGACGGCCATGAAGCCGGTGTACACCTCGGCGATGCGGAGCTGCGCCTCGCTCGCGTCCTTGTGCTCCACGATGGCGCGCACCTGGCTGCCCTCGCGCACGATGCGGCCGTAGCCCGTGGGATCGGCCAGGTCCACCGTGAGCAGGGCCAGCCGCTCGCCGCCACAGGCACGCACCAGCTCGCGCAACGTGTCGGCCTCGATGAGCGGCACGTCGCCATTGAGCACCAGGCACACGCCGTCCTCGCCCAGCTGCGGCAGCGCCTGCTGCACGGCGTGGCCGGTGCCCAGCTGCGGCGACTGCAGCACGGTGCGGCAGTCGGCCACGCCGGCTGCGGCGGCGAACTGCCGCGCGGCCGCATCGACCTCCTCGGCGCCGTGGCCGGTGACCACCACCAGCCGGCGCGGCTGCAACCCGCCGGCGGACTCGACCACCCGATCGAGCAGAGCGCGGCCGGCCAATCGATGCAAGACTTTGGGCCGGCGGCTTTTCATGCGCGTGCCCTTTCCGGCGGCCATGACCACCACGTCGACTGCTGACATTCCCTTACGTCCTTCCTTCATGACCCCTGCGCTCCAACTCGGCCGACGGATTATCGGCGTGCTGTTCGCGTGCCTGTTGCTGGCGGGCTGCAGCGCGCTCAAGCTCGGCTACAACAGCCTGCCGCAGTTGTCCTACCTGTGGCTGGACCGCTACTTGGGCTTCGACGACGAGCAGGCGCCGCAGGTGCGTCAGGCGCTGGAGGAGCTGCACCGCTGGCACCGCGAGGTGGAGTTGCCCCGGGCCGCCGAACTGCTGGCCCGCATGGAAGGCATGGCCGGCGGCGAGCTGAGCGCGCAGCAGGCCTGCACGGTCGCCGAGGCCGTGCGCGACCGCATCGAGGCGCTCGCCGCGCGGGCCGAACCCGCGGTGCTGCGCGTCGCGCTCACGCTCCAGGACGCACAGCTCGAGCGCCTGGCGCAGCGCCAGGCCCGCGCCGCGCAGGAGTTCCGCCGCGAATGGCTGCAGGGCAGCGCCGCCGAGCGCCTGGACCGGCGCGTCGAGCAGTTCGAAGGACACGCCAAGCGGCTGTACGGGCGGCTCGATCCGGCGCAGCGCCGCTTGCTGCGCGAGCGGCTCCAGGCCGCGCGCTTCGACCCGGAGCGCATCCTCGCCGAGCGCCGCCGCCGCCAGGCGGACACCCTCGACACCCTGCGCCGCGTGCGCGCCCAGGCGGACGATCCGGCCGAGGCAAGGCGGATGCTGCAGGGCCTGGTCGAACGCTTCGACACATCGCCCGACGGCGCCTGGCGGCAAGATGCGCGCGCCATGCGAGAGGACAATTGCGCAGTGTTCGCCGCCCTCCACAACACCACCAGCGCCGACCAGCGGCAGCACGCCGTGCAGCGGCTGCGCGACTGGCGCGCCGACCTGCTCGCCTTGTCCGTCAGTCCGTGACCGCCATCCGCCCCGACAACGGCGCACGCCGCCCGTCCGCTGCGACCGCGCGCGTGGGCATCGCACACGAGCCCGGGCCGGCGGCGCCGTCGCGCATGGCCGTGGTGTGGCGGCTCGCCATGGCCACCTCCCTGATGGTGCTGGCCTACGGCATGACCGCGCCGCTGCTGGCGGTGCTGCTGCAGCGGGCCGGCCACAGCACGGCGGTGATCGGTGCCTTCGCCATGTTGCCGCTGCTGATGGTGGCCCTGCTGATCCCCGCCATGCCGCGCCTCCTGGCGCACTGGGGGGTGCTGCGTGTGTACCGCTGGGGCAGCGCCCTGCAGCTGCTGGCGGCGCTGGGCTATGTGGCCGGCTCCGGGCTGTGGACCTGGGCGGCCGCTTCGGTGGCGGGCGGCATCGCGGTGGCCGGGCTGTGGAACGGCACCGAAGCCCTGCTCGCGCGCGAGGCGCCGCCCGAGCAGCGCGGACGGGTGATGGGGCTGTACCAGACCGGCATGGGCGCGGCCTTCGCGCTCGGCCCCTTCGTTCCCGGCCTGGTCGGCGCGCCGCCGCAGGCCCTGCTGCTCGGTGCCGCGGCACTCGTGGCCGCGTGCTGCCTCATCGCCTTCACCATTCCCGACCACCACGTGCAGGAGCCGCCGCCGGGGCAGGCCGGCACCTGGCATGCACTGCGGGCGGTGCCCGCTCTGGCGGCCCTGGCCTTCGTGGGTGGCACTTTCGAGGCCGGCCTGAGTTCCGTCAGTGCGGCCTATGCCGCCTCGGGCGGGCTGGGCCTGGGTGCGGCGGCCAGCGTGGCGGGTGCGATCGGCGTCGGCAGCTTCCTGTGCCAGTACCCCGCGGGCCTGGCCGCCGACCGCTTCGCCCCCCGTGCCGTGTTCGTGACGGCCAGCCTGCTGCTCCTGGGCGCCAGCCTGCTCGTGGCGCTGGCCGATCGCCTACCCTGGGTGCTCTGGGCCGCGGGCGCGGTGTGGGGTGGCGTGGGGGGCGCGCTCTACACGCTGACCATGGTGCAGGTGGCCCACGCCTTCTCGGGCCGCGCCGTGGCGGGCGGCGCCGCCGCGATGATCACCGGCTATACCCTCGGGGGGACGGTGGGCCCGCTGGCCAGCGGCGCCATCCTCGCGGCGGGCGGTGCGCCTGCGCTGTCCGTGCTGCTGTGCGCCGCCGCGACGCTGGGGCTGCTGGCCGCGCGCCGCATGCGCCCTGGTGCCTGAGCACACCACCTTGGCAAGTGGAGACACCTTCCCCCTCTGGGGGAAGGCCGGGATGGGGGCTGCGCAAGAAGTGGTTTGGTCGGCATGCGAGGCCCCCACCCCTGCCCTCCCCCAGCGGGGGAGCGAGTTGCTTCGAGCGCCTCGAGTGGGTTCTAAGCGTGAGCGTGGCCGGCATGCGCCCGGCCATGGTCCTCGCGCTCGCTGCGCTCCAGGTCGCCGACTTCGCGCTCCTTGGACGGCTTGGTGGCCTCGTCCTGCGGCCGGCGGTCGCCCTTGTCCATGCGGCCGCCGTCCTCGCTCTCCGGCCGCCATGGCTCCTCGCCGCGATGCCAGTCATCGCGACGCTGCAACAGACGCGGAATGGATCTCGATGTGCTCATGCCCGTCCCCTTTCGTCGAAGACGGGTCAGGCTAGGACGGCCGCGCAGGGCACGGCATCGGCCGAGGACCGGGACGGCTGTGGTCCAAAGCCTACGGCCGCGCCAGACGGCGCCAGTTGCACCTTCGATGCATCACGCAGGGGCTTAGTCCAGAGCCACCGCGGAACCGGCTTTGCCGGGCCGCTGGTGGCGCCCCCTTGAGGGGGAAGCGCCGAAGGCGCTTCGGGGGTGGGCTCGCTTCAGTCTTGCAGGGACGCCCACATCTCCTTGTCCCGCTCGGCGGTCCAGATGCGGGGGTTCTTGATGCCGCGGGCTTCGTCATAGGCGCGGCTCACGTCGAAGGGCAGGCAGTGCTCGTAGATGAAGACATGGCCGAAGACCGGGTCCATGCTCTTGCGGGTGTGGGCCATGGCCTGCTTCAGGTCCATGTCGGCCGCCGCCGCCTCGCAGGCGCAGCGGTACAGGGTCTCGACCCACTGCTTGGTGTAGTCGAGCGCCCGCTCGACTTCCGAGCGGCCTTTCATGGCCTCGCCGCGGCCGGGGACGATGGCCTCAGCCTTGAGCGCGCGCAGGGCCTCCAGCGTGGCCGGCCACTCTTCCAGGTGCGCGTCGCCCGTGTACACGCCCGCTTCGAACTCCACCAGGTCGCCGGAGTACAGGACCTTCTCCTCCTCGACCCAGGCGATGGTGTCGCCGCGGGTGTGGCCCGGGCCGGGATGCCAGATCTGCACCTTCACGCCCCCCAGGTCCACCACCAGCTTGCCGGGCACCTCGCCCCGGGTGGGGTCGCCGCCACCGATGACCATCGTGGGCCAGGTCAGGCCCGGCACGCTCTCGGCATTGCGGAACAGGCGCGGGAAGCGGTCCATCTCGGACTGCATGTCCTCCTTGCCGCGCTCGACGATCAGCTCCTGCGTGCCCTGGCTGGCGATGATCTCGGTCGCACCCTCGGCGAAGAAGGCGCTGGCGCCCAGCACGCGCACGGCGTGGTAGTGCGTCAGCAGCACGTACTTGATGGGCTTGTCGCTCACCTCGCGGATGCGGGCGATCAGGTCGCGGGCCATGGCCGGGGTGGCCGTGGCGTCGCTGACCATGATGAACTTCTCGCCGATGATGACGCCGGAGTTCGGGTCGCCCTCGGCGGTGTAGGCCCAGCAGTGGGGGCTCAGTTGTTCGAAGGTGATTTTCTTGTCGGCCAGGTCGGCCTGGCTGGCGAAGGCTTTGGACATCGTGTCTCCTCGGAGGCGCCGGCGGCGCGAGATGGACGGGATTTTACCTAAGCGTAATCAGTTACGCATTGTTGAACCGGGCATCGCCCCGTTCATGCCGTGGTCGAGCACCTGCACGACCTGCTCGGCAAAGTCGGCATAGCTCAGCGGCCCACCCGGGCGCAGCCAGGTGAAGGTCCAGTTGATCATGCCGAAGACCATCATGGTGAGGGCCGTCTGGTTGCGCGCGTCGAAGCGCTCCGGATAGGCCCTGCGCAGGAAGCGGGTGAAGGCCGCCACCACGTCGCGCTGGCGGTCCATGATGAGCTGGCGTTGCGCCTCGCCGAGGAACTTGGTGTCGTGCAGCAGCGCGACATGACGCGTGGCGGAGGTCTCGTACTCCTCCAGGAAGCCGCGCACCAGTTCGTGCAGCGCCGCCCGGTCGTCCAGGTCACGCCGCTGCGCGGTCGCTTCGGTCTGGCCGATCAGCGCGAGCAGGCGCTGGGTGTAGCGGTCCAGGAGGTCGAACAGGATCGCCTCCTTGCCCTCGTAGTAGTGGTACAGGCGCGCCTTGGAGGTGCCGCAGGCCGCCGCGATGTCGTTCATGCTCGCGGCGGCATAGCTTCGCTCGGCGAAGCACTGCGCGGCTACGTCCAGGATCTCGTCGCGCTTGAGGTCGTGGAGCTGGGACTTGGGGCGGGCCATGAAGCAGGGGGCGGGAAGGCCGCCGCATTATGGCGGCCGCCCAGCACCTCCCAGCCAAGCCGGGCGAGACCGGCGACCAGGCGGCCGAAGGCCGCGGCCGCGAGGCCCGCCGCCGCGCGCAGTTCCCGCAGCGGCTCCAGCACGGCGGCGGCGGCGGGCTGCGGCGCCGCCTGCGGCAAGGGCTCCCAGTCGAAGAAGACCTCCTGCCCGCGCCAGGCCTCCAGCACCACGTGGCGCCAGGCCCGCACCATGATCTGCTCGCCGGCCTCCAGCACGTGGTCCGCCCGCTCGTCGGGCGCCGCGCCGGCCGGGCCGCCCAAGGTGAGCCAGACCTTGCCTTGACGCACCCGCAGGACGCCGTGCGCGCGCGGGCGCAGGCTCATGGCCTGGCGGGCGGGCAGCTTCCAGGCGCCGGGGCAGGCGCTGGATTGATGCGCGGAAAGGAAACTTGCGGGGTTCATGGCAGGCTCCTGCGGGGAAGTTCGGCCCTGCATGATGGGCGCCCTGGCCTTGGCAGTCCAATGAATAGCAGCTAGGCTATTCATTCGTTCACCGCATCAATCCACGCATGCAGCATTCCCAGACCCACCTGCGCACCCGGCCGATCGCGGCGGGCCACCTGCGCGCCTTCGAAGCGGTGGCGCGGCACCTGAACTTCCGCGCCGCCGCCGAGGAGATGGCCCTGACCCAGTCGGCCGTGAGCCGGCAGATCCAGGCCCTGGAGGACGAGGTGGGCACGAGCCTGTTCCTGCGCCACACGCGGGCGGTGGAGCTGACCAGCGCGGGCGCGCAGCTGCTGCTGGCCGTCTCGCAAAGCCTGCCGCGCATCGACGGCGCGGTGCGCCAGATCCGCCAGAGCGCGGGGCGAAAGAGCGTCTCACTCACCACCTTCGCCTCTTTTGCGTCCATGTGGCTGATCCCCCGGCTGGAGCAGTTCCAGCGCGAGCACCCCGACATCGACATCCGCATCGACGCGAGCGACCTGGCGGTGGACCTCGAGATGGCCGACGTGGACCTGGCCCTGCGCTACGGGCCGCGCGCCACCATGCCGGCGCAGGCGCTGCGCCTCTTCGGCGAGCAGCTCACGCCGGTGGCCAGCCCCTGGCTGCTCAAGAGCGGCCCGCCACTGAAGCAGCCGGGCGACCTGGCGCAGCACGCGCTGATCGAAGCCGGCGATGCGCACCGCACGCACCTGCAGTGGCTCACCTGGCGGCGCTGGTTCGAGGAGCAGCAGCTCGCGCGCCTGCAGCCCAAGCGCTGGCTCTACTTCAACTACGCCTACCAGATGGTGCAGGCCGCGCTGACCGGCCAGGGCGTGGTGCTGGCCCGGCTGCCCATGGTGGCCGAGAGCCTGTCCACCGGCGACCTGGTCGAGCCGCTGCCCGGGCTGCGCATGAATTCGCCCATGGCCTACTGGCTGATCCTGGGCCCGCGCAGCGACCAGCGGCCCGAGATCCGGGCCTTCCGCGACTGGCTGCTCGCCGAATCACGGCTCACGCGCGAAGCCACCGGCGAGGTGCCCGACCCCGACACGGTGGACGACATCGACTGAACGAAGCTGCTGTGCGGCGCGGTACGGCGCCTTCCGAGCGCCCGCGGCGTTCAGGTCAGCGCGCCGCGCGCATCCACGCGCAGGATGCGATCGATCACGCCGCCCTTCAGCCCGCCGGCAACGCCGATCAGGTGCTCGTGCAGGTTGACGGTCGGATCGCAGTGACCCGGCACCAGCCACAGGCACTCGCCCAGCTGGGGCAAGGTGGGGCCGCGCAGGATGCCGTGCTCGTCGCCGCCGTTGAAAAAACCCAAGCCCTCCGGCGCTCCGTGCACGCGCGGCAGGCCCGACTCGATCGCATGGGCCTTGTGGCCCG
Organism: Ramlibacter rhizophilus; assembly: GCF_004681965.1. Lineage (GTDB taxonomy): Bacteria > Pseudomonadota > Gammaproteobacteria > Burkholderiales > Burkholderiaceae_C > Ramlibacter > Ramlibacter rhizophilus. The sequence goes on along the minus strand of NZ_SMLL01000004.1, from coordinate 119,930 downwards.
CGTCGCAGACCGCGTGCGTGGCCGAGACGCTGATGACCTGCGTGCGCACGAAGAGCGCCGGCTCGAAGGCCGGCTGCGCGGGATCGCGCTCGTTGGCGGCGTAGTCGGCGTCCATGAACAGGAACGAGCCCGCCTGCAGCTCGCCCCATTCCCCGCTCGCGGCCTCGCACACCAGGGTCCCGGTGCCCGCGCCGGTGACCAGGGGCACGGCGATGCCCTCGGCGGCCAGCACGGCGCGTGTCGCCTGCACCGCGCCGGCAGCCAGGCCGATGGCCTCGCGCCGCTCGCGCGCCCCCCGCAGGTGCTGCGCCCCGCCGTGGTAGGCCTGCAGGCCGGCGAAGCGCAGCGCCGGGTGGCGGCGGATCTCGTGCACCAGGCCCACGGCAGCGGTGCCCGGCGCGACGCCGCAGCGGTGCTGACCGACATCCAGCTCGACGAACACGTCGATCACCGCCGCGACCCCGGTGTCCGCGCGCGCCGCGTTCATGGCCTCGGCCAGGCGGCGGATGCCCTCGGCGCTGTCCACCGCGATGGCGAGCTGGCCGCCATCGGCCGCGAGCCGATGCGCCAGCAGCGCCACCCGCGCGAGCTTGTGCGGTGCGATCACCTCGTTGCTGATGAAGATGTCGGTGATGCCGCCTGCTGCCATCACCTCGGCTTCGGCCGTCTTCTGCACGCAGACACCGCAGGCCCCGGCCTGCAGTTGCAGCCGGGCGATGGCCACGCTCTTGTGCATCTTGGCGTGGGGACGCCAGCGGATTGCGTGCTTGCGCGCGAATTCGGCCATGCGATTGAGATTGCGCTGCATGGCATCGAGGTCCACCACCGCCGCCGGCGTGTCGATGGCGTCCACGCCCTGCCCCACCAGCTTCTTCAGCTGCTCATAGCTTGTTCTCATCGATCGCGTCGTGTTCCAGGTGCAGGGTATCGGACCAGCCCACCACGCTCAGGCCCCCGGCGGACCAGAGCAGGCGGTTGATGGCGCCGTTCAGGAGCTCCCAGGTGCGGGGCGAATCGACCGCCTGCCCGGTGGCGACGCGGTACAGCGCGTCGAGCACGCCGCCGTGGGCCACCAGCACGATCTGCTCGCCCGCGTGCCGCGCCGCGATGCGGCCGACCGTGGACTGCACCCGCTCGCGCAGCACCAGCAGCGACTCCCCGCCTTCCGGCGGCGACCAGTCGGGCACGCGGCGGCGCCACAACTTCGCGTGCTCCGGCCAGGCGGCCTCGATCTCAGGGAAGGTCTTGCCCTCGAAGAGGCCGAAGTGCCGCTCGCGCAGCCCCGGGTCCGGCATGACGGCCACCCCCGCGGCGCGCCCGATGGCCTCGGCCGTGTGCCAGGCCCGCCGCAGGTCACTCGAATAGACCGCCGCGATGGGCTCCTCCGCCAGGGCACGGCCCACGCGCTGCGCCTGCCAGTGGCCGCGGTCGTTGAGGGCGATGTCGAGCTGGCCCTGGATCCGCGCGTCCACGTTCCATGTGGTCTCGCCGTGCCGCACGGCAATGATGCGCGTCGCTTCCATGGCCGTGCATTCTAGGCAGGCGCGCCGCAGTGCCCCGCTCAGCCCTGCTTGCCGCCGACCTGGATGTCCACGCGCCGCACGCCTGGCGGCGGCGTGGGAAAGCCCTGCAGGGCGGCCGTGAACATTGCCGGGAACACCGACGCGCTGTCGAGCCAGGGGCCGTCGTTTATCGCGCGGGTCTCGTACACCACCTGGTTGGTCTGCAGGTCCCGCAGCAGCACGCGGACCTCGCGGTGGTACCAGATCTGGTCGTTGCGCGGGAAGAACGGCCCGCCGATCCCCAGGCCCAGCGCCAGGCCGCGGTTGTAGCCGGTGCCCAGCCCCACGCCCCAGCCGGGGTGCCAGCCGCCGCCCCAGCCGAGCCAGGGGTCGGCCCAGGGCGAGAGCATGCGCTGCGTGCTGGCATCCAGCTGCACCGCATAGCGCGGCGAGGCATCGTCGCGGCGCAGGCCCGCCTGGAAGAGCGCCTGGTCGGCGAAGGATTCCAGCGCCACCTGCTCGGGCCGGCCCCGCTGCGAGGGCAGCCATTCGAATCGATAGGTCGGGCTCGGTGGCAGTGCCTGCAGGCTGGAGAAGGACTGCACCGCGTTGTCGAGCCGATAGCCCACCGCGCAGCCCGACAGCAGCGCGGACGCCAGCAGCAACACCACGCCGCCCCATCGCATCAGCGAACGTTTCATGAACTTGGCTCCCTGTGAGGCGAGCCGCCCCGACGGAGGCGCTTCAGAGGCGCACGACCTGCAGGCCCGGCAGCCCCGACGCCTCGAAAGCCTCGGCATCGAAGGCCTTGTCGCCGTCCGTGCAGGGCACGCCCGTCGGTTGGAGGCCCTTGAAATCGTAGTGTGCGGTGTCGGCCAGATGGGAAGGCACGACATTTTGTAAAGCAGAGAACATGTTCTCCAGCCGCCCGGGGTGCTTGCGCTCCCAGTCCTGCAGCATGGCCGCCACCTGCTTGCGCTGCAGGTTCTCCTGGCTGCCGCAGAGGGTGCAGGGAATGATGGGGAACTGGCGGTGCGCGGCCCAGCGCACCAGGTCCTTCTCGGCCACGTAGGCCAGCGGCCGGATCACCACGTTGCGCCCGTCGTCGCTCACGAGCTTGGGCGGCATGCCCTTGAGCTTGCCCCCGAAGAACATGTTGAGGAACAGGGTCTGCAGGATGTCGTCGCGGTGGTGACCCAGCGCGATCTTGGTGGCGCCCAGCTCGCCGGCGACGCGGTACAGGATGCCCCGGCGCAGCCGCGAGCACAGGCTGCACATGGTCTTGCCTTCGGGGATCTTGTCCTTGACGATCGAGTACGTGTCCTGGTTCTCGATGTGGAAGGGAATGCCCAGTGCGGACAGGTACTCGGGCAGCACGTGTGCCGGAAAGCCCGGCTGCTTCTGGTCGAGGTTGACCGCCACGACCTCGAAGCTTACCGGCGCGCGCTGCTGGAGCTTCAGCAGGATGTCCAGCATCGCATAGCTGTCCTTGCCGCCGGACAGGCAGCACATCACCCGGTCGCCCTCTTCGACCATGTTGTAGTCCGCGATGGCCTGGCCCATGAGGCGGCACAGGCGCTTTTCCAGCTTGTGCGTCTCGCGCTCGATCCTGGCGTCGCGCGGGGCGGAAGTGGGGGGGTCGATCCAGACGGCGCTCATGGCCGGGATTGTCGCACCGCGGGTTGCGCGGGAATTGATGAGCTGTCCTTTGCGGCACACTACCCTGTTGCTCAGGCACCGCTCACCCAATGACAACGACGCCGAACGACCCGCGCATCTTCCGCCGCCTCCTGACCCGCAACGTCGCCTTTCCTTTGGCCTTGGGCGTGCTGAGCGCCGGCTTGTTCGTCGGCCTCATTCTCTACCTCCTGGCCGCGATCTCGGTCGTCGAACGCACCGACCAGGTCATCACCCGGGCCTATGCCCTGCAGAACCTGGACCTCGACATGGAGTCCGGTTTGCGCGGCTACCTGCTCACCGGCGATGCGCGCTACCTCGAGCCCTACGAACGATCCCTGGCCAGCATGGCCAGCGCGCGCAGCCAACTGCGCGAGATGGTGGCGAGCAACCCGGCGCAGCGCGAGCGGCTCGAGCAGATTGCGGCGCTGCAGGAGCGCTGGAACCGCTTCGCCGTCGAGCAGGTCGAGCTCAAGCGGCGCGACAGCAGCTACAGCGGCGGCGCGCAGATCGACCAGGGTCGTCAGATCAAGCGTGCCATCCGCGACGAGTTCAGCGAATTCGTGGCGCTGGAGCGGCGCCTGCGTCTGGAACGCGTGCAGGAAGCCAATCGGAACGCGATCTGGGCGGTCACCCTGTTCGTGGCGTTCATGCTCGGCGTTGGCGTGCTGCTGGCCTGGCGCGGGCGACGCGACCTGCTTGCGCTCTCGGGCAGCTACGAGCACGCCTTCCAGGAGCAGCAGCGCCAGGCCGAGGTCCTGCAGGCGCAGGCCTGGCTGCGCGAAGGCCAGACCCGCCTGGGCGAGCGGCTCGCGGGCGAGCAGGCGCTATCCGGCGTCGCGCACGGGGCGCTCGAATTCCTCTCGCGCTACCTCGGCATCGCCGTCGGCGTGGTGTACATCCCGCAGGAAGACGGCAGCTTCGTGCGGGCCGGCACCTGGGGCTGGTCGCCGGAGTTCGACTCCGCCTCCGCCCGCGTCCCCGCCGAGCGCACCCTGATCGCCGAATGCGCGGCGCAGCGCCGCCAGCTCACGCTGGAGGCCGTGCCCGCGGACTACCTGCGCGTCAGCTCGGCGTTGGGCCACTCGACCGTGCATTCCGTGCTGATCGCACCCATCGAGCACGAAGGGCGCCTGAGCGCCGTGCTCGAGGTCGGCTTCCTGAGGCCGCTGGCCGAGCGCGACGGTGAGCTGCTGCGCGTGGCCGGCGGCATCGTCGGCGCCTCGATCGAGGCGGCACGAACCCGGCGCCGCCTGCAGGACATGCTGGAGGAGACGCAGCAACTCAACGAGGAACTGCAGGTACAGCAGGAGGAGCTGCGCACCGCCAACGAGGAGCTGGAGGAGCATTCCCGCGCGCTCAAGGAATCGCAGGCCAACCTGGAGAACCAGCAGGCCGAGCTGGAGCAGACCAACCTGCGCCTGTCCGAGCAGACCGAGCAGCTGGCCGACCAGCGCGACGAACTGCGCGAAGCCCAGGACCAGCTTCAGGCCCGCGCCGAGGAGCTGCAGCGCGCGAGCCGCTACAAGTCCGAGTTCCTCGCCAACATGTCGCACGAGCTGCGCACGCCGCTCAACAGCGCCCTGATCCTCTCGCGCCTGCTGGCCGACAACGCGGCGGGCAACCTGAGCGAGGAGCAGGTGCGTTTCGCCGAGTCGATCTACTCCTCGGGCAACGACCTGCTGAACCTGATCAACGACGTGCTCGACATCGCCAAGGTGGAAGCCGGCAAGCTGGAGGTACGGCCCGAAACCGCCCCCGTCGCGGGCCTGCTCTCCGGCCTGCGCGCCATGTTCGAGCCGCTCACGCGGCGCAAGGGGCTGCAGTTCGAGCTGACCCAGGCGCCCGACGCGCCGGCCCAGTTGTGGACCGACCGCCAGCGCATCGAACAGATCCTCAAGAACCTGCTGTCCAACGCCGTGAAGTTCACCGACCAGGGCAGCGTGCGCGTGACCGTGCGCGGCGAGGACGGCCAGGTCGCCTTCGAGGTGCAGGACAGCGGCATCGGCATCGAGCCCTCCCAGCAGGGCCTGATCTTCGAGGCCTTCCGCCAGGCCGACGGCACGGTGGGCCGGCGCTACGGCGGCACCGGCCTGGGGCTGTCCATTTCCCGCGACCTGGCCCACCTGCTGGGCGGCAGCCTGTCGGTCAGCAGCGAGCCCGGCCAGGGCAGCACCTTCGTGCTGCGCCTGCCCCTGCAGTACGAGGGCCCCCGGGAGGACGCGCCCGCCTCGCTGTCCGCCGCGGCGCCCGCGCCCTTCGCGACGGTGCCGACGCCGCCCGCGCCAAAGGCGCCCCCGGCGACGGCGATCCATGCCGCACCGGCCTTCCCGGACGACCGCGAGCAGCCCGCCGACACGCGCCGCACCGTGCTGGTGGTGGAGGACGACGAGAAGTTCGCGCACATCCTCTACGACCTCGCCCACGAGCTGGGCTACCGCTGCCTGGTCGCCCACCACGCCGAGCAGGGCCTGCAGCTGGCGGCGCAGCACCAGCCCCAGGCGGTGCTGCTGGACATGCGACTGCCCGACGGCAGCGGCCTGTCGGTGCTGCAGGCACTCAAGGACGATCCGCGCACGCGCCACATCCCCGTGCACGTGCTCTCGGTCGAGGACCGCGCCGAGACGGCCTTGCAGATGGGCGCCGTCGGCTACGCGCTCAAGCCCGCCACGCGCGAGCAGCTGCACGAGGTGTTCGATCGGCTGGAGGCCAAGCTGAGCCAGAAGCTCAAGCGCGTGCTGCTGGTGGAGGACGACCAGCGCCAGCGCGAAAGCGTGGCGCGCCTCATCGGCGAAAAAGGCGTGGAGATCACGGCCGTGGCGCAGGGCAGCGAAGCGCTGCAGGCGCTGTCCGAGGCGGTGTTCGACTGCATGATCATCGACCTCAAGCTGCCCGACATGAGCGGCCAGCAGCTGCTCGAACGCATGGCCAGCGGCGAGAGCCGCTCCTTCCCGCCGGTGATCGTCTACACCGGCCGCAACCTCGACCGGCAGGAGGAAGCGCAGCTGATGCGCTACTCGCGCTCCATCATCATCAAGGGCGCGCGCTCGCCGGAGCGGCTGCTCGATGAGGTCACGCTCTTCCTGCACCAGGTGGAAGCCGACCTGTCCAGCGAGCGCCAGAAGATGCTGCGCACCGCCCGCAACCGCGACAAGGCTTTCGAGGGGCGGCGCCTGCTGGTGGTGGACGACGACGTGCGCAACATCTTCGCCCTGTCCAGTGCGCTGGAGCAGAAAGGCGCGCAGGTGGACGTGGCGCGCAATGGCGTCGAAGCGCTGCAGCAACTGAACCGCGGCGAAAGCTACGACCTGGTGCTGATGGACATCATGATGCCGGAGATGGACGGCTACACCGCCATGCGCGAGATCCGCCGCAGCCCGCGCTGGCAGAAGCTGCCCATCATCGCCATCACGGCCAAGGCCATGCGCGACGACCAGGACAAGTGCCTGGCCGCCGGTGCCAGCGACTACCTGGCCAAGCCGATCGAACTGGAGCGCCTGTTCTCGCTCATACGGGTCTGGATGCCCAAGCTATGACCTCTCGCGCAGCGTCGCACGACCGTCCGGAGCACGCGTGCCCAGCCTGACTGACATCGAGGTGCGCCTGCTGGTGGACGCCATCTACCTGCGCTGGGGCCATGACTTCCGCGACTACTCGCTGGCCTCGCTGCACCGGCGTGTCCAGCATGCCCGCGAACAGATGGGCTTGCCGACCATCTCGGCCCTGCAGGACCGCGTGCTGCACGACGCGGACGCCTTCGCGCAGGTGCTGCAGTACCTCACCGTGCCGGTCAGCGAGATGTTCCGCGACCCTCCCTACTTCCTGGCGCTGCGGGGGCAGGTGGCGCCGGTGCTGCGCACCTATCCCTCCATCAAGGTCTGGGTGGCCGGCTGCAGCACCGGGGAGGAAGCGTATTCGCTGGCCATCCTGCTGCGCGAGGAAGGCCTGCTGGACCGCGCCATGGTGTATGCCACCGACATCAACCAGTCCTCGCTGGAGCGCGCCCGCAAGGGCATCTACCCGCTCGAGAGCATGCAGCTGTTCACCCAGAACTACCAGCGCGCCGGCGGCACGCAGAGCTTCTCGCGCTACTACACGGCCGGCTACGGCGGCGCCGTGTTCGACCGCCAGTTGCGCGAGAGCATCACCTTCGCCGACCACAGCCTGGCCACCGACAGCGTATTCGCCGAGACGCACCTGGTCTCCTGCCGCAACGTGCTGATCTACTTCAACCGCAAGCTCCAGGACCGTGCGATCGGCCTCTTCCACGAGTCGCTGGCGCACCGCGGCTTCCTCGGCCTGGGCTCCAAGGAGACGCTGGACTTCTCGGCCTGGGCCGGCCACTTCGAGCCGGTCGCCAGGCGCGAACGCCTCTTCCGCAAGCTGCCGGGAGCCGCACCATGAGCCGCGACAGCCGTAGCGACATCGCCGCCGCGCTGGCTCGGCGCCGCCTCGGCTGCGTGGCCATCGGCGCCTCGGCCGGCGGCATCGACGCGCTCTTCACGGTACTGGAGGACCTGCCCGCCAGCGGGCCCGTCCCCCTGGTCTGCGTGCTGCACCTGCCAACCGGGCACGACAGCAAGCTGGCCGAGATCTTCGGCGCGCGGCTGCGCCTGCGGGTGACCGAGGCCCGTCCGGGCGAAAGGCTGGCTGCCGGCACGCTCTACTTCGCCCCGGCCGACTATCACCTCCTGGTCGAACCGGACCGCAGCTTCTCCCTCAGCTGCGAGGCGCCCATCAACTACTCGCGCCCGGCCATCGACGCGCTCTTCGACTCCTGCGCCGAGGCCTTTGGTCCCGCCCTGCTGGCCCTGCTGCTCACGGGCGCCAACGACGACGGCGCCCGCGGGCTGGCCCGGGTGCGCGCGGCCGGCGGCCTGGCCGTGGTCCAGGACCCCGCCGAGGCCCAGCACCCGGCCATGCCGCAGGCCGCCCTGGACCGCGCCGGCGCCGATCTGGTGCTGCCCCTGTCCCGCATCCGTGAACTCCTTGCTACCCTCATGCGCTCATGACGACTTCCGCATCGCCCGTGAAGATCCTGCTGGTCGATGACCTGGAAGGCAACCTGGTCGCCCTGCAGGCGCTGCTGCGCGCGGACGGCCGCGAGATCCACCTGGCGCGCTCGGGCGACGAGGCGCTGTCGCTCATGCTGGAACACGAGTTCGCGCTCGCGCTGGTGGATGTGCAGATGCCGGGCATGAACGGCTTCGAGCTGGCCGAGCTGATGCGGGGCACCGAGCGCACGCGCCAGATCCCCATCGTCTTCGTCACCGCGGCCGGCCGCGAGCTGAACTACGCCTTCCGCGGCTACGAAAGCGGCGCGGTGGACTTCCTGTACAAGCCGCTGGACGCCCACATGGTGCGCAGCAAGGTGGCCGTGTTCGTGGACCTGTTCCGCCAGCGCCAGGCCCTGGTGCAGGCCCATGCCGAGCTGCAGCGCGCCGTGCGCATGCGCGACGACTTCATGTCCATGGTCTCGCACGAGATGCGCAACCCGCTCAACACGCTGTACCTCCAGGTCCAGCTGCGCAAGCGCCTCATCGACGGCGGCAAGCCACCCGACGTGCCCGCGCTGCGCACCATGACGGAGAACGACGAGCGGCAGATCCACAGCATGATCCGACTGCTCGACGACATCCTGGACGTCTCGCGCATCCGCACTGGCCGACTGGCGATCACACCCGAGAAGATGGACCTGGCCGGGCTGGTCCTCCGCTCGGTCGAAGCCATGGGCGAGCAGGCCCGCAGTGCCGGCACGGAGCTGGCCGTACAGGCGCCGCCGGAGCTTCCCATGGTGGGCGATGAGCTCCGGCTGGGGCAGGTGGTCACCAACCTGCTGACCAATGCCCTGCGCTACGGAGGTGGGCGCCCGGTGCACGTGAGCCTGCGCGCCCAGGACGGCCGCAGCCTCGTCAGCGTCAAGGACCAGGGGCCGGGCATCGCGCCGGCCGACCAGGAGCGCATCTTCGGCCAGTTCGAGCGCAGCGCCTCGGCGGGCTCGGTGCAGGGGCTCGGCCTGGGGCTGTACATCAGCCAGCAGATCGTGCAGGCGCACGGCGGCTGCATTTCCGTGCGCAGCGAGCCGGGACAGGGCGCGGAATTTCTGGTCAGCCTGCCGCTCCACGCAGCAACACAGGCCAGCGAATGACGCTCCCCGAGCCGCCCGATTGCACCCGCTGTGCGGATTCGGCGGCCCGGCTGGCGCAGGCCGAAGCGGCGGTTCGCGCCCGCGACGAGTTCCTGGCCGTGGCGGCCCACGAACTGCGCTCGCCCTTGAATGCGCTGGGCCTGCAGCTGGCCGTCCTGGAACGCGAGCTCCAGCGACTGGGCGATGCGCGGCTGATCGCGCAGGTCGGGCGCGCCCGGCGCAACGTGGACCGCTACGTGCGCCGCGCCGGCGCGCTGCTGGACGTGAGCCGGCTCGCCTCCGGCGAGCTGGAGCCGGTGCGGGCGCCAGTGCGCCAGCGTGAGGTGGTCGAGGCGGTGGTCGAAACCTACGCCGACGAGGCGGCCTTCCACGGCGCCCTTCTGGAATACGAGCTGCAGGGCGATCATGTCGGTCTCTGGGATGAGCGCATGGTCGAGGAGATACTCTCCAACCTGGTCAGCAACGCACTTCGCTATGGCGCGGGCTCGCCGGTGCGGGTGCGCGCGGGCGGGCAGGACGGCGGCACAGCCTGGTTCAGCGTGGCCGACGGCGGACCGGGCATCGACCCGGCACAGCGGGCGCGAATTTTCGAGAAGTTCGAGCGGGTGGTGCCACACTCGCGCGATCGCGGCGGTTTCGGCCTGGGGCTGTGGATCACGGCCGGCATGGTCCGCGCGCACCAGGGCGAGATCGAGGTGCGCACCCCGCAGGCGGGCGGAACGGAATTCGTTGTCCGGCTGCCCCTGCATCCCGAACAGGCGTCGCCAGAGGAGAGGCGGACTTGAACATCATGAGCACAGGACATCTGGCCCCGCTGCAGCGCGTCTCGAGCGGCATCGGCGGGCTCGACGAGATCACCGGCGGCGGCTTCCTGGAAGCGGGCGTCTACATCCTGCAGGGCGTGCCCGGGGCCGGCAAGACCATCCTGGCCAACCACATCGCCTACCGGCACGCCGCCGCGGGCGGCCACGTGGTGTACGTCACCCTGCTGGCCGAATCCCACGCACGGCTGCTGCAGCACATGCAGTCCTTCGAGTTCTTCGACGGCGCGGCGATTCCCGAACGGGTCTATTACGTCAGCGCCTTCAACGCGTTGCGCACCGAGGGCCTGGCGGGTGTGGTGCGGCTGCTGCACAGCGAGATGCGCGCGCGCCACGCGACCCTGCTGGTGCTGGACGGCCTGCTGCTGGCGGCCAGCGCGGCCGAGTCCGAGCAGTCGCTCAAGATCTTCGTCTCGGACGTGCAGGCCTACGCCACCCTGAGCGGCTGCACCGTCCTCATGCTCACGAGCGACGATGCCGACCGGCATGTCTCGGCCGAACAGACCATGGTCGACGGCATCCTGCTGCTGCGCGACCGGGCCGTCGGCCCGGTGCGCCAGCGCAACATCGAGGTCGTGAAGTTCCGCGGCAGCCGGACCCTGCGCGGCAACCACACCTTCCAGATCGGCCCGCAGGGCATCGTCATCTACCCCCGCCTGGAGGCGGCCAAACGCCAGTCGCCGGGTGCGGCCATCGTTCCCGTGGGTGTGTCCACCGGCGTCGCCGGGATCGACCGCATGCTGGACATCGGCGGCTTCCCCCAAGGGTGCGTGGCAGTCCTGGCTGGACCGTCGGGCAGCGGAAAGACCACGCTGGCCCTGCACTTCGCGGCGTGCTCCAGCGAGCGGGAGCGCGGGCTCTGGTTCAGCTTCTATGAGTCGCCCGAGCTGCTGCGCAGCATGGCCCAGCGCCTGAACCTGCGCGGTGCGCCGGCCCTGCACACGCCGGCCGTGCATTTCCTCTGGAACGCCCTGGGCGAGAGCTCGCTGGACGAGCTGGCCACCCGCCTGCTCGAAGGCGTGGCGGCGAAAGGCGCCAAGCGCGTGGTGGTGGACGGACTCGGCGCCTTCCTCACCGCGCCCGGTTTCGCCGAGCGCGGCGCGGCTTTCCTCGCCAGCCTCATGAACGAGCTGCGCCGCCTCGGCGCCACCACCGTGCTGACCATGGAGGAGCAGGAGCAGGCCTCGATGGTCCTGCCCGTGCAGATCACCACCTTGTCCGCGGTGGCGGACACCGTGCTGCGCCTGCGCCTGACCGAAGACCAGCAGGTGCGCCGCCACATGTGGGTCGGCAAGAGCCGCCTGGTGCGCTGCGACCTGCGCGTGCGCGAGCTGGCCCTGGGTGCGCAGGGCGTGGACGTGGTCGAGGCGCCGAGCCTGGCTTCCTAGCCGCTGCAAGGTAGTTCGGTGAGCAGCAAGCGCGTTCTCCTGGTCGATGACGAAATCTCCAACACCGAGGTGCTGGGGCTCGTGCTCGCACAGGAAGGCTACGAGGTGACGCTCTGCGGGGACGGCCGGCAGGCCCTGGCCGGGCTGTCGGCCGGCATGCCGGACCTGCTGATCACGGACTTCATGATGCCCCTGCTCAATGGCGCCGAGCTGGTCCAGGCCCTGCGCGAGTTGCCGGGAGGGCGCGACGTGCCCGTGGTCCTCATGAGCGGCGCCCCTGAATCGGCGCTGCGGACCTACGGCATCCATTACGAAGTCTTCCTGCGCAAGCCCTTCAGCCTGAGCGAGCTGCTGGACACCGTGCATCGCCTCCTGGACGGCCCGCGCCTGCAGCCGGCCGGCACGCGCTGAGGGCGCTCGCCGCAGGCGGCACAATCACCGGTTTGCCCCTCGCGCGGGCCGCGCAGCCCCGGGGGCCTTCAACAGCAGTACCGATGCGCCTTTTCTCCTATCGCGACCGCCCGGTCCACCTGGGCCCCTATCCCCTGGAGCGTCTCGCCCGCCAGCGCCCGCCCGCCCGGCTCGATGCTGTCGCCTCCATGCAGCCCCTGGCCTTCGACGCGGCCGATGCCGAGTCGCTGGTGCACGCGATCGCGCCCTACATGGCCATGTTCGACCTGGTCCGCGACGGCAGCCGCAATCCGCTGGCGGCCGAAGTCCCCGCCGACCCGCAGGAGCGCGCCCGCCACCTGAAGGCCGCCGGCTACTACTTCGACGCCTCCATGGTGGCCACCTGCGCGCTGCCGCACGAGGCGCTGCTCGCCACGCCGCTGCGCAATCCCCGCGTGATCGCCCTGGGCGAGGAACTGGAACGCAGCCAGCCCAAGAGCTTCGCCGCCGGCATGGACATGATCCTTTCCGACGTGATCGAGTCCGCCCGCACGCGCCACGGCCCCATCGACCACCACACGCACGCCGTGGTGCTGCTGGTCGAATACCCGCGCGATCCGCGCGCCGGCGAGCCCGGCTGCGACTGGCTCGCCGGCACGCAGGCCCACCGCGCGGCAGTGCTCGCCGCGCAGACCGCCGTGCTGCTGTCCACCTACCTGCGCATGCTCGGCTTCGAGGCGCGGGCCCACACCGCCACCTGCAGCGAACTGGACCTGAACCGCCTGGCGGTGGCCTCGGGCCTGGCTCTGCCCGACGGCAGCAACCCCTACGTCGGCCAGCGCTACGGCCTGGCCGCCGTGAGCACCACCTTCGCCATGGCGGCCGACGAGCCGCTGTCCACCGACCAGAACCGCTGGGCCAGCCATGGGCCGGCCTGGTGGCTGGGCCAGGGCACGCTCAAGAACGCCTTCAACCGCGAGGCCTACGCCACGCGCGACTTCAAGGACGGCGCCTATCCCTTCGAGACCCTCAAGCGCCGCGACGAACCCACCACCTTCATCGACCACGAGCGCGTGCCGCGCTTTCCCAAACGCGCGGACTTCTTCGCCCGCGCCCTCTTCGGCGACCTGGGCAAGCCGGTGCAGGACGGCGCGCGCAACGCGCACTACGTGATGAAGAGCCCCATCGGGGCCTGCGCGCGCCGTGCGCTGGGCGCCCTGCTGCTGCTGCAGTTCGGCGAGGCGCGCGGGCCGGTCTCGCCCAGCACGCAGGATGCGAAACGCAACGCCGAGAACCTCAAGGCCGCGGCCAACTACCTGGGCGTCGATGCCGTGGGCCTGTGCGGCGTGCCCGAATGGGCCTGGTACTCGCACGACGCGGGCGGCAACCCGCTGCCGGCCTATCACGCCAATGCGGTGAACCTGCTGATCGACCAGGGCCACGAGACCATGGAAGGCGCCAGCGGCGACGACTGGATCTCGGTGGCCCAGAGCATGCGCGCCTACCTGCGCTTCTCGCTCCTGGGCGGCATCCTGGCCGAGCAGATCCGCCGCCTGGGCTATTCGGCGCGGGTGCACTCGGTGCTGGACGGCGACGTGCTGCAGCCGCCGCTGCTGCTGCTCTCGGGCCTGGGCGAGGTCAGCCGCATCGGTGAGGTGATCCTCAACCCCTTCCTTGGCCCGCGCCTGAAAAGCGGCACGGTCACCACCGACATGCCGATGGCCTATGACAAGCCCATCGACTTCGGACTGCAACGCTTCTGCGAGGGCTGCAACAAGTGCGCCCGCGAGTGCCCGTCCGGCGCCATCACCGCCGGTCCGAAGCTCATGTACAACGGCTACGAGATCTGGAAGAGCGACGCCGAGAAATGCGCGCGCTACCGCATCACCAATGCCGCCGGCGGCATGTGCGGCCGCTGCATGAAGACCTGCCCCTGGAACCTGGAAGGCCTGCTGGCCGACGGCCTGTGGCGCCAGGTGGCGATGAAGGCGCCCTCGCTCGCCCCCGCGCTCGCGCGCCTGGACGACGCGCTGGACCGCGGCACCATCAACCCGGTCAAGACCTGGTGGTGGGACATCGAGCTGGACAAGAAGACCGGCCGCTACGTGCAGGCCGCGCAGACCAACCGCCGCGGCCTGCAGAAGGACCTGGACCTGCGCTACGAGGACCAGACCCTGGCCGTCTATCCGGCCGACCGCATGCCGCCGCCCTACCCCGTCGTGTTCCCCGTGGACCGCGAGGAGGGCATCGCGCGCTACCGCAGCCTGCTCACGCCCGAGCAGTACCAGGCCCGCGTCGCGGCCGGTGACACCGCGCAGCTCGCTCCCCCGTTCAAGATGCCCGAGGGCGAGGCGCCGGTCTTCCCGGTGGTGCTGAAACGCCGCGAGGAAATGGCCGAGGGCCTGGCGCGCTACGAATTCGCCTCGGCGGATGGCGGCGAACTGCCCGCCTTCGAAGCCGGCGCGCACGTGGACGTGGTGATCGCCCCGGAATTCCAGCGCGCCTACAGCCTCGCCGGGGACCCGGCCGACCGCAGCCGCTACGTGCTGGGCGTGCTGCGCGAGCCGCCCGAGACCGGCGGGCGCGGCGGCTCGGCGCTCATGCACCGGGCCTTTCGCGAGGGGCGGCGCGTGTTCGTCTCGCGCCCGGCCAACCACTTCCCGCTGCACGAGGACGCCACGCTGTCGCTGCTCTTCGCCGGCGGCATCGGCGTGACGCCCATGCTGGCCATGGCGCACCGCCTGCACGCCCTGGGCAAGCCCTTCGTCTTCCACTACAGCGCCGCGAGCCGCAAGAGCGCCGGCTTCCTGAAGGACCTGGCCGAAGCGCCCTGGCGCGAGCGCGTGCACTACCACTTCAAGGACGAGGGCCAGCGCGCCCAGCTTGCGGCGCTGATCCCCGACTACCCCGAGGGCGCACACCTCTACACCTGCGGCGCGGTGCGCTACATGGATGGCGTCTTCGAAGCCGCCGCCGCGCACGGCTGGCCCGAGGAGGCGCTGCACCGCGAGTACTTCAGCGTGCCCGAGGCGGACGCCTGGGTGAACCTGCCCTTCACGCTGCGCCTCGCGCGCTCGCAGCGCGAGCTGCAGGTGCCCGCGGACAGGAGCGCGACCGACGTGCTGGCCGACTGCGGCATCCGCATCGACGTCAAGTGCAGCGACGGCCTGTGCGGCGTCTGCGCCACCGCCTACGATGCGCCCGCTTCCGGTGAAGTGGAGCACCGCGACTTCGTGCTCAGTCGCAAGGAGCGCGAACACAAGGTGGTGCTGTGCTGCTCGCGGCCGAAGGCGGCCGGCGGCAGGCTCGTCGTGGACCTATAGGACGCCGAGCGGCCGGGCGGTGGCGCTCACCACTGCCCGGTCTCGACGCGGATCGCGACCTCGCAGTCGTCGAAGATCTCCAGCTTGGCGATGCGCACGCGCACGCCGATCACGCCCGGCAGCTGCATCAGCCGGTGCGCCACCTTGCCGATCAGGCTCTCCAGCAGGTTGACGTGCTCGGCGGTGCACTCGTCGATGATGATGGTGCGCACCTTGCGGTAGTCCAGCACGTGCAGGATATCGTCGTCGTGCGGCAGCAGGGGCTGGGTTCCCAGGTTCAGTTCGGCATCGACGGCGATGGGCTGCGGCGCGTTCTTCTCGTGGTCGAGGATGCCCAGGTTGGCGTCGAAGCGCAGCCCGGTGAGCGTGAGGATCTGGGTGCCGGCCTTGGTCATGGCGCCTTCACATCAGCGAGAAGTCGCGCTCGAACTTCATGAGGTGCTGGCCGCCGTCGACCAGCAGCGTGGTGCCGGTGATGGACTTGTTCTCCAGCGCGAAGCGCACCGCCGACACCACGTCGGCCGCGGTGGACGAGCGGCCCAGCGGCGAGAGGCGGTGCAGCTGCTGGAACTTCTCGTCGGAGAGCATGTGGCTCGTCAGCGTGAGTCCGGGCGCCACGCCCACCACGCGCAGCCGGGGCGCCAGCGCCATGGCCAGTACGGAGGTGGCCGCTTCCAGGGCGGCCTTGGAGAGCGTGTAGCTCAGGAAGTCGGGATTGAGGTTCCAGAGTTTCTGGTCCAGCAGGTTGACCACCACGCCCTCGCCGCCACGCTGCTGCAGGTGCGCGTGCAGCGCCTGCGCCAGCACCACCGGTGCGCCGGTGTTGGTCGCCATGTGCGCCTGCAGGCCGGCGTAGCCGAAGGAGGCGACCTCGTCATGCTCGAAGAGCGAGGCGCTGTTGACGACGGCATCGAGCCGGCCGAAGCGCTGGACCACCTGCGGCACCAGTGCGCGCGCCGCGGCTTCGTCGGCGAGGTCGGCCGGGAAGGCCTCGAACACCGCCTCGGCCCGCCCCTGTGCCGCGCAGTCCGACACCGTGCGCCGGGCCTCCTCGGCCGAGGCGCGGTAATGCACCGCCACCTGCCAGCCCGCCGCCGCCAGGCCCAGCGCCATCTCGCGCCCGAGGCGGCGGGCGCCGCCGGTGACGAGGACCACGGGCAGGCTGGAAGCGGTCATTGCGGGGGAGAATGCGGCGGTGACTTCCGACAACAAGACAAGCAGTGTAACGAGCGCCCTGGAGAAGCTGCTGCGCGCGGCCATCGACCGGGCCGGCGGGTGGCTGCCCTTCGACCGCTTCATGGCCCAGGCGCTGTATGCGCCGCGACTGGGCTACTACGCCAATGCCTCCCGCAAGTTCGGCCGCATGCCGGCCTCGGGCAGCGACTTCGTGACCGCGCCGGAGATGAGCCCGCTGTTCGGCCAGGCGCTGGCCGTGGCCGTGGCCGACGCCCTCGACGCAACGGGCTGTGACGAGGTGTGGGAGTTCGGCGCCGGCTCGGGCGCGCTGGCCGGGCAGGTGCTGCAGGCGCTGGGCCCGCGCGTGCGGCGCTACCACATCGTCGAGGTGTCCACCAGCCTGCGCGAGCGCCAGCGCGAGGCGCTCGCCGCCTTCGGCGACCGGGTGGCATGGGCGCTGGAGCTGCCCGAGCGCATGACCGGCGTCGTGCTGGGCAACGAGGTGCTGGACGCCATGCCCGTGAAGCTGCTGGCGCGCCTGGACGGCGCATGGCACGAGCGCGGCGTGCAGTGGAAGGGCGAGCGCTTCGCCTGGGCGGAGCGGCCCACCGAGCTGCGCCCCTCGCTGGATGTCGGCGGCACGCACGACTACCTGACCGAGATCCATCCGCACGCCGAGGCCTTCGTGCGCACGCTGGCCGACCGGCTGGAGCGCGGCGCGGCCTTCTTCATCGACTATGGCTTCCCGGAAGCCGAGTACTACCACCCGCAGCGCCACATGGGCACGCTGATGTGCCACCGCGCCCACCTCGCGGACACCGACCCGCTCGCGGATGTCGGCCACAAGGACATCACGGCGCACGTCAACTTCACCGCGCTGGCGCTGGCCGCGCAGGCGCAGGGCCTGGCCACCCTGGGCTACACCAGCCAGGGACGCTTCCTCATCAACTGCGGCATCGCCGAGCGCATGGCGCAGGCGCCACTGGCCGCCCGCGCCGACGCGCAGCGCCTGGTGGCGGAACACGAGATGGGCGAACTCTTCAAGGTCATCGCCTTCCACCGCGGACCCTTCTGGGATGCAATCGGTTTCAGGGCCGGCGACCGGACCCCTACACTCTGACCGATGATTCGCTGGGTCATCGTCATCTTCCTCGCCCTGATGCTGATCAGCTGGTTCACGCCGCTGCTGCAGCGCCTGGGCATGGGCCGCCTGCCGGGCGATTTCCGCTTCCGGCTGTTCGGCCGCGAGTGGTTCATCCCCCTCACCACCACGGTCATCCTCAGCATGGTGGCCGCGGCCATCAGCCGGATGCTCTGACATGCGCGCCTGCATCGACATCGGCGGGACCAAGGTCTCCGTGAGCCTGAACGACGCCGCGCGGCCCCTGGAGCTGCTGGCGACCCGCCACGAGCCCACCGCGCACAGCGGCCCGCCCGAGGCCGTGGCGCTGCAGTGCATCCGCATGGTGGATGAAGCCTGCGCCGAACTGCGCGTGGACCCCGCCGTGGTGCAGGCGGTCGGCGTCGCCGCGCCCGGCCCCTTCGTCATGCGCGGCGACTGCATCGAACTGGCCACGCCCAACATCTGCGGCGGCCTGCCCGGCTCGGGCCGCCAGCTGCCCAACGACTGGCGCACCGCGCCCATCGAGGCGCCGCTGCGCCGGCGCTTCACCCGCGTGCGGGTCGAGAACGACGCCGTCGCCGCCCTGGAAGCCGAGCGCCTCTGGGGCGCGCTGCAGGGCGTGGAGCACTGCGCCTACGTCACCTGGAGCACGGGCGTGGGCTGCGGCCTGTGCGTCGGCGGCAAGGTGCTGCGGGGCAAGAACGGCAATGCCGGCCACCTGGGCCATGCCTTCGTCTCGGACAACGACCAGGTCGTCTGCGGCTGCGGCAACGTGGGCGACCTGGAGGCGCTGGTGGGCGGCAATTCCCTGGAGCGCCGCCTGGGCGAGCCGGCCGCCGCCTTGTTCGCCCGCGCAGCACAGGGCGACGCGAAGGCCCTGGCGATGGTGGACGAGCTGTGCCGCGTGATGGGCCGCGCCCTCTACGACATCACGGCCATCCTGGACCTGCAGCGCATCAGCCTCGGCGGCCCGGTGTTCCTGATGAACCAGGCGCTGCTGCTGCCGCGCCTGTCCACCGAGCTGCACAGCCACCTGCCCTCCATGACCGAAGGCTGCGAACTGGTGCCCGCGGGCCTGGGCCGGCGCACGGGGGATTTCGGGGCGCTCGCCCTGGTCGGCTGATCGGCCGGGTCCTCAGAGCGCGGCAGCTTGCACTGCCGCGATGCGGGCGCGCTGCACCCATTCGCCGATGGCCGGCCCGCGGGCTCCGGCCGCTTCGGCCTGCGCGGCCAGCGTGCGGGTGTCCACCGACTGCGCGGCGGCGAGGGCACGCGACAGGCGTTCGCGCGCAGGATAGGGCCGCTCCTCGAAACCCAGGCGGCCGCGGGCATCGCATTCGCAGGCGAGCAGCACCTCGTCGAAGCGCTCGGGCTTGCGGAAGGCGTCGCAGCGCGCGAGAAGGCGCACCAGCGCCGCGGCACCGAACTCCTCGCTGCGGTGGATGTTGCCGTGTTCGCGCGCCACCACCTCGGCCAGCTCGCGGCAGTCGGTCGGAACGCGCAGGCGCGAGGCCACCTCGCGCAACAACTTCACGCTGCGCTCCTCGTGCCCCAGGTGACGCGGCAGCACCTCGGCCGGCGTGGTGCCCTTGCCCAGGTCGTGCACCAGGCAGGCGAAGCGCACGGCCAGCGGCGCCGCCAGGCGCGCGCTCATGTCCAGCACCAGCAGCAGGTGCGCGCCGGTGTCCACCTCCGGGTGGTACTCGGCGCGCTGCGGCACGCCCCAGAGGCGGTCCACCTCCGGCAGCAGGCGCGCCAGCGCACCGCACTCGCGCAGCACCTCCAGCATGCGCGAGGGCCGCTCCTCCATGAGCCCGCGCGCGAGCTCCTGCCACACGCGCTCGGGCACCAGGGCATCGACCTCGCCTTCGGCCACCATGCCGCGCATCAGCGACAACGTCTCCGGCGCGATGGAGAAGTCGTGGAAGCGCGCGGCGAAGCGGGCCAGGCGCAGGATGCGCACCGGGTCCTCGCGGAAGGCCTCGGTCACGTGACGCAGCACGCGCGCCTGCAGGTCGCGCTGGCCGCCGAAGGGATCGACGATGCGTCCGTCGTCGCCGCGCGCCATGGCGTTGACGGTCAAGTCGCGCCGCGCGAGGTCCTCCTCCAGGGTGACGCCCGGGTCGGCATGGAAGCTGAAGCCGTGGTAACCGCGCGCCGTCTTGCGCTCGGTACGTGCCAGCGCATGCTCCTCGCGCGTGTGCGGATGCAGGAAGACCGGGAAGTCCTTGCCCACCGGCAGGAAGCCGGCCTGGATCATCTCCTCGGGCGTGGCGCCGACCACGACCCAGTCGCGGTCGTTCACCGGCAGCCCCAGAAGCGCATCGCGCACGGCGCCGCCGACTTCGTAGATCTGCATGCGGGGGAGTGTAGCGAGGGGGGGCTAGCCCCTCCCCGTCCGATACGGCTCGTCGAAGGCCACGAAATCCTGCTCGCCCAGGGCCTCGTCGATCCAGGCGCGCACGGCAGGCAGCGCGCGCACGCGCGCCATGTAGGCCTCCGCCACCTCGGACACCGGCAGCGCGTAGGTGGTGATGCGCATGCACACCGGGGCGAAGAAGGCATCGGCGATGGAGAAGCGGCCGAACAGCATGCCCTCGGCGTGCGGGTGCTGGGCGAGCAGCTCGGTCCAGATGGCGACGATGCGCGCGATGTCCGCGCGCACCTGCGCCTGCTCGCGCCAGACCTGCGCGCCCGCTTCCGGCAGCAGGGCTTCGATGTTCATGGGGCAGTGATGGCGCAGGGCCGAGAAGCCCGAATGCATCTCGGCGCAGACGCTGCGCGCCCGGGCGCGGGCCCGCCCGTCCTGCGGCCACAGCTGCCTGGCCGGGAAGCGCTCGGCGACGTACTCGGCGATGGCCAGCGAGTCCCACACGGCGAAGTCCTCGTCGACCAGCACGGGGACGGTCTGGGCGGGGCTCACCTGCGCCAGCGCGGTCTTGAAGCGGGAGCCTTCGCCGAAGGAGTCGAAGCGCAGCATGACCTCCTCGAACTCGATGCCGGCCTGGCGCAGCAGCACGCCTGCGCGCATGGACCAGGACGAGTAGTTCTTGTTGCCGATGTAGAGCCTGAGCATGGGTGTCCCTCTCGTTGAACCGAGGGTCCATGCTAGGGCTCCACGGGGCGGCATTGATGCTGTCCGCTACGCCGATTGATGTCTGGCACGACACCGTGCGCTGGTCAGCGCCGGCCCACAAGGCCTCACGCCCGGGGTGCTGCACGAGTCGCTGGCCGTGCCGCCCACCACCCTGTCCTTCAACCTGAAGGGGTACGAAGGGGCATGCAGCGGGGCTGAGCGCCCGAGTCAGTCGCCGCGCTCCCCCGGGCTGCCGCCGCCCAGCCAGCGTTGCACGGGGCCTTCCAGGCGAAGAACGACGAGCGCCAGCAAGGCGCCGACGACGGCCAGGAGCTCATGGCCCAGGCCGGCGGTCAGGCCAATGGCGGTGGTCATCCACAAGCCCGCCGAGGTGGTGAGCCCCCGCACCTGCTCCGAGCTTTCGGACTTGAGGATCGCACCGGCACACAGGAAGCCGATGCCGGCGGCCACCCCCTGGATCACGCGCGACAGGGGCTCGGGATCGAAGTTGGAGCGCACGGCCATCAACACGAAGAGCGCCGCGCCCATGGACACCAGGATGTGCGTGCGCAGCCCCGCCGCCTTGTGCGCCCGCTCGCGCTCGAAGCCGAGCAGGGCCCCCAGCACGGCCGCCACGCCCAGGCGCACCAGCACGCGGGTGAGGTCCTCGATCTCGCGCAGGTCCGAGAACTCGGCGGCAATCGTGTCGAGGACGCGGCCCCAGGTGTCCATGCCGGTTCAGGGAAGGTCCGCGTTGGGCTGCGCCTGCGCTGGCTCGCGCGGGCCGACCTCTCCCAGCCGTGTCTTGATGGACTGCGGCTGGCCACTGAGGATCGCGGCGTACAGGGTGGTGTTGGCCAGCACCTTCTTGACGTAGTCGCGCGTCTCGTGGAAGGGAACGTTCTCGGCCCAGGCGGCCGCCTCCATCACCGGGCCGTTGCGCCAGGCACGGGGGCGGTTGGGACCGGCGTTGTAGGCCGCCGCGGCCAGCGGCAAGGAGCCGCTGAAATCGTCCAGCACCAGCTTCAGGTAGCCGGTGCCGATGGCGATGTTGGTGTCCCGCTCGTTGATCTGCTCGGGCCTGAAGCCGTTCATGCCCAGCTTGCGCGCGGTCCAGCGGGCGGTGGCCGGCATGACCTGCATCAGGCCCGACGCCCCCACGTGCGACTGGGCATTCATGATGAAGCGGCTTTCCTGGCGGATGAGGCCGTACACGTAGGCCGGGTCCAGGCCGATCTCGCCGGCGCGCTTGACCACGGCGTCGCGGAAGGGCATGGGAAAGCGCTGCGCCGCGTCGAAGACGCCGTCGGTGCGCTCGCTGGTGTTGATGCAGCGGTCCCAGACCTCGCGCTCGCAGGCGAGCTGCGCGGCCGCCAGCAAGGCGCGGTCGTCCATGCCGCCGGGCGTGTGCAGGGCCACGGTGTAGTTCCATTCGCGCACGCCTTCCGAGCGCAGGCCCAGCGCGATGGCCGCCAGCCCGCGCTGCAGCCCCGGATTGCGGCGCGCGGCCTCGCGTTCCGCATCCGTGAGCGGCGCGGGCGCCGCGGGCGGCGTGATGCCCATGCCCAGTTCCTCCATCGCGAGCTGCTCGTAGAAGCCGCGCGGCGAGGCGATGGACTGCAGCAGCAGGCGGCCCGCCGCCTGGTCCTCGTCGCGCCGGCCGGCCATCAGGGCCCGGGCGCGCCAGTAGATCCAGGTGCTGTCACGCTGCAGGCGCGGGTTCATGGCGTCGATGGCCTCCTGCACCTGCTTCCACTGCGGACCGCGCGCTGCGCGCAGGGCGGCGCGCACCTTCCAGGCGAGCATGTCGTCGGTGAGGTGCGCATCGCGCCCGACCTTGGCGTAATAGCCCAGCGCGTCGGAGGACAGGCGCTGCGCGGCCTCCTTGCCGAACTGGCCCCACAGCCAGTCGCGCTCCTCCGCGGTCAGCATGGGCTCCCACTTGGCGTCCAGGGCGCGGGCCGCGGCATCGACGTCGGTGTTGGCCTGCCGGATCAGGGCCAGGACCACCAGCTCCTTGTTCTTGCGCGTGACGGCGACGACCTTGCCGCCCAGGAAGCGCGCCGGGTTGGCATGGAGCTGCCGCAGCAGTCCCACGGAATCGGGCGCGACGATCTCCAGGGCCGCGGCGGCCGCCTGCAGGCGGTTGGCGTCCACGGCCAGCCGCGCCTTCTGCCAGGCGTCCAGGGGCGTGATGCGGGGACCGTCACGCCGGCTTTCGCTGAAGAGGTCGCGTGCGGCGGTGGTGCAGGCATCGTCGGCGTCGCGCTGCGCGTGCCAGCGACGGCGCACCTCGTCCACCAGCTCCGGCGTGGCGCCCTGGCGAAGCTGCTGCACCAGCAGGGCGTAGCAGCGCACCTGGCCGTCGTCGTTCATGCGAAAGCGAGGGAGCTCGTCGGCGAAGGTGGACCAGTCGCGCCGCTGTCCGAGCAGCAGCAGCCAGTCGTTGCGCAGGCGGTCTTCCTGGTAGGTGCCGGCCCAGCGGGCGAGGAAGTCGCGGATCTCCTGCGGCTGCGCCGTGTCCAGGCGGGCGCGCAGCTCCCAGTAGGCGGCCCAGGGTTCGAGCACGTGGCCGCGGGCCTGCGGCAGCAGTTCGACGAGGCGGCTTGCGCGGTTCTGGCGGAAGGCCTGCTGCATCTCCAGGAGGACCTCGTCGCCGGCCGGGGCGGCGGGGCGCGCCTGGGCCTGCACCGAACAGGCGAAAGCGGCCGTGATCAGTGTCAGAATCGTTCGAAACTTCATCAGGGGATTATGGGCATGTCGGATGAAAAAATGGCCTTGCGACAGCGGCTGTTGCAGGCCCGCCTGGACCTCCCCGACCGCCTCGTGCGGGCCGACCTCCTGCAGCGTGTCATGCGCTTCTGGCTGGTCGGACGGCCCGACACGGTGATCGGGGCCTACTGGCCGATCAAGGGCGAGTTCGATCCCCTGCCGGCGCTGCATCGCTGGAAGGAAGACGGCGAGCTGCTGGACGAACCGCAACGCCGGCGCATCGGGCTGCCGGTGGTGGACAAGGTTCACAAGACGCTGAAGTTCCATGCCTGGTTCCCGGGTTGTCCGATGGAGGAGGATGCCTACGGCATTCCCAAGCCGCGCGACACGGAGGTGATCGTTCCCACCCTGCTGTTCGTGCCCTGCGTCGGCTATGGGCCCGGAGGCTACCGCCTGGGCTACGGCGGCGGCTTCTACGACCGCACCCTCGCCGCGCTGGAGCCGCGACCTTTCACGGTGGGGCTGGGTTTTACCAACGCCTTCGTGCCGGATTTCGAGCCCGAGCCGCACGACGTGCCGCTGGACGCCATCCTGAACGACAACGGGGTGGTCTGGCCGGTCAAGGCCTAGCGCCTCCCGGGGCCACCGCCTCGTCGCGCGCGATGCGCCCGTCCACCAGCTCGATCAGCCGGTCGCAGCGCGCCGCCAGGCGCATGTCGTGGCTGACCACGAGGAAGGCCGTGCCGCGCTCGGCGTGGATGCGCCGAAGCAGCGCAAAGACCTCGTCGGAGCTGGCCGTGTCCAGGTTGCCGGTCGGTTCGTCGGCCAGCACCAGCGCGGGTTGCAGCACGAGCGCACGGGCGATGGCCACGCGCTGCTGCATGCCGCCCGAGAGCTGGCCGGGCCGCTTGCCCATGGCCGCGGCCAGGCCCACGGCCGCGAGCAGTTCGCGGGCCCGCTCGCGCACCGCAGCGCTGACGCGCCCCTCGGCCGCGAGCGCCGGCAGCGTGACGTTCTCCAGCGCGTCGAAGGCGGGCAGCAAATGGTGGAACTGGAAAACGAAGCCCAGCGCGCGCCGCCGCTGCAGGGTGAGTTCGTCGTCGTTCATCCGGCCGACCTCCTCGCCCTGCAGGCGATAGCTGCCGGAGGTCATGCGCTCCAGCAGGCCCAGGATGTTCAGCAGCGTGCTCTTGCCGGAACCGGACGGTCCCACCAGCGCCGCGAACTCACCGCGACGAAGCTGCAGCGACACGCCGTGCAGCACCTCGGTCTCGCTGGGCAATCCGATGTTGTAGCGCTTTGCCGCCTGCGACAGCTGCACCAGCGACACGGCGTCGTCGTTCACAGGCGGATCGCCTGGGCCGGGTCCATGCGGGCCGCACGGCGGGCCGGAACGATGGCCGCGAGAACGCCGCAGGCCAGCGCGATGAGCGCGACTTCCAGCGCCGTCGCCGGCTGCAGCTGGATGGCGAAGAGCGGCCCACCGTCGGCGCCGCGCACGAAGCGGCCGAAGGCCCAGATCATGGCCACGGCCAGGCCGAGGCCGACGACCGAGCCGGCCGCCCCGACCACCGCGCCCTGGACCAGGAAGAGGCGCAGCACCTGCGTGCGGGTGGCCCCCATGGCCCGCAGGATGCCGACCTCGCGCCGCTTCTGAACGACCGAGACCACCAGCACGCTGGCGATGCCCAGCACCACCACGACGAGCACCACGGCCCGGATCAGGAGCGTGCTGATGGACTGCGCATTGAGCGCCGAGACCAGCTGCGCATTGCTTTCCTGCCAGCTCTCGATGCGCAGCGGATAGCGCAGGCGCAGGTCGCGCGCGAGTTCGTCGGCCGACCACACGTCGTGCAGCGCGAGGTCCAGCCCCGTCGCGCCACCCGGCAGGCCGAGCAGGCTCTGCGCCGCGCGCAGCGGCACGATCACGGTGCGGCGGTTGAGGTCGCGCACGCCCAGGTCCACCAGGGCGGTGACCCGCAGGGATTCGGTGGTGCCACCGGTCTGCACGGCCAAGCGGTCGCCCACGCGCACGCCCAGGTCCTCGGCCAGCTCGGTGCCGATGATGGCCTCGCCCGGCGCCAGGCTCGCGCGACCGGCCACGACCTTGCTGCGCAAGCCGACGATGCGGTCGTAGCGGTCCAGCTCCACGCCGCTGATCGCCACCGCCTGGCTGGCCTCGCTGCGCAACGCAAGGCCGCTGCCGGCCACCAGCGGCGAGACGGCCTTGACCGCCGGGTCCGCCTCCAGCACCGGCAGCAGCGCCTGCCAGTTGGGAACGGAGCGCAGGCGCTGCGCACGCGGCTGCACCTGCGGCAGGGCGAGCACGCCGTCGGCGGCGGGCGCGGGCGTGGCGACCACCTCACGGGCGGCCCGGATCGTCAGGTGCGCCTGCGCGCCCAGCGTCTTGGAGAGGGTGTTCCCCTGCAGCCCGGTGACCAGGGCGGCGATGTACGCCACCACCGCCACGCCCGCGGCCACCCCGACCACGATCAGCACGGTCTGCATCCGCCCTTCGCGCAGGAAGCGCAGGGCCACCTTCAACTCGAACCCGATGCCCGCCGCCATGGCCTGGTCCTCAGCGCCCGAAGGCTTCGCTCACGGGATTGCCCGCACTCGCCTGTCCGCCATCGGGCACGTGACCCGGCGTCCACGGCGTGGGCCGAGGCTGCACGCGCGCGCCGGGCCCGGGCGGGTCGGCCCCCATCAGCACCTGGTCGCCGGACGCCAGCCCCGCCTGCACCTCGACGGCGTCCAGCGTGCGAAGGCCCAGGCGCACGGCGCGCTCGGCCACGCGTCCGTCGTCCACCAGCAGCACGGACGCCTCGCCGCGCAGGGCCGCCAGCGGTATCGCGAGGGCCTGCTCGCGCCGGCCGGTCTCCACCTGCACGGAGACGGTCATGTCCTCGCGCAGGAACCCGGGCGCGGACTCGGGCAGCGACAGCCGGACTTCGACCGCACCGCGCTGCGGATCGATGGCCGGCGCGATGCGCGCGACACGCGCTTCGAACGGCCGGTCAGGGAACGCGTCGGCCGCGACGATGGCCGGTTGCCCGGGCTCGAGCTGCTCCAGGAAGCGCTCGTCCACCGCGGCCACCAGCTCGCGCGGGCTGCGCAGCGCGAGCCGCAGCAGGGCCCGGCCCGGTTGCACGATCTGCCCGGGCTCGACCAGGCGCGCCAGCACGCGGGCCTCGGCAGGGGCCTGCACCCGGCTCTGCGCAAGCCGTGCCTGCGCGGCCTCGGTCGCGGCGCGGGCCGCCGCGAGCTGCGCCGAGGCCTGCTCGACGTCGGTACCCCGATCCGCCGTCGCCCGGGCCTGCGCCAGCGCCGCCTCACGCTGGGCGGCGGCCACCTCCAGGGCCCGCCGCGCGTCGTCCAGGCGGGCGGCCGACACGAAGCCCTGGGCGACCAGCTGCTCGTTGCGCGCCAGTTCGGCGCGTGCGTTGCGCCACTGCGCCTCGGCCTGGGCCACCGCCGCACCGGCGGCCTGCCGGCCGGTGCTGCGCAGGCCGGCCAGGCGCGCCTGGGCCTGCCGCTCGGCCGCCTGGGCCTGCTGCAGGGCGGCGCGAAGCTCCTGGTCCTCCAGTTCGACCAGCACGTCGCCGGCGTCCACCGTATCGCCCTCGCGCACCCGCACCCGCACGACCCGCCCCGTGACGGTCGCGCCGACTTCCACCCGGGAGTCGGTGGCCACGCGCGCGGAAAAACGCAGGGTGCGCACGAGGGGCGCCGCCTCGATGCGCACCACCGGCACCTCGGGCGGCCTCCAGGCGCGCCAGGCCGCCGCGCCGGCGGCCAGCGCCAGCAGCAGCGCCGCCACGGTCCACAGGATGGCTCGGCGCGACGCGGCCATGGCGGCGCCCGCTCAGGCGTTGTCGCCGAACAGGCCACCCGCCGCGGCCGGCGGGCTCACGCCCAGGTGGCGCCAGGCGGCCAGGGTGGCGACCCGCCCGCGCGGCGTGCGCTGCAGGTAGCCCTGCTGGATCAGGTAGGGCTCGATCACGTCCTCGATCGTGCCGGGTTCCTCGCCGATGCTGGCGGCGATGTTGTCCAGGCCCACCGGGCCGCCGTCGAAGCGGTGCACCACCGCCTCGAGCAGCTTGCGGTCCATGAGGTCGAAGCCCTGCGGGTCCACGTCCAGCATGGCCAGGGCCTTCTGCGCGATGTCCGGCGTGATGCGCCCGCTGCCCTTGACCTCGGCGTAGTCGCGCACCCGGCGCAGCAGGCGGTTGGCGATGCGCGGCGTGCCGCGCGAGCGGCGGGCGATCTCGGCGCCGCCGCCCTCGTCCATGGGCACGCCCAGCAGGCCCGCGCTGCGCCCGACGATGCGGGCGAGCTCCTCGGGCGTGTAGAACTCCAGGCGCGCGACGATGCCGAAGCGGTCGCGCAGCGGGTTGGTGAGCATGCCCGCCCGCGTGGTGGCCCCCACCAGGGTGAAGGGCTGCAGGTCCAGCTTGATGGAGCGGGCCGCGGGGCCCTCGCCGATCATGATGTCGATCTGGTAGTCCTCCAGCGCGGGGTAGAGGATCTCCTCCACCACCGGCGAGAGGCGATGGATCTCGTCGATGAAGAGAACGTCGTTGCGCTCCAGGTTGGTCAGCAGCGCGGCGAGGTCCTTGGGTTTTTCCAGGACCGGCCCGGAGGTCTGGCGCAGGTTCACGCCCAGCTCGTGGGCGATGATGTGCGACAGCGTGGTCTTGCCCAGCCCGGGCGGGCCGAACAGCAGCACGTGGTCCAGCGCATCGCCGCGCTTGGCGGCCGCGCCGATGAAGATCTCCAGCTGCTCGCGCGTGCGCGCCTGCCCGACGTACTCCTGCAGCAGCTTGGGCCGCAGGGCGCGTTCGATGGCTTCCTCGGCCGGCGAGGCCGGCGCGGCGGAGACCATGCGACGCGCGGGTGCGGGTGCGAAGTCGTCGGTCTGGATGCTCATGTCAACGTGCGCCCGGCACGTCCCCAAGGTACTGGTGCAGGGCGCTGCGATAGGGGATGTCGAAGCGGCCATAGTAATCCGGCTCATCCGGACGCAGGCAACTGGCCAGGCCGGCGTACAGGTGCGCCGTCACGTAGGCATTGCTGCCCAGCGGCGTGAAGATGGCCGATCCGCTGCTGCCGCGCTGCGTGGTGCCGCGGCTCCAGCGCACCGAGGCGAAGTTGTCGCCGGCCTGGCCGCAACCCACGCTGCCGCTGCTGTTCTCCGTGCAGTTGGCGTAGCCGAGGATGGAGCCCAGGCTGAACTTGAGGAGGTCGCCCACCGGGTGGTGCAGGCCGATCACCGAGGTGCCCGCCGCCGGCGCCGCCAGCAGCGAGCCCGCGAAGAGCACCCCCGCCGGCGGGTTGCGCTCCAGGCGCAGGAAGGCGGTGTCCGTGGCCGCCGCTTCGTACAGCAGCGTGGCGCCGCCGCCCAGGCGCACGGACTGCGGCCCGAGCACGCCGCTGTTGCAAGTGCTGGAGCGGTAGAACCAGTAGGTGACCACCGTGGCCGCCGAGCTCTGGTCCGAGATGCAGTGGCGCGCGCTCAGGAACCAGGGCGTGCCGCTGGCGGCGACGTCGGCCATCAGCGTGCCCGTGCAGAGGAAGGCACTGCCCTCGCTCACGAACTCCACCCGCGCGACCGCGCGGCTTTCGTCGAGGTAGCTCGCTTCGCAGCTCGCGTCGATGTTGCAGGTGCTCGATTCGCCGATCTTCAGGAAGCTGTCCTCGCCGCGCGTGAGGTCCACCCACAGGTGCGACAGGCGCGGCACCGCCACCTTCACCTGGGCGGGGTCGGCGCCGGGCGGTAGGGCGATCTCCAGCACCACGTCCTGTCCGCCCACCGAGGGGAACCAGTAGGTGCGTGCATCGGCGTCGGTGTCGGGGTTGCGGGCCAGCAGGGCGTGGATCTGCTCCCCCGTGGCCTCGGACAGGTCCTGCCCGGCGGGACTCATCACGCGGACCACGGCCTGCGGCGGCAAGCGGTCCACGAGCAGCCCCAGGCGCACGGAGGCGGCGCCCTCGGAACGGAAACTGGTGGCCGCGGCCAGCTCGCCCTTGGGCGTGCGCTGCCAGCGCAGCAGGCGCGCGGTCGCGGCGGCGTCGGCGGCGGCAGCCACGGGGCGGGCCTGGCCCACCTGGCGGGCAGTCGCGGCCGAAGCGTTCGCGTTGTGCGACTTGGCGGCGGCGGCGCTGCCGGCGTCCAGGGGCGGCAGCGTGACGGCGCTGGGGCTCACCTGCGGTCCACTGGCAGTCCTGGAAGCATCCGCCTTGAAACTCAGGAGCTGGACGCTCTCATAAGGCTCGATGCGGGGCGGATTGCCGGCCGTGCCACCGCCGCTCGTCCCCGTACCGCCGCTTCCGTTGGTCGGGGTGGGTTCGCCGCCGCCACCGCCGCCGCCGCAAGCGACCAGCAGGGCCGCCAGCAGGACCGGCACCATGCCGGCGCGGCCGGCCCCAAGAAGGCTCTTCATCGTCATTCTCTCTGCGCTCTTCAATTCTGATGGCGCATTGTGGCGTGCAAGGCGCGGCCATGGGCCGACGCAGCTCCTTCGCACTACCGGGCGAGGGCCTTCAGCGCGGTCTTGATACCTTCGCTCACACTCAGGCCCGGCGGCAAGGCCTTGAGCGCGGCGCCGGCTTCCTTGTCGCTGTAGCCCAGGGCCAGCAGGGCCTGCAGGATGTCCGCCTGTTCAGCGCTGCCCGAACCGGCGGGGCTGGGCCCCAGATCGGCGCCGATCTTGCCCTTGAGCTCCAGCAGCAGGCGCTCGGCGGTCTTCTTGCCGATGCCTGGCACCTTGGTCAGCCGGCCCGTGTCCTGGGCCGTGACCGCCTGGGCGATGTCCGCGACGCTCATCCCCGAAAGGACCGAGAGGGCCGTGCGCGGTCCGACGCCGGAAATACGAATGAGTTGCCGGAAGGCCTCGCGCTCGCCGGGGCTGCCGAAACCATAGAGCACCTGCGCATCCTCGCGCACCACGAAGTGGGTCAGCAGCGACACCTTCTCGCCCAGTCCGGGCAGGTTGTAGAAGGTGCTCATGGGGACATCCACTTCATAGCCGACGCCCTGGCAGTCCAGCAGGATCTGCGGCGGGTTCTTGTCGGCCAGGGTTCCGGTCAATCTGCCTATCATGCTCGTCCTCTTGCGGGATTATCAGCTTGATCCTCCGACACACCTTCTCTCCCCCGAACAACACCCGCCTGGCCAATCTCTGCGGGCCCGCCGACGAACACCTGCGCAGCATCGAGGCCGGCCTGCAGGTCGCCATCGCGCACCGCCACGAGCAGTTCAAGGTCGAAGGCCCCAAGCCCAAGGCGCAGCGCGCGCTGGAGGTGCTGCAGGCGCTCTACGAGATCGCCGCGCGCCCGATCGCGCCCGAGATCGTGCAGCTGACCATGGCCGGCGAACAGAGCCTGGCCGAGGACGAAAACGGCGCCCTGGTGCTGCAGACGCGGCGCAGCGACCTGAAGGCCCGCACGCCCAACCAGGGCGTGTACCTGGACAACATCGCGCGGCACGACATCACCTTCGGCATCGGACCGGCCGGCACCGGCAAGACCTACCTGGCCGTGGCCTGCGCGGTGGACGCGCTGGAGCGCAGCAGCGTGCAGCGCATCGTGCTGACCCGCCCGGCGGTGGAAGCCGGCGAGAAACTGGGCTTCCTGCCCGGCGACCTCTCGCAGAAGGTGGACCCGTACCTGCGGCCGCTCTACGACGCGCTCTACGACCTCATGGGCTTCGACCGCGTCACCAAGGCCTTCGAGCGCAGTGCGCTGGAGATCGCTCCGCTCGCCTTCATGCGCGGGCGAACGCTCAACAACGCCTTCGTCATCCTGGACGAGGCGCAGAACACCACCCCCGAGCAGATGAAGATGTTCCTCACGCGCATCGGCTTCGGCAGCAAGGCGGTGGTGACGGGCGACATCAGCCAGATCGACCTGCCGCGCGGCCAGCTCTCGGGCCTGGTGGAGGCCGAGCACATCCTCAAGCGGGTCAAGGGCATCGCCCACACCCGCTTCACCAGCGCCGACGTGGTGCGGCACCCGCTGGTTGCACGCATCGTCGATGCCTACGACGCGGCGCGCCGCAAGGGCGCCGCCGCGGCATGAGCGTTGCGCTGTCGCTGTCCCTCCAGTTCGCCGCCTTCGACGGCGTGGACCGGCACCGCCAGGTGCTGCGGCGCGCGCGCGTGGCGCGCTGGATCTCGCACGCGCTGCAAGGCCCGGGCGAGCTGACCGTGCGGGTGGTGGGCGAGACCGAGGGCCAGGCCCTGAACCGGCAGTTCCGCGGCCGCGACTACGCCACCAACGTGCTCACCTTCGACTACGCGCGTGAACCCGTCGTGGCCTGCGACCTGGTGCTGTGCGGCCCGGTGGTCGAACGCGAGGCGCGCGAGCAGCGCAAGGCGCTGGAGGCGCACTACGCCCACCTGCTGGTGCACGGCACGCTGCACGCGCAGGGCTGGGACCACGAACGCAGCGAACGCGAGGCCTTCGAGATGGAGGCGCTGGAGGTCCTGCTGCTGGGATCGCTGGGTTATCCGGACCCGTACTAGCACTAGTAATTGAGCATATTGCGCCGCACCCGCACCAGGTGCTCGGTGGCCACGCTGCGGGCCAGGTCGAGGTCCCGGGCCTGCAGGGCGCGCACCAGCTGGCGGTGCTCGCCCTGGTAGTGCGCGCGGCGTTCGGGCGTGACGCTGCGGCGCTTGAGCGCGCCCCACTCCGTCTGCGAGCGCACCTGGTTCATGAGGCGAAAGACGCTGGCCACGAAGCTGTTGTGCGCCGCCTGGGCGATCACCTCGTGCAGCCTGCCGTCCCAGTGCTCGAACTCCTCCAGCGTGCCGGCCGCCTCGGCGCGCGCGCAGCATTCCTCCATCTGCCGGAAGTCGGCCGGGGTGGCGTTGCCCACCACCATCTCCAGGATGGCCGGCTCCAGGGCGAGCCGCGCTTCCATCAGTTCGGCCGGACTGGTGTGGCGCAGCGGGTCGTCGCTGGCCATGCTCGCCAGCAGGCCGGGCGCCTGCTCGGTCACGTAGGTGCCGCTGCCCACGGTCTGGCTGATCAGGCCCATGTCACGCAGCTCCTGCAGCACCTTGCGCACCGAACCGCGGCTGAGGCCGAACTGCTCGCTCAGCGCGCGCTCGGTCGGCAGGCGGTCGGCGCTGCGCCACTGGCCGCCGTGCATGCCGGTCAGGAGGAAATCACGCAGGGTGGTGGCGGCGTTCACGCAGACGAGCTCCAGAAATATTGACCAAATCGTACCAATCACGCCAGTTCGCACGGGCTCGTACATACCCTGATCCGTTGCCATCGACCTGCGGAGTAGCATGAGGCGATTGGTTCACCGTAAGCCCAAAAAGAACCAATCCACCCATGCAGGAGACAAGTTCATGAAGCTCGCCAGACATCCGCTCAAGCTGGTCCTCGCGGCCGCCTTTTCGGTCACCGCCGCCGGCGCATTCGCGCAGGCCGACTACCCCAGCCGCTCGGTCAAGATCGTCGTGCCCTTTGCCGCCGGCGGCCCGGCCGACAACTACGCGCGCTTCATCGGCCAGCGCCTGTCGAGCGAGCTCAAGCAGCCCTTCGTGGTCGAGAACAAGCCTGGCGCCGGCGCGGTGATCGGCACCGAGGCGGTGGCCAAGTCGCCGGCGGACGGCTACACGCTGCTCATGATGTCCAACACCCACACGGTGAACGAGACGCTGCTGCCGAACAAGCCCTTCAAGCTGATGGACGACTTCGTCGGCATCGCGCCGGTGAACTACTCGGACCTGATGCTGGTCGTGCATCCCTCCGTCAAGGCCAAGACGCTCCCTGAGCTGATCGCGCTGGCCAAGGCGCAGCCCGGCAAGCTGAACTATGCGTCGTCCGGCACCGGCACGCCCTACCACATGGCCGGCGAGCTGTTCAAGCACATGGCCGGCGTCAACCTCACGCACGTGCCCTACAAGGGCAGCTCCGGCGCGCGCACCGACGTCGTGGGCGGCCAGGTGGACATGATGTTCGACGCGGTCACGACCATGGCGCCCATGGCCAAGGAGGGCAAGGTGCGCGGCCTCGCCACCACGGGCCTGACCCGCTCCAGCCCCGATATGCCCACCGTGGCCGAGACGGTGCCGAAGTACGAAGCCACCATCTGGCTGGGCCTGATGGCGCCCAAGGGCACGCCGCCCGAGGTGGTGAACAAGCTCAATGCCGCGGTGCGCCGCATCGTGGCCGACCCGGAGGTGAAGTCCGCCTGGGCCAAGCAGGGCGCGGTGCCCATGTCCATGAGCGTGCCGGAATTCACCAAGCACCTGAACGAGGACATCGCCAAGTGGGCGGAGATCGTCAAGGTCTCCGGCGCGAAGCCGGAGTGACACGCCTTGGCGGGGACGATCGCATTCACGGTGAATGGCGAGGCCTGTGCGGTCGCGGGCGACCCGGATGACGCGCTGCTGGGGACGCTGCGCGACACGCTGGGCCTGAAGTCCACCCGCCTGGGCTGCGGCCTGGGCCAGTGCGGCGCCTGCACCGTGCTGCTGGACGACCGCGCCGTCACTGCTTGTGACACGCCGCTTTCGGCGGTGGAGGGCAAGCAGGTCACCACGCTCGAAGGCCTCGGCAGCCGCGACGCGCCCCATCCGCTGCAGACTGCGTTCATCGACGAGCAGGCGCTGCAATGCGGCTGGTGCACCAGCGGCATGCTGATGCGGGCGGCCGAGCTGCTGCGCCGCGAGCCGCATCCCGACGAAGCGGCCGTCCGGCAGGCGCTGGAGCGCAACCTGTGTCGCTGCGGTGTGCACAACCGCATCGTCCGCGCCGTGCTGAAGGCCAGCGCATGACCGCGACGGCCGTGCCCGAGGCGCTGCGCCAGCACCCCCTGGTCGGCCAGTGGCTGCGCATGGGACCGGATGGCCGCGTGCAGGCCAGCTCCGGCAAGGTGGACCTGGGCCAGGGCATCTCGCACGCACTGCGGCTGATCGTGGCCGAGGAGCTGGCGCTGGAGCCGGACCGGATCGAGATGGTCCGGCCCACCACGGCGACGAGCCCCGACGAGGCGGTCACCTCGGGCAGCCTGTCGGTGCAGCACTCGGGCGCCGCCTTGCGCCTGGCGGCCGCGCACCTGCGCGAAGCCTGCCGCCGGCATGCGGCCCTGCGCGCGGGCGTGGACGACAAGGACGTGCACCTGTCGGCCGGCGCATTCGTCGCCGGGCCGCATCGGCTCGCCTACGCGGAGCTCGTGGACGAGGCCCTGCTGCAGGAGCCGGTCGATGCCGCGCAGGCCGGCGGGCCGAGCACCAGGCCGTCGCGCTGGAGCGACCGACCGCGCCCGGACGTGGCACAGAAAGTGTTCGGCGAGTTCCGTTTCCTGCACGACCTGGAGCTGCCCGGCATGCTGCGCGGGCGGATCTTCCGGCCCGCCACCCTGCAGGCGCGCATGGACGAGGACGCCTGGGCGACGCTGCAGCCACAGCTCGCGGCGATCCCCGGCGTGCTGCAGGTGGTGCGGGACGGCCTGCTGGTGGGCGTGCTTGCCGCGCGCACCAACGCGCTCGACCGCTGCTCGGCGCGTGTCGCGAAAGCGCCGCCCTGGCACGAGCATGCCGAGGTGCCGCAAGCGCGCGAGCTCGAACACTGGCTGAAGTCGCAGCCCCTGGACAGCGTGACGCTGCTGGAGCGCGAGCCGGTCGAGCCCGGTGCCGACGCGCCGGGCGCACGCGTCTTCAGGACGGCGATCACACGCGGCTGGCTGCAGCACGCCTCCATCGGCCTGTGCTGCGCCATCGCCCGGTGGGAGGGCGAGGCGCTGCAGGTGTGGACGCATTCGCAGGGCATCTTCAACCTGCGCCGCGACCTGGCGCTGGCCTTCGGCATGGCGCCCGACGCCATCACGGTCTGCCACGCCGAGGCGGCGGGCTGCTACGGGCACAACGGCGCCGACGACGTGGCCTTCGACGCCGCCTGGCTGGCCCGCCACGCCGAGGGCCGGCCGGTGCGCCTGGAGTGGACCCGCGAGCAGGAGATGAGCCGCGCGCCGATGGGACCGGCAATGACGGTGGAGGTCGAGGCGGTGGTCGGCGCGGACGGTCGGCTGGCGGCCTGGACGCAATCGGTCTGGAGCCAGGGCCATGGCACCCGCCCCGGCCGCGGCGCCACGCCCGCGCTGCTCGGCGCCTGGCAGACGGCGCAGCCCTTCCCGGTCACGATGGCGGTCAATGCCGCTCCGGCCGCGGGCGGCGGCGCCGATCGCAACGCGGCGCCGCCGTATGCCGTGCCGCGCGCACGGGTCCTGAGCCACCGCGTGCTGTCGATGCCGCTGCGCGTGTCGGCCCTGCGCTCGCTGGGCGCGCACGTGAACGTGGCCGCGGCCGAAGCGTTGCTGGAGGACATCGCCGCCGCCCTCGGCCGCGACCCGCTGCAATACCGGCTGGACCACCTGGAGGACGAGCGTGCGCGAGCCGTGCTGCGCGAACTCGCGCGCCTGTGCGGCTGGGGCCTGCCGCAGCCGGAGGCGGACCGGGAAGGCTTCGGCCGCGGCATCGGTTTCGCCCGCTACAAGAACAGCGGCGCCTGGTGCGCCGTGGCCGCCGACCTGGTGGTCGAGGAGCGCGTGAAGCTTCGCAAGCTGTGGATCGCAGCCGACCTGGGCCGCCTCGTCCACCCCGACGGTGTGCGCAACCAGCTCGAAGGCGGCGCGCTGCAGGCCGCGAGCTGGACGCTGTGCGAAGCCGCGCAGGTCTCGGCCGAGGGCATCCGCTCGGCCGACTGGGAGTCCTACCCGATCCTGGGCTTCGGCGAGGCGCCGCCGGTCGAGGTGTCGCTGCTGGACCGGCCCGAGATGCCCTCGCTGGGAGCCGGCGAGTGCAGTTGCGGCCCGGCGGCCGCGGCCATCGGCAACGCCATCCACGACGCCCTGGGCCTGCGGCTGCGCCGCATGCCCTATACGGCCGACGCGCTGCTGGAGGCGGCGCAGGCGGCATGATTGTTTTTCCAACCCCACCAGCAGATGACAGAGGCAGGTAAGGCCATGAGCCAGGTCAAGGTACTGAGCGGCGGCGCGGCGGCGGCCGTGGTGCGCGGCGTGCAGGCGCAGTTCGAACAACAGGCCGGCGCGGGCGTGGACGCCACCTTCAGCGCCGTTGGCCAGATGCGCGACCGCCTGTTGGCCGGGGCGCCCTGCGACCTCGTCATCCTCACGCGCCCGCTGGTCGCGCAGCTGGTCGCGTCGGGCCACGTGCGTGCCGGCTCCGAGCGCTCGCTCGGCCTGGTGCGCACCGGCATCGCCGTGCAGGCCGGCAGCCCCCACCCCGACATCGGCGGGCGCGAGGCGCTGGCGGCGGCGTTCCGCGCCGCCAGCGAGATCTACCACCCCGACCCCCAGCTGGCGACCGCCGGCATCCACTTCATGAGCGTGCTCACGGCGCTCGGCCTGGCCGAGCCCCTGGCCGCGCGGCTGCGTCCCTTCCCCAACGGCGCGACGGCCATGGGTGAGATGGCGCGGTCCCCGCGCAAGGACGTCATCGGCTGCACCCAGGAGACCGAGATCAACTACACACCCGGCGTGGAACTGGTCGGCTCCTTGCCGGCCGAGTTCGAGCTGGCCACCGACTATGTGCTGGCGGTGTGCACCCACGCGGCGCAACCCGCGCTCGCGCAGCGGCTGGCCGAGCTCGTGGCCGGGCCGCCTTCCGAGGCCATCCGCCGCCAGGGCGGATTCATCTTCTAGACCCGCAGCGGAATCGTCACCGGCCCGTCGTTGACCAGGGCCACCTGCATGTCCGCGCCGAACTCCCCGGTGGCCACCACCGGGTGCGCGGCGCGGGCACGTTCGACCAGATGGTCGTAGAGGCGCCGGCCGAGCTCGGGCGGCGCCGCATTGGTGAAGCTCGGGCGGTTGCCGCCGGAGGTGTCGGCGGCCAGCGTGAACTGGCTCACCAGCAGCAGGCCGCCGCCGATGTCCTGCACGCTGCGGTTCATCCTGCCCGCCGCATCGCCGAAGATGCGCAGCTTCAGCAGCTTGGCCAGCAGGCGCTCGGCGTGCGCGGGCTCGTCCGCGGGCTCGGCGCAGACCAGCACCAGCAGGCCGGGACCGATCTCGCCCACCGTGCGCCCGGCGACCCGCACGCGCGCCTCGCTCACCCGCTGTATGAGCGCGAGCATCAGCCGGCCTGCGCTTCGTCGTCGCGCGCCTCGGTCACGGGGGCATGCGCCTCCACGTCCGTGGGCAGCAGCTGGATGGTGGCGCGCAGCCCGGGGACGGCGAGCAGCAGCTCGCGCTCCACCGCATTGCGCAGCTCCGCCGCCCGGCGCAGCGTCCAGTGGCCCGGCACGTGCATGTGCAGATCGATGAAGCGGGCCTGGCCCGCCGTGCGCGTGGCCAAGTGGTCGAAGCGCACGCCGGGTTCGTGGAAGCGCTGGAGGGTCCGCTCGATGTCGGCCAGCACCCCGGGCTCCAGCGCCTGGTCCATCAGGCCCTGCGAGGAGCGGTGCACCAGCGAGTAGCCCTCGCGCAGGATGTTGAGCGCCACGGCGATGGCCACCACCGGGTCCAGCCACAGCCAGCCCGTGGCCCAGACCGCCGCCACGCCGGCGATCACGCCGACCGAGGTCCAGACGTCCGTGACCAGGTGCCGGCCGTTGGCCTCCAGCGCGATCGAACGCCGTTCGCGACCCACCCGCAGCAGCAGCCAGGCCAGCACGCCATTGAACACCGAGCTGAGCACCGACAGGGCCAGGCCCCAATCCAGGCGCTGCAGCGGCTGCGGCGACAGCAGGCGCTGGCCCGCGGCCCAGAAGATCGCGGCCGCGGCCACGATGATCAGCAGGCCCTCGAAGCCCGAGGAGAAGTACTCGGCCTTGTGGTGGCCGAAGGGGTGGTCCGCGTCGGGCGGGCGGCGGGCGACCGTGACCATGGCCAGCGCGAACATGGCGCCGCCGAGGTTGACGAAGGACTCCAGGGCGTCCGACAGCAGCCCGACCGAGCCGGTGAGCCACCAGGCCAGGCCCTTGAGCGCGATCGTCAGCAGCGCCACGCCGACCGAGGCGAGCATGAGCCGCTGCGGAGTCAGGCGCGAAACCAGGGGCTCGGACATCGGCGCGCGGGCGCAGCGCCGGTCAGCTGAGCGTGACGCGCGCGAACTTGCGCTTGCCCACCTGCACGACGTAGGTGCCGGCCGCGAGCTTCAGGCCCTTGTCGCTCACCGCCGATTGGTCCACGCGCACGCCGCCGCCATCGATCAGTCGGTTGGCTTCCGAGGTGGACGGCGCGAGCCCCGCCTGCTTGAGCAGGGCGCCGATGCCCAGCGGCGCGCCGGCCAGGGCCAGCTCCGGCATCTCCTCGGGCAGGCCGCCGCGGCTGCGATTGACGAAGTCCTGCTCCGCGGCGTCGGCGGCCGCCGCGCCGTGGAAACGGCTGGTGAGCTCACGGGCCAGCGCCACTTTCGCGTCGCGGGGGTTGCGGCCCCCCTCCACCTCGGCGCGCAGGGCCGCGATCTCGGCCTCGCTGCGGAAGCTCAGCAGCGTGTACCAGCGCCACATGAGGGTGTCCGAGATGGACATGACCTTGGCGAATAGGGTGTTGGCCGGCTCGGTGACGCCGATGTAGTTGCCCTTGCTCTTGGACATCTTCTCGACACCGTCCAGGCCTTCGAGCAGCGGCATGGTCAGGATGCACTGCGGCTCCTGGCCCCACTCCTGCTGCAGGTGGCGGCCCATGAGCAGGTTGAACTTCTGGTCCGTGCCGCCGAGCTCCAGGTCGCTGCGCAGCGCAACCGAGTCGTAACCCTGCATGAGCGGGTAAAGAAACTCGTGTACCGAAATGCTGCGGCCTTCGGTGAAGCGCTTGTGGAAGTCGTCGCGCTCCATCATGCGGGCGACCGTGTACTTGGCCGCGAGCTGGATCATCCCGCGCGCGCCCAGCGGGTCGGACCACTCGCTGTTGTAGCGGATCTCCGTACGCGCCGGATCGAGCACCAGGCTGGCCTGCCGGTAGTAGG
The DNA here is from genome assembly GCF_004681965.1 of Ramlibacter rhizophilus. Classification (GTDB taxonomy): domain Bacteria; phylum Pseudomonadota; class Gammaproteobacteria; order Burkholderiales; family Burkholderiaceae_C; genus Ramlibacter; species Ramlibacter rhizophilus. The sequence continues at coordinate 80,644 of NZ_SMLL01000004.1, read as the reverse complement.
TGTCGGCGTTGGCCTGAATCTGCTCGGAGGTGAGCGGCGGGCGGGTGCTGTTGCGGCCGGAGGGGTCGCCGATCATCGAGGTGAAGTCGCCGATCAGGAAAATGACCGTGTGCCCCAGGTCCTGCAGCTGGCGCATCTTGTTCAGGACCACGGTGTGGCCGATATGGATGTCCGGCGCCGTGGGGTCCAGTCCCAGCTTGATGCGAAGCGGCGTCCCGGTGGCTTCGCTGCGGGCGAGTTTCTTCAGCCACTCGTCCTGCGGCAACAGCTCCTCGCAGCCGCGCAAGCTCACGGCCATGGCGTCCCGGACCCGGTCGCTCACCGTGAAGCGTTCTGTTACAACGGCTTGATTCATAAGGCTTTTTCTGAATAGCTCGACAGCACGTGTGGCTATACTCTCGCGAGTTTTCGAGGTCGGCCGATTCTAGTAGGGGTGCTTTGGCGCTCTTGCAGGGCCATCTCGGGCAAGCCGCACGGGCTTCTTCGAACAATCACAAGGCACCGCAGTTAGGACCCGACTTTGGAACGCAATCGACTTCTTGCCGCCGGCGAGCGTTTCGCGTCCGGCGGCGCGCAGCTCCTGCAACGGCATCCCCGGCACCTCACGGCCCTGTTGGCCGCCCTCCTCCTTGGCGGCGGTGGCGGTGCCTTTGCGGTCGCCTCCTTCGGTCCGGACCCGGCGGACCTGCCCGTGCGGCAGGTGCGCGAGCAGGTCGAACCCCTGCCGATCGAGGCGCAGCTCGAAGCCCTGGACGTGCACGCGCTGCGGCTGTTCCGCTCGGACGTGCTGCGGCCCACCGACACCGTCGAGTCGCTTCTGTCCCGCCTGGGCCTGCACGACCCGGCCGCCGCCGCCTACCTGCGCCAGGACGCGGCCTTCCGCACCCAGATCCTCGGCCGCCCGGGCCGGCTGGTCACCGCGGAGGCCAACGACCAGCATGCGCTGGAAAAGCTCATCGCCCGCTGGCCCAGCGAGGAAGCCGGCGAGTTTCGCCGCCTGATCATCGAGCGCGCCGGCGACGGGCGCCTCTCCACCCGCGTCGAGACCGGCCAGCTGACCGCTTCCACCCGCCTGGGCAGCGGCACCATCCGGTCCTCCCTCTTCGCGGCGGTGGACGAGGCCCGCATCCCCGACGAGATCGCCGTGCAGGTGGCCGACATCCTGGGCGGCCGCGTCGACTTCCACCGCGGCCTGCGCAAGGGCGACTGGTTCAACGTGGTCTACGAAGTGCTCGTGGCCGACGGCGAGCCCATGCGCACCGGCCGCGTGCTCTCGGTGGAGTTCATCAACAACGGCAAGAGCCACACGGCGATGTGGTTCCAGCAGCCCGGCCGCAAGGGCGCCTACTTCGACCTGGACGGCAGTGCGCTGCAAAGCGCCTACCTGGCCTCGCCCATGGAGTTCTCCCGCGTCACCAGCGGCTTCTCCATGCGCTTCCACCCCGTCCTGAAGCAATGGCGCGCCCACCTGGGCACCGACTACGGCGCACCCACCGGCACGCCGGTGCGCTCCGTGGGCGACGGCACGGTGGAATTCGCCGGCTGGCAGAACGGCTTCGGCAACGTGGTCACCATCCGCCACAACGCGAGCGACGTCACCCTCTACGCGCACCTGAGCCGCATTGCCGTGCGCAAGGGCCAGTCGGTGAGCCAGGGCCAGAACGTCGGCGCCGTCGGCGCCACGGGCTGGGCCACCGGCCCGCACCTGCACTTCGAGTTCCGCAAGAACGGCGAGCACCAGGACCCGCAGGTGGTCGCCCGCAAGGCCGAAGGCGCCAAGCTCGCGGCCGATGCGTTGCCCGCGTTCCGCAGCGCCTCCGTGGCCATGCGCCTGAAGCTCGACGCGGCCGCCAGCGCAGCCCAGGTCGCCAGCATCGAATAGAAACGCGCCGCTCGCGCCCTGCATGTCCAGCCTGTACATCGGCCTCATGTCCGGCACGTCGCTGGACGGAGTCGACGGCGTGCTGGTCGATTTCTCCGGCCAGGCGCCGAGCGTGCTCGGGCACGCCGGTCGGGACATGCCGCCGGCGCTGCGTGCCGAGCTGCTGGCGCTGAACACCTCCGGCCCCGACGAACTGCATCGCGCGGCGCTGGCCGGCAATGCCCTCATGCGCCTCTATGCCGATGTCGTGGGCGAACTGCTGGATCGCAGCGCAACGCCGGCCGCCGCCGTGCGCGCCCTCGGTGCGCACGGGCAGACCGTGCGCCACCGGCCCCAGGCCTTCGATGGCACCGGCTACACGCTGCAGCTGTGCCAGCCCGCGCTGCTGGCCGAGCTCACGGGTATCGCCGTGGTGGCCGACTTCCGCAGCCGCGACCTCGCGGCCGGCGGCCAGGGAGCCCCGCTCGCGCCCTTCTTCCACCGGGCCTGGCTGGGACAGGACGGCGTGCCCCGCGGCATCCTGAACATCGGGGGCATCTCCAACCTCACCGTGCTGCGCCCGGACGCACCCCCCCTGGGCTTCGACTGCGGCCCCGGCAATGCGCTCATGGACGCCTGGTGCCAGCAGCACCGCGGCCAGCCTTTCGACGACCAGGGCCGCTGGGCCGCCTCGGGACAGGTGCGGCCCGAGCTGCTCGCGCGCTGGCTCGCCGAACCGTACTTCGCGCTGCCGCCGCCCAAGAGCACCGGCCGCGATCTCTTTCATGCCGGGTGGCTGCAGGCGCACCTGGACGCCAGCGGACCGCTGCCGGCAGCGGACGTGCAGGCCACGCTGGCCGAACTCACGGCCAGCGCCTGTGCGCGCGACGTGCAGGCGCATGCACCCAAGCTGCGGGAACTGGTGGTGTGCGGCGGCGGCGCCCTGAACCGGCACCTCATGGCGCGTCTGGCGGCGCTGCTGCCACGGGTGGCGGTGGTCTCCAGCGATGCGCGCGGCCTGCCGCCGCTGCAGGTGGAGGCCACGGCTTTCGCCTGGCTCGCGCGGCAGGCGATCCAGGGCGAAAAGCTGCCCCTGGAAAGCATCACGGGCGCCCGAGGCGCCCGTGTGCTGGGAGCGATCTACCCGGCTTAGACCGAGAAGCTGGAGCCGCAGCCGCAGGTGGTGGTGGCGTTCGGGTTCTTGATCACGAACTGCGCACCCTGCAGGTCTTCCTTGTAGTCGATCTCGGCGCCCAGGAGGTACTGGTAGCTCATGGCATCGATCAGCAGCGACACGCCGTTCTTGCTCATCACGGTGTCGTCATCGTTCTGGATCTCGTCGAAGGTGAAGCCATACTGGAAGCCCGAGCAGCCGCCGCCCTGGACGAACACGCGAAGCTTCAGGTCGGGATTGCCTTCCTCGGCGATCAGGTCCGCCACCTTTGCTGCGGCGCTGTCGGTGAACAGCAGCGGCGCCGGCATGCCGGTGTCGGGCTGGGTGGTTTCGGCAACTGCGCTCATCAGGTCTCTCTCATTCTCAGGAAATACGAATGCGGGATGTTAGGCCAGGGCCGGCCCGCCGGGCGGCTCAGGCGTTGCTTGCCGCCAGTTTGAGTAAGGGCTTTTCCTCGGCCGGGGGGTCGTGGCGCAACAGGCCGACGATGACCGCCCCCTGGTGGATCTCCATGGCGCCGTAGCTCACGTCGCCCTCCACGCGGGCCCGGGGCTGCAGTTCCAGCAGTTCGGCCGCGCGGACCGGGCCGCGCACCGTGCCGTTGATGATGACGTGGTCGGCCACGACCTCGCCCTCGACGGTGGCGGTCTCGGAGATGACCACCAGGCTCGGCTGCTCGGGAACGGCGTGGATATTGCCCACCACCTGGCCATCGATGCGCATGCCTTCCGTGAAGCGCAGCTGCCCCTCGATGCGGCAGCCCTGGGCGAGCAGGCCCTTGATGGGCGGTTGCGCTTTCTTGCCGAACATGCGGATCTCCTGAAGCTGAGCGGGAAGGCGTTGTATCACGGCCGAGCCAGCCGTGGGGGTCGGAAAAGAGCGCAGTGCGGCGTCCGAAAGGAGGACAGGCATGAAAAAGGCCGCCTGGGGCGACAGCCCCGGCGGCCTTCGGACCGAGCAGGCAGCGATCAGCGCTTGCTGAACTGCTTGCGACGGCGTGCGGAGTGCAGGCCGACCTTCTTGCGCTCGACCTCGCGCGCGTCGCGGGTGACGAAGCCGGCCGCGGACAGGGCGGGCTTGAGCGAGGCGTCGTAGTCGATCAGGGCACGCGTGATGCCGTGGCGGGTCGCGCCGGCCTGGCCGGACTCGCCGCCGCCGTGCACGTTGACCTGGATGTCGAAGGCCTCGACGTTGTCGGTCAGCACCAGCGGCTGGCGGGCGATCATGATCGAGGTCTGGCGGCCGAAGAACTCCTGGATGTCCTTGCCGTTGACCGTGATCTTGCCGCTGCCCTTTTTCAGGAAGACACGGGCCACGCTGCTCTTGCGGCGGCCGGTGCCGTTGTTCCATTCACCAATCATCTCGGCTCCTTAGATTTCCAGCGTCTTGGGCTGCTGCGCGGTGTGCGGATGCTCGGCCCCGCCGTAGACCTTGAGCTTCTTGACCATGGCGTAACCCAGGGGGCCCTTGGGCAGCATGCCCTTGACGGCCTTTTCCAGGGCGCGGCCGGGGTGCTTGGCCTGCAGGTCGCGGAAGTTGGTCTCGTAGATGCCGCCCGGGAAACCGGAGTGACGGTAGTACTTCTTGTTCAAGTCCTTCGTGCCGGTGACACGGAGCTTGGAAGCGTTGATGACGACGATGTAGTCGCCGGTGTCGACGTGAGGCGTGTAGATGGCCTTGTGCTTGCCGCGCAAACGGAGGGCTGCTTCGCTGGCAACCCGTCCGAGCACCTTGTCGGTGGCGTCAATCACAAACCACTCGTGCGTCACGTCAGCGGGTTTCGCGCTGAACGTTTTGGTCATGAGTTTCCCCAGTGGGGTGAGGTGGTTTGGCGGGCTCTTTTCCACGGTCGGTGTCTTTCTGTCGAAGACCTCTTAGGTGGGGTTTGGTTATCTGCCGCGGAGCCCATGGTGCGCTGCAGAGCCCGCGATTATACGAAGACGCGGGTCTCGCGCTCAAGCCGGGGGTTTACCATGCCCGCATGTTCAGTTACCGACACGCCTTCCACGCCGGCAACCATGCCGATGTGCTCAAGCACCTGGTGCTGATCGCCACCGTCAAGCACCTGACCCAGAAGCCCGCCGCGCTGATGGTGGTGGACACGCACGCCGGCGCGGGCCTGTACCGGCTGGACGACGACTATGCCCGCACCTCCGGCGAGGCGGCCGAGGGCATCCTCAAGCTCGTCGCGGCCGAGGCCGTGCACGCGGTGCCGGCGATTGCCGACTACCTGGCCGCCGTGCGGCAGGTCAACCGCGGCGCCGCGCTTCGCCTCTACCCCGGCTCGCCCTTCGTGATCCAGCAGCACTTGCGCGAGGACGCGCGCGACCGGCTCAAGCTCTTCGAGATGCACCCGACCGACGCGCAAGCCCTGGCCGCGCACGTGGCGCAGCTGGAGGCCGGACGCATGGTGAGCATCGCGCGCCAGGACGGCTTCGAGTCGCTCAAGTCCCTGTTGCCGCCGCCCTCGCGGCGCGGCCTGGTTTTGATCGACCCCAGCTACGAGATCAAGAGCGACTACGCCAAGGTCGTCGCCTGCCTGCAGGACAGCCTCAAGCGCTTCGCGACCGGCACCTATGCCGTCTGGTACCCCATCATTCCCCGGCCCGAGGCCCACGAGCTGCCGCGCCGCCTGAAGACCCTGGCCAACCAGGCGCACAAGCCCTGGCTGCATGCCACGCTGTCCATCGGCCAGCGCGAGGAACCCGTGCAGCCGCTGGAGCCGGGGCAGGCGCCCCGCCGCCCGGGCCTGAGCGCCAGCGGCATGTTCATCGTCAACCCGCCGCACACGCTCAAGGCCACGCTGGCGGAGGCCCTGCCGCAGCTCCTGGCGGTGCTGGGGCGGGGACGGGGCAAAGGGCAGACGCTGGAAACCGGCGGCTGAGTCGCGTCCCCCGGACGGGGCAACAGTTTCCCGACCGACCGGTCGGGAAACTGTCTATACTTCGCCCCATGTACACCCAAGCCCTCGATCTGCCCGACCCGCAGGCCGCCCGGCCCACGCCCCCTGTCGCTGCCGTCGGGGACGCCGAGCGGCTGACCCGTTTCGACGCCTGCATCGACGCCGATGGCCGTATCGAGCCGCGCGACTGGATGCCCGAGGCCTACCGCAAGACGCTGCTGCGCCAGATCAGCCAGCACGCCCACAGCGAGGTCGTGGGCATGCTGCCGGAAGGCAACTGGATCTCGCGCGCGCCCTCCCTCAAACGCAAGGCCATCCTGCTGGCCAAGGTGCAGGACGAAGGCGGCCACGGCCTGTACCTGTACAGCGCCGCCGAGACCCTGGGCACCAGCCGCGACCAGATGGTGGAAGCTCTGCACGCCGGCAAGGCCAAGTACAGCTCGATCTTCAATTACCCCACCCTCACCTGGGCGGACGTGGGCGTGATCGGCTGGCTGGTGGACGGCGCGGCGATCATGAACCAGGTGCCCATCTGCCGCTGCTCCTACGGCCCGTACGCACGCGCCATGATCCGCATCTGCAAGGAGGAGAGCTTCCACCAGCGCCAGGGCTTCGAGAGCCTGATGACGCTCATGGCCGGCACGCCCGCGCAGCGCGAGATGGTGCAGGACGCGGTGAACCGCTGGTGGTGGCCGGTGCTGGCCATGTTCGGGCCGCCCGACGCCGACAGCCCCAACAGCGCGCAGGGCATGCGCTGGGGCATCAAGCGCATCAGCAACGACGACCTGCGCCAGAAGTTCATCGACGCCACCGTGCCCCAGGCCAAGGTGCTGGGCGTGACGCTGCCCGACCCCGACCTGAAGTGGAACGAGGCGCGCGGCCACCACGACTACGGCGCCATCGACTGGGACGATTTCTGGAACGTGGTCAGCGGCAATGGTCCCTGCAACAAGGAGCGCCTGGCCACGCGCGTGAAGGCGCACGAGGACGGCGCCTGGGTGCGCGAGGCCGCCCTGGCCCATGCCCGCAAGCAGCAGCAGCGAACCCTGAAGGAGGCCGCATGAACCCCGCCAAGAACGAATGGCCCCTGTGGGAGGTGTTCGTGCGCTCCCGCCAGGGCCTGGAGCACAAGCACTGCGGCAGCCTGCACGCGGCCGACGCCCGGCAGGCCATCCAGATGGCGCGCGATGTCTACACCCGCCGGCAGGAGGGCGTGAGCATCTGGGTGGTGCCCTCGGCCCAGATCACCGCCAGCGATCCGGACCACAAGGACGAGTTCTTCGAGCCGGCCGCCGACAAGATCTACCGGCACCCGAGCTTCTACGCCATTCCCGACGACGTGGGCCACATGTGATGACCGCCGTCGCGACGCACGCCCCGCTGCCCTTGCTCCTGCAGCTGGCCGACAGCGCCCTGGTGCTGGGCCAGCGCAACGCCGAGTGGTGCGGCCACGGCCCGGTGCTGGAGGAAGACATCGCCCTGGCCAACATCAGCCTCGACCTGATCGGCCAGGCGCGCCTGCTGTACCAGCACGCTGCCGCCGTGCAGGGCGAGGGCGCGACCGAGGACGCGCTGGCCTACTTCCGCGATCCAAACCAGTTCCGCAACTACACGCTGCTGGAGCTGCCGCACCACGGGCCGCTCGCGCCCGGCGCGGCAGCCGACCGCGACTACGCCTTCACCATCGCGCGCAATTTCCTCTACGGGCAGTTCATGGCGCTGTACTGGGAGGCGCTGTGCACGTCGGCCGACCCGCAACTCGCGGCAATCGCCGCGAAGTCGGCCAAGGAGGTGCGCTACCACCTGCGCCATGCCAGCGACTGGCTGGTCAAGCTGGGCGACGGCACGGCGCTGTCGCAGGCGCGCATGCAGCGGGCGCTGGACGCGTTGATGCCCTACACGCAGGAGTTCTGGACCGTCACGGACGCCGAAGCCGAGGCCGCGGCAGACGCCACCGGCGTCGACCCGCGCAGCCTGCGTGCGGCCTGGGACGAGGCCGTCGATGCCTGGCTGCGCGAAGCCACGCTCACCCGCCCGTCCGACGCCGGGCACCTCACGCGTGGCAAGGAAGGCCGGCACTCCGAGCACCTGTCCTACCTGCTGGCCGAGATGCAGGGCCTGGCGCGCCAGCACCCGGGAGCGACGTGGTGAGCCAGGCCCTCGAGGCGGCACGCGCGGCGCTGCGGGAGGTGACCGACCCCGAGATCCCGGTGGTGACCATCGAGGAGCTGGGCATCCTGCGCGAGCTGCGCGAGGACGCGGGCGGCGTGGAAGTGGTGATCACGCCCACCTACAGCGGCTGCCCCGCCATGGACCAGATCGAGGACGACGTGCGCGCCGCGCTGGCCCGCGCGGGCCTGCAGGGCCGGGTGAGCACGCGCCTCGCGCCAGCCTGGACGACCGACTGGATCACGCCGGCCGCGCGCGAGAAGCTGCGGGCCTACGGCATCGCGCCGCCCAGCCACTGCGCGGAAGGCGCAAAGCCTCTGCGTTTCATGCCCCCGCGTGCCCAGGTCGCGGTGGCCTGCCCGCGCTGCGGCTCCACGAACACCACCGAGATCTCCCGCTTCGGCTCCACCGCCTGCAAGTCGCTGCACCGCTGCCTGGACTGCCTGGAGCCCTTCGACCACTTCAAGCCCTACTAGCCCGGACCAGAACCATGGCCCTGCACTTCCATCCGCTCACGGTCCGCCGCATCACGCCCGATGCCGCGGGCGCCGCCGCGATCACGCTGGAGGTGCCGCCCGCGTTGCGGGACGCCTTCGCCTTCCGTCCGGGCCAGTACCTCACCTTCCGCACCCGCGTGCGCGGCGAGGAACTGCGGCGCAGCTACTCCATCTGCAGCCCGCGCCGGCGCTACGCGCGAGAGGGCGAGCTGGACATCGGCATCAAGCCCGTGGAGGGCGGCGTGTTCTCCAACTGGGCGCTGTCGCAGCTGGAGGCGGGCGACACGCTGGACGTGATGCCGCCGCAGGGCGGCTTCACGCCAACCCACGGCGCCCGCCACCGCGTGGGCTTCGCGGCGGGCTCGGGCATCACGCCCATCCTGTCCATCATCGCCAGCACGCTGGAGGAAGAGCCCGATTCGCGCTTCACCCTGGTCTATGGCAACCAGCGTGCCGGCACCATCCTCTTCAACGAAGCGCTGGCCGACCTGAAGGACCGCTACCCTGAGCGGCTCACGCTGGTGCACCTGCTCTCGCGCCAGCCGCAGGAGGTGCCGCTGCTGCACGGCCGGCTCGACGGCGCCAAGGTGGCCGAGCTGCTGCGCACGCTGGTGCCGGTGGAGAGCATCGACGAGGCCTTCGTCTGCGGTCCCGAGGGCATGATCGTGGCGACCGAGCAGGCGCTGAGGGAAGCAGGCCTGCCGCCCGAGCGCCTCCACGTGGAGCGCTTCACCGCTGGCCAGCCCGTGCCGCCGACACGCCCGCGGCCCGTCCCCCGGGCCACCGAAGCGAAGCAGGGCACGCCGCTGGACGTGGTGCTGGACGGCAAGACCTGGCACCTCACCCTCGCGCCCGGCGAGCGCATCCTCGACGCAGGCCTCGCGGCCGGCCTGGACCTGCCCTACTCCTGCCAGGCCGGCGTGTGCTGCACCTGCCGCGCGCGCGTGCTGGAAGGTTCCACGCAGATGGAGCGCAACTTCACGCTGGAGGACCGGGAGATCGAGCAGGGCTTCGTGCTCACCTGCCAGGCCACGGCCACCGACGGGCGCGTGGTCGTGAGCTACGACGAGCGCTGAGGCCGGCGCGTCACTCCTCGCCCGGCTGCCCGGCCAGGCGGATCTCCACCGGCTTGAGGCCGCGCCCGACCAGGCCCAGGGACTGCGCGGCCGCGCGGCTCAGGTCGATGATGCGCTGGGGCCCGAAGGGCCCGCGGTCGTTGATGCGCACGGTGACCGTGCGGCCGTTCACCAGGCTGGTCACCTGCACGAGGGTGCCGAAGGGCAGCCAGGGATGCGCCGCGGTGAAGGCGTGCATGTCGTAGAGCTCACCGCTGGCCGTGCGCTTGCCGTGGAAGGCGCCTCCGTACCAGGACGCGATGCCGCGGCCGGCCTGGCGCAGGCGCTCGGACAGGGTCGCGGGTACGGCCTGCGCCTTCGGCGCGGCCAGCACTTTTGGCGCGGCCTGCACTTTCGGCGCGGCCTGCTCTGTGGGCGCGGCCTGCTCCTTCGCGGCCGCGGCCGCATCCACGCCGGCCGCCGCCTCGCGAGGCTCCTGCCCCTCGTCCGCCTGCGCCAGGCCCAGGGCCAGCAGCAAGGCGAGCGCGCCGGCGAGCCGCCGCATCAGCGCCCCAGCGCCTGGCACAGGGCCAGCGTGGCCTGCGCCTGGTTCATGGTGTAGAAGTGCAGCCCCGGCGCGCCGCCGCGGGCGAGCTGCTCGCACAGGCGCGAGACCACTTCCAGGCCGAAGGCCTTGATGGAGGCCGTGTCGTCGCCGAAGGCCTGCAGGCGCAGCCGGATCCAGCGCGGGATCTCGGCGCCGCAGCTGTCCGAAAAGCGCATCAGCTGGCTGGAGCTGGTGATGGGCATGATGCCCGGCACCACCGGCACCGCCACGCCCAGGCGGTCCAGCTCGTCGCGGAAGCGGAAGTAGGCGTCGGCATTGAAGAAGTACTGCGTGATGCCCGAGTCGGCCCCCGCCTCCACCTTGGCCACGAAGGCCTGCAGGTCGGCCTGCGGCGAGCGCGCCTGCGGATGGAACTCCGGGTAGGCGGCCACCTCGATGTGGAACTGGCGGCTGGTCTGCGCGCGGATGAAGGCCACCAGGTCGCTCGCGTAGCGGAACTCGCCGCCCAGGCCGTAGCCGCTGGGCAGGTCGCCGCGCAGCGCCACGATGCGATCGACCCCGGCCGCGGCATAGGCGGCCAGGCGCTCGCGGATGCTCTCGCGCGTCTGGCCGATGCAGGACAGGTGCGGCGCGGCCGGCACGCCCTCGGCCATGATCTCGGTCACGGCCGACAGCGTGCCCTCCTGCGTGGAGCCGCCGGCGCCGAAGGTGACCGAGCAGAACTGCGGACGCGTGGCATAGAGCTGCTGGCGCGCGGCGCGCAGCTTGGCGGCACCTTCCGGTGTCTTGGGGGGAAAGAACTCCAGGCTGATGGGAAGCACAGCCTTCTCCTCAGGATGCCCTGCGGGCATGGATGAAAAACTCGCGGTTGCCGTCGCCGCCGAGGATAGCGCTGTCGTGCCAGCCTGCAACGTCGAGGCCCGCGGCCCGGCAGGCCTCGCGCAAGCGTTGCTCTACCTCCAGGAAGCGCTGCGGCTCCCGCACGATGCCGCCCTTGCCCAGCTGCCCGGGCTGCAGCTCGAACTGCGGCTTGACCAGCATCAGCAGCTCGCCCGCCTCGGCCAGCCAGGGCACCAGGGCCGGCAGCACCAGCGTGAGCGAGATGAAGGACAGATCGCCCACGATCAGCTCGAAGGCCTGCGCCTCGTCGCCCAGGACCGCGGCGTCGAGCTGGCGCGCATTCACGCGCTCGATCGCCACCACGCGAGGGTCGCTTCGCAGCCGCTCGTGCAACTGCCCGTGGCCGACGTCGATGCCCACCACGCGCGCGGCGCCCTGCTGCAGCAGGCAGTCGGTGAAACCGCCGGTGGACTGGCCGATGTCGAGGCAGCGCCGTCCGTGCGGGTCGACGCCGCTCGCGCGCAAGGCGCCTTCGAGCTTGAGCCCGCCGCGCGAAACGTAGCGCGATTCGGCATCGTCCAGCAGCTCCAGCACCGCGTCGCCCGGCAGCTCGTCGCCGTTCTTGGCAACGGTGCGCCAGTCGCCGCGCGAACGCCAGCGCACGCCCGCGGCAATCAGCCGCTGCGCCTGCGAGCGCGAGGCGGCCAGGCCGCGTTCGACGAGGAGTTGGTCGGCGCGCATGTGCGGCTGGCCCCTTCCCCCTCTGGGGGAAGGCTGGGATGGGGGCGCGTGCGAAGCAGCCTGGCCGGCGCACGGAGCCCCCACCCCAGCCCTCCCCCAAAGGGGGAGGGAGCATTCACCTCAATAACGGTAGCTGTCCGGCTTGTACGGACCCTGCTTCGGCACACCCAGGTAACCCGCCTGGGAGTCCGACAGCTCGGTGAGCTTCGCCCCCAGCTTCTTCAGCTGCAGGCGCGCCACCTTCTCGTCCAGGTGCTTGGGCAGGACGTACACCTTGCCCAGGTCGTAGCTGTCCGCGTGGGCGAAGAGCTCGATCTGCGCGATGGTCTGGTTGGCGAAGCTGGAGGACATGACGTAGCTCGGGTGGCCCGTGCCGCAGCCCAGGTTCACCAGGCGGCCCTTGGCCAGCAGGATGATGCGCTTGCCGTCCGGGAAGATCACGTGGTCCACCTGCGGCTTGATCTCCTCCCACTCGTACTTCTCGATGGACGCGACGTCGATCTCGTTGTCGAAGTGGCCGATGTTGCAGACGATGGCCTGGTCCTTCATGCGGGCCATGTGGTCGTGGGTGATGACGTCCTTGTTGCCGGTGGCGGTCACGAAGATGTCGGCCTGGTCCGCGGCATCGTCCATGGTGACCACGCGGTAGCCTTCCATGGCGGCCTGCAGCGCGCAGATGGGATCGACCTCGGTCACCCAGACCTGGGCCGACAGCGCGCGCAGCGCCTGGGCGCTGCCCTTGCCCACGTCACCGTAGCCGCAGACCACGGCCACCTTGCCGGCGATCATGACGTCGGTGGCGCGCTTGATGCCGTCCACCAGCGACTCGCGGCAGCCGTAGAGGTTGTCGAACTTGCTCTTGGTGACCGAGTCGTTGACGTTGATGGCGCGGAACATCAGCTCGCCGCGCGCGGCCATCTGCTTGAGGCGGTTCACGCCGGTGGTGGTCTCCTCGGTCACGCCGATGATCTCGGCGCTCTTGCGGCTGTACCAGCTGCCGTCCTCGGCCAGCTTCCTGCGGATGGAGGCGAAGAGGATGCGCTCCTCCTCGCTGTGGCCGTCACCGGCCACGACGGACGGATCGGACTCGGCGCGCTTGCCCAGGTGCATGAGCAGCGTGGCGTCGCCGCCGTCGTCCAGGATCATGTTGGGGCCTTCGCCGGCCGTGCCCTTGGCGCCGAACTCGAAGATGCGGTGGGTGTAGTCCCAGTAGTCCTCCAGCGACTCGCCCTTGATGGCGAAGACGGGCGTGCCGCTCGCGGCGATGGCCGCGGCCGCATGGTCCTGGGTGGAGAAGATGTTGCAGGAGGCCCAGCGCACCGTTGCGCCCAGGGCCTGCAGGGTCTCGATCAGCACCGCCGTCTGGATGGTCATGTGCAGCGAGCCGGTGATGCGCGCACCCTTGAGCGGCTGGCTCTTGGCGAACTCCTCGCGGATGGCCATCAGGCCGGGCATCTCGGTTTCGGCGATGCGGATTTCCTTGCGGCCCCAGTCGGCGAGCTGCAGGTCGGCGATGGCGCAGTCATCGGTGGAAACGGGCTTCAAAACGGCGTTCATGGAGGCTCCAGAAAGCAATGGGTGTGAAGACACCACGGCGTGCCGGACGGAGGACGGGAAAGATGAGTCTCACCGCACGGGAACCAGTGGGTGAGCGTCGTTGCGGATGGGTTTCCGAGCCTCGCACGGTGGACGTGCTGCAACGCTCCTCGGATAGGGCGCGATTATAGGCAAGGCCCCCACGGCGCCAAGCGCGTGCGGTACAACCCGGCGATGCCCCACGCCCCTGCCTTCGACAGTCCCATCGAGCCCATGCTGGCCAAGGTCGCCGCCGAGCTGCCCGTGGCCGAGGGGCTGATGTACGAACCCAAGTGGGATGGCTTTCGCGCCATCGTCCTGCGCGGCACCGACGCGCTCGTCATCCAGAGCCGCGACCTGAAGCCCCTGAACCGCTACTTTCCCGAGCTGGAGAAGGCGCTGATGGAGGCCCTGCCCAAGGGCTGCATCCTCGATGGCGAGATCGTGGTGGCAGGCCCGCAGGGGCTGGACTTCGACGCCCTGCAGCAGCGCATCCACCCCGCGGCCTCGCGCATCGCGCGGCTGGCCAAGGAGACGCCCGCCGCCTTCGTGGCCTTCGACCTGCTGGCGGCCGGCGGCCGCCGCATCCTGGAAGTGCCCCAGCGCGAGCGGCGCGTGCGCCTGGAGCGGCTGCTGGGCCACGCGAAGCCGCCGCTCTACCTCACGCCCAGCACCACCGACCCGGCCGTCGCCGCCGAATGGCTGCAGCGCTTCGAAGGCGCGGGCCTGGACGGCGTGATGGCCAAGCCGGCCGAGGCGCCCTACCAGCCGAACAAGCGCACGATGTTCAAGGTCAAGCACGCGCGCACGGCCGACTGCGTGGTGGCCGGCCTGCGCTGGTACAAGGACACGCCCGGTGTGGTCGGCTCGCTGCTGCTGGGGCTGTACGACGAGGGCGGGGCGCTGCAGCACGTGGGCATCACCTCGTCCTTCACCATGGACACGCGTCGCAGCCTGGCCGAGGAGCTGGCGCCCCTGCGCGAGAACGCCCTGGACGGGCACCCCTGGAAGGACTGGGCGGACGCCTCCGCGGGCCACGCCGACCGCATGCCCGGGGCGAAAAGCCGCTGGAGCGGCGGCAAGGACCTGAGCTGGGAGCCGCTCAAGCCCGAGCGGGTGTGCGAGGTGAAGTACGACCACCTGCAGGGGCGGCGCTTCCGGCATGCGACCACCTTCCTGCGCTGGCGGGTGGACAAGGCGCCGGCGGACTGCCGCTACGACCAGCTGGAGGCCACGGCGCCCTTCGAACTGGGGAAGGTGTTCGGGGGGTAATTGGCGGGCGTGGCCCCCACCCCCAACCCTCCCCCAGAGGGGGAGGGGGCGCTCATACCCTCCCCCTCTGGGGGAGGGCTGGGTGGGGGCCCGCGCGCCCATCCCTCACGAGGGCGAAGTCTTCCTCCTCCTCGCCGATGGCGGCGCCCGGGGCGGCTCGCCTTCCTGCTTGCGGTAGTGCGGCGGCCAGGGTGCATCGCCTTGGCCCCCAGCCGCCTGCTTCGCCGAGAGCTCGAGCAGCGGCTCCAACGAACAAGCCCGCTCGTCGATAGCCGCATGCAAGTCCCCCAGCGTCGCAAAGCGCGCCGGCATGGTCCGCACCGTGAAATCGGCCGGATCGCATTCGCGCAGCTCCTCCCAGCCCACCGGCGCCGACACCCGCGCATCGGGCCGGGGCCGCACCGAGTAGGCCGAGGCGACCGTGCGGTCCTTGGCGTTCTGGTTGTAGTCGATGAACACGCCGTGCCGCTCCTCCTTCCACCACGCGCTGGTGGCGAGCTTGGGCACCCGCCGCTCCACCTCGCGCGCCAGCGCCAGCGCCGCGCGCCGCACCTCGTCGAAGCCCCAGCGCCGCTCGATGCGGGCGATCACATGCACGCCGCGCGAACCGGAGGTCTTGGGAAAGCCCGTGAGCCGCAGCTCGTCCAGCACCTCGCGCACCACCGCCGCCACCTCCACGATCTGCGGCCACGCGACGCCGGGCGTGGGGTCCAGGTCGATGCGCAGCTCGTCGGGATGGTCCAGGTCGTCCATCCGCACCGGGTGCGGATGCAGCTCGATGCAGTTGAGGTTGGCCATCCAGGCCAGCGTGGCCGCATTGCAGGGCACCACTTCTTCGGCGGTGCGGCCGGACGGGAAGCTCAGCGTGGTGACGCAGACCCAGTCCGGCCGGTTCGCCGGCGCGCGCTTCTGGAAGAAGGACTCGCCGCCGATGCCCTCGGGGTAGCGCTTCATCACGCAGGGCCGCTGGCCGGCGCCGCGCAGTGCGCCTTCGGCCACGGCCAGGTAGTAGTTCACCAGGTCCAGCTTGGTCACGCCGGCTTCGGGGAACAGGCGCTTGTCGGGGCTGGAGATGCGGACCTCGTGCTCACCGGCTCGGAGAACGACGGCGGAGGCAGCGGAGGGCATGCGCCGAGGCTATGCCTCCCGGCGCCACCCGGGGGACGACGGCAACCAGATGCATCACGCCGCCGTCGGCGGCACAGGAAGCGAGGGCTGTTCCCAGCCGCGACCCGCCGCCCCCTGCCTTGGCACAATACGCCCCTTGCCGACCCGTCCCGTGGCGCTCCCTCGCCCGCGCTCGGCCGCCCTCCCGGAGCCCTTCCCTTGTCGTCCTCGCCCTTCGCCGCCGAAACCCGGCGCCGCCGCACCTTTGCCATCATTTCCCACCCCGACGCGGGCAAGACCACGCTGACGGAGAAACTGCTGCTGTTCTCCGGCGCGATCCAGATCGCCGGCAGCGTGAAGGCGCGCAAGGCCTCGCGCCACGCCACCTCCGACTGGATGGAGATCGAGAAGCAGCGCGGCATCTCGGTGGCCTCGTCCGTGATGCAGATGCTGTACCGCGACCACGTGATCAACCTGCTGGACACGCCCGGCCACAAGGACTTCTCGGAAGACACCTACCGCGTGCTCACCGCCGTCGATTCGGCGCTGATGGTGATCGACGCGGCCAACGGTGTTGAGGCGCAGACGCGCCGCCTGATCGAGGTCTGCCGCCAGCGCAACACGCCCATCATCACCTTTGTCAACAAGATGGACCGCGAGGTGCGCGAGCCGCTGGACATCCTGGACGAGGTGGAGCGCGAGCTGGGCATGCCCTGCGTGCCCATGACCTGGCCGGTGGGCAAGGGCAAGCTCTTCGGCGGCATCATGAACCTGCGCCGCGGCGCCATGACGGTGTTCGAATCGGGCAGCGAGCGCCGGCCGCAGGACTTCGAGACCATTCCCCTGACCGACACCCAGGCCCTGCGCGAGCGCTTCGGCGACGAGTACGTGGCCGCCGCCGAAAGCATGGAGCTGGCCGCCGGTGCCTCCCCCGAATGGGACCACCAGGCCTTCCTGGACGCGAAGCAGACGCCCGTGTTCTTCGGCTCGGGCGTGAACAACTTCGGCGTGATGGAGGTGCTGGACGCGCTGGTGGACCTCGCCCCCGCGCCGCAGCCGCGCAAGAGCTCGCTCATCGTCAACCGCCAGCCGGTGGAAAAGGTCATTCAGCCCGCCGACCCGGCGTTTTCCGGCGTGGTGTTCAAGGTCCAGGCCAACATGGACGCCAACCACCGCGACCGCATCGCCTTCGTGCGCATGGCCTCGGGCAAGTACACCCCGGGCATGAAGCTCAAGGTGCAGCGCACGTCCAAGGAGCTGCGGCCGACCTCGGTGGTCACCTTCCTCTCGCAGCGGCGCGAGGCCGTGGACGAGGCCTATGCCGGCGACATCATCGGCTTCACCACCCACGGCGGCGTGCAGCTGGGCGACACCATCACCGACGGCGCGAACCTGCAGTTCACCGGCCTGCCCTTCTTCGCGCCCGAGCTGTTCATGACCGTGCTGCTGAAGAACCCGCTGCGCACCAAGCAGCTGCAGCAGGGCCTGGCCCAGCTCGGCGAGGAAGGCGCGATCCAGGTCTTCCGCCCGCAGGCGGGCGGCGCCATGCTGCTGGGCGCCGTGGGTCAGCTGCAGTTCGAGGTGGTGCAGCACCGCCTCCTGACCGAGTACGACGCCGACATTCGCCTGGAAGGCTGCCAGTACACCGGCGCGCGCTGGATCACCGCCGACACACCCGCCGAACTGCGCGCCTTCACCGACGCCTACCCCCAGCGAATGGCGCTGGACGCCGCCGATGCGCTGGCCTTCCTGTGCACCTCGCCCTATGACGTTCGGCTGGCGCAGGAACGATTCCCCAAAATTCACTTTCACCTGTTGCGCGAACACGCCGGTTTGTCGCTGCAGGGCTGATCGGCGGATCAGCTTCTAGCTCATCCGTAAATAATCAGGAGCTCATCAGGAGCTCCGTGTGTTCTTCGCCGTTTCGTCCCTGCGCCATCGCGCGGCACCCGTTCTGGGCGCCTGCGCCCTCGCCCTGCTGGCCGCCTGTGGTGGGGGAGGCTGGGATGAGACGGTCGCCAGCGAGGCCGTCACCGTCACGACCAGCGCCTCGCTCGCCCCCTCGGCCAGTCTGGCCGAGGTCTGCACCACCGAGGGGGAGCAGGCCTTCGTGCGCAGCTACCTGGACGAGCGCTACCTCTGGTGGGACCGCATTCCGGCGGTCGATCGCAGCGCGCATGCCGACGCGGCCTCCTACTTCCGAGCCCTGTTGCTGCGCAGCCCCGATGCCGCCGGCCGGGTGGCAGACCGCTTCAGCACCGTGCTGGCCGCCAGCGATGCCGACGCCATGCTCATGGCCAGCGCCGACCCGGCGGCGGCCGTGCTCGCCACCGGCGGCTACGCCCTCCCGCTGGTCTCCACCGTGGATAGCGCCGGCGGCCGGCGCGTGGGCTATCTCCTCTTCAACAAGCACGGCCGCGGCGCGCAGGACGCCCTGATCGATGCGGTCACCGCCCTGCGCGACGCGCGCATCCAGGACCTGGTGCTGGACCTGCGGCACAACGCCGGCGGCTACCTGCACATCGCCCAGGCCCTGGCCTCCATGGTGGCGGGGCCGGCCCAGCAGGGTCAGGTGTTCGAATCCTTGCGCTACAACGACAAGCGCGCCGCCGACGGAGCCGGCAGGACGCTGAAGTTCGAGGACACGGTGCAGGTCGGCGAGTCGCGCTACGGCAAGGGACACCCGCTGCCGCAGCTGGGCCTGCCACGCCTGTACGTGCTGGCCACCGGCATGACCTGTTCGGCCAGCGAGTCCATCGTCAACGGCCTGCGCGGCGTGGGCATCGAGGTCGTCATCGTGGGCGAGACCACCTGCGGCAAGCCCTATGGCTTCCACCGCAAGAACAACTGCGGCAAGGCCTACTTCGCCATCGAGTTCCAGGGCGTCAATGCCGCAGGATTCGGCGACTACGCCGGCGGCTTCGCCCCTCGATGCCCAGTCACGCCCGACCCGGCGGCCGCCCTGGGCGATGCGCGCGAGCCGCTGCTGGCGGCGGCGCTGCACCACATCGACAGCGGCCGCTGCCCGGCGGCGGCCAAGTCTTCGCCGGCGGCGACGGTGCGCATGGCACCGGACGCGCTCGGCCTGCAGGGAAGGCTGCTCGACGACGCGCCACAATGAGCGGCTTTGCGCCCCGCTCCATGCTGCCCCTCTCGCTCTGGCCCCGCGCCGACCGCGCCGGCATCGCCGGCCTCCTGACCGACATCGACGACACCCTCACCACCGAGGGCGCGGCCAGCCCCGAGGCCCTGGGCGCGATGGCCGACCTGCGCCGCGCGGGCCTGCACGTGGTCGCCATCACCGGGCGGCCGGTCGGCTGGAGCGAACCCTTCGCCCTGGCCTGGCCGCTGGACGCCATCGTGGCGGAGAACGGCGCCGTGGCCCTGGTGCGCGGCCCGGACGGCGCCTTGCGCAAGCACTACCAGCAGGACGAGGCCACCCGCGCGCGCAACTTCGCGCGCATGCAGCGGGTCTGCGCGCGCATCGAGGCCGAGGTGCCGGGGTCGCTGCGCGCCCGCGACAGCGCCGGCCGCGAGACCGACATCGCCATCGACCACAGCGAATTCACCCACCTGCCCGAGGCGCGCATCCGCGAGGTGGTGGCGATCATGCGCAGCGAAGGCATGACCGCCACGGTGAGCTCCATCCACGTCAACGGCTGGTACGGAAGCCACGACAAGCTCGCGGGCGCGCGCTGGATCGTGCCGCTCCTCTACGGGCGCGCGCTGGACGCCGAGATCGGCCACTGGGTGTACGTGGGCGACTCGACCAACGACGAATGCATGTTCGAGCGCTTCACCCACAGCGTGGGCGTGGCCAACATCCGCCGCTTCGAGGCGCAGCTGAAGCACCCGCCGCGCTACGTGGCCCAGGGCGAACGCGGGGCGGGCTTCGCGGAAGTGGCGGCCGCGGTGCTGGCGGCTCGCGGGAGCTGAAGTCCCCCACGGTGCCGCGGGCCCTCAGGAAGACGCCGTCCGCTGCCCGAATCGCTCGCGGCAGGCCCGCGCGAACGCCTCGAAGCTGCGCGCATAGAAGGGCGTGATGGCGTGGCGCCACTCCGGGTGCCACTGCACGCCGACGGCGAAGGCACGGCTGTCTTCGTGGCGCACGCCTTCGACCAGGCCGTCGGGCGCGAAGGCCTCGGCCACCAGTCCGGTGCCCAGGCGCTCGATGCCCTGGCCATGGAGTGAATTGACCATGGCGCGGGTGCCGCCGGCCCACTCGGCGAAGGCGCTGCCGGGGGTGAGCCGGACTTCGTGGCGCAGCGCGAACTGCACGTCCAGCGGCTCGTCCTCGGGCTCGCGGTGGTCCAGCATGCCGGGCTGCGCATGCACCCGCTGGTACAGGCTGCCACCCAGCGCCACGTTCATCTCCTGCAGGCCGCGGCAGACGCCGAAGAGCGGCACACCGGCGGCGAGCGCGGCGCGCACCAGGCGCATGGTGAGCGCGTCGCGACGCGGATCGAGCAGGTCGGTGGGAAGTGCGGCGGCGCCGTAGTGCGTCGCCTCCACGTTGGAGGGAGAGCCGGTGAGCAGGACTCCGTCCACCAGGGGCAGCAGCGCATCGACGTCACCCGCCGCCGCCAGCGGAAAGAGCACGGGCTGCAGGCCCAGCTCGGCGACCGCCTCGGCATAGCGGTCCGCCAGGACGGTGTAGCCGCCCGGGTCGGACAGTTCGAGGTGGCGGTGGCAGGCGGGCAGCCAGACCAGGGGCTTGCGCATCGCCCGATCATGCCGCGCCCACGGCGCGCCAGGGGGCGCCGTGGGAACGGGAGGCTGCTCAGTTGGGCTTGGCCAGGCCCAGCTTGTCCACCAGCGCCTTTTCGGTGGCGAAGGTGTCCTGCGCGAACTTGGTGTACTGCGACGGGCTCATGTACATGGGCGACATGTCGTAGCGCGCCAGGGCCTGCACGTAGCTGGGGTCCTCCATGGCCTTCTTGAAGGCGTCGTGCAGCTTCTGCACGACCTCCGGCGGCGTGCCGCGCGGTGCGCCGATGCCGAAGGGCGAGTTCTGCACCATGTCCAGGCCCAGCTCCTTGAGCGTGGGCGCGTCCGGGAATTTCTCCAGGCGCTTGTCGCCCCAGGTGTTGATGACCCGCAGCTTGCCCGCCTGCACCAGGGGCGCGAAGCCGGTGGAGTCGGCCGCGGCCATGATGTGGCCGCCACCGATGGCCTGCATCAGGTCCGCGCTCCCCTTGTAGGGAATGTGGTTGAGCTGCAGTCCCAGCTTCTGGGCGATGAGCTCCATGGTCAGGTGCGGGCTGGTCAGGTTGCCGGTGGAGCCATAGCTCAGCTTGCCCGGGTTGGCCTTGGCGTACTCGACGAAGTCCTTCCAGTTCTTGATGGGGCTGTCGGCCGGCACCACCAGGCCGAAGGCATAGCCGGTGACGTTGATGATGTAGCTGATGTCCTTGACCGGGTCCCAGTTGATCTTGGTCGTGTAGGGCAGGCGGAACACGCCCAGCGGGATCTGGGCCAGGGTGTAGCCGTCGGGCTGGCTGGTCTGCAGCTGCGTGGCCGGCAGGGTGCCGCCCGCGCCGGGCTTGTTCTCGATCACCACCGGCTGCCCCAGGATCTTGGAGGCGTTCTCGGCCAGCTGGCGCATGGTGATGTCGGTCGGGCCGCCCGCCGGGAAGGCGATGAGCAGGCGGATGGGCTTGCTGGGGAAGCTGCCGGCCTGCTGGGCCAGGCTGGGCAGGGCCTGCGCGGCGACGGCGGCGGCAGCGAAGTGGACGAGATGGCGGCGGCGCATGAGGTCTCCTTGTTGGAATGCGTTGGGCAAGGGCGCCATTGGACGGGGTCTTTTCGCCTCGTTCAATGGGGAACACCCTGCGCCTGTCGCCTACGAGTCTGCGGCGGTGGCTCAGGCGCGTGCGAGCACGGGCGCGAGCGCTTGCCCCGTGTGCGTCCCCGCCGCGACCACCGCCTCCGGCGGCGCCGCCGCGACCACGCGGCCGCCGGCCTGGCCGCCCTCCGGCCCCAGGTCGACGATCCAGTCGGCCTCGGCGATGACGTCCAGGTCGTGCTCGATCACGACCACGCTGTGGCCACCGTCCACCAGCCGGTGCAGCACGCGGATGAGCCGCTCCACGTCGGCCATGTGCAGGCCCACGGTGGGCTCGTCCAGCACGTAGAGCGTGTGCGGCGGCTTCTGGCCGCGGCGGGTGATGTCGTCGCGCACCTTGGCCAGCTCGGTGACCAGCTTGATGCGCTGCGCCTCGCCGCCCGAGAGCGTGGGCGAGGGCTGGCCCAGGGTCAGGTAGCCCAGGCCCACGTCCACGAGCAGCTGCAGCGGATGGCTGATGACCGGCATGGACGCGAAGAAGTCCACCGCCTCGTCCACCTCCATGCGCAGCACGTCGCCGATGCTCTTGCCGCGCCAGGTGACGGCGAGGGTCTCGGGATTGAAGCGCGCGCCATGGCACGATTCGCAGGGCACCTTCACGTCGGGCAGGAAGCTCATGCCGATGGTGCGCACGCCCTGTCCTTCGCAGCTGGGGCAGCGCCCCTCGCCGGTGTTGAAGGAAAAGCGGCCCGGGCCATAGCCGCGCGCCTTGGCTTCCAGCGTGTCGGCGAAGAGCTTGCGGATGGTGTCCCAGAAGCCGATGTAGGTGGCCGGGCAGGAGCGCGGCGTCTTGCCGATGGGGGTCTGGTCCACCTCCAGCACGCGGTCGATGGAGGCGTAGCCGCCGAGCGCGAGACAGCCGCTCCAGGCCGGGTGCTCGCCACGCGCGTCGGCCTCGCGGCCGGCCTTGGTGCTGCGCTGCTGCACGGCGAGCTGCACGTTGTGCAGCAGCACGTCGCGGGCGAGCGTGGACTTGCCGGAGCCCGAGACGCCGGTGATGGCGACCAGGCGCCTGAGCGGCACGTCCACGTCGACCTGCTGGAGGTTGTGGAGGTGGGCGCCGCGCAGGCGCAGTTCGCCGGCGTGGCCCCCACCCCCGCCCTCCCCCAGGGGGGGAGGGCGCAAGTCACCGTCGCTGGCGGGGTTTTCACCCCCTCCCCCTCTGGGGGAGGGTTGGGGTGGGGGTTGCACCGCGCGCCGAGCCTTCAGCGGGTGCTTCATCGCATGCAGCAGGTAGCGGCCGGTGAGCGAGGCCTCGTCGCCGGTGACCGCGTCCACGCTGCCCTGCGCCACCACGCGGCCGCCCCGCACACCGGCGCCGGGGCCGATGTCGATGATGTGGTCGGCGCGGCGGATGGTGTCCTCGTCGTGCTCCACCACCACCAGCGTGTTGCCCTTGTCGCCCAGCTTGTGCAGGGCGTTCAGCAGGATCTGGTTGTCGCGCGCGTGCAGGCCGATGGTGGGCTCGTCCAGCACGTAGCACACGCCCTGCAGGTTGGAGCCGAGCTGCGCGGCCAGGCGGATGCGCTGGGCCTCGCCGCCCGAGAGCGTGGGCGCGCCGCGGTCCAGCGTGAGGTAGCCCAGGCCCACTTCCTCCAGGAACTCCAGGCGGCTGCGGATCTCCGGGATCAGGTCGCGCGCGATACCCTGCTCGCGCTCGCTGAGGGTGCCTTCCACCTGCAGCGACTCGACCCAGCGGCGCACCTCGCTGACCGACAGCGCCGCGATGTCGGCGATGCCCACGCCGTTGAAGCGCACCGCGCGGGCCTGCGCGTTCAGGCGCGTGCCGCGGCAGGCGGGGCAGGCTTCCTCGGCGAGGTCTTCCACCTCGGGCTCGGCGAAGGTCTGCTCGCGCCCCTTGCTGTCGTCGGCCTGCACGGTGTCGTCGAAGGCCTTGCGCTGCTCGCGCGTGAGCTTCACGCCGGTGCCCACGCATTCCGGGCACCAGCCATGCTTGCTGTTGTAGGAGAACAGGCGCGGGTCCAGCTCGGCATACGAGGTGCTGCACACCGGGCAGGCGCGGCGGGTGGAAAAGACCTCCACCTCGCCGATGTGCGCATGCCGCCCCTCCAGCGACTGCATGGCTTCGCGCAGACCGTCCAGCGGCGCCAGCAGGTGCAGCACGCCCTTGCCGTGCTCCAGCGCGATGGCCAGGTGCTCGCGCAGCAGGGCCTCGTTGGCGGGGCTCACGTCCACATCGCACACCGGCAGCTCGATGGTGTGTTCCTTGAAGCGGTCCAGGCGCGGAAAGCCGCGCGTGGGCAGGAAGTTGCCATCCACCCGCAGGTGGGTGTAGCGGCGCGCCAGCGCCCATTCTGCGATCTCGGTGTAGACGCCCTTGCGGTTCACCACCAGCGGCGCGAGCAGGCCCACGTGCCGGCCCCGATGCCGCCGCATGATCTGCGCGGCGATGCTGTCGGCGTTCTGCGGCCGCACCTCGGCGCCGTCCTTCACGCAGTGCTGCACGCCCAGCTTGACGTACAGCAGGCGCAGGAAGTGCCAGACCTCGGTGGTGGTGCCGACGGTGGACTTGCGTCCGCCGCGCGAGAGACGCTGCTCGATGGCCACCGTGGGCGGGATGCCGTAGACCGCATCGACCTCGGGCCGGCCCGCCGGCTGCACGATGCTGCGGGCATAGGCATTGAGCGATTCGAGGTAGCGCCGCTGGCCTTCGTTGAACAGGATGTCGAATGCCAGCGTGGACTTGCCCGAACCCGAGACGCCGGTGATGACGCTGAAGCGGTTGTGGGGGATGTCCACGCTGAGGGACTTCAAGTTGTGCTCGCGGGCGTTGACGATCTGGATGGCCCCGGCGCTTGTCGGAGCGGGAGTATCCATTCGGGCTGAGCCTGTCGAAGCCTCGTGTTGATCGCTGCCCTTCGACAGGCTCAGGGCGAACGGCAGCAGGGGGGCCGTTCCGCGTCCCAGTTCCGTTCGGGCTGAGCCTGTCGAAGCCCCTCGCGGCTCCCGCACCCCCAGCGTGCCGTCGTACTCCCGCAGCGCCTTGGCCGTGTGGGAACACGGATGCTTCTTCATCTCCTCCGGCGGCCCCTGCGCCACCAGCAGCCCGCCGCCCTGGCCGCCTTCCGGCCCGAGGTCGATCAGCCAGTCGGCGGCGCGGATCACATCGAGGTTGTGCTCGATCACGATGAGCGAATGCCCCGCCTCCAGCAGCTTGCGCAGCGCCCGCATCAGCTTGGCGATGTCGTCGAAGTGCAGGCCCGTGGTGGGCTCGTCGAACAGGAACAGCACGCCCTTGGTCGCGAGCTTCTGCGTGCTGCGGCGGCCCGCGGCCTCGGCCAGGAAGCCGGCGAGCTTCAGGCGCTGGGCCTCGCCGCCGGACAGCGTGGGCACGGGCTGGCCGAGCTTCACGTAGTCCAGGCCCACGTCCACGATGGGCTGCAGCGCGCGGATCACGTCGCGGTCGGCGGCGAACAGGCGCGCGGCCTCGCTCACGGTGAGATCCAGCACGTCGGCCACGTTCAGCACGCGCGGGTGCACCGCACCCAGGCCCTGGCGCTCGATGGTCACCTCCAGGATCTCGGGCCGGTAGCGGCGGCCGTCGCAGTCGGGGCAGCGCAGGTACACGTCCGAGAGGAACTGCATCTCCACGTGCTCGAAACCCGAGCCGCCGCAGGTGGGACAGCGGCCGTCGCCGCTGTTGAAGCTGAACTTGGCCGCCGTGTAGCCGCGCTGCTTCGCCAGCGGCGAGGCCGCGAAGATCTCGCGGATGCTGTCCCAGGCGCCCACGTAGCTCACCGGGTTGGAGCGCGCGGTCTTGCCGATGGGCGACTGGTCCACGTACACCACGTCGGCCAGGTGGTCGGCGCCCAGGAGGCGCGCATGACGGCCGGGCGTTTCGGTGGACTTGCCGAACTGGCGCAGCAGCGCCGGCGCGAGGATGTCCTGCACCAGCGTGGACTTGCCCGAGCCGGACACGCCGGTGACGCAGACCAGGCGCTGCAGCGGAAACTCCACGGTGATGTCCTGCAGGTTGTGCTCGCCCGCGCCTTCCAGGATCAGCCGCGGCGTCGCTTCGGTCACCGCGCGCTTGAGCCCCATGCCCACCTGCCGGCGCCCGCCCAGGTAGTCACCCGTGAGGGTCTCGGCCTCGCGCAGCGCGTCGGTCGTGCCGTCGAAGACCACCTGCCCGCCCCGCTCGCCGGGACCCGGTCCCATGTCGATCATGCGGTCGGCGGCCAGCATGACGGCCGGGTCGTGCTCCACCACCACCAGCGTGTTGCCCGCGTCGCGCAGGCGCTTCATGGCCTCGGTGATGCGGTGGATGTCGCGCGGGTGCAGGCCGATGCTGGGTTCGTCCAGCACGAAGAGGGTGTTGACCAGCGAGGTGCCCAGGGCCGTGGTGAGGTTGATGCGCTGCACCTCGCCGCCGGAGAGCGTGCGGCTCTGCCGGTCCAGCGTGAGGTAGCCGATGCCGACATCCACCAGGTACTTCAAGCGCGTATTGATCTCCTCGTACAGCAGCCTGAGCGCCTGCTGCTCCCCCTCTCCCCCGGGGAGGGACAGGCGCGCGAAGAAGCTGCGCAGCCTGTCGATCGGCATCAGCATCAGGTCGTGCAGGCACAGCCCCGGCAGGGTTTCGAGCTGCTCGCGAGACCAGTCCACCCCGCGCGGCAGGAAGCGCTGCGCCGGCTCCAGCACGGCGTCCGCGTCGTCCTTGCTGCCCAGGCGCCACAGCAGCGGCTCGGTCTTCAGGCGCGCGCCGCCGCAGACCTCGCAGGGCGTGTAGCTGCGGTACTTGGACAGCAGCACCCGGATGTGCATCTTGTAGGCCTTGCTTTCCAGGTACTGGAAGAAGCGCTTGATGCCGTACCACTGCTTGTTCCAGTTGCCCTCCTTGAAGTGGGGCGTGCCGTCCAGGACCCAGGCCTTGTGCTCGGCGCTGAGCTTGTACCAGGGCGTGTCGCGCGGGATGCCGGCGGCCTCGGCGTGGCGCAGCAGGTCGTCCTGGGCCTCGGACCAGGCGGGGGTCTGGATCGGCTTGATGGCGCCGGAGCGCAGCGTGAGCTTCTCGTCCGGAATGACCAGGCCCCAGTCCACCCCGATCACGCGCCCGAAGCCGCGGCAGGTCTCGCAGGCACCCACCGCGGAGTTGAAGGAGAACATGGACGGGATCGGCTCCGCATAGCGCAGCTCGCTGTCCGGGCAGTGCAGGCCGGTGGAAAAGCGCCAGATCTCGTGCCCGTCCTCCGACACCTGGGCGTAGACCGACAGCCGCCCTGCCCCGCGCTTGAGCCCCACCTCGATGGCCTCGATGGCGCGCACCTTCTCGACGTTCTGGATCCGAAATCGGTCCGCCACGATGTCCAGGACCTTGCGAGGCCCCGTGGGCGTGGCGACCTCGCGCTCGGCCTGGATGCGCGTGAAACCGCTCGCCGCCAGCCACTGGTCGATCTGCTCGGCGCTGGTGTCGGCGGGCAGTTCCACCGGGAAGGTGAGCACCAGGCGCGGGTCGCCTGCCTGCGTGCGCGCCATCAGCTCGGCGTAGATGGATTCCGGCGAGTCGTGCCGCACGCGCTGGCCGGTCTTGCGGTCGAACAGCTCCGTGGCGCGCGCGAAGAGCAGCTTGAGGTGGTCGTTCAGCTCCGTCATGGTGCCGACGGTGGAACGGGAGGACCGGACCGGGTTGGTCTGGTCGATGGCAATGGCCGGCGGCACGCCCTCGATGCGATCCACCGCGGGCTTGTCCATGCGGTCCAGGAACTGCCGGGCGTAGGCCGAGAAGGTCTCCACGTAACGCCGCTGGCCCTCCGCATAGAGCGTGTCGAAGACCAGGCTGGACTTGCCCGAGCCGCTCGGCCCGGTGACCACGGTCAGCTCGCCGGTGCGCAGGTCGAGGTCGAGGTTCTTGAGGTTGTGCTGCCTGGCGCCGCGGATGCGGATCAAACCCTGGGTCATGTGGGGGAGCGGTAGGGGGTGGGGGAAAGGGGCCAAGCATTCTAAGAACGCCGGCCTGCCGGCTCAGGCGTGGGGCCAAGCCCACGCCCGGCAGCGCCTCGGACCGGGAATAGTTCGCCAGCCGCACGATTAGGGAAACGCCCTGCGAGCTCTGACAGGGGCCCGGCCAAAGCTCATCAGTATCCTGTCAGGCTTCGCCCGGCGCATCGCGCATGCGCGCGGCTCCCTTGCATGAAACGCCTCACTCGCCTTCGTCTTTCCGCCCGCATCACGCGCTTGCGCACCGTGGCCGCCCTGTCGGGCGGGCTGGCGCTGCTGCTGGTGGCGGTCTGGAGCCTGACCCTGGAGCGCGTGGTGTACGAAGCCCGCGAGGCCGAGGAAGCGGAGGTCACCCAGGTCGGGCGCCTGTCGCTCGCCTACGAACAGCAGGTGCGGCAGCTGCTCGCCGGCCCGACGGCCGCCTTGCGCCTGCTGACCGCGGACCCGGCCTCGTGGCGCGACCTGCTGGCCCAGACCCGGCCCGTGCCCCCCGCATTCGCGGCCGCCGGTCTGCCGGTGTCACTGGCCGACGCCACGGGCACGCCGGTCGGCGCGGCGCCGGCGCTGCCACCGGACTGGGCGCAGGGGCTGATCGCCCTGCACCAGCAGCACCCGCAGGCGGCGGCATTGATCCAGCAGCCGATCATGGACGCGCAGGGCCGCTGGGTCACCACGCTCTCGCGGGGGCTCTGGGACCAAGGTCGCCTGCAGGGGGTGGCCTACACGCCGGTCGATCCCGGCGCGCTGCTGGCCTTCTTCGCGCTCGGTGGCCTGGCGCCCCAGGACACCGTGACCCTGTTCGACCCGAGCGGTATCGTCCTGGCGCGCCGCAGCGGCGCCGGGCAGGACCGCTTCGGTCTCGACGTCGGCCAGTCGGCCTTGGCGAAAGCAGCCGCCCAGGGCCTGCGCCGTACGCTGTTCACGACCAGCCCGGTGGACGGGATCGAACGCGCCTACAGCCTGCGGCCGCTGCCCGAGCACGGACTCACGGTGGCCGTGGGCCTGGGACGCGCCCAGGCCATGGCGCCGGTGCGGGACCGCGCCCAGCGCTACCTGGTGCTGGCGAGCCTGCTCACGGTGCTGGGCGTGGTCGCGGTGGTGGGGCTCGGCGCCGCCTGGCTGCGCCACCAGCGCAGCGTGGCGCGCCTGCGGCGCAGCGAACGGCATTACCGGGCGCTTACGCAGCTTTCGGCCGACTGGTTCTGGGAGACCGACGCCCAGCACCGCTTCACGCACCAGACCGCGGCGCCGCGCCACGCCGGCGCCCAGGTGCCGGTGCATTTCGGCCTGACGCGCTGGGAGCAGCCGGGCGTGCTGGGCAGCGCCGAGGACTGGACGCGCCATCGCGAGGACCTGGACCGGCACCGCGCCTTCTTCGACTTCGAAGTGCGGCGAATCGACGCCGCCGGACGGCTTCGCGTCGCGCTGATCAGCGGCATGCCGGTCTTTGATGCCGAGCAGCGCTTCCTCGGCTATCGCGGCATCGGCCACGAGATCACCGCCCAGCACGAGGCGCGCGAGGCGCTGCGCGAAAGCGAGGAAGGCTATCGCCTGGTGTTCGAGAACACGCGCGACGGCCTGATGATCGGCCGCAGCTTCGGCCAGGTCGACCAGGTGAACCCCGCCGCCTGCCAGCTGCTGGGCCGCAGCGAAGCGGAACTGTTGCAACTGGGGCTCTCGGTGCTCGACGGACCGGACAGCCCGCTGCGCCAGGTGCTGGAAGAGGCGCGCCGCACGGGCCACGCCCAGGCCACGTTCACCGTGCGGCGGCCGGACGGCCTGCAGGCACACCTGCAGGCCAGCTTCGCGCACTACCTCGACAGCGGCGATCGGCGCCGCAGCAGCGTGCTGCTGCACGACCTGACCGAGCGCCACCAGGCCCAGCGCAGCCAGGCGGAGCTGGCCGAACAGCTGCGCCAGTCGCAGAAGATGGAAGCGCTGGGCAGCATCGCCGGCGGCATCGCGCACGATTTCAACAATGTGATCGCCGCGATCATGGGCAATGCGCGCCTGGCCACGTCGGCGCTCGCCGGGTCCGGGCCGGCGGCTCGCTACCTGGACGAGATCGCGCGGGCCGGCCTGCGAGCCCGCGAACTCGTGCGCCGGATCCTGACCTTCACGCGCCAGCAGCCGGCGGTGTTCGAGCGCCAGCCGCTCGGGCCCGTGGTGCGCGAGGCGGTGGACCTGCTGCGCGCCACCCTGCCCTCGGGGGTGCGCATCACGCTGCAGGGCGACGAGGAGCCCTTCGAGGTCATGGCCGACGCCAACCAGATCCACCAGGTGGTGATGAACCTGGGCACGAACGCCTGGCAGGCCATGTCCGGCCGCGGCGGTCGCATCGACATCCGGCTGGCCGCGCCCCCGGGCTCGGGCTGGGTGGTGCTGTCGGTGCAGGACGACGGCGCCGGCATGGACGCGGGCACGCAGGCCCGCATGTTCGAGCCCTTCTTCACCACCAAGCGCGAGGGCGAAGGCACCGGCCTGGGACTGGCCGTGGTGCAGAACATCGTGCGAGCCCACTTCGGCGAGATCGCGGTGGACAGCCGGCCGGGCCAGGGCACGCGCATGGAGGTGCGCCTGCCCGTGGCCTGCGAAGCGGAAAACACCGGCTTCGCGCCCCTGCCCGCCCGCGAGGTTCCGGTGGCTGAAACGCAGCCCGTCCCGCTGCCGTCCGGCGCCGGCGGCGGGCGGCACATCGTCTATGTGGACGACTACGAGGCCATGGTGGTCATGGTCAGCGCCGTGCTGCAGGCGCAGGGATTCCGCGTCGCGGGCTTCCACCGCAGCCTGGAGGCACTGGCCTACGTGCGGCGCCAGGGCAGCGCCGTGGACCTGCTGATCACCGACTACAACATGCCGGACCTCTCCGGCCTGGACCTCGCCCGCGAGCTGCGCGCCCTGCGCCCGCAGCTGCCGATCATCGTGGCTTCTGGGCATGTGACCGACACGCTGCGAGAAGGCGCGCTGTCGGCCGGCGTGAGCTGCCTGTTCGACAAGCCCGCCGGCATCGACGCGCTGTGCCGCCGGGTGCACGAGCAGCTGGCGCAGGACGACCCGCTCACCGGCTTCTGAGGCCACTCCGGCACCCGCCCGGATGACACGAAGCGGCAACAAACGACCGGAACGCACCGGCTTTGTGCGCGGCAACGCCGAGGGCGTGGCCACCGCGTCGGGCCAGATCTCCCAAGGCACGACCGACCTGTCCAGCCGCACCGAGGAACAGGCCTCGGCGCTGGAGCAGACCGCCGCCTCCATGAAGGAGCTGGCCGGCACCGTGAACCAGAACACCGCCAGCGCCCAGGACGGCAACCGCCTGGCGACCGAGGCCTCGGCCGTCGCCGAGCGGGGCGGCGAGGTGGTCAGCCGCGTGGTGGACACCATGAAGGGCATCAACGACAGCTCGCGCCGCATCGCCGACATCATCAGCGTGATCGACGGCATCGCCTTCCAGACCAACATCCTGGCGCTCAATGCGGCCGTGGAAGCGGCGCGGGCCGGCGAGCAGAGACGCGGCTTCGCGGTCGTGGCCGGCGAGGTGCGCACGCTCGCCCAGCGCAGCGCCGACGCGGCCAAGGAAATCAAGTCCCTCATCACCGACAGCGTGGAACGCGTCAGCCAGGGCAGCGCCCTGGTGGACGAGGCCGGTGCCACCATGAGCCAGGTGGTGGCCTCGATCCAGCAGGTGGCGCAGATCATGGGCCGCATCAGCGCCGCGAGCGTCGAGCAGAGCGCCGGGGTGGCGCAGATCGGCGAAGCCGTCACGCAGATGGACCAGGCCACGCAGCAGAACGCCGCCCTTGTCGAGGAAAGCGCCGCGGCCGCCGACAGCCTGCGGCAGCAGGCTCAGCAGCTGGTCGAGGCCGTGGCGGTGTTCAAGCTGGAGGCCGGCTCGGCGCGCATGGCGCCGGCCGTCCTGTCGGCACCCGACATCGCACCGCGCCAGGACGTGCCCACGCTGCGGGCCGTCCCTGCACCGGCACGGGCTGCCCGGACGACCGATTCCTCCCGTCCCGTGGCGACGGGTACCGACGACTGGAACAGCTTCTAGCCCCCGGGGCGCGTCAACCGGGTGGCGTTCCTGCCCGGCCCACGCGCCAGGCAGACCGACAAGCAAGAAGGCGGGCCGAGGCCCGCCTTCTTGCTTTTGCGGGAGTCGTGGAGACCCCCTTCACGATCCGGGTCGGCGGTTCACCACCGACCCGCTCGCCTCATGCCGACCCGAGGCTCAAGCCGCCTTCAGGTTGGGATAGCGCACGTGCTCGACCAGCTCCTGCACCCGGGCGCTGGGCGCAGGGGTGATGAGGCTCACGAGGATGATCACGGCAAAGCCCACCGGCACGCCGAAGAGGCCGGCCGAGATGGGCTGGATGCCCCACCACAGCTCGATCGGCCCGGTCACGCCGAAGATGCCGCGCAGCCAGGGTTGCGTGGTGACCATGTAGTAGAAGGTCACGCCCAGGCCGAGGGCCATGCCCAGGGAGGCCGCGATGCCGGTGGCGCGCTTCCAGAAGATGCCCAGGACCAGCGCCGGGAAGAACGCCGCCGCCGCGAACGAGAACGCCGCCGACACCAGGAACAGGATGTCCGCCGGTTTCTGCGCCGCCACGTAGGCCGCGCACAGCGCCACGATCAGCAGCAGCACCTTGGAGATGGTCACCCGGCGCGCCGTGGAGGCGTTGGGGTCCAGCATCTTGTAGTACAGGTCGTGCGAGAGCGCGTTGGCGATCGTCAGCAGCAGGCCGTCGGCGGTGGAGAGCGCGGCGGCCAGGCCGCCGGCGGCCACCAGGCCCGAGATGACGTAGGGCAGCCCACCGATCTCCGGCGTGGCCAGCACGATGATGTCGCCGCCGATGCTCATCTCGTTGAGCTGGAAGACGCCGTCCCGGTTCACGTCCGTCACCGACAGCAGGCTCGGATCGACACGGTTCCAGGCGTTGATCCAGTTGGGCAACTGGTCGAAGGGCGTGCCCACCAGCACGTTGAAGACCTCGTACTTGACCAGCACGGCCAGGGCCGGCGCGGTGAAGTACAGCAGGAAGATGAAGAACAGCGACCAGCTCACCGACTCGCGCGCTTCCCTCACGCTGGGCGTGGTGTAGTAGCGCATGAGGATGTGCGGCAGGGCGGCCGTTCCCACCATCAGGCAGAAGATCAGCGCGAGGAAGTTGCGGCGCGACTCGTTGAAGGTCTTCTGCGCCGCCGCGTCGCCGTCCGGGTTGCCCGAGAACTGCTGCGCGTGCGGCGGCATGCCGTTGAGCGGCTTGGCCTTGTTGTCCGCGGCCGTCTTGGCCGACGTCCAGGCGCGGCGCGCGGCATCCGGGTCCTTGGGCAGGGCGGCCAGCTCGCGCTCGGCGGCATCCAGCTCGGCGGCCGGTGCGTTGGAGGCGCGCAGGTCGCTCACTCGCTTGGTGAGCGCGTCGCGGTCGGCGGCCAGGGCGGCAGCCGGATCCTTCAGCTTCTCGGCCAGGGCGGCCGAACGCTGCGAGAAGATCTGGCGGACTTCCAGTTCCTTGGGGTCGTTGGCCAGGCGCCTTTCGGCTTCCGTGACCTTCTGCAGCTGCGCGCCGTAGATGGCCTGCGGCACCGGCACGCTGGTCTGCTTGACCGACAGCCACACGACCGGAATGAGGTAGGCCACGATCAGCACGATGTACTGCGCCACCTGGGTCCAGGTCACCGCGCGCATGCCGCCCAGGAAGGAGCACACCAGGATGCCGCCCAGGCCCAGGAAGATCCCCAGCTCGAAGGCCACGCCGGTCAGGCGCGAGGTGATGAGGCCCACGCCGTAGATCTGCGCCACCACGTAGGTGAAGGAGCAGAGGATGGCCGCGCAGATGCCCAGGAAGCGGGGCAGGTTGCCGCCGTAGCGCTCACCCAGGAAGTCGGGAATGGTGAACTGCCCGAACTTGCGCAGGTAGGGCGCGAGGAACAGCGCCACCAGGCAGTACCCACCCGTCCAGCCCATGATGAAGGCCAGGCCCGAGTAGCCGGTGAGGTAGAGCGTGCCCGCCATGCCGATGAAGGAGGCCGCGGACATCCAGTCGGCGCCGGTGGCCATGCCGTTGTAGACGGCAGGCACGCGGCGGCCGGCGACGTAGTACTCGGCCGCGTCGCTGGTGCGGCTCATGATGCCGATGCCGGCATACAGGCCGATGGTGGCCAGCAGAAAGGTGTAGCCGATCCAGCGCCGTGGCAGGCCCATGAATTCGAGTACGGCCAGCACCAGCACGAAGGCGAGGAAGCCGCCGACGTACCAGGTGTAGACCTTGTTCAGGTTGGCCTTGAAGGCCCGGTTCGATTCGGCCGTGGCGACGCTGCCATCGGCTCCGAAGATTCCAGCCATGGTGTCACTCCTCCTCGGCCACGCCGTGCTCGATATCCAGCTTCGCCATGTAGCGGGCGTAGTACCAGATGATCAGGCAGTAGATGATCAACGCCCCCTGCGCGCCCATCCAGAAACTGAAAGGCCAGCCGAAGAAGTTGAAGTTCAGGTCGCGCGCGAAGTAGCTCACGACGAAGGTCACCACGAACCAGATTGCAAGCAATATGGCCGTGATGTTGAGGTTTTTCCGCCAGTAGTGGCGGTGTGTTTCCGATAGCTGCATGTCTCCTGCCTCAAGTGCTCGCCCGGGGGGCGGATCGCGACCGCCTGCGATTGCTCGCGGGCCTGCCA
Organism: Ramlibacter rhizophilus; assembly: GCF_004681965.1. Taxonomy (GTDB): domain Bacteria; phylum Pseudomonadota; class Gammaproteobacteria; order Burkholderiales; family Burkholderiaceae_C; genus Ramlibacter; species Ramlibacter rhizophilus. The sequence continues at coordinate 46,407 of NZ_SMLL01000004.1, read as the reverse complement.
CCGGTCGCGGCTGTGCGGCAGCCGCCCGGCCCCCGCCGGTACGGCGCTCCCCCCGCTCTCGGGTCAGGCGGACTGGGCAGTGCTCAGTCCGGTCTCACGTTCGAGCTGGGCGGCCACCTTGGGCTCGAACCCGCGGAGATGGCGAATGATCTTCGCTGCCTCCTGGGGCTCTTGCCGGTCGACATGAACCCGGGCCAGCTGGTACCAGCCGTAGGGGCTCATGGGTTGCAGTTCGGTGTTGCGGCGCAGGGCGTCGACGGCTTCGTCGAAGCGGCGCAGGCGAATGAGGACCAGGCCGAGGCCATACCAGGCGCGATCGAGCTTGGGCGACAGGCGCGTCGCTTCGCTGAAGGCGGCAAGCGCCTCCTCGAGTTGCCCCGCCTTCTCCAGCATGAAGCCCAGGTTGAACCAGGCGGCGGCGGCCTGCGGCGTCTGCTGCACCAGGGCGCGCTGAAGGGCGAGCGCTTCCTCGGCGTGGCCCCGCTGGTCTTCGAGCTGCGCGCGACTGGCCAGGGCATGCGCGTCGTCCGGCACCAGCGCGCAGATGGCTTCGAAGGCGCGCAGCGCCCCCATGCGATGGCCGACCATGAGCGCCAGGCGCCCCTGCCAGCGCAGCCAGCCAATCTGCAGGCGATGCATCAACGACACTGGGCGACTCCGATCTGAAGGCAGATCTGGATGCGCCACAGGGTGACGACGATCCAGGTGAAGGCGAGGAGCAGGAAGGCGACCAGCGGTACGTGCCGGTCGAGCACCACCTTGGGGGACAGGCGCCGCGCGGTCCACGTGAAGGGCCGCACCATCATGTCCAGCACCTGCCAGAAAAGGTTCTGCTCCCGCTTGGCGCCGGCCAGCAGTCCCAGCACCCAGCGTCCGAGCAGCGCCATGAGGGCGATCTCGGCCACCAGCTTCACCAGGGTCAGGACAGTCAGCATCGTCGGGCGGGGTGCATCGCTGCGGACTGTCGAAACAGCGGCTTACCCGTTTCTTACACGCCCGGCTTTCCGGGGCCGCCCGAGGGTTTCCACGGAGGACGCGCTGCATGGGACGGCCGCCATAGTCGGGGCGCCATGACCGACGCCAAGGAGCCGCCGCTCTCGTCGCCCGCCCTGCCGCTGCTGCGCCAGCTCGGCGCGCAGCTGGCGCGCTGGCCTCCTTTCGCGCAAATGCCGCGCGAGGAGCTCGAGTGGTTCCTCGCCCACGCCGAGCAGCAGTACTACGCGCCGGGCGACGTGCTGGTCGATCCCGCCGCGGGCGTTCCACCTTTCCTGTTCCTGGTGCGACAGGGCACGGTGCAGCGGCGCCACGGATCGCCCGAGACCGGCGACTCGCTGGCCTTCGGACCGGGCGAGCTGCTGCCCGTGGCCGCCCTGCTCGCGCAGCGCCCGGTGCGCGCCCGCTACAGCGCGCTGGACGATGTGTTCGTGCTGGCGCTGGGCGCCGCCGACATGGAGCAGCTGGCGCAGCGCAGCGTGGTGTTCGCCGAGTTCCTGCGTGACCGCATCCAGTCGCTGCTGGCGCGCTCTCGGCAGGCCCTGGCGCTGCAACTGTCCTCGCAGGCGCTGGCAGAGCAGGCTTCGGAGACGCCGCTGTCTCAACTCGCCCGCGGCGAGCCGGTGCACTGTTCGCCGCAGACGTCGCTGCGCGAGGTGCTGCGCATCCTGCAGGAGCGCCACCTCGGCTCGATGCTGGTGACGGACGCCCAGGGCCGGCTCCAGGGCATCTTCACCCGCCACGACCTGCCCCGCCTCGTGCTGGCGCCCGACTTCGACCTGGACGCCCCTGTCGGGCGCGTCATGAGCCAGCCGGTGCACGCCCTGGACGAACAGGACACCGCGCAGGACGCCGCCCTCCTCATGGGCGAGCACGGCATCCGGCACGTGCCGATCACGCGGGGCGGGCGGCTGGCGGGCGTGGTCTCCGAGCGCGACCTCTTCGCCTGGCAGCGCACCAGCGTGCAGCAGGTGGGCGCACGCATCCACGCGGCGCGCGAGCTGGACACGCTGCTGCCCGTGGCGGCCGACATCCGCGCGCTGGCCCGCAACCTGATGGCCCAAGGCGTGCAGCCACGCCCGCTGACGGAGTTGATCAGCCGCCTGAACGACCTGTTCACGCGCAGGCTCCTCGGCCTGGGCGCGGCCCGGGACGGCATCGAGCTCGGCCGCCTGTGCTGGCTGGCCCTGGGCTCGGAGGGGCGCGGCGAGCAGACCATCGCCTCCGACCAGGACAACGCGCTGGTGCTGCCCGACGGCCTCGACGAGGCCGAGCAGGCGCGCATCCGCCGATGGGCCCGCCGCATGAACGAGGCGCTGGACGCCGCCGGCTACCCGCTGTGCCGCGGCGGCATCATGGCGGGCGAGCCGGCCTGCTGCCTGCTCGTGTCGCAGTGGCTGGCGCGCTTCGAGCGCTGGATCGACCACGGCAGCCCCGAGGACCTGCTGGCAGCCAGCATCTTCTTCGACCTGCGGCCGCTCGCCGGTGATGCGAGCCTGGCCGAGCCGCTTCGGCAGCGCATCGAGCAGCGCGTGCGCGCCACGCCCCGTTTCCTCCATCTGCTGGCGACCAATGCCCTCGCGCACCGCCCGCCCCTGGACTGGACCGGCCGGCTGGAGCTGGACGAGGGCTCGGGCCTCGACCTCAAGCTGCAGGGAACCGCCCTCTTCGTCGATGCGGCGCGCATCCTCGCCCTTTCGCAGGGGGTGCGCGCCACCGGCACGCACGATCGGCTGGCCGAGGCCGGCCAGGCCATGCAGCTGCGCGCGTCGGAATGGCAAAGCTGGGCCGGTGCCTTCGACTACCTGCAGGGACTGCGACTGCGGGTCCAGCTCGAGGCAGCCGACGGCGGCCAGAACCCCAACCGGCTCCAGGCACCGTCGCTCAGCGAGATCGACCGGCGCATCCTGGTGGCCAGCCTTGCGCAGGCGCGCAGCCTGCAGGAGCGCCTGCGACTGGACTGGGTGCGATGAAGCCGCTGCTGCCGTGGTGGCCCGCGAAGCGCGAGGCGGCAGCCACCGAACGCTGGCTGGTGGTGGACGTGGAGGCGACCGGCCTGGATGCACGGCGCGCGGGCCTGCTGGCCGTGGCGGCGCTGGGCCTGCGGGTGGAGTGGTCCAGCCGCAGGCTCTCGCTGGTGCTCGGCGACAGCTTCAGCGTGCGGCTGCACCACCGCGTCCCGGTGCCCGACAAGGGCAACGTGCTGGTGCACGGCATCGGCGTCGATGCGCAGGCCCAGGGCCTGGAGCCGGCGCAGGCCCTGCAGGCCTTCGCGCGCTTCGCCGCGGGCGCGCCGCTCCTGGCCTTCCACGCCGATTTCGACCGCCAGCTGCTGGCACGCCACGCCCGCGCGCTGCAGGTGCAGGGGCTCGACCTCCCCTGGCTGGACATCGCGGCCCTCTGCGCCTCGGCCTACCCGGAACTGCGCGCCCGGGCGCTGGACGACTGGCTGGCCCACTTCGGCATCGAGTGCCTGGCGCGGCACGATGCCATGGCCGACGTGCTGGCGACGGCGGACCTGCTGCAGCGGATCTGGCCTGTCGTCGGCCGCGAGTGCGCGAACTGGCGCGCGGTGCAACGCTTCGCGGCGCGCGCCCGCTGGCTGCGGGGCTAGAAGGCACCTTCCCCCTCTGGGGGAAGGCAGGGATGGGGGCTCGCTTGAAGTGGCGTGGTCGGCTCGCGCGGCCCCCGCCCCTACCCTCCCCCAGAGGGGGAGGGCGTTGCCAGGCGCATCTCGGCGAGCCAGCTCACCCCGAACGGCGCACGCCCGGCCGTGCGCCCGCCTCGTGCCACTGCGGGCTGTCGAACCAGGCATCGCCTTCCAGGAAAGCTCGCAGCATGGGCAGTGCGTCCAGTCCCCAGAAACGGTGGCCGTCCACCTCGAAGGTGGGCACGCCGAACACGCCGGCCGCGATGGCCGCGTCGGTGTTGGCGCGCAGTTCGGCCTTGACCTGCGCCCCGTCCGGATCGCGGGCGGGCGCGAGCTGCGAGCGCAGTCCCGCCAGCCGCTGCGGGTCGGCGGCGTCGCCGCCGCCCAGCCAGGCGTGCCGGAACACCGTTTCGGCCACGTAGCGGTTGATGCGTCCCCCCTCGCCGCAGGCCAGCGCGAGCCGCAGCAGGGACAGCGGATTGAAGGGATGCACGGCCGGCAGGTGCAGCGGCACGCCCAGCGTGCGCGCGGTCCAGAGGACCTGCCGGTAGGTCCATTCGCGCTTGGCCGGGATCTCCGCCGGGCCGAGCTGGCCGTGGTGCCGGAGCATGGCGGCGAAGAGCACCGGCCGCAGCTCCACTTCCCAGCTCAGGCCCTCCAGCGCCCGCGGCAGCTGCTCGAACGCGAGGAAGGCGTAGGGGGACACGAAATCCAGGTGGAAGACGATGCGCTTCACGCCGCGTCCCCGCCACGCGCACGGGCCTCGATGCGTGCCCACACGGCCCGCTTGGCGGGCTCGGGCAGGCCCCCCCAGGCCGCGATCTCGTCCAGGGTGCGCAGGCAGCCCTCGCACAGCCGCTGCTGCGGGTCCATGCGGCACACCGAGAGGCAGGGCGAGGGCACCGCTTCGTCCTGGGGGGCGCTGCGGACGATGCGTGCCCGCAGCAGCAGCTCGCGCGCGCGCGGATTCATGCGCCGCCCTGCACCACGTCCACGACCGGCGCGCCGGTCAGGCGCTCCAGGTCGGCGGGCTGCAGCCGGAAGACGCCGTGCGGATGCCCGGCGGCCGCCCAGATCTCGTCGAAGCGGAACAGCTCGCGGTCGATGAGCGTGACGGGGGCGCTGGCATGCGCGACCGGCGCCACGCCGCCGATGGCGAAGCCCGTGCGCGACTTGACGAAGTCCGCGTCGGCCCGGCCGATCACACCGACCAGCGACTGGACCTTGGCCTCGTCCACGCGCCGGTCGCCCGAGGTGACCACGAGCACCGCGACGTCATCCTCGCGGCGGCGGAAGATGATGCTCTTGGCGATTTGCCCGAGCTGCACGCCCAGCGCGTCGGCCGCCTGCTGCGCGGTGCGCGCCGCATCATCGAGGCGCTGCGGCAGGTGGGCATGGCCGCTGGCGCGCAGCACCTGCGCCACGCGCTGCATGCCTTCGGGAAGGGAGGAGATCTCGGGTCCGTTCATGCTCGGGATCATTGCCGCTTGTTGAGGATGGCCGTGGCCGCGCGCGAATTCGGCGGCCGCTGCAGGTGGGCGCTGATGGAGGCGCCGGCGTCCACCAGGGCCTCCAGGTCGATGCCGGTCTCGATGTCCAGGCCGTGCAGCATGAAGACCACGTCTTCGGTGGCGACATTGCCGGTCGCGCCCTTGGCATAGGGGCAGCCGCCCAGTCCGGCCACCGAGGCGTCGAACTGCCACACGCCGAGCTCCAGCGCCGCGAGGGTGTTGGCCAGCGCCTGCCCGTAGGTGTCGTGGAAATGGCCGGAGACCTCGTCCAGCGGAAAGTGCCGCAGCGCCGCCTCCAGCGCGCGCTGCACCTTGCGCGGCGTGCCCACGCCGATGGTGTCGGCCACGCCCAGGTGCTGCACGCCGATGTCCTTCATCTGCCGCGCGACCTGCGCCACCCGCTCGGGGGCGATCTCGCCTTCATAAGGACAGCCCACCGCACAGGACAGCGCCGCACGCACCTTGATGCCGTGCCGCCGCGCCGCCTCGACCACCGGAGCGAAGCGCTCGATGCTCTCGGCGATGGAGCAGTTGATGTTGCGCTGGCTGAAGGCTTCGCTGGCCGCACCGAACACGACGACCTCGTCCGGTCGCGTGGTCAGGGCCGCCTCGAAGCCTTTGAGGTTGGGCGTGAGCACCGAATAGCGCACGCCCGCGCGCCGCTCGATGCCGGCCATGACCTCGGCGGCGTCGGCCATCTGCGGCACCCATTTCGGGCTGACGAAGCTGGTGACCTCGATCTCGCGCAGCCCGGCCCGCTGCAGGCGGTGCACCAGTTCGATCTTGACCGGGGCGGGAACGGGCTGCTTCTCGTTCTGCAGGCCGTCGCGGGGGCCGACATCGACCAGCTTGACGCGGGAAGGCAGTTGCATGGATGGTTCCTCCTCAATAGCCGCGCGAGGGGTCCACCACGCCGGCGATGGCTTCGCCGCGCTCCAGAGCGCGGATCTTGCGCGCGATCTGCGCGATGCTTTCATCCCGCAGCGTGCGCGCCGAGGTGTGGGGCGTGAGCACCAGGCGCGGCTCGCGCCAGAAGGGGTGCTCCGGCGGCAGCGGCTCGGTGCGGAAGACGTCCAGCGTGGCGCCGGCGAGCTGGCCGCTGTCCAGCAACGCGAGCAGGTCCGCCTCCACGAGGTGGGCGCCGCGTGCGACGTTGATCAGGTACGCCCCGGGCAGCAGGCGCCCCAGCGTGTGGCGGTTCAGGATGCCCTCGGTCTGCGGCGTGAGCGGCAGCAGGCAGACCAGCACGCGGGTGCCGGCGAGGAAGTCGTCGAGCTGCTCGTCGCCCGCAAAGCAGGCCACGCCTTCCACGGTGCGGGGCGAGCGGCTCCAGCCGCGCACCGGAAACTCGAACTGCCGCACGGCCTGCGCCACCCGCTGGCCCAGCACGCCCAGGCCCAGGATGCCCACGGGGTAGTCCTCGCGCAGGCGCGGGCGGCGGAAGGACCAGCGGCCTTCGGCCATGTCGCGCTCGTAGCCGGCCAGCTCCCGGAAGTGCCGGATCAGCGCATGGCAGACGTACTCGGCCATCTGCACGCCCATGCCCGCGTCGTCCAGCCGGACCACCCGGGCCGCGGCGGGAAGGCGCAGCTTCATGAGCGCATCGACGCCGGCGCCGATGTTGAAGATGCCGCGCAAGCCGGCCTGTTCGTCCAGGAACTGCTGCGGCGGCGCCCAGACCACCGCATGGTCGGCGGCCGCAGCGCCGGGGTGCCACTCCTCGATCTCGGCCTCGGGCAGGGCCGCGCGCAAGCCCTGGAGCCAGGGCTCGGCACGGGTGTCGGTGCAGCAGAAGCTGATTCGCATGGGCCGATTGTCGGTGGCGCCTCAGGCGGTCGTGAGCCTGAGCAACTCCGCGCCTTCGGCCACCTGGTCACCGGGCGCGTAGAGCAGCTCCGCCACCGTGCCGTCGGCCGGTGCGGCGATGGTGTGCTCCATCTTCATGGCTTCCATCACCGCGAGCGCCTGGCCCTTGCGCACGGTGTCGCCCGCGCGCACGGCGAAGGAGACCAGCTTGCCGGGCATGGGGGCGGTCAGCCGCCCTGCCTCGGCATGGCCTTCGCCGGCGTGCGCCAGCAGGTCCAGCGAGACGATGGCGGCTGCACCCTGGTCGGTGAACACGTGGTCCACCTCGCCCTGCGTGTAGACCGTGATGCGTTCGCGCGCATCGCCCAGGCGCAGGTCCAGGCCGTGCTCCCCCGTGGGGTCGAAGGCGAGCGCCAGCGGGTTCCCGCCCACCTCCAGGCGCAGGCCACCGCCGTGCTCATAGACCAGCTCGGCGCCGGCGGGCTCGCCCTCGAACTCGAAGGCGAATCGACGCCGGGCGGGGCCATGCGAGCGCCAGCCGTCACGGCGGCTGAAGGGGTCCGCGCCCTGCAGATGCTGCTCCTCGCGCAAGGTGGCGGCAACCGCGGCGGCGGCGGCCAGCGGCAGCGACACCGGGTGCTGGCCGAAGAGCGCGTCGCGCTCCCGCGCGATGAGGGCCGTGTCCAGCCGCGCCGTGGCGAAGGAATCGCTGCGCACCACCTGCCGCAGGAACTGCACGTTGGTGGACAGGCCGACGACGTGGAAGCGGGCCAGGGCGGCGTCCAGCCGGGCGAGCGCCTCCTCGCGCGTGGCGCCGTGCACGATGAGCTTGGCCAGCATGGAGTCGTAGAAGGGAGAGACCGTGTCGCCCTCGCGCACGCCGTCGTCGATGCGCACCGGCGCCCGCTCGAAGCTGGCGGCGGGCGGCTTGCGATAGACCTGCAGCGTGCCGGTGGAGGGCAGGAAGTCGTTCTCGGGGTTCTCGGCGCAGATGCGCGCCTCGATGGCGTGGCCGTCGATGCGCAGCGCGTCCTGCGACAGCGGCAGGGGCTCGCCGGCGGCCACGCGCAGCTGCCACTCGACCAGATCCAGGCCGGTGATGGCCTCGGTGACGGGGTGCTCGACCTGCAGCCGCGTGTTCATCTCCATGAAGAAGAAGGACATGCCGGCTTCGGACTGCTCGACGATGAATTCCACCGTGCCGGCGCCCACGTAGCCGACCGCGCGGGCCGCGGCCACGGCCGCCTCGCCCATCTGGCGGCGCAGCGCGGGGGACAGGCCCGGCGCGGGCGCCTCCTCCAGCACCTTCTGGTGGCGCCGCTGGACCGAGCAGTCACGCTCGAACAGCCACAGGTAGTTGCCGTGCCGATCGCCGAAGACCTGGATCTCGATGTGGCGCGGACGCTGGACGTATTTCTCGACCAGCACGCTGTCGTCGCCGAAGCTGCTGGCAGCTTCGCGCTGGCAGGAGGCGAGCGCGGCGTCGAAGTCGGCCGCGCTCTCGACGGCGCGCATGCCCTTGCCGCCGCCGCCGGCACTGGCCTTGATCAGCACCGGGAAGCCGATGCGCTCGGCCTCGGCGCGAAGAAAGGCGGGCTCCTGGCGGGCGCCGTGGTAGCCGGGCACCAGCGGCACGCCGGCGCGCTCCATGAGCTGCTTGGCCTCGGCCTTCAGGCCCATGGCCTGGATGGCCGAGGCCGGCGGGCCGATGAAGACGATGCCCGCCTCGGCGCAGGCCTGGGCGAAGTCCTCGTTCTCGCTGAGGAATCCGTAGCCGGGATGGATGGCCTGCGCGCCCGTGCGCCGCGCGGCCTCGATGATGCGCTCCCAGCGCAGGTAGCTCTCGCGCGGCGGGCTGGCGCCGATGGCCACGGCTTCGTCGCAGGCGGCGACGTGCTTGGCGCCAGCATCCGCCTCCGAATACACCGCGACGGTGCGAATCGCCAGGCGGCGCGCGGTGGCCGCGACGCGGCAGGCGATCTCGCCGCGGTTGGCGATCAGGATCTTCTGGAACATTCAAAGCTCTCCGGCGGGCGGGCGGCGCCGGCCCGCGACAAGACGCTGCACTTCCTGCACCACCGTGCGCAGGAACTTGAACAGCACGACGATCAGCACCACGCCGATGGCGATGCTCAGCGCCAGCACGAGTGCGAACAGCAGCGGATTCGTGGCGGACAGCCACAGCATGAAGACGACGAAGCCGTCCTCCAGCAGCGAGATGCCCACGTTGCTGAAGGGCTCGGGCGAGGTGTTCACCGCCGCCCGCGTGCTCATCTTGGCCGTGTGGGCGGTCGCGGCCAGTCCGCCCCCGACCAGGGCGGCGATGGTGGCCATGGCCGCACCGTCGGCGCCCAGCGTGCCGGCGGCCAGCGCGGCGCCGGCGGGGATGCGGATGATGGTGTGCACCGCATCCCAGAGCGAATCGACCAGCGGGATCTTGTCGGCGAAGAACTCGACGAAGAGCATGAAGCCGCTGGCCCCCAGCACCGCCGGGTGCTGCAGCACCGCGAGGCCCGGCGGCAGCTCGATCCAGCCGGTGGTGCCCGCCAGCCCGGTGAGGAACAGCACCGCGTAGAGCCGGATGCCGCTGGCCCAGCCGAGCGCAGCGGCGAGCGCCAGCAGCTCGGGCGCGTTGTCGGGGAGGGTCGAGAAGATGTCCATGGGGACGACTACTGCCAGTTCGGGCGGCGCTTGTCCAGGAAGGCCTGGATGCCCTCGCGGCCTTCGGCACTGGCGCGGATGTCGGCGATGCCTTCGACGGTGCGCTGCACCAGCGCGGCGCTGATCTCCTGGCCGGCCACGTCGTGCAGCAGCTTCTTGCAGGCCCGCGTCGCCTGCGGCCCGGCCTGGACCAGGGCCCGCGCCAAGGCCTCCACGCGCGCGTCCAGGTCCTGCGCGGCGACGACCTCGTGCACGAAGCCGATGCGCAGCGCCTCGGCCGCGTCGAAGCGTTCGGCCGTGAGGAAGTAGCGGTGCGCCGCGCGCGGGCCCATGGCGCGGATCACGTAGGGGCTGATGGTGGCGGGGATGAGGCCGATCTTCACTTCGCTCAGGCAGAAGCCGGCCTGGTCCGAGGCCACCGCCATGTCGCAGGCCGCGACCAGGCCCATGCCGCCGGCATACACGTCGCCCTGGACGCGCGCGATGGTGGGCTTGGGGCAGCCCCAGATCAGCTCCAGCATGCGGGCCAGGGCCGAGGCGTCGTCGATGTTCTCCTCGCGGCTGAAGGTGGCCATGCGCCGCATCCAGTTCAGGTCCGCGCCGGCGCAGAAGGCCGGGCCGCGAGCCGCGAGGACGATGGCGCGCACCTCCGTTCGCTGGCCCAGTTCGTGGAAGACGGCCCCGAGTTCGGCGATGAGCTCGTCGTTGAAGGCGTTGCGCACCTCGGGCCGGTCGAGGGTGACGGTGGCGATGCCGTCCTGGAAGCCGAGCTGCAGGTGTTTCATAGGGTCTTCGGGGATGGTGCGCCGAGCGCGCGCGCACCTTGTTGCAGGAGGTAGATCCAGTCCAGCTCGGGCCCGGGCCGCCCCAGGGCCGTGAGGGCGGCGGTGATCTGCCCGCGGTGGTGGGTGGCGTGGTTGAACACATGGCCCAGCGTCGGCGCGAGCGGGACCACGACGGCTTCGCCGTTGCCGCGCCGGTAGCGCAGCTCGCCGTCGAAGGCGGCCGCCGGCTGCGCGGCGATCCAGGCCTGCCAGCGGGCCGCGGCCGCGAGCAACTCGCGGGCGAGCTCGTCGCGGTCGGCGTGCAGCTCGGCGTCCAGCCGCAGCGTGGGGGACTCGCCGTCCATCACGCGCGCCTGCCACAGGCGCTCGGCCACCAGGAGGTGGTTGAGCGTGCCGTGGATGCTGCGGAAGAACAGGCCCAGGTCGCGGCGCAGCAGCTCGCCGGAGAGCTCGCGCAGGTGCGGCTCCAGCAGCCTCTGGCTGGCCCAGGCGTGGTAGGCCGCGAGCTGCCGGAAGTAGTCGTGCAGGGTCATGGCCGCATCCGTTGCCGCTCAATGGCGCCAGGTGCGCAGGCCGCGAAGCTCCTCGAAGGCGTCGAAGTCGCGGTCGCGGTGCAGGAGGATGTACTCGTTCTCGATGCAGAAGGTGGCCAGCAGCACGTCGATGCCACGGCGCACCGTGCGGCCCGAGGCGCGAAGGCCGCGGTAGTGCCTTGCCGCCTCCAGCGCGAGTCCCCGGTCGCAGGTGGACTCCACGTCCAGCCCTTCGAGCAGGACCCGCGCCTGCCGGAACTCGCGCTCGTGGCGAAAGCCCCGCAGCACCTCGAAGAGAACCAGGTCGGGGACGACCAGGCGGACCTCCCCCTCCTCCAGCAGGCGCTCCAGCGTGGCCTGCTGCGGGCCGGGTCGGCCGCTGAAGAACTCGATCCAGACGCTGGAATCAACGACGACCACGGCTGCTCCGCGCGAGCGGCTTGGCGGTCTCCTGCACCCGAAGCGGCGTGGCGGGCGTGTCGGCCGTCCAGTCGATGCCTTCGTCGCCCTCCCAGTGCAGGCGCCCCTTCCACTTGAGGATCTCGCGGTAGGTGGCCTGCCGCGCGAGCAGCGCGAGCCCCGCCTCGACGGCTTCCTTCTTGGTCTTGAACGGGCCGGCCTGCAGGGCCTTCGCCATCAAGTCGTCGTCGATGTCGATGTTGGTGCGCATGATGTGTATGGAATCTCGATTTCACGCACATGCTACACCTTACATGCGGAAAACGCCAAAGCGCGACTCCGGCGTGGGCGAATTCAGCGCGGCCGACAGGCCCAGCGCCAGCACCCGCCGGGTGTCGGCCGGGTCGATCACCCCGTCGTCCCACAAGCGCGCACTCGCGTAATAGGGGTGCGACTGCTGCGCGAACTGGTCGAGCAGCGGCTGCTTGAACGCCGCCTCCTCCTCGGCGCTCCATCGCCCGCCCTTGGCCTCGATGCCGTCGCGCTTGACGGTCGCCAGCACGCTGGCGGCCTGCTCGCCGCCCATCACGGAGATGCGTGCGTTGGGCCACATCCAGAGGAAGCGCGGCGAATAGGCCCGGCCGCACATGCCGTAGTTGCCCGCGCCGTAGCTGCCGCCGATGATCACGGTGAACTTGGGCACGGCCACCGTGGCCACCGCCGTGACCATCTTGGCGCCGTGGCGCGCGATGCCCTCGTTCTCGTACTTGCGGCCCACCATGAAGCCGGTGATGTTCTGCAGAAACACGAGCGGCACCTTGCGCTGGCCGCACAGCTCGATGAAGTGCGCGCCCTTCTGGGCCGACTCCGAGAACAGGATGCCGTTGTTGGCCACGATGCCCACCGGCATGCCCTCGATGTGCGCGAAGCCGCACACCAGCGTCGCGCCGTAGCGGGCCTTGAACTCGTGGAACTCCGAGCCGTCCACGATGCGCGCGATGATCTCGCGCACGTCGAAGGGCTTGCGCGTGTCGGTGGGCACCACGCCGTACAGCTGCGCCGGGTCGTAGCGGGGCGGGCGCGGCGGCTGCAGTGCCTGCGCATGCTGCTTGCGCCGGTTGAGGCTGGCCACGGCCTGCCGCGCGAGCGCCAGCGCGTGCAGGTCGTTCTGTGCCAGGTGGTCGGCCACACCCGACAGGCGCGTGTGCACGTCGCCGCCCCCCAGGTCCTCGGCGCTGACCACCTCCCCCGTGGCGGCCTTCACCAGCGGCGGGCCGCCCAGGAAGATGGTGCCCTGCTCCTTGACGATGATGGCCTCGTCGCTCATGGCCGGCACGTAGGCGCCCCCGGCCGTGCACGAGCCCATCACCACCGCGATCTGCGGGATGCCCAGGGCCGACATGTTGGCCTGGTTGTAGAAGATGCGGCCGAAGTGGTCGCGGTCCGGGAAGACCTCGTCCTGGTTCGGCAGGTTGGCACCGCCGGAATCGACGAGATAGATGCAGGGCAGGCCATTCTGCTGCGCGATCTCCTGCGCCCGAAGGTGCTTCTTCACGGTGACCGGGTAGTAGGTGCCCCCCTTGACGGTGGCGTCGTTGCACACCACCACGCAATCGACGCCGCTCACGCGACCGACCCCCGCGATCAGGCCCGCACAGGGCGCCTCGCCGCCGTACATGCCGTGCGCGGCCAGGGGGGCGATCTCCAGGAAGGGCGTCCCCGGGTCCAGCAGCATCTGCACGCGCTCGCGCGGCAGCAGCTTGCCGCGCGCCGTGTGCCGTGCGCGGGCGGACTCGCCCCCGCCGGCGGCAGCAAGCGCGACCTGGGCGCGCAGGTCCTCGACCTGGCGGACCATGGCCTCGGCATTGGCCTGGAACTCGGCGGAGCGGGGGTTGAGCTGCGACTCGATGGCAGGCATGGGTCTCCTCGGATGCGAACGGCGGATGACCGAGCTTAGGAAAAACCGCGTGGCCTGGGCCTGCCATCGAGGTTGCAAATCGTGCCAGACGATTCCACACTCGCCCCATGCCCGGCCGACCCGCCACCGCCCTTGCAGCCGCCCCGTCCGCCTCGATCCCGATGGCCTATGCCAGGACCATCGCGCAGGCCTTCCGGCGTCGCGGCCTGGACCCCGCCGCGGCGCTGGAGGCGGCACAGATCACGCCACCCGTGTTCCAGGATCCTGGCGCCTGCATCTCGGCCCGGCAGATGGAGCTTCTGTCCGGCGCGGCCATGCAGGCGCTGGACGACGAGGCGCTGGGCGCCTTCAGCCGGCGGCTGCCCTGGGGCAGCTACGGCATGCTGGCGCGCGCCTCGATCACCGCACCGGAACTCGGGCTGGCCTTGCGACGGTGGTGCCGCCACCATGCGCTGCTGACCGACGACCTGCGGCTGCACCTCGAACTCGCGGGCGAGTCCGCCCGGCTGGACATCGAGGAAGGCCCGGCCCATCGCTGCCTGGCCCCCGACGCCCGCGAGCTGAGCCTGGTGCACCTGCTGCGCAACGTGCATGGCCTGGCCTGCTGGTTCATCGATTCGCGCATACCTCTGCAGGCCGTGGACCTGCCCTTCGCGGCCCCGGCGCATGACGCGGCCTTCGCGCACATGTTCCCCGGTCCCGTGCACTTCGGCGCCCCGCGCGCCGGGCTGCGCTTCGATGCGCGCTACCTCGACCTGCCGCTGCGGCGTGACGAAGCCGCGCTCTCCCAGATGCTGCAGCGGGCGCTGCCGCTCACCGTCTTGCAGTACCGGCGCGACCGCCTGCTGGTGCAGCAGGTGCGGCAGGTGCTGCGTGCCGGTGGCGAAGCCGCTCGCAGCGCCGGAGGCATCGCGCGCGCCCTGAACCTGTCCGCGCGCACCCTGCACCGGCAGTTGCGGGAAGAAGGCGCGCTCCTGCAGCAGCTGCGCGACGAGGTGCGTTGCGAGCAGGCCCGCGAGCTGCTGTGGCGCAGCGATCGGCCGGTCAAGCAGGTGGCCGCGGCCGTGGGCTTTCGCAACGAGAAGAGTTTCATCCGCGCGTTCCGCCAGTGGACCGGCAGCGCCCCCGCGGCGTTCCGGGCCGCGGCCTCGCAGCTTCGGACCTGAACCGCAGCGCCTCAGGCGACCGCACCAGCGGTGTTCGCCATCCGCTCGCAGGCTTCGGCGCAGTGGCGGCAGGCTTCGGCGCACTGCTGGCAATGGTCGGCCTCGTGCTGGCCGCATTCGTCGCCGCAGCTGCGGCAGATCCGTGCACACAGGCGGCAGGTCTCGGCGGCATGCTCGCTGCCGCCGGCCATGAAGGCCGCGGCGAGCTGGCAGATCTGCGCGCAGTCCATGTCCAGCGCGATGCAGCGCGCCATGGATTTCACGTCCGGCTCCTGCAGGCAGGCGGCGGCGCAGTGGTGACAGGCGACCGCGCAGGCATTGCACGCGGCGATGCAATCGGCCCATCGGTGCATGGCGTCCTGGATGCCCATGGCGTGCTCCTCGAAATCGGGAGTCCAGTCTAGGAACGCGCGCAGCGTAGCGGCGGCAAGGAGAGCGATGTCTTACCGGGTACGCACTCGGTAACCAGGGGTGCCGGAAGGCCACGCGAAGATAGGAGCACTCGCTTCGCTACACACACCGACGATCCATGGCCCTGCCGCACGCCCAGCTGCTCGAGACGATCAACGTGAGTCCGCTCGGTCCCAAGCTGGTGGATTCCTTCAGCACCAGCCTGATCAAGACCGAGCACGTCCAGCTCCTGCACCTCGTGCTGGCCGCCCGCGAGGACCAGCCTGACCGCCACGTGGACCAGGAGTGCGTGATCCACTGCCTGGAAGGCCAGGTGGAGGTGGTCACGCCGGGCGGCACGCGCAGCCTGGGCCAGGGCCAGCTGGTGGTGCTGCCCGCCCGGCAGAAGCACCACTTGCGCGCGCGAACGGATTGCGCCGTGCTGATGACCCTGCTGCTGGACAACGGCGACGCCGCGCACGGCGGCGGCTCGGGCGCGCGGACGCTTCAGGACGAACCGGGCAGTCCGCGCAACAGCTGAGCCAGCTCGGGCGCGTGCAGCACCTGCACGGAATGGCGCTTGGCCAGGCTGCCCGCCTGCGGACTGAGTTCGCCCAGCGCGACATAGACGCCGCCGCTCGCATCCCGCTCGCGCATGGCCTTCACCAGCGCCTGCAGCATGTCCTCGCCGTGCCGGGCGGCTTTCCAGCGCTTGGCGCTCACCAGGGCCTTGCGGCCGGGACGCTGCAGCAGCAGGTCCACGCCGCCTGCCGCCGGCTCCACCGACCATCCCTGCCGCTCGAAGCCGCGGGCCAGCAGCGCCGAAAACTCCGTCCAGCCCATGGCCGACAGACGCTGCGCCAGTGCGTCCACCTGGCGGGCGCTGGGCAGGCGCCACTGGCGCTGCAGCGCCACCAGCCCCAGCCCCACGAAGGGCAAGGCCCCGGCAGCGCCCACGAGGCGCAGCTGCTCGGGCAGCAGGGCCTGGGAGATCGCGAGCAGCACGAGCGCCAGCCCGATGCTGATCCACCACGGCGAGCGCAGCAGGACCGCGAAAAGCGAATTGGGGGCCATCCGGAACTTCATGGGGGCGGATTGTCGCGCACGCTCCTGAGGGACAATCCGCCGACCATGCCCGCGACCGACCTGATCGGCTACACCGCCGCTGCCCTCACCACCGTGTCCTTCGTTCCGCAGGTGTGGCAGACCTTCCGTTCGCGCGACGTGAGCGGCATTTCGCTGGCGATGTACAGCCTGTTCACCACCGGGATCGCCGCATGGCTGCTCTACGGCGTGCTGCAGGGGGTCTGGCCGCTGATCGTGGCCAACGGCATCACCCTGGCGCTGGCCTGCGCCGTCCTGGTGATGAAGCTGCGCTTCGGCTGCGGCGGCGCGAGGCCTACAACAGGACCGCCTGCAACCCGCGGCGAGTGCTGAAGGCCTGGTACTCGGACGGGCTGAGCACCACCGGGTCGCCCACCGGGTCGCTGCCGTCCAGGCGGGACATGCGCACCAGGTACCAGTCGGCGATGTCGCCATTGCGGATGACCGCTTCGCAGAGCCAGACCTGCCCGTGGTCGTCGCACTGCACCAGTCCCGGCCGGGGAAGCGACGGCGCGGCGGGGAAGGAAGGACTGGGACGGGAAGGGGACCGCATCGTGATGGGCTCCACAACAAATTTTTACGGCTGGGCCATATTAGGAACAACACTCCTACAAGCTTGTAGGACAAGGCCGCATGGCGATGCCGGCTCGCGCCGATGAGCAAGCCAGCTCGGATAGCATCGCCGGCGATGTCAGATCCTCCCGGCAGCCGGCCACTGCGGACCTATCTCATCCGGCTGGCGCTGCTGGGGCTGGTGCCGCTCGCCGTCTTCGCTGCCGTGGCGCTGTACATCGCGGCGCAGGTGCATCGCAACGAGCTGGCCCGCTCCACGCTGGACCTGTCGCGCGCCGTTGCCAGCGCGGTGCAGGCGGAGCAGGACGGGACCATGTCGGCACTGGCCAGCCTGTCGCGCTCACCCGAGCTGCTCAACGGTGATGTGCCCGGCTTCTATCGGCACGCCCGTCGCCTCATGGAAGTGCAGTTCGAGTGGAGCGCCATCACGCTGACGGACGCGCAGGGGCGCGTGCTGTTCTGGACCAGCATGCCCCTGGGCGAGCAGCCTGACACGCCGAACGAGCCGGCCAGCGTGCGGGCCGTGCTGCAGACCGGCCGCCCGGCCCTGGGGCCTGCGATCCGAAACGCCCAGGGCGAGCCCTCGTACGCGGTCCGCTACCCGGTGGTGCAGGACGGTCGGCTGCGGTACGTCCTGAGCGCGGTGATCACGCCGGAGCGGCTGCTGCGCATGCTGCAGCGCCAGCGCGTTCCTTCGGACTGGGTGATCGCCATCCTGGATCCGCAGCTGCGGGTGTTCGCCCGATCCCGCGGGCAGGAGCAGTACGCCCTGCGTGAAGCCACGCCGGCGCTGCGCCGACTGCTGTCCACCGGCAAGCGCGAAGGCAGCGGCATCGCGGCGGCGCAGGAAGGCAGTGCCGTCGTGACCGGCTTCAGCCGCACGCCGGATTCCAACTGGCTGGTGGCCGTCGGCGCGCCGACGACGCCCCTGGCGCAGGCCTTCACGCCGACGCTGGCGCTCTACGTCGCCGGCGTCCTCGTCTCGCTTATGATCTGCGCGGGGCTGGCGCTGCGCACGGCCCGGCGTGTCTCCGAGGACATCCGCGAGGTGGCGCAGGCTGCGACCGGCCTGGGCCAGGGGCAGCCCGTGGCGATCGTGCCGAGCCGGATCGCGGAGGTCGAGCGGCTCGGCGCCGCACTGCGCGACGCAAGCGGCAAGCTCCAGACCGCGCAGGCGGCACAAGGCGAGGCCCTGACGCAGGCCGAGGAAGCCGGCCGGGCCAAGGACGCGTTCCTGGCCATGCTGGGCCACGAGCTGCGCAACCCGTTGGCACCCATGGTGTCAGCCATGGACCTGCTCGACCTGCGCGCCGATCCGGCCTCGGCGCGCGAACGGGCGATCCTGCGTCGGCAGATGGACCACCTGCGCCGGCTGGTGGACGACCTGCTCGACGTGGCGCGCATCGCCCGCGGCCTGGTGGAGATCGCGCGCGAGCCGGTCGATCTCGCCGCCGAGCTGCGTGCTGCCGTGGAGGACCTGCGCGAGGCGCACGCCCTCGGGCCCGACCACCTGCGCTGGCACAGCGCGCTGGCGCAGGCCTGGATCGTCGGCGACGCGCAGCGGCTGGTGCAGGTGTTCTCCAACCTCATCGCCAACGCGCTGCGCCACGGCGGCGAGCGCCCGGTCACCGTGAGCCTGTCGCAGCAGGCCGGCATGTTCCGCATCGCCGTGGAGGACGAGGGCGACGGCATGAACGCCGGCACGCTCGCCCACGTGTTCGAGCCCTTCTACCAGTCCCCCGCGAGTCCGGCCGAGCGCCGCGGCGGCCTGGGCCTGGGCCTGGCCATCGTGCGGTCGATCGTCGAGGCGCATGGCGGCCGCGTGCTCGCGCACAGCGAAGGACTGGGCCAGGGCAGTTGCTTCGAGGTGCTGCTGTGGCCCTCGCAGGACCACGTGCACCAGGCGCAAGACCCGGTCGCGGCGAGCGACTGAGCACTGCGCGCACCGGGCTCGGTCAGCCGCTGCCGGACTGGTTCGCAGCGTCTTCAGCCCCACCAGGCCAGCTTGCCGGGCTCCAGCCACCACCACAGGGCCAGCCCCAGCGCGAGCCAGACCGCGAACACCAGCAGGGCGCCCTGCCAGACCGAGGGCTTGCGCCCGGTCAGCTGCATCCATTCGTCGGCCCGGGTGCGGCATTGCGCCAGCACCACCGGCGGAATGAGGCGCACCGCCAGCCAGATCAGCGCCGGCAGGAGCAGCACGTCGTCCACGTAGCCCAGGACCGGGATGAAGTCGGGCACCAGGTCGATCGGGCTGAGGGCATAGGCCACCACGATGAAGGCCAGCACCTTGGCCGCTCGCGGCGTGTCCGGATGCCGCAGCGCGAACCAGAGCGCGACGCCGTCTCGCTTCAGGCGCGCCGCCCAGGCCCGCAACCGCTCGGACAGACCCGCTTGCGCCATGCTCAGGCCACCCGCCGGGGCAGTTCGGCCAGGTCGGTGATGACCTCTGCGGCGCCGGCCGCGCGCAGGGCGGCGGGGGCGTCGTGCCCGGCCTCCGGCGGGCCATAGCCGATGACCGTGGCTCCCGCGGCAACCCCGGCGGTCACGCCCGTGACGGTGTCCTCCACGACCACGCATCGGCGCGGATCGGCCCCAAGCGATGCGGCGGCCGCGAGGTACACGTCCGGATGGGGCTTGGAGCGGGGCTGGTCGTGGCCGCTGAAGACGTGCCCCTCGAACCAGCGCAAGAGGCCCGTCTTGTGCAACTGCAGCCGGACCTTGAACAGGTCCGCGCCGGACGCGCAGGCGATGCGGCCGCCATAGAGGCGGTGCACGGCTTCGACCGCCTCGGGCGCGTGGCGGATCGGCACCAGCCTTTGCAGCAGGCCCTGGTTGCGGCGCTCGCGGAACTCGGCCAGCCAGGCTTCGGTGAGCGGCCGGCCGGTGTGCGCCTCGATGCGCGCGCGCTCGTCGCGCACGGCCTTGCCCACGAAGATGCGCATGCACTCCTGCGGCGTGAGCTTCCAGCCGCTTTCCTCCAGCATGTCGCGCAGCACGCCGTTGGTGATGGGCTCGCTGTCCACCAGCACGCCGTCGCAGTCGAACAGCACGGCCTCGAAACGCGGCGCGCTCACAGCAGATCCCCGTCGACGTAGAACCAGCGGCCGGCCTCGCGGCGAAAGCGGCTGCGCTCGTGCAGCCGCAGCGCCGGGCCGCTGCGCGGACGCGAACGGGCCACGAACTCGACTTCGGCCGTGTCGGCGGACGTGGCGCGGTGCGCGCGCAGCTCCAACCCCAGCCAGCGCTGCTGCGGATCGAGGGCCAGCTCGGACGGACGGGTGGAGGGGTGCCAGCTCGAAAGCAGGTAGGCGGCGTCGCCGAGCACGAAGGCGCTGTAGCGCGATCGCATCAGCGCTTGCGCGTCGGCGGCATCGCGCGTGCCGTGCAGCGCGGGGCCGCAGCAGTCGCCCAGGGCGAGCGCATGGCCCCGCGCATCACGGCGTCCACAGGGGCAAGGCGGGTGAGGGTCATGGAGCACGCGCTATTTTCGCCAGAAGGCCGCCGTGAAAAGTACCAGGACCGACAGGAGTTCGAGCCGGCCGAGCAGCATGGCAAAACTCAGCACCCAGAGCTGGAAGTCGGACAGGCCGGCGAAGTTGCCGGCGGGCCCCACTAGGCCCAGGCCCGGGCCGATGTTGTTGACGCAGACGATGACGGCCGAGAAGCCCGTGACCAGGTCCAGGCCCGAGAGCAGCAGCAGCATGGTCAGGCCCACGATGCTGGCGCCGTAGATCAGCATGTAGGCCAGCACGTTGGCGATGACCACCGGCGCCACCGTGGTGGCCCCCAGGGTGACGGGGTTGACCACCCGCGAGTGCAGGATGCGCACCAGTTCGCGGCGCGACTGCTTGACCAGCAGGATCATGCGGATCATCTTGATGCCGCCGCCGGTGGAGCCGGCGCAGGACGCAAAGCAGCCCAGGAAGATCAGCCACACCGGCGCGAACACCGGCCAGGCGGCGTAGTCGGTGGAGGCATAGCCCGTGGTCGTGGCCAGCGAGACGACCTGGAAGGCCGCCATGCGAAGCGCCTGCAGGAAGCTGCCGTAGACCTCGTGCTCCAGCAGCAGGACCGTGATGACGAGGATGGACAGCGCCAGCACCGCTGCATAGGCCTGCACTTCCTGGTCACGCAGCAGCGTGTTGAGCGACCGGTTGCGCCAGACGATGAAGTAGCGCGCGAAGCTCACGCCCGACAGCGCCATGAAGACGATGGCCACCAGCTCGATGGCGGGCGAATCGAAGTAGCCGAAGCTCGCGTCGTGCGAGGAGAAGCCACCCAGCCCCATGGTGCTGCACATGTGCATGAAGGCGTCGGCCCAGCTCATGCCGGCCCAGCGATAGCACAGGAGGCACAGGACGGACAGCACGAAGTACACCGTCCACAGCCCGCGGGCCGTCTCCGCGATGCGCGGCGTGAGCTTGGATTCCTTCAGTGGCCCGGGTGCCTCGGCCCGGTACAGCTGCATGCCGCCCAGGCCCAGCAGTGGAAGCACCGCCACCACCAGCAGGATGATGCCCAGGCCCCCGATGTACTGCAGGAAGCATCGCCACACGTTCACCGAGGTCGGCAGATGGTCCAGCCCCACCAGCGCGGTGGCACCGGTCGCCGTGAGCGCGCTCATGGACTCGAAATAGGCGCGCGCCAGGTTCACGTCCGGGACGGTGAACATGAGCGGCACCGCGGCGCAGGCCGGCAGCAGCACCCACACAAGCGTGACCAGCAGGAAGCCGTCCTTGGGCTGCAGTTCGCGGCGCCAGCGGTGCACCGCCACGCCCAGGGCCAGGCCGGCGGCGAGGGTGAGCACGAAGCCGCCGACCCAGACGTTGCGAAGCACCGGCTCGTCCAGCGCCAGCGCCCAGATGAGCGGCACCAGGAAAGCGAGCGAGAAGCCCACCAGCACGCGCGAGACCAGCACCAGGACCGGGCCGAACAGGTTCATGGGTCGGCGTCAGAAGAAGGTGGCGCTGACCTGGAACATGCGCTCGACTTCGCGGACCTGGCGTTTGTGCGGAATGAAGATCACGAGGTGGTCGTCGGTCTCGATGACCAGGTCGTGCGCCGGCATCAGCACCTCCACCGCCGGCTCCTCGCCACGCACCACCATGCCGACCCGCACGCCGCGCGGCAGCGCGGTCTCGATCTGTTCAACCGTGCGGCCCACCAGTTTGGAGGTGCGTGCATCCCCGCGCGCCACCCCCTCCAGGGCCTCGGCGGCGCCGCGGCGCAGGCTGTGCACCGCCACCACGTCGCCGCGCCGCACGTGCGCCAGCAGTTCGCCGATGACGGTCTGCGCCGGCGAGACGGCGATGTCGATGGTGCCGCCCTGGATCAGCTCGGCATAGGCGCGCCGGTTGATCAGCGACAGGACGCGCCGCGCGCCCAGCCGCTTGGCGAGCATGGCCGAGAGGATGTTGTCTTCGTCGTCGCTGGTGAGCGCGAGGAAGAAGTCCATGCTGGCGACGTTCTCGTCGGCCTGCAGTTCCTCGTCGGTGGCATCGCCGTGCAGCACCAGCACCTCGCCCGGCAGCTCGGTGGCCAGGCGCTGGCAGGCGAGCTCGTTGCGCTCGATCAGCTTGATCTCGCACTGGCCGGCCAGGCGGCGCGCGAGGCGCGAGCCGACGTTGCCGCCGCCGGCCAGCATCACCCGGCGCACCGGCTGGTCGGTGCCGTGGATGGCCTGCAGCACGTGGCGCAGCCGGTCGCGCTCGGCGAGCATGAAGACCTCGTCACCCGCGCGCATGCGGGTGTCGGCCTCGCAGACCAGTTCGGACTCCCGGCGGTAGATGGCCACCACGCGCATGGGGGCATCCGGAAAGCGCCGGCGGAAGTCACCGATGGTGCAGTCCTCCAGCGCACTGCCCCGCAGCACCCGCACCGCCACCAGGTGTGCGCGGCCCTGTCCGAACTCCAGGACCTGGAGCGCCTCGGGATAGTCGATCAGCTTCTGGATGTAGCGGACGATCGATTCCTCGGGGCAGATCACGTGATCGACCGCGAAGCCGTCGCGTCCGAGCAGCTCGTCGCCCTCCTGGAACTGCGCGGAGCGCAGGCGCGCCACGGTGGTGGGCACGTTGAAGCGTTCGTGCGCGACCTTGCAGGCCACGAGGTTGGTTTCGTCCCGGGTGGCGCAGGCCACCAGCATGTCGGCGTCGCGCATGCCGGCACGCTCCATCACGTCCGGGTGGATGCCGTTGCCGGCGACGCCGCGCAGGTCCAGCCGCTCCTCCAGCCAGCGCAGGCGCTGCGGGTCGGGGTCGATGACGGTGATGTCGTTGCGCTCGGAGACCAGGCTCTCGGCCACGCTCTCGCCCACGCGGCCGGCGCCCAGGACGACGATTCTCATAGGGCCCGCTGGATGATGATCTTCTGCACGTCGGACGTGCCTTCGTAGATCTGGCACACGCGCACGTCGCGCCAGATCCGCTCGACCGGAAAGTCGTTCACGTAACCATAGCCGCCCAGGGTCTGGATGGCCATGCTGCACACGCGCTCGGCCATCTCGCTGGCAAAGAGCTTGGCCATGGCTGCCTCCTTCAGGCAGGGCCGCTCCGCGTCGCGCAGGCTGGCGGCGTGCCAGATCAGCTGGCGCGCCGCCTCCAGTTGCGTGGCGGCGTCGGCCAGCCGGAAACCCACGGCCTGGTGGTTGAAGATGGCCGTGCCGAAGGCCTCGCGTTCGCGGGCATAGGCCAGCGCCACCTCGTAGGCGCTGCGCGCCATGCCCAGGCTCTGCGCCGCGATGCCGATGCGCCCTCCCTCCAGCGCGCTCAGCGCGATGCGGTAGCCCTCGCCTTCCTGGCCGATCAGGTGGTCCGCCGGCACGCGGCAGTCCTCGAAGCGGATCTGCGCCGTGTCGCTGGAATGCTGGCCCACCTTGTCCTCCAGGCGCGCAACCACGTAGCCCGGCGTGCGGGTGGGCACCACGAAAGCACTCATGCCCTTCTTGCCCGCGCCGCGGTCGGTGACGGCGATGACGATGGCCAGGTCACCGTGCTTGCCGGAGGTGATGAACTGCTTGACGCCGTCGATGACCCATTCGTCGCCCTCGCGCCGGGCGGTGGTGCGCAAGGCCGAGGCGTCGCTGCCGACGTGGGGCTCGGTCAGGCAGAAGGCCCCCAGCAGCTCGCCCTGCGCGAGCGGCACCAGCCAGCGCTGCTGCTGCTCAGGGCTTGCGTAGCGCATGAGGATGGCATTGACCGGGCAGTTGGTCACGCTGATGGCCGTGCTGGTGCCGCCGTCGCCGGCGGCGATCTCCTCGAGCACGAGCGCCAGGCTCACGTAGTCCAGGCCGGCGCCGCCCAGCTCCTGCGGCACCACCACCCCGTAGGCGCCCAGCGCCGCGAGGCCGCGGTGCGCCTCGCGCGGAAAGGTGTGCTCGCGGTCCCAGCGGGCGGCCTGCGGCCAGAGCTGCTCCTGGGCGAAGGCACGCACGGCGTCGCGGATCATTTCCTGGTCGGGGCTCAGCAGCATGGATCACCAGCTCTCAAAACGTCGGCCATCGTAGTCGAGGAAGGCGCCCCGCTGCGCCGGCCCGGCCGCGGCCAGCGTGGCACGCAGGGCCGAGACGCTCTGCGAAACGTCCAGCGGGGCCGAGGGTCCGCCCATGTCGGTGCGCACCCAGCCCGGGCTGAGCGCCAGCAGCACGGCTCGCGGATAGTCGTGCGCCGCGGCGGCGACGACCATGTTCAGCGCCGCCTTGCTGGTGCGGTACACCCAGCCGTAGCTGGAACGCGTGGTGCCGATGCAGCCCATCTGGCTGCTGATGAAGCCGAAGCGGCCCTGCGCCGCCTCCACCAGCGGCGCCACCACCGGGATCAGCTGCATGGCGCCGAGCACGTTGGCATGCATCACGCGATCGAAGGCCTCGCGCGCGGGCGGCACCGTGGCGCCGTCGGTGCTGTAGACGCCCGCCACGTACAGGGCGACGTCGAGCTTCTCGCCGTCGAGTTGCCAGCCCAGGCCGCTGACGCTGGAGGCGTCGGTGACGTCCAGCCGCAGGGCCTGCGCCCCCACCGCCTGCAGGCGCGCCAGCCCGTCGTCGCTGCGCGCGGTGGCGATCACGCGGGCGCCCTCGGCGGCGTACTGGCGCGCGAACTCCAGCCCGATGCCGCGGGAGGCGCCGATCACCAGCACCGTCGCCATGGCGGACTTCAGAGCAGCTCGATGGCCATCGCCGTGGCTTCGCCGCCGCCGATGCACAGCGTCGCAACGCCGCGCCGGCCGCCGCGCGCCTGCAGCGCGTGGATCAGGGTCACGAGGATGCGCGCGCCGGAGGCGCCGATGGGGTGGCCCAGCGCGCAGGCGCCGCCGTTCACGTTCACGATGTCGTGCGGCACTTTCAACTCCGCCATGAGGGCCATGGGCACGACCGCGAAGGCCTCGTTGACCTCCCACAGGTCCACCTCGCCCACCTTCCAGCCCGTGCGCGCGAGCAGCTTCTGCGTGGCGCCGACCGGCGCGGTGGTGAACCAGTTGGGTTCCTGCGCGTGCATGGCGTGGCCGACGATGCGCGCCAGTGGCCGCGCGCCCATGCGCTGCGCGGTGGCCTCGCTCATCATGACCAGCGCCGCGGCGCCGTCGTTGATGCTGGAGCTGGAGGCGGCGGTGATGGTGCCGTCCTTCTTGAAGGCCGGCTTGAGCGTCGCGATCTTGTCCAGCTTGACCTTGCCGGGGCCTTCGTCGGTGCTCACCACCGTGTCGCCGGCGCGCGTGGTGACGGTGACCGGCGTGATCTCGCGCGCGAAGGCGCCCGATTCGGTGGCCGCCTTGGCACGCTGCACGCTGGCGATGGCGAAGGCGTCCTGCGCCTCGCGCGTGAACTGGTATTTGGCCGCGCAGTCCTCGCCGAAGGTGCCCATGGAGCGGCCCGGCTCGTAGGCGTCTTCCAGGCCGTCGAGCATCATGTGGTCGTAGACCTTGTCGTGGCCCATGCGGTAGCCGCCGCGGCCCTTGAGCAGCAGGTAGGGCGCGTTGGTCATGCTTTCCATGCCCCCGGCGATCATGACCTCGTGGCTGCCGGCCAGCAGCATGTCGTGGGCCAGCATGGCGGCCTTCATGCCCGAGCCGCACATCTTGGACAGCGTGACCGCGCCCGTGCCCTTGGGCAGCCCACCCTTGAAGGCGGCCTGGCGCGCGGGCGCCTGGCCCTGGCCGGCCATGAGGCAGTTGCCGAACAGCACCTCGCCCACGGCATCGGCCGGGATGCCGGCCCGTTCGACGGCCGCGCGGATGGCGGCGCCGCCGAGGTCGTGCGCGGCGAGCGGGGCGAAGTCGCCCTGGAAGCTGCCCATGGGGGTGCGGGCGGCGCTGGCGATGACGATGGAATCAGGCATGGGGAACTCCTTCCGTGAATCGGTGGGGAAAGAAAAGCGCGCCACCTTCTTCCTCGGCGACGCGTTGCAGGTAGGACTGGAACTCGGGGTCCTCGCCGCGCAGCAGCAGCGGCAGGGCGTTGCGGAAATCCTCGCGGCGGCACCATTCGCGCATGAAGTCGTCCCAGCTGTTCCAGCGGCGCCGCTCGGTTTCGCTCATGCGTTCCTTGTGAGCCACCAGGAACGCACGCTCGAACAGCGAGATGAGCATGTCGAAGATGACCAGCATGCGCTCGCGCTGCTCGGGCGTGGGGTTCAGCAAGGGCGCGGCGGTGCGCAGCTGCAGGTCGGGGTGGCGCAGCACCACCTTGAGGAAGTCGTTGTAGGCGTCCGCCAGGAGCTGGTAGGCCTCCTCTTCCTCGTTGTCCCGCTCCTTGCGCTGCTCCCAGGCGAAGAAGGCGATGGCTACCGGCAGGCCCAGTGCGGTGACGATGTAGCTGGCCAGTTCCCAGTCGTCGCGCGAAATCGTGATCATGCGGCCTGCTCCTCGCGCACCGGGGGGTGGTTTCCGAAGCGCTTGTCGGCATCGTAGGGAAAAACGTCGAAGACGTGGCCCGAGAGGATGCGCTCCTTGTGGCTTTGCCAGAAGGCCGGATCGAGCAGGTCCGCGTGGTGGCGCATGAAGACCTCGCGCACGGCGGGGTTGCCCAGGAGAAAGGGGCCGAAGGTCTCGGGGAAGACGTCGCGCGGGCCCACCGGCCACCAGACTTCACCGGACATCTCCTCCTCCTCGTTGCGCGGCGCGGGCACGCGGCGGAACTCGCAGTCGGTGAGGTATTCGATCTCGTCGTAGTCGTAGAAGACCACCTTGCCGTTGCGCGTGACGCCGAAGTTCTTCCACAGCATGTCGCCGGGAAAGATATTGGCCGCCACCAGGTCCTTGATGGCGTTGCCGTATTCGACGACGGCACGGTCCACCTGCTCGGCGGCGCCCGCGTCGAAGGCCTCCTGCAGGTAGATGTTCAGCGGGATCATGCGCCGCTCGATGTAGAGGTGCTTGATGATCACCTCCTCCTTGCCGTCGCCGTCGCGGTCGGAGATTTCCAGCTGGCTGGGCGCGTGGCGGCGGATCTCCTCGATCAGCTCGTCCTCGAAGCGCTCGCGGGCGAAGGCGACTTCGCTGTATTCCAGCGTGTCGGCCATGCGGCCCACGCGGTCGTGCTGCTTGACCAGCAGGTACTTGCCCTTGACCTGCTCGCGCGTGGTGTCCTTCTGCAGCGGGAAGTGGTCCTTGATGATCTTGAAGACGTAGGGAAAGGACGGCAGGTCGAACACCAGCATGACCATGCCCTTGATGCCCGGCGCGGTGCGGAACTTGTCGCTGGAGTGGCGCAGGTGGTACAGGAAGTCGCGGTAGAAGAGCGTCTTGCCCTGCTTGGCCAGCCCCAGTGCGTTGTAGATCTCCGCGCGCGGCTTGCGCGGCATGAGCGAGCGCAGGAACTGCACGTAGGCCGAGGGCACCTCCATGTCCACCATGAAGTAGGCCCGCGCGAAGGAAAAGAGCATCTGCAGCTCGTCCTCGCCGAAGAGGCAGGCGTCGATCACCAGCCGGCCTGCCTCCTCGTCCTCGCGATGCAGGATGGGAAGCGCGAAGGGCACCTCGTTGAAGCCGTTGATGATCTTGCCCACCACGTAGGCACCCTTGTTGCGGAAAAAGAGTGAGGAGAGCACCTGGATCTGGAAGTTGGCGCGCAGCTTCACCTGCGCCAGGCGCGCTGCCATGGCCTGCAGCACCCGGCCGGTGTCGCGCTGCAGGTCGTCGAAGGGGCACTGCAGGCGGAAGTTGTCGACGATGCGCACCAGCGTCTCGTGCAGCGTGTCGCGCGTGGGGTAGTAGGCGCGGTAGGTGGCGGTGGCGGCGGGCTCGTCGTTCTCGATGTACTCCGTGCTGACGGCGGGCCGCACGAAGATGAAGTCGTTGTGAAAGTAGGTGCGATGCAGGATCTTGGTGGTGACCGAGTTGAAGAAGGTCTCCGCCAGCTCCGGCTGGTGGTGCTCGATGAGCAGGCCGATGTAGTGCAGCTTGATCTGCTGCCACACCTCCATGGGCTGCTCGTGGGCGCGGAACTCGGTTTCGAGCCGCTGCGAGGCCTCGCGCACGCGAAGGTCGTAGAACTCGATGCGCTCGCGCTGGGCGCGCTGCTGGCCGTGCCAGTCGGACCGTTCGAAACGCTCCTTGGCGCGGGCCGACTCCAGCCGGAACAGCCGGTAGTGGCGGTCGAAGCCGTCCATCAGCGCCTGCGCGATCGCATAGGCGAGCGGCGAGTCCAGGCGCTGCGGAAAGACGGCCATCGGGACGGGTTCAGGCGCGGCGAACGCTCGCGACCATGTCGACGGCTTCGCGGTAGCAGGCGTCCAGCTGCTCGGCCCCGCTGGCGCTCATGCGCAGGTCCTTGAGCAGTCCGTCCGAGAGGCCATACACCCAGCCGTGCAGCGTCAGGGGCTGGCCCCGCGACCACGCGTCCTGCACCACGGTGGTCTGGGCCACGTTCACCACCTGCTCGATGACGTTGAGCTCGCACAGCGCGTCGCCCCGGTGCGCGGCAGGCACCTGGTCGAGCAGCGCACGATGGCGGTCCATCACGTCCTTGACGTGGCGCAGCCAGTTGTCGGCCAGGCCGACGCGCACGCCCTGCAGGGCCGCCAGCACGCCGCCGCAGCCGTAGTGGCCCACCACCATGAGGTGCTCGATCTTGAGCTGGTCCACCGCGAACTGCACGGTGGACAGGCAGTTGAGGTCCGTGGGCACGACCACGTTGGCCACGTTGCGGTGGACGAAGACCTCGCCCGGCTCCAGGCCGGTGATCTGGTTGGCCGGAACGCGCGAATCACTGCAGCCGATCCACATGTAGCGGGGTTTCTGCTGCGCTTTCAGCCGCGTGAAGAAGCCGGGCCGTTCGCGCTCCATCTGCGCAGCCCACTGGCGGTTGTGTTCGAAGAGGTCGTTGAGCATGGGTGCAGGGGTCACGGCGTCTCAGGCGGTTTCGGAGAAGAGCTCGCGTCCGATCAGCATGCGCCGGATCTCGCTGGTGCCGGCGCCGATCTCGTAGAGCTTGGCATCGCGCCACAGGCGCCCCAGGGGATAGTCGTTGATGTAGCCGTTGCCGCCGAAGACCTGGATGCCCTCGCCCGCCATCCAGGTGGCCTTTTCGGCGCACCACAGGATGACCGAGGCGCAGTCCTTGCGCACCTGGCGCACGTGGGCGTCGCCCAGCTGGTCCAGGTTCTTGCCGACCGTGTAGCAGAAGGCCCGCGCGGCCTGCAGCACGGTGTACATGTCCGCGAGCTTGCCCTGAATGAGCTGGAACTCGCCGATGCTCTGGCCGAACTGCTTGCGCTCGTGCACGTAGGGCACGACGTTGTCCATCACCGCCTGCATGATGCCGATGGGACCGGCGGCGAGCACGGCGCGCTCGTAGTCCAGGCCCGACATCAGCACCTTGGCGCCGCCGTTGAGTTCGCCCAGCACGTTCTCGGCGGGCACCTCCACGTCCTGGAACACCAGCTCGCCGGTGTGGCTGCCACGCATGCCCAGCTTGTCCAGCTTCTGCGCGACGGAGAAGCCGCGCATGCCTTTCTCGATCAGGAAGGCGGTGACCCCGCGCGCGCCCAGCTGCGGCTCGGTCTTGGCATAGACCACCAGGGTGTCGGCGTCGGGGCCGTTGGTGATCCACATCTTGCTGCCATTGAGGACGTAGTAGCCGCCCTTGTCCTCGGCCTTGAGCTTCATGGAGATGACGTCCGAACCCGCGCCCGGTTCGCTCATGGCCAGGGCGCCCACGTGCTCGCCGGAGATGAGGCGCGGCAGGTACTTGCGCTTTTGCGCCTCGCTGCCGTTGCGGTTGATCTGGTTGACGCAGAGGTTGGAATGCGCGCCGTAGGACAGGCCCACCGAGGCCGAGGCGCGCGAGATCTCCTCCATGGCCACCATGTGCGCGAGGTAGCCCATGTCGGCGCCGCCGAACTCCTGCGGCACGGTGACGCCCAGCACGCCGAGCTCGCCCATCTTGCGCCACAGGTCCATGGGGAACTGGTCGCTGCGATCGATCTCCGCCGCGCGGGGCGCGATCTCGTGGTCGGCGAAGGCGCGAACGGCGTCGCGCAGGGCGTCGATGTCGTCGCCGAGCTGGAAGTTCAGGCCGGGCAGGCTCATGGGCAAAGGCTCCCTGGAAAGGTTTCAGTGAAGGATGTTGTCGCGGCCGGTGACGGCCATGAGCGTGGCGCCCATGGTCGCAACCAGCTTCTCCCCGCCCTGCGCGTCGATGGCCCAGGCGCGGCCTTCCGTCACGGTGACGGTCCGGCCGGGCTTGACGACCTCGCCGCAGAGGCGAAAGCGCAGGCCCTGCGCGGGCGCGAGCAGGTTGATCTTGAACTCGATGGTGAGCACGCCCGCCTCGGCCGGCATCAGCGTGGAGCCGGCGTAGCCGCAGGCCGAGTCCAGCGCCGTGGCCAGCATGCCGGCGTGGATGAATCCGTGCTGCTGCGTGAGCGCCGTCGCATAGGGCAGCAAGAGGGTGACGCGGCCGGGCTCGATGGCGTGCAGCTGCGCGCCGATGGTGGCCATGGCCGCCTGCCGGGCAAAGCTGGCGCGCACGCGCGCTTCGAAGTGCGGGTCCTTGGGCTCGAAGCGCAGCGGTTCCATGGCGGGCCTGTGGTGGATTGCAGTGTGTTGACGTTGACGTAAACGTCAATTATGGCCGTTGACCTTGCGCCGGGGCGCGGCCTTGTCGGTGCGGGCAAGCAGGGCCCGGGCCTCCTTCTCGTGGGCCTTGACCTCGTCGAGGTTGGCCTGCAGGTCCGCCAGCTGCTCTTCCAGCTGCTTGCGGTGCTGGTCCAGGATGGCCAGGAACTTGCGCAGCTGCGGCCCGGTGTCCCGCGGGCTGTCGTACATGTCGATGAGCTCGCGGGCTTCGGACAAGGACAGGCCCAGCCGCTTGGCGCGCAGGGTGAGCTTCAGGCGCGTGCGGTCGCGCGCGCTGTAGAGCCGGTTGCGCCCGCCCGGGCCGGTGCGCTGCGGCTGCAGCAGGCCCATGTCCTCGTAGAAGCGCATGGCCCGCGTGGTGAGGTCGAACTCCTTCGCCAGGTCGCGGATGGTGTAGGTGACGGGTGTGGCCATCGAAGGTGGGGGCATGTGCTGCCGGGGACATCGGGCGCGAGGGGTGGCGCCTAGAATCGCGATTACATCTGACGTTTACGTCAACGTCAATCAGCGACGCCGACCCTGCCCCCTTCCATGAACGCCCTCGAACAGCAACTCACCTACCCCCTGGGCGACGCCCTGCCCGCCACCGGAACGACCATGGAGGTGGCGCCGGGCGTGCGCTGGGTGCGCATGGCGCTGCCCTTCGCGCTGGACCACATCAATCTCTGGCTGCTGCGCGACCGGCACGAAGGCCGCGAAGGCTGGACGGTGGTGGACTGCTGCATCGCGAAGGACGAGGCCAAGGCGCAGTGGGAGCAGGTGTTCGCCAGCGAGCTGCAGGGCCTGCCCGTGCTGCGCGTGATCGTCACGCACATGCACCCGGACCACATCGGCCTGGCGTCCTGGCTGTGCGAGCGCTGGAACTGCCGCCTCTGGATCAGCGCCACCGACTACTTCGCGGCGCGCGTTGCCTCGGCCAGCACCACGGGCTTCGGCGGGGAGGCGGCGGCCCGCTTCTTCTCCTCGCACGGCCTCACCGACCCCGCGGCGGTGGACAAGGTGCGGGCGCGCTCCAACTATTACGCGAGCATGGTGCCCAGCGTTCCGCGCGAGTTCGAGCGCCTGCGCGAGGACCGTGTGCTGGACATCGACGGCCGGCCGTGGCGCTGCATCGCGGGCTACGGGCATGCGCCCGAGCACATGTCCCTCTACTGCGAGCCGCTGGGCGTGCTGATTTCCGGCGACATGATGCTGCCGCGCATCTCCACCAACATCAGCGTGCAGGACCTGGAGCCCGAGTCCGACCCGCTGAGTGCCTTCCTGGCTTCAATCGAGCGCATGCGCGAGCTGCCGGCCGACACGCTGGTGCTGCCGTCGCATGGCAAGCCCTTCATCGGGCTGCACCGGCGCATCGAGCAGTTGCAGGACCACCATCGCGAGCGCCTGGCCGAGGTGCTGGAGGCCTGCCGGGCCGCGCCGCGCAGCGCGGCCGAGATGCTGCCGGTTCTGTTCAAGCGACCGCTGGACCTGCACCAGACCACCTTCGCCATGGGCGAAGCCATCGCCCACCTGCATGCCTTGTGGCGAAGCGGCCAGTTGCGCCGCGAAGCCGACGCCGACGGGGTGTGGCGCTTCGGGGTGCGCTGAGGCCTGCCCCGCCCCTCACCAGGGCGGCAGCGGTTCCGACTTGAGCTCGGCGCGCAGCTGCGCGTACTCGGGGACCAAGGTGCCCACGGTGTCCCAGAAGCGGGGGCTGTGGTCCATGACGCGCAAGTGGCTGAGCTCGTGCGCGACCACGTAGTCGATCACGGCCAGGCGGAACTGCACCAGCCGCCAGTGCAGCCGGATGGAGCCGTCGCTGCGGGCCGTTCCCCAGCGGGTGCCTGCATTGCTCAGGCTGAGCTTGCTCCAGCGCACACCGAGCCGGGCGGCGTAATGGTCCAGCCGGAGGGTGAAGATGCGCGTGGCCTGCCGCATGAGCCAGGCCTGCACCGCGTCGCGCACCTGGTCGGCGCTGGCGTGCTGCGGCAGCCCGACGTGCAGCGTGCGGCGGACGAGCCCCGGCAGGGTCTGCTCGTCCGTGCGCAGCACCGCGCCGACGCCGTCGAAGGCATGGCGCGGGTCCAGCACCACGATCACCGGCTCGCCCAGGAAGGAGACGGTGGCGCCGTCCTTCCATTCGATGCGCGCGGCCTCGCTGCGCTGGCTGCGATCGCGCAGCTCACCGAGCTTGCGCACGATCCAGGCCGCCTTCTTCTGGAGCGCGGCCTCGATCTCGTACAGCGGCACCCATTTGGGCGCGCTCACCACCAGGCCTTCGGCACCGACGGTGAAACCGATGTGGCGCCGCCGCGCGCGGCGCAGTTCGTAGGCGACGCGCACGCCCTCCAGCACCGCCTGGCGGTTGGCTCGCGGGTGCAGGAAGCGCACCGGCTCCAGCACCTGGTCCAGCGGCTCGGCGGGCGGAGCCGCGACCTGGGGTGGAGGTGGGGGTGGGACCGCCACCGGCTCGGGAGCCGGCGACGGATCGAACAGGTCAAGAGTGAGCTGCAGCAGCCGGTGCATCGCGCTCGGTCCTGACGTAGGCCTCGGGGTCCAGGCGGCGCATCTCGGCCTCGATCCAGGCCTCGACCTCGCGCATGAGTTCTTCCGGATCGCGGCCTTCGCTGGGCATGAGCGGGCCGATGGAGACATCGACCACGCCGGGTCGCTTGATGAAGGCCTTGCGGGGCCAGCACCGGGCGGAGGTGACCGCCACCGGGATCACCGGCGCGCCGGTGGCGACCGCCAGCCGCGTGCCGCCGCTCTTGTAGACGCCGGCCTGGCCGCGCGGAATCCGCGTGCCTTCCGGGAACATGATGATCCAGATGCCCTGGGCCAGCAGGCGCTTGCCTTGCGCGACCACCTTGCCGAAGGCCTTCGTGCGCTGGCCACGGTCGATGTGGATCATGTCCAGGCGGCCCATGGCCCAGCCGAAGAAGGGAACCTGGAGCAGCTCCTTCTTGAACACGTAGGCCAGCGGGTGCGGCATGAGCGTGGGCATGAGGAAGGTCTCGAAGGTGGACTGGTGCTTGACCAGCAGGATGGCCGGGCTGGTCTCGCCCTGGGGCAGGTGGGCCATGCCCGTGACGCGCACCTGGATCCCGAGGAGCACGCGCGCGCCGTCGATGGCCCAGCCCAGCCAGCGCGCGGCCATCCAGTACAGCGGAATGCCGCGCACGCGCAGCGAGGCGACCAGCATGATCAGGGCCCAGGGGATCACCGTGACCAGCATCCACAGGGCATGCAGAACGGAACGCAGGAAATTCAGCATCGGAAAACGAAGAAGGAAATCAGCGGGACTCGCCCGAGCGGGCGATCAGGTGCTCGGCGAAGGCCGCGAGGTCCGCATGCGTGCGCGTGCCTGCGGGAAAGGTGTCGGGAAGCGGCCGGTCGCGAAAGGCCGCGCCCTGGCCGGTGAGGACGAGGTGCGGTTCGCATCCGGCCGCCACACCGGCCTGCAGGTCGCGCAGGGTGTCGCCGACCAGCGGCGTGCCCTTGAGCTCGATGCCGAAGCGCTCGCCGATCTGCTCCAGCAGGCCGGGCAGGGGCTTGCGGCAGCTGCAGTGGTCCTCGGGCGTGTGCGGGCAGAAGAAGATGGCGTCGATGCGGCCGCCATGCGCGGCCAGCAGCTTGTTCATCTTGGCGTGCATGGCGTTGAGCGCGTTCAGGTCGAACAGGCCGCGGCCCAGCCCCGACTGGTTGGAAGCGACGGCCACGCGCCAGCCGGCGTGGTTGAGGCGGGCAATGGCTTCGAGCGCGCCGGGCAGCGGCCGCCACTCCTCGGGCGACTTGATGAACTCGTCGCTGTCCTCGTTGATGGTGCCGTCGCGATCGAGGATCACCAGCTTCATGGGCGCCCCGCCTCTCCGGCGCGCCAGCCGGTGACGCGGGGTCCCGAAAACGCGGCGATCTGCGGCAGGCTGTGCATGCGCGGATTATCGGCGCATGCTCGTCAGGCAGCCAGCCGCGACAGGTCCGCGACGCGGTTCATGGACTGGTGCAGGACGGCCAGAAGGCCATGCCGGTTGCGGCGCAGGGCCGGGTCTTCGGCGTTGACCATGACATGGTCGAAGAAGGCGTCCACCGGCTCGCGCAGGGCCGCGAGGGTCTGCAGGGAGCCGGTGTAGTCGCCCTGCTCGAACTGGGCGCCAGCGGCTGCGGCGCGCTCGCGCGTGGCCGCATGCAGCGCACGCTCGGCCGGCTCCTGCAGCAGGTCGGCATCGACCTGGGCGCTGACGGGTTCCTGCGACTTGCGCAGGATGTTGGCGATGCGCTTGTTGGCCGCGGCCAGCGCAGGCGCCTCGGGCAGGCTGGCGAAGGCGCGCACCGCCGCCAGGCGCCGGGCCACCTCGCCCAGGCGCTGCGGCTTGAGCGTGAGCACGGCCTCGACCTCCTGCGCGGAATAGCCTTGCTCGCGCAACAGGCCCGCGAGGCGCTCGTAGATGAACTCCGACAGCAGCGTGGCCGTGTCCGGCGCGGCCTGCGGGAACAGGCCCACCGCCTCGGCGACGAGCGCCGTCGGCGACAGGGGCGGGTCACGTTCCATCAGCATGCGCACCACGCCCAGGGCGTGCCGACGCAGGGCGAAGGGATCCTTGTCGCCGGAGGGCAGCTGGCCGATGCCGAACAGGCCCGCCAGGGTCTCGAGCTTGTCCGCCAGCGCCAGCACCAGGCCCGCTTGCCCGCGCGGCAGGCTGTCGCCGGCGAAGCGGGGCTTGTAGTGGTCCTCGATGGCGTCGGCGATCTCGGCGTCCAGGCCGTCGGCGAGCGCGTAGTAACGCCCCATGGTGCCTTGCAGCTCGGGAAACTCGCCCACCATGTCGGTGAGCAGGTCCGCCTTGGCGAGGCTGGCCGCCTGGTCGGCTTGCCAGGCCAGGTGGTCGTTGCCCAGCTGCGCGCCGATGGCCTGCGCGAGCTGGCGCACGCGCTGGGTGCGCTCGCCCTGGGTGCCGAGCTTGTTGTGATAGACCACGCGCGCCAGGCCGTCGACCCGCGTGGACAGCGGCTTCTTGCGGTCCTGGTCGAAGAAGAACTTGGCATCGGCCAGGCGCGGGCGCACGACCCGCTCGTTGCCGCCGACGACCGCGGAGGGGTCCTCCGGCCGGATGTTGCTCACCACCAGGAAGCGGTGCGTGAGGCGCCCCTCGCCATCGACCAGCGGGAAGTACTTCTGGTTGGCCTTCATCGTGAGGATGAGGCACTCCTGCGGCACCTGCAGGAACTGCGGCTCGAATTCGCACAGCAGCACATTGGGGCGCTCCACCAGCGCGGTCACCTCGTCCAGCAGGGCCTCGTCCTCGATGGGACGCACGCCGCCGCCCACGCGCTCGGCCGCCGCCGCGAGCTGGCGCACGATCTCTGCGCGACGCGCCTCGAAGCTCGCGATGACCGCGCCCTCGCGCGCCAGCGTGTCCGCATAGGCGTCGGCATGTGAAATGCGCACGACATCGCTTGCGGCCTCGAAACGATGGCCCTGGGTGGTGTCGCCGGCAGCCAGGCCCAGCGCCCGTACCGGCACGACCTCGGCGCCGTAAAGTGCCACCAGCCCATGCGCCGGCCGCACGAACTTCACGTCGGTCCAGCCGTCCGCCAGCTGGTAGGTCATGACCTTGGGAATGGGCAGGCCGGCGAGCGCCTCGGACAGGGCTTTCTGGAGGCCCTCGGCGAGGGTGGCGCCACGCAGCCGGCTGTCGTGGAACAGGGCTTCGGTCTTGCCGTCGGCGGCGCGCCGCAGCTCCCCGGCCGCCGATTCGGCCAGGCCGAGCGACTGCAGCTTCTTGAGCAGTGCGGGACTGGGGCGGCCCTGGGCATCCAGGCCGACGCTCACCGGCATGAGCTTCTGGGCCAGCGTGCGCTCGGGCGCCCGCGGCGCGATGGCCGTGAGGTGCGCGGCCAGCCGGCGGGGCGAGGCATAGGCGGTGACCACCGTGGCCTCGCTGGCCAGGCCCTGCGCGCGCAGCTGCTCGGCCAGCCCCTCGGCGAAGGCGTGGCCCAGCTTCCTGAGCGCTTTGGGGGGAAGCTCTTCGACCAGGAGTTCGACGAGCAGGTTGTCGTGAGTCTTCATGATGTCAGGCGGCTTTCCGGTTCATCTGCGCGACCCATTCGGGCGGCGCCATCGGGAAGCCCAGCCGCTCGCGGCTGTCG
Organism: Ramlibacter rhizophilus; assembly: GCF_004681965.1. Taxonomy (GTDB): domain Bacteria; phylum Pseudomonadota; class Gammaproteobacteria; order Burkholderiales; family Burkholderiaceae_C; genus Ramlibacter; species Ramlibacter rhizophilus. Next base: position 9,716 of record NZ_SMLL01000004.1, on the reverse strand, counting down.
TAGTAACTCTGGGCGACGCTGCGGGCGAGCGCGCGAATGCGGCCGATGTAGGCGGCCCGCTCGGTGACGCTGATGGCACCGCGCGCATCGAGCAGGTTGAAGCTGTGGGCGGCCTTGAGCACCTGCTCGTAGGCGGGCAGCGCGAGCTGCTGCTCCATGAGGTGGCGGGCCTGCTTCTCGTGCGCGGCGAAAGCGGTGAAGAGGAAGTCGGCGTCGCTGTGCTCGAAGTTGTAGGCCGACTGTTCCTTCTCGTTCTGCAGGTACACGTCACCGTAGCTCAGGTCCTGGGTCCAGCGCAGCTTGTAGACGTTGTCCACGCCCTGCAGGTACATGGCCAGGCGCTCCAGCCCGTAGGTGATCTCGCCGGTGATGGGCTTGCAGTCGATGCCGCCGACCTGCTGGAAATAGGTGAACTGCGTCACCTCCATGCCGTTGAGCCAGACCTCCCAGCCCAGACCCCAGGCGCCGAGCGTGGGGTTCTCCCAGTCGTCCTCGACGAAGCGGATGTCGTTCTTCTTCAGATCGAAGCCCAAGGCCTCCAGCGAGCCCAGATAGAGCTGCAGGATGTTGGCCGGCGCGGGCTTGAGCACCACCTGGTACTGGTAGTAGTGCTGCAGCCGGTTGGGGTTCTCGCCATAGCGGCCGTCCTTGGGACGGCGGCTCGGCTGGACATAGGCGGCCTTCCAGGGCTCGGGACCGAGCGCACGCAGGAAGGTGGCGGTGTGCGAGGTGCCGGCGCCGACCTCCATGTCGTAGGGCTGAAGCAGTGCGCAACCCTGCGCGTCCCAGTAGGACTGCAGCTTCAGGATGATTTGCTGGAAGGTGAGCATCGCCGGATTTTAGAGGCCGGCCCCTCTCCACCGCCGCGCTCACCGCCGCGCTCACCGGCGCGCACACCGCCACACTCAGAGCCGCGGCGATCGCGCCCGGATCAGGGCGGCCGCCGCGACGATCATGAGGCCCCAGGCCCACAGCGGCGCCAGCCCCCAGGCCGAGACCCAGCGCGCGAAGGGCGTGAGGCCCTGGCGCCCCTCGACCTCGCCGACCAGGACGCCGCGGGTGTGCGGCGCGAGGCGATGCGTGACCACGCCGCGGTGGTCGATGATGGCGGTCGCCCCGGTGTTGGTAGCCCGCACCACGGGCCGCGCGAACTCCAGCGCGCGCATGCGGCTGATATGCAGGTGCTGGTCGATGGCCACCGTGTCGCCGAACCAGCCGATGTTGCTCATGTTGACGAAGACCGTGGGTGACTGCGCCGGGTCGGCGAAGCGCGCGCCGAGCTCCTCGCCGAAGAGGTCCTCGTAGCAGATGTTGGGCGCAAAGCGCTGCCCCTGCCACTCGAACGAGGCCTGGCCGATGCCGCCCCGGTTGAAGTCGCCCAGGGGGATGTTCATGAGGTCGGTGAACCAGCGGAACAGAGGCGGAATGAACTCGCCGAAAGGCACGAGGTGGTGCTTGTCGAAGCGATACGCCGGGGCATCGGGGCGCAGGCCGATGACGGAGTTGGTGTAGCCCTGCTCGAAGCTTCCGAGCGGCAGTCCCACCAGGGCGGCCTGCTCGCCGCGCGCGAAGCGATCGGCGAGCGCCGCCATGTAGCCTTCGGGCAGCGCATGCGGCAACAGCGGAATGGCCGTCTCGGGCGCGACCACCAGGGCCGCGCGGGCCTGCTGCAGTTCGCGCCCGTACCACTGCAGCGCCAGCGGAACGCCGGTGCCGCCCTCGAACTTCTCGTCCTGCGGGATGTTTCCCTGCAGCAGGGCCACGCTGACGCGTCCGCCCGCCTGCGCCGCCTCCAGCGTGGGAAGGGCGACGATCGCGAGCAGCAGCACGGGTGCGGCCATGGCGCCGCGCCAGGCCGCGCGCCGGCCGCTGGCCATGAGCGCCAGCAACGCGGCCAGCACCGCGGCCACGAAGCCGATGCCATACACCCCGACCCAGGGCGCCAGCTCGGACAGCGGCCCATCGACATGGGCATAGCCCGAGGCACCCCAGGGAAAGCCGGTGAAGAAGACGCCACGCATCAGCTCGGCCAGCAGCCACGCGGCCGCGAAGAGCACGGCGCCCGTCCACGCGGTGTGGCGGCCGAGTCGCCAGAACACCCAGCAGGCCAGCGCGTAGTAGCTGCCCAGGAACGCCGCCAGCAGCAAGACGGACAGGGCCGCCAGCGGCGCGGCCAGCCCGCCGTACACATGCATGGAGATGAACAGCCACCACCAGGTGGCGCCGAGCCAGCAGGTGGCGAACAGCCAGCCCAGGAGGCCCGCGCGCACGCCCGACGGCTGCCGTTCCAGCAAGGCCACGAGCAGCGCCATGGACAGCAGCTGCAGCCACCACAGCGCCTGCCCGTTCCAGGGCGCAGCGATCGACACCGCCTGGCCGACGCCGGCGAGGACCGCCAGTGCCCAGGGCGTCCAGGAGGCCGGGCGCCCCATCAGCCGGTGTCGTCTTGATCGACCGCGGGCGAGACCTTGAACCAGCGCACCGCGCCCGCCTTGGTGTGCAGCACGATGAAGTGCAAGCCACCCAGGCTGGTGTATTCGCCGCGGCGCGGCACGTGCCCCATTTCGTGGGCGATCAGGCCGCCGATGGTTTCGAAGCGCCGGTGCTCACCCTCGCCGTTGCCGTTGACGACCACCGGCTGCAGGTCCACGCCGAAGGCTTCGTTGACACGCTCGATGCTGGTGTCGCCGCTGACGCGGTAAGTGCGGTCGGCCAGGGCGAAGATGTCGCCTTCGTCCTCGGGAATGTCGAACTCGTCCTCGATCTCGCCGACGATCTGCTCGAGTACGTCCTCGATGGTGATGAGGCCGGCAACGCGGCCGAACTCGTCGATGACGATGGCCTGGTGGTTGCGGTTGCCGCGGAACTCACGCAGCAGGTCGTTCAGGCCCTTGCTCTCCGGAATGAAGGAGGCAGGCCGCAGCAGTGCGCGGATGTTCAGCTCGGGCGCGCGCTGCAGCTTGAGCAGGTCCTTGGCCAGCAGGATGCCGATGATGTTCTCGCGGTCGCCCTCGTAGACCGGGAAGCGCGAGTGCGCGGTCTCGATCACGAGGTTGAGGATGTCCTCGTAGGGCGAGTCGATGTTGACCATGTCCATCCGCGGCGCGGCCACCATCACGTCCCCGGCCGTCTGGTCCGCCATGCGGATCACGCCCTCGAGCATGATCCGGGAGTCGGCGCCGATGATGTCGTTGTCCTCGGCGTCGGCCAGCGTCTCGATCAGTTCGGCCCGCGAGTCAGGACCGGGGTGGATGAATTCGGCAAGCTTCTGCAGGAACGTTCGCTTGTCCTCTTTCTCGAGGACGGCGCGCGCAGGATGAGGGTCGGACACAGCCGTGGGGTGCAGGACGTGCGGTGGTAAAGGGACGACAAGGATAGCCCAATCGCCCCGGAAATCCGCCAGCCGGCCCGGCCGGCGCGATCAAACGCCGGACTTGTGACGCGCTTCTCGGACCCCCTGCCGGATCTCCTGCACATCCGCCAGGAACTGGCGAAAGCGTCGGGCCTGACGCTTGAGCTGGTAGTCGGTCTGCGCGACCTGCTCTTCCAGGAGCTCGCTGACGCGGCTGTCGAGCGTGGCGGGAGGCAGCCGCAGATAGGCTTCGGTTTCGCTGCCGTCGCGCTCGAGCGTCGCGCCGGCGTTGCGCGCGATCCGCAGCATGGCCGCGTTCTCGCTGAGCGCATGGATGAACAGCATCTGCACGCCCTCGTTGCGGGCATGCACGACGGCGCGGTCGAACAGCCGGGCGCCATAGCCACGGCCGCGCGCCTTCGTGAGCACGGACACGCCGAACTCGGCGCAGGCGGCCAGCTCCGAGTCGCCGGCGAAGGCCAGGTGCGCGACGGCCAGCAGCTGCAGGCGCCGGTTGTAGATGCCGAACACGTCGTCACGCTCGAAATCGAGCCCGTCCACATAGCGGCGCACCTGCTCGTCGCTGGCCATGTAGCCGAAGCGCAGGTAGCGGTCCTGCGCGTCGAGGGCCAGCAGGTGCGCGGCAATGCGCTCGCGGTGGTCGGGGCCGAGCGAGCGGATGGGAACGACGAAGGGAGTCGGCGCAGCGCCGGGCCGCGGTGCCATCGGTGCTTGGTGCCTACAAGGGGACGGCCGTGGTGGCCTTGATGCGGTCCAGCACGAAGCTGGTCTTGCAGTCCTGCACCGACGGGTGCTTGAGGAGGGTTTCCATGATGAAGCGACTGTAGTGCCCCATGTCCTCCACCACCACGCGCAGCAGGTAGTCCATTTCGCCGGTCAGGGCAGCGCACTCGACCACTTCCGGCCAGGCCTGCACGCTTGCACAGAAGAGGTCCATGGGGTTGCGCTTGTGGCTCTCCGTGTGCTTTTCCAGACGCACGTTGATGTAGGCCGTGAGGCCGAGCCCGACCGACTCCGGTCGGACCAGTGCGACGTAGCGATCGATCACGCCGGCCTCCTCGAGCCGCTTGACCCGGCGCAGCACGGCGCTGGGCGACAGCCCGACCTGTTCGCCGATGAGGTCATAGGTTTCGCGGCCGTTGGCCTGAAGGCGGCGGAGGATGGCGGCGTCGAGTCGGTCCAGGGCCGGCGCTTGCATGGCGTGGTGCGGGGAACGGGCGGGCCGCGATTGTCGCACGGCGCAGGAAAGCTGCATCACAGGCCGGGACCGCTGCAACGATGCGCAATAAAAGTGAGCGAGAAGCCTTCTAACATGCACCATTGCCTTCGGCCCAGTCCCTACGCTCGAACTGCCATGAACGCCACCGCAACCCCGACTTCAACCGCCGCTTCGGCGCCCGCGACCCCCGCCTGGGACAACCCCATGGGCACCGCCGGCTTCGAGTTCATCGAGTACGCCGCGCCCGATCCCAAGGTCATGGGCGAGTTGTTCGAGCGCATGGGCTTTCGCGCCATCGCGCGGCACCGGCACAAGAACGTGGTGCTGTACCGGCAGGGCGGCATCAACTTCATCGTCAACGCGGAGCCCGATTCCTTCGCGCAGCGCTTCGCGCGCCTGCATGGCCCCAGCATCTGCGCCATCGCCTTCCGCGTGCAGGACGCCAAGTCGGCCTACGAGCGCGCCATCTCCCTCGGTGCCTGGGGCTACGCCGGGCAGGCCGGGCCCGGCGAGCTGAACATCCCCGCGATCAAGGGCATCGGCGACAGCCTCATCTACCTGGTGGACCGCTGGCGCGGCAAGAACGGTGCGCAGGAGGGTGACATCGGCAACATCGGCTTCTTCGACGTGGACTTCGAGCCGCTGCCGGATGCGCGCGGTGCCGGCGCGCTCAATCCGGTGGGCTACGGGCTGACCTACATCGACCACCTCACGCACAACGTGCACCGCGGACGCATGGCCGAGTGGGCGGAGTTCTACGAGCGCCTGTTCAACTTCCGCGAGATCCGCTACTTCGACATCGAAGGCCAGGCGACGGGGGTCAAGAGCAAGGCCATGACCAGCCCCTGCGGCAAGATCCGCATCCCCATCAACGAAGAAGGCAACGACAAGGCCGGCCAGATCCAGGAATACCTGGACAAGTACCACGGCGAGGGCATCCAGCACATCGCCCTCGGGTCCACCAACCTGTACGACACCGTCGATGCGCTGCAGATGGCGGGCGTGAAGCTGCTGAACACCAGCGAGACCTACTACGAGCTGCTGCCCAAGCGCATCCCGCAGCTGCAGGAAGACATCGCGGCGCTTCAGCAGCGCAACATCCTGGTCGATGGCCAGCAGGGCGAGTTGCTGCTGCAGATCTTCAGCGAGAACCAGCTCGGGCCGATCTTCTTCGAGTTCATCCAGCGCAAGGGCAACGACGGCTTCGGCGAAGGCAACTTCAAGGCGCTGTTCGAGACCATGGAGCTGGACCAGATGCGCCGCGGCGTGCTGGGCCAGCAGGGCAAGGGCTGACGCCCAGGTCCGCGGATCCCGTTCAGGTGGGCCGTGTGTCCAGCACGGCCAGCGTCTGCGCCATCACCTCATCGTGGAACGCCAGTTCCACGTGGGCCGGGCCCCGCACGAGGCGGTTGTCGGCGCCGGCCAGGCGGGCCGCGGACGCCGGCATGACGACGTTGTCGCAGTGCGACCACCAGCAGGTGAAGGCACGTGCCTGCTCCGCTCGCAGGTCGGCGTGGAGCTGCCGCAACCAGTCGGAGTTCAGCCGCATCTGCCGTCCGTTCGCAGTCCGGCTGAACCCGGCCAGCCAGGTTCCCGCATGCGGGGTGCTGATGGTCACGATGGACGGCGTCGCGCCCGGCGGCTGCGTGCGCAACCAGGCGCGCAATGCGAGGCCGCCCATGCTGTGGCCCACCAGCAGCGGCTCGTGGCCGGTGGCGTGGCGGAGTTTGCGCACGGCGTCCTCCACGATCGGGGCGTAGGCATCGATCGCCTCGAAGGTCGGCTCGAGGTTCACGGCGATGAAGGCGCGGCCGTCCGCGTCCAGGCGCCGCAGCCAGGGCAGCCAGAAGCCACGATTGCAGCCGAAGCCGTGGACCAGCACCACGCCAGGGCGTCCGCGAATCCGAGGCCCATGGAGCCGATCAGGGACCGCCCGCCAGCGAAAGGGCTGCCACCAGCCGAACACCTTCAGGCCGATCAGGGACTCCACCGCCCACGCGCGCAGGCGCTCGCGCAAGGCGGCAGGCGGGGCGTCGTCCGTGTCGGCTATCCGCGGCTGCAGGACCAGCAGTTCGCACGCGATGAAGATGCTGTGGCCCAGCAGGATGAACAGGGCACCGAGCAGCGCCAGGAACGGCGAGCGCGGCCACGTCCAGATCGCCCAGGCCGCCGCCGTCGCGAGTGCAGCCAGTACGACCCCCTGCAGCAGACGAGCGGTCGTGGAAACAGTGGGCATGGCGGTCAGTATCGCGCGGCGAGGCGTGTCACCTGGGGGACCCAGGGTCGGCTGCCTTAGGAGAAGCCCCGGGACGGGACGCGGCCGCATGCTTCCAGAATCGCGGCCAAGGAGACAAAGCAATGGACAGGCATTGGCTGAAAAGCTATCCCGAAGGCGTGCCGCACGACGTGAACCCGGAGCAGTACCGATCGGTCGGCGAGCTGCTCGAGGAGTCGTTCCGCAAGAATGCGCAGCGCCGGTTTTCGGTCTGCATGGATTCCTGGATGACCTACGCGCAGCTGGATGAGCGCTCGGCGGCCATCGGAGCCTGGCTGCAGGCACAGGGGCTGGAGCCGGGCGCCCGGGTCGCCATCATGCTGCCCAACCTTCCGCAGTTTCCCGTGACGATGGCCGGCGTCCTGCGCGCCGGCTACACCTGCGTGAACGTCAATCCGCTGTACACGGCCCGCGAGCTGGAACACCAGCTGCGCGACTCCGGCGCGGAGGCCATCGTGATCCTCGAGAACTTCGCGCACACGCTGGAAAAGGTGATCGATCGCGTCCCGGTCAAGCGCGTGGTGCTCGCCTCGATCGGCGACCTGCTGGACTTCTGGCAGGCCCACTGGACCACCTTCGCGGTCCGCCACCTCGCCAAGATGGTGCCCAGCTTCCGGCTTCCGATGGATTCCGGGCGCACGGTCACCAGCTTCCGCGCCGCGCTGTCCGAAGGTGCCGGCATGTCGCTGCGTCCGGCCGCGCAGAACCTCGATTCCATCGCCTTCCTGCAGTACACGGGCGGGACCACCGGCCTGTCCAAGGGAGCCGTGCTGACCCACCGCAACATCGTCGCCGCCATCCTCCAGGCGCAGGCCTGGTTCAACCCGGCCCTCAGGCGCGTGGGCGAACCGAGCGCGAGCAACACCATCATGGCGCTGCCGCTCTATCACATCTTCGCGCTCATTCTCTGCCTGCTTGCGCTTCGCTCGGGCGCGCAGGTCACGCTGATCCCGAACCCGCGCGACATCGGCAAGTTCGTCGAGGTGCTCAAGCGCCGACCCTTTCACATGCTGCCGGGCGTGAACACACTGTTCAACGCCTTGATGCTGAATCCGCAGTTCCGCAGCATCGATTTCTCCCACTTGGTCGTCTCGCAGGCCGGCGGCATGGCCGCCTCGGAAGGTACGGCGCGCCAGTGGCAGCAGCTGACCGGCTGCGCCATGGTCGAGGGCTGGGGAATGAGCGAGACCTGCGCCATCGGCACGAACAATCCCGTCGACGCGACCTCGTTCTCCGGGACCATCGGCCTTCCCTTGCCGGGCATCGACATCGCGATCAAGGACGAGGACGGGCGCAGCCTGCCGCAAGGCGAGTCGGGCGAGATCTGCATCCGGGGGCCCAACGTGATGACCGGCTACTACAAGCAGCCCGAGGAAACGGCCCGCGCCTTCACCGCCGACGGTTTCATGCGCACCGGGGACGTCGGCGTGATGGACGCGGAGGGCTTCACGCGCATCATCGACCGCAAGAAGGACATGATCCTGGTCAGTGGGTTCAACGTCTTCCCCAACGAGCTGGAGAACGTCATCTCGCTGTGCCCCGGCGTGGTCGAATGCGCCGCGATCGGCATCCCGGACGCTGTACAAGGCGAAGCCATCAAGGTGTTCGTCGTCAAGAACGACCCGCTGCTGACGGAAGACGACGTGTCGCGCTATTGCCGCGAGAACCTGACCGGGTACAAGATCCCGAAGCACATCGAATTCCGGGAGGAGCTGCCCAAGTCCAACGTGGGCAAGATCCTGCGTCGCGAGCTGAGGGCGGCGCGTTGACCATCGGGCCTCGTTGATGTCGATCACGCAGGACCACCTGCCCGGTGTCGTCGTGCTCGAACGAGGCTGGCTGTCGTCGAACTGCATCGTGTTCGTCGAAGGTGATCGGACGGCGGTGGTCGACAGCGGCTACAGCACGCATGCTGCGCAAACCGTGTCGCTGGTCGACAAGGCCTTGGCCGGCCGGCGTCTGGATGTCCTGGTCAACACACATTTGCACAGCGACCACTGCGGTGGCAACGCAGCGCTGCAGGCCCAATACCCCAGCCTTGCCACGCTGGTGCCCCACACGCAGGTCGAAGCGGTCCGAATCTGGGATGAAGACAGGCTCAGCTACCGAGCTACCGGCCAGCGCTGCGAACGATTTGCGGCGACAGGCTCGATCGCGCCAGGCCAGCAGATCCAACTCGGTCACCGGGCCTGGGAAGTCCATTCGGCGCCGGGCCATGATCCCGATGCCGTGCTGCTCTTCGAGCCCCGGTCCCGAATCCTCATTTCGGCGGATGCGTTGTGGCAGTCCGGATTCGGCGTTGTGTTTCCGGAGCTCGAAGGCCAGCGCGCATTCGAAGAGGTCGGGGCCACGCTGGACACCATCGAGCAACTCGCGCCCGCGCTGGTCATCCCCGGCCATGGCCCGGCGTTCGAAGATGTGCGGACTGCGCTGCGCGTCGCACGGGAGCGTCTGGCCTATTTCGCCGCCAACCCGGTCAGGCACGGGCAGTACGCTGCCAAGGTACTCCTCAAGTTCAAGTTGCTCGAAGTTCAGACCATCACAGCGGTCGAATTCCATTGCTGGGCGCGCGGATGCTCATACCTCCGGCTACTCCAATCGAAATGGAATCGCGAGACGGAATTCGATGATTGGCTGGATCGTTTGATTGCAGATCTGGTCCGATCCGAGGCAGCCGTATGGGATGGCGACCATCTGCGCAACAACTGATCATCCTGCCGCCGTAATTCTGGCCCGCAAAGCAAGAAGCCCAGCACTTTCGTGCTGGGCTTCTTGGGCTGGATTAATAGCCTGACGATGACCTACTTTCACACGGGAATCCGCACTATCATCGGCGCAGAGGCGTTTCA